>NZ_AP029021.1:0-3280000 GCF_037076535.1 Novosphingobium olei | reverse complement strand
TGCAAGCTCCGAATTGAAGCCCGAGTAAACGGCGGCCGTAACTATAACGGTCCTAAGGTAGCGAAATTCCTTGTCGGGTAAGTTCCGACCTGCACGAATGGCGTAACGACTTCCCCACTGTCTCCAGGATATGCTCAGCGAAATTGAATTCTCCGTGAAGATGCGGAGTACCCGCGGTTAGACGGAAAGACCCCGTGCACCTTTACTGCAGCTTCAGAGTGGCATTAGGAAAGAATTGTGTAGCATAGGTGGGAGGCTTTGAAGCACCGGCGCCAGCTGGTGTGGAGCCATAGGTGAAATACCACCCTGTTGTTTTCTGATGTCTAACCCAGGACCGTTAGCCGGTTCGGGGACCCTCTGTGGCGGGTAGTTTGACTGGGGCGGTCGCCTCCTAAAGAGTAACGGAGGCGCGCGATGGTAGGCTCAGGCCGGTTGGAAACCGGCTGTTAGAGTGCAATGGCATAAGCCTGCCTGACTGCGAGATTGACGAATCGAGCAGAGACGAAAGTCGGTCATAGTGATCCGGTGGTCCCTCGTGGAAGGGCCATCGCTCAACGGATAAAAGGTACGCCGGGGATAACAGGCTGATGATTCCCAAGAGCTCATATCGACGGAATCGTTTGGCACCTCGATGTCGGCTCATCACATCCTGGGGCTGGAGCAGGTCCCAAGGGTTTGGCTGTTCGCCAATTAAAGTGGTACGTGAGCTGGGTTCAGAACGTCGCGAGACAGTTTGGTCCCTATCTGCCGTGGGCGTCGATACTTGAGAGGAGTTGCCCCTAGTACGAGAGGACCGGGGTGAACATGCCTCTGGTGTACCTGTCATTCCGCCAGGAGTGCAGCAGGGTAGCTATGCATGGACGGGATAACCGCTGAAAGCATCTAAGCGGGAAGCCTCCCTCAAGATAAGGTATCATCGAGTCGTGGTAGACCACCACGTTGATAGGCCGGGTGTGGAAGTGCGGTAACGCATGAAGCTAACCGGTCCTAATAACTCTGTTCATGCTTGAGAATCCCACCATCAATGACAGCCTTGCGGCTGCCAGATGGGCGGTATCCAGCCAGGACAAAACCTCATCTGTATCATCGATTAAAATCTTTGCGCCGGCTCTATTGCTTGGTGACCATAGCGTCTGTGACCCACCCGATCCCATCTCGAACTCGGCCGTGAAACCAGTCTGCGCCAATGGTACTAACGCTCAAGCGTTGGAAGAGTAGGGCGTCGCCAGGCATTAAAGCCGACGCAAAGAAAACCCATTCACAATCTCAAGGGCCTTCGTGCCCTCCAAAAGGGGCCCTCCAAGGCCCCTTTTTGCGTCACAATCGACGCACACATCAGTGGCGCGGGGAAAAGCAGCCCGCCGCTGGATCGCTCGCCGATCCAGAAAACAAAACTGCCAAAGGGCTGGCACACCCAGCCCAAACATGGTGTCGCGGGGTGGAGCAGCCCGGTAGCTCGTCAGGCTCATAACCTGAAGGTCGCAGGTTCAAATCCTGCCCCCGCAACCAGATTCACAAATCACCACGTATCGATCCACGGTTGCACTTTGCCCGTGCGCGCCGGTCGTCCGGCGACCGCTTCAAGTCCCATCGCCAGCCACTGGCGCGTATCCGCCGGATCGATCACGTCGTCGAATTCGAATACCGTCGCGCCATTGGCGGCGCTCGACCACGCATAGGCTCCGGCGAGCAGTTCCTCGTAACGTGCCCGGCGCTGTTCGAGATCGGCAATGGCCGCCAGTTCGGCACGCCGACCGAGCTTGATCTCCCCCTCGATCCCCATCCCCGCGAATTCGCCCGTTGGCCAGGCCACCGTGAACAGCGGACTGTCCAGCGACCCTGCGCTCATCGCCATTGCGCCCAGGCCATAGGCCTTGCGCAGCACCACCGAGAACATCGGCACCTGCAGGTTTGCCCCGATCACATAGAGCCTGCCGCAATGGCGGATCGTCGCCGTGCGTTCGGCTTCGGGCCCGACCATATTCCCGGGCACGTCGATCAAGGTGATCACGGGGATATCGAAAGCATTGCACAATTGCATGAAGCGTGCAGCCTTGTCCGCGCCATCGCTGTCGACGGCGCCGCCGGTGGGTGACGCGCAATTGTTGGCGATCACCCCCACCGGGCGCCCTTCGATGCGCGCCAGCGCGGTGACCATCGATCGTGCGAAATCGCGGCGGAGTTCCAGCACCGAGCCAACATCGGCCAGTGTTTCGATGATGCGGCGCACGTCATAGGCGGCGCGGCGGTTTTCGGGGATGGCGTGGCGCAGCGGGCTCTGGTCGGCGTCCTGCCAGCTTTCGATCCGGCCCTGGAAGTACGACAGATACTTGCGTGCCATGGCCGTCGCCTCGGCTTCATCCTCCACCACGATGTCGATGACACCGTTGGGGGCCTGGACCGACACGGGGCCGACCTCCTCCGGCGCGAACACGCCCAGGCCACCCCCTTCGATCATCGCGGGGCCGCCGATGCCGAGACTGGAATCGCGCGTCGCGATGATCACGTCGCACATCGCCAGCAACACGGCATTGCCGGCAAAGCAGAAGCCGCTGGCGATCCCGACCAGCGGCACGAGACCCGAAAGCTTGCCCATGTGCGCCCAGGTTCGGTACTTGAGCCCCCCCACCGTGGTCGGGGGCGGGGTGGGATCGCCGGGTGACGCACCGCCGCTGCGGCCACCTCCGCCTTCGGTGTAGAACACCACCGGCAATCGGGCGTTGTGCGCGACTTCAAGCATTCGGTCGGTCTTGACGTGGTTCTTGTGCCCCTGCGTTCCGGCGAGCACGGTGTAGTCGTAGCTCATCGCCACGCAGCGCGAACGCTCGGGCCCGAAGGCATCGCCATTTACCCGCCCTATGCCCATCACCAGTCCGTCCGACGCTGTCTTGATCAGCCGACGGTCGACGTCATCGGGGGTGTCCTCGTAGCGTCGTCCCGCCGTCACCAGCGGCCCATACTCCATGAACGATCCGGGATCGCACAAGTCCGCGATGTTCTCACGCGCGGTGCGCTTGCCCTTGGCATGGCGTTTGGCAACGATCTCCGCTCGCCCGGCGTCCGAGACATGCGCATGCATCGCCCGAACCCGATCAAGATCGGCGCGGGGCGCGTGCGTGTCGATGTCGACCGGAACGTCATCCTCCTCCTGCGCGTCTTCGTCCGGCAGCAGCGTTGCCAGCAGCGCGTCTTCCGTCACGACATCGCCGCCGGCGTGCAACACCGCTTCCACCGTCCCGGCGACCGGAGCCGTGATCGCGTGCTCCATCTTCAGCGCCTCGATCACCACCAGCGTCTGGCCCTTGCGCACGACATCGCCCACTTCGACGAGGACCGAGACCAGCGTGCCGACCATCGGCGCCCGCACCGCGGCATGGCCTTCAGGCACCGGCGAAGCCTTGGTCGTAACCGGCCTCGCCTGGGCGGCGCGCGCCGAAAGCACGGCAAGCGGATCCGAAGCGCTGCCTGCCGCCGGTGCAAATTGCCCTGCAGCGGCCATCAATTCCGCGACATGGCGTTCGACAAACCGCGTGTCGAAGGCGCCGCCCGCCACCTCCGGGCGCGCGATCAGTGCCTTCAGCAGTTCGAGATTGGTGCCGAGCCCTTCGATCCTGCAGCCGTCCAGCGCTCGCCCCGCCTTGGCGACCGCGGCGGCGAAGTCGGGCGCGCGCACGATCAGCTTGGCCAGCAGCGAATCGTAGCGCGGGCTCGGCGCGTAGCCACTGCGACCATAATCGTCGACGCGTACGCCGCGCCCCGTCGGCATTTCATAGCGTGCGATCGTTCCGCCGGTGGGCCGGGCCTGGCCTTGCGCGTCGATCGTCTCCATGTTGATCCGCAGCTGGATCGCCACCCCGTCGGGCGCCCGGTCCGCCACGGCCTGAAGCCCAAGCGCGTCGAGGTTTGCGCCTCGCGCCAGCGCGAACTGGGTGGCGACGAGGTCGAGGCCTGTCACCTCCTCGGTTACCGTGTGTTCCACCTGGATGCGCGGATTGGCCTCGATGAACACGAAGGGCAGGGCCGTCCCACCATCCGCGTCGACGAGAAATTCGAATGTGCCGATGCCGCGGTATCGGGCCGCGCGTGCCAGCGCGAGCGCCGCGTCGAGGATCGCGGCACGGACGTCCGCGCCAATGCCGATCGCCGGCGCGATTTCGACCAGCTTCTGGCGCTGGCGCTGCAGGCTGCATTCGCGGTCCCACAAGTGGTGCACGGCGCCGCTGCCATCGCCCACCACCTGCACTTCGACATGCCGCGCCCGCGCCATCAGCACTTCGGCATAGAGCCGACCGTCACCAAACGCCGCTTGTGCCTCGGAGCTCGCACGGGCGAAGGCTTCGTCTAGGTCCTCCGCGCGCTCGACCGCGCGCATCCCGCGTCCGCCGCCGCCGGCCAGCGCCTTGAGCATCACCGCGCCATGCGTGGCGAGAAACGCCCGAGCCTCGTCCAGCGTAACCGCTTCTTGAGAACCCGGTAGCGTCGGCAAGCCGCAGCGTGCGGCCAGCGCACGGGCCGCCGCCTTGTCTCCGAACAGGTCGAGCGTTTCAGGGGACGGGCCCACGAACACGAGTCCGGCCTCGGCGCAGGCCCGCGCAAACGCTGCGTTTTCGCTGAGGAAGCCATAGCCGGGATGGACAAGGTCGCAGCCTTCGCTCACCGCAATCGCAATCAGCGCAGCCTGGTCGAGATAGGCGGCAACGCCCTGGCCCGGCAGCTCGCGCGCCAAATCTCCCGCCGTGACGTGAGCGGAAGCGGCATCGTCCGCCGGGTGGACCATTACCGTTGCGATCCCGCGTTCGGCGGCGGTCCGCGCGATGCGGATGGCGATCTCGCCGCGATTGGCGATCAGAACCTTGCTGGCCACGTCTGTCCTCTTCCCGCTCATCAGGGCGTCGCTGCGCCGTTTGGTGCAGTCTTACCCGGCGCGATGGCATCGCAAGGCAGCTTCTCGCGCTTTCAACGCGTCGAAATTGCGCGACGGTGATAAGGGGGCGCAGGAGGGGCAATGGCGTGACCGGAACAGAGGCTCAGCTATGGCCGGCGCTCGCCGCGGCAACGCTGGCGGGATTGATCGTGGGCGTGGAGCGCGGGTGGAGCCAGCGGTTGCGCCCCGCCGGTACGCGCGTCGCGGGCGTACGCACTTTCGGCCTGCTCGGCTTCGTCGGCGGGCTTGCCGGTTGCCTGCCCGATGGCGTCGCTGCGGCGCTCGTGCTGGGGGCGGGCTTGCTCCTCGTCGTCGGTTATCGCAGTGAAGCCGATGCGCCGGGCCGGTCGGCCACGACGGCGGTCGCCGGGGTTCTTACGCTCGCGCTCGGCATGGTGGCGGTGCGTGTGGGGCCCACGCTGGCGCTGGGCGGAGCGGCCGCCGTCTTCGCATTGCTGGCTTCGCGCCCGATGCTGCATCGCGCGCTTGTCGGCCTGTCAGCCATCGAGATCGAGGCCGCGGCGCGCTTCCTCCTGATCGCGCTGCTGGCGCTGCCGCTTCTGCCGGACCGCGCCTATGGTCCGTTCGATGCGTGGAACCCGCACCGGATCTGGCTGGTCGTGGTGATCGTCGCCGGGCTTTCGTTCGCCGGCTATGCCGCGGCGCGGCGCTGGGGCACGCGGCGGGGACTGCTGCTGGTTGCGGCCACCGGCGCGATCGTGTCCTCGACCGCGGTCACCGCCGATTATGCCCGCCGCCTGCGGGCGGAACCCGAAGCGCAGGGCGCGCTGGTCGCGGGCATCGCCATCGCCTCGATCGTCATGTTCCTGCGCGTGCAGGTGCTGACACTGGTGCTGGTGCCGCGCGTGCTGCCGGCGCTTGCGCTCGCACTTGCGCCCGCCACGCTCGTCGCGGCAGGGTTCGCTCTTTCCGCTTGGCGCCACCAGGCGGCCACGGCCGGGGGCGAGGTCAAGCTCGGCAACCCGCTCGATTTCCGGCCGGCGCTGGTTCTTGCCGCAATGGTCGCGCTGTTTTCGCTGATCGCGCGCTGGGCGCTCGCCCGATACGGCAGCACGGGAATGGGCGCGGTGCTCGCGCTCACCGGCATGATGGACGTCGATGCTGCGGTGATGACGCTGGCAGGACTTGCCCCCGGAACGCTTGGAGACGACCGCGCCGGGCTGTTGCTGGCAGGGCCGGTGCTGGCGAATACGCTGGTCAAGGCGGTCATGGCCATGGGAATCGCCCCCGGTCGAGCTGGCGTGCGTGCTGCAACCCCGCTCCTTGCCACGCTCGCCGCCTCGGGGGCGGGCGTCATCTACCTCATGCTTCGGGGATGACGCTGGCGCGATTCGCCGGGCCGGTTCGCGAATGCGCAACAACCGCAGCGGCGCACGACGCCAAACGCATGCGCAACAGGGCGAAAGTTTCTTGGAGTGTCAAAATCTTGGAAAGGCGGTGTGGCGGCAACGCACCAACCGCTGCGGAATTTTACGCACCTGACATTTTTGCTGGTCAATACGCCAAATCGCGATAGTGTTGCGCCACCGTCAAAGACGTTCGCCCGGCGCGGTCTTGGGAGAGGATGCGAAAAAATCGCACCGCGCCGGGTGTTACGTCTTCTTCCCCAATCCGAATCGCACGCTGCAGGCACGGTCGCATCGATCCGGCTTGAAAGCCCGCGCGTGCGCCGCAAGGATGCGCAGCATGGGGCCACCGAAACCAGCGCTGCATGATCGTGCCGACGGGCGCATGGCGGGATGAGCGCAACGCTTGCCGCACTGCTTGCGCTGTTGCTCATCGCGGTGCTGTTCGCCGTGGCGGCGGGCGTCGAAACCTTTGCGCCGCAGATGCGTGCGCGCCCCCGCCTGCGCCACGCGGCCTACACGCTGGGCCTTGGCGTCTACTGCTCCAGCTGGACCTTCTATGGCGCGGTCGGCAGCGCGGTGCGGGAAGGCTGGAACTACCTGCCGATCTACATCGCGCCCTGCCTCGTCATGCTTCTTGCGCCCGCTTTCCTGCGCCGGCTTGCCGATGCCGTCCATGCAGAGCGCGCGACGACCATTTCCGATTTCATCGCTGCCCGCTTCGGCCACGATCCCGGCATCGCCCGGCTGGTCACCGTCATCGCGCTGTGCGGCATCGTCCCCTATGGCGCGCTGCAGCTGCGCTCGATCGGCAGCGCCTTCGTCGTGGTCACCGGGCAGGACGCCGCCCTGCCGGTGATGGTCGCAGCCTCGCTGGTGCTCGCCCTCTTCGCCATCCTGTTCGGCACGCGCCGCTATGAAGTCGCCGGCCGCAACGAAGGGCTGCTGTTCTCGATCGCGATCGAATCGGCGATCAAGCTCGTCGCGCTGGTGCTGGTCGGCATCGCCGCCTTCGCCGTACTGCGCGATGCGGGCCCGCTGCAGCGGGCGGCCGCGTTCGACGTGCTTGCCACCCGCTTCGCGCCCGAACACCTCAGTCTTGAATTTGCGGTCATCGGCCTGATCTCGGCGCTGGCGGTGCTGGTCCTGCCGCGCCAGTTCTTCATGGCGCTGGCCGAGGCGCAGCAGCCATCCGACCTGCCCCGCGCGCGCTTCGGCCTTGCCGCCTATGTCGCGATCATGGCCGCGCTGATCGTGCCGATTGCCGCCGCCGGGCTCGTCGCGCTGCCCAACAGCGCGTCGCCCGATCTTTTCGTGCTCGAACTGCCCGAAGCCGTCGGTGCCCACTGGATCACCGTTGCCGCCCTGCTCGGCGGCCTCAGCTCGGCCGCCGCGATGGTGATCGTCGATGCGACCGCGCTGGCGACGATGGTGTCGAACGACCTCATCTTCCCCGCCGTGCTGCGCAGCGAAGGCGATGGCGAAGACGCCGGCCGGGCAGGGGCGCTCGGACGGCGCATGCTGGTGGTCCGCCGCCTCGCGATCCTCGGCATCGTCGGCCTGTCGCTCGCCTGGGCGCTGCTGCTGCCGGCGCGCAATTCGCTCGCCTCGATCGGGCTCGTCGCATTTGCCGCGATGGCGCAGTTCACCCCGCACCTCGTGCTCGGCACCCTGCGCAACGGACGCGATCCGGTCGCGGGCCGGGTCAGCCTGGCCGCCGGTTTCGCGCTCTGGCTGTGGACGCTGGCGCTGCCGCCGATCCTTCCGCCCGCCTGGCTCGCCGCGCTGGAAGGCACCGTGCTCGATCCGCTGCGGCTGTTCGGGATAGGCCATGCGACACCGCTGGTTCACGGCGTGGTCTGGAGCCTTGCCGCCAATCTCGCGCTGCTGTCCGCGCTGTCGGCCCGCCGCCGGGGCAGCTTCGTCGCGCCCCGCCTGGCGCGGGGGCAGCGCCCGGTGCGCAACGTCGGTGAACTGCGCGCGCTCGCCGCCCGCTTCATCGGCGAGGAGGCTGCCGTGGCCGCTTTCCCGCCGGCGGTTGGTGCCGATCCGGTCGATCGCTCGGCCGCCCGCCATGCGCAGGACCTCATCGCGGCCGTGGTCGGTGCCTCGTCCGCGCGCGCACTCGTCGCCTCGGCGCTGGTGGGCGGCCAACTCGGCATCGAAGACGTTACCCGCCTGCTCGACGAAGGCGGCCAGTCGCTGCGTTTCTCGCGCCAGCTGCTGGCCGCCAGCTTCGAGAACCTGCCGTCCGGGATCAGCGTGATCGACGCCGATCTTGCGCTGGTCGCGTGGAACGAACGCTACGTGGCGATGTTCGGCTACCCGCCCGGCCTCGTCCGCGTCGGCGTGCCAGTGGCCGATCTCATCCGCCACAACGTGCGGCGTGGCGGCTTTCCCGGCGATGTCGAAGCGCAGGTCGAACGCCGGCTCGAACGCCTGCGCGCACGCCAACCCTATGTCTCGGAACGGATCCGACAGGATGGGCGGGTGATCAAGTCGGTCGGCGGCCCGATGCCCGGCGGCGGCTATCTCACCTCGTTCACCGACGTGACCGAGGAAGCCGCCACCCGCGCCGAACTGCGCCGCACCCTGGATGACATGGAAGGGCGCGTCGCCGAACGTACCGAGGCCTTGTCACAGGCAAACCGCCGCCTTGCCGAAGCCACGCGCGAAAAGACCCGCTTCCTCGCTGCCGCCAGCCACGACCTGCTCCAGCCGCTTCATGCCGCCCGCCTCTTTGCAACTGCCCTGCAACGGCAGGTGGGCGAAGCGCAGCGCCCCCTGGTGGCCCGCGTAGACCGGTCGATCGTTGCGGCAGAGGATCTGCTGCGCGCCCTGCTCGACATATCCAAGCTCGATGCCGGCGGCATCACGCCCAGCCCCGAACCGGTCGCGCTCGGCCCGCTGCTGCGCGACATTGCCGAAGGGATGCGCCCGCTGGCAGAGGAGAAGGGCCTCTCGCTCACCCTCGCCAGCGCGCAGGGCTGGGCGATGACCGATCCGGGCCTGCTCCGCTCGGTGCTGCAGAACCTGCTGTCGAATGCGGTGCGCTACACCACATCGGGCGGCATCGTCGTCGGGGTGCGTCGGCGCGGCGTGCGCTGGCGGATCGATGTCGTCGACAGCGGCGTCGGCATCCCGACCGAACAACAGCAGGCGATCTTCTCCGAATTCACCCGGCTCGGCGCGGTCGAGGCCGAGGGACTGGGCCTGGGCCTTGCCATCGTCGAACGGATCGCGCGCCTGCTCGGGCTCGATCTCGATCTAGCCTCGCACCCCGGCCGCGGCAGCCGCTTCAGCGTCAGCCTGCCAGCGCTTGCGCCTACCCCGGAAATGGCAGCGCTCCCGCCCGGGGATGGACCCGCCCTTCCGGCCGATCACGCCGCCCCGCTCCGGGTGCTCGTCGTCGACAACGATCCCGCCATCGTCGAGGCGACCACCGCACTGCTCTCAAGCAGCGGCCATTGCGTGGTGGCCGCCTCGAACATCGCCGAAGCGCTCGCACTGGCGGGCGAGGTCGACGCCGCGCTGATCGACTACAGCCTCGATCATGGGGAGGACGGCCTGGCACTGATCACCCGGTTGCGCCGCCGCTATCCAAAACTGCCGGTGGCGCTGGTCACCGCCGAAAGCGACCCCGCGCTGCGGCGCAAGGCCGAGCGGCGCAGCATCGCGTTCTTTGCCAAGCCGGTCGATCCGGCGGCGCTCGAAGGCTTTCTCGCCTCGGTTTAGCGCTCGGAGAGATAGCGCCGCAGGGTAGAGTAATGCGAAAGCCCGTCGAACATTCGCGGCGGCTCGCATCGGGGCAGGTGCGTTGCCAGCGCTTCGGCCATGCTGACTGGCGACCAGTTGTCTGCGCGCCCGTGCCACAGCCGCACCGGCTGAGACACGTGCGCCAGCTCGGCCGCCCAGTCGCCGACATAGTGGAGGATTTCGCGGCGATAGCCGGGCGCACCGCGTCCCAAAGCGCGGGACAGCACCCGCACCATGCCTGCGCGGAATTGCAAGTCGTCGCGCAGCGCCAGGTCCGCTCCTTGCGCCGAAGCGAACAGCGCGGCGTAGAGCTTCTCCGGTGCCAGCCGGGCGAAAAGGCCTTGCGCGCCCACCATCGCGGCCAGCAGCAGCGGGCTGGTCCGCGCAGCCCTGAACACCGGAGCGCCGGCCATGGCGCCCAGATAGTCTCCCGTCGATAGCGGCGCGGCTGCGGACACGAGGTCGATGCCGACGACTTGTGTGCCAAGATGCGGCGCCACGCGCAGCGCTGCCGCCGCACCCAGCGAGAACCCCACCAGTCGCAGCGGCGCTCCTTCCGCCTGCGTGCGGATCGCGGAGGCCAGTGTGCAGAACCGCGCCGTCGCTTCCGCAGGTCCCGCCTGCGTCCGGTCAGGCACGATGAACCCGGCGGCCTTTGCGGCAATCTCGGCGCCGAACAGGGCCAGTTCCCCGCCGCTGCCGGGAATGCCGTGGAAATAGACGGTGCGCTCCGCCACGTCGGCGCCTACCGGCTCAGGTCCAGTCCCAGCGATCGCGCCACCAGCGCGGCCTGCGTGCGGTTGCGCACGTCCAGCTTGCGCATGATCGCGGTCATATGCGCCTTCACCGTCGCCTCGCTCATCCCCAGCTCGTGCGCGATCTGCTTGTTGAGCTTGCCGTCGAGCACGGCCAGCAGCACCTTGAGCTGCGTCGGGGTAAGGCCGGCAACCTCGTTGCGCACCTGTTCCACCGCGTCGGCCTTCCTGGGCGCGACCGGCGTGCCGCCCAGCGCGGCGGCAATCGCCTGTTCGATCCGGGACAGGTCCGCATCCTTGCGCAGGAAGCCCACCGCGCCGAACGCGCGCGCTTCCTCGGCCGCGTTGGCGCCCTCCGCGCCCGAAACCACCAGGATCGGCACATGCGGTCTTTCGGCGTGCAGCAGCGCGATCCCCGAATAGCCGATGGCGCCCGGCATCTTGAGGTCGAGCGTCACCAGCCGCAGGTCATCGGCTTCCGACACCGCCTTCGCCGCGGCGGCAAGCGTTCCCGCCTCGACCACGCGCGCACCGGGCGCGACCGCCGTCACGGCGAGCGCCAGCGCCTGCCGGAACAGCGGATGATCGTCGGCAATCAGGATGGTCCCGCTCAAGGCGCCGTTCTCTCCCCCATGCGCGGCCGGCGTTCGGTCCGCGCGCGCCAGCTTATCGCCGGCAGGGGGTGCCGCAAAGGCCTAATGGCTGCGTGCGAGCCCTTCGACCGAACGTCGCCAGCCATCGACCGCGCTGGCCACCGAGCCGAGCGATCGGAACACGCGGACGCGCGCCGGCAGGGATTGGTACAGTCCGCTATTGGCCCCGCCGGCCCAGATATGGATCTGCGGCGGCAAGTGCCGGTCGATCTGCTCCAGCACGTCCACCGTGCGCATCGGATGGTGCGCGGCGGAAAACGACATGGCGACGATGTCCGCACCCACTTCACTGGCGATGCGCACGATCTCCATTTCGGGTAACCCGCAACCGATGTGCAACGGGCGGCAGTCCTGCAACAGCAGCAGCGTTTCCACCATGGCGAGCCCCAGCACGTGGACTTCGCCCGGCGGCGTGCCCAGCAGCACCAGCGGGCGGGCGGTGTTGACGTGGCCCTGCGGCTGGAACAGCGTGCTCGAACACGCGCGCAGGGTGCGCACCATCATGTCGGAAAAGATATGCTCCTGCGCGATCGAGATCGTGCCCTTTTCCCAGGCGATGCCCACTGCGCTGCAGAGCGGCGCCGCGATGCTCAGCACGAAATCCTCAAGCCCCTGTTCGATCACATGGCTCTGCATCGCCGATTCCGCATCGGCGAAGGCGTTGAGCGACAGCATGCGGATATAGTCTTCGATCCGCGTCGTGGGCAGCCCGGCCGGCGGTTGTTCGTGGATCCGCGTGCGGTAGTCGAGCAGCACCGCAAGCTCTTCCTCCTCCAGCTCGTAAAGCCGCGAGGGCGGTTCGCCCAGCGCGATCAGCCGGCGGATGAGCTTGAGCCGGCGCACCTGCCACTCGGGGTAGAACATGCGGCCATGTTCGGTGTGTTCGGCGGCCGGAAACCCCGCGTGCACCTGCCATAGGCGCAGGAGTTCGGGGGACAAGCCGGTCTCTCCGGCAAGGTCGAACAGGTCGCCCGGGCCGCTCTGCAACTTCATTTGGCCCCGCTCCCAATCGCGACCCCTCGATTGGAATGTGATTTTATGCGCAAGCCGGACGAAATATATCCAAGATCATTCGAAATCGGATCGAGTGCTCGAAAGAGCCGCTGCCGGGCGGGGCGGCGGCTCCTTCAAAACATCAGGCATTGGCCAGTTGCGGCCGGTTGGCGAGCAGGTTGTCAACCACCGACGGATCGGCAAGCGTCGACGTATCACCCAGATTTGAAACGTCGTTTTCTCCGATCTTGCGCAGGATGCGGCGCATGATCTTGCCCGAACGGGTCTTGGGCAGGCCCGGTGCGAACTGGATCACGTCCGGCGTCGCAATCGGACCAATCTCGTGGCGGACCCACGCGACCAGCTCCTTGCGCAGCGCCTCGTCGGGCTCGATCTCGGCATTGCAGGTGACGAAGGCATAGATGCCCTGGCCCTTGATGTCGTGCGGCATGCCCACCACCGCGGCCTCGGCCACCTTGGGATGCGCCACCAGCGCGCTTTCGATCTCGGCGGTGCCCATGCGGTGGCCAGACACGTTGATCACGTCGTCGATGCGGCCGGTGATCCAGTAGTACCCGTCCTCGTCGCGACGGCAGCCGTCGCCGGTGAAGTACAGGCCCTTGAACGTGCTGAAATAGGTCTGGAAGAAGCGCTCGTGGTCACCCCACACGGTGCGCATCTGCCCGGGCCAGCTGTCGGTGATGACCAGGCAGCCGTCGGTCGCCCCGTCAAGGAAGTTGCCGTCGTTGTCGACCAGCGCGGGCTTCACCCCGAAGAACGGGCGGCTGGCCGAACCCGGCTTCAGCGGCGTGGCGCCGGGCAGCGGGGTGATCATCGCGCCGCCGGTTTCGGTCTGCCACCAGGTATCGACGATCGGGCAGCGGGCATCGCCCACCACCTTGTGATACCATTCCCACGCTTCGGGATTGATCGGCTCGCCCACCGAACCCAGCAGCCGCAGCGACTGGCGGCTGGTCTTCTTCACCCATTCGTCGCCCTCGCGCATCAGCGCGCGCAGCGCGGTCGGGGCGCCGTAGAAGATCTCGACGCCGAACTTGTCGACCACCTGCCAGAACCGGCTGGGATCGGGGAAGTTGGGCACGCCTTCGAACATCACCGTGGTCGCGCCGTTCATCAGCGGGCCGTAGACGACGTAGGAATGGCCCGTGACCCAGCCGATATCGGCGGCGCACCAGTAGATCTGCCCCGGACGATAGTCGAACACGTACTCGTGCGTCATCGATGCCCACACGGCATAGCCGCCGGTGGTGTGCAGCACGCCCTTGGGCTTGCCGGTGGAGCCAGAGGTATAGAGGATGAACAGCGGGTCCTCCGCGCTCATTTCCTCGGGCGCGCACTCGGCGCTCTGCCCGGCCACCGCGCTCGCCCAGTCCACGTCGCGGCCTTCGACGAAGGCGACGTCGGCCCCGGTGCGGCGCAGCAGCACCACGGTATCGACATCGGGGCACTGCTTGAGCGCCTCGTCGACGTTGGCCTTCAGCGGAACCTTCTTGCCGCCGCGCAGGCCTTCGTCGGCGGTCAGCACGATGCGGCTGTCGCAATCGATGATGCGGCCGGCCAGCGCATCGGGGCTGAACCCTGCAAACACGATCGAATGGATTGCGCCGATCCGCGCGCAGGCCAGCATCGCAACGGCGGCTTCGGGCACCATCGGCAGATAGATCGTCACCCGCTCGCCCTTCTTCACGCCCCGGCTCTTGAGCAGGTTGGCAAAGCGGCAGACCTGTTCGTGCAGCTGGCGATAGGTGATGCGGCGTTCGGGTTCGCTCGGGCTGTCCGGCTCCCACAGGATGGCGATGTCGTCGCCGCGCGTCGCGAGGTGGCGGTCAAGGCAGTTGGCCGAAAGGTTGAGTGAACCGTCCTCGAACCAGCGGATGCCGAAATCGGCTTCGTGGTACGATGTGTTCTTCACCGTGGTGAACGGCTTGATCCAGTCGATTCGCTTGCCGTGCTCGGCCCAGAAGGCGTCCGGATCCTCGATCGACTGGCGGTACATCTCGAAATACCGCGCTTCGTCGACCAGTGCGTTGGCGGCCCAGTTCTCGGGCACGGGGTAGACGGCTTCGCCCATTTTCACCGGACTCCTCTCGTTCTCGTGTTTGCGCTGCAGATACCGCAGGCTCGCGTCGCTGCGCGCATAGACCTTGGTCGTAGATATAAGACCATCCTCGCTCTGGTTGCCAAGGCCCGTCGGTCCGAAACTCGCCACGGATCGAACGGAAGTGTCCCGAAAGATGGACACCTGAGGAGAGGGTCAATGAACCATACCAGACAAGCGCTGCGGGCGCTGCTGCTGACCGGTGCGCTCGCACTGCCTTCGCTGGCACAAGCGCGCACCGCCCACGAAGCCGAGCTCGAAGCCCGGCTCGAAAAGCTCGAAGGTGAAATGATTGCGCTCAAGGCCGATCTCCAGGCCGCGCGCCAGCAGCAGGCCGAAACAGCGCAGGCTGCCAGCCTGGCACAGGCGCAGGCAACCGGCATCGCCGCCGCCGCGGCAAAGGCCGAGGCCGTGGAGAAGCGCGTCGCCTCGCTCGAAGCCCGGCCCACGCCGCCTGCCGAAGGGTTCCGCGATGGCAACACCACCGTCCGGCTCGGCGGCTATCTCAAGCTCGTTGCCACCAACAGCCGCTTTTCAGGCGGCGAGATGGCCAACAACACGCAAGGCCGCGACTTCTGGCTGCCGCAGTCGATCCCGGTGGGGAAGGGGCCCGCATCGCGCGATCAGGATTTCAGCGCGCGCCAGACCCGGCTGTGGCTGAACTTCGCTTCGGACATCGCAGGGCACGCGGTGAAGGGCTACGTCGAAACCGACTTCGAAACCACGCCCAACACCTCGGCCAGCGTCACCGGCGGGGGCAACCAGCGCACCACCAACGGCTACACCCTCGCGCTGCGCCGCGCGTGGATGCAGGTGGACAAGTGGACCTTCGGCCAGGACTGGACCACGTTCCAGTACACCGGCGCCTTGCCCGAAAGCACCGATTACGTCGGCACCACCGAAGGCACCGTCTTCGTCCGCCAGCCGCTGGTGCGCTACTCGCAAGCCCTGTCGAAGGAACTGACGCTGCACGTCGCGGCGGAAAATCCGGAAACCGCTTCGGCCAGCCTCGGCGCGCCGGCGCTGACAGAAAACGGCGACGATCACCTGCCCGATGCGACCGCGCGCCTCGCCTATGCGGGCAAGATCGGCGAACTGTCGCTGGCCGGCCTTGCCCGCCAGCTGCGCGTCCAGAACGGCGCGCTTTCGGACACCCGTTTCGGCTGGGGCCTCAGCGCCGCAGGCAAGCTCTACCTGAGCACCGATAGGGTGAGCGACCTGCGCTTCATGGCGACTTACGGCAACGGTGCCGGCCGCTACATCGGCGTCAACTTTGCGCCCGATGCCGTGCTCGATCCCGCCAGCGGACAATTGCATGGCGTTTCGACGTTCGCCGCGATGGCGGCGCTGCGGCTCGGCATCGCGTCCGGCCTGCGCGCCAACCTGATGGGCAGCTACCAGCATGTCCGATACGCCGACGACATCGCGGCCGCCAGCATCGCCACCTACAATCGCGAGGCATGGAGCGTTGCCGGCAACCTGTTCTGGTCGCCGGTCAGGAACATCGACCTCGGCATCGAACTGCGCCACGGTCAGCGCAAGCTGGTGAACGGCGGCAGCGGCAAGCTCGACCGGGTCGAATTCGCCGCCAAGTACGGCTTCTGATAAAGACAAGACAAACGACGGAGAGGACCAACCCATGTCGCAAATCGACATAGCTGACGATTTCAGCGCCCTGCCAAGGCATCATCAGGCCACCCACAGCGAAAAGCTGATCATCACCGCGTCCTCGCTCGGCACGGTGTTCGAATGGTACGATTTCTACCTCTACGGCCTGCTGACCTCGATCATCGCGGCCAAGTTCCTTACCGGGCTCAACCCCACCACCTCGTTCATCATGGCGCTGCTGGTGTTCGCGGCGGGCTTCATCGTCCGCCCCTTCGGCGCGCTGGTGTTCGGCAAGATCGGCGACACCTTTGGCCGCCGCTACACCTTCATCATCACCCTGCTGGTCATGGGCCTCTCGACGTTCCTCGTCGGCTGCCTGCCCACTTACGAAACGGTCGGGGTGGCCGCCCCCATCATGCTCGTCGTGCTGCGCATGTTCCAGGGACTGGCGCTGGGCGGTGAATACGGCGGCGCGGCGACTTACGTCGCCGAACACGCGCCCGACAACAAGCGCGGGCTCTACACCAGCTGGATCCAGATCACCGCCACCGCCGGCCTTGCCATGGCGCTGCTGATCGTCATCACCGTGCGCTCGCCGGTGACGGGCGTGGGCGAAGATGCGTTCAAGGCCTGGGGCTGGCGCGTGCCCTACCTGCTGTCGGGCGTGTTCCTGTGCGTCGGCCTGTGGCTGCGCCTCAAGCTCCACGAAAGCCCCGTCTTCCAGAAGATGAAGACCGAAGGCACCGCCTCGAAGGCGCCGCTGACCGAAGCCTTCGGTGAGTGGAAGAACCTGAAGATCGTGCTGATCGCCTTCTTCGGCGCGATCATGGGCCAGGCCGTGGTGTGGTACACCGGCCAGCTCTACGCGATGTATTTCCTTGAAAAGATGCTCAAGGTCGATGGCATCCAGGCCAACACCTTGACCATCATCGCGCTCGTCATGGCCACGCCGTTCTTCCTGTTCTTCGGCTGGCTGTCGGACAAGGTCGGGCGCAAGCCGATCATCCTCGGCGGCGCGGCGCTTGCGGCGGCAACGATGTTCCCGGTGTTCCACGCGCTGACCGAAGCGGCCAATCCCGCGCTCGCCCATGCGCAGGCCAATGCCCCGGTTAAGGTCACCGCCTACGCAGGCGAATGCTCCTCGCAGTTCGATCCCGTCGGTGCCAACAAGTTCGACAGCACCAGCTGCGATATCGTCAAGAACGCCCTCGCCAAGGCGGCGGTGAACTACGAAAACGTCGCCGCGCCCGCCGGCACCATCGCGTCGGTCACCATCGGCGGCACCACCATCGTCGCTCCCGATCCGGCCAAGGTTTCCGGCGACGATCGTAAGAAGGCCATCTCTGCCTTCACCGCGCACGTGGTCGGCGCGCCCGAAGTGAAGGCCGCGCCTGCCAGCGCGGGCAAGCCCGCGGTCGAAGCCAAGTCCGCCGTGGTCGGTGAACTCGCCAAGGTCGGCTATCCCGCCAAGGCCGACCCGGCGCAGATGAACAAGCCGCTGGTCGTCGCGCTGCTTTTCTATCTCGTGCTGCTGGTGACCATGGTCTACGGCCCGATCGCGGCGATGCTGGTCGAACTGTTCCCTAGCCGCATCCGCTATTCGTCGATGTCGCTGCCCTACCACATCGGCAACGGCTGGCTCGGCGGCCTGCTGCCCGCCATCGGCTTTGCCATGGTCGCGGCCAACGGCGATATCTACCACGGCTTCTGGTACCCCGTGGTCGTCGCGGCGGCGACCGTGGTGATCGGCCTGATCGTGCTGCCCGAAACCTACAAGCGCAGCATCGACAACTGACGACCAAAGTCGAACTGGCGCCCGGCCCGCATAAGCGGCACACCGGGCGCCAGCACATAATGCAGGGACAGGACATGAGCGAAGCCTACGAACAGGCCTGGCGCGACAGCATCAACCACCCGGAGCACTTCTGGTCGCAGGCGGCGCGCAGCGTAGAGTGGATCTCTCCGCCTGCGCGCTCTTTCGATGAAGCGCAGGGCTGGTATCCCGGCGCCTCGCTCAACACCTGCGCCAACTGCGTCGACCGCCACGTGGCGGCGGGGCGGGGCGACGCAACCGCGCTGATCTACGACAGCCCCGTCACCGGCACCGTCCGCGCCTACAGCTATGCCGACCTGCTCGACGAAGTCGGCCGCGTCGCCGCGATGCTGGCTTCGCTTGGGCTGGCCAAGGGCGATCGCGTCGTGCTCTACATGCCGATGATCCCGCAGACGGTCTTCGCCATGCTCGCCTGCGCGCGGTTGGGCGCGATCCATTCGGTGGTGTTCGGCGGCTTCGCGCCCCTGGAACTCGCCAAGCGCATCGACGATGCCGCGCCCCGCCTCGTCCTTACCGCCAGCTGCGGGATCGAGGGCGCGCGGACGATCGCCTACAAGCCGCTGGTCGACGAAGCCCTGCGCCTCGCCAACCACGCGGTCGACCACGTCGTGCTCCATCAGCGCGATACCGGCCCCGTGGCCGAACTTTCCTCCCCCCGCGATCTCGATTGGGACACCCTGCGCGCCGCCACTGCCGGCGATCCCGCGCCGGCCCCGGTCGAGGTCGCCTCCGCCGATCCGCTCTACGTGCTCTACACCTCGGGCACCACCGGCACGCCCAAGGGCGTGGTGCGCGACAACGGCGGCCATGCCGTCGCGCTCGCCTGGTCGATGGCCAACATCTACGGCATCGGCGCGGGCGACGTGTTCTGGGCCGCGAGCGACGTCGGCTGGGTCGTCGGCCACAGCTACATCGTCTACGCGCCGCTGCTGGTCGGCGCGGCCACCGTCCTGTTCGAAGGCAAGCCGGTCGGCACGCCCGATCCCGGCACCTTCTGGCGCACCATCGCGCGCCACGGCGTGAAGACCTTCTTCACCGCGCCGACCGCGATCCGCGCGGTGCGCAAGGAGGACCCGGACGCCACCTTCCTCAATGAGATCGGCACCGGCCAATGCCAGGCGATCTTCCTTGCCGGCGAGCGCGCCGATCCGGACACCATCGGCTGGCTGGAGGACAAGTCGGGCCTGCCGGTCATCGACCACTGGTGGCAGACCGAACTCGGCTGGCCCGCGCTCGCCAGTTGCGCGGCGCTTGGCGATCTGCGCCGCAAGCGCGGCAGCGCCGGCTTCCCCGTGCCGGGCTACGAATTCGCGATTCTCGATGAAAGCGGCCACGAAGTGCCCGCCGGGCAGAGCGGCGCGGTGGCCTTGCGCAGTCCCCTGCCGCCCGGCGTCTTCCGCACGCTGTGGAACAACCATGCAGGCTACGCGAAGAACTTCGCCACCTTCCCCGGCTGGTACGAAACCGGCGATGCCGGCTTCATCGACGAGGACGGCTTCGTCCACATCATGGGCCGCACCGACGACATCATCAACGTCGCCGGGCACCGCCTGTCGACCGGGCAGATGGAGCAGATCGTCGCAGCCGTCGATGGCGTTGCCGAATGCGCGGTGATCGGCGCCGACGATGCGATCAAGGGCATGATCCCGGTCGCCTTCGTCGTGCCCCGCGCCGGGGCGGGAAGCGAACAGGCGCTGCATGACGCGGTGATCAAGGCCGTCCGCAGCGAACTCGGCGCCGTCGCCGCGCTCAAGACCGCCTACATCGTCCCCGCGCTGCCCAAGACCCGTTCAGGTAAGACGCTGCGCAACCTGCTGCGCAAGATCGTCAATGGCGAGGACGCGCCAACACCCCCCACGATCGACGATCCCGCCGTTCCCGCCATGCTGCTGGCGCGCGTCCGGGCGCACGAGGAAGTCTGACGCCCCGCGGGCGTGGCGAGGGTGCTGTCCCCCGCCACGTCCCGTGCGGATCAGAACGACAGGCGCACCGATCCGGTCACCGTCCTGCCGTTCAGCGTCTGCGCATTGACCACGCCCAGCGCCGGAATGGCCGCCGCCGACACGTTGACGAAGGCCAGCTTGTCGAAGGCGTTGAACGCGGTCAGCCCCAGTTCCAGCCGCTCGACCGGGCGGACGAACAGGTAGGGGCTGACGATCACGTAGCCCGGCTGCTTCAGCACGTTGGTATCCTGTGCATAGCTGCTGGTCGTACCGTTCACCGTTGCGCCAAAGGTCACCATTCCCTGCTGGAACTGCGGCCGGGCAGAGAAGAACAACGAAGGCTGGTGGCGCGGCCGGTTGCCCTCGATCGCGGGGTTGGTCGTGTCGCGATCGATCTTCGACTTGGCGTAGGTGGCGCCCAGCGCAAGGCTGAAAGGTCCGCGCTGCACTTCGCCTTCAAGCTCCAAACCCTTGGCGCTGTAGGATCGGCTGTACGAGATCACCTTGGCATTGCCGTCGGCATCGGCGCCGATCTGGAACCCGGATTCGCCGGTCGAAGCCCAGAAGCCGGTCAGGAACAGGCTCACGCCGTCCTTGCGCAGCTTCACGCCGGCTTCGGCTTGCTTGACGATGCCATAGGCCGCCGAACTGTCGGTCAGTTTGCCGGTGTCCGGATCCTGCTGCGGCGTGAACAGCAGGCGCTCGGCACCCGCTCGGCCGCCCCGGCTGTAGCGCGCGAACACCGAAAGCGGCTCGGCCACGCGATAGTTCACGCCGGCCGAATACGACACATAGTGATAGTTGTAGCCGACATTGCCCGGACGCGAGAGCGGCAGGACCGAAACCTGCGTTTCGGGCAGCGAGATCACGCCATCGCCATTGACGTCGATCGCGCTGGCGCCATTGCGCCCGCCGCCCAGATCGGCGCCGTACAGGCTGCCGCTCACCTTGCCGGTGTCCAGCCGCAAGCTGCCGCCGATCGACAGCTTGCCGATCTGGTAGTTGGCCGAAGCATAAGGGGCCAGCACGCGGTAGTTCACGTCATACCGGCGATGGTAGGTGAACAACGGGGCGCCGCTGATGAAGCCATAAGCAAGGATGCCGGCATCGGTAATGTGCGTGCCGTCCGCTGCGGTCAGATCGAAACGCGTGCCTTTGCCATGCGCGGCATATCCTTCCAGCCCGTTGGTCAGCGACCAGTACATGTCCACGTTCTGCGAAGAATAATAGACGCCCGCCGTGGTCGTCAGCTTGCCCTCGCCCATCGCGAACGTGCGGCTGGCCCGCAGGTCGTTGGTCACGTTGTCGAGGTTGTTGAGATCGGCATGAACGTAGATCGGCACCGAAAGCAGGCCGTTGCCGTTCAGCCCGGCCAGGTCGGTCACCGGCTTGCCGTTGTTCGGGCCGCCGACATAGCTGAGCACCGCGCCAGGTCCTCCGAACGTGGCGACCATTGCCGCGGCGGGAAGCGTCAGCAGCGAAATGTTCTCGTTGTACGCGCCGCTGTTCGAAGCGAAGCGGAACTTGTCGGTAACGGTCCAGTCGCCGATCTCGAACTGCGCTTCCAGTCCGACCGCCTTGCTCACGCCGCGGATGCCGTCGTGCAGGTCGACACGGGTCGGATTGTTCTGGTCATCCACGCCGGTAAGGCTCGACACATACTTCGAATTGAGCGTGTCGCGCTTGATGTCCGTGCCCGGCAGGTTGCTGAACTTGGGCGAGTCATTGGTGCCGCTGATCTGCAGCGGGAACAGCGAATAGAGCGCCTGGCGATCGTCGAGGTACTTGCCGTAGAAGCGGATATAGCCGCCGGCAAAGGTGTGGGTCAGGTTGACCTTGATCTGGCCCCCGCGCGTACCGGTGTAGCCCACTTCACGCGGGCCTTCGCCTTCATGGAAGAAGCCGCCGATGTGAAAGCGCCAGCCTTCGCCAAGCGGCGCGCCGTATTCGAAATCGGCGCGATGCAGGTCATAGCCAAGGCCCGATGATACCAGCAGCGTGCCGCCCTCGGTCTCGCCCGTCTTGGAGATCAGGTTGATAACGCCACCCGGCGAATTGGAGGCGAAGGTCGATGCCGAACCGCCTCGGATCGACTGGATCTGCGACAGGCCGATATCAGCGCGCACGAAAGTGTCCACGCCGGCCAGGTGAATGTCCCCGAATTCCAGGACAGGCAGGCCGTCCTCCTGGATCTGGACATAGCGCGTGCCATCGGCCGACAGCGGCAGTCCGCGCACGGTCAGCGCGGAAAAGCCATCGACGCCCGAAGTTTCGGCGCGAATGCCGGGAAGGTTGGCGACGATGCCGGCAACCGACGGCACGCCCAGCTTGGGCAGGTCGGTCTCGTCGAGCGTGCTCGCCGAAATCGCGGTGTCGAGCAGGTCGCGCCCCTTGGCGACGCCGGTGCTGAATGTCTTGGCCGGGGCCGCCTGCGCTGAAGTCTTCGCCTTGTCGGCCTTTTCCGCCGCCGCATCACTTTCGGCGAAGGCGGTCGAAGCCGTCCCGACAAAAAGGGCGGTCGACAGCAGGAGGTTCCATGGACGCATTGGATACGAGTTCCCGAGATTGAAATGAACTCGGGCCGCTTACGGATGATGTGTTCAGCGATGGCAGTGATCGCCATAAGTATTTTATCTGCGGGTCCCCGGTCTCGCGCGTCAGCGATGGACGGGCGACCAGCCGAAATCGATGTCGCCTTCCATCGAATAGACGATGCACCAGCTGAAATCCTCGGCCACGAAGTAGTGGTGCGCGGGGACCGAGACGATCGATCGCAGGTGGCGCTGGAACGTGATCAGCGATGCGCGCAGGGCAAAGTCGATCGGCCCTTCGCTCAGGTAGAATGCGGGCTGGTCGTTGCCCAGCGCGGTTCGCCGGTCCTCGAAAAAGGCCGAAAAGCCGACCAGGCTGCGCGCGCCGGCGCTGACGGCAAGGTGGCCTCTGGTCAAGCTCCAGTCGATCTTCGCCCCGGCAAAGGGAAAGGACTGCTCCAGCCGCCGGCCGATGTCCTCGCTCGATCGGTACAGCCCGATCGTCCCCGCCGCGATCGGCAGGGCCAGTGCATCGCGAAGTTCCTGTGCGGCCCGGTCCATGCCTCTTCCCTCGGCGACAGGCCCCGGCCTCGCAACCCTGTGGTCCACAGCGCACTCCGATATGCACCAAAGGGCAATCGCGGCGCGCCGAGCCAGATGGCCATCGGCGTGTCAGACAATGAATTGCATATGCATGGTGTAACCACAACAGGTGTCCAACATCGCGGCGGCGATGTCCTACACCCCTGATCGCCTGTATACCGGGCGCCATGCACCGCCCGAACACCCCGCAATCCTGCCATTTCCGCTGCCAACGGCTCCGCCGTCGGCGGCCTTGGACCGACGGCCGGGGGTTGCCGGAAGTTTATCCCCTGAAGTCTGTCAACTTTGTCAACTTGGCCGATTTAAGGTGGGCCGATCCGGCGCGGATCGGCCTCGTCCAAACGGCCGATCAGCCGATCTCCACCACGATCCGCCCGCGCACCTTGCCAGCCAGGATCTGCGGGCCGAGTGCGATCACGTCCTCCAGCGGTACGGTGGTGATCATCGCTTCCAGCCTGTCGAGATCCAGTTCGCTGGCCAGCCGCTGCCACGCCTCGAACCGGCGCGGGCGGGGGCAATGGACGGAATCGATGCCCAGCAGCTTGATCCCGCGCAGGATGAACGGCGCCACCGATGCCGGCAGGTCCATGCCCTGCGCCAGCCCGCACGACGTCACCGCGCCGTCGTACTTGGTCTGGGCAAGGACATTGGCGAGCGTGTTGGAGCCGACCGAATCCACGCCCGCCGCCCAGCGCTCGCCGGCAATCGGCTTGGGCGTGCCGGACAGCTCGTCGCGGTGGATCACTTCGGCGGCGCCCAGCCCCTTCAGGTATTCAGCCTCCTCGGTCCGCCCGGTCGAGGCGATGACATGCCAGCCGGCGCGGGCGAGCAGCGTCGTCGCCACCGAGCCGACCCCGCCGGCCGCCCCCGTCACGATCGCCGGGCCATGGTCGGGCGTCACGCCCACGGCATCGATCGCCATGACCGAGAGCATCGCGGTGTACCCCGCCGTGCCGATCGCCATCGCCTGCCGCGCCGTCAGCCCTTCGGGCAGCGGCACCAGCATGCTCGCGGGCACCCGGCTCTTCTGCGCATATCCGCCAAGGTGGGTCTCGCTCGTCCCCCAGCCATTCAGGAGAACCTTGTCGCCAGGCTTGTAGTCGGGGCTGCTCGAAGTTTCGACCACGCCGGCAAAGTCGATGCCGGGGATCATCGGAAAGCGGCGGACGATCGGTGCCGCGCCGGTCAGCGCCAGGCCGTCCTTGTAGTTGACCGTCGAATGGCTGATCCGGACGGTCACGTCGCCGTCCATCAGGTCGGCCTCGGGAAAGTCCTTCAGCGCGACGGTCTGCCCGCCTTCGCCCTTTTCGATCACGATCGCCTTCATCGTCGCAGTCCTTTCTGGTTGTCGGCAAGCACCATCGCGGCGCCCTTTGCCCCGATCATCACGGTTGGCGTGTTGGTGTTCCCCGATGTGATCGTCGGCATCACCGAGGCATCGATCACGCGCAAGCCTTCGATGCCAATCACGCGCAGCCGGGCATCGACCACGGCGGCCGGGTCGTCGGTTCGGCCCATCCTCGCCGTGCCGACGGGGTGGAAGATCGTCGTGCCGATGTCGCCCGCCGCCTTCGCCAGCGCGGCCTCGTCGTCGCCCACGCCGGGGCCGGGCAGCCATTCGGCGGGCTGGTAGGGGGCGAGCGCGCCTTGCCCCATCAGCCGGCGGGTAACCCGGATGGCATCGGCGGCGACGCGGCGGTCCTCGTCGGTCGCGAGGTAACCCGGCGCAATGACCGGCTTGTCCGCCGGATCGGCCGAGCGCAGCCGCACGGCCCCGCGCGATGTGGGCCTGAGGTTGCAGGCCGACACGGTGATCGCCGGGAAGCGGTGCAGCGGATCGCCGAACCTGTCGAGCGACAGCGGCTGGACGTGGAACTGGATGTTGGCGCGCTCGTGCTCGGGCGAGGAGCGGGTGAACAGGCCGAGCTGCGAAGGCGCCATCGTCAGCGGTCCGTTGCGGAACAGCGCGTATTCCACCCCCATCCACGCCCGGCGCGCCAGGTTCCAGTACGTTTCGTTGAGCGTGCGCACCCCCGCCACGGTGTAGATCGCGCGCTGCTGCAGATGGTCCTGCAGGTTGCCGCCGACACCCGGCCGGTCGACCAGGCGGGCGATCCCATGGCGCGCCAGCTCAGCCGCCGGGCCGATGCCGGAGCGCTGCAGGATCAGCGGGCTTGCCACCGCACCTGCACACAGGATCACTTCGCCCCGGCACCGCGCCTCCACCACCTCGCCGCCGCGGCGGAAGCGGATGCCGGACGCGTGGCCCTGTTCGATCACCACGCGGTCTACCAGCACCCCGGTTTCGAGCCGCAGGTTGGGGCGCCCCAGCACCGGCTTGAGGAACGCCGTCGCCGCCGACCAGCGCACCCCGCGCTTCTGGTTCACATGGAAATAGCCGACGCCTTCGTTGTCGCCGGTGTTGAAATCGGGCACCGAGGCGACGCCCATTTCGTTCGCGGCGCGGGCCACGGCATCGAGCACGGGCCAGCGCACGCGCGGCGGTTCGACCCGCCATTCGCCGCCGGTTGCATGGTGTTCTCCATCGCCCAGGAAGTGATCGTCAAGGCGGCGGAACACCGGCGCCACATCGGCCCAGCTCCAGCCTTCGAGGCCCAGCTGCCGCCAGTGGTCGTAGTCGGCCGCCTGCCCGCGCATCGAGATCATCGCGTTGATCGCCGAGCAGCCGCCGATCACCTTGCCGCGCGGATACTTGAGCGCGCGGCCGTTGAGGCCGGGTTCGGCTTCGGTTTCGAACATCCAATCGGCACGCGGATTGCCGATGGCGAACAGGTAGCCGACGGGAATGTGGAACCAGATCCAGTTGTCCCGCCCGCCCGCTTCGAGCAGCAGGACGCGCGTGCCTGGATCGGCGGAGAGGCGGTTGGCGACGACGCATCCGGCCGAGCCTGCGCCGACCACGATGTAGTCCCAATCGCCTTCCAGCCTAACGCCGTCTTCGCCCAATTCCGCCTCTTCCCGACAATCGCCTCGTGCGAGGGCGGTTGATTAATCGCGCAGTTAAGAACACTGATGGCGCAACGAATCAACCGGCACAAGTGCGCGTTGGCAAGCAAGCGCCACCCGCACCGCCGCCATGCAAGAGGTGCCCGAACGTGACAGTCAGCGATACCACCCCCGTCATCGTCGGCGTCGGCCAGTTCGTTGAACGGATCGACGCGCCCGATTACGCAGGTCTTTCGTTTGCCGACTTGTCCGAGCGCGCTGCGGCAGCAGCCATCGCCGATGCGGGCGCTGACATTTCCGGGCGCATCAAGGCGGTGGGGTCGGTGCGCACGTTCGAGGAATCGGGCGCGATGCAGGTGCCCTTCGGTCGCGCGGAAAAGATGCCGCTGGCCGTGGCGCGCCGGCTGGGCCTGAAGCCGGACGTTGCCATCCTGCACAAGGTCGGCGGCCAGTCGCCGCTCGCGCTGATCGCGGACCTGGGCGACAAGATCGCGCGCGGCGAAGTCGAGGCTGCGCTCGCCTTCGGCAGCGAGGCGATCTCCACCGTGCGCCACCTGACCACCAAGGGCGAGACGCGCGACTGGGCCGAACATGACGATGGCGAGATGATCGACATGGGGATGGGCTTCGAAGGCACGCTTTCGGCCACCAGCATCGCCCACGGCATCCGTGCCCCGGTCGTCGCCTATGCGCTGTGCGAGAACGCGCGCCGGGCCAAGCTGGGCCTGTCGCGCGCCGACTATGCGCTGGAGATGGGCAAGCTGTTCGCCCCCTTCACCGAAGTCGCCGCGACCAACCCCTACAGCTCGGCCGCGGTCAAGCCGATGAGCGCGGAAGAGATCGCCACCGTGGGCGAGCGCAACCGCATGATCGCCGATCCATACCCGCTCAAGATGGTATCGCGCGACCAGGTGAACCAGGCGGCCGCCGTGGTGCTGATGTCGGTCAAGGCCGCGCGCGAAGCGGGCGTGCCCGAAGACAAGTGGGTCTACCTCCACGGCGCGGCGCTCGGCACCGAGCGCGAGATCCTCGACCGGCCCGAGATCGACGCCTATCCGGCGGCCAAGGCCGCGATCGACGCCGCCTTTGCGACAGCGGGCAAGAGCGCCGACGACATGGCCGCGTTCGATTTCTATTCCTGCTTCCCGATCCCGGTGTTCAACGCCGCGGTGCGCTATCTGGGCCTTTCGCCGCAGGACCCGCGGGGCCTCACCGTCACCGGCGGGCTTCCCTACTTCGGCGGGGCGGGCAACAACTATTCGATGCATGCCTTTGCCAGCATGACCGAAACCTTGCGCGAAAAGCCCGGCAGCTTCGGCTTCGTCGGGCTGAACGGCGGCTTCCAGTCGAAGTACGGCGCGGCGATCCTGTCGACCACCCCGCGCGAATGGCCGGGCTGCGAAACGAAGACGGTGCAGGACAAGCTCGACGCCGTACCCAAGGCGGTGCTGGCAGAAAAGCCAGCGGGCGCGGGCACGGTGGGCACTTATACGATCGTCTATGCCAAGGCCGATCCGGTGCAGGCGATCGTGATCGGCGACCTCGACAGCGGGGGGCGGTTCATTGCAGAAAGCCGTGATGCCGCGACCATCGCCGCGATGATCGAAAGCGATCCGCTGGGCAAGAAGGTGACGGTCACGCCGGACGAGAAGCGCAACGGCTTCGTGCTGGGCTGAGGAGACGAGAAGAAATGATCAACCGGCCCCACACCACCATCATCGCCATCCACGGCAAAGCCCCGCGCATCCACGACAGCGCGTTCATCGCGCCGGGCTGCCGGATCATAGGTGATGTGGAGATCGGGCCGGACGTGTCCATC
This sequence comes from Novosphingobium olei, assembly GCF_037076535.1. NCBI lineage: Bacteria > Pseudomonadati > Pseudomonadota > Alphaproteobacteria > Sphingomonadales > Sphingomonadaceae > Novosphingobium > Novosphingobium olei. Next base: position 3,252,128 of record NZ_AP029021.1, on the reverse strand, counting down.
TGGTACAACTGCGTGATCCGCGCCGACGTCAACCGCGTGGTGATCGGCGCGCGCAGCAATATCCAGGACGGCACGGTGATCCACTGCGACAGCCCCGAGCCTCGCCACCCGAACGGCTTTCCGACGATCATCGGCGAAGACGTGCTGGTGGGCCACATCGCGATGATCCACGGCTGCACGATCGAGGATCGCGGCTTCGTCGGGCTGTCGACCACGGTGATGAACGGCTGCGTGATCGAAAGCGACGGCATGCTGGCGGCGGGTGCGCTGCTGACGCCCAACAAGCGGATCGGCGCGCGCCAGCTGTGGGGTGGCCGGCCGGCGGCCTACATGCGCGATCTGACCGACGAGGCGATCGCGGGGATGCGCGCGGGCGTGGCGCACTATGTGGAGAACGGCCGCGCGCATAAGGCGGCGGTGGAGGCGGCGCTGCTGGCGGACGCCGCCGGCTGATACCTTGGGTCGAGCTTGCCACCGCGCGTTGCGGGCGCGGTTCAGCTGCCGTCGGTGATCAGCGTTCCGCCATCGACGACAAGGTTGTGGCCGGTGACGAAGGCGCCTGCGGCCGAAGCGAGGTAGACCGCCGTGCCACCGATCTCGGCCGGGGTGCCGGGGCGGCGCAGCGGCGTCATCGCCATGCGGCGAGCCATGAACGCCGCATCGTCGAGCAGCGGTTGCGACAGTTCGGTGGCGATGAAGCCGGGCGAGATGGCATTGACCCGCACCGCCTGCGGCCCCCATTCGACCGCGAGGTTGCGGGCAAGCTGGGCGACCCCTGCCTTTGCCAGGGCATAGGCATTGATGCGCCCGTTGCCGCGCAGCGCCGAAAGGCTGGCAATCAGGATCGCCGCGCCACCGCCCGCGGTCGCGATGTGCGGCAGGGCAAGGTTGCACAGGACGACCTGGCTGCGCAGGTTGATCGCCATCACCCGCGCATAATCGTCCATGTCGATCGTTGCGAAGGGACCGGCGCGGCCGGTGATCCCGGCATTGCAGACGAGCACGTCGAGCCGGCCGAGGGCGGCAAGCGCGAATTCGACCAGTGCGGCCAGATCATCATCGCTGCTGACGTCGCACGCCAGGCCCGGCATGCCGAGTTCGGCGGCGACGCGCGCGGTGTCATCGGCATCTTCGCTGGAGATGACGACCCGCCCGCCCGCCGCGATCAATCCTTCGGCGATGGCGCGGCCGATTCCCCGCGTGGAGCCGGTGACGATCGCGCCCTTGCCCGAAAGGTCGAACACGATCAGTGCGAGCCCACCTCGTGGCCCGTCACCTGTTCCGGCTTGGCTTCATCGAGCGGAACGCCGTTGTGCAGGTAGGCCGGCGCTTCGATCAGGATGAAGGCGATGCGGCAGACCTTGTCGGTGGTGTTGCGCCACAGGTGGTTGGTGCCGCGCTGGATGATGATGCCGCCCTGGCGGATCGTCTTCTTGCGCCCGTCTTCCAGTTCCAGCTCGATCTCGCCTTCCAGCACGATGCCGTAGTCGATCGAGTTGGTCCGGTGCATCGGGCTTTCCTTGCCCGGCAGCATGTCGGTGATGCGGATGACCGACCCGCCTTCGAGCGTCAGGCCGGTCTTGCGGTCGCGCCCGTCGGTTTCGTCGTTGTTGTCGGCCGGGACGGTGGCGGTGCTCCAGATCGTGAGGAACGAGGCGTCGCCGGTGGGAATCATCCGCGTGGGGCTGAAGTCCTCGGACTTGAACACGGCGCGGCCGTTCTCGTCATGGCCGGTGACGACGCGCTGGACGGCCGGCAGGCCGGAATCGGAAAGAATCTCACTCACGGTTGCACCACCTTCTGCTTGAGCACGCCGAACGGCGAGCGGCCATCTGCGGTCCGCGCCTCCATCCGCACGGTATCGCCATACTTCATGAAATCGGTGATCGGCGCGCCGGTATCGACGATCTCGATCCCGCGCCGCTCGGCGATGCACGAGGAGCCGACTTCGCGATAGTCGGGGTTCGACACCGTGCCCGAGCCGATCACCGTGCCGGCGGCAAGGCGACGGGTGCGCGCGGCGTGGGCGATCAGTTCGTGGAAGCCATAGGCCATCGGTTCGCCATAGGCGTTGCCGAATTGCCGGCCGTTCCAGTCCACCCGCAGGTGCATCGCCGGGCGGCCGTTGCGCCAGGCATCGCCCAGTTCGTCGGGCGTGACGGCAAAGGGCGCCATCCCGCAGGGGGGCTTGGCCTGGAGCCAGCCGAAGCCCGAGCGCATTTCAGGGCCCGCCAGCTTGCGCAGCGACCAGTCGTTGATCTGCACGACAAGGCGGATGTAGGCGTGCGCTTCGTCCGCGCTCGTGCCCATCGGCACTTCATCGACGATGATGCCGAATTCACCTTCGAAATCGATGCCGAGATCTTCCGATGCCATCGGCACGTCGGCATTGGGGCCATAGAAGGTGTCGGAAACGCCCTGGTACATCGGTGGCCAGTCGGGCTTGAACGGCTCGATCGCCAGGGCCTTGTCCATCAGTTCGCCATGGCTGGGATAGACCGAGCCATCGAGCCACTGCCACGCGCGCGGCAAGGGGGCCAGCAGCGCGGCGGGATCGAGATCGTGTTCGAAGCGGTCGATCGCGGCAAGCGCGCCGGCTTGCGCGGTCCAGTTGTCGAGCAGATCGAGCAGGGTGGCGACAGGGGCCGGTGCGTAGCGCGTCCCGTCGGGGGAGACCACCACGAGGCGGCCGTCCTTCGTTCCATCTTGAAGCGTGGCCAGGCGCATGCCGGCAGTTCTCCCATGATTATCCGTAAGTGCCGCGTAGCCCCAGCCCAAGCCGGCCTTCAAAGGAATTTGGTCGATAGAATGGCATTGATTCTATGCGATGGTGGGCTCTGCCACGGTGATGCAAGGGGGCTGCCGACTATCATCCAGACCTTGCGGGGAGTATTATGGCCCAGTGGCTCAAGCGCGGCGCGGCTGCAGAGGTTAAGGCAGAAACGGACCGGAAGGTCCGCGACATCGTCGAGGCGGCCCTGGCCGACATCGAACAGCGCGGCGATGCCGCAGTGCGCGACATGTCGATCAAGTTCGACGGCTGGGACCGGGAAGATTACCGGCTGAGCCAGGCCGAGATCGATGCGGCGGTCGACAGCCTGAGCCCGCAGGAGCGCAAGGACATCGAGTTCGCGCAGGCCCAGGTGCGCAATTTCGCCCAGATCCAGCGCGATTCCATGAAGGACGTGGAAGTCGAGACGATGCCCGGCGTCGTCCTTGGCCACAAGAACCTGCCGATCCAGAACGCCGGCTGCTATGTCCCCGGCGGCAAGTATCCGCTGCTGGCTTCGGCGCACATGTCGGTGATCACCGCCAAGGTGGCCGGCGTGCCGCGCGTCATCACTTGCGCTCCGCCGTTCCAGGGCAAGCCCGCCCGCGCGATCGTCGCCGCCCAGGCGATGGCCGGCGCCGATGCGATCTATGCGCTCGGCGGCATCCAGGCGATCGGCGCGATGGCGATCGGCACACAAAGCATCTCGCCGGTCGACATCCTTGTCGGCCCGGGCAACGCCTTCGTCGCCGAAGCCAAGCGCCAGCTGTTCGGCCGCGTCGGCATCGACCTGTTCGCAGGCCCGACCGAAACCCTGATCATCGCCGACGAGATCGGCTGCGATCCGGAAATGGCCGCGACCGACATCCTCGGCCAGGTCGAGCATGGCCCTGACAGCCCGGGCGTGCTGCTGACCAACAGCGAGAAGTTCGCGCGCGAGACGATCGCCGAGATCGAGCGCCTGCTGCAGATCCTGCCGACCGCCGATCACGCGCGCAAGGCGTGGGAAACCTTCGGCGAAGTCATCGTGGCCGATAGCTACGAGGAAATGGTCAAGGTTGCCGACGACATCGCCAGCGAGCACGTCCAGGTGATGACCGCCGACCCGGACTACTTCCTGAAGAACATGACCAACTATGGCGCCCTGTTCTTGGGCCAGCGCACCAACGTCAGCTTCGGCGACAAGGTGATCGGCACCAACCACACCCTGCCGACGAAGAAGGCGGCGCGCTACACCGGCGGTCTGTGGGTCGGCAAGTTCCTCAAGACCTGCACCTACCAGAAGGTGCTGACCGACGAGGCTTCGGCGCTGGTCGGCGAATATTGCAGCCGCCTGTGCGCGCTGGAAGGCTTTGCCGGCCATGGCGAACAGGCCAACATCCGCGTCCGTCGCTTTGGTCACCGCGACGTGCCCTATGCGGGCCAGGCGACGCCGAGCGAGCTGACGGTCGCCTGATGGGCTTGCCGCGCACGCCTGCGTTCAGGCTTGACGGCAAGCGCGCGATCGTGACGGGGGCGGGTCGCGGGATCGGCCTCGCCGCCGCCGCGGCGCTGGCCGAGGCCGGCGCCGCGGTCACCCTCGTCGCCCGTTCGGCGGGCGAGATCGAGGCGGGTGCGGCCGAGATCGGCAGCGGCGCCCAGGCCGCCACGCTCGATGTCTCGAACATGGGCGCGGTGGCCGCGTTCTTTGCCGAGCGCGAGCCGTTCCACGTTCTCGTCAACAATGCCGGCACCAATCGGCCCAAGCCGATGTGGGACGTGACCGAGGACGACTTCGACGCCGTTCTGGGGCTCAACGTCAAGGCGGCCTACTTCGTCGCGCAGGGCTGCGCGCGGCGGATGATCGAGACCGGTACGGCGGGATCGCTGATCCACATGGGCTCGCAGATGGGCCATGTCGGCGGACCCAATCGCAGCCTCTATTGCGCGAGCAAGTGGGCGCTCGAGGGCATGAACAAGAGCTTCGCGCTCGACCTTGCCCGGCACGGCATCCGTTCGAACACGATCGCGCCCACGTTCATCGAAACGCCGCTGACGCGCCCGTTCTTCGAGGATGCCGAGTTCAAGGCGAGCGTCCTTGCCAAGATCAAGCTCGGCCGCATCGGCCAGCCCGAAGACCTGATGGGCGCCGTCGTGTTCCTCGCCTCCGAAGCCTCGGCGCTGATGACCGGAACCAGCCTTGTCGTCGATGGCGGCTGGACCGCAGAATAGAAAGTCCCTGAAATGTTCGAACCGTTTCCCGGAAACTACGTGTGGAATCTCGGCATCAACCTGGCGCTGATCGCCGGCGGCAACCACGGCGAGCTGGACGAGGCCTGCCGCCCCGTGCGCGAGGCGGCCAAGGCGGGCGCCGACGCCGGTTCGGCGCAGCTGTTCGACAGCTGGATCGCCGTGGCCGACCAGGTCGCCCGCAATGCAGAGCGCGACGAGAGCGAGGGCTTCCTGCTGTCCGCCGGCGCGAAGTACCTGCGCGCTTCGGGCTACTACCTGGGGGCCGAGCGCCTGCAGAGCCGCGACTACGCCCCGCGCTGGATTGCCTATGACAAGGGGCTGGAGCTTTACCACAAGGGCAGCGCGCTGAGCGGCCTCCACGTCGACAAGGTCGACATCCCCTACGAAGGGTCGAGCTATCCCGCGATCTTCGTCCACGATGGCAGCGGCACGCCGCGGCCGACGCTGGTTTCCGTCAACGGCCTGGATTCGATGAAGGAACAGGTCAACATGGCGGGCCACGGCGCGGTCAACCTGGCGCGGGGCATGAACACCCTGTTCCTTGACCAGCCCGGCACGGGCGAGGCGATCCGCAAGCGCAACCTGCCTGCGGTCTACGACGCCGAGCGCTGGGGCAGCCCGGCCTTCGACTATCTGCTGACGCGATCGGACGTGATCCATTCGAAGATCGGCATCTTCGGCCTTTCGTTCGGCGGCTATCACGCCCCGCGCATCGCCGCGAACGATCCGCGCTATGCGCTTTGCGCGGTGATGGGCGCCAACCACGTCTGGGGCCAGCGCCAGCGCGAACGCGTCGCCAACGAAGGCGAAAACCCGGTGCCGCATTACTGGGACCACGTGATGTGGGTCTTCGGCATCGACAACCGCGAAGACTTCCTGACCTATGCCGACCAGATCACGCTGGACGGCCAGGTCGAGAAGATCCGCGTACCGTTCCTGATCACCCATGGCGAAAACGACCGCCAGATCCCGGCGTACAACGCACAGATGAGCTATGACCAGGCGGTCAACAGCCCCAAGCGCGCGCTGCGCATCTTCACCAGGAAGGACTTCGAGGTGGAACATTGCGGCGCGGACAACGGCACCGGCATGCGCGACTACATCGCCGACTGGTGTGCGCAGACCTTCGCCGAGCTGGGTTGAACGATGGCCGAGTTCACCTTTCACCACGGCGGCGTTTCGGTCCCCAGCCTTGACGAGGCGATCGACTGGTACGGGCGCGTGCTCGGCTTCGAGCTGGAGAAGCGCTTCTACATCGAAGCCGCGCGCAGCCACACCGCGATGGTCCGCAAGGGGCCGCTGCGCTTCGAGATCTTCGAGGTGGAGGGCGCCGCGCCGTTGCCCGAGGAACGGCGCATGCCGCCCACCGACGTGAAGACGCATGGCAACAAGCACGTGGCGTTCCGCGTCGACAGCCTCGACGATTTCCTCGCCGAGATGGAAGAGAAGGGGGCGGACGTGGCGTTCGTCGTGCGCGAAAAGTTCGGCCGGGGTTGCTTCCTGCGCGACTGTGCCGGAAACCTGATCGAATTCGTCGAGGAGCCGGTGTCGTGATCTTCGAAGTTGCCAGCCTTGTCATCGATCCTGCGCGCGCGGCGGAATTCGAAGCGGCCGTGGCGCAGGCCAAGCCCCATTTCGAGGCCGCCCGCGGCTTCGTCTCGTTCGCGCTGCAGCGCGTGATCGAGGAACCGGGCGCCTATCGCCTGCTCGTCGGCTGGGAAACGGTCGAAGCGCACATGGTCGACTTCCGCGAATCCGAAGGCTTCCAGCACTGGCGCGGGCTGGCCGGCCCGTTCTTCGTGGCGCCGCCGTCGGTGGTCCACGTCGAAACGGTGGTCTGACCGGTCGGCAGCGATTGCGGCCGCCCCGCCTGGCCGGCTCAGGCTGATCGGGGCCGGTTCATCCGGTATTCGATTTCGAGCGGGTCGATCGCTTCGCCGCGCCCGTCGGCCGGGCCGGCGCCCTTGCTGTCGGCCGCCTGCGCCAGCTTTTCCACCACCCAGCGCAGCAGCGCATCGTTGTTGTTGGAAATGTGCCACTGCAGCGTTTCGCGGATCGGCGGGATGTCGAACGGCAGGTCATGCATGACCAGCGGGCCGTTCTGCGTGACGATCTCCGCCATGCGCCGGTGCATGGTGGCGATGCGGTTGGTGTTGATCAGCAGGCCCGGCAGCGAAAGGAACGATGGCGCGACCACCTCGACGCGGCGCTGCTGCTTCTGGCGGCGCATGAACCAGTCCTCGAACGCGGGCACGCGCAGCTTGCCGAAGCGCGCGGTGACGTGGCCGAGCGCGAAGTAGGCATCGCGCGTCATCGGCTGCGCCATCGCCGGATTGCCGTCCCAGCCGACCACCACGTAGGTGTCCTCGAAGATGTCCCGGCTGGGATGGTCGGTCGAAGTGGCGAAGTGGATCGTCAGCAGCAGGTCGATGTAGCCGCGTTCCAGCGCCTCGATCGGGGCGTCGTGCATCGGCTGGATCTCGAAGCGGATGTTCGGGGCTTCCAGCGCGATCGCGGCGATGGCGCGCGTGAGCAGCACCTCGGTGGAATAGTCCGAAGCCATGATCCGGATCTGGCGGTCGGCGGTGGCCGGCTCGAACGGCGGCGCCACCGCAACCGTGGTGCGGATCTGTTCGAGCACGCTGCGGACGGGTTCGATCAGTTCCTCGGCGCGCGTGGTGAGGGTCATCTGCCGACCCTTCACCACCAGCAGGTCGTCGCCGAAGTATTCGCGCAATCGGCCGAGCGCGGACGACGTGGCCGATTGCGACAGGCACAGCCGGTAGGCCGCAAGGCTCACGCTCTTTTCGGTCAGCAGCGCATCGAGCGCCACGAGCAGGTTGAGATCCAGCTTTCCGAACCGCATCGTCTTCTCTCCCGATTTTTTGGTTTTCTCAGATCAGCGTCAGCGCCGATCTGACAAGTTCGCCAAGATCGCCATCGTGACGGAAACCGGCGCGTTCCGCGGCCGGCGTCGCCAGCGGCGGCTGCGCGGCAAAGCCCTGTTCCAGCGCGGCATCGGGCTGATAGGTGACGAGGCTGTCCGAAACGCCGCACTGGCGCGCGATCTCTGCGGCGAGGTCGCCCATGCGGATGCGCAGCGCCGGCAGCGTCACCGCGCGCGTCGGCGGCAGCAGCGCGGTGTCGAGCGACAGGGCATGGAGGAAGTTGTCCGCGCAGCGGGCCACCGATTGCGCCCAGATCATGCCATCGGCGGAAACCGGGCACGTGAATGCCTCGCCCGCTTTCAGCGCGTGGAACAGGTCGCTCATGAATGCGGACTTCATGCCCGACGGACCCTTGGGCCGGGCCAGGATGCCCGGCAGGCGGACGGTGACGCCATCGATCGTGCCGCGGTTGGAGAACATCGCGACGGCATGTTCGAGCATGGCCTTGTGCCCGCCGTAGATCAGCTTGGGCGAAAGCGGCGTGGCATCGTCGACGCTTTCGGGCAGCGGATCGCCGAACACCGCGATCGAGCTTGCGTAGACGAAGCGCGGGCGCCGGCCGCCGGCGGCAGCTTCGAGGATCAGGTCGTAGCCAGCATCGATGTTGATCCGGCGCGAGGCGACCGGGTCCTGCTCGGCGGCACCGCCGGGAACGGTGGCGAGGTGGATGACCGCATCGCAGCCTTCGGCCAGGGCGTCTGCCCGCACTTGCGCATCGCCAAGATCGCCGGCCAGCGTGCGCACGCCATCGGGCAGGCCGTGGGTGGCAATGTCGATCGCGGTAACGCTGTCGCCCTGCGCCACCAGGCGCTCGACGATCGCACGGCCGACAAAGCCGGCTGCACCGGTGACCACGATCTTCATCCCGTTCTCCCACTGTCTTGTGCGCGCCACGATCGTGCGTGTGCGCGTAAATCCGATCCCGCTAGGCCTATAGCCGACCGGCTCCAAGAAGGTACTTTTTTGTGCCCTCCGCAGGCCTGAAAACCGCACTTTTCCGGGCCTCACCTTCACCCGATCGATAGCTGGTCATCCATGCTTCGGGTTTGTCTTGGACGCGCTGCGCCAGCAGGAAGAAGGCCATGAGCATGGACAGGATCACGAGCATCGAAACGGCGCTTGTCGTCGGCGGGGGCATTGGCGGAATGGCGGCGGCGGCAAGCCTCGCCGAACGGGGCGTGAGCGTCGAGCTCATCGATCTCGACCCGCAATGGCGCGTCTATGGGGCGGGGATCACGATCACCGGGCCGACGCTGCGCGCCTATCGCCGGCTCGGCCTGCTCGACCAGATCAAGGCGGAAGGGGCGATCACCAACTGCAGCCGGGTGTTCCGCTATGACGGCACGCTCGTCCACGACCTGGAAGAGCCGATCATCGAGGAAGGCCTGCCGGCCACCGGCGGGATCATGCGCCCGGTGCTGCACCGGATCATGCAGGGCAAGGTGCGCTCGCTCGACATCCCGGTGCGCCTGGGGGTGACCGTGACGGCGCTGGAAAACCGCGACGGCGGGGTCGACGTGGTGTTTTCAGACGGCACGACGGGTCGCTACGATCTGGTGGTCGGCGCGGACAGCGTGTTTTCACGCGTGCGCGAGATTGCCTTCCCGCACATGGCGCCCGCGCAGCCGACCGGGCAGGGCTGCTGGCGCATATCGATGCGCAAGCCGCCCGAGCTGAAGGGCGGCGAATTCTATTTCGGCCACGACAACCCCGCCGGGATCACCGCCTGTTCGCCCGACAGCATCTACATGTGGATGCTGACGCGGCACGAAGAGCGCGAAACCTTCATGGACGAGGAGGAACTGTTCGTCACCCTGAAGGACCTGCTCAAGGATTTCGGCGGCAGCCCCGGCTGGATCCGCGACAACATGACGCGCGATGACTGGATCAACTATCGCCCGCTGGTGGCCGCGATGCAGCCCGGGCCGTGGTTCAACGGCCGGATCGTGCTGCTGGGCGATGCCGTCCACGCCACGACCCCGCACCTGGCCTCGGGCGCGGGGATGGCGGTGGAAAGCGGCATCGTGCTGGCCGAGGAACTGGCCAGGGCGGACGACGTGACCTCAGGGCTCCGGGGCTACCAGGATCGCCGCTTCGAGCGCTGCCGCTACGTGATCGAAAGCAGCGTGCGGATGGGGCAGCTGCAGCTCGACCATGCTGCGCCCGAAGAAGTGACCAAGGTGCTCGAATCCGCGCTGGATTGCCTGAACGCGCCGTTCTGACACCGCCCGTGTCCCGCTCGGTCACTTGATCGCGGGGGGCATTGATCTAGAATCGGCCTCCGGGAAGACGGAGACCGGGATGAAAGGCGCTATCGACCTGTCGGGCATCGATCCTGCCTTTCACCAGCAGGTCGACCTGCTCGCGCGCGACAAGAGCGCGCATGGCGTGCGCCGCGACGAGCCGGTGCGCACGACGTTCGCCATGCTGGGAGACCGGTGGTCCACGCTGATCCTGCTGGTGCTGGGCTTCGGCACGTGGCGCCACGCAGAGCTGCGCCGCGTGCTGGGGCGGCTGGGCGCCGAGGAAAAGATCTCGCAGCGCGTGCTGACGCTCAAGCTGCGGGCGATGGAGCGCGACGGCTATGTCGTGCGCCACGTGGTGCCGACGGTGCCGCCAAGGGTGAGCTATGCGCTGACCGACCTTGGCGCCGAACTGCGCGACCATGCGACGGGGCTGATCGGCTGGGTCAATGCCCACCAGCAGGAAATACGCAAGGCCCGCGTCCGCTTCGACCTGGCCGAGGCGGACGCCGACTGATCGTTCAACGTTGCACGCTCGTTGGCGTGATGGTGCGACCCGCGAAGGGCTCAGTCCTTGCGGAAGAGAAGCGTCAGCAGGAACAGGATGGTCTTGAAGTCGAGCAGCTTGAGTGCGGCGCGGGCCTGGCTTGGGGTCAGCTTCGCGACCATCGGCATGGCGCCGAAGATCTTGCCGCGGATCACTAGCGTGCTGCCGTCCTGCTCCAGCTTGCGGATCGCCATCAGTTCCTTGTCGTTGGCGTCGAGGATCTTGGCGACGGGGACAATCTTGCGCTCATTGCTCATCACACCGGCCCTCCGCAGACCTTGTCGTAATCCAGCCCCATGTCGTCCATCATCTGGATCGCGGTGGCGCGGCCCGCGCCGAACACGCCGCCGCCCGGGTGCATGAAGGGGCCGACGAGGTAGAGGTTTTCCATCCCCGGCACCCGTAGAGAGCCGAGATCCGGCGTTGGGCGGTGCCCTGCCGACTGGTAGAAGAACGGACCGCAGCCGTGGATGTCGCCGCGCACGAAGCTCGCCGGGCTGTCGCGTTCGTGATCGATCGGCGAGCGGACCAGGCGGCCGGTGATGTTGTCGTCGCCCAGGTTTTCGTAGAACTTGCGGTACTGGGCGAGCGCGTTGTCCGCGACTTCCTCCTTGCGCTCGTCCCACGAACCCGGGCCATGCGGGTAGAGGTTGTAGGGCGCGAAGTTCACGCCATAGAACACGCCGGCCCCTTCGGGCGCGCGCGATGGATCGAAGATGGTGTTGTCGCCGCCCGCGATCAGGCGGGGGCTGACCTCGCCGTGCTTGAGCTTGTCATACTCGATGCACATGTCGCGCACGGTGTAGAAGTCCATCAGCTCGGTCATCATGGCGTTGCAGTCGTTGCCGACCTTGAGCCGCAGACGCTCCTTCAGCGTCAGGTGGGTAAGGTTGATCGAGAAGGTCGACTGCGAGACGCGCTCGGCCCGCTCGAGCACCGGCTCGGGCGTTTCGGCAACGAACTTGCGCAGCACGTGCGGGTGGATGGCGCCGATCACGCCGTCGCGCGCCATGAAGGTTTCGCCATCGACCAGTTCGAGCCCGGTGGCGCGGCCGCCCGAGACGATCACCCGCTTCACTTCGGCATTGCAGCGCACCTCGCCCCCGAAATGTTCGATGGCGCGGACCAGGGCGTGGCTCAGCTGGCCCGATCCGCCCTTGGGCATCGAGCAGCCGAAGGTGTGGACGATGCCGGGCATGACGAAGGCGCCCATGCCGGTGCCCAGCTCGTCGGGCATCTGCAGGTTTTCGGTGACCATGCGCACGATGTGCAGCTTGAGCAGGTCGCTTTCGAAATAGGCATCGACGATGTCGAGCGCGCTGCGCTGCATCAGGTCGAGCAGGAAGCGGCCTTCGTCCGACTGGTCCATCATCGCCACGAAGGCGCCGAGCGGGAAGGGCGGCGCATACATGCCGCTCATCAGCATGGGCAGCGCCGTCTGGCTCATCTTCACGAACTTGCGATAGGCTTCGGCATCGCGCGCGCCGGCGACGCGGGTGAGCTCCTCGCAGGTGCGGTCGAGATCCTTGTAAGACCGGATGACCGTGCCGTCTTCCCAGATCGAGACGTGGATCAGGTCGGGATAGATGTATTCGAGGCCGAACTTGGAGAGCAGGCCCAGCTCGTCCTCGCGCAGCATCGGGTTGCCCTGGATCATGATGTGCACGTTCGAGTGCTCGTCATGCCAGAACCCGGGCTTAAGCAGCTCGCGCGTGGAAACGCCCCCGCCGTAGTGAGGCTTGCGTTCGAGCACGAGCACCTTCTTGCCGGCCTTGGCCATGTAGGCGGCGGCGACCAGGCCGTTGTGGCCGGCGCCCATCACGACGATGTCATACTGGCTCATGCGTGGTCTCCCGAAAGGAATGCGCGGAATCCGGGAAGGCCGGGCACGTGGCTGGCACCGCCGCCGTCGGCGACCAGCACGTGGCCGGTCACGTTGCGCGCGGCATCCGAAGCCAGGAAGGCGACCGCCTGGGCGATGTCGTCGGGTTCGCCCAGCTGGTCGCGCAGCGTTTCGCCTTCCACGGTCTGGCGCAGCAGCGGCGGGAACGCTTCCTTGAGCGCCGGGGTCAGCGTCATGCCGGGGGCGACGGCGTTGCAGCGCACGCCGGCCTTGCCGTGGCTTGCCGCGATGGCGCGGGTCAGCTGGATGACCGCCGCCTTCGACGAGGAATAGGCGGCCTGGATGATGTGGCCCTGCAACGCGAGGTTGCTGACGGTGTTGACGATATTGCCACGCGTGGCGCGAAGGTGCGGCAGGGCGGCGCGGCAGGCGATCATCGTGCCGCGCAAGTTGACGGCATAAGTGCGGTCCCACAGCGCGGTGTCCATGGTTTCGACATCGCCATCGGCGCGCGCCACGTCGGGCCCCAGCAGCGCGGCATTGTTGTGCAGCACGTCGAGCCGCCCATAATGGCTGACGGTGCGCGCGATCATGTCGACGACGGCGCTTTCGTCTTCCAGGTTCATCTCGATGGCGATGGCGCCGGGAAGTTCGCCGGCCAGTGCGTTGGCAGCTTCGCCATTGATGTCGGCAATGGCGACATGCGCGCCGCGCGCCGTCATCAGACGGGCCGTCGCGGCTCCGATGCCGCCAGCCCCGCCGGTGACGATCGCCACCTTGCCATCAAGCCTGATCGCGTCTGCGCTCATGCGATACCTCTCCCTGTAATCCTCTTCCCCGGACCCTTGAACCGGCGGTGGATGCCGGGGAAGAAGGCACTTTTTTGTTCCTGCGGCCCGCTTTGCGGGCTCGTTCAGATCGCGTGTTCGTCGTCTGCGGTAAGGTTCGCGAGGTCGCCCGTGATGGCCTGCTTGCCAGGCTTGGCACGGCGGTAGGGATCAAAGCTCTTGCGGTCCGAATCGAACGCCATGTCCCAAGGGATGTCATCGCCGCGGAAAATCGCGGGTGCGTTGTGCGACCACAGCAGCGAGCCGAACTTGAAGTCCCACGCCCGCGGCACCCAGCCATCGTCGAGGTAGTCGGTATCGGCGTGGTATTCGGCCTCACCGGCGTGGCCGGGGATCTCGCAATAGTAGTAGATCGCCGACGAGATGCGGTGGCGCGAGATGCCGCCGCTCGTGTTCATCGTGGTGTTCTTCCACCCCTTGTTATCCATGATGTTGGCGCCGAGCATGACTTCGTCGATGTCGTCGCAGCCAAAGGCGATGTGCATGAACTTGAAGTGATCGGGCGCGATCGGCAGGTCGCAGTTCACCCAGAAGATCGAATGGTGTTCGAACGTGCCGCCGGCCCGCGCGAAGATGCCGGTGCCCTTCGAGTGATCGATGTAGCGGAAGCCGAGGTGGCGCTCGTAGAATTCGAAGCTGCCGACATAGTCGGGGCTGAAGAACACCACGTGGTTGATCGTCTTGGGAATGGCGCGCTTGCGCCAGATGCGGTGCTCGTTGAAGCGCGGCCAGTGCGCCGGGGTGTTGACCGGGCTGGTGTGCGAGACGACCTGGCGCTTGTTCCAGACGCGCAGGGCGATCGGCTGGCCATCGGGGCAGACGCAATGGACGGTGCCATCGGCATCGCGCGTGATGGCAACTTCGCCGGCCAGGCTGGCGGCGATCCGTTCAAGGTTTTCGGCCGTGTCGATGCCCCACACGGTTTCCTTCAGCCCATCGCCATCGAACGGATCGGGCGAAGGCAGGCGGGCATCGCCATGGGCCAGGATGATGACCCGGCTGCCCGACTGCAGGCGAAAGACGCTTTCGGTTTCCGTCGTGCTTTCCAGCGGAAGGCCGAAATCGGTCCAGAAGCGCGTGTGTTCGGCAAGGTCGGCAACGCCGAACACGACGCTTTCGACGCCAAGAACCGCGGTGGAAGACGAAAGAGGCATGACAACTCCCAGGATCTGATCAGGGCGCTGTCATGCCCAACCGGCGTTGGGTCCGGAAACGCAAGTTTCCGGACCCACACTATCCATTTCGCAGATGGGTCGGTCAGAGCGCTGCCTATCGATGCAACGGGATGGGGCGGCATCAGCCGGCGAGCGCATCCCCGCCCAGCGACTGGTAGACCTGGATCTGCGCGTCGATGGCGTTGAAGCGGTTCTGGATCACGCTGGTGCGCGCGGTGCGGGTGCGTTCGCGCGCATCGATCAGCGTGCGCAGCGGTATCAGCCCGACATCGTACTGCCGCTGGTAGAGCTGCTCTGCCGCTTCGGCGGCAACGAGCGCCGCCTGCAGCGCGCCTGCTTGCTGCACGTATTGTTCGCGCGCGGACAGCGCGATCTGGGTATCGCGCAGCGCGTTGTAGAACGTCGTGCGGAACTGCTCGGCGGCGATGCGGTATGTGGTGCGGGCGACAGCCGTGCCCAGTCGGATCTTCTCGGGGTTCAGCTCGGGCAGCGAGAACAGCGCGCCGATCGAGGCGATCGGGTTGGACAGGAACCCGGTCAGCGAAGTGCTGCTGCCCCCCAGCGAGCCGGTCAGGCTGAAGCGCGGATAGTAGCTGGCGACGTTCGCATCGCTGGTCGCCAGCGCGCCGCGCAGGCGCTGTTCGGCGGCGGCAAGGTCGGGCCGGCGGGCAAGCAGCTGCGCGGGAACGCCGGCCGGGATCGTCGGCAGTTCGCCATCGGGCAGCGCGGTGGGCTGCGGCCCGTCGTAGCCCTGCCGGCCCATCAGCGCGGCGAGCGTCTTGAGCGCCTGGACGCGGGCCTGGACAAGCTGGGTCTGCTGCGCTTCGAGCGAGGCGAGATCCTGCTCCGCCTCCCGCAGGGAAAGCGCCGAAACCGCGCCTGCATCGTACGAGCGCCGCACCAGCTGCAGCGACTTGCGCGACCGTTCGATGCCGGTTTCGCCCAGCGCGATGGTCTGGTTGGCATAGGCCAGCTGCCACCACGTCGTCACCGTGGTGCCGATCAGCGAAAGGCGGGTCGAGGCAAGGTCGCTCTGCGTCGCCTCGGCTTCCCAGCGCGCGGCGTCGGCCGCGGCGTCGAGCCGGCCGAACAGGTCGATCTCCCACGAGGTATCGAGCGCGGCCGACGACGACCTGTTCCACCCGGCGCCATTGCCGTCGAGCGGCTTGCTGGCAGCCGCCGATGCGCTGGCCGACCCGCTGGGGAACAGGTTCTGCCGCGACAGCTGGCTCGACAGGCGCGCCTGCCGCAGCGTGAGCCCGGCGGCGGCGAGGTTCGGGTTGGCGGCGAGGACTTCGTCGACCACGGCCGAGAGCTGGCGGTCGTCGAAGTTGTTCCACCACGGCGCCGTGCCGGTGGCGGCGCTGCCCGACAGGGTCAGGTCGAAAGCCTGCGCGACGGGCGTCGCCGGCGCCTTGTAGGTGCTGCGGGTGACCGAGGCGCAGCCGCTCGTGGCCAGCAGCAGGGCCAGCATTCCGGCAACGGTCGCCTTGCGGCGGAGCGTGGTGGGAAGGTTCATCGTCAATCTCTCGACAGGGCGTCAACCGGCGCCAGCGCGGCGGCGCGGCGCGCCGGAAGGAAGCCGAAGGCGATGCCGATCAGGGTGGAACAGCCGAAGGCCGCGCCGATCGAGGTGGTGGAATAGACCATCGAGAAGGTCGACCCGAGCAGCGAGATCAGCAGCCCGACCGAGAATGACAGCGCGATGCCCAGCACGCCGCCGATCAGGCAGACGAGCACCGCTTCGATCAGGAACTGCTGCAGGATGTCCGATTGCCGCGCCCCCACCGCCATGCGCACGCCTATCTCGCTGGTCCGCTCGGTCACCGACACCAGCATGATGTTCATCACCCCGATGCCGCCGACGATCAGCGAGATCACCGCGATCGCGGCGACAAGCAGCGTCATCGTCTGGGTCGCACTGGTGATCGTCTTGAGGAAGTCGTCGGAGTTGTTGATGAAGAAGTCGGTCGTCCCGTGGCGCCGCGCGAGCAGGTCGGAAACGGCGGACTGGGCCGCATCGGTGGGCACTCCGTCGCTGATCCGCACCGAGATGTTGCTGACGAACGCCTGCCCCAGCATGCGGCTCATCACCGTGGTGTAGGGCGCATAGACGGTCAGCGAATCGCTGCCGCCGAAACCTTGCTGCTGCGTGCCCACCACGCCGATGATCCGCAGCGGCACCTTGCCGACCACCACCACCTGCCCGATCGGATCCTCGCCGTTGACGAACAGCGTCTTGGCCGTGTTCTCGTCGATCACGGCGACCTGTTCGATGTCGCGGACCTCGGTTTCGCCGAACACCCCGCCCGACGTCACCTCCAGCCCGCGCACGCGGAAATAGCTGCCGCCAACGCCGCTGACCTGCGCCGTGGCGGAAACGTTGCGGTACCGCGCGGTGTTGCTGGTCGAAACGCTGGGCGTGGCGCTGTCGACATAGGGCAGCTGGGCCAGCGCCTCGGCATCGGAGGCCTTGAGCGTCTCGATCTTGGCCGAGCGCATGTCGCCGAAGCTCTTGCCGGGAAACACGGTCAGCGTGTTGGTGCCAAGGCTGGATATGTCGGACAGGATCTTCTGCTGCGAACCCTTGCCCAGCGCCACGACCGACACCACCGAGGCGATGCCGATGATGATGCCTAGCATCGTCAGGAACGTGCGCAGCTTGTGCGCGGCCATGGCCAGCACCGCCATGCGGAACGCCTCGCGCGCGCGATCGACCACGGCCGCGAACCTGCTCTGCGTGCGCGCCGGGCGATCGGCCATGGGCCTTGCGTTGTATTCGCGCACCCGGCGGTCGGAGA
This sequence comes from Novosphingobium olei, assembly GCF_037076535.1. Classification (NCBI taxonomy): domain Bacteria; kingdom Pseudomonadati; phylum Pseudomonadota; class Alphaproteobacteria; order Sphingomonadales; family Sphingomonadaceae; genus Novosphingobium; species Novosphingobium olei. The sequence continues at coordinate 3,234,721 of NZ_AP029021.1, read as the reverse complement.
CGATCTCGCCGTCGCGGATCTCGATGACGCGGTCGGCGTGCTCGGCCACGGCATGATCGTGGGTGACAAGGATGACGGTGTGGCCTTCGGCGTGGAGTTCGCCCAGGATCGCCATGACTTCCTTGCCGCTCGCCGAATCGAGCGCGCCGGTCGGTTCGTCGGCGAAGATCACCTCGCCCCCGTTCATCAACGCCCGCGCGATCGAGACGCGCTGCTGCTGGCCGCCCGAAAGCTGGCCGGGGCGGTTGCGCGTGCGATCGCCAAGGCCCAGCCGTTCGAGCAGGCCGCGGGCCCGCGCATCGCGCTCGGCCCGGGTCGCCCCGGCATAGACGGCCGGCACCTCGACATTGCCGAGCGCGGAAAGATCGCCCAGCAGGTGGTAGCGCTGGAAGATGAAGCCGAAGTGTTCGCGGCGCAGCGCGGCAAGATCGTCGGGGGCGAGATCCTTCACGTCGCGGCCGTTGATCTGGTACGATCCCGACGTCGCCTGGTCCAGGCAGCCCAGGATGTTCATCAGGGTCGATTTGCCCGAACCCGATTGCCCGACGATGGCGACCATCTCGCCGGCCTCGATGGTCAGGTCGATGCTCTTCAGCGCGGCGAACACGGTGTCGCCGGCGGAATATTCGCGGCGGACGGCGGACAGCTTGAGCAGGGGGGTGCTGGTCATGTCTGCGCTCACATCATCGGCGGGCCCATCCGCGATTTGCTGTCGCTTTTCGCAGAGGCCGTTCCGACGATGACGCTTTCGCCTTGCTTGAGGCCGGACACGACCTCGACGATGACGTTGTTGTTGAGCCCGATCCTGACGCGACGGGTAGAAACCTTGTTGTCCTCGTCGACCACGCGGACGGCATAGCTGCCATCGGCGGCGCGCGTGCCGAGCGCGGTGGCCGGGATCGTCAGCACGTTGCTCCTGCGGTCGAGGTCGATGGTGACCTTGGCGGTCATCAACGCGCGCAGCCGCCCGTCGGCATTCGGCACCTCGAACAGCGCGTTGTAGTAGATCGCGCTGCTCGACGTGCTCGATGTGCTCGACGAACTGGTCGATGAATTGACCTCGTTGACGATCGATTCGGGTGCGGGCTCGACCAGGCGCAACGTGGCGCTGTAGCGCTTGTCCGGGTCTCCCAGGATGGTGAAGTGCGCGGGCATCCCGGCGCGCACGTTGATCACGTCGGCTTCCGATACTTCGGCCTTGATCGTCATCTCGTCGAGCTTGGCGAGAACCACGATCGTGGGCGCGGACTGGTTCGCGTTAACGGTCTGGCCCTGCTTGGTCACGATCGCGACGACGACGCCGTCCATCGGCGCGGTGATGCGGGTGAAGCCCAGCTGGACCTGCGCGCTGTTGACGCTGACCTTCGCCGAGCGGATCTGGGCGACGATCGCATCGCGCGAAGCCTGCGCCGAGCGCAGCTCGGCCTGCGCCGCTTCGTAGTCCGCGCGCGAGGTCGCCTGGCCCGAACCCAGGGCCTGCTGGCGCTGGAAGGCGAGCCGCGCCTTGATCAGGCTCGCTTCGGCGCCGGCCAGCTGCGCCTGGACATTGGCGAGCTGCGCGCGGGCGGTGTCGAGACTGTTGTTCTGGGTCTGCGAATCGATCTGCGCGATCAGGTCGCCCTTGCGCACGGTATCGCCGATGGCGACGTGCAGCGTTTCGACCCGGCCCGATACCTGCGCGCCCACGCCCACCAGCTCGCGCGGTTCGAGCGTGCCGCTCGCCTCGACGGTCTTTTCCACCGATCCGCGGGTCACCTTGGCCGTGGCGTACTGGGCCTGCGATTCGCCGCGCCCGAAGGCGAGCCAGGCGGCAAGGATGGCAAGAACGATGCCGGTAACGACACCGGCGATCACGAGTCGACGAGAGGTGAACATGCCCGCCGTTATGCGCCCTGATCGCGCGGTGCGGCGGTCAAGTCTTCGCAAGTGCAGCGTAAAGATTCCGCCAAGACCGCCCTGCGGCTGCTGACATGGCGTCGCCGTTGCGCCATCACCGTCGCGTGCAGATGGAGCTCAAGCGCATCCTCCTGGTGGACGACGATCGCGAACTCGGCGTGATGCTGGCCGAATATCTCGAAGGCGATGGCTTCGAGGTGGAGGTGGCGGAAACCGGGCAGGACGGTCTTGCCCGCGCGCTGTCGGGCGATCACGATGCGGTGGTGCTCGATCTGATGCTGCCGGGGTTCAGCGGGCTCGAGGTCCTGCGCCAGCTGCGCGAAACGAGCGACGTGCCGGTGATCATGCTGTCGGCGCGCGGGGACGAAATCGACAAGGTCGTCGGGCTGGAACTGGGCGCAGACGACTACGTCGCCAAGCCCTGCTACCCGCGCGAACTGGTCGCCCGGCTGCGCGCCCACTTGCGCCGCCGCACCGGCCCGCAGGAGCGACCGGCCCGCCACAACGCGGTCGCGCTCGGCGATCTCGTGGTCGAGCCGGGGCCGCGCCGCGCCTTCTGGAACGGCAGCGCGCTGGAACTGACCGCGACCGAGTTCAACTTCCTCGCCATCCTCGCGCGGGCGGGCGAAACGGTCTCGACCAAGGAGGACCTCTCGCTGCGCGGGCTCGGCCGCGCGCGCCAGAGCTACGATCGCAGCGTCGATGTCCACATCAGCAACCTGCGGATCAAGCTGGAGGCCGCGTCGGCCCGGCGACTTTCGATCGAGACGGTGCGCGGGGTCGGGTACAGGCTGCTGCCGGCATGACCGGGCGGCGGCTGTTCGCCAAGATCCTGCTGGGGTTCCTGTGCACGTTCCTGCTCATCACCCAGGGCGTCTGGGCGCTGTTCTCGCTGCGCGACCGCAAGTCGCCGCCCGAATCGGCGGTGGCCGTCATGATCGGACCAACGCTGGTCAATATGGCCGGCCGCGCGGTCGAAACGAACGGGGCGGCGGGTTTCGCGGCGCTGGAAAAGAATCTCTCGCCCGAACAGCGCCATCGCCTGCGGCTGGTGCCGGCCTCGCAGGAAGGGCCCGTGCCGCCGGTGTCGACGCAGACCCAGCTGGTGCGGCCGGTGAAGGCACCGGGCGGCAAGGCCTACAACGTGCATTTCGACCGCAGCCTGGACAAAGGCTGGCGGCTCAACATTCCGCCCGAACTGCTGGTGATCGGGTTTGTCGCGGGGATGGTGTTCAGCGCACTTCTGGCGACGTACCTGCTGCGGCCGATCGGCCATCTGCGCAACGGATTTGCCCGCCTGGCGCGCGGGGAACTGGACGTGCGCGTCGGGTCCGCCATGGGGCGGCGGCGCGACGAGATCGCCGATCTCGCCCTCGATTTCGACCAGATGGCAGCCCGGCTCAAGCAGCTGGTCAGCCGGCGCACGCAGTTGCTCCACGACGTGTCGCACGAATTGCGCTCGCCGCTCGCGCGGCTGCAGGTGGCGCTCGCCCTCGCACGGCAGGGCGGCGATCGGCAGCAGGCCTCGATGGATCGCATGGAGCGCGAAGTCGAACGCATGAACGAGCTGATCGGCGAACTGCTCACCCTGTCGCGCGTCGAGGGCGGGACCGTCGGCGTCGATGAATACTTCGACCTGTTCGGCATCGTCGAAAGCGTGGTCGAGGATGTGCGCTACGAAGCCGCGCCCGCCGATGTGACCGTGGCCCTGCGCGTATCGAACGGCGCGGACGAGGATCTGCCGCCGATCCGGGGCAGCTCTGAACTTGTGCGCCGCGCGGTCGAGAACATCCTGCGCAATGCACTGCGCTTTTCGGCCGGGGGCGACGTGATCGAGGTCGAAGCGCGCTGGAGCAGCCGCAACGGCGCCTTCACGATCGTGGTGCGCGACAGCGGCCCCGGCGTGGCGGACGATGCGATCGACACGATCTTCGAACCGTTCGTCCACGGCGTGGGTGGGGGGCTGGGCCTTGGCCTTGCCATCGCATCGCGCGCGATCGCGGCGCATGGCGGCACGGTGGCCGGCCGCAATCGCGAACCGCACGGCTTCGAGGTGACGATGGTGCTTCCGGCCCGGGACTGAAGCCGCCGGCCGTATGGAGAACAGCGAGCACGGTGCGTTCGCTGGGCGTGTAGCGCCTAGGGCCGGGCGACTTCGGCTTGGACCCCATACCTGAACCCCGCGATGGAGCGGGGGCAGAAGGCAAGAACAGTCCTTCGACAAGCTCACGATGGACGGGGTGAGGATGCCCCCCAACGTCATCCCAGCGAAGGCCGGGATCGCTGGCGACAGGGCGCCTCCTCACCGTTCCGCAAACCGTGAGCGATGCCAGCCTACGCTGGCATGACGAGCCCGGCCAAAGCCACCCTCGCCCAAACCGCCTGCCCTGAGCCTGTCGAAGGGCTGCCCTTGTCTTTCCAGCGCAACAGCGAGATCGAACGCAGCACCTCCCCACAGCGCTTGGCCAGCCCCGGAAGACGTCCCGGGAGCGCGAGGGGGTGACCCCCTCGCATCTATCCCGCTCCCTGGCCTTCTTCCCCAACCTTGACAAAACGTACCATATAGGTTATATGCCACCCCACGGACCGGGAGCGGCATGGCCGGCTTGCTCTTCGCTCCTTCGGGCCAATCTCCACGCTGGGAAAGGCCCGACGCGACCGGCGCGGGTCGGCGCTGCGGGAGCCGCATCCCTTCCGGGGGATACGGCAGAGAGGGCGTTAAGCCCCAAGTCCCTCAGGGCAACCCAACGCCACTGCAACGGACGGGCGGATGTGGTGCGGTGGTTCAACCGCGTGGCAGCGCTCCCTTGCGAGTCCGGTTCCAGTCCGGTCCGGCCCCTTCATGCGGCCGCGACCAATCCCGGAACTTATCCTCGCGGGACTTATCGCTACGGACCGGGCCGCCTTGCGAGCCGCCGCCCGGGTTTCGAGCCCCCGTCTGAATTCAGGCTGAGCCGATCCGGGATAGCCAACGCCCCGCCGGCCACTCGCCACAGCGTTCCTCATGCCCTCCACGCGCAGCGCCACGCATGGCGCCCGCGCCGGTCGCGCAGGTCCGTACCGCATCCCAACGGCGTTATCGTCCGGGCTCGCCGCCGGATATGGGGGCGTGGGTGCGGGCCCTTGGACTTGCCCCTTGGTGTGACGCCCCGCCGGATGTTTCTCGCTCCGCAGCATCGAAGTCCGCTTGACCACGTGAACGTTCTCATTTAGGTGAACGTTCACAAACCCGGTAGCTGGATGCCGGCTTTGCTGTATTTGTCCGAGCGACGCGACATAAACGTGGGCGCCGGAGAAGGGGAGGATCATGAGCGTTTCCACAACCCGTTCTGCTGCCGTGCGCGCTTCGAGCGTGGCTGTCCTGGCCCTGGCGCTCGCCAGCCAGACGGCGTTCGCGCAGGAAGTGGCGGCCGACGGCAAGGCAGACGAAGACGTCATCGTCGTCACCGGCATTCGCGCCTCGCTGTCCAAGGCGATGGACATCAAGCGCACCGGCCAGGGCGTGGTCGACGCGATCTCGGCCGAAGACATCGGCAAGTTCCCCGACACCAACCTGGCCGAATCGCTGCAGCGCATCACCGGCGTGTCGATCGATCGCAACAACGGCGAAGGTTCGACCGTGACGGTTCGCGGCTTCGGCCCGGACTTCAACCTCGTGCTGCTCAACGGTCGCCAGATGCCGGCCTCGAGCCTTGGCGGCAGCAGCGGCGCGCCCGCTTCGCGCAGCTTCGATTTCGCCAACCTCGCCTCCGAAGGCATCGCCGGGGTCGAAGTCTACAAGTCGGGCCGTGCCTCGCTCGCCACCGGCGGCATCGGCTCGGTCATCAACATCAAGACCGCCCGTCCGCTCGATCGCCCCGGTTTCCACGGCAGCATCGGCGCCAAGGGCGTGTACGACACCTCGCTGTTCGAAGGCACCAGCCTGACCCCGGAAGTGTCGGGCATCATCAGCGATACTTTCGCCGATAACCGCATCGGCATTCTGCTGACCGGTTCGTACCAGGATCGCAAGGCCAGCCAGGCGCAGTTCAACGCGGGCTGGCGCGAAGGCTACCTGGGTTCGGAAAACAACTGGGGTTCGCTGGCGCAGCCCGGCACGCCGGGTGCCGCCAACATCCAGAACCGCCCCGGCCCGAACGACGTCTATCAGGTGACGCAGAACGCCGGGTACGATTTCACCACGTTCCGCCGCAAGCGCATCAACGGCCAGGCCGTGGTGCAGGTGAAGCCGACCGACACGCTGGTTGCCACGGTCGACTACACCTTCTCGCAGAACACGATCGATTCGCGCACCAACTCGATCGGCGTGTGGTTCAACCACGGCGATACCTCGAGCAGCTGGACGGATGGCCCGGCGGCCGGCCCGAACTTCTACGCCGAAAACTTCGGTCCGGGTAAGGACCTTGCCATCACCGGCGCGGTGGCGGCGAACCGTTCGATCAACCGCTCGATCGGCGGCAACCTGAAGTGGGACGGCCCCGGCGGCCTGCGCCTCGAACTCGATGGCCACCACTCGACCGCGGAAAGCAAGCCGACCAAGCCCTATGGCTCTGGCATTGCGGTGGGCAGCGCCATCTACGGCGTGAAGTCGCAGAAGGTCGACTACACGCAGGACATGCCGGTCATCAGCGTCGAGATGTATCCGGGCGCCGAGATCAACGCGGCCAACATCCGCCCCGCCGGCAACGCCTTCCGCACCGCCTACATGCGCGACGAGATCAACGAGATTTCGCTGCGCGGCGGCTACGACTTCGACGCTTCGTTCATCGACAGCCTCGACTTCGGCGCGACCTATACCGAGAACAAGGTGCGCTCGGCCTTCGGCGTCATCCAGAACGACACCTGGGGCGGCACGCTCTCGGCCGCCGATACCCCCGACAGCCTGTTCCAGATCCGCAACCTGCCCAAGGATCTGGCGGGCATGTCTGGGTCGAACGACGCCTCGATCATCCCGAACTACTTCAAGATCGATACCGATGGCCTGATCAGCCTGCTCGACAGCAAGCTCGGCATCTGCAGCACCGCGGTCACCCCCGGCACCTGCATCGCCAAGTTCACCACCGACCGCACCGTGCGCGAACGGACCTGGGCGCCGTATGTGCAGACGACGCACTCGTTCGATCTGGGCGCGGGCACCGGGCACCTGCGCCTTGGCCTGCGCTATGAAAAGACCAAGGTGGATTCGACCGCGCAGGTGCCGATCCCGGTCCGCACCGTGTGGACCGGCGGCAACGAAACCGCGATCGATTACGGCAATCCGCAGCAGGTCGCAGCTGCCTCGCTCAAGGGCGAATACTCGAACTGGCTGCCCGCCATCGACTTCGACATGGAGCCGATCAAGAACGTGCGCCTGCGCGCGTCCTACAGCCAGACGATCACCCGCCCCGACTATAACTCGCTGCAGGGCGGCACCACGCTGGCATCGCCGATCCGCATCGGCGGCAGCACGGCATCGAGCGGCAACCCCGGCCTGCTGCCGTACAAGTCCAGCAACGTCGACCTGTCGGCGGAATGGTACTATGCGCCGACCAGCTACGTTTCGGTGGGCTTCTTCCACAAGGTGGTGAAGAACTTCATCAGCCAGACGCAGGTCAACCAGCCCGCGTTCGGCCTGACCAACGCCGCCGCCGGTGCCAACGCCGCCGAAGCCCGCGCCGCGCTGGGCCCCAACGCCACGGCCCAGCAGCTGCTCGACTACATCGGCGCGAAGTACCCGGCGACCGTCATCCGCGACAACAACGGTGTGGTTACCGGCGTTGTCGGCCAGGCGTCGGATCCGCTGGTCAACTTCATCACCACGCAGCCGACCAACAGCGACCAGAAGGCCAATCTGTGGGGATGGGAATTCGCGGTCCAGCACAGCTTCTGGGACACCGGCTTCGGTGCGATCCTGAACTACACCGTGGTGAAGAGCGACACGAAGTTCGACAACGCGATCCGCTACACCGTGCCGCAGTTCGCGGTGACCGGGGTCAGCGACAGCGCCAACGCCGTGCTGTTCTATGACAAGAACGGCTTGCAGGCGCGCGTTGCCTACAACTGGCGCGCCGGCTTCCTTTCGGGCTACGGCTTCGATCCGTACTACGTGAACGCCTATGGCCAGTTCGATGCCAGCGCTTCGTACGAAATCCGCAAGGGCGTGACGGTGTTCATCGAAGGCATCAACATCACGAATGCCGATCGCAAGGGCCACATGCGCAACGACCAGACCGTGTTCTTTGCGGCTCCGGGTTATGCACGCTATGCTGCCGGCGCGCGGTTTACGTTCTGATCCTGCAAGGGTGACCTACGGGATCTGAACAACGGCGGCCCGCACTGTTCCGGCAGTGCGGGCTGCAGGAATTTCCGGGACAGACAGGCGCGCCGGATCAACCGGCGGGCGGAGCGGGTGAGAGATGATCGGTTCGGTCGATCGGGTTGTCATCGTCGGCGGCGGCACGGCCGGCTGGCTTTCGGCCTGCCTGCTTGCGGCGCGGCGGCCCGAGCTTGCGATCACGCTGGTCGAAGCGCCCGACATCGCCACGATCGGCGTGGGCGAAGGCACCTGGCCGACGATGCGCGAAACGCTGGCGACGATCGGCATTTCCGAAGCCGAATTCCTTGTCGCCTGCGATGCCTCGTTCAAGCAGGGTTCGCGCTTCGACGGCTGGGTCGATGGTTCGGCGCATGACAGCTACCTCCACCCCTTCACCCCGCCGCCGCCGGGCGACATGGCCGCGCTGCTTGGCGCGTGGCGGGCCGGGGCGGGCCCGCTGCCGTTCGCCGCGGCGATGACGCCGCAGGCCGCAGCCTGTGCCGACCACCTTGCGCCTCGCCAGCGCGCGATGCCCGATTATGCCGGGGCGCTGAACTATGGCTATCACCTCGATGCGGGCAAGTTCGCCGCGCTGTTGCAGCGCCATGCCACCACCCGGCTTGGCGTGACGCACGTTTCCGCGCAGGTCACGGCCGTGGTTCCGGGGGAAGGCGGCACCATCGCCGGCCTGCACCTGCACGATGGGCGCGACCTTCCGGGCGATTTCTTCATCGACTGTTCGGGCCTCGCCGCGATCCTGATCGGCGGGCATTGCGCCGTGCCGTGGGTGGATCGCTCCGACGTTTCGTTCAACGACAGCGCGCTTGCCATGCAGGTGCCGGTCGCGCCGGGCAGCCCGATCGCCTCGCAGACCATCGGCACCGCGCACGAAGCGGGGTGGATCTGGGACATCGCGCTGCCCACGCGGCGCGGCATCGGCTGCGTGTTCTCCTCGCGCTTCATGGATGATGCGCGGGCCAAGGACATCCTGCGCGGCTATGTCGCGGCCAGGGTGCCGGGCGCCGATCTTGCGGGCCTGCATGCGCGCAAGCTGCGCTTTCCCACCGGGCATCGCGAACGCTTCTGGCAGGGGAACTGCCTGGCGGTCGGCCTGTCGGCGGGCTTCATCGAACCGCTCGAAGCCTCGGCGATCGTCACCATCGAACTGTCGATCAAGGCGCTGGCGGAAAACTTTCCCCGGCGCGGCGAAACGATGGGCCTGCTCGCCGGGCGGTTCAACGAACTGTTCCACTATCGCTGGGACCGCATCGTCGAATTTCTCAAGCTGCACTACGTCCTGAGCCGCCGGACCGAACCCTACTGGCAGGCGCAGTGCGATCCGGCGACGATACCGTCACGCCTTGCCGAATGCCTTGAACTCTGGCGCGACCAGCCGCCCTCGGCGTGGGATTTCCCCCGCATGGACGAACTGTTCTGCGCGGCGAGCCAGCAATACGTGCTCTATGGCATGGGCTTCGCGCCCCCGACCGGAGGATCGGCAGCCCCCGCTGACATCGCCGCCGCCGCGCAGCGCCTGGCCGAGGTGCACCAGCGTTCGCGCGCGCTTGCAGCGGCGTTGCCGTCCAACCGCACCTACCTCGATGCCCTGCGCCCGGTGGCGACGGCAGACCCCATCGCCATCCACGGAGCGGCCCTTTCATGAGCAACCACGCGGTCCTCAACCCTGCCGATCATGGCGACTTGCGCATCGATACCGGCGCCAGCGCCGCGCTGGGCGATGATGTCATGGCCTGCATCACCGTTCCGGCCGAATTCCGCTCGGTCCAGGCGCATTACCCGATCGTGCTGCGCCGCGATCTTGCCACCGGCAAGCTGGAAGCGCTCGCGCTGCTGGGCTTCGAAACGGGCGAGAACCTGTTCCTGCGCGATGGCGCGTGGGATGCACCCTATCGCCCGCTGTCGATGGCGATCCGCCCGTTCCTGGTCGGACGCGCCGCCGCGCCTGACGCGGCGCCGCAGGTTCACGTCGATCTAGACCACCCGCGCATCAGCACGAGCGGCGAGGGCGTGCGCGTGTTCGATGCGAGCGGCCAGCCCACGCCGTATCTAGAAGATATCGCCGCCAAGCTGGGCGACCTTGATCATGCCTACCGCGAATCCGGCGATTTCTTCGCCGCGGTGGATCGCCATGACCTTGCCGAATCCTTCACGCTCGAAGTCACGCTCGACGATGGCGCGAAGAACTCGCTCGTCGGCTATCACACCATCAACGAAGAGAAGCTCTCCGCGCTCGATGGCGCGGCGCTGGCGGATCTGATGGCGGGCGGGCACCTTGCCCGGATCTACATGATCATCGCCTCGCTTTCGCACTTCGGCGATCTGGTGGCGCGCAAGAATGCCAAGGTTCGCGGTGGCTGAAACCGCGGCCATGGCCATTCCCGGCTTGGTGCTGCCCGCCGTCGCCGAACGGACGCTGCGCCATCCGGCCGATCTCGACGCGATGCTGCAGGGCGCGCGCGAGCCGTTCGTGCTGCGTGGGCTGGTGCGCGATTGGCCGCTGGTCCGGGCAGGGCTCGAATCGCCCCGCGCCGCGCGGGCCTATCTGGTCGAGCGCGCCCGGCCCATGCCCTTCACCGTCACGCTGGCCGATCCGGGCAGCGGCGGGCGCCTGTTCTACGACGCGGCGATGCAGATGAACTTCCGCACCGCGCGGGGCAAGCTGGCCGATATCTTCGCCGGGTTCGACGCCAACGAAGACCGCGCCGATCATCCCGTGATCTACCTCGGCTCGATCGACGTGCCGGCGCACTTCGAAGGGGTGGATGCGGAAAACCGCGTCGATCTCGGCAACCGCACGCCGATCACCAGCCTGTGGATCGGATCGCCCACGCGCATCGCCGCGCACAACGATTTCCCCGACAACCTTGCCTGCTGCGTCGCCGGGCGCCGCCGCTTCACGCTGTTCCCGCCCGACCAGTACCGCAACCTCTACCTTGGCCCCATCGACAACTCGCCGGCCGGACGCGCGGTCAGCATGGTCGATTTCGCCGCGCCCGATCCCGATGCCCATCCCCGCTTCGCCGAAGCGCTGGCGCATGGCCAAGTGGCGGAGCTGGAGCCCGGCGATGCGCTGTTCGTGCCCTCGATGTGGTGGCACCATGTCGAAGCGCTCGATCGCTTCAACATCCTGCTCAACTACTGGTGGCGCGATACGCCGCGCTACCTCGGCCAGCCGCAGACCGCGCTGACCCACGCGCTGCTTGCCATCCGCGACCTGCCCGAAGCGGACCGCGCGATGTGGCGGGATCTGTTCGATTACTATGTGTTCTCGGGCGGCGATGAAGCGCGCGCGCACATTCCCGAAGCAGGGCGGGGCGCGCTTGGCCCGATTGACGCGCAGGGCGCTGCCCGCATCCACCAGTTTATCCTGAGGAGCCTCAGCCAATGACCGCCTCGTCCCTGCCCCGCCGCATCGTCATCGCCGGGGGCGGCACCGCCGGATGGATGACAGCGGCCGCGCTCGCCCGCACGCTCGGGTCCGTCGCGCAGGTGACACTGGTCGAAAGCGAACAGATCGGCACGATCGGCGTGGGCGAAAGCACGATCCCGCCGCTGGTCATGTACAACCGCCTGCTCGGCATCAACGAGGCCGAGTTCATGCGGGCGACGCAGGCGACGTTCAAGCTGGGCATCAATTTCGAGAACTGGCGCGTGCCGGGGGAGAACTACTTCCATTCGTTCGGCGGCACCGGCAAGGACCACTGGTCGGCCGGGTTCCAGCACTTCTGGCTGCATGGCCAGACGCGCGGGCACAGCGAACCCTATGGCGAATACTGCCTTGAGCTGAAGGCCGCCGAAGCGGGCAAGTTCGCGCACCTTCCCGACGAGCGGATGAATTATGCCTACCAGCTCGATTCCGCGCTCTATGCCAGGTTCCTGCGCGCCATGGCCGAAAGCGATGGCACCACGCGGATCGAAGGCAAGATCGCGCACGTCGAACTCGATGGGCAAAGCGGCGACATTGCCGCGCTGGTGCTCGAAGGCGACCGGCGGATCGAAGGCGACCTGTTCATCGACTGCACCGGCTTTCGCGCGCTGCTGATCGAAGGCGCGCTGCGCGCGGGCTATGACGACTGGACCCACTGGCTGCCCTGCGACAGCGCCATCGCCATCCAGACATCCAGCGTGCGGCCGCCCGTGCCCTACACCCGCGCCATCGCGCACGAAGCCGGCTGGCAGTGGCGCATTCCGCTGCAGCATCGCCAGGGCAACGGCGTGGTCTATTGCAGCGACTACCTGAGCCACGAGGCGGCGCTGGAAAAGCTGCTCTCGACGGTGGAGGGCGAAAAGCTGGTGAAGCCCAATACCATCCGCTTCCGCACCGGCGCGCGGCGCAAGCAGTGGCATCGCAACTGCGTGGCGGTCGGCCTTTCGGGCGGGTTCATGGAGCCGCTCGAGAGCACCTCGATCCACCTGATCCAGCGCGCGATCCTGCGCATCGTGCGGATGCTGCCGGCAGGCCCGGTCAGCCGCCGCGACATCGACGAATTCAACGACCAGCAGTTCACCGACATGGAGCAGATCAGGGACTTCCTGGTGCTGCACTACAAGGCGACCGACCGGCGCGACACGCCGTTCTGGCGGCACTGCGCCAGCATGGAGGTGCCTGCGAGCCTTGAGCACAAGATCGAACTGTTCCGGGAAACCGGCCGCGTGTTCCGCCGCAACGAGGAACTGTTCGCCGAAAATTCCTGGGTGCAGGTGATGATGGGGCAGGGGATCATGCCGCAAAGCCACCATCCCGTTGCCGCCAAGCTGCGCGACGAAGAGCTGGCGCATCTGCTCGGCTCCCTGCGCGAACAGGTCAGCCGGACGGTGGCGGCGTTGCCTTCGCACGGCGATTACGTGGCCCGCTATTGCGGCGCCGAGGTTCCGGCCGCAGCATGAGCCTGCTGCTTCTGGCCGCAGCGGCGGCATCGCAGCCGGACTGGCAGCTCGTCTGGTCCGATGAATTCGACGGTACCGCACTCGATGCCCGCCATTGGGTGCTGGCCGACGACTGCTTCGGCGGCGGCAATGAAGAGCGCCAATGCTACACCGCGCGCGAGGCTAACCACCGGGTGAAGGACGGCGTGCTGGAAATCATCGCGCGGCGCGAAGACCATACCGGGCCGGCCTTCGTCCGATCGCAGCGCGACAGCGCGGAAAAGGCGGCGGCAACGCGGACCAAGCCATTCACTTCGGCGCGGCTTTCGACCGACGGCAAGGCATCCTGGCTCTATGGCAAGGTGCAGGTGCGCGCGCGGCTGCCGCAGGGGCAGGGCACCTGGCCCGCGATCTGGATGCTGCCCGAAGACTGGGGCTATGGCGCCTGGGCCCGTTCGGGCGAAATCGACATCATGGAAGCGGTCAACCTGGGCGAACCCTGCGCCACCTGTTCGGGCGGGCGCGAAAACCGGGTGCTGGGCACGATCCACTTCGGCGGGGAGCCGCCGCGCAACCGCTACATTTCGGCCGAGACGACCATTCCCGGCGATCCGGCGGCCTTCCACACCTACGAAGTGGAATGGGACAGGGACGGCATGGTCTGGCGCGTGGATGGCAAGGACTATGCCCGGCGCGAACCGCACGAATGGCACACGCTCGGCTCCGACAAGGCGGGAGCGCCGTTCGACAGGCCGTTCCACCTGATCCTCAACCTCGCGATCGGGGGCCATCTGCCCGAAGGGCGCAACAAGGGTGGCGTCGATGCGGCCGGCTATCCCCGGACAATGGCGGTCGACTGGGTCCGCGTCTGGCAAAAGCGCGGGGATGCGGGTAACGCCGGGCCGGTCACCAACGGCAAGGACAACTGAGCGACCATGGCGCGCAGGCGGCAGGCGGTAACGATCAAGCATGTGGCGGCCGATGCGGGTGTCTCGCTCCAGACCGTCAGTCGCGTGATCAACAACGAGGCCAACGTCCGGCCCGAAATGCGCGAGAAGGTCCAGGCCTCGATCGACCGGCTGGGCTATGTCCCCTCGATCGCGGCACAGCGGATGAGCGGATCGCGTTCGTACCTGATCCTTGCGCTCAACGACCGCGAACGCACGATTTCGGACTGGCGGGCGCGACAGGGCACCGACTGGGTGGACCAGATGCTGCTGGGCGGCATGCTGGAATGTGCCGAGAACGGGTACCGCCTGATCTTCGAGCTGGTCGATACCCACAACGATCATGTCGAGCGCGAACTGGGCGCGGCGATCGCGGCGCTGCAGCCCGATGGCGCGATCCTGACGCCGCCGCATTCGGACAACCCGCAGATCCTTGCCACGCTGACCCGGCACAAGGTGCCGTTCGCGCGGATCGGTGCGCAAGTGCACGAAGAAGGGCTGCCCGATGGCATCATGGTATCGATGGACGATGAAGGCGGCGCGCGCATGGCGACGCGCCACCTGATCGATCTTGGCCACAAGGCCATCGCGATGATTTCGGGTCCATCCGAATACCTTCTGGCGGGCAAGCGGGTCGATGGCTGGCGGGCCGAGATGGAAGCCGCCGGGCTTTCGACCGAGGGGCTGCTGCAGGCCGGGGACTTCACCTATGGTTCGGGCGTGATCGCGGCGCGCGCGCTGCTGACGCGCGATGACCGGCCGAGCGCGATCATCGCCAGCAACGACCAGATGGCGCTCGCCACGGTGGAGATCGCGGCGGAACTGGGCCTGTCCATTCCGGCCGACCTTTCGCTGGTGAGCTTCGACAACACGCCGCTGGTGCGCTTCACGCGGCCGCCGCTGACGGCGGTGGACCAGCCGATCGCCGAAACCACCGCGACGGCGGTGCGCAGCCTGATCGCTTCGCAGCGCGACGGGATCGACACGGCGCCCGCGGTCCTGCCGATGGGGTTCGAGGTGCGCGGCTCGACCGGCCCGGCGGTGTGAGCGGCGCGCGCCATCGCGAGACGCGGTTTCTCAGCCTCTATGCGCTGGCCTGGGCGGGTTCGACCATTGCCTACGTGCCGTTCCTGACCCTGCTGCTGCCGATGCAGGTAGAAGCGCTGGCCGGCGGGCAGGCGGTGCGGTGGCTTGCGTTGACGACGTTCCTTGGCGCCGTGGTGGCCAGCGTGGCGAACGTGGCGTTCGGGTGGATCAGCGATCTTGCCGGGCGAAGGCGTCCGTTCGTGCTGGCGGGGCTGACCCTGTCAAGCGTGATGCTTCAGGCCGCGCCGCACGCGTCGACGCTGGCCGGGCTGATTGCGGTGATCGCGCTGTGGCAGGCCGGGCTCAACCTGATGATCGGCCCGCTGGCGGCCTGGGCGGGCGACCAGGTGCCCGACCGGCGCAAGGGCATGCTCGGCGGGCTGCTGGCGTTCGCGCCCGCATCGGGAGCCTTGGCGGGCGCGCTCGGCACGTGGGGCGGTGGGCTGGGTGGCGGGCTGGGTGGCGGGCATGGGTCCGAGCGAATGTTCGCGCTGGTCGGCGCGATCGTGATCGCCTGCGTGCTGCCCATCGTCGTGCTGGGCAAGGACGGCGGTGCCGATCATGACGAGGCGGTCTCCGCCGGGAGCGAGGTTGCGCGCAAGGTGATCCGCGGCATGGCGACCCGGATGTGGGTGGCGCGGCTGCTGGTGCAGATATCCGAAGCGTCGCTGTTCGCCTTCTTCTACCTGTGGCTGCGCTCGGTCGATCCGGGGCTGGGCGGCGGGGCGATCGCGCGCATCCTGCTGGCCGCCATGGTGATCGGCGCGGTGGTGGCGCTGTTCGCCGGGCGGCGGTCAGACCGCACCGGCCGACCGGTGACGCCGCTGA
This sequence comes from Novosphingobium olei, assembly GCF_037076535.1. Lineage (NCBI taxonomy): Bacteria > Pseudomonadati > Pseudomonadota > Alphaproteobacteria > Sphingomonadales > Sphingomonadaceae > Novosphingobium > Novosphingobium olei. Next base: position 3,218,782 of record NZ_AP029021.1, on the reverse strand, counting down.
TGTTCGGCGCGCTGGGCGCGGCCGTGGGGCTCGCGATCATGGCGCTGTCGTCAAGCCGCGACGGCGCGATCGCAGGGTATATCGTCTTCGGCGTTTCGACGTCCGCCTTCCTTGCGCTGCACAGCGCCCACACCTTGCGCGTGCTGCCCGATAGCCGCCGCCGGGGGCGCGATCTGGGGTTGTTCAACCTGACCAACACGATCCCTTCGCTGACAGTCCCCGCGTTGACCCTGGCGCTGGTGCCAAGCCTTGGTTTCGCAGCGCTTTTCCTCGCCCTGGCGGTGCTTGCCGGGCTGGCGGTGGGGCTTCTTGCCGGAATGCGTGAGGCGGCCTGACCCTTCGTTGGCGCGGGGCTTGATTTCCGCCTGAGCATATGGGACACGCTCGTTTGAGAACGTTCACAGAATTTGGGAAGAAGCGATGCCGAAGGGGTACAGGGGCATGACTGCACGGGGATTGATCGCGATCCCGCTGATGGCCGCCGCCAGTCTTGCGCAGGCTGCCGACAGCAGCGTGGCCCATCCCCAGGCCTGGCCCGCGGCGCACAGCCCGGCGGCAATCACCGATGCCGGGACCGAGCGGGCGATCGACGCGATCCTGCGCCGGCTGACGCTGGAGCAGAAGGTGGGGCAGGTCATCCAGGGCGATATCAGCTCGATCACGCCGGCCGACCTGGCGCGCTATCCGGTCGGATCGATCCTGGCGGGCGGCAACAGCGGCCCCTATGGCGACGAGCGCGCCGATGCCGCCAAGTGGCTCAAGTTGGTCAACGAATATCGCGCGGCGTCGGTCAAGGCGGGCGCCGGCATACCGATCCTGTTCGGGGTGGACGCGGTGCATGGCCATTCCAACCTGCCGGGCGCCACGATCTTCCCCCACAACGTCGGCCTTGGCGCGGCGCACGATCCCGCGCTGATCAAGCGCATCGGCGCGGCGACCGCGGCGGAAGTTTCAGGATCGGGCATCGAATGGACCTTCGCCCCGACGCTGGCCGTGCCGCAGGACCTGCGCTGGGGCCGCGCGTATGAAGGGTATTCGAGCGATCCCGCGGTCGTCGCGAGCTATTCGCGTGCGATGGTCGAAGGGCTGCAGGGGCCGCTGCGTGCCGGGCAGCCGCTGGCGGCCGACAAGGTTGCGGCCAGCGCCAAGCATTTCCTGGCCGATGGCGGTACCGATGGCGGCAAGGACCAGGGCGATGCGAAGATCGGCGAGAGCGAACTCGTGCGCCTTCACGCGCAGGGCTATCCCCCGGCGATCGACGCCGGCGCGCTGACCGTGATGGCCAGCTTTTCAAGCTGGAACGGCGCGAAGAACCACGGCAACCGAACGCTGCTGACCGACGTGCTCAAGCATCGCATGGGTTTCGAAGGGCTCGTCGTGGGGGACTGGAACGGCCACGGGCAGGTGGCCGGGTGCAGCCCGACCGACTGCGCCGCCTCGATCAACGCGGGCCTCGATCTCTACATGGCGCCCGACAGCTGGAAGGGGCTGTTCGACAGCACGCTGCGCGAAGTGCGCGACGGCACGATCCCGATGGCGCGGCTGGACGATGCGGTGCGCCGCATCCTGCGGGTGAAATACAAGCTGGGTCTGATGGGTCCGCGTCCGGTGACGCGCGGCAACGTGGCGGCGGTCGGCGCGCAGGCGCATCTCGACATCGCGCGCGAAGCGGTCGCCAAATCGCTGGTGCTGCTCAAGAACAATGGCTCGGTGCTGCCGATCCGCGCGGGCGCCAAGGTGCTGATCACCGGACCGGGTGCGGACAGCATGGCGATGCAGGCCGGGGGATGGACGATCACCTGGCAGGGCACCGACACCACCGCCGCCGATTTCCCGAAGGGTCGCACCATCGGGCGCGCCATCGCCGATGCCGTGGCGCAGGCGGGCGGCAAGGCGGCATTCGCGGGCGAGGCGTCGGAGGGCAAGCCGCCCGAGGGAAAGCCGGATGTGGCTGTGGTCGTGTTCGGCGAACCACCCTACGCCGAATTCCAGGGCGACGTGACCAGTCTGGCGTTCGATGCGCGCAATGGCGAGCTGGACTTGCTCAAGTCCCTGAAGGCGCAGGGCGTGCCCGTGGTGGCCGTGTTCCTGTCGGGCCGTCCGCTGTTCGTCGGGCCGGAGCTCAATCTGGCAGATGCCTTCGTCGCCGCCTGGCAGCCCGGATCGCAGGGGCAGGGCGTGGCGGATGTGCTGGTGGCGCGCAAGAACGGCAAGCCGGCGCGCGATTTCACGGGAACGCTGTCGTTCGACTGGCCGCGCGACGGGCGCGCGCCGATGATCGATCCGCTGTTCAAGGTCGGCTACGGACTGTCCTATGCCCGCCCCGCGAGCGTGGGCCGGGTGAACGAGGATGCCGGCGTCGACGTATCGTCCAAGTTGGCGGAATCCACCTTCATCCGTGCCGGCAAGGTGATCGAACCATGGCGGCTTGGGCTGGACAGCGTGGTGACGGCACGTTCGGTCGACCTGACCGCGCAGGAAGACGGACGCCAGTTCACCTGGAGCGGCAAGGGCGATTTCGCGCTCGATGGGCCCGCCGTGGACATGAAGCGCCAGCTCAACGGCGGCTTTGCCCTGCGGCTCGACTGGCGCATCGACAGCAAGGGCAGCGGCCCGGTGACGGTGGCGTTCGGCGGTGTCAGGCTGAACCTTGGCGCGGTGCCGGGCCCGGTCGGCAAGGTGGCCACGCTGCGCATTCCGCTGACCTGCTTCACCGCGCTCGGCGCCAAAATCGAAGCGATCGGCTCGCCGTTGCGTGTGGGCGCCACCGAAGGATTTTCCGCGACGATCCGCGACGCGCGCGTCGAAGGCGTCGGCGAAACCTACCCCTGCCCGCCATCGGCGGGCTGACGGTACGGCGGCAGCACCTCCCACCCCACAGGCTGCCGCCGTTACCTTTTTTCATGGCCTAGCCCGCATCGGCACGACCTGACGGACGCCTCCGATGCGGGCTGGCGGTCAGCAGGGCGGCCCAAACGTCGGACCAACCAGTGCGGTCAGGCCGCGACGGCTTCGCGCACGCGGCCGCGGCGGACGAGGCGGCCGGGTAGCGCGCCGGTCGGCTTGCCGTTGCGGGCAATCACGGTTCCCGAAACGATCGTGGCGACATAGCCATCGGCTTCCTGGCGCATGCGCTTGCCGCCAGCGGGCAGGTCGTAGGCGATGTAGGGCAGGTGCAGGTCGAGCGCGTCCAAGTCGATCACGTTGAGATCGGCCTTGAGCCCTTCGGCGATGCGTCCGCGATCGGCCATCCGTACCGCTGCCGCCGGGCGCGCAGTGAGTTCGGCAATGGCATCCTCGATCGCGATGCGCTCGTCTGGCGCAGCATCGCGGGCCCAGCGCTGCAGGAAGTAGGTCGGGAAGCTGCCGTCGCAGATCAAGCCATAGTGCGCGCCGCCATCGGCCAGCGCCATCAGCGTGTCGGGGTGGCCAAGCATTTCGCGCACCGCCTTAAGGTTGCCTTCGGTGTAGTTGGCCGCTGGCAGATAGAACATCTGCCGCCCTTCGTTGCGCAGCAGCAGGTCGTAGGCGTATTCCTGCCAGCTCTGTCCCGCCGCCTTTGCGCGCTGTTCGATGCGGTTGTCGCGCACCGGTTCGTAGTCGGGGCGATCGCCGTCCCATTCGTGCGTCGCGCGGAAGGCATCGATCAGCGCGAGGGTGACGGGGTTGGTGTCCTCTCCAGCTTCGGCCAGCAGCTTCGCGCGGAATTCGGGGTCGCGCATGCGTTCGACCCGCTCGGCCAGCGGCAGGTGGGCAATGGCGCGGTACGAGGGATGCGCGCTGAACGGATGCAGGCTGAGATCCAAGCCATAGAACATGCCGACCGGGCGCGGGGCGACCTGGCCGCGTATTTCCAGCCCGTCGGCCCGCGCCTGTTCGAGCGCGCGCAGCTGCGAGCGCCAGCCGGCACCCGGCTGGTTGGGCACATCGAGCAGCGTGAACGAGAGCGGCCGGCGGCCATGCTCCGCCACTTTGCGCAGCAGGGCGAATTCTTCCTCGGCATCGCTGGCCGGCGCCGGGATCAGCTGGAACACGCCGGCATCGGCGTCGTTCAGCCCATCCATCAGCGCGCAGAGTTCATCGACCTCGGAATAGAGGCTGGGGGCAAGCTCGCCCGCCTTGGTCCGGTGCATCATGTTGCGCGAGGTGGTGACGCCGAACGCGCCCTTGGCGATGGCTTCGGCCACCAGCGCGCGCATCTTTTCGAGATCTTCGGCGGTCGGCGCTTCCTGCCGCAGCGCGCGCTCGCCCATGACGAACACGCGCAAGGCCGAATGCGGCAACTGGGTGGCGACGTCGATATCGAGTTCGCGCTTGTCGAGCGCGTCGAGGTATTCGGGGAAGGTTTCCCAGTTCCACGGCAGACCTTGCGTCATCACCACTTCGGGGATGTCCTCGACCCCCTCCATCAGCTTGACCAGCATGTCGCGCTCGTGCGGGCGGCAGGGCGCGAAGCCGACGCCGCAGTTGCCCATCAGCACGGTGGTGACGCCATGGCCCGACGAGGGCGCGACGTGGTTTTCCCAGGTCACCTGCCCATCGTAGTGGGTGTGCACGTCGACGAAGCCGGGGGTGACGATCTTGCCGGTCGCGTCGATCTCCTCCGCGCCGCGCCCCTCGATGGTGCCGACTTTGGCAATGCGGCCATCGCGCACGGCGACGTCGGCGTGGAAGGGGGTGGTGCCGGTGCCGTCGACGACAAGGCCGCCGCGGATGACAAGATCGTACTGCATGGTCATTCTCTCCCGCTTGTCGTCTTTGCGACGTTTGCCTCGGTCTTCAGGAATTCATGGCGTTTCGAGCCGGTGGCGGATGCGTTCGACATAGGCGCGCGCGGCGACTTCGGCCTCGGCGGCGTGGCCCGAAAGCACCAGCTTGCCCACTTGCGCCAGTTCGCCCGCATGTTCGCCGCGCATCATGGCGAAGCCGAACTGGCCGCGCATGACATGGACCCGCGCCTGGTCGAGGCTGCGGGTGAGTTCGGGGTTGGCCGCGATATGCGCCAGCGCGCCGAACAGGTGGCGGCGTGCGTGCATGTAGCTGGCGGCATCGCCCGCATCGCGGCAGGCTTCGAGTTCCGCCACCGCGCGTTCCAACGAAGAAGCATCGGCACCGGCCACGATGCGCCTTGCAGCGCTGCGGGCGGCGAGGCCGAACAGCAGTTCGGTGACTTCGAGCGTGAGGATCGCCTGCTCGGCCGAAATGGCGAGGATGTGCGCGCCGCGATTTGGCACGATTTCGACGACGCCGGCGGCCTTCAGCTGCTGCAGCGCCTCACGCACCGCCTGCCGCCCGGTGCCGAAGCGCAGGCACAGGTCCGCTTCGACCAGCCGTTCGCCCGGATGAAGTTCGCCCGATTCGATCGCCCGGACGATCGCGCCGGCGATCTCGCTGGCGGAAATCCGGGGTTTGGAGGCGGGGGCAGGACGCGTCATGCCGGGCAGGCTCGCCGCCTGCCACGCAATTGTCAACAGATTGTCGACAATCCGGGCGACTACTCGGTCACGAGCCAGCCGATGGTGGCGCGACGCAGCACGCGGTCTTCAAGCGAATAGTAGAGGTGGATGCCATCGTGTTCGTCGAGGCACGAGGCGGCAAAGGCGATGTCTATGCCCGAGCGCAGGCGCGGCGGCGGAGGCACGATCAGCGGTTCGACGCAGCGATCGACCACTTGCGTGTAGTTTTCGTCGAAGGCGATCCAGCCGATCCGCCAGCGGGCATCGTCGGTGGCGCCGTTGTAGAACATCACGTTGGGCTTTCCGGCGCGCGACAGCATGGGGCCGGTCGACAGGTGCCAGTTGTCCCAGGCATCGTCGCGCACGGTGAAGGGATCGTCCGCCACCGTCCATGGCCCTTCGAGCGAATCCGCAATCGCCATGCCGATGCGCGAGGCGGCGCGACCGGGTTCGATCTCTCGCGCGTATTCGTAGAACAGGCGGTACTTGCCATCGGCGCCTTGCGCGACGGTCGCCTCCTTGATGTTGCCTTCGCCATCGGGCGCCTGGAGCAGCACCTTGCGCTTGGTCATCGCGGTGATGTCGTGCCCCTCGGCGACGAGCAGCGACCCCCGGGTGCGGCCCTTTTCGACGCCGGTATAGAACACCATGACCTGTTCGCCCGAACGCACCACGGTGGGATCTTCCACCCCGGCAGCGTCGACGTCGTCCGGGCCGGGGACGATGGCGGGATCATGCGCCATCTCGAAGAACTGCCCGTCGCGCGATGTGCCGGCGTAGATGATCCCGGTCGCGTCATCGGGGCCGAGCGGATTGGGCAGCACGCGCACCAGCAGCTGGTAGGCTGCATCGCGGCGCCAGACGTAAGGGCTCATGAGGTCGAAGCCCGAGAGCAGCCCGTCGCTGCGCGCGGCATCGAGCGTGACGACGTGGTGGGCGAGCACGGCGAAGGCGAGCGGGGCGTGGGTGGCGCCCGCGGCGTCGGGCCCGCTCATGCGCTTTGCGCCACGGTGAGCGAGAGCGCGCCGTCGATCGTCACCGTGGTGCCGGTGATGTAGTCGGCGCGGTTGGACAGCAGGAACAGGACGAGGTCGGCGACCTCTTCCGGCCGGCCGGCGCGGCCCCAGGGAATCGCCGCCTCCTTGGCCTTCAGCTCGTCCGGGTGGTCGAGCGCGGACTGGTTCATGGGGGTGAGAATCATGCCGGGCGCGACGGCATTGACCGCGATACCGCGCGGCGCGAGTTCAAGCGCCAGCGTGGTGGTGAGCTGGGCGAGGCCGCCCTTGGCCGCATCGTAATCGAGCCCGCCCGCGCGCGGCGCGCGTTCGTGGATCGACGAGACGTTGACGATCCGCGCCACGCCGGTCGCGGCGCTGCCGCTCGGTGTGGGGGCGTCGCCTTCCAGCGCGCGCACGAAGCGGCGGCAGGTGAGGAAGGGGCCGTAGAGATCGGCGCGCAGCACGCGGTCGAACTGCGCCAGCGTCATCGCCTGCAGCGGCGTGCCGCTCATGTTGAGCCCCGCCGAGTTGACCAGCAGGCGCATCGGGCCGAAGGCGTGCTCCGCCGCAACGAACAGCGCATCGATCGCCGCTTCGCTGCCGACATCGGCTTGCAGCGCCAGAGCGCGGCCGCCGCCGGACGCGATCTCGTCCGCGACGGCCTGCCCGGCTGCTGCATCGGCGTAATAGGTCAGGACGACCGGCCTGCCGCTGTGGCCCAGCGCAAGGGCACATGCCCGGCCGATGCCACTCTCTCCCCCGGTAACCAGCGCCGGCGCGTTATCTGCGATCATGCGCGGGAAACGCAGGAGAAAGAACGCGGTTGCGTGAAATTTCCGTCAGGTTCGCGTGACCGATCGTGCGGCTTGCAATCGGAATTCCGATTACTTACCCCTGTGTCAACAAGCGTTGGAATGGGATGAGAAGATGCCAGAGGGCACGTTCGACTATATCGTGATTGGCGCCGGTAGCGCGGGCTCTGTTCTCGCCGCGCGGTTGAGCGAGGACCCGCAGGTGCGCGTCCTGCTGCTGGAAGCGGGCGGCAAGAATACCTCGGTGCTGGTGCGCATGCCGGCGGGCGTCGGCTCGCTGATCAAGAAGAAGAGCAAGCACAACTGGGGCTTCTGGAGCGAGCCCGAACCCTTCATGGACAACCGCCGGATGTGGCATCCGCGCGGCAAGGGGCTGGGCGGATCGAGCGCGATCAACGGCATGCTCTATGTGCGCGGCCATGCCCGCGATTACGACCAGTGGCGGCAGATGGGCCTGGAAGGCTGGAGCCATGCCGAAGTCATGCCCTATTTCCGCCGGGCGGAGGATTTCCAGGAAGGCGCGAACACCTACCACGGGCAAGGCGGGCCGCTGAAGGTCAGCTGGGGCGAGCGGTCCGAACACCCGCTCTACAAGGGCGTGATCGCCGCTGGCGCGCAGGCCGGGCACAAGGTGACCGACGATTTCAACGGGCTGGAGCAGGAAGGCTTTGGCCGTTACCAGCTGACCATCCACGACGGCCAGCGCTGGAGCGCGGCGCGCGGCTACCTTGCGCCGATTGCCGGGCAGCGGCCGAACCTCACCATCGTGACCGGCGCGCGCACGCACCGGGTGCTGGTCGAGAACGGCAGAGCCACGGGCGTCGAATACAGCCTTGGCCAAGGCAAGGCGGTGGTGACGGCGCATGCGAGCCGCGAAGTGCTGGTCTGTGCAGGGGCGTTTCAATCGCCGCAGATCCTGCAGCTTTCCGGCATCGGCGATCCCGAACAGCTGGGCAAGCACGGCATCGCTACGGTCCATGCGCGAAAGGGGGTGGGGCAGAACCTGCAGGATCACCTCGACGTGACGCTCAACTGGGCCTGCACGCAGCCGATCACGCTCTACAACGATATCCGGGGCCTGCGCATGCTCAAGGTGGGGCTCGAATACCTGCTGACGGGCAAGGGCACCGGGCGGCAGAACGGGCTGGAAGCGGGCGCCTTCCTCAAATCCCGGCCCGATCTCGACCGGCCCGACCTGCAGCTGCACTTCGTGCTGGCGATCATGCAGGAACACGCCAAGGTTGCCGCAAAGCGTGATGGCTTCACCATGCACGTCTGCCAGTTGCGCCCGGAAAGCCGGGGCACGGTCTCGCTCGGCTCGGCCGATCCTTATGCCGACCCTGCCATCCTGTGCAATTTCATGGCCGCCGAGGAAGACCGCCGCGCGGTGCGCGAAGGCGTGCGGATCGCGCGCGAAGTCGTGAACCAGCCCGCGCTCGATCCCTATCGCGGCGAAGAGATCTGGCCGGGCGAGGGCGTGCGCAGCGACGACGATATCGACGCCTGGGTCCGCGCCAAGGGCGAGACGATCTACCACCCGGTCGGCACATGCAAGATGGGCGTGGCGAGCGATCCGCTGGCCGTGGTCGACAAGGACTGCAAGGTCATCGGGCTCGAAGGCCTGCGCGTGGTCGATGCCTCGGTCATGCCCACGCTGGTTGGTGGCAACACCAATGCGCCCACGATCATGATCGCCGAAAAGATCGCCGACCAGATCCGTGGCCGCGCCCCGCTCGCGCCCGAAGAAGTGCCGGTGGCCGCATGAGTCTTGCCCGTATGGTCGGCTGGCGCGGGCGCGGGTGACCCTGCATGGGGTGGCGATGGCTTCCATCGCTCCCCGCCCGGCCGCCCAGGCACAGGGTTTCGCCGAACATCCGGTAACGCGCGAAGCTGCGTTGCTGCGGCTCGACGCGTTCCTGCCGCAGGCCGGGCTGGTCTATGCCGCGCGGCGCAATGAAGAGCACGGCGCCGGGCGCCACCATGCGGTTTCGCGCCTGTCCGCCGCCTTGCGCCGACGGCTGGTGAGCGAAGCCGAAGTCGTCGCCCGCGTGCGCGCCGCGCATGGCGAAAGCGCGGACAAGTTCGTCACCGAAGTGTTCTGGCGCAGCTACTTCAAGGGCTGGCTGGAAGCGCGGCCACAGGTCTGGGCCAGCTGGCGTGGCGACCTGCACCGGCTGGACCTGCGGCTGGGCGAGGACGACGGCTTTGCCGCACGCCACCTGGCCGCCTGTCGCGGCGAGACCGGGATCGACTGCTTCGACCACTGGGTGGAGGAGCTGGAGGCGACCGGTTATCTCCACAACTGGGCGCGTATGCAGTTCGCCTCGATCTGGGTATTCACGCTCGGCCTGCCATGGCAGCTGGGCGCGCGCTTCTTCCTGGACCGGTTGATCGATGGCGATGCGGCGTCGAACACGCTGTCGTGGCGCTGGGTCGCGGGCCTGCATACGCGGGGCAAGGCGTATCTCGCGGATGCCGACCGGATCGCGCGGATGACCGGCGGGCGCTTCAGCCCACGCGGACTTGCGACCGTGGCGCGCATCCCCGACGAACCGCCTGCGCCGGCTGCCGCACCGCCCCGCGCGCCCTTGCGCTGGCAACCGGGCGTGCCGACGGTGATCTGGCTGACCACCGAGGACCTTTCGCTGGAACTGGAGGCGGCGCTGGGCGATCTGGATGTGCGCGGCGTGGCCGTGCTGGCCAGCGACGGTGCCGTGCCGGCCGACAAGACCGCGCTGGGCGACGGGGTGCAACGCGCCGTGGCGCGCTGGCACTGTCCCTTCCGCGTCTGTTCGTCGGCCGAGGAACTGGCCGCATTCGCGCATGGCGAGGGCGCGGGGCAGGTGCTCACCGGGTTCGCCACGGTGGGCCCGGCGCTCGAAGCGTTCCCTGAAATAAAGCGCGCGCTGCGCCATGCGGGGCTGACGCTTGGGGAGCATCGCCGGGCGTGGGACGACCGCGCATGGCCCCATGCCACCAAGGGCTTCTTCGCGCTGAAGGAGAAGATCCCCCAGCTGATCGCGGCTGCGGGAATTCGCTGAGCGCTTCAGTCCAGCGCGTCGAGCGCCAGCGCCAGCGCGCCCATCGGGCCGGCGCGATCGCCCAGCGCGGGATGGGCGATGCGGGTTGCGACGCTGTCGGAGGTGACGAACGGCAGGTAGCCGGCAAGGCTTTCCAGCACGCACGCACGAATCGTCGGCAGCAGGCTCGCCCGCGCCGTGCCCACCCCCCCGCCGATCAGCACCGCTTCGACCGAGGTCATCAGGAACAGGGTGGCAATGGCATCGGCAATCTCGATGGCCACGTTCTGCCAGCCGGGGTGATCGTCTGGGATCTGGCTGCCATCCATGCCGAAGCGCGCGGCAAGGGCAGGGCCGCTGACCAGCCCTTCCAGGCAATCGCCGTGGAAGCGGCACACGCCCGCGAAATCATCGCCGGGTGCGCGGCGTACGCGGATGTGGCCGATTTCGGGGTGCATCGCGCCGTGCAGCGGCACGCCGTCGATCACGATGCCGCCGCCAAGTCCTGTGCCGATGGTGATGTAGCACAGGCTGGTAAAGCCGTGCTGCGCGCCGGCGCCCCAGCGATATTCGGCCAGCGCGGCGCCGTTGACGTCGGTATCGATCACCACCGGGCCATCGATACCGGCGTTCAGCGCATCGCGGATCGGCGCATCGGTCCAGTGAGGCTTGGGCGTTGGCAGCATGACCCCGCGCGCAAGATCCAGCGGACCGAACGAGGCAATGCCCAGCCCCGCGATCGGGGCAACTGCATGCCATTCGCGCAGGCGAGCATTGGCGGCGGCGAGCGTAATATCCGGCGCCTGCGTGGGGATCGAGACCTGTTCGACGATCTCGGTCCCGTTCGCCAGCACGAGGATGGTCTTGGTGCCGCCGAGTTCGACGCCTGCTATCCGGGGCTCCGCCATCTCTGCTCAATCCTGTTTCAGGCCTGTTTCAGGCTCGCGTGGTCTCCATCAAGCACGAGATGGAGGAACGGTGCGAAGGTTGCGCCGAAGCGGCGTACATCGCCGCCGCCCCAGTTGTCGACGAAGCTGGTGACGGAAAGCTCCGGCAGGACCATCCAGCTGTAGGCCTGCGCCGGCGCTTCGACCGGGTTGGCGAAGACGAGGCCGCTGCCGTTGAGCGGTGTCCAGGGGCCTTCGACGCGATCGGCGACCATGCCGTAAAGCCCGGTGGGGCCTATGGGTCCGGCGGGATCGAACACGTGCGCCTGCGTCGACCAGAACAGGTAGACCTTGCCGCCGTGGCCGACGAGGTGCGGGCGTTCGAGTTCGTTGTTGAGGCCATCGGCCGAGACGATCGGCGGCAGGAGCTGCCAGTCGTCCGGGCGGTCCGCCGCTGCCCAGGCGGCGCCGACCACGCCGTTGAAGGCGCTTTGCGATCCGGCGAGCGAGGCGGCGAACGTCAGCCAGTGGCGGCCATCGGCATCGCGGTAATAGGACGGATCGCGCCAGGCCTTGATCGTGCCGATGCCGCCACCCGCCGTGGTCGGCATGTAGTGGGCGGGATCGAGCGCGACGATTTCGGCAAGGTCGGTCCAGCCGGTGCAGCGGCCATCGGGTTCGAGCGTGGCGCGGGCGGAGAACATGCGCTGTTCGAAGGTGAGTTCGGCTTCGCCGCGACGGCCGGCGGCGGTGAAGTAGAGCGACAGCGCGCCGTCCGGATCGGCGATCGCGCTGCCCGACCATTCGCGGCTACCGGGCGAAAGGCCATCGGGCAGGGCGGGGCCGATTTCGTGCCAGGCCCCGTCGGGGGCGAGGCGGAACAGCGTGATGCGGGCGTGGCCGTGGCGTTCATCGGGATCGGGAAAGCGCGGCGCGGCGAGCGCCATCCACACTTGCGACCCATCGGCGAGGGTGAAGGGATGGCCATCGCGCCGCTGGATCGGCCAGGCATCCCAGATGTCGGTGCTGTCGGAGACCCGGGCAAAGTCGCCTTCGCGCAGGAGGGGGGCGCGGTCAGGCTCGACGCCGGCGTTGAGGTAGGCGTGGAGATGGCGGGCGCTCCACGGGGAGGGAGAGGACACGGCGGCTCCTGCCTTGGGTGCGGGATGAATTGAAAAAGGGGTGGCAGGCGCCGCCGAAGGGCATGGCGGCGCCTGCGCTGCGACCCGGGCTCAGAAGGTGTACTTGACCGAGGCCGAGATGGTGCGACCGTTGATCGCGCGGGCGCGGATGTAGTTGGTCGCGTTGTTGGTGATCGAACCTTCTTCCGCTTCGGTGAAACCGGTCGCGTTGAAGAGGTTGTTGGCGTTGACCGAGACTTCCACGTTCTCGACCGGGCGGACGTTCACGAAGGCGTTGACCTGCGCATAGGCCGGGAAGACCAGATCGTTGTTGTCCTGGGCATAGGCCTTGCTGGTGCCGATCACGTTGAACCCGACGCGGGCGACGTCGAAGTCGAGCGCGGGGGTGAACTGATAGATCAGGTTCGCCTGGCGGCGCGGACGGTTGCCTTCGTTGGCGGGGCTGATCGCGTCGCTGGCGATCTTGGCGTCGGTCCAGGTGGCGCTGGCGCGAAGATCGAAGATGCCCTGACGGTATGCCGCTTCGAGTTCGACACCGGTTGCCTTGTAGACGCGGCTGAAGAAGCGCTGGCTGGTCGCCTCGTAGTTCTGTTCCTGCGTCTTGGCGTGGAAGCCGGTGACGAACAGCGCGAACGGACCCGAACGATACTTCACGCCCAGTTCGTACTGGTTGACGAAGTTGATCGCATCCTGGCGGCGGACCGAACCATCGGGCTGGACCAGACCGAACAGCAGGCGATCGGCATTGGCGCGGCCGCCGCGGCTGGCACGGGCGAAGACGGCAAGGTCGTTGTTGACGCGGTAGTTCGCGCCCACCGACCACGAGGTGTAGTGGACGTTGTAGTTGACCGGCGAGGCACCGCCGTTGTTCATCACCGACACGCTCTTTTCGACCGGATCGATCACGCCGTTCTGGTTGACGTCGAGCACCGACTGCACCGCACCGGCATAGTCGCCGCGTGCCTTGACGCTGTCATAGCGGATCGAGGCGTCGAAGTTGACCGGGCCGACCTGCGCGCTGAACGCGGCATAGGGCGCGATGATGTCGTAATCGACGTTGTAGCTGCGGGTGCAGCAGTTGCCCCAGAAGGGCACGCCATAGGCATAGAGGCCGTTCGACGAGAGAACCTGGCCGGTGGCCTTGTCGACGACGTTGAGCAGGGCGGCGTTATGGCCCTTCACTTCCATCAGGAAGCTGTCCCACACCCAGTCCATGTCGATCGACTGGCGGGCGTTGTAGAGACCGGCGGTCAGCGAATAGTCGCCGAAGGTCTTGGTCAGCTTGAGATCGTTGGTGAACCCGCCGAAATCGTTGATGTCCACGTTGAACAGGTGGACGCGCATGGCAAGGCCGTTGGCGCCGCCGGTGAAGGCCGAGCCAGCGTTGGGGCCGGTCGCGTACTTGAGCGAATAGGCGCCGGTGGTGCCGCCCGAGAAGCTGCCGTTGGCAAGGTAGTTGCCGGTGCTGTCGGCGATGGACTGCGCCGAGCCGATCTCTGCCGGGAAGGGCGAGACGAAGTTGCCCTTGACCGACTGGTAGCGGAAGCGTTCTTCCAGCTTCAGCCCGTCGGCCACGTCGAACACCGCTTCGAGGCCGACCGCGTTGACCAGCGGGTGCATGCCGTCCTTGAGATCGGTGGTGCGGCGGTTGTTCTGGCCATCGAGTCCGAAGGCGCTGGTGAAGTAGGCGCTCTGGATCGTGTCCGACTTGATGTCGAAACCGTTGATCGAACCGAACTTGGGATCGCTGTTGGTGCCGGTGACCAGCGTGGGCATCGGCAGGTAGCTGATGGCCCGGTCATCGAGGTGCTTGAAGTACAGGCGGACGTAGCCCGAATCGAACTTGCGCGTCAGGTTCGCCTTGATCTGGTAGCCCTGGTTGGCGGTGTAGCCGGCATCGCGCGGGCCGTTGCCCGAACGCCAGAAGCCACCGACGTTGAACGTGGTCTTGTCGTCGATGTGGCCGCCGTAATCGAAATCGAGGCGGTAGTCGCGATAGTCCACGCCGGCCGTCGCCATGACGACGCCGCCGTCCTTTTCGCCGGTGTTCGAGATGAAGTTGATCACGCCGCCCGGCGCGTTCGAGGCGAGCGTCGAGGCGCTGCCGCCGCGCACCGCCTGGATCGAGGCGATGGTCTGGTCGGCGCGCAGGAAGATGTCGGCGTTGCCGAACGCGATATCGCCGAACTGCATGACGGGCATGCCGTCTTCCTGCAGCTGGAGGAACTTGGCGCCGCCCGAGGCGACAGGCAGGCCGCGCACGGCGATGTTGGCGTTGCCGTCACCACCGGTCGATTCCGAGCGGATGCCGGGGATCGAACGGAAGATTTCAGCCGTGGTGCGGGGCGCTGCCTGTGCGATGGCGTCGGCGCCGAGCGACGAGACGGAAACCGAGCTGTCGAGCTTGTTCACGGCGCGCGGCTGCGCGGTGACGACGATTTCGTTGAGGCCGAGCGGATCGGCCTTGGCGTCCTCGGCGCTGGCCGGCTGGTCGGCCGGTGCAGACTGAGCGAACGCTGGCGCGGCGAGCGCGCACAGAGCAACGGATGCGGTGAGCAAAACACGCTTCATGACAATCCTCCCATGCTGCCCGATGAAGGGCATCGGCGGCCGTTGAACGGACCGCTCGAGGGTTCAGCTAGCGCCATCAGCAATCGTTTGCAAGTCAAATAGCAATCGTTTGCGGATTGCCCTTAGGACCATCGCCCGCACGCACGGCTTTCAGCGCGTGAAGAGCGTTTCAACTCGACCCGCGTTCGATCAGCACGGGGTCCAGCAAGGCGGACGAAACGTCTTCCCCGGCGATTCGCTGCAGGACAAGGTCGACGAGTCGCCGCGCGCCTTCTGCAATGTCCTGGCGCACCGTGGTGAGTGGCGGAGTCGCGATCCGGGCAAGCAGGATATCGTCGAAGCCGACCACCGACATCGCTTCGGGAACGGCGATCCCGTGTTCGGCAGCGGCGGCGACGATGCTCATCCCGATGATGTCCGAGGCCGCGAATACCCCGTCCGGGCGATTGCCGGCGGCGAAGTATTCGCTCGCCGCGGCGAAGCTGCTTTCGGGGGTGAGGTGGATGGGCACGATCTCGGTCGACGCGCGCAGCTCTTCGGGCAGGGCTTCGAGGAAGCCGCGTTCGCGCGCGACGAATTCGGGCGCGTCGATGTTGCCGAAAAAGGCGAGGCGGCGGCGGCCACGTTCGAGCAGGTGGCGTGCCGCCAGCGCACCACCCGCGACGTTGTCGGTGCCAACTGTCAGGTAAGGCAGGTCCGCGTCCGAAGCGCCCCACACGACCATGTTGCGATAGGTCTTGCCGACGGCTTCGAGTACTGCGCCCTGATTGGACTGGCCGATCACGATCACGCCGTCGGTACGGCCCGACCGCACGAAATCGTCGAGCCAGTTGGCCCGATCGGGCAGCACGCGCGACATCAGCAGGTCATAGCCGCGTTCGGCCAGTTCATCGGCCAGATGGCCGAGCATCGCGCTGAAAAACGGGTCCGAGAGATGCTGGCCGCGTTCGTGGCCGAGCGGCAGCAGCACGCCGATCGCACCAGTGCGGCCCAGCCGAAGGTTCTGTGCCGACACGTTGAGCCGGAAGCCGTATTCGTCCGCCAGAGCACGGACGCGTTCGCGCGTCTTTTCGTTCAGAGTGCCCTTGCCGGTAAGCGCGCGCGAAACCGTCGACACCGACACGCCGGCAATGCGGGCCAGATCCGCGATGCTGCGCACGACAGGCCTGTCCTGTGTCTGCTCCCGTCCCTTCACGATCCGCCCTTGCTGCTGGAGGTTCTGGTAGGCGTCCTCAATTCGTCGCGCGCAGCTAGTACGAGTCGCTGGCGCAAGATCAACAAATTCCTTCGCAATTCCGTCGGCCGAAACACCCAATCCGTGAAAAGGATGGCAAAGCCTCCCGTGGAGGAGGGAACCATTGCGGCTCAAGAGCGTTTGCCCGCGAAATACCGTCTCTCTGCGCTTTTCGGTCCGCGGCAGTCGAACTCCGACGCGGCAAAAGGAAAACAATGCCCAATCCGCGTGCTCCGGCCGCTGCTCGCTCCGTGCTGAATGTCGCGCTCATCCTGCTGCTGGGGCTTACCTTCGCTGCGGACCTGGTCTTTCCGCTCGGCACGGCGGTGTGGGTCATCTACCTTGTCCCCACGGTCCTTGCGTTTCTGTCCGACCGCCCTTGGGTGCCGGTGGCGTCCGCGTTCGTTGCAACGCTGCTGACGATCGTGGGCTTCCATTTCGCGCCTGCGGGGATCGACCCCTCGGTCGCCATCGTCAACCGGTCGCTCGCCACCATCGTGGAGATCGCGCTGGCGGGGCTTGGCGCGCTGTTCATCCGCTATCGCAACGAGGCGATGACCCAGCAATGGCTGCGCGATGGCGAGGCTGGGCTGGCCAATGCGATCGCCGGCGAACAGGCACTGGACGATCTGGGCCGCGCCGCGCTCGGCTATCTGGTCGAGCGGATCGGCGCAGGCGCGGGGGTGATCTTCGTGCGCGATGGGGACGGCTTTCGCAAGCTGGCCTCGATCGGCGTGCCCGAGGGCATCGGGCCGTCGCAGCGGCTTGGCCGTGACGATGGCCTCGCCGGCCGGGCCGTCGCAGAACGGCGCGTGCTGCTGCTCGACAACCTGCCGCCAGGCTATTTCACCTACGGATCTTCCTTGGGCCAAGGCGAGCCGCAGCGCTTGCTGGTCGGGATCGGCGAGGTGGACGGCACGGTCAATGCTGTGGTCGAGCTCGCCCTGCCCGATGGCGGGGCGCTTGGCGGGGCCGATCCCGTCGCGTTCCTCGACCTGATCCGTCGCCAGCTGGGCCTTTCCATCCGCTCTGCCAAGTACCGCGCGCAGTTGCAGTCTTTGCTGGCCGAGACGCAGCAGCAGGCCGAGGAACTGCAGGCGCAGGGCGAGGAGCTGCGTGCCAACAACGACGAGCTGGAGGCCCAGACCCGCGCGCTGCAGCAGGCCCAGGCGGAGCTCGAGCAGCAGCAGGCCGAGCTGGAACGCAGCAACGTGCAGCTGGAGGAACAGACCCGCTCACTGGAAGCACAGCGCGACGAGCTGTCCCGCGCGCAGGCATCGCTCAAGGCGCAGGCTGGAGAGCTGGAACAGGCCAGCCGCTACAAGAGCGAATTCCTTGCCAACATGAGCCACGAATTGCGCACGCCGCTCAATTCGCTGCTGATCATGGCCCGGCTGCTGGGCGACAACCGCAACGGCAATCTAGACGAGGAACAGGTCCGCTTTGCCCGCACGATAGAGACGTCGGGCAACGACCTGCTAACGCTGATCAACGACATCCTCGACATCTCGAAAATCGAGGCGGGGCGGCTCGAACTGCAGCCAAGGCGCGTGCGCCTTGCCCCGCTGGTCGAGAAGATCGCCCAGACGTTCCGCGCTTCGGCAGAGAGCAAGGGCCTTGCATTGCGCGTCGAGGTCTCGGGCGAGGCACCGACCGAGATCGAGACCGATCCGCAGCGGCTGGAGCAGGTGCTCAAGAACTTCGTGTCGAACGCGATCAAGTTCACCGAGCGGGGCGAGGTGGCGATCATCGTCGGGCCGCAGGACAACCACCGCATCGCGTTTTCGGTGCGGGACACGGGCACGGGGATTCCGCCAGAACAGCAGGACACGATCTTCGAGGCTTTCCGCCAGGCGGACGGGACGATCAGCCGCAAGTACGGCGGAACGGGACTCGGCCTTTCCATCTCGCGCGAGCTGGCGCGGCTACTGGGCGGTGGGATCGCGCTCGATTCGGCGCCGGGGCAGGGCAGCACGTTCACGCTGGACCTTCCGGCAGCGTTCGACCCCGCAGCGGTGTTGCCACCCCCGCCGCCGACCCCGCGCCCTGACGCCCCGGCTGCGCCCGCGCCGGTCAAGGTAGCAAGGATTGCTCCGCAGAGAGTTCACGAGGAAGACGATCGCGAGGTCCTTTCGGGTGACGCGCGGGTGATCCTCGTGGTCGAGGACGACCCTGTCTTCGCCAGCATCCTGCGCGATCTGGCGCACGAGATGGGCTTCCAGTGCCTGCTCGCCGGGACGGCGGACGAAGGGGCGCTGATGGCGCGGCAATACGTGCCGCACGCGGTGATCCTCGACATGAATCTGCCCGATCACACCGGGCTTTCGGTGCTGGACCGGATCAAGCGCGACACGCGCACGCGGCACATCCCGGTGCACGTCGTGTCGGCCGACGACGACACCCTGCCCGCCCTGTCCAACGGTGCGGTGGGCTATCTGCTCAAGCCGGTACGCCGCGAAACGCTGGTCGACATGCTCGAAGGGCTGGAAGCGCGGATGGACCAGCGCCTGCGCCGGGTGCTGGTGGTGGAAGACGATGTCGCGCAGGCCGAAAGCGTGCGTCATCTGCTCGCCTCGCGTGCGGTGGAGACGATCGAGGCGCACAGTGCACAGGCGTGCCTCGAAAAGCTCGGGTCCGAGACGTTCGATTGCATGGTGCTCGACCTCAACCTGCCGGACATGCCGGGGCTCGACCTGCTCGAACGACTGAGCACCGACGAAAGCGTCGGCTTCCCGCCGGTGATCGTCTATACCGGCCGCGACCTTTCGGCCGAGGAAGAGCTGCGGCTGCGGCGCTATTCCAAGTCGATCATCGTCAAGGGCGCCAAGAGCCCCGAGCGGCTGCTCGACGAAGTGACGCTGTTCCTGCACCAGGTTGTCGCCGATCTTCCCGAGCCGCAGCAGAAGCTTCTGGCCAAGGCGCTGACCCGCGATGCCGCACTGGAAGGGCGGCAGATCCTGATCGTCGAGGATGACATCCGCAACGTCTACGCGCTGACCAGCGTGCTCGAACCGCATGGCGCGCGCGTGCGGATCGCGCGAAATGGGCTGGAAGCGCTGGCCGAGCTGGAAAAGGTGGCACGCGGCGAGGCACTGCCGGTGGATCTGGTGCTGATGGACGTGATGATGCCGGAAATGGACGGGCTGACGGCCACGCGCGAGATCCGCAAGCAGGGCCTGTGGCGCGACCTGCCGGTGATCGCCCTGACCGCCAAGGCGATGGCGCGGGACCAGCAGGACTGCCTGGACGCAGGCGCGAACGACTACCTCGCCAAACCGCTGGACGTGGACAAGCTGCTGTCGCTCGTCCGTGTGTGGATGCCGCGATGAGTTCGCTGGCCGAAACATCGACCGAGGACATCGAGCTGGACCTTCTACTCGAGGCGATCTGGCGGCGCTACCAGTACGACTTCCGCAACTATGCGCGCGAATCGCTGCGGCGACGGATGGACCGGGCGCGTACGCATTTCGGCTGCGCAACACTGTCCGAACTGCAGGACAGGGTGCTGCACGATCCGCTGGTGCATCCCACGCTGATGGGCTTCCTGACCATCCAGGTGAGCGAGATGTTCCGCGATCCGGCGTATTTCCGGGCCCTGCGCGAAAACGTCCTGCCGCATCTGCATACCTGGCCTTCGCTCAAGGTGTGGATCGCTGGCTGCGCCAATGGTGAGGAGTTCTGGTCGCTGGCCATCCTGTTCCGCGAGGCGGGCCTTGAAGACCGCACCATCTTCTATTGCACCGACATCAATCCGGCCGCGCTCGAAAAGGCGAAGGCTGGGATCTACGATCTGGAGCGCATTCCCGACTTCACCCGCAATCACCGCGCATCGGGCGCGCCGGGATCGCTTTCGGAATATTACACCGCTGCCTTCGGTGCGGCGCGGTTCGATCCTTCGCTGCGGCGCAAGGCGGTTTTTGCCGATCACAACCTGGCAACCGACGAGGTCTTTTCCGAAGTCCAGCTGGTGTCGAGCCGCAACGTGCTGATCTATTTCGACCGGCAGTTGCAGGACCGGGCGCTGGGCCTGTTCGCCAGCTCGCTTGGGCGCGGCGGCTTCCTGGGGCTTGGCTCGCGCGAGACGCTGCGCTTTTCGCGGCATTCGGACCTGTTTACCGATTTCGTGCCCGAGGAGAAGATCTTCCGGCGCAGCGCCGAAGACTGGAAGGAGCCCCGCGATGCGGCTGCCTGATCCGGTGCGCGTTCTTGCCGTCGACGATGTCGAGGAGAACCTGCGCGCGCTCGAGGCGCTGCTGGCGCAGGACGGGATCGAGGTGGTCAAGGCGCGCAGCGGTTTCGAGGCGCTGGAGCTGCTGCTCAAGGAGGATTTCGCGCTCGCCCTGCTCGACGTGATGATGCCGGGCATGGACGGCTTCGAGCTTGCCGAACTGATGCGCGGGATCGAGCGCACGCGCGCAGTGCCGATCATCTTCCTGACCGCGCTCGCCACCGACGAGCGCAAGCGCTTCCGCGGTTTCGAGGCTGGCGCGGTCGACTACCTGCTCAAGCCGGTCGATCCGGTGGTTCTTTCGGGCAAGGTGGCGGTGTTCGCCGAGCTGGCGCGGCAACGGCGCGAGCTTGCCCGCCAGCGCGACGAGATGGGGCTCGTTCTGGCGCGCCTGCGCGCGCACAGCGATAATTCGCCCCTCGCGATCATCGAGATCGATTCCGACCTGCGCATCATCACCTGGACGCGTTCGACCGAACGCATGACCGGCTTTTCGCGCGCCGACGTGCTGGGCTTGTCGCTGATGCAGGTGCCGTGGTTGCCCGAGGAAGCGCGGCGCGGCTTCATCGAGGCGATGCAGGCGCTGCTTGACCGCGGCGAGGCGAGCGAGACCTTGCATCACCGGCTGCTGCGGGCCGATGGCGCGGCTATCGATGGCGAGTGGTACTGCTCCTCGCTCAGCGAGGCGGATGGGCGCGGCACGCTGGCGCTGCAGGTGCTCGACGTTACCGAGCGGCGCCGGGCCGAGGAGACGCAGGCGCTGCTGGTGGGCGAGCTCAACCACCGTGTGAAGAATTCGCTGGCGACAGTGCAGGCGATCGCCACGCAAAGCGTGCGCCATGCTGCATCTCCGCAGGATTTCCTCAGCACGTTTACCGGCCGACTGCAGGCCCTGGCCCGCGCCCATTCGCTGCTGAGCGCAGCGACATGGGAAGGGGCGAGCGTAGGGCGTCTGGTCGAAGAGCAGCTTGCCCTGGGCGCGGTGGCCCCGGAACGGCTGGTGGCGTCGGGACCGGAAGCGCAGCTCGCACCCGAACCTGCGCTGCGTCTGGCACTGGTGTTCCACGAGCTGGTCACCAATGCGATCAAGTACGGCGCACTTTCGAATGGCACCGGCCGAGTCGACGTAACCTGGGAGACGCAGGACGGCAATCTGCTGCTGAACTGGCGGGAAAGCGGCGGGCCGCCGGTGCGCAGCCCTGAACGTTCTGGGTTCGGGACGCGGCTGATCGAATCGAGCCTGGGCGGCAAGGCCGTTGCCCAGTTCCATGCCGAAGGGCTTGAATGGGCGCTGTGCATGCCGCTGGCGCAGGGGGCTTCGTGCGCGATGCCGCCACGCACCGTCACCCGCGCCGAACCGGCTGGTGATCGCCTGCCGCTTGCGGGCTGCCGTGTGCTGATCGTCGAGGACGAGCCGCTGGTGGCGATGGAGCTGGAGATGTTGCTGGAAGATGCCGGCGCGACCCCGCTCGGCCCGGCGACGACCTGCGCCGAGGCGATTTCCGCCGCCGCGCGCCTGCAGCCGCATTTCGCCCTGCTCGACGGCAACCTTCATGGCGAGAAGGTCGACAAGGTGGCGTCGACTTTCGATGCGGCCGGGATCGGCTTCGCCTTCGTCAGCGGCTACGGACGCGAGCACCTGCCCGAGGATTTCCGCGACAGGCCGGTGATCGGCAAGCCGTTCGATCCGGCGCAACTGCTGGCGGTGGCCGGTCGCCTCGCCGCATCGATCGTTGTCTGACTGCGCAAGGAACCGAGTGGCGGTTGGCGCATTCAGGATGGACGTGAGCGCATGATGTAGACTTCAGGGGCGGCGGCAGAAATGCTGGCCGCCCCTTTCTTTACAGGCTCCAGTAGCGCTGCCCGTCGGGCAGACGCGCAGGATCGAGCATCGACTTCACGTCGATGATGACACCATCGGGGCGGAGCATCGCCAGCAGGCGATCAATCGGCAGATCGACGAAGGCGCGGTGCGACACGGCGAGGATCAGCGCATCGAGATCGGCCAGATCTTCGAATGCAGACAGCGTTATCCCGAATTCGTGTTCCGCCGCGCGGACGTCTGCCAGCGGATCGTGGACAATCGGCGTGATGCCGAATTCGCGCAGTTCGGTGACGATGTCCTCGACCTTCGAATTGCGGATATCAGGCACGTTCTCCTTGAAGGTGAGGCCGAGGATGCCGACGCGGGCCTGGGCCAGCGGACGCCCGCCTTGCGCCATCATCTTGACCGCGCGCTGCGCGACATAGCCGCCCATTCCGTCGTTGATGCGCCGCCCCGCGAGGATCACCTGGGGGTGGTAGCCAAGCTGTTCGGCCTTGGCGGTGAGGTAATAGGGATCGACGCCGATGCAGTGGCCGCCGACGAGCCCCGGATAGAAGCGCAGGAAGTTCCACTTCGTGCCCGCCGCTGCCAGCACTTCGCTGGTGCGGATGCCGACGAGATCGCAGATCTTCGAAATTTCGTTCATCAGCGCGATGTTGATGTCGCGCTGCGTGTTCTCGATCACCTTCGAGGCTTCGGCGACCTTGATCGAGCTGGCCTTGTGAATTCCGGCGGTGACGACCGAACCGTAGAGCGCAGCCAGCGTTTCGAGCGTTTCGGGATCCTGGCCCGAGACGACCTTCACGATCTTTTCGAACGGATGTTCCTTGTCGCCCGGATTGATGCGTTCGGGGCTGTAGCCGAGCTTGAAGTCTGTCCCGCACTTGAGGCCGGACACCTGTTCGATGATCGGCGCGCAGACTTCTTCGGTGGCGCCGGGATAGACGGTCGATTCGAAGACGATGATCGTGCCGCGCGCGCCCGAATCGCGCAGCACGGCGCCAACGGTGCGGCAGGCGCCATCGAGCGCGGAGAAATCGGGGCGACGGCTTTCGTCGACCGGGGTGGGCACGGTGACGATGATGACCGGGCACCCGGTGAGCGCGGCGGGATCGTCGGTTACTTCAAGCGCGCAGGCTGCCAGCTCTTCGCTCGTCACTTCGTTGGTGTAGTCGATGCCGGCGCGCAGCGTGGCGATGCGATGGGCGCTGATGTCGAAGCCGACGACGCGATAGTGGCGGGCAAAGCTGACGGCCAGCGGCAGGCCGACATAGCCCAGCCCGATGACACCGATGGATTCGACGGGTTTGTTCACGAGACGCAGCTTCCCCTTGGCGATCGGCCAATCGACACATAGCGAGCTCCGGCCCTGCCATGCCAATCCTTCGATTGCCTTAAGGCGCGCGTTCTGCGCGTTAACCCGGCGATCTGGCAGGAAACATTTTTACGCAAGCATGCCCGGCACTTTTGGATTAAGGGCGCGATGAATCGCTGATTGCAGGGAGATGACAATGTCCGACACCGCCACGCTTTCCGCCCCGGAAGCCTCCGTGCGCGCCGCCCCTGCTGCCGCCGCATCCTCGGTCCGCAACGACTGGACGCGCGAGGAGATTGCCGCGCTTTACGACCTGCCGTTCACCGAGCTGGTGTTCCGCGCGGCCGAGGTCCACCGGGCGCACCACCGCGCGGGCGAAGTGCAGCTGTGCACGCTGCTGTCGATCAAGACCGGCGGTTGCCCCGAGGATTGCGGCTACTGCTCGCAGTCGGTCAAGGCCGAGAGCGGCGTTGCCGCGACCAAGCTGATGGACGTGCAGGCAGTGCTGCAGTCTGCTGCGCAGGCGCGCGATGCGGGCTCCAAGCGGTTCTGCATGGGTGCTGCCTGGCGAAACCCGAAGGAGCGCGACATGCCTGCCATCGTCGCGATGGTGAAGGGCGTGCGCGAGATGGGGCTCGAAACCTGCATGACGCTGGGCATGCTCGACGAAGGCCAGGCTGCGCAGCTCGCCGACGCAGGGCTCGATTATTACAACCACAACATCGACACCTCGCCCGAACGCTATGGCGAAGTGATCACCACCCGCACGTTCGCCGACCGGCTCAAGACGCTCGACAACGTGCGCAACGCCGGCATCAACGTGTGCTCGGGCGGCATCGTCGGCATGGGCGAGACGCGCAGCGATCGCGTCGGCTTCGTCCATGCGCTGGCAACGATGGAGCAGCACCCGGAAAGCGTGCCGGTGAATGCGCTGGTGCCGATCAAGGGCACCGTGCTGGGCGACATGCTGGCCGACACGCCGCTCGCCAAGATCGACGACATCGAATTCGTGCGCACCGTGGCGGTTGCGCGGATCACCATGCCGCTGTCGATGGTGCGCTTGTCGGCCGGGCGCGAGAGCATGAGCGAGGCGACGCAGGCGCTGTGCTTCATGGCCGGGGCCAATTCGATCTTTACGGGCGACAAGCTGCTGACCGCCGCCAACGCAGGCGACGATGCCGATGCGGCGATGTTCGCGCGCCTCGGCCTCAAGCCGATGGAAGGCGAGGAGCCGCTGCGCGCGATGAAGGCCGTGGGCGGTTGCTCGGGCGGGTGCGCGGCGTGACTGGCGCGGAGGCAGAAGCGGTGACGCTTTCCGCCTCCGGCCTGTGGCAGGGGCACAAGGCCGATCTGGCGGCTCTGGGGGAACGGGCGCGGTTGCGCTCGCTCACGCCCCGGCGCGGCATCGATTTCTCGTCGAACGACTACCTCGCGATGTCTTCATCGCCGCGCCTGGCGCGGGCAGTGAAGAACGCGATCGAGCGGGGCGTACCGCTGGGATCGGGCGGATCGCGCCTGCTGCGCGGCAACGATCCCGAGCATGAGGTGCTCGAAGCCGAAGCCGCCGCCTTTTTCGGCAGCGAAGCCGCCCTGTTCTTCTCGGCAGGCTATGCCGCCAATGCCGCGATGCTTTCCACCCTGCCGCAGCGCGGGGACCTGATCATCCATGACGAGCTGGTCCACGCCTCGATGCACGAAGGGCTGCGGCTGACCCGGGCCACGGCGGTGTCGGCGGCACACAACGATCCGCAAGGCTTCGACGACGCGGCGCGCGAATGGCGTGCCCGCGGCAACACCGGCCGCATCTGGCTGGCGTTCGAAACGCTCTATTCGATGGACGGCGATATCGCCCCGGTCGACGCCTTCGCCGAAGTGGCGGCGCGCCACGATGCGATCATGTTCATCGACGAGGCGCACGCCACCGGCGTGTTCGGGCGCGACGGGCGCGGCGTTGCCGGGCACCTTGAAGGACGGCCGGACACCGTGATCCTGCGGACCTGCGGCAAGGCGCTGGGCTGCGAAGGCGCGCTGGTGCTGGGCCCCCGGATCGTGCGCGACTTCCTGGTCAACCGGGGGCGTGCCTTCATCTTTTCGACCGCGCCATCGCCGCTGGTCTGCGCCGCCGTGCGCGAAGCGATCCGCATGCTGGCCGACGAGCCGGAGCGGCGCGAGCGCCTGTCCGCACTGGTCCGCCATGCCGAGGCACGGCTTGCACCGCTCGGCGTGGAGCCCAGCGGATCGCAGATCCTGCCGCTGATCCTGCACGACGATGCCCGGACGATGGCGGTGGCGGACAAGCTGCAGACCGCTGGCTTCGACGTGCGCGGCATCCGCCCGCCGACCGTGCCGCAGGGCACCAGCCGCCTGCGCATCTCGCTGACGCTCAACGCAACCACGAACGATGTCGATGCACTGGCATCGACACTGGAGGAGGCCCTGAAGTGACGCGCTTCGTCGTTACCGGAACCGATACGGGTATTGGCAAGACGGTGTTTTCGGCGGCCCTGGCAGGCGCCATGGAAGCGCACTACTGGAAGCCCATCCAGTCGGGTCGCGACGATGGCGCGGACCATGACGTGGTCATTCAGATGGGTGGCGTGCCTGCAGAACGTGTTCTGCCCGAGGCCTATTTCCTGGAAACGCCCTGTTCGCCGCACCGCGCGGCAGAGATCGATGGCGTGGCGATCGACCTTTCCCGGTTGGCCCTGCCAGAGATCTCGCCGCTGGTGGTCGAAGGGGCGGGCGGGGCGCTGGTGCCGATCACCCGGAATACGACCTACGCCGATGTATTCGCCTGGTGGAACATCCCCGCGATCATCGTCGCGCGCACCAGCCTTGGCACGATCAACCACACATTGCTGACGATCGAGGCGCTGCGGTCGCGCGCGGTGCCGATCCATGGCGTGGCCTTCGTGGGCGATGAAGTGGCGGACAGCCAGATGACGATCTGCGCGATGGGCAATGTCAGGAATCTGGGCCGCCTGCCGCGCCTCGACTCGTTGACGCGCGACAGCCTGACCGCCGCCTTTGCCAAGAACTTCGACGTCGCGGACTTCGCCTGATGCCCTCGTCCGTCTGGCACCCGTTTACCCAGCATGGCTTGCAGGAGCCCGTGCCGCTGGTGACCCACGCGCAGGGCGCTGCGCTCTACACCGCCGACGGGCGCCGGGTGCTCGATGCGATTTCCAGCTGGTGGGTGACGACGCACGGACACTGCCATCCGCGCATCATGGCGGCGGTGCGCGCGCAGACCGAAAAACTCGATCAGCTGATCTTCGCCGGCTGGACGCATGAGCCGGCCGAGCAGGTCGCCGCAGGCCTGGTTGAAATAATGCCGAGCGAACTGACCCGGGTGTTCTTTTCGGACAGCGGTTCGACCTGCGTCGAAGTTGCGCTGAAGATGGCGCTCGGCTTCTGGTCCAACCGCGGCATCGATCGCCAGCGCATCATCGTGATGGAACACAGCTACCACGGCGATACCATCGGCGCGATGTCGATCGGCGAGCGCGGGGTGTTCAACAAGCCCTACGAGCCGCTGCTGTTCGACGTGGCCACCGTGCCTTTCCCCGAAGGCGATGGCGCCGCGACGCTGGAGGCGCTGGAAACGCATTGCCGTGGCGGCGCAGCGGCCTTCATCGTCGAGCCTCTGCTGCTCGGCGCGGGAGGAATGCTGGTCTATTCCCCCGACATCTTGCGCGCGATGGCCGAGATATGCCGCAGGCACGACGTGCTGTTCATCGCGGACGAGGTGATGACCGGCTGGGGCCGCACCGGCAGTCTGCTTGCCTGCGAACAGGCGGGCGTGGTGCCCGACATCCTGTGCCTCGCCAAGGGTCTGACCGGCGGCTCGATGCCGCTGGCGGTGACCATGGCGCGCGAGGAGATCTTCATGGCGCACTGGTCGACCGACCGCGCGCGCATGTTCTACCATTCGTCCAGCTATACCGCGAACCCGATAGCCTGTGCCGCGGCCGTCGCCAATCTGGCGATCTGGCGCGAGGAGCCCGTGCTGGAGCGGATCGCGGCGCTGGGGGTACGCCAGCAGGCGATGCTCGATCGGCTGGCGCACGTGCCGGGAATCGTCAATCCGCGTCGCTGCGGCACGGTTGCCGCTGTCGATGTCGAGGTGACCGACGGCGGTTATCTGTCCAACCTCGCGCCGCGCCTGATGGCGCTGTTCCGCGAGGCCGATGTGCTGCTGCGCCCGCTGGGCAACACGATCTATGTCATGCCGCCCTATTGCCTGGATGACGCGGACCACGCCCTGATCGAAGCAGCGATCGTCCGCGGCGTGGAGGCGGTCAGGGGCTGACCGGAGCCGCTGCCGTTGCAGCCGCAGTCGCCGGCAAGGGCGTGCGGCGGACGGTGAGCACTTTCACCGGCTTTTCGATCATCTGGCCCTTGAGCCCGCCCTCTCCGGCCGTGGGCGAGATCGGCGCGTCCCAGATCTTGCGCACCACGTCCATGCCTTCGACCACGTGGCCGAACGCGGCATAGCCAGCCTGCGTTTCGGGATCCGTGGCTTCAGGGTTGGCGTCCAGCCCGGTCATGTCCGACACCATGATCGAGAAGTCCGCCGTCGCGGTCCCGGGGGCAAAGCGGGCCATCGAGATCGTGCCAGCCTTGTGGCTCAGGCCGGTCTGGCTGGTGGGTTCGTGCGCGATCGGCTTCAGGATTTTGGTGGCCACACCCCGCAGGCCTGCCTGGACAAGACCATTGGGCGGCGTGCCCCAATCGAGATGCATCGAGCGGTAGAACACGATCCCGTCAAAGCGCTTGAGATCGACGTAGCGCAGGAAGTTGGCCGTGGTGATCGGCGCATGCTTGCCATCGAGATCGAGCACGATCGGGCCGAGCTCGGTCGTCATCGTCACGCGCACGGTATCGGCGAGCGGGATCGGCGCGGGAGCGGGCGTCGTTCGCGCACTGTGACGCGGCGCAGCGCCCGTGGCGAGCAGCAGGAGCGGAATGGCAGCGGCAAGGACGAATCGACGTTTCATGATGTGATCTTGGCAAATCCGCATGGGCTTTTCCAAGCCGGAAGCGGCTCATGGTTAATTCCGTCCCAAGGGAAGACCCGCAGTCCGGCGCTTACCTGTCCCTGACCCGGCGGCCCTATTTCCCGAGCATCTGGAAGCATTTGCGCTCGGGAAACGGAATGATTCGCTTCAACATATCAACAAAGCTCATCTCAGCGTTTGCCTTCCTCCTCGCAGTCATGACGGCGATGGGGCTGTTCGCCATCGACCAGATGGCCGAAGTCAACCGCACCTCGACCGAACTGCGCACGCGCTGGTTGCCTGCCTCGCAGAACCTTGGCGATATCCACGCCTACATTTCCCAATACCGCATCAAGCAGACCGACCTTGTCGCGGCACCTTCACCGCGTACCGAAAAGCTGGCCCGCAATGCCGGCGCGGTTATCGACGGCCTGATCGCGGACTACGGCAAGCTCGGGGTCGGTGGTGACCAGAAGGTTGCCTTCGACCAGTTTGCGACCGCCTGGCAGGCCTATGCTGCCCAGAGCGAGACGCTTTTCCAGAAGGCCAAGTCAGGCGACCCGACGACCAAGGACATGCTCGACGGCGAAACGCTGGATGCGTTCTACAACCTTGAAGACAATGTCCTTCGGCTGATCGAGCTCAATACCAAGGGCGCATCGGCCGTGTCGGCGCGCAGCGATCGTCTGTTCGCCCGCTCGCGCACCTTCATGCTGGCAGCGATCGGTGCGGGGCTGGCCAGCGCGGTAATCCTGCTGGTGCTGCTGATGCAGAACATTGCCCGCCCCCTCAACCGGATGAGCGACGCCGTCGGACGCCTGATCAGCGGAGACCACGCGGTTGCCGTGCCTGGCCTGTCGCGTTCGGACGAAATCGGCAACCTCGCGCGGGCACTCGATCGCTTCAAGGACCTGTTTGCTGCCGACCACGCGCGCGCCGAAGCGGAAAAGGAGCGCACCGCCGCCACGCAAGCGACGATCGCCGCGATCGGCGGAGGCCTTTCGGCACTCGCCCAGGGTGACCTTATGTATCGCGTCCCCGAGAATGGAACCGGGGAATTCGCCAAGCTTCATGCCGACTACAACGCAGCCGTTGCCGCACTGTCGGGCGTGCTGGGCCAGATTGCCGAAGGTTGCACCACGATCAAGCTTGGCACGACCGAGATTGCCGCTGCCGCATCCGACCTTTCGGATCGCAGCGAGCAGCAGGCAAGCTCGCTGGCCGAAACGGCGCGCACGCTCGCCGAATTCACCGGAACCGTGAAGATAACGGCAGACAACGCACGCCAGACCAGCGGTCGGCTTGCCGTGGCGCGTGATACGGCCGGACGGGTCGAAGACATCGCCCGTCGCGCCGTCGATGCCATGCGCAGCATCGAGGAATCCTCGCGCCAGATGGCCGAGATCGTCAACGTGATCGATGGCATCGCCTTCCAGACCAACCTGCTTGCTCTCAACGCAGGCGTCGAAGCGGCGCGCGCCGGGGAATCCGGCAAGGGCTTCGCGGTCGTCGCCAACGAAGTGCGCGCCCTGGCGCAGCGATCGGCCGATGCGGCAAAGGACATCAAGGCGCTGATCGGTACCAGCACCGATCAGGTTGGCGGAGGCGTCTCGCTCGTCGAAAGCAGCGGCGACGCACTGCGCCAGATCGTCGGCGAAGTCGCTGCCGTGTCCAACCTTGTCGAGGAGATCGCCGAGGCTGCCGAGAAGCAGGCGAGCGGCATTGCCGACATTTCCGCCATGGTCGCGGCGATGGATTCCTTCACCCAGCAGAACGCAGCGATGGTCGAGGAAACCTCGGCGGGTACGCGCAACCTGTCAGTCGAGACCGAAAGCCTGGTGCAGCAGGTGGCGCGCTTCCGCGTGGGCGCCGACGCCATGCGACGCTCCGATTCGGCCCAGCCGGTCCCGGCTGCGGTGCCGGCGCGGGCCTCCGCACATCCGCCTGTCGAGGCCTTTATCGAACCAGCGCCCGCTGCGAGGGCCGCCTCGGTGTCCCGCACCCCGAGCTCGGGTCCCGCGCCGAGCTTCGAGGGAAGCGCCGCGCGCCAGCTCGACGCCGAAGATTGGTCCGAATTCTGACCCGCCCTTCATTTCAACCCAAGCCAGCCCAACGCCACCAAGGAACCCTGACATGACCAAGACAACGACCAAGATCTTCGGCGCGGCACTCGCCGCGCTGGCCATGATGCCACCGCCCGCGGCTGCGCAACCCGCCGCCTGGATTGCCCAGGTGGCGCGTGCCATCGCGGCCAAGCAGACTTATCCCCGCACGGCGCAAATGCGCGGCGAAGAAGGCACTGCCCGCGTGAAGGTGTTCATTTCGGCAAGCGGCGCGGTCGAAAAGACCGAACTGGTGGCTCCGTCCGGATCGTCGACGCTGGACCGGGAAGCGCTGGCGCTTCCTTCGCGCGCAGGCACGCTGCCGCCGCCCCCCGGTGGGGCGACCACCGTGACCGTTCCGATCACCTGGAAGCTGCTGTAAGCGACCCAGGCGATGGCGGCGGCGGAGTAACCTGGGCTCCGCCGCCGTCCATTTTTGCGATCAGTCCGGGATCAGCACCATCTTGAGCGCGCCGGCCTCGCGCGCCTCGAACAGGCGATAAGCCTCCTCGCCCTGCGACAGCGGCAGGCGATGGCTGATGTAGCGTTCCGGGTGCAGCCGTCCGGATTGCACCAGCGCAAACAGTGCGGGCAGTTCCTCGGGAACCGAACACGTGCCTGTACGGAACGTAAGCCCCTGCGCAAAGGCGCGCTCCAGCGGGAAGGCGAAGCGGCGTGATTGCTGGACCCCGATCACCGACACCGTCCCGCGCGGCCGCACCAGCCGCAGTGCAAAATCGACTGTCTTGTCCTGCCCGACCACCTCGATCGCGCTGTCTAGCTTGCGCCCATGCGTGTCCTGCTTGATGCGATCCATCGCTTCGTCGGGATGAAGCGCGATCGCGCCGGATTGCTCCGCAAGCGCACGCCGTTCGGCAATGGGGTCGATCGCATAGACCACGTGCGCGCCCATCAGGTAGGCGCTGTCCACCGCCATCAGGCCGATGGGCCCGAGCCCCACCACAGCAACGCTCGATCCCGGCACGATGTCCGCCATGCGCGCGCCATACCAGGCGGTGGCAAGCGCATCAGTCATCATCAGGGCCTGTTCGGCGGTCACGCCATCAGGCATCTTTACCGCGTTGACGTCGCCCGCTGGCACGCGCACAGCTTCAGCCTGCGAGCCCTGGAGCTTGTTCGAAAGACCATAGCAGCCAGAAGCGTTGTTCTCGCAAAGATTGACGACACCCGACAGGCAATGGCGGCACGCGCCGCATCCCACGGCCGCCGGGATCATGACCTTGTCCCCGCTCTTGAGCTGCTGCACGCCGCGGCCCACTTCGACGACTTCGCCGACCGCTTCATGGCCGACGCAGAAGCCGATGTCGTCCGAATAGCCATGGCCGTGATAGATGTGCAGGTCCGACCCGCAGATCGAACAGGCATCCACTTTCACGATGATGTCGCGGTCGGACTGGAGCACGGGATCGTCCATGCTCTCGTGGCGGATGTCCCGTTCGCCGTGGTAGCGTAGCGCCTTCATCGTCTCTTTTCCCTCAGATCGCGCGATCGCGCCCGGCCCAAAAGGGCTCGCGCAGCTTGCGCTTGAAAATCTTGCCCGAATCCTCGCGGGGCAGGCTGTCGGCGAAGTCGATCCGGCGCGGCACCTTGTAGGCGGTGAGCACGCGGCGCAGATCGGCCTTGAGATCGTCCTCGTGCAGGTCAGCCCCGGGCATCGGCTGGACCACCGCCATGACGCTTTCGCCGAACTCCTCGTCGGGGATGCCGAACACCGCGCAATCGGCAACGCCGGGCAGCTTGTGCAGCTCGGCCTCTATCTCGGCGGGGTAGATGTTGGCGCCGCCCGAGATGATCATGTCATTCTTGCGGTCGCACAAATAGAGGAACCCGTCAGCATCGAAATAGCCGACGTCGCCGGGCGTGATCAGCCCGTACTTCTCCATGGCGGCCCGTTTTTCCGGCGCGTTCTGGTAGGTGAATTCGGTCGCGATCCGGCTCTTGCCGATGACTTCGCCGACAGTGCCCGGGGGCACGTCGTTGCCGTCCTCGTCGACGACGCGCACATCCACGCCGGGCATGACCCGGCCAACCGACCCTGGGTGCGACAGCCATTCCTCCGATGTCAGGCTGGTCACGTTGCCCATCTCGGTCGAGCCGTAATATTCGTTGATGACCGGCCCCCACCATTCGATCATCGCGCGCTTGACCGGCGGCGGGCAGGGCGCGGCGGCATGGGTGATGAAGCGCAGCGAGGACAGATCGTACTGGCGTTTCACCTCATCGGGCAGGCGCAGCAGGCGGTTGAACATGATCGGCACCATGTTGAGGTGCGTGATCCTTTCGCGTTCGATCAGCGCCAGCAGCTCCTCGGCATCGAAGCGCGGCGTCACGACGACGTTCGCGCCAAGCCGGATCGAGAAGGCCGAATGGGCGTTCGGCGCGGAATGGTAGACGGGTCCGATGACTGCCGTGACGATGCTTTCGGGCGGCGCACGGCCCTCGATCACATCCATATAGCCATAGGACCGGCCGAGCATGAGGGTGACGGCCTCGGCCTGTTCGGGCGAGGCGGGAGCGCGGCGCACGCCCTTGGGTCGGCCGGTCGTGCCCGAGGTATAGATGATCGAGGCGAGCGGCGGCAGGGGCTCGCCCTCGAACGGTGCGGCGGCGTCTACCATCCGGCCCCAGACGGGAAGCCCGGCGGGCAGGTCGATCTCGCCAAGGTGGTAGGCATTGCGAACCTCGGGCGGGGTTTCGACCACGATCACCTGCAGCCCTTCCGGGATGGCTTCGGCGATCGGCGGCAGCAGGTCCGCGTGGATCAGCATCAGCTTCACCCCGCTGTCGCGCAGCAGGTATCCGGCTTCGTCAGGGGTGTAGTGCCAGTTTACCGGTACCGGGTAGGCGCCAACGATGCCGGCGGCGAACGAAGCTTCGAAGTAAGCGAGATCGTTCCGCAGGTAGAACGCTACACCGTCTCCCGATCCGATGCCGGCTTGCTGCAGCACCGTGGCGGCCTTGCGGGCGCGCTCGTCGAACTGCGCCGGGCTCAGCGTGACATCGCCGCTCTTGATCCAGCCCATCATTTCTCTCCCGCCGTGGCCCGGGATCCCGGGTCTTGATCATGGGGCAAGGCAGACGGCCCGTAACCTCTGCCTTGCCCCCATACCGTCAGGTCAGCGTGCGTTGCTCTGCACGTATTCCTGGATCTTCTGCTTGCCGAGCTGGCTCATGTGCACTTCCTCGGGTCCGTCGGTCAGGCGGACGAAGCGATTGAGCGTGAAGAACGAGGCGACCGGCGTGTCGCCGCTCACGCCCATGCCGCCGTGCACCTGGATGGCCCGATCGCACACGGTCTGCGCCATGGTCGGAGCCACGACCTTGATCGCCGCGATCAGGTCCTTGGCGACCTTGTTGCCGAAGCGGTCCATGGCGTCGGCCGCCTTGAGCGTCAGCAGGCGGGCCATCTCGACCTCGCAGAAGCTGCGCGCAACATCCTGGCGAATGCTCGACTGGTCGGCGAGCTTCTTGCCGAAGGCGACACGGCTGTCAGCCCGGCGCGCCATGTATTCGAGCGCACGCTGCGCTTGCCCGATCGAGCGCATGCAGTGATGGATGCGACCAGGCCCGAGGCGACCCTGCGCGATTTCAAAGCCGCGGCCTTCGCCAAGCAACAGGTTTTCGGCCGGAACGCGCACGTTGTCGAACCGCAGCTCGCATTCGCCGCCGGGCGAGTTGTGCGAACCGAACACCGACAGATGGCGCACGATGGTGATGCCCGGGGTCTTGGGTTCGACCAGGATCTGCGAATGCTGGCTGTGGCGCGGTCCGTCGAAGCGGCTCTTGCCCATGACGATCCAGATGTCGCAACGCGGGTGCATGGCGTTCGAGATCCACCACTTGCGCCCGTTGAGCACGTACTCGTCGCCATCGCGAATGATCGACAGTTCAAGATTGGTGGCGTCCGAGGACGCGACCTGCGGCTCGGTCATGACGTAGGCAGATCGAATCGTGCCGTCGAGCAGCGGCTTGAGCCACTTTTCCTGCTGTGCGGGAGTGCCGAACTTGGCGAGCACTTCCATGTTGCCGGTGTCGGGCGCCGAGCAGTTGAAGACCTGGCTCGAGAAGGGCACGCGGCCAAAGATTTCGGCAAGCGGCGCATATTCGAGATTGGTCAGGCCGGGCGAGAATTCGCCATATTCGTGCGGGAGGAACAGGTTCCAAAGACCCTGCTCGCGCGCCTTTTCCTTCAGCGCTTCCATCCCGGGCCATTCCTTCCAGAGGTTGTCCTGGTTGGACACGAATTCGCCATAGGCCTTTTCATTGGGGTAGATGTGTTCATCCATGAAGGCTTCGACCTTGGCGATCAGATCCTTCACCTTGTCGGTATGCTCGAAAATCATTGCAGGAGCCTTTTTAAGAGAAATCAGAGAGAAAGACCGCCATCGACCACGAGCGTGTGGCCGGTGACGTAGGATGCGAGCGGGGATGCGAGGAAGATTGCCGCCCCCGCCATGTCTTCGGGTGTGCCCGCGCGGCGTTGCGCGATGGCGGCAAGCGCACCTTCGAGACGCTGCGGGTTCTGCGTGGTGACCTTGGTCAGCTTGGTATCGACGAGACCGGGGGCAAGGCCGTTTACCCGGATTCCATCTGCCGCGTAGGCTTGGCCCAGCGTCTTGGTCAGGCTGATTGCCCCCGCTTTCGATGCGGCATAGGCAGGATTCCCGATATTGGCCTTGAGACCTGAAATCGAGCTGACGATCACGATCGAGCCCTTCGTTTCCGAAAGGGCAGCGCGGAATTTGCGCGAGCAGTGCATCAGGCTGTCGAGATTGACGGCCATCACGCGATCCCAGCCCGGGCGCTCGAACTCACCGCGCTTGTAGACCACGGTGCCCTGGCACAGGATCAGCACGTCCAATCCTTCGAAGGGGGCGGGCGCGGCCTCGATCGCATCGGGATCACCCACATCGACGCAGGTGTAACCAAGGCCGGCCAGATCCGAGCCGTCCGCCGCATCATAGTCACCCGCATCGGCGCGCGTGCCCCAGACATGGACCTGCGCTCCGCGCAGGCGGAAGCCATGAGCAATGCCATTGCCGATGCCGCTTGAGCCCCCCACGACCAGCACCCGTTTGCCGGTAAAGTCGGTATCGTTGATCATTCGCAGCTCTTTCTTGCTTACCCGATGCGGCGCAGCGCGCGCTCGAACAGGTCGATGGTGTGGGCGTGGAGGCGATCGCCGATTTCGCGCGGCGCCTTGCCCGCGCACGCGCGGGCGTTCGATCCTTCGAGAATGATGCCGAGCTTGTAGCAGGCGAGCACCGCGTACCAGTCGAAGTGGGCAAGGTCGCGCCCGGTCTGCTGGCCGTAGCGCGCGACCATCTCCTCGATCGTGGCGAAGCCTTCCCATGGCGTGATGGCGACGTCGGTGGCCCGGCGCACGCCGTCTTCGGGCCAGGTGGCGGCCAGCCAGCCCAGGTCCAGCAGCGGATCGCCCAGCGTGCACAATTCCCAGTCGACCACGGCGGCAAGTTCGCCGCTGTCGTGCCGGAACATCACATTGGCGAGGTGGAAATCACCATGGATCAGGCCGGGCTGGAATGTGGGTGGCATGTGGCTTTCAAGCCAACGCGCCACCTTGTCCACGCCGGGAATGGCCTGCGGCCCGGTCCAGCCGGCGAACTCCTCGTAGCTCTTGAGCTGAGCAGCCCAGCGTCCTACCTGACGGCCAAGCCAGCTGTCGACCTTGCCGAAATCGGCCAGCCCGACTGCTGCATAGTCAACCTTGCTCAGGGCAGCGATCGCATCGACCATGGCGAGCCCCATGCGGTGGCGCACGGCAGCATCGCCAGCATGGACGGGCTCGAGCCCTTGGGTCGCATTGAAGCCGTCGATCGGCTCCATGAGGTAGAACGCGGCACCCAGCACGTCATCCTCGGGGCAGGCGGCGATAAGCCCGGGGTGCGGCACATCGCTTTCGGCAAGCGCAGCCAGGACGCGGGCCTCGCGGCGCATGGTCTCGTTCGAATTTGCACGCAGGTGTGGCGGGGGGCGGCGCAGGACGTAGGTGCGCCCTGCACGGGTGAAGCGCAGCAGGATGTTCTGTGTGCCGCCCGAAAGCGATTGCACCGCATCCAGCGGGCCAGAACCCAGCCCTCGGCTATCCATCCAGCCTCTCAGCGCCGTCAGGTCTACGCCCGGTATTGCGTCCTGCTCGATCACGCATCCTCCATCACCGGTTCGGTCTGCGCTGTTCGACGCGACCGAATCTGTTATCCAGATGGATAATGTGATTGACTTAAACCGCTGTCAAAGGGTATTTCGTGCCCATGGCAACCAGCGCTGCAGCATCACGGATCGATCCGGCAGAAATGCTGAAGGAAGCGGCCTTGCGGCTGTTTGCCGAGCACGGGGTGGAAGGTGTGACGGTCCGCCAGATTGCGGAACTTGCCGGGCAAAAGAACCACGCCGCAGTCGGTTATCATTTCGGATCGAAGGAAGCGCTCGTTCGCGCCGTGATTGCGCATGGGGCGCGCCTGATCGATGAGCTGCGCAATCATCACCTCGATCAACTTGAGGCGCGAGGCGGTCCGGAGACCCTGTTCGACGTGACTCGCTTGCTTGTGCAGACGTCGCTGCTGCCCGCCAATTCGCCCTGGAGCGATTGCTACAACCGCTTCGTCGTGGTGCTGCAGTTGTCCAACCGGCAACTGTTCATGGATGCGCTGGAAGGGCGCTGGAATTCGGGCTACCTGCGCTGCCTCGATCATGTGCGGCGGCTGCTGGCGCCAATGCCGCCAGCCATCGTCAATCAGCGGCTGCTGTTCATGGGCTCTTCGCTCGGCGGGATTCTCTCCGCGCGCGAAAGCCAGCTTGCAGATACCTCGCGCCCTCATCCGACATGGACCGATCCCGCCACACTCGATGCCGTGGCGGCGGCGCTGGCGGCCATTCTCGAAAGCTAGCCGACGCGCGCTAGGTGCCCTCACCGACGATATCCGCCCACAAGACGCAAATACGGTCTGCATACCCGCTTTCCACGAGCGCGTGTTGGACATATCGCTGCGCCCATATCTTTCTGCCCTATGGGTTGGTATCGCCAGCGATCTGAATGACTGATCTTCCCCTTTTACGCGCGCCCCCCTTTCCAAGGCGTACGGCAACAGTCTCGCGCCACCCTAGCGCGGCCGTTCGGCCCCCGGATGTATCGCTCGAACGCGTTCGGGCGGCGCGGGTGGGGGGGGCGTTCTGGGCTGTTCCGGCCAGACTGGAAAGCCCGCCGAGCGTTATCGTCCGCCCGGCGTCCGAGGCTGAAATCAGGACGCTCGCGACAGAGTTTGCCGGCGGTCAGGTGCTGTGGGCTGTTCCGTTACCCCTGCAGTCCGTCGCCAGGCAGCTCTCGCGCAAAGAAGGTGGGGCTTGGTGCGGGGATGTCGATCCCTGGTCGGTGCTCGATGCCGATCGCCTGCTTGTCGCGCATGGAGACGACGAGTGGGTGGCACTCGCCGCCATCATCGGCGCTCCGGTCAGACTGCTGTCCGATGGCAAGCACGGGCGAAGGGGCGACAGCACGGCCGAGCTGGCCGAAAGGGCGCGAGCGCTCCTGGGCCAGGCGGAATATCTCGACCCATTCAACGGCGAAGCGGCCTCGATAGATCAGGTGATCGATCAGCTTGCCGACTGGCGCCGCATCATCGAGGAAAACCGCGCCATTGCCGTGGCCTTTGGCATGGCCTGGTGGAAGCGGCGGGAGATCGCGACATTCCTTTGGGTTCCCGAGCGAGCCATTTCCTTTGCCCGGCGCGCTTCGTCCGCAATCCGGCAGGCCGAATGCGCGGGCGGTGGAATCGCGATCTGGCCTTCGCGCGCGGCTGCCATCAGCAGGGTTGCGCCTGATCGGATGCCTCCTCTGGTGCGGGTCGAGGATGGTTTCGTCCGATCGGTCGGACTGGGAAGCAATCTTGTCCCGCCATCGTCGGTCGTGGTCGACCAGCGGGGCATACATTTCGACCCATCCGCCCCCAGCGACCTCGAACACATCCTCGCAACGCATGCGTTTCCCGACTCGCTTGTGACCCGCGCCGCCGCACTGCGCCGCACGATCGTGAGCGCGCAGATCAGCAAGTACGCCGCTGCGGAGAGCGCCCCGCCACCACCGCGCCAAACCGGGCGGCGCCTGGTTCTGGTGCCGGCGCAAGTGGAAGACGACATGTCGGTCGTGGCAGGTGGCGGCGGCCTGTCGTCGAACCTCGAATTCCTGCGCCGCGTCAGGGCGATGGAGCCGGACGCCGAGATCTGGTTCCGCCCACATCCCGACGTCGATGCCGGTCATCGCAAGGGCGCAGTTCCGGATGACGAGGTGCTCCGCCTTGCCGACAGGATCGTGCGCGAGCCTAGCATGGCTGTCTTGCTCGATGTCGTGGATGAGGTGCACGTCATCACCTCGCTCACCGGCTTCGAAGCGCTGCTAAGGGGCCGTCAGGTTACTTGTCATGGTACGCCTTTCTATGCCGGCTGGGGGCTGACGACAGATCTGGGGGAAGTGCCCTCTCGCCGCGGGCGTGACCTTTCACTCGACCAGCTCGTCGCCGGCGTGCTGATTCTCTACCCACGTTACCTTGATCCGGTGACGCATCTGCCCTGTCCTCCGGAAACGCTGATCGCCCGGATGGCCGCGCACCGGATGCCGAACTGGCTCGACTGGCTGCTGCCGGTCCGGCGGTGGCAGGGGCGCTTCATGGCGAAGCTCCGATGACGACGGTGATCCTCGACATTTCGCGCCTGATCTCGCGCATCCGTCACTACACGCCCTCCGGCGTCGACCGGGTCGAGATGGCCTATGCCCGCGGATTGCTGGAACGCTATGGCGAAAATCTGCATTTTGCTGCGGTTCACCCGCTAGGTTGGAAGGGGCGCGTGCCGCGCAACGCGGCGCTGGGCTATCTCGATTGGCTAGAGCATTGCTGGCTGACGGGAAGCGATGA
This sequence comes from Novosphingobium olei, assembly GCF_037076535.1. Lineage (NCBI taxonomy): Bacteria > Pseudomonadati > Pseudomonadota > Alphaproteobacteria > Sphingomonadales > Sphingomonadaceae > Novosphingobium > Novosphingobium olei. The sequence continues at coordinate 3,179,244 of NZ_AP029021.1, read as the reverse complement.
GACGCGGCAGCGTTCTCTCGCCTCGGTGATGCCTACGCTGCTGCGCCTGCGACCCCGACGGTCAAGAGAGCGAGCCGCAACCAACGTGCCGGTCTATGTGCAGGTTTCGCCGCATCATCTCACCCGGCCAAAGGCGGTCAAGGCCATGTTGGATAGCGAGCGCGCATCCTTCCTGTGCATGGTGCATGACCTGATCCCGATCGAATATCCTGAATATGCGAGGGAGTCAGGCGCGCGGTTGCATCGCCTGCGCATGCAGACCGTCGCAGATTTGGCCGATGCGGTGATCGTAAATTCGGCCGCAACCGGCAGGTCGTTCGCATCTTTTGCGCAAGCATCGGGCCGTGTGCCCAGCATCCATGTTGCCTTGCTCGGCACCGAGAAACTGACGCAGGACATTGCGGCGCAGGCTGAAGCAAATGCTTCGGCAGCCCAAGTAAAGCCCTATTTCGTCTGTGTCGGGACGATCGAGCCGCGCAAGAACCACCTGCTTCTGCTCAATCTCTGGCGGCGTATGGCTGAGACCTTGCCCCCACACGAGATTCCCCGCCTCGTGATCGTGGGACGCCGAGGCTGGGAGAATGAGCAGGTCCTCGACATGCTTGAGCGCTGCGCTGCGCTGCGTCCCTACGTCGAGGAAATCAACGGATGCTCCGACGTTCGGCTCGCCAGCATTGTTCGCGGCGCGCGGGCGCTGCTCATGCCATCATTCGCGGAAGGCTTTGGCATGCCGGTGGCAGAAGCGCTCGATGCGGGCGTGCCCGTCATCTGCAGCGATATCGCAGCCCATCGGGAAGTCGGTGGCGCCGTGCCGGACTACCTGGACCCGCTTGACGGGCCCGGTTGGATGACCCTGATCCGCGATCACGCCCATGACGGCGCGGCTGCCATCGCCCAGCGCGCAAGGCTGGCGCAATGGCACGCCCCAACCTGGAATGAGCACTTGGACATAATCGATCGGGCAATCGACCAGTTGGCCCTGTCAGCCGTGAATCGCTAGCAGCCCTGCACGTGCACTGGCGTCACGAGGCCGTTGAACGCTTTCGCTGAGACTTGATGGTCGAGCCGAACAGCTTGTCCCACAAAGGCGTGGTGATAGCGAAGTTGCCCGCCTCGCTGCCGTGGTGGTGCCGCATGTGATGGCGCTTCAGGACGTTGGCGATGCGCCCCTTCATCGGCCACTGATGACAGCCGAAGTGGATCACATCGTAAAACACGTATCCACTGATGAACCCAAGGAACAGCCAGGTGCCGCTGGCACCGAGCGCCAGCACGCACAAACCCCAGACCGCTGCCGCAATCGGAATGCTGACTATCGGCGGCATCAGATTGCGCAGCGGGTCGTTCGAATTGACGTGGTGATTGCCGTGAAGGACGAAGACCGCCGATCGGACAAACGCCACTTCCGAAGACCAGTGGAACGCAAACCGGTGCATGGCATATTCGAACAGGCTCCACACCAGCACGCCCGCGCAAAACAGGGGCGCGACCAAGAGGTCAAAGCCAGCGGTACTCAATCCGACGAATGCGATGACAGGCAGCGCAACTGCCCAAGTGGCACAAAATGCCGTGAGCGAAACGACGCTCAAGCGCTCCAGCGCCTCACTGCGGAAAAGCCGAAGGGCCCCGGATTGGTCATTGTGCAGCGCCATAATCTTCTCTGTCAACAAAACTAGCTCTCGACTGTCAAGTAGTGGGCCGGCATATTTGATCCTGCATTTTGGCCATGTAGATCAATTTGGTTAGCGTAAACTGAGGAATCGTCAGCGATTGCTGCGGTGCGACAGCGAATGTGGCGAGTATACACACTTGTCCAGCAATCTTAAGGGTCGCTGCGATGAACAGCCCGCCTCTTGCCAACGCTGATTCCACCGCTCGCCGGAACGTGCTTATCGTCGGCGCATCCGGAGAAATCGGCGCGGCTATCGCCCTTGATTACGCCAAGCATGGTGCGCGCCTGCGCTTGTGGGGGCGCGATCCGGTGCGTTTGCTGAAGACGTCCGAAGCCTGCATTGCCGCTGGCGCCGACGCGGTCAGCAGCCGGCTTCTGGATATAGAGGACGTGGCAGCGGCTTGTAAGGCAATCGTTGCTGACGATGCCGCGACGCCATTCGATTGTGCTGTGTTTGCGGCTGGTTCGGGCGACGTAAAGGGACCTGGCCTATTGGTCGAAGCAGCTGATCAGGTGGCAAGGCTCGGCATCGTCAACTTTGTCGCTCCTGCTGCCATGGCGTCAGCGTTGGGTGAGAAAATGGCGATGCGGCAGGCGGGGCGCATCGTGCTGATCGGATCGGCAGCCGCGTTCCATGCGCTTCCTTTTGCCGCAGGCTACGCCGGATCGAAAGCGGGGCTGGCCCGGTTTGCCGATGCGTTGCGCATTGGATTGAAGCCTCATGGTGTGTCCGTTACGCTGGTATCTCCAGGCTTTGTCGACACGGCTGCCGCACGGCGGGTACCGGGGCCCAAGCCGGGCATCCTATCGCCCGAGGTCGCAGCCAACAGCATCGTCGCGGCAGCTGAAGAGGGTGTTGTGCATCTTGTTGTGCCCCGCACCTTTGTAATTCTTCGCCTCTTGGATCGCATGCTCCCTCGCGCCATGCGGGATCGCTTGTTGAGAGCTCTTGCACCGCAGGAGCGCTAGCGCGCCAAGGCGCTTTCGAAAATCGCCTGATGGAGACCAGCGGGGGTGAGCCCCACCGGCTGCGCTGCGGATAATCCGTCGTCGCCCCTGCTGCTCTGTGCGAGGTCGACGATGACATAGGGCGTATGCCGATCCCCTCCGGGTTGGACATGGCCGGGAATGCTCGGCCGGTGATCGCCGAAAAATACAAGAGTGACCGGCTGCTCGAGTCTATCCAGGCGTTCGATCAGGCTGCCGAGCATGGCATCGCCGTTCCGAACCAGCCGCAGATAACCTTCGCGAAGATCGCCGCCGCCTGCGTCCCATGGTCCGTGGTTCTCGATCGTGACAGCGTAGATCAGCGTGGGGCCGACGGCCGCCTGTGCAAGATCGACGATTGCATCGGCGATGGCTGCGTCGCTCACATAGCGCCCTTCGCCTTCTCTCGGAGGCGCAAATCGATCCTCTCCCACCAACTCGGCGAAACCCCCTGCCGTCAGGATTTCGGCCCGATTGTAGAAGCGCATGTCGTGCGGGTGAACGAACAGGCTGCGCCAATTGCCGGGCGCAAGCCGCGCGGGTAGCGCGAAGCTCGTCTCGCCGAGCGCGGTGAGGTAGGGATCGAAGCGCCTGAAGCCGAGCTGGTCTTCGCTTCTCCCGAAGATCACCCCGTATTCGGTGCGCATGGTGTAAGCGCCGAAACCGGACACGGCCAGATCACCCCACTGCCGTGCGCGACGCCGTGCCGCGGCGAGGGACGGCAACGCGAGAGCGTTGTCGTCGAACAGTTCAACCGGGTCGGCAAAGGATTCGCACTGGATCACCACGATCAGGCGGTTGTCCTGCGCAAAGGTGCTTCGGTCGATTGCGTGCAAGGGCGCCGGGTCGGGCGTCTGCCGCCACCTTACGGCATGCAGAAAGAGCGTCGCGATCAGGCCGTGGCGGGCCACATCGGCATCGGCATCAGGGTCCTGGGCGAGCCGCGCAACTGCCGGCAGCCGCAGCACGAGCGCAATCCCGATCGCGCTGCCGGCCGATATCGCGAGCCCCCAGACCCGCTCGGCCTGCGATCCGTGCAAGATCGCCCAGGCCAACAGAAGAAGGACCAGCGGCGCACAGACCAGCAAGGCAGACCTTTGCCATCGCGCGAGCGCGGAAAAGTAAAACTGCGGATGACGAAACACCGCGAAAAGCAGGGCGAAATCGCTGAACAGCAGCGGCTCGCCCAAGACACGGCGCTTCGCTGTCGAAACTGTCGCAAGCAGCGTGGCAAATCCCCCGACGATGATGGCCGCCCCGGCGGCCTTGCCAATCACAAGCAAGAGCAGGCCCCATGCCGTCAGCACGAGAAGGCACAGAAGCGCGACACCTGCGGTGCTTCGCACAGTCGGGATCCTTCCGGTGAGGGTCGGACGAACAAAGGCATCGGCGGTGAGGGCGACTGCAACGAGGACTGCGGACATCAGCACTAAAGACAGCGACGTAGCTCCCACGCGGCGGCCGGGCGTTGCCACGGCGGTCTGGTGGCCCATTAACAACACGCGTAAACCGAGTCATCGACTATTGCGTTGTGCTGGGGAAATACGCCGTCGACGAAGCCATTGCTTGCAGCTATGGCCGGGCGGATGTCCTTGGCCGATACTGTCAGCATACCTGTTTCGTCGGATAATTCGCGCAAATCCGTGACATTGGGATCAATTGCGCCAGAGAAGCGGCGGATCTTGCTGCTGCAAGGCCTGATGGGGCCGCTGTTCCGTCGTCTGGGGCAAGGCCTCCGCGCCGCCGGGCACGAGGTTCACAAGGTTAACTTCAACGGGGGCGATCGGCTTTATTGGCGGCTGCCGAACGGAATCGACTATCGCGGCACGCTTGAAGCGTGGCCCGCTGCCTTCGCACAAATTCTTGCCGAGCGACGTATCACGGACGTCATCCTTTTCGGTGACTGTCGCCAGCATCACATTCGCGCGACGCGGGTCTGTCGTGAACTCGGTGTTGCCGTCCACGTCTTCGAGGAAGGGTACATCCGGCCGGACTGGGTCACGCTCGAACGTGAGGGTGTCAATGGCCACTCGAGCCTTCCCAGTGACCCGGAATGGTTCCGGTCCATGGCTGCCACCTTGCCTCCGGTGCCAGAGCACCGCCAAGTGCCGTCATCCTTTCGCAGGCGCGCACTTGAAGGATTGCTCTATAACGTCGCCGACGTGACCACGCGCTGGTATTACTCAAATTGGGATAACCATCGCCCTTGGCCGCCCCTTGTCGAGGGCAAGGGCTGGGCCCGCAAGATTCTGCAGCGCAAGAAGCGGGATTTTGAAACGGGGCGTATTCTATCGCGTATAGAAAACGGAACCGCATCTCCCTTCTTCTTGTTCCCGCTACAACTCGATTCGGATGCCCAAATTCTGTTGCATTCTCCCTTCTCCGGAATGGCAGAAGCCCTGCGTACAGTGATCGCGTCGTTTGCGAAGCATTCCTCCCCGAAGACCAGGCTTCTGGTCAAGGAGCACCCGCTAGACAATTGGGTCCGTGACTGGCGAAGAATAACTTTCGAAATTGGCCATGAGTTCGGCGTGGGGCATAGGATCGACTATTTGCCCGGCGGTGACATTGTTCCGGTCGCGCGAGCTTCCCTCGGGATGGTAACGATTAACAGCACCAGTGGAACCTTGGGCTTGATGCTAAGCAAGCCAGTGGTGGTGCTTGGAAGCGCAATCTACAATATCCCGAGTGTGACTCATCAGGATGGCCTGGATTCATTCTGGCTCAATCCGGTTGAGCCGGATGCGGCGACGTTCGCTGCATTTCAGCGCGTGCTGATCGATCGCTGCCTGATCCCCGGAGGTTTCTTTTCGGAAAAGGCGCTCGCAATGGTCGTGCGTCACGCGATCGCCCGGCTCGAGGGAGCGCCGATCACGCCGGAATGAGCACGGTGAAGGCTCCCCATCCAAGATTAGGCTAACTTGGGCGTTTTCATTCACCGAAAGCGGCATTTAAGGCCTGAGCATGCGTGGCGTCATTCGTTATCAATTGCCTCTTCGTCACAAAGAACCTGCATCAGAGCTTCGGCTTGCTCGTTGCGCGACGGTTGGCGCGGCGCCTTCGCGATAACGGGTTCCGACACTTTAACTGGCGAATTATTGGCCGTCGTGTAGTGCTTGAGAAATAAAGACATGACGTGCTTGACGCCGGTCTCACGAATTTCGCGGGCATCATCCTCAAAGTAAGCAGCCCTTGTGAACGGGCTCGTGATGATCTCATATGAGGGGAAATAGTCGCACAGTTCATTCGATGCCACGACTTGCTCAGCGGCTACGCGCAGGACCGCCTTGGAATAGGCAGTCGATACGGCGACATGCCTGTCAATCGCCGTCGCATTGAGGGGAACAGGGGACACGGTCAGAATGAATCGAACGGTCGGATTTTTCGTGCGAATAAAATCGAGGCTCCACTGCAGGTCGGCCGCGACTTCAGTCACGTCAAGATTGTGAAATTCGTGAATGGAATCTTCGTACGTTCCGCCGGCAACCCCGGGCGCCAAGGGGTAGACAGCACCGTCCCGCCTGTCACACCACGTCTCCGTCAGGCCGAGCGTGAAAACGAAAATATCCATTTGCTCTATCGCCTGGCGCACTGCTGCGAGGTGGATCGCGCGATCAAGGCGCAATTCGTCAGGCGTCACATAGCCGCCTGGAAGAATCTGGGGCCGAAACGGATCAACGAACCTACCATCCGAACGCTGCCAAGCATCGTCGATGGGTTCGAAAATGCCGTAGGCGCGTTCCAGCAGCTGGCGAAGTTGACGGGTGCTGTAGATGTTCCCGTAACGCGCTGTGAACAGGCCGTAATTGAGCTTCGCAGCAACGCCTTGCGACAGCACGGGGTGGGGCTTCTCGGTGACGAGGAAGTCGAAGCCGGCATTGGCCAGAAATCGCGCTACGTGCTGAGCAAAGCAGCTGCCGGCAGTGGCAATCTTGTCGCGTTCGCCGATCTGGAACGAAGGTGTGCCCACGGGATCGAAAAGGCGCTTGTCGTCAAGCGCAGGATCCTTGCGCCAGAATTGATAGTCGGGTCGACCCAAATAGGGGTGGCGCTTACGCATTGATGGCCTCCTCGCTCAATCGATCGAGAACCAGGCTTCCATACCGGTGATTGCCATGTGTGGGATCTCGCCCCCACAAATGCCGATGTAGATAGCCATCTTCGTCAAGCGCAGCGGTCGGTGCCTCGATCAGAGGTATGCCGTGGCTGGCGTAGGCCTCGCGCATCAAAGCGCAGCCCATGGCATAAAGCTTTCGCCGAATAGGTGCAGGCGTAATTCCCGCTTCGAGCAGACCCGAAAAAGCGCTTGGCAACAGCGTCATTTCATCGACTTTGCGAAAAGGTGGCGGCGGAGCAAGTGCAAATGCGGGGCAATCGAAGGCGCTTCGCGCGTCCAGTGCGCGATCCAGGCCACTCCTGATCCGGTGACGCAGAAGTTCCTCCAAAGCACTCGCAGGCAACAAATGGCGATCGCTGCAGTAGTCACTGAAAGGGGGCCAATAAAAATCGAACTTGGGATCGGCTTCGATTAAGCCTACGATATTATGCTCTGTACCACCAAATGCCAAAACGAGCACTTCTGGCTTTAATGAACTATATTGATCTCTGCAAAATTTCTTTGAAGGACTGCCCCTTCTTACATCAAATGCTTTAATTGTTTCGAGCGATAATTCTTCTGCAGCTCTAGAAATTGCAGTAGCGTGGCTTTCGCCCAAAACGAGGATTTTCAGATTTAGCGATGTGTCATTTGGCATGAGATCGCGCTGACTCCAGAATCATTTGGCTATTTCCGTCGAGCCTCGAACGGTGTGAGTGCGGACGTTGACTTACCCTCCGGCCATAGGGCATGGAGACGCGAGATACCAGTCGAGAATAATTGGAAAACCTGCTGCAATGTCATTTGATTGGGCTGTTGATGATGGGGCCGCAGGCGATCGAAAAACATGTATATTGCTCGCAGGGTTGCAAGGTACCGACGTAAGCGCACTGTCATTTGTGCTGCGCAAGAATTGGGGTGCATTGGGTCCGGAGAGTGCCGATTTCTCCGCTGCGGTTGCTAGTCTGAATGCGGACGTGCTGGCAGCATTTGGCGCTGACAGCCTGTCGTTCGAGCCACTAGCTGAATCGTGGTTAGGTTCTGCTCTTCATGCCTCCCTTCGTGGCCGTGCTGTAGATCTTTTGTCCAGGAATTGGTCCAGCCGTGCCCATGGGTTGATTGATGACCCGTCGACGGGTGTTTTGCTGCCATTTTGGAGAGATGCACTCGAGGCAGCCCATATTCGGCCTGTCGTCATCGCTATCTACAATTTTCAGGCGCGCGACCAGGGTCTTGTTCCCGAGTATTTCAATGAACCTGGTGCTTCAAGTGATGCAGTCTGGCTGTCTCGCTTTCTGGAGATGGAAAAGGCCGGGCGTGGCCTGCATCGGTCGCATGTGATCACCGCATCGCTGCAATCCGATGCAGAAGCTGTTGCACGACGGGTGGCAATTGATCTGGGCCAGCCAAGCCTTGAGCAGAAGGCGGTCCGCAACATCGAGGTTTGTCAGGCGCCTCATTTGGACTTGCCGTCCGGAGAACTCGGTCGTTGGATCGGTGAAGTAGTGGCGACAGTCGAGCGCTGGGCGCTTGGGGGCGAAGATCAGGCGGGGCGAGATCGCATTGATGTCGTTGCGGGCGCGTTTGGCCAGGTCCGTCCTCTTCTGACCACGACGATCACAGTGCTCGGGCACGAAATGCGTCGCTTGCGCAACAGATGCACGGAGTTGTCCAGGCAGATTGCTGAACTGCAATTGTGTGCTGATCCAATATCTCGTCAATCTGAGTCCATGCCGGCTCGTTCGGATGAATTGAACAACCAGGTCGCTCTCATGGAGGCGCGTTGGGCCGAGATTTTCCGCGACGCTGGAAACGAGACGGAAATCCTGACTGAACAGAACGCGATCTTCTCCCAATCCATAGCGCAGCTGTCAGACGACGTTGCGTCGTTGACGGAGAAGCTGGCCGTCGCAGAAGCTGACGTATCGCGGCTTAAATTGATCGAGATTGCTCAGCAGGCAGAGGCGAAGGCAGCCAACGTCGAAGCATCCAGCCTTCGAAAGTCGCTCGCTGCTTCACAAGCTTCCGTGAAGAAATTGCAACAAGAAGCAAGCGTTCGAGAAGCGCAGTTGAACGGCTTGCAGGATGAATTGCTTGATCGAGCGGCGGCGAACGCACGCCTTGCCATGGCGCCGCAAAGGCAGGGCAGGGCGACTTTCGCGCTGCCCGACTTCACCTTGCCTTTGTCGCCGAAGGCGCGACGCAAGGAGCGGCGAAATCGAGTAATTCGCGCACTCATCATCTCAAGCGGACTTTTCGATGAAAAGTTCTACGCAGCGCGTTATCCAGATGTGATTGCTGCCGGCGCCGATCCGCTGGACCACTTTATCAAGTTTGGCGGAGCAGAAGGCAGGCACCCAAGTGCCGCGTTCAACTCGAAATGGTATCTGTCGGAAAATCCAGACGTACAGTCGGCAGGATTGAACCCCCTCGTCCATTATCTAGAATTTGGCCGGGATGAGGGCCGCAGGCGTCGGTCGCTCAACAGCGCTGGCGGCGCTGATGCGGCGAAGGGTGTTTCGGGTTCGAAAGCAAAGTCTCCTGAGCCAGCGCTTGCCCAGGTGGCGCCGGCCGATATTGCTCCACAAAAGAGCGAACTTATCAGTAAGCGGCCGCCCCGGCGGCAGACTTGGAAAGGGCTCCTTGCACCAGTAACGGTTCGGCGTGAACCCTACGTGCCGTTGGACCAACTCGCGGCGCAGCAGGACGGTCGGCCGTTGACGGTAGGCGGGGTGGTAATTGCCCGGCTACCCAATGGTGCACCTGTTGGCAATGCTGTCCATCGAGTGGCTTTGTTTGCGTCGCTGAGAACCGGTGAGGCCGATGCGGTAAGATTGGCTGGTAATCCCGTATCTTGTCCATCGCCATTTGCTTTATTGAGCTCTCCGGGCCTTGGCATTGAGCATTTGACAGACGCTTGGCACGATGGCCCCAATACTTTGACCCTGCGTTTCGCAAACGGTCAAAGCGGGGTCGTCCGAGTATTTCAGTTTGGCTCTGACAACTCGGTAATCGCGGTTGGCGAAGCCAGGTTGTGCGGAACCGAGGCCGATCTTGCTGCGGTCGATCTCCTAGACCCCATTGGCGAACTTCTCGTGGCATTCTGCTCTCCCGATGGGGCATTGATTGACGCGATGGTGATTCCGTTTCCATCGCTGCTCCGCGGCGGCTTGCATTACGGGGAGCTCGCCGTGATCGAAGCGGCGCCCGGAACCATGGTCACCTTGGCCGACTATAGCAGGACCCTCGCAATGGAGCTTCTGGGTTGGTCAGGAGGGCCGGATACGTTCACTGTTGGGCGGATCGAAATTGACATGCGCGGGGCGACCGGAACCGAGCCGATCTTCCGTCCTTCCGTGATTTCCGGCCTGGCTGCGCGTTTTGGTCTGGCTCTCGGAACCGTTGCCAGCAGCGCCCCACCCCAGCGCGATCAATTGGTCGCTTCCTTGGCAAGCGCCCAACCCATCAAGATTGCCGAGAGGACCGGTGCTCCTGCGGTGCTGCAATTGCCTTGCGATACTGTCCCGTCGCTTTTTGCGATCGTATCACGCCGTTTGTCGAATTGTCCCTGCACAGCGCGCGTCGCGATCGTCGATGCTGCGACGCTCAAACCATTGGCGGATTTGAGCATACCTTATGGAACTGGATTTCCAGTTGCGCAGCACGCTGCCTTGCCTGCGCATGTACCGGTAATTGTGAATCGGCAATTTGAATCGGCTAGCGTTCCGGGAGCACCGACCTTCCCGCTGGCAGTGCGATACTACAACCGGTTAGTCTGGCAGGGAGACCCTCTGATGCCGGTTTCGCCGGATCAGGACTTGGGAGTATCCAGTAATCTGCCCGCTAGCGGAATCTTCTTTTCTGCTATCATCGACGCTGGCGGTGACGAGAAGGCACTTGCGTCTTGTCTTGCATCGCTGTCGAATCAAGTTTCGGCGGGAAAGATTGAGGTCATCCTCGCGGGTTGGGACGAGGAGCGGCCGTTACCGCAATCGGATTGGGACCTCGTCGCAGTTCCTGGCGCACACCTTCCGCGAGCCACAAGGCTCAACGCCGCTGCAGAAAGAGCGAACGGGGACGCGCTGCTGTTCGTTGACCCTAGTGTGGTCCTTTCCGACCCAAGAACAATGGCGCTGTTGGCCGGAATGGTCCAGGCCGAAGGAACTGCGACGGCGGCGTGCGCACTCGTTACGGAACATGATGATGGCGAGGATGCGGTCGTACACTCCGCCGGCTATTTCCCGACCCGCGTTTCATTGAGTGGCGAGCCGGTCTTTGATTTCAGCCACGTTGACGTGAGCAAGATCATTCCGGCGGCGACATATCCGGTCGTCGCCAATCAGGCGCTGTGTTGCTTGATCAGCGCGAAGGCGTGGAAAGCTCTGAATGGCTTCGATGCTTTCCGCTTCCCCGCAGCAATGTTCGATCTCGATTTCGGTATTCGCGCTCTGCAAGAGGGCTTTTCGAACCTTTGCACGACGCTCGTTCGGGCCGCGACACGCCATGCTGTCCGCAGCGAGGATTTCCCGGATGCTATCGCACACAGCATGGCGCGGCCCTATTCCTGGGCGACAGTTTTTGAGCGCGCAACGGTCATTCGGGAAATGCGCCGGTGAAAGTCCGGGCGCTCGTCCAGTCTGATCTTTGGCTTGACCGCGCTGGTGTTCGCATCCGGTACCGGCGGATTGCACCGCACATGGAAGCGCTAGGTGCACAGCTTGTTGTGGATGCGATCGACCGTCTTGATGACGCTTGGATTGTGGATACCGACGTCGTCATATTGAGTAAGTGCACTGATGTGCGGGCCGTACTTGCAGCCGAATACCTTCGCGAACGTGGGGTAATCGTTGGCGTTGACATGTTCGATGACTATTTCAGTCAAGGAATAAGTCCGAGTCTACAGCATCGCGAATTTCTTCGCCAGATGACCTCGAGAGTTGATTTTTTCCTGTGTTCCACGGAGCGAATGCGGGAAGTTGTGGCCGAATTTGCTCAGAACATACCCTCGCACGTGCTAAATGATCCCTTCGATCAACTGGATCGTGAGCGCCTTGCAACCCGTCTGGCCGAGAAATCGCGCCGTGCGCTGGAATCTCGTCGTATAGATGTGCTTTGGTTCGGGATTGGCGACAATCCGATGTTTCCCGTGGGCCTCGCCGATCTCGCGGCGTTCGGAACTGCGTTGCAGCCGCTCGCGTCAACAGGATTCGATGTTCACGTGAATGTGGTCACGAATCTACGAGCGCTGCATGCTGCAACCCTCGCGCAACTGCGGGGAATGGGGCTGCAACTTCAGCTAGAAGAATGGACTGAAGAACGCGAACGGACGGCGCTCGATGAGGCGTTGGTCTCGTTTTTACCTGTAAATCATCAAAATTTCAGCATCGCAAAATCGCTCAACCGCGGAATCAGCGCGTTGACTGGCGGCACGCAGATACTGTCTGCCGGCTTCGATCTGTACGGTGCGATCCGAGACTTCCGGTACCGAGATGCCCGCGACATATTGTCCGATCTCGAAACTGGCTCGTTGAAGTTGCGGCCCGACACAGTGACGGACCTTGCGTCGTGCATGGATGCGTTGGCTGACCCAGGCGTTGAAGCGAAGCGTCTGCTCTCGTTCTTGGGCAAGCTGAATGTAAAAGGCGGTGCTCTGGCGCGGCGACTGGCCCGACGCAAGGCAAAGGCAATGGCTGTGCTTCATGGTAGCCGTACTTCGGCTTCTGCCTTCTCCTATTGTAGCGAACGTGCCATTCTGTCGATCGGGACTCCATTTTCACGAACTTCGCGTAGATTGGACGTACTTTTTTCTTTCGACGATGCTGGTGAAAATATTGAAATACGACTGTCGAAAGCGGGTATTGAAGCGCTGCAACCCGAAATAAGGAAGCAGTCCTGCGAGGAATTGGGTGAAGATTCGCTGTATCCGTTCATTCTGCGAAAAGTTGATCATCCTTCTTGGAGCACTCTTAAAAGAATCAAGAGTTACATGATCGATACGCGCGCTGGTCAGATGATACATTACGTTGAGGTCATGAATGCAATTGAAGCCGTTTGCGCTGATATTCTGCCCGATACCGTAATATATCGTTCCGAATTGCAATCTCCGTTAATGGGTCTGGAGCGAATTACTCGCGTAGCGGAGATGTCGTGATGTCACCATCTGTCGGCAGGGCGAATAACGCAGAGACCGTGTCTGACTCCCCGGTCGCTGCATTCCTTTTCGATCTTATTCAAGATGTGAGCGTATTGCGTCCGATCATCAGGACGCTCGCGCTGCGGGGGGATCTTGAGTTCGTTTTCCTGATGTCGCGACAGTTTGAAGGGCGCGACAAGCAGTGGATTTGGCGCGCGGAAATTGATGAACTCGCTCGAGACTTCGATGCGCGTTTGGTGCGGTTCGAGACTCCATTGGGTGCCGTGCAGGACCTTTATGGCCGACGCGGCATTCTGTTCTCGGCGAGTGAATCCAATCTGACCGCGCATGCGGTAAACCATCACGTTTTTCTCTCCGCTCCCCCTTCGTTTGTGCGTGTCACCGTGCAGCATGGTTACGAATGCGTCGGCTTCAATCAGAACCGCGAGCAAACTTTGGCGCACGGCACGGCAGTGCGTTTTGCAGCAGATATCCTGTGTGGCTGGGTACCGCGTGAAAGACTGCGCCACCTTTGTCCCTCGGAGCGTGACAAGTACGTCGAATTGGGGCCGCCAATGGTGCTTAATCGACTGTTCGACCAACGCGACGTCCGTGTACCAAGGGATACGGGGTTGGTTTGCGAAAACTTGCACTCGGTTCGCATGCGCACCGTCGGCGAATTTCAGTCGACGTATTTGGCAACATTGCTGGAGTTTTCTGGAGAGCAAATTAAAAGTAAGCGTAAGGTCGCGGTTCGTCCGCACCCCGGAGGACAATTCCTTTTAAAGAACCGCGTTGAGTTGCCGCAGAACGTCGTTCTTGCAAATAAGCCTATGTACAAGACAGATCTTGGTGGCTTTATATTTGGAATATCGGCCCCCTCATCTGTTTTGATCGATATGGTTCTGGCGGGAATTCCTACCGCCGTCTGGTCCGATCGTGGATCGCTGATCGATACGACATCATACGCGGGTCTTGCCAAAGTCACGACAACTGAAGATTGGACGGCGTTCGCCGACGAGGCTGCGGCCGATCCGGAACCGTTTCTGGCAAGGCAGAGGATTTTTCTGCGACGCAGTGGGCTGGACATCGAACCGAATTTGATTGCGTCACGATTGTCAGGCCTTGTTGACGGGATTCTGGGGCGCTGGAGAACGGCTGATGCGGGCCCTCAAATTGGGTCAAGAGCACAGCCGAAGCGGGTACTCCTTGTAGCCAATGGGATCATCCCAACGCTTCACATCAGCTTTCTCAAGCCTCTCGCCGGGCTTGCCAGCGCTGGTGCCCTGAAGATTTTCACCATTACCGAGAAAGAGATTCTGGCGGCGGATGCAGCGGCGAAGCGCAGCGGCAGCGGGTCGGCAGCGGATTTTGTGCGCAAAATGATCGATGACGCGCGGCCCGATGTGGCAGTATTTTGTCGATACAGCGGTCCGGAGGTGCAGACAATGGCCGAGCATCTCCGTCAGGCTGGCGTACCAGTGATATTCCATATCGATGATGACCTGCTGAATGTGCCCAAGGAACTCGGGGAAAAAAAGTTTCTTGAGCACAATAGATCGGAACGGACGTCGACGGTTCGCTACCTGTTGGACAATGCGGACTTTGTGTATTGTTCGACGCCACGTTTGCGTCAGCGTTTTGTCGATATAGGAATTTCACGCGACATGTTCGCGGGTTCTATATATTGTTCCGGGGAAGTCGTCTCCGAAGCAGAAAATCGGGCTGTCAGGACAATCGGCTTCATGGGCAATGACAAGACGCCCGAGCTGACGGCGCTTGTGCCAGTTCTTGTGGAGACGTTGAGATCCCATCCCGACGTGCGCTTCGAACTGTTCGGATCGATGGCGATGCCGCCCGAATTCGAGGAGTTTGGCGATCGCATTACAGCTACGCCACCTGTGAGCGATTATGACAGCTTCGTCGCTAAATTCCGCACCCTTCGTTGGGACATCGGTCTCTGCCCGCTGCACCAGACTCCCTTCAATGTAGTCAAGGCAGACACGAAGTGGGTAGATTACACCAGCATCGGGGCAGCAGTAATCGCCAGTCGCGATACGGCTTATGACGCGGCTTGCGCCGACGGCTGTGGTCTCCTCGTCGATACGCTCGAGGACTGGAAGGCCGCGATCGACGCACTCATCGCTGACCCCGGGCAGCGTTTTAAGCAGGTCACGGCGGCCCAGGTAAAGCTGCGAGAGCGGTATAGCCTAGAGCGGCTCACCGAGCAGGTGCTCAGTGTCTTCGACGAAGCGACTGCCGAGTTTTCCCGCGCTTCGGCCGAAGAGTTGTTGGTTGATGGAAGTATGGCCGCTTGAATTCTGTATGCAACTTTGAGAGCAACTCGGGAGCGGTGCAATGAAGCCCAATGTTGGTGGGTTGATTGCGGTGATCGATCGGCGAGGCTCGCGTTTTGCCACGGCAGGACGAGTGCGGGGCTGGCTTCCAGCGGGAAGCGATGACGCCGAGCGAATTGTGCTATCCCTCAGCATTGACGGTGTCCAAGCTGCAATATTTGAGGTGCCTCTAAATGGGCAGCCCATTCCTGCTGGACAGGGCTATCCCGAACGGCATCTCTTCGAAGTTGATCTTCCCATCGATGTGCGTGAACGAAGTATTGAGCTATCGCTTTACACTGAGAACGGCTCGCCCGTGGGCATCCCTGGAATCAGGCTTGAGGTTGACGGGCAGGGTGACGCAATTCTTGCAGAACTGAACGATGCGCTGCGGGACGAGGTGGCGCGGGCGCTCAAGAGCGTGAAGCGCGGCAAGGCAGGCATTGCCCACGTCGTCTTCCAGCAGGTTTTCTGTCCCGAATTGTTCAGCGACAATTCCACACTGCTCGTTGCCGCCCGTGTTGCAGCAGACCAATTCGACATCGAAGCTGCTGGCATCCTCCTCGATCGGGCCATGACAGTCGAGCCCGTGGGGCCGGCGGAATTGTCAGCTGTCGCGAAGATTTTGCTCAAGATCGAGCGGTATGCTGAGGCACGTGAGTATTTTGATCGGGCGATCGCCGCGGACCCGGCTGGCTTCGACGCCCGTAATGGGCGCATAAAAGCAATTATCGGGCAGGAAGACTGGAAGCTCGCGATGCTGGAGGCAAATCGTCTCCGCGCAACGCTTGCGCCTGCCACTGCGCAATTCGCTGACCTTGCCGGCACCATCGCATGGCTCCACCTGAACCTTTCGCAACCTGATCGTGCCTTGGCTGAGGCCACGAGCGCATTGATGCATCACCCCAAGAACACGCGTTTGATGCAGATGCGAGGGGACGCCCTCGTGCGCTTCTCACGCTACGAGGACGCGATCGCCATCTATAAACAGGCATTGCGGCCTGATCCCAAGGCGCCTCTCCTTCGCAAACGTCTGGCATCTGCGCTGCTTCTGGCCGGTGAATTTGCCGAGGCGGCTGATCAAGACCAGGGTCGGATGCTGACTCCGACTTTCATCAAGCTCAACAATGCTCCGGAAAACAAACAGCTTTGGGCAGGAGAGCTTCACCTCGACGGGAAGCTGCTCGTTTGGGCCGAGGTCAACTTTGGCGTGGGGCAAAACCTGCTTCACGGTTCGGTACTGCCCGATCTGATCGCGCTCGGGATCGATATCGTCCTCGAAGTGGAACGGCGGCTCGTCCCCGTGTTCGCTGCGGCATTTCCGCAGATCGCAGTTGTCGAACAGGTGAAGCCGAACGAAGCGCGTGGAGCGTGGATGACGGAAGTCGCGGCCCACATCCCCATCGGCAGCCTGGTTCGGTACTTCCGCCGCTCAAGGTTGGACTTCGCCACATCCCGGCCATTTCTGAAGAACGATCCCGCCCACACACAGGCGCTCCGTGCGGAATTGCAGGCTAAATCCGGCTTCCGTCGCTTGCTTGTCGGAATCTCCTGGACTTCCAACAACCCGTACGTTGGCGATGAAAAGACTGTTCCCCTTCAGCAGATGCTGAGAGCTTTGGACGTGCCGGGGGTTCAACTCGTCAACCTCCAGTATGGGCAACATGACGAAGTTATCGCCGAAGCCGTGCGTGCAACGGGGATACCTTTGATCGAGGCCAAGGATATTGACCGCACCGAAGATCTCAAAGGGATGTGCGACCTGGTTGCGGCGATGGATCTGGTTATATGCATCGGTCACACGACCGCGCACATTGCCGGCGGTCTCGGCATTCCAAATTTCGTGTTGATTCCGTCATCGCCTTTTGCCCACTGGCTCGGTTCGGGTGAAAGCTGCGTCTGGTATCCCCATTCTCGAATCATTCGCCAGCAGGCCGACGACCGCGGCGACTGGACCAACGCCTTGGCTCAGGTCGGCAGATACCTTGCCCTGACTGTTCTTGGTTTGGATCTACCTCAAATCCAGCAAGACCCTCTGGTCATGGCCCGTAATGCTGGCGAAGGGGACGGATTGGAAGCATTCTGTCGCAACACTTTGGCGCTGGCGATGAGCGACTACAGATATCGCCAGATCGATGAATTGACTGACACGATTCGCGATCGGTTTCCTGCGAACGCCGGTTTGCTGGCGCAAGTCGGGGACTGCCATTTTCGGATCGGCAATTATGAAGACGCACTTGGGGCTTACCAGGAAGCGATCAATGCCGGCGGTGACTTCGTCGAATTGACGATGAGCAAGGTTCAGGTTCTCCTCGAATGTTACGAACTTGAGGTAGCCGCAGCCTTGATGAAAAAACTGTTCGCCGAGGTTCCTGATCTAGAAAAGCTGCGCCCAGATCTCGTCGTCATCGAAGCGCAGATCATGGCCTGCCAGAACGAGCACAAGCAGGTCGTTGAAAGGCTGACCCCTGTGCTTAGGGCTCACCCTGAAAATATCGAAGCCGCACTGACCCAAGCCAATGCCTATTCGGCCCGTAGCGAATTCATGAAGGCCAGTCGTGCGCTGACGAAGACTTTGGCGGGGCCGCCAGACGGTGAGGTCATCTCAGCGATCGGTGTGGCGCTCGGACGGGCGGGCATGATGGGTCATGCGACCAAGATGCTCGATCGCGCCCGGGCCTTCGGTCCCGATCCACTGGGAACGTTCTGGCGAGCGCAATTCGACAAGCCGAATGTCAAGCGATCTGCGCGCCTGTTTCAGACCAGCGAGATGACCCTGCCCGTGGCGGCAGCCGAACGGGTCACGGTGTTTGTCTGCATGGATACGTCCTACTGCTTGCGTTATCTCGGATCGATTGCAGCTTCGATCGCGGCAAACTCTCCTGACGCAAACCTGCATGTCCATCTGGTCAATCCCAATGAGGAATCGCTGGCGCGCTTGCGGATGGTGGAAAGCATGCTTGGCGCTGGGCGTGTCAGTTCAAGCCAGGAAAAGGCGCGGCTGGTCTATTTCGACGATGACCAGCGGAAGACTTATTTCGCGTCGATCCGGTTCGTGCGTCTTTCGGAAGTGATGCACGCGGCACCTGGAACGTATTTTGTGATGGATGTCGATAACCTGGTTCGTGGTGACCTCAGTTCGTGTCGCTCGCTAGTGCAAGGCGCGGACGTCATGGTTCGCAATCGCTTTTCACTGCGCCCTCATCTCGCGCTGGCAGCTTGTGGCATCATTTTGGCTGACACCGATGCGGCGCGGGATTTCATGCGGCGTACTGCCGACTACATCCTCGACGCCTTTCACAGTGGACACGTCGCGTGGTTTCTCGACCAGATTGCGCTGACCATCGCGATGAAGGAGCCAACTTCGGGAACGCTGCCATCGCTTAACGTCGCGCAGTTGCCGCGTACTCTTCTGGACTGGGATTTTCTGCCAGACTCTCTGGTGTGGACCGGCAAGGGCAAGCGGCGCTTCAAAAATCGTCGATACCAAACGGAGTACAACCGGTACTCGGATAAGTTCAATCAGGTGATCCTTCAGGAAGCGTGACCGCGGGATGCGATAGCGAGGAGTGGCCGATGACCGAGTCACAGATCGAGACGATCACCGTTTTGGGCAATTGCCAGGGAGACACGCTTGCTGCCTGTCTTCGGCGGATGTTGCCCGGAGTCCCGGTCGATTATGTTCGCTATCATGATGACGTCGATGTTGCCTCGATGCTTTCGGCCGAAAAGCGCCGACTTGTCCTTGCGCAGAACCCGATCATGTCTTTCGCGTCCGACGTCGAATCGGCGCGCGGCACCCACCAGGTCATCGATTTCCCCGCGATAGTCCATGCAGGTTTCCATCCGGACCTCATTCGACCGAAAACTGCCAGTCGGTTGGTGAAGGGCCCTCTGGGCTCCAACCATTCGGCTATCGCAATCTATGGATTTCTGCGCGGTCTTGATGAGCGTCAGACAGAAGCGCTTTTCTGCAACGACGTATTCCAATTGCTTGGCTACTACGATGCGATGGCGGAATCGAACGCCCATCTGTGCCGCCAGTTCGCCCGTTTTGATCTGGCGGGGAGTGCGGAACTGGACGACCTTCTCGCAGGCGGCTGCTTCATGCACAACACCTTGCACCCCAAGCTCGGTGTTATTGCGATGATGGCCCGCCTTCTGCTCGGCAAGGCAGGCATCACACCCCAGGTCCACTACCCTGAGAATCTGATGGCTGATGAGCTGGCAAACAACGTCATCTGGCCGATCTACCCGGAAATAGCCAAGCATTTCAAAGTGACTGGCGGCGAGTACGTCTTTCAGTTCAAGCCGAGTCCGCGCCATACCTACGATCTGCGGTCGTTCATTGCGGCTTCGTACGAAGCCTACGCTGTCGCCGGAATTGATGCGTCGTGCCACCCGCGCCTGCAGTCCGAAGAGATGGATCGTCTGGATCTCTGGCGAACGGCGGACCGGCAGAATGTCCAGACGCAAAACCCATATCGGGCATTCCCGGACTACCAATTCTGGCGGCGCAGCGTTGCCAGCGTGGGGCATGATGGCATCGACCCGGTCGTCAAGCCTGGCTTTCAGCTCGACCGGGATACTCGCATCGGTACCGCAGGTTCCTGCTTTGCGCAGCACATTGCCAGACGACTGGCCGCTTCGGGACACAACTACCTTGTGACAGAAGCCGGGGAGGGCCTCGATCCAACGGAACGAGTCCAAAGAAACTTCGGCGTGTACTCGGCACGTTATGGCAACATCTATACGCCCCGCCAATTGGTGCAGCTGTTCGAACGCGCGCACGGTACTTTCGAGCCGCGCGACACCGCCTGGCAGCGGGCGGACGGACGCTATGTCGATCCGTTTCGTCCCGAGATCGAACCCGACGGCTTCGATAGCATCGCGGCAGTTGCGGCCGCTCGGGAAGAACATTTTGCGGCCGTCCGCACGCTGTTCAGGGATGTCGACGTGTTGGTATTCACGCTTGGATTGACCGAAGCGTGGCAGGCCGTCGATGACGAAGCTGTCTTTCCCTTGTGCCCCATGGTCGTTTCGGGTTCACTTGCGCCGGATCGATACGCCCCGATCAACTTCAGCCACGATCAGATCGTCGACGACCTCAGCCGCTTCCTTTCCCTCCTGCGCACGGTGCAGCCTTCAGTGAAGGTGCTGTTGACGGTTTCTCCGGTCCCGCTGGTCGCTACTTTCGAAAACCGGCATGTTCTCGTATCAACGACCGCGAGCAAGGCCATACTTCGCAGTGCCGCAGATGCCGTTTGTCGCAGCGATCCGTCGACGTCCTATTTTCCGAGCTACGAGATCGTTTCCAATCCCTTCTTTGCAGCCAGCTATTTCGATCCTGAGGATTGCCGGTCGGTGCTTCCTCACGGAGTAGACCACGTGATGCGCGTGTTCCTGAAGCACTACAGCCGCTTGGAGCTCGAAAGAGCGACGAGCGCGCGTGCCGCGGAGCTGGACGAAGAGCAGAAAGTCGTCTGCGAGGAGGAGCGGCTCGACCGCTGAGAATCCCCGCTTAAGCAAGATCGAAAGAGCGAGATGTCGAAGAATATTCTGATCACGGGCGGTGCTGGGTTCATCGGTACCCATCTTACGCGTCTGGCCAAGGCTGCCGGACATTCGGTGCGCCTGCTTGATAATCTTTCACCACAGATTCACGGCGAAAATGCTGCGTTCGCGCCCCCCGAAGGCGTTGAATTCGTCCTGGGTGACGTCACCGTGCGGGCAGATATCGAGCGTGCCCTTGCCGGCATCGATACCGTCGTCCACCTGGCTGCGGAAACCGGTACCGGTCAATCCATGTACGAAATTGACCGCTATTATCGCGTCAACGTGCAAGGCACGGCCGTGTTGCTGGATATTCTGGCAAACACCAAGACCGAAGTCCGCAACATCGTGCTCGCTTCCAGTCGTTCGGTCTACGGCGAGGGCGCGTATGTCTGCCATGATTGCGAACCATCAGGACAGCGGTGCTTCCCGAATTCCAGGCTGCCGGCGGATCTTGCAGCGCATGACTGGACGCCGAAGTGCCCCCGCTGTGGCGCCGGCATTGCCGAGACGGCTACGCGAGAGGATGACAAGCTTTCTCCTGCGTCAATCTACGCTGCCACCAAGCTGGCGCAGGAGGAGATGATCCGGATAGCGGCCACGTCACAGGGACTGGCATATGCAATCCTGCGCTTTCAGAATGTCTATGGTGAAGGCCAGTCCCTGCAGAACCCCTACACCGGCATCCTGTCGATCTTCTCGACGCGTCTAAGGCTTGGACTATCCCTTCCGGTCTTCGAGGACGGGGAGGAGACGCGCGACTTTGTCCACGTGGAGGATGTCGCAAATGCCGTATTGCGGTTTGTGGAAAAGCCTGCCCTCAGCGGCGCGCTTGCCAACGTAGGATACGGCGAACCGACCTCGATCATGGAAGTCGCCACGCTACTCGCTCAGCTGATGGGATCAGAGACGAAGCCGCACGTTACGGCGCAATATCGCGTGGGGGACATCCGGCACAACTTCGCCGATCTGGCGGCGCTGGAGGCGGCCACTGGCTTCCGTCCGGCAATCAGCCTGGAAGAGGGGCTTGGGCGCTTCTGTGCCTGGGTCGAAACGCAGCCAATTCCGCAAGACATGCTGGACAAGGCCAACGCTGAATTGAAGGCTCGCAATCTGATGGGATAGCGGCGGGCGAATGGGCGGATCCGGCGGCACCCTCCCGCCCGCCGCCCAACGCCTCATATGTCGTCGTTGATGATCGGCTCTTCCTGGGTTAGGCGAGCACCCTTGGCTTTGGCGCGTGCTCGTTCTTCAAGCGCCTTGGGGCCGATAAGCATGCGCTTGTAGTCCCAATATGCTTCATCGGGATCTTCATACTCCAGGATCTTTCCTTCGCGCAGCAGAAGGAACCTGTTGCAGTTGCTCTGCAAGTAGCCGCGGCTATGCGAGACCATGACCATGGTCTTGTCCTTGCGCTTTTCGAACAGTTCGTACTGGCAGCGTTCGCGGAAGGACTCGTCGCCCACCGCCATGACTTCGTCGACCAGATAGCAATCGAAGTCGATCGTCATGGAAATCGCGAATGCCAATCGCGCGCGCATGCCTGACGAGTAGGTCATGACCGGCTCGCGCAAGTAGGATCCCAGCTCCGTGAATTCCTCGACAAAGGCCAGTCGGTCGTGGAAATCGACCCCGTAGATCCGGCAAATGAAGCGCAGGTTGTCCAGCCCGGTCAGGCGACCATGAAAGCCGCCGGTAAACGCCAGCGGCCACGAGACGCTCATCAGACGCTCGACCGTACCGCTTGTCGGCGGCTCTGCACCAGCGATCAGGCGGATGAGGGTCGATTTGCCGGCGCCGTTTCGCCCAAGGATGCCCACTCGGTCCCCCGGTCGGACCGTAAGGGTGATCCCGTCGAGAATCGTGCGCATGCCGGCATTCGACGGATACTGCTTCACGAGATCGGTAACGAGGATCATTCCTGATCGGATCCCTTGCCGGCCTGGCGGATGAGCGCCAGCCCGCAGAACGTCAGGATAAGATTGAACACGACCACGTATCCCACATCGTAATGAGCGGTCATCTTGGTACCGAACCATCCCTCTCGGATGATCTCGACGCAATTGAGCATCGGGAGGTACAGCATGATGTTGCGCGCTTGTTCGGGCAATGCGTCCGCGATGAAGGCGGTTCCCGAAATCGGAAGCAGGATATAGGTGGCGGGTGGCCAAAGCTTTGCAACCACATCGAACTTTTCAGAAAGTCCGCCAAGCGTAAGGCCCAGGGCAGCACCAAACCAGGCGAGCAGCATCCACCCGCCCAGGATTTTGAAAACGTCCTCAGGGGCCAAGACCCATTCGGCCGCCCACAGCAGGAAGCCAAGAACCACGAAGCTCGTCGAGGCTGCGAGGAATTCAAGCAGGACGCGCGCGAAATAGACGTCCGGGATCTGCACTTGGCGATGGAAGAGCAAAGAAAGATTGCTCTGCAGCGCGCCGATGCATCGGGTGGGCATGCTTCGCCACAGGATCAGCGACGAGTACCCGGTCAAGGCAAAAGCCTCGATCGGCAAATCCGACCCATGGATCTGTCGCGTAGCCGTCCACAATGCCGTCACGACGCCGGTGAAAAGCATCGGCTCGACGAACAGCCACAGGAAGCCGATATTCTTCCGGCCATACCGCGTTAGTATTTCGCGGAGAAGCAAGGCCCACAGCACCCTGCCCTGCAGCGCAAGGTTGCCAGTCAGGGTGCGATTGCTCTGGTGGAGGGGGACGAGCTCCTGGGCCACGTCATCGCCTCGCGTTACTGAGCATGTTCTTTGACGCCTGCCACCAGCATCGAGGCGATACCCCATGCCAGCAATCCAAGGGCGAGCGTGGCGAGAATTCCGCGAAGGCGAAGCGGTTCGATCGGCGCATCCGGCAGGCTGGGTTCGGCGATACGCTGGACGTAGACCTGCTGGCGGCGGGCGTCATTGCGCGCTTCCTGAAGCGAAGCCAATGCTGCTGCCAATTGCTTGTCGGTAAACTCGTTTTCGACGAATAGGCGCTGATACTGCGCGGAGTTCGCAGCGAGAGACTTCGATCCGCCAGTCAGAGAACTGGACTGGTTGTCAATTTCTCCGGTGAGCGTGCTGATCTGCTCCTCTACCGCAGGGATCTGGGGGTTCTGCGGAGTGAAGCGGCGCAGCTGGTTAAGCTGCGTCCGTGCGGCGATCAGCTTATCCTGCAACGTCGAAATCATCTGCAGCTTTGCGGTCGCCTGGATTTCCGGATCGACCACACCCCGCCGATTGCGGAACTCGGCAAGCGCTGCGCCCGCCTGTCGGGACTGCTGCTTCGCATCCTGCACTTCGGCCAGTGCGAATTTCACCATGTCCCCGCGGCTGCGCTCGTTCATCCCGTTGATCGTATCTTCGGCGAGGCGAAGAATGTGTTCGTTGATCGAGCGCGCATCCTGGGCCGAATAGGCTCGAACAGTGAGTGTCGAAATGGACGAAGTCACATCCGTTTCGACTTTCACCTTGGTCAGGTAATACTTGTAGAGTGCCTCGAAGGAGTCGGTCAGGCCAAGTGTGCCAAATCGCTCACCGATCCAGATGTGCGAACTCTCGTATGCCTTGCGGAAAGCGCCATTTCTGTCGACCGAACGCAGTGCATCGCGCGATTCAACATAAGCCTTCGCAGCGAAGGATTCCGTGCTTGAACTGCTCAAGCCGGCGGCGCCAGCAATCGCTGCACCGAGACCTATTGGGGTGGGTTTGTCCGGACTGCGCACCACGAACTTCGATTCAGACACGTACACGTCCGACGCGAGAAAGCCGAAATACAGCGTGGCGATCAGTGTTGGAATGACAACAAAAATGTAAAAAAGACCATTCAGCTTTTTCAATCCATCGGGAACTTTGAATGTCATGGGGCTGGAGCTTCTTTTGCTTTGGCCTGCTTCGCTTTTCAGCACGTTGATGCCCACATGGCTGCAAATCCGTGGCAATGCAAACCCAATCTCGGAACAAAGGCATGTGCCCGAGCGCTTGCCAAGGATGTGTCGCAATTCCCGGCGTGCGATGCCAACGGATGCTGATTGCGCAACCGGCCGGTCTCACGGTGCTTGCGCACCAGGCGGGGACTGGCCTTGCACATTCAACACTGCCGCCGGCGTGTTCAAGAAAACGCAGGTCTTTGGAAATCAACTGAATGGACATCGAGACAGGGCGGCCGAACAGAGTATTGCGGCCCGGCTCAACTCATGCACGGGTCGGGAGCAATTGAAGGCTCTTTTGGACCACCTAACTCGACACTTCTCGGAGTGCTCAGTACGCGCTAGGTTTCAACAAGCAGGGTAATTGCAAGGGTGAGGCAAAAATTCGGATGGCAAGCGTTTACGACCGTCTTTGGATCGCCATCTGCTGGCAAGGCCAGCCCGGTGAGTAGCGTGGAAAACCAAGACGGCGACGTTGCGGGGTGGCCGATTTCGAGCAAGGATTTGGTCCAAGAGGCTCAAGGAGTGGCTGAATCGCAAAAGGTGTCAGCCCCGTCCGGCGCGCAGGTTGGCGACGCTGCTGCGTTTGCTGGTGTCATCAATCTCGACGGTGATCTGGATGACAATTCGATCCAGATCGGACAAAATATCACAGTATCTGGCACTGTCCGGGGAAGTGGTAATGTCATCAGGATCGCTCCGACCCGGAATCCCCAGAAGATCCACATTGCCATCTACGGAAACAACAACAAGGTGACCATCGGTCCCCGCTCGCTCCTGCAATCGATGAAGGTCGAGATCGGGAGCCCGCGCTGGAGATGTTCGCGCGCGCGCCTGAAGATCGGCAGGGGCTTCTCCATCGGAAGCCGCGGGCGGCTAATTCTTGCCAATTCCGGGAATGTCATGGAGATCGGTGACAATTGCATGTTTTCCAGCGGAATTACCTTGCGCGGCGGCGAATATCCTCACTTGCTTTTCGACAAGAATACCGGCGAATATCTCGATGTGTCCGATGGCATCTTTATTGGAAATCATGTCTGGATCGGTGAAGGGGTGTTTGTCTCGAAAGCGGTGACTATCCCCCACGAATGCATCGTCGGGGCCAAAAGTGTTGTTACCAAGCGCTTCGAAGAAGAAAACTGCGTCATCGCGGGAAATCCGGCCCGCATCGTCAAGCGTGGAATTCAATGGGTTGCGAACGAATATTCTCTGGCGAGCGATTTCGACGCGGGCCAGGACTCTTTCGAGGAATCAAACCTTCGCAGGATCAACCGTGCCGAGGCTGCGCACGACTGACGCGGAGGTTTGAAGGGCCCATGGATGCATCGCCCGCAATCCTTCTTCACAAGGTTCTGTTTGGCTCCCTCATTCTCGTTGAACCGACGCGTGTATCGCCGTAGTTGCGAACAACGTTTACAGGAATTTGCATGAAAAGCGCCCTCCCAAGTGATCTCAAGATGTCTTCTCGCAATGCAAGGGCGCAGCGGGTGTTTCTCGCCGCGCTGCTGGCGTCGGCCTTGGGGGGCTGCAGCACCCTCGGCAGCAGTGGTCCGAGCACAAACTCGATCCGCTCGGCTGGCAAGACCGATCTAGTTGGGGCGGACATTCGGGTTCTCGACCTGACGACAAATCTGGCCCAGCAACTGGTCACGAACACGCATCAGGATACGTTCGCCAGCGTTCTTGGCGAAGGGCTTCCCGTCGGGACCGTGATCGGCCCGGGCGATGTGCTGGATGTCAATATCTGGGAATCCCCGCCAGCAGCCCTGTTCGGAATGCTCGGCGACAAGACCGAGATCGCCACTACACAAGCGAGCATCGAGACGGCCAAGATGACGGCGATGCCCCAGCAGATGGTCGATGTGAACGGCATTCTGTCCCTGCCATTCGTCGGGCGTATCCAGGCGGGCGGACGGACTCCGCGGCAGCTGGAGGCCGATATTGCCGCTCGCTTGCGCGGAATCGCCAACAAGCCGCAAGTAAGCGTCGGCATCATGCGTAATGCCAATTCCAACGTGACTGTCGTCGGCAAGGTCGTCACCAATGGCCGCGTTCCCCTGACCCCTAGGGGCGAGAGGCTGCTCGATGTCATCGCCGTCGCCGGCGGCGCGGTGGAGAAGGTAGAGCGCACCTCGATCCAGGTTACCCGCGGGTCTCGTGTCGTCGCGATGCCGATGGAAACATTGATCCGCGATCCGCGGCAGAATATTCGCATGCAGCCCGACGATGTCGTGACGGCGATTTTCCAGCCTTACAACTTCGTCGCCATGGGTGCCGTGGGGACGCAAGCGGAAGTCCCCTTCGAAGCGACAGGCATTTCGCTTGCTCAGGCGCTCGGACGTGTGAGCGGACTGCAGGACAATCGCGCCAACATCAAGGGCGTCTTCCTCTTCCGCTTCGAGGACCCGCGCAGGCTAGATCCATCGCAGGTTGCCGGCGCGAAGTTGACGCCGGACGGCTTGTTGCCGGTGATCTACCGTGTAGATCTGTCCGATCCGCGCAGCATCTTCCTGGCGCAGAATTTCCAGATGAGGAACCAGGACGTACTTTACGTGTCGAACGCTCCAGGTGTTGATCTGCAGAAGTTCGTCTCGATCATCTCGCAGACGGCGCTTTCCCTGATCGGAATTACCAACGCGGTTCAATAGGCGCGACTGTATCGCATCTTCGTGGCGGTCGCTCGCGTGAGAAAAGGGACGCGCCCATGCGAAATTCGACCAGAGCCTGGGTTGCCCTGCCGGTTTTGCTGGGCGCCTTCTTTTTCACGTCGATGTGCGTGAGAGCCGACGGCCCAGAACCTCTGACCCTGTCTTCGTTCGGCGCAGCGGGGGACGATGCAACCGATGATACAACGGCCTTGCAGCGCGCTTTCTCCGCGGCAAAAGGTCGCTGTCTGGACGGCGAGGGGCGGAAATATCGCGTAAGGGGGACGTTGCGTGCGTCCGAAGACTTCTGCCTCGTCAACACCCGGTTGCGACAGGATGTCGCCAAATTCGATACACGGCAATGGATTCGCGGCACTTGTCCCGTCGAGCGTGATCCAGCCAGGGCAATTTCCTGTGGCGATCCGGCAATGCCGGGCGACCTGCCCCGAGGGCTTTCCGAGTACCTGTTTACCCGCACCCTTTTGATCCGCCCGGAAGCGGCTCATCCACCGATCTCGGTAACGCTCAGGAAGGTGGCGATCGATCGAGGCGATGATCCTGCATCGGGCGCGCGGAGCGATGCCGCCGGAATCTGGATCGGAAACGCGCGAAAGGTCGAGCTGGACGACGTTGAGGTTACCGGCGCCGGAAAAGGCTTCGGGCTCATGCTCGTCGATGCGGCCAATGTTACCGTTCGCCGGCTCTGGCTCCATGACTTGACCTGGGCGCCATACGCCGGGGATGCGCCACTCGCGATCGACCGGGTAAGGGCGCAGGGCTGGAACACTGCGCCAATTCGTGAATTCCGTGAAGCCGGTCGACAGGGTGTGTCAGCGAACGGCTTTCACGGCATGCGGGTGCAAGAACAGTTGACCTGCCTGATGATTGTCAATTCCCACACCGTGCTGCTGGACCGTCCCCGGGTCGACGGTTGTCGTGCCCGCTTTGCGGAAGGCGACATCCCCTGGCAGGCCGATGGCATCGCGGTCGGACAGTCGTCATCCCACATCAGGATCATGCGGCCGGTCGTCAATGACACTTGGGAGGGTATCGATGTGGTTGGTGGCGGCAGTGGCGTCAGCGACCTGCTGATCACCGGCGCGCAGATCACGAACAGTTTCGGGTACGGGGTGAAGTGGGGGTATTCGCTTCAGGACCCCACGCTGGTGGATAGCGCCATCAGTCAGTCGGGTCTGGCGGGCGTGGTCATCTACGGTCCGGTAAAGCGCGCCAATTTGAGCAACGTCAGGATCGATGGTGTCGGGTCGGTCAGACTGGGTCGGAGCCTGCAACGGCCTTGGCAGCAGGAGCGCGCGGGCGTTCTGGTCGAGCCGGGCAGTTCGGCTGCTACGCGCGAATTGCATCCGGCGATGGTTTCGCTGAGCAAGGTCACGGTCGAGGGCGGCGGCAATTGCCGGTTCGGCCTTCTGAATTTGACCCCGGAACGATTGTTCAGGGACGACATCAAGGCAAGCGGTTGCGAGCACGCTCGACAAGACACGCTCACCCGATGACATGTGTGAGCCCGCCCGCAATCTTGCTGACGGGTCTTTCGTCATCTCCCCTCGCGCAATTCTCTGTGCAAGTGCGCCCTTGCGAGAGTGATGCCTGCATCATCGAGTAGGCGGGTAACAGCTTCCCAACGCGAAGGATGGGATGCGACCACGAGGCCGTCGTCGTCTTCGTCGCAGCGATAGGATCGGCCATCCTGGCGACGGGCAACGCCTCCCGCTTCTTCCAGAAAGATCACGCCTGCAGCGTGGTCCCAGCTGATCGTGCGGGTGAACAGGGTTGCGTCGTTGTCTCCCGTCGCAACGCGTGGATACTGATCTGCCGCGCAACGTGGGCTGTCGAGAACTCCGCATGAAGCAGAGAGGACATCCACGAGGCCTTGTCGGTACAGCGGGTCGGCAAAAAGGCGCGTTATCGCAACTTTCGGTCGTGCCGTGGGTGAAGGCAGGGGGCAGACGAAGCGTTCTCCATCAATTCTCGCGCCTCGCCCGCGCTCTGCGCTGCAGAGCCGGTTGCTGACAGGATCCAATATCCAGCCAGCGACTGGCTCGGCATCATGCGCCAACGCTACCAACATGCCGAAGGGCACTGATCCCTGCGCAAAATTGCCGGTCCCGTCCAGCGGATCGAGGATCCAGCACGTTCCCTTGCCAAGTTCCTCACCCAGCCCGGGGTCCTGCGAAACCGCTTCTTCGCCAATGATCTTGGCCCCGGGGATCAGCCCTGCAAGCAGAGATGTCAGTATCTCCTCGCTTTCACGATCGGCTGCGGTCACCGCTTCTCCGACGGACTTGTAGTCCGCATGAATCGCGCGGCCGGGCGAAAAACGCGGCAGTATTGCACGACGTGCCGCTTCTCTCATTGCGGCTGATACGGCCTTGTCGAGCGCCTCGGACATCAGCAGTGCACGCTCGAAACTGAGACGGGGATCAGGGTGTCAGAAATGATGCACGGCCTTTGGCTGGCAGCGAACTGCCCATGGATTTGTGGCAGGGCGGGCACCACGTGCTCGCCCAACTCTAAGACCTATCGTGACCGTTGGAGAATGCCAAGATCGCGAAATTTCGATGGATTTGCTGCGAGCCAACGGAAAGGAATTCTTGAATTCGCAAGTAGTTCCCAAATTTTTTCAATCCATCCAAGATGAACCCAATTGCGGTATTTTATTTGGCAATCTTTACGAACTATGCAAATGAACCGGGCTCGACCTCCATATGCAGAAGGGTGAGTTGGCGTAGCATGCAGGGTCAGGTGGCAGTCTGGACTGAAATGCCCGTGAACTCGTTATTTGGTCGGTTTTTCCACGCATCCATTCATGATTTCGCTTGGGCCGGTCGCGACCGTTAGGTCGCGGCTGTCAGCGACATTTCGAGTGAACTAGAAGGTCAGGGTCTACCAGATGCAAGCCGGGATCATTAATTTTCAGGACAACGACAATGCTATTCTCGGTCGGGGCACCGAAGCCATCCGCATCGAGATCGAGGCTTTGCAAAAGCTTGAGCAGTCCCTCGACAGCAATTTTGTAGAAGCCTGCCGGACCATCATGGCGGCTGAAGGCCGAGTGATCGTCACCGGCATGGGCAAGTCCGGGCAGATCGGGCGCAAGGCGGCCGCCACGTTTTCCGCAACGGGAACGCCTTCGTTTTACGTCCATCCGGGCGAGGCCGCGCACGGCGACCTTGGCATGCTCGTCGCGGGCGATGTGCTGCTTGTCATCTCGAACTCAGGCAGCACGGCTGAACTTCATTCGGTTCTTCGCCACGCTCGCGCGCTCGAAGTGCCGGTGATCGGCATCGCCTCGCGGCCGGAATCGCTCGTCATGCGCCATGCAGACGTCCAGCTTTGCCTGCCCGCTGCGCGTGAGGTGTGCCATGCCAACATCGCGCCGACGACGTCCACCACCATGCAGCTTGCCCTGTGCGACGCGCTCGCCATGGCGGTGATGGACATGCGGGGTTTCTCGCGCGACGGGATGAAACTGCTCCATCCCGGCGGCGCGATCGGACTGCGCCTGCTTCCGGTGAAGGATATCATGCACACCGCGAAATCGATGCCGCTCGTAACGGTGGATGCGCGGATGCCCGACGTGATCTCGGTCATGACCTCGCGTGGGTTCGGCATTGCGGGGATCGTCGATGCCCAGGGCGCCCTGCTCGGCGTGATCACCGATGGCGATCTGCGGCGCCATTTCGATGTGCTGGCAGACGTGACGGCCAGGGAAGTGATGACCGCTGCGCCAAAATGCCTTGATGGAAACATGAGCGCCGAGGCCGCCCTTGAACTCTTGAACGATCTCAAGATTTCGGCCGCCTTCGTGGTGGAAGCGGATCAGGAAGGGCAACCCTTGCCGCTCGGCATCATCCACATTCACGATTTTGTTCGCATTGGCCTGAATTGACGGTACGGCTTGCCAATGTCTCTGCCCACCTTCGCGATCATCATCCCTGCGCGCTACGCATCGAGCCGCTATCCCGGTAAACCGCTCGTCGCGCTGCGGGGCGCGAATGGGGAGTCCAAGACGCTGATCCGTCGCAGCTGGGAATGTGCCACGGCAGTTGAAGGTTGCACCGGTGTCTGGGTTGCGACCGACGATGACCGGATTGCTGACGAGGTACGCAGCTTCGGCGGCAACGTCGTGATGACCGACGTGGGCTGTGCCAACGGCACCGAACGCTGCGCCGATGCCATCGCCCGGCTTGGTGACGTTGCTGAAGTGATCGTGAACCTGCAGGGCGATGCGCCGCTCTCGCCTGCGCATATCGTGCGCGACATGGTGGCGTCTCTCGCTGCAGATCCGGCGCTGACCATGGTGACTCCGGCCGTTCGCTGTTCGCGGACGACTTACGCCCATCTTGCCGCCGATGCCGCCGAAGGGCGTGTCGGCGGCACGACGGTCGTATCCACCCGGAACAACCGGGCGCTTTATTTCTCGAAGCGCCTGATTCCCTACCTTCCGGCGGCGGCGGCAGAGCAGGAATTTCCGCCGATCAGCCTGCACCTGGGTCTTTATGCCTACCGCCCGCAGACCCTGCGCGATTACAAGGCCGCATCGGCAAGCGCGCTCGAGCAGCTCGAAGGACTTGAGCAGTTGCGCTTCCTCGATCTCGGCCTTGCGGTCGGCCTGGTCCATCTCGATCCGCTGACCTGGGACGCCATCGAGCTGAACAATCCGAGCGATGTCCCCTCGATCGAGCGGATCCTCGCCGAACGCGGCATAGCCTGAGGTCGGCGAAGTTGTTGTCCCGGTTTCGGCAAACCGCCGGCCAAAGGTTTCTTTTGCATTGCCTGGTGCACGTCGAGGCGTTGTTTGGCAGCCCGGGTGCCTATTTGCAGGCAGTCATGTGGCGTATACGCCGCCTCAAACTGCGGGCGCGTCACCGCTTTGCGGCGTTGATGGGGCATACACGGCATGCCTACGACCTCTGGACGATAACCCGCGAACCAATGCTTCATGCGATGCTGGTCTCTCCTGAGGAGAGTTCCAGCCCGTTCGTGATCGTCATCGATTGCAGGGATGCAACGGCCGCCGCCGTCGAGTTGTCCGTGCGGTCCGTTCACGCTTGCGCGGGAGCCACACCCGAAATTGTTCTGCTGCAGGCCGAGCCAGGCAGCGACGGGCTCTATCGTTCGGTCACAGACCCAGCGGACTTGCCTGCCTTGCTGGACGGTATGGCGCAAGCCGCGGGCAAGTTGTGGATCGTGCCGATCGC
The DNA here is from genome assembly GCF_037076535.1 of Novosphingobium olei. Lineage (NCBI taxonomy): Bacteria > Pseudomonadati > Pseudomonadota > Alphaproteobacteria > Sphingomonadales > Sphingomonadaceae > Novosphingobium > Novosphingobium olei. Next base: position 3,146,676 of record NZ_AP029021.1, on the reverse strand, counting down.
GGCAGGCGATTTGCTGTCACCCCATGCACTCAATGGTTATCGCCAGGCCATCATGCAGGCGCCGGATGCGGTGTTGTTGTATGCCGACGATGATCTGATCTCGCCGATCGGCCGGCGCCATACACCCCATTTCAAACCGCGCTGGACAGAAGAACTGCATCGCGGGCACGACTTCGTCAGCGGCAGTTGCGCCATCGCCGCCGACGCATTGCCGCGCGAGGATCAAATCGGAACGCACTGGCCGGCCGATGTCCTGTCGCTCGCCCGTAATGCGCCCGTCCATGTACCGCTGGTGCTGCATCATCGTGCAAGCAGACCGGCCCCACACCCGGATCACCCTCGGCCTTTATCCCCGCAAGCCCCGGTCTTGCCGCACGTCAGCGTCATCATTCCGACGAGAGACCACGTTGCGCTTCTGCAGACGTGCCTGGAAGGCTTGCGTGCAACGCGGTATCCGTCGTTGGATATTACGATCATCGACAATGGCTCGGTTGAAGCCGAAACCCTTGCCTATCTCGAAGGACTTGAACGCAGCGGCGTGCAGGTTTCGAAGCAGCCTGGCCCGTTCAATTACGCCGCGATGCACAACAGTGTCGTACCGAGCCTGCGGGGGCCACTGATCTGTTTGCTCAATAACGATATCGAGGTCATTGATCCGGATTGGCTCGCGCATATGGCGCCGCATGCCATGCGTGATGATATCGGCGCTGTCGGTGCCCGATTGTTGTATCCTGACCGGACGATCCAGCATGCGGGGATCGTCATCGGCATGGGCGGCGGTGCCGGGCATGCCCACCGCCTGCAGGATGATGCATCGCCGGGATACTTTTCCCGTGCCCACTTGCCCCAACGCGTCAGCGCCGTCACCGCTGCCTGCCTGGTGGTGCGCAAGGATCGTTTCGAGGCGGTTGGCGGGTTCGATGCGCAGAATTTTACCGTCGCGTTCAATGATGTGGACCTTTGCCTGAAGCTCAACGCCGCTGGGTGGCAAAGCTTCTACGAGCCCCGGGCCTGCCTCGTGCACCACGAATCTAAGTCGCGCGGTCGGGACAGCAGTCCGGTACAGCGCGAACGGTTCGCCTCCGAACTGGCCGCGCTCAAGCGGCTCTGGTCCACGGATACGGTCCATGATCCGTATCACCATCCGGAACTCAGCCAGCTTTCGGAACAGTTCGTGGTGCGTCTGTGACGAAAGGGCCTCGGTTGAAGCTGGCGGATGTGACGCTATGTGCGGCCGCAAGCGTGAACGTCGAAGCGACAGTGGCCGCCATTGTTCGAACGCTGCAGCAAGTGGCCTGCGCGCGCGCTGTTCTGTTCACGGATGCCGAAATTTCTCTGCCGGACGGGATCGAGCGCATCGCGATTGGCCCGCTGCGGTCAGCGGCAAGCTATTCGCGTTTCGTAGTCCGCGATTTGGCAGACTGGATTGACACCAGCCACTGCATGATCGTGCAGTGGGACGGCTTTGTCCTCAATCCTGCCGCGTGGGATCCACGATTCCTCGAATGTGACTACATCGGGGCACCCTGGCCGCAGTTCGGCGACGGGCACGACGTCGGAAATGGAGGTTTTTCCATCCGCAGCCGCCGGCTGATGCTGGCCTGCCGCGATCCCGACTTCGTCGACGCGGGCGAAGCCGAGGATGTCGCGATCGCACGCACGAACCGCGCGATGCTTGAACAACGTCACGGGATAACCTTCGCCGACCGCTCTCTCGCCAGCCACTTCTCGCACGAACGAACGGGGCAGGGGCAGGCCACGTTCGGGTTCCACGGCGTATTCAATCTGCCCGGGGCCGTCGGCATCGACGGTTTCTGGGACATTTACCGGTCACTCGACCACAAGGGCACGATCCGGGTCGATTTCTGGCCATTGCTGCGCAAGGTGGCTCAAGGACCAGCAGGTTTCCGGCGAGCAGCCCGGATGATCGCGGATCGGCTCGCCGGTTGAATCCTCAGCCCGTGACCAGCACCGGCAGCGACTTTGCCACGTCGTCGATAGCCTTCACCTGCGCCAGGAACGGCTCAAGCGTGTGGAGCGGCAGGGCACACGGGCCGTCGCACTTTGCCTTGTCCGGATCGGGATGCGCTTCCAGGAACAGGCCGGCAATCCCCAGCGCCATTCCCGATCGGGCCAGCGCCGCCACCTGGCCCCGCCTGCCGTCCGCGCTGTCGGCACGGCCGCCCGGCTTCTGTAGCGCGTGGGTCACGTCGAAGACGACCGGCGCCATCGGCTTCATGATGTCCATGCCCAGCATGTCGACGACGAGGTTGTTGTAGCCGAAGCTGCTGCCGCGTTCGCACAGGATGATCTTCTCGTTCCCGGCTTCGGCGAACTTGCGCATGATGTGCCCCATTTCGTGCGGGGCAAGGAACTGCGGCTTCTTGATGTTGATCACCGCGCCGGTCTTCGCCATCGCCACGACCAGATCGGTCTGGCGCGCGAGGAAGGCCGGCAACTGGATGATATCGGCCACTTCCGCCACCGGCGCGGCCTGGTACGGTTCATGGACGTCGGTCAGGACGGGCACGCCGAACCGAGCCTTCACCGCAGCAAGTACCTCCAATCCGCGCTCGAGGCCCGGGCCGCGGAACGAGGTGATCGAGGACCGGTTGGCCTTGTCGAACGAGGCCTTGAAAACATAGGGGATGCCCAGCTTCGTCGTCACATCGACGAAGGACTGCGCCACCTCCATCACGATCGCTTCGTCTTCGATCACGTTCATGCCCCCGATGAGGACGAATGGACGATCGTTCGCGAAAACTATTTCGCTTCCCACTGCAACTTGCATGTCTTGACCTTGGCTTTCGGAAATGTCGCCCGGATTTTCCGGGGCGTGGGCAGGCCGATCAGGCTGCCTTAGAACTGTATTTTGCGCGATAGGCGGCTTCTTCGGCCAGCCACAGGTCGGCGTAATCGACGTTCTGCCACTCCGCAAACCACGGACCACCGTTGGTGTAGTGGATCACGCGTGGCGTCTTGGCCGGCCGCTGATATTCACCTTCAAGGAAGTTCCAGTCGAGCTCGAGCGCGCCGATGTCGACGTCATTCTCGATCCACTGGAACCGGTGCAAGAAGGCAGGCGCGGCGGAATTGACCACTTCGGGCGTCAGTGCCTGCACATCGCGATGCGCCAGGTTGAACAGGATGAACGACGACCAGTTCTTGCGCGGGTAGCGTGTCTGCTTCTGGCCATCCATCTTGATGTCGTGCGCAGGCTCGTAGTCGTGCTGCACGACATAGACTGCCTTTGTCTGGTCCAGCCCTTCCAGCACGCCAGTGATGTCTGCCGTGAACAGGAAGTCGCAGTCGGTGAACAGGGCCCATCCCTCGGTCTGGGCCGAAAGGAATGGCGTCAGGAACCGGGTCAGGGAAAATTCGGTGGTTGCCGTCGCGTCGTGCGGGCGCGTGTAGAGCCCAAGCTCGCGGACCGCGTCTTGGCGGATCGGATGAACGCTGACTTCGGATTGCGTGTGGCGCAGCAATGAATATCGCGCGACCTGGTATGCGATGTCTTCTCGGGAATCGTAGCCGATGAAGACCTTGAAGGCGGAATTGTTTCCCATGCTCACCCTTTGTGATGCCCCTGAACCCCGCGTTGGCCACGGTTAATCCAGGCTTTTGCTCCCCCCTTGCAAGTTCCATTTTGCACACACAGAATTTCTGGGCAAGCGCGCGTGTGTTCGGCGATTATTTCGCAGGTTAGCCTCACAAGATTTACTTGAAAAATTTCCGCCAAAACGGTGCAAAATTGCGACTGACCGTTGCACGTTCAATGCGCAACTCTGGCTTGCAGCCACGTTCGACAAATATTTCCATCCTGTGCGCTCGATCGGCAGTTGACCCGGGCATTTTGTGTTGCAATGCAGCGTACCGCGGTATCAGGCTGCATTGTTGCCCTCCGGCGGATGCCGTCGGCGAGGGCGGATAAGTCCGACCTGAAGGAGTTTCCCCAAGTTGACTGACAAAGCATTCGCAGTTCGCAGGAAGGGCATCATCCTTGCGGGGGGCTCCGGCACCAGGCTCTATCCGCTTACGCGCGGCGTCTCGAAGCAACTGATGCCCGTCTTCGACAAGCCGATGATCTACTATCCGCTCAGCACACTGATGCTGGCAGGCATCCGCGACATCCTGATCATCACCACGCCGGAAGACGCGGCGCAGTTCCAGCGCGTGCTCGGCGATGGTTCCGCCTTCGGCGTGGCATTGTCCTACGCCGTGCAGCCCAGCCCCGACGGTCTTGCCCAGGCCTTTCACATCGGTGCCGATTTCCTTGGCGATGCCCCCAGCGCCTTGGTGCTGGGAGACAACATCTTCTACGGTCATGGCTTGCCTGAATTGCTGCAAAGCGCGAACCAGCGCACCAGCGGCGCGAGCGTGTTCGCATACCGCGTGAACAATCCCGAGGCTTACGGTGTGGTCGCCTTCGACGGGGATGGTCGCGCCATCTCGATCGAGGAGAAGCCTCCGGTCCCTAAATCGAACTATGCCGTCACCGGGCTCTACTTCTACGACGATACCGTGGTCGAGCGCGCCCGGGATTTGAAGCCGTCTCCGCGTGGCGAACTGGAAATCACCGATCTCAACCGGCTTTACATGGATGATGGTGCCCTTTCGGTAGAGATCATGGGCCGTGGCTACGCCTGGCTCGACACCGGCACGCATGGGTCGCTGCTCGACGCTGCGGCCTACGTTCGCGTCACCGAGGAACGGCAGGGGCTGAAGATCTGCTGTCCGGAAGAAATTGCCTGGCGCCAGGGATTCATCACGACCGCCGAACTGGAAGCGATCGCGCAGCCGCTGCGCAAGTCGGGTTACGGCGAATACCTGCTCCAGATCCTCGACCAGAAGGACAAGCCGTGAACGTCATCCCTTGCGATATCGAAGGCCCTGTCATCATCGAACCGAAGGTTTTCGGGGATGATCGCGGCTTCTTCTTCGAAAGCTGGAACATGTCCGCCTTCGGCGCCGCAGGTCTGCCGACGGCCTTTGTTCAGGACAACCACAGCCGTTCGCAGAAAGGTGTGTTGCGCGGCATGCATTTCCAGAACCCAGCGCCCCAAGGCAAGCTGGTCCGTGTGGCGCGCGGCGCGGTATTCGATGTCGCGGTCGATCTTCGCGCATCGTCGCCCACGTTTGGCAAGTGGGCCGGGGTCACGCTTTCCGCAGAGAACAAGCGCATGTTCTGGGTGCCGGAAGGCTTTGCGCACGGTTTCCTCACGCTCGAGGACGACACCGACTTCCTCTACAAGTGCACCGCGCCCTACGCTCCCCAGCACGAATGCAGCCTCGCTTGGGACGATCCCGCGGTCGGCATTGAATGGCCGCTGGACGGCGTTGACGTGAAGTTGTCGGCCAAGGACGCCGTTGGCCTGCCGCTCGACAAGGTTCCGGTGTTCGCGTGAAGAAGGCTCTCGTTACCGGGGTCAACGGGCAGGTTGGTAAGGCCTTGCTCGCGACGGCTCCTGAAGGCTGGACCTGCATCGCGCTCGATCGAGCAGCTCTTGATCTGGCAGATCCCGCAGCGATCGAGCGGCTGGTCGCTGACGAACGACCCGATCTCGTCCTCAATCCGGCCGCCTACACCGCGGTCGACAAGGCGGAATCGGAACCGGATCTGGCCTTCGCCATAAATGCTGCCGCTCCGGGTGCGTTTGCGCGGGCACTGGCGCAGACCGGCGGTCAACTTGTCCAGGTATCTACCGACTTCGTGTTCGATGGCAGCAGTGGCACCGCTTACCGGCCGGACGACCAGCGCAATCCGCAGTCCATCTACGGTGCCAGCAAGGCGGCGGGAGAAGACGCTGCGGGCGATGCTGCGATTATCGTCCGGACAAGCTGGGTCTATGCTGCCGGTGGTGCCAATTTCGTGCGAACAATGCTGCGGCTGATGCGTGAGCGGGACCAGTTGCGCGTTGTAGCAGACCAGATCGGCTCGCCGACATGGGCAACCGGCCTTGCCCGCACGCTCTGGGGTCTCGCACAGGCCGGCACGCCCGGAGTCTACCACCATCGCGACGCGGGCGTTGCCAGCTGGTACGATTTTGCCGTGGCCATCGCAGAGGAAGCGCAGGCGATCGGCTTGCTCGACAGAATTCCCGCGATCACACCGATCGCTACCTCCGACTATCCCACGCCCGCCCGCAGACCCTCGTTTTCCGTCCTAGACGTCAGCACTACGCGCGGCTTGCTGGGAGATGATGCGGTGCACTGGCGGCACAACCTGCGAACAATGCTGGAAGAGGAAAAGGCACTTGGCTAACCTGCTCGTCACCGGCGGGGCCGGCTTCATCGGCGGCAATTTTGTCCACTACTGGGCGAAAACCCACCCCGATGATGCCATCATCGTGCTCGATTGCCTGACTTACGCCGGCAATCGCTCGACCATTGCAGGCGTCGAACAGGCGGAACTGGTGGTTGGCGATATTCGCGACACCGATCTCGTCGACAAGCTGCTGCGCGAACGCGACATCGCCACGATCGTGCACTTCGCGGCGGAAAGCCATGTCGACCGTTCGATCCATTCGCCGGATGCGTTCATCGACACCAACGTGCTGGGGACCAACAGCCTGCTCAAGGCGGCGCGGGCGGTCTGGCTGGACACGGGCACCGGGCGCGACCACCGCTTCCACCATATCTCGACCGACGAAGTCTACGGCTCTCTCGGAGCGCATGATCCCGCATTCTCGGAAGCGCACCAGTATCAGCCGAACTCACCCTATTCGGCGTCCAAGGCTGCCTCGGACCATCTCGTGCGGGCATACCACCACACTTATGGCCTGGATACGACCACGACCAACTGTTCGAACAATTACGGACCTTATCACTACCCCGAAAAGCTGATCCCGCTGTTCATCCTCAATGCGCTGTCAGGCAAGCCATTGCCGATCTACGGCGATGGCATGAACGTGCGCGATTGGCTCTATGTCGAAGACCATTGCCGGGGCATCGAGGCGGCCCTGCAACGCGGCGTGGCGGGGGAAACCTACAACATCGGCGGCGGTGAGGAACTGCCCAACATGGCGGTGATCGACCGGATCTGCACTGAAGTCGATCGCGCCTTTGTCGAGATCGATGGCCTTGCCGATCGCTACCCTGATGCGCCGGCGGCAAGGGGGCGGGCCACCAGCGAACTTAAGACTTTCGTCGAAGATCGCAAGGGCCACGACCGGCGCTATGCCATCGACGAGACCAAGGCGCGCAGCGAAATCGGCTATGCGCCCCTCCACGATTTCGAGGAAGGGCTGCGGGGAACGCTTCGCTGGTACCTTGAAAACGAAGATTGGTGGCGGCCCCTGCAGGCACGCTGAGATCGATCGGCCGTCCGGCATCAGGCAGTCGATCACTCGCTTCGGCGGTCAGCTTCTCCAGATGCCGCGCGTGTCGATCGTGCGCGTGCCGGCGCGGCGCTCGGGCTGGTTTTCAATGAACTGGCGGTGGTCCACCAGCAGCACCAGCACGTCGGCGGTGTCATACGCCTGCGCCATCGGCACGAGCGTGACGCCCTTGGCGGCAAGGTCGGCCGGAAGCTCGTCGATATAGGGATCGACCGCCCAGATGCCATGCGGGAAGAACGGGGCGAGGTTGCCCACGATTTCCAGCGCGGGGCTCTGCCGCATGTCGTCGATGTTGGGCTTGAAGGTCAGCCCGAACGCCGCAACCTTTACCTCGCCCGCCTTGATCCCCTTTTCGACGGCGACCTCGTTCACCGCGGCCATGACCTTGCCCGTCACCCAATGCGGCTTGTGGTCGTTCACCTGCCGCGCGGTGTGGATCAGGCGTGCCTCGTCGGGGGTCTGCGACACGATGAACCACGGGTCCACGGCAATGCAGTGCCCGCCGACGCCCGCGCCAGGCTGCAGGATGTTTACCCGCGGGTGCCGGTTGGCGAGCGCGATCAACTCCCACACGCTGACGCCCAGCTTGTCGCAGATCAGCGACAGCTCGTTGGCGAAGGCGATGTTCACGTCGCGAAAGGCGTTCTCGGTCAGCTTGCACATCTCGGCCGTGCGCGCGTCACTGATGACGCATTCGCCGCTCACGAACGTGCGATAAAGCGCCGCCGCCGCTTCGGAACAGCGTGGTGTCATCCCGCCGATCACCCGGTCGTTGGCGACCAGTTCGCGCAGGATGTGGCCCGGCAGCACCCGTTCGGGGCAATAGGCGATGCGAATGTCCGAAGCCTCGCCCGCCTGCTGCGGGAAGGTCAGGTCTGTGCGCGCAGCCGCCAGCCAGTCTGCCAGCTTTTCGGTCGCACCCACGGGGGAGGTGGATTCGAGCACCACGAGGTTGCCCGCTTTCAGCACTGGCGCGATTGCCTTGGCGACGGCCTGAATATGCGAAAGGTCGGGCTCGTGCTCGTCCTTGAAAGGCGTCGGCACGGCGATGAGGAAGGCGTCGGCAGGTTCCGGCACCAGCGTGGCCCTCAGCTTGCCCTGGAAGGTCGCCGCCTGCACCACCATGTCGAGATCGGGCTCGACGATATGGATGCGTCCCTGATTGATCGTCTCGACCGCGCCGGCGTTGGTGTCCACGCCGATCACCTCGATCCCGCGCGATGCGAAAACCGCGGCGGTGGGCAGGCCGATGTATCCCAGCCCGATCACCGAGATGCGCTGTGGGCGCGCGTCCCGGCCGGCCTTGCCGACCGCGGCCGGCTGTCGCTTGACCGTCTTCATGCCCACTGCTCCAGCACCTTCCGTATCCGTTCGCACGCCTGGCCATCTCCATAGGGGTTGTGCGCAAAAGCCATGCGCCGATAGATGTCTTCGTCCTCGAGCAGTTCGCTCACGCCATCGACGATCTGGTCGATGCTGGTGCCGACCAGCCTGACCGTCCCGGCGTCGACCGCCTCGGGCCGCTCGGTGGTTTCGCGCATCACCAGCACCGGCTTGCCCAGCGCCGGGGCCTCTTCCTGGATACCACCCGAATCAGTCAGGATCAGGTGGCTCCGCGCCATCAGGGACACGAATGGCAGGTATTCCTGCGGCTCGATCAGGTGGACGTTGCCCTTTCCAGCCAGGATCCGCCCTACGGGATCGCGCACCTGCGGGTTGAGATGCACTGGGTAGACGAAATCGACATCGCGATGCCGCGCCGCCAGCTGCGAGATGGCCTCGCAGATGCGTTCGAATCCGTCGCCGAAGTTTTCGCGCCGGTGCCCGGTGATCAGTACGGACCGCGCATCTTCGCGCAGCAATCCCGAAAACCGGGAGGAGGCCTGCGCGGCAAGCGCGGCATCGGCTTCGAGCCGGTTCTTGATGATCAGCAGCGCATCGATGACCGTGTTGCCGGTGACGTGGATGTCCGCGGCCGAGACGTTTTCTGCGAGCAGGTTGTCGCGCGACCTTTCCGTCGGCGCGAAGTGCATGCTGGCGAGCGCGCCGGTCAGCTTGCGGTTCGCCTCTTCGGGCCAGGGCGAATAGAGGTTGCCCGTGCGCAGCCCCGCTTCGACATGGCCCACCGGGATCTGCTGGTAGAAGCAGGCGAGCGTGGTGGCAAAGGTCGTCGAGGTGTCTCCATGGACCAGCACGATATCGGGGCGAAAGTCGGCCAGCGGTTCCGCCATCCGGTTCAGGATCGCGCTGGTAATGCCCGAAAGCGTCTGGCCCGGCTTCATGATGTCGAGATCGTAGTGCGGCACGATGTCGAAGATCGCCAGCACTTGGTCCAGCATTTCGCGATGCTGCGCCGTCACGCAGACGCGCGTCTCGAATCCCGCCGTGCCCGACAGCGCCCGAACCAGCGGTGCCATCTTGATCGCCTCTGGGCGAGTTCCGAAAACGATAAGGACTTTCAATGGCATAGGGCTTGGACGACTCGCGCGTTAACGGCAGCCTGATAGAGGATTAGTGTTAAATCCTCGGAAAGCCGCGGTTTACTTTGCGTCGATTTTCGTCTGCCCCTCGCGATTGGAGCGTGGGCGGGGCCAGCGGTCCGCGATCAGCCCGCGCCCGGCACCGTGAAATCGTGAATGTGGATCACACCCACCGGCCGGCCAAGATCTTCCCAATCGAAGGCGCTGTTGCCGGTGTCCACCACGAACAGCGCGGTTATCTTGCTTTCGGCGAGGACGGCCAGCGCATCGCCCGCCCGCGCGGCGATCGAAATGGTCTTGGGATTGCGCGTCATCACGTCGGCCGCGCAGGATGTCAGCAATGTGTCGACATGGCGCCTGAGGTCGCCGTCCGTGATGACCCCGATCAGCCGGCCATCGCCATCGATCACGCCGGCAATGCCGAGGCTCTTCTCGGTCATCGTCACCAGCACGTCGCGCATCGGCTGGTCGGGCGAAACCAGCGGCATGTGGTCCGCGCCGCGCATCACGTCGGCCACCGGCATCAGCCGTGCGCCGATTGCACCGCCGGGATGCAGCGCCTGCAATCCTTCCCGCGTCACGCCGCGCACCTGCATCGTGGCGATTGCCAGTGCATCGCCGAGCGCGATCGTCATCGTGGTGGAGGTTGTTGGGGCAATGTTGGCCGGGCAGGCTTCCCGCGCTTTGGGCAGCAGCAGTTGCACGTCGGCGCGGCGCATCACCAGACTGTCCGCCGCCGATGCGATGCCGATGACCTTGCAGCCCAGGGTGGTCGCGTGGGTCAGGATCGGGCGCAGTTCGGCGGTGTTGCCCGAGTTGGAGATTGCCAGCAGCGTATCGCCAGCAACCAGCATGCCCAGGTCGCCATGCGCCGCCTCTGCCGGATGGACGAAGATCGCCGGCGTGCCCGTCGCGGCAAAGGTCGCTGCCATCTTTCGGCCGATGTGTCCGGACTTGCCCATCCCGGTGACCACCACGCGCATCGACGTCGCAAGGATGAGGCGGACGGCGTCGGCGAAACTTTCGTCGAGCAGGGCGGACAGTTCGCCCAGGGCCTTGGCCTCGGTATGAATCACCGCGCGCCCGCGGCTGATCAGTTCGGCTGATGTTTGCGGCGATGCTGCAGTAAACTGCGGCTCGTCGATCAAAGCATGCGACTCGGCAGGGCCTTGATAGCTGCCGTGGTTCAAGACATTGCGCATTGCAGTCCGGTCCCTGACTGACAAGATTACCCGTATGTTAGGACATGATCGGCGTGATTAAGCAACATCATAACTGCAGGATCGCTCCCTCCGTTACTTCACGGCAAACGATCGATATATAGTCCATTATGGTCCTGTTCACCGCTACAGTGCGTCGAACGGATTGCGCGGGCCGACATCCTGCCAGGGCTGGCCGATCCAGCGCGACACCAGATCGCGTCCTTTCCAGTAGGCGTTGACGCGACGCGAATTGATCGCCTGCGCCGCAGCATAGTCCGGCATGCCCGCCGGCACGAAAGGGTTGCCGCGCGAATAGGCCCAGATCTCGGTGCGGCGGGAAGGGCGCACCGATGGCCCGCGCGCATGGAAGCCGAACGTGTCGGCCACTACCAGCGTGTTGGCGGGCACGGCAAAGCGCATCGGCCCCGGCAGGCCCATTTCGGCAAGGTCATCCTCCTGCACCCGGAAAGAACCGCGCGCGGTAAGCCGTTCGGCTTCGGGCGCCGCAAGGCTCATCCGCTTTTCCCAGGCGAGCCGCTGTTCGGTCAGCCGGTGCGAGCCGGGAACATAAGTCAGTGGCCCTTCGTCCTCGGGCACGTCGTCCAGGAACAGCCAGGCCTTGGCCGATGGCTGGAACGCATCGGCATGCAGTCGCAGCTGCGGGTCGGTCTGCGCGGTCCGCTCTCCATCGCCGCGACGCGCCAGGATGGTCTGGACGTACGAGACGGGTTCGACATCGAAGCTCGAGACATAGCGGATCAGCGCCTGCCATTCGGGATGCAGCGATAGCGCGCGCAGTTCGGGGATCGCCCCCAGCAACGCCGGATCGAGCGCGAAACGGCGCGTTACCGCATCGCCCTGCACCATGTCGCGACAAGGCCCCTGCCAGGCGGCCAGGCCTTCGTGAAGGCGTGCGAACACCGCCGGCGGCAGGAAGTTGCGGCGCATGACGAAGCCGTCGCGGGCAAACGCCTCGCGGTCTTCGGCCCTTACGCGCGGAGCGACGCGCGCGCGCCGTCGGGCGGCCATGGCGTGCGCGGCACGTACCCTCGTCACGTGCAGACCCGCCTCGTTCAGCCGTCGCGATCCGATCAAGGGGTGGTCGATGAAGCTCTTGGCCCCGGTTGCCAGCGTGGCGGTCCACCATGGCATCAGCAGTATCGTTCGCAAAAGACCGGTCATCGCGCGGTGATGCCCGCAGCATGGGTCCGGCGCAACGCGATTTGCCGCAGCTAACGGACTTTACGTCGCACAAGTCGATGGCCTAGGCGGCGTGGACAAATTCCACAGCGTCACGGCTGGAGGCACAAAGCGCCAGCGCGAGAAGGCGAGGCGGAGCAATATCGGGAATATTGCGAGCCGAGCCGACGCTGCGATGGCGCTTTTTGGTCCAGCCCCTTCTGGGTTATCCTGTAAGAGGCCCCTGCGGCGTCGCTCAGCCTTGATGGAGGCCCACTCCACCTGCGGCCTCGCTCCTTGCCGGGGCCTTCACCAGGGAAACCGTGGCGTTGCGGAATTTATCCACGCCGCCTAGAGCGGCCATGGCGTCGGCGCGCAATTCTCCAGCACCCGACGGGGACGGAGCGCATACGTGGCGATACTCGTGACCGGCAACGCCGGCTTCATCGGCTTTCACACCGCCAGGACCCTGCTCGAACGCGGCGACGATGTCGTCGGGCTCGACGTGGTGAACGACTACTACGATCCCGCGATCAAGGAAGCGCGCCTGCGCATCCTCGAGGAAACGGCGCGGCGCACCAATGCGTCCTACACCTTCGTGCGCGCCAATCTCGCCGATCGGGCGGTGGTCGAAGACACCTTCGCCCGCAACGATATCCGCAAGGTGGTCAATCTCGCGGCGCAGGCCGGGGTGCGTTATTCGATCGAGAACCCGCACGCCTATGTCGAAAGCAACATCGTCGGCTTCACCAACATCCTCGAGGCTTGTCGGCACGGCGGGGTAGAACACCTCGTCTATGCCTCGACCAGCTCGGTCTACGGCGCGAACAAGGCAATGCCGTTCAGCGAGCACGTCGGGGTCGACCACCCGCTGCAGTTCTATGCCGCGACCAAGAAGGCGAACGAGCTGATGGCGCACAGTTACAGCCATCTCTACCGCCTGCCGACCACGGGCCTGCGCTTCTTCACGGTTTATGGACCGTGGGGGCGGCCGGACATGGCGCTGTTCCTGTTTGCCAGGAACATCATTGCCGGCAAGCCGATCGATGTGTTCAACTATGGCAACCACACCCGCGATTTCACCTTCGTTACCGACATCGTCGAAGGCGTGATCCGGGCGCTGGACAAGCCGGCGCAGCCCGATCCGGCGTGGGATGCCCGCAACCCCGATCCGGCCACGAGCAATGCGCCCTACCGGATCTACAACATCGGCAACAACGCACCGGTCAAGCTGACCGAATACATCGAGGCGCTCGAAGAGGCGATCGGCCGCAAGGCGGAGCGCAACCTGCTGCCGCTTCAGGCGGGCGACGTTCCCGATACCTTCGCCGACGTTTCCGACCTGGAGCGCGATCTGGGCTACAAGCCGCGCACCAGCGTGCGCGACGGCGTTGCCGCCTTCGTCGACTGGTATCGCCAATATCACGGTCTTGCCTGACGCTACCCGTCGCGGCGGGCGGCGTCGGCGCTGGTTCGCCGATCAGGCGGCGCGCGTTGTCCGGCCCATCGCGCTCAGCGCGTTCTTCAGCGCATCGAGGCTGACCGGCTTGACCAGCAGCGGCGCATCGGGGGTTTCGTCGGTATCCTCGAGCGAGGCATGCCCGCTCAGGTAATAGAACGGCGTGCCCTGTTCCTGCAGCTTGCGAGCCACCGGCGCAGAAGTGGTGTCGCGCCCCAGCGAAAAATCAAGCAGCGCACAATCGATGGGGTTGCTGTCCAGCACAGCCAGCGCCTGATCGACAGTCGCGGCGGATAGGACAGATTCATGACCCAGATCGGCGAGGCTTTCCTCGAGCAGCATGGCCAGCAAGGGTTCGTCTTCGACGACGAGTATCTTCATATTATTCCTAACCGGGCGGAAGCCCACCACGACTGTGGCCCCTTCCGGCCCTAAGCGGTATATCACAGTACACTATTGACCAGGATATTAACCCGGTTTGGTCCGTTGCAGCAAACCGCACATCGCATTTTCCGCAGATTGAGTCCGATCCGGTCTGTTCAGAGTGAAAAAATCGTCTCTTCATAGTGAGTTGGTTCAGGCGGCCGAACCCGATTCGTTTTCGGCGCCCAACGCTTTTGCCAGCGCGGACCAGTTGGGGCGACGCCCCCGCGCCGTGGCTTTTGCTCTTGTCGTCATCGTTCACTTCGGACTCGCGCTTATCGTGTTGCGCGGATTGAGCGCGGCAGGGTTGTTGCCCGAACCTGCGCGGTCGGTGCTGGTGGCGACCGATGTCGCGCTTGTCGAACCTGCGCCCAGCCCCACGCCGACCCCAAGCGCAACGCCGGCGACTTCGCGGCAGGAGCAGGGCAGGGAGGGGGCAGCAGCGCGCAAGGCCAGGGCGACGCAGGTCGTCGCGCCAAGGCCCCGCCTGCCGGTACCCTCTCCGGTCAACGCCGCGCCCGCTGCTTCTATCGGCAACGACACGCGGTCGGGCGCCAGCGCGGCAGGCGATGCCACCGGGGGCGGTTCGGCCGGCGCCGGCACGGGCAGCGGTGGTACGGGCAATGGTGCGGGTGGACGGTATGTCGCCACGCGGCCAGTCAAGGTCGCCGGCGATATCACCTCGGCGCGCGATTATCCGCGCGAAGGGCGCGATGCCCGCATCGGGCGCAGCGTGGTGATCCTGCTGACGGTTGGAACCGATGGGCGGGTCGCCGGTTGCAGGGTCTATCGGCCCAGCGGCGATCCTTCCGCTGATGCCATCACCTGCAAACTCGCCACGGAACGGTTCCGCTTCCGGCCGGCCCTCGATCAGAACGGTGTTCCCGTCGAAGCGACCTTCGGCTGGGAGCAGCGCTGGTTCGCGCCCTGATTGCTGCACAAGCGAGCAATATGTCTTTTGTTTCAGCCCTTGAAATGAAGGATAAATGCGACAAAATCTCCATAAGGAAGCCAAATCTTGCTGCATCGCGGCGCAACTGAATCGCGTTTGCGGCGTTTGGTTCATCGTACGCACAGTTTCTGGACATTCGGGGCCTGCTATCGATGACGATCGAACATCACATTGCTTTCGGCCGCCAGCGCCAGCTGACCGGCTCTGCGGCCGTTCTGCCTTTCTTTGCCGACTCGCCCGCCAACATCCCCCAGGCTGTGGCCCAGCCCCTGCGTCTGGCGCTGATCGGCGGGTTCCGCCCGCGCAAGTGCGGGATCGCTACGTTCACCACCGACCTGTTCGAACAGATCGGTCTGCATCGCAGTGACGTATCGGTCGATCTCCATGTGATCGACAGCCCCAGCGACCCGCACGCCTATCCCGACGCGCGCAGCGTCATCCGCGCCGATTCGGTTGAGGACTACCGGATCGCCGCGCGCCGCATCAACGAAGACGGCGTGGATGCGGTCTGGCTTCAGCATGAATACGGCATCTTCGGTGGTGAGGCTGGCGACATGGTGCTCGATCTGATCGATCGAGTCGCCGCGCCGCTGATCGTCACGCTGCACACTGTCCTGGCGGAACCGAGCGCCGACCAGCGCCGCGTGCTTGATCACATCCTGCGTCGCGCCAGCCGGATCATGGTGATGAGCCACCATTCCTGCGGCCTTCTGGCGCGTGAATATGGTGTCGATCCGGCCCGTATCGCGGTGATCCCGCATGGAGCGCCCGATCGGCCCTTTGGTCGTACCGAAGCCTTCAAGGCCCGCCTCGGCCTGTCGGATCGCCCGGTGATGATGACATTCGGCCTGCTGGGCCCGGGCAAGGGGCTCGAAACGATGATCGAGGCGCTGCCCGCGATCGTTGCGGAGCATCCGCAAGCGATCTATCGGATCGTCGGCGCCACGCACCCCAACCTCGTCGCCAGCGAAGGCGAAGCCTATCGCGACCGCCTGGTCGCGCTCGCCGAAAAGCTTGGCGTTGCCGGCAACATCGTGTGGGACAACCGCTTCCTCGACACCGACGAACTGCTCGACGCGATCGAGGCCTGCGACATCTATGTCACGCCCTATCCCAACCTCCAGCAGTCGACATCGGGCACGCTCAGCTATGCCGTCGCGCTGGGCAAGGCGGTCGTGTCCACCCCTTACGTCCATGCGACCGAACTGCTGTCTGATGACGTCGGCATGCTCGTGCCGCCGCGTTCGGCAGACGCGCTGGCCGATGCGGTCAACGCGCTGCTCGGCGATCCTGACCGGCTTTCGGCGATGCAGCGCCGCGCCTACGCCCGCGGTCGCGAAACGATCTGGCCCCGCTTTGCCGAAGCCACCGCCGGCCTGGTGGAGGACGTGGCCGTCGCCAGCGTGAAGCCTGCCAACGTGCTCGCCACGCCCGGGTTTACCGGCGTACGGGCGATGAGCGACGATACCGGCATGTACCAGCATGCCATCGGCATCGTCCCCGATCGCCGCCACGGCTACTGCATCGACGACAACGTCCGCGCGCTGATCCTGATGGGCGAGGCGGACGCGGTGCCGCTGGCCGAACGCCAGCGCTGGGCCACGGTCTACGCCTCGTTCATCCAGTATGCCTGGAACCCTGACGAACGCCGCTTCCGCAACTTCATGGCGTTTGACCGGACGTGGTGCGAAAGCATCGGTTCGGAAGACAGCAACGGCCGCACCCTGTGGGCGCTGGGCCACGCCATCGGCCACGCGCCCGATGCGGGCCTGCGGGCCTGGGCGCGCCAGTGGTTCGATATAGCCGTCGGCCCGCTGTCCGAAGTATCCTATCCGCGCGCCACGGCCTTCACCATGCTCGGCGCGATCGAGGCGCTCAAGGTTCTGCCCGATCATGCACAGGCGCGGGACATCGTGCTGCGCGGCGCGGACATGCTGCACCGCCTGCTTCAGGCCGAGCGCCGGCCCGACTGGGCCTGGTTCGAAACCGTGCTCGGCTATGACAACCCGCGCATGCCGCAGGCGTTGATTGAAGCGGCGCGGCTGATGGACCGGCCGGACTGGCTCGAAAGCGGGCTCGATTCGCTTCGTTTCATCTGTCGCCAGCAGATTTCCGCCAGCGGCCGCTTCCGCGCTATCGGGTCGGAAACTTTCCACCGTCCGTTCGAAACGATGCCGTTCGACCAGCAACCGCTCGAAGCGTGGGCTGCAATCGATGCCTGCGCGGTCGCGTGGGATGCCACCGGCGACAAGGCCTGGCTCGATCATGCGGAGGCTGCCTACCGCTGGTATCTTGGCGAAAACGACCGCGGCGTGGCTTTGGGCGATATCGCTTCGGGCCGTTGCCGTGATGGCATTACACCCCAGGGCGCGAACGAGAATTGCGGCGCGGAATCGATTCTGGCATTCCAGCTTTCATATTACGCGATGCAGGCGCTGGCCCGGCGCGCACGGCCAAGGGGCCGTCCGACCGAAACGGCGCGAATCCTGGGGAGTGCACTTGTCGACCGACCGCAGCAGGACGCACACCAGCTTGCGAATTCTTGACGAACGTCTGCATGCCGATCCTTCGCGGGTAGTCCTGCGGCCATTCCATCTGGGATGGTCGTCGGACACCGCGCAAGGATCGCGTCCGGCGCGCCTCGTTGCCGACATTCTTGCCCTTCCGCACAGGGAGGCGGCGGAGGAGTACGTGCGCGTGCTCGCCGATTTCGAGGAGCGGCATTGGCAGACCGAGCAGCTTTTCCTCGAACGTTATAGCGAAGTGGAGGAACGCCTCTGCCTTGATGGCGATGCGATCGACACTGTCCGCAAGAAGCTGATCGGCGCCTATTTCTGCCATGAATACACTTATGCCGCCGCCGCGCTGATGAACCCCAGCGTAGTCCCGCATCCCGATCAGTCGGGCATGACCGGCGGCGCTGTCCGCTTCGTGATGAGCTTGCGCGCGGTGGGCGAGGGTCACATCAGCTCGATCGTGTTCCGCGAAGGCATCGCCCATGCCGACGGCACCTTCCAGCTCTGGCCGCAGAGCCACTTCGCCACCGCGATGGGAATCGACGATACCTCGTTGGTCGACGCCGACAGTGCCGTCACCGTGCACCGGCATGCCGAATCAAGCCTGTCCAACTCGGTCATCTTCCCGATCACCGAACAGCAGAAAGGCGGGCTCGAGGACTTGCGGCTGGTGCGCTTCGATCATGGGGCCGGCGATTTCGAATGGGTGGGCACCTACACCGCCTATTCCGGCAGCTCGATCCGCTCCGAACTGCTGCGCACCCGCGATTTTCGCGAATTCGTGCTCGAACCGATCGAAGGCCGCGCCGGACGGAACAAGGGCATGGCGCTGTTCCCGCGGAAGGTGAACGGCCGCTACTGCATGGTCGGGCGGCAGGATGGGAAGAACCTGTTCCTGATGTATTCGGACCGGCTCGATTGCTGGGACGATGACGGCGTCCTGCTGATGGAGCCGAAGTACCCTTGGGAATTCGTCCAGATCGGCAATTGCGGTGCTCCGATCCTCACCGAAGCGGGCTGGCTTCTGCTTACCCACGGCGTTGGCGCGATGCGCAAGTACGCGCTCGGCTGCGCCCTGCTCGATCGCGACGATCCTTCGAAGGTGATCGCTCGCAGTCGCACACCCTTGTTGACCGCGATCGATGCCGACCGTTTCGGATATGTCCCGAATGTGGTCTACACCTGTGGTGCTTTGAAGGTGGGCGAAACGCTGCTGGTTCCCTATGGTATCTCCGACAGCGCCGTCGGGTTCGCCACGACGACAATCGCGGAAATTTTGCAACTGATGGAATAACCCTCTGATTTTTCAGAAGGGTATGCGTGGAAAAAGACGGGATTTCATGAACGACATCATTCCGGTTGTGCTCTGCGGTGGTAGCGGAACGCGCCTTTGGCCCCGCTCGCGCAAGGCCAAGCCCAAGCCTTTCCTGCCCCTGGTCGGCGATTCCACCCTGTTCGAAGCCACCGTGCTGCGCTGCGATAAGGCTGCCGGTTTCGGCGATCCGGTGATCGTCACCGGTGCCGCCCATCTCGAACATGTCGAAGAACAGCTGCCCGACCGGGCGAGCACGCAGATCATCGTCGAGCCTGAAGGCAAGAACACCGCCGCCGCCATCGCGCTCGCCGCGCTGCGCCTGCCCGAAGACGCGGTCATGCTGGTCTGCCCCAGCGATCATCACATCGGCGATTGCGATGCCTTCCAGTCCGCCGCGCGCGAAGCCGCCGCGCTCGCCGCGAACGGCTGGCTGGTCTCGTTCGGCATCGCGCCGACTGCGCCCGAAACCGGCTTCGGTTATCTCAAGCGTGGCGAGGCGATCGAAGGCACGGCCGGCGCCCGCGTCGAGAAGTTCGTCGAAAAGCCTGATCTCGACCGTGCGCTCGAATTCCTCAGCCACGGCGGCTATTCGTGGAACGGCGGCATCTTCGCCTTCCGCGCCGGCACGTTCCTCGATGAGCTCAAGGCCCACCGCCCGGCCATCCACGACGCGGTCAAGGCTTCGGTCGATGCGGGCAGCGCCGATGGGATGCGCTTCCATCCCGATCCCGCCGCCTTCGCCAGGATCGAAAGCGAATCCGTCGATTACGCGGTGATGGAGAACACCAGCCGCGCCGCGATGGTCCCCGCCGTCATGGCCTGGTCCGACATCGGCAACTGGCAGGCGCTGCACGAAGCGCTCGACCGCGACGAAGCGGGCAACGCGGTGAAGGGCCCTGCCGAACTCAAGGACTGCACCAACGTCCTCGTCCATTCCGACGGCCCGCGCGTCAATGTCGTCGGCGCCTCGAACCTGATCGTTGTGGTCGACAAGGACGAAGTGCTGGTCTGCACGCCCGAGGGCGCTCAACTCGTCGGCAAGCTGCACGGCGCCGCCAATCAGTGAGGGGCCAGTGAGCAAGCTTCCCATCCGCACCGTCGAAAAGCCCTGGGGCAAGGACGTCCTGCCCGCGCCCTTCGTCGCGCCCGAAGGCCAGCGGATCGGGGAGATCTGGTTCGAACCGCCGGCCGATGTGCCCTCGCTGCTGGTGAAGTACATCTTCACCAGCGAAAAGCTTTCGGTCCAGGTCCATCCCAGCGACGAACAGGCGGCTGCCTCGGGCGAGACCGAGGCCACCGGCTATGGCGGCAAGGAAGAATGCTGGCTGGTGATCGATGCCGAGCCCGGCGCCACGCTCGGCGTCGGCTTCACCGGGCCGGTCGATGCCGAAACGATGCGCGCCGCCGCGCTCGATGGCAGCATCGAGGACATGCTTGTGTGGCACCCGGTCAAGCCCGGCGATTTCTTCTACATTCCAGCGAACACCGTCCACGCCATCGGCGCGGGCGTCTCGCTGATCGAGATCCAGCAGAACTCGGACATCACTTACCGCCTTTACGACTACGGCCGCCCGCGCGAACTCCATCTCGACAAGGGCATTGCCGTGTCGAAGGGCGAAAAGCTCGATCCCGCCTTGCGCAAGCACATTCCCGCACACGGCACGGTCGAACTCGCCAGTGGCAAGTACTTCACCGCTCATCGCGTCGAAGGCCTGCCCGACGACGCATTGCGCGCCGCCTATGCGGGGCCCCTGCTGGTCATACCGCGCGAAGGCGAAGTGCGCCTTGGCGACGATGTGCTCCAGCCCGGCGACTGCGCATCGGCCCCCGGCCTCGACGTGCTGACACTTCCCGCAGACGGCCAGTACATCCTCGTCCGCGCCGCCTGACCGGCCAACGCGCACTCAGCCAATCCCCGTCCGCCCTGAGCTTGTCGAAGGGCTGCTCTTCGCTTGCGCGCGTGCACAAGGCCCAAAGGACAAGGACGGTCCTTCGACAGGCTCAGGACAGACGGGATTCGATGGGGAGCACCGGTCCAAGATCGGCCAGAGGCTTCCAGCCCTTCCGTGCCATCCTCATTCGTATCCGCAACCCTTGCGAAGCCGTGCATTTGCGGCAAAACGTGAAGGCATGATCGCCCAGACCATCCAGCTGGCATTGGCGCCGGTGTTCGTCCTCGTCGCCATCGGCAATATCATGAACATCCTCACCACCCGGCTTGGTCGCGTCGTCGATCGCTCGCGCACGCTGCAGCAGCTTCACGCCGACACGACCGGCGAAGCGCACGATGCCGTGGTGATAGAGATCCGCTATGTCGATCGCCGTATCCAGCTGATCGGCCACGCACTGCTGCTGCTGGTGTTGAGCGGCATTGCCATCGGCATCACTGTGGGCACGCTGTTCGTGGGCGAAATGGCGGGCCGCGAATTCCGCACCGCCACCGGCATCAGCTTCTTCATCGCCATCGCGCTGCTGATGGTGGCGCTGATCTACCTGCTGCTCGAAACGCGGCTGGTGTCGAGCACGCTCCGCCTGCCGCAGGCGCTGCTAGAACTGCACCGCCGCGACATCTGATACCCGCCGCGTCAGCGCAGCAGCTTGTCGCCCTTTTCGCGGATCGCACCTTCGATCATGCCCCGCGCAAAGCCGAGCCCTGCGGGGATCTCGACGTCGAACTCGATCGCCTTGTCCTGGATTTCCAGCGCGCAGGGGATGGCAAAGCCCATCGCGCTGACGTCCATCTTCAGGTGGTCCTCGTCCAGCCAGGTCATCTGGATCGACACCGCCCCGCCCAGCATGTCCGAAGCCTTGCCCTCGGCCTCGCCAGCGCGGGCATGCAGACGGCGGCGGACTTCTTCCTTGCCGAGCGTATGGGGGATCGAAATCTTCACGTCGGTTCCTTGGGGGCTGCCAGTTGCGGCGCGGCTTCAAGCCCTTCGCCGTACTTGTAGTCAAGATAGCGCCCGCGCACGGCCAGCGCGTCGAGGTCGCCGGCGGCCAGATTGCGGCTGATCTCGTCGATTTCCTGGCTGATCTTGCCCAGGGCGTCGACCAGCTGTTCGTCGGCATCGCGGCCGCCGCGCTGCTCCTTGCGCAAGTGCGGCGGGATCTTGCGCCAGCTTTCGACCATGCCGGGCAGGTGCTCGCCCACCAGCCGCCGCACTTCGCCGACCGGCGCCAGCGACCCGTCCAGCCCTTCGAGCTGAACCCCCAGCCCATCCAGCTGCACGCCGATGCGGTCGACCAATGACACCGCCGGCGCGGGCAGGGCCGGGCGCTGCGCTTCGAGCCACAGCTCGGTTCGCGCCACCAGCGTGCGCGCATCGCCCGTGTTGAGCGAGGCAAGGTCGGGCACTTTCAACCGGGGATAGGTCGAAAAGAACCAGATCGCCGCCAGCACGGCGAAGAACGTCACGACCAGCCCCGTAAAGCCGATCCCGTCGATCACCAGCCCGGCGACCATCGCGCCCAGCAGCACCACCGAAACCGCCATGGCCACGCGCGCCACCTTGCGGCCGATGTGCCGCCTGCGCACTTCAGCCGAGCGCTGTCCGATCGCGCGGCCGGTTACCCGCCGCCCGCCCTCGCGCTGGCGCACCAGCGACTGGCGCGCCTCGGCCAGGATGCGGTCACTCTGCGAAGCGCTCATCAGCCCTCCAGCGACAGCAGCGGCGATGTTTCAGGGCCGCCAAGCGACTTCGCCTGCGCCGCGCCTTCGGCCCGCGCGATATAGCCCTTCGATTTCTCGACTTCGCCCGAAAGCGTGTCCACGGTCTGCTTCATCGCGTCCAGCGCCTTCAGCTTGAACGTGTCGATCGTGTCCATCGTGTCGTAGATGTTCTGGAACGCGCGCTGCAGCGTCTCCATCGGGATGGTGCTCGATGCTGCCATCTCGTGGATCTTGCCGGTGTTCTCGCGCAGCAGCTTGCCGGTGCTGTCGATGATGTTGGCGGTGGTGGTGTTGAGCGCGGTGATCTGCGCCAGCACCAGCCGCTGGTTGGTCATCGCCTGTGCCACGGTCACCGCCGTGCGCAGCGCCGCCACGGTGGTCGTGCTGGCGCGGTCGACGCCCTTGACCAGTTCGACGTTGTTCTTCTTGACCAGATCGAGCGCCAGGTAGCCCTGCACCGTCACCGCCATCTGCGTCAGCAGGTCCTGCGTGCGCTGGCGGGTGTAGAACAGCGCGCTCTCGCGGATCGCCTTGGCCTTGGCGGGATCGCTGTGGTCAAGATCGAGCGCCGCATCCTCCAGCCGCTGGTCCAGTACCTTGGAGATGTGGATCATCTGCTCCAGGTTGCCCATCGCCTCCCACAGCTTCTGCCGTTCGACGTCGATGGCGGCATTGTCCATCAGCAGCTCGTCCTTGCCGGAAGCGAGCCGTTCGAGGATCGCCTTGATGTGCCCCTGCGCCGATGTGTAGCCGTCGAAATAGCGTTTCAGCTTGTTGCCGAAGGGCAGGATGCCCAGGAACTTGCGGCCTGAAGACAGGTTGCCCTGCCGGCCGGGATCGAGGTCCTCCACCGTGCGGCGCAGCGCGGCAAGGTCCGCGCCCACGCCCGTGTCCTTGTCCATCGCGCGGATCGGCCGGTCGAGGAACCGGTTCGACATGCCCGCCGCCGCGCTGATCTCCTTGCGCCCCATCGCGGTCAGCTGGTCCACGCGCTTGCCGAATTCCGGGCTCTGCGCATCCTGCGCAACCAGGTCGGTGACGAAGGCATCGACCTTGGCCTCAAGCTTGGACTTGGCATCGTCGCTCACCGGCACCAGCCCCGCGGCCTGCGTCGGCGCGACCACCGGCACCGGATCGGGCGGGGTCAGGGTGATGGGAGATGCGGTCTCGGTCGCGGTACTGGCCATGGTGTTCCTGTCGCTCGCACAATGGGCGGGTTGCGCCCAAGATGACCGTCCCCGCGCCGCGGTGCAAGCTGTGTTGTCGATGCAATACAGCCGTTGGTCGATTGAAGCGCCCACTTTTCCCGAGCGCCCCGGGCCACCCACCGTCCGCCCAAGCTCAGGTCGACGGGAAGCTGGCGCCTCGCCCTTTCTTCCTCTCGCCACCGGCGATACGCTCCGCCCATGCCGGATTCCATGCTCGACCGCCGCCGCTTCGCCCTGTCTATCGCTGCGCTTGCCGCCACGCCCGCCTTGGCGCGGGAAAGGGCGCCCAGGCCCCCCAAGCCCTTCCACGGCATCCAGATGCTCGGACGGCTCGAACGCAGTGCGGGCGGCCGGCTCGGCGCGTACATTCTCGACACCGGCACCGGGCAGGGCTTCGGCTGGCGTGAAGACGAACGCTTCGGCATGTGCTCCACCTTCAAGCTGAGCCTTGCCGCGCTAACCCTGCGCGAAGTCGATGCCGGCCGCCTGCCCGCGGACGAACGGCTCGTGTGGTCGCTGCTCGACCTGCTGCCCAACTCGCCCGTCACCGGCGCCGCCAGCGGGCCGCAGGGCCTGACCGTGGTCGCGCTGGCACAGGCGGCGCAGCAGACCAGCGACAACCTTGCCGCCAACATGGTGATGAAGCGCCTCGGCGGCCCTGAAGCGCTCACCGCCTTCTGGCGTTCGCTGGGCGATACCGTCAGCCGGCTGGACCGCTACGAGACCGCGCTCAACATCGTGCCCGCTGGCGAGGTGCGCGATACGACCTCGGCCCGCGCCATCACGACGAGCCTTGCGCAAGTCCTCGCCGGCAACGTGCTCACCCCTGCCTCGCGGGACATGTTGCTACGCTGGATGAGCGAGACCACCACAGGCCTGAAGCGCATCCGCGCGGGTGTGCCGGCCGACTGGCGCAGCGGCGACAAGACGGGCACGTATATGGCACCGGGAATGTACAGCAAGATCAACGACATCGCCATTCTGTTCCCCCCGGGCAAGGCGCCACTGCTCGCCACCGCGTTCTATGAACCGGCAGACGCGCCGCAGGACATCCGCCCGCAGGACGAAGCCGTGCTGGCCGCCGTGGGCCGGATCGCCGCCGACCGGAACGCGTGGAAGCGATGAACCTGCGCTGCGCGGTCTTCGGCGCCAGCGGCGGCATCGGCGCCGCGCTGGTGGACGCACTGGCCGCGCGGGAAAACGTCGCCGAAGTCTGGGCCGGATCGCGAAGAGGGCAGGGGGATCACGGCAAGGTTCGCGGCTTCGCCTTCGATCTCACCGACGAAGCCAGCGTCGCCGCCGCCTGCGCCCGCATCGCCGCGCCGCTCGATATCGCCATCGTAGCCACCGGCCGCCTCACGCTGGCGGACGGCACTGGCCCGGAAAAATCCTACCGCGCGCTCGATGGCGCGCACCTTGCCGAAAGCTTCGCGATCAACACCATCGGCCCGGCCATCATCGCCAGGCACGTCCTGCCGTTGCTGCCGCGAGACCGGCGCGCCGTGTTCGCCGCGCTCTCGGCGCGCGTCGGCTCGATCGCGGACAATCGGCTCGGCGGCTGGCACGGCTACCGCGCCGCCAAGGCCGCGCTCAACATGCTGATCCGCAACTTCGCCATCGAACTTTCCCGCACCCACCGCGAAGCCGTGGTCGTGGCCCTGCATCCCGGCACCGTGGACACCGGCCTTTCCGCCCCGTTCCAGAAGGGCGTCGCGCCTGAAAAGCTGTTCACCCCGGCCTATTCCGCGCAGCGCCTGCTCGCTGTGCTCGACGGCCTCGGCGCAGCGGACACCGGCAAGCTCTACGCCTGGGACGGCGCCGAAGTGCCGTTCTGATCCTCCTCGGCACGGGCAGGAGCGCGACGGAAAACAGCCCAGCCTACCACCGTCACCCCGGGCCTGACCCGGGGTCCCGCTGCCTTTCGCAACCCCATTCTCAGCGACCAAAAGCGGGACCCGGATCAAGTCCGGGGTGACGAAGCAGGGTGAAGTCCGTCAGTCAAATTGCGATATTGCGTATACATACTGTGCCCGCAAGATGTTTCCAAGTCGCCCTGACCCATGTCCTACAGCGCACCTCCTGCCTAAAATGCGCCCATGCCCGCCAGCCGTCTCCCGATAAATCAGCAACTTGGTCGAACCGGTCGGCCAGGCCACGGCGCGCGCGCCCGTCGGCAGGGGCAAATTGACACTTTCCCCTTTGTGGTCTGTCAACTTTGTCAACTTGGCCGATTTAGGAAGGCCCTTCAACGCCCCCGCCACAACGAAAATCGGCAGGGGTTGCCCCCTGCCGACTCGGTGTTTCGCAATGGTGTTGAAGCGTGTTCAGGCGGCGAGCTGGTAGGGCTCGATCTCGCCGGCAAGGTACAGCTTCTTCGCCTTGGCGCGGCTCAGCTTGCCCGAGCTGGTGCGCGGCAGCGTGCGCGGCGGCACGAGTTCGACCACGCAGTTCATGCCGGTGATCGAACGCACCTTCTCGCGGATCTCGTTGCGCAGCTTCACCCGCTCTTCGGGATCGGACACGCGGCAGTGGACCAGCACGGCGGGCGCTTCCTCGCCGTTCTCGGTCTCGACCGAGAAGGCGGCGATGTCGCCCTGGTGGAAGCCCGGCAGCTGTTCCACGGCCCACTCGATATCCTGCGGCCAGTGGTTCTTGCCGTTGATGATGATCATGTCCTTGGCGCGGCCGACGATAAACAGGTAGCCGCCTTCGTTGACGTAACCCATGTCACCGGTGTCGAGCCAGCCGTCGACCATGCAGGCCTCGGTCGCTTCGGGATCGCGGAAGTACGAGTGCATGACCGAGCTGCCCCGGCACCACACCTTGCCGATGTGGTGGTGGGCAAGGATTTCGCCGTTCTCGCCGCGCACTTCCACTTCCATGCCGCGCACCGGAACGCCACAGTTGACGATGGCGCGGTAGCGGGCAGGGCGGGACAGGTCGCGCGGGGTGCCCGACAGGCGCTCTTCCTCGACCAGTTCGACGCGGATGCCTTCGCCCGGCGGCATGATGGTGACGGCCAGCGTCGCTTCGGCAAGGCCATAGCTCGGCAGGAAGGCGCTCGCCTTGAAACCGGCGCCGGCAAAGGCGTTGACGAAGCCCTGCATCACGTCGGGGCGGATCATGTCGGCGCCGTTGCCCGCCACGCGCCAGCGCGACAGGTCGAAGCGTTCGGCCACATTGGTCTGGCTCGAGATGCGGCGCGCGCAGATGTCATAGCCGAAGGTGGGGGAATAGGAGAGCGTGGTGCCCTGGTTGCGGCTGATGAGGTCGAGCCAGGCCAGTGGACGGCGGGCGAAGTCCTCGGTCTTGAGATAGTCGACCGAAACCTGGTTGGCGATCGGCGAGAGGAAGCAGCCGACGAGGCCCATGTCGTGATACCACGGCAGCCAGCTGACGCACCGGTCGCCGACATCGATCTCCATGCCGTGCGAATGGCCGGCAAGGTTGGCCATCAGCGCGCGATGGGTCACGGCCACGCCATGGGGGAAGCGGGTCGAACCGCTCGAATACTGCAGGTAGCTGATCGCGTCGGGATCGGGCGTCGGCAGCGGCGCATCGCTGGGGGCGACAGCATCGAATTCGGCCCACGACAGGCCGGGGCAGCCCTGCCGCGCGGCGGCGGCGGCGCACATCTCGGCGATCTCGCCGGGATAGACCAGCATCCTGGGGTCAGAGCTGCCGAGCTGGACGGCCAGCTGATCGATGTAGTTTTCCTTGCCGCCGAAGCTCGTCGGCAGCGGCAGCGGCACCGGCCAGGCGCCCGCATACATCGCCCCGCAGAACAGCGCGGCAAATTCGGGGCCGGTCTCGGCGATCAGCGCGACGCGGTCGCCCGGCTTCACGCCGTGGGCGATCAGGCGGTGCGCGGCGACCAGCGCATCGGCGCGCAGTTCGCTGAACGGATAGACGCGGGCAAGTTGTCCACGCGGATCGTGGAAGTTGAATCCGCGTTCGCCATTCGCCGCATAGTCGAGCGCCTCGCAAAAGGTGTCGAAGTCGGCGTAACGGCGCGGCTGCGCATCGTCGTTGGGAGTCGGAATAAGGGCCGCCTTCTCGGCGACGGAACCTTGAACGGTCATGCGATACCCCGAATTCTTGTCGTTACCTTGCGAACCCTCTCTGCGCTCGCAGGTGAATGGTCCATGACTGTCTTCACCCGCCATCGCGCGCATCGGCGGCATCGGCAGGCACCGTTCTCATTTAGTGCGGACTGTGGCACGAATATGGCGTGGATGAAGGCACCCCCTCCTCGCAGCGCCCCGATCGGTCGGCCAGGCGCGCGCCGCGCCCGCTCGATACCGCCCGGCTTGACGAACTCGCGCTGGCCTATGTTGCCCGGTTCGCCACCAGCGCGGGCAAGCTGGCCGATTACCTTAAGCGCAAGCTGCGCGAACGGGGGTGGGAAGGGGAGGAAGCGCCCGACGTTGCCGCCATCGTCGCGCGGATGGTGGCGCTGCGCTATGTCGACGATGCCGTCTTCGCCCGCGCCAAGGGGCAGGGCCTGCTGCGCCGCGGCTATGGTGCGCGGCGGATCGGGCAGGCGCTGGGCGCGGCCGGAATCGGCGAAGGGCTTCGCGATGAGGGGCTCGGCTCGGCGCGCGAACGGCGCGAAGCCGCGCTGGTCATGGCGCGCAAGCGGCGGTTCGGGCCGTTCGGGCGCGATTCAGGCGGGGGGCGCCACGATCCCGCCGCGCGCGAAAAGCAGGTGGCGGCCATGCTGCGCGCCGGCCACCCCCTTGCCAGCGCGCGGGCCATGGTCGATGCTCGCACCATCGAAGAAGCGGAAAGTTGGGTTGATGAAGATTTCGACTAGGTTCGTGTCACTGGCGCTCGTCGCCGGGATTGCCGGCGCGCTGGCGGCCTGTTCGCCCGCCGATGCGCGGCAGGGCGCGGCCAAGGCCGTGGCCGCAGCGCCCGCATCGGCACCCGATGGGGCGACGCAAAAGGTCAGCGCCGCCGGGCTCAAGGTCATCCCGCTGACCGCAGTGACGGCCGCAGGGCGCCATGCCTTCACCGTCGAAGTCGCCGAAACCCTGCCGCAGCAGGAACGCGGGCTGATGTTCCGCAAGGTGATGGGCGCGGACGAAGGGATGATCTTCCCTTACGATCCGCCGCAGCGCGTGGCCTTCTGGATGAAGAACACGATCCTTCCGCTCGACATCATCTTCATCGGGCCGGACCACCGCGTGATCAACATCGCCGCCGATGCGGTGCCCTATGACCTGACCCCGCTGCCCGCCGACGCGCCGGCTGCCGCCGTGCTGGAACTCAATGCCGGGCGGGCGAAGGAACTCGGCATCGGGCCCGGCACGCTGGTGGAATGGTAAGCCGAATGGCAAGCGCGGCGCTCGTGCCGGTTAAGGGTGGCATAGGGCGCATCCTGCGCTTGCCGACTCCCCCCGTTCGCGGCTAAGCGCAGGGCCCATGAGCATCCTCGGCAAGATCTTCACCTGGTGGGACGGCGCCACCTTCGGCACCATGCTCGACAGCGCGCGCAATGGCGAGCAGGTCGGCACCGACGCACAGGGCAACAAGTACTACCGCGCGAAAAAGCCCTATCCCAAGGGCCACCCCTTCGCCGGCCGCGAACGCCGCTGGGTGATCTACAACGGCCCGAACGATGCCAGCCGCGTGCCGGCCGAATGGCACGGTTGGCTGCATGGCAGCTTCGACGGCGTGCCCGAAAGCAACCTGCCGCCACCGCGCATCTGGGAAGTGGACTACACCCCCAACGCCACAGGCACGTCGGCCGCCTATCGCCCGCAGGGCGCGCTCGAGCGCGGCGGCAAGCGCGCTGCGGCCACCGGCGACTACGAAGCCTGGTCTCCCGAAGCGTCGCCAGAAGCCTGATGTTCCGCGCCGCCAAGCCGGCATTCGTGCTGCTGCTCGGCGCGGCGGTGGTTTCCGGGTGCAAGGGCCAGGAAGAGGCCGCCCCTCCGCCCGAAGCGACGCAGACCGCGGGTCCTGCGGCGTCTGCCAGCGGCGTGGTTGAAAGCGAATACGGCACCCCGGTCAAGGACCGCGTGGCAACGCTCGGCTTCCTCAACAAGCGCAACAACATCACCCAGGACCTGGTCCTGCGCACCGGCGAATCGCGTCGCATCGGCAATGCCATCGTCCGGCTCGCCACCTGCGAGAAGACCGCGCCGTGGGAAGACCCGCCCGAAACCGGCGCGTTCGTCCAGCTCTATGTCGAAGAGCGCGCGACGACGCAGGAAAAGCTCAGCTGGAAGAAGGTCTTCTCGGGCTGGCTGTTCCGCAATTCGCCCTCGCTCAACGTGGTCCAGCACCCGGTCTATGACGTCTGGGTCAAGGACTGCGCGATGAAGTTCCCCGGCGAGGAGGACAGCCCCGCCGCGCCCGCATCGTCGAGCAGCGCGGCAAAGCCCTCGGGCACGCCCGCCCCGTCGGCAAAGCCCGCCGCGCCGGCCGCGCCGGCGGCGGATGAAGACGCACCGGCCGAAGAACCGCCGCCGGCGTAAGGCCGGCCCAGCGCCTGCGCCAGCAGGGCGGTGTACTGCGACTGCGGGATCTCCACCGCGCCCAGCGACATCAGGTGCGGCGTGGAAAACTGGCAGTCGAGCAGTTCCATGCCCGAACGCCGCATCGCCGCGACCAGCCAGGCGAGCGCCACCTTCGACGCATCGGCCACCCGGCTGAACATGCTTTCGCCGCAGAACACGCGGCCGAACCCCACGCCGTAGAGCCCCCCGACCAGCTGCAACCTGCCGTCTTCGCCCGCCACCCAGCTTTCGATCGAGTGGGCATGGCCCAGGCGGTGCAATTCGCGATAGCTTTCGCGGATGCGGCGGCTGATCCAGCTGTCGTCGGCCCCTTCGCGCGGCGCGGCGCAGGCATCGATCACGGCATCGAACGCGGCGTTGCAGGTGACGGTGAAGCGCCCACGCCGCAGCGTGCGGGCGAGCGATTTCGACAGGTGGAAGCCTTCGAGCGGCAGGATCGCGCGCTGGCGCGGTTCGACCCAGTAGATTTCGGGATCGTCACGGCTGTCCGACATCGGGAAGATGCCGGCCCGGTAGGCCCTGAGCAGCAGCTCGGGCGGGATGATCGGGTCCTCGCGGGCCATATCTTACATTTATCGTTGTCAGCCGGTTGCATCGCCTGCGTCAAGCCACTAAGGGCGCTTCTCCGGCACAGGAGTGTAGCTCAGTTGGTAGAGCATCGGTCTCCAAAACCGAGGGCCGTGGGTTCGAGTCCCCCCACTCCTGCCATTGCCGGAACCAGCGCTGCCGCAACGACCGCCTGAGCGGCGTTGCGGCAAGCCGCCGCCGACTTTCCATCCATCATCGTGTTCCGGCGCCCGGCAGCATCGCGCGCAGCCAGTGCGCCTGCGCCGCGCGGGGCAGGCCTTGCACCAGTCGTAGGGCCTAGCGCGCAGGTCCTTGCCATCCTTGGCGCTTGCGACTAAATGACCAGCACTTTCCGACATCGGAACATCGCCAAGCCCCTCCCGGACATGTCCGGGGCGGCGATGTCCCCTAGGCGGAAGGCGTGACCCATTCTTCAGGCAAGCGAAGGCGAGACGGGACAAGCGATGGCCAAGACCACACCCGGCGAATTCATGAACCAGGTCCGCGCCGAAGCGCGCAAGGTCGTATGGCCGACCCGGCAGGAAACGATCACCACCGCGATCTTCGTGGCCGTGATGATGGTGATCCTGTCGGTGCTGTTCCTCGGCATCGACACGGTGTTCGGCTTCATCGTGCAGTGGCTGCTGTCGCTCGCCTGACCCGGTAGAGATCCAAGGAAACGACATGGCCCGCTGGTACATCATCCACGCCTATTCCGGCTTCGAGAACAAGGTTCGCGAATCGATCATCTCGGAAGCCGAGCGCATGGGGCTTTCGCAGCTTGTCGAATCGGTCGAAGTGCCGACCGAGACCGTCACCGAGGTGAAGCGCGGCAAGAAGGTCGCCGTCGAGCGCAAGTTCATGCCCGGCTACGTCCTCGCCAAGCTGACGATGAACGACGACATCTACCACCTCGTCAAGAACACCCCTAAGGTGACCGGCTTCTTGGGCAACAACAACAAGCCGCAGCCGATCTCCGAAAAGGAAGCCGCCCGTTACTTCGGCGCGCGTGAGCAGGCCGCCGCCGAGCCGCGCAAGCATGTCGCGGTCGACTACGAGATCGGCGATTCGGTCAAGGTCAACGCCGGCCCGTTCGCTTCGTTCAACGGCACCGTCGAGGAGCTGGACTTCGAGAAGCAGCGCGTGAAGGTTGCCGTGTCGATCTTCGGCCGCGCCACCCCGGTGGAGCTGAGCTTCGAGGAAGTCGAGCTCGTCAAGTAAGCGCGCACGGCGCGGGCGGGTTCAGGCCCGCCCCGCGCCCGCCGCTGCATAGAGTTCGGCGGTGCGGCGGGCGATGTCCGCCCACGACAAGTCGCCCGTGCGGCGAGCGTGCACCGCCTGTTCCAGCGTTTGCAGCAGGCCCGGTTCTTCGAACAGCCGCCGCCCTGCCTCGGCCAGCGCGGGCACATCGCCTGCCGGCACCATCAGCCCCCCATCCTGCACCGCTTCGGCCAGCGCCCCGACGCGCGTGGCGATCACCGGACGGCCCGCGCCATAGGTGCTGGCGATGACACCGCTTTGCGTGGCATCGCGATAGGGCAGCACCGCTGCGGCCGAGCCGGCGACTAGGCGTTCCAGTTCATCCTGTTCGATCCGCCCCGGCATCCGCGTGATGTTGGGCGCAGCGGCCATGCGCGCGGCAAGGCGCGTGGCTTCGGGCCCGGCGCCGGCGACGAGCAGCTGGACCGGCACGCCCTGGGCCAGCCACAGGTCGTTGGCATCGAGCAGTTCGGCGAGCCCCTTGTAGGCTTCCATCCGGCCGAAGAAGATCAGGCGGCGCGGATCGGGCGCGGTGGGCGCCAGTGCGGCGCCGTGGCGGCCGAAGTGCAGGACGCCGTGCGGGATCACCGCGATCCGGTCACGCCCGGGCCCGGTGCCGGCAAGATCATCGACCAGGCTTTCGCCGTGGACGATCAGGCGGTCGCTCGCCGCGCGCAGGGTGGCATAGGCGCGGGCGAAGGTGCGGGCGGCCTTGTCGTCGTTGCCGCTGTGGGGCAGCGGATCGTGCACCGTGGTGACGAACGGCAGCTTGCCGCGCAGCAGCCGGGCGAGTTGCGCCATCGAGCGCGTGGGGTGTTCCTGGACATGGACCACGTCGGGGCGGAAGCGGGCGATGTGCCGGGCGCAGAGCGCCGCGATCACCGGCTGCAGCGGGGCAAGGTGATGCGGCACGATGTGCAGCGTGAGGCGGCGGCGCAGCCATTCAAGCGATTCGGGCCGGATCTGCCGGCTGCTGTTGCGGCGGCTGAGCACCAGCATCACATCGTGCCGTTCGGCCAGCGCGACCGCGAGGCTGGCCGCGTAGTCGGCATGGTGCGTGGCGATCAGGGCAATGCGCATCGCGCGCCGGTATCAGGTTCGCGATGACGCGCAAAGCGGCTGTGCGCTTGCGTTTGCGGGACGATGCCGGTAAGGGGCCGGCCTTCGTACGGATTCCCCGCCGGGGCGTCCGCGCGATTCCGTGCGGAAGAGGGGCATCGCTTCTCGCCTGACCGCTCACTCTGAGCCCGCCTTGCGGGCGACAGGAAGAAAGGAGGCCCCCGTGGCCAAGAAGATTGAAGGCTATATCAAGCTGCAGGTTTCTGCAGGCGAAGCCAAGCCCGCGCCGCCGATCGGCCCGGCGCTGGGTCAGCGCGGCGTCAACATCATGGAATTCTGCAAGCAGTTCAACGCTGCCACGCAGGAAGTCGAGAAGGGCACGCCGCTTCCGACCGTGATCACCGTCTACGCCGACCGTTCGTTCACGTTCGTGACCAAGACCCCGCCCGCCACCTTCTTCATCAAGAAGGCCGCCGGCATCAAGTCCGGTTCGAAGACCCCGGGCAAGGCTTCGAGTGGCACGATCAAGCGCTCGCAGCTCGCCGAGATCGCCCAGGCCAAGATGAAGGACCTGAACGCGAACGACATCGAACAGGCCACCAAGATCATCGAGGGCTCCGCCCGTTCGATGGGCCTTGAAGTGGTGGAGGGCTGAGACCATGGCTACCCAGACCAAGAAGCAGAAGGCGCTGACCGCCAAGCTCGGTGACAACCAGAAGCTGCACGGCATCGACGAAGCGATCCAGCTCCTGAAGGACCTCGGCACCGCCAAGTTCGACCAGACCCTGGAAATCGCGCTGAACCTCGGCGTCGATCCGCGCCACGCCGACCAGATGGTCCGCGGCATGGTCACGCTCCCTTCGGGCACCGGCAAGGACGTGAAGGTTGCCGTGTTCGCCCGTGGCGACAAGGCTGAAGCCGCGCTGGCCGCCGGCGCCGACAAGGTTGGCGCCGAAGACCTGCTCGAGGACATGCAGAACGGCAACCTCGACTATGGCCGCGTGATCGCGACGCCCGACATGATGGGCATCGTCGGCCGCCTCGGCAAGGTGCTGGGCCCCAAGGGCCTGATGCCGAACCCGAAGCTGGGCACCGTCACCCCGAACGTCGCCGATGCGGTCAAGGCTGCCAAGAGCGGCCAGATCGAATTCCGCGTCGAAAAGGCCGGCATCATCCACGGCGGCATCGGCAAGCTCTCGTTCTCGAACGAAGCGCTGCGCGCCAACTTCGACGCGTTCGTCGACGCGATCGTCAAGGCGAAGCCCGCCGGCGCCAAGGGCAAGTACGTCCGCAAGGTCGGCCTGTCCTCGTCGATGGGCCCGGGCATCAAGGTTGACCTGACGGAAGTGCAGGGCGCCTGATCGCCAGACCTGTTCAAGGCACAGACAACAAGGGCCGGGAAGAGCGATCTTCCCGGCCCTTTTGTTTGGCCCGTTCAGGCTTGAACCTCAGGCTTCGACCAGCACCGGCACGCCCTTGCTGGCCGGGGTGTCCGATAGCTTTTCGCGCAAGGCGAGCGGAACCAGCGGGTTGAGTTCCGGAAAGTAGCCGGCGATCGTCCCTGCGGGCAGGTCGTAGGCGACGACCTTGAGCCCTTCGACCGCGCGGCGGGTTTCGGGCTCGATCGCGGTGACCAGCGTAATCCGCTGGCCTTCAGCGAGGCCGAGCCGGGCGATTTCGGCGGGGCTGATCAGCGCGATGGTGCGTTCGCCCGAAAGGCCGCGAAGGCGGTCGGAATGGCCGTAGATCGTGGTGTTGAACTGATCGTTGGACCGCAGCGTGACCAGCCGCAGTGCGCCTTCGGGACTGGTGTCGCCCCCGGCGTTGAGCACGGATGGGTCGGTGAATTCGGCCTTGCCGCTGTCTGTCTTCCACACGCGGCGGCGGGCATCGTTGCCGCGGAAGAAGCCGCCGGGTTCGTGCATCCGCCGGTCCATGTCGGCGAACTGGTCGGGATAGGTGCGCGCGATCAGGTCGCGGATGCGGGCATAATCGCCGCGCCATTCGTCCCACAGCCAGCGCGGGTTGAACGGCAGCGTCGCCTTGGCGAGTTCGCACAGGATCGCGGTTTCGCTCAGCAGGTGCTCGCTGGCCGGCTTGCGGCGGCCCATCGAGCTGTAGATGTGGCTGAAGCTGTCCTCCACGCTGACAAACTGGTTGCCGCTCGCCTGGATATCCTCTTCCGAGCGGACGAGGCAGGGCAGGATCCAGCTCTGCTTGCCGGGCAGCAGGTGCGTGTGGTTGAGCCGCGTGGCGATGTGGACGGTGAGGTCCATGTTCCGCCAGGCGGGATGGACGCGCTCGTGATCGGGCACCGCCATGGCGAGGTTGCCGCCCAGACCGACATAGGCGCGGTTGCGCCCGGCGAGCAGCGCTTCGAGGAAGTGGGCGGTGTTGTGCCCGTCCTGCGGCGGGGTTTCGAGGCCGAGCACTTCGCGGTATTTCTCGACCGGGGCGAGCGCGACCTTTTCGGTGATGCCCACGGTGCGCTGGCCCTGCACGTTGGAGTGACCGCGAATGGGCGAACAGCCTGCGCCCTTGCGGCCGATGTTGCCGCGCAGCAGCAGCAGGTTGACGAGCATGCCGATCGCCTCGCTGCCGTGGACCTGCTGGGTCAGGCCCATGCCGTAGATGCCGATGACGGCCTTGGCTTCGACATAGACCTGGCCCGCCGCTTCCATCTCGGCGCGGGTCACCCCGCTGGCGCGTTCGAGCGCTTCCCAGCTGGTGCCATCGACCTTTGTGCGGAAGGCATCAAAGGCGTGGGTGTGTTCGGCCAGGAAGGCATCGTCGAGCACCGGGGCCTCGCCCGCCGCGCGCGCCGCCGTGTCGCGCGCGAAGACATGCTTGCACACGCCCATCAGCGCGGCGAGATCGCCGCCGGGGCGGACCTGCAGGTAAAGGTGGGCAAGCCGCGTCGCCTTGCCGGTGAGCATCTGCACCGGGCTTTGCGGATTGACGAATTCGACCAGGCCCGCCTCCTTCAGCGGGTTGAAGACCACGATGCGGCAGCCGCGCTTCACCGCCTGTTGCAGCGGATGGAGGATGCGGGGGGAGTTGGTGCCAGGGTTCTGGCCGAGGTAGAAGATCGCGTCGCAATGCTCGAAATCGTCGAGCTGGCAGGTGCCGACGGGCGAGCCGATAACCTTCTTGAGGCCCACCGAGGTGGTTTCGTGGCACATGTTCGAGCTGTCGGGCAGGTTGTTGTGCCCCAGCATCCGCGCGAAGGCGGCGTAGAGGTAGCTCGGTTCCAGGGCCGCCTTGCCGCTGGCGTAGAACGTCATCGCTTCGGGCGGGATGGTGCGCAACTGGGCACCGATCGCGGCGAAGGCTTCGTCCCAGGTGGTACGGATGTAGCGGTCGGTCGCCGCATCGTAGCGCATCGGTTCGGTGAGGCGGCCTTCGTTTTCGAGATCGTAGGCGCTCAGCGCGCGAAGTTCGGTGACGGTGTGCTGTGCGAAGAAGTCGGGCGTGCAGCGTTCGCGGGTGAGGTCCCACAGGGTGGCCTTGGCGCCGTTTTCGCAGAATTCGAACGCCGAGGGATTGGGCGGCTTGACCCAGGCGCACGATGTGCAGGCGGTGCCGTCCGGCTTGTTGAGGTGGGCCAGCGTTTCGAGCGCGCCCGGCCCCGCCTTTTGCGAAAGCTCGGTAGCCGCAATCCCCTGCATCGAGCCCCAGCCCCCCGCCGGTTCGGGCACCTCGATGGCGCGGGCTGCGGCCTCGGGGTTGCGGGGGTCTTCGGGACCGCCAGGGGTTGCGGTCATGTCAGCCGATTTCCTCGATCTTGAGCTTCGGCTTCATTTCGACGGCGGCCTTTTCCTCGCGCTTGCGGCGTTCGAACACGGCCATCATGTGCTGGCGATCCGCATCGGTGAGGATCTTTTCGCTTTCGACGAACTGCTCCTGCTCCTCCTCGCGGATGTGGTGCAGGTATTCCTCGCGCAGCGCCTCGAACCGCTCCATCCACTTGGCCGTGCCCATGTCGCGGGCTGTAAGGTCATCGAGCATCTTGTCGATTTCCTTGTGCTCGGCAACGGCGTGGCGCGCGAACTCGGTGGTTTCGGGGTTGCGCAGCACGGTCGACCACAGCGCCTGTTCCTCGGCGGCGGCGTGGGCTTTGAGCTCGCGCACCAGTTCCGCGAACAGGTTCTGGCGATCCTTGCTCTTGCCATCGGTCGCCTCGATCATGGCCAGCAGGGCGCGATGGCGATCGTGGTCTTCGACCAGGCGTCCGAAGATGTCGGGCAGCCCGCGCAGATCGGTCGCCGGGGTCTGGCCGATGCGCACGGGCACATCGGGCGCGATCTCCTTGGCGAGCGCGATGGCCTCGGCCTTGGCCGTGGCGGGGTCCGTCTTGCGGGGCTTGGGTGAGGCCTTGGTTGCCATGGGGTGTCGTCTCCTCAGGCGAGATCGCGGATCTTGGGTTCGCGGGCGAAGTGGCGGGCAGGGCCGACCTTCATCAGCTGTTCGTTGGGCAACACGCCTTCGTCCGGTTCGATCCCGGCTTTTTCGAGGATCACCTTGGTGCCGTTGCAATGGGCGATGGTCTTGCAGTGGCCATAGGCATCCATGAACCATTGCACCGCTGCGCCCTGCTTGCTCAGCTTTTCCGCCTCGGCCGGCATCAGCACAGACGCGACCGCGTCGAACATGACCGAGGGCGAGCCGTCGAGCTTGCCATCGGCCTTGAGCGTGCCGCCCTTGACCTTCAACCCGCCGACCTTGGGCGCGACGAGGAAGACCGAGCCGCCGGCGGCTTCGACATCGGCCTTGAGCTTGTCGATCGTGGCCTTGTCCGATCCTTCGGCGAAGAGGATTCCGAGCTTGCGGCCTTCGAACGTGGCCTTGGCGTTCTTCTGGATCGAGAGCGCGTCCGACGGCTTCATTTCGACCGGTTGGCGCGCGGCGGGGGCCGCTTCGGGAAGCGGCATGGCAAGGCCATCGGCAACGCGCTGGGCGAGCGTTTCATCGACATTGCGCAGGCGCGAGAGCACGCGCGTGCGGACATGTTCGAGCGAAACCTTGGACAGTTCGAACACCAGCGCGGAGGCGATGTGCGCCTGTTCGCTGTCGGTCTGCGAGCGGAAGAACAGCCGCGCCTGGCTGTAGTGATCGGCGAAGAGTTCGGCGCGGACGCGGACCTTTTCGGTGGGATCGTTGCGTTCGGCATTCGCCTCGAACGAGGAGAAGCCGGTGGCGGGGCAGGCGCGCGGGCCGTTGGGCTCTCCCGCTTCATCCAGCGAGTTGGGTTCGTAGTTGGCGCGGCCGGTGGGAACCAGCGTCTGCATCAGCCCGTCGCGCTGCATATTGTGGAACGGGCACTTGGGCGCGTTGATCGGGATCTGGTGGAAGTTGGTGGTTCCGAGGCGCGACTTCTGCGTGTCGAGATACGAGAACAGGCGACCCTGCAGCAGCGGATCGTTCGAGAAATCGATGCCGGGGATGACGTTGGTGGGCAGGAAGGCGACCTGCTCGGTTTCGGCGAAGAAGTTGTCGACGTTGCGGTTGAGCGTCATGCGGCCGATGATCTGGACCGGCACATCCTCTTCGGGGATCAGCTTGGTGGCATCGAGCACGTCGTAGGGCTGCGCGGCGGCGAAGTCCTCGTCGAACACCTGTACGCCGAGATCCCATGCCGGGAAGCTGCCGGCGTCGATGCTTTCGAACAGGTCGCGGCGGTGGAAATCGGGATCCGCGCCGGCGATTTTCACCGCTTCGTCCCAGATCAGCGATTCCATGCCGAGCACCGGCTTCCAGTGGAATTTGACGAACTTGCCTTCGCCGGCTGCGTTGACGAAGCGGAAGGTGTGGACGCCGAACCCTTCCATCATGCGCAGCGTGCGCGGGATGGCGCGATCGCTCATCGCCCACATGATCATGTGCAGCGATTCGGGCATCAGGCCGATGAAGTCCCAGAAGGTGTCGTGCGCGCTGGCGGCCTGGGGATAGCCGCGATCGGCCTCCATCTTCACCGAATGGACCAGGTCGGGGAACTTGATCGCGTCCTGGATGAAGAACACAGGGATATTGTTGCCGACAAGGTCCCAGTTGCCCTGTTCGGTGTAGAGCTTGACGGCAAAGCCGCGGACATCGCGCGGGGTGTCGACCGATCCGGCGCCGCCCGCGACGGTGGAGAAGCGGACGAACACCGGGCAGGTGGTGCCCTTCTTCTGGAACAGGCCGGCCTTAGTCAGTTCGGGGATCGCCTTGGTCACCTCGAACACGCCGTGCGCGCCCGAACCGCGCGCATGGACGATGCGTTCGGGGATGCGCTCGTGATCGAAGTGGAAGATCTTCTCGCGCAGGATGAAGTCTTCGAGCAGCGTGGGCCCGCGTGCGCCGGCCTTCAGGCTGTTCTGGTTGTCGGCGATGCGATGGCCGAAATTGTCGGTAAGGTAGGCGGCAGGCGGGCTGCCTTCTGCAGCATTCTGGTGAAGTTCGCCCGCGTTGCCGGCTGCATCCTTGTGCGAGGTGGCAATGCCGCCGGGCTGATGATCTGCCAGCGCGTTGTCGAGCGCGGGGGCTGCGGGTGCGCCTTCGGGGCGGGTGGGCGTGCTGGCGGCTTTGGTTGGTTTGGCCATCGAAAGGTCCTTGCCTTTGGCGCGCGCAGCACCCCGCAGGCAGGCGCGCCACGTGGCGGCCTGCCCCGGTTGACGGAGCACGACGAACGGAAATGAAATATGTCTGGCCGGCTATCGGGCCCGGCCAGCGTGCTGATCAGGCGGGCTGGCCGGTGCGGGCAGCCTGCTTTTTCTTGAGGTGGCGCGAAACGGCCCAACCGCCGGCAGCGGCCGCGGCAAAGCCCAACGGCCCCATGCGACGCAGCGCGGTTTCGGCGACCAAGCCGATGACCGCGCCGGTGCCACCATCGACACCAGGCGTGCGCGAAGCAATTTTCTTGCCGATCAAGGCGGAAACGATCTTGCCAATCATAGTGTCTTCCCTTTGCCCGCCTAACCCCCACCAAGGGGGTTTGGTTCCTTCAGCCGGGCAAAGGGATTGCGCGTAGAGGCCGCGCCGGCCGCCAGATCAGGCGGCCGGGAAATCGACGATGAAGGCTTCGTCTTCGGCCGAACGGCCGATACGGATGGCAATGCTGTCTTGCGCGGCAATATCGCGCAGGATGTGCTGATGGGGGCGAAGAGCAACTTCGTCGCTTTCGCCCGGTGCCAGCGTGATCCGGGCATGGCCGACAAGCGCGAACGGGCTGTCGACGAGATAGGCCTGCACGACTTCTGCACCCATGCGCGCGCCGGTGTTGGTAACCGGCACGTGAATCAGCCCGCCTTCCACACGCGGTTGACCAAGCGCGAAGGTGGTATAGCCCTGGCCCGCGCCGAACGGGAAAAGCGCCGCGGTGCCCCGCGCGCGCAGCCCGCGATACCCCAGCAACAGCCGTTCGTTGTAGGCGAGATCGCCACCGGGCGCTGGCTTGAGGTCGAAGGCGGGATAATCCGCCTCTTCGCGTGCGAGCGTAACCGGCAGGCGTCCGCCCGGTTCGCGCGTGCCGAGCAGGACATCAGTCAGCGCGGTGCCGAACGCTTGCCCCGGATACCACGCGACGAGCAGGGCGGCGGCATCGGTCGCGAAGTTCGCATCGAAGGCATGGCCGACGTTGACCACGATCGCCGTGCGCGGGTTGGCGGCGAGGACCGCTGCGGCAAGGCGCAACTGGCCGGAATCGAGCCGGGTATCGGCGCGGTCCTTGCTTTCGACGCTGGCATCGGCGGTTTCGCCCAGCATCAGCACGACGGCATCAGCCTTGCGTGCGGCTTCGACCGCGCGGGCGAGCATGGCATCGGGCGTATCGGGCGCGCGCACGCCGTACCACAAGCCCTGCGCGCGGGCCGGGGCGAAGCGGAAGACGACATCGACCGCGACCCGCTGCCCGGCTTCGAGCGCGAGATCGGCATGGGCGGCATCGCCCGCCTTGAGCACACCCATGATATCGGACGCGGCGGGCTGTTCCTGGCGCACCACGATCGGCACGCCATCGACGCTCAACGATACGGGACCGGTTGCCCCGACATAGAAGCGGTGCAGCCCGCTGGCCGCCGCGACGTACCATCCGCGCGCGCGCACCGCCCCGGCTTCGTTGAAGCGGGCCTGTTCATGGACGCCGTGGAACCAGACCAGCGAATTGGTCGCGCGGGTTTCGCGGGTGAGTGGCTCGGCGGCGATATCGTGCCCGGCGAAGTATTCGACGGTCATGCCATCGCTGCAGCCATCGCCAAGATCGACCATCGGCGCGACGGGCAGGGACGGCAGGCGCGGCTGCGGATCGACACCGGGTTCGTGAAGGATCTTGGCGCGTCCGGCGAACGCGGCTTCAAGCGCCTGCAACGGCGTGGGGGCGTCGGGCGTAACGGCAATGCGCGCGAACGTGCCGCCCTGATAGCACGGTGCGGTGGCGTTCGGGCCGATCACCGCGATCGTGGCGAGATCGGAGGCGAGCGGCAGCAGGCCGTCGTTGCGCAGCAGGACCATCCCGGCTGCCGCCGCTTCTGTCAGCAGTTCGTCCGCATCGAGGTCAGCCGGGGTCTTGGCGCCGCCGAAGCGGCGGGCGAAACGCATGACGCGGTCGGCCGCATCGGCGAGGCGTTCGGCCGGAACTTCGCCGCTCGCAACGGCATCGGCGGCCTTTGCGCCAAGGAAGCGGGCGGGGCCGGGCATTTCCAGATCGAGGCCGGCGTTGAGCGTGGGCGCGGTGGAGTGCGTGGCGAAGAAATCGCTCATCAGCACGCCGTCATAGCGCCATTCTTCGCGCACGATGCGCAAGGGTTCGCTTGCTTCGGCACACCAATCGCCGTTGACGCGGTTGTACGCGGTCATGATGCCGCCGCAGCCCGCTTCGCAGCACAGCTCGAAGGGCAGGAGGTAGACCTGCCGCAGCGTGCGTTCGTCGATCACCGCGTTGAGGGTATCGCGCTCGGTCTCGCTGTCGTTGCACACGAAGTGCTTGGCGACCGCGCCGGTGCCGGTCGACTGGATGCCACGCGTCCACGCTGCGCCGCACAGCCCGGCGAGCAGCGGATCTTCCGAATAGTATTCGAACGCGCGGCCCGCGTTGGGGCTGCGCGCAAGGTTGACGTTGGGGGCGAGCAGCGCATCGACGCCGCGCCCGATGGCATCGTTGCCGACCAGCGCGCCAACCCGTTCCAGCAGATCGAGATCCCAGCTGGCCCCGAGCGAAACCGGCGCAGGGGTAAGGATCGAGACATCGCGTTCATCGATGCGGCCGCTGGCCACACCCATCGGACCATCGGCCATGGCAACTTCGCGCAGGCCCAGTTCGGGCACCGCGCCGGTGGTCCACATCGTGGCCCCGGCGGTGAGCCGGGCCTGTTCTTCAAGCGAAAGGGTCATGCCGGGACCTTGCCAAATGCCATAATCTGCGTTGCCTGTGCTTCAACCGCGCCGGCGATGTCGTCATCCGCCAGCGATCCATCGGCGGCGAAGGGGCGCT
Organism: Novosphingobium olei; assembly: GCF_037076535.1. Taxonomy (NCBI): domain Bacteria; kingdom Pseudomonadati; phylum Pseudomonadota; class Alphaproteobacteria; order Sphingomonadales; family Sphingomonadaceae; genus Novosphingobium; species Novosphingobium olei. The sequence goes on along the minus strand of NZ_AP029021.1, from coordinate 3,104,056 downwards.
GCACCACCGAGTTTACCGCAATGCCGAGCGGCGTGGGCCAGCCGCGCATCGCATGAACGATGCCGCGCAGCGCGCCGAGCGTGACGCCGGTAGCCTGCCAGCCGGCGGCGCTGACCACCAGACCCACGGGGCGCCCGTCGAAATAGGGCCGGGCATCTTCGCGCAGGTCTTCCAGAAGGTCGATCGCGTTCTTGACCAGACCCGATACGCCGCCGTGGTATCCGGGCGAGCCGATCACCAGTGCATCGCACGCGCGAACGGCTTCGACCAGTCGCGCCTCTGCCTGGGTCCGCTCGCCTGCCTGCGGATCGAAGTGGGGCAGCGCCGCCAGAGTCGATCCCCCGAACAGCTGCGTCTGGGCGCCCTTGCGCGCGCAGGCGGCGAGCACCGCGCCGAGGAGGCGCTCGGTGCTCGATCCATCGCGCAGGGTTCCGCCGATGCCGACGACCTTCACCTTACAGCCCCTTAATTGCCGGAATGACCTTCTCGCCCATCAGGCGCAGGGTCTGATCGCCAAGGCGGAGCCGTTCTTCGGTGAGCGGACCGGTGGTGGTGCCGCACAGCACGTTTCCGATGCCGAGTTCGGCATAGGGCTTGAGGTGTTCGATCACGGTTTCGGGCGAACCGTAAAGGCACCAGGTGCCGATCCAGTCGTCGGTCAGCGCATTGGGTGTGCGGTCGGTCTTGGTGTTGGCCTCGTTGCTTTCGGCGCGGGCGTTGAATTCCGCCTCGCGCTCGACCGCCGCCTGGTAGGACTTGAGGATCACTTCCAGTTCCTCGCGGGCCTGTTCGTCGGTTTCGGCGACGTGGACCGCCTGATAGGTGTGCGTGGTCCACGACAGCGCGTCCTTGACCACCGCGTCGCTGTGGCCGGCTTCGAGCAGCATGCCCTTGTAGATATCGAAATACTTCTTCACGTGGACGAAGGGCTCGGTGCCCCCGATCTTGGGCGGGGTGAACGCCGGGATGAACGCGGGCCAGCCATTGACGGCGGCACGGCGGGCGCTCGCTTCCTTCATCGCCACCGGCATCAGGCGGGCATGGTTTTCGCCGTAGGGCGTGGGCGTGATGCGCTGCAGCACGCGGCCTTGGTAGGGGCCGTTGTCGATCAGCACCGCCGGGTCGTCCATTCGCTTGGCCCAAAGCTGCTCGGCAATTTCGAGGTTCTTTTCGGCGAGCGGGCTGGCATCGCGGTAATCGACGTTGAAGCCGATCATTTCTTCCGGCGTGGTGCCCGAGCCGACGCCGACCAGCAGCTTGCCCTTCGTCAGATGGTCCAGCACGTTGACGCGTTCGGTGAAGCGAACGGGATGATGCAGCGGCACCGACACGACCGAGAAGCCGAAGTGCATGTCGGGCAGGCGCGCGGCGAGATAGCCGGCCAGGATGAAGCTGTCGCTGGCCACCGGCATGTAGCCGTTGAAGTGGTGGTCGGGCATGAACACAGCTTCAAAGCCGCTTTGCGCGGCAAGCGTTGCGTGATCGACGAGATCGGTGATCAGGCGGCCATCTTCGGCCGGGCTCATCGAACGAGCGTTCAGGAACACGGAAAAGCGCATCGATTCCTCCCCACAGGTAACAGACCGGCAACCGGCAAGGGCCTTGCCCGCGGGCAGGATTCGTGCTCCTGCGGGGGTGCCGTCAAAATCGAATTAGAACGCCAATTCTGATTTGTCCATGGCTAAATCGGGAGCGTTGACGCTGCCGCTTCGGCCTGCAAAGGAAACCGCATGTCCAAGGATGCTCCTGCAGAAGCAGGCCTCGCCACCAATGTGCGCGCACCGCAGCAGGGCCGAAGCAAGGCAAGCTTCGAGCGGATGCTGGTGGCCGCCGAGAACCTGCTGGCCAGCCGTGGATCCGACGAATTCACGCTCAACGAGGTGAGCAGGACCGGCAAGGTTTCGATCGGGTCGATCTACTGCCGCTTCGACAGCAAGGACGCTCTGATCCACGCGGTGCAGTTCCGGGTGCTGGGCCGCGTCAACGAGGAGATGCTGGCGCAGATCGCCATCGCGCGCGAGGACGCCAGCGATCTCGCCGATCTGGTCCGCCGGCTGGTCGATGCCGTCGCCGAAACGCTGCGCAAGCATGCTGCGCTGATGCGACCGCTGATGGTGCGGGCGAGTTCCGATCCGGTCGTCGCGCAGACCGGCAAGCAATTCTATGCGGAATCGGCCGAGGCGTTCATCACCGCCGTGCTGGCCCGGCGGGAAGAGATCCGGCACGAGGATCCGATCCGCGCGACGGAGTCCGCGTTCCGCATCCTTTATGCGCCGTTCGCGCGGCATCTCGGCTTCGGTTCCGCGATCGAGGCGGCGTGGGAAGGCGACTGGGTCGTGCTGAAGGAGGATATCTCCCGCATGATCGCCGCCTTCCTCCAATCACCGCCGCGCTGAGATCAGGCGAAGTCCACCTGCTTTTCGTCGGTATTGAACGACGGGAAGGGCAGGTACGAAACCCGCAGCTTCTGGACGAGGCCGAGCGTGTGCGCCCCCTTGGGGAAGCCGCCTTCGCGCGACACCAGGATCGTCGCCGGGGTGCCGAAGGGCCAGCGCCGGTCAAAGGCGGTTTCCATCTCGTCAAGCGAGATCGGGCCGTTGCCTTCGTCGAAGCGGACCGCATCGCGCGGCAGCGTCTCGCCATCGACCGAGACGTTCAGTTCCTCGATCATCGAAAGGCCGAGACCGCGATAATAGCCGAGCTTGGATTCGAAAGCGAAGCCGGTCGGCGCGTCGGCCGGGCCGGTGTTGCGCAGGGTGGCGGGGTCGATGATGTACTTGTCGAACATCAGTTCTGGTCCTTGATCAGGCCGCGAACCTTGAGCCAGGCAAGCATCAGGTCGGGCCACTGGGAGGTGGTGTCGTCGCGGTTGCCCAGGCCGAAGCCGTGGCCGCCGTGGTCGAACAGGTGGAATTCGATCGGCTTGCCGGCCTTGCGGTAGCTGTCGACCAGGGCGGTCTGGCCGCCGGCCATGCCGATCAGGAAATCGTCGGCAGCTATGCCCACGAACATCGGCGGCGCGTTGTCGGGCACCGTCATCGGCCGCATGTTGGGATAGATCGGCGCGACGAAGGCCGGCATGTCGGCGCCCGCATGTTCGACCACGCTGCGGGTCAGGAATCCGCCCGCCGAAAAGCCCATGAAGCCGATGCGCGCCTGGTCGATGCCATAATCGGCGGCGTGGGCGCGGACATGGCGCAGGGCGGCGAGGCCATCGGCCAGTGCTTCGGGCGGTGTATCGTCAGGCGGGCCGAAGCCGACCTTTTCGCCCCGGATAGCCCCGGCGAGCTTGTCGGCGAACTCGCTCTGCGAAACCGGCGTCGGCAGCACGCGGTACTTGAGGACGAAAGCGGCGATGCCATGGTTGGCGAACCAGCGGGCAACGTTCCAGCCTTCCTTTTCGATGGCCAGGCCAAGGAAGCCGCCCCCCGGCGCAATGATCACCGCCGCGCCGGTGCCGCGTCCCACGGGCAGAAACGGAGTAAGCGTGGGGCGCGTGACATTGCGCACCGCCAGTTGCCCGGCGTCGGTGTGCCAGATTTCGCGATCGGGACCGGGGGTGGCCGTGGGCAAGGCGAGGGCACCGGGCTGCGCCGGCGCGGGCACGGTTTCGCGGGCCACATCCGGCATGCCCGCCTGGGCTGCCGCCGGGGCCGAAAGCCCCAGCGCACAGCCGGCGAGCAGCAGGAGGCTAAGCTGCCGCATCATGCCGCAGCCATCGCGCCGTACTTGGCCTCAGCCTCGGCGATCAGGCGCTCGAACATCACGTGCTGGCGGCGGACCTGCTCGCGGCTGTCCACTTCCATTACGTCCTGAATCCAGCGGTTGCCTTCGTATTCGCTCGAAAGCGTTCCTTCCCACCCGCACTTGACCAGTTCGGGGATCACTTCGTCGTAAGCGATCGCCGGGTCGGTGCAGTCCTCGTTCATTTCGTAGAACTTGGCCTGGATGTGGCGGAAGTAGGGGGCGTAATCGCCGATCCGCTTGGGGTTCGCATACGGTGCATGGCGCAGCGTTTCGGCCATCGCCACTTCGGCCTTGTTACCGCCCATCTTCACCGCGACTTCGTAGATGGTGTATTCGGCCATGATCTTGGCTTCATGGCTGTCGACGATGAACTGCGCGACTTCGGGCCGCGCGCCCTGCCGCTCGAAGCGGGCGCGGAAGGCGGGCGGATAGTGCTTCATGAAGATGCCCATGTCGGGCAGGATGCCGAGGTGCTTGGTGCCGAGACGATCGGCTTCGTCGATCGTCCGCAGGATCCAGGCATGTTCGAGGTGCCACGGGGCGTGCACTTCGACGCCCATGTGCACGTCCAGTTCTTCGGCATAGGGCACGCAAGCGCCAAGGATGTCGGGACGCACGAACACCAGCACGCGCATGTTCCTGATGCCGAGCCGGTTGCACAGGACGAGGTCGCGGCGGATGCTCTCGACCTGTTCGTCATCGGTCATCAGGCGGTCCTTGCGGACCTTGGTATCGAGGAACATGTCATAGGCGGTGAAGTGCGCGCCGTGACGCGCCAGCATCGCCTTCCATTCCTCCACCTGCGCATCGGACAGGTTGGGGAAGGTGGGCATGTTCTGTTCGGGCAGGATCTCGATACCGTTCGCGCCGATCGACGTGGCGAAGGACACGCAGTCCTCCACGTTCATCCGGCCAAGGAACAGCTCTTCCTGGAAGCTGTAAAGGCTGACGCCTCTTTTGATCTTGGATGTCATCGTTTGAAGCTCAGGCTCCGGCTTGGAGGGCGGCCGCATCGGTGCGACGCGGCGCGAAAAGGAAGAAGGCGAGCGCGGCAACAACGAGGCCGAGCAGGCCAGCGACGAAGAACGCACCCTGCATCGTGCCGGTCGCCTGCCGGATCAGGCTGACCAGCAGCGGCGAGGAGAACTGGCCGAAGAAGAAGCAGGCAGTCCACACCCCCATGCCGCGACCGCGATGTTCGAACGGTAGCTTGGACTGGGCGAGGGCGATCAGTGTCGGCACGGCCATGCCGGCGCCGGTCTGCTGCACGGCCATGGCGGCCACCATCCAGCGCCAGTCGCGGGCGATGCCGATCAGCGTGAGCCCGGTGGCGATGAGGCCGAGGAACAGCGCGAGCTGGAAGCGCGAGCCGAGCTTGCCGGTCAGCCAGAAGATCACCGCGCCGACGATGACGAACAGGCTGGGCAGGGTGGTCAGGCGGCCGATCTCGCCCGAATCCCTGACCCCCAGCTCCTGCCAGACGATGCCGCCGTTGATGATGAAGACATAGTAGAGCGAGGCGCCGAACAGCGTGATCGCGGCGTATCCCAGGACGTTCCTCCACGGGAACGCCGTCCGCGCATCCTCGCCGATGCCCAGCATCCGGCGGGCATTGGCATCGCTCTGCGGTTCGAACAGGAAAAGCCACATCGCGATGAAGATCGGGAAGCCGACGGTGTAGATCAGGAAGATGGCATTCCAGCGCATCGCGGTGAGGTAGCCCGAGGCAAAGATCACCGCGCTGCCCAGAAACGGGCCGGCGATGCCCTGGATAGAGAGCCAGCGATGGCGGCCGGCTTCGTCCCAGTAATCCCCGATCAGCGTGTTGAGCGTGGTCAGGATTGCCGCTTCGGACACGCCGAGCAGCAGGCGCGAAGCGTAGATGGCGTTCAGATCGTCGAGGAAGAAGGGCGCCGCGCCGAAGAAGCCATACGTCAGCGTCGACACCAGCAGCAGCTTGCGCCGGCCATAGCGATCGACCAGCCAACCCGCGAACAGCGCCAAGAGCGCGATGGTGAGCCCTGGTGCGGACACCATCGCCGGCACCTTGACCATCGCGGCCGGATCATCGTGGAAATGGGCGATGATCGCGGGTACGGCAGGGAACATCGAAACGATCGCGATGATCGGCAGGAATCCCGCGATGACGACGATCATGCCCTGAATAAGGCCAGGCTGGCGGGCGCCTGACACGGTGGCGCTTTCTGGGGCTGACATCGATCTCTCCCGGATTCGCATTGATCGCGGACAAATTGGAACCGCTATTCTGGTTTTATGGTATCGCGCTGGTCTGGCGCGCTTGTCAAGCGCCTGATCGCGCGCGGCCAATCATCGATAGCGTGGATGGAAAACGATAAGAACAAATCGTTTCCGTGATCATACGGCAATCCATATGGTATTTGCCTCGCACCATATTGATGTCCGCCGGACCACGCTCGCTATCGAGCGCCGGATCTTGACAGGCGGTATCAAAATTGGAACGCTGATTTTAGTTTGACGTCGACATGCGATACGGCGTCGATTCGGGGAGGAATGCAATGAACCGCAGCTTTGCCGCGGCGCTGATGATCGGCGCCAGCACGCTTGCCTTGCCACATGTTGCGATGGCGCAGGGCGCCGCGCAGGATGCCGCCGCCAACGGCGCATCGTCCGAGGATGGCCTGAAGGAAATCATCGTCACGGCAACTCGCGCGGAAACCAGCGCGCAGAAGACCGCCGTGGCACTCACCGTCTACACCGGTGCAGACCTTGCCGAAAAGGGCATTGCCACTGTCCAGGCGCTCTCCGCCATCGATCCCAGCGTCAACGTCACCTCGGCCACCGGCGCAGCCTATGTCGCGGTGCGCGGCGTGGCTTCGACCGACGTGACCGAAGTGGGCGATCCGTCGGTTCCGATCGCGCGCGACGGATTCTACACCAACCGCTCGTTCTCGATCGGCACGTCGATGTACGACATCGCCCGCGTCGAAGTGCTGAAGGGGCCCCAGGGCACGCTCAACGGCCGCAATTCGACCGGGGGCCTCGTCTCGATCATCACCAACCGCCCGGGCAAGGACGCGGGCACCTATGGCTCGATCGAAGTCGGCAACTACAACGCGCTGAACGTCGAAGCGGGCGCCAACGTGCCTGTCAACGACCGCCTGCAGTTCCGCATTTCGGGCACGCATCGCCAGCATGACGGATACCGCAAGCTGACCGTGATCGATGATCGCGGCGATGACGACAACACCACGTCGGGCCGCATCCAGATGGCGGCGCAGCCGGTCGACGGGCTCAAGCTCTGGGCCTCGTACCAGCACGATGACATCCACGCGGTGGGCGATGTCGCGCTCACCTCCGCTCTGCGCACGCGTCCTGATTTCGGCGATGCGAAGTCGTTTCCCAACTATGCGCCGACGTCAAATCGCCTGAAGGGCGATCGCGTCCGCTGGGAAGCGAGCTATGACCGGCTGCCGGGCGACCTCACGCTGACGTACGCCGGCGGATACGACCACCAGACGTGGAACCACCGGCTTGACGCAACCGGTCCGGGCTATCCCGCCAACCGCCAGTTCATCCAGGGCGAGGATCCGCGCACCTGGAACCACGAAGTGCGCATCAACAACGATGCCAATGGCAAGGTGTTCTTCCAGGCTGGCTATTTCCATTTCCAGGAAGACAACACGATCGATTCCGGTCTCTACAACGTGGAGATGACGGGGCCGTTCGCTCCGGGCGGTCCGCTGGCGGATCACAGCTATGCCGGCCAGTACGGCATCAAGTTCGACTACAAGATCAAGACCAAGTCCGACGCCGTGTTCGGCCAGGTGGCGGTCAAGCTGGCCGAGCAGCTCAAGCTGTCGCTGGGCGGTCGCTACACCTGGGACAGCAAGGTCCGCACCGGCAGTGCCAACCTGATCATCGGCGCGCTGGTTTCGCCTTTCGTGCCGCCGTTCGTGACGGTCACCACCGATGGTGCCGGCAACATGAAGCATGGCGAAGCGACCTGGCACGCCGGGCTCGACTACACGCCCACGTCCAACACGCTGCTGTATGCCAAGTACGATCGTGGCTACAAGGCGGGCGGCTTCAACTCGAACGGCAGCGGCGCCTCGGTCGATTATTCGCCCGAGAAGCTCGACGCCTTCGAAATCGGTACCAAGAACCGCTTCCTTGGCAATCGCCTGCAGGTGAACGCGGCGGCGTTCTACTTCGACTACAAGGGCTACCAGGCTTCGCAGACGTCGTGTCCGACTTGCTCGTCGGGCATCTTCAACGTCGGCAGCGCCAAGATCTACGGTGCCGAATTGCAGACCATCGCCCTGTTCGGCGAAGGCGGCCGGATCGACTTCAACGCCGCATACCTGCACACCCGCTTCGGCAAGGATGTGAACGGCAACGACATCGTCGTGGTCGATGGCGACAACCCGCCCAGTTCGTTCAACATCACCGGCAACCGCCTGCCCAACGCGCCGAGCCTGTCGATTTCGGGCGGCATCGAATATGCCTTCCCGGTCGGCAGCGGCAAGCTGACGCCACGCATCGACGGCAAGTACAGCTCGGCGTTCTACTATTCGGTGTTCAACAACAGCGACACGCAGAGCCGGCCCTATGCCACCGGCAACGCTTCGCTGACTTATGAGCCGGAAAACGGCCAGTGGTCGGTGACCGCGTTCGTGCGCAACTTTACCGACAAGGTCGTGCTCGCCAACGCGCAGCGCAACTTCGTGTCGAACCTGAACACTTATCAGTTCCAGCCGCCGCGCACCTGGGGTGTGCGCTTCGGTTGGAAGATCTGATCTCCGCCTAGTCCAGACGGGCGCCGGTTCCAAAGCGGGCCGGCGCCCAACTCTTTTTGCGAAAGCCCGCATGCCGATGTCCCCGCAGGCCGATACCCGGCGAAATCTCGCCTTGCTTACGGTCATGCTCGCGTTCGTGCTCGACATCGCCGATTCCACCATCGTCAACACCGCGCTGCCTGCGATCCAGCAGGAGCTTTCCGCATCGAACGCAGCGGCGCAGTGGATGGTGGCAGGCTATTTCCTCAGTTTTTCGGTGTTCCTTGTCGCCGGCGGGCGGCTGGGTGACCTGTTCGGATATCGCCGCCTGTTCCTGGCCGGCGTTGCGGCCTTCACGCTGGCCTCGCTGGGCTGCGGCATGGCGCAGAGCGCGGACCAACTGGTCGCCTGTCGCGTGGCGCAAGGCTGCGCAGCCGCGCTGATGGGGCCGCAGGTGATGGCAGTGGTGCAAGTCCTGTTCTCGCCCACCGAACGCATCGCCAAGCTTGCGTGGTTCGGGACGCTGGGGGGCATCGCTGCCGTGCTCGGACCGATCGTCGGGGGGCTGTTGATCGCGGCGAACCCGCTCGGCCTTGGCTGGCGTGCCGTATTCCTGATCAATCTTCCCATCGGGGTCATTGCCCTGGCGGCTGGTGCGCGTTTCCTGCCCGATGCGCGCTCGCCCGATGCGCAGGGCCTCGACCTTGGCGGTACCGCGCTGCTTGGCACGGGGTTGGTCGCACTGCTGGTGCCGATGGTGCAGGGGCCTGAACTTGGTTGGCCGGCGTGGACGCTGGCGCTTCTCGGCGCGGTTCCCGTGATTGCGGTGCTGGCGCTGGCTCATGCCCGAGCGCGCGGGCGCGTTGGCAAGGATCGGCTGATCGAGCCGACGCTGTTTCACGAACGCGCCTTTACGCTGGGGTTATCGGCTTCTGTTTGCTTTTCGGCGGGCGTGAGCGGCTTCGTATTGGTCTTCGCGCTCGCGGTGCAGCTCCTGTTGGCGCGCAGCCCGCTCGATACCGCGTTGCTGCTGGCGCCGTTCGGCGTGGGCGTATCGCTCGGCATCGCCTTCGTCGGCCGCAAGCTGTTGCCCAGACTCGGCAAGTGGATCCCTTTCGTTGGCGCGAGCGCGATGGCACTGCTGGGCGCGTCGGTGCTGCTGCTGGTGCCCACTGCCCCGCCGACCGCTTTGCTCGCCGTGCTGCTGGTGCCGACGGGGCTCGCAATGGGCATGGTAGCCGGACCGTTGACGCCGATTGCGCTGGCCCGCGTTCGCCACGCCCATGCCGGCATTGCCAGCGGCATGCTCAAGACCGCACAGCAGGTCGGCGGCGCGTTGGGGGCGGCTGTCGTGGGCGGCGCGTGGTTCGCAGGCCACGGCACCACGATCGCCGCGGTGGTGCTGGCCGCCATTCTCGGAGCTGCTGCATTGTGCGCAGCGGCCCTGCCACGTAGCCTGTTCGGCTCCACGGGAGAGCAGCCATGACTCGACGTTTGCGCATGGGGATGATCGGCGGCGGTCCGGGGGCCTTCATCGGCCCCGTCCACCGCATTGCGGCCGAGATGGATCGCGAGATCGAGCTGGTCGCGGGCGCCTTTTCGTCCGACGCAGCGCGCTCGGCGGCGGCGGGCGAAGTCTATCGCATCGATCCGGCGCGCGCCTATGGCGATGTCGCGGCGATGCTGGCGGGCGAATCTTTGCGGGACGACGGGATCGACTTCGTCGCCATCGTCAGCCCCAATCATCACCACCTGCCCGCCGCGCGCGCCGCCCTTGCCGCAGGCATTCCGGTGTTGAGCGACAAGCCGATGACCGCCACGCTGGCAGAGGCGAAGGAACTGGCCAGCCTCGTCGCGGCGGCAGGGCTGCCCTACGGTCTCACCTACACCTATTCCGGGTATCCGCTGGTGCGCGAAGCGCGCGCGCGCATCGCCGCTGGCGCGATCGGCACCGTGCGCAAGGTGGTAGTGGAATATCCGCAAGGCTGGCTCGCAGGCGAAGCTGCGGGCAAGCAGGCCGAATGGCGCGTCGATCCGGCGCGCGCGGGCGAGGGCGGCTGCATCGGCGACATCGGCGTCCATGCCTTCCACCTCGCCGAATTCGTCACCGGACTTGCCGTCACCGAACTGCTCGCGGACCTTGGCGCGGTCGTTCCCGGGCGCGCGCTCGACGACGACTGCACCGTGCTGCTGCGCTTCGCGAATGGCGCGCGCGGAGTGCTGCTCGCCAGCCAGATCGAGGTGGGCGAATTGAACGGCCTGCGCTTCCGCATCTATGGCGACAAGGGCGGCCTCACCTGGCGGCAGGAGGAGCCGAACACGCTGGTCCTTAACCGGCTCGATGGCAGCAGCGAGGTGATCCGCGCCGGTACCGGGCTGCTCGGCCCCGATGCCGCCACGCGCAGCCGCACGCCGGGCGGCCACCCCGAAGGCTATCTCGAAGCTTTTGCCAATCTCTACCGCGATTTCGCCGCGCAGCTGCGGGGCGAGCCGGCGCCGCTCCTGCCGGGCATTGCCGAAGGCCTGCGCTCGATGGCCTTCATCGCCGCCTCCGTTGCCGCCAGCCGCGCCCGCGCCGGCTGGGTCACGCTCGATATCTGAAAGAGGTTCAGCCATGAAGACGATCAAGGGCCCCGGCATCTTCCTCGCCCAGTTCGCTGGCGATGCGGCCCCGTTCAATTCGCTCGACGCGATTGCCGACTGGGCTGCTGCGCTTGGCTACAAGGGTCTGCAGCTGCCATCGAACGATACGCGCCTGTTCGATCTGGCGCTGGCCGCGCAGAGCCAGGACTACTGCGACGAAGTGACGGGCAAGCTGGCCGCCAAGGGCCTTGCCATCACCGAGCTGTCGACCCACCTGCAGGGCCAGCTGGTGGCGGTGCACCCTGCCTACGATGCGCTGTTCGATGGCTTCGCCGCTCCCGAAGTGCGCGGCAACCCGCAGGTGCGGCAGGCCTGGGCGGTCGAGCAGATGGGCCTTGCCGCCGTGGCCAGCCGTCGCCTTGGCCTCACCACCCACGCCAGCTTTTCGGGGGCGCTCGCGTGGCCCTATTTCTATCCCTGGCCGCAGCGCCCGGCGGGGCTGGTGGAGGACGCGTTCGACGAACTCGCGCGGCGCTGGAAGCCGATCCTCGATGTGTTCGATGAAAACGGCGTCGACATCGGCTTCGAGATCCACCCCGGCGAGGATCTCCACGACGGCATCACCTTCGAGATGTTCCTTGCGCGCACCGGCAACCACCCGCGCGCCAACATCCTCTACGATCCCAGCCACTTCGTGCTGCAGCAGCTCGATTACCTCGCCTTCATCGACATCTACCACGAACGCATCAAGTGCTTCCACGTGAAGGACGCCGAGTTCCGCCCCTCGGGCCGCATCGGCGTCTATGGCGGTTACCAGAACTGGGTCGATCGTCCCGGCCGTTTCCGCAGCCTGGGCGATGGGCAGGTCGATTTCGGGCAGGTGTTCAGCAAGATGGCTCAATACGACTACGCCGGCTGGGCCGTGCTCGAATGGGAATGCGCGCTCAAGCATCCCGAACAGGGCGCGGCCGAAGGCGCGCCGTTCATCGCGCGCCACATCATCCGCACCACGGACCGCGCCTTCGACGATTTCGCCGACAGCGGCTCGGACCGCGCGCTCAACCGCAAGCTGATGGGCTTCTGATCATGGCTGTCGATCGCCGCGAATTCCTCTCGGGCGCCGCGCTGCTGGCCTTGGCGCTCGGCATTCCCGTCGCTGCCGTGCAACTCAGCGATATGGCCGACGCGGACCTGCCGACGGCGCGCCAGCGCCAGCTCGCACGCGAGGTCAGCCAGCTGGTCATTCCCCGCACCGGCACGCCGGGGGCTGGGGAGGTGGGGGTCGGCGATTTCCTGATCCTCGCCCTTGCCCATGGTCTTGACGGCAGCCGCGAACCGGCGAGCGCCTCCAGCCCTGCCGGCGAACCGATGCCCTTGCGTCCCGATGGCTCGCTCGACCACTTGCTCTGGCTCGAACGCACGCTCGACCGCGCCGGCGGCGGCGATTTCCTCGGTGCTGCACCGCAGGCTCGCGCCGCCATGCTTGCCAAGCTCGATGCGGCAGCGTTCCCGCCGGGACCGCCGCCGGTCGATCCGTCGCCGTGGGCCCTGGTCAAGGGCCTGATCCTTACCGGCTACTACACCAGCCAGACCGGCGCCGCGCAGGAACTGCGCTACGAACTGGTGCCCGGCCGCTTTGACAACGACATCCCGCTGACCCCCGGATACCGGGCCTGGTCGAGCGACTGGACCGCAGTGGAGTTCGGCTGATGCAGCACCAGTTTGACGCGATCGTGGTGGGCTCGGGCATCACCGGCGGCTGGGCGGCCAAGGAACTGACCGAAGCTGGCCTGAAGGTCCTGATGATCGAGCGCGGCCGCAAGATCGAGCATCAGGTCGATTACGACACCGAGACCAAGGCCCCGTGGGAATTGCCGTTCCGCGGCCTCGGCGATGCCGCGCTCTATGCCCGCGAATACGCGGTGCAGCGCAAGAACCGGCATTTCAACGAATTCACCGAAGGGCACTTCGTCAACGACAAGGACAACCCCTACGAGACCGGTGCGGACACCGATTTCACGTGGTTCCGCTCCTACCAGCTGGGCGGTCGTTCGCTGACGTGGGGCCGCCAGTGCTATCGCTGGTCGGACTACGATTTCGGTGCGAACAAGCGCGACGGCCACGGCACCGACTGGCCGATCCGCTATGCCGAACTCGCGCCGTGGTATGACAAGGTCGAGGAATTCGTCGGCGTCTCGGGCGCGAAGGAGGGCCTTGCGCAACTGCCCGATGGTCATTTCCAGCCGCCGATGGCGCTCAACGTGGTAGAACAGGCCGTGCGCGAAAGGATCGCCGCGCAGTGGCCCGAACGCTGCCTGACGGTGGGCCGCACGGCCAACCTGACGGAGGCCAAGGAGGCCGAGGGCCGCTCGCACTGCCAGTACCGCTCGATCTGCGCGCGCGGCTGTTCCTATGGGGCCTACTTCTCCACCCAGTCCTCGACGCTGCCGGCAGCGACGAAGACCGCGCTGCTCACCGTCGTCACCGACGCGCAAGTCGAAAAGGTCGATTACGACCCCAAGACCCGCCGCGTGACGGGCGTGCGCTGGATCGAGACGAAGACGGGGGCGCGCAAGGCTGCCACTGCGCGGCTCGTCTTCCTCAATGCCGGGGCCTTCAACTCGGTTCACCTGCTGCTCAATTCGGCAAGCGAGGCGATGCCCAATGGCCTCGCCAATGGCTCGGGCGTGCTTGGCACGCACATCATGGACCACGCCAACACGCTGTCGGTCATCGCCGAGTTCCCCGGATTTTCAGACCGCACCAGCTTCGGTAACCGCCCTACGGGCATCGTCATCCCGCGCTTCCGCAATCTCGAAACGCTCGACGGGCAGGGCTTCACGCGCGGCTATTCCTATCAGGGCGGCGCACTGCAGAGCGGCTGGAGCCGGGGCAAGCGGATGGCGGGCACCGGCGCGGGCTTCAAGGACGATCTGCAACAGGTCGGCCCGTGGCGCATGGTGCTGGTCACGTTTGCCGAAAGCCTGCCGCGCGCCAGCAACCGGCTGACGCTGGGCAAGGCCACCGATCCGCGCGGCGTGCCCCAGCTGGAAATCCACTTCGCCCACGGCGCAGAGGAACATGCGGCGCTTGCCGATGCCAAGGAACAAGCCGCGGTGATGATGACGGCTGCGGGCGGCAAGGTGCTGATGGGCATGGACCGCCCCGGCCCCGGCGGCAGCGCGATCCACGAAATGGGCGGAGCGCGCATGGGCTGGGACCCGCAGACTTCGGTGCTCGACCGCTTCAGCCGCGCCCACGAGGTGGCCAACCTCTATGTCACCGACGGCGCGCAGATGAGCTCGTCGGCGTGCCAGAATCCCTCGCTCACCTACATGGCGTTGACCGCGCGCGCCTGCGCTCATGCGGTCGAACAGATGAAGGCCGGCGTGATCTGACGCGGACTGCCCGGCGGGGCGGTCAGGCGGCAAACGGGACCGGGTTCTGCCGGTCCCGCTCGGACACCGCTTCGTCCAGCCGGTCGAGCAGCCATAGCAGCACGGGGTCGTTGGCGCGCGCGCGGTGGTACTGCACCGTTTCGCGCATCGGCGGCATCGCGAAGGGAAGGGGGGCGAAGGCGATCGGGTAATGCCGCGCCGCATCCTGCGCCAGCCGCGCGTGCATGACTGCCAGCCGTTGCGTTCCGACCAGCAGCGGCGGCACTTGCGCAAAGCCCGGAACCACTACCTCTTCGCGCCGGGTAATCCCACCTGCGCGCAACTGCGCCTCGGCAAAGGAAAGGCGCGACAATCGCCCGATCCGCACGGTGACATGGCCAGCCGCGGTGAACGCGGCCTTGTCGATGGCGCCTTCGCGCTGGAACAGCGGGTTGCGGTTCCAGCCAGCGACGACGTGGTGTTCCTCCAGCAGCGGACGCACCGGATGGTCAAGGCTCGCCCATTCGGCGGGCACGATCAGCAGGTCGATCTCTCCCCGGTCAAGCAGGCCGCCGGCATTGTCGTCGGGCGGGACAACTTCCAGCGCGATACCCGGCGCAAGCTCGGCCAGCCGCAGCGACAGCGGCGCCAAGGCGACGCTGGTGATGTAGTCCGCCGTGCACACACGCACCCGGCGCTGCTCGGTCTCTGGCGAGAAGTTCGTCGGCTGGCCCACCAGCACGTCGAGTTCGGTCAGCACCGACTTGAGCATCGGCTTCAGGCGCAGTGCATAGGGGGTCGGCACCATGCGCTTGCCATGGGCGCTGAGCAGCGGATCGCCGAACCATTCGCGCAGACGGGCCAGCGCCGCGCTGGCCGCCGGCTGGCTGAGATAGAGCCGCTCGGCCGCCCGCGTGACGCTCGCTTCCTCGAGCAAGGCGTCGAGTGCGACGAGCAGGTTGAGGTCGAGTCCCTTGAAGCGCATGTGCCATAAATAGCATGGATCGTCATGGATCAGAACAAATCGTTTTTGTGATGGCGCGCGCATGACTAGCTTGGGCGGCACAAGATTTAGCGGACCCGGGAGATCCCATTGCGCACCCTTATCATCGGCGCCGGCATCGGCGGCCTTTCCGCCGCCATTGCGCTTGGCCGCAAGGGGCACGACGTCACCATCGTCGAACGCGATCCGGAATGGTCGGTCTACGGCGTCGGCATCATCCAGCAGGCGAACGTCGTGCGGGCGATGGATCAGCTGGGCGTGCTCGATCGGTTCCTCGATGCGGCCTGCGGCTTCGACGCGGTGGAGATTTTCCTGCCCGATGGCAGCAAGATTGCACGCGTGCCCGCGCCGCGGCTGGTCGAAGGCAAGCCCGCCAACGTCGGCATCGGCCGGCGTGCCCTGCAGCAGGTGCTGGGCGAAGCGGCAAGGGACCACGGCGCGCAGATTCGCCTGGGTGTTACCGCAACCTCGTTCGCCGATGATGGCAAGGCCGTCACCGTCGACTTCTCCGACGGCGGCTGCGAAACCTTCGATCTGGTGATCGGTGCGGATGGTGTCTATTCGCAGACCCGCGCCGAAATCCTGCCGCAGGCAGAGACGCCGCAATTCACCGGTCAGGCGGTGTGGCGCTACAACTTCCCGCGTCCGGCCGATCTGGATGCGCTGCAGATCTACAACGGCCCCACCGGCGTGGGCCTCGTACCGATGAGCGCGGACACGATGTACATGTTCGTGACCACGCCCGAGCCGGGCAATCCGCGCTATCCGCGCGAGGGCATCGCAGCAGAGATGCGCGCCAGGATCGCCCGCTGCTCGCCGCAGATCCGCGCCCTTGCCGACCAGATCACCGACGATGAAGGGGTGGTCTATCGCCCGCTCGAAGCGACCATGGTCCACGGGCCCTGGAGCCGGGGGCGCATCGGTTTGCTGGGCGATGCGGTCCACGCGACGACGCCACATCTGGGCCAGGGCGCGGGCATGGCGATCGAGGACGCGATCGTGCTGGCCGAGGAGCTTGAACGCCACCCGGAGGTGGAGACCGCGCTCAAAGCCTATCGCGATCGCCGCTACGAACGCTGCCGCTACATCGTCGAGGCGAGCCTTGCCATCTGCAAGGGCCAGCTCGGCGAAGCGCCGCCGGTCGATAATCACAAGGCGACAGGCGAGATGTTCGCCGTCGTTTCGCAACCCATCTGATCTTGCCAAGGAGCGACACGCCATGAGCCGCGTCACCGAAATCCGCTACGTCGGCTACGGAGTCGAAAACTTCGACGCCGAGAAGGCCTACTACGCCGAAACCTGGGGGCTGGACCCCGTGGCCGAGGCCGAAGGCATGGCCTGGTTCAAGGCACCCGGTGCGCAGGAGCACCACGTCGTGCAGCTGCGCAAGGCGGAGACCAACCGTGTCGACGTGATCGCGCTCGCTGCCGACAGCCGCGCCGATGTCGACGCCCTGTTTGCCAAGGTCGAGGCGGCGGGCTGCCGCATCGCTGCCGCTCCGCATGCGCTGACCACGCCTGGCGGCGGCTATGGCTTCCGTTTCTTTTCGCCCGATGGCCTGCTGTTCGAAGTTTCGAGCGATGTCGCCAAGGGCCCCGCGCGCGACCTGACCCGCTGGGAAGGGCTGCCGGTCAAGATCAGCCACATCGTGCTGCACAGTCCGAAGCACCACGAGATGGTCGCGTTCTTTACGGACGTGCTGGGTTTCAAGGTGTCCGACTGGCTGGGTGACTTCATGTGCTTCCTGCGCTGCAATTCGGCGCATCACCGCATCGCCATCCTGCCCGGACCGCCGTGCCTGAACCACGTCGCCTACGACGTGCTGACGGTCGACGACATGATGCGCGGCGTGCACCGGCTGAAGCAGAAGGGCATCGACATCGGCTGGGGCCCCGGCCGCCATACCGCCGGCAACAACACCTTCAGCTATTTCGTGACGCCGGGCGGCTTCGTCACCGAATACACCTCGGAACTGGAAGAGGTCGATTTCGAGACGCATCAGCACAAGGTCCACGCGCCCGCGCCGCTGGTGATGGACCAGTGGGGCATCGGCACGGGCGGGCCGCAGACGCTGCCGCACCCGGCGCCCAACCCAGGCCTGTTCCAAGCGGTCGAAGCGTGATCGTCCGGCGCGCAGCCTTGCCCCTGCTGGCGCTGCTGGCGCTGGCCTCCGCGCCTGCAGTGGCGCGGAGCGGGCGCGGCGAGACCGAACGCAACCGCGCGATCGTCACTTCCTTCGCCCACCGCTTCTATGATCTGCGCGACGTGCGCGGCGCCTTCGAACGCTACGTCGCCCCGGACTACATCCAGCACAACCCGGGTATCCTCGATGGCCGCAGTGCCGCGATCGATGCCCTAGCGCCCATGTTCGGCGCCGAAGGATCGCGCTTCGAAATCAAGCGCATCATCGTCGATGGCGACATGGCGGTAATCCACCTGCACGGCCGCACCGGCGCGCAGGGCAACGGCGGGTCCGTGGCCGACATCTATCGCCTGAAGGACGGCAAGATCGTGGAGCACTGGGACGTGCTGCAGCCGATCGCCGACCACACCGTCAATCCGCACCCCTATTTCTGAGGCAGTCCGGTGGCTCTCTTCGAATATTTTCCGAACTATATCTGGAACCTGTCGGTAGCCATCGCGCTCGAAAGCGGGGGGCAGATCGGCGAGATCATCGACATGTGCCAGCCGATCCGCGATGCGGCGGCAAGTGGCGCGGACGCCGGCACGCCGCAATTCATGGCGCAATGGGTGGCGATGGGCGACAAGCTGCTGGCGCTCGCCGCCGAAGACGAAGCGGAGGAGCGGCTTTTCTCGGCTTCGAACAAGCTCGAACGCGCCTCGCTATACCTGATCACCGCCGAGCGGATGCAGGGCCACGGGCATCCGGGCCGCAAGGAAACCTTTGCAAAGGCCCGTGCCGCCTTCGACAAGTCCACCGCCCTGGGCAAGATCAACCGCGAGCGGGTGGAAATTCCGCTCGCACATGGCACGATGCCCGCACTCTACACCCGCGCGCCGGGCGAGGGCGCCAAGCCGGTGGTGGTGTTCTGCAACGGCCTCGATAGCTGCAAGGAACTGCTCTACTGGACCCGGCTGCCCGAAGAACTGGCGCGGCGCGGCATCTCCACGCTCTGCGTCGACCAGCCCGGCTCGGGCGAGGCGCTGCGGCTGCAGGACCTGCCGGTCGATCCGCATTCGGAAAGCTGGGCGAGCAAGGCCGTCGACTGGCTCGAGACGCAGCCAGACGTCGACCCCGCGCGCATCGGCATGACGGGCATCTCGCTCGGTGGCCACTTCGCCCCGCGCGCCGTCGCCTATGAACCGCGCTTTGCCAGCGGCGCGGTGTGGGGCGCCAACCACAACTGGCGCGAAGTGCAGGACAAGCGGCTGAAGCGCGAGGGCGAAAACCCCGTGCCGCATTACTGGGCGCACGTGATGTGGGCGTTCGGCGCGAAGGACATGGACGAGTTCTTCGAACGCAGCGCGGACATGAACCTCAACGGCCACATGGACCGTATCAAGGTGCCGTTCCTTGTCACCCACGGCGCCAACGACCGCCAGATCAGCGTCGCCTATGCCGATGACCTCTACGACCAGCTGGTCAACTCGCCGCGGCGGGAAAAGGTGATCTTCACCGCGCGCGAAGGCGGGGTGGAACATGTCGGTGCCGACAACATGGCTTATGGTCGCGACCTGATCTCTGATTGGTTTGCCGAGACCCTTGGGGGTACCACTGCCTGAATGACAGGACCCGCCTATATTCGCCGCGAAACCCGCGTCAGCATCGTGATCAACACGGTGTTGAGCGCGCTGTTCTTCCTTGCCGTTTTCGGGAACTCCGCAAGCGTGCCGGTGTGGGGAAGCGGGGGGTATGTGCTCGATTTTGGTCCGCAGGGTTTCATGATCGGACTGATGGCGACGCTGGTTCCGGGCGCGCTTGCCCGCCGCGCCTTGCGATCGGGCACCATCGACCCGGTCCGTGGATCGACGCGGATGCCGCGCGGGCTGCTTTTGCGCGGCGTCAGTTGCGGCGTTGCGGGTGCGGTTGCAGGAATCGCGCTGTCGGGCGCGGGGCTGACGCTCGCCGGATTGGCGCAGCTGCCCTGGTGGCCTGCGCTTCTGGCGAAGCTGGCCTTCGGCTTCGTGCTGGCGGCGCTAATCACACCCGCCGGACTTCGTGCCGAATTGATTGCGCGCTGAAAGGCGCAGGGAGAAGAAGACCATGACCCGTCGTTTCGTGGACCTGTCGATCTATCTCGAAAACGAGGTGGTGACCGATCCGCCCTTCATGCGGCCGCACATCGAATACCAGAAGCACGGCGATACGGTGGGCGAGCTCGGCTTCTTCTTCCCCGGCGTGACGGCACAGGACACGCCCGACGGTGCAGGCTTCGCTGCCGCCGAGAAGGTGTCGCTGACCACGCACAACGGCACGCACCTCGATGCGCCGTGGCACTTTCACCCGACGCAGGACGGCGGCAAGCCGGCCATGACCATTGACGAGGTGCCGCTCGAATGGTGCTTCCAGCCCGGCGTGAAGCTCGATTTCCGGCACTTCCCCGATGGCTACGTGGTGACTGCGCAGGATGTCGAGGACGAGCTTGCGCGCATCGGGCACGAATTGAAGCCGCTGGAGATCGTGCTGATCAACACCGCGGCGGGCAAGGCGGTGGGCAATCCCGACTTCGTCAACATCGGGTGCGGCATGGGCTACGAAGCGACGATGTACCTGACCAGCCGCGGCGTGCGGGTGACGGGTACCGACGCATGGTCTTGGGATGCGCCTTTCAGCTACACCGCGCAGAAGGTCAAGGAAACGGGCGATACCTCGCTGATCTGGGAAGGGCACAAGGCCGGGCGCGACATCGGCTACTGCCACCTCGAAAAGCTGCACAACCTCGAAGTGCTGCCCGCCAGCGGCTTCACCGTCAGCTGCTTCCCGCACAAGATCAAGGGCGCCTCGGCAGGCTGGACCCGCGCTGTCGCTATCTTCGAGGATTGAACCCATGCGTCTTGCCACCCGCGCCAACGGTACGCCCGACGGTGAACTGATGATCGTTTCCGACGACGACGCGCGCTGGTGCGCCGCCGGGGCAGACTGGCCCAACCTGCTGACCGCGATCGAGCGCTGGGATGCGGCGGAGCCCGCCTTGCGCGCGCTCGCCGCGCAGGACAACGGCGATTGGGACGCACTCGACGCTGCCAACGTGCGCGCGCCGCTGCCGCGTTCGTGGCAATGGCTCGATGGTTCGGCCTACACCACCCACGGCGAACTGATGCAGATCGCCTTCGGGCTCGATCCGGTGCCGACCGATCGCCCGCTGATGTACCAGGGCCTTTCCGACCGCTTTCTCGCGCCGACCGAGACAGCCCGCTTCCCCAGTCAGGCCGACGGGATCGATTTCGAAGGCGAATTCGGCGTCATCGTCGATGCCGTGCCGATGGGCGTCAGCGTCGAACAGGCGGCGCGGTACATCCGCCTGCTGGTGCAGATCAACGACTGGTCGCTGCGCGCGATCGCGCCCATCGAGATGAAGACCGGGTTCGGCTGGGTTCAAGCCAAGCCGCCGTGCAGCATGGCGCCCTTTGCGGTCACGCCCGACGTCCTGGGGTCCGACTGGCGCGATGGACGCGTCTGCCTTGAACTCGGCGTCGACTGGAACGCAAAGCGCTTCGGCCGCGTGGATGGCGGCGAGATGGCCTTTTCCTTCTCGGAACTGGTCGCGCATGCCGCACGCACCCGCGATCTGGTTGCCGGCACCGTGATCGGATCGGGCACCGTCTCCAACGCGACCTATGCCACGCGTGGATCGGCGTGCATTTCAGAGCAACGCGCGATCGAGATCATCGCCCACGGCGCACCGCAAACCCCGTTCATGGCCGATGGCGACAGCGTGCAAATGATTGCCAAGTCGCGCGATGGCGCCGCCCCCTTCGGCGCGATCGACCAGCGCGTGGCGGTTATCGCGCCGAACTAGATGTCGCTTCCATCGCGGGGCGCGCGGTTTCTTCTCTAAGCCTAGGCCTGAGCCGCCAGCACGAGGTCCTGTGGCGTGTCGATATCGAGATCGGCGCCTTTGGGCAGGGGAACGGCGGGGGCGTCGCGCAGCAGCAGCCCCGCACCGCGGTCGCCAGTGAGGGACTGAAGGGCGCGGAAGCACGAAGCGCCGAACAGGGCGGGCGGCATCGGTACCCCGCCAGCCTGGCTGGCGATACGGGTGCCGTCGAACCGGTCGAGCAGGGTGGCGAAGTGGGCCGTGGGCACCAGCGGCATGTCGGCAAGGGCGACGAGCACGGCCTTTGCGCCCCTCGCCTGCGCGGCAGCCACGCCGAGCCGCAGCGAGGCGGACTGGGGCGAATCGGGGGGATCGAGCGGCAGCGTGTGGTAGCCGGGGAGCGGCGGTGTCGTCGCCGAAACGACAGCGAAACGCCAGCGCAGCGGCAGAGGAGCGAGGGCGGCCATTGTGTGCTCTATCACCGGTCGTCCGCTCAGCGTGGCGGCGAGCTTGTTGCCGCCAAACCGCTCGCTGCGCCCGGCGGCGAGCAGGACCAGCGCAATCGCGTCAGGCGCCATGGTAGGCAGGCAAAGCGGGGGCTGACGCCATCCAGTCGGGCGCGCCGGCGCATGCATTGTAGTCCTGCACGATCTCCGCGAGGATCGACAGCGCAAGCGTGGCGGGATCGCGCGCACCCGGGATAAGGCCAATGGTGCCGCGCAGCGCGTCGATGCGGTGGGCAGGCACGCCCGCCCGGGCAAGCGCTTCGCAGCGGGCGCGATGGGTTGCGCGGCTGCCGACAGCGCCGTGGTAATAGCCGGGAAGCGCGAGCGCCTGCGGCAGGAGGAATTCCTCCCAGTCGCGATCGTGGAACGCGAATACGAAGGCGGTCCATGCGTCGCCGCTGATGTCGGGCAGCCGGGTGCGCAGGGTGAGCGGGGCGATGTCGGGATCGCGGTGCGGATCGCCTTCGGGCGCAAAAGCCTCCACAGCAAGGCCGAAGCGGCGAGCGAGCCGGGCGAGGGCCGCCAGATCCTCGCCATGGCCGAGCGCCACGAGGCGCGGACGCGGGCGGTAGGTCTGCCGCCAGCCGCCCAGGTCGATCGTGGCGCAGCGGCGGCGTTCCAGAGTTGCGAGGGCAGCGTCGATCTGTTCGGCAGATGGCGCCGGCGTGAACAGCAGGTCGATCCCGCCGCCGCAGGGCAGGCGCACGTCGATGTAGGGCGAACCGGCGCCGAACCGCACGGTGCGCGGCGTGCCTTGCACCAACACTTCGCGCGCTTCCTCGATCACCGCGCGTTCGACGCAGCCGCCGGAGAAGGAGCCGATGCTGCGCCCATCGGCCAGCACGGCCATCTGCGTTCCGATGCTGCGCGAGGAACGGCCCTCGATGCCGACGAGGGTGACCAGAACGCCATCGATTCCCGCCTGCGCACCGCGCGCGAGCAAGCGCAGGCAGTCAGCCGGAGTGGCGGCGATGGCATCATCCGGGAAAGCAGGAGGAAAGGCCTCCATCATCGGGATCGGTCCTGTGGTGCATGCGCGGACGGTCGGCGCGCGCAGCGGCAATACGGTTTCAGACGAAAATGGTTTCGCGCACCCGGCGCGCGCGTCACCCATCGAAGCGCGACTTTCGGCCGTCAGGATCGAAGCGCGGCCTTGCACGTTTCCGGGCGGTGGAGCCGACGATCGCCGCTGGCTCAAGCAGGGACCTTCCGACTTGGCGAACTCACCGATGCATGCCCGTGTCAACGGGACCGAGCACCCGTTGCCACACGACAGCCGCCGCACGTTGCTCGACTGGCTGCGCGAGGATCTGGGCCTGACCGGCACGAAGAAGGGGTGCGACCACGGCCAATGCGGGGCGTGCACGGTGCTGGTCGATGGGCGGCGGATCAATTCCTGCCTTTCGCTGGCGCAGCTGCACGATGGCGATGCGATCGAAACGATCGAGGCAATCGGTTCGGCCGACGCGCTGGCGCCACTGCAGCGCGCCTTCGTTGCCCACGACGGGTTCCAGTGCGGATACTGCACGCCCGGCCAGATCTGTTCCGCCAAGGCGCTGATGGCCGAGCTTGCCGAAGGCTGGGCGAGCGCGGTGAGCGGGGACGTGGCCGCCGCGCCGGTTGTGACCCGCGCCGAACTGCAGGAGCGGATGAGCGGCAACCTGTGCCGCTGCGGCGCCTATTCCAACATCATCGCCGCGCTCGAAGAAGTGATCGCGGCGGAAGGACTAGTCCGTATCGACGCGGAGGCAAGCGCATGAAGGCCTTCACGCTCGATCACGCGGCCGATGCGCAAGATGCGCTCGATGCGCTCGGCGCTGGCGCCACGGCGATTGCCGGGGGCACCAACCTGGTCGATCTGATGAAGCTGCAGATCGCGGCGCCCGATCGGCTGGTTTCGATCCGGCGCACGGGGCTGGACCAGATCGCTCCCGACGGCGAGGGCCTGCGCATCGGTGCGCTCGTCACCAACGCCGATTGCGCCGCCGATGGCCGGGTGCGGCGCGACTGGCCGCTGCTGGCGCAAGCGATCCTGGCCGGGGCCAGCCCGCAGCTGCGCAACCGCGCGACCACGGGCGGCAACCTGTGCCAGCGCACGCGCTGCGGCTATTTCTACGACACGACGCAGGCGTGCAACAAGCGGGCGCCGGGAACGGGTTGCGGCGCGCAGGGCGGGTTCAACCGCATCCACGCCGTGCTGGGCACCAGCGATGCCTGCATCGCGACTTATCCCGGCGACATGGCCGTGGCGCTGCTGGCGCTCGACGCCGAAGTGTTGACGCAAGGGCCCAATGGCGAGCGCACCATTCCGGTCGGCGAATTCCACCGCAAGCCGGGCGACGACCCGTCGCGCGACAACACGCTTCTCCCCGGCGAGCTGATCACCGGGGTGCGGCTGCCCGCGCCGAGCGGCGGAAGGCAGATCTATCGCAAGGTGCGCGATCGCGCGTCCTATGCCTTCGCGCTGGTCTCGGTTGCGCTGGACCTTGCCATGGAAGACGGGCGGATCGCGCGCTGTGCGCTCGCTTTCGGCAGCCTTGGCACCGTGCCCTGGCGAGATCGCGCAGTGGAGCAAGCGCTGGTGGGCGAAACGCCTTCGCCCGCGCTGTTCGACAAGGCCGCCGACGTGCTGCTGCGTGATGCGCGCGGCTTTGGCGAAAACGACTTCAAGATCGTGCTGGCACGTCGCGCGCTGGCCGCGACGCTTGCTGAAGCGACCCTCTCCAACCCGGCAAAGGGCTGATCCCATGCGCCTTCCGTTTTCGGACATGTACAACCGGCCCGACGAGCGCAACCTGCTCGACCACACGGGCCAGGGCCTGATCGGCAAGCCGCTCGACCGGCCCGAAGGTCCGCTCAAGGTGAGCGGCGCGGCGACCTATTCGGCGGAATGGAAGCTGCCGAACTGCGCCGAGGGCGTACTCGCGCTTGCCTCGATTCCGCAAGGGACGGTCCGCGCAATCCATGCCGAGCCGGTGCTGGCGATGCCGGGCGTGATCGCGGTGATAGCGGACAAGGCGATGGTGCGCCGCTCGACGCAAGGGACGGCGGGCAAGGCGCCGGCGCAGGACGTGACCACGGTCGAATATTTCGGCCAGCCAGTGGCCGTGGTGGTCGCCGAAACGTTCGAGCAGGCCCGCGACGCGGCGCTCGCGCTGCGCGTGGACTACGATCCGGCGGAAAAGCCGGTGCCGCTCGATCCCGAAAGCCCTCAGGCCGAGGTCGAGACCCCGTCGGACAGCAAGCCGATCGAAGGCGGCGATCTTGACGCCGCCATGCGCGAGGCTGCGTTCGCTATCGATGTTTCTTACGACACGCCCGGCCATGCCAGCGCGGCGATGGAGCCGCACGTGACCATTGCCGAATGGCAGGACGACCGCCTGATCCTGCGCGGAAGCTACCAGATGCTGTCGTACAACGTGAAGGAGATCGCCGACTGCCTGTCGATCAAGCCGGACAAGGTGCGGATCATCGCGCCTTATGTCGGCGGCGGCTTCGGCTCGAAGCTCGGCATCACGCACGAAGCCGTGGCGGCGGCGGTGGCGGCGCGAGAGATCGGCCGGCCGGTGCGCGTGGTGATGACGCGCCAGCAGGTGTTCCAGACGGTTATGCGGCGCTCCGAAACGCGCCAGCGTGTGCGGCTCGCTGCCGATGCGGGCGGGCGCATCGTGGGGCTGGGGCACGAGGCGCTGGTCTCCAACCTTCCGCAAGAAGACTTCGCCGAGCCGGTGACGCAGGCGACCGAATTCCTCTACGGCGGCGACAACCGCCTGCTCAAGGTAGAAGTCGCGCGGATCAGCCGCCTGACCGCAGGATCGGTGCGCGCGCCGGGCGAAGCGGTCGGCATGCAGGTGCTCGAGGCGGCGATGGACGAACTGGCCGAGGCGATCGGCATGGACCCCATCGAACTGCGCAAGCGCAACCTGCCCGCCACGGTGCCGGTCGAAGGCACGCCCTATTCCTCGCGGATGCTGGTCGAAGCGCTCGAAGCCGGAGCCAAGGCCTTCGGCTGGGATCGGCGCCAGCCCACGCCCTGCCAGACGCGCGAGGGCGACTGGTGGATCGGCCATGGCGTCGCCAGCGCGGCGCGCGTCAACATGATGGTCCCGGCAGAGGCGCGGGTGACGCTGAATCCCGATGGTAGTGCGCTGGTGGAAACCGACCAGACCGACATCGGCACAGGCTCCTATGCCATTCTCGGCCAGATCGCCGGGGAGATGCTCGGCCTGCCGATCGAGCGCGTGAAAGTGGAACTGGGCGATACGCGCTTGCCCGCTGGCGCAGGATCGGGCGGCAGCTTCGGAGCGATCTCCACCGGATCTGCGGTGATGCGCGCCTGCGAGGCGATCCGTGAAACCTTGGCCAAGAAACTGGGGTGCGAGGCCGAGGAGCTGCAGCTGAAGGACGGCGTCGCAAGTGGCGGCGGCAAGCAGCAGCCGATCGCGGGCCTGGTGCAGGAAAAGCCGCTGGCCGAAACCGGTTCGATCAAGCCCGGCAAGACGGCCAAGGATTTCTCGCAGGCAAGCTACGGCGCGTTCTTTGCCGAAGTCGCGGTCCATGCCTTCACCGGCGAGACGCGGGTGCGGCGGATGACTGGTGCGTTCGGCTTCGGCCGCGTGCTCAACGCCAAGACCGCGCGCTCGCAGTGCCTTGGCGGCATGGTCTGGGGCATCGGCAGCGCACTGACCGAGGAACTGGCGTTCGACTTGCGCGACGGGCACCTCGTCAACCACGACCTCGCCGAATATCACGTGCCGGTTCATGCGGACGTTCCGGCGATCGAGGTCATCCTGCTCGAGGAGCGGGATGCGGCGGCCAGCCCGCTGCAGGCCAAGGGCGTGGGCGAACTCGGCATCTGCGGTGCGGCCGGCGCCATTGCCAATGCCATCCACAACGCCTGCGGGGTGCGCGTGCGCAGCTTCCCGCTGACGCTCGACAAGCTGATCGACCAGCTTCCCGACCCCTTCGCTCCGGCGACGGCCAAAGTCGCCTGAAAGGACACCAAGAGATGATCGCCCCTCCGATCCCCTATTCGCCTTCGCTCGAACAGCCGCTCGATGACGAGGACGAGACCGACGCTTCGCTGGAAGCCTCGTTCGCGCATATCCTGGAAACGACATTCAAGGATTACGGCAAGCCCGTGCGCGCGGTTCACGCCAAGGCGCACGCGCTGTTCGAAGGCACGTTCACGGTAGATGCCACGCTGCCGCGCGAGCTGGCGCAGGGGCTGTTCGCGCAGCCGGGCGAATACCGCGCGGCCCTGCGCGTCTCGACCAACCCCGGCGACATCCTCGATGACAACGTCGTGCTGCCGCGCGGCCTTGCGCTCAAGGTCGAAGGGGTGGGCGGCGAAATGCTGCCCGATGCCGATGGCGATGCGCAGGATTTCCTGATGGTCAACGCGCCGATTTTCGCCGCGCCATCGGCAAAGAAGTTCGCGGGCAAGCTGAAGCTGCTGGCCGCGACGACAGACCGTGCCGAAGGCGCGAAGGTCGCGCTGTCCAGCGTGCTGGGCTTCATCAACGGTGCACTGGGCAAAGTCGGGCTGGAATCGGGCGCGCTCGCCGCGATGGGCGGTGCGCGGCAGGTCCATCCGCTGGGCGAGACCTATTTTTCGACGACGCCGTTCCGCCACGGCGACTACGTGGCCAAGTACCGACTGCGCCCGATCTCCCCATCGCTCACCGCGCTGGCCGGCACCGAGATCGACACGTCAGGCCGGCCCGATGGCCTACGCGAAACCCTTCGCGAGGATGCCCGCTCCCTGACCGGCGAATGGGCGTTCGAAGTGCAGTTGCTGCGCGATCTCGACAAGCAGCCGATCGAGGATGCCAGCGTGGAATGGAAAGAGGACGAGGCGCCCTTCGTGCAGGTGGCGACGCTGCGCATCGAACCGCAGGATAGCTGGAGCGCGGAGAAGGTCGCCCGGATCGACGAGGCCCTGCACTTTTCGCCGTGGAACGGCCTTGCCGCTCACCAGCCGCTGGGCAACGTCAACCGCGCCCGCCGCCGCGCTTACAAGCAATCTGCCGATTTCCGCGCTACGGGCGGTGGTTGTCCCATGGCGACGGCCCGCACGGCAGAGCCATCGGCGGCCGGCTGATCATGGTGCGCAGGGTGGTGGGCCCGGCAGGATTCGAACCCGCGACCTAGCCGTTATGAGCGGCCAGCTCTAACCGCTGAGCTACAGGCCCACGCGGAATTTGCGTTAGTGGCGGCAGCCGCGCTTGGCAAGCCGGGCTCAAACCTGTGCGGCGCGCATCAGTTCTTGAACGCCCGTCGGACGGACGCCGCGTTGCTGCAGGTAGGCAAAGACCTTGCGCCACCAATCGTACAGGCGGTCAAGGTCGTCCTCGTCACGCACATAGGGGGTGTTTCCGGGGCGCAGCGAAGGGCTGTGGAACGAGAACACCAGCACCGGCAAGCCATCGTCGAGCGCGATGTCGATGCCGCGCAGCGCTTCGTCGGCGTTGATCCCCTCGGGCGTCAGCGGAATGCGTTCGAGCAGGCCGGTGCGCGCCAGTAGCCCGCGCAGACGGGGAACCCGCCACAGCGCGGGGTACAGCCAGTGCCCCTGTCCCCGCAGCGGGCCCCAGAACACCGTGGTCAGCGGCAGCTCCATCAGCCCGCGGGTGCGGTCGATCCACCAGGGGATGACCGGATGATCGCGGAAATTGGGCCCGCCATGGCTCGAATAATCGAAGCGCGAGCGCACCGAGCTGTCGATCGCGATCGAACATTCGCCCAGGATCGGGGCCGTGGCCGGGCCCACGCCATAGCGGCCGGCGCGATAGACCAGCGGGGGTGCACCGAACGCCTGTTCGACGAGATTGCGCAACGCCCTGATCTTGGCCCGCTCCACCTCGGGCGGCAGGTTGCCGGCAAAGCTGTTGTGGACGTTGAGTTCTTCGACATGCGGCGGGCTGACCCAGGGATGCAGCTGTATGCCGATGTCGGCGCGCCCTTCGCGCACGGCTGGACCAAGCGCTTCGGCCGCGCGCGGATCACCGGCCACCGGGTGATCGACCAGCCATAGCGGAGTCACGCCGAAGCCTTCGCAGAACTGCTGGAACTTGGCGAGGCGCGGCACGTGGGCAAGGCCATGGCCGGTGCGCTCGAACGGCTTGGACCAGTCGAACTCCTCTTCCGCGTCGATCGTGACCAGGAAGCGCTGACCGAAATCGGATGCGAAACGGACGAAATCTTCCGGGCGCGGCAGGTCTAGGATGCCGGACTGGCGCATCGAGGGGGCGGCGTTCAGGCGACGCCGCGCGGGCGTTCGGGCGAAGCCGCAGGGTGGGCGCCGGCAAGCGGCAGATCGACCAGCAGCCGGGCGGCGCTGCGGGCAAGATGTCCGCCCACCGAGCGGACTTCGGCTGCGGCAAGGCGCAAGGCGAAGCCGTTGCCCAGCATGGCCTGCGTCGGCGAACTGGGCGTCGTCCGGTTGTCGGGCGCGAACAGCGCGGCATCGTCGCGCATCGCCAGGGCCGAGGGCAGCGGCAGGACCAGCCGGGCATAGCCGGCAGCCTCGCCCAACGAGAGCGACAGACGTTCGCCCGGCGCGGCCGATGCGGCAATCACCGACAGCATGCGCCACAGCATGCGTTCAAGCTCGATGGGTTCGATCGCGACCATCACCGGGGATTCGGGGATGGCCAGGCGCAGGCGCACTTCGCGCGGGCCGATCGCAGGTTCGAGCTGGCTGACCAGCCGGGTCAGCACTGCGCACAGGTCGGTCTCGCCGCCTTCGTGCTCGACCTGGCCGGTCTCGAGCCGGGCAAGCCGCTCGACTTCCTCGAACCCTGCCAGCATGCGCGCGGCGTCGGAGGCGACGCTGGCGGCAAGGCTGCGATACTGGTGCGGGGTTGGTCCGAAGATCTGCTGCTGGATCAGCTCGGCAAAACCCTGGATCGCATTGATCGGGGTGCGCAGTTCGTGAAGGAGCTGGCGCAGGCGATCGGTGCTGCTGTCGCCTTCGTCATCGTTGGCCGCCGCTGCCGCGCGCACGGGTTCGGGGCGGCGCAGGCGGGCGTGATAGCCGGTGTAATGGCCGCCTTCGCGAGCGAACGATGGGACGGCATCGACGCGCCATGAACCGGCGACCGGCGCGGTTCCTTCGAATGTCATCAGCCCGGCTTCGACCGGCAGGCGCGAACGGAAGGCGCGCAGCGTGTCGGCATCGCAGGTGGCGGGGGCATCGACTTCGCCGGTGAAGGGGCGATGGCCGACCAGCATCGGCGCGTGGGCGGCATCGGCGGCCACGATCATGCCTTCGGCATCGATGCGGATGTCGATCGCGGTGACGATGCGCGGGGCGGGCGCTTCGGCGGCGGCGGCTTCCAGCTCCGCCTCTTCGTCCGTGGCCCGCGCGGGCGGCTGGCTTTCGCGAAAGCGGCGGAAGGCCTCGATGCGACGGACGATGTCGCCGATGCCTTCCCGCTGCGGGGGCGAAAGCAGGCTTTCCTGCTGCGCCGAAACGAGTTCGAGCGGCGGCGGCGTCTGTCCGTCGTCAGGCTTGTAGCTGTGCTCGGGCGCGCGCTCGTCGTCGTGCGCTGCATCGTCGGCGATCGGTTCGGGCTCGGGCGTCCGGATCGGCGCGTTCGCTATCGCCATTGCCGCGGCCATCACGGGCTGGGGCACATAGTCGTCGGGTTCGGGCAGCGCAAAATCGTTGACGCCGAGCCGGGCGAGCAGATCGTGGACCTTGTCGCCCAGATCGCGGCGATGGCGCAGCGCGCCGCGTGCGCGCACCGGCAATTCGGGAATCAGATCGAGCCAGTCGGCTTCGGACAGGTTGGCACCGGCCACTGCCGCCATCGCCAGTTCCGGGCTGCGCTGGACGAAGCGCCAGACGAGCGCGGGCGAACGCAGACCGCCCGAGCGCAGCAGCGAAGCGCAATCGTCTTCGTCCAGCGTATCGGCGATCGTTTCGAGGCGGGTGAGTGCGGCGGCCTGCACCGGCGTGGGCGGCGTTGCCATCTCCCTGCCGAGCAGGTCGGCCAGCTGGCGGAACTGGATCCGCAAGGACAGCCGCCCCGTCGCATTCGTGCGCAACACGGTTGCCAGGCGGTCGTCAACGATCATTGCAGCCTTGCTCTCCTGACCCTGGCGGGCGGCCACACCATGGCCGTTTCGGGCCGGCAGCGCTAGCTTACGAGACCCTAACAAATTGTGGAATCGCCTGAAAGGTCCACATTGATTGCGTTGCAATGTGGCACGATTGCGGTATGTCACAACATTATTATCGTCTTTACGCCGATTGGGTGTGGAAAGTTGCCGGGGTCCCGGTCGACAAGGTTCCTCGCCCGGTCTTAGGCGGAAGGTCGCAGGCTGGGCTGCGGTAGGAAAGAATGGCGACACTGGACGCGATCGACCGGCGGCTGCTCGCCGAATTGCAGGACGAAGGACGGGTGACGAACGTCGAGCTGGCGCAGCGCGTCGGCCTGACCGCGCCGCCGTGCCTGCGCCGCGTCCGCGCGCTGGAAGAAGCGGGCGTTATCCGGGGTTATCACGCCGATCTCGATTCCTCGAAGCTCGGCTTTGCGATCACCGTCTTCGCGCTGGTCAGCCTGAAGAGCCAGGCCGAGGAATCGCTGCGCCAGTTCGAGGAGCACATGCGCACGCTGGCCGAAGTGCGCGAGTGCCACATGCTCAATGGCGAGATCGACTTCATCCTCAAGATCGTCAGCCGCGACCTGCAGAGCTTCCAGGAATTCCTGACCAGCAAGTTGACTCCCGCGCCGAACGTGGCGAGCGTCAAGACCAGCCTGACCATCCGCACCGCCAAGCAGTTGCCGGGCGTTCCGCTGGAAGACTGAAGCCGGCCTGCTTCGGTCAGGCCGCCGGCGATCCTGATGCCGCCTGTTCGTGGTGGCGGATCACTTCCTGGATGATGAAGCGCAGGAACTTTTCGGAGAATTCGGGATCGAGCCGGGCGTCCTCGGCCAGCTTGCGCAGGCGGGCGATCTGGCGCTCTTCGCGCCCCGGATCGGAGGCGGGGAGCTTGTTCGCGGCCTTGTAGGCACCCACAGCCTGGGTGATGCGGAACCGTTCGGCCAGGATATGGATCATCGCCGCATCGATGTTGTCGATGCTCTGGCGGTACCCGGCCAGAACCTGATCGTCGCTCATCTCGAAATCCCCGCTTGCCCGGCCCACACCCGGGTCCGTCCCCGGCTGCGAATTGCCCGACGGGTCCCCTAAGGCGCAACTTGCGACTTGCCAAGCGCGGGACCGTTCGCCAATCGGGCAAACGATGACTGGAAACGTCCACCCGCTTCCCCGCAAGGCCGCACCTTCGCTGCAGCCGCTGATGGCGCTGGTCGCCGATGGCATGAACAGCGTCAATGCGGTGATCCTCGATCGCATGCAGTCGCGCATCCCGCTGATCCCGGCGCTGGCCGGCCACCTGATCGCGGGCGGCGGCAAGCGGATGCGCCCGATGCTGACCCTCGCCAGCGCCAGCCTGCTCGGCTACGGCGGCAGCCGGCACTACAAGCTCGCCGCCACGGTCGAGTTCATCCACACCGCGACCCTGCTGCACGACGACGTGGTCGACGGCTCGGACATGCGCCGCGGCAAGAAGACCGCGAACATCGTCTACGGCAACCCGGCGACGGTGCTGGTGGGCGACTTCCTGTTCAGCCGCAGCTTCGAACTGATGGTCGAGGACGGCAGCCTGAAGGTGCTGCGCATCCTGTCCAATGCCAGCGCGGTGATCGCCGAGGGCGAGGTGGACCAGCTGGTTGCCCAGCGCCAGATCGAGACGAGCGAGGAGCGCTACCTCGCCATCATCAACGCCAAGACCGCCGCGCTGTTCGCCGCCGCCTGCCGGATCGCCGCCGTGGTGGCGGAACGGTCGGACGAGGACGAGATGGCGCTCGATGCCTATGGCCGCAACCTTGGCATTGCGTTCCAGCTGGCCGACGATGCGATCGACTATGATTCCGACGCATCGGAAATGGGCAAGGACCAGGGCGACGATTTCCGCGAGGGCAAGATGACCCTGCCGGTGATCCTGGCCTATGCGCGCGGCACCGAGGACGAGCGGGCGTTCTGGCGCGCAGCCATTGCCGGCGACCGCAATTCGGACGAGGACCTGGCGCATGCAGTGGCGCTGATCCGCCGCCACGATGCCGTCAACGCGACGCGCGAACGGGCCCGCCATTATGCCGCCCGCGCGATCGATGCGATTGCCCGCTTCCCCGATGGCGCGGCCAAGGCGGCAATGACGGAAGCGGCCGAATTTGCCGTCGCTCGCCGGTTCTGACCCCGCACTGAACCGCCCCTGATTCGCGACCGTCAAACCGGCCTTCGGAGGCCAAGTTGACAAAGTTGACAGTGTCCTGGGGAATAATTGCAATCGATCAGTAAGACGAAATTGATCGCCTGGGGCGATTAGTTGTTCATGCAAGGCGCGCAGGCAAGACATGGCGCCATTTGTGCCACGACCGTGCCGGGGTAGGAAAATCCTGGGGCGCGCGTGTCTGTCAGGAGCGCGGCCTGCGCAGCTTGCGCCAGAGCCAGAAGCAGCCGCCGGCCGAGACCACGCCGATGCCGAGAATGCCCGCGCCGACAGCCGCCCCGGTGAAGAGGATGCTGGTCGCCAGCGCGATGACAATCTCAAAGGTGGTCTTCATGCCGTGCGCCCCCGATAGCGCAAAGCGCCCGTACCGGTCATGAACGGATGAGCGCGGCATTCCCTGCACGTCGGGTCCTGCACGTCGAGCCCTGCACGTCGGGATTTCGACGCGGCGCCAGACCCCGGCGTGCAGGGCTGACCAGATCAACCCATGGGGTACATGATTTCGCGGCTGACCTTGTCGACCGCCTTCATCGCTTCGTCGGGAAGGACGAGATCGGCCGCCGCGAGGATCGGGGCGACCTGCGCCTGGCTGGAAACGCCCACGATGGTGGAGGCGACGAAATCGTGCTGCTTCGACCAGGCGACTGCGAACGTCACTGGATCGAGCCCGTGTTCGGCGGCGATGGCGGCGAAGCGTTCGGTCGAGGCCAGCGACTTGTCGTTGACGAAGCGGCGACCCATCGCGGCCTGGCGGCCTTCCATGGCGAGATAGCGCGAGAAGCGCGCGCCATCGGGCCGGGCGCCGCCGTTGTACTTGCCCGCCAGCACGCCACCGGCGATCGGCGAATAGGGAATCAGGCTGACGCCTTCCTTGCGGCAGACTTGGGCCAGTTCGTCTTCGAAGCGGCGGTTGTTGAGGCTGAAGTTGTTCTGGATCGTCTGGTAGCGTGCGCCGCCGACGCGCTCGCTGGCGGCGATCGACTTCATCAGGCCCCAGCTGGTTTCGTTCGAGCAGCCCAGGATGCGGACTTTCCCTGCGCGGACCAGCTCGTCGAGCACTTCCATGGTTTCCTCGTAAGGGGTGTCATGGTCGGGCCAGTGGGTCTGGTAGAGATCGATGTAGTCGGTCTGCAGCTTCTTCAGGCTGCCTTCGATCGCGGTAACGATGTTGCGGCGATCGAGCGCGGTCATGCCGGAGCGCAGCGGGCTCTTGAACCAGACGTGGCTGGGGCCGGAAACCTTGGTCGCGAGGATGATGGCGTCGCGTGGCTTGGTCTTCATCCAGCGCCCGACGATCTCTTCGGTGCGGCCGACCCACTTGGCATCGGGCGGCACGGGATAACCTTCGGCGGTGTCGTAGAAGTTGATGCCGGCGTCGAAGCATTCGTCGAGCACGCGGAAGGCTTCGGCCTCGTCGGTCTGGCTGCCGAAGGTCATCGTGCCCATGCAGATGTCCGAAACGACGATGGCGGATGTGCCGAGGCGGCGGTGTTGCATATTGCGAAATTCCCCCATGGGCCGCTGTGGCCGGTTTCTTTTCGCAACCTGACTGCCGTCGCCGGATGACGCGGTCAAGACGTGTGCAGCTTGCAGGTGCGCTTTGGCGGGGGCTAAGGCGACCTGTGTGAGCGAGCTTCCGATCCATGCCGTGTTGCCCGACCTCCTCGATGCGCTGCGCGAGGGGCCGAGCGCCGTGTTGATCGCTCCGCCGGGAGCGGGCAAGACCACCGCGGTGGCGCCCGCGCTGATCGGCGAGCCATGGTGCACCGGCCAGGTCATCGTGCTGTCGCCCCGCCGCGTGGCGGCGCGCGCGGCGGCCGAGCGCATGGCCGAACTGCTGGGCGAGGAAGCGGGTGGCACGATCGGCTATGTCACCCGGCTCGACGCCAAGCGGTCGGCCCGAACGCGCGTACTGGTGATGACCGAAGCGATCTTCGTGGCGACGATCCTCAACGATCCGGAGCTGGCCGGGGTTTCGACGGTGCTGTTCGACGAAGCGCACGAACGGCACCTCGACAGCGATCTGGGCCTTGCGCTGGCGATCGAGGCGCAGGGCGTGCTGCGCGAGGACCTGCGTATCGTGGTCATGTCGGCGACGCTGGACGGGGCGCGGTTCGCGCGCCTTCTGGGTGACGCGCCGGTGGTGGAGAGCGAGGGGAGGGCGTTCCCGCTCGAATTGCGCTGGCTGGGCGCGCGGGCGGACCTGAAGGTGGAGCAGCAGGTCGCCTCGGCGGTGATGCAGGCGTGGCGGGAAGAGGACGGCGACATCCTCGCCTTCCTGCCCGGCGTGGCCCAGATCGAGCGCTGCGCCGACCTGCTGCGCGAGAAGTTGCCTTCCGCGCTGGTGCTGCCGTTGCACGGACAGGTGGAACCTGCGGGCCAACGCGCGGCGATCCGGCGGGATGCGCAAGGGCGCCGGCGCGTGGTGCTGGCGACGAGCATCGCCGAAACCTCGCTGACCCTGGATGGCGTGTCGGTTGTGGTCGATGCGGGGCTTTCGCGCCGCGCGGAGTTCGACAAGGTGGCGGGCGTTACGCGGCTGGTCACGCATCGCGCCAGCCAAGCCGCTGCGAACCAGCGCGCGGGGCGCGCGGCGCGGCAGGGGCCGGGCGTCGCCTACCGCCTGTGGGAAGAGGCCGGGCACGCCGGGCGGCCGGCGTTCGAGCCGCCCGAAATCCTGACCAGCGACCTCGGCCCCCTGGCGCTGACGCTGGCGCAATGGGGCGCGGCCGATGCGGGCGCGCTGGCCTGGCTCGATCCGCCGCCTGCCCCGGCGATGGCGGCGGCGCAGGCGCAGCTGCGGGCGCTGGGCGCGCTCGATGGCGAGGGGCGGATCACCGATCACGGCCGGGCGATGGCGCGGCTGCCGATGGAGCCCGCGCTGGCGCACATGCTGCTGTTTGCGGCCGCGCGGGCTTGCGAGACGCAGGCCGCGCGGCTGGTTCTGCTGCTGCAGGAGCGCGGGCTTGGCGGGCGTTCGGACGATCTGGCGCTGCGGCTCGACCGCTGGAACGGCGAGCGGGGGGCGAGGGTCGAGGCATCGCGCAAGCTGGCGGGGCGCTGGGCCGAAATGGCGCGCAAGCTGGCGGGCAAGGGCGGGGCGGCGGACGTTCCGTTGGGCGTGCTGCTGGCCGAAGCCTTTCCAGACCGGATCGCGCGGGCGCGCTCTGCCAGCGGCGAGGAATGGCTGGCGTCTGGTGGGCGGGGCTACCGGCTGGATCCGGCATCGCCGCTGGTGACGGCGAAATGGCTGGTCATCGGCGATGCGCAGGGCGAGGCGAAGGGCGCGCGGATCACGGGCGGCATCGCGCTGGACGAAGCCGACATCGCGCGCTGGCTGGGGCATCGGCTGGAAGAGCGTCACGCGCTTTCGTGGAACGTCGAGGCAGGCCGGGTCGAGGCGCGGCTGGAGCGGCGACTGGGGCAGGTGGTGCTGGCGCGGGTGCCCGATCCGAAGCCCGATCCCGACGCGGTGGTGGCACTGCTGCTGGAGCGGGTGCGGGCAGAGGGCCTTGGCATACTGCCGCTGGGGGCAGGCGCGCGGGCGCTGATCGTGCGCGGGACCTATGCGGGGCTTGAGGCGCTTTCAGAGGCGGCGCTGATCACCGATCTGGACGACTGGCTGGCGCCGGTGCTGGCCGGGCGGCGCGATCTCGACGTTCCCCCAAGCAAGCTGCACGATGCATTGCTCAACCGGCTCGACTGGAACGAGCGGCAGACGCTGGACAAGCTGGCGCCGGCCGAGTTCCGCTCGCCCGCCGGCACGAGCCATGCGATCGATTATGGCCACGAAGGCGGGCCGATGGTGGAACTGCGTGTGCAGGCGCTGTTCGGGCTGGACCGCCATCCCGCCGTCGGTCAGCCGCCGCGGCCGCTGCTGCTGTCGCTGACTTCGCCCGGGGGCAAGCCGATCCAGACGACGGCGGACCTGCCGGGGTTCTGGCGCGGATCGTGGAAGGACGTGGTCAAGGACATGAAGGGCCGCTACCCCAAGCACCGCTGGCCCGAGACGCCGTGGACCGAGGACCCCAGCCTCAAGACCCGCAACGCGTTCGAGGCTTCGCGGAAGTAGGTGGGCGGAAAGTAAGCGAGCGGCTGCCTCTAATGCGGACTTGATTTGCGACGCGATTCGCAAGAAAGCCTCGCGCCATGACCGCACGCATCTACCAGCGCCCGAAGAACGCCATGCAGTCCGGCAAGGCCCGGACGAGCGACTGGCTCCTCGAATTCGAACGGTCGGAGGCGCAGCGCCCCGATCCGCTGATGGGCTGGGCCGGGTCCGGCGACACGCAGGCGCAGGTGACGCTGAGCTTCGGCTCGCTCGACGAGGCCAAGGCCTATGCCGACAAGTACGGCATTGCGGCGCACGTGATCCCGACGCCGCCCAAGCGGCTGAAGCTGCAGAGCTACGCCGACAACTTCAAGTAAGCAGGCTGGCGGTAAGCGGGCTGGACAAACCGCCTGCGCCGCACCATATGGCGGGCCGGGAGTCGGGTGGACGTTTGCGTTCGCCAACCTGGTCAGGTCCGGAAGGAAGCAGCCACAACGAGTTGCGGCGGGTCGCCCGGCTCCTTTTCGAAAAGGCGGTCTTCAGGCCGCCTTTTTCTTTTTCAGGCGTCGGGCGCGGTGCCGGCCTGCTTCATCCGCTCGCGCGCTTCGCTGCGCCTTCCTTCGGCGGGGACCAGGTTGCCGACGCGGCCAAGGCCGAAGGGCGGCATGTTGACGTAGATCGCTTCGTGCCCGGCAGGCGCGACGACGTAGGTTTCATGGAAGATGCCCACGGTCCCGTCGGTGCCCACGGCCTTGTTGAACGCGGCCCAGGCCGGCCAGTGCCGCTTGTCGCGGGCACGGGCGTAGGTTTCCAGGCTGTCGAAATCGCGCCAGTACTGGATCAGCGTGACGGTGCGCAGGCCGGCGAGCATCGGCTGCCAGCCGAGGAAGCCCTGGCAGGGCGTGAGTTCGGCGATCATCGGACCCATCGCCCGGATCACGGGAAGCCACTTGTGCACCTTGAGCGCGCGGTTGATCCGCATGCCGATGATGAAGATCACCAGCGGGCCGTCGTAGTCGGCCGTCATCCGCGCGGTGAGGAGCTTGCTCATGAGTCGGCAACCTATCATAGATAGGCAATCTCGCAATCCACGACGAACTGCGCGTGACCCGTTCGACAAGTGACGGGGGAGGCCCTACCTAAGGCGGTGATGGGCGAATCCACCGACATGTTTGGCGATCTTCCCGAGGAGGAAGAGAAGGGCCCGAGCGCCGACGAGCTCGAGGCGGCGGGGCAGGCATCGATGTTCGGCGATCCTGCGCCGGCACCGGCGCCAGCGCTGGCTTCCGCTGCGGCGCCAGCTGCCGTAACTCCCCCTGCGCCCGAGACAGAGGCCAAGCCGGTGATGGCGCCCGCCACGCCCTATCGCGTGCTGGCGCGCAAGTACCGTTCGCAGACGTTCTCCGAGCTGATCGGGCAGGACGCGATGGTCCAGACACTGGCCAACGCGATCAAGCGCGACCGGCTCGCGCACGCCTTCCTGATGACCGGCATCCGCGGGGTGGGCAAGACGTCCACCGCGCGGCTGATCGCCAAGGCGCTGAACTGCGTAGGGCCGGACGGGCAGGGCGGGCCCACGATCGACCCGTGCGGCGTGTGTGAACCGTGCGTCGCCATTGCCGAAGGGCGGCACATCGACGTTATCGAGATGGACGCGGCGAGCCACACCGGTGTCGACGACGTGCGCGAGATCATCGAGGCGGTGCGCTATGCCGCGGTCAGCGCGCGCTACAAGATCTACATCATCGACGAAGTCCACATGCTGAGCCGCAATGCCTTCAACGCGTTGCTCAAGACGCTGGAAGAGCCGCCGGCGCATGTGAAGTTCCTGTTCGCCACGACCGAGGTCGACAAGCTGCCGGTCACGGTGCTGAGCCGCTGCCAGCGCTTCGATCTGAAGCGTATTCCCGCCAGCCTGCTCGCCAGCCACTTCGGCATGGTCTGCGGCAAGGAGGGCGTCGAGGCCGAGGACGAGGCGCTGGCGATGATCGCGGCGGCGGCCGAAGGTTCGGTGCGCGACGGTCTGTCGATCCTGGACCAGGCGATCAGCCATGCCGACCTTGCGACCGGAGGCGAAGGCCCGACGCAAGTGACCGCCGAAGCGGTGCGCGAGATGCTCGGCCTTGCCGACAAGACGATGCAGCGCCGCCTGTTCGGGGCGATCCTGAGCGGCGATGGCAATGCGCTGCTGGCCGAAGTGGCGCACCAGTATGCGCTGGGTATCGAGCCGGTCGCGCTGATGCGGGCGCAGATGGACATCGTCCACAAGGTGACCGTGGCGCAGGTGTCGGGCAGTGCCGACGGCCGTTCCGCCGAAGAGCGCAAGGCGCTGGAGGACTGGGGCAAGGCGTTGAGCGCAGGCCAGCTGCACCGGTTGTGGCAGCTGATGCTCAAGGGCCACGAGGAAGTGCGCACGGCCCCCGATCCGCTCGCTGCGGCGCAGATGGCGCTGCTGCGCGTGCTGCACGCCGCGGACATGCCCGATCCTTCTGGGCTGGTGAAGAAGCTGGAGGAGATCGCCTCTCGCCCCGTGGTCGTCCAGGCGAGCGAAGGCGCGCCAGGCGAAGCAGGGCCGGTGGCGCGTGCGGCACCGGTGCCGGTCGCGCTCGACTGGGAGCAGCTGGTCGAACAGGTCGAGCACCTGTCCCCCCTGACCGGATCGTCGATGCGGCTTTCCGTGCGGGTGATCGAGCTGCGGCAGGGGTACCTGCGCTATGAACAGGCGCCGGGGCTGCCGGGCGATCCGACGCAGGACATCCGCAAGGCACTGCAGAGCGCCACCGGCGAGCCTTGGATCGTGGAGCGCGGACAGGCGGGCGACGGCGTCATCGCGCTGCCGAGCCTTGTCGAAGCGAAGGAACTGCGCGACAAGCAGGCCGAGAACGAAATGATGGACGATCCCCTTGTGAAGGCGGCATTTGCTGCCTTCCCGCAGGCGAAGATCGTCGACGAGGAAAGCTCGCTCGAGCATTCCCGCAAGCCGTGGAGCAGACGCGCATGAAGTCGATGGAAGAAATGATCCAGGCCGCCCAGAAGGCCGCCGAGACGATCCAGAAGCAGATGGAGGACGCGCAAGGGCGCCTCGACGCGATCGAGGTCGAAGGCGCGGCCGGTGGCGGCCTTGTGAAGGTGCGCGCTTCGGCCAAGGGTCGGGTGATCGGCGTGAGCGTCGACGACAGCCTGCTGGTGGTGTCGGAAAAGGGCATCCTCGAAGACCTGATCGCGGCGGCGTTCAATGATTGCCGCACCAAGGCCGACGCGGCGGCTGGCGAGGAAATGCAGAAGGTGCAGATGGCGGCCGGCATTCCGCCGGGCTTCAAGCTGCCGTTCTGACCGGACGGGCCGCGCCATTGAAGAGTTCAAGCAGGGGGTAGGACATGTTGGCATTGATCGCGGCGCTGGCTCTGGCAACGGCCGCAACTTCGGAACCGGTCCCGCCGGCGAGCAAGGCGGTCGTGCCGGTGGCGAAGGCGGCAACGCTGACCCCGCGGCTTCAGGCAATCATGGCCAAGGGCGATGGCGCGTCGCGCGAAACGGCTTATCCGATCACGCGCCTGCGCGATGAATATGCGATCGTGAACCTGCTGGGTGCGACGCCGGTTTCGCAGGAATCGGTGACCGAGGGCGGCAAGTTCGACGTGCTGACCGTGCGGGTGGTGAAGACCGGCGAGACGCGCCAGATGTGGTTCAACCTGGCCCAGGTCGGCAAGGCTCCTCGCCATTCGCCTGCCAGGCGCAAGCGCGCTCATCACTGACCCGATCCGGCCAGCTTGCGTGGCGCGCCGTTGGTCGCTTCCCATTGCGGCGCAGCGGCGAGTTGTGTCGACAACGTGACAGTTTTCTATAAGGCGGTGTAACGGAACGCGTGGTTTTGCCCGCCCGACCGTTCACGAGGAGCAAAAGACGCCTTGAGCCTGTCCACCCTGGCTGCAGCCGCGGCCCTGGCCGCCCAGCCGGCCCCTGTTGTTCCCGTCACCGCCACCCAAACGCCTGCGGCCACGGCTGCGCCGGATGCGACGGTACCTGTCACATCCGGACCCGTGCCATCCGCGTCCGCGAAGCCGGCCTCCTCCGAGGCCGCGCCCTCCAGTTCTGCGCCGGTTGCTCCGGCAGCCGGGACCGATGCCGCCGCACCTTCGCCTGCTGCGCCGGATCCCGCCGCACCGGCAACCGCTGCTGGCGGTACCACGCCCCCGCCGCCGCCCGTCCAAGGCAACGAGATCGTGGTGTCCGGGCACGGCAAGCCGCCGCCGCAGGATCCGATGCAGGCGGTGAACCTGAAATCCTACGAGGTGGTACAGAAGGTCGACGACAAGTTCGTTGCACCGCTCGCGCGCGGATATCAGAAGGCGCTGCCGAGCCCGGTGCGCGCGGGCCTGCGCCATTTCCTGTCGAACCTGACCGAGCCGGTGGTCGCGCTCAATTTCCTGTTGCAGCTGAAGCCGGGCAAGGCAGCGGAAACCGTCGGTCGCTTCGCGATCAATTCCACGATCGGCGTCGGCGGGCTGATCGACGTGGCCAAGGCCAAGCCGTTCAACCTGCCCTATCGCCGCAACGGCCTTGCCTGGACGCTGGGATACTACGGCGTGGGGCCGGGGCCGTACCTGTTCCTGCCGCTGGTCGGCCCGACATCGCTGCGCGACGTGATCGGCCTGACCATCGACCGTGCCCTGCTGCCGGCGGCGGTGGGCAAGCCGCTGACCAATCCGGCCTATGTCGTCGCCTCGAACGTCATCAAGTCGCTCGACGATCGCGTGCAGACCGATGCCGAGCTGCGGCAGATGCGCGAAAGCGACGATCCCTATGGGTCCTATCGCAAGGCCTACCTTGCGCAGCGCCAGGCCGAGATCGACCATCTGCGCGGCCGCGACAAGAAGCCGGTGCCTGCTCCGGTAGCACCAGCTCCGGCAACGGTTGTGCCGCCGGCCGCCGAGCCTACACCCGCGCCAGTGGCGGCTGCCGTGCCAGCGCCGCCGCCTGCGCCGACTTTCGTGTCGAACCCGGTGGTCCAGCCGCTGCCGGAAAAGCGCTAGATCATTAGAACTTCGCGGAGACGGTGACCGTCCAGCGCCGGGGGGAACCGGGGCCATAGAAGCGCGTGCCATCGGCGTCGGGTGCTTCGGGCAGCGGCACCTCGCCGATTTCACCATAGGTGCCGAAGGTCGCATAGCGGCGATCGAACAGGTTCTGCACTTCGACGGTGAGCGAAACCCCGCGCCCCAGCGCCAGCCGAGCGCGCAGGTTGGCGATGAGGTAGCCCGGAACCGGGCGATCGAGATTGGCCGCGTCGCCCAACAGAACCTGGCCCGACCGCGCGACGAGATCGCCGCCGAGACCAAAGCGTTTCGCATCATAGTCCATCGACAGGGTGGCGCTGTGGCGCGGGATGCCGGGAAGGCGGTTGCCGCGTTCGACGCGGATCGTGCCGGTATCCGGATCGGCGAAGGGGTTGTCCGGGCTGGACAGGGTCAATGCCGACAGGCTGGTCGCATCGGTGAAGGCATAGCTTGCCCCGATGCGCCAGCCGTTACGGGCGAGCTTGAGCGTGGCTTCGAGGCCCTGCCGGCGCGTGCGGCCGATGTTGGTGAACCATGAGCGGCCCCGCACGCGCGAGGCGACATGCTGGATATCGTCCTGATTCACGGTCCGGTAGAGCGAAAGCAGTCCGTCGAGCTGCCAGCCGGCGACGCGCCCACTGGCCACCGCGCCTGCTTCGAGGCTGCGCGCGACGACCTGCTTGAGATGGGGATCGGCAACGAAGAAGTTGGCGAGGCTGCAGGGAGCCTCTTCATCGGCGCAGGACAGTTCCGCCGGGGTCGGCATGCGGTTGGTTTCGGAATAGCCGGCCCGCAGCGACAGGCCCCTGGTCACGGCCCAGTCGAACTCGATGCCGGGATTGACGCGCGAATAGCGATGGCTGCCGTCGAGATCGTCACCCAGCCGGTCCTCGAGCGTGATCTTGCCCTGATTCCAGCGCAGCCCTATTTCGGCCTGCAGGCCGGGTAGCAGCGGGACAGTGTCCGAGAGGAAGAGGCCCCAGGCGCTGTTGCGCGCCTGGACCGAGATGGGGCCGATCGGGCCACCTGGCGCAAGCCTCTGGCCCAGGCCAGTGACCTGGCGGTCTTCGCCTACGCGTCCGACTTCGACCGATGTTGCAAAGTCGGTGCGACCCGCATCGTGGCTCATCCCTAGGGCGAGGCGATTGGTGCCAGCCAGCAGCGGGCGTTCGTCGATCAGTTGCACCAGCACGCCGCCGCTGCGGGTGTGCAGCATGGCGCGGTTGAGCACGCCGTAGATCGGCGCTTCGCTGGCGGGCGGGCCGGCGCGGAGGCTGTCCATACCGACCAGCAGC
This sequence comes from Novosphingobium olei, assembly GCF_037076535.1. Lineage (NCBI taxonomy): Bacteria > Pseudomonadati > Pseudomonadota > Alphaproteobacteria > Sphingomonadales > Sphingomonadaceae > Novosphingobium > Novosphingobium olei. The sequence goes on along the minus strand of NZ_AP029021.1, from coordinate 3,060,376 downwards.
GCGTCCTCGTCCTCAAGGTCGAGTGCGCAGAGCCGGGCTTCGTCGTCGGGGCAGGGCGCGATGTCGGCGGTATCGCCGTTCAGCCCGGTCAGCCTGAGGTCCTGTCCGTAAAGCGTCGCCTCGATCCGGCTGTCGGATCCAAGCAGCAGGCGCGGATGCAGGCTGAGGCGGGTGTAGCGGCTGCGCGCGCGGTCGGGCCAGGTGAACACCGCCGAGCGCCGCGCGGCAAGCAGGTCGACCGGAGCGGCGCCATTGCCGGTCAGGTCGGTATCCGCGACGAGCAGCTTGGCATGGATGCCGCCGGTCGAATCGTCGTCAAAGCCCACGTCGGCGAACAGGTTGGCGAGCTGCGAGGGACTGTGGTCGCGCCAGCCGTTCTCGCGACGGGCCTGCCCGGCGATGAACCAGCTGAACCGGTCCTGCGCGCCGCCTGCCGAGACTACCGCCTCGCGCCGACCGTAGTTGCCGCCCGAAAGGCTCATGGTGAAGCCCGGATCGCTGCGGCCTGTTGCGGTTTCGATCACCAGTGCCCCGCCCAGCGCGTTGAAGCCATAGACCGGGCTCGAATCGAGCAGCGTGATGCGGCGGATCGCAGCGTCGGGGATGAGATCGAAGCCAACGGTATCGCCGAACGGCTGGTTGAAGCGACCGCCATCGAGATAGACCGCAAGCCCCTGCGCCTCGCCCTGCAGCGGCGAGGCGAGGTAGCCGCGATAGGCGAGCGTGGGCTGCCAGGGATTGCCCTGCGCATCCTGCAGCGTGATCCCGGCGATGTTGCGTACCAGCGCGCCGAGCGCATCGGGCCGGCCGGCGCGCGATACCGCGTCGCGGTCGATCTCCAGCGCATCATCGCGGTCGATCCCGCCGCCGGGGGCGGTGACCACGATCTGAGGGTTGGTCTGAGCCGCGGGCTGGGCGGCAAGGGGCGATGCGCCGCTTAGCGCCAGCGAAGCGAGTCCGACGCGCGCGATCGATCGCTTTTGTTGGTAACCTTCAGGTTTCACGTTTCCCCCGACGATGGCGGGTAACGGCCGCCGGGCAGGGGCGCAAACCGGGAAATATTATTTTTTGTAACCCTTCAGGCCTCGAGCAACAGCGCGTGATCGCGCAGCATTTCCCACGCGCGCTGGTCGGCAAGCGTCAGCAGGTCGTCGTGTTCGAGGCCGCAGATCTTCTTGAGCTGTCGCGCAAGCAGCGCGCGGTTCGACGGGGGAATGCCGTGGATGCTGGCCAGCACTTCGGGGTTGTGGCTGATCGTGCGATCGAACAGCAGGTCGAGGTTCTGGGGGTGGAAGCCGAACCCCAGGAAGACGATGCGCTTGGCTTCGGCCACGCTGCGACGCAGTCGGGAGACATAGTCGTGATCGGCGACGCGTTCCGCATGGGTGCGGATCTGCCCGGCGATCGCCTGGATGTTCCACGCCTGGTCGCTGCCTGCCCATTCGGCGTGCGCATCTTGCCCGCCCTGCCAAGGCAGGCGTCCGACCACGCCATAGGGGTGATGGACGACAAGGTTGCGGGCGACGATCTCCTGCGCTTCGCGCAAGGGCAGACCATAGGCCATCGACAGCGCGAAGGGCAGGAAGTGTTCGAGCGAGCGGTCGTAGGTGAACGAGACGAAGGTCACGTTCTGGAATGCCTTGTCGAGCTGCGAGCGGGGCAGCCCCGACGTGAACAGCTGCCCGAGCCAGTAGAGCCAGGTCTCCTCTGGCTTGCCGAGCAGCGGCAGGTCCCCGGGCAGGCGCGGCGCATCGCGCAGCGTGGCGCGCGTTTCGGCCTGGCCGACCAGAAAGGCGATGGCGAGCTTGCCGGCGGCGACGACTTGCGGATCGTGGTCGTACTGGTCGATCACCGCGTCGATCGAGCGCCCGACGCGTGCTGCCGAGCGCAGGCGCTGCGCAGCATGCAGCATGGCGTTGGTGTCATGGCCGGTGCGTTCGCCCAGCTTTGCCAGCTGGCGGGCGAGCATGACGGTTTCGCGCGATTGCGCATCGGTGCCGAGCCGCGAGAAGTCGTAGGCCTGGATCAGCCGGGCGATCAGCTCTGCCCCGGAAGGCATCTGCAGTTCGCAACTGGCCCCTGCGCCCACGACGATGACTGTGCGTGTCCGTATCATCGCAAGCTTCAGGCCAGTCCTCTTGCGCCCTCCAAAGCAGGGGGCCCTGCAGCGAATGCGCAATTATACCTAATATCGGGTTTACAGCGGTTCGGTAGCGCTGCGCCCAGAAGGAGTAGGGGCCCATCCACAACCCTTGTGGCAAATCCCATTGCAGGGTGCGATGCGGCCTCCCATATCTGGGACAAGCGCCGCTGCGGCATTCATGTGGCCCGCGCGGCCGGACGGAAGAAAAAAAGATGAATCTGTATCCCCTGCTCCCCTTGCGCGACATCGTGGTGTTTCCCGGGATGGTCGTGCCGCTGTTCGTCGGCCGCGAAAAGTCGGTCGCCGCGCTCGAGGCGGCGATGGCCGGCGACAAGGACATCTTCCTGCTCGCCCAGCTCGATCCCGGCTGCGACGATCCCGATCGCGACGATCTTTACGACACCGGCGTGGTCGCTTCGGTGCTGCAACTGCTGAAGCTGCCCGATGGCACCGTGCGCGTGCTGGTCGAAGGCCACCGCCGCGCGGGCATCCAGGCGCTGCGCGAGGAAAGCGGTGCCAACGGCCCGATGCTGATCGCGCAGGTCGAACCGATCGAGGCCGACGAAGTCGATGGCCCCGAAGTCGAAGGCATGATGCGCCAGGTGGTCGAGCAGTTCGGCGAATATGCCAAGCTGTCGAAGAAGCTGCCGCAGGATGCCGGATCGCAGCTGGGCGATATCGAGGAAGCGGGCAAGCTGGCCGATGCGGTGGCCGCCAACCTCGCGGCAAAGGTGGCCGACAAGCAGGCCGTGCTGTCGGAGAGCGATCCGCTCAAGCGGCTCGAGATGGTGCTCTCGTTCATGGAGGGCGAGCTTGGCGTGCTGCAGGTCGAGCGCAAGATCCGCGGCCGCGTCAAGCGCCAGATGGAAAAGACCCAGCGCGAGTACTACCTCAACGAGCAGCTGAAGGCGATCCAGAGCGAGCTTGGCGGCGGTGATGGCGAGGAAGCCAACGAACTGCAGGAACTTCAGGAGAAAATCGACAGCCTGAAGCTGTCGAAGGAAGCGCGCGCCAAGGCACAGGCTGAGCTGAAGAAGCTCAAGACCATGCAGCCGATGAGCGCCGAGGCGACCGTCATCCGCAACTACCTCGACGTGCTGCTGGGCCTGCCGTGGGGCAAGCGCAGCAAGCTGAAGAAGGACATCCCGGGCGCGCAGGCGATCCTCGATGCCGATCACTACGCGCTCGACAAGGTCAAGGACCGCATCGTCGAATACCTTGCCGTGCAGGCGCGCACCAACAAGCTGAAGGGGCCGATCCTGTGCCTCGTCGGCCCGCCGGGCGTGGGCAAGACCAGCCTTGGCAAGTCGATCGCCAAGGCGACGGGCCGCCAGTTCGTGCGCCAGTCGCTGGGCGGCGTGCGTGACGAGGCAGAGATCCGCGGCCACCGCCGCACCTACATCGGCTCGCTGCCGGGCAAGGTCGTGACCAACCTGCGCAAGGCCGGGACGAGCAATCCGCTGTTCCTGCTCGACGAGATCGATAAGCTCGGCCAGGACTTCCGCGGCGATCCCGCATCGGCGCTGCTCGAGGTGCTCGATCCCGAACAGAACGCCAAGTTCCAGGATCACTATCTGGAAGTCGACGTCGACCTGTCGGACGTGATGTTCGTGTGCACCGCGAACAGCCTCAACTTGCCGCAACCGCTGCTCGACCGCATGGAGATCATCCGGCTCGAAGGCTATACCGAGGACGAGAAGGTCGAGATCGCCGAGCGGCACCTGGTTGCCAAGCAGGTCGAGGCGCACGGGCTGAAGCAGGGTGAGTTCGAGCTGACCCAGGCCGCCTTGCGCGACCTGATCCGCTACTACACCCGCGAAGCGGGCGTGCGCACGCTGGAGCGCGAGATTGCGCGTCTTGCGCGCAAGGCCCTGCGGCAAATCCTTGAAAAGAAGGCCGAAGCCGTCGTCGTCACGCCAGAAAACCTTGCCGACTACGCAGGCGTGCGCAAGTTCCGCCATGGCGTGTCCGACGAGGAGAACCAGGTCGGCGCGGTCACCGGCCTTGCCTGGACCGAAGTCGGCGGCGAGCTGCTGACGATCGAAAGCGTGACGGTGCCGGGCAAGGGGGCGGTGCGCACCACCGGCAAGCTGGGCGAAGTGATGAGCGAGAGCGTCCAGATGGCGTTCAGCTTCGTCAAGGCGCGCAGCCCCGCCTATGGCATCAAGCCGTCGATCTTCCAGCGCAAGGACCTTCACATCCACCTGCCCGAAGGCGCCGTGCCCAAGGACGGGCCGAGCGCCGGGATCGGCATGGTCACGGCGATGGTTTCGACACTGACCGGCATTCCGGTTCGTGCCGACGTCGCCATGACCGGCGAGGTTACCCTGCGTGGCCGCGTGCTGGCGATCGGCGGGCTCAAGGAAAAGCTGCTGGCTGCCTTGCGCGGCGGCATCAAGACGGTGCTGATCCCCGAGGAGAACCGCAAGGATCTGGCCGACATCCCGGCCAACATCCTCGCCGGGCTCGAGATCGTGCCTGTCGCCCATGTCGATGAAGTGCTGGCGAGGGCATTGCTGACGCGGCCCGAGCCGATCGAATGGACCGAGGCCGATGACCTCGCCAGCCAGCCGGCACCGGCCATCGCCGGACAGGCGCCAGCACCCACGGCGCACTGATACACCTGGCCTGGCTTGATTCTTAAAAGCATGACGGACCCGGCGGCAGCGCAACGAAATTGCGCCGCCGCCGGGTCTCGTCGTATTTCGACGGGATTCCGGGGATAAACGGCGGATTTTCGTCTCAATATCCTTTGACAGCGGATTCTTTCTCGTCTCTCTTCCCGCGCACCCGAAAGGCGATTCCAAACCGCAGTTTTCCCAAGAAAAGGTAGGGGGTTCCGCAATGAACAAGAACGATCTGATCAGCGCAGTTGCCGACGCGAGCGGCCTTTCGAAGGCGGATGCCACGAAGGCGGTCGAAGCCGTGTTCGATTCCGTCTCGGCCGCGCTCGCCAAGGGCGACGAAGTGCGCCTGGTCGGTTTCGGCACCTTCTCGGTCGCCAAGCGCAAGGCCTCGACGGGCCGCAACCCGCGCACCGGCGAGCCGATGTCGATCAAGGCTTCGGCTCAGCCGAAGTTCAAGGCCGGCAAGGGCCTCAAGGACGCCGTCAACTAAGACGGACGCTTTCCCGGGGGACCGGTTTCGGGTCACCACCCCAGGGAAGCAGTCGCAATTGCAAAAGGGCCGCGCCGGATCGACCGGGGCGGCCCTTTCCTTTTGGCAGTCCACGCCGGGCAAGCGGCGTTACGCCGCCGGTCAGTTCGCCAGCCGGACCAGCGCGGTGGGAGCGGCGCCGGTCCGGCCGTCGACCTTCCAGGTAAGCCGCTGTCCACCCGCAGGATCGCTCTGCGGCCCTTCATCGGTGTTGTTGGCGAGGACCTGCCCATCCGTGCGCAGGGTGAACTGCCCGTCCAGCATCACCGGCGTGTCTTTCGCAGCCGTGGCGGCAGCCAGTCCCTGCAACTGCGGATTGCTGGCGCTGGGGGTGAAGGCCGGAGCATCAATCCGCACGCTGCCATCCTTGCGACGCACCAGCGTGACAAAGGGCACGACCATCGGCAGGCGCTCGATCACCGGGAAGCTGAAGTCGTGGTCGAGCCGTCCGGAGACCTCGTAGACCACGTCGAAGCGACCGTTGCCCTTCGATACGACCGAGGTCCAGCCCTGCTGGCGGGCAAGGCGCGCGGCGAATTCCTGCGCTGCGCGCGGATCGTTCGGGTCAAGCCCGCCCATCATCGCGGCCATCATCTGGCGGGTGCGGGCATCCTCCGCCTGCTTTCCGGCCTTTGCCTTGCTGCGGGAAGCCGACCAGCGCGCCTTCTGCTCGGCAAGTTCGCTTGCGCTGCAGGCGCGGGTATCGCCGGCGGGCGTGGTGCAGGTTTCCTCGACGAAGCGCTCCTCGGTATCCTCGCGGGACAAGCCTGCTGCGCCGCCCGCCCCGGCCGATTGGGGAAGCGCCAGCGGCATCAGCACGATCTCGCCTGCGTAACGGAAGCTGAAGGTGCCGTCTCGATGGATGGCAAGATCGCTGGTGAAGCGGCCGGGGACGAGCATGCAGGCCGCAAGCAAGACCAGCAGGGCAACACCCGCAGTAGCGTTGCGGACGAAGATCGGAGGCTGGGTCACCCGTTCCAAAAGGCGTTTCATGGGCGCTCCATTCCTCTTTGCATCAAGGGCAGCAGCCCATCAGCATGGCGCAAGGCCCCTCCAAGTGCGAGCAGCTTAGTCCTCGTCCAGCGCCGCACGCGTGGCGACCGCGTAAAGCGCGATTGCGGCGGCATTCGAAACGTTGAGGCTCTCGATCGCCGAGCTGATCGGCAGGCGGGCGATCGAATCGCAGTGCTGGGCCACGTTGTGGCGCAGGCCTTCGCCCTCCGCGCCGAGCACCAGCGCGACCGGGCCGGCGGGCAGGGCCTGCGGGAAGGTCGCCTTGCCGTCGCCGTCGAGCCCGATCCGCCAGTAGCCGGCTTCCGAAATCGATTCGAGCGCGCGCGACAGGTTGACCACGCGCACCCAAGGCACCGTTTCGAGCGCGCCCGAGGCCGCCTTGGCCAGCGTGCCGGATTCGGGCGGGGCGTGGCGGTCCTGCGTGATCAGCGCGGCGACGTCGAACGCGGCGCAGCTGCGCAGGATCGCGCCGACGTTGTGCGGATCGGTCACTTGGTCGAGAATCACCAGCGTGCGGCCCTCCGCCTCGTCCAGCACGTCGTCGAGCGCGACGTCGTCGAGCGGCAAGCAATCGAGCACCAGCCCCTGGTGCGGTGCATCGCGCGCGACAAGGCGAGCAAGATCGGCAGCCTGGGCATATTCCACCGGCAGCGAGGTGGGCAGCTCGGCATCGTGATCGTCGAGCATCGCCTGGATCGCCTCGCGCGTGCCCCACAGCTTCTTGGCGGTGCGATTCGGGTTCGTCAGCGCCGCTTCGATGGCGTGGCGGCCCCACAGGCGCACGGCGCCGGCACTGCCACGGCCAGAGCCTCTGCCGCCCTGCATGCGGCCCGCACGCCCGCGCAAGGCGCGGCTGGGCCTGGCGGCTGTATCACGGTCGCGATTGTGCGGGGGCATTGCGATTACCTTCTGACTTGGACTGAAGATGAAAAAATATCGCGCGGCCCATGCCAGCCGACCCATTGACAGGCAAGCGATGCTTCGCCAAAGGGGCGCCTCTCTCGGCCGGACGGCGTCTTTCGAGGCGCCAGAAACAGCAGGCCAACCTCTTTTTGAGGAGACGCCTCGCACCGGCAATCTGGTGTGGACAGGTGGCCGAGTGGTTAAAGGCAGCAGACTGTAAATCTGCCCGCGCAAGCGTACGCTAGTTCGAATCTAGCCCTGTCCACCACCAGCCTTTCCCGCGCTGCCGGCGCAGAGCCAGCCCCGGGTTAATCGACCGATTAATTGCCTTGCACGCCCTTGCGTGCTGCGGCACCCTTGCGTCCATGAACACGATAAGAATTCCGGTAACGGGAGGGATCGCCATCACGGCCGACGAGTTCGGCCCCAAAGGCGCGCCGACGGTCGTTCTCGGCCATGGCGGAGGGCAGACGCGCCACAGCTGGGACCGCGCGGGGCACGAACTGGCCGAGGCGGGCTACCACGTGCTCAACTACGATCTGCTCGGCCACGGCGAAAGCGACTGGGAACCCGAAGGCGATTATTCGATCCTGCGTCGGGTCGAGGACCTGCGCTGCATCATCGAGGCGGCCGGCCGGCCCTATGCCTTCGTCGGGGCATCGCTGGGCGGCTTGTCGGCGATGGCGGCTGCAAGCCACGGGCTGGAACCAGCGGCGATCGTTCTGGTCGACGTGGTCGCCAAGCTCGCACCTGCAGGCGTAGAGCGCATCGTCGGCTTCATGACCGCCAACCCCGACGGCTTTGCCAGCATCGAGGAAGCAGCGGACGCGATTTCGGCCTACTACCCCGACAGGCCGCGCCCGACCAAGCTCGATGGCTTGCGCAAGAACTTGCGTGAAGGCGGCGACGGGCGATTCCGGTGGCACTGGGATCCCCGCTTCATCCAAGGCGAGCGGGACCACCAGACCATCCCCGACATGCTGAGCGCGTCGGACTGGGGCAAGCGCATCCCCACGTTGCTGGTGCGCGGAATGAAATCCGATATCGTGACCGACGAGGGCGTGGAGGACTTGCGCCGCAGGGTGCCGACGCTCGAGGTCGCGGACATCGGCAATGCCGGGCACATGGTGGCTGGCGATCGAAACGACCTGTTCAATGCTGCCGTGATCGGTTTCCTCGCGCGGGTCATGCCGCCGCATTGACCTGTAGCGATCAACTGGGCGCGCGGGGCGCGCCTGGTGCCGGCGGATGGTGGTGGAAGGCAAAAGGCAGGTTGCGCTCAAGTGCCGCAAGCGCCTCTGTCTCGGCATAGCCAGCATAGTCGCGCAGGAAGCGCAGGGCGACGCCGCGTGCCACCTGGATCGCGTCGCATTCCGGCACCGGCAACCGGCACACGGGGCAGATTTCAAGCGATCGATGCGGCAAGCGTCAACTCCGTCAGACCGGGGCCAAGCCGCCCCGACGGCTCGCATAGCGCCAACAAGTCATTGAACAAGCGTATAAATACAGGATTTGGATGCGCTGCGGCGATCAGCGCGGACGCCGATGGCCCAGTGCGCTTGTCCCCGCCGCCGTCTGCGCCTAGATGAAGGCAATGCCCGGAGACATTCTAGACAACCGGGGCCGCGGCAGCGCAGGCTGGAGCTGGCCCTCGATCCATCCCGAAGGGCGCAAGTTCGCTCTGATCGCCGCGGCGGTTTGCGCGGTTTGTGCGTTCATGGCGTGGGAAACGCTGGCTTGGCCAATCGGTGGCCTGGTGCTGGGCATCCTTGCCTTCTTCCGCGACCCGGTTCGCGTCACCCCGCGCGACGACAGCCTGATCACCTCGCCTGCCGACGGCCTCATCACCCTGATCCAGAAGGTGCCGCCGCCTCGCGAGCTGTCCGCCGACGACGGCAGCGGAATTGCCGGCATGAGCGAAACGCCGGTGACGCGCGTGTCTATCTTCATGTCGGTGTTCGACGTGCACATCAATCGCACGCCGATCGGCGGCACCATTCGCCGCGTGGTCTATATCCCGGGCAAGTTCCTCAACGCCGATCTCGACAAGGCGAGCGAGGAGAACGAGCGCCAGCACTTCCTCGTCGAGCGTGGTGACGGCGTGAAGATCGGCTTCACGCAGATTGCGGGCCTCATTGCCCGGCGCATCGTGCCGTTCGTCAAGGCAGGAGACATCGTCGCTGCCGGCCAGCGTGTCGGCCTCATCCGGTTCGGCAGCCGCGTTGACGTCTATCTTCCCGAAGGTACCGAGCCGCAGGTCCTGATGGGCCAGAAGGTCATTGCCGGGGAAACCGTGCTTGCGCGGATCGGACAGGCGCCGGTGATCGAGGGCGTCAGCCAGTGAGTCCTTCGCCGGGAGGCGGTCCGTTCGATTCCGATGACTTTGGCCGGCAGCGCCTGCCGCGCGGGCTGACACTGCGCGCGCTGGTGCCCAATGCGATCACGTCGGCCGCACTTTGCTGTGGCCTGACGGGTATCCGTTTCGCCATCGGCGGCGATTTTCGCAGCGCGGTTCTGGCAGTGATCCTGGCCGGTGTTCTTGACGGGATCGACGGTCGCGTTGCCCGGCTGATGAAAGCGCAGTCTCGCTTCGGCGCCGAGCTCGACAGTTTGTCCGACGCGATTTCATTCGGCGTCGCGCCGGCGCTGATCCTCTATCTGTGGTCCTTGCAGGAAGTTCCGCGCTTCGGCTGGTTTGCCGCGCTTGCGCTGGCGGTATGTTGCGCGCTGCGCCTTGCCCGCTTCAACGCCCGCATCGATATGGCGGAGCAGCCGCACAAGAGCGCCGGTTTCCTCACCGGCGTGCCGGCACCGGTCGGGGCCGGGCTATCGTTCCTGCCGCTCTATTTGTGGATTGCCAGCGGGCGCGAGGAATTCCGCGAGCCGATCGCCGTGGCGATCTGGGCCGCGCTGATCGCGTTCATGATGATTTCGAACATGGCGACGCTGGGTTGGGGGGCGATGCGCCCGCGCCGGTCCATCCGGCTTGAAGTAATCGCGCTGTTCGGTCTGGTGATCGCCGCGCTGCTGACCGAGCCCTGGCTCACACTTTCGGCGATCTGCGTCGTCTACCTCGCGCTTGTTCCCATTGGTGTGGTCCGTTACGCGCGGGTCAGGCGGCAGCGCGCTGCGTCTGCGGCGCACCCGGCGTCGTAGAGCGGCGAACGGCGCGCTGCGGGGCGCGACGCAGGCGGGCGAACGAGAGGGGCGAGGCCGGACGGCTTTCACCCGTCATGTGCACCAGGAACACGCGGTCCTGTTCAAGCGAGCGCACGTCACCCAGCAGGCGCGAAAGGGCACCCTTCTGGTTGCGGACGGTGGCGATCATCGACACGACCGCTGCAACACCGGCACCTGCGATCACGAGCGAAGCGAGAACTGCGAGCATTTCCGTCGGCCTTTCAAACCCGTTGCAAACCGGTCCGTCGCGAAAGCTTGACAACGGGTGGATTGCCTGTGGATAACTCCGGCTCTGGCGCGGTGTTCCCGTTCCATTCGCCGATGCTTCGTTTGTTCTCTTTTTGTTCTCGCCCGTCAAGCCAAATCCGCGACCAACGGTGGCCGATTTGCGACTTCCCCAGAAACCGGCGGAATTCCAACACTTTGCCGACAGGGCGCAGAACACTGCGCTGCAGCGCTTGGCGCCTCGCAACCCTAGACTTCGCCACCCGGCTGTCGAATCGGAATGGGCACGACCCGCGAATCAGGATGGCGTTCGCTTTTCGGTGGATTCAGTGCGCACCTTGCGCTAAGCGCCGCCGCGCCTGACGGGGATTCGGCAGCAAGCCCGCTCCTTGTCCGCGATGTCAGGCAAATCCACACGGGAAACACACATACCGGTGCCGTGCCCGCGGGTTCCTCCGCAGCAGGTTCCAGTTTCCCGGAGGCAGAACCGGAAAGGAAAGACCTATGGCGGCTCCCGTCGTCACCATGAATCAGCTCGTCGAGGCCGGCGCCCACTTCGGCCACCAGACCCACCGCTGGAACCCGCGCATGAAGCCGTACATCTTCGGCGCGCGCAACGGCATCCACATCCTCGACCTTTCGCAGACCGTGCCGCTGATGGCGCGCGCGCTCGAATTCATCCAGGCGACCGTCCAGGCCGGTGGCAAGGTCCTGTTCGTCGGCACCAAGCGCCAGGCGCAGGAGCCGATCGCCCAGGCCGCGCGCGCTGCGGGCCAGCACTACGTCAACCATCGCTGGCTGGGCGGCATGCTCACCAACTGGAAGACCATCTCGGGCTCGATCAAGCGCTTCAAGGCGCTGGAAGAGCAGCTTTCGGGCGACACCACCGGCCTCACCAAGAAGGAAGTGCTCCAGCTCACCCGCGAGCGTGACAAGTTCGAGCTGTCGCTCGGCGGCATCCGCGACATGGGCGGCATTCCCGACGTGATGTTCGTGATCGACGCCAACAAGGAAGAGCTGGCGATCAAGGAAGCCAACGTTCTTGGCATCCCGGTCGTCGCCATCCTCGACTCGAACGTCTCGCCCGATGGCATCGCGTTCCCGATCCCGGCGAACGACGACGCCAGCCGCGCGATCCGTCTGTACTGCGAAGCCGTTGCCGCTGCTGCCACCAAGGGCGGCCGCGACGCGATGATCGCTTCGGGTGCGGATCTCGGCGCGATGGACGAGCCGGCGGCCGAAGAGGCTGTCGAAGCCTGATTGCCGGATCTCGCATGACGGCGCTCCATGGGGAGCGCCGTCATCGAACTGACCCGGACACGATCTACGGGCCGCGGCACCTGCTGCGGCCTCACCCGTTTTCAAGAACAAAGGACCACTGCGATGGCTTACACCGCCGCTGACGTGAAGAACCTGCGCGAGCGCACCGGCGCCGGCATGATGGATTGCAAGAAGGCGCTCGACGAAGCTGCCGGCGATTTCGAAGCCGCAGTCGACGCGCTGCGCGCCAAGGGCCTTGCCGCCGCCGCCAAGAAGTCGAGCCGCACGGCCGCTGAAGGCCTGGTCGGCGTCGCCGTTTCGGGCACCAAGGGTGTCGCGGTCGAGGTCAACTCGGAAACCGACTTCGTCGCCAAGAACGACCAGTTCCAGGACTTCGTCCGCAAGGCCACCGAAGTTGCGCTGTCGACCGGCGCCACCGAAGTCGAAGCGCTCAAGGCCGCTGCCTACCCCGACGGCGGCACCGTGGCCGACAAGCTGACCAACAACGTTGCCACCATCGGCGAAAACCAGCAGCTGCGCCGCATCAAGCACGTTTCGGTCACCAACGGCGTGGTCGTGCCCTACATGCACAACGCGGCCGCGACCAACCTCGGCAAGATCGGCGTGCTCGTCGCGCTCGAATCGGAAGCCGGCGCCGACGTGCTCGAGCCGCTGGGCAAGCAGATCGCCATGCACATCGCCGCGGCTTTCCCCCTGGCGCTGAACGCTGACGACCTCGATCCCGAACTGATCGCCCGCGAGCGCAAGATCGCGTCCGAGAAGGCGGCCGAGAGCGGCAAGCCGGCTGAAGTCCAGGCCAAGATGGTCGACGGTGCCGTCGCCAAGTACGCCAAGGAAAACGCGCTGCTCAGCCAGCTGTTCGTGATGGACAACAAGACCCCGATCTCGCAAGTCGTCGAGCAGGCCGTCAAGGCCGCCGGCACCAAGATCGCGCTGGTCGACTACGTCCGCTTCCAGCTCGGCGAAGGCATCGAGAAGGAAGAGAGCGACTTCGCTGCCGAAGTGGCCGCTGCCGCCGGCATCAAGTAAGCGCGTAGGCTTCAGGAAGTCCCCGCGCGGGCGGTCCGGGTCGATCCGGGCTTGCTTGCGCGGGGATTTTCGTGTCTGCGCCACCGGGTCTGTCACGGCGATCCCGCATCCGCGCAAAAGCTGTGCGCTCGCCCTTGGCACGCGGCCCCTTGGGGGTATAAGGGCGCCCGAGCGCGCCCCTTCAGTTAGCATCGGTCCTTTCCCATGAACCTCCCCAAGTTCAAGCGCATCCTGCTCAAGCTCTCGGGCGAGGTGCTGATGGGCAACCAGCAATTCGGCATCGACACCGATTTCGTCGCCGCGCTGGCGGGCGAGGTGAAGGCGGCACGCGACAGCGGGCTCGAAATCTGCCTGGTGATCGGCGGGGGCAACATCTTCCGGGGCATGGCGGGCGCAGCCAAGGGCATGGACCGCGCCCAAGCCGATTACATGGGCATGCTGGCCACGGTGATGAACGCGCTCGCGATGCAGAGCGCGCTGGAGCAGCTGGGCGTGCCCACCCGCGTGCAGTCTGCGATCGAGATGGACAAGGTGTGCGAGCCGGTAATCCGCCGCCGCGCCGAGCGCCATCTTGAAAAGGGCCGCATCGTGATTTTCGCCGCTGGCGTCGGCGCACCCTATTTCACCACCGATTCCGGCGCAGCGCTGCGCGCCGCCGAAATGAAGTGCGACGCGCTGCTCAAGGGCACCAGCGTCGATGGCGTGTACAATGCCGATCCGAAGAAGGACCCGGCGGCCAAGCGTTATGACACGGTCGACTACGACACCGTGCTGGCCGACAACCTGCAGGTGATGGACGCCAGCGCGGTTGCGCTGTGCCGCGACAACCGCATTCCCATCGTGGTGTTCTCGATCCGCGAACAGGGCAATCTCGCCCGCGTTCTGGCTGGTGAGGGCACCCAGACCATCGTTCAGAAGGAAGCCTGATTCATGGCGAAGTACGACAAGGCCGATCTCGAGCGCCGCATGAAGGGCGCCGTTGAAGCGCTCAAGCACGATCTTACCGGTCTGCGCACCGGCCGCGCCAATACCGCGCTGCTCGATCCGATCACCGTCGAAGTCTATGGCTCGCGAATGCCGCTGAACCAGCTTGCCACCGTTTCCGCGCCCGAACCGCGGCTGCTGTCGGTGCAGGTGTGGGACAAGTCGAACATTGGCCCGGTGGAAAAGGCGATCCGTTCGGCAGGACTCGGCCTCAACCCGATCAACGATGGCAACAACCTGCGCCTGCCGATCCCGGACCTGACCGAGGAGCGCCGCAAGGAACTGGCCAAGCTCGCCAGCCAGTATGCGGAAAAGGCGCGCGTCGCGATCCGCAACGTCCGCCGCGATGGCATGGACGCGCTCAAGACCGACGAGAACAAGAAGGAAATCTCGGAAGACGACCGCAAGCGCGCGGAAACCGAGCTGCAGAAGCTGACCGACGAGCAGATCAAGGCAGCGGACGAGGCTGCGGCCGAGAAGGAAAAGGAAATCCTCGGCAAGTGAGCCTGAAGCCGGCCCAGACCGAGCGGACGCCGGGCATCTGCGGGCCGGCGACGCACGGCGCGCGCCACGTCGCGATCATCATGGACGGCAACGGCCGCTGGGCGAAGAGGCGGCACATGCCGCGCGCCTTCGGTCATCAGCGCGGGGTGGAGGCGGTGCGCCGCACCGTTCGTGCCGCGCGCGAGATGGGGCTGGAGGCGCTGACGCTCTACGCCTTCTCGACCGAGAACTGGCGCCGTCCCGAAGACGAGATCGGCGCGCTGATGGGGCTGCTCAAGCGCTTCATCGTCGATGACCTCGACGAATTCGCCGCCAACAACGTGCGCCTGAAGATCATCGGCGACCATTCGGCCTTCGCGCCCGACGTGGTCGAGCTGATCGACAAGGCCGTGGCGCGCACGGCCGGCAACGATGGCACCACGCTCGCCATCGCGCTCAATTATGGCGCGCAGGACGAGATCGCGCGCGCGGCATCCAAGGCGGCGGGCAAGGGCGCGGTGACGGTCGAGACGATCTCTGCCGAGCTCGACACGGCAGACATGCCGCCGCTCGACCTGCTCATCCGCACCTCGGGCGAAGTGCGGCTGTCGAACTTCCTGCTGTGGCAGGCGGCCTATGCCGAGATGTGTTTCCTCGACGTGCTGTGGCCCGATTTCACGCCCGATCACCTGGCCGATGCGCTGGCCCAGTTCGCGCAGCGGGAGCGTCGCTTTGGCGGACGCTGAAACGGTGGTCGCGCCGGCGGCGAAGAAGAACGCCGACCTGCCAGTGCGCATCGCGTCGGCGGTGGTCATGCTGGCGATCGCCGGGGTGGCCCTGTGGCGCGGCGGCCTGGTGCTCGATGGATTCCTCGCCGTGGCCGGGCTCGTCGTGTTCGGAGAATACGTCCGCCTTGCCTCGCGAATTGCGCCGGATCCCGCCCGCATGTCGGCGGCGGTGCTGACCGGCGCGCTCTACATCGGTTGGGCGGCCTTTGCCTTGATCGTGATGCCGACCCCGCTGCTGATCGGCATCATGGGCCTGGTCATCTGCACCGATACCGGCGCCTATTTCACTGGCCGCGCGCTCGGCGGGCCGAAGATCGCGCCCAGGATCAGCCCATCGAAGACTTGGGCCGGCCTTGCCGGCGGCATGGCGGCGGCGGGCATCTGGACCGCGCTTGCGGTCTTGTTCGGCGGCTATCTCATCTCCGCCATCGGACCGACCGGGCCAAGCCTTGGTGAAGCGCTGCGCATCACCAACGTCGGCTTTGCCGCGCTTGCCGGTGCGGCCCTTGCCGTTGTCGCGCAGGCCGGCGATTTCTACGAAAGCTGGCTCAAGCGCCGGGCAGGCGTGAAGGATTCCTCGCGCCTGATCCCCGGGCACGGCGGGCTGTTCGATAGGGTGGACGGCCTTTTGCCGGTGGCGATAGTCGTCGGCACGCTCTGGGCTCTGGGGGCGGGATCATGAGCGGATCCCGCACGATCTCGGTGCTGGGCGCGACCGGCTCGATCGGCGCATCGACGCTCGATCTGGTGCGGCGCAATCGTGACGCATGGCAGGTCGTTGCGCTGACCGCGAACTGCCAGGCGAAGGAATTGGCCGCGCTCGCCCGCGAATTCGGTGCGGCGGTGGCGGTGGTGGCCGACGAGAGCTGCCTTGGCGACTTGCGCGAGGCGCTGGCGGGCAGCGGCATCGAGGCGGCGGGCGGCGCCGGTGCGTTGGTCGAGGCTGCGTCGCGCGCCGTAGACGTAACCGTTGCCGCGATTGTCGGCTGCGCGGGGCTCGCCCCGACGATGGCCGCCATCGAGCAGGGCCGCACCGTGGCGCTGGCCAACAAGGAAGCCCTGGTCTCCGCTGGCGAGGTGATGACTGCCGCCGTGGCACGGTCGGGAGCAACGCTGCTGCCGGTCGATTCCGAACACAACGCGATCTTCCAGTGCCTGGCCGGCAACGCCATCGAGGACGTGCGCTGGATCACCCTGACTGCCAGCGGTGGGCCGTTCCGCGACTGGAGCCTCGAACGGCTGCACGGCGCCACTCCGGCCGAGGCGGTCAAGCATCCCAACTGGTCGATGGGCGCCAAGATCAGCGTCGATTCGGCCACGATGATGAACAAGGGCCTTGAATTCATCGAGGCGTTCCACCTCTTCCCGGTGGGAGTGGAGCGGTTGCGGATCATCGTCCATCCGCAGTCGATCGTGCATTCGATGGTGGAATACCGCGATGGTTCGACGCTGGCGCAACTGGGGCCATCGGACATGCGCGTGCCCATCGCCTCGGCGCTTGCCTGGCCCAGGCGCATGGACACGCCCTGCGCGCCGCTCGACCTCGCCGCGATCGGCGAACTGACCTTCCGCGCGCCCGACGAGGTGCGCTTCCCGGCAACGCGGCTGGCGCGCGAGGCTGCGGTCGCGGGTGGTGCCGCGGCGGCTGTGCTCAACGCCGCGAACGAAGTTGCTGTCGCAGCTTTCCTTGATCGTCAGATCGCGTTCACCCGAATCGTGCAATGTGCTGAAGACGTGCTTTCGCGCGGCCTTCCGCCTGCGCCCGCTTCGCTTGACGAAGTGGTCGCGATCGATCGGGAAGCCAGGATCAGGGCGCGCGAGACGATGGAGCCTGTTCGTTGACCCCGGAACTGCATTCCCCCGGCCTGCTGATCACCCTTCTCGCCTTCGTGCTCGTGCTCGGACCGCTGGTCTTCATCCACGAGCTCGGCCACTACCTTGCCGGGCGGCTGTTCGGGATCAAGGCCGACAGCTTCTCGATCGGCTTCGGTCGCGAACTGTTCGGCTGGACCGACAAGCGCGGCACCCGCTGGAAGCTGTCGGCGCTGCCGCTGGGCGGATACGTCCAGTTCGCGGGTGACATGAACGCGGCGGGCAAAAGCGATCCCGCCTGGCTCTCGCTGCCGGCAGAGGAGCGCAACCGCACCTTCCAGGCCAAGCCCCTGTGGCAGCGCGCGCTGGTCGTGCTGGCGGGGCCCGTGACCAACCTGCTGCTTGCGGTGCTGATTCTGGCGGGCTTCAATCTCGCCTATGGCAAGGTCGTGGTGCCGCCGGTGATCGGTGCGGTGCAGGCAGGCTCGGTGGCCGACAAGGCCGGAATCAAGGTCGGCGATCGTATCGTTTCGTTGCGCGGGGGCAGCGTCGACAGCTTCCTCGACGTGCGCCTCGAGGTTTCGCAGCACCCTGGCGAGCCGCTCGACGTGGTCGTCGATCGCGGCGGCACGCGCATCGCGCTGCCGATGGAAGCGGCCTCGAAGGTGCTGCGCGACCGCTTCGGCAACGAACAGAAGATCGGCTTCCTCGGCATCGGCCCCGCCAGCATCGAACGCGTGCCCGTCGGACCCGTCGGCGCGACGGTGGCGGCGCTTGGCCAGACGCGCGATATCATCGGCATGATGGTGACCGGGATCGGCCAGATCCTGACCGGCAAGCGCGAGGTGAAGGAGCTTGGCGGACCGATCAAGATCGCCAAGTATTCGGGCGAGCAACTGGCCTCAGGCTGGGAGGCGTTCGTGTTCTTCATCGCGATGATTTCCATTAACTTGGGGTTCATCAACCTCTTGCCAATTCCGGTGCTCGATGGTGGCCATCTCGCGCTCTACGCGGCCGAGGCTGTCCGCCGCCGACCGGTGAGCCAGCGCGGGCAGGAATGGGCCTTCCGCACCGGGCTTGCGCTGGTGCTGGGGCTCATGCTCTTCGTCACGCTGAACGACGTGGCGTCGCTGAGCATCTTCGGAGGGTAATTCGATTTCGCGCGTTGAAGGCCGTTGCGGATCGGCGCTTTGCGGCGAGACGGAATTTTTCACAATATTGCGGGGCTAAACGCGCTGCGATGGGCTTGCTTGCTTGATTGGCGGGGCTGCATCGGGCACAGGGCTGCGATTGCCGAACGGCGGGCTGGGTAGCAGGGGCCAGCTCTCGCGCGGTGCGGCTGCACAGATATACGGGATGGCGCTTGGTGATGACTGGAATTGACATGGCCCGGGCGAACCCCGCCGTGAAGCGTGTTTCCTCCCTGGCCGTGGCCCTGCTGGCGACGACCGCGCTGGTCGCCATGCCGGAAGCTGCCCTGGCAGCCCCGAAGCAGAAGACGGGCAAGGCGGTTCCGATCGCGACCGAGGCGCCGGCCGCTCCGGCCAAGGCGGCGCCCGCCGTCGATCCTTCTGCACCGATCCAGGCCGTGCGCTCGATCAAGATCGAAGGCGCCCAGCGGCTCGAGCCGGACACCATCCTGTCCTATATCCGCCTTCGCGTGGGCGACACCTACAGCCAGTCTGCCGGTGACCAGGTGCTCAAGGACCTGTACGCCACCGAGCTGTTCGCCGATGTCTCGCTCACCAACGATAACGGCGCGATCACGATCACGGTGAAGGAAAACCCGGTCGTCAACCGGATCATCCTGGAAGGCAACAAGCGCTTGAAGGAGGAAAAGATCCTCCCCGAAATCAAGCTGACCGCGCGCCAGATCTTCACCCGGTCGAAGGTCCGCGCCGACGTTGCCCGCATCATCGAGCTCTACAAGCGCCAGGGTCGCTTCGCCGCCTCGGTCGAGCCGAAGATGGTGATGCTCGACCAGAACCGCGTCGACATCGTGTTCGAGATCACCGAAGGGCCCAAGTCCAAGGTCCGCCAGATCAACATCATCGGCAACGACACCTTCTCCGACAGCGAGCTGCGCAGCGAGATGGTGACCAAGCAGGCGCGCGCCTTCCGCCTGTTCTCCAGCGGCACCAGCTACGATCCCGATCGCCTGGCCTTCGACCAGCAGAAGCTGCGCCAGTTCTACCTGACCAAGGGCTATGCCGACTTCCGCGTCGTTTCGGCCGTGGCAGAGCTGACGCCGGACAAGCGCGACTTCATCATCACCTACGTGGTCGAGGAAGGAAAGCGCTACAAGTTCGGCGATGTGAAGGTGGAAAGCCAGCTGCGCGATTTCGACGGCGCCGCGCTCGCCAAGCGCCTGTCGCTGCACAAGGGCGATTGGTACAACGCCAAGCTGGTCGAAGACACCGTCGACAGCCTGACCGAGACTGCCGGCACTTTCGGCTATGCCTTTGCCGATGTGCGTCCGGACTTCGACCGCAACAAGGATGACCTGACGATGTCGGTCACCTTCCGCATCGCCGATGCGCCGCGCGTCTACGTCGAACGCGTTGACGTCAACGGCAACACGCTGACGCAGGACAAGGTCATCCGTCGCGAATTCCGCCTGGCCGAAGGCGATGCGTTCAACTCGTTCCAGATCAAGCGCTCGTCGAACCGCATCAAGTCGCTCGGCTACTTCCAGGAAAAGTTCGAGGTCGAACAGAAGCCGGGCTCGGCGGCCGACCGCATCATCCTTGAAGCCAACGTCGAGGAAAAGCCCACCGGGCAGCTGCAGCTTTCGGCCGGCTTCTCGAGCCTTGAAAGCTTCATCTTCCAGGCCTCGATCCAGCAGAACAACTTCCGCGGCCGTGGCCAGACGGTGGGTGCGAGCGTCGACTATTCGCGCTATTCGCGCTCGATCCAGCTCAGCTTCACCGAGCCGTACCTGTTCGATCGCAACGTCTCGTTCGGCATGGACGTGTACCGGCGCGACTACAACAGCTTCAACTATTACAACTCGAGCCGGAACACGACCTACAAGCGGGCGACGACCGGCTTCCAGGCCCGCATCGGCGTCGCGCTGACCGAATACATGTCGCTGGTCGGCCGCTACACGCTGAACTTCGACAACGTCACGCTCGACAAGACGCTCTACTACACGGATGGCGCATGCGACCCGTTCAAGGGCGGCTTCTACCTGTGCGATGCGATCGGCAAGCGCACCAGCTCGATCCTCGGCGCCTCGGTGATCTACGATTCTCTCGACAATCGCCAGCGTCCCACGCGCGGCAGCTCGATCGTGGTCGGCACCGACTTTGCGGGGCTGGGCGGTTCGGTGAAGTATGCCCGCATCACCGCCAACGCGGCCAAGTACTTCCCGATCGGCAAGGGCTTCGTCTTCTCGCTGCGCGGCGAAGGCGGCGCGATCCAGCCGCTTGCCAAGCGCTATGACGAAAACGGCAATGAAGTCGACGGCATCCGCCTGACGGACCGTTTCTTCCTGGGCCAGCCGCAGCTGCGCGGCTTCGACATCCGCGGTGTCGGTCCGCGCGTGCTGCGCAAGTTCTACACCGGCTTCGATTCCAGCGGAAAGAACGGCACCACCAGCACCGATCGCAACGACTGGCAGGACGATGCCATCGGCGGCCGGTATTACTACCTCGCCCACGCCGAGCTCGAAATCCCGCTGGGTTCGGGCGCGCGTGAACTGGGCCTGCGTCCGTCGATCTTCGTCGATGCCGGTGCGGTGTTCAGCGTGAAGACCCCGACCACCAATCCGCTTGTGCTCGAAATCGCCAACAGCACGACTGGCGACACCAAGTACGTCGCGGTCACCCCCGATCCGAACAACGCGGCGAACTGGATCAACTACACCGTGCCCTCGGGCTACACGGTGTCGCGCAAGTTCACCGAAAGCTTCGTCGGCAATTCTGCCAAGCCGCGCGTTTCGGTCGGTGTCGGCGTGAACTGGAACTCGCCGTTCGGTCCGTTCCGCATCGACTTCGCCAAGGTTCTTTCCAAGGTCGACGGCGACGACCCGCAGGCCTTTACTTTCAACGTGGGAACACAGTTCTGATGAAACTCCGCATTGCTTCGGCCCTGATCGCGGGCCTTCTCGTTTCGGCAGCTCCGGCCGCTATGGCCCAGGCCACTCCGGGCGGCACCACCGTCGCCGGCATCGCCGTGGCCAACCCGCCTGCCGTCGTCGCGGCCTCGAACGCGTACAAGACCGCGCAGAGCCAGCGTCCGGTGACCTACAAGGCCCAGATCGACCAGGCCAACACCCGCAAGGCGCAGATCGAAGCGCAGCTCAAGCCGCTCATCGCCAAGCTCGAGGCGGATTCGAAGGTCGCCACCCCGAACCGCGCCGCGCTGCAGCAGCAGTACGAGCAGATCCAGCAGATCCAGCAGGCCGGCGAACAGGAAATCCAGCAGATCCTCGCACCGCTCAACCTGTCGCAGCAGTACGTGCTCGAACAGATCGGCGACAAGCTGGACGATGCGACCCAGGCGGCGATGACCAAGAAGAAGGTCACCATCGTCTATGACTCGCAGGGCATCATCAAGGCCGACCAGGTCTACAACCTCAACCAGGACATCCTGAACGAGCTCAACACCCTGCTGCCGTCGGCGCAGCTGGTGCCGCCCGCCGGCTGGCTGCCGCGCGCCCAGCGCGAACAGCAGGCGCAGCAGCAGGCTGCTGCCGGTGCCGCCGCTCCGGCTGCCGCGCCCGCCACCAACACCAAGAAGCCGTCCGGCCGCTAAGTCGGAGCGCACCGGGGAATGACCGAAGAAACCGTCGAGAGCGCGCCCGCGCCGCTTTCCTACGACATCAAGGGCGTGATGGCGGCGCTGCCGCATCGCTATCCGCTGCTGCTGGTCGATCGCGTCGCCGAACTGATCGTGGGGGAGCGAATCCACGCGATCAAGGCGGTGTCGATGAACGAACAGTTCTTCCAGGGTCATTTCCCCGGTCGCCCGATCATGCCGGGCGTCTTGCAGATCGAGGCGCTGGCGCAAGCTGCCGGCGTCCTCGCGGTCGAGACGCTGGGCCTCGCCGGCTCGGGCAAGCTCGTTTATTTCATGGCGATCGAGGAAGCAAAGTTCCGCACGCCGGTGGAACCCGGCTGCCTGCTCGATCTGCACGTCGAGTTTACCCAGAAGCGTGCGCGCGTCTGCAAGTTCGCCGGGCGCGCCATGCTCGGCGACAAGATCGCGACCGAGTGCAGCTTCACCGCGATGATCGCCGACAGCTAAGAATTAGGGCGCGCTGCCCCACTGGCAGCGCTTAGCCCCAGCGGCTAAGGGCGCTCTCGAAGGAGATCCGCCCATGGCCCGCGCCCAGACGATCGAGCTGCTGACCCGCTACTACGCCGCGTTCAACGCGCGCGACTGGCAGGGTATGCTCGACTGCCTTGCCGATGACGTCGCGCACGACATCAACCAGGGCAAGCGCGTCATCGGCAAGGCGGCCTTTGCCGAATTCCTCGTCCACATGGAACGCTGCTATGCCGAGCAGCTGACCGACATCGTGCTGATGGCCAACGACGACGGCACCCGCGCCGCCGCCGAATTCGTCGTCCACGGCGAATATTTGGCGACCGACGAGGGCCTGCCCGAAGCCAGTGGGCAGACCTACGTGCTTCCCGCCGGCGCCTTCCTCGCGATCGAGCAGGGCCGGATCACGCGGCTGACGATGTACTACAACCTTGCCGACTGGGAAGCGCAGGTCATCGGCGCATGACCATCGCGGTCCGGCCGCTGACCGGCGCCGAGGTGCACGCCGCGCTGGGCGACCTTGCCGCCCTGCGCATCGCGGTCTTCGCCGCCTATCCCTACCTCTACGATGGCGACGAAGCCTACGAGCGCGCTTACCTTGCCGAATATGCCGCTTCGGAGGACGCGGTGCTGGTCGCTGCGTTCGACGGCCCGCGCATCGTCGGCGCCGCCACCGCTGCGCCGATGCGCCACCAGAAGGCGGAGTTCCGCGCTCCCTTCGAACAGCGCGGGATCGACACAGCACGCCTGTTCTACTTCGGCGAAAGCGTGCTTCTGCCCGAATATCGCGGTGCTGGCATCGGCCACGCGTTCTTCGATGCGCGCGAGGCGCAGGCCCGCGCATGCGGGGCCGAGGCGGCCTGCTTCGCCGCCGTGATCCGCCCGACGGACCACCCGGCGCGGCCCGCCGGCTATACGCCGCTCGATGCGTTCTGGACGCGGCGCGGCTATGCGCCGATCGACGGTCTCGTCACCCATCTCGCCTGGAAGGAACATGGCGAGGCGCAGGAAGGCGACAAGCCCATGCAGTACTGGCTGCGCCACTGGGGGCCGAAATGAGTCTGGTCGCATGAGCACGTTCGGCTGGCAGGTGGCTGCCGCGCAATATCCGATCGACCGGCTGGCGGACTGGGAGGCCTACGCCGAAAAGCTCGAACGTTGGGTCACCTTGGCGGTCGAGGGCGGAGCGGACCTGCTGGTGTTCCCCGAATACGGCGCGATGGAGCTTGCCTCGCTCGATCCGGAAACGATGGGTGACCTGCAGGGCTCGATCGCGACCGTCTCGGACCTGCTGCCCAAGGTCGACGATCTCCACGCAGAGCTTGCCGCGCGCCATCGCGTGCACATCCTGGCGGCCAGCGCGCCGCGCCGTGGTGCCGACGGCCGGTTCCGCAACGTCGCCCGCCTGTTCGCCCCCAACGGCAAGCGTGGCGAACAGGAAAAGCTGGTGATGACCCGGTTCGAGCGCGAACAGTGGAGCATCGCGCCGGGCAGCACCTTGCGCCTGTTCGATACCGCGCTGGGCCGCATCGCCGTGACCATCTGCTATGACAGCGAATTTCCGCTGCTCGCCCGTGGAGCAGTGGAAGCAGGCGCCGAAGTCCTGCTGGTGCCAAGCTGCACCGATTCGTTGCACGGCTACTGGCGCGTGCGGATCGGATCGCAGGCGCGCGCGCTCGAAGGGCAATGCTACGTGGTCCAGTCGCCCACCGTGGGCGAGGCGCCATGGTCTCCGGCGGTCGACGTCAACCGCGGAGCGGCAGGGGTCTATGGTCCGCCCGATGCGGTGCGCGGCGGCGATTGGGCCATGCCCGAAGATGGTGTGCTCGCGATGGGTGAAGAGGGGGCGGCCGGCTGGGTCCACGCCCGCATCGATCCCGCGCTGGTCGCCGAACTGCGCGCTGATGGCGGCGTGCTCAATGCCCGGCACTGGCGCGAGCAGCCCGGCGCCGTTCCCCTCCCTCCGGTCGAAATCGTGAGCCTGCTGTGAAGATCGATCCCTTCATCCTGATCATGCTGGCGACGGTCGCGCTGGCCAGCCTGTTTCCCGCGACCGGCACGGCGGCCGAGATCGTCGATGCCATCGCCACCGCCGCCATCGCGCTGCTGTTCTTCCTCCACGGCGTGCGGCTGAAGCGCGAAACGCTGGTAACGGCCGCGACCGACTGGAAGATCCACCTGCTGATCCTCGCCTGCACGTTCGTGATGTTCCCGCTGCTCGGCATCGCCTTCCACTTCGCGATGCCGGGCTTGCTGCCACCGGCGCTGTGGACCGGTGTGCTGTACCTTTGCGCGCTGCCTTCGACGGTGCAGTCCTCGATCGCCTTCACCTCGATCGCCCGCGGCAACGTGGCGGTGGCGCTCTGCGCGGCGGCGTTCTCGAACCTGTTCGGCGTCATGGTCACCCCGTTCCTGGCGAGCGCGCTGCTCGGCACGCAGGGCGGGATTTCGGCGGGGCAGGTGGTCAAGATCGCCACCGAACTGTTGCTGCCCTTCGTGCTGGGCCACCTTCTGCGCCCCTGGCTGGGCGCCTGGGCCGAACGCAACCGCAAGCTGCTGACCTTCACCGATCGCGGCACGATCGTGCTGGCGGTCTATTCCTCGTTCGCGGCCGCCGTGGCCGAAGGGCTGTGGCACAAGGTCGCGCCGCTGCAGATGCTGGCGGTGCTGGGGCTGTGTCTGCTGCTGCTGGCGCTGGTGCTCGGCCTTACCACGCTGATCGCGCGCCTGCTGGGTTACGGCACCGCGGAAGAGATTGCCGTCGTGTTCGTGGGATCCAAGAAATCGCTGGCGAGCGGCGCGCCGATGGCCAAGATCATCTTCCCGCCTGCAGTAGCCGGCGCCGCCATCCTGCCGGTGATGATCTTTCACCAGGCCCAGCTGATGGCCTGCGCCACGATCGCGCGGCGCTACGCAGCGCGCGATGGCGATTGAACGCTGTCACGGCGTTGTCTTGTCCCCCGCCTAGCCGCAGCGTGAGAGATGGAGGACAGGATGGACGCATCGTTCAGCAGGCGCACGGTTCTTGCAGGCACGGCCGCGCTGGCAATGGCGCCGGCTGTGCGTGGCGGCACGATGCCTAGGCGTCCTGCATCGCCGCTGGTGCTCGGCCATCGCGGCGCCTGCGCGCTGCGGCCCGAACACACACTCGCCTCCTACGAACGCGCCATCGCTGACGGGGCGGATTTCATCGAACCCGATCTCGTTCCGACGAAGGACGGGCACCTCGTTGCCCGGCACGAACCCAACATCGCCGATACCACCGACGTTGCCGACCACCCCGAATTCGCCGACCGCCGCGCCACCAGGGTGATCGACGGCCAGAAGCAGGACGGCTGGTTCACCACCGATTTCACCTTGGCCGAACTTCAGACACTGCGCGCGCGCGAACGGCTCGGCGCCTTGCGCCCGATCAGCCAGAGCTTCAACGGCCAGTTCCCGGTGCCCACGTTGGATGAGATCGTCGGCTTCCTCCAGGCTTCGAACGCGCGCACGGGGCGGACGGTGGGCCTGATCCCCGAGATCAAGCATTCGACCTGGTTCGCCTCACTGGGCTTCGACATGGAGGCGCTGTTCCTTGCGGCGGTGCGCCGTCACCGCCTGCTGCACCGCGTGCCGCTGATCGTCCAGTCGTTCGAAGTCTCCAACCTGAAGCGGTTGCGCAAGGCGCTGCGGGGCATGGCCAATGTCCAGCTGATGCAGTTGCTCGACGATGATGGCGCAAGTCCCGCCGATGCCGTGGCGCAAGGGCAAGCATTGACGTATCGCGAGATGGCAACGCCCGCCGGCCTTTCCGCCATCGCAGGCTATGCCGATTGGGCGGCACCCGCATGGTCGCGGATCGTGCCGCTTGCGACCGATGGCACCAGCGCGCCCGTCACCAGCTTTATCGCCGATGCGCACAAGGCGGGCCTGCTCGCGGGCTGCTACACCTTCCGCCCGGAGAACCGCTTCCTGCCCAAGGACTTGCGCAACGGGCCGGAAAACGCCCGCAACGATGCGGGCTGCCTCGCGCTGATCGACCGCGTGATTGCGGCGGGGATCGACGGCTTCTTCACCGACGATCCGGCACTTGGCCGGCAGGCGGTTTTGCGGCGCAAGGGCATGCACGCGCGGGGGTGACGCGGTGATCCTGCTGGGCTAGGCCATTGCAGCATGATTGCCAATGAAACCGGATTGCGCTGATGGATGCCGCCGAACAGGTTCACCTCAAGTTCCTCGGCGCGCTTGAGGGCGGCACGCTTCGCCGCCGCTCCAACCTTGGCCTTGCCGAGGCCGGCCTGTCGCCCACGCGCGCTGCCGCGCTGCTTCATTCGCAGATGACCAGCCGCCAGCTCGATCGCCTCAGCCGCAAGCTGCAGGCGCGCGGCGAAGGGTTCTACACGATCGGATCGTCCGGCCACGAAGGCAACGCCGTGCTGGCGGAAGCATCGCGTGTCGATGACATCGCCTTCCTCCACTATCGCGATGCCGCCTTCCAGATCCACCGCGCCAGCCGCGTGCCCGGCGAAACCCCGGCGTGGGACATGCTGCTTTCCTTCACCGCCAGCGCCGAAGATCCGATCTCGGGCGGTCGGCACAAGGTGCTGGGATCGAAGCGGCTGATGATCCCGCCGCAGACCAGCACCATCGCCAGCCACCTGCCCAAGGCGGTCGGCGCGGCCTTTTCCATCGGCATTGCCCGCCGCATGGGCTGGACCGATACCGAATTGGCCAGCGACGGTGTGGTGATCTGCTCGTTCGGCGATGCCAGCGCCAACCATTCGACGGCCGTCGGCGCGCTCAACACCGCCGCTTGGGCCGCGTTCCAGAACACGCCTATGCCGATCGTGTTCGTCTGCGAAGACAACGGCATCGGCATTTCGACGCGGACCCCGCCCGGCTGGATTGAGGCCAACTGGTCGAACCGCGCAGGGCTTCGCTACATCGCGGCGGACGGTTGCGACCTTGCCGATGCCCACCGCGCCGCGCGTGAGGCGATCGAGTTTGCGCGGGCCAAGCGCAAGCCGGTGTTCCTGCACCTCAAGACCGTGCGGCTCTATGGCCACGCCGGCAACGACATGCAGCTTGCGTATCTGAGCAAGGATCACATCGCCGCCGACGAAGCGCGCGATCCGCTGCTGGCAAGCGCGGCGCTGCTGATCGAGGAAGGCGTGATGACCGCCGCTGAAATCGCGGCCGAATACAACACCATCGAAGCCTCGCTCGCTTCGGCGGTCGAACAGGCGATCCTGCGTCCCAAGCTCAAGGACGCGGCCGAAGTCATGGCCAGCATCGTTCCGCCCAGGCGCGAAGGCGGCGATCGCCCGCTCGCCTCGGCAGAGGCGCACGCCGCGCTCTTCGCTGACGAGGCAAGCGCGATGGCCAAGCCCCAGCACATGGCCAAGCTCATTTCGTGGGGGCTTGCCGACGTGATGCTGCAATACCCCAACGCCATCGTCTGTGGCGAGGACGTGGGGCCAAAGGGCGGAGTCTATGCCTGCACGCAGAAGCTGCACCAGCGCTTCGGTTCTGCCCGCGTGATCAACACGCTGCTCGATGAACAGGCGATCCTCGGTCTTGCCATCGGGGCTGCACACAACAATCTGCTGCCGCTGCCCGAAGTGCAGTTCCTCGCCTATGTCCACAATGCCGAGGACCAGATCCGGGGCGAGGCGGCCACGCTGTCGTTCTTCTCGGATGGTCAGTTCACCAACCCGATGGTGCTGCGCATCGCCGGGCTGCCCTACCAGAAGGGCTTCGGGGGGCACTTCCACAACGACAACAGCCTCGCCGTCTTCCGCGATATTCCGGGCGTGATCCTCGCCGTGCCGTCGAACGGGCGCGATGCCGTGGCGATGCTGCGCGAATGCGTCCGGCTGGCGCACGAAGAACAGCGCGTGGTCGTCTTCGTCGAACCGATCGCGCTCTACATGACGCGCGATCTTCATGCCGAAGGTGATGGCGAGATGACCGGGCTTTATCCCGCCCCCGGCGACCATGTCGTGCGCATCGGCGAACCGGGCATTCATGGCGATGGCACCGACATCGCCATCGTCACCTATGGCAACGGCACGTTCCTTTCGCGCCAGGCGCAGAAGCTGCTGGCGGAACAGGGCGTCGCCGCGCGGGTGATCGACTTGCGCTGGCTCGCGCCGTTGCCGGAGGATGCGCTGCTTGCTGCCACCGCACCTTGCGGCAAGGTACTGATCGTCGACGAATGCCGCGTCACCGGATCGCAGAGCGAGGCGCTGATGGCGCTGTTCGCCGAACGCCAGCCCGGCAAGCCGACCGCCCGCCTTGCCGCGACCGACAGCTTCATCCCGCTGGCGCGCGCCGCCACCCACACCTTGCCCAGCCGCGACATGATCGTGGCCCGCGCGCTGGAGATGGTCCGTGGCTGAGCGGGAACGCATCGTCGTCGTCTGCCCCGGGCGCGGAACCTACAACCCGCCCGAACTGGGTTACCTTGCGCGCCATCACGCCGGCAACTCGCTGCTCGCCCGCTTCGATGCGATCCGCGAACAGGGTGGCAAGCAAGCGCTGACCGCGCTCGATGCCGCGCCCAAGTTCACCGCCGCGCACCTGAAGGGCGATGTCGCCGCGCCGCTGATCCACGCCTGCGCCTACCTCGATTTCCTTGCGCTCGATCGCGACCGGTTCGAGATCGTCGCCGTCACCGGCAATTCGATGGGCTGGTACACCGCACTCGCCTGCGCCGGTGCGGTCGATGCCGAAGCCGGCTTCCGCATCGCCGATGCCATGGGCGTCAATTCGCAGGCGCACGACGAAGGCGGGCAAAGCGTGCTGGTCCTCGCCGATGACGATTGGCGCGTCGATCCATCGCTGGAGGCGCAGGTCGCAGCGCTGATGCAGGCGCACGGCGTGCTGCCCTCGATCCGCCTTGGCGGCATGCTGGTTGTCGCCGGACCTTTCGCCGCGCTCGCCGCATTCGAGGCGGCGCTGCCAGTGCTGTCGCGCCCGCCGATGCGGCTGCCCGGCCACGGCCCGTTCCACACCCCGCTGATGCACCCGAGCGCCGCGGCAGCGCGCGCCTCGCTGCCGCAGGACTGGTTCGGCCAGCCGCAGATCCCGCTGATCGACGGTCGTGGCGCGATCTGGCGCCGCGCCGCGACCGACCCTGCCGCGCTATGGGACTACACCTTCGGCCACCAGATCCTGCAGCCCTACGACTTCACCACCGCCATCACCGTCGCCCTTCGCGAATTCGCGCCCGACCGGCTCGTCCTGCTCGGCCCCGGCGAAACGCTCGGCGGTGCCATCGGGCAAGTACTCGTACGTAACAAGTGGCTGGACATTTCGTCGCGCAGCAGGTTTTCTGCGCGGCAGGGAGAGGATCCGTTCCTGATCGGCGTTGGCAGGCCAGGCCAGCGAGGAATTGCGATCCCATGCGATACGACAAGCGAGAACTCTGCCACGTCCTGAACCCGGCCGGCCGCTGATGCAGCCGCGGATCCTGTTCGTGTGCCTCGGCAACATCTGCCGTTCCCCGCTCGCCGAAGCGGCGCTGCGCGCGCGCGCGGTGGAGGCGGGCATCGCGCTAACCATCGATTCGGCCGGCACCGGGGACTGGCACGTCGGCAATCCGCCCGATCCGCGCGCTCAGGCCGAAGCGCTGCGCCACGGCATCGACATTTCGTCCTACCGCGCGCGCCAGGTGCGCGAGGATGACTTCCGCACTTTCGATTTCGTCTACGCGCTCGATCCGCAAAACCTGCGCGATCTGCAGGCGCTCGCACCGCGCCGTCCACTCGCGCGGGTCGGCCTGCTCATGGACCTGGTCCCCGGCCGCGCCGGCACCGCGGTGATCGATCCCTACTATGGCGACGAACAGGCCTTCGCTGAAACCTGGGAAGACGTGAACGAAGCCGCCGCGCGCATCGTCGCGAACTTCAGCCGCCGCTGACCGCCCGGCGGTCCGCCACGCTGCCGATCGCCTCGACCACCCCGCTGCGCGCCGCGCGGCCATGCTCGCCGGGCTCGAGCACCAGACCCACCGTCCGCGTCAGGCCGAAGCCCGCCAGCGGGCGCAGCGCCACGCCCGGCGCGCCAAGGCTGCGCGGCATCACGGTCAGCCCAAGCCCCGCGCGCACATAGCCCGCCACGCGCTCCTCGCTCATCGATCGCGCGGCCATGAACGGGCGCACGCCGCGCGCGGTGAAGAACTGGCTGACCAGCGGCAGCGCCTCGCAACTGCGGCGCACCAGCATCGGCTCGTCAACCAGCGCATCGGCCGAAATCGTGTCCTCGCCCGCCAGCGGATGCGTTTCGGAAAGCGCCAGCAGGTAAGGCTCCTCGAACAGCGCCAGCGCGCGCCGCGCCTCGCTCGCCCCCAGCGGACCAAGAGTAAGGTCCACTCGCCCGCGATCGAGCAGCGCGGCAAGCTCGCCCGCGCGCCGCTCCACCAGCTCCAGCCGCACGCCCGGCAGCGCGCGGCAGGCCGCGACGATCGCCTCGACGAAATCTGCCGCCAGCGTCGATGCCAGCCCCAGCCGGATCGTGGTGACCGCATGGGTTTCGGCGAGCGCCGCCTGCGCCTCGAGGAACGCCGCTTCGATCCGCCGCGCCGGCTCCACCAGCCGCGCGCCGGCTTCGGTCAGTTCCACCCGCCGGTTGCTGCGCACGAACAGCGGCGCGCCCAGATCGCGCTCCAGCCGCGCGATCCCGGCCGAGACGGTCGGCTGCGAAACGCGCGTCAGGTCGGCCGCGCGGCTGAAAGATCCGGTATCGACCACGGCGAGGAAATAGCGGAGCAGAAGGCGGTCCATGATAGCATTCTTCTATGCACAGCATGAAGCTGCGCCAAGTGGTCATTGCCCACCGGTGTGATAGCATCGTGCGCAAACAAGTTATGGAGGATGCCTTGCGTGCGACGCCCGATCTCGATTTCGGCCTGACCGAAAGCGCGCTGATGATCCGCGAAGCCGCCAGCCGCTTCGCCGACGAACAGATCGCCCCGCTTTCTGCCGAGATCGACCGCAACGACCGCTTCCCCAGCGAACTGTGGGAGCCGATGGGCGCCTTGGGCCTGCACGGCGTGACCGTCGAGGAGGAATGGGGCGGGCTCGGCCTCGGCTATCTCGACCACGTCATCGCGGTCGAGGAAGTCAGCCGTGCCAGCGGGTCGGTGGGCCTCAGCTACGGCGCGCACTCGAACCTCTGCGTCAACCAGATCCGCCGCTGGGGTAACCCGGACCAGAAGGCGAAGTACCTGCCCAAGCTCGTTTCGGGCGAACATGTCGGCAGCCTTGCCATGTCCGAAACCGGCGCCGGGTCCGACGTCGTGTCGATGAAGCTGCGCGCCGATGCGGTCCCCGGCGGCTTCCGCCTCAACGGCACCAAGTTCTGGATCACCAACGGCACCTACGCCGATACGCTGGTGGTCTATGCCAAGACCGATGCGCAGGCCGGCAGCCGCGGCATTACCGCGTTCCTGATCGAAAAGGACATGCCCGGCTTCTCGATCGGCCAGAAGATCGACAAGATGGGCCTGCGCGGCTCGCCCACCTGCGAACTGGTGTTCGAAGACTGCTTCGTGCCGGAGGAGAACGTCATGGGCCCGCTGCACGGCGGCGTCGGCGTGCTGATGAGCGGCCTCGACTATGAACGCGTGGTGCTGGCGGGCATGCAGATCGGCATCATGCAGGCCTGCCTCGACACGGTCATTCCCTATGTCCGCGAACGCAAGCAGTTCGGCAAGCCGATCGGCGCGTTCCAGCTGATGCAGGCGAAGGTTGCCGACATGTATGTCGCGCTGCAATCGGCGCGCGCCTATGTCTACACCGTGGCCCGCGCCTGCGACGCAGGGCAGACCACGCGCTTCGATGCGGCGGGCGCGATCCTGCTCGCCAGCGAAAGCGCCTTCCGCGTCGCGGGCGAGGCGGTGCAGGCCTTGGGCGGCGCCGGTTACACCAAGGACTGGCCGGTCGAACGCTACCTGCGCGATGCCAAGCTGCTCGATATCGGCGCCGGCACCAACGAAATCCGCCGCATGCTGATCGGGCGCGAACTGATCGGAGCGGGTTCGTGAACGACTACATCCTGCTGATGCACGATGATGGCGGCGCCGAAACCGGCGCGGCTTGGGCAGGGTACTTCTCACGCCTCGGCCAGTCGGGCCGCTTCGACGGTGGCAGCGCGATCGGCGCAGGGCAACGCTACCGGAAGGCTGGCGGCAATGCCGAGGCACCTTTGCCGCTGACCGGCTTCATCCGCATTCGCGCGGAAAGCCTTGCCGAGGCCGAGACCTTCCTTGCCGGCAATCCCGTTTACGAAACGGGCGGCACTGTCGAAATCCGGGAGCTGCCGCGTGATTGATCCAGCCTTCGCCTCGGAGCGCCGTCCATGAGCGCCCCCATCCTTCCGACCAACCTCGATCCCACCAGCCCGCAGGCGCAGGCGCGGATCGCGCACAACCGGGCGCTGGTCGATGACCTGCGCGCCCGCGTCGCGCAGGCCGCGCTCGGCGGCGATGCGCGCAGCCGGGACCGCCACGTCAGCCGTGGCAAGCTGCTGCCGCGCGACCGCGTCGAGCGCCTGCTCGATCCCGGCTCGCCGTTCCTCGAAGTGGGCCAGCTCGCCGCCAACGGCATGTACGGCGACGAGGTGCCCGGCGCGGGAATCATCACCGGCGTCGGGCGCGTTTCGGGCCGGCAGTGCATGATCTTCGCCAACGATGCCACGGTGAAGGGCGGCACCTACTTCCCGATGACGGTGAAGAAGCACCTGCGGGCGCAGGAGATCGCGCAGGCAAACCACCTGCCGTGCATCTACCTCGTCGACAGCGGCGGGGCGAACCTGCCCAACCAGGCCGAGGTATTCCCTGACCGTGACCACTTCGGCCGCTTCTTCTTCAACCAGGCGAACATGAGCGCGCGTGGCATCCCGCAGATCGCCAGCGTGATGGGCAGCTGCACCGCGGGCGGCGCCTATGTCCCGGCGATGAGCGATGAAACCGTGATCGTGAAGGGCCAGGGCACGATCTTCCTTGCCGGCCCCCCGCTGGTGAAGGCGGCAACGGGCGAGGAGATCAGTGCCGAAGACCTCGGCGGCGGCGATCTCCATGCGCGCAAGTCCGGCGTGGTCGATCACCTTGCCGACAACGACGAACATGCGCTGACGATTGTCAGGGATATTGTGTCCCATCTCCAAAGTCCGTTCGTGTCGAGCGTAGTCGAGACACAGGCGCGCGGCATCTCGACTTCGCTCGATGCGAACGGGAGGAGGGAGCCAAGACTGCCGAAATACGATCCGCAAGACCTTTACGCCATCATCCCCGAAGACGTGCGTGCGCCCTACGACGTGCACGAAGTCATCGCGCGGATCGTCGACGGGTCCGAATTCCACGAATTCAAGGCGCTGTATGGTGCCACGCTGGTCTGCGGCTTCGCCCATATCTGGGGCATGCCGGTGGCGATCCTGGCCAACAACGGCGTGCTTTTTTCGGAAAGCGCGCAGAAGGGCGCGCACTTCATCGAACTCGCCTGCCAGCGCGGCATTCCGCTGCTGTTCCTGCAGAACATCTCGGGCTTCATGGTCGGCGGCAAGTACGAAGCCGAAGGCATCGCCAAGCACGGCGCCAAACTGGTCACGGCAGTCGCCACGGCGCAGGTGCCCAAGATCACCGTGCTGATCGGTGGCAGCTTCGGCGCGGGCAACTATGGCATGTGCGGCCGCGCCTATTCCCCGCGCTTCCTGTTCACCTGGCCCAATGCGCGGATCAGCGTGATGGGCGGCGAACAGGCGGCCAGCGTGCTCGCCACCGTCCACCGCGATGCGGACAAGTGGACGCCGGAGGACGCCGAGGCCTTCAAGGCCCCGATCCGCCAGAAGTATGAAGACGAAGGCAACCCCTACTACGCCACGGCGCGGGGCTGGGACGACGGCGTGATCGACCCCGCCCAGACTCGCGACGTCGTCGGCCTGGCCCTCGAAGCCTGCCTCCAGGCTCCCATTCCGGAGGCACCCCGCTTCGGGGTGTTCCGGATGTGAGGGGGCTAAGCGAGTTCCTCCCCGAGCTTGTCTCGGGGAGGGGGACCGCCCGGTGCAGCCGGGTGGTGGAGGGGCAGCCGACCGCGCGCAGCTCTGACAATTGCCTCCGCAGCCCGCTTCGCGTCGTCGAGGATTTCCGCAGCCGCAATTCGCAGTGTCGCGATGCCTTCGCCCGCAAAGAAGGCGTCGCGCAACGTATCGCGCTGCGGACGTTGGCCCATATCGTGCGATCGCCCGTCCACCTCGATCGCCAGCCTCGCGTCGCTGCAGTAGAAATCGAGGATATACGGGCCGCTCGGGTGCTGGCGTCGGAACTTGATGCCATCGGGACGCGCCTTCAGCTCCCGCCAGAGCAGAACTTCCGGCAGCGACATCTGGCGCCGCTGGCGTCTCGCCCTCTTGATCGTTCCGGTTCGCGGATCGGGCGAAGTGTCGCGCAGCATTCGAATACCCCTCCACCATGCTTCGCATGGTCCCCCTCCCCGAGCAAGCTCGGGAAGGATCTAGGAAGTCGCCCATGATCCAGTCCCTCCTCATCGCCAACCGGGGCGAGATCGCCTGCCGCGTCATCCGCACGGCGCGCGCGCTCGGGATCCGCACCGTCGCGGTCTATTCCGACGCCGACGTGAACGCGCTGCATGTCCGCAGCGCCGACGAGGCGGTGCACATCGGCCCCGCGCCGGCGCGTGAAAGCTATCTGGTGGGCGAGAAGATCATCGCTGCTGCGCTCGCGACCGGGGCAGAAGCCATCCATCCGGGCTACGGCTTCCTGTCGGAAAACGCCGCGTTCGCGCAGGCCGTGCTCGATGCGGGGCTCGTCTGGGTGGGGCCGAAGCCGGCCTCGATCACCGCGATGGGCCTCAAGGATGCGGCAAAGGCGCGGATGATCGCGGCGGGCGTGCCGGTGACGCCGGGCTACCTTGGCGAGGACCAGAGCCCCGAGCGGCTGCAGGCCGAAGCTGATGCCATCGGCTATCCGGTGCTGATCAAGGCGGTGGCCGGCGGTGGCGGAAAGGGCATGCGCCGGGTCGATGCGAGCGCCGACTTTGCCGAGGCGCTGGCGTCCTGCCGGCGCGAGGCGGCGTCCTCGTTCGGCGATGATCGCGTGCTGATCGAAAAGTACATCCTCAGCCCCCGCCACATCGAAGTGCAGGTGTTCGGCGATGCCCACGGCAACGTGGTGCACCTGTTCGAGCGCGACTGTTCGCTCCAGCGCCGCCACCAGAAGGTGATCGAGGAAGCCCCCGCGCCGGGCATGGACGAAGCGACGCGCGAAGCCGTCTGCGCCGCCGCCGTCCGTGCGGCGAAGGCGGTGGACTACGAGGGCGCCGGCACGATCGAATTCATTGCCGACGGTTCCGAAGGGCTGCGGGCGGACCGGGTGTGGTTCATGGAAATGAACACCCGCCTGCAGGTGGAACACCCCGTCACCGAAGCGATCACCGGGGTCGACCTCGTCGAATGGCAGCTGCGCGTGGCGAGCGGCGAGCCGCTGCCCAAGAAGCAGGACGAGCTGCGCATCAACGGCTGGGCCATGGAAGCGCGGCTCTATGCCGAGGACCCGACCAAGGGTTTCCTGCCCAGCATCGGGCGGGTCGATGACTTCCGGTACCCCACGATCCTCGCCCGGATCGACACCGGGGTGGAGGCGGGGGCAGAGATCTCGCCGTTCTACGATCCGATGATCGCCAAGCTGATCGTTCATCGCCCCACCCGGTCCGAAGCGATCAAGGGTCTGCGCCAGACTCTGGACGAAGGCATGGTCGGCCCGCTGGTGACCAATGCCGGGTTCCTGTGGCGCCTGCTGGGCCATGCCGCCTTCGAGGCGGGCGTGGTCGATACCGGACTGATCGAGCGCAACCTGGAATCGCTGGCGGTGCGGCCCGAACCTTCGCCCGAGGCGCTGGCGCTTGCCGCAACGCGGCTGGCGGGGACGCCGGGCGATACGCCGTGGAGCAGCCAGTCAGGCCTGCGCCTGAACGCTCCGGCCCGGCGCGATGTGCGGCTGGCCGACCAGTTCGGCCGCCGCTTCGAAGCCGCCCTGCCGGATGGGCCGGTGTTCGACGGCTGGCCCGCCGAGGCGGAAACCGGCGTGGATGAAGGCGGCGAGCGCTTCGTGCTGCGGGTTGCGCGGACCGAGGGCGGAGCGGGCGGCCTTGCCAGCGACGGGGCGATCCGTGCGCCGATGCCCGGGCGGGTGATCTCGGTCGACGTTGCCGACGGCGAACGGGTGACCAAGGGCCAGAAGCTGCTGGTATTGGAAGCGATGAAGATGGAGCATGCGCTGACCGCGCCGTTCGAAGGGACCGTCACCGGCCTGACCGTGGAGGCAGGGGCGCAAGTGCAGGTCGAAGCGCTGCTGGCGAAGGTGGAGAAGGCGGAATAGCGAGCGGGCTGTCGGCAACTCCGTCCATGCTGAGCTTGTCGAAGCACTGCTTTTGTTCTCCGGGTTCAGCGTTTGCGTCAAAGGAAAGAGCGGCCCTTCGACAAGCTCAGGGTGGGCGGGGTCGGGGGCCGGAACGGGAGTTTAGCTGATGGCAGGGCGTTACTTCGATGAATGGCAGGTGGGCGACCGGATCGAGCACGAGATCCGGCGCACCGTGACCGAGACCGACAACCTGCTGTTTTCGACGATGACCCACAATCCGCAGCCGCTGCACATCGATGCCGAGGCGGCCAAGGCCAGCGAGTTCGGGCAGATCCTGGTCAACGGCACGTTCACCTTCGCGCTGATGGTGGGGCTGTCGGTGGGGGACACCACGCTGGGGACGCTGGTGGCGAATCTTGGGTACGACAAGCTGGTGATGCCCAGGCCCGTGTTCATCGGCGACACGATGCGGGCGACGAGCGAGGTGGTGGAGCTGAAGCAATCGAAATCGCGGCCGCAGGCGGGGATCGTGACCTTCCGTCACGAGCTGATCAACCAGCGCGGGGAAGTGGTCTGTTCGTGCCTCAGAACGGCGTTGCTAAATCGCGCAAGTTGACAAAGTTGACAGACTTCTAAAGCAAAACTCGCAGATGCCGCCTGAACGAAGGCCACGCGGCTGCGCGCGGAGCGGGCCAATCGCGCAAAGGCGCGGACTTGCGTGGTTTACGGAAGGTTGACGGGCGATCATCGCTTGGGTTTAGCGAGCCGGGGCGGTGTAGGACAGTCACGTACTTGTTCTGCGCAGGCATTAGCGATACAACTTGCGTATGCAACGCACCGGATCGACCAAGCAGCCCTGCGTCGCGACTACGGTCCGCAAGGCCAATCGCGCGCTGACCCGCTATTACGAAAGCGCGCTGGCGCCCCATGGCCTGAGCCTTGCGCAGTACAGCCTGCTCGACACGCTGGCGCGGGCGGGCGAGCTGCCGCTGGCGCGCCTTGCCGAGCGGGAGCTGCTCGATCGCAGTTCGCTGACCCGGGCGCTGGTGCCGCTGGAGCGCGACGGGCTGGTGGCGGTGGCGGATGGCCCGGCGCGCAGCCGCGTTGCCACCCTGACCGAGGCGGGTACGGCGCGGATCAAGGCCGCGCGCAAGAGCTGGGCGATGACGCAGGGCACGATCGTGTCCAAGATCGGCATGCGCAACTGGGAAGCGCTGGCCGTGTGGCTGGGCCAGATCGCCGCCGATGCCAACGTGCTGGCCGAAGTGCCGCTGGAGCTGCGCTGACGCCCCGCGCGATTGGCGCGGATCAGTTCCTGGCCTCTCCGTCCTTGAGCTGCATCGCCCAAGCCAGCGCGTTTTCGATCAGGCGGCGGTTGTTGGGATCGGCATAGACTTCCGGCCGATGGCCGATCGCGGAATAGGCCATGCGCCCCTTGCCCACGGCGCGGGTCCAGGCGATCGGGTGATCGCCCATGCGCAGATCGCGGCCGAAGCCGGTGCCGGGCGCATAGCTCGCTTCGTCCAGCGCGAGGACCACATGCGTGCCCGGCACCGTGCGCGGGCTGGCAACGAAGCTGTACCATTCATCGGTCATCGACCATGAAGCCGGCAGGCCCTTGGCCATCGGCGAGCGGGGATCATCGACCAGCACGCGGGCCTCCTGGAACTGGGGGTTCATCGGATGGCCGGCGAAGCGCGCGCCGATCAGGGTATCGGCATACCACGGCCAGAAGCTGACCGGATCGCCCGACGAGCCGTGCATCCCGACATAGCCGCCGCCGTTTTCGACCCAGCTGCGAAAGGCCCGGCGCTGGGTCAGCGTCAGCACGTCTCCGCTGATGTTGTTCCACACGACCGCGCGGAAGCGGCGAAGATCGGCGGGGTTGATCAGTCCGGCGCGGTCGGTCGAGACGACTTGCCAGCCCCGTGCCTTCGCCAGATCGACGATCATGGCGTGGGCGGCGAGCACGCTGGGCGTGTCGCGAAAGCCGGTCATCTTTTCGAACAGGAGGATCGCGGGCTTGCCGGGGGCAAGGCGGTAGGGGGTGCGTTCAGCGTCGTAGCGGGCGCAGCGCGCGGTGCGGTCCGCGGGCGTTACCGCCACCTTGCGCAGCGCGACGTCGACCCGGTCAACCGATGCGGTATCGGCGCCGACGAACATCAGCGCTTCACGCGGGGTGACGATCGCGCCGAAGGTGGGAGCGGCGGTCCCCGTCATCAGCGGCGGCAGTTTGGCGAGCATGCCCGGCGCCGCCTGTTCGAAGGCCGCTGTGGCAGGCTTGCTGAGCAGGATATCGACCAGCGGCGATGCGGCCGAGAACGGCGCGTCGCGCAACGGGCAATCGAGCGGCGCGCGCGCCTGCGCGGAAGGGGCGAGCGCCAATGCAAGCGCAGCAGCGACGAGCGTGCGGAACGGGATCATGGGGCGGGACTATGCGCAGGTCCCACCCATTCGGCAAGGCGGGCTCAGCCGAGCAGGCGCGGTTCGCGGACGTAGGTGAAGGGGCTGGTGCCGTCCCAGTTGGCGCCATCGGGATAGCGCAGTTCGATGCCGGCGAGGTCGCTTTCGGCCAGCAGCGCCATGTTGACGCCCATCATCGTGTTGCCGTGGGCGGCGACGGCGCTTTCCGTGAGGGTGAAATGGGTCGTCGCGCCGCAGGTTGGGCAGAAGGCAATATCCGCGGAGGGATCGGGCTTATCCGTGCGGCGGTAGCGCGTGGGTTCGCCCGTGACATGTACCTGATCAGGGGCGAAGTAGCCCCAGCGTGCGCCGGTCTTGCGGCAGAGCGAGCAGTTGCAGGCGAAGATGAAGTCGGGGCGGGTGTCGATGGTGATCGCGATGGAGCCACAGTGGCAGGACAGCTTGGGGCAGGAAAGGTTCGTCATTCCCGGTGCTTAGCACGGGTCAGGAGCGCGGGGCGAATCCGTGCAGGAGGACGTCTACCATGCCGCGTGCGGCTTCTTCGCGGGTCATCGGCCCGGCCGGATCGAACCAGCGCGCCGGCCAGTTGAGCGCGCCGGCCAGCGTGAAGGCCAGCAGGCGTGGATCGGGGGCGGTGATGGTGCCGTCCGCCACGCCTTCGTCGATCAGGCTGCGCAGGGCATCGTCGATCTCGCGCTTCTTGGCGCGGAAGCTGGCGGCGCTGGCAGGGACAAGCAGTTCCTCGCCCGTGCGGATCACGCAGCGACCGAAATCGTCCATGTTCACCTGGGCATAGCGTTCAAGGAAATAGCGCAGCCGGTCTATCCCGGCGCCGGGGCGGGCGCGCGCTTCCTCGACCGCCTGCTGCAACTGGGCAAGGCCGATCGACACGCATTCGAGCAGCACCTGATCCTTGTTGCCGAGGTAGTGGTAGATCGTAGGCTTGGATACGCCGAGGCTCAACGCGACATCATCGAGCGACGTTGCATGGAAGCCCCGTTCGTTGAACATCCGCACCGCCGCCAGCAGCACCGCTTCGCGCTTGGCTTCGCGTGCAGCCTTGCGCTGGGCAGCGTCCGGGAAGGGCGACTTGGCACTTTGGGCAGGCGGTTCATTCACCGCTTTTGATTGACGCACTACCGACAAGAATGCAATATACTCACGAGTAGATTTTTGCAGAATCGGGAGTTTGAGCATGCAGATCAACGGACTTGCCGCGGTCGTCACCGGCGGTGCATCGGGGCTTGGTGCAGCAACCGCGGCGCGGCTCGCTTCGCTGGGAGCCAAGGTTGCGCTGTTCGACCTCAACGCCGAAGCGGGCGAAGCCCATGCCAAGGAGATCGGCGGCAAGTTCTTCTCGGTCAACGTGACGGACGAAGCTTCGGTGCAGGCGGCGCTCGAAGCCGCCGAAGCGGCGCACGGCAAGGCGCGCATCCTGGTCAACTGCGCCGGCATCGCCCCGCCGGCCAAGGTGATCAACCGTGACGGCAGCGCGATCCCGCTCGCTGACTTTGCCAAGATCGTGAACATCAACCTGATCGGCACGTTCAACGTGCTGTCGAAGTTCGCCGCGCGCATCTTCGATGCCGAACTGGTGGGCGAAGAGCGCGGCGTGATCATCAATACCGCATCGGTGGCGGCGTTCGAAGGCCAGGTCGGCCAGGCCGCCTATGCCGCCTCGAAGGCGGGCGTGCATGGCATGGCGCTGCCGATCGCGCGCGAATTCTCGCGCTACGGCATCCGCGTCAACACGATCGCGCCGGGCATCTTCTGGACGCCGATGCTCGCCTCGCTGCCGCAGGAGGCGCAGGATTCGCTGGGCAAGCAGGTGCCGTTCCCCAGCCGCCTGGGCAAGCCGGAGGAATATGCGCAGCTCGCCCAGTCGATCATCGAGAACCCGATGATCAACGCCGAGACGATCCGCCTCGACGGCGCGATCCGCATGGCGGCGAAGTAAGGCGGCCATACGAGGCTGCACGTCAGGCGACCGGCCTGACAACTTGGCGGGTTGGCGGATCATCGCCGCCCGCCTATGGACGATGCGTTTAATCGTCCGATTAAGATGAAGGGTTGAGGGCAGGATGACGATCAGCACCGAAGCGCTGGAGATTGCCGCGCGTGTCGAAAAGTTCGTGCGCGAAGTGGTGTTCCCCTATGAGCAGGACCCCCGCCGCGACCACCATGGCGCGCCGACCGACGAACTCGTCCAGGAACTGCGTGCTCTGGCGCGCGGGGCGGGCGTGCTGACCCCGCACATCAAGCACGATGGCGGCCACTTCAACCAGCGCGAGACGGCGGTGATCCTGATCAAGTCGGGCCTGACGCCGCTCGGCATGCTGGCCTGCAACACGCAGGCGCCCGACGAAGGCA
The DNA here is from genome assembly GCF_037076535.1 of Novosphingobium olei. Taxonomy (NCBI): domain Bacteria; kingdom Pseudomonadati; phylum Pseudomonadota; class Alphaproteobacteria; order Sphingomonadales; family Sphingomonadaceae; genus Novosphingobium; species Novosphingobium olei. The sequence continues at coordinate 3,018,954 of NZ_AP029021.1, read as the reverse complement.
ACATGTACCTGATCGGCAAGGTCGGCAGCCCCGACCTCAAGGAGCGCTTCCTCAAGCCGCTGGTTTCGGGCGAGGCGCGTTCGGCCTTCTTCATGACCGAGCCGGCCGAGCTGCAGGGCGCGGGCGCGGATCCTTCGATGATGATCACCACCTGCCGCAAGGACGGCAACCACTGGGTGATCAACGGCAAGAAGGCCTTCATCACCGGCGCGGAAGGGGCCAAGGTCGGCATCGTGATGGCCCGGTCGGAAGATCCCGACAGCAAGGGCGGCGCGTGCATGTTCCTGGTCGACCTGCCCGACCCGGCGATCCAGATCACCCGCGTGCCCAACACCATCGACAGCTCGATGCCCGGCAGCCATGCCGAGATCACCATCGACAACCTGCGCGTGCCGGCAGACCAGATGCTGGGCGATGCGGGCGAAGGCTTCAAGTATGCGCAGATCCGCCTGTCGCCGGCCCGCCTGTCGCACTGCATGCGCTGGCTGGGGGGCTGCATGCGCGCGCAGGAAATCGCCAGCGACTATGCCAACCGCCGCATGGCCTTCGGCAAGCAGCTGATCGACCACGAAGGCGTGGGCTTCATGCTGGCCGAAAACATGATCGACCTGAAGCAGGCCGAGCTGATGATCGACTGGTGCGCCAGCGTGCTCGACACCGGATCGCTGGGCACGGTGGAAAGCAGCATGACCAAGGTGGCGGTGTCCGAAGCGCTGATGCGCGTGGCGGACAAGTGCGTGCAGGTGATGGGCGGCACCGGCGTGACCGACAAGACCATCGTCGAGACGATGTTCCGCGAAATCCGCGCCTTCCGCATCTATGACGGCCCGACCGAGGTCCACAAGTGGAGCCTTGCCAAGAAGATCCGTCGCGACTGGAAGCATGCCAATGCCCACTGACGTCGCCAAGGCCAACAGCGGCGCGGGTGAAGTCCGCGTCGCGTTCGACCAGGATGCGCTGGCGCGCTGGATGGAAGCGAACGTGGCGGGCTTTGCCGGGCCGCTGACGGTCGAGCAGTTCAACGGCGGGCAGTCGAACCCGACCTACAAGCTGACCACGCCGGGCGCCGGCTACGTGCTGCGCCGCAAGCCGCCGGGGCCGCTGCTGAAGGGCGCGCACGACGTGCTGCGCGAAGCGAGGGTGCTGACCGGGCTGGGCCAGACGGACGTGCCGGTGCCGCCGGTGCATGGGGTGTGCGACGACGACGGCGTGATCGGCAGCGCGTTCTACATCATGGGCCTGGTCGACGGGCGCATCTTCTGGGACGCGGGCTTCACCGAAGTGCCGAAGGAGAGCCGCGCCGCCTACTACGACGCAATGAACGCGACGATCGCGGCGCTCCATTCGGTCGACGTGGAGAAGGCGGGCCTTTCCGATTACGGCAAGCCGGGCAATTACTTCGCGCGGCAGATCGGGCGCTGGTCGAAGCAGTACCTCGAGGACGAGCTTGCCGGGCGCAATCCGGACATGGACGCGCTCGTCGAATGGCTGCCGACGGCGATCCCCGAGGGCGACGAGACCAGCGTGGTCCACGGCGATTTCCGCTGCGACAACATGATCTTCCACCCCACCGAACCGCGCGTGGTGGCGGTGCTGGACTGGGAGCTTTCGACGCTGGGCCACCCGCTGGCGGACTTTGCCTATCACGCGATGATGTACCGCATGCCGGCCGATATCGTTGCCGGCATCGGCGGCGAGGACCCGGTGGCGCTGGGGCTGCCGACCGAAGCGGAATACATCGCCGCCTACTGCAAGCGGACCGGGCGGGACAGCATTCCAAACTGGGACTTCTACCTGGCGTTCAACTTCTTCCGGCTGGCGGCGATCTTCCACGGGATCAAGGGGCGCGTGCTGCGCGGCACGGCGACCAATGCGCAGGCCAAGGAGCGCGCCGAGGCTTTCCCCCGGCTCGCCGCGCTGGCGCGCGAAGCGATGGAGAAGTGCAAGTGACAAGCGTGACTCACACCATTGCCGGCGGCGTCGGCCGCATCGTGCTGAACCGCCCGGACATGGGCAACGCGATCGACATGGGCCTTGCCGAGGATCTGCTGACCGCAGCGCAGGCCTGTGCCGAGGACGCCTCGGTACGCTGCGTGGTGCTGTCGGGCGCGGGGCGGATGTTCTGCGTTGGCGGCGACATCGGCAGCTTTGCTGCGGCGGGCGACCAGATGGGCACTTTCCTGCGCGCGCTGGCCGACAAGCTGCACGAAGCGGTGCTGGTGCTGAGCCGCATGGACAAGCCGCTGGTAGTGGCGGTCCACGGTCCGGCGGCCGGTGCTGGGCTGAGCCTGGTGACGCTGGGCGATATCGTGCTGGCGAGCGAAGCCAGCCACTTCACCGCCGCTTATACCGGCATCGGCGTGACGCCTGACGGCGGCATGAGCTGGGCGCTGCCGCGCCTTGTCGGGCTGCGCACGGCGCAGGACATGATCCTGACCAACCGCCGGGTGAGCGCGGCCGAGGCGGCGAGCCTGGGCCTGATCACCCGCACGGTCGCGGCCGAGGCGCTGGAGGCCGAGGTCGAGGCGGTAGTTGCGAAGCTGGTGGCGGCGCCGACCCGCGCTCTGGGCGCGGCGCGCAAGCTGCTGGTCGATGGCCAGACACGCGGCCTTGCCGAACAGCTCGAAGCCGAGGCGGCGACGATTGCCGCAGCGGCGGATGGCGCCGAAGGTCGCGAAGGCATCGGCGCGTTCCTGGCCAAGCGCAAGCCGGACTTCACCGCCGTCTGAACATCAGGCGTAGCTCGCGACCTCGACGAGATTGCCGTCGGGGTCGCGCACATACACCGAGCGGAGCGTGCCGCGCGCGCCCGAACGCTCGACCGGGCCCACTTCGATGGCGAGGCCCGCTGCGGCAAAGTGCGCGACCACGGCTTCGGGCGGGCTCTGCGTGAGGAAGCACAAGTCGTCGCTGCCGGGCATGGGGGCGTGCCCGGTGAACCATTCGTCCTGGCTGGCCGAGATCGGGCGCAGGTTGATCTTCTGCTGCCCGAAATGAAGGCTGACGCGGGGCGCCGTGCCATCGGGGCGGGGCTGTTCGCGCCGCTCCATGCCCAGCTGCGCGACATACCAGCGCGCCGATGCTTCCACATTGCGGACATTGAGCACGACGTGATCGATTGCATCGACGGCAAGCATGGCATTCTCCGGCATTACTGACGCGATCCCGTGGCCCCCGCCATGCGGCGGGCATGAGCACGGCGGGTAAGGACCTTGGCGCCGCAGCCCATGCTGGTGCGCAGGAACCGGCTGGCGGCGCTTGCTTCGGCATAGCCGAGGCGGTGGGCAAGCTCGGTCAGGTTCGGCTTGCGTTCGTTGGCGAAGTATTCCTCGGCCGCGCGGCGACGAACGCGTTCGAGCACGCTGGCAAAGGTTTCGCCCTGGTCGGTCAGGCGGCGCTGCAGGCTGCGCGGGCCGACGGCGAGCCCTTGCGCGACGGTTTCCAGCGTGATGCGGCCGCTCGACAGGTTGGCTGCGATCAGCCGTTCGACGCGCAGGACCGAATCGCGTGCGGTGCGGGCCTGCTCTTCGCCGGCAAGCTGGCGTTCGAGGAAGGCGAGGAGGTGGGCGTTGCCGTTGGGCGAGGGGCGGCGCATGTCCGCTCGCGCCAGGATCAGCGCGGAGCGATCGGCGCCGAATACTACCGGGCAGCGGAAGGCGTTGCGGTGGAAGGCGAGGCTGGGCGGTGCGGGGTGGTCGAACTCCATGCGCAAGGGATGCCAGTCTTCCCCCAGCACCAGCTGCAGCACGCGCATCTGCAAGGTGAGCGTGGATTCGAGATACTGGCTGCCACCGAACCGCGCCGGGATGGCGATGAACTGCTGCAGCACGATCTCGTCCCCCTGTTCGCGCATGCGCGAGCCGAGCGCTTCGCTTTCGAGATGGAGGAAGCGCGCGCTGATGCGGATCGAATCCTCGACCGTGGGGCAATGGTCCCACAGCAGGCTCAACGGGCCATAGCCGCGCAGGTTGCACCACATGGCAAAGGCGGTGCCGATGTCGGGCCGGCGCGCGACGATGGCGCAGAGCTGCATGATGTCGACCATGGCGTGGGCCGGTACCGTTTCCGCCGTGCTGCTCGCAGCGATCAGGTCCAGCATGTCGTGATCGAGTATCGCATTGAGATCGATACCGGAAATCCGGGCAAAGCGGACAAACTGTTGCATGGAAGACGCATGCGCCATCGGAGTGTTGGCCATGTCGCGATCTGTCATGATCATGTCGGGATATGTCAAGATTTAACTGGCGAATTGACGCAGTTAACGCAGCGTAGCCAACCCCCGTGGCAAGAGGGGTGGCGCAAGTGGCATCGGCGGACGCGACCGCGCCCGCCTTTCGAAAGGGAGCAGTATGAAAGGCATCTGGCGCGCCAGCACCGCTGGCGCAATCCTTGCAGCCGTGATCGCGACCCCCGCCCTGGCCCAGCAGGCACAGGCGGAATCGAACGACACCGGCGGTCTCCAGGAAATCGTCGTTACCGCGCAGCGCCGTTCGGAAAACCTCCAGAACGTGCCGATCGCGATCACCGCGGCCAATTCGGACACGCTGGCGCAGGCGCGCGTCGACAACGTTTCGAACATCGGCACGATCACCCCGTCGGTGACGTTCCGCGTGTCGAACATCTCGTCCTCTTCGGCCAACCTCGTCATCCGCGGCCTGGGCACGACCGGCAACAGCCGTTCGTTCGAAGGTTCGGTCGGCGTGTTCATCGACGGCGTGTACCGCACCCGTGCGGCCTCGGCGCTGCAGAACTTCCTCGACATCGACAACCTGCAGGTCCTGCGCGGCCCGCAGGGCACGCTGTTCGGCAAGAACACCACTGCTGGTGCGTTGCTGCTGGCTTCGGCCAAGCCTTCGACCGCGCGCCCCGAGTTCCTGTTCGACGCCACCTATGGCAACTACGATTCGCTGATCGTGAAGGCGGCGGGCAACGTGCCGCTGTCGGACACCGTGGCGTTCCGCATCGCGGGCCTCGCTTCGAAGCGTGACGGTTTCTACACCAACCCGACCAACGGCCAGCACCTGAACAACGACGCCACCCAAGCGGTCAAGGCGCAGCTGCTGTTCGAACCTTCGTCGGACGTGACCATCCGCCTGATCGGCGACTATTCGCACAGCTCGGGCAACTGCTGCTACGCGACGACCAATCTCAAGGATGGTCCGACCCAGCCGCTGGTTGATGCTCTCACCCGCCTGAACGGCGGCGTGGTTCCGTCGACCAAGGCTTCGGACTGGGAGCAGACGCTCAACGGCAAGGGCAACCAGGTCATCGAGGACTTCGGTGGCACGCTGCAGATGGACTTCGGCATCGGTGCCGGCACGCTCAAGTCGGTCACGGCGGTGCGCAAGTTCACCGTGGACCAGAAGGACATGGACCCGGACTTCACCGGCGCCGACATCTTCCGCTACTACGAGAACTTCTCGAGCCGCTTCATCTCGCAGGAACTGACCTACAACACCAAGATCGAGGCGCTTAACGCCGACGCGGTGTTCGGTGCGTTCTTCTCGGACGAAAAGCTGAAGATGGGCCGTGAACTGCCTTGGGCCTCGCAGGGCCAGGCTTACTGGAGCACGCTGCTCGCAGGGCCGCTCGCCGGGATCAACGGTTATCTGGCTTCGCAGGGTCTCGGCCCGGTTTCGCCCAACGCGACGCCTGGTACCTGGGCGATCGAACGGATGCGGGGCAAGGCCAAGTCGTACGCCGGCTTTGCGCACCTCGACTTCGCCGTGGGCGACAAGGTCAACGTGATCGCTGGCCTGCGTTACTCGATCGAGAAGAAGCAGGGTTCGTTCTCTAACCCGTTCTACCGTGCTTCGCCCAACGGTTCGAGCACCGAGCTCTTCACCCTGCTCGGCTTGGCGCCCAGCCCTGCTTATGACCGCGAGATTACGAACAAGGCACTCTCGGGCACCTTCGGTCTCCAGTACCGCCCCGTGAACGACGTCATGCTTTATGCGACGTACAACCGCGGCTTCAAGGCTGGCGGCGTCAACATCGATGCCAACGCGGCGGGCACGCTGCTCAACAACGCGGCGGCCTTCGCCAAGCTGTCGCCGAGCCAGCAGATTGCCGTGAGCCTGTTGAACGGTGGTGCGGGCTTGTCTGCTCCGAAGGACCCAACCTACAAGCCAGAAACGGTCAACGCGTTCGAAGTCGGTGCCAAGATCCAGTACTTCAACCGCCGCGCGCGCACCAACATCGCGCTGTTCTACTACGACCTGTCGAACCTGCAGGTTGCGCAGTTCGTCGGCCTGCAGTTCACCGTTCTCAACGCCAAGTCGGCGAAGGACTACGGTGTGGAACTGGAGAACCTGTTCGAGCTGACCGACGGCGTGACGCTGGCGATCGATGGCACCTGGATCCCGAAGGCCGACTTCGGCAAGGATGCCAACATCGATCCGGTGCTGTCGGACAAGCGCTTCCGCTTCGCACCGAAGCTGTCGGGCAACGTGACGCTGAACATCGACAAGCCGATCACCGAGACGGTCAACCTGACCGCCCGTGCCCAGTACCAGTACACCTCGAGCCAGCTGATCAACACCGCCGGGCTCACCGAGCAGGGCGCGGTCAGCCTGGTCAACGCCAACCTCGGCTTCAAGCTGCCGAAGTCCGGCCTGACTGTCGAGGGCTGGGTGCAGAACCTGTTCGACAAGACCTACTTCACCTATGGCTTTGCGACTCCGCTGCAGACCGGCGACGTCAACGGCTACCTGGGTGCCCCGCGCACCTATGGCGTCCGCCTGCGCGCCGCGTTCTAAGCGCTTCGCCAAAGCATGACGGAAAGGCCGCCGTCCCTCACCGGAGGGGCGGCGGTTTTTCTTTGGTGCCGTAGCGTCACGATCGGGCCCTGAGGGGCTGGACGCGGTTTAATTGCACGATTAAAGAGAGGTGCCCGCGTGGTGCATGCGCGGCCAAGAACCCGGGAGTCCTGGATGACCATTGCAACAGCCGCCGTCGCGCGCGGCGCCAATGTCGACTTCACCATCGAGCAGATCGAGGTTTCGCCTCCGGGTCCGGGCGAAGTGCGGGTGAAGATCGCGGGCGTCGGCCTGTGCCACACCGACCTCGTATTCCGTGACCAGTTCGATGCCTTTGCCAAGCCCGGCGTGCTTGGCCACGAAGGCGCGGGCACGATCGAGGCGGTGGGCGAGGGCGTGACTGGCCTTGCCGTGGGCGACAAGGTGGTTCTCGGCTTTTCGAGCTGTGGCGGGTGCCCGCGCTGCGAGGAACACCTGCCGAGCTATTGCAATACCTTCGTGCCGCTCAACTATGCCGGCATGCGGCTGGAAGACGGCTCGACCGCCTATGCCGGCAATGATGGCGAACGCATCTCATCACACTTCTTCGGCCAATCGTCGTTCTCGACGCTGGCGGTGACGCGCGCCAGCAACGTGGTCAAGGTGCCGGCCTCGAACAGCCTGCCGCTCGAATACCTGGGGCCACTCGGCTGCGGGCTGATGACCGGCGCGGGCGCGGTAATGAATTCGATGGCCTGCAAGGAAGGATCGTCGCTGATCGTGTTCGGCGGCGGTCCCGTCGGTCTTGCCGCCGTCATGGCCGGCAAGGTGCGCGGCTGCAGCCATGTGCTGCTGGTCGAACCGGTGGCGTCGCGGCGCGACATCGCGCTCGAGCTCGGCGCGACGCACGTGATCGACCCTGCGGCGGGCGATCTCGCCACCGCGATCCGCGATATCCTGCCGCTCGGCGTGGATGCCGCGCTGGATACCACCGGCAATGTCGGCGTGATCGAGACGGGGCTGGCGAACCTTGCCCCGCACGGCGTGATCGGCCTGGTCGGCGTGCCCAAGGCGATGGAGGCGTCGATCACGGTCAACATCGCCGCGCTGATGACACCGGGCCTGCGCATCCTGGGCATCATCGAAGGCGATGCCGTGCCGCAGGACTTCATCCCCGAGCTGCTTTCGCTGCAGGCGCAGGGCAAGTTCCCGTTCGAGCGTTTGATCAAGGCCTTCCCGCTCGACCAGATCAACGAGGCGATCGCGGCGCAGGCGCGCGGCGAATGTATCAAGGTCGTGCTCGTCCCCTGACGCAACCCCCTTTCCTCCCAGACGGAGATTCCGATGGAATTCAACGACACCTACAAGATGCTGATCGGCGGCGAACTGGTCGCCGGCAGCGCCACGCTCGACGTGCTCAACCCCGCGACCGAAGAAGTGCTGGCGCGCGTGCCCGACGCGACCGAGGCCGATCTCGACGCTGCAGTCGCCGCGGCGCGCAAGGCGTTCCCGGGCTGGGCCGCCACCCCGATCGAGGAGCGCAAGGCCAAGCTCAACGCGCTGGGCGATGCGATCTTCGGCAATATCGAAGGCTTCGCCCGCCTGCTGACCAAGGAGCAGGGCAAGCCCGGCACCGAAGCGCAGGGCGAGATCATGGGCGCGGGCTACTGGCTCAAGGCGTTCACCGCGCTCGACCTGCCCGAGACGGTCAACGAGGATTCGGACGAGCGCATCAGCATCACGCGCCATGTGCCGCTGGGCGTGGTGGGTGCGATCGCGCCGTGGAACTTCCCGATGATCCTCGCCATGTTCAAGGTCGCCCCGGCGCTGCTCGCGGGCAACACCATGGTGCTCAAGCCTTCGCCGTTCACCCCGCTGTGCACGCTCAAGTTCGCCGAGCTCGCCAACGAGATCCTGCCCGCCGGCGTGCTCAACGTCGTGACCGGCGGCGATAACCTTGGCCCGTGGATGACTGGCCATGCCGGCTTCGACAAGATCAGCTTCACCGGGTCCACCCAGACCGGCCGCCGCGTGATGGCTTCGGCCGCGCCCACGCTCAAGCGCGTGACGCTGGAACTGGGCGGCAACGACGCCGCGATCGTCATGCCCGACGTCGATGTCGAGAAGATCGCCGAGCAGCTGTTCTGGGCGGCCTTCACCAACAACGGCCAGATCTGCATCGCCACCAAGCGCATGTACATCCACAAGGACGTGTACGAACCGCTGCGCGATGCCATCGTCGCCTATGCCAAGACGGTGAAGGTCGGCGACGGGTCGGAGCAGGGCACGCAGATCGGCCCGATCAACAACAAGCCGCAGTACGAACGCGTGCTCGACCTGATCCAGGATGCCAAGGACAAGGGCTACAAGTTCCTGATGGGCGGCGAGAAGGCCGACGTTCCGGGCTACTTCATTCCGATCACCATCCTCGACAACCCGCCCGAAAACAGCCGCATCGTGCAGGAAGAGCAGTTCGGCCCGGTGCTGCCGCTGATCCAGTTCGACGACTACGACGACGTGATCGCGCGCGCCAACGCGACCGACTACGGCCTTGGCGGGTCGGTCTGGTCGACCGACGAGGAAAAGGCTTTCGAACTCGCCCAGCGCATCCAGTCGGGCACGGTGTGGGTCAACGAGACGCAGCACCTGTCGCCGCTGGCGGCGTTCGGCGGCATGAAGCAGTCGGGCGTGGGCGTCGAGGGCGGGCTTGAAGGCCTGCTCGAATACACCAATGCGCAGACGCTGGTGCGCCGCAAGAAGCCTGCCTTCGCGCAGTAACACGGGCGAGCGCCGGCCTGGTCCCAGCAGGACGGGCCGGCGCACCCAACCGCAATTCGCAAGGACAAGAGCCGGGGCAACGGCCTTCCGGCCATGAGAGGATGTGCCATGGATTATCCGCTGCCCAATGCTTCGACCGATCTGACGGGCCAGATCGCGCTGGTAACCGGTGCCTCCTCGGGCCTCGGCCTGCGCTTTGCCAAGGTGCTGGCGGCGAGTGGCGCCAAGGTTGCGCTCTGCGCGCGCCGCATGGACCGGCTGGAGGCGCTCGCAGAAGAGATTCGTGCCAGCGGCGGCGAAGCGGTGGCGATCGCGATGGATGCGACCAAGGCCGAAGACCTAGCAGGCGCCGTGGCCAAGGCCGAAGCCGCGCTCGGCACGGTGACGATCCTGGTCAACAACGCCGGCATCCCCGATGCGCAGCGCGCGCACAAGATGGACCTCGAACTGGTCGACCGCGTGCTCGACATCAATTTGCGCGCCCCCTGGATCATGGCAGTGGAAGTCGCCAAGCGGCTGATCGAGGCGAAAAAGCCCGGCCGCATCGTCAACATCGCCTCGGAAGCAGCGTTCCACTACAGCGGCAATGGCGCGGCGCTCTATTCGGTGACCAAGGCGGCGGTCGTGCGTCTGACCGAAACGCTCGCGGTCGAATGGTCGCGCAACCACATCAACGTCAACGCGATCGCACCCGGCGCGTTCGAATCCGAGATGCTGGCCGGCATGCTCGAACGCATGGGCGACATCAGCCAGCACATGCCGCGCAAGCGCCTCGGCAACCCGGCGCAGCTCGATTCGACGCTGCTGTTCCTGGTCGGGCCCGCATCGGACGCGGTGACCGGCACTTGCGTGCGGGTGGACGACGGCCAGCACGGCCGCTGAGTGTTGCGCTTAGAGCCGGCGGTTGCCGGGGCGCGGCGGTGTCCCTATGCAACCCGCCTGGTTCGAAGGGAGCGGCAAGAGTGGCGGAATGGCTGGATGCCTGTGGCGAGGACGACCTGATCGCGGCGGGCTGCCTGTCCGCGCCCGTCGAAGGCCGGCTGGTTGCCCTGTTCCGCCACGATGGCAGTTACTACGCGATGCAGGGTATCTGCACGCACGGCAGCGCCATGCTGACCAAGGGCAAGTTCGAGAATGGCGAAGTGATCTGCCCGCTCCATCAGGGCCGCTTCTGCGTCAAGACCGGCGAGGCGACCGGCGGACCGGTGTGGGACGACCTTAAAACCTACCAGGTGCGTGCCGAGAACGGCCGGATCCTCGTCCAGCTAGGGTAAGGCTGCCCGGTTGCCGCGGATCGGACGCTTAGTCCGCCGGGTTTGCCGATGGGGCTGACGGCGTCCAAAGTTGCAGCAGCATGTCGACGATCCGTGCCACGTGAGCCCTGATCTCGGGCTGGTCGGGCGCCTTGCGGACGCCTGCCACGATCCGCAGGTGCAGATCCCCGCTCAACAGCGAGAGAAAGTCCTCGGCCGATGTCAGCGTGTTCTGAAGCTTGAGCACGCCTGCCTTGGAGAATTCCTCGAGTTGCCGGACGACTTCGGTCTTGAGCCGATTGGGCCCGGCGGCGAAGAACACGCGGCCGATCTCGGGCGACCGGCCGCTGTCACCCACGACGACCCGGTTGAGGGCAATGGCTTCGGCCGTGTAGATGCCCTGCATCAGGCGCTCGCCCACTGCGGTGAGGAACGCTCTCGGGCTTTCGCGCGGGATGCTGGAGTTGCAGATCGGGCCCAGCACGATCTGCGAACAGTTTTCCATGACCGCTTCGAACAAGGCTTCCTTGGTGGGGAAGTATTTGTAGAGCGTCGCCTTCGATCCCCCGACGGCGCGCGCGATGGTCGACATGGAAGTTGCGGCAAAGCCCTCTTCGAGGAAGAGATCGCTCGCCTTGCGCACGATGTCGTCTCGTCGCGCGTCCGGGGCGGATCTCGGAAGACGAGTCTTGGTGACCATCCCGTACAGATAGCGACTCGAATACGCATCGCAAGGCGCGAACGCCAGGCGCCGGAACGGGCCGTATCCCGCCGTTCGCCGCGCAGCATCAAACGCAGCATGTGCGGATGGTTGTTGCGATCGCCGGGACAAGGCGCACGCCGGAGTGGTGGCGTTGGGACGGACCCTCGGCTCAGCGAAAATATGAAGAGGGGAAGGTGGTGCCCGGGGACGGAGTCGAACCGCCGACACCGTGATTTTCAGTCACGTGCTCTACCAACTGAGCTACCCGGGCATCCGGTCCGCGGCGGCCGTTTGGGGCGGTCGCGGGCGATTGGAAGCGCGCCTATGGCGAACGGGGCGAGGCTTGTCCAGCCCCGGCGTGCATAAATTTTGCGCGACGGGCGCTGCCCGATCACGCTTCGCTTTCGGGATCCGCGGGAGGCCCGGGAATTGCGTAGCCATCGTCCAGCCAGCGGACCAGATCGCGGTCGCGGCAACGGGTGGAGCAGAAGGGGGCATGCTCTGTCTTGCGGGGCTTGCCGCAGATCGGGCAGCGCTTGCCCTGGGAAGATGGCGGGGTGTTCATCGTGCCACCGCCTGCGCGAAACCGCCGCCAAGGGCAAGTCCGGTGCGTTCTTCGCACACCACTTCGCGGCCCGTCCGACGGGCGAGTTCGGCAAGCCAATCGCCGGGGATGGCGCGCAGCACGGCGGCTGGCGCGATCAGGTGCAGCACCCCGGGTTCCTGCACACGTTCCGCCCGGCGCAGCAGCATGCGCGCGGCGGCCCCGGCGGGATGGCGGGCGAAGCGCGCTGGCAACGACGGGCGTTCGAGGCGCGAGACAAGCTGGACGAACCCGAACCCGTTCATGGCGGTGCGTTCGACCTTCATGCCATCGAGCGCGGCGGCCAGCGCAATGTCGACCGCCTGGCGATCGCGCTTTTCGGGCAGCGAGGGAAAGTCGATGCCGACCGAGCCGGCGATATCGAGGCGGGGCAGCGCGCTGGCGATGGCCGGCACGGCGGCATGGCACAGCGCGGGGAGGGGCGGCGGTCCATCGATGTCGATCAGCGTCATCGCCGGAGTGGGTGTGATGGCAAGGCTGCCGCCGTCGAAGGCGATTTCGCCCGTCAGCGCTTCTTCGGCCAGTTCATCCCAGCCGGCCTGATCGAAATCGCGGTCGGTCACGCGCAGGCTGCGCACGGTGTGGCCTTCGGCGCGCAGGGATTCGAGCAGGTTGGGTGCGGGGCGGTCTGGTTCGTCAGGCGCAGCGGGCCGCGCCTGGGGCAGCTTGGTGCGCCCCTTTTCGGCAATGGCCCCGCGCGTGATCCTGAGGCGAAGGGCCGATCCCTCGGTGGCGCTTGGCGGCAGCGAATCGACCTGTGTTTCGCTACCATCGGCAAAGCGGGCGAAACCGCGCCGGGTCCCGGCAAGGCGCCGGGTGATGCGCGCGGTGCCGACATGGCCTGCGCGCAGCGGTTCGCCCCAATCTATGCGGGCGGCGATGATGCTGCCGCCTTCGACCAGGATGGCTCGTTCTTCGCCGATCCCGGCTTCGTGGAGCCATTCAGCCAAGCGCGACCCCGGCCGCGCGCAGCAGGCGGCGCGTTTCGTAGAGCGGCAGGCCGACGACGCCCGAGTGGCTGCCCGAGAGCCACTGGCAGAACCCTTCGGCGGCGCCCTGGATGGCATAGCCACCGGCCTTGCCGCGCCAGTCTCCGCCGGCGATGTAGGCTTCCATCTCTTCCGCGCTCAGCCGCTTGAAACGCACGATGGTTTCGCTGAGCGCTTCGCGCAAAGTGCCGTCGGGCGAAAGCACGGCGATTGCGGAAAAGACACGGTGGCGGCGGCCGGACAGCAGCGCGAGGCATTGGCGCGCGGTCGCTTCGTCCTCTGCCTTGGGGAGGATGCGGCGGCCAACGCCCACCACCGTATCGCCGGACAGGATCAGCGCATCAGGGGCAAGCGCGGCAGCGGCGCGCGCCTTGGCCGCAGCGAGGCGGACGGCGTGGGCGCGGGGCAATTCGCCCTTGAGCGGGGATTCGTCGATATCGGTGGCAAGCACGCGATCGGGCTTGACGCCGAGGCGGGCGAGCAGTTCGAGACGACGCGGGCTGGCGGACGCGAGAACCAGCGGCTGGTCGGCGGCTGGCGCGGACATGGCGATGATCAGAAGCCGCCGGGGCCGCCGCGACCGGGCATGAAGCGATAGGTGATGCGCCCCTTGGTCAGATCGTAGGGCGTCAATTCCACGAGAACTTCGTCACCGACGAGCACGCGGATGCGGTTCTTGCGCATCTTGCCCGCGGTATGGCCGAGGATCTCGTGATCGTTTTCCAGCTTCACCCGGAACATGGCGTTCGGCAGCAGCTCGACCACCGTGCCGCGCATTTCGAGGAGTTCTTCTTTCGCCATGGGCGGAAACGGGCGCCTTTCGCTTGATGCCTGCTGGAAGTCGATACCTTGAAACGGGCACCTGGCATGGACAAGCGACCGCGCGCCGCGCGCATAGCGGCCCGGCGCGCAAAAGAAAAGAGCGTGTTGCAACCGTCTGCACCGGGGCGGTTGCGACAGAATGATACCAAAGGGTCGTTGTCTCGCCGGGACCGGGAAGCCAGCTACGGGGTTGTTGCGCCGTGGCGCCGATTTTCCTTTTGAAGCAGAGCGATGAACAGACTTCTCATTTCCACCATGCTTGGCGCCCCGGCGTCGGTTGTCCTGCCGGTGCTGGCACTGGCAGCGGAACAGCCGCAGACGACGCAGGACCCGACGCCGCCCGCGTCGGTAAACGGCGACAATATTCCGGTCGACAGCAATGGCGATGGGATCGACGATGCTGGCGAGATCCTGGTCGTGGCGACGCGGCTGAAGGGGCAGGTCGCGGCCGCGCAGCCGCCGCTGGTGACGCTCGATGAGGAAGAGATCGCGTCCTATGGCGCAGGTTCAATCCAGGAACTGCTGGCGGCGCTGGCGCCGCAAACCGGTTCCGGGCGCGGCCGGGGTGATGGTTCGCCGGTGATCCTGCTCAACGGGATGCGCATTTCCAATTTCCGCGAGATGCGCGGGCTTCCGCCCGAGGCGATCCGACGAGTGGAAGTGCTGCCCGAGGAAGTTGCGCTCAAGTTCGGCTATCGCCCCGACCAGCGGGTGGTGAACTTCATCCTGAAGGACAATTTCAAGAGTTTCGGCAGCGAAAGCGACCTCAATCTGCCCGCGCGAGGCGGCTATACCGACTGGAAGCAGGAGCTGACGCTGGCGCGGATCGACAAGGGCGCGCGGCTCAACGTGACCGGCAGCTTCGAGAAGCAGAGCCCGCTGACCGAGGCCGAGCGCGGCATCGTGCAGACCGCAAGCAGCGGCGTGAAAGTGGCTGGCGATCCCAATGCCGCCGAGTATCGCACGCTGCTGTCGGACACGACCAGCGCGCAGTTGAACGCGACATGGGCCAAGCCGCTTGGCGGCGGGGCAGGTCTGACGCTCAATGCTTTGGTGCAGCGCGACGACGCCAAGAGCCTCAACGGGCTCAACACCGTGACGCTGACCGACCCGGCGACCGGCACGGCCTATGCCCGCACGCTGCTCGATCCCGAGGCGCTGACCACGCGCCGCAAGACAACCACGATGTCGCTGGGGGCAGGGCTCAACAAGCCGCTCGGAAGCTGGCAGCTTTCCGCAACAGCGGACGGCAGTCATGTCGTGACCGACAGCCGCATCGACAACCGCGCCAACCTGACCGGGCTGCAGGCGCTGGTCGACAGCGGCGCGTTCGGGGCCGACGGCCCGATCCCGGAAGACGCGATCGTGGGTGTAGGCGCCGACCGCGCGCACAGCGTGACCAACAGCCTGACGTCGCTGGCGACGCTTTCAGGGCAGCCCTTGACCCTGCCCGGCGGACCGGCGTCGCTGACGGTGAAGGCGGGCTATGCCTATTCGGGCATCCGGTCTTCGGACACGCGCACGACATCGGGGGATATCCGCCTGACGCGTGGCGATGTGCAGGCAGGCTTCAGCCTGGATGTGCCGATCACCAGCCGGCGTGAAAACTTCGGCAGCGCGATCGGCGACCTGTCGCTCAACCTCAACGGAGAGGTTCACCACCTGTCCGACTTCGGCAGCCTGACCGACTATGGCGCGGGGCTGACCTGGGGGCCGACCGAAAAATTGAGCCTGACCGCAAGCTATATCGCCACGCAGGCAGCGCCGGGGCTATCGGACCTGGGGGCGCCGACCACGGTGACGCAGGGCGTGGCGTTGTACGACTTCACGCGCGGCGAGACGGTGCTTGCCACGGTGATCAACGGCGGCAACCCCAATCTGCGCAAGGAGCGCCAGCACGACATCAAGCTGGCGGCCAACTGGACGCTGCCGTTCCTCAAGAATTCGTCGCTGATCGTGGAGTATTTCCGCAACCGTTCGACCAATACGACCAACGCCTTCCCGCTGCTGACCCCGGCGGTGGAGGCCGCGTTCCCGGGCCGGGTGGTGCGCGATGCGAACGGGCGGATCGTGTCGGTCGACCAGAGCCCGGTGACCTTCGCGTCGGAAAAATCGAGCCGGTTGCGCTGGGGCATCAATATCGCCGGCAACTTCGGCAAGCCGGACCCTTCGCAGGCCCAGCGGCGCGGCGGCTTTCGCGGCATGATGGGCGGTATGGGCGGCCCTCCCCCCGGTGGGATGGGCGCTGGCGGTCCGCCACCCGGTGGCCCGGGCGGGTCCGGCGGCGGGTTCGGACGGATGCGTGGGGGCGGTCCGGGCGGTGGCGGTCCGGGTGGGGGCGGCAATGACGGGCGGGGGCGCTGGAACCTGTCGCTGACCCACACGATCCAGTTCACCAACACCGTGCAGATCGTGCCGGGCGGGGCGGTGCTGAACCTGCTCGATGGCGATGCGGTATCGGGCAGCGGTGTTGCGCGGCATTCGATCCAGCTGGAAGGAGGCGGTTTCTATCGCGGCTTCGGGCTGCGGCTGAATGGCACCTACACCGGAGGAACGCATGTCGATTCAAGCGGCGCGCCGGGATCGACGCGGCTCGACTTCGCGCCCATCGCGACGTTCAACATGCGGCTCTTCGCCGATCTTGGACGCGTGCCGGGCCTTGCCGACAAGACACCGTTCTTCAAGGGCGCGCGCCTGTCGATCGGCGTCGACAACGTGTTCGATGCACAGCAGAAGGTGACCGATGGCAATGGCGACGTTCCGTTGCGCTATCAGGCTGGCTATCTCGATCCGGCTGGGCGGGTGATCAAGCTGGAGTTCCGCAAGCAGTTCTGAAGGCGTCAGACCCGGCGGCCGGTCACGAACTCATGCGCGATCCGTTCGCGCCGCATGCGTTCGTGCTCGCCGAAACCATCGGAGAAGTGGCGCAGCCGCACGAGCTGTTCGAGCGCGAGCTTTTCCTCGAAGTGGAATCCGACCCGCCCGCTGCGGCACCAGACGATTTCTCCGAAAGCTTCGACGCCGTTCACCTCAAGAACGCCTTCCGAACCGGACGCGACGATCGCGGCAACGGCGATCCGCGCGCCCGTCGCGGAGATGTCCTCGACCCGGCCCGTCAGCGTGCCGCTCAACAGCACGAGCCGGCAGGGAAGCCCGGCGCCAAGGCGCAGGCGTGAATCGGCCCTGCGGCCGGCAATGCCGGCTTGCGTACCAGAGGGCGGGGTGAAGGGGGCGGACACATCGCACGCATGCATCTGCCATGCTTTCGACGGTGCAATCGACCCCCTTCGGACGTTTGCGTAATGCCCCGGCAGGTCCTATCTCGCAGGCCATGTCGCGTACCCCAGCCGGAACACCAGCCAACCCCAAGGGCGCCGAGCGCTTCAACGAGGACAAGGCGACGTACGCCGTGCGCGGGGCCGAGCAGCCTGACATCGAAGCGGGCGTCGCTGCGATCCGCGAGGTGGTGCAGACGCTGAAGCCAAAGCCGGGCGTCTATCGCATGCAGGATGCGCGTGGCGACGTGCTCTATGTCGGCAAGGCGCGCGCGCTGAAGAACCGCGTGGCCAACTACACGCAGGTCGACCGGCTTTCCAACCGGCTGCGGCGCATGGTCAGCCAGACGCGCAGCATGACGATCGTCACGACCAATTCCGAGGCCGAGGCACTGCTGCTGGAAGCGCAGCTGATCAAGCGCTACCGGCCGCCGTACAACGTGCTGCTGCGCGACGATAAGTCGTTTCCGTTCATCCTGCTGCGCGCCGATCACGCCTATCCACGGATCATGAAGCACCGGGGGGCGCGGCGGGCCAAGGGCAATTATTACGGGCCGTTTGCCAGCGCCGGCAGCGTCAACACCACGATCAATGCGCTGCAGAAGCTGTTCCTGCTGCGCAGCTGCAACGACGGCTTCATGGCGCGGCGCGACCGGCCCTGCCTGCTCTACCAGATCAAGCGCTGCAGCGCCCCTTGTGTCGGCCGCATCGATGAAGCTTCGTATGCCGAGCTTGTGCGCCAGGCGAAGGACTTCCTGGGCGGCAGGTCGGGCGCCGTGCAGAAGGAGATCGAGGCGCAGATGGCAGAAGCGGCCGAGGCGCTCGATTTCGAACGCGCTGCCATGCTGCGCGACCGGCTTCGGGCGGCGACCTTCATCCAGGGCAGCCAGGCGATCAATGCGGAAGGGGTCGGCAATGCCGATGTCTTCGCGCTGGCAGCCAAGGGCGGACAGATCGGGATCCAGGCCTTCTTCATCCGCGGTGGCCAGAACTGGGGGCACCGAGCCTTCTTCCCCAGCCATACCGAAGGTCTGGACGAGGGCGAGGTGCTGACGGCCTTTCTGGCGCAATTCTACGAGGAAGTGCCGCCACCCCGCCTGATCCTGGTCGATCGCGACCTTCCGGAATGCGAGCTCCTGGCCGAGGCGCTGTCAGTTCCGGCAGGCGGCAAGGTGGAGATTTCCGTGCCGCAGCGTGGCGATCGGCGTCGGCTGATGGAGCAGGCGAGCCGCAATGCCGTCGAGGCGCTCGACCGCCGCATGGCCGAGAGCGGGACCAAGGCGCGGGTCAACCGCGAGATGGCCGAGTTCCTCGAGCTTTCGGAAGTGCCGCAGCGGATCGAGATCTACGACAACAGCCACATCCAGGGCACCAATGCGCTGGGCGCGATGGTCGTCGCGGGGCCCGAAGGATTCCTCAAGGGCCAGTACCGCAAGTGGAACATCAAGTCGGCGCAGACCGACGACGATTTCGGAATGATGCGCGAAGTGATGCGCCGCCGCTTTTCGCGCGCACAGGAAGAGGACCCCGACCGTGAGAACGGCATGTGGCCGGACCTGGTGCTGATCGATGGCGGCAAGGGACAGATGAGCGCGGTCAAGGAAGCGCTGGACGAGATCGGCGTGGAGGACGTGCCGCTGATCGCGATCGCGAAAGGCCCGCACCACGGCCGCGAAGGGCGCGAGGTGTTCCACTTCCCCGATGGCCGCGAAAAGATGCTGCCGGTGAACTCGCCCGTGCTGTTCCACCTGCAGCGCCTGCGCGACGAGGTCCACCGCTTTGCCATCGGCGCGCATCGCGAAAAGCGCAGCCGGGCGATCACGGCGAGTCCGCTCGACGAGATTCCGGGCATCGGCCCTGCGCGCAAGCGGGCCTTGCTGCTGCACTTCGGAACGGCGGGGAAGGTCCGCGCGGCAAGCCTTGAAGATCTGCAGCGCGCGCCCGGGGTGAGCGGGACCGTGGCGCAGACCGTCTATGACTTCTACCACCCGAGCGGCTGAGAACTAGCGCTACGGACCCGCGCGATACGTACCATTACGGTAAGTGTCAGGTTAACCCCCCTTGTTGAAGGCATGGCGACGTCGATGAACGATAGTGGCCTTGCTGTGGGACAAGTGCGCGATGCCGTCGGCATCGGCCGAAGCGGGGACGGGTTCGATGACGAAAGCGGGATGGGCAGGGGTGAGCGTCGCTGCATTGGCGCTCTTGATGCAGGCACCGATGGCGCAGGCGCAGGCCGCGAATGGAGTCGGTTCGCCGTTCGAGCTGACGTTCTGGCAGTCGATCGGTTCGAGCGATGACGCATCGCTTTATGAAGCCTATCTCCAGCAATATCCGCAGGGTACGTTTGCCGCTCTGGCACGCGCGAAGGTGCAGATGCTGCGGCACGTGCCGGCGGGCACGCAGACCCCGCTGACGCAGGCGTCAACGACAGCCCCCGCTGCGGCGCAGCCGCCGGCCACGCCCGTAGCGAACCCCGTGGCAAGCCCGGCCGTCGCCGCGCCTGCCCCGGCGTCCTCTGCATCCTCGAACGGGCCAGCGCTGGCGATGGCCTCGCCGGTCGGCGTTCCCGGTGGCCTGCCGGTTTCGACAGCCGCTGCCGCGGGTGCCGGCGCCACGCTGGGGCAGATGCTGGCCGATCTGGCGCATACGCAGGAAACCCCGGCCGCCGGGACGGCTGCGCCGGCAACCCTGCCGGCTGCGGTCGCGCCGGTATCGTCGATATCGTCGCGCTATGCCCTGCCGCCGCATCCGCAGATGGTTTCGGTTCCGGAACTCATCCTTCCGGGGAGCTTCTGCTCCGCCGAGGATCGCAACCGCTATCACGACACGATCTACCGGCCGGCGGTCGACGCCGCCAAGCGCAACAACGATGCGGCGGTGGCCTATCTCAAGACGCTGCAGGGCATCTACGACGGCTATGATCTGGGCAAGGATACCGAGGCGATGAACGCGCTTGCCGCCGAGGCGCGCGCCTATCAAGCCGATGCGGCGACGACGTTCTCGCAGCAGGCCGCGCTGGTCCGCGCCTTCGACGAGCTGATGGCCGTACCGGTCGCACCTTGCGCCGGGGCGAAGTGACGATGCGCGGCAAGGCAGTGCTCGCGGCGCTGGGAGCAGTCGCCACGCTTTCTGCGCAAACGGCGAGCGCACAGGCGTGCGGCGCCGACAGCGGTACCGCGGAGCTCGTCCGGTCGGGCAAGCTGATCGAGTTCGAAACCTTGATGATGGCGGTGTCGCTGCGCTGCGCGCGCGCCGGAGTCGACCTTCGCCCCGTGTACGAAGGCATGCTCAGCGTGAATGCTGCACGCTTCAACGGCGCGCATGAGGCGGTCCAGCGGCTGTTCGGGACGACACGGGGGACCGGCTACGATCGGTACGTGACCCAGGTGGCCAACCGTTATGGCGGCGGGGCAACCGATCCGCAGAAGTGCGCGATATTCCGCGCCGTGGCTGCCACCTTGGCCAATCCGGCAAGCGACCCACGCGCGCTGCCCGCCGTCGCCGACGCGATGATCGCTGCGCCCGTGTTGCGCGATATGCTCTGCCCCGCTGGCCGCTGAAAAGCCGACCAACGCAATCCGCTGTGACAGGAACCAGCCCCTATACGGCTGGTTACCTTGAGTAAGATATTGTCGCAGAACGGATTTTTGAAATGGCCAGTTTGCCCGATGCGATCGCTTCGCGGTCGCAGTTCCTTAACGACGCCTTCCAGCGACGACTCGCCCACTGGAACCGGGAGAGGTTGGCGCCCGCGATGCCGACGAAGGATTGGGCGGATCGTCTCCATCTCGACCATGTGATGCTGCGTCTGGAAGGCGCGTTCCTGGAGGAATTGCGCGCGCAAGTCGTCGATGAAGCGGCGCGGGTGCCGACAGATCCGGATGGCTTCATCGCTTGGTTCGAGGGCCTGTTAAAGGATGGGCCGGGGCAGGGCGATGCGCTGTTCCCGTGGATCGCGAACGAGGCGGAGCGCAGCGACATCTGCTGGTTCCTTGAACAGGAAGCTGCCGGTGAAGCCGGTTTCGACGATCTCGTCGCCATGACGCAGGTGAAGCTGCCCACGAGCGCGAAGATGGAACTGGCGCGCAACTATTGGGACGAGATGGGCCGGGGCAATGTCAAAGGCATGCACGGTCCGATGCTGAACGGTCTGGTCGAGACGCTGGATCTGGATCCCACGATCGAAAAGACCTGCTGGGAAAGCCTTGCGCTCGCCAATGCGATGACGGCAATGGCCAGCAGCCGCCGCTACGCCTGGCATAGCGTTGGCGCGCTGGGGGTGATCGAACTGACCGCGCCCGGGCGCTCAGCCTGCACGGCGGAGGGGCTGCGGCGGATTGGCCTCAGCGAAAAGGAGCGGCGCTATTTCTCGCTGCATGCCGTGCTCGACGTGAAGCATTCGGAAGACTGGAACCGCGAAGCGATCCGGCCGTCGGTCGAAGAAGATCCCGCCCGCGCCACGGCCATGGCAGAGGGGGCGTTGATCCGTTTGCGATGCGGCGAACGCTGCTTCGACCGCTACCGCGACGAGCTTTGGGGCTGATCGATCAGGATTTCGACTTTGGAGCGATCGGCCGGATCAGTCCTTCCTGAGTCACGTTGGCGACCAAGCGCCCGTCCTGCGCATAGATGCGGCCGCTGTTGAAACCGCGGGCGCGTCCCGCCCAGTTGCTTTCGCAGGTGTAGAGCAGCCACTCGTCCGCGCGGAAATCGTCGTGGAACCAGATGGCGTGGTCCAGGCTGGCCGACATGATCGTGCCTTTTGCCCAACTCAGTTCCGCATGGGGCAGGACGCACGTGGATAGCAGGGTCATGTCGCTCGCATAAGCGAGCACAGCGCGGTGGATCTTGGGATCATCGGGCAGCGGGGCCGCCGCGCGGAACCAGACGTTCGAGACCGGCGCGCGGGCTTCTTCCTGCATCCAGTGCAGTGGATCGAGCGGGCGCAACTCGATCGGGCGTGGACGTGCCGGGCCGCGCGGGGTTCGTCCGGCAGCGATTGCCGCCTGCCGCCGCAAGGTCGCTTCATTTGCCAGCGTTTCAGGCCCCGCGACATCGGGCATCGGAGCCGCGTGAAAGGCGCCTTCCTCGCGCTTGTGGAACGAGGCCAGCATATTGAGGATCGTCTGACCCTGCTGGCTGGCGACGATCCTGCGGTTGGAAAAGCTGCCACCATCAAGATCCCGCTCCACGCGGAAGTCGATCTCGTAATCCTCGTTGCCGCCGCGGACGAAGTAGGCGTGCAGCGAATGCACGGGGCGATCGGCGGGCACAGTGAGTTCGGCCGAGGCGAGCGCCTGACCGATGACCTGTCCGCCAAAGACGCGGCCGACGCCGCCTTTCTTGCGCTTGCCCCGGAAGCGGTCGCCTCCCCGATCCTCGACATTCAGCAGGTCGAGCATGTCGGCGACAAGTTCTTCGGGCGACGGGGCGATGGAAGATTCGTTGCTCATTGCAACTCGATGCTACGCGTTGACGTTTACGTCAACCGCGCGTGTGCATTGCGTGCGGTCTAAAAAGCTAACCCCCGCCGGCCCTGCGACCGGCGGGGGTTGCACCCTCTCCCCAACTCGGGGCGTCTGCCGCGCGGGTTTATCCCGCCGCGTGACCCGCGAGCGCTGCAAGAAGCAGCAGCGCCACGATGTTGGTGATCTTGATCATCGGATTGACGGCAGGGCCCGCGGTATCCTTGTAGGGATCGCCGACCGTGTCGCCCGTCACCGCGGCCTTGTGGGCATCGCTGCCCTTGCCGCCGTGGTGGCCGTCCTCGATATACTTCTTGGCGTTGTCCCACGCGCCGCCGCCCGAGGTCATCGAAAGCGCAACGAACAGACCGCCGACGATCACGCCGAGGAGCAGCGCGCCAAGAGCGGCAAAGCCGTTCTCCGCACCCGCGACCGCCGAGATCACGAAGTAGACCACGACCGGCGCCAGCACCGGCAGCAGCGAGGGCACGATCATCTCCTTGATCGCGGCCTTCGTCACCAGGTCGACCGTGCGGGCGTAGTCGGGCTTGGAGGCGTAAGTCATGATGCCGGGGTTTTCGCGGAACTGTTCACGCACGTCGACGACGACATCGCCGGCTGCGCGACCCACTGCCGTCATGCCCATTGCGCCGAACAGGTACGGAAGGAGCGCGCCGAGCAGCAGCCCGACGATGACGTAGGGATTCTCGAGGCTGAAGTTGACGGTCAGCGTGGGGAAGAATTCCCGCAGGTCGGTGGTGTAGGCAGCGAACAGGACGAGCGCGGCAAGGCCCGCCGAACCGATCGCATAGCCCTTGGTCACGGCCTTCGTTGTGTTGCCCACGGCATCGAGCGCGTCGGTCTTTTCACGGACCGAATCCTCGAGCCCCGCCATTTCGGCAATGCCGCCGGCATTGTCGGTGACCGGGCCGTAGGCATCGAGCGCGACGACCATGCCGGCCAGCGCCAGCATCGAGGTGGCGGCATAGGCGATGCCGATCAGGCCGGCGAGCTTGAAGGCGATGATAATGCCGGCGACGATCACCAGCGTCGGCAGCGCCGTTGCTTCGAGGCTGATGGCGAGGCCCTGGATCACGTTGGTGCCGTGGCCGGTGACCGACGCCTGCGCGATCGACTTGACCGGGCGGTAGTTGGTGCCGGTGTAGTATTCGGTGATCCAGATGATCAGCCCGGTAATGGCGAGGCCGAGCAGGCCGCAGTAGAACAGCATCCGGCCTGAATAGGCCTCTTCGCCGATGGGGGTGTTCATGTCACCCAGCGCGTATTGCATGGCGAACCAGATCGCCGGGATTGACAGGATCGCGGTGACGAGGAAGCCCTTGTACATCGCGCCCATGATGTTGTTCGAGCTGCCGAGACGGACGAAGTACGTGCCGATGATCGAGGTGACGATGCACACGCCGCCGATCAGCAGCGGCAGGCTCATCAAAGGCATCAGGTTGGAAACACCCTTCACCAGCAGCGCGGTGAGGACCATGGTAGCGCCGACGGTGACGACATAGGTTTCGAACAAGTCTGCGGCCATGCCGGCGCAGTCGCCGACGTTGTCACCCACGTTGTCTGCAATGACCGCCGGGTTGCGCGGATCGTCTTCGGGGATGCCCGCTTCGACCTTGCCGACGAGGTCGGCACCGACGTCGGCGGCCTTGGTGAAGATGCCGCCGCCGAGACGCGCGAAGATCGACACGAGCGAGGCCCCGAGCGCCAGAGCGGTGAGACCGGTGACGACCACGCGATCGTTGGCGGCATGGCCCGCGGGGCCGGTCAGGTACCAGAAGAAGCCGGCAATCGCGAGAAGGGCCAGGCCTGCCACGAGCATGCCGGTGATCGCGCCCGCCCTGAAGGCAAGCGTCAGACCTGCCTGTAGTCCGCTCTGTGCGGCGGCGGCGGTGCGCACGTTCGAGCGAACCGAGACGTTCATGCCGATGAAGCCGGCAACGCCCGAAAGGACCGCGCCGATGACGAAGCCGGTCGCGCTTATTGCTCCAAGTGCCCAGGCGACGATGACGGCAACGACCACGCCGACGATGGCGATGGTGGTGTACTGGCGTTTGAGGTAGGCCTGCGCGCCTTCCTGGATGGCCGCGGCGATTTCCTGCATCTTGGCATTGCCGGCAGGTGCGCCCAGCACCTGGCGGCTGGTCACGAAGCCATAAACGACGGCCAGCAACCCTAATATGATGGACAATGTGACTAAGTTCACTTTGGCATCCCCCTTATTCAAACGGCCTTGAAAGGCCGCACCCCGTCGTTGCGGGTTGGCGGGGAAGCTATAGGTTTATGGCAGGCCTGCAAGCCTTTCGATGATCTGCGTCAATCGTGCAAATAACCGAGCGTGCCAGCCGGAGGATTGCCGTCGAGCAGCAGGGGATGGTTGGCTTGTACCAACGCCCGCCCGATGCAGTGGGCCGCCACCGGCGGGGCAATTCCGGCGGGCAAGGTGAACAGCAATTCGTAGTCGTCTCCCCAGCGCAGTGCATCGTCTATGCGATCGGCGGGGAGGGCAGGAACCACGGGGATCAATGAAAGGTCGAGCGCCAGCGTGACGGCGCTCGCCTGCGCCAGCCGGGCAGCATCGATCAGCAGGCCGTCCGACACGTCCATCATCGCGCTGACAAGCGGGGCGAGGGCGCGCCCTTCGGCAAGGCGCGGAACAGGGCGGCGGAAAGCGGTCGTGTCCACATCGCCAAGGCCGTAGCGCAAGGCCTCGAACCCCAGCATCGCCGCTCCGACCGGTCCGGTCAGCCACAGGCTGTCACCCACATTCGCTCCAGATCGGGCCGGGACGGGATCGCAGGTGGCGCGGCCGAGTGCCGTCAGCCCGAAGGTGCGCCTTCCGGCGCCGCCCGTTGTATCGCCGCCCAGCAGCGGCACATCGTAGACGCGGAGCACCTCATGCAGGCCTTCGAGGAAGCGGCTGTCATCATCGCCCAGCGCGTAGCCCAGCAATACGCCGAGCGGCCCCGCGCCCTTGGCGGCGAGGTCGGAAAGATTGGTTGCTACCAGCTTCCAGGCGATGTCGGCGGGATCCTGCCCGGGCAACCAGTGGACGCCCTCCACCATCGCGTCATGGGTGAGGACAAGCGTCTCGCTGCCCAGACGCAGCACGGCGCAATCATCGGCAAGCCCGCGCGCGCCAGGATGGGTGGCGAGGCCGCGCAGCGCGGCGATGAA
This sequence comes from Novosphingobium olei, assembly GCF_037076535.1. Lineage (NCBI taxonomy): Bacteria > Pseudomonadati > Pseudomonadota > Alphaproteobacteria > Sphingomonadales > Sphingomonadaceae > Novosphingobium > Novosphingobium olei. The sequence continues at coordinate 2,993,130 of NZ_AP029021.1, read as the reverse complement.
GTCGGCCTCGCCCGCCATGAACGTCAGTCTCCGGTGAAATTGGGCGCGCGCTTTTCGAGGATCGCGGCAACCGCTTCGGCGTGATCCTTGGTTTCGTGCGCGATCGCCTGGTAGGCGGCGGACAGTTCGAGCACGTCGTGCGCGCGGCCGTGCTGGGCTTCGCGCAGCAGCTTCTTGGTGAGGCGCAGCGCGCGCGGCGAATTGGCAGCGATTTCGTTGGCGATGCCGACGGCGGTTTCGATGAGATCGGCGTCGGGCACGACAGTGCCGACGAGGCCGATGCTCTGCGCATAGGCGGCATCGAACGTGCGGCCGGTGAGGAACAGTTCGGCGGCCTTCGAATAGCCGACGATCTTCTGCAGCGTCCACGCCCCGCCATCGCCGGGCACGATGCCGACCTTGATGAAGCTTGCGGCCATCTTTGCGCTTTCTGCGGCGACGCGAATGTCGCACAGGCAGGCGAGGTCAAGCCCCAAGCCGATGGCGTGGCCGTTGATCGCGGCGATCATCGGGATTTCGCAGTCGAGCATGGCACGCGTCGCACGCTGCACGCCCCGGCGGTAGTTCGCACGGGTCGAATCGGGCTGGTCGAGAACGCCGATGCCCTGGCGCTCCTTCATGCCCTTGATGTTTCCGCCGCTTGAAAAGGCGCGGCCCGATCCGGTGAGCACGATCGCGCTGACCGAGCGATCGTTGCCGAGCAGGAAGAAGGTGTCGACGATATTGTCGCAATCCTCGAGCGTGCCGATCGCGTTCATCGATTCAGGGCGGCTCATCGTGAGGATGGCGACGCGGCCACGGCGCTCGACGGATAGGAACGGACTGGTCATGGCAGCATCTCCTGTTTCTCGTTGCCTGAAAGGGTAATTCAACATCGTGAAAAACCGGCTTTCGGTTTGCGGTTGTGCGGGGGCTGCCATAGGCATCGCAGCGATGCAAATATTCCCGCTTCACCCCTTCCGTCCGCAAGGTGACATTCCGGCGTTGCGCCAACAGGTGCGCGCGCTGGTGGCCGAGCACGAACATCGCTGGACCCCGCTGCAGCGGGCGAACTGCTGGTTCAGCTTCGACCCCGAGTTTTCGCGGGCCATGGGCGCAGCGGGTCTGCTCGGGATGACCTGGCCCAAGCAGTACGGCGGCCACGAGCGGACCATGCTCGAACGCTACGTGGTTCTTGAGGAACTGCTTGCGGCAGGTGCGCCGGCCGGGCTTCACTGGATCGCCGACCGCCAGACGGGCGCGCTGCTCGTGCGCTATGGCACCGAGGCGCAGCGCGAGAAGTACCTGCCGGGCATGGCGCGCGGCGAGATCTATGCCTGCATCGGCTTGTCCGAGCCCAATTCGGGCTCCGACCTCGCCAGCGTGCGGACCTTCGCGAAGAAGACGAACGAGGGCTGGTTGGTCAACGGCCAGAAGGTCTGGACCAGCGGCGCGCACAAGAGCCATGCGGCGCTGACGCTGCTGCGCACCGAGGAAGGCAGCGAGCGCCAGCAGGGGCTGTCGCAGCTGATGATCGACCTCGACACGCCGGGAATCACGATCCGGCCGATCATCGACATGACCGGCACGCACCACTTCAACGAGATCTTCTTCGAGGACGTGCTGCTGCCGCATGATGCGCTGGTCGGTGTCGAAGGGCAGGGCTGGAGGCAGGTTACGGCCGAACTGGCGCTCGAACGATCAGGACCCGAACGGTATCTTTCGAGCCATGTCCTGCTCGTTGCGCTGATCGACGCGATCGGCCCGAATCCCGCTGACGAGATCGCCGAGCTGATCGGACGGCTCACAGCCGAAATGTGGACGCTGCGGCAGATGTCGATGTCGACCGCGGCCAAGCTCGACGCGGGCGAGGATCCGATCGTCGAGGCGGCGATCGTCAAGGATCTGGGCAACGCCTACGAACAGGCGCTGCCGCGCCTGGTCCAGGCGGCGACCGACACGGACCTTGCTGGAAGCAGCGCGCTGTCCCAGCTGCTTGCCTATTACCTGCTGGCCGCGCCCAGCTTCTCGCTGCGCGGCGGTACGCCCGAAGTCCTGCGCGGGATTATTGCCAAGGGACTGGGGCTCCGGTGAGGAATCTGGGATGAGTGAAAACCGTCAACTTCTCGTCGAGATGGCCGAAGGACTGTTCGCCGATCTCGCCACAGCATCGTTCGAGGACGCTGCGCCCCGGCTTGCCGAAGCGGGTTTCGCCACGCTGCTAATTCCTGCCGACCAAGGCGGGTTCGGCGGCGATTGGGGCGACGTCCTGGCGGTGCTGCGCCTTGCGGGCCTCAACGCCGTGGCCGCGCCGGTCGCGGAACCGATCATCGCCCACGCCTTGCTGGCGCAGGCGGGAATCGCCGCGCCCGAAGGGCTGGTGACGCTTGTCGCCGGCAATGGCCGTGCGCCGTTCGGCCGCCATGCCGATGCGGTCGTCATGGTGCGCGACGGCACGCTGTCGCTTTACGCCAAGGGCGCCTTCGCGGTCGAGGAAGGGACTTCGCTGGCCGGAGAGCCGTCCGACCTGATCAAGCTTGCGGGTGAGCCGACGGCCACCGCACCTTGCGCCGCCAATCTCGACGGGCTGGGCGCTTTCGCGCGGTTGGCGCAGGCGTCAGGCGCGATGGAAGCCGCGTTCACGCTCGCGATCGACCACGTCAACACGCGCGTCCAATTCGGCCGCACGCTAGCGAAGTTCCAGGCTGTACAGCAGGCGCTGGCGGAGTTTTCCGAGGAAGCTGCCGCCGTCGATGCCGCTGCTGCTGCCTGCGCCGCGGCACTCGATGCCGGGGATGCAGAATTCGAGATTGCCGCGGGCAAGTATCGTCTTGGCCTTGCTGTCGATCGTGCTGTGCCGATCGCGCATCGCGTCCATGGTGCGATCGGCTTTACCATCGAATACGCCCTCAACCGCTACACCCGCCGCCTGATGCACTGGCGCAGCGAATTCGGCAGTGACGCGCATTGGGCGCGCGTGTTGGGGCGCAAGGCCGCAGGGCTGGGTGGCCATGGCCTCTGGCGCGAAGTGGCTGCACGGACCGACCGCCTGATCGCCTGAGTGAAATATCGCCTCATGGGTGCTTGACCATCGCCATCGATCCTGTTTAATCGCTCAATTAAACAGATCCTGTCGAGAGGAGTCGAGTACCATGGCAACCGCCTATATCGTTGACGCAGTGCGCACCGCCGGTGGACGGCGCGGCGGTCGTCTTGCCGGCGTTCACCCCGTCGACCTTGCCGCAACCACGATCGACGCGCTTGTCGTGCGCAGTGGCATCGATCCGGCTGCCGTCGAAGACGTCATCATGGGCTGCGTCAGCCAGGGCGGCGAACAGGCCCAGCAGGTCGGCCGCATGGCCGTGCTCGCTTCCAAGGTTCTGCCGGAATCGGTCCCGGCCGTGACCATCGACCGCCAGTGCGGTTCCTCGCAGCAGGCGATCCATTTCGCTGCGCAGGCGGTGATGAGCGGCACGCAGGATGTGGTGATTGCAGCCGGCATCGAAAGCATGAGCCGCGTGCCGATGGGCTCGACGGCCATTCTCTACATGAAGGAAGGCCTTGGCACCTATCGTTCGCCGGGCATCGTCGAGCGCTACGGCGAGGCTGGCTGGACGCAGTTCGCCGGTGCCGAAGCCATCGCCAACAAGCATGGCTTCTCCAAGGAGATGATGGACCAGTTCGCGTTCGAGAGCCACCAGAAGGCCAAGGCGGCGACCGAGTCCGGCGCCTTCAAGAATGAGATCGTGCCGATCGACATCGAAACGCCGGAGGGTGCCGCACAGCACACCGTCGACGAAGGCATCCGCATGGACGCGACGATTGAAGGCATTGCCGGCGTCAAGCTGCTGAGCCCCGATGGCAAGCTGACGGCCGCAACCTCGAGCCAGATTTGCGACGGTGCATCGGCTGCCCTGATCGTTTCGGAAGAGGCGCTCAAGAAGTACAACCTGACCCCGCTTGCCCGCATCCACACGCTGGCCGTGACCGCCGGCGATCCGGTGATCATGCTGGAAGAGCCGCTGTTCGCCACCGACAAGGCGCTGGCCAAGGCTGGTCTCAAGATCAGCGACATCGACCTTTACGAAGTCAACGAGGCGTTTGCCTCGGTGCCGATGGCCTGGTTGAAGCATCACGATGCCGATCCCGCCAAGCTCAACGTCAATGGCGGTGCGATCGCGCTCGGCCACCCGCTCGGCGCTTCGGGCACCAAGCTGATGGCGACCCTGCTGCATGGCCTCAAGGCCCGTGGCAGCAAGTACGGGCTGCAGACGATGTGCGAAGGCGGCGGCGTCGCCAACGTGACCATCGTCGAGGCGCTCTGAGAAATTTCCCTGGGAGGATGATACCATGAAGCTCGACAATACCGTGTCCGCCGTCATTACCGGCGGCGCCTCCGGCCTTGGCGCCGCAACCGCCCGCGCGCTTGCTGCCAAGGGCGTGAAGGTCGCCCTGTTCGATCTGAACAAGGAAAAGGGCGAGGCCCTGGCGGCCGAACTCGGCGGCGTGTTCTGCGAAGTGAACGTGACCAGCGACGAAAGCGTCGATGCCGGCTTTGCGAAGTCGCGCGCTGCGATCGGCCAGGAGCGCATCCTGGTGAACTGCGCCGGTACCGGCAACGCGATCAAGACCGCCAGCCGGTCGAAGGAAGACGGCTCGATCAAGCACTTCCCGATCGACGCCTTCAACATGATCATCCAGATCAACCTGGTCGGCACGTTCCGTTGCATCGCCAAGTCGGCTGCGGGCATGATGACGCTCGATCCGGTCGGCGAATTCGGCGAGCGCGGCGCGATCGTGAACACCGCGTCGGTTGCCGCTGAGGATGGTCAGATGGGCCAGGCTTCGTACTCGGCGTCGAAGGCCGGCGTCGTCGGCATGACCTTGCCGATCGCCCGCGACCTGATGAGCGAAGGCATTCGCGTCAACACCATCCTGCCGGGCATCTTCAATACCCCGCTGCTGGCTGCGGCGCCCGACAACGTGAAGGCCGCGCTGGCCGCGTCGGTGCCGTTCCCCAAGCGCCTGGGCGATCCGGCGGAATACGCCAATCTCGCGCTCTGCATGATCGAGACCGGCTACTTCAACGGCGAAGACGTCCGCCTCGATGGTGCCATCCGCATGGCGCCGCGCTGATCGAAAGCTGAAATTGAAAGGGCCGGGGCACAAGAACCCCGGCCCTTTTTTCTTCCCCGGGAGAGATCCATGACCGAATACAAGCAGATCATCCTCGACATCGCCGATGGTGTCGCCACGCTGACCCTGAATCGCCCGGAGAAGATGAACGCCTTCACCGGCACGATGATGCTGGAAATGCAGGATGCCTTCGATCGCACCGACGCCGACGACAGCGTCAAGGCGGTGATCGTGACTGGTGCCGGCGACCGCGCGTTCTGCGCCGGGGCCGACCTCACGCCCGAGGATGGCAAGCATGTGTTTTCAAGCGGCGAGGCGGTCGAGGATCTGTCCGACCCGCGCGTGCGTGACGGCGGTGGTCTGCTGACACTGCGCCTCTACCAATCCAAGAAGCCGATCATCGGTGCGATCAATGGGGCTGCTGTCGGCGTCGGCGTCACCATGCAGCTGCCGATGGACATCCGCCTTGCTTCGACGAAGGCGCGCTTCGGTCTCGTGTTTGCGCGCCGCGGCATCGTGCCCGAAGCGGCGTCGAGCTGGTTCCTGCCGCGCATCGTTGGCCTGCCCCAGGCGCTCGAGTGGTGCATGACCGGGCGCGTGTTCGATGCGGAGGAAGCACTGCGCGGCGGCCTCGTTCGCTCGGTGCACGAGCCTGAAGATCTGCTGCCTGCCGCCAATGCCCTGGCGCGCGAGATTGCCGACAACACCAGCTCCGTTTCCGTTGCGATGACGCGGGCGATGCTGTGGCACAATCCGCAATACGATCACCCGATGAAGGCGCATCGCGTCGACAGCCGCGCCATTTACACGCTCTCGCGCGGGGCAGATGCCAAGGAAGGTGTGGCCAGCTTCCTCGAAAAGCGCGCGCCCAACTACCCAGCACGTGTTTCTTCGGATATGCCCGCGTTCTATCCGTGGTGGGATGAACCGGGCTACGAGTGAGCGAGAACAGGTAGGAATGGGCGCAACAGGGGAAAGCAGCGACATCGTGGAGCAGCAAGGCGCGCGCGAGCTGTTGCTCGACACGGCTTCGTCGATCATGCGCGAAGGGGATCAGGTCGACATATCCTTGTCGGAGCTGTCCCTTCGCTCGGGTCTGAACTCCGCGTTGGTGAAGTACTATTTCGGGAACAAGGCGGGCCTTCTCAAGGCTTTGCTCGATCGCGACATGACCACCATCGTGAAGTCGGTCGATGCGCTCGTCGAGAAGGACAGTATGGACCCCGAGGTCAAGCTGCGTCGCCATATCGCGGCTTGCATCGATACCTACTACGCCTATCCCTACCTCAACCGCCTGCTGATGCGGCTTGTTCGCGACAGCGATGAATCCGAAGCGCAGCGGATCGCCGACAAATATCTGACGCCGCTGGGGCAGGCCTATGACAAGTTCATCGGGGCAGGCATCAAGAAGGGTGTTTTCCGTCAGATCGACCCGCAGCTGTTCTACTTCACTGTTACCGGCGCTGCGGACAGGTTCTTCTCGGCCCGGCTCGTGCTGCGGCATTGCTATGGCACGGACACGCTGACCGAAAACCTTCGCGACCGCTATCGCGAGCACACTGTCGACTTCATCATGGCCGGGATCCTTGCCCCCCACGCGGCCTGAGCGAGGCTGGCGGATCGGTGTGATCGGCGGCTCAGGTGTCAATGACCTGGCCTTGCTCGAAGATGCGCAGCGGATCGAGATAGCATCACCTTTCGGTGCCCCGTCCGGTCCCGTGACGATCGGCACGATTGCTGGAGTTCGCTTCGCCTTCTTGCCACGCCATGGCGAAGGGCATCGCATTCCGCCTGAAGGCGTGAACTATCGCGCCAATATCGACGTGCTGAAGCGGTGCGGCGTGACCGATCTGATCGCGATATCGGCCATCGGCTCCCTGCGCGAAGAGTTCGCTCCGGGCAGCTTCGTTGCCGTTGATCAATTCATCGATCGCACGAGCGGTCGCGACGGCAGCTTTTTCGGCGAAGGTCTCGTCGCGCACGTTTCGCTCGCCGATCCGGTGTGTCCGCGGCTTTCGTCCCTTGCAGCCGACGCTGCACAGGCGGCTGGGGCAAAGGTGCATCGTGGAGGCTGCTATCTTGCCATGCAGGGGCCGCAGTTTTCGACCCGCGCCGAAAGCCGCATGTATCGCCATTGGGGGGCAGATGTCATCGGCATGACCGGGATGCCCGAGGCGCGTCTCGCGCGGGAGGCGGAACTTCCATATGCGCTGCTGGGAATGGTGACCGATTACGACAGCTGGCGCGATGGCGAGCATGTCGAAGTCGATCAGGTCCTGCAGGTCATGCATGCCAATGCAGCGCTCGCTCGCCGCACCGTGAACGAGCTTGCTCGCCTGCTTCCGCCCGAGCGCGCCGGGAGTCCGATCGACCATGCGCTCGACAATGCGATCATGACAGCGCCAGCCAAGCGCGACAGAGCTCTGATCAGCAGGCTTGACGCGATAGCTGGACGCTTGGCGCTGTAAAGAAAATTTCACTTTGCCCGCATGATGGGCATTATCTAAAGGCGCAGGCAACGGTCGCTGTCACATTCTTTCACTTGCACCTCCGCTAGTTTCAGTGGATACCAAATGGCATGCCCGCATCCCAGACCCGCCTTGCAGACTTCGTCCCCTACCGAATGGCCATCACCTCGAATGCGGTGAGCGGTCTTATCGCAGGTGAATACCGCAACGAATTCGGGCTCAAGATTCCCGAATGGCGGATCATGGCCGTACTTGGCGATGCAGGCCAGCTGACGCAGCGCGACCTTGTCCGGTTCACCCTGATGGACAAGGTTGCCGTCAATCGTGCCTGCAAGGTGCTTGAAGACCGCGGGCTTATCCGCCGCAGCCCGAACGAGGCCGACGGCCGATCGCATCACCTCGAGCTGACCGAGGCAGGGCTCGACATGCATGGCAAGATCTGGCCCCAGGCGCTCGATATCTACGAAAAGATCTTTGCCGCGCTTTCCCCGCGCGAAATCGAGAAGTTGCGGGCTTTGCTCGACAAGTTGCGCGCTTCCGTCAGCGCGCTTGAAGGCGACGCCAAGTGAAGCTTGCATCCCTGCCGCAGGGCCGCGATGGGCGGCTGATCGTCGTTTCGAACGACCTCGCCTGGTATGCCGACGCCGATCATATCGTGCCGACGATGCAGAGCCTGCTCGATTCCTGGGATCGTTACGCCCCGTTGCTGGAGGCGCTGGCAATCGAGCTGGAACATGGTGCCATCCCCCGCAAGCGCTTCCACGAGCGCGAAGCGGCGGCACCCTTGCCGCGCGCCTATCAGTGGGCCGATGGCAGTGCTTACGTCAATCACGTCGAACTGGTGCGCAAGGCCCGCGGTGCGGAGCTACCCGAAAGCTTCTGGTCCGATCCGCTGATGTACCAGGGCGGCAGCGATGACCTGCGTGGTGCCCGCGAACCGTTGGTCCTGCCCGACGAGGCATGGGGCGGTGATTTCGAAGCCGAGGTGGTGGTGGTGACCGGCGATGTCGACCGGGGAGCGAGCGCCGAAGCCGCGCTCGATGCCATTCGCCTGGTCGGCCTGGTCAACGACGTATCGCTGCGCAACCTTATCCCGGGCGAACTGGCCAAGGGCTTCGGCTTCGTCCAGTCCAAGCCGGCGAGCCATTTTTCGCCAGTGTTCGTCACGCCAAACACATTGGGCGCGGCATTCCAGGGCGGAAAGCTCAACCATCGCCTGTCGATCGACCTCAACAGCCAGGCTTTCGGTCGGTTGCAGGCGGGCGAAGAGTGCACTTTCGACTTCGGCGTGCTGATCGCGCATCTAGCCAAGACGCGTCGTGTAGCGGCGGGCTCGATCATCGGCTCGGGCACCGTTTCCAACCGCGATCCCGACGGATCGCCTGGCCGTCCGGTCGGGGAAGGTGGGCGCGGTTATGCCTGCATCGCCGAGCAGCGCATGGTCGAACAGATCCTGCACGGCGAAGCCCGCACGCCGTTCCTGCGTCATGGCGACGTCGTGCGGATCGAGGTGCGCGATGCTGCCGGACACAGCGTTTTCGGCGCGATCGAACAGACCGTCGTTCCGGCCTGAGAGGAGGGCGGGGCGCCGAGACGCCCCGCCGGCTGACTTATTTCGACCCGAAGGCCCCGTTGCCGCCAAGGCTGTCGGCGATCGAGCACGACGCCGGGCCGAGAATGACGATGAACAGCGTCGGCAGGATGAACAGGATCAGCGGAACGGTCATGATCGCGGGAAGGCGTGCCGCCTTTTCTTCGGCGCGCATCATGCGTTCATTGCGGAATTCGGCCGAAAGCACGCGCAGTGCCGACGCCAGCGGCGTGCCGTAGCGCTCGGTCTGGATCATGGTCGTGACGACGCCCTTCACCGATTCGAGATCGACCCGGTAGGCAAGGTTCTCGAATGCCTGGCGGCGTTCCGTCAGGAACGAGAGTTCGATGGCGGTAAGCGCGAATTCGTCGCCGAGTTCAGGATAGGCACGCCCAAGTTCGCGAGCGACGCGGCTGAACGCCGCATCGACAGTCAGGCCCGCTTCCGCGCAGATCACCAGCAAGTCGAGCGCGTCCGGCAGGCCCTTGCGAATGGCGGCCGTGCGCTTTGTTACCATGTTGCTGACGAAAAGGTCGGGGCCCTTGTAGCCACCGATCACAAATACTGCAAAAGCGGCAAAGCGCTTGAACGAGCCCCATTCGGGGAAGTGGTTCATCAGATAGACCACGATAAGCGCGATCCCGCCAAGCACGATCGGCCCGATCATGCGGCCAAGAATAACCGCGACGGCCCATTCCTTCTTGCGGATGCCCGCCTGCGCAAGCCGCTGCTGGACGACCTTCACCTGGCTGTCCTGCAGAACTTTCAGCGATTCCAGGAAGCTGCGGATCGAATCCGTAGTCTGGTTGCGACGGACGATGCTGGCACGCTTGCGCGCATTGGCCGTCATGATGCCCGACTTGAGCTGCTCGCGCCGTTCGTTGAGCGCCTTGACCCGCTTGGACATCGGATCGCGCACGGTGATTGCAGCGTAGATCGCGAGCATCACGGCAAGGGCAGCGATCCCGGCAAGGATCGAGCCGACGGCAATGACGTTGAAGCCGAGAAGGGTGGGGCCGTGCGGTGTCATAAGCATGGGTCTTGCCGTCTTCCCGTCAGATCTCGAAGTTGACCATCTTGGCCATGATGAAGGCGCCGATGCCGAGCCAGACGAAGCCGCCAATGCCCGTCACGATCAGGCGCTGATCCAGCCAGAACTTTTCCATGTACGTCGGGTTGATCGAGTAGATCAGACCGAACACGATGAAGGGCAGCGCACCGACGATGTAGGCGGAGGCCTTGGATTCCGAGCTCATGGCGCGGATCTTGAGCTTCATCTGCGCGCGCTTGCGCAGGACGTCGGCCAGGTTGGCAAGTGTTTCGGCGAGGTTGCCGCCGGTTTCCCGCTGGATCGCGAGCGTGATGCAGAAGAAGCTGAACTCCGGCATGTCGAGCCGGTCCGCCGTTTCCTGAAGCGCCTGCTCCATTGTCCGGCCGACCCTGATGCGGTCGGTAATCATCTTGAACTCTTCGCCCACGGGGCCGGGAACTTCCGTGGCAACCAGGCCAAGCGTCTCGCTGATCGGCAGGCCCGAGCGAAGGCCGCGGACGAGCAGTTCCAACGCATCGGGAAAACGCACCACGAAGTTGTTGACGCGGCGGCTGATCGCGCGGCCCACCACCAGGTGGGGCAGACCGGCACCGATGAACACGCCTCCGCCCAGCGCAAGCAGGGGAGCCGAGGTCTTGAGATAGAGCAGCACCATGACCACCAGGCCAAGGCCGCCGGAGACGTAAAGGTACTGGCTCAGCGTCCAGCTGCGACCTGTCTTGTGCAGCCGCATCTCGAGCGCCTCGAGCCGCGAACTGCTTCCCGCAGGCCGATAGGCCTTTGGCTTTCGAGCGGCGACGGCCTTGCGATACTGCGCCTCGACCTTGTCGACCGCGTTGTCCGAATGCCGAAAGCGCACCGCCTGGAGCCGGCGCGAGCTTTCCTTGGTCGCCGATGGCCCGCTGAAGGCGGCGTAGCTCAGCACCAGGACCGCCATGATCCCGATCGACATGATGAGCAATTGGGCGATGTTCATCGCGTTATCCTGCCTCGCTGACCGCGTGTTCGTTGACCATGACCGTCGCTGGAATGGCTCAGGCCGAGGCCTTGGCCTTGGAGCCGAGCATCTTCTTGAAATCGATCAAGCCGAGGAGCGAACCGCCAGCAGCCTTGCGGGCCGGCTTTTCCGCTTCGCCCTTTTCGTCCTGCAGCGCCATGATCGCATCGCCGAGTTCGCGCACCGCGATACCCGCCTTCGTCCCGCGGTTGGCCGCAACGAAGGTCTGACCAAGCTTGGCGGCGTTGGCCGCCGCCTTGACGTCGTAAGGCACGACGATGTTGATCTTGCGTTCGATCGAGGCTTCGAAGTCTGCCCTGCTGATTTCTCCGACGCCGGCGTGCACCTTGTTGGCGACCACCACCGTCTGCGCGTGGGCGGCATTGGTCTTGAGCCACGACAGCACGCGGATCGCGTCTCGCGCGCCGGCAAGCGTCAGTTCCGTAGCCACGACGACCACGTTCACATCGGCGAGCAGGTGCGGGAAGTTGATCAGCATGTTCCGCGGCAGGTCGATGACCGTCATCTCGAAGGCATGGCGGAACTCTTCCTCAAGCTGCACGAACGCGCTGCCATCGGTCATCAGCGGTGCGCTGATGGGGGCTTCGGCCGAAAGGATCGCGAGATTGTCGTTCGCACGGATCATCGCCCGTTCGATGAACAGGCCATCGATGCGGCTGGGGTTGTCGATCGCGTCGGTCAGGCCGCGACCGGGCTCGAGATCGAGCGTCAGCGCGCCGGTGCCGAAATGCACGTCGAGATCGAGCAGCGCGGTCGGAAGCTTGTGATCGGCGCTGAACAGCCAGGCGATCGAGGTCGCCAGAGTCGAGGCGCCAACTCCGCCTCGCGTTCCGACTATCGCGGTCGAGATGTGGCGCTTGGCAGTGGCTGCATCATGGCTCTTGGGCGCAGCGAAGATCGCTTGCGCCTGGACCAGCGCATCGCGCACCTGTCCCGGCGACAGCGGCTTCAGCAGATAATCCTGAATGCCAGAGGCGATGAGATCGCGGTAGAGACGGACGTCGTTGACCTGGCCCACCGCGATCACGACGGTACCGGGCTCGCAAACTTCAGCCAGCGCGTTGATGTCGTTCAGCGGATCGCCGCTTTCCGACAGGTCCACCATCAGGATGGCAGGGCTCGCGCTGATCGAAAGCGACTGCACCGCGTTGCGCAGACCACCCTTGGCGCACTTTTCGGGCTGCCAGCCCATGTCGACGGCGACGGGACGCAGCACGTCGAGCGCTGCATCGTCGCACATGAACGCGGCAAAGGTATCGCGATTGCCGTTTTTCCAGGTGCTGCTCATCGATCAGTTACCCCCGCCGGACTTAGTGGACGTTTCCTTGAGCCCGGACTTCCCCGTCGGCTCCATCGAGCGATAGCTTTCGATCGCCTTGCTCGAGCTCATCACCACCGTCTCGCCGCGGGTCCGGGCGCCATGGACAAGGTCCTCCTTGTTGGCGACCATGGCGGCGAGGTTGCCGTTGATGGCGCACCCGTAGTTCTTGGAGGTGGCGTTACCAATGTTGGCATCCGACTTGGCCGACCAGTCGGGGCAGCCGGGCACCGAGGCTATGGTGCGCGTGACGACCACGCGCACGGTGCCGGGGTACACTTCGCCCTGGGTTACCGGTGCTGTCGGGGCGAGAGTGATGCCGAAGCGGCCCGCCACGTTCTCGATTGCGTTTCGCACATCGGGCGATTCGTTGGGATCGTCGATGGCGACCTTGTCTCCGTAGGCAAGGTCCATGGTCTCGAACCAGCCCGCCAGGCGGCGCTGCTCGGCAGGGGAGACACCCTGACCGGCATCGGTCGCGAGATCGATGGTGTAGCTGTCACGCTGCACCACCGGCTGGTGGACGCTGTCGAGCGCGGCATTGGTCGGCATTCCGGCGCATCCGCCAAGGGCGAGTGCGAGCGAAACCGCGGCAAGGCTCGCGAATGTGCGGAAGCTGGAAGGCTTGATGGTGGACATCTCGGGTTTCCTTCTCACTTCAGGTTGAAGCCGGGGGCGGCAGCTGCGGACTTCTTGTCCTTGGAACGCGGCGCCGCGCCGGTCTGGCGATCATCGGCTGGGGCAACCTCGGCCGGGCGATCGAGCGCGCCGACCTTCGGGGCAGGCTGGACCGATCCGGGCTTTTCGCTCGGCTTGTGGCGGTCGCCACCGGTCACCCCGTTGTTCTCCATGTTGCCGAGGAGCTGGCTCACGGCATCGGCCGCACGGAAGCCGTCGGTCGGAAGCTTGATGTCGTTGGCATCGACCGGGTGCACCAGATATGGCGTCACCACGATCACCAGTTCGGTTTCGCCCTTCTTGAACGCGGTCGAGCGGAACAGCGAGCCGAGGATCGGCAGGTCGCCGGCACCGGGCAGCTTGGTGATGCTGTTCTGATTGCCGTTGCGCATCAGGCCGGCAATCATGAAGCTCTGGCCCGATCCCAGTTCGATCGTCGTCTCGGCGCGCCGGATGGTGAGCGCCGGGATCGAATACCCGTTGAGCGTCACGGCACCGTCGGACGAGAGTTCTGACACTTCCGGGCGGACGCGAATGGAAATGCGTCCGTCTGCAAGCACGGTCGGGGTGTAGGACAGGCTGACGCCGTACTTCTTGTATTCCACCGAGGTGGCGCCAAGGCCCTGGCTGATCGGAATGGGATATTCGCCGCCTGCAAGGAAGTCGGCGGTTTCGCCCGAAAGCGCGGTGAGGTTGGGTTCCGACAACGTGGTCACCAGCCCGATGGTCTCACCCGCATCGAGCGCGCCCAGCAGGTCGAGGCCGAAAAGCTTGCCCTGCCCGACGAGCGTCGTTGCTCCGGTCAGCGCGCTGACGGCGGTGCCCGACTTCTGGACAAGACCGAGAGGATTGTTCGCGGTCACTGCAGTCGGGTCGGTGGTGTAGCCCGTCACCGAATTGCCGACGCCAAGCGGCAGGTTGGGATCGTTGGTCACCGTCGACGCCCAGCCCGAGCGGCCCTGTCCGATGCCGAACTTGAAGCCGCTGGAGCTGTCGATGCTCGTCCAGTTCATGCCGAGATTGCGGACGAGGGTACGGCTCACTTCGGCAAACTTGACGTGAAGGCTGACCTGCAGTGGCGTGGCCATCTTTAGGCGGCTGATCACGTTGGTCTTTTCGCCGACGAAGGCCTTCACGAGCCGTTCGGCTTCCGCAGCGTCTTCCGGCGCGCCAACAGTGCCCGTCAGCAGGACGGTGTTGTTCATCGTCGAGGTGGCGATGCGTGCTTCGGGCATGGCGAGGTGAAGCATCTGGTCGATGCTGTCGAGATTGGTACCCACCCGCACGTTGGCCGACCAGATCACCGCGCCAGCCGAGTTGCTGGCATAGACAGTCGTCTCGCCGCCGGCCTTGCCGAAGACATAAAGCTGGTTGGATGCCTTCACCTGGACATCGGCGATGGCGTCGTTGGCGACGAACACATCGGCCATCTTGCCCGGCAGCGTCACCAGCTCACCGCGACCGATGGACAGGGCCAGCGATCGGGCCGGAGCGGTAACGCTCTGGGCGTGCGCCGCTTCGAGCACCGGGGTGGCAAGCATGCCAGCCATCATCGTGGCGCCCAGCAGCATGGACAGGGTAGGGGACTTCATCGTCTTGCCTTTCACAACCGTGCGGCGATTGTTCGTGTCGATCCGGCGGCGCATCACTTGCTCCCCACCGAGACCGTTTCGACTTCCTTGCCGCGGGTCACGCGGACGATCGGGCCGCGAGCCATCATCACACCACCGGCAGGCGGCGCCATCTGAGGCATGGGCGAGGCAGGCGCGGCAACCGGGGTGGGGCGCTGCATGGAGTCGAAATCCGAGCGACCCGAAGCCTTGCGCTGGAAGCGCGAGACGTCTCCACCGGTGACGAAGGTCGTGCCACCTTCACGCGGCTTGTTGAGTGCGGTCTTGAGCAGCGCTTCTTCCTGCTCCTTGGTCGCACCCGCAGGCAGCTTCACGGCGCCCGAGGCAATCGCCTGGTCGAGCTCGGTCGAAGTGTCGGCCAGCGACCGGAGCGAAAGGCTGATCGTACCGATGGTCTGAGCGACGGCGATTTCCTCGGCGATCTTGGGCGTCACTTCGAGCGTGACGGTGCTGAACTGGCGAACCTGGGTCTTGCCGTCGACGGTTTCCTGGTCGGTCGATTGGTCGGTCGCAAGGACGCGCAGGTTGCGAAGGATCGTTTCCGCCGCCTTGAGCGCCATGGCGTCGTCGCCGCCCTTGACCGTCTGGGTCAGGACCAGGTCGATATGGTCACCCGGGAAGACGAAGCCGGCAACACCGGTGCGGGCGCTGACCGGAATGGTCACGGCGCGCATGCCCGGCCCGAGAGCGGCGGCAAGGAAGCCGCGGTCGCCAGGCGCAACAAGCGACCCTTGCGTGATGGGTTCGCCCGCCGTGATCGGATGACGGACGACGGTTCCGAGCATCTTGCTCATGTCCGCCTCGCCCTCGACGAAGTAGGCGTCCTGAACCATGTCCTTGGGCCAGGGCTGATAGCCGATCGAGTCCGCGGTGATGATCGTGCCGACCGGCAAGGCGCGCTGGGCTACCAGCACCTTGGGGCCTTCTGGCACCTTTGCTGCGGCCTCTGCTTGCGGCGTGGTCGCGCCGGAAAACAGGCTCCTGGCGGCGAAGGCCGTGCCGATCGCAACGATCAGCGCCCCCACCAGCAGCAAAAGCTTCTTCTTGTCCATGCTACGATCTCGCCCTGTTGAATGGTGTCGAACGAATTCAATTGGCCGGCATCAATCGACCAAAATGGTTAATATTTATTATTGGAAACCCGCAGCGCGGAAGGCGGCGGTCAGCTGGGGGCTCAGCGCCCAGAGTCCGGCGCCGGCAATGGCCACGCCATAAGGAATCTTGATCTTGTCGCGCTGGCGACGGGTGATGTACCACATGCCCAACACGATGGTCAGAACGCCGCCGGCGATGGACATCACCAGCAGCATCTTGAGAAACAATTGCGCCGGCAGCCAGAGCGCGAGCGCGGTCAGCAGCTTCACGTCGCCGCCCCCCATGGCCTTGATCGCGAACAGTCCTGCCAGAACGATAAAAGCGGCAACCGCCACGCCGATCTGCATGGCAACGTCTGGCCACAGCGACAGTCCCTGCGCCCACCAGTAAAGTGGCGCCGCCAACGCGATCGCCGCGTTGAGCCAGTTGTCGATCTGGCGCCGCTTCAGGTCGGTGAAGGCCGCAGTCAGGAGCGCG
Organism: Novosphingobium olei; assembly: GCF_037076535.1. NCBI lineage: Bacteria > Pseudomonadati > Pseudomonadota > Alphaproteobacteria > Sphingomonadales > Sphingomonadaceae > Novosphingobium > Novosphingobium olei. The sequence goes on along the minus strand of NZ_AP029021.1, from coordinate 2,976,688 downwards.
ATTGCCAGCGCTGCGACCAGTGCGTAGACGAGGGTGGTTTCCTGCATGACCGTAGTCATACCGGACAATCACTTACCAAACGGTAACCAAGATCGGCCGCAGAAAACGGCGCACAATGCGCCTCCTTCGTGGCAATTGGGCAGCAGGTGAAGGTGCGGAGCAAGGGCATGACGATGGCTTTCGACCGGCGCGGCATCCCTTCGGCCGCACACGAAACGACGTGGGCGGCGCGCGATGGGCATCCGATTCGCCGCATCGACTGGCCCATGCCGGCAAGCCACCCTGATGGTGTAAGGGGCTCGCTGCTGTTCCTTCCCGGACGCGCTGACTTTTATGAAAAATATCTGGAAACACTGGCTTACTGGGCCGATCAGGGCTGGCACGTAACCGCAGCCGACTGGCGCGGCCAGGCGGGCTCCGGCCGCTTCTCTCCGAACCCGATGGCCGGGCACGTGACCGACTTCTCGATCTGGATCGACGATCTCGCCGCGTTGTGGGGCGAATGGACTGCCACGGCCCCCGGACCCCACGTCCTGGTCGGACATTCGATGGGCGGTCATCTCGTGCTGCGCGCTTTGGCGGAACGGATGGTCGATCCGGCCGCGGTGGTGCTCAGCGCACCGATGCTCGGATTCGTCACCCCGATTCCCGGGTTCGTCCAGCACGCTGTCGCTCGCCTGATGTGCCACATTGGCGATCCATCGCGCCTGGCCTGGAAAACAAGCGAGAAGCCGGGTGAGAAGCTTGCGACGCGAGCCGCACTGCTCACGCATGATGTCGAGCGCTATGCCGACGAGCTGTGGTGGAAGCAGGCCCGTCCCGAACTTGCGATGGGTCCGGCAACCTGGGGATGGGTCGAGCGTGCCGCGCAGTCGGTTGCAGTGCTGAATCAGCCGGGGCTGTTGGAAGCCGTGACCGCACCTGTCCTGCTTCTGGCTGCCCGGCACGACAGGCTTGTGGCCTGCAAGGCGATCGAGCGGGCCTCGTTGCGGCTTCCGCATGCCGAACTGCATGTCTGGGGAACGGAAGCACGGCACGAACTGCTGCGCGAGGTCGATCCCGTGCGCGATCGTGTGCTCAAGATCATCGACGACTTCCTTGACCGGAGCGCGCCCCCGCCGCAGGGGTGATCGCAGGTATGGACGAAGTTTTCGACGTGGCGATCATCGGTGCGGGCATGGCCGGCGCCAGCCTGGCGGCGGAATGCGCGCCCCATGCGCGCGTCCTGCTGGTCGAGGCGGAGGATACGCCGGGCTACCACACCACAGGACGATCCGCAGCGTTCTGGGAAGAAGCCTACGGCGGCCCCGGCGTTCTACCTCTTACCGAGGCTTCGGGGCGTTTTCTGCGCGATGGAGGTTATCTCAGCCCGCGTGGGGCGCTCAACATCGGGCGAGAGGTCGACCGGGCAAAGGTCGAAGGTTTCGTCGATACGTTCGCGAAACACGGCGTCACCGTGGAGTTGCTTGACCGTGCGGCGCTCACGGATCGCGTGCCCTGCCTGCGCGAAGACTGGACGTGCGCTGCGTGGGAGCCCGATTGCGCCGACATCGACGTTGCCGGCCTGCACCAGCACTATCTCGCCATGGCGAACCGGACCGGTACCGTCTTGCGAGTCCGTGCACGCGTGGAGCATCTGGAGCGGGACGCCGGCGCCTGGCGACTGCGGTGGCGCGATGGCGAGGCGCGAGCGAGCTTGGTGGTTAACGCCGCCGGTGCGTGGGCGGACGGCCTGGCCGAGCTTGCCGGCGCTCGTCCAATCGGTATCCGCCCGCTACGGCGCACCGTCGTCCAGTTGCGGACGTCACCGGTCCCGCCGGCAGACCTGCCCTTGACCCTTGGGATCAACGAGGACTTCTACTTCAAGCCGCAGGGCGATCGCCTCTGGCTCTCTCCCCACGACGAAACGCCCGATATTGCGCGTGACGCCGCGCCGGAGGAGCTCGACGTTGCCGTCGCGATCGATCGCATGGAGCAGGTCGTCGACTGGAAGGTCGATGCGCTGGAGCGTCGCTGGGCTGGCTTGCGCAGCTTTGCGCCCGATCGCCTGCCCGTCTACGGTTTCGATCCGCAAGCTGCTGGCTTCTTCTGGTTTGCTGGCCAGGGCGGGTTCGGTATCCAGACGGCACCGGCCGCAGCCCGCCTGGGTGCGCAGCTTTTGCTGGGGCTTGGGGCGGATGCGCTGACCGAACGCATCGACGCGAAGACCTACGATCCGGATCGTTTCCTTCGGTGAAAACCGCGCGACATGGTGCTAGTTTCGCTGCCTGACGCAGACACAGGAGGGTAGCCATGGCACATCGTTTCGAGATCAGGAAGAACAAGGCCGGTGAATTCGTGGCCTATTTCTGTCACAACGCCGAGACGATCTTCTGGACGGAGGGTTATGCGAGCAAGGCCAGCGCGAAGAATGCGATCGAATCCATTCTGAAGAACGGGCCGAGCGCAGAAGTGGTCGATACCACGGCCGCCTAATCCGCTGCGGGCTCACCACGACAGCTCGTTATAAGAATGTGACATCGGGTGGGCGCGGCTTCGGCGGCGCCCACCCGTTACGCTGCGATCGCGGCGTCGCTGGCCAGCTTGTCGACCCGTTCGTTTTCGGGGTGGCCATCGTGCCCTTTTACCCACACCCATTCGATCTGGTGCGGCCTCGCCGCTGCGACGAGCGCCCGCCACAGGTCCTCGTTCTTCACCGGCTTGTTGTCGGCGGTCTTCCAGCCTTTCTTCTGCCAGCCGAAAACCCACTTGGTTATCCCGTCGAGCACGTACTTGCTGTCGGTATGAAGGGTGACCTTGCAAGGCTGCTTCAGCGCCTCGAGCGCCTTGATCGCCCCCATCAGCTCCATCCGGTTGTTGGTCGTCTCGCGTTCGGAGCCGGCCATTTCCCGCTCGTGTTCGCCCATGCGCAACAGCGCGCCCCAGCCACCCTTGCCGGGATTGCCCTTGCACGCGCCGTCGGTGAAGATTTCGACATGCTTCATACGGCGAACACTTCCGGTCCAAACACCTCGGGATGATCGCGATAGAATTCCAGACGGCGTGCGAAAGCCATCGGGTCCTTCTTGGTCACCAGCGCATCGGCTGGGGTGTTGAGCCAGTCATAGGCACGGCTCATGGCAAAACGCATCGCGGCGCCCTGCGCGAGCCGGGGCAGCGCCGCCAGTTCGGCCGCGGAAAGTGGGCGACGGTCGCGGTAGCCTTCGAGCAGCGCTTGCGACAGGTCGGGGCGGAAGGTGGTGCCGCTTGCGTCGAAGCACCACGCGGCGTGGGTCACGGCCACGTCATAAGCGGTCGTGTCGTTGCAGGCGAAGTAAAAGTCGATCAGGCCGGTGACCGTGCTGCCGAGCATCAGCACATTGTCGGGAAAAAGGTCGGCATGGATGACCGACGCCGGCAGCCCAGCCGGCCAGTCGTGTTCAAGCCGCGGCAGGTTTTCGGCAACTATGCGGGCAAGCTCGGGAGAGATCTCGGCAAGGCCATCGACGCCACAGGCGTCAGCGAGCCGCCGCCATTCGGCAACGCCCATGCCATTCGCGCGCACGCCCGGAAAGGAGGCCGCCGCCTCGTGCATCTGCGCCAGTGATTGACCCACGGCGCGCGCCTGCGCGGCAGTGGGTTCCGAAACCGAAACCCCCGGCAAATACTCGATCAGTGCGAGCGCTTTCAGTTCCCCCGCCGCGTTGGGGCGTTCGAGGTAAAGCCTTCCATCGCGCGAATGGATCGTGCGCGGCACTGGACAACCCTGCGCGGCAAGGTGGTCGAGCAGCGACAGGAAATAGGGTAATTCACCGATATCGATGCGGAATTCGTACATCGTAAGGATGAAGCGGGCGCCACGGCCATCCTGCCCCGTGGTTTCGATCAGCCAGTTGCTGTTCGACACGCCCTCGGCGATGCCCTTGGCCGAAACCAGAGTACCGACATCGAATTCGGCGATCAGCGCCGCCATGTCTTCGGCGCCGAGATGCGTATAGACTGCCACGGTGACGACTTCAGCCGACGAGCTGGCGCGGCAGCTTGAACACCATGTGCTCCTCTGCACTCACGATGGTTTCCTCGGACACCGAGCGCCAATCGCGCAGTCGTTCGACGACCTCTCGCACCAGCAACTCGGGCGCCGAAGCGCCTGCCGTCAGACCCAGCGTCTCGACACCGTCGAGCCATTCGGGCTGGATTTCCGCGGCGCGCTGGATCAATCGCGACCGCGCCCCTTCGCGTTCGGCCACTTCGACCAGCCGCACCGAGTTGGAACTGTTGGGCGCTCCGATCACCAGCACCAGCTGACAGCGCGAGGCGATCGCCTTGACGGCGGCCTGGCGGTTGGACGTTGCATAGCAGATGTCTTCGGCGCGCGGGCCGACGATCTGCGGAAAGCGCGTCTTGAGCGCATCGACGATCGCGGCGGTGTCATCGACCGACAGCGTCGTCTGGGTCAGGAAGGCGAGGGGGGCGTCGTCCGGGAAGTTCAGATTTTCGACGTCGTCGATCGTCTCGACCAGCGTCATCGCGCCCTCAGGCACCTGGCCCATCGTACCGATCACTTCGGGATGACCCTTGTGGCCGATGAACAGGATGTGCTTGCCTGCTTCTACCTTGCGCTCTGCCTGACGGTGCACCTTGCTCACAAGCGGGCAGGTTGCGTCGAGCCAGTCGAGCCCGCGCGCGGTCGCCTCTGCTGGCACTACCTTGGGTACGCCGTGGGCCGAAAATACCACCGGCACGCCGTCCGGTACCTGCTCCAGTTCTTCGACGAAGATCGCGCCCTTGGCCTTCAGGCTGTCCACGACGAACTTGTTGTGCACGATTTCGTGCCGGACATAGACCGGAGCGCCATACCGCTCGATGGCGCGCTCGACGATCTCGATGGCCCGATCGACCCCGGCGCAAAACCCGCGCGGCGCGGCGATCAGAAGCTGCAGGGGAGCCTTCGCGGCAGTCTCGTCTGGAAAGGTGGCGTTCATCGCCGCCCCCTTAGCAGCGGTAGCGCTTCGACGGTAGCCCGTCCGCCTCGCCTTGTCGCGAACCGGCCGCGTCCGGTTGCGCCATTGCCGAAGCGGGTCGGGCTGGCTAGAGGTGGCCCAAAGCCGATCGCCCGATTGACAGGAACTTGCCTCAATGATCTTCAGCACCCGCCGCCCCGCCACGTTCGGCGCCGTCCTTGGCGTCTCCCTTGGCGTCCTGGCGCTGGCTGGCTGTGCCAAGAACAAGGGCGAGCTGGTCGTCGACGACAGCATTGGCGTGACCGCGCTGCGCAGCCCGTGCCCGGTTGTAGCGATCCCCGAAATGACCGGTGACATCACGCTGTTCAATGCGCCCGGACGGACTGATTCGGGGGCAATCGATGTGGTGGCGTCGATCACCAACCTTCGCAGCACGTGCGACGATGCGACCAATGGCGCGAAGCTGACGTCGAACGCCACCTTCGACGTCGTCGCTCGCCGGACCGACACGCGCGGTGCGCGCCATGTCGACATCCCCTATTTCAGCGTGGTGATGCGCGGTGGTACGCAGGTTCTGGCCAAGCGCGTTGGGACGATCGGTATCGACTTTGCTGACGGTCAGGAGCGTGCGAGCGCTCGCGGCAGTGCCAGCTCGTTTGTGGACCGTGCCGAGGCAACCCTTCCGCGCGAAGTGCGCGATCGCCTCAACAAGAAGCGCAAGCCCGGAGACGCTGACGCGGCGACCGACCCTCTCGCTCAGCCCGATGTTAAGGCGGCGCTTGCCAAGGCGAGCTTCGAACTGCTCGTCGGTTTCCAGCTCACCAACGATCAACTCGCCTACAACGCTACCCGCTAACCCAGCCGGTAGCGCTTTCGTGCAAGGTCCGCTAACGGGCCTGCCATGATTGATCAGACGACGCCCGACCAGACCAAGCCCGTGTTCGCCCAGGTCGCGAACGTGATCGATGCCGCGCTGGATGCGCTGACCACCGCCGGTACGCTTCGAGCGGGCCTTCCGCACGGCGCAGTGACGTGCGAACCGCCGCGCGATGCGAGCCATGGCGACATGGCGACGAACGCGGCGATGGTGCTCGCCAAGCCTGCCGGCACCAATCCGCGCGCGCTTGCCGCTGCGCTGGTGGAGGAACTGGTTAAGGATCCGCGCATCGCTTCGGCAGAGATCGCGGGCCCCGGGTTCATCAACGTGCGTCTGGCCGTCGATGCCTGGCTTGCCGAGCTTGCGCTGATTGCGCGGGCCAAGGGCGATTATGGTCGTTCGGCGGTCGGCGGCGGTACGACGGTGAACGTCGAATACGTTTCAGCCAATCCCACCGGGCCGATGCACATGGGCCACTGTCGTGGCGCGGTGGTCGGCGATGCTTTGGCGGCCTTGCTTGAATTTGCGGGTCACAAGGTCATCAAGGAATACTACGTCAACGACGCCGGCGCGCAGGTCGACGTGCTCGCCCGCTCGGCCCACGTCCGCTATCGCGAGGCGCTGGGCGAAGACGTTGGGGCGATCCCTGAAGGGCTTTACCCTGGCGACTATCTCGTTCCCGTGGGCCAGGCGCTCGCGGCCGAGTTCGGCGATCGCTATGCCACTGCGCCAGAGAGCGAATGGCTGCTGCTGTTCCGCGCGAAGGCGGTTTCCGCGATGCTCGACATGATCCGTGCGGACCTCGCGCTGCTCGGCATCCACCATGACCTGTTCAGTTCCGAGGCCGAACTTCAGGCTTCGGGCAAGGTCGATGCCGCCGAAGCGTGGCTGCGCGCGCACGATCTGGTCTATGATGGCATTCTCGAAGCACCCAAGGGCAAGACGCCCGAAGACTGGGAGCCTGTCGAACTGCCGCTGTTCCGCTCGACGAAGTTTGGTGACGACCAGGATCGTCCGATCAAGAAGTCGAACGGCGCCTGGACCTACTTCGGCGCCGACCTCGCCTACCACTTCCAGAAGGCGCAGAACGCCGATGCTCTGGTCGATATCTGGGGCGCCGACCATGCAGGTACGGTCAAGCGGATCAAGGCTGCGGTAGCGGCTCTCACCAGCGCCGAAGGTCAGCAGCCGAAGCCGTTCGAGATCAAGCTCGTGCAGATGGTCGCCCTGCTCAAGGGTGGGCAGCCGTTCAAGATGTCGAAGCGTGCCGGCAACTTCGTCACGCTTGCCGACGTGGTCGAGATGGTGGGCAAGGACGTGGTGCGTTTCACCATGCTGACCCGCAAGCCCGACGCGCAGATGGACTTCGATTTCGACAAGGTGGTCGAAGCTTCGAAGGACAACCCCGTCTTCTACGTGCAGTATTGCCACGCTCGCATCTGCTCTACGCTGCGCAAGGCATCGGCCGAGGGGTTTGTGCCAGCCGGCGAAAACCTCGCACTGCTGGGCGAAGAAGAGCTCGGGCTGATCAAGCTGGCCGCGCAATTCCCGCGCGTCGTCGAAGGTGCGGCGGCCGCGCGCGAACCGCATCGTGTGGCCTTTTTCCTCCACGATCTTGCCGCCGCGTTCCACGCCTACTGGAACGTGGGCAATGATCGCCCCGAAAAGCGGTTCATCGTGGCACAGGATGCGGCGCTGACCGCAGCCCGGCTTTTCCTTGCCAACCAAATCGGGCAGGTTGTGCGTAACGGGCTCGCCCTGCTCGGGGTAGCGGCGGCCGAGGAACTGTGAGGCAGGCATGAGTGGGGGCGAGGGCGTCACGTCCGGTTGGGACGATAACGACAAGAGCGAAGCGGAACGGACGGCTGCAGAGCGCCTCGCACTGGGCGACGAACAGCGCCTGCCGTGGCTCGAAAGCGCTGACGACGTCGATCTCGACGATCCGGTCGACAGCGGCAACGGTCGCCTTTTCGCCTTTGCAGGCTTTGCGCTGGTCCTGCTCGCTGCGCTGGTCGGCGGAATCTACTGGCTGTCTCACCGCGCAAGCACGAGCAGCGCGCCTGCCGATGGCAGCCTGATCGAGGCAAGCCGCGAGCCCTACAAGGTTGCGCCCAAGGATCCGGGTGGCAAGACGTTCCAGGGCACGGGCGATTCCAGCTTTACCGTCAGCGAAGGGGGCAAGCCTCCCGCCGTGATCGCGGGAAGCGCGAGCACTCCTCCGCCTGCGCCCAAGCCCAGCGCCACCGCGTCGGCCGCGGCGAGTGCAGCACCGGCGCCGGCAGCCACGGGCGTGGGGGTACAGATCGGTGCGTTTTCGAACAACGCTGCGGCAGAGGCTGCATGGAGCAAGCTTTCGAGCGTGCATGAGCCGCTCAAGGGCCTGTCGCATCGCGTCGTCGAAGGGCGCGCGGACATCGGCACGGTCTATCGCCTGCAAGCCGTCTCGGCTGACGTTGCCAGCGCCAACGCCCTGTGCAATGCGCTGCAGTCAGGTGGCCTGAAGTGCCAGGTCAAGCGCTGACAGGACGGCGCGCGACTTCCAGCAGGATTGCGAAATGAGCGAGCCGTTGAATGTATCGATGATCGGCCTGGGCGTGATGGGTGGAGCGATGGCGCGTCACCTTGGCAAGGCCGGGCACCGACTGACCATCTTCAATCGCTCGCCGGCGCGGATCGAGGCTTGGCAGGCTGCTAATCCCGGCCTTGCCGCCAGCGTGGCGGCGACTCCTGCAGAAGCGGCAGAAGGCGCCGATGCGGTTATCACCTGCGTGGGCAACGATGACGATCTTGCCGATGTAGTCCTGAGCCCCACCGGGGTTTTCGCCGGCGCCCGTCGCGGTGCGCTGTTCATCGACCATACGACAGTATCGGCGCGCATCGCCCGCCAGATCGCGGTGGAAGGGCGTGACAAGGAACTGCTTTGCGTCGATGCCCCGGTCACCGGCGGCCAGTCGGGCGCGGAGGCCGGAACGCTCGCCATCATGTGTGGCGGCAGTGAAAAGGCGATCGAGGCGGCGCGTCCCGTTCTTTCCGCCTATGCCAAGCGCGTAGTCCATGTCGGCAAGTCCGGGGCGGGGCAGACCGCCAAGATGGCCAACCAGATGTGCATCGCCGGCGCTCTCGCGGGCCTGTCCGAGGCGATCCGCTTTGCCCAGGCAGCCCGGCTCGATCTCGACAAGGTGTTCGAGGCCATCTCCGGCGGGGCCGCCCAATCCTGGCAGATGGACAACCGCTTCCACACGATGGCCAAGGGCGAATTCGATTTCGGCTTCGCCATCGACTGGATGCGCAAGGACTTGGGCCTTGCCATCGAGGAAGCGCGCAACCTGGGCGCCAGCGTGCCGACCACCGCGCTGATCGACCAGTTCTACGCCGATGTTCAGGCGATGGGCGGCGGCCGTGAAGATACCAGTGCGCTCATTCGCCGGCTGCCGAAAAAAGGCTCGGCCTGATCATCGCCATCGGTTAGCGTCGCAGGCCTCACTCATGAAGGCTTGTCGATGACTTCAAGGTTCCTGCTCACCACGCTTCTTGCCGGCGCATTCGCAACGCCGGCGCATGCCGACGTCCTTGTCGACAACTTCAAGGGATACACTGTCGGCGCGGACGGCACCGTCGCGCAGGTCGGCGCGATGGTTCTCGACGATGCGGGCACGATCAAGGCGGTTTACGCGCCCGGCCAGAAGCCTTCGAAGAAGGGCGTGCGCTTTCACATCGACGGCAAGGGACGCATCCTGCTGCCCGGCCTGATCGATGCGCACTTGCACGTGCTCAGCACCGGCTTTGCCGCACTCACGCTCGACTTGTCGGAGACCACGTCGCTGGCCGATGCACTGAACAAGATCAGCGCTTTCGCTGCCGAACATCCCGATCGCGCGTGGATCATCGGGCGCGGTTGGAACCAGGAAAAGTGGAAGCTCGGGCGTTTTCCCACGGCGGCCGAACTCGACATGATCGTGCCGGATCGTCCGGTCTGGCTCGAACGCGTGGATGGCCATGCGGGCTGGGCCAATACCGCCGCGTTGAAGGCGGCCGGGGTGACCTCTTCCAGCCAGGCGCCTGCCGGGGGCAGCATCGACAAGGATGCCAGCGGCAAACCGGCGGGCGTGCTGGTTGATGCGGCGCAGGACCTCGTTGCCAAGGCTGTTCCGCCCCCAAGCGCCCGCGACCGTGATCTCGCCTTCGCCACAGCGCAGCGCATCTTCATCCGCTACGGGCTCACCGCCGTCGCGGACATGGGCTCGACCATCGAAGACTGGCAGACCTTCCGCCGCGCGGGCGATGCCAACAAGCTGTACGTCCGCATCATGTCCTATGCGATGGGCGTCGATGCGATGAAGCTGATCGGCGGCCCGGGGCCGTCGCCCTGGCTCTACGCGGATCGCTTGCGCCTGAACGGGGTCAAGCTGTACATGGACGGAGCGCTCGGCTCGCGCGGGGCGTGGCTCAAGGCGCCTTATGCCGACAAGCCTGATATCCGCGGATTGCCGCAGCTTAACCAGACCCAGCTCGGCAACCTGATGAGCCGCGCCGCGATGGACAACTTCCAGGTCGCCGTCCATGCCATCGGCGATGCCGGCAACGGCACGCTGCTCGGCGCCATCGATGACCTGTCGCAGACCTACAAGGGCGATCGCCGCTGGCGCATCGAACATGCCCAGGTCATCGATCCGGCCGACTGGCCGACGATGGGGCGCATTGCCGCAAACGGCGGGATCGTGGCGTCGATGCAGCCGGTTCACCAGACGTCGGATCGCGTCATGGCCGAAGCGCGTCTCGGGCAGGACCGGCTCAAGGGCGCCTATGCGTGGAAGTCGTTGAAGGGCACCGGCGCCACGCTTGCGTTCGGATCGGACGCTCCGGTTGAAAAGCCGGACCCGTGGGCGGGGCTAGCCGCTGCCATCAGCCGCGAAGACGAAAACGGCCTTCCGCCCGGAGGCTGGCAGCCGCAGGAGAAGGTCGATCGCGCGACGGCGCTGGCGGGATATACCAGCCAGGCGGCTTATGCGGGCTTTGCCGAAAGCCGCTTCGGTAGGCTGGCGCCCGGGTTGCGTGCGGATTTCATTTTCGTCGACACCGATCCCATGTCGGCATCACCGGCCGAAATCCGCAAGACCAGGGTGCTGGAAACCTGGGTCGGCGGGGGCAAGGTCTGGGATGCGGCCGACCCGGATGCAAAAGGCATTACGTCGTCGGAAACCAAACCTTCGAAGGGCCGTTGAGGGCCCCGACGCGGAAGGCGGAAGGGGCACTGCGGTTCCCGGAAGCTGCGTTGCGACAGGGACTCCCAGGCGTACACCTTTTACCTTGTCGCGTCCGGCACGGCACCGGGCGGGGATCGATCCCCCTCCCAAGTCCCGCTTGGGGCCGAGCCGGATCAAATGCCAATGACCCCCGACATACGGGGCGGGAAGCGAAGGCTTTCCGCCCCAGTTTTCTGAGAGGGCTGGGGCGCTTCAGGGAAGCGTGGTCGGCAGGGTGCTAGCAGCAGCGTCTTCCGCCGCCTTCGCTTCGGCATCCTTCCTCTCGACGAAGCGCATGACCACCAAAGTGCCTTCGAACAGGACCAGCAAGGGCACCGCCAGCATCAGCTGGCTGACAACGTCCGGCGGCGTGATCACGGCTGCCAGCGCGGTGATGCCCACGATGACATAGCGCCGCGCGGCGACCAGCTGGGCCCGCGTGATAATTCCGGCGCGATTGAGCAGCATCAGCAGCACCGGCAGCAGGAAGCTGACCCCGAAGGCGAGGATGAACTGCATCACCAGATTGAGGTATTCCTCGATCCCCGGCAGCGCTTCCAGCTGCAGCCCGCCCTTGTCGCCCTGAAAGCCGACGAACCACTTGAACGCGGTCGGCATGACGATGAAGTAGGCAAGGCTTGCCCCCATCGTGAACAGCACCGGCGTCGCGATCAAGAACGGCAGGAACGCCTTCTTTTCGCGCGCATATAGCCCCGGCGCCACGAACGCCCACAGCTGGTTGGCCACCACCGGAAAGCTGAACAGGAAGCCGGCAAAAAGCGCGACCTTCAGGTTTACGAAGAACGCCGAATAGAGCTTTGTGTAAATCAGCTTGCCATGGCCATCAGGGAAGGCGGTGGACAGCGGATGGACCAGAATCGCCAGGATCTGGTCGACGAAATAATAGCTCACCGCCGACGCGATCGCGAGTGCGTAGACGCACCGCAGCAGCCGGGTGCGCAGTTCGATCAGGTGGTCGAGCAGCGGTGCCTGTGTTTCGTCTATGTCGCGAATGGGGATCATGGCGTTTCGGGCGCCTTGGCCGGCGCGTGCGCCGCCCCGTGCTCAGTGACCGGTGCGGCAAGCGCTTCGGTTGGTGCATGCGCCGCGATCGACGGGTCCACCGGCGCGTTCTGATCCTGCGCCGCCTCGATCGTCTGCCCCGCAGCAGGATCGCCCTGCGGATGCGCGGCCATGATCGCCGCGTTCTGCTCCTTCCACTTGCGCTCCATTTCCTCGAGCTCCGCTTCGCGGATCATCGTCTCGATGCCGGAGCGGAAGTGATTGGACACGCGGCGGATGCGACCGATCCAGCGGCCAGCCGTGCGAAGCGCCATCGGCAGGTCCTTCGGGCCGATCACGACGATCGCCACGATGACAACCAGCAGCAGCTCCGAAGGCGCTACGTCGAACATGGGTCAGGCCAGACGCCGCTGAAGGTCAGGCAGACGGGGTGTTGTTCTGGTGATCGGTCGGCACCGGTTGCGGCGCAGGCGGCGGCGCAACTTGCGAGAGCTGGGCCGGCGGCGGCGTCACCGGGCGGTCGGTCTCTTCGTTCATGCCCTGCTTGAAGCTTTTGATGCCCTTGCCGAAATCGCCCATCATTTCGGAAATCCGGCCACGGCCGAACAGGATCAGGACCACCAGCGCAAGGATGATCAGGTGCGGTAGGGAAAGGCCACCCATTACTATTCTCCTTCGCCCCCCAGATAGGACATCGGCGTCCGACTTGCCAGCAATGCTCAGGAAGATTCGTCTTCCTTTTCGGACTCCGGCCCCCTGTCGCCGTCCTCGCCCCCCGTCAATAGCGCATAGGCATCCTCGACGGGATCGAGCAGGCCCGCTGCGCGCAATTCGTCTATTCCGGGCAGGTCGCGCCGGCTGGACAGGCCAAAGTGCGCCAGAAAATCGGGCGTGGTCGCATAGATCGTCGGGCGGCCCGGCACCTCGCGCCTTCCGGCAACCCTGACCCAGCCTGCTTCCATCAGTACGTCGAGCGTGCCCTTGGCCGTCTGAACGCCGCGGATTGCCTCGATTTCCGCGCGGCTGACAGGTTCGTGATAGGCAATGATCGCCAACGCCTCGGTTGCCGCGCGGGACAAGCGGCGGACTTCTTCCTTTTCGCGCCGGAGCAGGTGGGCAAGATCGCCGGCGGTCTGGAAGTGCCAGCGTCCGCCGCGCTCCACCAGTTCGACCCCGCGCCCGGTGTAGTGCCGCTGCAATTCCGCCAGTGCATTGCGCACCATGGCACCACCCAGGTGTCGGGAGATTTCCTCCGGACTCAAAGCGTGTTCGCTGGCAAACAGCGTTGCCTCGACCGCGCGGATCAGATCGTCGGGATCGCTCACGCAGCCGCCGCCGGTCTCAGCCGCAGCGGTCCGAACGTTTCGTCCTGCGCGATTTCGGCCTTTCCCTGCTTGGCGAGCTCGAGCGCGGCCACGAAGCTCGAGGCGAGCGCGGAACGACGCAGGGCCGGATCGTCCCATCCGGGCTCGCCGCGCGGTGGCAGGAAACTGCGCAGGTCCTGCCAGTCGATCGTGGTGCCGAGCAACGCGGCAACCCGGGCCAGTGCGGATTCCAGCGTCATCACCGCCCGCTCTCTGACCATGTGCACGACCGGCGCGGTGCGGGCCTTCACGGTGCCGTAGGCCTGGATCACGGCGAACAAGTCGGCTTGCCAGCGGTTGCGGCGATCGACGCGCAGCCCCTCGGGCGCGCCGCGCAGGAACACGTCACGTCCCAGCCGGTCGCGGGCCATCAACCGAGCCCCCGCTTCGCGCATCGCGCCAAGCCGCTGCAGGCGCAGTTGCAGCCGCAGCGCCAGTTCCTCGGGGCTCGGCTGCATCTCGGGATCGCGCGGCAGCAGCAGCAGCGACTTGAGGTAGGCGAGCCAGGCCGCCATCACCAGATAGTCCGCGGCAAGCTCCAGCCGCAGCGCTTCAGCTTCGTCGATATAGGCAAGGTATTGGTCGACCAGATCGAGGATCGATATCGTCCTCAGGTCCACCTTCTGCCGCCGCGCCAGATCGAGCAGCAGGTCGAGCGGCCCCTCCCAGTTGTCGAGTTCGAGATGCAGCGCGTCGTCGTCGCGCGTGGCGGCATTCGCAGGCAGCCCATCCCACGCTTCGTCGCCGTCAAACAGCGTCGGCGGGGACGATGCATCTTCCATCAGGCAAGCGCGAGCAGCGCGTCGCGCTTGTCGGCCAGCGCCGCCTGGCGCGCCATGTCGGCCGGCGCATCGAACGCGGTGGTGGGAGCCAACGCCCGCTCGAGCCTTGCCGCAGTTGCATCGCTCATCGGCGTCAGCAAATTGGCGATACCGACCATGTCGTCCATCTTTGCCCAGCAGTTGAGCGCGATGTCGCAGCCCGCCGCCTGAGCCCTGGCGGCGCGTTCGGGCACCGTGCCGCCCAACGCCTGCATGTCGAGGTCGTCGGTGAGCAGCAGCCCGGCAAAGCCGATCGACTTGCGGATGATCTCCTCGATCACGAAGCGCGATTGCGTTGCCGGGTTCTCGGCGTCCCACTCCGTGAAGCGGATGTGCCCGGTCATGCCGATCGCTGCATCCTTCAGCGTGCGGAACGGCTGAAGATCACGTTCCAGCTCCTCGGCCGAAGCGGTGACGGTGGGCAGCTCCTTGTGGCTGTCGGCCATGGCGCGCCCGTGCCCGGGCATGTGCTTGACCACCCCCATCACTCCCGCGCGGGCCAGCCCGTCCAGGGCAGCGCGGCCCAACGCGGCGACGCGCAACGGCTCCGCACCCAGCGCGCGGTCGCCGATGACATCGTGTGCGCCCGGCTCGCGCACGTCGAGCAGCGGCAGGCAATCGACGCTGATGCCCGCTTCAGCAAGATCGAGGCCGAGAGCCTGCGCATTGGCCCGCATCGCCTCGATGGCGCTTGCAGGTGCCCTGTCCCACAGCCGGTCGAAGCGTTCTCCGGGCGGGTAGGGTTGCCAGACCGGCGGCTTCATGCGCGCGACGCGCCCGCCTTCCTGGTCGATGCAGATGAACGTGCGCTCGCGTCCATGCAGCGCACGCAAATCGTCGGTCAGCGCGCGCAACTGGGCACGGCTTTCGACGTTGCGGCCGAACAGGATGTAGCCCGCCGGATCGGCATCGCGGAAGAACGCGCGCTCGTCAGCGGTAAGGACCGGGCCCGAAAGGCCGAAGATCGCCGGTAACATGGTCAAGGAATCGGCCAATTTCCGCCGCTTTGCAAGTGCTGCCAAGTCAAAGGCTGGGGAAACGGGGTGCACAGGCGCGGCGTTGTTTCGCTTGCCCGCCTGCACGCGCTGCGGCAATCGGCGGGCCATGCTGCAGCGCAACCGGATTCGTCGGCTCATCGACCTTGCCGAACTTGGGGCCTTCTGGCTCGCCGCCTCGTTCGCGGTGGTCATGGCGGTCTTGCCCAAGCCGCCGCGCGTCCCGCTCGACCGGTATGGCGACAAGGTGGAGCACATCGTCGCCTTCGCGACCTTGTCCTTCCTGGCGGTCCTTGCGTTTCGCCACACGCCGCGCTTCCGCATCATCGAGCGGCTTTCGTTCCTGGGGGCCTTGATCGAAGTGGTCCAGTCGATCCCAGCCTTGCACCGCGATTGCGACATTCGCGATTGGGTCGCAGATACCTTTGCGATCATCGTTGTCGTCGGTGTCATGAACCTCTTTCGGCCCGTGCGCCCGCTCCAGCAGGACTGAGCACGTCCGCGGCAATCCGCGGGTTTTCATCACGAACGCTTTCGACTAGGGCGGCGCCTATGGAAAACCTCGCTCTCCAGACCGCCCAGCAGCCCGGCGCCGATGCGCCCGTGCTGTCGCTTGCCGACGTGCGCGCGGCGGCGGAGCGAATTTCGGGGCAGGTCGTGCGCACGCCGACGCTCCATTCCAAGACGCTGAGCGCGATCACCGGCGCCGAGATCTGGCTCAAGTTCGAAAACCTGCAGTTCACGGCGGCGTACAAGGAACGCGGCGCGTTGAACGCCCTGCTTCAGCTTTCCGCCGAACAACGCGCCAAGGGCGTCATTGCCGCCTCGGCCGGCAATCATGCGCAAGGGCTCAGCTATCACGGCACTCGGCTTGGCGTGCCCGTTACCATCGTGATGCCGCGCACCACGCCCATGGTGAAGGTGATGCAGACCGAAGCTGTCGGTGGCAACGTCGTGCTCGAGGGCGAAACCTTCGACGAAGCCTATGCCCACGCCCGCACGCTCGAAGCCGAACTCGGGTTGACCTTCGTCCACCCGTTCGATGATCCCAAGGTGGCGGCAGGGCAAGGCACCGTCGCGCTCGAAATGCTCGAGGATGCGCCGGAGATCGAGACGCTGGTCGTGCCGATCGGGGGCGGCGGGCTCCTTTCCGGCATGGCGACCGCCGCGCGCGGTATCAAGCCTTCGATCGGGCTGGTCGGAGTGCAAGCCTCGCTGTTCCCGTCGATGTACGCCAAGCTCAAGCACCTCGACCTGCCCTGCGGCGGCGATACCCTGGCTGAAGGCATCGCCGTCAAGGAGCCGGGCGTGTTCACCGCTGCCACGATCGGTCGGCTGGTCGACGACATCGTGCTGGTCGGCGAACCGGCGCTGGAAAGCGCCGTCGCGATGCTGCTGCAGATCGAAAAAACCGTGGTCGAAGGCGCCGGTGCCGCCGGGCTTGCCGCGCTGATGACTCACAAGAAGCGCTTCGCCGGTCGCAAGGTCGGGCTGGTTCTGTGCGGTGGCAACATCGACACTCGCCTCCTTGCCAACGTGCTGCTGCGCGATCTTGCCCGCTCCGGTCGCCTAGCGAGGCTGCGGCTGACGCTGCAGGATCGGCCGGGTGCGCTGTTCAAGGTGGTCGAGGAATTCAACCGCCATCAGGTCAACATCCTGGAAGTCTGGCACAATCGCATCTTCACGTCGCTCCCGGCCAAGGGGCTGACGGCCGAGATCGAATGCGAAGCGCGCGATCGCGAACAGATCGACGGGCTGGTGGGCGCTCTGCGCGATAGCGGCTACGACGTCATCCAGGTCGAGCTCGCCTGACCGCGCTTTCCCTTGCGCCTACTTGTGTCGAAGCGGCACGGAAAGGTCACGGGCGGGGCAAAACTGCACCGCAATTCGCGCATTCGTGGTTAAGGCTCTTTCACCAATCGGCCGGCTCATGCATTGTTGCAGGACCGAGCCGGCGGGTGGGCCGCTGGCGACTGAGGAATCTTGCCGGCCGTGACTGCGCCCGTACGCTTTCCCCGCTTCTTCGTCACCAGCCCCGGGCCGTGCCCGTACCTTCCGGGCCGCAGCGAGCGCAAGGTTTTCACAGAGTTGAAGGGCGACAACGCCGACGAGCTCAACGATGCGCTGGGGCGCATCGGTTTCCGTCGCAGCCAGACCGTCGCCTACCGGCCCAGCTGCGTCGATTGCACCGCCTGCGTCTCGGTCCGTGTCGTCGCGCAAGCCTTCCAGCCATCGGCTTCGCAGAAGCGCATCCACAAGCGCAATTCCGATCTGGTCATGACGATCTGCAAGCCTTGGTCCACGCCGGAACAGTTTGAGCTCTTGCAGCGTTACCTTTCGGTCCGTCACCCGGGCGGGGGGATGGCCACCATGGACGAAATGGATTTCGCCGACATGGTGGAACACACGCCGGTAAAAAGTTATGTGATTGAATACAGGGAGCCTACTGCCGATGGCAGCCCGGGCAAACTCGTGGGGGCCTGCCTGACCGATCATCAGGGAGACGGGCTCTCGATGATCTACAGTTTCTACGACCCCCATCACGAGACGCGGACCGGGCTTGGCACTTTCATCATCATCGACCACATCCTCCACGCCGCGAGGATCGGCCTGCCCTACGTGTACCTCGGCTATTGGGTCGAAGGATCCGACCGCATGCAGTACAAGGTCCGTTTCCGCCCTATGGAGCGGTTGGGCCGCGAAGGATGGGTGCGTTTCGACCCCGATGAGCAAGCCGATGCCATCGTTCGCGCCGCATCGCTGCAGCGCAGTGCGAGCGGCGTTCCTGCGGGTGCCGGCAAGGACGTTGTCGAGTGCGGGAATTTTTCGGGCGAGGCTTGAGCTCCTGCGCTCTGGCGGCCTTGCGAGCGTTTGCGCTGCGATCGCCATTCTTGCCCAACCCGTTCCCGCTGTTGCCCAATCCCGTAATGCCGACAAGGAACTGGAGGATCTGATCCCCGATTCCGCGCTCGACAATCCCGAAGCATGGGCCGGCGATACCGATGCAGCGCGTACCCCCGTGCCCGACATCGCCTCGATCGAGAGTCCCGATACCCTGGCGCCGATGTCGGCCATGCCGGAAATCGCGCTGCCTTGGCCGGATGAAACCGATCTGCCGGCGATTCAGCCGCTTACGCCAGATCCCGATATCGCGCTGGCGGAAGAACAGGCCAAGCAGGCCGGCCAGCTGCTCGACACCGCGGTTCCCGAAGGCGAGAGTAGCGCCAAGGCGCAGATTGCCAACGCCGCGATCGTCAAGGTCGGCAATCAGGTGGAACTCGCCTTCCCGCCCGATGCGGCCTTGCCCGAACGCGATGCGATTGCCGCCCGCTTCGGCGGGCTGTCGAACCTCAAGGCGCTCGACGACAACGACGACAATCTCGCCCAGCTGACCCGTCGCGCGAAGGAGGATATCGATCTCCTGCAGCAGGTCATGCGCGTCTATGGGTACTATGATGCGCAGGTGATCCAGTCGATTGCCGGTATCGAGCGCCCGGGCGAGGGCGGAGCAGCTTCCGGCCAGCGCGCCCGGGTCGATGTCAACAAGGCGGTCGTCCGCTTCGACGTGATCCCAGGGCCGCAGTACAAGCTGGCGAAGATCGACCTCGGCGATATCGCCCAGGCTGCCGATGCGGCCAGACTGCGTGCGGCATTCAAGCTCAACTCCGGCGATCCGGTCAATTCCGACCGCATTGTCGAGGAACGCACCCATCTCGACACCGCGCTCGGCGAAACCGGCTATGCCTTTGCCAAGGTCGGCGAACCTGAGCTGACCATCGACCACGAACCGCGCACCGGCGATCTTGCCATTCCCGTCACCACCGGCGGCACTTACGCTTTCGGGCGCATCGTCAGCTCGATGCCCAAATTCCTCTCTGGCCACCACCTCGAAGAAATTGCGCGGTTCGAGCCGGGCGATCTCTACAAGCGTTCGCTGGTGGACGATCTGCGCCAGGCGGTCCTCGCCACCGGGCTCGTCTCGTCCGTCACCGTCAAGGCGCGCGAGGCGACGGCGGCATCGCTCGGCCAGCCGGGCACGGTCGATATCGATGTCGACATCACCAAGGCACCGTTGCGGACCATTGCCGGCCTGATCGGGTATTCCACAGGTGAAGGCGTGCGCCTCGAAGGCAGCTGGGAACACCGCAACCTGTTCCCGCCCGAAGGCATGTTGCGCGTGCGCGGCGTGCTCGGCACGCGCGAACAGCTTGCCGGAGTCACGTTCCGCCGCAACAATTTCTGGGGCCGCGATCAGGTCCTTACGGCCGACCTTTATGCCCAGACGCGCGATACCGATGCGTTCAATGCGCGCACGGCTTCGTTCATTGCCAGCTTCGAGCGGCAGACCACGCTGCTGTTCCAGAAGCCGTTCGTCTGGTCGGTAGGCCTGGAAGCGGTGGCCACCAGCGAATTGCAGGATGCGGCCGCAGCAAACACCCCGCGGACCACCTACTTCATCGGCGCGATCCCGCTGTCGGCGCAATTCGACGATAGCGATAGCCTGCTCGATCCCAAGAAGGGCTTCCGCGTCGGCCTGCGTCTTTCGCCCGAGCTTTCGGTGCAGGACGGCACGAAGTCGACCTACCTCAAGGCGCAGTTCGATGCCTCGGCCTACCTGCCGGTGGCGGGCAAGGTCGTGCTCGCGGCGCGCACCCGCCTCGGCACCATCCAGGGCACCGACCTTGCCAACATCGCCCCCTCGCGCAGGTTCTATGCAGGGGGCGGCGGCTCGGTGCGTGGCTATGGCTACCAGGCCGTCGGCCCGCGCGATGCTTCCAACAATCCCACCGGCGGGCGCTCGCTAGCCGAATTCTCGCTCGAAGCGCGCGTCAAGACCGGGCTCGTCGGCGGTGCGGTCAGCGTGGTGCCATTCGTCGATGCAGGAAGCGTCGGCACGGGTGGAACGCCGACACTGTCCGGCCTGCAGGTCGGTGCAGGTGTCGGCTTGCGCTACGATACCAACTTCGGCCCGATCCGCATCGACGTCGGCACGCCGCTCAACCGCCGCAAGGGCGATAGCCGGATCGGGGTCTACGTCGCGCTCGGGCAGGCGTTCTGATGGCGGGCGAGACCTTTCCCCCGGCCGAAGATGCTCCGGTCGCGGCAAGGCCGGCACGCTGGCGCCGGCCCGTGCGCTGGAGCCGCAATGTCGCACTTGCCGCGATAGCCGCGATCGGGCTGCTGCTCGCTGGCTTCGCCGTGCTCGACAGCTCGCTCGGCCACCGCTTCGTGGTCGATCGCATCGCCGCGCTGACGCCGGGCTCCGGCCTGCGCATCCGCATCGGCCGCATCGAAGGTTCGCTGTTCGGCAGCGCCACCTTGCGCAATGTGGTGCTGAGCGACCCCCAGGGCCGCTTCATGACCATTCCCGAGGCAGAGCTGGACTGGCGTCCGCTGTCGTGGATGAAGCGGGGGCTCGATATCCGCAAGCTGCTCGTCCACCGCGCCACGCTGCTGCGCACGCCACGGATGAACCCGGGCAATCCTGACGAGCCGATCCTCCCCAACTTCGATATCCGCATCGATCAGCTCGAATTCGACGATCTGACCGTCGCCAAGGGCATCATGGGCGAGCGGCGCCGCATCGACCTGTGGTCGAAGGCAGATATCCGGGGTGGCCGCGCGCTGATCGATTTCAACTCGCGCCTCGGTGGTCGTGACCGGCTTGTCGTCCACCTCGACAGCGAGCCCGATCGCGACAAGTTTGAGCTGCGCGTTGTTGCCGATGCGCCCAAGGACGGCCTTCTTGCCGGGCTGGTGGGCATCAACCGTGACATGCATGCCCGCGTCTTCGGCAACGGCAGCTTCAGCAACTGGCATGGCATTGCCTGGGCTTCGCAGGGCGGTGCCAAGTTCGCCGCGTTCCTGCTCGACAACCGCGCCGGACAGTACCGCCTTGCAGGGCAGGTCTTCCCCGCAGACCTGCTCAAGGGCAGCGCTCGCGGCGCGGTGGGGGACAAGCTTTCGCTGGTCTACGACGGCACTTTCGCGCGCAGCCTTGCCGATGGCCAGGTCTTCGCCACCGGTGCGGCGTTCCGCATGGCGGGCCGCGGCGCCATCGATCTGGGCAACAATCGCGCCAACGACTTTGCCACGAAGCTTGCGCTCACCCGGCCAGAGCGCGTGCTTGCCGATCCAAAGCTTGCCGGCGTCCGCTTCGACGCCACGTTCGACGGACCGTTCGACGATCTTTCCATCCAGCACGATTTGCGCGTGGCTCGCTTGCGCTCGGGCACCATCGCGGCCGAAGACTTGCGGACGGCTGGAACCGCCCACTGGGATGGCAAGACCCTGCGCCTGCCGGTCGCGCTCACCGCGCGCAAGCTCGCCACGGGCAATGCAGAGCTTGATCCGCGGCTGTCGGGTGCGACGGCCAATGCCGACATCGTGTTGTCCGGCAATTCGCTGTCATCGGACAATATCGCCATCAACCTGCGCGGGCTTGCTGCCCGCCTGACCCTGCGCGGCGATATCGCCCGAGGCGGTTATGCACTGGCCGGCCCCGTCACTGCGCGCGGCTTTACCGTGCCCAATCTCGGCGCGGTCGATGCCAATGCCAAGATCCTGTTCAAGGTCGGCAGCGGCTTGCCTTGGTCGGTCCAGGCCAATGCGGCCGGCCGGATGACGCGCGTCGACAACGCCACGCTGCAGACGCTGACCGGCGGCGGCATCCGCTTCAACGGCAACGTCGCAATGGGCGGGGCCATCCCGCTGACCATCCGCGGCGGACGCATCACCGCGCGCAAGCTCGATCTCGCGCTCGATGGCAAGGTCCTGCCCGGCGGTGGCAGCACGGTCGTCGGGCGCGGCCGCCATGCCGATTACGGCGCGTTCACCGTCGATGCCACGATCGAGAAGGACGGCCCCCACGCCGTGCTCGTGCTGGCAAGCCCGCTGCCCGCCGCCGGGCTCAAGGACGTGCGCGTTTCGCTGGCGCCGGTGGGGGATGGCTTCCGCATCGATACCAAGGGCGATTCCCGCCTTGGCCCGTTCGAAGGCACGCTCGGCCTTGTCTCGCCTCCCGGTGGCGACACGCGAATCGATATCCAGCAATTCCACGTCTACCAGACCGACGTGACCGGCGCGGTCGTGCTCGGAAAGGCGGGCGTGACCGGCGATCTCGCCATGCGCGGAGGCGGGCTCGATGGTACCGTCCACCTCGAACCGCGCGACGGCGGGCAGGGCGTTACCGCGCTGGTCAACGCGCGCAACGCGCGCTTCGGAGGCGCGAACCCGATCTCGATCGGCATGGCCAAGGTCGATGTCGACGGTCTGTTCGCCAACGGTAATTCCACCGTGAACGCGAACGTCGCGGCGCAGGGCATCGGCCTTGGCAAGGTGTTCATCGGTCGGCTGGCGGCCAACGCCGCGATCGTCAACGGTTCGGGTTCGGTCACCGCGTCGATGTCGGGCCGCCGCGGCACCGACTTCGATCTGCAGGGCACCGCCGCGTTCGCGCCCGACAAGATCATCGCCTTCGTCTCGGGCCAGTATGCCGGCCGGTCAATCACCATGCCGCGCCGCTTGGTCATGGAAAAGCAGGATGAAAAGGCCGGCGGCGGCTGGCGGCTTCAGCCGACCCAGGTCAACTTCGGTCGCGGTGTGATCATTGCCGACGGACACCTGCTCGGCGGCCCGACCGAATTGCACTTGGCCGTTTCGCGCATGCCGCTTTCGGTGCTCGACATCGTCGTCGCCGATCTCGGGTTGGGCGGTCTCGCCTCGGGCGTGGTCGATTACCGCAACGATGGCACCGGCGCGCCGCAGGGCCACGCCGCGCTGCAGGTGCGCAATCTCACGCGGTCCGGTCTCGTCCTCACCTCCCGCCCACTCGACCTGTTTCTTGTCGCCCAGCTTGACGCATCCAGCCTCGAAACGCGCGCCGTGATGAAGGAGAGCGGCGCGGTGCGTGGCCGCCTGCAGGCGCGCATCGACAACCTGCCGCGCGGTGGCACCATGGCTGAAAGGCTCCGTGCCGGGCGCCTGCGCGGTCAGCTGCGCTATTCCGGCCCCGCCGACGCGCTCTGGCGGCTCGCCGCGCTCGAGGTGTTCGACCTGACCGGCCCCCTGGGCGTCGCCGCCGACGTCAGCGGTTCCATCGACAATCCGGTGCTGTCGGGCGCGGTCGCCTCGCGCTCGCTGCGTGTGCAATCGACGCTGACCGGATCGGATATCCGCAACGTCGAAGCAGTCGGCACTTTCGCCGATTCGCGCCTCAGCCTTGCCCGTTTCTCGGGCACCACGGCGAACGGCGGAAAGGTCAGCGGCAGTGGTACGGTCGACCTGTCCGATGTTTCGACCGGCGGCGTGAAGCTCGATCTGCGTCTTGCCGCCAGCAATGCCCAGTTGATCAACCGCGACGACATGGGGGCCACCGTCACCGGCCCGTTGCGCATCGTCAGCAATGGCGTTGGCGGCACGATCGCCGGCCGTCTGCGCATCGAACAGGCGCGCTGGCGCCTCGGGATGGCGAACGCCGCCACCGAGCTGCCGGTGATCAAGACCACCGAGATCAACACGCCCGCCGACGCTGCGCCGGCGCGGGTCCGCTCTGCGCCCTGGCGCTTCCTGATCGATGCCGCCGGCGCCAACCGGATCGATGTGCGCGGCATGGGGCTCGACAGCGAATGGGGCGCCGACATCCGCCTGCGCGGCGATACGTCGGCACCCAGCATCCTCGGCACTGCGGAAGTCGTGCGCGGCGGCTATGAATTCGCGGGTAAGCGCTTCGAACTGACCCGCGGCCGCATCCGCTTCACCGGCGAAACCCCGATCGATCCGCAACTCGATATCGTGGCCGAAGGCGATGCCAACGATATCAGCGCCAAGATCAGCATCGGCGGCACGGCGCAGAAGCCGATCATTGCGTTCACGTCCACGCCCTCGCTGCCCGAGGAGGAACTGCTCAGTCGCCTGCTGTTCGGCAGCTCGATCACGCAGATTTCCGCTCCCGAAGCCGTGCAGCTCGCCTCGGCCCTCGCGTCTTTGCGCGGTGGCGGCGGGCTTGATCCCATCAACAAGTTGCGCAGCGCCATCGGCCTCGATCGCCTCCGGATCGTCGGTGCGGACGCCGCCACCGGGCGCGGTACCTCGATCGCGGTCGGCAAGTATCTTGGGCGGCGCTTCTTCGTTGAACTTGTCACCGACGGACGCGGCTATTCGGCGACCTCGATCGAATTCCGTATCACCCGCTGGCTGGCGTTGCTTGGCACCGTCTCGACCATCGGACGCGAATCGATCAACCTCAAGGCCAGCAAGGACTACTGAGCGGACGCCTCAGCGTTGTGCTGCACCAAATCTGATCAGCAGCAATGCCGTCCCTGAGCGTGTCGAAGGGCTGCCCTTCCTTGCAATGATCCCGAGCACGGCCGCGATGTCGCTTGCGGGGTGGCGTCCTTCGCTCGAGCCAGCCACGAAAAAGGGCCGCCCTTTCAGGCGGCCCTTCTCGTTCGTGCATCAGCAATGGATCAGGCAGGCAGGCCGCTGATCGACTTCATTTCCATGAAGTCCTTGAGACCATAGAGGCCGCCTTCACGCCCGTTGCCCGACTGCTTGTACCCGCCGAACGGCGCGCCCGGGCTCGGACCCCAGTTGTTGATTGCGACCATGCCGGCGCGCAGTTCGGGCGCGATCTTGGCCGCCTTGGCCGGATCGCCCGAGATGACGGCCGACAGGCCATAGGCGGTGTCGTTGGCGATCTCGATGCCTTCTTCCAGGCTGTCGTAAGCCATCACGGTTACGACCGGACCGAAGATTTCCTCCTGCGCGATGCGCATGTTCGGGGTCACGCCCGAAAACACGGTCGGCTGGATGAAATAGCCACGGTTGACGCCCGGGGGCAGATCAGTGCCGCCGGTTTCCAGCTTCGCGCCTTCGTCGATGGCCGACTGGATAAGATCGCGGATCTTGTCGTACTGTGCCTTGTTCACCACCGGGCCGAGGTGGTTGCCTTCCTGCATCGGGTCGCCCACCGGGGTCGCCGAATACATCGCCGAAAGGAAAGCCGCCGCTTCGCCTTCGCGTTCGCGCGGGACGAGCACGCGGGTCGGCGAAATGCAGGACTGGCCGGTGTTGACCAGCGGCCCCATGGCGGTGGGGGCAAGGTGCGTGGCGAAGTCGGCATCGGGCAGGACCAGGTTGGGCGACTTGCCACCCAGTTCCTGATGAACGCGCTTGACCGTGTCGGCCGCCGCCTTGGCGACGAGGATGCCGGCGCGGGTCGAACCCGTGAAGCTGACCATTTCGATGTCGGGGTGCGAACTGATCGCCTGGCCCACGCCCGGACCGTCACCGTTGATCAGGTTGAACACGCCCGGCGGAACGCCTGCCGCGTCCAGGATTTCGGCGAAGATCATCGCGTTGGACGGGCATTCTTCCGACGGCTTCAAGATCATGGTGTTGCCTGCGGCCAGTGCCGGCGCAACCTTGAGCGCAATCTGGTTCAGCGGCCAGTTCCACGGGGTGATCATCCCCACCACGCCGATCGGCTCGTAAGCCACCTTGAACGCACCCGCGTCTTCAACGAATTCGAAGTTCTGCAGCGCGGCGATGGTGCCCAGGAAACCGCCGATGCCCGCGCCGACCTGCGCGGTGGAGGCGAAGCTTACCGGGGCGCCCATTTCCTCGGCCATCGAAACGGCAAGGTCCTGCACGCGCTTCTTGTATTCTTCCACGATGCGGTTGAGGAGCGCGAGGCGTTCTTCGCGGCTCGTTTTGCTGAACGTCTTGAACGCCCGGCGCGCAGCTACGACCGCCTTGTCGACATCGGCCTTGGTGCCGAGCGTGACCACGGTGGTCGGCTCTTCCGTTGCCGGATTGATCACATTGTGGCGGACGCCGCCTTCGCTATCGACCCACTGGCCGTCGATGTATTGTTGAAGCCGCTCGCGCATCACAAATTACTCCCAGTTACCTGATTAAGGAATCACCGGGGGAAGATGGCAGCATTGCGTGGCGGATTGCAACCCGTCTATCGTTGGATGTGACGGCCAGAGGGACGAATAGGGGATATCAGATCGTTCGGCGTCCACGGAAAAGCTGCACCAGGCCGACGATGATGGCCAGTACCAGCAGAATGTGGATCACGCCCGCGGTCACCTTGAACGCGAAAACGCCGAGCGCCCAGAGCACGAGCAGGACAAGGGCGATGGTCAGAAGCATGGGGCTCTCCCTTATTGGGTCGCTCCGAAACGGAACGGTCTGACCAGCAGAACCACGACGATCGCTCCGGGTTCCACGGCGCAAGGCGTAAGGCTTGCTAACTATTTGTTCGCACCGGCCTTCTAAGACGTCCCGCATGGGGACGGCGAGATCCATTACGCGCAGGCGTGCGGCACGGCGAATGGCCGAAGGTCTGCGCACGGGCTGGGTGGCGCTGGCGACGTTCGTCGCGCTGCTTTCGCTCACGCTCGCGCTCATTGCAGCGTTCAATCATTCGACCAGCGTGGCCGATGAACTGGCGCGCGAGGACGAACGTGGCCTTGCCAACCAGTACCTCGATCGCGCGATGCGCGATTTCGTCGCTACGCAGAAAGTGCAGCTGACCTGGGACGATGCCATGAACAACGCCGTGCTCGGCGACAACGTGGCGTGGTCGAACTATTACCTCGGCGCCTTCTTCTGGACCAACTTCGGCACGGACCGGCTCTATCTGCTGCGGCCCGACGGCCGGCCGGTCCACGCGTGGGCGGAGGGCAAGCCTGTCGCCCCACGTCTCGATCCGCTGATCGAGGCCGATGTCGATGCGCTGCTTGCGAAGGCGCACCTGCCGGGCGCGACGTTCGGCAAGGCGGAGCGTACCCTGCGCCTTGCCGATGGCACCTGGCCGGCCGATGCCGCCGGCCGGCCATTGACCCGCTGGGCGGCGCAACCCGTGCTGTACCACGGGCGGCCCGCCTTCCTTGCCGTCGCCTCGGTCGTACCGGACCGCAATTACGGACTGCTCCAGCGCGAACCGGCCTTCGTCGCCAGCCTGCGCTTCATGGAAAACAGCACGCTGCCGCAGATGCGGCAGGATCTGCTGCTGCCCGAACTGCGCTTCACCCCGAACGCGCCCGGCGCCTCGTTGAATGCCATCGCGCTGGACGAAGCGGATGGTGAACGGATCGGCTGGATCACCTGGCGTGCCAAGACCCCGGGCCCCACGATCGTGCGCCGCACTGCGCCCTTGCTTGCAACCTATATCCTGTTCTTCCTCGGCGTCGTGCTTGGCGGGGCGATCATCGTGCGCCGCATGCGCCGCGCCGCGCGCGAACTTCTGGCGAGCGAGGCACAGGCCCAGCACAATGCGCTGCACGATGCGATGTCGGGCCTGCCCAACCGCGTCCACTACATGCAGCGCCTGCGCGCCGAGCTTTCCGCCTGCATCGAGGGGCGGGCGCAGGGCGACGTGTTCGTCGCCTATCTCGACATCGACAGCTTCAAGGTCGTCAACGACACGCTTGGCCACCACGTCGGCGATGAGCTTGTCCGCCAGGTCGCACTGCGGCTGCGGCGCGCTTTGCCAGATGGCGACTTCCTTTCGCGCTTCGGCGGCGACGAGTTCGTGCTGATGCGCCGCGCCACCGGCGGGCGGCAGGCGGCCGACCAGCTCGGACGGGAGATCATGGACCTGATGCGCGAGCCATTCGTCATTTCCGGCAACGCGCTGGACGTGACCTGTTCCTGCGGGATCAGCTGGGGCCCCGAACAGAGCGAGGACCCCGGCGAGTTGTTGCGTCGCGCCGACATCGCGCTCTATCGCGCCAAGCAGCGCGGCCGTGCCCGCTATCGCCGTTTCACGCGAGACATGGATGCTTCGGTCAAGCTGCGGCGCGAGATGGAGACCGAGCTGCGCCGAGCGATCGCCCGCGACGAGCTGTCGGTCGCCTTCCAGCCGATCGTCGCGGTCGAAAACGGCGAGATCCAGGGTTTCGAGGCGCTGCTGCGCTGGACCCACCCTGAGCGGGGCGAGATCCGCCCCGGCCTGTTCGTGCCGATCGCCGAGCAGGGCGGGCTGATGATCCCGCTCGGCAACTGGATGCTGCGCCACGTTTTCCGCGAATGTCGCACCTGGCCCGCCTGCGACGTATCGGTCAACCTTTCACCGCTGCAGATCATGGCGGCCGATTTCTTGCCGACGATTGCCGGGATCGTCGCCGAAACCGGCGTCGATCCCCGCCGCATCGTGCTCGAGGTGACCGAGGGCATCATGCTCGATCGGTCCGAGCACGTGCTCGGCGTGCTGCGCGAACTCAACCGGATGGGCTTCCGCATCGCGCTCGACGATTTCGGCATCGGTTATTCCTCGCTGTCGTACCTGCGCTCGTTCCAGTTCGACCGCATCAAGATCGACCGCTCGTTCGTCCAGAACATCGAGGGCGACATGGATGCACACTCGATCCTCTGCGCGATCGTTTCGCTGGGCCACACGCTGCGGATGAAGGTGGTGGCCGAAGGCGTGGAAACCGAGGTGCAGCGCCGGCTGGTCCAGGCGGCGGGGTGCGAGTTGGTGCAGGGCCACCTGTTCTGGAAGGCCCTGCCGGTAAGCGAGGCGCGCAGCCTGCTGTGGCGGCGCGAACGCGGCGAGAACCTGCGGCTGGCGGGATAAGCCGAACGCCGCAGGCTAGGCCCGTCAAGGCGTGGAATAGAGCTTCGCTTCGGCAGCGCGCCGCTTGACCAGGCCCGTCATCGGCTTGTGATTGTTGTAGATCCACTTGCCGAATTCCGCCGCCGCTTGCGCGAACTTGCCCTGCTTGTGCAGCGTGGTCAGCGAGGCCGAGAAGATCGCCCCGGTGTTGTAGTGAAATGAAACCAGCGCATCGAACTGGTTGGCGCTGGTCGGCGCATCGCCGATCGCGCGCTCGACTTCGGCGGCGTAGCGCTGGATTTCCTGGGCGAAGCGGGCATCGCATTGCGCCTTGGTCCACACCGTGCCGCGGGCGATGTCCGCGCCGGTTGATCCCCAGCCGATGGTCCAGGGCTTGCCATCGGCGCTGCCGGGATCGGGATAGGCATCGTATTTGCCATCGGCGCGCAGGCGGCCGCAGCTTTCCCACGCCTTGATCAGCTTTTCGCCCGCGGCCCCGAGCGCGCGGGGCTCGGCCTTGCGTTCGGGCACGGTAGGGGTGTCGGGAGGTTCAGGCGCGACATTCGCGGGGAGTGCGCCTGTTGCCGTGTCGATCGCCCTGTCGATGGCGGCGACTTCGTCAGCGGTAAAGCCACGGCCGAGCAGCTTGCGCACGGCGTCGAAAATCGGCTTGCGGTTCATCCCCGTCTTCCTCCTGCAGCTGCAACGGCAACATCAGGTGCGACCCGGGGCTCGATACGCCTTGGGCGGGGAGAATATCAGCCGAAGCTTTGTAGGAAAGCGCAAGTTCTGCCGCGTTGGCGGCCGCCACAACGCCAAGCTGTCGGTCGGCCGGCAATTAGACTGTTTGCAATCAGCCCTGCGCAGCAGCGCTGGCGACGTCGACGCTGGCGGTGACGGTCGGCAGGACGATCGAGGGCGCGGCGTCCGCAGGTGCGCTGCGCGGATAGATGAAGCCGAACGTGGGCGAGGGACGCAGGCCGAGCGAGCGGGTCTTGCCGTACCACACGCGGACCTGGCTCCAGTCGCCGGCGGTCGAGACATCGACCACTTCCACGCCGCGCTCGATCATGCCGGGGGCCGACCAGTTGGCGTGGTTGATGAGGATGTGGCGGCTGTCGACGATCTTGCTGACGACGGCAACGTGACCATAAGGCATCGCGCCGGTGCCCTTGAATGCGAGGACCGCGCCCGCCTGCGGGCGAGCGCCGCGGGCGTAGACGCCCTGCGCATTGCCCCACCAGTCGCGGCCGTTGCCGGAAAGCTGCACTTCACCGATCTGCCGGGCGTAGGCGACGCACTGGAGCCGGGCGTTGGCTTCAGCGGGAAGCAGGGCGATCGAGAGGAAGGCGATGAGGGAAGCGAGCGCGACACGAAGCATGCAGGCCGTTCTAAAGCGCTGTGCGGATTCGCACAGACAGGCACGGCGCAACCTGCCCCGCACGACCAACGGTTCATCCCGCATGTGCGAAGGCTGTGGATAAAATTCGCGAGCAGGCCCGCCGGTTCCCGCCCCAAACAAACTTTTTGCATGCGCATCACGAAGCCCGACACAACCCCAAGTTGACAAAGTTGACAGTGTCCTGGGGAATAATTGCATTCGATCTGTAAGACGCAATTGATTGAGAAAGTAGATCAATCCCGCTGGAATGGTGCACCGCCGCATGACGGCGAAACTGGGTGATCCCGCGTGGCTGAAAGCTTTCCATCGCGCGAGGATATCCGGATTCGCGCGGTGTAGGACAGGCCGAGGCCCATGGCAGGGCGAATTGACGCCTTCATTCGGTTCGTCGCAAGTTCGTGACGGGCTGCCCGCAGGAACGACCTGTCGTGCAACTGCATTCATGCGCCAGCAATACGGCGCTGAACACCGGACACCTTTCAGACGCACTTTTAAGGAGTGAAGAGATGCGTGTTACCCTCAAGACGGCCGGGCTGATCGCCCCGGCCATGCTGCTGGCCGCTTCGGCCAGCGCGAGCTTTGCGCAAGGCATGGGCCAGCCCGACCCCGCCGCCCAGCCGACCGCGGCCGAACCCGCGCCCGAAGCGCTGCAGTCGAGCGCATCGGCACAGGCGATTGCCGGGCCCGAACTCAACGGCAACATCTCGGCGCGCAAGGGCGACCAGATCGAAGTGCTGGCCGCCGATGGCACGCGCACCGTGGTGACGGTAAGCGATGCCACCAAGATCCGCGCCAAGAAGGGCTTCCTTCAGGGCAGCGCCAAGCTGAACGAGGCGGCGCTGATCAACGGCCTTCCGGTCTCGATCAAGACACTGCAGGCCGGCGGCGCGCTGATGGCGAGCGAGATCACCTTCAAGAACGGCGACCTCAAGACCGCCAACATGATCCGCACCGGCACCGCGCAGGGCTTTGCCGAACAGAGCGCGGCCACCGAGGCGCTGCGCGCCCGCTTTGGCGACATCGACAAGTACAACGTCAAGAGCACCAGCAACGTCTATTTCGACACCGGCAAGTCGAACCTTTCGCCGCAGGCCAAGGCTGAACTGTGCACCGCCGCGAGCCAGGCCGAAACCAACGAGAACGCGCTGCTGCTGGTGATCGGCTATACCGATTCGGTCGGTGGCGACGATTACAACCAGACGCTGAGCGAAAAGCGCGCGGCGCGGGTGACCAACTACCTGCAGCAGGTCTGCCACTGGAAGCCCTACCGCATGCTGACCCCGACCGGCATGGCCAAGGCCGACCCGGCGGCGGACAACAGCACGCCCGAAGGCAAGGCGCAGAACCGCCGCGTTGCGGTCAACGTGCTGGTGAGCAAGGCGGTCGACACCGGCGGCTGATGGTACAACAAATCCCGAGCTCTCTCCCTGCGTCGGGGGGAGAGCCCGGGGATCGATCACAATGTGATCGGCTTATGCATCCCGGACGACGAGCTGGGGCCATCGTCCCAGCCAGCGCTTGCTGGCGACGCGCTGCTCGAAGATCGCTCGCTTGTCGTCGCGGAAGTCAGGGCCGGGGCACAGCACCAGTCCCAGAAGATCGTCGACCTGAAGCGGAGCCGCGATCTCGCATACTTCCCCTTCGATGCGGCGGGCGGCGATGGCCGTTGCCGTTTCTGGCCAGTTCACCATCGCATGGACGGATGACCGATAGGGCGCGTCCCCATTGCGCAGGTGCATGCGGGCCTGGTTCTTGACCGACCAGTCGATGCCAGGCTCCAACTTTGCGAGTTGACGCTCGAGATCGCGGTCGCGCTCGGCGGTTGCGTCGTCGGGATCGTGGTAGATCACATCGACGTCGCCGTCCGGCGCCCGTGGCGCGCGGTCGTGGAGGTGATCCCACACGGCGTTCCGAACGAACCCGGCGGCGATCCAGCCATCGCGCAGATGCAGGCCAGAGACCACGCCAAGCAAATGCCAGCGCAGCGCATCGGCGCGAAGAAGGGCGGCGATGGAAGCGGCTGGGGTCATCGTCCGGGATGCGGTGGGTTCAACGGTTCCGTTCTATCAGAGGTCGGCACCGTTGCCGTCAGGCCAGTGCAGGCTGTCATCGCGCGCGGCCTAGCGCTTTGGCTGCCGCCCGCTGGTGTTTTGCAGGGAGGCGAGCGATCCCAGCTTTCGCTGGGATGACGGTAATCTGTGGCGCTGATGCCCTTATTGGGTTTCGCCACACCTCAAGCCTTCCCCGTCTGGCTTTGCGCAGACCTGGTAAATCCCATCCGGCCGGGCTCGCAATTTAAGCCGGATCAGATGGTCTTCGCTCATATAAGTGTGCGCAACATATTGGATGGTGATCGAACGACTTGCGGTAGTGCCATGTAAGAAGCGAAATATCTGAAACCGAGCCGTAATCCGACCGTGTCCCAGCAAGTCATCAAGATCATTGATTGGATCATAGGACAGATTGTGAAGGCGTCCGATCGCTTCGACGTCGAGAGGTGAAAGGGGCTTGGCTGAAGCGGGGTGCGCCAGCAAAAAAATCCCGACGATGCCTGCCAACACACCCTTCATCATCGAAGCATTCCATCAATCGGCAATGTCAGCAAGTGGGGGCGCGGTCGTTTGCAGAGGCCGATTGGTACACGAAAAAGAAAAAGGCGCCCGGTTTTCCCGGACGCCCTTTTCTTGTCTCGTCTGATCCGAAAAGATCAGGCCGAATAGTACATGTCGAACTCGACGGCCGAGGGCGTGGTTTCCCAGCGCAGCACTTCGGGCCACTTGAGTTCGAGGTAGGCTTCGATCTGGTCTTCGGTGAAGACGCCGCCTTCGAGCAGGAAGGCGTGGTCGGCGGCCAGCGAGTCCAGCGCTTCGCGCAGGCTGCCGCACACGGTCGGGACCAGTTCGAGCTCTGCCGGCGGCAGGTCGTACAGGTTCTTGTCCATGGCTTCGCCCGGGTGGATCTTGTTCTTGATCCCGTCGAGACCGGCCATCAGCAGCGCCGAGTAGCACAGGTAGGGGTTGGCCATCGCGTCGGGGAAGCGGAATTCCACGCGCTTCGCCTTGGCGCCGGCGCCGTACGGAATGCGGCACGAGGCCGAGCGGTTGCGCGCCGAGTAGGCGAGCAGCACGGGGGCTTCGTAGCCCGGCACCAGGCGCTTGTAGCTGTTGGTGGTCGGGTTGGTGAACGCATTCAGCGCCTTGGCGTGCTTGATGACGCCGCCGATGAAGTACAGGCACATGTCCGACAGGCCGGCGTAGCCGTTGCCAGCGAACAGCGGCTTGCCCGAATCCCAGATCGACATGTGGGTGTGCATGCCCGAACCGTTGTCGCCCTTGATGGGCTTGGGCATGAACGTGGCGGTCTTGCCGTAAGCGGCAGCGACCTGCTGCACGACATACTTGTAGACCTGCATGCGGTCGGCGGTCTGGACGAGCGTGCCGAAGGTCAGGCCGAGTTCGTGCTGCGCGGCGGCCACTTCGTGGTGGTGCTTGTCGCAGGGCAGGCCCATTTCGAGCATGGTCTTGACCATCTCGCCACGGATGTCGACGCAGCTGTCGATCGGCGCGACGGGGAAGTAACCGCCCTTGACGCCCGGACGGTGACCGAGGTTGCCGCCTTCGTATTCCTTGTTGGTGTTGGTCGGCAGCTCGACGTCGTCGATGCGGAAGCCGTTGCCGTCATAGCCGTCGTAGAACTTGACGTCGTCGAACAGGAAGAATTCGGCTTCCGGGCCGACGTAGACGGTGTCGCCGATGCCCGAGGCCTTGACGAAGGCTTCGGCGCGCTTGGCGGTCGAACGCGGATCGCGCGAGTAGAGCTCGCCGGTCGACGGTTCGACGATGTCGCAGTTGATGATCAGCATCGGCGTGGCCGAGAACGGATCGACATAGACCGAGTCGAGGTCGGGCTTGAGGATCATGTCCGACTCGTTGATCGCCTTCCAGCCTTCGATCGACGAACCGTCGAACATCAGGCCGTCTTCCAGCTCGTCCTCACCCAGGACGCCGGCGACCATGGTCAGGTGCTGCCACTTGCCCTTGGGATCGGTGAAACGCAGGTCGACCCACTCGATTTCCTCGTCCTTGATCCGGCCGAGGATGTCCTTTGCACTTGCCATCGCTGATCCTTCTTTTCTCCCGCGTCGGTCTGTGAGCGCCGCGCAGGTTTCAGGGGTGGATATCGTGGAGGCCGCCCGTCCCAAGGCCACCCCCGGCTGCAGCCCCCCGTCCCGGCGCACCTGGACCGGAGGGCGACATTTCAGATCGCGTCGTCGTCGCGCTCGCCGGTGCGGATGCGCACGGCGGCATCGACGGTCATCACGAAGATCTTGCCATCGCCGATGCGACCGGTCTGCGCGGCAGAGGCGATCGCTTCGACCACGCGGTCGACGAGGGCATCGCCCACGACGACTTCGAGCTTAACCTTGGGCAGGAAGTCGACGACGTATTCGGCGCCGCGATAGAGTTCGGTGTGGCCCTTCTGGCGGCCAAAGCCCTTGGCTTCGGTAACGGTGATGCCCGAGACGCCGATCTCGTGCAGCGCTTCCTTTACCTCGTCCAGCTTGAACGGCTTGATGATCGCTTCGACCTTCTTCACCTGGTCAGACCCCTGCAACGCGAGGCCCACCGCTGCGGAGCGGCGGGCGGTTGTCCCTTGTGACCCGACCTAACAAGAATCGTGCCACGCTCTAGACGTTTTCACTAGGCCATCGCTCGCGGTTGCGAAAGCGGGAATTGCAGGGGTTGTGCAACAATGTGAATGCTTGGCGCGGCATCAGCGCCAGATTGTTACGCGGCCGCGATTTTTTCGTGCATAAATTTTACGCAAGCCCTGCCTGTTTTTTAGGCAGGGCTGCACCTTATGCGTAGGGGGGCTGGTGCAGGCCGGCAGGGCTCAGCGTGAAGATCTCGGCGCCGTCCTCGGTGATGCCGATGGAGTGCTCGAACTGCGCAGAGAGCGACCGGTCGCGGGTCACCGCCGTCCACCCATCGTCGAGGATCTTCACTGCCGCCTTGCCGAGGTTGATCATCG
This sequence comes from Novosphingobium olei, assembly GCF_037076535.1. Lineage (NCBI taxonomy): Bacteria > Pseudomonadati > Pseudomonadota > Alphaproteobacteria > Sphingomonadales > Sphingomonadaceae > Novosphingobium > Novosphingobium olei. Next base: position 2,941,422 of record NZ_AP029021.1, on the reverse strand, counting down.
GCTCGATCGTGAAGAACATGCCCGGGCGCAGTTCCGGACCGGTGCCGGCACGGGCGGCGTGGACCACTTCGGGCGCATCGTGGAACAGGCGGCCGAGGCCATGGCCGCAGAATTCGCGCACCACGCCATAGCGGTGCTTTTCGGCGTGGGCCTGGATCGCCGCGCCGATATCGCCCAGGCGGGCGCCGGGGCGGGCCTGTTCGATGCCGATCATCAGGCATTCGTAGGTGACGTCGACAAGGCGACGGGCCTTCAACGGGACGTCGCCGACGAGGTACATGCGGCTGGTATCGCCGTGCCAGCCATCGAGCAGCGGGGTCACGTCGATGTTGACGATATCGCCGTCCTTGAGCGTCTTGTCCGACGGAATGCCGTGGCAGACGACGTGGTTGATCGAGATGCAGCACGAATGGGTATAGCCGCGATAGCCAAGCGTGGCGGGGATCGCCCCGCCATCCAGCGTCATCTGGCGCACGACATCGTCGAGGTAGTCGGTGCGCACGCCCGGCACCACCAGCGGGGCCAGTGCATCGAGGATCTCTGCAGCGAGGCGCCCGGCCTTGCGCATGCCTTCGAAGGCGGCGGGGCCATGCAGCTTGATGGTGCCGTCGCGCGGCTGGACGTCGGTTTCGTCGGCGATCACATAGTCGGTCATGCCGGCGATGTAGCGATTAATCCCGGCAATTGCGAGGTACGCGCGCTAGGATTCATTGCGACGAAAAGGCGGCCCGATATTCGGGCTTCACCGCCGCGAGCACGGCGGGGGTGACGGGCAGCGTCACTTCGTAGCTGCCCTCGGCAAAAGGCCCGGCGTTGTAAGGCGCGATGAGGAAGCCGATCCGGTCGAATGCGCGCCTGCCCGCAGAGCCAAGGATGAGCACCTGATCGAGCGGGGCGATGCAGCTGTCGAAATCCGAAATGCCGTCGCTCTTCCAGTCCGTCCCGCGTTTCTGGCGGCGTGCGCGATCCAGCGCGGCGCAGAACGGTTTCCTGATCGCGGCAGTGAGCGCGGCCTTGGACGTGAAGAGGTCGATCGCGGTGATGCGGCGTGCCGCCTGCTTGTCCCACAGGATCGCATCGTAGGCGTAGTTCGAGTGTGCGCCGCCCGAATAGGTGCCGATGATGGTCGAAAGGCTGAGCCAGCCGGGCAGGTCGGTTACGACCTTCCATTCGGTCGAGAATTCATAGGGGTGGAACGGGAAGTCGTTCTTCTTGGCTTCGTCACGGCCCGCGCCGGCATCCTTGGCGAGGGCGGTCTTTTGCTTGGCGAGATCGGCGTCGAGCCAGGCCTTCAGCGCGGGGATCGCTCCGGCGGCGCCAGGATAGGAATAGGTGAAGGAATAAAGATCGTTGCTTTCCTTCACGCTGAGCGCAGCGGCGGCCGGCGCAGGCGGGGCAGGCGGCGTGACGGGGCCGCTGGCGATCGCGGATGCGGACGCGCTTGCCGAAGCGGATGCCGGAGATGATGCCGACGACTGCGCCGTGGTGGGCGTGCCCGACCCGCAGGCGGCCAGCGCCAGAGTAGAGGCAAGAAGCAGCGTTGCGCTGGCAAAAGTCGGTTTCACAGATCGTTTTCCTCTCGCGCTCGCAGGGCGGCTGCGGCAAGGTCGGTTCCAAGATGACCGACAGAAACGCGTTGATCCAGCCCGATCATGGCCAGAGCGCCATTGCCCTCCACCTTGTCGACAAGGCCAGCCTTGCCGACTGGACCAAGACGCTGAACGCCGGCCAGCGTTCCGCGCTTGCGGCGCAGAAGTTCGAAAGCGGTGCTGGCGAAGTGGCGATCGTGCCCGACGGCGACGGCTGGTTCGCCGTCGGCGGCGTTGCCAGCACGGCATCGCTGTCAAGCTGGTGCCTCGCGCGGCTTGCCGAAGTGCTTCCGGGTGGCACCTATCGCCTTGCCCGCGAGGAAGCGCTGGGAGGCGAGGGCACTGGCGTAGCGCCGGCGCTACACGGCTGGCTGACCGCGCAGTACCGCTTCGACCGCTACCGCAAGGAAGCCAAGGCGGTCGAGCCGCGCGTGCTGCTGACCAAGGCGGTCAAAGCTATCGAACCGTCGCTTGCCGAAGCCAGCGCGGTGATGATGGTGCGCGATCTGGTCAACACGCCGGCCGAGGACATGGGGCCGGCACAGCTGGAGGCTGAAGCGCGCGCGCTGGCCAAGGCGCACCACGCCACCGTCCACGTCCATGCGGGCGATGCGCTGGAGCACGACTATCCGATGGTCCATGCCGTGGGCCGCGCCGCTTCGCGCCACCATGCGCCACGGCTGATCGAACTGGAATGGGGCGACCCTGCGCATCCCCGCGTGGCCATCGTCGGCAAGGGCGTCTGCTTCGATTCGGGTGGGCTCGACATCAAGCCGTCATCGGGCATGGCGCTGATGAAGAAGGACATGGGCGGCGCGGCGCATGCGCTGGCGCTCGCCGGACTGATCATGGGACATGGGCTGAAGGTGCGGCTGCACCTGCTGGTGCCAGCGGTCGAGAACGCGATTTCGGGCAATGCCTTCCGCCCCGGCGACATCCTGCGTTCGCGCCAGGGGCTGAGCGTGGAGATCACAAATACCGACGCCGAGGGGCGGCTGGTGCTGGGCGATGCGCTGACCCGCGCGACCGAAATGAGGCCCGAACTCGTGATCGACTTTGCCACGCTGACCGGTGCGGCGCGCGTGGCGCTGGGCCCGGACCTGCCGGCGATGTTCGCGCGCACCGATGAAACGGCGGCGGGGCTGCTTCGTGCAGGGCTCGAACGGGACGATCCGTGCTGGCGCCTGCCGCTGCACGATGGCTATCGCGAATGGTTGAAGTCCGATGTGGCCGATCTGCAGAATTCGCCGTCGGGCGGGTTCGCCGGGGCGAGCGTTGCGGCGCTTTTCCTGGACCGCTTCGTGGGCGAAGCCATTGATTGGGCGCATTTCGACACCTTTGCCTGGCGTCCTGCCGGCAAGCCCGGACGGCCCAAGGGGGGCGATGCACTGGGCCTGCGTGCCGCATGGGGATTCCTGCTCGAACGGTTCGGCGCTTGAACCGGCGGGGCGATGCCAGTAAGCGCGCGGCTTTCCTTTTCCGGGAAGGCGCAGACTTGCCCGCTTCGAATGACGATATCCTGATCGAACAGCTGCCGGATTCCGGCGAACTCGTGCTGTCCGGTCCCTCGGTCAAGCTCGACCCGCTGCACCGCCCGGTGCGCGGTGACCTGGCCCACGTGGCGCTGGCCGGCAAGGTGTTCGTGCCGCACTATGCGGTGCCGATGCCGCACAAGCTGCTGGGTGCGACCGAGCTGCGCAAGACCGGCAGCGAAACGGGCGAGGTGATCGTGACTCTGGCAGCGGGCGAGACGTTCAACGTGCTCGACATGGCGGGCGGCTGGGCCTGGGGCCAGCAGGGCGATGACGGCTTCGTCGGCTATGTGCCGCTGGGTGCGGTGCAGGCGCTGTGACGACCTCGGTCTTCATCGACGGGGCAGTCGGCACGACCGGGCTGGAGATCGCCGAACGTCTCGGCGGGCGCAGCGAATTTGCGCTGATCACGCTGGACGAAGCGCGGCGCAAGGACGACGCCGCCCGTCGCGAGGCGATCAACGACGCCGACGTGGTGATCCTGTGCCTGCCCGACGATGCGGCCAAGGACGCGGTGGCGATGATCGCCAATGACCGCACCCGCGTGATCGATGCGTCGACCGCGCACCGAGTTGCGGAGGGGTGGACCTATGGCTTTCCCGAGATCGTCGGGCGGGACACGGTGGCTGAAGCCAAGCGCGTCTCCAACCCGGGCTGTTACCCGACCGGGTTCATCGCGCTGCTCGCGCCTTTGGTGCACAATGCGCTGCTGCCGGCGGCGTGGCCTTACAGCGTGCATGCCGTGTCGGGATATTCGGGCGGCGGCAAGGCGCTGATCGGGCGGTTCGAGGAAGATCGCGACATCGCCTGGCGCGGCTATGGCCTGAGCTTCGGGCACAAGCACGTGCCGGAAATGCAGCGCTATGCCGGCCTGATGATCGCCCCGCTGTTCAGCCCGGCGGTGGTTGCGGCGCATCGCGGCATGGTCGTGGAAATTCCGCTGCCGCTGGGAGTGATGCCGGGCAGCGTGCCACCGGAACTGCTGCGCGCGGCGCTGACACAGTTCTACGAAGGTTCGAAGGTCGTGACCGTGGCGCAGGACCTGCCCGAAAGCGGCGAGATGCTGCTGCGCGCTTCGATGGAGCCGTGGGATGGGCTGACGCTCCACGTCATGGGAAGCGCCGATGGCGAGCAGGCGCGGCTGGTCGCGGTGCTCGACAACCTGGGCAAGGGCGCGAGCGGGGCGGCGGTGCAGAGCCTGAACCTGATGGCCGGGCTGGACGAGACGGCGGGCCTGCGGCTGTAATCCAGCCAATCCTGTTTGCGTTGGTGCTGAGCCTGGGCAAGCGCGTTTGGTCTGGAAGGCGAGCGCGGGATCGCGCAGGAAGAACGGCCCTTCGACAAGCTCAGGGCGGACGGGGTTGAGAGCGAACAGCAAACACAAAAAAGCCCGCGCTGCCGATGGAGCGCGGGCCTTTTTTCGTCAGCCTGACCGGAAGGATCAGTCTTCCGGGGCGATCGTGACCTTGAGGCCGTCGAGATCGCCGGTGATCTGGACCTGGCACGACAGGCGCGAGGTTTCGTTGCGGTGATCCGAGCTGTCGAGCAGGTCGTTCTCGTCCTCGCTCATCGCCGGAACCTTGTCGGCGAAAGCGGGGTCGACGTAGATGTGGCAGGTGGCGCACGAGCAGCAGCCGCCGCACAGCGCGAGGAGTTCGTCGAAGCCGTTGTCGCGGATGGCTTCCATCACCGACAGGCCGGCATCGGCGTCGATGGTCTTTTCTTCACCCGCGCGGTTCACGACAACAAGCTTCGGCATCGTCAAGGTCTCCTGTCGGGGGCCTTGCCGCCCCACTGTTCCCGTTTGGGCCGGGCTGCTATCGCGTCGCCTGCGCTTTGGCAAGGTCGCACAACGAGCAGGCATGAGAAGGGTGTAGGACAATGGGATTGAGCGCGGAGCAGATCAGGGAAGGGCTCGATTTCATCGGCGCCAGCCATCCGGGGATGGCGGCGGCGATCGAACGGGTCGGCTATCCCGAGCCGCGGCTGCGCCCGACCGGCTATGCCACGTTGCTGCGCACCATCGTGGGGCAGCAGGTGAGCGTCGCGGCGGCGGCTTCTGTCTGGAACAAGCTGGAAGCGCTGCTGGGCGAGGACTTGCCCCCGCACGACCTGCTCGCCGCCGACTTCGACGCGCTGCGCGCCTGCGGCCTGTCGCGCCAGAAGCAGGGCTATGCCCGGTCCTTGTGCGAACTGGTGGTGTCGGGCGAGCTCGATCTCGACGCGCTGCCGGCCGATGACGAGGAGGCAATTGCCGAACTCGTCAAGATCAAGGGCATCGGGCGCTGGTCGGCGGAAATCTATCTGCTGTTTGCCGAAGGGCGGCCCGACATCTGGCCGGCAGGCGACCTTGCCGTTCAGGTCGGCCTTGGCAAGCTGCTCGGGCTGGAAGAGCGGCCGAGCGAGAAGGTGACGCGCGAGCTGGCCGAGGGTTGGCGGCCGCACCGCGGCGCGGCGGCGATCTTCACCTGGCATTGCTACAACAATCCGGCGCTTTGACTTTACTGACATTCGTGCAAGTAAAGCGAGGGCAGGAGGAAGTGCGCGATGGCAAGGACGATCTTCATCACCGGCGGGGGCTCCGGCATCGGCCGCGCCGTGGCCCAGCGGTTCGCGCGCGAGGGCTGGTTCGTCGGGCTGGCCGACGTGAGCGAGAGCGGGATGGCCGAGACGGCCGCGCTCCTGCCGAAGGGGGCAAGCTCGATCCACAAGCTCGACGTGCGCGACCGGGCGGGGTGGGATGCGGCGCTGGGCGACTTCGCCAAGGCGGCGGGCGGCCGGATCGACGTTGTGTTCAACAATGCCGGCGTGCCGGTTGGCGGGCCGCTCGCCGAACTTGCAGTAGACGAGATCGAGCGCGCGCTCGACATCAACCTCAAGGGGGTGATCTTTGGCGCGCAGGCGGCCTACCCATGGCTGAAGGCCAGCGCGCCGGGCTCGGTCCTGCTCAACACCGCGAGCGCGGCCGGGATCTATGGCACGCCGGGTGCCAGCGTCTATTCGGCGACCAAGTTCGGAGTGCGCGCGGTGACCGAGTCGCTCGACGGAGAATGGGCGGCGGACGGCATCGCGGTGCGCGACCTGATGCCCGCGTTCATCGACACGCCGCTGCTCGATCATAACGCCAACCGCGCGAGCAACGAGGACATCCGATCGCGGGTGAAAGGCGCGGGGCTGGAGATCAGCCCGGTGAGCGACGTGGCCGATGCCGCCTGGGCTGCGGTGCATGGAAAAAGGCTGCACACGCTGGTCGGGCCGACGGCAAAGCGTATGGCGCTGTTTTCGCGGCTGCTGCCGGGGCTGGTGCGCAAGCAGGTGCGCGGGCGGGCCGGCGCGCTCTGACGCTCAGCGGCGCGTGATCCTGGCGGCCCCTGCCTTCCCGGCGGAGGAGAGGTAGGGCGCAAGCGCAGCGAATGGCAGCGCTGCGACATCGCCGCAGGCCGCCGCCACATGGGGCAGCGACGGTTCGAAGGCGAAGCCATCGCTGGTCAGCGACACGGTCCAGAACTCTGAGCCTGCGACAAGATCGAAGCAGCCTTCGGTGTCGTCGGCAGGGCGCGGGAAGTGCGCGAGAATGACCTTGCGCAGCGCTTCGGTCGGCTGGATGAGGCTGCCGGCGCTGGTATCGCCATCGATCGGCTGGCGGGCGGTGGATGCCAGCCAGTCGGCTAGGGCGAATTCCTTGCCGGTGCGCCGATCGAACGTGCGGTAGGTGGTGACGGCGTCTGGGTGTGCGCCGCCGCAGAAGTACGCTTGCGCGACCGCGACGGTCAGAAAGTCGCCACGCACCGCCTGTGGCGTCAGTGCCAGCGAGAAATCGCCATCGGTGCCAAGGCTGGAAAGGTTGCTGGCCATGCATTCGGCAAAGTCGGCGATCGAACCGGGCTTGAGCGGATCGAGCGCCACCGCGGCATTGATCGCGGCATCACCCGGCAGTTGCGGCTTCAGCGCGAAAGAGGCGATGTCCACCGAATCGAAAGCCGCGCCGACATCGTAATGCAGTTCGTCGTAGCCGAGGCTGGCTTTTCCCTGGGGCGCGCGGTGGGAGATGGTGACCGGCTTGAGCCGTGGCGCGATGAAGGCGCGGCTGCCGCAAGGGCCATCCCATGTTTCCGCCGGTTTCCACGCGACGGGCATCAGCCTTATCGGCAGGGTGCGCTTCGCCCGTTGCCACGTGCCTTCAAGGTTGGCGCCAGTCCCCTTGCGCAGCGTCCAGATGGCGCCGCCGTCCTCTTGCAGAAGCTTGCCGTCGAGACGCAGGGCGATCGGGCGCAGGTGCCTGAGATAGAAATAGGATCCCTGCAGTTCGTCGAGGCCGTTGCGTTCGAGGCAGACCTGTACCGGCGCCGTTCCGAGGGTGCCGCGCCACAAGCCCTCGGGCCACGAAGCCTTGGCGAATGCGGGCGATGGCAGCAGGCAGAAGGCGACGAGCGCCGCAAGCAGCCGCCGCATCAGCGTGCGAACCGCTCCATCGCGGCAGCCATGGCAAGATCGCGCGCGCTGATCCCGCCCGCGTCATGGGTGGTCAGCGTGACATCGACGCGATTGTAGACGTTGAACCATTCGGGATGATGGTCGGTCTTTTCCGCCTCCAGCGCGACGCGCGACATGAAGGCGAACGCTTCGCTGAAATCGGCGAAGCGGAAGGCTTTCACGATGGCAAGGCAGTCTTCGCGCAGGGCCCAGCCGGACAGATCGGCAAGTGCGGTTTCGATCTCTGACTGGGACAGGCGCGCGATGGCCATTGTTTCGCTCTCCTTGGCAGGCCTCGTCCTTTCCCCTATCGCGCGCGTTCATGCAACCCGCCCGCCTTGCCGCCTACGATATCGCCTGCCGGCGCGGCGACCGGGTGCTGGTGCGCGCGCTGTCGTTCGATCTGAAGCCGGGCGAGGCGCTGCATCTGGCGGGCCCCAACGGCATCGGCAAGTCGAGCGTGATCCGCATCCTCGCCGGACTGCTCCGCCCGGCCTGGGGCCATGTCGAGCGCGAAGGCGCGCTGGCGCTGTCGGACGAACGGCTGGCGCTCGATGCGCACAAGCCGCTGGGCGAGGCACTGGCGTTCTGGCAGCGGATCGACGGTGGCGAGGCGACGCGCGCCGACTTCGGGCTTGAAAACCTGCGCGACGTGCCGGTCGGCTATCTTTCGACCGGGCAGCGCAAACGCGCCGGGCTTGCGCGGCTGGCGGCAAGCGGGGCGCAGATCTGGCTGCTCGACGAGCCGCTCAATGGACTCGACACGCACTGGGGCGCGGCGGCGCAGGCGGCCATCGAGGCGCATCGGGCGATGGGCGGCATCGCGGTGGTGGCCTCGCACCAGCCGCTAGGTCTGCAGCGGTTGCGGACCATCTCGTTGCTGGAGCACCTTCCATGAGTGGCGGGACCGGGAACGCCGGGAAAGCACTGGCGACGATCTTTGCGCGTGACCTTGCACTCCTGCTCAAGGGTGCGCTGGGGCGCGGCGGGGCGGTGCTGCCGCTGCTGTTCTTCCTGGCGGTCGCGATGCTGTTCCCGTTCGCGGTGGGGCCGGATGCGAAGCTGCTGGCCCGCACCGGCGCCGGCGTGATCTGGGTGGCGGCGCTGCTTGCCGCGATCCTGCCGCTCGACCGGCTGGTCGAACCCGATGTCGAGGCGGGCTTCTTCGACCAGTGGGCGCTGCGCGGGCTTGCCGAAGAAGCCGTGCTGATGGTGCGGATCGTGGCCCACTGGCTGAGCTTTGGCGTGCCGCTGATGCTGGCCGCGCCGATTTCGGCCGGGTTGCTGTCGCTCGACCGGGCGCAACTGATCACGATCGAGCAGGGCCTGCTGCTGGGGACACCGGGGCTTGCCGCCATCGGCGTGACAATCGCCGCGCTGACGGCCGGGCTGCGCGCAGGGTCGGCACTCGGCGGCATGCTGGCGATCCCGCTGGCCGTGCCGTTGCTGATCTTTGGCGCAGGTTCGCTGCAGCCGGGCGGAGAAGGCGGGCTTGCCCTCCTTGGTGCGAGCAGCCTCGCCGCACTCGCCATAGCGCCCTTTGCCGGCGGCGCGGCGCTGCGCGCGGCACGGGAATAGGCACTTGCCTTCACCCAAGCGCAATTTCGTTGCCGATTGCGCGGACGCATCCTAACTCGTTCGCCATGACCGTTTCTGCGCTTACCCCCAATTCGCTTTCGCTCATCGGCAACACGCCGCTCGTCCGCCTTGCCGGCCCGTCCGAGGAGACCGGCTGCGAAATCTATGGCAAGTGCGAATTTGCCAATCCCGGTGCGTCGGTAAAGGACCGCGCCGCGCTGTGGATCGTGCGCGATGCCGAGGAGAAGGGCCTGCTCAAGCCCGGCGGGACGATCGTCGAAGGCACGGCCGGCAACACGGGCATCGGCCTTGCCCTGGTTGCCAATGCGCTGGGCTACAAGACCGTGATCGTGATGCCCGAGACGCAGTCGCGCGAAAAGATGGACACGCTGCGCGCGCTGCGGGCGGAGCTGGTGCTGGTACCTGCAGCGCCGTTCTCCAACCCCGGGCACTTCGTCCACACCTCGCGCCGCATCGCAGAGGAAACCGATGGCGCGATCTGGGCCAACCAGTTCGACAACATCGCCAACCGCCGCGCTCACATCGAAAGCACCGCGCCCGAGATCTGGGAGCAGATGGGCCACCGCATCGACGGCTTCACCTGCGCTGCCGGCACCGGCGGGACGATCGCGGGCACGAGCCTCGGCCTCAAATCGTTCGACGAGAAAGTGACGATTGCGCTGACCGACCCGCATGGCGCGGCGCTGTACAACTATTACGCGAATGGCGAGCTGAAGGCCGAAGGATCGTCGGTGGCCGAAGGCATCGGGCAGGGGCGGATCACCGCCAACCTCGAAGGCGCGCCGATCGACACGCAGTTCCGCATCTCGGACGAGGAAGGGCTCTACTGGGTCGAGCGCCTGCTCGCCGAGGAAGGGCTGTGCCTTGGTCTGTCCAGCGGGATCAACGTGGCGGGGGCCGTGGCGTTGGCGAGGCAGCTGGGCAAGGGCAGCCGGGTTGCGACGATCCTGTGCGACACCGGCTTCCGCTATCTGTCGTCGCTGTACAATCCCGCCTGGCTCGAGGCCAAGGGGCTGCCGGTCTTTCCCTGGCTCAAGCAATAAGCTAGGATTGCGGGAATGGCGTTCCCCGGCATTCCCAAGCGCAAGACACAAAGTGCGGCCGCACGGGCGGAAGCGCCGATTGCCCCCATCCACCACGTGCCGCTGTCCCCGCGCGCTCTGCGGGCGCAGGCGGTACACCGGCTGCAGGTCGGGCTGTTCGGGCTTGCCGGCATGCTGTTGCTGGTCAGCCTGGCCAACGTGATCATGGACCGCGCGCAAGTGGGCGATTCCGCAGCCGCCATGCCCGACGCGGCAGCAAGTTCGAGCGCCGCCAATGATCCGCTGGTGGACATGGGCGTCGCGCCCGAGCTTCCGGTCAACGGCGGCGGGGCCGCCGCGCCCGCACAGCAACCCGCCGCGCGGCCCAAGCCCTGATCGGCCGGCGGTTCGGCCGCCTGTTCCTCCAGCATCCCGAATACCGTCACCGTGTGCGGCTCGGCGCACGCCGTGACCGCGGCTGACTTGCCGATTCGCCATCTCAGCGGGCGCGATCGGGTGGGGTCCGGATTTTTACGGGAAAATGCGGGCAGGGCAGGGGGGTCGTATCGGCCAAATGCAGATGCTTTGCTAAAACTCGCGGATTTGTGCGGGTGATCGTGGTTTCCCCACTATTCATTGTCGGCCGATAGTGGATCATTGCTTGCGAAAAACTCGAGCAAAACGAACGCCTGACCGCAAATTCCCGTAAAATCCCGTTGTGGCCCGCTGCTTCCCGAGTTAAGACTTGGGTTCATCGGGACGAACTCCATGTCGCATCCGCGGGGGATGGCCGGCAGCGCCTAGCGCTTGCCGGAAGGCAGGAGCTTTTTGTCCCGGGCGCGGGGGCTTTTGACGTGGCTGGAGGGCCGTCAAATTACTGGGGGCAAGGCTTTTCGCCGCGCGGCGAAAAGAGCCGCTTCGTCCTCCCCGCAGATTTCCGCAGCACCGTCCGCGATGCCTCCGCCGGCCAGCGCGTGCTGTGTCTCGACAAGCATGCCAAGCATCCCTGCCTCGTCGGTTTCGGCCTGTCCCGCGCCGAAAGCTTTGCCGAGCAGATTGCCCACGAAGAGCGCGTCGCGCTGGAACGGCGCGAAGAGTTCGACCCCGACATGCGCGCCGCGCAGCTGTTCGGCTTCATGCGCGTGAGCTTCGATGATTCGGGCCGCTTCGTCCTGCCCGAGCATCTGGGGGAGCAGGCCTCGATCGGCGAGGCGCTCTATTTCCATGGCGGCGGTTCGCACTTCACCATCTGGGCGCCCGAAGTGCTGTTCGAGATGGGCGCGGGCTGGGATGCCGCCAAGGCGACCTGCCGCGCGCTGATGGCCGAGGCATCGAGCAAGGGGCGGCGCAAGTGACGCAGTATCCCGATCTTCCCGCCGACGCCCCGCACATTCCCGTGCTGCTCGATGAAGTCGAACAGGCGTTGGCGCCTGCCGCCGGCGACGTGGTGGTTGACGGTACGTTCGGTGCGGGCGGGTATACCCGCCGCCTGCTCGCCGCCGGGGTTACCGTCCACGCCTTCGATCGCGACCCCGATGCGATCGAAGCCGGGCGGCTCTGGGGAGAAACCTGTGGAAATCCTGTGCGGCTGGTGCTGCACCACCGGCGCTTTTCCGAGCTTGCCGAAGGGCTTGCAGAGGCCGGAATTGCGCAGGTTCAGGGCGTCGTGCTCGATATCGGCGTCTCTTCGATGCAGATCGACCAGGGCGAGCGCGGGTTTGCATTTTCCGTCGATGGGCCGCTGGATATGCGGATGTCGCAGGAGGGGCCAAGCGCGGCCGATTTCCTGAACGAAGCCGACGAGGGGGAAATTGCCGACGTCCTCTACCGCTACGGGGAAGAGCGTCAGTCGCGCCGCGTGGCGCGCGCCATTGTCGCGGCGCGGCCGCTCGAGACGACTGGGCAGTTCGCGGCGGTGGTGCGCAAGTCGCTGGGCTACGTCCCCGGCATGCGCGGCAAGAATGCGCCCAAGGACCCGGCGATCCGCAGCTTCCAGGCGGTGCGCATCCACGTCAACGGCGAGCTCGACGAGTTGGCCGCGGGCCTTGCTGCGGCGGAAAAGGTGCTGGCGCCGGGCGGCCGGCTGGCGGTGGTCACGTTCCACAGCCTGGAAGATCGCATCGTCAAGCAGTTCCTGCGCGAAGGCGCGGGCGCAACGCCGGGCGGCTCGCGCCACCTGCCGCAGACCGCGCCCACCCTGAAGCCCGTTTTCGAGAAGCCTTCCGCCGCGATCCGTCCGACCGCTGCGGAAGAGGCGCGCAATCCACGCGCGCGGTCGGCAACCTTGCGCTGGGCGGTCCGCACGTCCGCCCCGGCGCGGGAACACCAGGGGAGCATCGCGGCATGATCGTCACCGCCCATCGCCTGCGTTCGATCGGCTGGATCGCGCTGCTCGCGATCTGCGCCGCGCTGGTCATGGTCCTCGCCTTCCGCGTCAACGCGCTGCGCAGCCAGGTGCATCACGCCGAAATGAAGATCGTCGCGCTGCGCCAGGAGAAGATGTACCTCGAAACCGAGTTCGAGACGCGTGCCAACCAGCAGCAGCTGAAGGCCTGGAACGACGTCGAGTTCGGTTACGTCGCGCCGACTGCCGGCCAGTACCTCGAGAACGAGCGCCAGCTTGCCGCGCTGTCGAAGCCGGTCGAGCCCGATGCGCCCGAGCCGATCCGCGTGGCCAGCGCCGACGATGCGGTGGTGGCGCAGGCGGCCTTCCCGGCGATGGTTTCGCCGCTCTCGGGCAAGCCGCTTGGCGCCGAGGCGGACGAGGACAAGCCCAAGGCGGCAAAGATCGACCATGCCAAGGCCGCGGCATCGCTCGGCGAGCGGCTGGCCAAGGTCGATCGCGGCGATGACGCGCCCGTCAAGCCGCGCATCCGCCAGCTCGTTGCCAAGGATGGCGATGATAGCGTCAAGTCTGCCCGCAAGGCAAAGCCCGCGAAGGATGCCAAGCAGGCCAAGGCCGACAGCAAGGACAAGCCGGCCAAGGTTGCCACCAGAAAGGACAAGCCGGTGGACAAGCGCTCGGCCAAGCCTTCCGCAAAGGTTGCATCGGCGACTAAGTCGCCGGTTGCGAAGAATCCTGCTGCGGCGGGCAAGAGGGAGGTGAAGGCAACCAAGTGAACGCGCTGACCGCCTCGGCCGCGATCGCTTCTGGCCGCGTCCAGCTGGCCAACGTCCGCCAGCGCTCGCTGGTGACGGCCAAGGTGCGCGCGCTGTGGGTGCTGCTGCTGTTCGTCTTCGCCACGCTGACCGCGCTGGTGCGGATCGGCCAGCTGGGCCTGTTCGAGGATGCGCCCGAGCGCCGTTCGATGGCCGAAGCGCTGCTTCCCCCGCGCGGCGAGATCACCGACCGCAACGGCGTGGTGCTGGCGCGGGCGTTCCCGTCCTATTCGCTGTGGTTCAATCCCAAGGCACTGGGCGAAGGCGGTTCCGCACTCGTCAAGACGCCGGAGGAGGTCGCCAAGGCGCTGATGACGATCTTTCCGGACGCCGACTATGCCGACCTGGTGGAGCGGCTGAAGTCGGACAAGCCGAGCTATCTGCGCAAGCGGGTGCTGCCGGAAGAAGCGAACAAGGTCTTCGCGCTGGGCGAGCCGGCGCTGGAATTCCCGCGCGAGAACCAGCGCTACTACCCGCAAGGCTCCCTTGCTGCGCACGTGCTCGGCTACGTCGACGAGGCGGGCGAGGGCCATGTGGGCATGGAGCAGGTGCTGCAGCAGCGGCTGCTCGATCCGGCGCAGCGCGGCCAGCCCTTCGCGCTGTCGATCGACGCGCGGGCGCAGGGTGCGCTGGAGGACGAACTCAGCCGCGGCATGCTCGAATCGAACGCCAAGGGTGCCGCAGGCGTGGTGCTCGACAGCGATACCGGTGAGGTCATCGCGCTCGCTTCGCTGCCTTCGTTCAATCCCAATCGTTCGGATCGGGCCTTCAACGGGCTGGTGTTTAACCGCGTGACCAATCAGGTCTACGAACTCGGTTCGGTGATGAAGCCCGTGACGGTCGCCTCGGCGCTCGATGCGGGGGTGATCGGCGACATGTCCGTGCGCTATCCTGCGGCACAGTTGCACATCGGCCGCTTCACCATTCACGACAGCCACAATTTCGGGGCGTCGCTCAACGTGCCCGAAGCGCTGATCCACTCGTCGAACATCGTGACGGCGCAGGTTGCCGACAAGCTCGGCGGGCCGGCACTGCGCAGCACGATGATGGCGCTGCACATGAACGAGCGGCCGGGCATTGAATTGCCCGCCCGTGGTTTCCCGATCTGGCCCAAGGGCGACTGGGCGCGGATCACCACCATGACGGTCAGCTATGGCCATGGCATGGCGGTGAGCCCGCTGCACCTCGCCTCGGCCTATGCCGCGCTGGTCAATGGCGGTGTGTGGCGCCCGGCGACGCTGTTCAAGGTGGCGCCGGACAAGGTTCCCGAAGGCCAGCGCGTGTTCAAGGCTTCGACCAGCGCCCGCCTGCGCCAGCTACTGCGGATGATCGTGGTCGACGGCACCGGCAAGAAGGCCGATGCGCCCGGCTTCCGCGTTGGCGGCAAGACCGGCTCGGCGGAAAAGCCCGGCAGCGGCGGCTACCGCAAGACCTCGCTGATCGCGACGTTCGCGGCGGCCTTCCCCATGGACAAGCCGCGCTATGTGGTCATCGCCATGCTTGACGAGCCGCAAGGCACGCAGGCGACTTCGTTCCAGCGCACGGCAGCGTGGAACGCGGCGCCGGTGGTGGGCCGGGTGGTGCCGCGCATCGGGCCGCTGCTCGGCGTCGTGCCCGATGCGACGCGCGACGTCGATATTTCCGACCTCAGCCCGCTGATCGGCAATGGAGAGGGTGAATGAGGCTGGCAACGCTCACTGCGCAGGCGGGCCTGGCGCTCGGCGCGGGCGGCGATGGCGAGGCCAATGTCACCGGCTTTGCCATTGATCATCGCAAGGTGGCGCCCGGCACGGTGTTCGGCGCGTTCCCTGGCACGCGCTTCAATGGCGAGGATTTCATTGCAGCCGCCGTGCAGGCCGGCGCGGTGGCGATCGTGGCGCGCCCGGAAGCGAAAGTCGAAGGCGCGGCGCATATCGCCGATTCCGAACCGCGCCGCGCGTTCGCGCGGCTGGCAGCTGGGTTCTTTACCCCCGTGCCGGCGACGATCGTTGCGGTGACGGGGACCAACGGCAAGACATCGACCGTGGAGATGACCCGCCAGCTGTGGCGCATGGCCGGGCACCCGGCGGCCTCGATCGGCACGCTCGGCGTGACCACGGCCGACGAGAGCGTTTCGACCGGCCTCACCACGCCGGATATCGTCACCTTCCTGTCGAACATGACCGGCCTTGCCCGCGAAGGCGTGACTCATGTCGCCTACGAAGCTTCGAGCCACGGGCTCGACCAGTTCCGCAACGAGGGCCTGCGCGTGGTCGCGGGCGCCTTCACCAATCTCAGCCGCGACCATCTCGATTACCATGCGACGATGGAAGACTACTTTGCGGCAAAGATGCGCCTGTTCGACGAGGTTGTCGCCAGTGACGGTGCTGCCGTCATCTGGGCTGACGATGCCTGGTCGCAACGGGCAGTCGAGCATGCCGGACGTAGGGGGTTGCGGCTGCTCACGGTGGGAGAGCAGGGGACCGCGGTCCGCCTGCTCTCCCGTACCCCGACACAGCTCGGACAGGTGCTGGAGATCGAGCACGAGGGCACGCGCCGCAAGGTTACGCTGCCACTTATCGGTGCCTACCAGGCGGCCAACGCGCTCGTTTCGGCGGGGCTCGTGCTGGCGAGCGGCGGCGAAGCGTCTGCCACGTTCGATGCGCTGTCGCGCCTGCAACCAGTGCGGGGTCGGCTGGAACGCGCCGCGATCAATCGGGCGGGTGCGCCGGTCTATGTCGACTACGCCCACACGCCCGATGCCATCGAGGCAGCGATTGCGGCGCTTCGCCCGCACGTCGGCGGCCGGCTGATCACGGTGTTCGGCGCTGGTGGCGATCGTGACGGGGGCAAGCGCCCCGAGATGGGCCGTAGCGCCTGCGCTGGATCGGACGTGGTGATCGTGACCGACGACAATCCGCGCGGCGAAGATCCGGCAGCGATCCGTGCCGCGGTGATGACGGGCTGCGACGCAAAGGCGCAGGAGATCGGCGACCGGCGCGAGGCCATCGGCGCCGCCATCGCCATGGCTGGCCGTGACGACATCGTGCTCGTGGCCGGGAAGGGCCACGAACAGGGCCAGATCATCGGGCGCGGCGACGCGGTTCGGGTACTGCCCTTCGATGACGTGCAGGTGGCAAGGGAGTGCACCGCATGACCGCTCCCTCCGCATTGATGGCATGGCCGACCGATCCGGCTGATGCGCGCGGCACGGCGCTGTGGACGTCCGAAGAGATCGTTGCGGCAACAGGCGGGGTCGCATCGGGACCGTTCGAGGTGTCGGGCTGCGAAATCGACAGCCGCGAAGTTCGCGATGGCGACCTGTTCTTTGCGCTCAAGGGCGAAAGTGCCGATGGTCACCGCTTCGTGACCTGCGCCTTCGACAAAGGGGCTGCTGCCGCGATCGTGGACCGGGCGGTCGACCACCCGCATGTGCTTGTCTCGGATACCTCAAGTGCGCTTGAGGATCTTGGAAAAGCCGCGCGAAACCGTGTGGATGCGGGGATTATCGGCGTTACCGGCTCGGCGGGCAAGACCGGGGTCAAGGAAGCCCTTTTCGCTGCGCTCGACCGCGGCAGCCGCGGCCGCGCGCACCGTTCGGTGAAGAGCTACAACAACCATGTCGGTGTTCCGCTGAGCCTGGCGCGCATGCCATCGCGCACGAGCTTCGGCGTGTTCGAGATGGGCATGAACCATGCCGGCGAATTGGCCGCGCTGACCCGGCTGGTGCGTCCGCACGTCGCCGTCGTCACCACGATCGCGCCCGCGCACATCGGGCACTTCTCCGGTGAGGAAGCGATCGCCGATGCCAAGGCGGAGATCTTTGAGGGGCTCGAAGCGGACGGCGTTGCGATCATTCCGGCGGACAATCGCCACTATGAACGCCTGCGCGCCAAGGCAGCGCAGCATGCCGCCAGGATCATCGCCTTCGGCAGCGCAGATCACGCCGATGCGCGGCTGTTGGACGCGGTGGCGGCACCTGGCGGCGGCACGCTGGTGACGGCGGAACTGGCCGGCCGCAAGCTGTGCTACACCATCGCCCAGCCCGGCGCGCACTGGGTCGCCAATTCGCTGGCGGTGATGGCCGCGGTGGAGGCAATCGGCGGCGACCTGGGGGCGGCGGGCCTTGCGCTTGCCGAGATGGAGGGCCTTGCCGGCCGCGGGGCGCGCCATACCGTGGCCGCGCGCGCGGGCGATGGGTCGGGTGAAGCGCTGCTGATCGACGAGAGCTACAACGCCAATCCCGCTTCGATGCGGGTGACGATCGAGCAACTGGGCGCAACGCCGGCAGCGCGCCGCGTCGCCGTGCTCGGTGCGATGCGCGAACTGGGTGCCGAGGAAGAGCGCTACCACCGCGACCTTGCCGAACCGCTGCTCGCCGCGAAGATCGACCGGGTCATCCTGGTGGGTCCGGAAATGGCCGCGCTGGCGCAGGCACTGGGGAAAAGCGATGGTGGCGCGCTTGCCCGGGCGATCGAAGTCGATCATGTCCCGACGGCGGCCGAAGCGGCGGAATGCCTTGCTGCAGAGGGACCGCAGGGTGGTGACGCCATCCTCGTAAAAGGGTCGAATTCGGTCGGGCTGGGTGCGCTGGTGCGTGCCCTGACGGCCAGGGAAAACTGAATGCTCTACCTGCTGGCGCACCTGCTTCACTACGAGGGGTTCAGCAACCTCTTCCGCTACCAGACCTTCCGCGCCGGGGCGGCGTTGCTGACGGCGCTCCTGATCGGTCTGGTGATCGGCCCGCGCTTCATCAACATGCTGCGCATCCGCCAGGGCAAAGGCCAGCCGATCCGTGAGGACGGACCGCAGAGCCACCTTGCCAAGCGCGGCACGCCGACGATGGGCGGGCTGATGATCGTCATCTCGGCGACGCTGGGCCTGCTGCTGTGGATGGACGTCACCAGCCGCTATGTCTGGGCGTGCCTTGCGGTGACCTGGGGCTTCGGCCTGATCGGTTTCCTCGACGATTACGACAAGGTGACCAAGTACGCCCACAAGGGGGTTCCGGCCAAGGTGCGCCTGCTGGGCGAGTTCGTGGTGGCAGGCATCGCCGCGGCCCTGGTGGTGACGGAGACGAACCTCTACGTCCCCGTGTTCAGCAACCTCTACATTCCGCTTGGCCCGCTCTATTACGTCTTTGCCGCCTTCGTGATCGTCGGCGCGGGTAACGCGGTGAACCTGACCGACGGGCTCGACGGCCTCGCCATCATGCCGGTGATCATCGCGTCGGGCACGTTCGCGATCATCGCCTATCTCGCCGGCCGTTCGGACTTTGCGCATTACCTCGGCATCCCGCACGTTCCGGGTGCGGGCGAGCTTGCGATCTTCTGCGGCGCCGTGATGGGGGCAGGGCTTGCCTTTCTGTGGTTCAATGCGCCACCCGCCGCCGTGTTCATGGGCGATACCGGCAGCCTCGCGCTGGGCGGTACGCTGGGCGTGATCGCGGTCTCGGCGCACCATGAAATCGTGCTCGCCATCGTCGGCGGTCTGTTCGTGATGGAGGCCGTCTCGGTCATCGTCCAGGTGTTCGTCTACAAGCGGACCGGCAAGCGCGTGTTCCGCATGGCGCCGATCCATCACCACTTCGAGCAACTGGGCTGGAAGGAATCGACCGTCGTGATCCGCTTCTGGATCGTGTCGATCGTTCTGGCGCTGATCGGCCTCGCCACGCTGAAGGTCCGATGAGCGGATGATCGTCTCGCCCGCCTTTTCCGGCAAGCGCTACGCGGTGCTCGGCCTTGCCCGATCGGGCCTGACCAGTGTCGAGACGCTGCTGGAGAGCGGGGCGGACGTCGTTGCGTGGGACGCGCGCGAGGAAGCGCGCGCCGCCTGCGATGGGCGGGCGACGCTGGCCGATCCGCTGGCCATGGACCTGACCGGGTTTGCCGGCGTGGTCGTCTCGCCAGGCGTGCCGCTCAACCGTCATCCGATCGGACCTCATGCCGCGAGTTTCGGCGTGCCGGTGATCGGCGATATCGAGCTGTTCGCGCTGGCGCGGCCCAGCCTGCCGACACACCGCGTCGTCGGCATCACCGGAACGAACGGCAAGTCGACCACCACCGCACTGGTCCACCACCTGATCAAGGCGGCGGGCATTCCCACCCGGATGGGCGGGAATATCGGCCTGCCGGTGCTGGGTCAGGACCCGCTGCCCGAAGGCGGGGTCTATGTACTCGAACTCTCGAGCTACCAGATCGATCTGACCTACAGCCTGCAAGCCGACGTCGCTGCGTTGATCAACCTCAGCCCGGACCACCTAGACCGCTACGACGGCTTCGATGCCTATGCAGCATCCAAGGCGCGGCTGTTCGCGCTGCAGCGGGCCGAACAGCACGCCGTGTTCGGCCGTGGCGATCCGCACACCCTGCGCATTGCGGGCGAAGTGTCGGGCAGCCGGCCAGGCGATCTGGTCCAGATCGTCGATCCCAATGCGATCGCGGGGCAGGCGGCCTGGCCATCGCTTCAGGGCCCGCACAACCTGCAAAATGCGGCCATCGCGATTGCCATCGTCTCGGCGCTCGGCATCGGCGAGGACGTCTGGCGCAAGGGGCTCGAGAGTTTCGTCGGCCTGCCACATCGTATGGAGCGCGTCGCTGAAGCGGGCGGCGTGCTGTTCATCAACGACAGCAAGGCGACAAACCCGGCATCGACCGCGCCGGCGCTCGGCGCCTTCCCGCGAATTCACTGGATCCTGGGCGGCTTGCCAAAGGGCGACGACCTGGACGAGTGCGCTCCCTATTTCGAGCACGTGGTCCAGGCCTACACCATCGGCGAGGCCGGCCCGCGCTTTGCCGAGATCCTCGATCCAATCATGCCCGTGCAGCGCAGCGAAATGCTGTGCGATGCCGTGCGCCACGCCATGGACGCGGCCAAGCCCGGGGAAGTGATCATGCTGTCGCCCGCTTGTGCCAGCTTCGACCAGTTCCGCAACTTCGAGGCGCGGGGCGACAGCTTTCGCCAGATCGTCGAGGCGCTGATCGCCGATCGCGATGCGCCCTGTCCCACAGGAGACGGCGCGTGAGCACGACGGCCGAGCCGACCCGCCACGTTACCACGCCGACCAAGGATGGCGGCGTTCGCGTCGTCGGCCGGGGCAACCGCTATCGCCGCAGCCGGCGCAGCGAACTGGTGATCTGGTGGCGCGAGATCGATCGCGTGCTGCTCGGCCTGATCATGGCGCTGGTCGTCGTCGGCATGATCGCCGTGGCCGCGGCGTCGCCGGCAGGCGCGCACCGGCTGTCGACCGCGCAGAAGACGCTGGGCGATCTGTATTTCTTCTGGCTGCACTTGCGCTGGCTGGCGGTGGGGCTGGTGGCGATGTTCCTTGCTTCGCTCCTGCCCAAGGAATCGGCGCGGCGGCTCGCGATCCTGATTGCGGGTGCGATGATCGTTGCGCTCGTTCTCGTGCCACTGGTCGGCAGCGAAGTGAAAGGCGCCAAGCGCTGGCTCTACATCGGGTTCAGCCTGCAACCGTCGGAATTCCTCAAACCCGGCTTCGCCATAGCTGTCGCCTGGATCCTGTCGTGGCGGCTGCGCGATCCCAATATCCCGGTGATTGCCATCACCATGGGGCTGATGGGGCTGACGGGCGTGCTGTTGATGGCGCAGCCCGATTTCGGCTCGACGGTGCTGTTCGGCGGCGTGTGGTTCGTGCTGGTGCTGCTTTCAGGCCTGCCGGTCAATCGGATCCTGTGGTCCATGGCGGGTGGCATCGTCGTCGTGATCCTAGCCTATTTGTTCTACCCCAACGCAACGCACCGCATCGACAGCTTCATTTCGGGCGGCAGCGAGTTCGACCAGGTCGACCTTGCGATGCGCACGCTGCTCAACGGTGGGTGGAACGGCACGGGCCTGTGGCTGGGCAGCCGCAAGATGGCGCTGCCCGAAGCCCAGACCGACTACATCTTCTCGGTCATCGGCGAAGAATTCGGCCTGATCGCCTGCGCCGCGATCGTGCTGCTCTATTGCGCGATCGTGGTGCGCGTGATGCTTCGCCTGGTCGACGAAGACGACCTGTTCACGATCCTTGCCGGCGCTGGCCTGACTGCGCAGCTGGCGGGGCAGGCGTTCATCAACATCCTCGTCAACCTGCAGCTGTTTCCGTCGAAGGGGATGACTCTGCCGCTCATCAGCTATGGCGGCTCTTCGACCATCGCACTGCTCCTGGGGGTCGGCTTCCTGCTCGCCATTACCCGGCGAAATCCCTATCTGAGCCGCGAATCCTTCGATTTCAGGGAGCTTCCCCGCAAATGAGCGGTACCAGGCCACCGGGTGTCTCGCGGCACTTCGTCCTCGCAGCAGGCGGTACTGGCGGGCACATGTTGCCCGCCTTCGCGCTTGCAGTGGAACTTGAACGGCGCGGCCACCACGTCGCGCTGGTCACCGACGAGCGCGGAGCGAAGATCCCCGGCAAGCCCGACTTCATGCCCGCGCACGTGCTGCCGGCGGGGCGCCTGGGCAAGAATCCGGTGGCGCTGGCCAAGGGGCTGGCCGCGATCTGGCGTGGCCGCGCGATGGCGCTGCGGCTGTTCGACAGCTTCCAGCCATCTTGCGTGGTCGGCTTTGGCGGCTATCCCGCGCTCCCCGCGCTGCTGGCGGCGCGCGCGGCAAAGATCCCCACGGTGATCCACGAACAGAACGCCGTGCTGGGGCGGGTCAACCGCTACCTTGCGCCGCGCGTCGATGCCATCGCCACGGCTTATGCCGACGTCGATCGGCTCGACCCGAAGCTCGATGGCAAGGTGCACTGCGTTGGCAACCCCGTGCGGCCCGAAGTGCTGGCCTTGCGCAGCGAGCCGTTCCCCGACTTCGGCGACGATACGCTGTTTCGCGTGCTGGTTACCGGCGGAAGCCAGGGAGCATCGGTCCTGTCCGATGTCGTGCCTGACGGGTTGGCAATGCTGCCCGCCGTTCTCCGCCACCGCCTGCAGGTGACGCAGCAGTGCCGGGCTGAAGATCTCGAAGCGGTGCGCGCGCGCTATGCCGGCCACCAGATTCCCGCCGAACTCGGTACCTATTTCGAAGACATGGCAAGCAGGCTTGCCGACGCGCACCTGTTCATCGGGCGCGCCGGGGCATCGACCATCGCGGAACTGACCGCGGTCGGTCGGCCTGCAATCCTCGTTCCCTTGCCGATCGCCACCGACGACCACCAGGCCGCGAACACGCGCGAACTGGTGCGGGCGGGCGGGGCGCGTGCCATCCGCCAGAACGGCTTCACCCCCAAGGAACTCGCAAAGCAAATCCAGACGATGGCGCTTCATCCCCAGACCCTTGCCAATGCCGCGCACGCCGCCTGGAACTGCGGCCTGCCCAATGCCGTCAGCGATCTTGCCGACCTTGTCGAAGGATTTGGCGGTGCGCCCCTGATGGACGTGATCCGCGTTGGCGAATCGCAGAGCGCGCTCGCGCAGGCGAACGAGGCGCTGGCGCGTCAGTCACGGGCGCAGGGAGCGGCCCGGTGAAGGGCGTCGGCATCGATATCGGTACGATCCACTTCGTCGGGATCGGCGGCATCGGCATGTCGGGCATTGCCGAAGTGATGCACAACATGGGTTATGCCGTGCAAGGCTCGGACCTTGCAGAAAGCTATGTTGTCGAAGGGCTGCGCAGCCGGGGCATCAAGGTGATGATCGGCCAGCGCGCCGAAAACGTCGAGGGCGTGTCGGTCGTCGTCACCTCGACCGCGGTCCGGCGCGACAACCCCGAAGTCGTCGCCGCGCTCGAAGCACGCGTGCCGGTTGTGCGCCGTGCTGAAATGCTCGCCGAACTGATGCGGCTCAAAAGCACGGTCGCCGTGGCGGGAACGCATGGCAAGACCACCACGACCTCGATGGTCGCTTGCCTGCTCGATGCCGGCGGAATCGATCCGACCGTGATCAATGGCGGCATCATCAACTCCTATGGCTCGAACGCGCGGCTGGGCGACAGCGAATGGATGGTGGTTGAAGCCGACGAGAGCGACGGCTCGTTCCTGCGCCTTGACGGCACGATCGCGGTCGTCACCAACATCGATCCCGAGCATCTCGATCACTACGGCTCGTTCGAGCGGGTCAAGGATGCCTTCGTCGAATTCATCGAGAACGTGCCGTTCTATGGCGCGGCGATGCTGTGCATCGACCACCCCGAAGTCCAGGCGGTCATCCCCAAGGTGCGCGATCGCCGCGTGGTGACGTACGGCTTTTCGGCGCAGGCCGACGTGCGCGGCGAAGCCGTGACGCCTATCCCGGGCGGCAACCGCTTCACCGCCGTGTTGCGCCAGCGCGATGGCAGCTTCCGGCGGATCGAGGACATCGAATTGCCGATGCCCGGTCGGCACAACGTGCAGAACGCGCTGGCGGCGGTGGCCGTGGCGCGCGAGATGGGCGTGTCCGAAGATCTGATCCGCACCGGCTTTGCCAAGTTCGGCGGGGTCAAGCGCCGCTTCACCAAGGTGGGTGAGGTTTCGGGCGCCGCGATCATCGATGATTACGGCCACCATCCGGTCGAGATCCGCGCGGTGCTCGCTGCGGCGCGCGAAGGGGTACGCGGCCGCGTGATCGCCGTGGTGCAGCCGCATCGCTTTACCCGGCTGCGCGATCACATGGAGGACTTCCAGGGCGCGTTCAACGACGCCGACGTGGTCTATGCAGCGCCGGTCTATCCGGCGGGCGAGCAGCCGATCGAGGGCGTCGACAGCGCCGCCATGGTCGAAGGGATCAAGGCGCGGGGCCATCGCAGCGCCCACCTGATCGACGGACCCGCCGCGCTGGCAAAGGAACTCGCCAGCACGCTTGAACCTGGCGACATGGTCGTGTGCCTTGGCGCAGGCGACATCACCAAGTGGGCCGCGGGCCTTGCCAGTTCCATCGAGCAGGAAAGGGCGGCGGTGTGACCGCGCTTGCCCTGCCGCCGGTGCGCGGCAAGCTCACCCCCGACGCTCCACTTGCGCCGCTGGTGTGGTTCAAGTCCGGCGGCAAGGCGCAATGGCTGTTCGAGCCGAAGGACGTGGCGGACCTGCAGGATTTCCTTGCAGGCCTTGCACCCGACGTTCCGGTCATGGCGCTGGGCCTCGGTTCGAACCTGATCGTCCGCGATGGTGGCGTGCCCGGGGTTGTGGTGCGGCTGGGGAAGAACTTTTCCAAGGTCACGCGTATCGACGATCAGACTTTGGACTGCGGCGGTGGGGCATCGGGGATCCTGGTGTCCTCCACGGCGCGGGACAGCGGTATCGCGGGGCTTGAGTTCCTCCGCTCCATCCCCGGCACGGTGGGCGGGTTCGTGCGCATGAACGGCGGCGCTTATGGCAGGGAAGTCAAGGACATCCTGATCGATTGCGATGTTGTAATTCGTTCTGGCGAACTCGTCACCATGCCGCTTTCCAAGCTTGGTTACACTTATCGCCACAGTGAACTGACCGACGGCGCCATCGTGGTCGCCGCGCGCTTTCGGGGCGAAGCGGGCGAGCCAGGCGCGATTCAGGCGGAGATGGACCGGATCAGCGCCGCGCGGGAAGCCAGCCAGCCGCTGCGCAGCAAGACCGGCGGTTCGACCTTCAAGAACCCGGATGGCGCGAAGGCGTGGGAACTGGTCGACAAGGCCGGATGCCGCGGGCTGACGCTGGGCGGGGCGCAAGTGAGCGAGAAGCACACGAACTTCCTGATCAACACCGGCGCGGCGACCAGCGCCGAGATCGAAGCGCTGGGCGAGGAAGTGCGACGCCGCGTCAAGGAGCAGTCGGGCGTCGAACTGCAGTGGGAAATTCAGAGAGTAGGCAAGCAGTGACCCTTCCCAAAATTCACGTCGCGGTGCTGATGGGCGGCTGGTCGAGCGAGCGGCCGGTGTCGCTCATGAGCGGCGAGGGCGTCGCCAAGGCGCTGGAAGCGCGCGGCCATACGGTGACGCGCATCGACATGGATCGCGAAGTGGCGCTGCGGCTGGCCGAGGCGAAGCCCGATGTCGTGTTCAATGCGCTACACGGCACGCCCGGCGAGGACGGAACCGTGCAGGGCATGATGGACCTGATGGGGCTGACCTATACGCATTCCGGCCTCGCCACATCAGTTATTGCCATCGACAAGGAGCTGACCAAGCAGGCGCTGGTCCCCCACGGCATTCCCATGCCGGGCGGGCGCATCGTGCAGACCGCAGAGCTGTTCGAGCGCGATCCGCTGCCGCGTCCTTACGTGCTCAAGCCCGTGAACGAGGGATCCTCGGTCGGCGTCGCGATCGTGACCGCCGACGGCAACTATGGCACGCCCATCGCGCGCGACAGCATCGGTCCATGGCAGGAGTTCGACCAGCTGCTGGCCGAGCCCTTCATCCGTGGCAAGGAACTGACCACTGCCGTCATTGCCGACAAGGCCCTGCTGGTGACCGAACTGAAGCCCAAGTCGGGTTTCTACGACTTCGATGCCAAGTATACCGAAGGCATGACCGACCACATCTGTCCGGCGGAAATCCCCGACGATGTGGCCGAAGCGTGCAAGGATATTGCACTGCGGGCCCACCGCCTGTTGGGCTGCAAGGGCACCAGCCGCAGCGATTTTCGCTGGGATGACGAGCAGGGGATCGACGGGCTGTTCCTGCTGGAGGTCAACACCCAGCCGGGCATGACGCCGCTGAGCCTTGTGCCCGAACAGGCGCGCAAGCTGGGCATGAGCTACGAGGATCTGGTTGAGGCGATCATCGCCGATGCGCTGGCCGGCAAGGCCAACGCATCGGCGGGCAAGGCATCCGACGGGGGGAAGGGCTAGGTCGCCATGGCGCAGACGATCCGGCGAGGAGGCAAAGGTGTTCGGCGGGCAACCGCAGCCAAGGGCGCGCGCGCGAAAGTGGCAACCGCGAAGAAGCAGACCGGCAGCGCCGTCAACCAAGCGCGCCGCTGGCTGCCGTTCAGCGACGAAACGCTCCACCGCATTCTGCTGACCGGGTTCCTGGCGATTGCCGCGGCGCTCGTATGGACGCTTGCCAGCGTGGCCGGAGTGCCTGCGCTGGCCGAAGACAAGCTGGCGCAAGTCGCCGCCAATTCCGGCTTCGAGGTCAAGCGGGTCGAAGTGCGGGGCGTCAATCGCATGAACGAGCTGACGATCTACGAGCACGTGCTGGGCCAGCGCGATCAGGCGATGAGCAGGCTGGACCTTGCGGCTTTGCGCGATGGCCTGCTGCAGCTTCCCTGGGTGAAGGACGCCCGCGTTTCGCGCCAGCTTCCCGACACTCTGGTGGTCGACGTGGTCGAGCGCAGCCCGCACGCGGTGATGCGCGAGGGCGGCAAGCTGGTGCTGATCGACGAGACCGGGCACGAGCTAGAGCCGGTGAGCGCGACCAAGGCCAAGGGCATGTTTGTGCTTTCGGGCGAAGGGGCCGAAGGCCATGTCATCGATCTGGGCAAGCTGCTGGAAGCCGCGCCCGCGTTGAAGCCACAGGTGGCAGAGGCCGAGTGGATCGGCAACCGGCGCTGGAACCTGACGTTCAAGACCGGACAGATCCTTGCCCTTCCCGAAGGCGAGGATGAATCAGCGGCTGCCCTGGTGACCTTTGCAAGGATGGATGGCGTCGATCGCCTGCTGGGTGGCCGGGTCGCAAGCTTCGACATGCGGGCCCCCGACCGCATCTACCTGCGGGTGCCAGGCCATGCCGACGAACTGGCAGCGCAGCAGAAGGCAGCGGCGCAGGCCAAGGCGGCCGCCAAGGCTGGGCGGCAGGTCGCCGCATCGAGCGCGGCGGCGCTGCCCAAGCCCACCGCGACCGCGCAGGATTGACCAATGGCCGTGCCTCGCATCACCAAGGTCTTTGCCGCCGTCAATCTTGGCTCGTTCCGGACGTCGGCGATGATCGCCGGGCTTTCGGAAACCGGCGAAATGGTCGTCCTCGGGTCCGGCCATCGCGCCAGCCAAGGGATCAAGCGCGGCTATGTCACCGACATGCAGGCCGCGACCCATTCGGTGCGCGACGCCATCGAACGGGCCGAGAAGATGGCCAATGCCAGCGTGCAGTCGGTGTGGATCGGCTGTTCGGGCGCCGGGCTGGTCAGCACAACAGCCCGGGTCGAGGTGGAAGTCGGCGGGCGGCGGATCGAACAGGACGACATCGAGCACCTGCTGGTCGCCGGACGCGAGGTGATCCAGCCCGATGGCCGCACCGTGCTGCACGCGCAGCCTGCGCACTACACGCTCGACGGTGCGCACGGCGTGCCAAACCCCAAGGGGCTCCACGCCGAACGGCTGGCGGTCGACATCCACGTGATGCTGGCCGATGGCGCGCCCATCCGCAACATCAAGGAAACCGTCGAAAACGCGCACCTGAAGGTCGAGGCGGTGGTCGGATCGCCGGTTGCGGCGGGCCATGCCTGCCTGACGCCCGAGGAGCGCGAACTGGGCGTTGCGCTGGTAGAGTTCGGCGCGGAGGTGACCACGGTTTCGGTTTACGCAGCGGGCATGCTGCTTGGCATGCAGGTGGTCCCGTTCGGATCGGGCGACATTACCGATGCCATCGCTTCGGCTTTCGGCATCCGCCGTTATCAGGCCGAACGGCTGAAGTGCATGTCGGGTTCGGCCATCGCCAGCCCCGCCGACCATCGCGAGATGATCCCGGTAAACGCTCCGGGCGATCCCGAAGGCGGGCCGGTGGCAAGGCATGCCGACGACAAGAACCGCATCCCGCGTGCCGAACTGATCTCGGTCATCACCCAGCAGCTCGGGCGGTTTACCGAAGAAGTGGCCAAGGCGCTGAAGGCCATGGGCTTTACGGGACAGAGCGGCCAGCAGGTGGTGCTGACCGGCGGGGGGGCGCAGCTTCCTGGCCTTGCCGATTTCGCGCAAGGCGCGCTGGGCCGGCCAGTACGCATCGGCTCCCCGCCGACGATGCTCGGCCTGCCGCCGGGGCATGCGACGCCGAGTTCGTCGACGCTTGTCGGGCTGGTTCTCTACGCCGCCGCAGACCCGGTCGATATCCGCGCGGTGGGGCCGAAATGGAACCCCGCGGAAAGCAGCTACAAGGGGATGAAGCTGATCAACCGGGTCTGGCGCGCGCTGCGGGAATACTTCTGAGCAGGGCAGGCGCCCGGATCGGCTGGAAAGCGGAGCATTTCGCCACTCCATCCTGTGGAAAAGCCGAGTTTAACTTTGATTCGACGAAACGTTGTGTGCCAAGGATTGTGCAAAGCCGCATCGCACGGCGTCTCACGCGTCGCGCCACCAATCTGACCCGCTGAGGGAGAGACCGACATGAGCATCAACATCGGACCGCCGGCGATCGACGAACTTCGGCCCCGCATCACGGTCATCGGCGTGGGCGGTGCAGGCGGCAACGCCATCGCCAACATGATCCACGCCGGTATCGAAGGCGTGGACTTCATCGTCGTCAACACTGACGCGCAGGCGCTCAACAACTCGATCGCGGATACCCGCATCCAGCTGGGCCCCGATATCACGCAGGGCCTTGGTGCGGGCGCCCGTCCCGAAGTCGGCCGTGCCGCCGCCGAAGAGACGATCGAGGAAATCGAGCGCGCGCTCGAAGGCGTGCACATGGTGTTCATCGCGGCCGGCATGGGCGGCGGCACCGGCACCGGCGCTGCGCCGGTGATCGCCGAGGCAGCGCGTCGCAAGGGCGTATTGACCGTTGGCGTGGTGACCAAGCCGTTCCTGTTCGAAGGCACGCGCCGCATGCGCAGCGCCGACAGCGGCATCGAGGAGCTGCAGAAGCACGTCGATACGCTGATCGTCATTCCGAACCAGAACCTGTTCCTGGTCGCCAAGGCGGAGACCACGTTCAAGGAAGCGTTCCAGCTGGCCGACGAAGTGCTGCAGCAGGGCGTGCGTTCGATCACCGACCTGATGGTCATGCCGGGCCTGATCAACCTCGACTTTGCCGACGTGCGCTCGGTCATGGGCGAGATGGGCAAGGCGATGATGGGCACGGGCGAGGGCGAAGGCCCGAACCGCGCGCTGGAAGCCGCCGAGCGCGCCATCGCCAATCCGTTGCTCGACGGCGTGTCGATGCAGGGCGCCAAGGGCGTGATCATCTCGATCATCGGCGGCGACGACATGAAGCTGCTCGAAGTCGACGAAGCCGCGAACCACATTCGCGAACTGGTCGATCCCAACGCGAACATCATCTGGGGTTCGGCCTTCAATCCCGACCTCGATGGCAAGATCCGCGTCTCGGTCGTTGCCACCGGCATCGAGCAGAGCGCCGAGCAGGCCGAGATCGCCGCCCGCCCGGCCTCGATCCCCGGCGCATCGCGTGGTCCCGCTTTCCCGGGCGCCGCGCCCGCGCGTGGCCCCGCCGTGCCGGCAGCCCCGGCTGCCCCGGTTGCCGCTGCCGAGCCGCCTTCGGTGGCCGAGCCTGCGCCCGACGCCTGGACGCCGGCGCCAGTTGCGGCGCCGGTCCAGCCCGGTTTTGCCTCGCTCGAACAGCCCGAGGAAAGTGCGCTCGACCTGACGCTCGATCTGAGCGAAGAACAGGCCGAGCCCGCGCCTTCCGCGCCGGTTGCGGACGAATTGCAACTGGGTCCGGCGGAGGAAGAGCCCACGCCGCCGCGCTTTGGTCGCGCAGCTCCGGCTCCAGCTCCGCAGCCTGCGCCGGCACGGCCGGCGGCGGGCAGCACGCTGTTCGAACGCATGGCGAACCTTTCGCGCGGGACGTCGCGCGCATCGGAAGACGAGGCGCAGGATGATGGCGGTTCGCTCAACATCCCTCGCTTCCTGGGTCGCCAGAACAACCAGTAAACCGGAACATGGCGCCGC
The DNA here is from genome assembly GCF_037076535.1 of Novosphingobium olei. NCBI lineage: Bacteria > Pseudomonadati > Pseudomonadota > Alphaproteobacteria > Sphingomonadales > Sphingomonadaceae > Novosphingobium > Novosphingobium olei. The sequence goes on along the minus strand of NZ_AP029021.1, from coordinate 2,911,342 downwards.
TTGCTTGCGAGTGGCGCCGCTTCCGCACAGCGGTCGGTTCGTTGCCGCCGCTTAAGGTCAGCGCCGCTATGGGGTCGGCACGATGATGCGCCGGACAACCAGCTCGCCCTTTGCCATGCTTCGCCATGGCGTATGCCTGATCGCCCTGTCGGCCGTGCCGATGGTCGCAGATGCCCAGACCGCCACGATTTCGCAGCCGGTGGTTCAGTCGACCACGGGCCCAGGGACCCTGTCACCGACCCAGGCGCTGAATTCGGCGCTCACTCGGCTGGCGCGCGATCCGCGTAACCTGACGGCGCTTGTAGACGCGGGCACAGCGGCGCTGCAGCTCGGCGATACCGATGCGGCCGTCGGGTTCTTCTCGCGCGCCAACGAGGTTGCGCCTGGCAACGGGCAGGTCAAGGCGCAGATTGCCACGGCCATGCTCAAGGCCGACCAGCCGCTCGATGCGATCCGCTATTTCGATGAAGCGCAGGCGGCAGGCTCGGATCTGTCGATGTTCGCGCAGGACCGTGGGCTCGCCTACGATCTGGTTGGCGATAACGCGGCGGCGCAGCGGCTTTATCAGCAGGCGATGGCGCGGGGCAGCAACGACGAGTTGGTCCGCCGCTATGCGCTGAGCCTGGCCATCGCGGGTGACCGGCGCGGAGCGGAAACCGTGCTGGCGCCGCTGATCCAGCGGCAGGATCGCGCGGCGTGGCGCGCCCGTACCTTCATCATGGCGATCAGCGGCAACCCGGACGAGGCTGTTTCGGTCGCGTACTCGTCGATGCCGCAGGACCTTGCCTCGGGCATCGCGCCCTATCTTCGGTTCATGCCGCGTCTCACGCCGGCGCAACAGGCCGCTGCGGCCAACCTCGGTCGATTTCCACGGGCGGCGGACATCGGGCGCGACGATCCCAAGGTCGTGCAGTATGCCGCGCTCCATCCACGCGCGCCGCGCGTCGACAGCAGCCTGATCCCTGCGGGTGAGGCTCTCGGTGGCAAGGGCACGCAAGTGGCTAGTCGCGAGAAGCGGCGCAGGCCCGGACGCGACCAGCAACTGGCATTGGCAACGCCCGCGGCGAGCGCCAATCGACCGGCAACCTCCAGCTCGCTGCTGACAACGCCTTCGCGCGCGCCGGCGACGAGCGTTGCAGCGTCGTCGGTTGCCGTTCCTGTCGTCCAGCCCACGCCGGTTCAATCCGCGCCGACGCAATCCGCGACAATACAATCCGTGGCAGGGGCGGGCGTGCCATCCCAGCCGCAAGGACTGGCGGCAATCTCTAGCGGTGGGGCGGGGACTGCTCTCGCCAAGGGTTCTTCGGCAGCCGGCGCCAACTACCCGCTGTCGCGACTCGACCTGCCGCCCGGTGCGCCGCTGCCGCCCCGGGTCACGAGCATTCCCGTGACGCGCGCGCCGGGTACGGCTGCTTCCGCTTCCGGGCCCGGACCGCTTGCGAGCGCGCCAGCGAGCTCGGTCCAGACCTTCACGATGCCGCGGCAGAGCGTGCCTGCACCCGCTGCCGCCACGGCTGCAACGCCCGGCACGCCCGTGCTTGCGGCCCAGGTGCCATCACCATCAGGCGTGGCGAGTTCGCCTTCGACTACGTTCGCGACGGCGCAGGCTGCTTCGGCGCCCGCGTCCTCGGTCGCGGCAGCGGGGCCGTCGCTCGTGGCGAGCCCCGTGGTGCAGCCGACGCCGGCACCGCCGCCGGCGACAGGCGCCGCCACAACGTCGACGCGTGTGGCGAGTGTCGAGGCGCCGCCGCCCCCGGCTGATTTCCGCGCGCTCTTCGACGGGTTCAAGGCGCCTGAGGACGAGCAGAAGAGCTCGGTGGCGGCGGTCGATCTGTCGACGATCCGCCCGCGCCCGCGGACGAGCGACGCCAAGGCCGTCGCATCGGCAAAGACGGAGAAAGTGGCGACCACGGACGCGCCGCTGGGTGCCAAGGATGCCAGGACGGCCGGTCGCGTCGGAGGTCGGGGCGAGCGCCCCGACGGGCCGACCGCCGTATCGCGCACGACCGAGAAGGAAGTCCGCGTCGCGCAAGCCGACGATGAGACCGTGCCGGGCAAGGGCGACAAGTCTGCCAAGGGTGCCAAAGGCACTACTGGCAAGGACGCGAAGGCGGACAGGGACGCCAAGTCGACGAAGGATGCCAAGTCGAACAAGGACGCCAAGTCGGCGAAGGATGCCAAGGGCAAGGCGGCTCCGAGCCACCCGAGCCGGATCTGGGTGCAGGTCCTGACCGGCGGCAACCGCGACCAGATGGGCAAGGAATGGCGCCGGCTGGTCAAGGACGCCGCCGTTTTGAAGGGGCGCAAGCCCTACCTCAGTCCTTGGCGCGGCAATTTCCGGCTTCTGACCGGGCCCTTCGAAAGCGACGCGGCTGCACAGGATTTCGTCAAGTCGCTGAAGAAGGACGGGGTTTCGAGCTATCAGTGGACGAGCCCGGCAGGCCAGCCGGTGGACACTCTTCCGCTCGATTGAAACCGGCGGGGCATCTCGCGCGTTCACCGTCTGTCCACAGCTTTTGCACAGGCTTGTGTAGTTTTGCCCAAGCGGCTGTTAACCTGTGATTGTTCCCCCGGCCGTACTTCGCGATGGAACCGGGGAGCGCGCGTCGGGATCCTCCCGACCGCCATGGGCTCCGGCCCCGGAGAGCGATGATGCGGACCGGCCACGACGACAGCGAACGCGACGATGCGGCGCCCGTCGACATGCTCGCCTCGCTGTTCGAGGCGCGCGGGTGGCCTTGCGAGTTCGTTTCCGACGACGAGATCCACGGCGAGATCCAGGGGTCATGGGCCACCTATCAGGTTCGCTGCGTGTGGCGGACCGAGGATCATGTGCTGCAGATCCTGTGCCTGCCGGACATCCGCGTTCCCGATGACAAGCGCGCCGCGGTTTATGAAGTCATGGCGCTGATCAACGAACAGGTCTGGCTGGGCCATTTCGACGTGTGGTCGAACGGTTCGGTGCTGCTTTATCGCCACGCGCTGATGCTTGGCGACGATGGCCTGCTCAGTCTTGGTCAGGCGCAATCCGCGGTTGAAGCGGCGATCGACGAATGCGATCGCTTCTATCCCGCCTTCCAGTTCATCCTGTGGGGTGACAAGAGCCCGGTGGATGCCTTGGCAAGCGCGCTGGTCGACGCTGCCGGCGAAGCTTGAAGCAGGAAATTCCGATGCACATCCTTCAGTTCGGTTGCGGCAATATGGGCGGCGCCATGCTCGCCGGGTGGCTGGCAGGCGGGTTGGCGCCAGACACTTTCACCGTGGTCGATCCGTTTCTGGAAAGCGCGCCTGATGGCGTGCGACTGCTGCGCGCCGCGCCGGAGGGTGAAGCACCGGGCGATGTCGTGCTGCTGGGCTTCAAGCCGCAGCAACTTGCCGAGGCCATTGCCGCCGTGGCCCCGCATGTCGGCGCGAACACGCTCGTCCTGTCGATTCTTGCCGGCGTGGACATGGAAACGCTGCGCGGCGCTTTCCCTGATGCGGGAGCGATCGTGCGGGTCATGCCAAATCTTTCGGTCGCGCTGGGCAAATCGCCGATCGCACTCGTGGGCGATGCCGAAGGAGCCGCGCGCGAGCTGACCGATGCGCTGATGAAACCGCTGGGGCAGGGCGAATGGCTTTCTGGCGAGGACCAGATGGACCTGGTTACCGCGCTGGCGGGATCGGGTCCGGCGTTCGTCTACCGCTTCATCGATGCGCTGGCGCAAGGCGCGGCCGATCTGGGGCTTCCGCGCGAGCAGGCCGATCGGCTGGCGCTGGCCATGGTAGAAGGTGCGGCGCTGCTGGCGGCCCAATCGCCCCACGCGCCGGGCGAGCTTGCGCGCCGTGTCGCGAGCCCGGGCGGCACGACGCAAAAAGGCCTCGACGTGCTCGATGCGGACGAGCGGATGCTGCGCCTGATGCAGGACACGTTGCGCGCGGCGCGGGATCGCAGCGCAGAGATGACCCGCGAAGCCCGCAAATCCTGACCGGATTCCGAAAGGCTGATTTACAATTTGTCACAAAGGCAGGGCTCCGGTTTCGCTTGAAACCCGGGCCCCCAAGCGCGATATTCGCATGCATTGGAGCCGATCCCGGTTCCGCATGGAGTGAAACGAGCATTATGGCAAACTGGAACGACCCTCAGCCCCGGACGGGCTTCGGCGCGTCTCCGAGCCTTTCGGGCGCCACCAGCCGCAGCGAGGTCTTCGACGCGGGCCTGCGGCGCTACATGCTGTCGATCTACAACTACATGGCCTCGGGCATTCTGCTTTCGGGCATCGTTGCGCTGCTGTTCGCCACGACTGGCGCCGCGGCCGCGGTGTTCGGCACCCCGCTGCGCTGGCTAGTGGCGCTGGCGCCGCTCGCCTTCGTCATGATCATGAGCTTCGGCATCAACCGCCTGTCGACCAACGCGGTGCGCGGCCTGTTCTGGGCGTTCAGCGTGGTGATGGGCATGAGCCTGTCTTCGATCTTTTTCGTCTACACCGGTCCTTCGATCGCGGCGACGTTCTTCGCCACGGCGGGCGCCTTCGCTGGTCTTAGCCTTTTTGGCTACACCACGAAGAAGAGCCTGTCGGGCATGGGCACGTTCCTGATCATGGGCTTGTTCGGCATCCTGATCGCGTCGCTGATCAACATCTTCCTGCAGTCGCCGGGCCTTGCCTGGGGCATCAGCTTCCTGGGCGTGCTGATCTTCGCGGGCCTGACCGCCTACGATACCCAGCGCCTGAAGGACCAGTATGCCTATCTTGCCGGCACCGATTTCGCGGGCAAGGCGGTGGTGATGGGGGCGCTGACGCTGTACCTCGACTTCATCAACATGTTCACCTTCCTGCTGCAGTTCATGGGCGATCGTCGCTGATCGTTCGGGATTAACGCACAGGTTTGCGATGCCCGGTTGGCCCTGAAAGCCGGCCGGGCATTTTCATTGCTGGACAATGCCGCTATCGTCGCTGTTCAGTCTGGAGAAAGTCCCAACGGTTCATGGCGTTACGTCGTAGCGGGGATCTCGGGGGAGTGTTGATGTCGAATTCGAAGCGCCTTGCGGTGCTGTTCCGTCCAGTACCGTTCATCGCAGCGACTTCGCTCGCCGTCTTGCTGGCATCGTGCGCCAAGCCGCCGCCACCACCGCCGCCACCGCCTCCGCCGCCCAAGGTCGTGGTGATCCCGCCCAAGCCGATGCCGCCCAATGGTGCGAGCAACAATCTCGACATTCCGCCGGTCGATGCGCTCGGCCTGCGCCAGTCGGTCAACCGCAACATCAGCCCGGCCCAGGCGTTGTGGAACCTCCGTTCGGCTTACAACGTCGCGGCGCTGAACTGCAGCGCGCCCAAGCACGCTGACATCCTGGTGCGCTATCGCGCCTTCCTGACCAGCAACGCCAAGGTGCTGACGGCCGCCAACAAGACGGTCGATGCGGAATTCCGCAAGAAGTACGGCGCCAAGTTCGTCGCTCCGCGCGAAGCGTACATGACTTCAGTCTACAACCACTTTGCGTTGCCGCCGACGCTGTCGGACTTCTGTGATGCGGTGCTGGCGGTCAGCCGTGATGGCGTGGCCGTCAAGCCGGCAGATCTCGAGAGCTTTGCGGCAGTGAACCTGCCGAACATCGAGGTGGTGTTCGACGACTTCTATCGCCGGTACGAGAAGTATCGCGCCGATCTGGCGACCTGGCAGTCGCAATATGGCCAGTCCGCTGCGGGGCAGGCCAGCACTGGCGGGGGAATGGGATCGCCCTCGGCATCTTCCGCGCCCGCGATCGTGCTGCCGACCGTGCAGGCGGGGGCAGGGACTGGCGCCTTCTGAACCTTCGCCGGCGAATTTTGTTCTTGGCAAGGGCTTGGCGCCTGCGCTAAGGGCCGCGCTCCCGAACGGCGCTTCGTCCTGCGAGGCTTCGAGAGGGTTGATACTGGAACGGGGCCGTAGCTCAGCTGGGAGAGCGCGTCGTTCGCAATGACGAGGTCAGGGGTTCGATCCCCCTCGGCTCCACCAGATCCTGAAAGGCCGCCGGTCTTCCGGCGGCCTTTTCGCTTTTGCCGATGCGCCTTGCAGACCCGAGCGCCCCGGCGCAAGTTACCGTCTCTCGCTTCGGATTGCCCAGCCCATGCATTTTCTCGACCAGGCCAAGATCTTCATCCGTTCGGGCGCGGGCGGACCCGGCGCTGTCAGCTTCCGTCGCGAAAAGTACCTCCAGTACGGCGGCCCTGACGGCGGCAACGGCGGCAAGGGCGGCGACATCGTGTTCGAGGCGGTGGCCGGGCTCAACACTCTGATCGATTTCCGCTACACCCAGCATTTCAAGGCGCGGCGCGGGATGGGCGGCGCGGGCAAGAACCGCACCGGCGCTGGCGGCGATGATCTGGTCATCAAGGTTCCGGTCGGTACGCAAGTGCTCGACGACGATCGCGAGACGGTGCTGCTCGACCTGGTCGAGGCCGGTCAGCGCGAAGTGCTGCTGCGTGGCGGCGACGGCGGGCGTGGCAACCTGTCGTACAAGACGTCGACCAACCGGGCCCCGCGACAGTGCGGACCGGGCTGGCCGGGCCAGGAAATGTATGTGTGGCTGCGGCTCAAACTGCTGGCCGATGCCGGGCTCGTCGGGCTGCCCAACGCCGGCAAGTCGACCTTCATCAACCAGGTCACCAATACCAAGGCCAAGGTGGGCGCCTATGCCTTTACCACGACCCGGCCGCAACTCGGCGTGGTCAGCCATCGCAGTCGCGAATTCGTGCTGGCCGACATTCCGGGCCTGATCGAAGGCGCGGCAGAGGGCGCGGGCATCGGCGATCGCTTCCTGGGGCACATCGAGCGCTGCCGCGTGCTGATCCACCTGATCGACATCCATAGCGAGACCGATCCGGTCGAGGCGATGCGCATCGTGGAGGGCGAACTCGAAGCCTATGGCGCGGGGCTGGACGAAAAGCCGCGCCTGGTTGCGCTCAACAAGATCGACCTTGTCGACAAGGAACTGATCCAGGCGTTCCGCGAGGAGCTGCTCGCGGCAGGGGCAGACGAAGTCTTCCCGATTTCGGGCGCGACCGGGCGGGGGATCGAGGCGCTGCTCGACGCCGTGCTCGACTATTTGCCCGCCGCCACCGTGACCGAGCGGCCCGATGGGGAAGTCGAGGAAGAGGAAGACCGCAAGCCGTGGTCGCCGATCGGATGAAGCGCTCCACCTGCTGCTTGGCCAGGTGATCCGGCCAGTAGTGCATCGCGGTGGGCAGCGTTCGTCGGGACGTGCCCTGTGCGGCCCGAACCGCCCTTCACCTTGTGCCACAATTCACCTAAGCCCCGTGCGGCCATGACCATCCACCAGCTCGCAGACCTAGCCGATTCCGCCGCCTGTCCCCGTCTCGTGGTCAAGGTCGGGTCGGCGCTGCTCGTGGGCAAGGATGGCGCGCCGCGCCGCGAGTGGCTGACTGCGCTGGTGGGCGAGATCGCGGCCATGCGGGCGCGCGGCCAGGAAGTGATCGTCGTGTCTTCGGGCGCGATTGCACTCGGCGCGCGCAGGCTCGGCCTGGCGAAGGGCGGTCGGGGCAGCCTTTCGGATGCGCAAGCCGCTGCTGCGGTTGGCCAGATCGCGCTGGCCGGGCTCTGGGCCGAACTGCTCGCGGCTCACGGCCTGACGGCCGCGCAGGTCCTGCTGACGCTCGAGGATCTGGAGGACCGGCGCCGCTATCTGAACGTGACGGCAACGCTGGGCACATTGCTGGCGGCTGGTGCCGTCCCGGTGATCAACGAGAACGACACCGTTGCGACGCAGGAAATCCGCTTCGGCGACAACGACCGGCTTGCAGCGCGCGTGGGGCAGGCCGCTGCAGCGAAGGGAGTACTGCTGCTTTCGGACATCGACGGGCTGTATGACCGCGATCCGCGCCAGCCGGGCGCGGTACGGATCCCGGTAGTGCGCGGCGTGACGGCCGACATTCATGCGATGGCGACGGGCGGCTCGTCCTCCGGCCTCGGCTCAGGCGGCATGACCAGCAAGCTCCAGGCGGCCGAGATCGCCGAACTGGCGGGCATGGCGCTGGCCATCATCGACGGGCAGCCGCTTCTGCCAGTGGCGACGGCGCTGGAGTCCGATCGGGGCACCCTGTTCGTACCGCGCGGGCGAAAGCGGGCGCGCAAGGCCTGGCTCGGCGGCCGGATGCGCCTGCGCGGCGCGGTCCATGTCGATGCAGGCGCGGCGGCTGCACTGGGGCGGGGATCGAGCCTGCTTGCCGCGGGTGTGCGCGCGGTCGACGGGGATTTCGAGCGGGGCGATGCGATCGCGGTGCTCGGCCCCGACGGGACCACGCTGGCGCGGGGGCTGAGCGAATACGACGCCGCCGAATGCGCCCGGATCATGGGCCACCACAGCCGCGAGCACGAGGACATTCTTGGTTATGCCCCCCGTTCCGCGCTGATTCACCGCGACCAGTTGGTCCTGATCTGATGGGAGCAGACCTGCTGGCGGTAACCGGCGCGACAGGGTTCGTCGGGCAGGCGGTGCTCGACCTGGCACAGCGGCGCGGGCTCGAGGTGAGGGCGCTGGCCCGGCGCCCGCAGGAACCGCGCGCCGGGGTGGAATGGGTGCAGGGCGATCTGGCCGACAAGGCTGCGCTGCGGCGCCTGTTCGGCCGGGCGACGGTGGTGGTGCACATCGCCGGCGTGGTGAACGCGCCCGATGCGGCTGGCTTCGAGGCAGGAAACGTCACGGGGACGATGAACGTGATCGAGACCGCGCTGCGTGTGGGCGTTCCACGGCTGGTCCATGTCTCGTCGCTTTCGGCGCGCGAGCCGCAGCTTTCGCTGTATGGCGCCAGCAAGCTGAAGGGCGAGCGACTGGTAAAGGCGGCGCCGCTCGATTGGACGGTGGTGCGCCCGCCTGCGGTCTACGGCCCGCGCGATACCGAGATGCTCGAGCTGTTCCGGCTGGCGCGCAAGGGCTTCATGCCTTTGCCGCCCGAGGGACGACTGTCGATCATCCACGTGAACGATCTGGCAAGGCTGCTGCTTGCGCTGTTGCCGCCCGGCGAAGACGTCACCGGCCGGGTGTTCGAGCCCGATGATGGACAGCCGGGCGGATGGACCCATCATTCGCTGGCAAAAGCGATCGGCGTTGCGGTGGGGCGGCGCGTGACGCCGATGTCGCTGCCGCCTGGCCTGCTCCGCTTCGGCGCCCGGGCGGATCGCTTCTTCCGCAAGGACAAGGCCAAGCTGACCGAGGACCGGGTCGGATACATGTGCCATCCCGACTGGCTTGCGGGTGAGAGCAACCAGCCGCCCGAGGCGCTGTGGCGCGCCAAGGTCGAGACGAGGATGGGCCTTCACGCGACGGCGGCCTGGTATCGTGAAGCGGGCTGGCTCTAAGGCCGACTCTTGCCCTTCGGTACATCAGGAATCACCCGAGGTTACAATTTCAGACTAATTCGTTCCTATTCGCCATTCCTGCAACGAGGATCGCAACTCGTCAGCAGGGACCAACCGCCGTGGCAAACAACCAGGAATTGCAGCAGCGCATCGAATTCTATGAGTTGGAGCGCAACCGGGGTAGCTTCGCGCGCCTCGGCGCCGTGATCGCGCGGTCGGTCGATCAGGGCCTGGCAAAATTCTACGAGAAGCTGTCGAGCACGCCGGCGCTGTCGGGCTTCTTTTCCTCGCAGCAGAAGATCGACTACGCGCGGAACGCCCAGCGCGACCATTGGGTAAAGCTGTTCGAACACGGGATCGACCAAGCCTATTTCGAGCGCGCCAATCACATCGGCATGACGCATGCGCGCATTGGCCTTGCCCCGCAGTGGTACATCGGCGGCTATGCGCTGATCTTGGAGCATCTGATCGAGAGCATGGCGCTGCGCGGAATCCGCCGCTTCCTTCCCGGGCAAAGGCGGCTGGCGCGCGATACAGCGGCGCTGGTCAAGGCGGCGATGATCGACATGGACCTGGCGCTGTCGACATACTTCGCGAAGGCCGAGCAAAACACGCGAGAGATCGTCCTGGGCCAGATGGGCAGTGCATTGCGCTCGCTCGCGGTCGGCAATCTCACCACCCGGATGAGCGGGCTGCCCGCCGATTACCGGCAGGCCGAAGAGGATTTCAACGCTGCCGTCGCGCAGTTGGCCCAGACGCTGGGCATCGTGGCGGCGAGCAGCGGAAGCATCGCCAACGGGACCGAGGAAATCCGCGCGGCATCCGAAAACCTCGCCAGCCGTACCGAACGGCAGGCCGACAGCGTCCAGCAATGCGCGGCCGCGATCGGTTCGCTGTCCCGTGCGCTCGCAGAAAGTTCGGAGGCCATGGCCGCGCTGCGCAAGTCGGCGGGCGAGACCGAGCGGCAGGCCACAGAGGGTCGCACGGCGGTGGGCCAGGCGGTGAGCGCGATGGACGATGCCCAGCGCAGCGCGCAGGAAGTGGTCCAGATTGCCGAGATCATCGACGGAATCGCGTTCCAGACCAACCTGCTGGCGCTGAATGCCGGGGTGGAAGCGGCCCGTGTCGGCGAGGTTGGCCGCGGCTTCGCGGTGGTGGCCAATGAAGTCCGGGCGCTCGCCCAGCGATCCGGCGAAGCCGCCGAAAGCATCAAGAAGCTGCTTTCCACCAGCCGCGAGCAGGTCGACCGTGGCGCCGAGCTGGTGAAGAGCGCGGGCGGCATGCTGCACGGCATCATCGGCCGCGTGACCGATATCAGCGGGGCTGTTTCGGACGCGGCAAGCTTGACGCAGGAGCAGGCCGAGAACGCTGCGCAGGTCGATCGCGCGATCGCCGAAATGGACCTGATGACGCAGCAGAACGCCGCGATGGTGGAGCAGACGGCCGCCGCGACGAGGAGCATGGCGGAAACATCGCGCAACCTTGCCGGCGCAGTGGCGCGGTTCCAGTTCGACGTGCCCGGCGAATTTCGGCTGGACCGCTACGCCGCCTGATCTGCTTCGGCGCTGCTGACAGCGGCTTCAACCATGTCGCGCAGCGGCAGGCGGGCCTTCATCCGCACCGCGAGCAGCGCTGTGCCGCTCACCTTCCGCTGGACGAACAGGGTTTCGGCCGGGGGAAGGTGCCAGCTGGCGCGATCCTCGAACACCGGCATGGCATGTTCGCGGACCTGTTCGACGAAACGGCGATCTGCGAAATCGAACAGGCCGGGCTTGCCCACGTGGGCGAGCAGGACGGCGATCATGGCGTCGATCTGCACGCGGTGCTTGCCAAGCTGCAGTTTCGAAACGAAGCCTACGTCGAGCAGGGCTTCCCGCAGGGCATCGTGATCGTCTGCCAGCCCGGCGCGCATCAGCCGCGTGTATGCAGCACTCGTTTCCGGAGCGACCGGGCGTGCCGCGCCGAAATCGAGCAGGACAATCCGGCCAGTATCGGGCTGCCAGCGATAGTTGGCGAAGTTGGGATCGGTCTGCATGAAGCCGAAGCGAAACAGTTCGCCCAGGACAAGGCCGAGCAGCGCACCCATGGCCTCATCGCGCTCTTCCTGCGGGGCCTGCGCCAGATCGTCGATCGGGCGGCCGGGCACGAAGTCCATCACCAGCACCTGCCGTCCGGTCAGTTCCTCGATCGGCGAGGGGACGACGAAACGCCGGTCGTCGGCCAGCAGCCCGCCATAGCGCCGCATCTGCGTGGCCTCGCGCAAGTAGTCGGTTTCCTCGGCCAGCTGGCGCTTCGCCTCGCTCAGCAGGGGTGCGATATCGAGCCCGGCAGGCAGCAGGCCGGAAAAATGAAGTAGCGTGGCGACGTTGTCGACATCCGCCTCGATGCTTGAAGCGACGCCCGGATACTGGACCTTCACCGCCACGTCCCGGCCATCGTGCAGTTTCGCCCGATGAACCTGCCCGATCGACGCGGCGGCGAGCGGGATCGGATCGAAACGGGCAAAGCGCTTGCGCCAATCCGGTCCCCAATGGCCTGAAAGAACCTTCTGGAGCTGGGCGGGTGGCATGAAATGCGCCGCGTCGCGCAGGCGGGAAAGGATTTCCGTGAGCTCGGCCGGCAGGACATCCCCGGCATCGAGCGAGATCATCTGTCCGAGCTTCATCGCGGCGCCGCGCAGGCGCGACAGTTGCTCGGTCACCCGGCCCACGTTACCGGGCGTGAGCACGAGGCTGGAAAGTTGCGGGCGTTCGCCCTTGGCAAGCCGACGCGCGCCTTCGGCAATCACGCCGCCAGCAAGGCCACCCGCCAGCTGACCGAAGGCTGCGAGACGCGACAGCCGCGCTGAAGGAACCTTGCGATAGCGATCGGGCATCGGCGCGCCTTGCTGTGCTTGACTTGTACAGTCGTACAATTCTTAAGCTCTCGCAACATTACCACAAGCTGACCGATCGGGCGATCGGAGCAATGTGCGGTTTGTCAGCTTTCGAGCAGGCTGTCCGGTCGTGCGAGCGTCATCAGGCGCAAGCCGTGAGCTCGTGCCTGATCGACCGCCAAGCTCGATGCGGCCGAGATCGTTACGAGTAGCGAAACCCGAGCGATGATAGCCTTTTGCACGAGCTCGAAGCTGCACCGCGCGGTGAGCAGGACGAAACCGGTTGCGGGATCGATCCCGGCTCGGCCAAGACCGCCCAGCAGCTTATCGAACGCGTTGTGACGTCCCACGTCCTCGCGGACCATGACGATCTCGCCAGCCGGCGTGCAGAACGCCGCAGCGTGGGCGGCGCGGGTAAGGGCGCCCAGCGGTTGTTGCCCATTGAGCCCGGCGAGCGCGCTAAACACCGCGTCGTCCGTGACAGCGAGCGCACCTTCGATGGTTTGGAGCGGCCGCAAGACCTGTTCGAGACTTTCGATGCCGCACAGGCCGCAACTGCCTTCGGCCAAGCGCAATCGCGCGCGTTCCAGCAGCGGACCGGCGCCCTTGCTCGATAGCTGGATCCGCAGCATCCAGCCGCCGTGCGGCACTTCGCTCGCTTCGGCCGAGACGAACTCTGCCGGCGAGGCGATCAGCTGTTCCGAGAGACAGAACCCGAGTGCATAGTCGGCAAGATCCGTTGGCGTTGCCATCATCACGGCGTAGCCGATGCCGTTGATCTCGATCGCAACCGGTGCCTCAAGCGCCAGCGCGCGCGTGGCTTCGCGCTGGGGGCGACCGTCGGAAAAGTGTTCGAGAAAATCGTCGGTGCGGGCCCCGTCAATCGGCATGGCGCACGCCTAGGCGAGCTATGGCATCGCGGGCGACCTTTGTCAGCCCTTCGCCTTCGCAAGCCGCGATCTGGGCCCGCATCCGGGGGGACCAATAGGTCGCAATGTGGGCGGCCGTCGCGCCGGCCGGATCGCCATCATGGGCAAGGTTGCGGGCGATCTGGTTGACCATCGCCACCAGCTTGTCGAGCGGGTCCATCGTCATTCGGCGGGCTCTGCGCGGTGCGGTTCGATCCGGCGCGAATGGCGCGCCTGCTCGGCATAGTCCGCCTGCCAGTCGCTGGGGCCGTTGCTGGGCGAAACCTGGACGGCGGTGACCTTGTATTCCGGGCAGTTGGTGGCCCAGTCGGAATAATCGGTGGTGACGACGTTGGCCTGCGTCTCGGGGTGGTGGAACGTGGTGTAGACGACGCCGGGGGCGACCCGCTCGGTAACCTTGGCGCGCAGAGTCGTCTCGCCCGAGCGGCTGGCAAGTCGCACCCAGTCGCCATCCTGCAGCCCGCGGTTCTCGGCATCGGTCGGATGGATCTCGAGTACGTCCTCGCCGTGCCACATCGCGTTGGCGGTGCGCCGCGTCTGTGCGCCGACGTTGTACTGGCTGAGGATGCGGCCTGTGGTAAGCAGCAGCGGAAAGCGCGGGCCGGTTCGCTCATCGGTCGGAACGTAGTCGGTGACCACGAAGCGGCCCTTGCCCCGGACAAATCCGTCGACATGCATGATCGGGCTGCCATCGGGCGCAGCGGCGTTGACCGGCCACTGCAGTGATCCTTCCGCATCGAGCCTTGCGTAGTTCACGCCTGAGAACGTGGGCGTGAGGCGCGCGATCTCGTCCATGATCTGCGAAGGGTGGGTGTAGCTCCAGCCCAGCCCCATGGCCCTGGCGAGTTCCTGCGTCACTTCCCAGTCCGCAAGGCCGTTGCGCGGCTCCATCACCTTGCGCACCCGCTGGATGCGGCGTTCGGCGTTGGTGAACGTGCCGTCCTTTTCGAGGAAGGTGGAACCCGGAAGGAAGACGTGCGCGTAGTTGGCGGTTTCGTTGAGGAACAGGTCGTGGACGATGACCAGTTCCATGGCGGCTAGTCCGGCCGCAACGTGGCGGGTGTCTGGGTCGGACTGAAGGATGTCCTCGCCCTGGATGTAGAGCGCCTTGAACGCTCCCTCGACGGCGGCATCGAGCATGTTGGGGATGCGCAAGCCCGGTTCGGGATCGATCGGCACGCCCCATTCCGCTTCGAACAGCGCGCGTGTCGCGGCGTCGGACACATGGCGATATCCCGACAGCTCATGCGGGAAGCTGCCCATGTCGCAGGCGCCTTGCACGTTGTTCTGGCCGCGCAGCGGGTTTACGCCGACACCGCGCCGGCCGATGTTGCCCGTCGCCATGGCGAGATTGGCGATGGCCATGACGGTGGAAGAACCCTGGCTGTGTTCGGTAACGCCGAGGCCGTAGTAGATCGCTGCATTGCCGCCGGTCGCATAAAGCCGAGCCGCGGCCCTCAAATCGTGCGGTGTGACACCGGTGACCTCCGCGAGGAACTCGGGGCTGTTGCGATCAAGCGCGACGAAATCGGCCCAGTGCCGGTATTCCTCCCAATCGCAGCGCGCGCGGATGAATTCTTCATCGGTGAGACCTTCGGTCACGATCACGTGCGCCATAGCGGTCAGCACCGCGACATTGGTGCCGGGCCGCAGGGGCAGGTGCACATCCGCCGCGATGTGCGGCGAACGAACGAGGTCGGTGCGGCGCGGGTCGATCACGATCAACCGGGCGCCCGGCCTGCCGTCCTTGCCGCGGAGGCGCCGCTTCATCCGGCTGGCGAACACGGGGTGCGCGTCGGTGGGGTTGGCGCCGATCACGAGGATTACGTCGCTGTCGTCGACGCTGTCGAAATCCTGCGTGCCGGCTGAGGTGCCGAACGTGGTCTTGAGACCATAACCGGTCGGCGAGTGGCAGACGCGGGCGCAGGTATCGACGTTGTTGGTGCCGAACCCCGCACGCACCAGCTTCTGGACGAGGAATGTCTCTTCGTTGGTGCAGCGGCTGGAAGTGATGCCGCCGAGCGCGTTGCGACCGTGGCGTTCGCGCAGTTCGTGAAGGCGGCGGGCGGTGTAGGACAGCGCCTCTTCCCAGCTGACCTCACGCCAGGGGGCGTCTATTGAATCGCGGATCATCGGCGAGAGGATCCGGTCGGCATGCTGGGCATAGCCCCAGGCGAAACGGCCCTTCACGCAGGAATGGCCATGGTTTGCCTTGCCGTCCTTCCACGGGATCATCCGGACGAGCTGCTCGCCGCGCATTTCGGCGCGGAAGGTGCAGCCGACACCGCAATAGGCGCAAGTGGTGACGACGGCGCGTTCGGGCTTGCCGATGTCCTTGACCGCCTTTTCCTGCAAGGTGGCGGTGGGGCAGGCCTGAACGCAGGCCCCGCACGAGACGCACTCGGACGAGAAGAAGTCCTCTCCGGCAAGGCCCGCCGAAACCTTCGAGGCAAATCCGCGTCCCTCGATGGTCAGCGCGAGCGTGCCCTGCACCTCGTCGCAGGCGCGCACGCAGCGCGAGCAGGCGATGCACTTGGACGGGTCGAAGTCGAAGTATGGGTTCGAGGTGTCGGTCGCGGCGCCGAGATGGGTTTCCCCCTCATAGCCGTAGCGCACGTCGCGCAGGCCCACGGCGGCGGCCTGGTCCTGAAGCTCGCAATCGTTGTTGGCGCTGCAGGTGAGGCAATCGAGCGGGTGGTCGGAGATGTAGAGCTCCATCACCCCGCGACGCAGCTTCTGCAGGTGCGGCGTCTGGGTCTGCACCTTCATGCCTTCGGCCACGGGCGTCGTGCACGAAGCGGGGGTGCCGCGCATGCCCTCGATCTCGACAAGGCAGAGGCGGCATGAACCGAAGGCCTTCAGGTTGTCGCTGGCGCAGAGCTTGGGGATCGATCCCCCGGCGAGCGCGGCGGCACGCATCACGCTGGTGCCGGCGGGCACGGTGACGGCGCGTCCGTCGATAGTGCAGGTGACGTGATGATCGCCGTGCACTTCCGGTGTGCCGAAATCGGCCTGGCGCTCATAACCCATGGCGTCGCTCCTGCGCGGCCTTCAGGTCCGCTGGCGTGTTGATGTTGGCGGGCGTGTTCAGAGATGTCACCGCTCTTGCTCCGATCATCTCGGCAAAGGCGCGCACCGAATGCTTGGCGGAACTGAGCAGCAGTCTTTCGAGCGCGTCGGCCGCACTTGCGGGCCAGTGGCCGATGACCGGCTGCGTTTCGATGTAGAGTGGCGGGGGCGAAAGCAGGTCAGGCAGGTCGTCAGGTATGTCTACAGAATCCACACCGCACGTCAGTACCGAGGCGTAGCCGTTGGCCCGCGCAAAGTTCAGCGCGCCGGCGAAGCCGCCCAAGGGTCCCGCGTCGGGGGCAGGCCAGTCGGCAATACAGTGCGCAGGGCCTTTCGACCGACCGACGATGATCACCGCATCGCAAAACGGCTGCAACTGATCCACCGCGCGGGCCAACAGTGTGCGTCCGTTGAGTTCGGCCAGTGCCTTGTCGCTGCCGAAGCGGCTGGAGCGGCCGCCTGCGAGGACCGCGCCCAGGATCATTCGGCTGGCTCCACCACCGGCGTGATGCCAAAGTCCTCGGGGAACCGGTGCAGCGCCGAGAGCACCGGATAGGGTGTGAACCCACCGAGCGCGCAGAGCGAGCCGAACTTCATCGTCTCGCACAAGTCTTCCAGCAGCGCGATCTCGTCGCCCAGCGTGCGCTCCACCTTGCGGGCGTTGTGCATCTGGGGCAGCGTTTCGATCCGGTCGGGCGCGCGGCCCTTGCGCTCGCGAATGCGGTCGATGAGTTCGACCCCGCGCGTCGAACCGATGCGGCAGGGCGTGCACTTGCCGCAAGACTCTGCCGCGCAGAACGACATCGCGAAGCGCGCCTGCCGGCTCATGTCGACGCTGTCGTCGAACACGGTGATGCCGGCATGGCCGATGAGGCCGTCGGCAGCAGCAAAGGCTTCGTAGTCGAAGGGCAGATGGAAGTCGGAGGGTGGATGATACGCGCCCAACGGCCCGCCAACCTGCACCGCGCGCACCGGACGACCCGACGCGGTGCCGCCCCCGATGTCATTGACGAGGTCGCCAAGTGTGACTCCGAAGCCCGTTTCGAACAGGCCACCGTGCTTCACATTGCCCGCGATTTGAATAGGCATCGTCCCGCGCGAACGGCTGAAGCCGACTTCGGCATAGGCCGCGCCGCCGTGCGCTAGAAGCCACGGCACCGCTGCCAGCGTCAGCACGTTGTTGACCACGGTGGGCTTGCCGAACAGGCCTTCGAGCGCGGGCAGCGGCGGCTTGGCGCGCACTTCGCCTCGCTTGCCTTCGATGCTGTTGAGCAGCGATGTCTCTTCACCACAGACATAGGCGCCCGCGCCCACCCGCACTTCCAGCACGAATGGCGCGACGATGTCTGCACTGGCGCGGATCGCCGCTTCCATCGTGGCGATCGCATGTGGGTATTCGCTGCGGATGTAGATGTATCCGCGCATTGCCTCCACTGCGAGACCGGCGATGGCCATCCCTTCGATGAGCAGGAAGGGATCGCCCTCCATCACCATGCGATCGGCGAAGGTGCCGCTATCGCCTTCGTCCGCATTGCAGACGATGTACTTCTGCGCCGCCTGCGCCCGGGCCACGGTCTGCCACTTGATGCCGGTCGGAAAGCCCGCGCCGCCACGGCCGCGAAGCCCTGAAGTAGTGACTTCGGTCACGATCGCTTCGCTGCCGATGTCGCGCGCGCGCCGCAAGCCTTCCCACCCGCCGGTTGCGGCATAGTCTTCGAGGCTGAGCGGCCGCGTCTTTCCGGCGCGTACGAACGTGCGGCGCTGCTGGCGGGCGATGAAAGGGTGCTGCTCAATCGGGCCGATCGCCTTGGCGGACTGGCCCGATAGTACCGCCGCGACGTCTTGCGGCTGCAACGGGCCGAAGCCCTGACCCTCGATCTCGGCCAGCGGCTCGAGCCAGTGCATGCCCCACGAGGACACGCGCTCGACGGTGCAGCCAGCGGCGTCGAAGGCCGCCGCGACCTCGTCGGCGCCGCAGGCCAGCGCGAGGGAATCGTTGCTGATGCGCACCAACGTCACCCCAGCGTCTCCATCAGCGCCACAAGCTTTGCCGCATCGAGCCTTGCGTGCAGCTTGCCGTGCGCCATGGCATTGGGGCCGACGCTGCACAGGCCAAGGCAGTAGACCGTTTCGATCCTGACGCCATCGGGCACTGTGATCGTCGCGGCCAGCGCTTCCACCCCGCGTGCTTGGCACGCCTCGGCCCGGCACAGCTTGAGCGATGGGCGCGGATCTGGCGTCTGACTGAAGTCGTGGTAGAAGCTGACCACCCCATGAACCTCGGCTCGGCTGAGATTCAGCGCATGGGCGATGGATCGGATAGCGTCGTCGGAAACATGGCCGAAGCTTGCCTGCACATCGTGTAGTATCGGCAGCAGCGGCCCTTCGCGGTGCGCATGCTCTGCGATGATCTGCTCAAGGCTTGGTTTCATGTGCTTTGCGCGCGTCGCGCCGTCCTCTGCCATCCCGCGCGAATGCAGTCACCCGCACATCCGTTCGTGGGCGGATCTTCTGCGCCGCGCGGGGCCGCGCGTCAACGCGGCAGCGCGTAGGCGAGAACAGAGTCGCCCAGCTTTGTGCCGAGCGAATTGTGACCACCGGCTACCACGATCACCATCTGCCGACCCGAAGGGCTGAGGTAGGTCATCGGGGTGGCCTGTGCGCCTGCAGGCAGCCGTGCCCGCCACAGCACATCGCCTGTCGCCAGGTCATAGGCGCGGACATAATAGTCGATCGTCGACGACATAAAGCCAAGGCCGCTGGCAGTCACCATCGGGCCGCCCAGCGACGGGACGCCCATCTTGAACGGGATGGGCACGGGCATCTGATCGCGCGTCGTGCCATTCGCGCGCCGCCACATGATCTTGCCGGTGACAAGGTCGAGCCCGGCCACATATCCCCATGGCGGTGCCTGGCACGGGAGGCCAAGCGGTGACAGGAAGGGGTTCAGTTCGACGGCATAAGGTGCGCCGAAGTTCGGATTATAGCCGTGTTCGCTTGCCCCATGCATGTCCGATCCGCCGGACGGACCGTGGCGATTTCCGCTTGCCGGATCGGCACGTGGCACCAGCCTGTCGACGAAGCCCATGTAGTTGGGATGAGCGAAAGCAACTTGGCGTTCGGGATCGATCGCCATGCCGCCCCAGTCCATCACGCCGAAGTTGCCGGGATAGACCAGCGTGCCCTGCAGCGAAGGAGGTGTGAATTCGCCATCATATCGCAGGCGCTTGAACTTGATGCGGCAGACAAGCTGATCAAGCATGGTTGCACCCCACATTCCGCTCTCTGTCGCGCGGTCGGGCAGCATCGAAACCGCGGAATAGGGCTGCGTCGACGACAGGCGGTCGCCAGGTGCCGCGCCTTGCGGAACCGGGCGTTCGATCACGGAATGGACCGGTTGGCCGGTGCGGCGATCCAGGACGAAGATATTGCCGGTCTTGGTCGATTGGACCAGCGCGGGCACGCGGCCCTTGCCCGGCAGATCGAGATCGACCAGCGCCGGCTGTGCGGGCACGTCCATGTCCCACAGATCATGGTGCACGGTCTGGAACACCCAGCGAACCTTTCCGGTCATGGTATCGAGCGCGAGGACCGATGTCGCAAAGCGCTCGGTGGTGGCGGGGCGAGTGCCGCCCCACTGGTCCACCGCCCCCATGCCCATCGGCACGTAGATCAGGCCCAGCTTATCGTCGGCGGCCGAAGTGCTCCACGAATTGGGCGTGGA
Source organism: Novosphingobium olei (assembly GCF_037076535.1). Taxonomy (NCBI): domain Bacteria; kingdom Pseudomonadati; phylum Pseudomonadota; class Alphaproteobacteria; order Sphingomonadales; family Sphingomonadaceae; genus Novosphingobium; species Novosphingobium olei. The sequence continues at coordinate 2,891,412 of NZ_AP029021.1, read as the reverse complement.
GAGAACGTAGTGCTGGCCGGGCTTGATCGGCGATGTGTCGTCTGGCCTGCCGGGATCGAAGTTCCACACCAGATGGCCGTCGGCAAGGTCGTAGGCGCGGATCACGCCCGAAGGCATTTTCATGGCCTTGTTATCGTAAATCGCGCCTCCGAGCACGATGAGACCGCGCGAGATCAACGGTGCGGAGGTGAACTGGTACCATCCCAGCGGATGGCCGGGCTGGCCCGGAAGCGTCGAGATCTGGCCATTCGTGCCGAAGCCGGGGCAGGGCCGCCCAGTCGTGGCGTCAAGCGCGATCAGGCGAGCGTCGTTGGTGGCGGTTATGATGCGGCGCTGGCACGATGCGGCCTGGGGAACCTCGGCATAGGATACGCCGCGGCAGGACAGATGCTGCATCTCTCCCGTTACCTGAATGCGGGGATCGTACGTCCAGCGCGTGCGCCCTGTCTCGGCATCGAGGGCAAGGACATGGTTGTGCGGGGTGCACAGATAGACCGTATCGGCAACCTTGATCGGCGTTACCTCGTAGGTGATCTCGTCCGGATCACCCGGGCGTTGGCGGTCGCCGGTATGGATCTGCCAGGCAAGCTCCAGCTTTGCCACGTTGCCGGGCGTAACCTGCTTGAGCGGAGACCATTTCTGTCCTTCCCACGACCGTGCATAGGCACGCCAGTCGCCGTCAGGCTGGTCGCTTAATCCGACGGGCGTGCGAACGCCGGGCAAGCGCCCGTGCCAGTCATGGTCGGCAATGCCCGATGCCACGGCAACCCCCCCGGCGCCGACCAGGGCGAGTGCAAGGGGGCCGGCGACAGTCAGCCAAGGGCGGCTGTCATCGGTCCGGTGACGCAGGGCACGGGTAATCCATGGCAGGGTCATGGCAAGGCCCAGCGGCACGATCAGATCGCCGCGCGGTACCAGCTTCCACCAGTCGAACCCGATTTCGTCGATCGCCCATATCAGGGTGACGACGATGAGCGCTGCCATCAGGTGGAGGGAAAGTGGATTGCGGCGCAGCAACAGCCAGCCGATCACAATCAGGGCAAGGCCGGCCAATCCATAATAGGGCGAGCCACCAAGAACCAGCAGCCACACACCTCCCACCAGATTTGCCAATCCGATGGCAATGGCCGCCCACGCGACAATGCGCAGCAGAAGTAGCGTTCCGTGAGGAGCTTGGTTGGTCACGTCCGCTGTCCCTTGCCTGATCGCAAGCAGCAACGCGCCAGACACAATTTGGTTCGGCGGGGCGCAACAAACTGCGGGATGACCGGGAGAACCGAGGCGGCGCGGGGATTTGGGGGGCCGGCCGCCTCGATTCAGGGTTTTGGCGACTGACCGCCACGAGCACCGCTAACGCAGTGCAGTATCGGGGTCAACCTTAGTTAGTATCGAAATCCCTGCAAACGTTCAGAAGGCGGGGTCGTATCCGGGAGGCAGATCGCTTGCAGGACCGCTCTGGTCCTCGCTGCCGGGGACGTGGATGCCGCACTCGGTCTTGTCCCAACCCTTCCAGCGGCCCGAGCGCGGGTCTTCACCCGGCGCAACCTTGCTGGTGCAGGGCGCACAGCCGATCGAGGGATAGCCTTGGGCTTCGAGCGGGTGCCGGGGCAGGCCGTGCGCCGCGAAGTAGCCGTCCAGCTGCTCCTTGGTCCATGATGCCAGCGGATTGATCTTGAGCCGCCCCTGCGCATCCGACTTGTCGATCTCGAAGCGCGGCAGACCAGCGCGGGTGCTCGACTGGAAGCCCTTGCGGCCGGTCAGCGACGCATCGTAGTGCAGCAGCGCTCTGGCGAGCGGCTCGACCTTGCGGATCTCGCAGCAGCCGTCGGGGTCCCACGACCAGCGCAGGCCGTTCTCGTCCTTCTTGGTGACCAGGTCCCAGTCAGGCTCGACGATCTGCAGCGCGGTCATGCCGAGATGGGCGATGAGCGCGTCGCGATAGGCGATCGTTTCCGGGAAGTGCTTGCCCGTTTCCAGGAACAGCACGGGCACCGACGGATCGAGGCTGGCCACGAGATGCAGCAGCACCGCACTCTCCGCGCCGAAGCTGGAGACGATGGCGAGGTCGCCGGCCAGCCCGTCGCGGATCACCGAGCGCAGCATGTCCTGCGTGTCGGTGCCGCGAAACAGGTTGTTCAGCCGGATCGCATCGCTTTCGGTAAAGCGCGGCGAAGTGTCGATCAGGTCGATCTTGCGGTCGGCCGAACTGCGCGTGGTGCTGCTCATTGTTCTTGTCCTCGAAAGCCGGTGGTGCCCGTCAACCGTGGCGCTTGGCCCAGATCGCGGGACGGCCATCGACCGTCTTCTGGTAGACTTCGGGCCAGGTGGCGAAAGCCTTGTCCGCGGCTTCGCGACTGATGTCCTGATTGGGCGCGAAGCTGTCGAACCCGCAGCGGCGCATGTGGCTCAACTGGTCGAGCAGCACGTCGCCGATCGCGCGCAGTTCACCGGTGTAGCCATGTTCGCGCAGGATGCGCGCTGCCGAATAGCCGCGCCCATCGGTGTAGGCGGGGAAGTTCACTTCCACGAGCGCCAGCCGGTCGAGGTGCGGCAACAGGTCGCGCGCATCGTCGCCCGGCTCGATGCGGACGGCGGTGGCGTTCGATTGATCGGCGAACGCGTCGACCGTCACGGCGGGGTCGGCCACCGGCTCGTCAGAGCGGTAGCGCAGGGTCTGTTCAACCATTGACGGACTCCTTGGCGTAGATCGCCTCCTTGAACGGGGCCATGCCGATCCGGCGGTAGGTATCGAGGAAACGCTCCCCGTCGGTGCGCTGTGCGAGATAGACGTCGGTTGCCTTCTCGATCGCGTCGACGATGCCGTCCTCGTTGAAGCCCGGGCCGGTGATCGTGCCGAGCGAGGTGTCAGCGCCTTCCGAGCCGCCCAGCAGCAGCTGGTAGTTCTCGACGCCCTTGCGGTCGACACCCAGGATGCCGATGTGGCCGGCGTGATGGTGGCCACAGGCGTTGATGCAGCCCGAGATCTTGAGCTTCAGCTCACCCAGTTCCTGCTGGCGGCCGAGATCGGCAAAGCGTTCGGAAATCTTCTGCGCGACCGGGATTGAGCGCGCGTTGGCAAGGCTGCAGTAATCGAGGCCCGGGCAGGCGATGATGTCGCTGATCAGGTCGAGGTTCGCGTTGGCGAGCCCCGCTTCGTCCAGCTTCTGCCACAGCGTGTAGAGATCGGCCTTCTTCACATGCGGCAGCACGATGTTCTGCGCATGGGTGACGCGCAGTTCGTCGAAGCTGCAATCGCGCGCGAGGTCAGCCATCAGGCGGATCTGGTCGGCACTCGCGTCGCCCGGGATGCCGCCCACCGGCTTCAGCGCGATGGTGGCGATGGCATAGCCCGCCTGCTTGTGGGCGTGGACGTTCTGCTTCACCCAGACGGCGAAATCGGGGTCGGACAGGTCCAGATCGTCCGATGCCGCGGCGTCGAAGCCGGGCTGTTCGAAGAAGCCCTTGATGCGTTCAAGTTCGGCCGGCGGCGGCTCAAGCCCGAGCGTCAGGATATGGGCGAATTCTTCCTCGACCTGGCGACGGTATTCGTCGGCGCCGATCTCGTGAACGAGGATCTTGATCCGCGCCTTGTACTTGTTGTCGCGGCGACCGTAGCGGTTGTACACGCGCAGGCACGCTTCCAGATACGAGATCATCTGCAGCGGCGGCACGAAATCGCCGATCACGGGCGCGATCATCGGGGTGCGGCCCATGCCGCCACCGACGTAGAACTTGCAGCCGATCTCGCCCGCGTCGTTCTTCACCAGCTGGATGCCGATGTCGTGCAGCTTCATGGCCGCGCGGTCGGTCTCGCTGCCGATGATGGCGATCTTGAACTTGCGCGGCAGGTAATCGAATTCCGGATGGAACGTCGACCACTGGCGCAGCAGCTCGGCATAGGGGCGCGGATCGACCAGCTCGTCCGCCGCGGCACCAGCGAAGTGGTCGGCCGTGGTGTTGCGGATGCAGTTACCGCTGGTCTGGATGGCGTGCATCTCGACCGAGGCGAGGTCGGCCAGAAGGTCCGGCGCCTGTTCCAGCTTGATCCAGTTGTACTGGATGTTCTGCCGCGTGGTGAAGTGGCCATAGCCGCGGTCGTACTTGTCCGCGATGTCGCCCAGCATGCGCATCTGGCGGCTGTGGAGCGTGCCATAGGGGATCGCCACGCGCAGCATGTAGGCGTGGAGCTGAAGGTAGAGGCCGTTCTTCAGGCGCAGCGGCTTGAACTGGTCCTCGGTGATTTCACCGGCAAGGCGGCGGTTTACCTGATCGCGAAATTCCGCGACGCGGGCATCGACCATCGCCTGGTCGTAGCTGTCGTACTGATACATGTCAGATCACCCAGGTGCCGGCGGCAGGGTCGGCAGGCTTGAGGGAAAGGTCGAGGCGCACCGTCGGCCCAAGGGCGCGAATGCGGTCCTTGATGTGCGCGGGGCGAACGCCTTCGTCGGTCTGCGCGGCGTCGATCACCTGCGTATCGGTGACGATCTGCTTGGCGTTTTCGCGGGCGATGATCGCTTCGGCGCCTTCGGGCACATCGACGGCGTCGTTGACATGGCGCGACCAGTTTTCACCGGTCCACCAGATCACGTCGCCGGTCCTCAGGTCGCTGCCGGTGATGATCTTCACTGTACGGCCTCCAGCACTTGCTTCAATTCCATCATGTCTCCCCGGCCTGTCACCTCACCGATCACGATGAGGGCAGGACTCTTGACCTTGTTGTCGGCAACCAGCGCGGCGAGGCCGGCCAGCTGCCCGCGCAGCACCCGCATCGTCGGGCGCGCGGCGTTTTCGATCACCGCCAGCGGCATGTCGGGCGACAGCCCGTCGGCGATCAGCTTTTCGGCGATCGCCTCGCTCGTGGCGATGCCCATGTAGATCACCAGCGTGCGGCCGACGCCGGCAAGGCCGGCCCAGTTCTGTTCGGACAGGCCCTTGCACTGCCCGGCAACGAAGCTGACGATGCTCGCGTTCTCGCGGTGGGTCAGCGGGATCTGCGCAGCTGCGGCCGCGCCCATCGCTGCGCTGATGCCGGGCACGACTTCGACCGCAACACCCGCCGCGTGGCAGGCTTCCGCCTCTTCGCCGCCGCGACCGAACACGAACGGGTCGCCGCCCTTCAGACGGATCACGTCGTGGCCCTCCAGCGCCTCGCGCACCAGCAGCGCGTTGATCTCGTCCTGCTGCAGGGTGTGGCGCGCCCGGCTCTTGGCGACGGAGATCATCCGCGCGGTGCGGGCCGCCATGGCAAGGATCGACGGATCGACCAGCCCGTCGTGCACCACGACTTCGGCACGCATCAGCAGGCGCGCCGCGCGCAGCGTGAGCAGGTCGGGATCGCCGGGGCCTGCGCCTACGAGGTAGACAGTGCCAGAACGGGTAGGAGACTGGGTCATCGTCGGCCATGTGGGCCGGGCCAGCCAGACTCGCCAGCGAGAATGGCTTGGGGGATCGCTAGGCCAGCTTTAGGGCTCTTGCGGTCCGCCCCTTGCCGCCAAAATCCGCGCGACTTCGCGCAGGCCATCGGAATCGCGCAAGTGCACGTCCGATTGGGGGAAGGGGATTTCCACGCCCTGCCGGCGGAACAGGTGCCAGGCGGCTTTCAGCACCTGCGAGCGTACGTTGCCGACGCCCATTTCAGGGTCATCGATCCAGCAGACCACCTGCATCTCGATCGCGCTGGGGCCGAAGGCGGACAACAGCACGCCGGGTTCGGGATGCTCCAGAACCCGCGGCGCCGAGCGCGCGGCTTCGAGCAAAAGGCGTTCGGCAAGGTCGATGTCGCTGCCGTAAGCGATGCCCACAGGGATCGAGATCGCCACCTGACGCGACGAATAGGACCAGTTCTCCACCTGGCTGGTCATCAGGATCTCGTTCGGGATCAGGTATTCGCGATTGTCGCGCGTGGTCACCGATACCGCGCGCAGGCCGATCCGCTTTACCTCGCCGAAGGTGTTGCCCTTGCCATCGCTCACCGCGATCACGTCGCCCGGCTTGATCGAGCGGTCCATCAGCAGGATGATTCCGGCGATCATGTTGCCGAAGGTCTTCTGCAGACCGAAACCGATGGCGAGGCCGAACGCGCCGGAAAACACCGTCAACGCCGTCAGGCTGATGCCCAGCACGTCGATCGCGGTGAAGAAGGCCAGCGCCCAGATCGCCATCGTGGCGAGCTTTTCGGTCAGCACCTTCTGCGTCGCGTCTAGCGAGGTGATGCGCCGCACCATCACGCGGCCGATCCGCGCTGCCAGCCGCGCGCCGTAGAAGGCGCAGAGCACGACGAAAATCATCCACACCGCATTGAGCAGCGAGATGTGGTAATGCCCGACGTCAATCGAAATGGAATCAATCGCTTCGCGCGCATCGCGCAGCATCCGCGACAGGTCGCGCATGTGGCGGGTCATCGCGCTTCTTCCCAGGCCCGCAGGCCGCGCTCGAGATCGGCGATGAGATCGGCGGTGTCTTCAAGGCCGATCGAGAGGCGAATGCCGAACCGGTCGTCCGCGGCCATGCCCGCAAGCGGCCAGGCGCTTGCGGTGCGGATGGCCTGCGGATCGACCGGCGTCGCCAGACTCTCGAACCCGCCCCACGAATAGCCGATGCCGAACAGGTGCAGCGCATCGATCAGCGCATCGCGCGCGGCGCTGGTCCCGCCCTTGAGCACGAAGCTGAACAACCCACACCCCCCAGTGAAATCGCGGCGCCACAGGTCGTGCCCGGGCGAGCCGGGCAGCATCGGGCAAAGCACGCGGGAAACTTCGGGGCGCGCCGCAAGCCATTCGGCGATGGCCGTGGCGCTTCGGGTCTCGGCCTCGAGCCGCAGGTGCATCGTGCGCAGGCCGCGCAGCATCAGCGCGGCATCGTCGGGCGAGACGACATTGCCTAGCCCTTGCGCGCGCAGGCGCAGGCGTCGGTACCAGTCGGGGCCGGCGCTTGCCGAACCCATCATGCAGTCGGAATGGCCGGAGACGTGCTTGGTCAGGCTCATCACCGTAATGTCGGCGCCGTGGTCAAGCGCGGAGAAACCAAGCGGCGAGGCCCAGGTGTTGTCGAGCACGGTGACGATCCCGCGCGCCTTGGCCATCGCGGCCAGCGCGGGCACGTCCTGCACTTCCAGCGTCAGGCTGCCCGGGCTTTCGAGCAGGACGCAGCGCGTCTTTTCGCAGATCGCAGCCTCGAACGCGGCCGGATCGGTCGGATCGAACCAGCGCGTCGTCACGCCGAAGTCCGCAAGCAGGCCGCGGCCCATCACCCGGCTGGGCTCGTAGGCGTTGTCGGTCATCAGCAGCACGTCACCCGGCCGCAGCACGGTCAGCAGGACGCCGGCGATCGCGGCAACGCCCGAAGGATAGAGCACTGTGCCGGCCGCGCCGGGCTCGAGGCTGGTCAGCGCATCGGACAATGCCCATTGCGTCGGCGCACCCCGGCGGCCGTAGTAGAACTTGCCGTCCTCGTTCGCCGGATGCGCGCGCAGCGCCGCCATGTCGGGATAGAGATGCGTGCTTGCCCGCCATACCGGGGGGGCGACGACTGCCCCAGGGTGGTCGGGCGTGCCGGTCCATTCGGGGCGTCGTCCTGCCCCTGCCAGACGGGTGCCGGGACCGGCGTTTTCGCTATCACTGTTGGCCATGCGCCTGCCTTAGGCGGTTTCCGTCGCGAAGGGAATCGCTGCCAGCCGCCCTTGTCGCAAGGCGACCCAGATCAGCGCGCCGGGCCGGTTTCCACCGGGAGTGCCGGGTCTGCGCCCCATTCGGACCACGAACCGTCGTAGAGCGAGACATCCTCCTTGCCGAGGAGGTGCAGCGCGAAGATCAGCACGTTGGCGGTCATCCCCGATCCGCACGAGGAGATCACCGGGCGATCCATGTCGATCCCGGCGGCGTCGAAGGCGGCGCGCAAGGCTTCCGGCTTTTTCCAGGTGCCGTCGGGAGCGAACAGGCTCGCATAGGGCACGTTGCGGGCGCCCGGGATGTGGCCGCTGGCAAGACCGGGCTTGGTTTCGGCCACGTCGCCGGTGAAGCGCCCGACACCGCGCGCATCGACCAGCTGTTCGGCGCCGCTGTCAATGTTGGCGAGCACCTGCGCCTTGGAGCGCACGTGGCTTTCATCGCTCCACACGGTGAAGTGGCGATGGCGCAGCGTTTCCCGCCCTTGCGCGCAGGGACGGCCTTCGGCCTTCCACTTGGCGATGCCACCATCCAGCAGCGCGACGTTCTGCGCACCGAACATGGTCAACATGAACCAGGCGCGCGTGGCGGATTTGATCGGGCTGTCGTCATAGACGACGATGCGGCTGCCGTCGCCGAGCCCGAGGCTCTGCATGCGGCTGGCAAAGCGTTCCGCACTCGGCAGGGTGTTGGCAACGGATGCGGCGGGATCGACGAGATTGGCAAGGTCCATGAACACTGCGCCGGGAATGTGGCAGGCCTCGTACTCGAGCGCTGCATTGCGCGTGTGCTCGGGAAGAAAGGCGCTCGCGTCGACCACCCGAAGGTCGCTCGCACCCATCTCGTCCGCGAGCCACTGGGTGGTCACCAACGAATCCATCATGTGCTCCTGCCTGGGTTCCGGACCGTCTTTGCGGACTCGGAAGCTGTCAGCCTAGCCATGCCGGGCGGAGGCGTCGACCCCTCAATGGTTCAGGATGCGATGTGTTCAGTCCGCCGGCATCGCCAGGGGGCGCTGGCCGAGATCGGCCCAGATGCGCGGGCCGAGGTCGAGCCGGAACGGCTGCAGCCGTGCGGCTGCCGGTCGTGCCTCCTGCCCGACGAGCCATGCCGCCCGCGCGCGGACTGCCCGGCCGCCGGGTGCGCTTGCCCAGGCATCGAGCCGCGCCAGCGGCACGAACAACGCCTGCTCGGCGTGACGGATCGGCATGACTGCAGCCAGCGGCAGGCGCATCTCGCCTTGCAGCACGACTTCGGCCCCGGGATCGAGCCGGTCGATCCGGTGGATCGGCGGCAGCTCGGGGCCGACGAGGCCGAGCTGCTCCTCCATCGGGCGCGAGGAATGGGCGGCGACCATGTCGCCTCCGATGGCGATATCCTCCAGCGGTTCGTGCCCGCGATTGAGCGCCACGATGCGGTACGCGAGCGTGGTGTTGACCAGGGTTGCCGAAAGCCGCGTCGCCTCAAGCACCAGCACAAGTGGCTCGCCTTCGCGCATCGCAGGCCGGGGCGTGATCGCGGGACCGGGCGCTGGTTTCGGAGCGATCGCCGGAGCTGGCGGGGAAAGTGGCGTTGCAACCGGCGCGGCGGCTGTCGGCTCGGCGTCGTCCGATGCGACAGGGTACGCAACCGGCGTGGGGCGCACGAATTCGGGCACGCCAGGCTTGCGCCGCCGCTGCATCAGCCCAAGCGCTCCACCGACGAGGGCCAGGGCAGCTGCACCTGCCGCCCAAGGCCACCATGGAGCGGATGGCGAAGCTTGCGATCCGGCGGCCGGAGCCTCAGGCAATGCCGGCACCGTGCTCGCCGATGGCGCAGGTATCGCCTCGTTCGTCGCAGTAGTTGTGGGCGCCGAAGCGGCCGATGGTGCGGCCGCGGCGCCGGGCGTGGGCGAGTCAGCGGGCCTCGGGGCCGATGCTGCCGGCGCCACCGCTTCCGTCTGCGCGGTGCGCGCTCGGGGCGTTGGGCGCACTGCGGGTGTCGGCGAGGGCAGGACGATGGTCGGGGCGGCACTGGCGCTGGCGCTCGGCTGCGGCGTGGCGACGGTTGGCGGCGGTGCGCCGTCATCGACCGGCCCGGCGGCGCGCGGTGCGGGCGAGGGGCTCGAGGGCGGCAATTGATAGTCGCTCGCCGGCTGCGCGTGCGACAGCGGCACTGTGGCTGCCATGCACGAAACCGCCAGCGCAGCAGCGGCGAGCCGCCCTGCCATGTCCAATCGCGCCGCCTTGACCCGCGCCCCACTCACGTCCTGTACCCCATCGATCTCGTAAACCTGTCCCGCCAAGGCGGGGGCGGGTGAATAGCGGCTTAATGGGCAACCCGAAACCGCCGTCTTGCCTCGGCGAAGCGGCAGGTGCATGGGCGTCGCATCATTGCATCACAGGAGCCAGCCCTCATGGCCGACACCGCGCCGCTGCATCTCGGGCGGACCAGCAGCTTGCCCGCATCGCCTGAAGAGGCGGTGCTCGACTATGTGCCCAATCCCAGGCCGGGCACGCTCTATCTCGTGCGCTTCGTCAGCCCGGAATTCACCTCGCTCTGCCCGGTGACCGCGCAGCCCGATTTCGCGCACCTCGTCATCGATTACGTGCCGGGCGAAACGATCGTCGAATCCAAGTCGCTCAAGCTCTTCCTCGGATCGTTCCGCAACCATGCCGCGTTCCACGAGGATTGTACCGTCGGTATCGGACAGCGCCTGTTCGACGAGATGAAGCCGCAGTGGCTGCGCATTGGCGGTTACTGGTATCCGCGCGGCGGCATCCCGATCGACGTGTTCTGGCAATCCTCGGCGCCGCCCGCCGATCTCTGGCTGCCCGATCAGGGTGTGCCATCCTACCGCGGACGCGGCTGAATGGAGCAGGGGCGGATCGCCGCCCCCCGTCTGTGACGGATACACCATCAAGAGTTTGCGCAAGGGCGCCGGCCTAGTTAAGCGACCAAGCAACTCCGGCGGCAAGGTGCCCAACGTCCTGATGCGACTGCGCGATTTCTTCCTGCTTGTGCTGGTCTGCGTGATTTGGGCGCTCAGCAACGTGGTCAGTCGCATTGTCGTCGGGCAGTGGATGGTGCCGCCGCTGTTCTTCGCCGCCGTGCGATTCGCCGTGGTAATGTTGGCCACTTTGCCATGGCTGTTGCCCATGCCCCGTCCGGCGTGGCGGATGATTGTCGTTGGCATGCTGATGGGCGGCGGCAACTTCGCCGTGCTGTTCCTCGGCTTGCGCACCGTCACGCCGTCGATGGCAGCCATTGTTGTCCAGTCGAGTGTCCCGATAACCACGCTGCTGTCGGTTATTCTGCTTGGCGAACGCATCCACTGGCGTCGAGGGCTCGGTATTGCGCTCGCTCTTGCTGGCGTGCTGATCGTGGTATGGCAGCCGGGTCTGCAGCTGTCCGCCGGTGTCCTTTACATCCTCGCGGCAGCTTTTGCCGGCTCGCTTGGCGCGGTGCTGATGAAGCAGATGGAAGAAGTGCCGGCGATCCGCTTGCAGGCTTGGGTGGGGCTTACCTCGCTGCTGCCGCTCGCCCTGTTCTCGTGGGGGTTCGAGCATCACCAAATTGACCTTGCGTTGAGGCATGGCTGGCATTTCGGGGTCGCAATCGCCTTTTCGGCGCTTGTCGTCTCGGTCGGTGCGCACACCGTCTACTACAGCCTGATCAAGCGCTACGAGGCGAACCTGATCGCTCCGCTGACGCTGCTGACGCCGCTGTTCACCATCGCGCTGGGATATTTCATTACGCACGATCGGCTTGATGCAAGGATGCTGCTCGGTGCGGCGATCGCCCTCATCGGCGTGCTCATCGTGGCGTTGAGACGTAGCAAGGCACCAGTCGCCGAGGCGGCCGAGCACGGCTGAACGGTATCAGCCGTCTGCCGGGTGCGGTGCGTCCAGCAGTCTCGACCAAAGGGCGCTGGCATCGGCGCTGACCGCTTGTTGTGCCGCTTCCTGCATCGCGCGGTAGCGCGCCAGCACGAACCGCCCCAAATCGGTCAGCGTGGCGCCACCCTGCGCCCGGCCCGGTACCGTCGCGACAAGGGGTTCGTCCCAGCACCGATTCATCACGTCGACCAGCGTCCATGCCCGGCGATAGCTCATGCCCAGGGCGCGCGCGCCGGCCGAGATCGAACCCTCGCGCGCGATCGCTTCGAGCAGGTCGGCCTTGCCCGGGCCAAACGCGATCTCTTCGCCGCAGGTCATGCGGATGACGATGCGGAGCGCTGCGTCGGTCACGCCTTGTAGAGCCCGCGCAGCACGTCCCAGATAAGCGTATTGAGCTGCTCGATCCGCGCTTCGCCGAACGTTGGGCGCTGCAAAAGCATGCCCATGTGCGCGCAAGTGACCAGGTCGCTCGCCAGCTTCATCGCTTCCCAGCGCGCGCGCCATTGCGGGAAGCTCTCGATCATTTCAGACACCCACACTTCGTCGTACCGGCGCGCCGCCGGCTCGAACACCTCGCGCAGGGCTTCGTCGCTGCGGGCTGCGACGGCCAGTTCGACATAGGCGGCATATTCGGGGCTCTGCACGCTGCGCCAGTGCGCCTGGGTAGCGATCTCGACCAGGTTGTCCTCGCCCGCCTTGGCCATTCCGGAAAGGTAGTCGTCCAGGAACAGCCGCATGCGGGCATAGAACACGTGCTCCACCACCGCTGCCACGAGATCGGCGCGGGCGGGGAAGTGGTGCTGCATTGCGCCGCGCGAAATCCCGATGCGCGCCGCGATGCGGTGCGTGGTCAGGCCGACATAGCCGCCTTCCAGCAGACAGGCGATCGCGGCCTCGATGATCCGAAGCCGCGTGCGCGTGCTCTTCTGCTGTTGCCAGCGCTCCGGCTCGCCTTCGAGATCGGCGGGGCGCAGCGCACCCAGCATCCGCTGTTGCATCGTGGTTCTGGCCATGGAGCCTCCGGGGCACCTCCTTGTCGGCGAAGTCCTGCATCAGCGCGAAGGCGTGCGCAATGGGCACCTGATCAAAGGCACAGTTTGCGGGGAGACCACGTCGGCGCAGAAACATGCCGACCGGATTGTTATTGCCGGGGTGGAGCGAAGGGCGATCACAGCCAGGCTCCAGGGGAAGAGGAAGTCAGCATGAAAACGCTCCACGCGTGCGCCCTCGCAGCCAGCGCAATCGCCATTTCCGCCGCAACGCCAGTCGCCGCCCAGGCGCAGTCTGCCGAAGATAACGGCGGTGTCGCCGAAATTGTCGTCACCGCGCAAAAGAAGGCCGAAAACCTGCAGAAAGTGCCGATCGCGGTGACTGCGCTGACCGGCGATGCGCTGCAGGCGGCGCAAGTGCGCAGCGTGTCGGATCTCACCAACTCGCTGCCCAACGTCCAGATCAACAGCTTCTCGAACTCGCCCGATTCGGCGGTGTTCACCATCCGCGGCGTCGGCGTGAACGATGCCGACCCCTATGTCGGGACGACCGTGTCGGTCGTGGTCGACGGGGTCGTCGTCGGCGTGAACACTGCCGCGCTGCTATCGCTGTTCGACATCGAGCGTGTCGAAGTGCTTCGCGGCCCTCAGGGCACGCTGTTCGGCGCAAATACCACCGGCGGCGTGATCAACGTCGTGACCAAGCAGCCGACCGGCAAGACCGGGGGCGAGGCGCAGGTCGTCTATGGCAACTACAACCAGATCGAAGCCGACGCCGCGCTGAATTTTCCCATCACCGACAGCCTCGCCGGCAAAGTCAGCGTAATGCACAATTCGAACGACGGCTTCTTCCGCAACACGGCCGACAACCGCCGCATTGGTCGCCGCGATGTGACGCAACTGCGCGGCTATCTCAAGTATTCGGCTGGCGCGTACGACGGGACGCTGATCGGCGAATACGTCAAGAGCCGCAACGGGTCGCAGACCGGCGTGGTCATCGCCGGCCCGGGCGAGCTGTTCTACACCCCCGGCCAGACCACCGATCCGTTCAGCTTCAAGCGCGGGCTCAGCAGCGACCAGCCCGATTACAACAACCGCGACACCTATGCGCTGACCTTCACCCAGAACGTCGACAGCGCGATCGGGAAGATTACGTCGATCACCGCATGGCGCAAATACGATAGCGACCTCTATTCGGACGACGACGGCACCACCCGCGTCCTGCTCGAAACTCGCCGGCAGACCCATCACGAACAGTTCTCGCAGGAACTGCGCGACCTGCTGCAGATCGGCGATGCGACGCAGCTGATCTTCGGCGGTTATTACTTCCAGCAGAAGTACTTCCTGAACCAGGGCGGCAAGCTCGACGGCTTCCTCCCCGGGCTCAGCCAGCCGCAGACGCAGGACCAGCACAACTGGTCGATCTCGGGCTTTGCCCAGCTCTACCAGAACCTGACCCCGGAGCTGCGCCTGCAGGCCGGCATCCGATACAGCCACGAAAAGACCCGCGCGGTTTCGACCACCGCGAACGGCATCAATCCGAGCGGCGTTGCGACCTACGACGATCCGATCATCCCGGCGACCTTCATCCGCGCCGCAGGATCGAAGTCGTGGAACAACACCGGCTGGAAGATCGGGCTTGACTACCAGGCCGATCGCAACGTGCTGCTCTACGGCTACTACGCGCGCGGCTTCAAGTCGGGCGGCTTCACCGGCCGCATCGCCATTGCCGAGGATATCGGGCCGTTCAATCCCGAGAAGCTCGATACGTATGAGGTGGGCATCAAGAGCGACTTGCTCGACCACCACCTGCGCCTGAACCTTGCCGCCTTCTACAACAAGTACCGCGACATGCAGGTGGTGCAGAACATCACCTACCCGAGCGGCGCGAACTCGGCTTCGATCGCCAATGCCGGCCGCGCCGAAACGAAGGGCTTCGAACTTGAGCTGACGGCCGCGCCGGCACGCGGGCTGACGCTCACCGGTTCGCTTGCCTACCTCGATGCAAAGTACAAGAAGTACGATACCAAGGTGCTTGGCGCGGGTGGCGCGCTGGTTGCGGTATCCTATGCCGGCAACCGCCTGATGAATGCACCGGAATGGAGCGCGTCGGCCGGGGTCAACTATGCGACGCAACTCGGCAACGGTACGTTCAACGCCAATGCGCAGTACAGCTACACCAGCTCGAAATACACCGGCTACACCAACCTGCCGACCGACCTCATCGCCCCGGTCAATCTCGTCAACGCGAGCCTGTCCTGGGGGCCGGTCGATGCCGGTTGGAAGATAGGCGCCTATGCCCGCAACCTGTTCAACGAAAAGTACTTCAACCAGAAGCTGACGCTTGCCGGGATCGGCACGCTCGCCTCGCTCGGCACGCCGCGCGAATATGGCGCGACGTTCAACTACAGCTTCTGACCGGTTCCTCCCTGGCCCCGGTCGGCTTGCCGGCCGGGGTGCTTTTTCCGAGGGAAGCAACCGGCACCTCTCCAATTTGCGCGTTGTGAGCGAGCGGATTTCATGACGTCGTGAATGGGCAGGGGAGATGCCCGGTCCGGCATGCTCCCCAACATTAAGACGATGGGCCAAGATCGGGAGAATGCCATGGCAACGCTTGCCCCCTCGAACTCTGCTGCCGACCCGGCGCGGCCGGCGCATGTCCCGGCAGACCACGTTGTAGACGTCGATATTTACGCGCCGCCCCGCATTGCCGAGCTGGGCTTTCATCACGCATGGCGCGAACTTCAGGCGAACAGCCCGGCTGTGGTCTGGACCCCGCAGAACGAAGGGCACTGGATCGCGCTTTCGGGCGATGCGCTGCGCGATGTGCAGTCCGATGCGGCGCGCTTCTCCTCGCGCGTGATCGTGCTGCCGCGCTCGATCGGCGAAGGGCACGGACTGATCCCGACGACGATAGACCCGCCCGAACATCGCCCCTATCGCGTGCTCCTCAACGCGCACCTCAATCCCGCCACGGTGCGCGGGCTGGACGATACCATCCGCCAGACCGCCATCGACCTGATAGACGGCTTCATCGCCGATGGCGGCTGCGACTTCACCGCCCGCTATGCCGAAATCTTCCCGATCCGCGTATTCATGGCGATGGTCGGCTTGCCCGAAAGCGAGGCGGCGACGATCCGCCACTGGGCTTCGTGCATGACACGACCCGGCATGGACATGAGCTTCGAGGACGCCAAGCAGGCGTTCTTCGAACGGCTTGCCCCGGTGGTAGACGAACGCCGCGCCCAGCCGGGCGAGGACATGCTGAGCGGGATGATGGCGGCGCAGATGCCCGGCCTCGACCGGCGTTTGACCCGTGACGAGGCGCTCAAGATTTCGACCCAGGTGCTGATCGCCGGGGTGGACACCGTGGTCAACTTCCTCGGCTTCGTCATCGTCGAACTCGCGCGCGACCCGGCGTTGCGGGCGCAGCTGCGCGCCATGGGGGACAACGTGATGCCAGCGGTGAACGAATTTTTCCGCCGCTTCGGCCTTGTCACCATCGCCCGCGAAGTGCGCGACGATATCGCCGATTTCCACGGTGTGTCGCTCAAGGCGGGTGACATGATCTGCATCCCCACACAGGTTCACGGTCTCGACGAAACGCTCAACCCCGATCCGCTGGCGATCGACTTCGCCCGCCGCCGCGCGCCGCATTCGGCCTTTGGCAGCGGCCCGCACATGTGCCCGGGCCAGGAACTCGCGCGCAAGGAAGTCGCCATCACGCTGGAAGAGTGGCTGCGCCGCATTCCCGACTTTGCGTTGGCGCCCGATGCCGATCTGTCGCCGGTCCCCGGCATCGTCGGCGCGCTGCGCCGGGTCACGCTGACCTGGCCGGCCTGAGGCCGCTTTCGCTTACAACACCTTCCAGTTTTAACGCAGCAAGGAACGATACGACATGGGCAAGATGGATGGCAGGGTCGCGCTGGTCACCGGCGCCGCCTCGGGGCTTGGCGCCGAAGACGCGCGCGTGTTGGCACGCGAAGGCGCCAAGGTCGTGCTGACCGACATGCAGGCCGATCAGGGCCGCGCCATCGCTGCCGAAGTCGGCGGGCTTTTCCTGGAACAGGACGTCCGCGACGAAGCGCGCTGGCACGAAGTGGTCGCCGAAACGCTCAAGGCCTATGGCCGGCTCGACACGCTCGTGAACAATGCGGGCATCGTCCGCTTCGGCAATATCGAGGAACTGTCCTACGCCGACTACAAGCTGCAGATCGACGTCATGCTCGACGGCACGTTCCTCGGCTGTCAGGCGGCGATCCCGCACATGAGCCGCGACGGTTCGGGCTCGATCATCAACCTTGCCTCGATCGGCGGGATGAAGGGCATGAGCGCGATCCCCGCCTATGCCGGCGCCAAGGCGGGCATCATCGGCATGACCCGCTCGATCGCGGTGCACTGCAAGGAGCAGGGCTACCGCATCCGTTGCAATTCGATCGCGCCGGGCAGCATTGTCACGCCGATGACCGCGCAGGCCCTGGCCGAACTGCCCGAAGACGGCGAAGGCACAGGCGGCCACACCCACCTGCAGGGCATGGGCCAGCCGATCGATATCGCAAACATGGTGCTTTACCTTGCCAGCGACGATGGCAAGCACGTCTCCGGAACCAATATCGTCATCGACAACGCGGAAATCGCCTGATCCGGACTTCGGGGAAAGGGGCGGCCAACGGCCTCTTCCCCTTGGCGGTCCGCAGGGGTCTTAGCCGCCCAGCGTGTCGGCCAGCAGCGCCCTGGTGCGCGCGCCAGACCAGTCGTGCGCGCCGATCATCCGCCAAACTTCGCGGCCCTTGGCGTCGTACAGCACGCTCGTGGGCAGCAAGCCCGTGTTGTAGTGGAAGCCGAGCTGGTTTTCGGGATCGAGCCAGGGTTCGAGGTGAGCGAACTTCTTCTGTTCGAACAGCGCCTTTACCTTTTCGGGCTGGCCCATGTCCTGCGAGATGGTAACCACGCGCAGCTTGCCGGCATGCGCCGCGGCAAGGCTGTCGAGCATCGGCATTTCCAGCACGCAGGGGCCGCACCACGTGGCCCAAAGGTTGATCAGCACCGGCTTGCTCTTCAGGTCCGCGCTGCGCAGCGTCTTGCCGGCGGTGTCCTGGAACGCGAAGTCGGGCATGGCCGCGCCGCGATTGGCTATATCGAGCGTGCCGTTGAACTCGCCCTTGCTGCCTTGTGATGCATTCGCGGCAGTTTCCGCGCCGGTGGGGGCGCTCGACGGTTGCGTGGCCGTGGGGCTTTGCCTATCGCACCCCGCGATCCCCAGAGTCAGGGGAAGCAGCAGCAAGGCGGGCGAGCGTAGCGAGATGAGCGGCAATTCGGGCTCCAACCAGATGTGGGGCGGGCGTTTCGCCGCCGGCCCTTCGGCCATCATGCGCGAGATAAACGCCTCGATTCCCTTCGACAAGGCGCTGTGGCGGCAGGATATCGCCGCGTCAAAGGCCCACGTGGGCATGCTTGCCGCGCAGGGCATCGTCACGGTGGAGGACGCCGAGCTGATCGCGGGCGGTCTCGATCAGGTGGCCGCCGAATACGAAGCCAACGGGGTGCCCGAAAACTGGGACCTTGAAGACATTCACATGACCACCGAAAGCCGGCTCGCCGAACTGATCGGCCCGGCCGCTGGACGCCTGCACACCGCGCGCAGCCGCAACGATCAGGTGGCGACCGATTTCCGCCTGTGGGTGCGCGATGCGATGGACCAGGCCGAAGAGGGCCTGCGCCAGCTCCAGCTCGCGCTTGTCGCCCGCGCCGGAGAGCATGCCGACAGCATCATGCCCGGCTTCACCCATCTGCAGACCGCGCAGCCGGTCACGCTCGGCCATCACCTGATGGCTTACTACGAGATGGCGGGGCGCGACCGGTCGCGCTTTGCCGATGCGCGCAAGCGGATGAACCGCAGCCCGCTGGGCGCGGCCGCGCTCGCCGGCACCGGCTTTCCCATCGACCGCTTCCGCACGGCCGAAGCGCTGGGCTTCGACGGGCCGACCGACAACAGCCTCGATTCGGTGTCCGACCGTGATTTCGCGCTCGATTACCTGATGGCCGCGGCGCAATGCTCGCTGCACCTCTCGCGCCTTGCCGAGGAATTCATCATCTGGGCGAGCCAGCCCTTCGGCTTCGTCACGCTGCCCGACAGCCTGTCGACCGGCAGCTCGATCATGCCGCAAAAGAAGAATCCCGACGCGGCGGAACTGGTGCGCGGCCATTCGGGCCGGATCGTCGGCTGTCTCACCAGCCTGATGATCACGATGAAGGGCCTGCCGCTCGCCTATTCGAAGGACATGCAGGATGATAAGCCGCCGGTGTTCGAAGCGGCCAGCCTGCTCGCGCTGTCGATCGCGGCGATGACCGGCATGGTTGCCGAAGCCACGTTCCGCACCGATCGGATGCGCGCGGCTGCAGAACTCGGCTATGCCACCGCCACCGACCTTGCCGACTGGCTGGTGCGGCAGGCGAACATTCCCTTCCGCGAAGCGCACCACATCACCGGCAGCGCAGTGAAACTTGCCGAATCGCGCGGCATCGCGCTCGATCAGCTTCCGCTGGAAGACCTTCAGGCGATCGATCCGCGCATCGACGATCGCGTCTATGCCGCGCTTTCGGTCGAAGCGAGCGTCGCTGCGCGCGCCAGCCATGGCGGAACCGCGCCGGTCGAGGTAAGGAAGCGCGTTGCCGAGGCGCGCATCGCGCTGGGGCTGGAGAACTGACCGTCATGGCGCGCACCCGCACGATCCTGTTGCTCGGCATGCTGGGCCTCGCGCTGTCGGCGTGCGGCAACCGGCGAGAGCTGAAACCGGTCGCGGGCCAGGCGCTGCCGCCTGCACCCTATGGCCGTGCGGACAAACCGGATCCGGACGACCTGCTCAAGGTGCCCGTGCAGGCCAAGCCCGAACGCAGCGTGGAGCTGCGCGCCCGTTCGCAGGACAGGGGCGACGATCCCTTCAACCTGCCGCCCGAGAACTGATTTTCTTCAAGGTTTCCAGATGGATCACTTTCACCAGGTCGCCGGCGTGCTCCACGCCGAAGACGTTCCCCTGCCGCGCATCGCCGCCGAAGTCGGCACCCCCGTCTACGTCTATTCGCGCGCCACGCTGACCCGCCACGCCCGCGTCTTCCGCGATGCGCTTTCGGTCCTGCCGTCGGCGCGGATCGCTTTCGCGGTCAAGTCGAACCCCAACCTCGCGGTGCTCAAGGTGCTTGCGGCCGAAGGCTACGGCGCCGACGTCGTCTCGGTCGGCGAAATGGAGCGCGCGCTGGCCGCCGGCATGGCGCCCGACAGCATCGTGTTTTCGGGCGTCGGCAAGACCGAGGCCGAAATGGCCCGCGCGCTCGAAGCCGGCTGCGGCCAGTTCAACCTCGAAAGCGAGGAAGAAGGGCTCGAACTCGCCGAGATCGCCCGCCGCCTCGGCAAGACCGCGGCCTGCGCACTGCGCGTCAACCCGGACGTCGACGCCGGCACGCATGGCAAGATCTCGACCGGCAAGGCCGAGAACAAGTTCGGCGTGCCATACGACCGCGCTGCCGCCATCTACGCGCGCCTCAGCCAGACCGAGGGCTTGCAGATGCGGGCGCTGGCCCTTCACATTGGCAGCCAGCTGTCGAAGCTCGAACCGCTCGAAGCCGCCTTCACCAAGGTCGGCGCGCTGATGCAGGACATCCGCGCCGCCGGCTACAGCGTCACCCACATGGACCTGGGCGGCGGCATCGGAGTGCCCTACAAGGCCGGCGAGGTCTTCCCGCAGCCAGAGGAATACGCCGCGATGGTCGCGCGCGTTACCGGCAACTGGGGCGTCACGCTGATGTTCGAGCCCGGCCGCGTCATCACCGGCAACACCGGCGTGCTCGTCACCCGCGTCGTCCGCGTCAAGGAAGGGGCGACCAATCCCTGGGTGGTGGTAGATGCCGCGATGAACGATCTCGCGCGCCCCGCGCTCTACGATGCGTGGCACGATTTCGCCGCGGTCGAGCCCACCGGCGAAACCTTCACCGCCAACATCGTCGGCCCGATCTGCGAATCGAGCGACACCTTCGCGATGGCCCGCGAAATCGACAGCGTGAAGCGCGGCGACCTCGCCGTGTTCCGCACCGCCGGTGCCTATGGCGCAACGATGGCCAACACCTACAACTCGCGGCCCCTGGTGCCCGAAGTCATGGTCGATGGCGATAAGTGGGCCGTGGTCGCCGACCGCATCGAGCCGGCAACGATCCTTGCCGCCGAGCGCGTTCCGGACTGGCTCGCCTGAGATGTTGAGCAGCCTGCCCCTGTTCCATCGCCTGTCCGGCCAGCCGGTCGTGGTGCTGGGGCAGGGCGAGGCGGCCGATGCCAAGCGCCGCCTGGTCGAGCGCGCCGGGGCACACGTCCTCGACGATCTTGCCGAAGGGATCGACAAGGGCGCGCGGCTCGCTTTCATCGCGCATGAAGACGAAGCCTCCGCGCAGGCAGACGCGATCCGCGCGCGCTGCGCCGGGCTGCTGGTCAACGTGGTCGACCGCCCCGCGCTGTGCGATTTCACCACGCCGTCGATCGTCGATCGCGATCCCGTCATCATCGCGGTCGGCACTGCGGGCACGTCTGCCGGGCTCGCCAAGGCTGTTCGCCTGCGCCTCGAACGCCTGTTGCCGCAGGGGCTGGGACGACTGGCCGACGCCCTCTACGCCGCGCGTACGGCGCTCAAGGCGCGGTTTCCCACCGGCAGCGACCGTCGCCGCGCGCTTGATGCCGCGCTCGAAGAAGGCGGCGCGCTCGATCCGTTTCGCGACGCGACGGAGGGCTCCGTGGCCGACTGGCTCGAAGGCGCGGCGCAGGGCACGGTGGCACACCACGTCGTCACGCTGCGCAGCTTCGATCCCGACGACCTGACCTTGCGCGAAGCCCGGCTGCTGGGGCAGGCCGACGCCGTGATCGCGCCCCGGCAGGTACCGCAGGCGATCCTGGCCCGTGCTCGCGCCGATGCCGCTCGCCTGCCGGTTGGCGCCAAGGCCGAAGGTCTGACCGTCGAACTCCGCCTGCCGGACTGATTAGGCGGCCTCGCTCGTCGGGATGGCCGCGGTCATCCAGCGCGCCGCCGGGCCATACCCTCGCACTTTCGCGAGCAGCGCTTCTGAAGCCTCCTCCTCGGCAAAGCCCAGCCGGCGCCAGTAGTCCGCTGCGCCTTCGACCGCGATCAGTTCGGCGCGCCGAAGGCCATCCGCCGCGGCCAGCGCAAAGGCGCGCGCCACCAGCCGGTCCCCGATCTTGAGGCCGCGCAGCGCGGAGCCAACCGCAAGATCGTGCAGGAACAGCACTTCGCTCGGCTCTCGGTCCGCAAGCACCGTGCCCACAAGCGGCGGCGATCCCGCCACCCAGCCATGTGCCAGCAGATAGCCCAGCAGTCTGCCGTCGCGCTTCGCGGCAAGGCAGTACGAGGCGCGCAGCACCATCCGACTGGCGAAGGCGGCTTCCTCCTCGACCAGGAAGGCCGGATAAGCCGCCGACTGGAGCTGCAGGGCAGCGGGCAAGTCGCTGCGCTGGAGTCGCTCGATCGCGATTTCCGCAGCCATAACGGCTCTACTCGGCCGCCACCTTCTTCGGCGCGATCAGGAAGTTCATCCAGCAGCTTGCCACCGACTTGGATCTGTCCGCCTGCCAGGCTTCGACCCGCACGTTGGCCACGCGCCGCCCGGCGCGCACCACTTCACCGCACGCGAATATCCGCTCCGGGAGCCCCGAGCGCAGGTATTCGATGCTGATGTTGACCGGCTTCAGCCGAACTTGCGCATCGATTCCTTCACGCTCCAGGTGGGCGTGCAGCGTGGCGAAGCCTGCCATCTCGAGCAGCCCGCCGATGGCGCCGCCATGCAGGAAGCCGGGGCGACCGGTGTTGCACTCGGAAAAATCCATCGCGACGACCGGCGATGCGGGGGCCGCGGAGTCATGGGCCTCGACAACGAACATGCCCATCGCGCGGGCATAGGGGGGGAGCGCCACCATCACTTGGCCTTCATGAATTGCGGGGCTTCGACCAGCATGAAGATGCCGGCGGCGTGGGCCACGGGGTCGGTCAGGTCGCCATCGTGGGCAATGCCGCGCACGAAAGCCATGCTCCGCGTCGTCTGATAGCATTCGGCGCGGGCAACGATCGTCCGCCCCGGCACCGCCGCACGGACATAGTCGATCCGCAGGTCCAGCGTCACTTGCGGGCGGAAGCGCTTGAGCCGGGCAGAAGCGGACATCGATGTCGCGTTGTCCAGCAGGCTGATGATCGGCCCAGACGCCATGACTCCGGTTTCCGGATCGCCGACAAGATCCTCGCGCCATGGCACGGCAAGCTCGATCCAGTCGTCCCCATGCGCGATGTACCGCATGTCGAGAAAGCCGCTGTGTCCGCGAAAGTTGATCATCTTCGCCCAGCGTTGCGGGTCGAAGCTATCGTCCTGCATCATCCGCGAGACGAGCGCGGCGTGTTCCTGATCCTTGGCCATGAACAATTCCTGCGCGCAGCCAATGGGCTTGGCAAGAAATTTAATCGACCGGCTAAATTGTCAGAACGCCGATCCCGCCATCGCGTCGATCGCGCCTTGCAGGATCAGGGCGGCGGCATGCGAATCGATGCGCTCGGCGCGCTTGGCGCGGCTGAAATCCTGCTCGATCATGGCGCGTTCGGCGGCCTGCGTGGTCCAGCGCTCGTCCCACAGCAGTATCGGCAGGCCGATATCCTCAAGGTTCTTTGCCATCGCCCGCGCGCCCTGGCTGCGGGGGCTTTCGCTGCCATCCATGTTGAGCGGCAGTCCCATGACGATGCCCACCACGCCGCGCTCGGCGATCAGGTCTTTGAGCACGCCCTTGTCCTGCGTGAACTTGCGCCGCACGATCGTCTTGCCTGCGGTGGCGAAGCGCCATCCCGCATCGCACAGCGCCACCCCGATGGTCTTGGTCCCCGTATCCAGCCCCAGCAGCACGCCACCCTGCGGCAGCGCATCGCGCAAGTCGCGGGCGAACGTCGTGATCACTTGCGCCCCTGCGCCGCCAGCCAGGCGGCCTCGCGGCGGGCGACGTCGACACGCAGGTTCGACCAGAACAGAGGCACGTCATAAACGTGGTAGTTGTTGCCCGGCAGCACGAAGGGCCCCATCTTCGGCGCGTCGCCCAGCATCAGCAGCCCTGTCTTTGCGTCGCAACGCGCCGGCACCGCGCGCGGAACGATCTTCCCGCTTGCCAAGTCGTCCGATGGCACGAACGTGCCGATGTTGGCCGAGGCGGGAGCCGTTCCGCCAACGGTTCCGGTCAACGGGTTGAAGCACAGGATCGCACTGCTGCCGCGCGGTTTGCCGTCGAGCCCGGGCTGCGCCATCCAGGCTTCCATCATCTGCGATGCGTCCGCCGGTTCGGCAAAGCTCATCCAGCTTGCCACGCATCCGGTCTGGTCGGGGCGGGTGCAGCCGGACATGCCCAGCAGGGGCAGGTCATGGTTGGGCGAAATGGGCCAGCCGATCAGGTAGACGGCAACGACCCGTTTCGCGATCG
This sequence comes from Novosphingobium olei, assembly GCF_037076535.1. Lineage (NCBI taxonomy): Bacteria > Pseudomonadati > Pseudomonadota > Alphaproteobacteria > Sphingomonadales > Sphingomonadaceae > Novosphingobium > Novosphingobium olei. The sequence goes on along the minus strand of NZ_AP029021.1, from coordinate 2,867,375 downwards.
GCTTGCCGCGCACCTTGTCCTGCAGGATTCGCAGCAGTTGCAGCGATCCCTGACTGTGCCCGGCGATGACGATCGGCGCGCCGGCGGGAACTTGCGCGACGAAGGCATCGAAGGCCTGGGCAAGGTCGCCTTGCGCGATGTCGAGCGCGCGCCGCGCTTCCGGGCGATCGGTCAGGAACGCGCCGAACGCCGCCTGGCGATAGCGCGGCACGTAGACCGGCCCGGCTGCGTTGAACGCACTCGCCATGCCGCGCACGAACAGGTCGGCACGAAAGCGCGCGTCCTTGTCGTCGATCGGCCCGTTCCAGTGGTCGCGGGCAAGATAGCTCGTTGGATGTGCGAAGAACACGTAGGCGGGTCCGGGTGGCGTGCGCTTCGCGCCTTCAGGCAGGAATTGTGCCGGATCGTCCCTGACGCCGGGACGCGATATCCACGCTTCATCGCGTGTATAGAAATTCGCCGGCAGGGGGCCCAGCGCCTCGAACGTCCCGCGCGGCACGAAGGCGAAGCGGGTCAGCTCCTTGGAATAGAAGCGCAGCACCAGCGACGCGCCGAGCGCGAGCACCACCAGTAGCGCCACGCCATAGAGAAACTTGCGAGCCATCGATTACGGGTCCGTCGTCGCCATTTGCTTGTTGTGTTCGGCCTGCCGCTCCAGCGCGATCTTGAGCATCGCCACGATCGGATCGGCAAGCGCAAGGCCGAGGATCCCGAACAGCACACCGAAGATCAGCTGTGCGCCCAGCACCAGCGCCGGGGCGAGATCGGCGGTGCGCTTGGCCACCATCGGCACGATGATGTTGCCGTCGACCGTCTGCACGATGAAGTAGACCGCGATGCAGTAGATGCCCATGGTCGTCCCACCCGAAAAGCCGACCATGACCATCAGCAGGCCGGAAATGGGCGCGCCGATATTGGGCAGGAAGGCCAGCAGGCCGGTCAGGATGCCGAGCAGTGCGGCCATCGGCACGCCATAGACGGCCAGCGCGATCCACGTGGCGACGCCTTCCACGGTCATCCCGATCAGCCGCCCGAACAGCAGCATGCGCAGCGACTTCCCCATCCGGCGCACCGTGCCGTGAAACCGCTCGCGATTCTCCACTGGCAACATCCAGGCAAAGCCGCGCTGGTAGATGTCGGGCTCGATCACGAAGTAGATGCCCAGGATCATGATCAGGAACGCGGTGGTGAACCCGCCGAAGATCCCGCCCAGCGCCCGTGTGACGGGGCCGACTCCGCCGATCACCTGCCCGGCAAGGCGCGAGAAGTCGGGCTGTTCCATCAGCATCCCGCGGCTGTGCGCCCAATCGAGTGCGCGCTGCGCCTGCGTCTTCACGATTGCCGGCAGCTCCGCCGCCTGCGTCGCGATCTGGTTTCCGGCGGAATAGAACAGCCAGGCGGCAAAGCTCACGCCCGCCAGCAGCACGATGGCGATGCGCACGCCGCGCGGCACGGGCAGGATCCTGCCGAGCAGCCGCTGGCCGCCGTCGATCAGTGCGGCAAACACCACACCGCCGAAGATGACCAGCAGCGGCTGTGCCAAGAACACCGCCAGCACGATCAGCGCCGCCATGCCGAGCCAAACCGCCGCCTTCTTCGCTTCGGCGCGAATCATGCCGTCGCTGATGTCGGTCGGCCCGGTCCGCGTCGGCACGCCCGGGGGGATTGGCCCGCTATCGTCGCTCATCGCTGCTCAGGCTCTCATTATGCGCCGGGAGGCGTCACGATCTGGGGGCGCAATCTCGTCCACGCGCGCCCGGGGCGCAAGGCCTTCCACCAGGTCAGCGGGTTCCACCCTTCGCTGCCGTCGAGCGAGGCGGTGATGAATTCGGCGCGGCCGCCCACGCTCGACAGCGGCACCGGTCCGCCCAGGCCGCGCTCTTCCACCGGCGCGCGGCTGTCGGCCGAATGGTCGCGATTGTCGCCCATCACGAACACATAGCCTTCGGGCACGCGCGTTTCGGGGTAGTCGTCCAGCGGCTGGCGCATGTGATCGATGATGCGATAGGTGGCGCCGTTGGGCAGTGTCTCGCGCAGGATCGGCAGTTCGCAGAACATCCGCCCGTCTGCGGCGCGGAAGCGCAGGCCCGGGAATTCCTCCGGCTCGCACGGCTGGTTGGGATCGACCGGCAGCTCGATCGGCGGCTCGACCACTTGCGGCACCTTGCGCCCGTTCAGCACGATCTGCCCGTTGACCACCGCGATCCGGTCGCCCGGCAGTGCGACCACGCGCTTGATATAGTCCTCGTCGGTGTTGGGCGGCACCACGATCACGATGTCGCCATATTCGGGCGTGCGCCCGAACAGCCGCGCCGAAGATCGCGGCAGCACGTGGAACGAGGCCGAAACCCACGACCAGCCATAGGGGTATTTCGACACCACCAGCCGATCGCCGATCTGCAGATTGGGCATCATCGAACCCGACGGGATGTAGAACGGCTTGGCCACGAACGAATGGAACGCGATCACTGCCAGCAGCATCAGCGCAAGGCCCCGCAGCTCCACCCACCAGTTGATCGCGGCCTCGCCAGCTTCCGCACCAGCCCCCTCGGTGGCCTGCGTCGCGCCGGACGAAGGACTGGCGGGGGAAGGGGAGACCTGCTCCTCGCTCACGCTGGCGCCTTCACCGGCCGCGCTTCGATCACCACGAAGGCCTGCGCCCAGGGGTGGTCGTCGGTCAGCGTCAGGTGGACCACAGCCTCGTGGCCCTCGGGCGTGATCGCCGCCAGCCGCGCCGCCGCGCCGCCGCTGAGGGCAAGGGTCGGCGCGCCCGACGGGGCGTTGACCACGCCGATGTCCTTCATGAACACGCCGGCGCGAAAGCCGGTGCCGACCGCCTTGGAAAACGCTTCCTTGGCGGCGAACCGCTTGGCCAGCGTGCCCGCCTTGGTGAAGGGCCGCCGCGCCGCCTTGGCGCGTTCATTGGCCGTGAACACACGGTTTTCGAATCGCTCGCCGAACCGGTCGAGCGAGGCCTGGATCCGCTCGATGTTGCAGAGGTCGGACCCCATGCCGATGATCATCGTGCCGACACCGGTTCTATCGCGCTTCGTCCATCAGCTCGCGCATCCGCCGCACCGCGGCTTCCAGCCCGGTGAAGATCGCCTCGCCGATCAGGTAGTGCCCGATGTTCAGTTCGGCGAGCTGCGGGATCGCGGCAATGGCCTGCACATTGTCATAGGTCAGTCCGTGGCCCGCGTGCGGCTCGATCCCGTTGCGCGCGGCAAGTGCGGCCATGTCGGCGATTCGCTTCAACTCCACCGCCCGCGCTTCGCCTGTGGCATGGGCATATTCGCCGGTGTGCAGCTCCACCACCGGCGCGCCCAGCTTCATCGCCGCCTCGATCTGCCGCGCCTCGGGCGCGATGAACAGGCCCACGCGGATGCCCGCGTCGGACAGTCGGGCAACGATCGGGGCAAGCCGGTTGTGCTGGCCCGCGGCATCGAGACCGCCCTCGGTCGTGCGCTCCTCGCGCCGCTCAGGCACGATGCAGGCCGCGTGCGGGCGATGCTTGAGCGCGATCGCCAGCATCTCGTCGGTCGCGGCCATTTCCAGGTTCAGCGGCAGGCTGGTCGCCGCCTGGATGCGGGCGAGATCCTCGTCGCGGATATGGCGGCGATCCTCGCGCAAGTGCGCGGTGATGCCATCGCCGCCGACAGACGCGACGATCTCGGCCGCGCGGACCGGATCAGGGTGATCGCCACCGCGCGCATTGCGGATGGTGGCGACGTGATCGATATTGACGCCCAGCCGCAGCGAATTGGGGCGCAGGCGCCCCGGAGCGAGCGCGCCCATCAGGCCTGCGCCCGGCTGCCCGGCTTGATCGCCGGAGTCGCGGCGAGATCGGCCGGTACTTCGTCGGGCGCATAGGTCGGGAAGTTCAGAGCCACGAGCGGGAAGAACGGCACGCCAAGATCGACGCTGCCGCCCGACCGGTCGACGAGCGAGGCTGCGGCGATCACCTCGCCGCCGGCCGCCTCGATCGCGACGATCGCCTCGCGGCTCGAAAGCCCGGTGGTGACCACGTCCTCCACCAGCAGCACCCTGTCACCTTTGCTAAGGGCGAATCCGCGGCGCAGCTCGAACGTGCCGGTCGGCCGTTCGACGAACATAGCCTCCACGCCCAGCGCGCGGCCCATCTCGTGGCCGATGATCACCCCGCCCATCGCCGGGCTGACCACCTTCTGGATCTGCTGGCGCAGCTCGCGCGGGATCCTGGCGGCGGTCGCGGTGGCAAGGCGCGACGCGCGCATCGGGTCCATCAGCACGCGCGCGCATTGCAGGTAATGCGCGCTGTGGCGGCCCGAAGACAGCAGGAAGTGGCCCTCCAGCAGGGCCTGGCTTGCACGGAACTCGGCTAGGATTTCGTCTTCCGACATGGCGCTTCCATCACGCGCCGCACAAGGGGCGGCGGGCTCCTTCTATAGACGCGCCGCCATGGCCCGCCACCCGGCTGGCGGCAAGCCTTTTATACACTTTCGGGCTGCCCTAAAAAACTGCGCCCAGCCGCTTGAGGGTTGGGACAACGGCGCGTATAGGCCGGTCCAATCGAGGGAATTAGAGGGGTTGCGCCCGCGCCTTTTTGGCACAGCGCAAATCAGGGAAAAGCGGAACTTTTGACGATGAGTCTTGCCGATACCGCCCGCCTCGCGGGCAATGCGATCCGGACCCTGGGCCTTGCTGCCGCGCTGAGCTTCGCCCTTGCGGCGATGGCAGCCACGGCTGCCGCGCCCGCTCCGGCTGTCTCCGCCAGTGCTGCGCCCGCCGCGGCGCCTGCGGCCGAGGCTGCGAAGGCCGCGCCCGCCGATGGCGCCTACGTGCCGATGAAACCTACCGCCGGCAAGGGCATGCCCGTCGATGGTGGCGTGACGTTCCAGGACCAGTACTCGCCCACGGGCAAGCAGGCCCTGGCGATGCACGACTACATCCTCCTCCCGATCATCGTCGCGATCACGTTCCTCGTGCTCGTGCTGCTGCTCGTGGCGATGGCGAAGTTCAACCGCCGCCGGAATCCGGTGGCGTCGAAGACCAGCCACAACACGCTGATCGAAGTGATCTGGACGCTGGTCCCCGTGCTCATCCTGGTGGTGATCGCGGTGCCTTCGATCCGTCTCCTTGCCCAGCAGTACAAGCCCGCGCCCAAGGGCGCGCTGACCGTGAAGGTCACTGGCTACCAGTGGTACTGGGGCTACACCTATCCGGACAACGGCGGCTTCGAAGTCATCTCGAACATGCTGCCCGATGAAGAAGCGCTCAAGCGTGGCGAGCCGCCGCAGCTTGGTGCCGATGCGCGCATGGTCGTTCCGGTGGGTGAACCGATCCGTCTGCAGACCACTGGGTCCGACGTGATCCACTCGTTCTCGGTTCCCTCGCTCTGGTTCAAGCTCGACGCTGTGCCGGGCCGGATCAACGAGAAGGTTCTGATCGTCAACGAGCCGGGCGTCTATTACGGCCAGTGCTCGGAACTGTGCGGCGCTCGCCATGGCTACATGCCGATCGTCGTCGAGGCCCTGCCGCGTCCCAAGTTCGAGGCGTGGGTCAAGGCCCAGGGTGGCACCGTCGGTGGCGCCCCCGCTGCTGCTCCGGCCGCCGCTCCCGCCGTCACGCCTGCTGCCGCCACGGCGCCTGCCGCTCCCGCGGCGGACGCTTCGGCCGCCCCGGCCGCGTAAGAGAATCAAGGACAAGGTTCGCAAGCCATGGCTTCCATTCCAGCCGACCACGAACACTTCGGGGCGCATCACGACGATGCCCACGACCATGACCACAAGCCGAGCTTCTTCGCGCGTTGGTTCATGTCGACCAACCACAAGGACATCGGGACGCTCTACCTGATCTTCGCGATCTTCGCGGGGATCATCGGTGGCGCCGTCTCGGGCATGATGCGCGCCGAACTCGCGCAGCCGGGGATCCAGTATCTGGGTATCTTCGCCCAGTTCCTGGGTGAAAAGAACCCCAGCTTCGACCAGCAGCTCCACCTGTGGAACGTGCTGATCACCGCGCACGGTCTGATCATGGTGTTCTTCATGGTCATGCCGGCGATCATCGGCGGCTTCGGCAACTGGTTCGTGCCGATCATGATCGGCGCGCCCGACATGGCCTTCCCGCGCATGAACAACGTGTCGTTCTGGCTGACCTTCTCGGGCTTCTGCTCGCTGATGGCCTCGGCCTTCTTCCCGGGCGGCACCGGCAACGGCGCGGGCACCGGCTGGACGGTCTATGCTCCGCTCTCGACTTCGGGCTCGGTCGGCCCGGCTGTGGACTTCGCGATCTTCTCGCTCCACCTCGCCGGCGCCGGTTCGATCCTGGGTGCGGTCAACTTCATCACCACCATCTTCAACATGCGCGCCCCGGGCATGACCCTGCACAAGATGCCGCTGTTCGTGTGGTCGGTGCTCGTGACCGCGTTCCTGCTGCTGCTGTCGCTGCCGGTTCTCGCCGCTGCGATCACCATGCTGCTGACCGATCGCAACTTCGGCACCACCTTCTTCGATGCTGCCGGCGGCGGTGACCCGATCCTCTACCAGCACCTGTTCTGGTTCTTCGGCCACCCCGAAGTGTACATCATGATCCTGCCGGGCTTCGGCATCATCAGCCAGATCATCTCGACCTTCTCGAAGAAGCCGGTATTCGGCTACCTCGGCATGGCCTACGCAATGGTCGCGATCGGCGTCGTCGGTTTCATCGTGTGGGCGCACCACATGTACACCACCGGCCTCGACGTGAACACGAAGATGTACTTCACCGCGGCTACCATGGTCATCGCGGTCCCCACCGGCATCAAGATCTTCTCGTGGATCGCGACGATGTGGGGCGGTTCGATCGAGTTCAAGTCGCCGATGGTCTGGGCGATCGGCTTCATCTTCCTGTTCACCATGGGCGGCGTTACCGGCGTCGTGCTGGCGAACGGTGGCATCGACGACAACCTGCAGGACACCTACTACGTCGTGGGTCACTTCCACTACGTGCTGTCGCTGGGTGCGGTGACCTCGCTCTTCGCCGGGTTCTACTACTGGTTCCCGAAGATGAGCGGCCGCTGGCACTCGGAATTCCTCAGCCACCTGCAGTTCTGGGTGTTCTTCGTCGGGGTGAACACGATCTTCTTCCCGATGCACTTCCTGGGCATGCAGGGTATGCCGCGTCGCTACCCCGACTACGCCCCGGCGTTCGAGCACTGGAACAAGATCGCTTCGTTCGGCTACGAGATCATGGCCGTCTCGATCGTGATCTTCCTGATCAACATCGCCTACGCGTTCATCGCCGGTCGCAAGGCCGAAGGGAACTACTGGGGTGAAGGCGCGACCACGCTCGAGTGGACGCTGTCCTCGCCGCCGCCGTTCCACCAGTTCGAGACCCTCCCGGTCATCGAAGACGGCGCGCACCACTAAGCCCTCGCCGCAAGGCAATGTTTCGAAGCACCCCGGTGGCAACACCGGGGTGTTTTCGTTCGTGTTGCATACGCAAGATGGACGTGCTCTGTCCTACAGGGACAGCAGGGCGTAAAACCCTTCGTCATGGCTTCATCTTCGCCCCGCAACTGGCTGGAACTAGGGCGAATTGTCCCGGGCCGACGGACGCCCGCACCTGCTTTCGGGCCCTTTGCGCAAAGTTGACATGTAGTCTGTCAACTTCGTCAACTTGGGCGTCCTTCGCGCTCTCCTGCGAAGCCGGTTTGCAGTCCGGCTATCGTGCGATAGGGAAGGGGCAACGAGAGGAGCCGCAATGTCCGAATTCCGCATGATCGATGCAGGCGAAGTCACCCTGCGTGCCCGGGTCGAAGGCCAGGGGCCGCTGGTCATCATGGTCCACGGCTTTCCCGAAAGCTGGTATTCCTGGCGCCACCAGATCGGTCCCGTCGCTGCCGCCGGCTTCACCGTCTGCGCCATCGACGTGCGCGGCTACGGCGGGTCGGACAAGCCGAATCCGGTCGAAGCCTATGCGATGGAGCGCCTGATCGGCGATGTCGTCGGCGTGGCGGACGCGCTCCAGCCGGGCGAGCCCGCCATCCTCGTCGGGCACGACTGGGGCGCGCCGATCGTGTGGAACTCGGCCTTCACCCGGCCGGACCGGTTCAAGGCGGTTGCCGGGCTCTCCGTCCCGTTCGCCGGGGCGCCGACCCGGCCCTTCACCGATGTGTTTCGCGAACTGTTCACCGCCAAGGGTATCTTCTTCTACCAGGAATACTTCCAGCAGCCGGGCAAGGCAGAGGCCGAGCTGGAGCCGGACGTGCGGCGGTTCCTGCGCGTGTTCCTGCACTCGATCTCGGGGGAAGCGCCGCCCAAGGCCTGGCCGCTCAAGCCGGTCGATTCGCTGCTGCTCGATGGCCTGCCCGAACCGACCGCGCCGTCTGCCTGGCTGAGCGATGCCGATCTCGACTACTATGTCGCCGAATTCACCGCATCGGGCCTGCGCGGTCCGCTCAACCGCTATCGCAACCACGAAGCGGACTATGCCTATCTCAAGGCCTGGGCCGACCGCACGCTCGACCAGCCCGCGCTCTACATCGGCGGGACGAAGGACCCTGCAAGCACGCTGTTCGGGCAGGTTTCCGATCCCACCGCGATGATGCGCCGCTATGCGCCCAACGTCGAAGGGCACATGCTCGAAGGCTGCGGCCACTGGACGCAGCAGGAGCGGCCGGAGGAGGTCAACGCGCTGCTGCTCGACTGGCTGAAGCGGGTTCGCTGACGATCGCGGCGAATGGTGTCCATCGGCACCTTTCCAGCGCGCTCCAACTGGCCTATGGGCGGCGGCAAGATCCATGGACTCCACCAGAACCCTTCCGTTGCCCGCTGACTGGCGGGACTTTTTCGCCCTGACGAAGCCGCGGGTGATGACTCTGGTCATCTTCACCGGGCTGTGCGGCCTGCTCGCCGCGCCGGGCGAGATCCACCCCGTGCTCGCCTTCACCGCGATCCTGTGCATCGCCGTCGGCGCAGGCGGCGCGGCGGCGCTGAACCAGTGGTGGGAAGCCGATATCGACGCGGGCATGAAGCGCACCGCCAACCGCCCGTTGCCCGCCGGCCGCATGGACCGCACCTCGGCGCGCGACTTCGGCTTCGCGCTGGCCGGCGGCTCCGTCTTCGTCATGGGCCTTGCCAACGGCTGGCTCCCCGCCGCGATCCTGGCGCTGTCGATCTTCTACTATGCGTGGATCTACACCGTCTGGCTCAAGCCGCGCACGCCGCAGAACATCGTGATCGGCGGCGGGGCAGGGGCCTTTCCGCCGCTGATCGGCTGGGTGGCGGTAACCGGGCACATCACGCTGATGCCGGTGCTGCTGTTCCTGATCATCTTCATGTGGACGCCGCCGCACTTCTGGGCGCTCGCCCTGTTCGTGCAGACCGATTACGCCAAGGTAGGCATTCCGATGATGCCGGTGGTGGCGGGAGAGAAGGCCACGCGCCGTCAGATCCTGATCTACGCCGCGCTGCTGCTGCCGCTGGCGGCGACGCCGTGGTTCATCGGGGCCACCGGCCCGATCTATGGCGTGGCGGCGCTGGTGCTGGGGGCGCTGTTCCTGCTGCTGTCCGCCCGAGTCGGGCTGCGCACGAGCGTGCCGGGCGATGGCATGGCGCCCGAAAAGCGGCTGTTTGCCTTCTCGATCATCTATCTTTTCGCGCTCTTCGCGGTGCTTGTCGCAGACCGCTACGCGACCCTGCAAGGCTGGCAATGATGTCTAACGACCCAAAGCTCGATCCCGCCACCGACCTGCAACTGTTCCGTGCCCGGCAGAAGGCGCGCAATCGCGCGCTCGGTTTCGTGCTGCTGGCGCTGGTGGTGCTGTTCTTCGCGATAACCATCGTGAAGATGGGGCTGCATTCCTCGGGACAGATGTGATGGCTGGCGAGCTTGCTGCAGGCGCTGCCCCGCGGATCGATCGGCGCAACCGCAAGGTCGCGATCATCGCCGCCTCGGGCGCGCTGGCCATGCTCGGTCTGGGCTATGCCTCGGTCCCGCTCTATCGCCTGTTTTGCCAGGCGACCGGCTTCAACGGCACGACCCAGCGAGCGACCGCACAGCAGGCCGCTGGCATCAAGGCGACGACGCGCCCGATCACCATCCGCTTCGACGCCAATGTCGCCCCGGGCCTGCCGTGGATCTTCAAGCCCGAGCAGGTGACGCAGGATGGCAAGGTGGGCGAGCGCAAGATCGCCTTCTTCATTGCCAAGAACCTGTCCGACAAGCCGATCGTCGGCCGCGCCGTGTTCAACGTGACGCCCGAGCAGACTGGCGCCTACTTCCACAAGATCCAGTGCTTCTGCTTCAACGAACAGCGGCTTGAGCCCGGACAGGAAGTGCGGATGCCGGTGATCTACTACGTCGATCCCGCCATGCTGCAGGACGCCAATGCCCGCGACGTGCCGGAAATCACGCTCAGCTACACGTTTCTGCTCGCCGCCGACCAGAGCCTGGTGACCGGCCCGGGGGCGAAGCCCGTGGCGGGTTCGGGCGGGGCTGCACCTAAGAGTTCGTCCACGCTTGCAAAGCCTCTGGACCACACCGCTTCCGCCCGATAAAGGCGGCTCGTTATGCGTCCGGGCGCGAGGTCCGGACTGACCGGAAATTCATCGGGGGAAGTCGAGAACCATGGCCGGCGCAAAAAACCACGATTACCACATCCTGCCGCCCGACATCTGGCCGTTCATCGGCGCGATCTCTGCGCTCGTCATGACCACCGGCGGCGTGCTCCACATGCACAAGCTGCCGAACGGCAATGCCGTGCTCCTGCTCGGCTTCCTGGGCGTGATCGTCACGTTCTTCTCGTGGTTCGGCAAGATCATCAAGGAAGCCCACGCGGGTGACCACACCCCGGTGGTGCAGTTGCACCAGCGGTACGGCATGATCCTGTTCATCGCTTCGGAAGTGATGTTCTTCGTCGGCTGGTTCTGGGCCTTCTTTGATTTCTCGCTGTTCCCTTCGAAGGTGAACACCGACGTCATCGGCGGCGTCTGGCCGCCCAAGGCGATCGAAGCGGTGATGAACGCGTTCGACCTGCCGCTGCTCAACACCCTGATCCTGCTGTGCTCGGGCACCACGCTGACCTGGGCGCACCACGCGCTGATCCACGGCGACCGTGACGGCCTGAAGAAGGGCCTGTGGGCGACGATCCTGCTCGGCATGCTGTTCAGCGCGATCCAGGCTTTCGAATACGCCCACGCGCCGTTCGCCTTCGGCCAGAACACCTATGGTTCGTCGTTCTACATGGCGACCGGGTTCCACGGCTTCCACGTCATCGTCGGCACGATCTTCCTGATCGTCTGCCTGATCCGCGCCTACAAGGGCCACTTCACCCCGCGCCAGCACTTCGGTTTCGAAGCCGCCGCTTGGTACTGGCACTTCGTCGACGTGGTGTGGCTGTTCCTGTTCGTTGCCATCTACGTGTGGGGCAACTGGGGCGCGCACATCGAGTGATCGATCACCGATGACGAGCACCGAATGATGCAGGACGGCGAAAGCCCGGCATCGAAGGGGCAGCCCGGGGTTACCCAGGCTGCCCTTTTCGGTTTGTGCCCGGCGTGCAGCGCGCGCACGCTGTGGCAGGCCCCGGCGGCGTTCGCCCCGCGATGCCGGGCCTGCGGCACGGACTTCGCCGCGCATGAACCGCACGGGCGCACGCTGTTCCTGGTGGTGCTGCCGGTGACGGTCATTCTCGTCGCCGCCGCGCTCAAGCTGGACGATGCGCTGCGCCCGGCGCTGTGGGTGCAGGCCGCCCTGTGGGGCACGCTGGTGCCCCTTGCCATGATCGGTGCGCTGCGCCTGGCCAAGACGGCCGCGCTGCGGCGCGCCCTCGATCGGAGAGATCAGCCATGAAGCCGCGTTTCCCTGTGTTTTCGACGATCGTCGTCTGCTCGGCGATCCTGACGATGATCGCGCTGGGCGTGTGGCAACTGCAGCGCAAGCAGTGGAAGGAAGCGCTGATCGCGCGCTATGCCGCCGCTTCGCAACAGACCGGGGATGTGCCTTGGCCGGAGCGGCCTGCTGCGGTTGAGGATGCGCTGTACCGCACGTCGCACTTCCATTGCGACAAGGTGCTGTCGATGACCACGATCGCGGCGCGCAACGCGCTCGACGAGCCCGGCCTTGCCGTGGTGGCAACGTGCCGGCTCGGCCTCAAGAGCGAGGTCGCTGTTTCGCTCGGCTGGTCGCAGCAGCCCAAGACCATCGCGTGGGAAGGGGGCGAGGTCCACGGCATCGTCGCTTCGGGCGGCAAAGATGCCGACGGCAATCCCCGCCCGCGGCTAGTCGCCTATCCGCCGGCTGCGGGATTGCAGCCGCTGGCCAAGCCCGATCCCAATTCGCTGCCCAACAACCACCTGGCTTACGCGGTGCAATGGTTCGCCTTCGCGGTGGTTGCCTCGGTCATCTATGGCCTGCTGCTGTACAGGCGGCTTGCCCCCAAGCCTGCCCGCCGCTAGGCGCGCGCAGGACAAAGGTTGGGGCCAGATTGGAAGTCACATGAAGTACGTCAGCACCCGTGGATCGGCTCCGGCGCTCGATTTCGAGGAAGTGACCCTTGCCGGGCTCGCCTCCGACGGCGGGCTCTACGTGCCGGAAAGCTGGCCTTCCTTCAGCGCCGACGAGATCGCCGCCATGGCCGGGCTGCCCTATGCCGAGCTGGCGCAGAAGGTGATGCAGCCGTTCGTGGGCGACAGCCTGACCCCCGAGCGCCTGCTCGAGCTGACCCGCCAGGCCTATGGCCGGTTCGCCCATGCCGCGGTGACCCCGCTCAAGCAGCTGGATGAGCGGCAGTGGGTGCTCGAGCTGTTCCACGGGCCCACGCTGGCGTTCAAGGACGTGGCGCTGCAGCTGCTCGGCCTGCTGTTCGAAGAATTCCTAGGCCGCCGCGACGATCACCTGACGATCGTTGGCGCGACCTCGGGCGATACCGGTTCGGCAGCGATCGACGCCGTTGCCGGGCGCGCGAAGATCGACATCTTCATGCTCCACCCGCATGGCCGGGTGAGCGACGTGCAGCGCCGGCAGATGACGACGGTGCTGGCGCCCAACGTCCACAACATCGCGATCGACGGCAGCTTCGACGATGCGCAGGCGATGGTGAAGCGCATGTTCAACGATCCGGGCATGACCGGAACTTTCGGCATCGCCGCGGTCAATTCGATCAACTGGGCCCGCCTGATGGCGCAAGTGGTCTATTACTTCGCCGCCGCGCTCCAGCTGGGCGCGCCGCAGCGCAAAGTCGCCTTCTCGGTGCCGACGGGCAACTTCGGCGATGTGTTCGCAGGCTATGTCGCGGCCAAGATGGGCCTGCCGATCGAGCGGCTGATCGTGGCGACCAACGTCAACGACATCCTGCACCGCGCGCTGTCCACCGGCGACTATTCGGCCGGGACGGTGACGCCCACCGCCGCGCCGTCGATGGACATCCAGGTCAGTTCCAACTTCGAGCGGCTGCTGTTCGATGCCGGCGGGCGCGATGGCGCGGCGATGGCCGAGCAGATGCGCACGTTTGAGGCGACCAAGGCGATCCAGCTGACCAACGCGCAGCGCGAAAGCGCCGCCGCGCTGTTCACCAGCGCGCGGGCTGATGCATCGGACATGGCCAACGCGATGCGCTGGGCGCACGAGGAATGCGGCGAGGTGCTCGATCCGCACACGGCGATCGCGCTCCACGCGGCGCGTGCGGCCACCGATCTTCCCGCCGATGTGCCGGTGGTGACGCTGGCGACGGCGCATCCGGCCAAGTTCGTCGACGCGGTCGAACGCGCCACGGGCGTGCGTCCGCCGCTGCCTTCGCGCGTGGGAGACCTGTTCGAACGCGCCGAGGCTTGTTCGCACCTGCCCGGCACCTACGACGCGATCGCGGCCTTCGTGGCCGAGCGGGCGACGCCGAAGCACGGCTGATGGCGGTTCTCGACCTCCAACCGAAGCTGATGGTCGGCGAGGGCTGGGGTGACTTCGGCCTGATCGATTCGGGGCACGGCCGCAAGCTGGAGCGCTATGGCGACTATCGCTTCGTGCGGCCCGAACCGCAGGCGATGTGGAGCCCGTCCCTAGGCGATTGGCAGGCCCACGGCGAATTCGTGCCCGGATCGGACGAGGACGGCGGCGGCAAGTGGCGCTTCGACCGGCCGGTCCCGCGCGAAGGCTGGGACCTGTCGCGCGGAGACGTGCGCTTCACCGCGAGTTGCACGCCGTTCCGGCACCTCGGCTTCTTCCCGGACATGGCCCCGGTGTGGGACTGGATGGGCGAGCAACTGGCCGGCAAGGCCGAGGCGAGCACGCTCAACCTTTTCGGCTATACCGGCGTCGGCACGCTGTCGCTGTCCGAACGCGGGGCGGTGACGCATGTGGATGCATCAAAGAAGTCGGTGGCGCAGGCCCGCGCCAACGCTGCGCTTTCGGGCATGGAAGCGCGGCCGGTGCGCTGGATCGTCGACGATGCGGCCAAGTTCACCGCGCGCGAGGTGCGGCGGGGCAGGCGCTATGACGGGATCATCCTCGATCCGCCGAAGTTCGGGCGCGGCCCGGAGGGCGAAGTCTGGCGGCTGGAGGAAAGCCTGCCAGGACTGGTCAAGGATTGTGCGGCGCTGCTCGATGGCGACAGCCGCTTCCTGTTCCTGACCGTCTACGCCGTGCGCATGTCCTCGCTCGCCATCGCAGGCTTGCTGGACGAGGCGCTGCGCCATCTGCCGGGCACGATCGAGCATGGCGACCTTGCCATCCGCGAGGAAGGGGCGGGCGGGCGCGTGCTGCCGACCGCGATCTTCGCCCGATGGCGCGCGGGTTGAGAACGCGCCGCTCTGGACATTGCCGGGCACGGGTGTAAGGGGCGCGCCGTGTCCGACAGCCTGATCCTCGAAGTCGCCAACGTCGAAACCGATGTCCTGACCGGCATCTATTCGGAAGAGACCGGCCGCCCGCAACCGCTGCGCATCTCGATCCGTGCGTGGCTGCGCCCGCGCCCGCGCTACACGCCCGACTGCCCGCTGACCGAGAGCAAGAACTACATGGACCTGAAGTTCGCGGCCTCGGACGGTCTGCCGAAGGATGTCCATTTCAAGCTGATCGAATCCGTGGCTGACCACATCTGCGAAACGCTGTTCCTGCAGGATGTGCGGGTCGAGCGGATTGAGGTGAAGATCGTCAAGCTGGCGATCAGCGAGGCGGGCGAGGACATCGGCATGACGCTGACCCGCGAGCGCAGCGCCTGGGAAGCCTACGTCGGGTGAGCGAGGCTGCCGCCTCCTCCTCCGCCTCGACGCGCCCGATGGCGCTGGTCACGGGCGGCTGGCGGCGGATCGGCGCAGCGATAGCGGAACGGCTGGCGGTGGCGGGCTGGGACCTGGCGCTTCATGCCCACCACGCGACGACGTTCGACCCTGATTTCGCCGCGCGGCTGGAAGAGCTCGGCGCGCAGGTCCATGCGCTGGAGGCAGACCTTGGCGATGCCGACGCGGCCGTGGCGCTGGTATCGCGGGCTGCTGCAGCGGCGGGACGGCCCGCCAGCCTGCTGGTCAATTGCGCCTCGCTGTTCCGCGACGACGATGCGACGACGTTCAACGCCAAGGGGCTTGCCGAGCATCTCCAGGTCAACCTCGCCGCGCCGGTGCTGATGACCGGCGCCTTTGCCCAGGCGCTGGGCGAGGCGGCGGGAAGCGTGGTCATGATCCTCGACCAGCGGGTGCTCAATCCCGTGCCGGACCAGTTCTCGTACACGCTGTCGAAGCAGGGGCTGCACGCATCGGTGCGCACGCTGGCACGATCGCTGGCACCAAGGGTGCGGGTCAACGGCGTGGCACCGGGCCTGACCCTGCCGACCGCCGATTACGATGCCGGACAGTGGGAACGACTTGCCGGACTGATGCCGCTCGACCGGCTGGCCGATCCCGCCGAGATCGCAGAGGCGGTGGCCTACCTCGCGAACGCACCGTCGGTAACGGGGCAGACAATCTTCGTCGATGCGGGCGCGCACCTTGAATCTTATGCCCGGGACTTCGTACATCTGGCGAAGTGAATGCTTCCGCACCCTTGATCGATCGATTCGCCCGGCGAATCAGCTACCTGCGAATGTCGGTCACCGATCGGTGCGATCTGCGCTGCGCCTATTGCATGCCCGAGCGGATGGAATTCCTGCCCCGCGCCGAAGTGCTGACGCTAGAAGAACTGCACCGGCTTGCGCTTGCCTTCATCGCGCGCGGGGTGACCAAGCTGCGACTGACCGGGGGCGAACCGCTGGTGCGGCGCGACATGATCGAGCTGGTCCGCGCGCTGGGGCGCGATTTGGGCAACGGTCTTGAGGAACTGACGCTTACCACCAACGGCACGCGGCTTACCGAATTTGCCGGTGATCTGGCGGCGGCGGGGGTGAAGCGGATCAACGTGTCGCTCGATACGCGCGACCGCGCGACTTTCGCCCGGCTCGCCCGGCGCGACGCCTTGCCCCAGGTGCTGGACGGCATTGCCGCGGCCAAGGCGGCGGGGCTCAAGGTCAAGCTCAATACCGTGGCGCTGAAGGGCGCAAACGAGGAGGAGCTGCCCGACCTGATCGCCTGGGCGCATGGCGAGGGCCACGACATCACGCTGATCGAGGTCATGCCGCTGGGCGAGATCGAGCAAGACCGCTTCGACCAGTACCTGCCGCTCGATGCGGTTCGGCAGCAGCTTGCGCAGCGCTGGACCCTGGTGGCCAGCGACGCGCGCAGCGGCGGCCCCGCGCGCTATGTCGACATTGCCGAGACGGGCGGACGGCTGGGCTTCATCACCCCGCTGACCGGCAACTTCTGCGAAGGTTGCAACCGCGTTCGCGTGACGGCGACAGGGCAGCTGTTCATGTGCCTTGGTGGCGAGGGCCGGGTCGACCTGCGCGCGGCGCTGCGCTCCGACGATCCCGATGCCGCGCTGGCGGAGGCCTTTGCCCGCGCCATGGGGGAGAAGCCCGAGCGGCACGCCTTTGCCATCGACCACGAAGGCGCGGCACCGGCGCTGGCGCGGCACATGTCGATGACGGGCGGTTGATGGCGGCAAGGCTGATCTTTCTCGGGCGGCTCGAGGACGCGGCCGGTGCGAGCGAGCGCGAGGTTGCATGCGGGCCTCTGGCCGAGATTCTCGCCACGCTCGATCCGGCGCTGGCGGTCCAGTTGCTGGGCGAACGGGTGCGCCTGGCGCTCAATGGCGTGCTGCTGGCCGAGGCCGGCGGCGTGGTGCTCGCCGATGACGATGAACTCGCCTTCTTGCCGCCGGTGAGCGGGGGCTGAGATGCGCGACGTGCGGCTGCTCGACTTGGGCTTCGATCCTTCGCTGGAGCTCGAACGGTTTACGGCCGGGCACCCGCAGGCCGGCGGCGTGGTCAGCTTCCTGGGGCAAGTGCGGCAGGGTGAAGGCGTGGAAGCGCTGGAGCTGCGGCACTATGAGCCGCTGACCTTGCCGGGGATGCGGGCGTTGGCCGATGCGGTACTCGCCCGCTGGGCGCTCGACGGGCTGCTGATCGTCCATCGCATCGGCGTGATGGTGCCGCGCGATCCGATCGTGCTGGTGGCGGCCGCGGCGCGCCATCGCCGCGATGCCTTTGCCGCTGCCGACTTCGCGATGGACCACCTCAAGAGCGAATCGTGGTTCTGGAAGCGGGAAAAGACGTCCGACGGCTGGCGCTGGATCGAACCGCGCGACGAGGATCGGCGCGATCTGGCGCGCTGGTAGCGGCGCGAAGGCGGCTTATCCGGCGACGCGGCTCTTGAGCGAATCGAGCGTCGCCAGTTCCTTGCGCATCAGTTCGTCGACCTGCGCGTGGGCCGGTGCGATCAGGTCAAGATCGGCGCGCGGGCCATCGACCGCGGCCTGCGCGGCAACGACCAGCATGCGATCAAGGTCGGCCATGGCGACCATGCCTTCGCTGCGCGCCGAATCGAGATCGGCTATGGCGATCTGCGCCACTGACCAGGCTTCGCTGCCGACGGCCGCGCCGCGAGCGGCAGCGACCGCACGTTCGGCGCTGGCGCGGCGGGCTTCGAACTTGGCATCGGCCTTGACCGCCTGATCGGTCAGCGCGGCGACGCGGGCGGCGGTGCCGGCATCGGGCGCGATCGGAGCCTGCGACTCCGGTGTGGGGGCCGTGACCGGCATGGCGGAACCATAGGCGCGCTCTGCCGGCCGGCGGGCGAGCGAGGGATAGCGTCCGCGATCGCCGCTGCAGGCGGTCGTGGCAAGGCTGGCAAGCACGAGCAGGGCGAGTGCGCCGTGGCGCATGGAATACGGTTGGACTGAGAAGGTGCGGTCGGCCATGAGCGTGCCATAGCATGCGCGCGCGCCGACGCCAGCGTGCCGAGCCGGTCCATCGCGATCCTGCGCCTTTGCCGCGTGTTGCGGCGTTGACACGAATCTCTCCTTGGACTATCGGCACCGCTCTTTCCGGGGTTCCGCATTCGGCGGGATACCGGCGTATTGCCCGCTGTCCTCGGTTTCTCGCAAGAGAATCGCGGTGCTTGGTGGGCCAGGCATTTGAAACGGATAGCAGGAACCATGTTCGCAATCGTGCGCACGGGCGGCAAGCAGTACCGGGTAGCCGCCGGAGACAAGATCGCTGTCGAGAAGCTGGCGGGTGAAGCCGGCGACACGATCACCCTCGGTGATGTCCTCCTCGCCGGCAAGGACGGCGAACTCGCCGATGCCGCCGCGATCACGGTTTCGGCCGAGATCATCGCGCAGGCGAAGTCGGAAAAGGTCGTGGTGTTCAAGAAGCGCCGCCGCCACAACTATCGCCGCAAGAACGGTCACCGCCAGCAGCTGACCCTGCTGCGGATCGTTTCGGTCGCCTGAGCACGAGATCGGAGTAAGACGAGATGGCACACAAGAAAGCAGGCGGCTCTTCGCGCAATGGTCGCGACTCAGCTGGCCGCCGCCTCGGCGTGAAGAAGTTCGGCGGCCAGGAAGTGGTCGGCGGCAACATTATTATCCGTCAGCGTGGGACCCGCGTGTACCCGGGCGCCAACGTGGGCATGGGCAAGGATCACACCCTGTTCGCGCTCGCCGAAGGCCGCGTACGCTTCCACGCCGGCAAGCTCGGCCGCAAGTACGTGTCGGTCGACGCCATGGCTGAAGCCGCCGAATAAATCGGGTGGTCATGCAAAGGGCCATCCTGCCGGGATGGCCCCGCCGGTTCCAGTAACCGGCAGATCGAGGGAGAGGGGCCAACCCGTCTCCCTTTTTTCGTTTCTCCCTCACCCGAATCGCCGCGCGCGCAGCCCCGATCGTCTCGACATCGGCGGCTTCGCGTCGGCTGCGAAATATCCCTGTCATGCCGGGGGCCTAGGGGCCGTTGGCAACAGGGCGGATGAGGAGAATTCACGTGTTCATTCGCAGCGAAAGGCTGTTCCTGCGGCCCGCCTGGCCCGAAGACTGGGCCGAACTGCACGCCATCATCGATGACGAGGCCATCGTGCGTAACCTGGCGCGCGCGCCCTGGCCCTATGGCCCGGAAGACGCGCGCTGGTTTGCCAGCCAGCCGCAGGATCTGCGCCATCCCCACTTCTTCGTCACGCTGCCGGGGGCACATGGTTCGCGGCTGATCGGATGCGCGGGGCTTGCGCCCGCGGAACAGGGCGGCGTCGAACTCGGCTACTGGATCGCGCGCAGCCACTGGGGCAGGGGCTATGCGACCGAGGCGGCGCGCGCAGTGCTGAACGTCGCGCGGGCCATCGGCCACGATCGCATCGAGGCGAGCCATTTCATCGACAACCCGGCGTCGGGGCAGGTGCTGCTCAAGGCGGGATTCCGTCCCACCGGTGAATGGCGGCCACGCTATAGCGCCAGCCGAAGGACAGTCTGCACGTCGGTGATGTTCGAAACGTTGCTGTCCCCCGCCGGCAACGGCGATGGCGATGGAAACGACAGCGGCGGCCAATCGGAAGAAGTCATGCGAGCCGCGTGAAGCGGCCCGCATGACCTGGAATCAGGCGAGTGCGGCGGTTGCCGGGAAGTCGCGCTCGGCCTTGCCGATAAGGGCGCGGTCGTCGTGGTTCCACGGGTGGAAGCCGGGCAGGAAGTAGCTGAGCCACAAGGGCAGGATACGACTGACGAGGCCGGGCTTGACCAGCAGGTAGGCGGCGAGCCTGGCCTTGATCTTCCAGCCGGTGAGGCCGTCCTGCCGAAGCAGTTCGAGCGTATCGTCGATGCGGTGGATGAAGAATTCGCGCGTGACGGCCAGCATCAGCAGCGACTTGATCTTCCAGCGCTTCCACCGGCTCCAGTCGCGGGTGGCGTGAAGCCAGGTATCATAGGCGACGCCCTTGTGCTCGATTTCTTCGATCGCGTGCCAGCGCCACAGGTTGGCGGTCTCTTCCTCGCCGCCCCTGAGATGCGCCGGCGTCCGCAACAGTTCGAGGGCAAGGATTGCGGTGAAGTGTTCGAGCGCCATGGTCGTGGCGAGGTTGGCGATCGGCGGGCGGCCTTTCGCTTCGTCGAGGTTTTCGGCGAGGCGGCGTTCCATTTCCGACAGGTCGTAGCCCGCTTCGGTCGCCGCGCGGTTGAACGCGACGTGTTCGCGGGTGTGGTTGATCTCCTGACGGATGAAGTCGCGGATTTCGGCCTCGAGACGGGGCGGCGTGCCTTCGCGGAAGGCCTTGACCGATTCGATGAAGAACGCCTCGCCCCGGGGGAAGGTCAGCGACAGGGCATTGTACCAGGCCGAGGCGATGGGATCGTTGTTCAGCCACCAGCGCGGCAGCTTGCGTTCGCGGCCGAAGCGGCGGTCGCGCACGACCAGTTCCAGATCGGCGGGGGTGGCGCTGCCATGGGCGGCCGCCTTGCCCGCCGAGGCGGCGGACGCTACGTCAAGGGCTTGCAAGTCTGCAGTCATCGTTCTACCCACGCATAATTGACAGATATGTCAGTAGGGCCAGAGATAGAGTAACTGACAACAATGTCAATAAGGAAGCGCCTCAGTCCGGAGGAAAGCCGCGTCGCCGCCCTTGAAGCCGCGCGCGCACTGTTGATCGAGGCTGGGCCGCAAGCGGTGACGCTGAAGGCAGTGGCGGGACGGATCGGGCGCACGCATGCCAATCTGCTCCACCATTTCGGCTCTGCCTCGGGCCTGCAGAAGGCGCTGGCGGGTTATCTGGCCGAAACGATCTGCGCCACGATCCGCGAGGCCGTGATCGCACAGCGTTCCGGCATCGGCTGCCCGCGCGACGTTGTCGACCTGACGTTCGATGCGTTCGACAAGGAAGGGGCAGGTGCGCTGGCATCATGGATGCTGCTTTCCGGCAACGAAGACGCGCTCGATCCCATCGTCGATACGATCCACGACCTTGTCGTCGATCTGGACGAATATGGTTCGGACACGCAGCGCGGCAATACGCTGGCTCTGGTGCTGATGGCGCTGGGCGATGCGCTGATGGGTGGGCCGCTGGCGCAAGCGCTCGAATTGCCGCGCAATGCCGCACGCGACCGGGCCGAAGCGATGCTGGTCGAAGGGTTGCAGCCCGCGCCGATCACGCCGGGGGGGTAAGGTCCATCCAGTGCGGGGCAAGGTCGGGGATGATGTCCTCGACCCGCAGGTGATCGACCGCCAGGCCAAGCTCGGGATATGCGGCGCGGCGGCGCGATTCGTCCGAACGATCCAGCGGGAGAACCAATAGGCGGCGATTGACCTTTTGCCGCCAGTTCATGCGCGCGGTGTTTTCCTGGCCGACATAGCAGCCCTTGGTAAAGCTGACGCCGTTGAGATCCACCGCGTTGCATTCGAGCCAAAGCGTCTTGTCGCTGCGAAGCTCGGCCTGCCCTTCGGTGACGCCAAGGCGGAGGCGGTGTTCAAGCCATGCGGCATCCGCGGCCCGGTCTTCATCCCCCACCGGGGCGATCCAGCGCTGGCCGAGCGCGCGAAGCCGCGGATCGGCGGCGGCGCCATCGCCGGCATGGCCTTCCCAGTAGACGCCCAGGTTGTCGGCGCGTTCGATGCGGATCTTGCGACGCAGGCGGTAAAGCGACAGGCGCTTGGCAAGGGCATCGGCGACCGAGGCTTCGCAATCGAGCAGCAGCCCATCGCCATCGGGCCAGACCAGGAAGTCGAATAACACCTTGCCTTGCGGAGAGAGCAGCGCCGCCCAGACCGGGAGCGGCCCCTTCACGTCATTGGTGACGAGGCCCTGGAGGAAAGCGGCAACATCCTCGGCCGGGTCTTCGGGGGCGAGGCGGACGAGCGCGCGGTCGAACAGGCGGGGCTGGGGCATGCGCTCCATTTGGCATGGGCGGGGGCGCGTTCAAGTGGGGCGGTCCAGCTTTTCATTGCAGAGCAGGTTGCGTCATCGGCGCGCTGTGGCAAAGCGTCTGCCCCATGACCGAGACTCTGACGATCCGCCGCCCCGACGACTGGCACGTTCACCTGCGCGATGGCGAGGTGCTGAAAGGCGTGCTCCCCTACACCGCGCGCCAGTTCGCCCGTGCGATCGTCATGCCCAACCTTTCGCCACCGATGACCGACGTTGCCGGTGTTTCGGCTTATCGCGACCGCATCCTTGCGGCGGTGCCAGAAGGCGTCGATTTCACCCCGCTGATGACGCTTTACCTCACCGATGCGACTGATCCCGACGAGGTCGAGCGCGGCTTCACCGCCGGCGTGTTCGTGGCGGCCAAGCTCTATCCGGCGCATGCCACGACAGGCTCGGCGCATGGCGTTACGGCGATCGCCAACATCATGCCGGTGCTGGAACGCATGGAGAAGCTCGGCATGCCCTTGCTGATCCACGGCGAGGTTACCGATTCGCACGTCGACATCTTCGATCGCGAGGCGGTGTTCATCGAGCGCACGCTGATCCCGCTGGTGAAAGCGCTGCCCGGGCTGAAGGTGGTGTTCGAGCACATCACCACCGAGGAAGCCGCGCAGTTCGTGGCAGAGGCATCCGACCGGATCGGCGCGACGATCACGCCGCAGCATCTGCACATCAACCGCAATGCGATGCTGGTCGGCGGGATCCGTCCGCACGCTTATTGCCTGCCGGTGGCCAAGCGCGAAAAGCACCGGCTGGCGCTGCGCAAGGCGGCAACTTCGGGCAGCGCGAAGTTCTTCCTGGGCACCGATACCGCGCCGCACGCCAAGCATCTGAAGGAGGCGGCTTGCGGCTGCGCCGGCATCTTCAATGCGCCCTATGCGCTGGAAAGCTACGTCGCGGTTTTCGACGAGGAAGGCGCGCTCGACAAGTTCGAGGGCTTTGCCTCGCTCAACGGTCCGGCATTTTACGGCATGCCGGTGAACGAGGGCACGGTAACGCTGGAGCGCATGGGAACGAGCGTGCCCGAGACGGTCGATGCGAACGGCACGACAATCGTGCCGTTCCATGCCGGCGAATCGCTAGGCTGGCGCTTCGCTTCTTGAGCGCGATTCGAGGCGCCGGCGGCGGAGCATGTCGGCGCTGAACAGCGCAATCGCGGTCCAGATCAGCACGAAGCAGGAAAGGCGCACCGTATCGAGCGGTTCGCCGAACACCACGGTGCCGAGCAGGAAGCTGATCGTGGGCGCAAGGAACTGGACGAAGCCCAGGACCGACAGGTCAAGCTTCTGTGCGGCAAAGGCGAACAGCAGCAACGGCACGCCGGTGACGATGCCGCTCAGCGCAAGAAGGCCTGCTGTGCCTGCGCCGTGGGTGAGGCTGGAGCCGGCTGGCTGAAGCGCGAACCAGATCACCGCACAGGTTGCGGGAATGAACAGGACCATCGTCTCGATCGTCAGCCCCGGAACCGAGGCGACCGGCGTTATCTTGCGGATCAGGCCATAGAGCGCGAAGCTGACCGCCAGCACCATGGCGATCCCGAGCATGTCGAGCGCGCCCCACAGCAGCAGAGCGATACCGGCCGCAGCGACGGCGACGGCAGTCCACTGCGTGCGGTTCAGCTTTTCGCCTAGAAAGATCGTGCCGATCAGCACGTTGAGCAGCGGGTTGATATAGTATCCCAGGCTCGATGCGAGGACATGGCCGTTGGCGACGGCCATGACGAATATCAGCCAGTTGGTGGCGATCAGCGCTGCACTGGCGCACAAACGTATCAGCACGGCCCGATTGCGCAGCGCGGCGCGCAGTTCAGCGCCAAAACCCCGCCAGGCGATGACGATCAGGCAGAATGGCAGCGTAAGGCAGATCCGGAACGCCACGAGTTCGAGCGCTGGCACATGAACGAGCGCATGGAAGTAGAGGGGCAGGAAGCCCCAGATCAGATAGGCGAGGATTGCGGCGCCAAGACCCGGGCCGACCAACTTGGAAGACGTCATGGCCGCTCTCTTGCAGAGAGCGACTGGCAGGCCAAGCGATGTTTCGTCGCTCACTCCGCACAGCTCATGGCCGCCAACGAACGGTTCGTCGATTTCGGCAAATCTGACGGACGCGTTGCATTCCGTTCAGGTTCGACCTTCTAAACATGAACCAACGACGCCGCTCCGAAGAGGTCGAAGCGCCGCCAGAACAGGAGACCAACCATGAAGATCATGACCAAGGCCGCGATGGCGCTCGCCGCTGCAGGCACCTTCACCACCGCTGTCGCTCCGGCGGTGGCCGCCGATTTCGGAACGCCGCAGGCACGTACCGTGCAGCTCGAGCAGAGCTGGAACCACGATGGCCGCTATGGCGACTATGACCGGTACGACCGTTATCGCGGCGGCGATTATGGCCGTCGTTACTACAGCGACTACGATCGCCGTGATTACAACCGTGGCGATTACTACCGCGGGCAGAGCTGGCGCGGGCGGGATGGCCGCACCTACTGCCGCCGCAACGATGGCACGACTGGTCTGCTGGTCGGTGGCGCGGCGGGCGCGCTGATCGGTCGCGAAGTGGCCGGTTACCGCGGCGACCGCACGCTTGGCGCCATCCTTGGCGCAGCCGGCGGCGCGCTGCTGGGCCGTGAAGTGGACCGTGGCGGTTCGCGCTGCCGCTAAGACATAGCCAGCCCTTCGGGTCGCACCAGGGCAAGGCAGACGAGGAGCGCTCCGGTTCGCCGGGCGCTCCTTTTTGCGTTCTTAACCAGCGGCGTGCTAGGGCAGGTCGATGGGAACGGGTCGCAAGATGGCAAGTCTGGCGCTTCTGGCGCTTGTGACGGGGTGCGCAGACAGCGCGCCCGACGAGCGCAGGCAGAACGAGGATCCGGTGATGACCGAGGCCATCGAAGGCCAGCTCCTCGTCGATCCCGACCTGTCGCAGAAGAACATGCGCAATGCTGCGATGGTGCCCGCCGGGCCGATCGATCCGGTGCGGCCGCTGCCCGATCCGACCGGGCGAGCCGGGCAGTAAGCGTCAGTCGCTGCGCAGGCCCACGCCGATCCCGGCGCGCGGCTGCTCCATCTCCGTCGAGGCGACGGGATAAGCGCAGTAGTCGGCGGCGTAATAAGCGCTCGGCCGGTTGTTGCCCGAAAGGCCCGTGCCGCCGAATGGTGCAGCCGAGGAAGCGCCGTTGGTCGGGCGGTTCCAGTTGACCACACCCGCGCGCACGTTCGCCCAGAAGCGGCTGTAATCGGTGGGGGTACCGCCCACCAGCGACGCCGACAGGCCGAAGCGGGTATTGTTCGCTTCGGCAATGGCCGCGTCGAAATCATCGACCCGGACGATCTGGAGCAGCGGACCGAACAGTTCCACATCAGGCCGTTCCGCGATCGACGTCACGTCGATCATCGCCGGACTGAGGAAGGGCAGGTTTTCGTGCAGGCGCACCATGTGCTTGATCGGTCGGCCACCGCTGGACAGCAGATAGACGAAGCTCTCGGTCAGGCCGTCGGCGGTGCGGTTGTCGATCACCGGACCCATGAAGGGCGGGGGATCGTCGAACGGCGCGCCGACGATCATGCGATCGGCAAGCCGCTTCACTTCACCCACGATGTCGTCGTAGATCGAGCTCTTCACGATCAGGCGGCGGGCCGAGGTGCAGCGCTGCCCTGCCGTAGTGAAGGCAGACTGGGCGACGATGGCCGCGGCATCGGCGATCTTGGGCGTGTCCCACACCACGATCGGATTGTTGCCGCCCATTTCGAGCGCAACGACCTTGCCCGGGTTTCCGGCAAGACGGCGGTTGATGGCGATGCCGACATGCGCCGAGCCGGTGAAGAGCACGCCGTCGACGCCATCATGCTGGGCAAGCGCCTGGCCCTGTGCGGGGCCGCCGATCAGGACCTGGACCACGGCGGCGGAAATTCCCGCGCGGTGGAAGCATTGCGCGAGCAATTCACCCGTGGCCGGCGCCTTTTCAGAAGGCTTGAACACCACCACGTTGCCCGCGATCAGGGCGGGCACGATGTGGCCGTTGGGAAGGTGTGCGGGGAAATTGTAAGGACCGATCACGGCCATCACGCCATGCGGCTTGTGGCGGATCGCCGAAGTCCCCTGCAAGGCGCTGTCGAGCCGGCGCTGGGCCGTGCGCTCGGCGTAGGCGCGCACCGAAATCTCTACCTTGTTGACCACGCTTTCGACTTCGGCGCGGGCTTCCCACATCGGTTTGCCGGTTTCGCGCGCAATCGTGGTGGCAAGCTTGTCGGCTTCCTTGCGCACTTCGTTGGCGAACCGGCGGACAAGTTCGATGCGCGTCGACAGCGGTTGTGCCGCCCAGGCCGGCCACGTCCTGCGCGCACGGGCGACTATCTCGTCGACGTCCCCAACCTTGCCGCGCCAGAATTCGACGCCGGTGGCGGGTTCGATCGATACGATCTCGTCGGGAATGACGGGCGTGTGCTCCACGTTTTCCTTCATCACGGCGGCCTTCCCGCCGCAAGCTGCTGTTCCGCATTAGGACGGAATTGGTAACCAAATAAAGAAGGTAAACCCGGACCGGGGGATTAGGGGATTACCCTTATCCTTCGATATGTCCAGCCGGCATGGGGGCTGGACCATGCGCTGCGCCCGTCCGGCGCAACGCGGCAATCTTGGCGTGGAAGGCCGACCAGTCGTCGTTTTCGGCAATCGGAGCCCAGATCGCCTCGACCTCTTCGATCAGCATCGACTGCGGTACATCGTCGTTCCAGTAGGGATGATCGGAAGGTGTGGGTACGTACCCGGCGAGCATATCCGCAAGCGCATTGGCCGCTTCGCTTGTCGCATCGGCAGGGCGCCGTCCGCCTCGCCAGCCGAACAGCAGCGCATCTGGCGCGACGCCGTCGCTGACCATGACCTGTTCGCAGGCGGCCACCAGCGCGCTGTCGGGATCGAGCCCCTTGGGTTCGACGCCAAGGCGCCAGCACCAGCGGCGGGCCATCGCTTCGCGGTACAGGTCAGGGAAGCGCTGCAAAGCGGCAATCAGCGGTGGCGAATCTTCCAGAAGGCGGAGCGCAACGGCAAGCTGCCCGCAATTCCAGTGGATCGCTTCCGGCTGGCGGCCGAATGCATAGAGCCCGCCTTCGTCGAAGTAGGCAGCGGTGAAGCCGGCATCCCAGCGCGGCAGGAAGCGCCAGGGGCCATAGTCGAAGCTTTCGCCCGAGATGTTCATGTTGTCGGTGTTGAGCACGCCGTGCACGAACCCCGCAACCATGTAGCTCGCGGCAAGATCGGCCATCCTTTCAACCACCTGGTTGAGCAGCCGTGTCGCCGGGCTCGCCCCATCGGGGCCGGCGGCTCCGGGGAAGTTGGCGAGGCAGTATTGCACCAGCTGTGCCATTTCGTCTCTGGCTTCGAGCGCGAGCAGGCGCTGGAAGGTGCCGAAGCGGATGTGCCCGTGCGACAGACGGACCAGCACGGCGGAGCGGGTGGGCGAAGGTTCATCGCCGCGCCACAGCGCCTCGCCCGTTTCAATGATCGAGAACGTGCGGCTTGTGTTGACGCCCAGGGCTTCGAGCATTTCGGTGGCGAGCGCCTCGCGGACGGCGCCCTTCAGCGTGAGGCGCCCATCGCCGCGGCGGCTCCATGGGGTCTGGCCCGAACCCTTGGTGCCAAGATCCATGAGGCGGTCCGAGCCATCGAGCATCTGCGCGAAAAGAAAGCCGCGGCCATCGCCGAGATCCGGATTGTACACGCGGAACTGGTGGCCGTGATAGCGCAAGGCCAGCGGCTGGGGGAGATTGTCGTCCAGCGGCGAAAACCGGCCGAAATGGTCCAGCCATTGCGCATCCGACAGATTGGCGAGCCCGACTTGCGCCGCGGCGCGATCGTTGCGCAAGCGCAGCACCGTTTCGGGAAAGTCCGCCGCAGCCACCGGATCGCCGAGCCAGTCCGTCAAAGCGCGGATTCGGGGGGCGGGGCGATAGGCGGCGTCTTGCGGGTCGGGGATCATCGCGGCATTAGTGGCCCCCGTCGGTCGCCCGCGCAAGCACGCGCTGGGACGGCCGGGTCCGTTTTGCGTTCGGTCGAGCGCGAGCGCAGCAGGAAGGACATCTTGGCGACCATGGCCGATTACCAGGTGCGCAGCTGGTCCAGCCGCGATGGCTTGCGCCTCCATTTTCGCGACTATCCGGGCGATCCAGCGCGCCCACCGGTGCTCTGCATGCCGGGCCTGACCCGAAATGCGCGCGATTTCGAAGCGTTGGCGGAGCATCTTTCGGACCTTGGCTGGCGTGTCCTTTGCATCGACCTGCGCGGCCGTGGCGATAGCGATTATGCCAAGGACCCGATGACCTACCATCCGGGCCAGTATGTCCAGGATATCGAGGCGCTGCTCGAGGCCGAGGCGATTTCGCGCTTCGTGTCGATCGGCACGTCGCTGGGCGGCCTGCTGACCATGCTGCTGGCGCTGGGCGGCGCCGACAGGATCGCCGGGGCCGTGATCAACGATATCGGACCGGTGATCGAGACCGAGGGGCTCGATCGGATCCGCAGCTATGTGGGCCAGGGACGCAGCTTTGAAACCTGGATGCACGCTGCCCGCGCTCTTGCCGAAGCGCAGGGCGACATCTTCCCCGATTTCGCAATTACCGATTGGCTGCGCATGGCCAAGCGCACGATGGCGGTGGGAAGCGGCGGGCGGATCGCATTCGACTACGACATGAAGATCGCCGAGCCGCTTGATGCCGCGCCCGAAGGGGCCGCCCCCGATCTATGGCCTGCGTTCGATGCCTTGGCCGGGCGGCCCCTGCTGCTGCTGCGCGGAGCGCATTCGGACATACTTTCGGCCGAGGCGGCGCAGGAGATGGCCGCGCGCAATCCGCAGCTCGAACTGGTTACGGTTGCGCGCGTCGGGCATGCGCCGACGCTTGACGAGCCGGTGGCGGTCGCGGCGATCGAACGGCTGCTCGCTGCGCTGGCATGAGTCTGCCCCAGGTGGCTCCTTTGCGCGTGCTGCATCTCCATTCGACCTTCGGACCGGGAGGCAAGGAGCGGCGCAGCGTGGACCTTATCAACCGTTTCGGTCCGGGCGTGGAGCATGCCGTGGTTTCGGCAGAGCCGCACGCCCTGGGCGCGGCGCAGTTCGTGGCGCCCCGCATACGGCTTGATGTCCTGCATGATTTTCCCGCGCTTGCCGGACCCCTGTCGGTGCGCCGCCTGCAGGCGATCGCACAGGCGATGCAGGGTTACGACCTCCTGCTGACGTACAATTGGGGGGCGATGGATGCGGTCATGGCGCACGCGTTATTCGCCCCGCGCTATCGCCTTGCGCCGCTGGTGCATCACGAAGATGGGTTCAATGCCGACGAGGCAGGCGGGCCTAAGCCGGCGCGCAACTGGTACCGCCGTATCGCGCTTACTCGTGCGACCACGCTGATCGTGCCCTCGCAGCGTCTGGAAAACATCGCGCTTTCCGTATGGGGTCAGTCGCGCAGCAAGGTACGCCGCATCCCGAACGGCATCGACACGCGCGCTTATGGCGCGAGGCCGCGGCCCGATGCGCTGCCGCGGGTGATCAAGCGCAAGGGCGAATATTGGGTTGGTACTCTGGCCGGATTGCGACCCGTCAAGAACCTGCGCCGGCTGGTGCGGGCGATGGTTCATCTGCCGCCTGAATGGCAACTGGTGATCCTGGGGGAAGGGCCCGAGCGCGAGGCGATCCTGGCCGAAGCCATGGCGCTGGAGATCGGCCATCGTGTCCACCTGCCCGGGCATGTTGCGGACCCGGCGCACGCGATCGGGCTGTTCGACCTGTTCGCCCTTTCTTCCGACAGCGAGCAGTTCCCGCTTTCCGTGGTCGAGGCCATGGCGGCCGGACTGGCTGTTGCAAGCCCGGCCGTGGGCGACGTGGCCGAGATCGTCAGCGCCGACAACCGCCCCTTCATTTCGGCAGAAGGCGACGAAGCGGCGCTTGCCAACGCACTGGCCGCACTCGCTTCTGACGAAGCCCTGCGCCGGCGTGTAGGGGCGGCCAACCAGGTCCGATCGCGGGCGGAGTTTGACGCTGCGAGAATGGTCGAACGCTACGCTGCGGTCTATGCACGGGCGCTCGAACGCGATCGCTTTCCCTGAGCAATGACGCTTCATTGGTGGTTCACTTGCAGATCGGCAGGAGCGTGCACGATCATTCGAGTTGAAAAGGCGGCCTCATCCGCTAAACACCGCGCGCAATGGGTGTCCCGCCCGTGCGACCCCGCCGAAACACCGAAAGCAGCGCCTTGGCCCTGAGACCGACGACCCCCCAATCCCGTTCCGACCAGTTTGCCGCACGCCAGGCCGCGCAGCAGGACGTTTTCCTGCGCGAGGTCGACGATGCGCTGCGCGAAGACCAGACGATCGATGTGCTCCGCAAGTGGGGCCGACCGGTCGGTGCTGTCGTCCTGGCCGGTCTGCTCGGGCTGGCAGGCTATCTGTGGTATGACAACCATCAGAACGCCGTGGCGGGCGAGCAGGGCGAGGCGTTCACCAAGGCGCTCGACCAGGTCGAAGGTGGCAATCTGAAGGCAGGCAACGAGGCGCTTGCGCCGATCGTCAAGAGCTCGGGCCCAGGTTACCAGGCGGCTGCGCGCACGATGCAGGGCGCGATTGCCGCGCAGCAGGGCAAGACGGACGAAGCTGCGAAGATCTTCGCCGAAGTCGCCGCAGATACCAAGGCGCCGCAGCCTTTCCGCGATCTGGCAACGGTGCGGGAAGTGTCGCTCAAGTTCGACACGCTGAAGCCGCAGCATGTTATCGACCGGCTCAAGCCGCTCGCCGTTCCGGGCAATCCCTGGTTCGGAAACGCCGGTGAACTGCTGGGCGTGGCCTATATGAACAACGGCGACAATGCTCAGGCTGGCGCGCTTTTCGCCAGCATCGCCAAGGACAAGACCGTTCCGGAATCGCTCCGCCGCCGCGTTCGCCAGCTGGCGGGGCAGCTCGGCGTCGATGCCGTGGACGACCCGCAGGACGCGATCGTGAAGGTCGCTCCGGCAACGGCAGAATGACGAGGATGCAATCGATGAATGGCAACCGCATTTCGCGCGCCGCGCTGCTTGGCGTGACGGCTCTGGCCATCGCGCTCGGCGGCTGTGCCGGCAAGGGCAAGGTCAAGGCAACCCCGACGATCGGCCAGCGCGTGCCCGTCCTTTCGCGGATCGAGGCGGGGACCAAGGTCGACGAATCGATCGCGCTGATGGACGTCGTCCTGCCGCCGGCTGAAGCAAATGCTGAATGGGCACAGGCTGCCGGCAGCGCCGCCAAGGCGACCGGCCACCTGGCGATCGGCGATGCGCCGCGCAAGGCCTGGGTCGCGCAGATTCCGGGATCGTCCAAGAAGGAGCGCCTTGCTGCATCGCCTGTCGTCGGCGGCGGCAAGCTTTTCGTCATGGACACCGCAGGCACCGTCCATGCCTTCGACGCCGCGACCGGTCGCGAAGAGTGGAAGACGGCCATCCGCATGGACGGCAACAACGCTTCCGTGTTCGGCGGTGGTGCCGCGTTTGACGACGGCGCGGTCTATGTGACCACCGGCCTTGGCGAAGTTGCCCGGCTGGATGCCGCCGACGGCAAGATCAAGTGGCGGGTGAAGCCCGCCGGACCCCTGCGCGGTTCGCCGACCATCGCGTTTGGCGCGGCGACCGTCATGACGCAGGACAACCAGATCGTTGCGCTCAACGTCGATGACGGCACGCAGTTGTGGCACGAATCCGGATCGGTGACGCAGTCGGGCGTGTTCGGCGTGGCTGCACCGGCGGCGGGCCAGGGCACGTTCGTCGCGGGCTATAGCTCGGGCGAACTCGTTGCCTACCGTTATGAAAACGGACGCGAACTGTGGTCTGATGCGCTGGCGCGCACCTCGATCGCGACGTCGGTTTCGACGCTGACCGATATCGACGCCGATCCGATCATCGAGAACGGGCGCGTCTATGCGCTGGGCCAGGGCGGCCGCATGGCGGCTTACGAACTGGTCACCGGTCAGCGCATCTGGGAGCTCAATCTCGCGGGGATTTCGACGCCTGCCGTCGCGGGTGAGTGGATCTTCACGCTGACCGACGAGGCGAAGCTGCTTTGCATCGCCAAGGCCAACGGCAAGGTCCGCTGGCTGACCCAGCTTCAGCACTATCGCAAGGAAAAGAAGAAGATCGACCCGATCTTCTGGACCGGGCCAGTGCTTGCCGGAAACCGGCTGTGGATCGCGAACTCGCGGGGTGAGATCCAGACCGCGTCGGTTGCCGACGGCAAGGTGACGCCTTTTGCCGAAGTGAAATCGTCGGTATCGCTGGCGCCGATCGTGGCGAACCAGACGCTCTATGTGCTGGACGACAGCGGGCGGATCACTGCTTTTCGCTGATCGGCCGCGCGCGGGGCAGCAGAGCAGGGGAAGTGCCAAGGCACACTTGACTGGCCTTGTCTCTTCATGGTTTCTGCACGCTCTGTCGGGTAAGGGCGGGACCATGAGCATGAGCCCTCCTGTCCCGGCCAACCGGCCGCCAAGCGACATTTCTGCCGGCGTGGGCCTGTGTGGTGTGGCCGGCCTGCTGTTCTGGCTCATGGTATGCCGCGAATGGCCGGCGATCGTGGATGCTTTTGGCCTGCCGGGGCCCAGGGCCAAGCTCGATGGCGCCAATGCCGCACTTTTGGCGCTGCTGTTCTCAGGCGTTCCGATGGTGCTCTGGTCGCTGCTGGTCGACAAGGTTCATCGCCGCCCCTCGACCGGGATCGACTGGGACAACCCGAAGCCTCTGCGAGAGATCGCGCAGATTTCGATCACCAAGATCGCAGGGCTCTGGGCGACCTGGGCGCTGATCGCCTTTATCTACTGCCTGGGGCGGTGGTACTGGCGGGGCCCCTACCTGTTCGCGATGGACATGCTCGAGATCGCAGGGCCGGTGATGATAGTCCTGTCGGTCCCCTACGTCCTATGGCTCGATCGCGTGCTGGTAGAACCGCGTGATGGGGCTTGGCACTTCGGCGCCATGCTCCTGGGCCGAGAGCCTTTCTCCAAGGCCGAAGTCGCCCATCATCTTCGCGGTTGGGCTGTGAAGGGCTTCTTCTGCGCCTTCATGATTTCGATCCTGCCGATGGGATTCATGGGTGTTGTCGCGTTCGACTGGAACGCTGCCTGGCACCTTGGGCCAGTGGTGATGACCAACGTCATGATCGAGACGATGTTCATGATCGACGTGCAGATTGCGATGGTCGGCTACCTGCTGACGATGAAGCCGCTCGATGCCCAGATCCGCACGGCCAACCCCTATCTCGGGGGATGGGTGGCGGCGTTGATCTGCTATCCGCCGTTCATCCTCATGGGTGGCGGCGACGTGCTGGACTACCGGCCGCACAGCGCGGAATGGGACTATTGGCTGGCCGGGCACACCACGCTGCTGTGGGTCTGGGGCGCGACCATGGTGATCCTCACCGCGATCTACGCCTGGGCGACGGTCGCATTCGGCCTGCGGTTCTCGAACCTGACCTATCGCGGCATCCTGACCAACGGCCCTTACGCCTTTACCCGCCATCCCGCGTATCTTTCCAAGAACAGCTTCTGGTGGCTCACTTCGATGCCCTATCTGGCAACTAGCGGATCCATGGTCGACGTGATCCGCAACACCGTGACGCTCGGCCTTGTCAGCGGCGTTTACTACTGGCGTGCGAAAACCGAGGAGAAGCATCTGCTGGCCGCCGATGCCAAGTACCGCGAATATCATGCCTGGATGGCCGAGCACGGCCTGATTACCGCCCCGCTCACCAGGCTGGGGCGACTGCTCTGGGCACGGCGCAGTGCGCTGGCGCGCTAACGGCTAGATCGCTTCGCCCTCATCGGTCTCGAAGCGGCGGATCTGGCGGTCGTAAAGGCCAAGATCGGCGCGTTCCGTGACCCAAGCCGCCATGTGCGGAGCCTTGAAATGCGCGGAAAGCGCATCGCTGTCGCGCCATTTTTCGGCGATGTGGATCAGGCCCGGCTCGAGCATGTCCTGCGCATAGGAATAGGCGATGCAGCCATCTTCGGCGCGGGTGGCGGTGACCACGCGTTCCATGGCGGGCAGGATCGCCTCGACGTTTTCGACCGGAACCCTGACCGTACCCATCACGATGATCATGCTTGTCGCTCCCGCGTCAGAAGCTCTTGGCCTGATAGATCCTGCCGAGGTCGCCGGCCCATTCGCCATGGTAGAGATCGAGCAACCTTTCGGCCGGCGTCTTGCCAGTGGCGACAATCTCGTCGAGCGGCAGGAGATACCCTGTCTCGTTGTCGCCGGCATCGTTGAGGCGCGCCCGCGCGGCCAGACCGCTCCTTGCAATGCCCAGCACTTCGGCCGCCACATCGCGCAGCTTGCCGCCACCCGGCAGCGGGGCATCAAGGCCGAGCTTGGGCACTTCGGCGCGAAGCCGCTCGCGCCCGTCCATGTCCCAGCCCTTGACCAGATCCCACGCAGCATCGAGCGCGCCCTGATCGTAAAGCAGGCCGACCCACAACGCAGGCAGCGCGCAAATCCGGCTCCACGGTCCGCCGTCGGCACCACGCATTTCGAGGAACGACTTCAGCCGCACTTCGGGGAAGGCGGTCGACAAATGGTCGATCCAGTCAGACTCCAAGGGCTTTTCACCCGGCAGCGCGGGTAGCTTGCCGTCCAGGAAATCGCGGAACGACTGGCCTGAGGCGTCGATATACTTGCCGTCGCGGAAGACGAAGTACATCGGTACGTCGAGCATGTAGTCGACATAACGTTCGTACCCGAAGCCATCCTCGAACACGAAGCCTAGCATGCCGGTGCGGGCCGCGTCGGTATCGGTCCAGATGTGGCTGCGATAGGAAAGGAAGCC
Organism: Novosphingobium olei; assembly: GCF_037076535.1. Lineage (NCBI taxonomy): Bacteria > Pseudomonadati > Pseudomonadota > Alphaproteobacteria > Sphingomonadales > Sphingomonadaceae > Novosphingobium > Novosphingobium olei. Next base: position 2,832,330 of record NZ_AP029021.1, on the reverse strand, counting down.
GTTCGGCTTGCCTTCAAGGAACGGCGAGTTGGCGAAAAGTGCCGTTGCGAGCGGCTGGAGCGCCAGGCTGACTCGAAACTTCTGCACCATGTCGGCCTCGCTCGAATAGTCGAGGTTGGTCTGGATGGTGCAGGTCCGCAGCATCATGTCGAGGCCCATCGTCCCCACGCGCGGCATGTGCCGCAACATGATCTCGTACCGACCCTTGGGCATGATCGGCAGTTCGGCCCGGGTCTTGTCAGGCCACAGGCCGAGGCCGAGATAGCCGAGGCCGAGCTTGTCGCCGATCGACTTCACCTGGGCGAGGTGACGGCCCGTTTCCTGGCAGGTTTCGTGCAGGTTCTCGAGCGGCGCGCCCGAGAGTTCGAGCTGTCCGGCAGGTTCGAGACTGACCGTGCCGTCCGGCCCGGACATGGCGATCACATTGTCGCCCTCGATCACCGGCTCCCAGCCATATTCGGTCAGCGCGAGCAGGAGGTCGCGGATGCCGCCTTGTTCAGCGTACGATGGGGCGCGAAAATCGTCGGTGCGATAGACGAACTTTTCATGCTCCGTCCCGATCCGCCAGCGCTCTCGCGGCTTTTCGCCCTTCTGCATCGGGGCGACCAGCTGGTCCCGGCTCTCGATTACCGGTTCGTTGCTATCTGAAACCTGCCGCGTGCTCATGCGCGCCAGTTAGAGGTTGCGAGGGGGTTTAGCTAGTCCCAATGCTGCCATTCATTGTTGCGAAAGCGCAACGATCACCCGTTCCAGTCGCCTGTTGTCCCCATCCAAAGAGCCGTGGCGGCCAGTGCAGCGGTTTCGCCACGTAGGATGCGTGGGCCGAGCGTGATCGCCCGGGCGCCTGGGTGAGCCCTGATCGCTGCGCGTTCGGCATCATCGAATCCGCCTTCCGGCCCGATCAGCAAGGCGGCAGGGCCAGCATAGGCCGCAAAAGCGGCCGCGGCGGGCGCGCCACCGTTCTCGTCCGCGAAGAACAGCGCGCGATCTGCCGGCCAGTCGCGCAGGAGCGCGTCGAGCTTCACGGGTTGCTCCAGCGTGGGGAGCGCGGTGCGGGCGCACTGTTCTGCCGCTTCCGTCACGATCGCGCGGGCGCGTTCCGGGTTGAGCCGGTCGGCCACGCAGCGGCGCGTCAGGACCGGATGGATCGCTGCGACGCCCAGTTCGGTCGCCTTTTCGAGGACGAGATCGAAGCGATCCTTCTTGAGCAGGGCGGGGCACAGCCAGAAATCCGGGACCAGTTCGCGCGGCCTGAGAAGCGCTTCCACTGACAGCTGGATATCGCGCTTGCCCACCTGGGCCACACGAGCGAGCCATTCGCCGCTCGTATCGTCGCACAGGATCACCGCGTCGCCCACGGCTGCGCGCATGACCTTTCCCAGGTAATGCGACTGCGCCCCGTCGAGCGCCACGGTTGCGCCCTCTGCAAGGGGGGCGGGCACGAAGAGGCGAGGTGCCGACTTAGGCGGCCAGGCAGGGGTGGCGGGCATGGTTGCAGGCCCTAGCCGATTGCAACGCGCAGAGCTATGCCGCCAGCATGACCGGCGCTTCCGCACGTTCCGACATCGTCCCAGATAGCGAGCACAAAGGGCTGGTTGCCCGCTTGCCACAGCCGGCGCGCGATCTGGCCCAGTTGGCGCGCTTCGACCGGCCGATCGGCTGGTGGCTGCTGTTCTGGCCCTGCACGTGGGGCCTCTTCCTGGCGGGGGGCGCAAGGCGCTGGGACATAGCCTTATGGATGCTGCTGGGTGCCGTCGCGATGCGGGGGGCAGGCTGCGTCTACAACGATGTTGTCGATGCCGATCTCGACGCGCGCGTAGCACGGACCGCATCGCGCCCAGTGGCGAGTGGACGCATTTCGAAGAAGGCTGCCTGGATCTGGCTGCTTTCGCTGTGCGCAGTCGGCTTGGTGGTGTTGCTGCAGCTGCGCTGGCAGGCGCAACTGGTCGCGCTCGGCAGTCTGGCGCTGGTTGCCGCCTATCCTTTCATGAAGCGCATTACCGGCTGGCCGCAAGCGTGGTTGGGCCTCGTTTTCACCTGGGGCGCGCCGGTCGGCTGGGTGGAGGCGCGCGGGTTCGAAGGTCTGGCGCCTTTGGGCCTGCTTTATGCCGGCGCCTGGGCTTGGTGCATGGCCTACGACACGATTTACGCCTTGCAGGATCGCGAGGATGACGCACTTGTGGGCATCGGTTCTTCTGCACTCTCGTTCGGACGCCACGTCAGGGCTGGCGTCGGCGCAATCTATGGCGTGGCGCTTGTCTGCTGGGCCGGAGCCTTCTGGCTGGTCCGGCCAGATCCGCTGGTGTTCGCAGCGCTTGCGCCGATGGCCATGCATCTCGGCTGGCAGGTGTTCACTCTCAAGGAGGACGGAGCGGACCCGTTGGTCAAGTTCCGCTCCAACCGTTTCGCTGGACTGCTGATGGCACTCGCGAGCCTGACAATCGGCCTTGCCGGTCAGGCATAGCTGACGAGTTCGAACTCGATGCCGTCCCAGTCATAGAAATAGAACCGTCGGCCGGGATCGTAGTCTGCGTGGCTGAACGGCACGAGGCCATGGTCTTCCACGATACGTTCAGCTGCGTCCAGATCGTCAACCACGATGCCGACGTGCTGGAGCGGAGCGCCCTTCTCGAAGCGGCCGGTGACCGGTTCCTTTGGTCTATAGAGTGCGATGTAATCGAACTGCGCACCCAGATGGATGGTCCACCCATCGTCGATCGCCGGGCCGCGCCAGCGCTCTGTCCAGCCGGTCAACTTCGCAAGGAAGGACGCCGTGCGGTCGGGATCGCTCACGCGAATATTCACGTGTTCAAGACGAGCTGCACGCATCTCTTCAAGTCCTTCCTCAACTGTTGTTCGAATCGACGCCTGCCCTTATGCAAGCTCAAGCTGACTTGAGGTCAAGCTTTGCAGGCAGGGTCCTACGGTGAATCGCAACGATCTAATTCCGATTGGCACTCTGGCGCGGCGCACCGGGCTCGCCGTCTCGGCGATCCGCTACTACGAGGAGCGCGGTCTTGTTCAATCTGTCCGCACGGGCGGCAACCAGCGCCGCTTTCTGCGGTCCGACATACGTCGTCTGAGCTTCGTGCTTATCGCGCAGAAGTTGGGGCTCGGCTTGGGACAGATCGAGCAGGCGCTTGCGACGCTGCCGCAAGGGCGTACGCCCACCGTGCTCGACTGGCAGAAGATTAGCCGTGCGCTGCGCGGAGAGATAGACCAGCGCATTCAGTTGCTGACCCGCACCCGCCACAAGCTCGACGAATGCATCGGCTGCGGCTGCCTGAGCCTCGATCGCTGCGCGCTCTACAACAAGGAGGACCGCGCCGGCGCTGCCGGGCCGGGCCCGCGCTTCGTACTGGATTCGTAACGACCTTTGAGGTTTGGAAGTTACAGCACGCTATTCCGATCAGCGCATAACAAGATAGAGATCCGTGGGGATTAAGGGCAATGAATCGCGTGGCGCATCCTCAGGCCAGCGAATGGTCGCACTCTTTTGCCCGGGGTCTGTAGAGAGGATCTCGAAGCGAATGCCAAAAAGCTCGAGGGGCCGGTTGAAAGACTCGGCGCTCTTGTACTTGGTCCAGGCTTCTGCCGTATAGGGACCTTGACTAACACGGATGAACTGGAGGGGTTTTTCGCCCTGATAGACGCGCAAAATGATCGTCGCACTATCCGCCTTCGCGCTGGCCAATTCGAGTGTGACGTAGTCAGTTGGCCCAATTTCGGCGTTGGAAAGTTTTGCAAACGAAATCGCGTCGATCTGTGAGCCGGGCCGCAGGTCGTCCTTCCCTTCGCCCACCATTAGCGTGTGATCAAGCTTGCCGTCCCCATCGGTGTCCTCCAGGCATTTTTGGCTGTCAGACAGGCTGTTGATCAGCTTGTTTTGCATCATGGCCCAAAGCGAGCCAGACCTCGTTCTCGTCTTCACCTTGCTGGGTGTGCAATAGAGCCTACGCGGCATTGCGGGTGCCGCTGGTTCGGTCAGTGTTACGGCCGGGAGAACGGTGCCAGCAGGAATGGTGACGCTCTCTCCGGAAAAGGAAAATGTTACCGGGGCATCGATCCTAGCCGCCTCGGTCCATACCAGCGGGAGCCGCAGTATTGGCTCATTCCCAACTTTGTAGCTTATGGTTCCGCGCGGGCCAGTATTAGCAAGAAAACCTTGGGGTGCTTGGTCCCATTTTACGCCGGCTGCAGTGGCAGTCTGAATTGAAGCGACAAGCAGCAAAGCAGTCGTCACGCCACGCAAAAGGATTTCCCTTCGAAGGTCATTGCCAGTTCGGGACGTACTCACGAGTTGACTGACTGACAAGGTCCGATCCGTCGAGTTTGGACGGGCGGCTTCGAGCGACCACTCATCATTGGCTGGCCAGCAAGTCGACCGCACCGCCAAGGTCGACGCTGACGAGGCGGGAAACGCCCTTTTCGACCATGGTGACGCCAAACAGCCGGTGCATGCGGCTCATCGTCACGGCGTTGTGGGTAACGATCAGGTAGCGGGTCTTGGTTTCTGCCACCATCGCATCGAGCATGTCGCAGAAGCGTTCGACGTTCGCGTCGTCCAGCGGCGCGTCGACCTCGTCAAGCACGCAGATCGGCGCGGGATTGGTCAGGAACAGCGCGAAGATCAGTGCGACTGCTGTCAAGGCTTGCTCACCGCCGGAGAGAAGAGTCAACGATTGCAAGCGCTTGCCGGGTGGTTGCGCGAAGATTTCGAGACCAGCTTCGAGCGGATCGTCGCTGTCCACCAAGGCGAGGTGGGCCTCGCCGCCGCCAAACAGGCGAGCAAACAGGCGGCGGAAGTGCGCATCGACAGCCTCGAACGCCGCGCGCAGCCGCTCGCGGCCCTCGCGGTTGAGGTTGCCGATCGATCCGCGCAGCCGGTGCACCGCCTCCACCAGTTCGGCCTTCTCGGTGACCGAAGTACCCATGCGCAGCTCTGCTTCGGCGAGTTCGTCTGCGGCGACCAGGTTGACCGGGCCGATCCGCTCGCGTTCGGCGGCAAGCCGGTCGTGCTCGGCAGATTCAGCCTGCGACGAGCCGACATCGGCCGAGGCAAAGGCAAAGCGTTCGGGCAGGAGCGGGGGCGGGCACTGAAACCGTTCGCCCGAAATGCCTGCCATCTCCTGCCGTCGAGCATCCTCGTTCTCGGCCCGTGCTGCAGAACCGGCGCGCGATTCTCGGGCCGTGGCAAGCGCCTCGGTCGTTGCGGAGAGCCGGGCGTCGGCAGCGCGCGCTGCGGTCTCGCACTGCGCGAGTGTGGCTTCCGCCGCGGCCAGATCACTGGCGATGCGGCTGCGGATTGCCTCGCCCTGTTCGATCTCTGCGACCAGACCCGCAGGCTTGGCCGCGAAGACGAGCCGGTCCTGGGCCAGTTCCTCGGCGCGGCCGGTCATGTCGGCCAGCCGCTTGGCAGCATCGCCCGCCCGCGATTGCCAGTTGCGGATATCGACGCGCACCACGCCGAGCCTTTCGCGTGCGACGGCAAGCGCCTGCTCCAGCGCCGCAGAGGCAGCGGTCGCCGATTGCAGCGCGATCCGTGCGGCTTCGTTGCGGGTTCGCGCAAGGTCCACCGCTGCGCGCCCGGCCTCGGGATCCGGCAGCGAAGCGCGTTTTGCTTCGGCCAATGCCAGCTCGCCTTCGCCGCCTTTGCGCTCTTCGACAAGGTCGGCGGTCATCCGGTCGAGTTCCTGGCGACGCGCCTCCATCCGCGCGCGTGCCGCCTCTGCCGCATCGATGGCCCGCAGGGCGCTGCGCTCCGCATCGGCCGCCGCCGAGATTGCCCGCTCGCTCTCTGCAAGCTGGGCCTGGATCCGCAGCAGGCCGGCCCGTACCTCTGCATCCGTGGCCTCGGCGTCGACCAGCTTCGCACGCAGCGCAGGCAGCCGGTCCTGAAGCTCTGCCAGGCGGTTCTCGGCTTCCAGCGCCGCCGCTTCAGCTGCACCCTCGCCGCGCGCGATAAAACCGTCCCACCGGCGCAGGTGCCCGGCCCGCGTGACCAGCCATTCGCCCGGCGCGAGCGGCTGGCCGGTGTCCGCCTCCACCGCGTGGACCAGAGCGAGCCGCGCCTTCAATTCCTCGGGACAGGCCGGGACAAAGCGGAGAAGCGATTCTGCAACATTCGTCGGCGTGGCTGCGCCGGTCCAGAAGCGGCCGTCCGCCTGTGCAGGAGCAGGGCCGACGGGCGAGCCGGCATCGCGGCCGAGTACGGCGGCGAGTGCCCGTTCCCAACCCGGTGCGGCGCGGCTTCCGGAAAGTGCCGTTGGCCCTTTGCCCTTGGCGGCAGCCGCCTTTTCCCGCGCGGCCTTGTCGCGGGCCAGCGCCTCGGCCTCGCGTTCGACCCCGGCAAGGTCGGCGCGCGCGGCGGCGAGCGCATTGCCTGCCGCATCGCGTGCGATGGTCAGGGTTTCGCGCTCGACGGTCAGGCCCTCGCGCCGAGCCTGCGCTTCGGCAAGCGCTGCGGCGGCCGAGGCGCGCTTCATCTCAGCCTCGGCTAATTGCGCTGCCGGATCGGCTTCGCGCGACAGCGCTTCGGCTTGCTGGACAAGGCGCGCCAGATCGGCGTCGAGCCGAACGAGACGCTGCCGCGCTGCGGCAACCGCTGCTTCGGCAACGCGCCATTCGGCATCGATCCCGGCTTGCTCCGCAACCTTCTGCGCCAACGCCAGCTCGGCGGCGCGGGCTGCGCGCTCAGCATCCTCGACCGCTCGGGCGGCAGCAGGGCGGCGGGCCTCATCTTCGGCCAGCGCCGCTTCGGCCTTGGCGACTTCGCCTTCCAGCCTGGCGAGGGCTGCAGCGGCGTCGGTAGTCATGCGATCGGCAGCGGCGCGATCTTCGTCGATCCGCCGCAACTGGCGGTCGATGTCGGCAAGGCGCTGTTCCGCTGCTTCGAGCTGTGCCGTCAGGCTTGCCATCCGCTGGCCCTGCGCTGCGGAATCCTGCCGGCGGTCGAACAATTCCTCGCGCGCATGGGCTAGCGCTTCGCCGGCTTTGTGCTGGGTGGTCTGGGCCTCGGCGGCTGCAGCCTGTGCCTGCGTGACCGCCTGATCTGCGGCCTGCGCCTCCTTGCGCGCTGCATCGGCCGCCGCTGCCGCATCACGCCAGCGCGCGAAGACCAGCCGCGCCTCTGCGACGCGGATTCTCTCACTGACCGCCTTGTAGCGCTCTGCTGCGCGCGCCTGGCGCCTCAGCGTGCCGATCTGGCTTTCGAGCCCGGCCAGCATGTCATCAAGCCGTGCCAGATTTGCTTCGGTCGCGCGCAGCTTCTGCTCGGCGTCGCGGCGTCGCACATGAAGTCCCGCGATCCCCGCAGCCTCTTCCAGCATCATGCGCCGCTCCGCCGGCTTGGCGGCGATCACTGCGGCGATCCGGCCCTGGCTTACGAGGGCCGGGCTGTGCGCACCCGTTGCCGCATCGGCGAAGATCAGCGCCACGTCCTTGGCGCGGACATCCTTTCCATTGACGCGATAGGCGCTGCCAGCGCCGCGTTCGATGCGCCGCACGACTTCAAGCTCGCCTCCATGCGGGCCCGAAGGATCTGTTTCCGCCGTCAGCAACACTTCGGCGAAATCGCGCGCGGGGCGGTTGGCCGTGCCGGCGAAGATCACGTCTTCCATGCCGCCGCCGCGCATCGACTTCGCGCTGCTTTCGCCCATCACCCAGCGGATGGCCTCGAGCAGGTTTGATTTGCCGCAGCCGTTGGGGCCGACAACACCGGTCAGCCCGGGCTCGATCCGCAGTTCGGCAGGCTCGACAAAGCTCTTGAAGCCCGAGAGCTTCAAGCGCCGGAATTGCATCGGTGCAAGCCCCCCCAAGGCCCCTACCGCGCTGGGCGCATCAGCGTGCGCCGGCCTTCTTGATCATCGGTTCAAGCGCGTCCCACGTGGCGACGCCGGTCTTCGTCCCGTTGAGGATGAAGGTGGGCGTGCCGGTCACGTCGTAATCCTGCGAGGCCTTGTCTGTCGCATTGGCGAGCGCGGTGGCCTTGGCCGTATCGGTCACGCACGTGCTGGCCTTGTCCGCCGCGATGCCGCGCGCATTGAAGAATTCGGTCATGCCGCTCATCGTGGCGATCTTGGTGAAGCGCTGTGCCGGCGGTGAAGCCGCAGCGTCCTTGTAGGCAGCGTCGCCCGCCTTCTGCAGGTTTGCGAACATGTTCGGCTGCCAGTCCCAGAACTGTTCGCTGAGCGGAATGACGGCTTCGGGCGATCCGCAGATGGCGAGCAGCGCGGCCGGAATGTCCAGCGCGTTGAGCATGAAGAGGCGCAGCTCGTAGCTAACCTTGCCGGAATTGACATATTCGTCTCGCAGCTTGGGGAAGCCTTCCTTCGAGAAGGCGGCACAGTGCGAGCACGACAGGGCGCCGAATTCGAGCAGCTTGATCGGCGCGTTGGGGTTACCCATCAGGTAGCCGCCTTCGGGCGTGGTCACGATCACGTCCGACCAGGTCTTGCCGGCCGGCGGCGCAACTGCGGCGACCGGTGCCCCTTCTGCAATCTCCCCAGTCGGTGCGGCAGCATCCTTCTTGCCACAGGCGGCAAGGCCGAGAGCGAGCGGCAAAGCGGCCAGGCCGAGCGCGAGACGGGTGACAGCAGGCTTCATCGTGGATTTTCCGATAGCTGTTGAAGGGGTGTTTGCGAACGGACTAGCCGATCATCGCGGTGCATTGAAGCAGCTCAATTAAGCGCCGCTTCAAGCTGGGGCTTGAGCGCGGCCCACGAATAGGTACCGGCCAGCGGCACGCCGTTGAGCACGAAGCTCGGCGTTCCGTTGACGTAGTCGTTGTCGACCGCTTCCTGGGTGTGCTTGGCAAGACGCCCCGCAAGTGCGGTATCGGCCAGACACCGATCGGTTTCGGCGCGCGAATAGCCCCGTTTCTCCATGATATCGTAGAGATGCAGGTCTGCTGCAATGGCACGCGTGCGCGATGGCAGCGGTCCGTTGTACCAGCGCGCTTTCTGCGCTTCGGTCGCCGTCATGACCGGCGCGATCCAGGTCTGCTGGCTGCGCAGGAAGGCGTTGTGGTTGGCAAAGAACCGGTTGGGCGCGCCACAGTGGGTTAGCAGCGCGACGGTCATGTCGATGCCATCGCGCACGAAGCTGCGCACTTCGATCGAACCCTTGCCCGTGGCGATGAAGCCGATGCGCAACTGAGCGTCGGATTCCTGCTCGAAATGGGCGCAGTGCGGGCAGGTGTAGCTGATGTATTCGACCAGCTTGACCTTGGCGTTGGGGTTGCCGAGCAGGTGGCTGTCGATAGGCGTGCGCACAACGGTCGCGTTCCAGTTCCCGACGCTTCTGGCTGGCAGCGGCTTTCCGGCGCCCGCCAGCGCAACGACGCCGAACAGCGCCAGCACGATCATTCCCAACTTTCGCAGCATCTTGCCCCTCACTCCGTATCGATCGTGCCCCGACCACTCGCTTCGCCAAGGCTGCGCGCCAGCGATTCGAGCACGGTCCGCAATTCCGGGTCGCCGATATCGCGCAAGCTGTCGCCCAGTTCCATCGGGATCGGCTTGAGCGATGGCGGAGCGGCCGGACGCGCGGGGGTATTGGCCTTTGGTGGCTGAACCACGCCTTGCCGAAGCTTGACCTTGGCCACGGCGCGATAGCCGAAGAAGCGGTTCACCCGCTCCATGATCTCGGGCGCGACGTGCTGGATGAGTGGCGCATGCGCCGGCGTAACGACAAGCTGGAGAATACCGTCCGACTTTTCGCCAGGCGGGAAACGAATGGACTCGGGCGCGCAATGGCGTGCGTGCGCCTCGCCGACGATCTCGGGCCAGCGCGTGACCACCGAACTCTGTACGAAGCCGAACCGGCGGAAAGCAGTACGCCCGATGGCCGGCATCAGGTCCGCGATCTGGCGCGCTTCACCGCCACGGGGGCGTTCGTATTCGCGCGGCTGGCCGTGCTTTGCGCTGGTCTTGGCAGCAGCCTTTGGGGCAAGGGGACGAGGCTTGGCGGGATCGCGTTCCATAACGCCTGCCGCCATGCCATAGCGTGGCGATGCAAGCCAGTGGCGCGACTCTTTCATCCTCCGCAGATTCGAAGGCAGCCGTTTCGGACGCGCTTCTCGCCTGGTACGACACACATGCGCGTCGCTTGCCATGGCGCAAGCTTCCCGGCGAAGAGCGCCAGCATCCCTATCGGGTGTGGCTGTCCGAAGTCATGCTTCAGCAGACGACCGTCGCAGCTGTGGGGCCCTACTATGCGCGGTTTCTCGCACACTGGCCGCGGGTCGAGGATCTAGCGGCGGCCGAGGATGCGGATGTCATGGCGGCATGGGCGGGCCTTGGTTATTACGCCCGCGCCCGCAATCTTCTGGCCTGCGCCCGGGAAGTCGCGCGGCTGGGCGCCTTTCCCTCTACCGAGCAGGGCCTGCGCCAGCTGCCGGGTCTGGGCGATTACACCGCCGCCGCGGTTGCCGCGATCGCCTTCGATCAGCGCGCTGTGGTGGTCGATGCCAATGTCGAGCGGGTGGTGGCACGGCTCTTTGCGATCGATACGCCCTTGCCAGCTGCGCGGCCAGCGATCCGCGCGGCGACCGACCGGATCACGCCCGATCGAAGGGCGGGAGATTTCGCGCAAGGCATGATGGATCTTGGCGCCACGATCTGCACGGTCAAGGCGCCGCGCTGCCTGCTTTGTCCGCTTCGCCCGCACTGCATCGGCTACGGCCAGGGCGAACCAGAGCGCCTGCCGGTCAAGGCGGCCAAGAAAGCAAAGCCCGTGCGCAAGGGCCGTGCCTTCTGGATCGAACGCGATGGTTGCGTTCTTCTGGTGCGGCGTGAAGGCAAGGGCATGCTGGGCGGCATGCGGGCCTTGCCGGACGACGGCTGGTCAGCGCGCATGGACGGTCTGGGGGCACCCATGGACACCGCATGGCGGTCGGGTGGCGTGGTTCGTCACGGTTTCACCCATTTCGATCTCGAATTGCAATTGATGCTTTGCGGTTCGCCTGAAATCGGTAGTCTGCCACGTGAACTAGAATTGGGAGAATGGTGGCCGCTTTCGAATATCGAGGCGGCCGGCCTGCCCACCGTGTTTGCCAAGGCGGCACGGTTGGCGCTGGCAGAAAGGCAAGGACGCGAAGGATGACGATCTCGCGGCGAGAATTGCTGCGTTCAGGCGCGGTGCTGGGCGCAGGTCTGACGCTGGCCCCGCGGTGGGCCTGGGCGGTGGACACGGCGACAGACAGGGTGGCGGCGGTAGGGAATTATCCGCAGGTCGCGTCGCTGGTCGATCGGTACGCGACCCAAGGCAAACTTTCCGGCCTTGTCGCGACTGCGGGTTGGGGCGAAGCGCCCATGGAAGTCATCGCGCGCGGCGCGGGCACCAAGGGTGATGCCCATCCGATCGGCCCCGACAGCCTGTTCCGGATCTATTCTATGACGAAGCCGGTCACCGGCATGGCGGCGATGATCCTCGTCGGGGAAGGGCGGCTCGGGCTAGACCAGCCGCTTGCCGATATCATCCCGGCCTTTGCCCGGATGCAGGTGCTGGTTTCGCCGGATGCACCGGTTGATCATGTCCGCCCGGCAACCACCGCGATCACCATCCGCCACTTGCTCACACACACGTCGGGCCTTGGCTACACCATCATACAGAAGGGCCCGATCAAGGAAGCCTATGAAAAGGCGGGCATCGTGCCGGGGCAGGTCAGCCGCGTGCCGGTGCCGGGAATGTTCTTCGGCAAGGCAGCACCGAACCTTGCCGAGTTCGCCGAACGGCTGGCAGGTCTTCCTTTGGTCTACGAACCGGGCACGCGCTGGAGCTATTCGGTCTCGCTCGATCTGCTGGGACGAGTGATCGAAATCGTCGCTGGCATGCCGTTCGACACTTTCCTTCGGCAGCGCATCTTCGGCCCTGCCGGGATGACGAGCACGTCTTTCACCGTTCCCGCGAACCAGGCGGCCCGGCTTACCACGAACTATGGCCTGCTGGGCGATGTGGCGGTGCCGCTCGATCCGGCCCGGACCTCGGTCTATCTCGACAAGCCTGCTTTCCCCTTCGGCGGTGCGGGCCTTGTCTCAAGTCCCCGCGATTACGACCGCTTTCTAATGATGCTGGCCAATGGCGGGAGGCTGGGCCGAACGCGGGTCATGGACGAAGCCGCCGTCCGTCTTGGCACCAGCAACCTTCTGCCGCCTGCCGCGGTTGTCGAGGACCGCTTCGTCAAGAGCGGCGGTTTCGGAGCAGGCGGGCGCGTGGGGCTCGGGCAGGATGCAGGTACCTTCGGTTGGGCAGGGGCGGCCGGTACGGTCGGCTTCGTCAACACACGCATCGGCCTCAGGGCCGGACTCTATACCCAGTACATGCCGGCCGATGCATTGCCGGTGCAGGATGAATTCCGCGCGGCCATGCTTGCCGATGTCCTGGCGCGAATGAAAAGGGCTGCTTGATGGTGGAAACGACGATTGCCTTTGCCGGGTCCGGGCTCGACCGCGCCGATCACGTGCGGTCGGACCCGGAACAGCTCGCTGGACTGATGAACTGGCGGGCAAGGCTGCTCAAGCTTGATGGCATCGATCCGGTGATCGCTGATGACGGGGGACTTGCCTGGGGCACCTTGGCCGACGCCGATCCGACGGCGGAACTCGTGTTCCTGGGCCTGTCCGAAGACGGGCGCGGCTGCTTCGCCGAAGTCAGCCCGGGCCTGATCGGCAGCGTCGCCCCGCCCAATCCCCGGCTATGGCAGGCGATGAGCATGCTGCCGGGCGCCGAGTTGGCGACTTACGGTGGTGCACGCAGCCTGGTGGACTGGCACGCGCGGCACCGCTTTTGCGCCAAGTGCGGCAGTCCGACCACGCTGGCCAAGGGCGGCTGGCAGCGCATCTGCACCAACGAAGCGTGCAAGGCCGAACACTATCCCCGCGTCGATCCCGTGACGATCATGCTCGTCGAATGCGACGGTGAGCTGCTGCTAGGCCGCCAGCCGCGCTTCCCGCCCAAGCGCTATTCCGCGCTTGCCGGGTTCGTCGAGCCGGGCGAATCGATCGAGGAGGCCGTCGCACGCGAAGTGTTCGAGGAAGCGGGCGTGAAGGCGCGCGATGTGATCTATGTCGCCAGCCAGCCCTGGCCGTTCCCCTCGTCGCTGATGATCGGCTGCTGCGCGGTGGCCGATGACAAGACCATCGTGATCGACAAGACCGAACTGGACGATGCCCGCTGGTTCACCCGCGCCGAGGTCGAACAGGCAATGTCCGGAGACGAATCCGGCGCCTTTATCGCGCCCCCGCCGTTCGCGGTGGCGCATCATCTTCTCAAGTGGTGGCTGCAAAGATGAGCGCTCCCGACAAGGTCATCGTCGATATCTGGTCCGACGTGATGTGCCCGTGGTGCATCATCGGCACTCGCCAACTTGAAAACGCGCTCGAGACGCTCGAGGGCGAGATCGAGGCGGAAATCCGTTTCCATCCCTTCGAGCTCAATCCCGACATGCCGCCCGAAGGCGAGGAGAGCGCGGCGCACATCCGGCGCAAGTACGGCTCAAGCCCGGAACAAGCGGCGGAAGGACGCTCGCGCATCAGGACGATCGGCGAAAGCGCGGGCTATTCGTTCGACTATGCGGGCGAGGGAGAAGCCCCGCCGGCATGGATGTGGAACACTCGTGCCGCCCACCGTCTGCTGGTATGGGCCCTTCGCGATCTGGGGCCCCAAGTGCAGGGCCGGCTGAAGCACGCCATGTTCGATGCGCACTTCCAGTACCGCCGCAACATGGCCGATCGCGAAGTCCTGCTCGACATTGCGGAGGAGACCGGACTCGATCGCAACGCAGCCGAAGCCGCGCTCGACGATCCGGAGATCGATCGGCTGGTCATGGCGGGCCAGCGGCAGGCCTGGGACATGAACGTCAGCGGCGTGCCGGCCATGGTCATCAACGGCAAGTTCATGGTGCCGGGTGCGCAGGACCAGCAGACGTATGCCAACGTCCTGCGCAAGGTGGTGCAGAAGGAGCGCGAGCGGGCGGCGGCTGAGGGGTAGGGGGGCCAGGCTGGAGATTGTCCTCGCCGCACGGTACGGGCCTTTGAAGGCCCGCCGAGAAGAAAGCGCACCATGACGAACCCTACTTCGCTGCAAGACCACTTCGCCCACTGCATCCAGGTGCTGGGAGGCGTGACGGCGGCGTCGCGTCGCCTCGGCATCGACGAGCGCGCCATCCGCCGCTTCGTTAACGGCGAGAGGCCGATCAGTTCGCGGCTGCTGCGCGATACGGCAGAGGCCCTGCGCACACTCATTGCGGAGGCGACGGATGCCGAACAAGGCATCGCCAGCTCGCTGGAAGCAGCGGAAGACGATTGAAGCTGCCGCGGCGACGGCGGTCTCAAACCAGTCCCAGCTTGGCAAGCTCGCCAGCCAGCGAAGGCGGCAGCATGTCGGCGCTTTCGCCATCCGCAAGATCGCGCGGGGCGTCCGCATCCTCAAGGTAGCGCCATCCCTGATGGGCGCGCTTGGGCTTGGGGTGAACGTCGATCAGCTTCGTCGTGATGACGATGTTCGTCCGTCCGTCCGGTGCTTCCTCGAAACCGATGATCGGGGAGCGCGCCACGAGCTGGTGCTTGAGTATCCAGAACAGCGACCCGCCGACCATCTCGGCATGCCGCTTGGGCAGGTAGCGGGTGGTGAGGCGAGCCTCGGCCCCGCGCGTCCGGAACCAGCCATGGACTTCGTCGAGCGACTGCGCCCCGTAGGCGACCTTGGTCATGTGTAGCGGCATCAGGTTCGAGATAGGCAGCCGCACGCCACTGTGCAAACCGGCCCTCAGTGCAGCGCGAAGACTTCTGCAAGGCCCAGGAAGAAGAAGAAGCCCAGTGTGTCGGTCATGGTCGTGACGAAAACCGTGGAAGTTACGGCCGGGTCGATTTTCAGCTTGTCCAGCCCCAACGGGATAAGCACGCCCGAAAGCCCGGCGTTGATCGAATTGAGGATCATCGCCAGCAGCAGCACGAACGATAGCATCCAGTCCTGATAGATTACCTGGCAGGTCATCGCCATCAGCAAGCCAAGGCCCCAGCCGTTGGCCGATGCGATCCACCATTCGCGCACGATCATGCGCCAGGTGTTGGAACTGGTCAGCTGGTTGGTGGCGAGCGCGCGCACGGTCACCGTCATCGTCTGCGTCGCGGCGTTGCCGCCCATGCCGGTAACGATCGGCATCAGCACGGCGAGCGTGACGAGCCGCGTGATCGTGCTTTCGAACAGCGCCACGACCGACGAGGCAAGGATCGCCGTGCCCAGATTGATGAACAGCCACCACATCCGGGTGCGGATGGTGCGTGGCAGCGGCTCGTTGATGTCGCCTTCGCCTGCGCCCGAAAGCAGCAGGGCGTCCTCGCCCGCTTCTTCCTGAATGATGTGGACCACGTCATCGACGGTGATCTGACCAACCAGGCGGCCTGCGTCATCGACCACGGCGGCCGAAATCAGCGCGTACTTCTGAAAGCGCAGCGCGACTTCTTCCTGATCCATGGCAACCGGGATCAGCGTCTGGTCGCGCTTCATCACGTCGGCCAGCGGCACGCTGCGCGGCGCGCGCAGGATCCACGAAAGCATGCAGGTGCCGACCGGCCGATGCTTCGGATCGACGATGAACACTTCCCAGAATTCAGTCGCGAGATCGCGGCTTTCGCGCATGTAGTCGATCAGGTCGCCGACGGTCAGATGCTCGGGAACCGCGATGAAGTCGCGGCTCATCAGGCGGCCGGCGGATTCCTCGGGGAACGACAGCGCGCTTTCGATCGCGGCGCGGTCCTCGGGCTCCATCTCGGCGAGGACGGCCTGCTGGTCCTCCTCGTCGAGATCCTCGATCATGGCGACGGCATCGTCCGTCTCCATCTGCTCGGCGAGTTCGGCGACTTCCTCCGGCTCGAGATCGTCGACAAGGTCCTCGCGGACCCAGTCGTTCATCTCGGCCATCACTTCCGAGCCGAGCAGGTCGTTGATAGCGCGGGCCAAAGGTGCGCGATATTCGCCGTCGATCAGCTCGAAAAGGTCGGCGATGTCGGCCGGATGGAGCGGCTCGACCAGGTTGTAGACCTGTTCCTGGTCATCCGCCTCCAGCGCGTCGGTTACCTTGCGGATGAACCGTGGCTTGAGCGTGTTGTCCTCTTCGTCGAGGCTTTCCGAATGGCGCGTCTCATCGACCGGCGGCGTATCCTCGCCATGGTCGGGCCCATGGTCGACGGTGCCGTCGGCAAGGAGAGTCTCGACCCGGTCTTCCTCGCGCTCCATCGAGGCGGGGATAGGCGATGGTCGGGCAAAAGCAACCGCCTTGGCCTGCCCGGCGTGACTTTGTTGGGGAAGCCCCTATATCGGCGTCAAACCGAAAGGATGTGTACACCATGGCGAATGAAAAACTGGTGCTGTCGCTCGATACCGGCGACGTCGTGATCAACCTGCGTCCCGATCTGGCCCCGGGCCACGTCGAACGGATCAAGGAGCTTGCGGGCGAAGGTTTCTACGATGGCGTCAAGTTCCATCGCGTGATCCCCGGCTTCATGGCGCAGGGCGGCTGCCCCAACGGCACCGGCATGGGCGGCTCGTCCAAGCCCGACCTGCAGGCCGAATTCAACGATGCACCCCATGTGCGTGGCGTATGCTCGATGGCGCGGACCAGCTATCCGCATTCGGCCAACAGCCAGTTCTTCATCTGCTTCGACGATGCCCGTTTCCTCGACAAGCAGTACACCGTCTGGGGTGAAGTCGAGAGCGGCATGGAGCACATCGACGCGCTGCCCAAGGGCGAGCCGCCGGCAAACCCGGGCGTGATTCGCAAGGCCAGCGTGGTCAGCGCCTGATCACAAGTAGCTGCTACGCTTGAAAAAGGGGGTGGGGAAATCCGCCCCCTTTTTTGCAGGTTCAACGCGGAACCGACTGGCTGCCCGGTCTTTTCAAGCCGGGGCATGAAAAGGGTTGCGACTTCGCGCGGCGAAGAACAGGCAGAGACATCTTCGAACGCGGATGCTGCATTCGCCGGCGATGCAGCCGTGGGCGAAGGTCGCATGGCCTACTGGCGCCCTGCCGCTGACCTCGCGCCATTCGTCAGCGGATACCACTTCTATGAAGTGGATCCCCCGCGAGCCCGATACCATCTCGATGTCTTCCAGCCCGCCTGGTTCAGCCTGCGCGTGCTTTTGACATCCCGCACGGATTGGCATGTCCGCGTCGGGAAAGGTCGCAAGGTGCGGGTGCCGGACCTGTCGCTATTTGGACCAAGCAGCGCCGTGACGTGGTCCCAAAGTACCGCGGGACAAGTGGTGGGCGCCGGGCTCACGCCGCTTGGCTGGTTGCGCCTCACACGCGTGCTTGCGGTCGATTGGGCGGACCGGGTTGGCGACCCGGGTCCGATTTTCGGCCCCGGCCTCGACGAGTTTGCCAGCGAAATCCGCCGTGTTTCTCCCGACGAGGCTCCTGCGCTGTTCCATGCGTTTCTCGCGCCTCTGTTGTCCCGCCCCCAGCGCAGTGAGGATCGGGTTGCGGCGATGACGAATGCCTTGCTCGATCCCTCGGTCCAGTCCGTTCACGAGCTGGCCAAACGAGTGATGGCAACCGAACGGACGATCGAACGGCTTGCCAGCCGCGCGTTCGGATTTGCGCCCAAGTTCCTGCTGCGCCGCTCGCGCTTCCTGCGCTCGCTCCATGCGATCTTTGCAACAGGGCGCGGCGACGGTGCGCTGGCGATCGACCCCGGCTACACCGATTATTCGCATTTCGTGCGAGAGGCGCACGCCTTCCTTGGCATGGCACCAAGGCGTTTTCTTGCCATTGGCGCACCCATGCTGACTCGCTCGCTGATCTTGCGAAAGGCGCAGCTGGGGGCGCCGGCGCAAGCATTGCTCGATGGTCCTGCCAGGACGGCATCGGACATTATTCACCAAACAACTTCCTGAAACGCCGCGCAGAAACGCCTCAAGTCAGCCTTTCGCTGCTAACGCCGCACCCGTAACCTTGCGCATCCTCCCGCAGCCAGACTTAGCGCGTCCTTCACGCCGTTGCCGTCAAGGCTGCAACGTCCGGCAAGAACCTGCCGGTTTCTGGGGACTGCAATGGCGCTTTATACCGATCGATCGGCGGTCAGCCGCTATGCTTTGAGCGGCAACAAGTTCATCGACGGACTGTTGCCGGGCGCGGTGGGATCTCGCGTCGCGTGGAGCACGATCGACGGCGGCGCGACCCAGGTTTCGTACAGCTTCCCGTGGGCCAACGGGGTGGCCAGCGTCTTCGCGCAGAACTATGGGCTCGGCGAAAATGTCGCCAGCGTTACCGGAGCGGTAAACGCTTCCCAGGCCGCACAGATCGCCAAGGCTTTCGATGCCTGGGCAAGCGTCGCCAAAGTTGCCTTCACCCAGGTGGCCGAAACCTCCTCCGGCATGGTCGGCGACATACGCATTGCTTTCACCTCGGCGGTGCCGAGCCGGTACTGGGGCTACGCGCTGGGCGTCTCCGACGGGATGAGCAACGCCCATGGCGACATCTGGATCGATGATTCCTACATCGGCCAGTCGTTCGCGGCCGGCACTTACAACTTCATGGCGATGATGCACGAAATCGGCCACGCACTCGGCCTCAAGCATCCGTTCGAAGGCACCAAGATCCCGTCTGGGTTCGACAACCGGCGCTTCACGATCATGTCCTACACCGATCCGGAAAACGTCTGGTGGCGCAACCCGGAGACCGGCGCGACGACTTACCTGATCAAGACGCCGATGGTCTACGATATCCTAGCGATACAGAAGATCTATGGAGCCAACACCAGCTGGCACACCGGTGACGATGTCTACTCGTTCTCTCCAACGGCCCCGTCGTTCGAAGCGATCTGGGACGCCGGGGGCAATGACACGTTCAGCGTGGCGTCCTTCAGCAAGGGTTGCACGATCAATCTTGCGGCAGGCGCCTATTCCTCTCTCGCCTATGATTCCGTCACGCTCAGCCAGAACATCGGCATCGCCTTCAACTGCACGATCGAGAATGCGACCGGCGGATCGGGCGCGGATACGCTGATCGGCAACGACAGCGCCAACACGCTTGTGGGCGGGGCAGGCGCGGATACTTTGACCGGCAATGGCGGCAACGATCGGCTGGAAGGTGGCGCCGGCAACGACACGCTGGATGGCGGCGCGGGCGACGATGTCCTGATCGGTGGGGACGGGGTCGACACCGCCACCTACGCCGCGTTCAGCGTCGCGCTCAAGGTCGCGCTCGACATCACTGGCCTTCAGGCGACGGGCGCCGGAAACGACAGCCTGTCGGGGATCGAGAACCTGATCGGCGGCAGCGGTGCCGACCTGCTCGTGGGCGATGCCGCAGTCAACCGGCTCGAAGGCGGTGCCGGTGCGGACCGCCTGGTCGGTGGAGCGGGCGCCGATGTCCTTATCGGTGGCGAAGGCAAGGACATCACCGTCGGCGGCGCTGGCGCCGACACATTCGTCTTCACCGCGCTCAAGGACCTAGCTGGCAAGGCCTTGGCCGCTGCCGACGAGATATTCGACTTCAGCAAGTCCGATGGCGACAAGATCGATCTTTCCGGAATCGATGCGGTGAAGTCGACGACCACGGTCAACGAGGCTTTCACCTGGATCGGTAGCGCAGCCTTCAGCAAGAAGGCGGGCGAGCTGTCCTACACCATTTCGCAAGGCGTCGGTCTGGTACTGGGAGACATCGACGGCAACGGCCAGGCTGACTTCGCCATCCGTATTGATGGCGCACCGGCACTCACAGCGAGCGATTTCGTGCTCTAGCCGCGCAGCAGCAGGCGGCTTTCGGCAACCTCGATCACCGGGATTTCCCAAGGATGCGCCGCCATCAGCGCATCGAGGGCGGTCTCGACGTCCGTTTCGGCCGCGCCTTCGCGGATCCAGGTGGTCAGCGTGACGGTGGGCGAGAACGTGGTTTCTGCGGCGTTGCCCAGCGTGGGTGAAGCGTCGGGCCCCGGCACGAAGGTTTCCCAGCCCAGCGTGATCTCGGCAACGCCGTGATAGAGCCCGAAGTCGCCCAGCGCGCCCTGTTCGCGGATGATCGCAAGCATCGCGGCAAGCGTCGGGTCGCTTTCAAGCGCGCCTGCCTCGCCCGCCAGCAGCGCGCGCAGCGTTTCCGCTTCCACCGGCACGTGGATTCGCACCGACCGGACGATGCGCGAACGGGTCACAGCCCTGCCTTCAGCATCCAGTCGTGGAACAGGCGCACCGGCCGCGATT
The DNA here is from genome assembly GCF_037076535.1 of Novosphingobium olei. Lineage (NCBI taxonomy): Bacteria > Pseudomonadati > Pseudomonadota > Alphaproteobacteria > Sphingomonadales > Sphingomonadaceae > Novosphingobium > Novosphingobium olei. Next base: position 2,812,132 of record NZ_AP029021.1, on the reverse strand, counting down.
GCAGCGCGCGGGGACGGCAGACGAACCAGTAGGAATAGGGGCTGTCGACATCGATGTCATAGACTCGGGCCAGCCGGGGATCGTGGCTGCGCAGGTAGTGGTCATCGTGCATGATCGCGATGCCCAGGCCTTGCGCCGCAGCTTCCAGGATCAGCTGGCCGGAATCGAAATGGTCGATCGCGGCCGGCTCCAGATGCTCGATATGCAGGGCCCGCTTCCAGGCCTCGAAGCTCATCGGCAGGTCGTTGTGGATCAGGAACGTCTGCTTGGACAGCTTGCTGACGTCGGGCCGTTCGCCCAGCTCCTCTACCAGCTGCTTCGAAGCAATGGCGTGGACCCGGTTGTGGTCGAGCCGTACCGAATGCAGCGTCGCGTCGGGGCCTTCGGACAGGATGATCGCAGCATCGATCGTGTCGCCCAGCTTAGTTTCGGCCACGTTCGAACTGTCGATGTCGATATGCAGCTGCGGATGCAGCTTGCGCAGCTCGCCCAGCCGCGGGAACAGGCGCTGGCTGCCGAACAGTGGCAGCACACCCAGCCGCAGGCGCATGACCTTGCCAGTGTCGACCAGTCGGTCGATGCGGTCGGTCATCTCGTCCATCAGCGGCGCTACCGCGTCGTAGAGACCCTGACCTTCCTCGGTCAGCTTCAGCATCTGGTGCTTGCGCTCGAACAGCGGCTTGCCGACGAATTCCTCGAGCGCGGCCAGCCGGCGCGACAGTGCCGACGGGCTCAGCGCGAGTTCGGCCGCCGCCGTCTTGGCAGACCCGGCGCGCACGACGCGGATGAAGGCTTCCAGCGAACGCAGCGGGGGCAGGCGACGGATCATTCTTCCTCGGCCTCGGCGGGCTGGGGAGCGTGCAGGCGCAGGCGGGTCAGCCGGCGTTCGTCACCCTCGGTCACTTCGATGCGCCAGCCGCTGGCATGTTCGAGCACGCGGCCGACGGGCGGAACCTCACCGGCAAGAACGACGGCAAGGCCACCCAGCGTATCGACATCTTCTTCAACTTCGGCAAGCCGCGGATCGACGATTTCCCCTACGTCATCGAGTTCGGCGCGCGCATCGGCGTCCCAGATGTCCGGCCCTATGCGGGTCAGCAGTTCCTGCGGCGCATCGTCGTGCTCATCCTCGATCTCGCCGACGATTTCCTCGACCAGATCCTCGATCGTGATGATCCCGTCGGTGCCCGAATATTCGTCGATCACCACGGCCAGGTGCGTGCGGCTGGCGCGCATGTCCGCCAGCACGTCGATCGCCCCGCGCGCCTGCGGCACGAACAGCGGCTGGCGCATCAGGGCAAGCCAGTCCTCGGGCGGCGCCTTCTTTTCCAACGCAAGCGCGGCAAGGTGCGGGAACACGTCCTTGATGTGGATCATGCCGATCACTTCGTCGAGCGTGTCGCGGTAGACCGGCAGGCGGCTGTGGCCATGCTCGGCAAAGGCCGCGACCACGTCCTCGAAGCTGCATTCGGCGGAAATCGCGATGATTTCGCCGCGCGGGATCGCCACGTCGTCTGCGTCGTGTTCGCTGAAATGGAGCAGGTTCTTGAGCATCTGGCGTTCGAGCGGTACGAGATCGCCGTCACCGCCCTCGCTGTGCCCCGGCTCGTGCTCGTGTTCCTCGATCGCTTCCTCGATCTGCGCACGCAGCGACTGATCGTGGTCCGGACCCCGGAAGAAAGCCTTGATGACGCGCCATAGCGCGCCGCTACTATCTCCGTCTCCCGATCGGCTTTCGCCGGCGGAGGCGCTGCCTTCGGCCACTGGTACTTGTCCCCTGCTGGTCAATCTTCGACCGCATATGGGTCTGCAATGCCGATCAGCGCAAGCGCCTTCCGCTCCAGCTCTTCCATTTCCTCGGCTTCGGCCTCGCCCAGTTCGTGGTCGTGACCGGCAAGGTGGAGCAGCCCGTGGACGACGAGGTGGCTCGCATGAACCTCGATGGAAACGCCCTTTTCCGCCGCCTCCCGGGCGCAGACCCCCTGGGCAAGGATGAGATCGCCCAGCATGCCGGGTGCGCCTTCATTGCTTCCGGCCAGCAGGACCTCCTCGCGCGAGAGCATGGGAAAGGACAGCACGTTGGTCGGCTTGTCCTTGGCCCGCCATTGCTTGTTCAGCGCATGGACTTCGTCGTCGTCGGCCAGCACCACGCTCACCAGCAGGTTTTCGTGCGCCAGTTCCGGGGCGACCCTGGCGGTCGCCTCGGCAGCGCTGGCGGCCAGGGCCTCCCAGTCGATCGCATCGCCCCAGACCGGGTCGATGTCCATTTCGAGAATGGGGGCGCTCAATCGTTGCTCCCTTCATAGGCTTCGACGATGCGCCCCACGATCGGGTGACGTACGACGTCGGCGGTGGAAAAGCGCACCATGCCGATGCCTTCCACGCCCTGCAGCCGGCCGACCGCATCGGCAAGGCCGCTGGCGTTGACGCCGCCGGGCAGGTCGGTCTGCTTAGGATCGCCGCAGATCACCATCCGGCTGTTCTGGCCAAAGCGGGTCAGGAACATCTTCATCTGCATCGGCGTCGTATTCTGCGCCTCGTCGAGGATCACGAAGGCGTCCGCCAGCGTGCGCCCGCGCATGAACGCGATTGGCGCGATCTCGATCTCTCCCGATGCCAGACGCCGCTCGACCTGCTCGGGTGGCATGCAATCGTAGAGCGCATCGTAGAGCGGGCGGAGATAGGGATCTACCTTCTCCTTCATGTCGCCGGGCAGAAAGCCGAGCCGCTCGCCCGCCTCGACCGCCGGACGGGACAGGATCAATCGCTGCACGCTGCCGGAAATCAGCTGCGCCACCGCCTGCGCCACGGCGAGGTAGGTCTTGCCCGTGCCCGCCGGGCCGAGCGCGAAGATCACGTCCTCCTTCACCAGCGCGCGCATGTATTCGATCTGCGTGGCGCTGCGCGGCACGATCGTCTTCTTGCGGGTGCGGATCATGATCGGCGGCGCGCCGTTGGGGGCGCCGGTGATGATCCCTTCGAGGGTGGGTTCGTTCGACATCATGATCAATGCCTCGACCGCGCCGGCATCCACCTCAAGCCCGCCCAGCAGCCGCTGGTGCATGCCCTTGAGGACCTCGCGCGCCCGGGCGACCGAATCGTCGGGCCCTTCGATCAGCACGCGGTTGCCCCGGGCCGAGATATAGACACCGAGCCGGTTCTCGATCTGGACGAGATTCTGGTCGAACTGGCCGAACAACGCTCCCAACACCGTCTGTTCGTCGAATTCCACCTCGACACGCGCTCGCCGGTGCAGATCCGGACGATGCGGCTCCATGCCCGAGGAGCCATAGTCGCGATGCGCTTCCTGGGCGCGGGGGAATTTACGAGCCATATCGAGGGGAAGCGTGCTCCTTTCGCTTGGGTTCCTTGCAGAGATTAGGGGCCGATGTTGCGGGCGCAAGACAGGCCCGCCCGAAAAGGGTGGCACGCACGACGATTTGCACAGGCTTGTGGTGAATGCGCCTCAGGTGTCAGAAACGTCAGGTCAAAACTTCAGGCCGAAACCGCAGTCAGGACCTTGCCCGCCAGGGAGTTTGGCCCCGCCTCGACCAGTTCCACGCGCACCAGATCGCCGATCTGCGCCTCGCCCGTGAAATGCACCGATTGCAGCCACGGCGATTTGCCCAGCCATTGGCCTGCGTGCTTGCCGTGCCGTTCAACCAGGACATCGCAGGTGCGCCCGACGCTCGCTTTGTTGAACGCCTGCTGGTCGCGGTTGAGGGCGTCCTGCAGGCGCTTGAGCCGCTCGTCCATCACGGCTGCGGGAACGTGGCCTTCCATCGTCGCCGCCGGCGTTCCGGGGCGCGCCGAGTACTTGAAGCTGAACGCCTGGGCATAGCCGACCGCATCGACAAGCCGCAGCGTATCTTCGAATTCCTGTTGGGTTTCCCCGGGGAAACCCACGATGAAGTCACCCGACAAGGCAATATCGGGCCGCGCCGCACGCACCCGCTCAAGCACGCGCAAGTAGCTTTCGACGCTGTGGCTGCGGTTCATCGCCCTCAGCACTCTGTCGTTGCCGGCTTGTACCGGCAAATGCAGGAACGGCATCAGCTTCTCGATCTCGCCATGCGCGGCGATCAGGCCGTCGGTCATGTCGTTGGGATGGCTGGTGGTATAGCGGATACGCGCCAGGTCGGGATCGGCGGCAAGAACGCGGATCAGCCCGTCAAGCCCCACGGCGCGGCCCTTGTCGTCCTCGCCCGTCCACGCGTTCACGTTCTGGCCCAGCAGGGTGATCTCGCGCGCGCCACCTGCCACCAGCAGCTTTGCCTCTTCGACAAGGTCGGCAAAGGGGCGGCTGATTTCGGCGCCGCGCGTATAGGGCACCACGCAATAAGTGCAGAACTTGTCGCAGCCTTCCTGCACGGTCAGGAACGCACTCGGCCCAGACCGTCGCCGCTTGGGCAGCGCGGCGAACTTGGCTTCGGCCGGCATGTCGGTTTCGGTCGCGCGCTTTCCCGCCGCAGCTTCCGCCACCATGTCGGGCAGGCGGTGGTAGGCCTGCGGGCCGACCACGACCTTCACCGACGGCGCACGCGCCATGATCTCCTCGCCCTCGGCCTGCGCCACGCACCCTGCGACCGCGATCAGCGGGCTCGTGCCATCGTCGCGCCGCAGCCGCCCGATGTCGGAATAGACCTTTTCGGTCGCCTTCTCGCGGATGTGGCAGGTGTTGAGCACGACGAGATCGGCATCGTCGCGCGCGTCGGCCGCGGTCATGCCCTGCGCGGTCAACAGCTCGGCCATGCGCTCGCCGTCATAGACGTTCATCTGGCAGCCGAAGCTCTTGACGTGAAACGTCTTGGGAGGAGTCGAAGTGGACATAAGCCGCGCCCCTTACGCGATTTCGCAAGGGGGGTGAAGGGCTAGCCCTCCGACGCCTCGGCGGAAGCGGCGGGGGCGGCGAAGCGCACTTGCGGCACATCGAGCGCAAAGGGGCGCAGCGGCTTGCCCAGCGCGGCTTCCAGCGCCGGTACGATCTGCGCGCGTGCCTGCGCCGCGATCGCCTTGCGCCCCGGATGGTCACGCGGGTGGAACGGTTCGAGATAGTGCACGTCGAGCCGGAAGCTTCCCTTGCGCGAAAGGACGCGCAGCGCATTGGCGATCCCGCTTTCGTCCCCGATCCAGCCGATCCATTCGGCGACCGGGCCGTAGTCGAGCACGACCGGCTGGACCAGCACGCCCGGAGGCGGCGGTTCGAGCACGCGCAGCATCGCGGTCTTGAACGGCAGCAGCGACTGTCCGTCGGTGGTGGTGCCTTCCGGGAACACCGTCACCGACCAGTTGTCCGCCAGCGCCTCCTTCAGCCGGTTGATCTGGTCGGCCACGCCCATGCGATCCTCGCGCGATACGAAGACGGTGCGGTTGAGCTTGGACAGCCATCCAACCACCGGGGCGCGCTCCAGTTCGGCCTTGGCGACGAAGGCGGTGCCGCTCGCCCCGGCCAGCGCCAGGATGTCGACCCATGAAACGTGGTTGGAAATGAAGAATACGTCCCGACGCAGGTGCGTGCCGTGTGTGCGAACACGTGCACCGGCGATGCGCGCGGCCGTGCGCAGGAACAGCATCGGGATCGGCGATCCGTAATGCAGCGTGCGCCAGACATAGTGGAGCGGCACGCAGACCAGCAGGGCCAGCACCAGGGGGAACGCGCGCAGGCCGATCCGGAGCTTGCCGGCCAGATCGATCGGCGCCCCCCGGGGCGGGCCGATCGGGCGTTCAGCCTTCGCGGTCAAGCTTGACGCCGTAGAGTTCCATGCGGTGATCGACCAGCCGATAGCCGAGCTTTTCGGCAATCTGCCGCTGCAACGCTTCGAGCTCGGGATCGACGAATTCGATCACCTTGCCGGTCTCGACGTCGATCAGGTGGTCGTGGTGCGCTTCGGGCGTTGCTTCATAGCGGGCACGCCCATCGCCGAAATCGTGGCGGTCGAGGATGCCGGCCTCTTCGAACAGGCGCACGGTGCGATATACCGTGGCGATCGAGATGCGCGGATCGACGGCCGAGGCACGCTCGTGCAGTTTCTCAACGTCGGGGTGGTCATTGCTCTCGGAAAGCACCTTGGCGATCACGCGGCGCTGGTCGGTGATCCGCAGGCCACGTTCCGCGCAGAGAGCTTCGATATCGATGGCCTGATGCACTTTGGATCCGTCACTTAGAAAAATGGCCCGCCGATCATAGACCGGCAGGCCATTTCTTCAACCGGGCAACCTGACGATCCCGTGGAGATCAGGCCGCCGTCTTGGCGCGACCACGCTTGGGCGCGGGCTTACGGCCGAGGCCGATCTTCTTGGCGAGTTCGCGACGCTTCTCGGCGTAGGCCGGGGCGACCATCGGATAGTCGGCGGGCAGGTTCCAGCGCGCGCGATACTGTTCCGGAGTCATGTTGTAGCGCGTCGCAAGATGGCGCTTGAGCATCTTGAGCTTCTTGCCGTCTTCAAGACAGACGATGTGATCGTTCTTCACCGAAGAGCGAACCGAAACTGCCGGTTCAGGCGCCGGTTCTGCCACCGGTTCGGTTGTGTTAATGCCGGCAAGCGCCGAATAGACGTTTGAAATCAACGTCGGAAGGTCTCCGACCGCAACGCTGTTGTTGCTGACGTGTGCGGCTACGATATCGGAAGTGAGGGTGATGAGCGTTTCGCGCATGTCGTGTTCGATTTCAGCCATGTTTTCGACCCTTATTCTCGTCCATTGCTGCGACGCAGCGAATGTCGGTTGCGATTCCTTATTACAGTTACGCCTTATAAAGAGTTGTGGCCAAGAAACAACTGTATTGACATGACGGATTCGCAATAATGACCGAAAATTCATAAACGGCTGAAAAACAGGAAGAAATCACAGATCCAGGGCGTGACTGATCGCGTCGAGGGTGATCCCGGCGGGTGTCCGGTAGTAGTTCGGCCGTCGCCCCACCGCCCGAAATCCATGCGAAATGTAAAGAATTCCAGCAGGATTGCCGTCTCTCATCTCCAAAAACAGGCGCTTCATGCCAGTACTTCTTGCGGATTCGATGAAGCGTCCAAGTAGCGCATGACCCAGGCCGCGACGGCGAAATGCCGGAGAAATGGCGAAAAGCAGCAGTTCCTCTTCGTCAAGAATACTGCGCGACAGGAAAAATCCTGCCACAGTATCCAACGTGCGAACGTTGGGCTGACCTTCGCTAGTAATCAGGCCGTAACGCGTGTTGGGCATGAGCAGCGCGTCGCTCACCTGCCGCCGGTTCCAGGCCTCGCCAAACTCCGGGGCGAAGGCCTGCTCCATCACTGCCATGATGCGATCGAGATCGTCCATCACGGCAAGCCTACCTCACGCCGCGCCGGGCAGCCGCGCATCAGGCGCGCGGCCATAGCGCGCAGCCACATCGGCCGACAGCGCATCGGCGCCAAGCAGGGGAAACGCGCGGGCGTCCGGCCAAAGCGCAAAGGCAGACAGAGCGCCACCGTCGCGACGCAGGGCCAATGCTTCGGCCTGGCTGCCAGCCAATATCTCGCCTCGCGACATTTTCGTCACGGCCTCGGGATCGGCTGAAACCAGATCGCCCAACGGCGCGCCGTTCGCGTCGAAGGCGCGGAAGAACCATTCGCCATGCCCGCCGGTCGTCACCACGTCGATCGGGCGACCGGGATGGGCAGCGCGGGCCATTGCGGCAATCAGGCCAAGGCTGTCGTAGCCTTCGACCGGCACGTTCCAGGCAAGGCCCAGCGCGCGGGCGGCGGCGAGGCCAACGCGGATGCCGGTGAAGCTGCCTGGCCCGATGTCCACGGCGATGCGATCGGCGCGGCCCTTGCCGGGGAGGGCGTCGATCAGCGGCACCAGCCGTTCGGCATGCCCGCGACCCAGCATCAGACATTCACCGGCAACAAGCCGGTCATCCTCGAACAGCGCGACCGAACAGGCTTCGGTCGCGCTGTCGATCACCAAGCGGCGCAAGCGCAGTTCCTTCTTCGGCTCAGGCTATGGTATTGAAGGTGGGGAAGTCGGGGCGGGGCGAACGCTCGAAGATCGTCGCCGGATCGCCATAGCCCAAAGTCGAAATGAAGTTCGACTTAACGCGGGGACTGTCGGCAAAGAACGCAGCGTCGACGCCGGCATTGTCGAAGCCCGACATCGGGCCGGTATCCAGCCCGATCGCGCGGGCCGCCATGATGAAGTAGGCCCCCTGCAGCGTCGAATTGCGCATCGCCGATACTTCGCGGAGCGCTTCGTTGCCTTCGAACCAGCTCTTTGCGTCGGCGTGCGGGAACAGCCATGGCAATTGTTCGTGGAAATCGAGGTCCATGCCGATAATGACCGTTACCGGCGCCGTGCGGATCTTGTCCGGGTTCGTGCCACCGGCCAGCGAAGCGAGCTTTTCCTTCGCCTCGTCCGACACGCACCAGACAAGGCGCGCTGGCATCTGGTTGGCCGATGTCGGCCCGAACTTCATCAGCTCCCAGATCTGATGCAACTGCTGTTCGCTGACCGGCTTGTCGAGATAGCCGTTATAGCTGCGCGCCGTGCGGAACAGCTGGTCGAGTGCGGCATCGGAAAGAGGCTGGGTCATCGGTCTGGCAGTTCCTCTGGCGTCAGGCCGCGCGCACTTCGTTCACTTCGGGAACGTAGTGCTTGAGCAGGCTCTCGATCCCGTTCTTGAGCGTGGCGGTCGACGATGGGCAGCCAGAGCAGGCGCCCTGCATCTGCAAGTAGACGATGCCTTCGCGAAATCCGCGATAGATGATGTCGCCACCATCGTTGGCAACCGCGGGGCGAACGCGCGTTTCGATCAGGTCCTTGATCTGTTCGACCACGTCGGCATCGGCCGGGTCATCGCCGAAATCCTCGTCCGCGGGCGGTACGGCAATGCCGCCAGCCGAACCGCCGACGAACAGCGGGGCCTGGCTGACGAAATGGTCGAGCAGAAGCGAGAGCACCTGGGGCTTGACGTCGGACCATTGCGCGCCCGGCGCGATCGTCACCGATACGAACTCGCGGCCATAGAACACGCCGGTCACGTCGCCGAGATCGAACAGCGCTTGCGCCAGCGGCGAAGCCTCGGCCTCCTCGGGGGATGTGAACTCGCGCGTTCCGGCAGCCATGACCTGCTCGCCCGGAAGGAACTTCAGGGTGGAGGGGTTGGGCGTGGTTTCGGTTTCGATGAACATGCTTCCGCATGTAGGCCGGGTGAGGGGAGGGTCAAGGCCCAAGCCGCGCCCAATTCCTTGATCATGCCGCAGGTGGCCAAGTTGTAATGTCGCCGCGTCGCCCGCTATAGCTGCGCATCACATGAACAGCACCCTCGCGCGCACCGCCGCATTCGCCACGCTCGTCGTCCTCGCACTCCCGGCCCAGTCGGCCACTGCGGCCACCGCGCCCGCTGCGGCGGCTGCCCCAACCGGTATCCTGCCGGTGCCGCTGATGCCCACCGTGGGCGCAGCGTTCCGCAGCTGCAGCGCGAAGACGGCCTCGGGCCTCGGGTACCAGGTGCTCAAGGCGGGCAATGGTCCCAAGCCGGCCAAGGATGACTTCGTGCTCGTCAACTACATCGGTTACCTTGCGGCGACCGGCGCCGTGTTCGACCAGAACGCCGGCGCACCGCTGCGGCTCGACGGAGTGATCCCGGGCTTTGCCGAAGGCGTTCAGACCATGGCGCGCGGTTCGACCTACCGCTTCTGCATCCCCGCCGCGCTCGGCTATGGCGCCAATGCCTCTGGCCCGATCCCGGCCAACGCCGATCTCGTGTTCCAGATCGAACTGATCGATTCCCGGACCCCTGCCGAAGTCGAGGCGATGCGCGCCGAAATGCAGAAGCAGCAGGGCGCACAGGAAGGCGCCGCACCGACCGCGCCAGTGCCCGCGCCGAAGAACTGAAAGTCTCTGCGTGAAGCGAAGGGCTATTCACTGGCCCTTCACTTTGCGCGCCCCTATAGACACTGCGATGACATCGAATTCGGGCTCTTCGCAGCGCTTCGTCCGGTTTGCCGCGCTTCTGCTTGCCAGTGCGCTGGTGCTTCCCCAACCCACCGCGGCACGGCCGGCGCCGGCCAAGGCGGCTACCGGCAAGGTCGATCCGACCAACTGGCTCTACCAGGGCAGCGACGTGCCGCATGACAAGGAGTGGGTGTTCGGCATCCTGCCCAATGGCTTGCGTTATGCGGTGCGCAAGAACGGCGTGCCGCCGGGCCAGGTTTCGGTGCGCGTGCTGGTCGATGCGGGGTCGATGTACGAAACCGACGCCCAGCGCGGTTACGCCCACCTGATCGAACATCTCACCTTCCGCGATTCGAAGTATCTCAAGGCGGGGGAGGCCATCCCGACCTGGCAGAAGCTCGGCGCGACGTTCGGCAGCGACACCAATGCCGAAACCAGCGCGACGCAGACCGTCTACAAGCTCGACGTTCCTGAAGTCGACGCCAACAAGCTCGACGAAACGTTCAAGCTGCTGTCGGGCATGATCACCGCACCGATCTTCACGCCCGTGGGCGTCAAGACCGAAGTGCCGATCGTGCTCGCCGAAATGCGCGAGCGGACCGGTCCGCAAAGCCGCGTGATCGACGGCACGCGCGGCCTGTTCTTCACCGGGCAGCCGCTCGCCACCCGCTCGCCGATCGGCACGGTCGATACGCTCAACGCGGCCACGCCAGAGACCATCAAGGCCTTCCACGACAAGTGGTACCGCCCCGACAATACCGTCATCATCGTGGCGGGCGATGCCGAGCCGGCGCAGATGGTGGCGCAGATCGCCAACTGGTTCGGCGGCTGGAAGAAGGTCGGCAAGAAGCCGCCCCAGCCCGATTTCGGCAAGCCGGTGCGGCCCGCCGGTGCCGATCCGGCCAATCCGGTGGGCGAAACCCGCGTCCTTGTCGAACCCGACCTGCCGCGCCTGTTCAACTATGCGATCCTGCGGCCCTGGACCCAGGTCGACGATACCATCGCCTACAACCAGGGGCTGATGATCGACCGCCTCGGCCTTGCGCTCATCAACCGCCGGCTCGAAGCCAAGGCGCGCGGCACGGCGAGCTTCCTTGCCGCCTCGGTCGAACAGCAGGATGTCAGCCGTTCCGCCGACACCACGCTGATCACCGTCACGCCGCTGGGCGATGACTGGAAGAGCGCCGTCCACGACGTGCGCGCCGTCATCGCCGATGCGCTGGCCACCCCGCCGAGCCCCGAAGAAATCGAGCGCGAAGTCGCCGAATTCGACGTCGCCTTCAAGGTGCCGGTCGAAACGCAGGAGACGCTTGCTGGCTCGAAGCTCGCCGACGACATCGCCAACGCGGTCGACATCCGCGAAACCGTCGCCAATCCTGACACCGTCTACGATATCTTCCAGAAATCGAAACCGCTGTTCACGCCCAAGGCGGTGTTCGAACATACCCGCGCACTGTTCCAGGGCGCCGTGATCCGCGGCGTCCTGATCACCCCCAAGGCGAGCGACGGCACCGAGGCCGACGTCAAGGCCGCGCTGACCGCGCCGGTCGATGCCGCGTCGGGCAGCCGTATCTCGGCCAACACGCTCAAGTTCTCGGACCTGCCGCCGATCGGCCAGCCGGGCACCGTGGCGTCAGCCGCCCCCGCAGGCCTGCTCGGCATCGAGCGGATCGAACTGTCCAACGGGGTCAAGGCGCTGCTCTGGCACAATGCGGCAGAGCCCGGTCGCATCATCCTGCGCGTCCGGTTCGGCGGGGGCTATGCCGCGATCGACCCCAAGGATGCGGTCTATGGCTCGATGGGCGAAATGGCGCTGATGGACAGCGGCTTTGGTAAGCTGGGCCGCGACGAGCTCGACCGGCTGGCCACCGGACGCAAGCTCAGCCTCGATTTCGACATCGACGATACCGACTTCGTGATGAGCGCCGACACCCGGCCTGCCGACCTTGCCGACCAGCTCTACCTGTTTGCCGGCAAGCTCGGCATGCCGCGCTGGGATGCCAACCCGATCCTGCGCGCCCGTGCCGCGGCCAAGCTCGGCTACGAGGCGACCAATGCCTCGCCGCAGTCGGTGCTCGCCCGCGATGCAGGCTGGCTGCTCAAGAACGGCGACCCGCGCTACGCCCAGCCGAACCCGGCCGAACTGGACAAGGTCACGCCCGAAGGATTCCGCCGCGTGTGGGAGCCGCTGCTCGCGCAAGGGCCGATCGAGGTCGACATGTTCGGCGATTTCAACCGCGACGAGGCGGTTGCCGCGCTGCAGAAGACCTTCGGCGCTCTGCCCAAGCGGCCCGATGCCGTGCCGCCCAAGCTGTCGCCGACGATTCCTGCGCACAACGTCGAGCCGCTGACGCTTACCCACCACGGCGATGCCAACACGGCCGCCGCCATGGTCGCTTGGCCGACCGGCGGTGGCCGCGGCGGCGTGCGCGAATCGCGCCAGCTCGAACTGCTCACGCAGATCTTCAACATCCGCCTGTTCGACGAAATGCGCGAGAAGATCGGTGCGAGCTACGCGCCGCAGGTCAACTCGGTCTGGCCGACCGACCTGCCCTCGGGCGGCTATATCGCCGCAACGGTCCAGCTGCGTCCGCAGGATCTGCCGGCGTTCTTCGCCGCCGCAGACAAGATTGCCGCCGACCTTTCAGCCAATCCGCCGACTGCGGACGAGATTGCCCGCGTAACCGAACCGATGAAGCAGCTGATCACCCGCGCCAGCACCGGCAACGGCTTCTACATGTACCAGCTGCAGGGCGGTGCGCTGGAACCGGGCAAGTTCGACGATATCCGCTCGATCCTGTCCGACTACAGCACCACCACGCCTGAACGGATGCAGGCCCTGGCCAGCCGTTACCTGGTGCGCGATCGTTCATGGCACCTGCAGGTCGTGCCGCAGAAGAAGTGAAACGAAACGGATGCGTCGCGCCCCAAGCGACGCATCCGATTGCAGTGATCGCCAGCCTTCCTTTGCATTTGTGCCACGGCGCGCGTATGGCCGCGCGTCTTGAAAGGAAGGAACAGTGGCAAACAACTGGAATGCAAACAGCTGGCGTGGGGCTGAGGCGCGGCATCTGCCGACCTACCCGGACGCGGACAAGCTTCACGCGGTCGAACAGACCCTGACGAGCTTTCCGCCGCTGGTGTTTGCGGGCGAAGCACGCGCGCTCAAGGCCGATCTGGCCCAGGTGGCGGCGGGCAAGGGTTTTCTGCTCCAGGGCGGGGACTGCGCCGAAAGCTTTGCCGAATTCCACCCCAACAACATCCGCGACACGTTCCGCGTGCTGCTGCAGATGGCGGTGGTGCTGACTTTCGCCAGCAAGCAGCCTGTGGTGAAGGTCGGCCGCATGGCGGGCCAGTTCGCCAAGCCGCGCTCGTCGCCGGTGGAAAAGATCGGTGATGTCGAGCTGCCGAGCTACCTGGGCGACAACATCAACGGCATCGAATTCACCGCCGAATCCCGCATTCCGGATCCGGAGCGCATGCTGCGCGCCTATTCGCAGGCCGCCGCAACGCTCAATCTGCTCCGCGCGTTCTCGACCGGCGGCTATGCCAACCTGCGCCAGGTCCACCAGTGGACGCTGGAGCACATCGGCAAGAGCCCGTGGGCAACCAAGTTCAGCGAAATGGCCGACAAGATCGGCGAATCGCTCGATTTCATGGAAGCCTGCGGCATCGATCCGCAGACCGTGCCGCAATTGAAGGGCACCAGCTTCTACACCAGCCACGAAGCGCTGCTGCTGCCTTATGAAGAGGCGATGACGCGGCAGGACTCGCTGACCGGCGAATGGTACGATACCAGCGCACACATGCTCTGGATCGGCGATCGCACCCGCTTCGAAGGATCGGCGCATGTCGAATACCTGCGCGGCGTGAACAACCCCATCGGCATGAAGTGCGGGCCCAGCCTCACGCCCGATGCGCTGCTCAAGATGCTCGATACGCTCAATCCCGCGCGTGAAGCCGGCCGGATCACCCTGATCAGCCGCTTCGGACACGACAAGGTCGAAGCCGGGCTCGCCCCGCTGGTCCGCGCGGTGAAGCGCGAAGGCCACCCGGTGGTGTGGAGCTGCGATCCGATGCACGGCAACGTGATCAAGGCGGATAACGGCTACAAGACGCGTCCGTTCGACCGCATCCTGGGCGAAGCGAAGGGCTTCTTCGCGGTGCACCGTGCAGAAGGCACCCATGCGGGCGGCATCCATATCGAGATGACCGGGCGCGACGTGACCGAATGCACCGGCGGCGCCGTCGCGATCACGCAGGAAGGTCTCGCCGATCGCTACCACACCCACTGCGATCCGCGCCTAAACGCGGCGCAGTCGATCGAGCTGGCATTCCTGCTTGCGGAAATGCTCAACCTCGAACGCAGCGAAAAGCGCGCCGAAGCGGCCTGATCGCGCGTTTCAGCTCATGGAAAACGGGGCGGTGCCGGGTATCGGCGCCGCCCTTTTCCGTTTCAGGCGGCGCCTGCGCGTTGCGCGAACGTCCACGCCGCCTGCGCCAGGGGATAGACCCGCTCGGAGTTTGCCTTGGCGTGCGCCGATGAAGCGGTGCCGTCGATCACCCGCTTCTTGATCCCCTGGACGATGCCGGTCAGGCGGAAGAAGTTGTAGGCAAGATACCAGTCGAGGTTTTCGAGGCCATTGCGCCCCGTCTTCTCGCAATAGCGCGCCACCACTTCATCCAGCTCGGGAATGCCGAGCGCCTTGCGGTCGAGGTCCTGCACGCCCGAACGTCCGGCGTTGTCGGTGAACCAGGCGATGCACAGGTAGGTGAAGTCCGCCAGGGGATCGCCCAGCGTCGACAGTTCCCAGTCGAGTACGGCAAGCACCTTGGGCGCGCTGGGCGCATAGATCATGTTGTCGATGCGATAATCGCCGTGGACCACGCTGGTGCGGGTCTGTTCGGGCAGCGTGGCCGGCAGCCATTCGATCAGCCGCTCCATTTCGGGCATCGCCTCGGTTTCGGACAAGCGATACTGCTTGGTCCAGCGGTCCACCTGCCGCCCGAAGTAGTTGCCGGGCTTGCCGAAATCGGACAGCCCTGCCGCCCCGACATCGACATTGTGGAGCGCGGCCAGCGTATCGACCATCTCGATATAGGTCGCGTGGCGATCCCCGGGCGTGGCGCCCGGCATCGCGCCATCCCAGATGGTGCGCCCCTCGATGCAGCCCATGACGTAGAACATCGAGCCGATCACGCTGTCGTCGGTGCACAGGCCATATTGCGGAGCGACTGGGAAGCCGGCGCGCGACAGGCCGGACTGTACCTTGAATTCCCTGTCCACCGCGTGCGCCGATGGCAGCAGCTTGCCGAACGGCTTGCGCCGCAGGACATAGGCGCGGCGGGGTGTCTCGATGCGATAGGTCGGGTTCGATTGCCCGCCCTTGAACTTTCGCACCGAGATCGGCCCGGCAAAGCCCGCGACATTGTCCTCGAACCAGCGGGTGAGGGCAGCCTCGTCCAGCCGGTCCGCGCCTTCTGGTTCCACCGTGCCGGTGAAGGCAGCCTGTGCGTCGATGGGTCCGGTCATTATTCAAATCCAATACGTGCTGCAAATCCCAGCCCCGGCCACCCTGAGCTTGTCGAAGGGTCGGTCTTCTCTTCGGTCCTAGCGCTTGGCTTCAAAAGAAGAGCGGTCCTTCGACAGGCTCAGGACAGACGGGGTTGGGGGACAGTTGCGCGGAACCCGATGGCCCTTATTCAAAGACGATGACGCTGCGCGCCGTGTGGCCCGCCTTCATCTTCTCGAAGCCTTCGTTGATGCCCGAAAGCGGGATGCGCTCGGCGATGATCGTGTCGAGATCGAGCAGCCCGCGCATGTAGAAATCGACCAGACGCGGCAGATCGACCGGGAAGCGGTTCGCGCCCATGATCGCGCCCTGCAGCTTCTTGCCCGAGAGCAGGTCCATCGCGGCAAGGCCGACCTTTTCGTTGAGCGGCATCATGCCCAGGATCGTCGCGGTGCCGCCACGGCGCAGCGTGGCGACGGCAAGATTGGCCGAAGCCGGGCGCCCGACCGCCTCGATCGCGTGGTCGACCCCGCCCTTGGTCAGCTCGACGATCTGCTTGGCGGCATCGGGGTCCAACGCGTCGATCACGTCGGTCGCACCGAGCTTCTTGGCCAGTTCGCGCTTCTCCGGCATGGGGTCTGCCGCGATGATCCGCCCGGCGCCGGCGATCCGCGCCGCATTGATCGTGGCGAGGCCGACGCCGCCGCAGCCCACCACGGCAACCGTTTCGCCCGGCGTCACCTTGCAAGCGTTGAACACCGCGCCCGCGCCCGTCGTAACCGCGCAGCCGATCACCGCCGCGCGATCGAGCGGCATGTCGGGGTTGATCGCCACGCAGGCATGTTCGTGGACCAGCATCATCTCGGCAAAGGCCGAAAGGTTGAGCATCTGGTTGACCGTGCTGCCGTCCGAGCTGCGGGTTAGACGCGGCGCATCGCCCGCGGCACGGCGGGTATCCCCGCCCAGGCACAGCGCCATGCGGCCGGTGACGCAGAATTCGCAGTGCCCGCAATAGGCCGAAAGGCAGGTAACGACCGCGTCACCCACCTTGACCGTGCGCACTTCGCTGCCGACCGCCTCGACGATACCGGCGGCCTCATGCCCCGGCACTGCCGGCATGGCGTGGGGATAGGTGCCTTCGATAAAGTGCAGGTCCGAATGGCACAGGCCGCAGGCGGCGGTGCGGATCAGCACCTCGTGCGGGCCGGGCTTCGACACGGTCAGGTCGTCGATGACCAGCGGCTGGCCGGCTTTTTCGAGGATGGCGGCTTTCATCGCGTTTCTCCTTTGCGGCCGCAGGCTTCACCGGCGGCGGTATTCCAAATCGTGCTCGGCTAATCCGGGCTTGAATCCTGTTGGTTATCCCTGGGCCGGCGCGGCGTTCGCCATCGCTTCCAGCTGCTGGAACAGCCCCGGCGTGCTTTCGTCCCACGAATGGCGCGGCCCGATGGTAAGGCCCCCGTCGACGATCAGCGATGTGCCGTTGACGAAGCCCGCCGCTTCGCTCGCCAGGAACATCACCGCTTCGGCGATGTCGTCGCCCTGGCCGCCGCGCGCCACCGGCTGTGCCTGTGCTGAAATGCCGGCGATCACCGCCTTGGCCTGCGCCTCGACCTCTTCGGGCAGCCCGATCGCGCGGGTGAAGATATTGGTGTTGATGAAGCCCGGCTGCACCGCGTTCACCCGGATCTGGTGGCGGGCAAGGTCCGCCGCGCTGGTCTTGGTCAGGTGCAGCACGCCGGCCTTGGCCACGGCATAGGCATTGGGCGAATAGCCCGGCCCGATCGCTGCCACGCTCGATGTGTTGACGATCGAGGCGCCCTTGCGGCCCTTCATGTGCGGCACGGCATAGCGGATGCCGAACGCCACGGAGCGCAGCAGCAGGTCCATCGTCCGGTCCCAGCCTTCGGGCTCGATCTCGTCGATGGGGGCGCGATCGCCGCCGGCGCCGGCGTTGTTGAACACCGTGTCGATCCCGCCGGTCTCGGCCGCGGCGCGGTCCATCAGCGCCTTGATGTCCTCGGTGCTGGTCACGTCGCAGCGCACGCAGGTGACTTGCCCGTTGGAGGCGGCGGCGGTTTCGGAAAGGCCCTTTTCGTCGATGTCGGCGGCATAGACCAGCGCGCCTTCGCCCGCGAACTTGATCGCCGTGGCGCGGCCGATTCCCGAGGCTGCCCCGGTGATCACCACCGTCTTTCCGGCAAAGCGCATGTTCCTCTCCATCGTTATGTGTTTTGCCGCCAGCTTAGGCCCGTAACGAGCATCGTCAATGGCTTCGCACTTTACGCTACGGCATGCACGTATACCCGCAAATGGCGGAAATCTGCGCTTGCCAGCGGGGTTCGACTCGACTTAATTTGTCGATTAAGAGAGGAGTCTATCGATGTCTGACCTGGAAGCCTTCCGGCAGGAAATCCGCGCCTGGCTGGAGGAGAACTGCCCGCCCGAAATGCGCGAGCCGGTGCGCGATGATGACGACGCCTGCTGGGGCGGTCGCAACTTCAAGTTCAAGAACGAGGCGCAGAAGGTCTGGCTCGAACGCTGCGTCGCCAAGGGCTACACCGTGCCCGATTGGCCCAAGGCCTATGGCGGCGCCGGGATGACTCCGGCCGAAGCGAAGATCTGGCGCGAAGAGATGGTCCGCATCAACGCGCGGCCCCCGCTGTCGAGCTTCGGCATCTGGATGCTCGGCCCCGCGCTGCTCAAGTTCGGTACCGAAGAACAGAAGGTCCACTACCTCGGCCAGATCGCGCGCGGCGAAATCCGCTGGTGCCAGGGCTATTCCGAACCCGGCTCGGGCTCGGACCTCGTCTCCTTGCAGACCTATGGCGAGGACAAGGGCGATCACTGGGTGGTCAACGGCCAGAAGATCTGGACGTCCTATGCCAACAAGGCCGACTGGATCTTCTGCCTTGTCCGCACCGACAAGACCAACAAGTACCAGGGCATCAGCTTCCTGCTGTTCGACATGACCAGCCCCGGCGTCACCACCAAGCCGATCAAGCTGATCTCCGGCAGCTCGCCGTTCTGCGAAACCTTCTTCGACAACGTGAAGGTGCCCAAGGACCAGATCGTCGGCCAGCTCAACCGCGGCTGGGACGTTGCCAAGTATCTGCTGGGCCACGAACGCGAGATGATATCGGCCACCGGCGGCGCAGACCGCGCCGGCTCGCTCGGTGCGACGCTCGCCCGCAACGGTGTGCTCGAAGATCCCGTGCTGCGCGCGCAGGTCGCCCTGTTCGACGTCGATGCCCTTGCCTTCACCGCGATGAGCGAGAAGTTCATGGACGAGGTCAAGGTCGGCAAGGGCCACCCCGCGTTCCCGAACATGATGAAGTACGCCGGGACCGAACTGAACAAGTCGCGCCACGAACTGCTCATGTCGGCGGGTGGCAGCACCGCGCTCGAATGGGAGAGCGAGGAGACCGAGGGCGGCGCCCTGCCGCGTGCGTGGCTGCGTACCAAGGCCAACTCGATCGAGGGCGGCACAAGCGAGGTCATGCTGAACGTGGTCTCGAAGCGCATCCTCGAACTGCCGGGCGCGTAAAGCACCCGCAGGCGGCCCACTTCCGTGGTGCTGAGCCTGTCGAACCACTGTCCTTGTTCTTCGCGCACGACCGTTGAAGACAAAGTCAGCCTTTCGACAGGCTCAGGACGATCGGGTTGGGCCATCTAACGAATTTTCTCAGCGGGTATGGCCTTCGCGCCTCGCCCGCACCGGGACGGGAGATCCCCAATGCCTTTGTACCTGAACGAAGATCAGGCGATGCTCGCCGATACCGTCACCGGCTTCCTGGCCGATGAAGGTTCGATCAAGAAGCAGCTGCGCCACTTCCGCGATATCAACTGCCAGGATGGCTTCGGCCATGCGCTGTGGAAGCAGTTCGCCGAAATGGGCCTCACCGGAATGCTCGCGGCCGAAGCCGATGGCGGGCTTGGCATGGGCCATGTCGAAGCCGGCGTGGTGCTCAAGGAAATCGGCCGCAACCTCACGCCGTCGCCGTTCCTCACCACCTCGGTGATGGGCGTTACCGCGCTGTCCGAAGCCTCGGCCGATCTCAAGGGCCGTTATCTTCCGGGCGTGATCGCGGGCGATGCTGTCCTCGCCATCGCCATCGACGAAGGTGCCAAGCACCGGCCCGAACGCATCGCCGCGCGCGCCGAACGGTCTGGCAACGGCTTCCGCCTTTCCGGCAAGAAGGATTTCGTCGTCCAGGGCGCTTCGGCCGATGCGATCATCGTCGCCGCGCGCACGTCGGGCAGCGACAGCGATGCCGATGGCATCACGCTGTTCGCGGTGCCCAAGGATGCCGTCGGCGTCGGCCACAACTCGGTCCGCCTGGTCGACAGCGCCATGGCCAGCCACGTCACCTTCGATAATGTCGAACTCGATGGCAGCGCCGTGATCGGCGAAGTCGATGGCGGCCGTGCCCTGCTCAACAAGGTGCTTTCCGCAGGCCGCCTCGGTGCCGCCGCCGAACAGACCGGCGTTGCTTCGGGCGCCTTCGACATCACCACCAACTACCTCAAGACGCGCAAGCAGTTCGGCCAGCTGATCGGCGAATTCCAGGCGCTGCAGCACCGCGCCGCGCATCTCTATTCCGAGATCGAGATCGCGGATGCCACGGTTATGAAGGCGCAGCAGCTGCTCGATGCGGGCTCGGAAAAGGCCGAGCTGATGGTCGCGGTGGCCAAGGCCAAGGCGGGCAAGGCGTCCAGCCTTGCCGTGCGCGAAGGCGTGCAGATGCACGGCGGCGTCGGCATGACCGACGAATTCGACATCGGCCTGTACATGAAGCGCGACCGCGCGCTCGCCGAATTCCTCGGCGATCAGTACTACCACGCGCAGAAGGTCGCCGAACTGAGCGGCTACTGAGCGTGATGTTTCACTGAACAATCGGGGCGGATCGGCCAGCCAGCCGGTCCGCCCTTTTTCGTCCCGCCACGGGTGCGGGGCAGGGGAGAAAATGCCATGGATTTTGCCAAGCTGTTCAGCCTCGAAGGCCGTGTCGCCGTCGTCACCGGCGGATCGCGCGGGATCGGCGAAATGATTGCCGAAGGCTTCATCGCGGCGGGCTGCGAACGCGTCTACGTCACCGCGCGCAAGGTGGAAGTGGTGCAGAAAACCGCCGCGCGCCTCGGGCCCAAGTGCATCGCGCTGCCGGGCGACATCTCGACCACGGCGGGGATCGAGGCGCTGGCCGAGGACCTGCGCGCGCGGGAAAGCAGGATCGACATCCTGGTCAACAACGCCGGCGCCGCCTGGGGCGCCGAATTCACCGAATTCCCCGAAGCCGGCTGGGACAAGGTGATGAACCTCAACGTCAAGACGCCGTTCTTCCTGACACAGAAGCTGCACGATCTGCTCAAGGCCGCCGCCACCGATCATCCGGCCAAGGTCATCAACATCGCCTCGATCGATGGGCTGCGCCCCAATCCGTGGGAAACCTACTCCTACCAGGCCTCCAAGTCCGCGCTGATCCACCTCACGCGTCGCATGGCCGCGCGCCTGATCAAGGACAACATCGTCGCCAGCTGCATCTGCCCGGGCGCCTTCCCCTCGGAAATGAACAAGGCCGCCGCGCGCAATCCCGATGCCTCGGCCAAGGGCATTCCGTCGCGGCGCGTCGGCACGATCGAGGACATGGCGGGCGGCGCAATCTACCTCGCCAGCCGGGCAGGGGATTATGTCGTCGGCACGCCGCTGCCGATTGATGGCGGCATCGTCAACGGCTGGGTGCCGCAGGACGCGGTCGATCCTTCGGGGCATTGAGCACGATGAGCCGCGCCGTCCGCATCCTCGCCTCGGGTCTTCACTTCGGTGAAGGCCCGCGCTGGCACCAGGGCCGCCTGTGGTTCAGCGATTTCTACAAGCATTCCATCTGCTCGGTCGGCCTGGATGGCGATCTGCGGGTGGAGCTCGAAATCGACGACCACCCCTCGGGCCTTGGCTGGATGCCTGATGGCTCGCTGCTGTTCGTGTCGATGCAGAAGCAGCAGGTGTGGCGGCGCTGGCCCGACGGGCGTCTGGCGCTTCACGCCGATCTTGCTGGCATCTCGGTGTTCCGCAGCAACGACATGGTCGTCGCCGCAGACGGGCGGGCATGGGTCGGCAACTTCGGCTTCGATCTTGATCGCACCGCGCGCGAACAGGGATTGCAGGCGATCTTCGCTAATCCCCCGCTGGCCAGCCTTGCCGCGATCGCGCCCGATGGCACGGTCTCGTGCGCGGCAGAAGGCTTCGCCTTTCCCAACGGCATGGTCATCACCCCCGATGGCCGCACGCTGGTCGTTGCCGAAACCTTCGGCATGCGGCTGACCGCCTTCGACATCGCCGCCGATGGCAGCCTGTCGAATCGCCGCCTCTGGGCCGATACCGCGCCCCGTCTGCCCGATGGCATCGCGCTTGATGCATCCGGCGCGATCTGGATCGCCAACCCTGGCGCGGCCGAATGCGCCCGGATCGCGCAAGGCGGCGAAGTGCTCGAAACCGTCGGCGTGGAAGGCACCAACGTCTATGCCTGCATGCTCGGCGGCCCCGAAGGGCGCCACCTGTTCATGCTCTGCGGCCCGCACAGCGATGCGCAAAAGGCAGCCGCTGCTCCGCTCGGCGATATCCGCGTGGTCGAAGTGGACGTCGCGCGGGCAGGGCTTCCGTGAAGGTTCGGGCCTAGCTTCGCGTCAGTTCGCGCACGAAGTCGATCAGACCGGTCTGGCGGGTGCGGCGCATGCGCTCGGCCTCCAGGATCTGCTGCACCTTGGCGAAGCAGGTCTCCACGTCGTCGTTGACCACGACGTAGTCATAGCCGTCCCAGTGGCTGATTTCCGCCTGTGCCCGCGCCATCCGCGCCGCGATCACTTCGGCGCTGTCGGTGCCGCGCCCCACCAGGCGGCGGTTCAGCTCGGCCAGGCTTGGCGGCAGGATGAACACGCGCACCACGTCGGCCTGCGCCTTCTGGTAAAGCTGCTGCGTGCCCTGCCAGTCGATGTCGAACAGCACGTCCTGTCCGGCCTTCAGCTGGGTGCGGATATGCGCCTTCGGCGTGCCGTAGCTCTTCCCGAAGACGTGCGCCCACTCGTAGAATTCGTTGGCCTCGACCATCCGGTCGAATTCGTCCTGGCTGACGAAGTGGTAGTCCTTCCCATCGACTTCGCCCGGCCGCATCGGCCGCGTCGTGGCCGAAACCGACATCGCGATGTCCGGCACTTCGGCCAGCAGGCGCCGCGCGATCGTCGTCTTGCCCGCGCCCGACGGCGAAGACAGGATGAACATCAGCCCGCGCCGGTGCAGCGCATCGGACGGGCGGGGAAGGTCGGCAGCGGGGGATGAGGACGCGTCGTGGGCCATGCGCGCTCATGCCGCAGGCGCCCGCCGCCGGTCAAGCCGTGGCAGTCCTCGAATTGGAGTTCAGGCCTTCTTGCCCCGCTCGGCCTGTTCGTCGACCTGCTCGGTGCCCTTGGCCTTCTGCGCGGCGGCGTGGCGCCGGTCATAGAGTGTCTTGGCAAGCAGCCCGCCGCCCACCACGATCGCGCCCGGCACCGAACGCGTCGCCACGCGGGCAAGCGCGGTGCCCACCAGCGTTTGTGTCAGGCCGCGACCCTTGACGATCTTCTTCGCCTTGCGCGTGCCGAACTTCTGGCCCAGCAGCCCCGTTTCCACCCCGCGCCGCAGCAGCGCGCCACCGGCGCGCAGGGCGATGTCGGCCAGGATCACCGTGGTCATCGGATTGGGGATGGGCTCGTCGGCCAGCTTTTCGGACACCTTGCCCGATGCCTTGCCCGCGGCGTCGGCCGAAGCCTTGCGCACCTTGCCCACGCGCGCCTTCGCGCTTTTCACACCCTTGCTGAACAGTCCCATCTGCCGACCCCGATCGATAAGGCCCGCGTGTGCCGGGGGCCGTTACTTGCGCTTGCCGAAGTCCACCGACACGACGTTGGACCCGTCTTCGGTGCGCTCAACGGGCTTGCCGCCGCCGCGTTCCCCTTCGCCCGGCTCGCCATCGCCGTCGTTGCCGGCGTCCTCGTATTCCTCGGGGTCCATGTCGGCCGCAGCCTGGAACTGCAGGCCGAAGTCGACCGCCGGATCGACGAAGGCGGTGATCGCGCTGAACGGGATCACCAGCGTGGAGGGGATCTGGTTGAAGCTCAGCCCCACGCTGAACTGGTCTTCTTCCACCTTCAGGTCCCAGAACTTGTTCTGCAGGACGATGGTCATCTCGTCGGGGAAGCGCTCCTTCAGCCGCGTCGGGATCGAAACGCCCGGGGCGCCGGTCTTGAAGGTGATGTAGAAGTGGTGGTTGCCGGGCAGGTGCCCGCCGGTGGATTCGACCTGTCCCAGCACGCGGCCGACAACGGCGCGCAGGGCCTCCTGCACGATTTCGTCGTAGGGGATCAGGCTGTCGGGGCTATCGCTCATGGAAATTACCCTTCGCCTCACAGCGGCTTGCGGTCAAGGGGCGACGCGGCGCCGAACCGACGAAGCGCGCGAATGACGGCGCAATTGATGTCTCGATTGATTCTGGCACTCGCAAGCCTATAGGCGCTGTCTCATGCGCACCGGATCGATCAAGCGTAAGACCGAGGAGACCGACATCGACGTGTCGGTCAATCTCGATGGCACCGGCACCTATCAGGTGGAAACGGGGATCGGCTTCCTCGATCACATGATCGAACAGTTCAGCCGCCATTCGCTGATCGACATCACCTGCAAGGTGAAGGGCGATCTCCACGTCGATCAGCACCACACCACCGAGGACAGCGCGATCGCGCTTGGCCAGGCGATTGCGCAGGCGCTGGGCGACAAGAAGGGCATCACCCGCTACGGCCACACCTACTCGCCGATGGACGAGGCGTTGAGCCGCGTCGCGCTCGATATCTCGGGCCGTCCCGTGCTGGTGTGGAAGGCCGCGTTCACGCAGCCCCGCCTCGGCGAAATGGATACCGAGCTATTCGAGCACTGGTTCCAGTCGATCAGCCAGGCCGCCGGGATCACGCTCCACATCGAAAGCCTTTACGGCAGCAACAACCACCACATCATCGAAGGCATCTACAAGGGCTTTGCCCGCGCGATGCGCGCAGCGATCACCATCGATCCGCGCAAGGCCGATGCCGTGCCGTCCACCAAGGGCATTCTCGGTGGCTGAGGTCATCGCGCTGATCGATTACGGCGCGGGCAACCTCCATTCGGTGCACAACGCGCTGAAGGCGGCGGGCGGCGAAGGCATCCGCATCACCGCCGATCCCGATGTCGTGCGCGCGGCCGACCGCATCGTCCTGCCCGGCGTCGGCGCGTTCGGTGCCTGCGCCGGGGCCCTGCGCGCCATTCCGGGCATGGTCGAGGCGATGGCCGAACGCGTCCACGTCGGCGCAGCGCCCTTCCTCGGCATCTGCGTCGGCATGCAGCTTCTGGCAACGCGCGGGATCGAGTTCGGCTCGACCGACGGGCTCGACTGGATCCCCGGCGAAGTCCGCCAGATCGAGCGCACCGATCCTGCAATCAAGGTGCCGCACATGGGCTGGAACGATGTCGAGCCGGGCCACCATCACAGCCTGATCGAACCGGGCGAGGCCTACTTCCTCCACTCGTTCCACTTCGCCCCGGACGATGGCCACCACGTCGCGGCGATGACCGACCACGGCGGCGGGCTTGTTGCGGCGGTTGCGCGCGACACCATCCTCGGCGTGCAGTTCCACCCGGAAAAGAGCCAGGACTACGGCCTCGCGCTGCTGGCGCGGTTCCTCGACTGGAAGCCCTGATCCGTCGCAAGACCGGGAACGGTTGAGCCGGTTCGGACCTTCCTGGTGGGACACCTCAGGAGGGCCGCTTGCCGAATTACCCTTACGACCAGCTCGTTCTTACCCCCCACGTCGTCGATCTGTCGCGCTCGCCGCTCGCGGGGCACTTCGATGCCGAAACCTATGTGCTGGGTGCGTTCAATCCCGGCATGACCGTGCTGCCCAATGGCAACATCCTGCTGATGGTCCGCGTGGCCGAAGCGCTGCGCCACCCCGTGCGCGATGGCAAGGTCCACGCGATCCGCTGGGAGCGGGGCGCCTACGTGCTCGATGCCTGGCCGCTCGAACTGGCCGACACCGCCGATCCGCGCAAGTTCATGCTCCACGGCGGCGGGTGGAAGGTCATGGCGTTGACCTCGCTGTCCTGGCTGCTTCCGGTCGAAATGACGCCCGACGGGCTGGAAATGGTCGCGATCCACTATGACAAGGCGATCGCCCCGCAAGGGTCGTACCAGTGCTACGGCATCGAGGATGCGCGCATTTCGCGCATCGATGGCAGCTACTGGATGACCACGTGCTCGGTCAGCCCCGAACGCCACTCGACCACGCTCTACACCTCCGACAACGGGCTCGACTGGGACTTCCAGGGGATCCTGCTCGATCACCAGAACAAGGACATGCTACTGTTCGAAGGGCTGGTGGACGGCAAATACTGGGCGCAGACCCGGCCGCTGGGCGATCTCTACTTCGCCTATCCGCCGGGCAGCGAATGGCGTCCCGGCCCCTCGATCAACCTCGCGACCTCGCCCGACGGCCTGCACTGGAAGCCGCACATCGAACCGCACATCCGCCCGCATGCCGGCACCGTCGCCACGGCGCGCATGGGCGGCGGCGCCCCGCCGATCCCCACCGAAATCGGTGGCAAGCGCGGCTGGCTTTCGCTGTGGCACGGGGTCGAACCCAAGGAAATCGTCGGCATCTATCGCACCTACTGGACCCTGCTCGACGAAGCCGACCCCACCCGCGCGCTCGCGACCAGCCACACGCCGCTGCTCGAACCCGATGCGGAACTGACCCGCCCGCTGGAGGACATGCTCTATCTGCGCGATGTGGTGTTCACGACAGGCGTCATCGATGCGGGCGACCGCTTCATCATCGCCTCGGGCGAAGCCGACCTTGCCTGCCGGGTCACGCACGTACCCAAGGAAGCGTTCAGCGAATAAAAGAACCGTGCTTCGACAGGCTAGGCACAGACGGCGATGGAACTGAACGCCACCGACACCGCCCGCCCTGAGCCTGTCGAAGGGCTGTTCCTACTTCCGGCGACCCTGACGCATCGTGCGTCGTTCCCTGTTCCCGTACGGCAAAACCGGTGCTAGGCGCGGCCCCCATGATCGTCTTTCCAGCCATCGACCTCAAGGGCGGCCAGGTCGTCCGCCTTGCCGAAGGGGACATGGATCGCGCCACCGTCTATGGTGACGATCCCGCGCACCAGGCCACGCTGTTCGCCGCTGCGGGCAGCCAGTACCTCCACGTCGTCGATCTCGATGGCTCGTTCGCCGGTCGCGCCGAAAACCGTGAGGCGGTCGAAGGCATCCTCAAGTCGTTCGGCGGCCACGTGCAACTGGGCGGCGGCATCCGCACCCGCGAAGCGGTCGAAGGCTGGTTCGATCTCGGCGTCAGCCGCGTCGTGATGGGCACCGCCGCGTTGAAAGACCCCGAGTTCGTCAAGGACATGGCCAAGGCGTTCCCGGGCGGCATCGTCGTCGCGGTCGACGCGCGCGACGGCATGGTCGCCACGCAAGGCTGGGCCGATGTGTCCGACGTCGAGGTCGTCGACCTCGCCCGCCGGTTCGAGGATGCGGGCGTCGCCAGCCTGCTGTTCACCGACATCGGCCGCGATGGCCTGCTCAAGGGCGTGAACATCGACGCCACCGTCGATCTCGCCCGCCGTGTCGATATTCCGGTGATCGCCAGCGGCGGCGTCAAGGGCATCGACGATATCCGCATGCTCAAGATCCACGAAGCCGACGGCATCGAAGGCGTCATCACCGGCCGCGCCCTTTTCGAAGGCCGGCTCGACCTCGCCGCCGCCATCGCGATGGCCGAGGCGGCGTAACGTTTTGCTCTCTCCCCTGAAGGAGAGAGGGCTTTGTCGGAGAACGTCATGACCGTCCGCGTCCGCGTCATTCCCTGCCTCGACGTTCGCGATGGCCGCGTGGTCAAGGGCGTCAACTTCGTCGATCTGCGCGATGCGGGCGATCCGGTCGAACAGGCGCGCGCCTATGACAAGGCGGGCGCTGACGAACTCTGCTTCCTCGACATTTCGGCCAGTCACGAAGGGCGCGGCACGCTGCTCGATGTCGTCGCGCGCACCGCCGAAGTCTGCTTCATGCCGCTGACCGTGGGCGGCGGCGTCCGGTCGGCGGAGGATGCGCGTGCGCTGCTGTTGGCGGGTGCCGACAAGGTCGCGGTCAATTCCGCCGCCGTCGCCCGGCCCGAACTGGTGCGCGACATTGCCGAACGCTTCGGCGCGCAATGTGTCGTCGGCTCGGTCGATGCGCGCCGGGTCGCGTCGGGCAAGTGGGAAATCTTCACCCACGGCGGCCGCAAGCCCACCGGGATCGACGCGCTCGCCCATGCCGAAAATCTCGCCAGGCTGGGCGCGGGCGAATTGCTCGTCACCTCGATGGACGGCGATGGCACCAAGGCGGGGTACGATCTGGACCTCACCCGCGCGATTGCCGATGCCGTGCCCGTGCCGGTGATCGCCAGCGGCGGGGTGGGCAATCTCGACCACCTCGTCGAAGGCGTGACCAAGGGCCATGCCAGCGCCGTGCTCGCCGCGTCGATCTTTCACTTCGGCCAGCACTCCATCGCCGAGGCTCATGCGGCCTTGCGCGCAGCGGGCCTTCCTGCGCGCTCTTGACCAGTCGGGCCGTCGCCGCCATGCCCGCCCCCATGACCGACGACACGCTGTTCCGCCTCGAAGCGACCATTGCCGAGCGCCTCCAGGGCGATCCGGCGGCAAGCTACGTGGCCAAGCTCCACGGCAAGGGCCTTGGCAAGATCGCGCAGAAAGTGGGCGAGGAAGCGACCGAGGTGGTCATCGCCGCGCTGTCGGGCGATGCGCAGGAACTGACGGGGGAGGCGGCCGATCTCGTCTTCCACCTCCTCGTCCTGCTGGGCGAGAAGGGCGTGCCGCTGTCGGCCGTGCTGGCCGAACTGAACCGCCGCGAAGGCACGTCGGGCATTGTCGAGAAGCAGAGCAGGAGCAACTGACATGGCAGTCGACGCCACCCAGCCCTACGACGATCAGAACATCTTCGCCAGGATCCTGCGCGGCGAGATTCCCTCGCGCAAGGTCTACGAAGACGACTTCAGCCTCGCCTTCCACGACATCAACCCGCAGTCGCCCACGCACATCCTGGTGATCCCCAAGGGTGCCTACGTCAGCTGGGACGATTTCACCGCCAAGGCCTCCGACGCCGAAATCGCGGGCTTCGTCCGCGCGGTGGGGCATGTCGCGCGCGATGCCGGGCTGGTCGCGCCGGGATACCGCCTGCTCGCCAACACCGGCACGCACAGCCACCAGGAAGTGCCGCACCTGCACGTGCACATCATGGCGGGCCGCCCGCTCGGCCCGCTGCTCGCCCGTTAAGCGGCAAGAGGGCGGAATTACGCGAGAAAATCGTTAACGCGTCCTTGCCCTCGGATTCCCCGCTGGGCTAGGGTGCGTCATCCCATGCTTGCGCCCGATCCCCCCGGCGGCCGCTTCGACGGCCTGGTCCACCTGTTTCCGGTCCGCGTCTACTTCGAAGACACGGACCTTTCGGGCGTGGTCTATCACGCCAACTACCTGCGCTGGTTCGAACGCGCCCGGTCCGACATGCTGCGCGTGCTCGGCATAGAACAGCGCGCCGCGCACGATGCTGGCGAGGGCGCCTATGCCGTGACCGAGCTTGCCCTGCGCTATCTCCGCCCGGCGAAGCTCGACGATGCCGTGTTCGTTGCCAGCCGCGTCATCGAAGTCACCCCCGCCACCTGCCGTATCGTTCAGCAGGCATACAGGGGCGAAACGCTGCTTTGCAGCGCCGAGGTGCGCGTCGCCTTCGTCGCGCCCAACGGCCGTCCGCGTCGCCAGCCGGCGGCGTGGGTCGCCGCGTTCCAGACCGTACTCAACCAGGAAGGCCTTTCCCCCGCATGACCTTCGATCTGCTCGCCGCCGGCGCCGCCGCCGCGCCCACCCGGCTCAACCCCGTCGCGCTGTTCCTCCACGCCGACATCGTCGTGCAGATCGTGATGGGCGCGCTCGTGCTGGCAAGCGTCTGGGTCTGGACGATCATCATCGGCTTCTCGCTGCGCATGATCGGCGTCACCCGCCGCTGCGACGCCTATGAAGAGGAATTCTGGGACGCGCGCGACATCGACGCCTTCCAGAAGGCGAACAAGGGCAAGGACATTCCCTCGGCCCGCATCGTCACCGCCGCGCTCGGCGAATGGCGCCGCTCCACCGCCGGCCAGACGATCGACCGCGAAGGCACGCGCCAGCGGCTCACCATCGCGATGGAAGATGCCGTGGTGGTGGAAAGCGAAAAGCTGTCGAACCGCCTGAACTTCCTCGCCACGGTCGGCTCGGTCGCGCCCTTCGTCGGGCTGTTCGGCACCGTGTGGGGCATCATGGACAGCTTCTTCAACATCGGCGCGCAGCAGAATTCCTCGCTCGCCGTGGTGGCGCCCGGCATTTCGGAAGCGCTGTTCGCCACCGCCATCGGCCTGTTCGCGGCGATCCCCTCGGTCATCGCCTACAACCGCTTCTCGCACCGCGTGAACCGCTTCGAAGGCCGCCTGTTCCGCTTCGCCGACCGCTTCCACGCGACCTTGAGCCGCGAGCTGGAGCAGTAAGCCGATGGCGATGAACCTCCAGCAGGGCGGCGGCGGCGGCTCGCGCCGGCGGCGCCGCGGGCGCGGCGGCGGCGCTGCGATGAGCGAGATCAACGTGACGCCGCTGGTCGACGTCATGCTGGTGCTGCTGATCATCTTCATGGTCACCGCGCCGATGCTGACGGCGGGTGTGCCGATCGATCTGCCTGACAGCAAGGCCGAGGCGCTGAAGGAAGAAAAGAACGAGATCACCGTCAGCATGGACGGGGAAGGGCGCGTGTTCCTCGATGATCAGGAACTCGCGCCCGGCGAACTCGCCGATCGCCTCGCCGGAATCGACAAGGGCACACGCGCCCCGCTCGTTACCCTGCGCGCCGATCGCAACCTGAAATACGACCGGGTGATCGCCGTGATGGGCGAACTGAACGCCGCCGGCTTCAAGTCGATCTCGCTGGTCACCAACGGTTCAGTGACGGCCCCATAGCGCCATGGCGATGCGTGGCGAAGGCACCTCAGGCATGACTCGCGAGGAGCGGCTGGCGCTCGGCCTCGCGCTCGTCGCGCATGTCGCGCTGATCGCGGCGCTCACGCTCTCGCCTCCGGGCAAGGACATCGCCCCGCCGCCCGAACGGATGACGATCACCTTTTCGGACGAGATCGCCGACAAATCGACCTCGCCCGATCCCAACGCGCAGGCCGCGCCCGACGTCGCGCCGCAGCTGGGCGAGCCTGCCCCGCTCGCACAGCCCGAGCCGCAACCGCAAGAAGCGCAGCCGGCGCCGCCGCAGCCCGCCCCGCTGCCACCGCCGCCCAGGCCCCAGCCCCAGCCCCAGCCAAAGCCGCAGCCCGCACCGGCAAGGCCCGCGCCCGCACCACGCCCGCAACCGGCGCCGCCCCGGCCCGCCCCGGCGCAGCCAAAGCCCGCCCCGGCCAGACCGCAACCCCAACCAGCAAGGCCCGCACAGCCCAAGCCCACTCAGGCCAAACCCACTCAGGCCAAGCCCACGCAGGCCAGGCCAACCCCGGCCAAGCCCTCCGCCGCAGGCAACGAAGCGCCGCGCCGCCGGCCTGACGCGCCCACCGGCGGCAGCCGCATCGGCAGCGATTTCCTGCAGGGCATTCCCGGCTCGACCGCACCCGGCACGGCGAAGACCCCGCCTGCACAGGCCGTGGGGCCAGAGGTCAAGTCGGCGCTGGTCGGTGCGATCTCGCGCCAGATCAAGCCGCACTGGGCCGCCCCGCAGGGCGTCGATGTCGAAAAGCTGGTCACCGTGCTCGCCTGGGAACTCAATCCCGATGGCAGCCTTGCCGGAAAGCCGGTCGTCGTTTCGCAGACCGGGCTGACCGACGCCAACCGGCCGCAGGCCGCGCGCCATGCCGAACAGGCCATCCGTGCCGTTCAGCTCGCCGCGCCGTTCCAGCTGCCAAAGGAATACTACACCAGCTGGAAGCGCATCGCGCAGTTCCGCTTTGACAGGAAGTTGTCGCAATGAAGACCGCCAAGTTCGCCCTGCTGATCGGCCTCGCTTCCCTGCCGAGCCTCGCCCTCCCGGGCCTTGCCTTCGCGCAGGTCCAGCAGCTGCCGGCCTCCTCGGCCTCGCCGGCGGCGCAGGCCGCGCCTGCCGATGCCGGCGGCCTTACCGGTTCGGTCACCGATGAAAGCGAATGGCAGGATCTCGGCATCGCCATCCCCGCTTTCCCGACCGACACCTCGGTCGCCACCGCGGCCGAAGGCGGCAATACCGAAGCGCTCGGGCGCAATCTCGCCCGCGTGGTCTACAACGATCTCAAGAACAACGGCCTGTTCAAGCCGGTCGGGCCCGATGCGCTGCCCGGCATCCGCTTCTTCCAGGTCACCGCGCCCTCGTTCGATTTCTGGCGCGGCCGCTCGGCCGAAATGCTGGTGCAGGGCTTCGTCAAGGCCGCGCCCGACGGCAAGCTGACGGTCGGCTGCTATCTCTACGACGTGGCGCTGGGCAGCGAACTGATCCGCCAGGGCTATGTCGTCCAGCCGAACGAATGGCGCCGCGCCGCGCACAAGTGCGCCGACATGGTCTATTCGCGCCTGTCCGGCGAAAATCCGTTCTTCGACAGCAAGATAGCCTACATCGCCGAAACCGGGCCGAAGGATCACCGCCGCAAGCAGTTGGCGATCATGGACAGCGATGGCGCCAACCACCGCTTCATCACCAATGGCCAGGCCACCGCGCTCACCCCGCGCTATTCGCCGGACTATTCGAAGATCGTCTATCTCAGCTACCTCAACGGCTACCCGCGGATCTACGTCTACGACATCGGCAGCGGGCAGCAGCGCCTCGTCACCGAAGGGAAGGGGCCGACGTTCGCCCCGCGCTGGTCGCCCGATGGCAAGTTCATCCTCTATTCGATGGCGATCGGCGGCAACACCGACATCTACCGCGTTTCGGCGCAGGGCGGCCCATCCACCCGGCTGACCAACACGCCGGGCATCAACGTCGGCGGTTCCTATTCGCCCGATGGCAGCAGAATCGTGTTTGAAAGCGATCGTTCGGGCAGCCAGCAGGTCTACGTGATGAACGCCGATGGCTCGAACCAGCGCCGCATCAGCTTCCTCGGCGGCCGCGCGGCCACGCCTGAATGGAGCCCGCGCGGCGATCAGATCGCCTTCACCCACATCGCGGGCAACTTCCGCATCGCGGTGATGGACCCCAACGGGCAGAATGTGCGCGATTTGACCGACAGCTGGCAGGATGAAGCGCCCACCTGGTCGCCCAATGGCCGCATCATCCAGTTCTTCCGCACCGAAAGGAACAGCGGCAAGACCGGCATATGGCAGGTCGATCTGACCGGGCGCAACGAACGCAAGCTCAACACGCCGGTCGATGCTTCGGACCCGGCCTGGGGCCCGGTCCTGCCCTGATAAAGGGCGCGGACTTCCCCGCGTTTTTGCGTTGCCCTTCCACCGTGTGCCATGCACACTCCTACCCCGTCTCGCTTCAGGAGCCCCCTCATGCCTAAGCTGACCTCGAAACTTCCCATTGTGCTGCTCGTCGGCACCAGCCTCTCGCTCGCCGCCTGCGCCAAGAAGCCGCCCAAGGAATTGCCGCCCCAGCCGACCGCCACGTCGACCACGACGGAACCATCGGGCCAGCCTGTTGGCCCCACGCCGGGCAGCCAGGCCGATTTCCTCGCCTCGGTGCTGGCGGACACGATCCACTTCGATACCGACCGCTACAATGTCGATACCGAAAGCCAGGGCATTCTGCAGAGCCAGGCGCAGTGGCTGTCGCGCTATCCGGGCAAGATGGTCACGCTCGAAGGCCATGCCGACGAACGCGGCACGCGCGATTACAACATCGCGCTGGGCGAACGCCGCGCCAACGCCGCCAAGAACTACCTCGTCAGCCTCGGCGTCGATGCTTCGCGCATCACCGTCGTCAGCTATGGCAAAGAACGCCCGATCGCGCTCGGTTCGGACGAGGCGAGCTGGGCCAAGAACCGCCGCGCGGTGACGGTCACCGTCCAGTAAGCGGAACTCCATAGCCCTAAAGGGGCTTTATCGGCAGGGCGTCATGGCGCAAGGCTCGCTCGTGTGAGTCTCGCGGCAGGGCGTCCTTTCCGCGTTCTTAAAAAAGGTCCGACAGGGTACAAGGCATGGCGCGGCAAGGGCGTTCGAGCGACTGGGGCTTTCCCCGCTGGCGTGGCTACGGCAGCAGCCGCGAAGCCACCAACGTGCGCCTGTGCGATCGGGCCGGCTGCGATCAGCCGGGCAACTGTCCCGCGCCCAAATCGCCCAACAACCCTGATCGCTGGTACTTCTGCACCGCCCACGCCGCCGAATACAACGCCGGCTGGAACTACTTCGAAGGGCTGGACAAGGAAGAGGCCGAACAGCGCGAAAAGGCCGAGCGCGGCGAAGCCTCAGGCTTCAAGCAGGCGGCCTGGGCCGAATGGGGCGGATCGGGCGATGGCACCCGCAGCCGCGACGAACTGCGCGCCCTGGAAGTGCTGGAACTCGATCCCGATGCCGATTTCGATGCGGTGAAGAAGGCATGGCGCGCCAAGGCCAAGCTGGTCCACCCCGACGTGCGGCCGGGTGACGAAGCCGCGGCCAAGGAATTCCAGCGGCTGCAGGTCTCCTACGAAGTGCTCCGCGCCGCCGAGGATCGCCGCACCTGGAAGGGCTGAACAGGCGGCTTCAGGGCCAAGTTGACACACCCCTTGCATATGCAAGGGTTTCCTACATTTCGGCCCTTGCCTAGAAGAGCGCCCCTCGCTCTTTGAAACCCTTGCAGATCAATGCGCTGGCGCTCCAACATGGCAAACAGGACCAAAGCGCGACTTTCGCCTTTGTAGTTTGTCAACTTCGTCAACTTGGGGCCTAGCGCGGGTGCCTTTTGGCTAGCGCTACTCCGGCCAGATTCTGCCCCCTCGGCACGTAGCGGACGCGGACCTTTTCGCCGCCTGCCAGCGCCTCGAACGCGGCGAGCAGCGGGGCGGCTTCGGGCCTCGGGCGGGTTCGCCCCTCGATCACCGCGATCACCGCCAGCGCATCGCCCAGCAGCACGAAGTCGCGCAAGCCCCGCTCGCGCGCCAGCCGCAGCGCCTCGATCGCCGCGCGCCATTCCGCCTCGTGGCTCCCGCCGTGGCCAAGGTCGTCGCGCACGAACGCCACGCCGCCGATCACCACCGCGCACTCCATTGTGCCGGGATTTGGGCGGCAGCCGCCGTCGAAGAACACTTTCACCCGCGCCGCTTTTGCCATACCGCAGGCCATGGCCCGGCTGATCCTGTTCAACAAGCCCTACGGCGTGCTCAGCCAGTTCACCGATGCGGCGGGCCAGGGCGCGGGCGATGGGCCTCGGGCAACCCTGTCGGACCACATCGCGGTGCCGGGGGTCTATCCGGCCGGGCGGCTCGATCGCGACAGCGAAGGCCTGCTGCTCCTCACCGACGACGGCCGCCTTCAGGCCCGCATCGCCGACCCCCGGTTCAAGGCGCCCAAGACCTACCTCGTCCAGGTCGAAGGCACGGTGACCGACGCGGCGCTCGACCAGCTTCGCCGTGGCCTGCGGCTGAAGGACGGCATGACCCTGCCCGCAGAGGCGAAGGCGATCGATCCCCCGCAGCTCTGGCCGCGCGATCCGCCGGTCCGCTTCCGCAAGACCGTGCCCGATGCGTGGATTGCGCTCACCCTGCGCGAAGGCCGCAACCGCCAGGTCCGCCGCATGACCGCCGCCGTCGGCCTGCCCACGCTGCGGCTGGTGCGCTGGCGGATCGGGGACTGGACGCTCGATGGCCTCGCCCCCGGCGATTGGCGAGAGGTTGCCGTACCCACACACTGAGGAGACTTCGATGCAGCGGCGCAGCTTCGTGAAGACCGGTCTCGCCACGCTTCTGGCCGGCGCGGTTCCCGTGGGCCGGGCCAGCGCGGCGGACCTTGCCGGCGACATGACGATCCTGCGCCGCGCGCTCGCAATGCATCCCGGCCTCTACCGCTATGCCACGCCCGCACAGGTCGCGGCGCGGCTCGATGCGCTGCAGGGCGCCTTCGTTGGCGCCGCAACTCCGGACCAGCGTTACCTCGCGCTTTCGCGCTTCCTTGCCACGATCCGCTGCGGCCACAGCTACGCCAATTTCTACAACCAGAAGAAAGCGCTGGCCGCCGCGCTGTTCGACCGGCGCACCCGGCTGCCGTTCCACTTCGTCTGGCTGGGCGATGCCATGGTCGTCACCGCCGATGCTTCGGGCCAGCTGGCGCCGGGCACCCGGATCGAGGCGATCAACGGCGAAAGCGCCACGGCCTTGCGCAACCGGCTGCTGCCCTATGTCCGCGCCGACGGGCACAACGACGGCAAGCGCGTCTCGCTGCTGGAGGTGCGCGGAGACGACACCATCGAGACGTTCGACGTGTTCCAGGGCCTGCTCGCGCCGCCGACCGCTGGCGTGCACCGGCTGGTGGTGCGCGCGCCCGGTGGCCCCGCGCGGCGGATCGAGCTTCCCGCCATCGACCTTGCCGAGCGGCGCAAGGCGATGATCGTGGCAGACTCCGGCCTCGATGCGGTGGTCTGGCGCTGGGAAATGCGACCCGACGGCGTCGCGCTGCTGACCATGCCCGGCTGGGCGCTCTATGACAGCAAGTGGAACTGGCAGGCCTGGCTCGACGAGCGGCTAGACAGCCTGGGCGGGGCGCGCGGCCTGATCGTTGACATCCGCGACAACGAGGGCGGTCTGGAGGAGCCGGGCAATGCGGTGCTCTCGCGCTTCATCGATTGGCCCTACAATCCGCCGCAGCAGGAACAGCGCCTGCGCTTCCGCACGACGCCGGCCGATCTCGATCCCTATCTCGACACCTGGGACGACAGTTTCCGCACGCTGGGGCAGGGCGCCACGCCCCTGCCGGGCGGGTTCTTCCTGCGGCCCGGCAGCGCGGACAACCTGACCGTCGCGCCCGCCGCGAGGCGCCTGGCGATCCCGCTGGTGGTGCTGACCTCGCCGGTCAACAGCTCGGCCACGTTCCAGTTCGCAAGTGCGGTTCGCACCACCGGGGTGGGGCGGCTGGTCGGCCGCACCACCGGCGGCAACCGGCGCGGGATCAACGGCGGATGCTTCTTCTTCGTGCGGCTTCCGGCGAGCGGTATCGAATTCGACCTGCCGCTGGTCGGCTACTTTCCGACGACGGCGGAACCCGATGCCGGGCTCGACCCCGACGTCGCGGTCATGGCCAGCGCCGCCGACATTGCCGCGGCGCGCGATCCCGTGCTGGACCGCGCCGTGGCGACGATCCTCAGGCGCTGAGCGCGGCGTCGAGCAGGGCGGGGATCGCCGCGTCGTCGAAGCCAGCGGCGACCCAGCCATCCTCCACCTTGCGCAGCGTGGCGGCGACTTGGGGACCGGCGCCCACGCCGCGCGCCACGACATCGCCGCCCTTCAGCGGAAAGCGCGGCACGTCCCAGTCGGTGAGCGGAGCGAGCGTCCGCCCCGCCAGCAGCAAGCGGTCCCGCGCTTCGTCCAGCCCGAGGCGATAGGCGAGCGCACGGGCATCGGCCTCGGTTTCCGCACCGCTGCGCCGCGCCGCGGCGGCAAGGCGCTTCCGTTGCGCGCTGCTGAGCCGCAGGCGGGCGCCGATCTGGTCGACCGCCGCCGGATCGGCGGGCAGGATCGCGGCGAGCCGCCGCAGCGGATCGGGCGGGACGCCTTCGCGGGCCTCGGCCGCTTCGAGCGAGCCAAGCGGGGCCGGGTCGGCTTCGGGCAGGACTTGCGCCAGCACGCCCAGTTCGGCCATCCGCGCCAGCGTGGCAGAAGGCGCGGGAAGCCCGAGCAGGTTAAGCAGTTCACCCGCGATGCGTTCGCGGCTGAGGCCCTTCAAACCGGCGCTCAGCGCCTGCACGGCCGCTTCGGCCTGCGCGTCGGCGGGGATCGAACCGAACCGGGCCTGGAAACGGAAGTAGCGCAGGATGCGCAGGTAATCCTCGCGGATGCGCGTTTCGGCATCGCCGATGAAGCGCACGCGGCGGGCGTTCAGGTCGTCGAGCCCGCCGAACCAGTCGAACACTTCGCCCGTCACCGGATCGGCGTAGAGCGCATTGATGGTGAAATCGCGCCGGGCGGCATCCTCGCGCCACTCCGTGCTGAAGGCCACGGTGGCATGGCGGCCATCGGTTTCGACATCGCGGCGCAGCGTGGTGATCTCGACCGGCCCGCCCTCCAGCACGGCGGTGACGGTGCCGTGGGCAAGGCCAGTCGGCACCGCGCGGATGCCGGCGGCGGCGAGGCGCTCCAGCGTCGCCTGCGGCAGCAGCAGGGTCGCCATGTCGACGTCCTTGGGCGCGATGCCCAGCAGCGTATCGCGCACCACGCCGCCGACATAGCGCGCGTTGCCGGGGCCGAGCGCAGCCACCAGCGCGGCAAGGTCGCTGCGGCCGAACCAGCCGGTGTGGGGGAGGAAAGCAGGTTCAGCCATGCCACAGCAGCCGTTGCGTCAGATTGGCGATGATCCCGCCGGTCACCCCCCAGATGCGGTGCTCGCGCCACAGGATCTCGACATAGGACACATTGCGCCCCTGCCAGTCGACCGAGTGGCGCTGCTGGTTGGCGGGATCGAGCACGAAGCCCAGCGGCGGCTCGAACCAGCTCGCAACCTCGGCAGGGTTGGGGCGCAGCGGCAGGTCGGGCGGGATCATGGCGAGGACGGGGGTGATGTCGTACCCGGTGCCGGTGCGGTACTGGTCCGACGCGCCGACCACGGTCACGTCGGCGGGATCGATGCCCAGCTCCTCGTTCGCTTCGCGCAGCGCGGCTTCGATCGGGGTTTCGCCGGGATCGATCTTGCCGCCGGGGAATGCAGCCTGTCCGGGATGGGCGCGCATGTGCGACGGGCGATGGATCAGCAGCACGCCGGGGCCATCGGGATGATCGCCGCGATCGGTCACCGCGATCAGCACGGCGGCGGGGCGCAGGCCGCTCTCGGGAATCGGGCGGAAGTCTTCGTACGCGGGCTCGAACGGCCGGGCGTGCCCTTCGTCGAACAGGCGCTTCAGTCGTTCGAGCAGCGCGCTCACGCCTGCGGCACCAGCGGGAAGTGCGCGCCCATGCTCGTCACCGCGAGCGCGGCTGCGTCGGATACGGTCAGCGCGTAATCGATCAGCTGGGCATACGTGCTGCGGTTCAGCCGCGCCTCGGTGCCGTGGCGCACGGCGATGTAGAACGCGGGGATTTCGGCACTGCCGGCGACCCTAAGCGGGTTGGCCGGGCCGCAGATCACCAGATCGTCGCTGTTGAGCCGGAAGGCGAGCACGGGACGGCCATCGCCATCGTGGCGCACTTCCATGTCGGTGGCGATGAAGGCGGCGTCCTCGACTTCGATCGACAGGCGCTGGAACGGGGTCTTGAGCCAGTGCTGCCCATCCGCATCGCGCACCAGCAGCGAGGAGAACGCGCGGACCATCGCCGGGCGCTTGATCTCACCCCCCTGATGGAACCAGCGGCCATCGGCGGCGATGCGCATCTCGCTGTCGCCGGTTTCTGCCGGGGTCCACTGGTCGACCGGCGGAATGCGCCGTGCTTCTACCTCGGCCGCGAGCTGGGCGAGGGAGAGCGAGGCGAGTTCTGGCGGTGGCGTGTACGGCATGGTGCCTCAGCCGATGCCAGAAGCGATCAGCGCCGCCAAGGGCCCAAGGTGCCTTCTTGCGGCAGGACGGCCGGGTTGGCGGTGCGGCACAGCAGGCGGTGCTGTTCGAACGGCCCGGGCAGCGCCCAACTGCCGGTGTGCGCGTTGGAGAAGCCGAAGAAGCGTTCGTAGTATTCGGGATCGCCGATCAGCACCTGCGGCAGCGGCGCGCGCGGATCGATCGCGGTGAGCGCGGCGGTCATCAGCGCCTTGCCATAGCCCTTGCCCTGAAGTCCCGGCAGCACGGCGACCGGGCCGACCATGATCATGGGATGCGCACGTCCAGCTGCATCGGTCAGCGCCACCGGCCAGCACTGGATCGTGCCGGCGAGCATCTCGTCTTCATCGAGCGCGGCGAATGACAGGCCCGGTAGCCACTCCATCCCTTCGCGCACCTTGTACGCCGTGCGGGTGTGGCGCTCTGGCTCGAACGCGGAATCGAGCAGCTCCTCGACCAGCGCGGGGTCGACATCGGCAAGGGGGATGATCGTGGACACGTGGCGCGGATAGCGGCGGGGGCAGGGGGGCGCAAGGCTGGTGGGGCCGTATCGGCCTCTCGCGCGTTGAGGTTTGCGCAATCGCCGCGCAATCATTGCACTTTACGGCGGGGGAGCAGAGGCCTAGCCCGCGCCCTGCCCGCCGAAAGAGCGGACAGTCATTAGGGGAGAAGCCAGGTGTTTTCGGGCTTTGACGCGACTGTACTGGCACGCATGCAGTTCGCCTTCACGGTGAGCTTCCACTTCATATTTCCGGCATTCTCGATCGGCCTTGCCAGCTACCTCGCCGTGCTCGAGGGACTATGGCTGAAAACGGGGCGCGAGCTCTATCTCGACCTGTTCCGCTACTGGCTGAAGATCTTCGCCGTGGCCTTTGCCATGGGCGTCGTTTCGGGGCTGGTCATGTCCTACCAGTTCGGGACCAACTGGTCGGTGTTCTCCGACAAGGCGGGCGGGGTGATCGGGCCGCTGATGGCCTATGAAGTGCTGACCGCCTTCTTCCTCGAAGCCGGGTTTCTGGGCGTGATGCTGTTCGGCATGGGCCGGGTGGGCAAGGGGCTGCACTTTGCCGCCACGCTGATGGTGGCGCTGGGCACCTTCATTTCGGCCTTCTGGATCCTGTCGGTCAATTCGTGGATGCAGACGCCGACCGGTTACGAGATCGGACCCGACGGCCAGTTCCTGCCGGGCCCGAGCTGGGCGGCGATCATCTTCAACCCGAGCTTTCCCTACCGCCTGGTCCACACGGTGATCGCGGCGTACCTGACCACCGCGCTCGCCGTCGGCGCGGTCGGCGCATGGCACCTGCTGCGCGACCGCCAGAATGCGCATGCGCGGAAAATGTTCTCGATGGCGATGTGGATGGCCGCGCTCGTCGCGCCGGTGCAGATCTTCGCGGGCGACGCACACGGGCTCAACACGCTGGAGCATCAGCCGGCCAAGGTGATGGCGATGGAAGGCCACTACCAGAGCCACCCGCACGGCGCGCCGCTCTATCTGTTCGGCATTCCCGACGACAGGACACAGACGCTGCGCTACGCCATCGCCATTCCCAAGGCGTCGAGCCTGATCCTCAAGCACGATCCCGACGCGCCGCTCGCCGGGCTGGACACCATCGCGCCCGACAAGCGGCCGCCGGTGTGGATCGTGTTCTGGTCGTTCCGGGTGATGGTGGGGCTGGGCTTCGCCATGCTCGGGCTGGGGCTGTGGAGCCTTTTGGCCCGCGTTCGCAAGAAGCTCTATGACTGGCCCTGGCTGCATCGCGCGGCGCTGGTGATGGGGCCATCGGGCTTCGTCGCGGTGATCGCGGGGTGGGTCACCACCGAAGTCGGCCGCCAGCCCTATACCGTCTACGGCCTGCTCACCACGGCGCAAAGCCGCAGCCCGATCGCGGCGCCCGCCGTCGCGGCGTCGCTGCTCGCCTTCATCCTCGTCTACTGCGCGGTGTTCGGCATCGGCGTGTGGTACATCCTCAAGCTGATGAACCAGGGCGCGCATCCGCACGAAACCGGGCCTGAACAGGACGAGCGCGCCCCGATCCGCAGCGCCGGGATCACGCCGGGGCCGCACCAGCACGCCGCCATAGAAGAGATGGGCGAAGATTCCGGCGCAGGAGCGGTGACATGATGGTCAACTTCGATCTCGCCACCGTGTGGGCGTTCATCATCGCCTTTGCCGTGCTGATGTACGTGGTGATGGACGGCTTCGACCTTGGCATCGGCATCCTCTTCCCGTTCTACCGGCCCGGCACCGAACGTGATCAGGCGATGAACGCCATCGCCCCGGTGTGGGACGGCAACGAGACCTGGCTGGTGCTGGGCGGCGGCGGGCTGTTCGCGGCCTTTCCGCTGGCCTACGCGATCGTGCTGCCGGCGACCTATCCGCTGATGATCGCGATGCTGCTGGGCCTGGTGTTCCGGGGTGTCGCCTTCGAATTCCGCTGGCGCGATCCGCGGCACCAGCGGTTCTGGGACAGGGCGTTCTTCGCCGGCTCGCTGGTCGCCGCGATGGCGCAGGGGATGACGCTGGGCGCGCTGCTGCAGGGCGTGCATGTGGAAGGGCGCGCCTATGCCGGTGGCTGGCTCGACTGGCTTTCGCCGTATTCGCTGCTGACCGGGGCGGGCGTCGTTGTCGGCTACGCGCTGCTCGGCGCGTGCTGGCTGGCGATCAAGGTCGAAGGCGATGCGCAAACACGCGCCTTCCGCCATGCCCGCGCCGCCGCGCTGGCGACGCTGCTCGCCATGGCGGCGGTGAGCCTCGCCACGCCGTTCCTCGGCCAGCAATACTTCGCGCGCTGGTTCCATATGCCGCTGCTGATCGCGCTGGCCCCGGTGCCGGTCGCGACGGTCAGCGTCGCCGTGCTGCTGTGGCGCGCGCTGGGCCGGCGCGAGGAATGGCCGCCGTTCCTCTATGCGCTGGCGCTGTTCGGCCTCGGCGCGATCGGCCTCGGCGTGTCGATGTGGCCCTATGTCGTGCCGCAGTCGGTCACGATCTGGCAGGCCGCCGCGCCCGAGCGATCACAGGTGTTCATGCTCATCGGCGTGGGCCTCGTAATGCCGCTGATCCTCGCCTACACCGGCTGGGCCTACTGGGTGTTTCGCGGCAAGGTCGGCGAACATGGCTATCATTGACCCGCAACTCGACCCGCACGGCGCGGACGGCGTACCGCTGTGGAAGCGGCTCGGCTGGATGGCGGCGATCTGGCTGGGCAGCGTTCTGGCGCTGGGCGTGGTCGCCGGCGTGCTGCGGATGTGGTTGAAGGGGTAGGGGGCGGGCAAGATGCGGGCGGCGGGTTTCGCCCAATTGCGGACGTTAGGACTGACACCCACTCCGCATCTCTCAATCATCGACAGCACGTATTACGGCGGCCATAAGAGGCGCATGAGACTGGCGTTTCACATTGCAGCAGTCTGCGCCTTTGCTCTTTCGGCCGGCCATTGCATGGCGGCGAGCGAATTATGCCATC
Organism: Novosphingobium olei; assembly: GCF_037076535.1. Taxonomy (NCBI): domain Bacteria; kingdom Pseudomonadati; phylum Pseudomonadota; class Alphaproteobacteria; order Sphingomonadales; family Sphingomonadaceae; genus Novosphingobium; species Novosphingobium olei. The sequence continues at coordinate 2,769,474 of NZ_AP029021.1, read as the reverse complement.
AACTGAAATCGTTCGCTCGGGCACCGCTCACAGAGTTAGCAGATGGCGGACTTCAAAGGCGATGGATAGACTTTGCTTGGGGCGGTCCTGAAAACCTCGCGCCAGATGAAATTCGAATTGGCGCAACGCTCAAATGCCAAGGCTCAGATGCTCCTGCGAATTCGCTTTGTCAGTATCTACTTCACCACACTCCTCACGAGACTGTATCGGCCTTGCCGCAAGGTATTCTTCGGTGCGAAGGATTTGCATCTGATAGGCTCGCCTTTCCCCGGAGATGGGTGGAGGAACTGTCTTGGGACGTGCAGGGAAAGCTGATTGAAATGCTCCAGATCGACCAATTCGATCGGCCTGGCACTGAGCGATCGCTACGCCTGACCATCCTGCCCTTGGCGGAAAGCCCTCAAGCTACGAAGCCAGTTCCCTTTTTTCGTTCGCTGTCGGGCAAGCTAGGCTCTGACGATAGCGAGTGAAAAGCAATGTCCGCTTCCCACCATAATCCGCCGTCACCCCGGGCCTGACCCGGGGTCCCGCTTCTTCGGGCGCGACGTGACAAAGAACAGCGGGGTCCCGGGTCAGGCCCGGGATGACGACACGAGGCGGACGTCCAGTTCGGACAGTTCGGAGCCAGCTCAACTCTCCGCAAAGGCGAACGGTTCGGCACCGCGCCGGTAATCGTCGGGCAGGATTTCGCGGCCCAGTGGCGGTTCGGCGCGGGCGGCGCAGTCGGCGCGGTTGCACAGGCGGCAGGTGACGCCGATGGGCGTGGGCCTGGCTTCTTGTCCCGCCGCATAGACCAGCTTGCCGGCGTGTTCGGCGGCGCAGGCGAGCGCGATCGCGCGCAGCGTGCGGGGGCGGCCATGCGCGCCGCCGCCCGATGACACCGTGCGCGCGATCGAGAAGAAGCGCTGGCCGTCGGGCAGTTCGAGCCACTGCGTCAGCACTTCGTCGGGGCGGCGGAAGGCCGAATGGAGGTTCCACAAGGTGCAACCGCCGCCGTGCGCGGCAAAGGGGAAGCCCGCGCCGTCGAGGCGCTTCGACACGTTGCCCGCTTCGTCCACGCGGATGAAGAAGAACGGCACGCGTTCCTGCCCCGGCCGGCCGAGCGTGGTCAGTCGGTGCGCAACCTGTTCGAAGCTGGTGCCGAACTGCCCGGCCAGCGCCTCGATATCATAGGCGCGTGCATCGACCGCGCGGGCGAACTTGTCGTAGGGCATGACCAGCGCCGCCGCGCCATAGGCGGCGAGCGCGCGGCGGACGAGCGTCGCCGCTGTCGGGCTGGCAAAGCTTTCGCCGCGCAGCAGGGCCGAAATCTCCGGCCGCAGCGCGGTGTAGGCCATGTGCATCGCCATCTGCCAAGTGCGCTGGGTGGGGGTGAGCGTATCGTCGAGCAGCAGCTGTTCGTTGTGCCGGTCGTAGCGCCGGATCGAGCCCATCATCACGTCCGAGGGCAGCAGGCGCACGCGCAGGCCCTGCTGGCGCAACGCTTCGCGGATCGATCCGGCCTTGTCGATCTCGCCCGCCAGCTGCTCGGCGCGCGAATCGAGCGTGGGGAAGTAGTTGCGCCGATCGGCGACGAAGCGCCGCGCTTCTGCCACCGGATCGACGCCGCGTGTGGCTCCGCCGTCGGCCCGCAATCCGGCAAGCGCCTGCTGTTCGCGCACATAGGCGCCGTGGAGCCGAAGCATCGCCTCGGTCACGCCGGGAAAGCTGGTGGCGACGTCGGCCACTTCCAGCGCGGGCAAGTCGATTTCGGCAAAGATCGGATCGCGCAGCACATCGGCCAGGCGGCGCGCGTAATCGTCGCGCTCGTCCGCGGCAAGGTCCGCCATGTCGAGCTTGTAGGCACGCGCCAGGCGCAGCAGCAGGTCGGCGGTGAGCGGGCGCTGGTTGCGTTCCAGCAGTGCGATATAGCTTGCCGAAATGCCCAGTTCGTCGGCCATCGCGGCCTGGGTCAATCCCAGTTCGCGCCGCAGCCGCTTGATGCGCGGGCCGAGGTAGAGCGGGCGGCTGGCAGCGGGGCCCATGGCCATGACGCAAACTCCTGCAAGGCCCGTCTGTAAGGGCTGTACAGCTGTACAAGCATTTCCTGTAAAGTTTGACAACAGGACTTCGCAGGGGCTGTCCGAATCCCCTTCGCCGCCGTTATCCGGGTGCCACGCAAACGAACTCCTGCGCTCCAAGGAATTGCTGCCATGACCTATCACAGCCAGATCAACGAGGCCGCCAAGGCCATCGCGCCCTTCCAGACCACCTGGGACGGGATCGAGCCGGAAAGCGTTGCACGCATGCGCCTGCAGAACCGCTTCCACACCGGGCTCGACATCGCGCGCTACACCGCGAAGATCATGCGCCGCGACATGGCCGCCTATGACGCGGACCCGGCGAACTACACGCAGTCGCTCGGCTGCTGGCACGGCTTCATCGGCCAGCAGAAGATGATCTCGATCAAGAAGCACTTCGGCACCACCAAGGGCCGCTACCTCTACCTGTCGGGCTGGATGGTCGCCGCGCTGCGCAGCGAATTCGGCCCGCTGCCCGATCAGTCGATGCACGAAAAGACCAGCGTTCCTGCGCTGATCGAGGAACTCTACACGTTCCTGAAGCAGGCCGATGCCCGTGAACTGGGCATGCTGTTCCGCGATCTCGACGCCGCCAAGAAGGCGGGCGATGCGGTCAACACCCACCGCCTGCTGCACAAGATCGACGAATTCGAAACCCACGTGGTTCCGATCATCGCCGACATCGACGCAGGGTTCGGCAATGCCGAGGCTACCTACCTGCTTGCCAAGAAGTTCATCGAAGCGGGCGCCTGCTGCATCCAGATCGAAAACCAGGTTTCGGATGAAAAGCAGTGCGGCCACCAGGACGGCAAGGTCACCGTTCCGCACGAGGACTTCCTCGCGAAGATCCGCGCGGTCCGTTATGCCTTCATGGAACTGGGCGTCGATGACGGCGTGATCGTTGCCCGCACCGACTCGCTGGGCGCTGGCCTCACCAAGCAGATCGCCTTCGTGAAGGAGCCGGGCGACATCGGTGACCAGTACAACAGCTTCCTCGATTGCGAGGAAGTCGATGCCGGTAACCTCGGCCACGGCGACGTGCTGATCAGCCGCGACGGCAAGCTGATGCGCCCCAAGCGCCTGCCTTCGAACCTGTACCAGTTCCGCGCCGGAACGGGCGAGGATCGCTGCGTGCTCGACTGCATCACCTCGCTGCAGAACGGGGCGGATCTGCTGTGGATCGAAACCGAAAAGCCGCACATCGGCCAGATCGGCGGCATGGTCGACCGCATCCGCGAAGTGATCCCGAACGCCAAGCTGGTCTACAACAACAGCCCGTCGTTCAACTGGACGCTGAACTTCCGCCAGCAGGTCTATGACGCGATGGTCGAAGCGGGCAAGGACGTCTCGGCCTACGATCGCGCCAAGCTGATGAGCGTGGACTATGACGGCACCGAGCTGGGTATCGAGGCGGACGAACGCATCCGCACCTTCCAGCGCGATGCGGCGGCGCAGGCCGGCATCTTCCACCACCTGATCACGCTGCCGACCTACCACACCGCGGCGCTCAGCACCGACAACCTCGCCAAGCGCTACTTCGGCGAAGAGGGCATGCTGGGCTACGTCAAGCAGGTCCAGCGCGAGGAAATCCGCCAGGGCATCGCTTGCGTGAAGCATCAGAACATGGCCGGTTCGGACATCGGCGACGATCACAAGGAATACTTCGCCGGTGAAGCCGCGCTCAAGGCCGGTGGCGCCCACAACACCATGAATCAGTTCGCTGCCTGAGGCGGCATAATTCGCGGCAATCACGCCACGAAGATCCAAGGAGGACGACAATGTCTGAACCGCAACGCGCCCGCGCGGTCCTCTCGACCGAGGACTTCAAGCTGATCCGCGAGGCCGTACTGCATTACCTGAAGGCGATCGAGGACCAGCCGGAATCGGTGAAGTTCTCGAACCTCTACCACCGTCTGGGCAGCGCCCTCGGGCGCTGAACCTTCGGGTTTCACGAAACTTTCCTGGGGAGGAAAGCGGGCCCGTCGCACCACCGGTGCGGCGGGCCTTTTCGCATGCCGACATCCCGAGAGCCGTAACCAAACCACAGCTTGCCGCAGGGCAACTTTAATACACTACCATAAGAGTAGAGAATGCGGCAGGATGGTTGGGTATCGAGTCCCAGCCTGAGCCATTCTGCCCCATGAAGACCGCGCTGATCATCCGCCACGTGCCGCACGAAGGTGTCGCCGGCTATCGCCAGCCGATCGAGGATGCCGGATACCATGTCGATCGCATCGACGTGAGCGATCCCGCGTTCTCCACGCTCGACCTGCGCGAACCGGACCTGCTGATCATGATGGGCGGGCCGATGGGGGTATACGAGACCGACGCGCACCCGTGGATCCGCTGCCAGCTGCGCCGGCTGGCGCTGCGGCTGGAGGCCGACCGGCCGACGCTGGGCGTGTGCTTCGGCGCGCAGATGGTGGCGGCGGCGCTGGGCGCGAAGGTCTATCCGGGCCCGGCCAAGGAAGTCGGCTTCGCGCCGGTGACGGTGCACGACAAGACCGGGCCGCTGCGCCATGTCGAGGACGTGCCGGTGCTGCACTGGCACGGCGATACCTTCACGCTGCCCGAAAACGTCGACCTGCTGGCATCGAGCGCGCTCTATCCGCACCAGGCCTTTGCCCGTGGGCGCAACCTGCTGGCGCTGCAGTTCCATGCCGAGATGGGCGAGGACCCGCGCTTCGACGCCTGGATCGAGCAGGGCCCCGACGATGTCGCGGCGGCCGGCCTGTGCCCCGACCGCCTGCGCGCCGCGCACGATGCCCACGGGCCCCGCGCGGTGGCGGCTGGACGGGCGATGATCGGCGAATGGCTCGAGGGCCTCGCCGCCTGATCCGGTTGGGCTGACGGGGTGCCTGATGGCGCCAAGTTGACGAAGTTGACAGACTACAATGGACGCTTTGCGCAGGCCCTCCAGCTTGCGCGACGCTTGCCCCGTGGTCGTGTCGTGGACGCCGGATTCGAGGGGGCGGAGCGGGCGTCTCGAGGTGCCAAGTTGACAAAGTTGACAGACTACATGGGCCTTTTTCCGAAACCCCGTGACGCGGCTTTCTGACGCGCGACGTGCGCGGCAAAAGTTCAGGAAATCTGTGGGTTGGACGCCGGTCATGGCGCATGTTCTACGGTTGTGGCGGGCTGTAGGACAGCGCGCCGCCGTCAATGGAACAGGGCAAGGCCGAGCAGGCGGCCGGGCAGCATGGTGAAGGCCCCGGCACCGACCAGCCCGAAGTAGACAAACGTCATCGTGCGGCGGTGGGCGGCGATGTTGCCGCGCACCGCCTGGACCACGCCGCGCGGCACCGAGACGAGAACCAGGATCGAGAGCAGGTGGATCGGGCTGAAGCTGCCGGTCAGCCCCTTGAGCCCGAAGCTCGACAGCGCGGCAACGATCATCAGCACGGCCCAGATCCGGCCGAGCAGGCGGTGGCGGGCATCGCCCTTTCGCCCCAGCAGCACCACGGCGCCGAGCGGCAGCGCGGGAATGACCGAGCACAGGTGCACCGCCAGCCAGGCATCGCGCGACATGGCGGGAAGCAGGAAGCCCGCCTGCGTGGCACGGGCGGCGGCGAGCAGCACGGCGGCGCCGACAGCGGCCCCGGCGACCAGCGCGGCGCGTTCGCGGCGGGCGGGGGCGAACGGGCTGGTGCGTTCGGCGGGGCGGGTCTCGGTGAGCGTGGCAGTGAGCGTGTCTGGCATGGGGATCTCCTCGGGTTGCGCCCAAGGTGCCGCTCGCCCGTTTGCGGACAAGCGAGCCTGCATGACTGGCACGGGCAATTTCGCGGATGCACCGCGCCTTACCCTGCTGTACCGTTCGCGAAGCATGAACGGTACGTATCCCGCCAAGGACTCTCGCAAACCGGCCACGAAGCTGGCTCCCGGGCTGGCCTCCAGGCTTGCTGGCGAATTGGCGATCATGATGGCGGCCGCGCTGGTGCTGGCCTTGTTGGGCCCGTTCGGCATGTTCGCGATGAGCCTGCCGGCGCGGCTGCTGGCCTGGGCGATCTTCGCCATCGGCGGCTATGCCTGCTTCCGCCCGGTGCTGCTGGCCGGCGACGCGCTGGCCGAGCAGACGGGCCTGTCGCGCTGGATCGCCATCACGCTCGCCTGCGCGCTGGCGGCGATGCCGACGACGCTGATCGTGGCGGGGACGCTGTCGGGGCTGGACTGGCAGGGGATCACCGCGCGGGACCTGATCGCGCTCTATCCGCAGGTGCTGATCGTGGGCGGCATGGTCACCGTGGTGCAGCTGCTGGCGAACCGGCAACGGGCGGCGCCGGTGGAGGCGGCGGAGCCTGTCGCCGAGGTGCGCGCCGAGTTGCCCGTCGAACAGTCGGGTGTTGCGCAGCCGCCCTTAGAGGAACCGCCCGCCTTGGCGCAGGAACAGGCACCTGTGCCGCAGTCGGGGCGGATCGCGCTGTTCGATCAGCTGCCCGCGCACCTTGGGCAGGACCTGCTCTGCATCGAAAACGAGGACCACTACATTCGCGTCCACACCAGCGCGGGCAACGCGCTGATCCTGATGCGGCTGCGCGATGCGGTGGCGCAGCTCGCCCCGCTCGATGGCGCGCAAGTCCACCGCAGCTGGTGGGTGGCCCGCTCCGCCGTCAGCGAGGTGGTGCGCACCGAACGCCGCGTGTCACTGCGACTGGTCGACGGCCGCGAGGTTCCCGTGTCGCGTTCGAGCGTTCCGGAATTGCGGGCGCGGGGGTGGTTGTAACGGCGGGAGGCCGGGTTGCGCCCAAATTCGGACATTGTCCGGAGCGGGGGCGTAGCATATCGCTGCTGGTCTATGTCAACGACCGCTGCCTCGCTAAATCTCCTAGAGCACGGTGCTGAGCGCTGGCGGGGTGTTGTAGCTGGAGATCTCGCCACCCTGTGCAAATCGTTGGCTCACCTTCCGGCAAACCATGCAGGCATCCGCATTAGAGGGATCGCAGCATTGGCTCCGTTCCTAGAGCCGGATGGCCCCATTGGTTCAATCGCCGCCAGCTCCCTCGGACAAAGAAGTCGTCCGGTCCGGGCTATTCTATTTGACAAGACAGTCGAGACAAACTGGTCGCTCGCTTGGCATCAAGATCGTACTATTTGCGTGAAGAGGCGTCACGAGGTCGTTGGTTTTGGCCCTTGGACTACAAAGCAAGGGATGCAGCACGTCGCTCCGCCCTTTGAGCTGCTATCTCATATGGTGACGTTGCGCGTGCACTTGGACGACGTCCCTGAAGGTAATGCCCCGCTGCTGATCGCGCCCGGTTCGCATAAGCATGGTCGTGTGCCTGTCGAAGCGATTGAGGCGATTGTGACCCAGTGCGGTACGTACACCTGCCTTGCAGAGGCCGGCGACGTGTGGGCTTATTCGACCCCGATTTTGCACGCATCCGAAGCTGCCGTCACCCCGCTTCGCCGCCGCGTCTTACAAGTCGACTTCGCAGCGGAAGAACTTCCGAGCGGACTGGAGTGGTTGGGGGTTTGAGGGAGCTCCCCACCACTACCAGACGTTCCGGGGCAGCAGACCAGAAGACTGCGAGATTTGGCGGCTCATCCCAGTTGCGGTCACCAGCTGCGGTGGGGATAGTGGCGGAATGGATACGCCAAAACGCCCGCAAGTCGCTTTACATGACTTTTCAGCTCCATTTCTCGGCAAGCCAGTGTGGGGCGCCAGACAGGGTTATGGCAGCTTCCTCAGTTTCGAATTTTGCGCACCCGAACTCGTTGTCAAAGAGTGGCACTCAAACGACCGAGGGTTGCGGCGGCAGGCATACGTTCAGGGTAGATGGCATGTCTGGATATATTGCTGCCAATGGCGGTTTACCGCGCATGGGAAGCAGATCGCGGCGAGCGAGGACAGCCGAGATGACATCGCCCGCGCCATGGGAATGCTCGACGGTCAGAACCTGACTGACATTGGACTCGATCCGAAAGCGGGCAAATCTCGATTCACGTTTGATCTCGGCGGAGAGCTGGACACATGGCCTACGGGTGATGATCTGACCGAAGAGCAGTGGTTTATCTATGGGCCGCAAAACGTGTTCGGTTACCGTGCTGATGGACGGTACAGCGAGCAGCCCGTCGACACTCCACGCGACCGCGAGCGGTGGCGCGAACCGATTTAAAGGAAGCTCAGCGCCCAACATCAGCCGTCGCCCCGTCTTGACACGGGGCTTGGCTGTTTCCTGTTCGGGCCGTGCGCGGCCTCTGTGGGGCACAGCTAAACGAAAAGGTCGAGCCGGTCGGGGCTGCTTGGCAAACGCAAGGCCGCAAGGAAAGCCAATCCCCGTGTCAAGCACGGGGCGACGGAAAAGGGTTCTCCATATATTTGACCCGCTAACCGCCCATTGTCCGCCGTCGCCCCGTGATTGGCACGGGGATTTCTTGGTGCGGCGAGTACTGCGCTGCCTTAGAGCGTGCGGCGCCAGCGGGTTAGGCGGGCGAGGGCGTCCTCGATCGTCGCGATCGGCTTGCAGTGGCACAGGCGGACGACGTGGGTGGGCCGCTCGGCGCCTTCCCAAAGCGCCGATACGGGGATCGTGGCGACGCCGGCTTCGCGGACGAGGCGATCGGCGAAGGTTGCATCGTCCATGGCGATGCCGGTGGCGGCAAGGTCGATGCAGGCGAACCACGTGGCGGCGCTGGCGGTGACGGCGAAATCCGCTTCGAACAGGCCGTTGAGCAGCGCGAGGCGCGAGGCGCTCCAGCGCTCGATCAGGGCGCGCGGGATGGCGGGATCGGCAAGGCCCTCGGCCACGGCCCATTGCAGCATCGGCGGGGTGGTGAAGGTGAGGAATTGGTGCGCCTTGGCAAGCACGGCGGCCATTTCGGGCGCGCCGATCAGCCAGCCGACCTTCCACCCGGTGGCGCCGAAGATCTTGCCGGCCGAGCCGATCTTGATCGTGCGCGCTTCCATGCCGGGTTCGGCGAGCAGCGAGCGGTGGCCCTGTTCGTCGAAGCGGACCATCTCCCACACCTCGTCGCAGATCGCGACCAGATCGTGTTCGCAGGCGAGCCTTGCCAGCATGGCGAGGTCATCGGCGCTGGCGACGGTGCCCGCCGGGTTGAGCGGATCGTTGACGATCATGGCGCGCGTGCGGGGGCTGATCGCGGCGCGGATGCGCGTTTCGTCGTACTGCCACAGCGGCGGTTGCAGCGGCACGAACACCGGCGTGCCGCCCGCGCGGCGGACCATCGGGGCATAGGCATCGTAGGCCGGGGCGAAGAGCAGCACTTCGTCGCCCGGGCTGACCACGGCGAGGATGGCGCAGGCAACGGCCTCGGTCGCGCCCGAGGTGACGATGACGTTGTCGCGGGTTAGGGCGAGACCCTGTTCGCGCTGATAGAAGGCGGCGACGGCATCGCGCAGTTCGGGCAGGCCGGCCATCGGCGGGTACTGCTGCGAGCGGGTGGAAAAGGCGCGGATCGCCGCGTCAGACAGGGTTTGCGGCGGTGGATCGTCGGGGAAGCCCTGGCCCAGGTTGATCGCGCCCAGCTGGCGGGCAAGGCCCGACATGTGTTCGAACACGGTGAGCGGCAGGCCGGTATAGACGGGCGAGAGACGGTCGGCAGGAGAAGTCATCGTGGGGCGAGGGTTAGGCGATGGGGGTGCCGCGCGCCAAGCCTTTTGGTGGGAGCGGGCTGGAAGAAAGGCCGGTCCTTCGACAGGCTCAGGGCGGGCGGTGTGACGGTGACGTTGTCGTTGTGGGACGGGCTCTTGCGCGGCGGGCGAGTGCGCCGCATACCGCTGCGCGACCAACCCGTTGCGAGAGAAACCTGATCATGGCCGCAAAGTCCCGTATCTTCGCGCTTTTGTTGTTGTCGGCAGCGCCGCTTGCCGCCGTGCCGACGCCTGCGCTGGCCGCCAGCGAAGCGCCGCAGCGCAGCTTTACCGGCGAGGACCTGTTCAAGCTGGAAGGCGCGAACGATCCGCAGGTGAGCCCCGATGGGACCAAGGTTGCCTATGTGCGCAGTTCGGCCGACGTGATGGCGGACCGCGATGCGCGCACCATCTGGCTGGTCGACCTTGCCAGCGGGCGGCACACGCCGCTGGTGGCCGGTGGATCGCCGCGCTGGTCGCCCGATGGCAAGCGCATCGCTTATGTCGGGCGGGGCAGCGGGGAAGGCGCGGGGCCGGAACTGCACGTGCGCTGGCTCGACACCGGGGCCGACAGCAAGCTGACCACGCTGGTCGAAGCGCCGGGCGGCATTTCGTGGGCGCCCGACGGCAAGTCGATCGCCTTTACCATGCGCGTGCCCGACGACGGGCTGAAGCTTGGCCAGGCGCCCGCCAAGCCCGAGGGCGCGAAGTGGGCCGACGGTCTGGAGATCATCGATCGCGTGACGTATCGCTTTGACGATGCGGGCTACATCAAGCCGGGCTTCGACCATGTGTTCTTGATCTCGGCCGAGGGCGGCGCGCCGCGCCAGCTGACGTTCGGCAAGTTCGACGACGGGGCGCCGCTGTCGTGGGCGCCGGACGGGCGCAGCATCGTGTTTTCGGCCAACCGCCGCGCCGACTGGGAGCGCGAGGGCAACGACAGCGACATCTGGTCGCTGGATGTCGGCTCCGGCGCGCTGACCCAGCTGACCAAGCGCTATGGACCCGATGCCGCCCCGCAGGTTTCGCCCGACGGGCGGATGATCGCCTACGTCGGCTTCGACGACAAGTACCGGTCCTACGAGAACGCGCAGCTCTATGTGATGAACCGCGACGGCAGCGGCGCGCGCTCGCTGACGGGCAAGCTCGACCGCAGCATCGATGGCCTTGCCTGGAGCGGCAATTCGATCGTCGTGTCCTATGACGACAAGGGCGAGAAGAAGGTTGCCCGCGTTGGCCTCGACGGATCGATCAAGGTGCTGGCGAGCGGGCTCTCGGCGGGTGCAGGCTATGATCGGCCCTATACCGGGGGCGATTTCTCCGTGTCGAAGGGCGGGACGGTCGCCTATACCGCGAGCGGCACCGACCGCCCGGCGGACCTGTGGGTGACGAGCGGGGGCACCCCGCGCAAGCTGACCAGCCTCAACGCCACGTGGCTGGCCGACAAGGCGATGGCGCCGGTGCGCAAGCTGCCGGTGACCGCGCCCGATGGCCGCGCGATCGATGCGTGGCTGGCGGTGCCACCGGGGCTGCAGCCGGGGCAGCGCGTGCCGCTGATCCTGGAGATCCACGGCGGGCCGAACGCCGCCTATGGCCCGGCGTTTTCGACCGACGTGCAGCTTTACGCCGCGCACGGCTACGCGGTGCTCTACACCAATCCGCGGGGCAGCACGTCGTATGGGGCGGAGTTTGCCAACCTGATCGACCGGGCCTATCCGGGGAAGGACTATGACGATCTGATGGCGGCGGTGGACGCTGCGATCGCGGCGGGGGTGGCGGACCCCAACAACCTGTTCGTGACCGGCGGATCGGGCGGCGGCGTGCTGACCGCGTGGATCGTCGGCAAGACCGACCGCTTCAAGGCCGCGGCAAGCCAGAAGCCGGTGATCAACTGGCTGTCCGAGGCGCTGACCATGGACGGTACGACGTTCACATCGCGCTACTGGTTCGACAAGCGGCCGTGGGAAGACCCGATGTCGTACTGGAACCGTTCGCCGCTGAGCCTTGTAGGCAACGTCAAGACGCCGACGCTGGTGGTGGTGGGCAGCGAGGATTACCGCACGCCGGTTTCGGAATCCGAGCAATACTACGCCGCGCTGCAGATCCGGGGCGTGCCGACCGCACTGGTCAAGGTGCCGGGGGCGAGCCACCATGGCCTTGCCGAGCGTCCGTCACAATCGGCGGCGAAGGCTGCGGCAATACTTGCCTGGTTCGACAAGTATCGTACTGACAAGGGCGCAGGAGGCGCTGCCGCTCAGTAACGGGCAACAAAAGACAACGCGCAGCGCCCCTAACATGAGAGGAGTTGCGCGTGATGAAGGGCTTGTTCGACCTGACCGGGAAGGTGGCGCTGGTCACCGGCGGCAACGGCGGCATCGGGCTTGGCATGGCCAAGGGCTTGGCCATGCACGGGGCGACGGTCGTGATCTGGGGCAACAAGCCCGACAAGAACGCCCGCGCGGTGGAAACGCTGCGCGCGTTCGGCGGCGAGGTGCGGTGCGAACAGATCGACGTGGCCGACGAGGCGGCGGTGATTGCCGGCGTGCAGAAGATCGTCGACGAGTTCGGCCGGATCGACACCGCGGTTGCCAATGCCGGCATATCGATCGGCCGGGCGAGCATGTTCGATATCAGCGCCGAGGACTGGCATCGGATCGAGGGGATCAACATCCACGGCGCGTTCTGGACGATGCGCGAGGCGGCGAGGCACATGTTGGCGCGCGGTGAGGCCAACCCGGACGACCGGGGCGGCTCGATCATCTCGATCTCCTCGACCAGCGCGATCCACGGCGCGGCGCGCAATGAACACTATGCCGCGACCAAGGGCGCGGTGCTGACGATGACGCGGGCGATGGCGGTGGAGCTTGGCCGCAAGGGCATCCGCGTCAACACGCTGTTGCCGGGGTGGATCCGCTCCGACCTGACCGGGGGCCTCCAGGAAAACGAGAAGTTCGAACGCCAGGTCGTGATGCGCGCGCCGGTCGGGCGCTGGGGCGAGGGCGACGATTTCTCGGCCATCGCGGTCTACCTCGCCAGCGATGCCTCGCGCTTCCACACCGGCGACGACATCGTGATCGACGGGGGATACACGATCTATTGAGGCGCGCGGCAGGCCACGCGGTTGACCGGGTGGGGCGCTTGGTGACAAGGAAAGGCATGGCCAGCCAGCTTGCCGCCCCTGAACCGAACGCCACCCGGCCGCGCAAGCTGACCAAGCGCGGCGCCGATACGCGTGCGCGGATCCTGGAGGCGACGGTCCGCGTCATCGTTTCGTCGGGCTTCGCCGCGATGACGATCGAGCGCGTCATGGCCGAAAGCGGGATCAGCCGGGGATCGGTGCTGCACCAGTTCCCCAATCGCCTGGCGCTGGCCATCGCCACGGCCGAGCGCACGCTGCAGGTGGTGATCGCGCTGGCGGCCGATGCCGCCGCGGCCAAGCCCGATCCGTTCGAACGGCTGGCGAGCCACGCCGAAGTGATGTGGCAGGCGCATTCGAGCCCCGAAGGCCTCGCGCTCAACGAGATCGTCACCGCTGCCGGCTGGGACCGTGAGCTGGCCGAAGGCATCCGCCCGATCATCGAGGAAGTGGAAGCGGACATCCGCGTCCAGTTCGTGGAGATGGCGCGCGAGGCGGGGCTGCCCGATCCTGACGCCTTCGTGGCGCGCGGCTGGTGGCTGGTGGCGAGCGTGCGCGGCCTGGTGATCGAACACCGCCTGCTGCAGCCGCGCCCGATGATCGACGCCGCGCTCGAGGAAATGAAGGCGAGCCATCGCCGCTATTGCGAGGCCCAGCGCGACAAACTGGTCATGCTTGATTAGTTTGGGTTGACCGACTCCCCGCGCGGTGCCAGCTTGGCCCGTGCAAATGGCAACGCGGATCGCGCGTGCCCCGGGAGCAAGGAATGCGTTTCAAGGACAAGGTTGCGATCGCGACGGGCGGTGCATCGGGCATCGGCGCGGCGTTCGTGCGCCGGCTGCACGGCGAAGGTGCCAGCGTGATGATCGCCGACCTCGATGCAGAGAAGGGCGGCGCATTGGCGGTCGAACTGGGCGAGCGCGCGGCCTTCCGACAGGTCGACGTGTCTGACCCCGCCGCGATGGCCGCACTGGCGCAGGCGACGGCAGACACGTTCGGCGGGATCGACGTGCTGTTCAACAACGCCGGCATCGGCTGCTTCGGCGAAACGCCGGATCTCGACATCGAGCAGTGGAAGCGGGTGATCGCGATCAACCTCGACGCCGTGTTCTATGGCTCCAAGGCGGTGGTCCCGTTCATGCGCCAGCGCGGCGGCGGGGCGATCGTCAACACCGCCAGCGCTTCGGGCATGGCGGCCGACTATGCCTTCACCGCCTATAACGCGGCCAAGGCCGGCGTGATCAACTATACCCGCTGCCTCGCCATCGACCACGCCAGGGACGGCATCCGCGCCAATGCGATCTGCCCGGGGCCGGTCGACACGCCGCTGCTGGTGACCGGCGTCGATGCGATCCAGGGCTTGCGCGCCGACTGGGAACGCCGCGTGCCGATGAACCGCTTTGCCGATCCGGCCGAGATCGCCGCCGTCGCCGCGTTCCTGGCCAGCGACGATGCCAGTTATCTGACCGGTGCTTCGATCCCGGTCGACGGCGGCCTGACCGCCCACACCGGACAACCCGACCTTCGCCCGCTGATGGGCGCGTGATTGCCAAGGAGAGTGCCATGACCGACGAAACCGAAAAGGCGATGGCCGACGTCGCGCCGTTCAAGATCTATCGCGCGGCGCAGGCGGCGGATTTCAACGAGCTTGACCACATGGAATACGCAGGGCTCACCCCGATCATCGAGGCGGGCCTGGCAAAGGCGGGCGAGGTGACCAACAAGGATGCCGGCAACGTCGTCAAGGAACTGTTCTCGATGCCGGGAATGAGCCTGACCTACGCCTGGTTCAAGAGCGGCTTCCCTCTGCCGCTGCACACCCACAATGCCGATTGCCTGTACTACATCGTGGCGGGTTCGCTGAAGCTCGGCACCGAGGAGCTGGGGGCGGGCGATGGCTTCTTCGTGGGCAGCAACGTGCCCTATACCTACAAGCCGGGCCCGAACGGGGTGGAAGTGCTGGAATTCCGCACCGCGAACAAGTTCGACATCCGCTTCATGGGCAAGACCGAAAGCTACTGGAACAAGACCGCGCAGGCGCTGGCGGACAAGCAGGACGCGTGGGTGGGCGAACGCAAGCCCAGCGAAGTCGCAGGACAGATGGTTCCCGCCGAATGAGGGCGACGGGTTCCATGCGGGCCGTGGTTCGCCGCGGCCCGCGTCTTCTGGTCGACGACATTCCCGAGGCGGTGGCCGGCGAAGGCCAGATCCTGACCAAGGTGCTGTGCTGCGGCATCTGCGGGTCGGACCTGCACGCCGTGCACAGCCTGGAGCACACGGTCGAGATGGGGCGCCGCTCGGGCGCTTCGGACACGATCGATCCGGCGCAGGATCTGGTCATGGGCCACGAATTCTGCGCCGAGGTGCTGGAAAGCGGCCCGGGTACCGAAGGCAGGTTCAAGGCCGGGACGCGTGTGGTTTCGACGCCGTTCGCGTTCGGGCCGCAGGGCGGCGAGCTGATCGGCTTTTCGACGCGGTTCCGTGGCGCCTATGCCGAGCGGATGGTGCTGACCGAAGCGATGTGCCTTGAAGTACCCAACGGCATCGCCAGCGAAACCGCCGCGCTGACCGAACCGCTGGCGGTGGGGCTGCACGCGGTGAATGCCGCGCACCTTACCGACATATCGGTGGCGCTGGTGGTGGGCTGCGGTCCGATCGGTTTGGCCGTGATCGTTGCGTTGAAGCGGCGCGGCGTGGGGCCGGTGATCGCGGCGGACTTCAGCCCGGCGCGACGCGCGCTGGCCGAAAAGCTGGGCGCGGACGTGGTGCTCGATCCGGGCGCGGCTTCTCCGCACGGGCAATGGGAAGCGTTCGACGTGCCGCAGACGCTCGCCTCGATGGGGCAGGCGGCGCTTTCGGGCCGCACGATCCGCGATGCGGTGATCTTCGAATGCGTGGGCGTGCCCGGCATGCTGCAATCGCTGATCGAGCAGGCCCCGCCGACGGCGCATGTCGTGGTGGTGGGCGCGTGCCAGGAAGACGACCGCATCCTGCCGGTGATCGCGATCAACAAGCAGCTGCGCTTCAGCTTCGTGTTCGCCTACACCCCCGATGAATTCGCCGAAGTGCTTCACGCGCTGGGCGAGGGGGAGATAGACGGCGCGCCGTTCCTGACCGGCGAAGTTTCGCTCGACGATACGCCGGGTGCGTTCGAGCGGCTCGGTGCGCCGGGCGCGGACGTGAAGATCATGGTTCAGCCCTGGCGGTAGATCACCGGTACCGGCGGGGCTGAGGTTAAACGGGGCGCCTGCTCTCTCTCCAGCAGGCGCCCCGTACCCGTCTCCCAAGCGACGGGCCGGATAGCCAGGCGCACGCGCGTCCCTCAACCCGCGCGGCCGGCCCTCCGTTATGCAATGACTGCCCGTCAGGCGAAGGCAGGCTCCTCTCCCAGGACGCGGGTCGCGTGTTCGGGCGTGAAGGCTTCGGGCGGCAAAGCTTCGGGGCCTGCGAGGACCGCGGCGGCGTGCATCCCGATGGTCGGATCGACCGCGCCCATTTCGTGGTAGCGGTGGCGGCGCGCGCGGGCCTTTTCGTCGAACTCCATGTCGAGCGTCGCCTGGATGTAGGCGGTGAAGCGCAGGCGGCGCATGCGTTCGCGGCGCTCTTCCTCGTAGGGGCGGAAATCGGGCGCGGCGCCGGATGCCGTGTCTTTGAGGATGTCGCTCACCATGCGCACGTCGCGATAGGTGATCGACTGGCCGAGGCCGAGGATCGGGTCGTTCCAGCCGGCCGCGTCGCCTACCAGCACGCCGCCCTGCGCATGCGGCGCATCGACGACCGAGCTGTTGTTGTAATAGGCATAGAGCGGGCCGGCCGGGGTGCCGTCGGCGATGGCGTCGTTGTGCGGCGCGCTCTTCATGCGGAACGCGGCGAGGAACTTGTCCGCGCCGTCTGCCCCGGCAAAGCGCTTGGCCTGATCGAGCGCCCAGCCGCCGTAGACGCGCATCCGGGTGCCGCCCTGGGGGAAGGCGAGGAAGGCGAAATCGTCCTCGGTGCCGATCGCCTGGCGGGTATCGTTCCAGCCCTGCACGCCGTCGACGAGGAGCCCGGCGAACCAGTGGTGCGGCTTGTCCTGCACCAGCGCGCGGCCACAGGCCTTGCGCACCATCGACTGGCGGCCTTCGGCGCCGACAACGAGCGGGGCATGGGCGACATGCTCGACGCCCTCATGCACATAGGTGACGGACGGATCGGCGCCGAGCTGCACTTGCCTGACCTCGACCCCGCGCAGCGTGGTTGCGCCATCGTTGCCGGCCTTGTCGAACAAGGTCTGGCAGTGGACCGGGTGGCGCAGGCACAAGGGGCCGGCGACATCGGGCGCGAAGATGCCGAGGTCGATGGCCTTGGCTTCGGCTTCGCCCGGAGCGACGGTTTCATCGTAGGTGACGTGGCTGGTCAGGTGGTGGCCGCCTGCCGCCATCAGCGTGTCGTAAAGGCCGACGCGGCGGACTTCGGTCACGCCCCAGGGCGCGATCCATTCACCGCGGACGCGGTCTTCGTAGACCGTCGACTTTTCGAGCAGCAACACGTCCTTGCCGGCGCGGGCCATGACCGAGGCGAGGGCGGAGCCAGCAAGGCCGCCGCCCACGATAATAAGGTCGTGCCGGCTCATGCCGCCACCGCCGCGGCATAAGTGGCGCGCAGGGCTTTCTTGTCGGGCTTGCCCACCGCGGTCTGGGGGATGGCATCGACGAAGACGACGCGCTTGGGTGCCTGGACCGGGCCCTTGTGTTCGCGCACCAGCGCGATCAGCTCGCCGTCCTCGACCGTTTGGCCCGGGCGCAGCACGCACGCGGCCCAGACCGCTTCGCCCCACTTTTCGTCCGCAATGCCGAAGACCGAGACCTGCGCCACGGCAGGGTGCTGGGCGATCACGTTTTCCACTTCGCTGGGGAACACGTTGAAGCCGCCGGTGACGATCATGTCCTTCTTGCGATCGACGATGCGCAGGAAGCCGTCGGGGTCCTTCACCGCAACGTCGCCGGTGTGGAGCCAGCCGCCGGCCAGCGTTTCGCGGTTCTGCTCCTCGCGGTCGAGGTAGCCGTCCATGACCAGCGGGCCGCGCACGCAGATCTCGCCCGGTTCGCCATCGGGCACCGGCTGGTTGTCGTCGCCCAATAGCGCGACATCGACGTAGGGCACGGGGCGGCCGCACGAGGCGAGGCGCAGCGGGTTGTCGGGATCGTGTTCGCTGCGGCGCAGGATTGAGACGGTCATCGGCGCTTCGGCCTGGCCGTAGAACTGGAAGAACACCTTGCCCAGCCGCTCGATGCCTTCCTTGAGGCGCGCGGGGCTCATCAGCGAGGCGCCGTAGAAGATCGTCTCGAGGCTGGAGAGATCGTACTTGTCGAAATCGGGATGATCGAGCAGCGCGTAGATCATCGTCGGCACCAGCATGGTGCAGGTGATCTTGTACTTCTCGATGGCGGCGAGGACCGCGCCCGGCTCGAACGCGGGGAGCACGACCATCGTGCCGTGCTTGAGCAGCGTGGGGCCGAACAGCGAGCCGCCGGCGTGGCTCAGCGGCACGACGGCGAGGACGCGCGGTTCGATGGGCCATTCCCACTCGCTCATCATGATCGACAGCGCAGTGCCGCCAGTGCGCGGGTTGCCGGGGATCGCCTTGGGCTTGCCGGTGGTGCCGCCCGAATAGGACAGGCGGGTGATCGTGCCGGGGTCCATGACCGGAGGCACGAGCGGGCCCGGCGAATACTGGCGGGCGAGCGCGAGCAGGTCCTGGCCGCTTTCGCCGTGGCCGAGGCTGAGCACGACCTTGAGCCGATCGGTCCGCGCGGCGAGTTCTGCAGCGCGGCGCTCGAACTTTTTCGGGTCATAGAGCAGGACTTCTACGTTCGCGTCCTCGATGGCGAAGAGGTGGTCGTCGGCCGAGCCCATCGGGTGCATCGCGACGAGGCAGCCGCCGGCATAGCCGATGGCATTGTGCAGCAGCAGCACCTCGACCGAGTTGCCGGCGAGCAGCGCGATGCGCGTACCGTTGCCGATGCCGGCGGCGATCAGCGCCTGGGTCAGCTGGCTGGTGGTGTCGAGGATCTGGCCGCCGGTCCAGGCCGGTTCGCCCGCCAGTTCGACGATCGGCTTGTTGCGATCGCGTTCCAGCGCATTGAGGACGGCGTTGACCGGGTAGAGCGAAGGGTGGAGAAATTCGGTCACTGTGCGGCCTCCTTCATGCTTTCGAGCAGCGGGGCGATGAGGTTGGGATACCAGTTCTGCGCGGTGGCGCGGCCCAATGCGATGCCCTGCGCGATGGCCTGAGAGCCTTCGTCGGTGAAGTTGGGCAGGACGTAGAGATCGCCGTTCCCGATCGCGTCATAGACCATGCGGACCAGTTCGGCGCGGGGCAGGCCGTTGTCGACGGCGTCGCGCATCGATGCTTCGACGGCCGCCAGAACCGGGTTCGACAGGCGCTGGGCGACTTCGCCTTCGAGCGCGCCCGAGGTCTTTTCCGGGAACATGATCTTCGACTGCACCACGCCCGGCATCACCACGGTGACGCCGACATTGGGCACGCCTTGCGTCTGCAAATCGAGCCACAGCGCTTCGTTGAGCGCGAGAACGGCGTGCTTGGTCATCGAATAGGAGCAGAAGCCCGGATTGACCGTGATGCCCGCGCCCGACGAGACGGTAACGACGTGGCATTCATCGCCTTGCGCGATCATGCGTGGCACGAAGGCCTTGATGCCGTGGATCACCGAACGCTGGTTGACGCCGATCACCCAGTCGTACTGTTCAAGGCTGACGTCCCAGGTGACGCCCGCGGCAAACACGCCGGCGTTGTTGAACAGCACGTTGACCTTGCCGAAGCGGTCGACGGCGGCTTGCGCCAGCGCTTCGACGTCTTCGTACTTCGCAACGTCGCCCTTCACGCCGAGCACTTCGCCTTTGGCAGAGAGCGTCGCGACGGCTTCGGCGAGAGTGTCTTCGCGGATGTCCGAGATCACCACTGTCGCGCCGCGATCGAGCGCGCCTTCGGCCAGCGCATAGCCGATGCCCGATGCGCCGCCGGTGACGACGACGACCTTGCCCGAAAAGTCCTTCATCATGCCTTCTCCAGCACGTGGATGGCGCAGGCGGTGCCCATGCCGGGTCCTCCGCCGACGACGTGGGTGAGGCCGATCCGAGCCCCTTCGACCTGCCGTGCACCGGCCTTGCCGCGCAGGTGGGTGGCGACTTCGTAGATGTTGGCGATGCCGGTGGCGCCGAGCGGGTGGCCCTTGGACAGCAGGCCGCCCGACACATTGACCGGCACCCTGCCGCCCAAAGCGGTGACGCCTTCGTCGATCAGCCGGCCCGCTTCGCCATCGGCGCAGAGGCCGAGGTTTTCGTAGTGGACGAGTTCGGCGGTGGCGAAGCAATCGTGCAGTTCGACGAGGTTGACCTCGTCCGGACCGATGCCGGCGCGTTCGTAAGCGGACTTGGCGGCAAGGCGGGTGGCGGCGCTGAAGTCGGGCATCGCCATCTGCCGTTCGGCAAAGGGGTTCGAGCTCATTTCCGAGGCGCGGATGCGCACGGCGCGGTCCATCAGGCCGAGCCGGCGCACCTTGTCTTCGGCCATCAGCACCGCCGCGGCCGAGCCATCGACGTTTACCGAGCACATCAGCTTTGTGTTTGGGTACGCGATCATCTCCGCGCCCATCACTTCCTCAAGCGGCGTTTCCTTGCGGTACATCGACTTGGGGTTGAGCGTGGAGTGGTGGTGATTCTTGACCGACACCTTGGCGAATTGCTCGAACGTCGTGCCGTACTTGCGGGCGTGCTCGATGCCGATCTGCGCGAACATCGCGGGCATGGTGTAGGAGCCGACGAGGCCTTCGGGTGAAGGCCCGCCGCCAGTGCCGCCGAGCAGGCCCTTGCCCATCTGCTCGACGCCGACGGCAAGGACGGTGTCGTAGAGCCCGGCCTTGATCGCGATCCAGGCATCGCGGAACGCCGTGGCGCCGGTGGCGCAGGCGTTCGCGACGTTGACCACGGGAATGCCGGTCTGGCCGATCTCGGCCAGCATGCGCTGGCCGACCATGCCGTTGGCCTGACCGAGGTTGCCGCAATAGAGCGCTTGCATATCGCGGATAGAAAGACCCGCGTCATCCAGCGCCATCAGCGCGGCTTCGGCGGCAAGGCCGGGGACGGTGCGATCGGGGAAGCGGCCGAACCGGATCATGTCGATGCCGACAACGTAGACGTCGCTCATGCCGCTGCTCCTTGCGCGGGGACGAACAGATAGGTGAGGTAGGGCTTGTCCGCGCCCGCCGGGATCACCTCGCGGAAGACCATGCGCACCGGCATGTCGGGCGTGACCGCGTCCGGTTCGACATCGACCAGCGTGCCCTTGATGTGCGCGCCATCGTCGAGATCGACGATCACGTCGACGAACGGGGTGGCGACGCCGGGAAAGCTGCGGTGGACCACGGTCCAGGCCCAGACCTTACCCGTTTCCGCGAGGTGGACGTGCTCCATGGCATCGCGCGCGGTGCACTTGGCGCAGACGTCGCGGGTGCCGAGGTAGGTGTGGCCGCACGCCTTGCAGCGGCTGCCGGCGACATAGGGGTGCCCGTCGTTCGGCTCGATCACCGGCAGCAGGGGGCTGACAGCTTCGGTCGTGGTCATGCCGCATCCTCCGGCGTGGGCGCGTGCGCCGCCATGGCGAGGTGGATCGGCAAGACGGCTTCCGGGTTCCACGAGATGCGCTGGCCCACGGTGATGCCGCCATCGACGACGAGGTGCGTGCCGGTGACGAAGGCTGCATCCTCGCTGGCGAGGTAAAGCGCGGCGCCGGCGATGTCGGTCGGGGAACCGGCGCGACGCAGGGGCTGCATCTGCGTCGCGCCTTCGACCAGCGCAGCGGTCATCTGATCCGCCGCAGCCCGGTCGAGCCCCAAGGTCATGCCGAAGATCGGCGTCACGATCACGCCGGGGCAGATCGCGTTGACGCGGATGTTGTGCACGGCAAGGTCTGCTGCCGAGAGCTTCGAGAGGTGGATGACGCCGGCCTTGGCAACGCCGTAGGCGAGGCCCCAGCCGGCTTCGAGCCCGGCGATGGAAGCGATGTTGACCACCGCGCCGCCACCGCGCGCGATCATCAGCGGCGCTGCGTGCTTGGTGCCGAGCATGGGCGCGCGCAGCAGCAGGGCGTGGGTCTGGTCCCAGCCTTCGATGGTCATGTCGATCGAGCCCGCCGGGGTTCCGCCCGCGCCAGCGTTATTGACGAGAATGTCGAGTCCGCCGAATTCCGACGCGGCGGCGGCGCAGGCGGCGGCGATATCCGCCTCCTGCGTGACATCGCAGTGGCGATAGGCGACCTTACCAGGGAAGCGGGCCTGAAGATTGGCGCCTTTTTCGTCCTGAAGATCGGCGGCGAGCACCTGCGCGCCCTCTGCCACGAAGCGTTCGACGATGCCCAGGCCAATGCCCGAGCAGCCGCCGGTGACAAGCGCGACCTTGCCGGAAAGGCGGCCGATGGGGCGGTCGTTGCCTGCGGCCGTCATGCGACGGTCCTCGAAAGGTAGGCAGCTTCGTGGATCGCGTTGGCATACGAGCGCGGCGTGCGGGCATCGCCCACGACATGGACCGCGACCGGCTTGCCCATGAACGCGCGCTCCAGGCTGTTGTCGGCTTCGCGGCCCGAACAGATCACGATGGTGTCGGCTTCGATCCGGACCTCGCCATCGGCGCCTGCGAAGACGGCTTCGTTGCCCTCGATCGCCTTGAGCGCAAGGCCCGGTTCGGCGGCGAGCCCGGCATAGGCCATCATGCCCATGATCGCCCAGACGCGCGAGCCGATGTAGTTGGCGGGCGCATGGGCGGGGCCGGCCTCGACCAGGCGGACGTCGTGGCCACGCAGCTTGTAATCGATGGCGAGTTCGGCGCCTTCGGCCGCGCCGACGACGACCACGCGCTTGCCGATCGCGGGCGGATCGTCGCGGCGCATGGCTTCGTCGATGCGCAGGGCAAGGCCGCTGGAACGCGCTTCGGCAAGGCCCGGTACGTCGATGGCGATCGGCCTGGCGCCCGTGGCGACCACGACCACATCGGGGTTCTCGGCAAGGATCGTCGCGACGTCGGCATCGACGCCGCAGCGCACGTCGACCTTCGACTTGGCGATCATCTTGCGGTGGTAGGAAGGCTGATAGCGCAGCATCTCCATGTTGGGCAGACCGGGGTAGTTGCCCGCCCAGTCCATCGCGCCGCCGAGCGTTGCTGCCTTTTCGAACAGCACGACGTCATGGCCGATCTCGTCGGCGGTGAGCGCATATTCCATGCCGCCCGAGCCGCCACCGACGACCACGACCTTCTTCGGCCGGTTGGTGGGCACGATGCGGTATTCGTCCTCGCGCCCGAACACGGGGTTCTGCGCGGAACCCGCCCAACCCTTGCCGAAGATGTTGCCCTGGAGCAGCGAAGCGCCGGTGTGGGTGGACAGCCGGATCTCGTCCTCACGGCCCTGCATCATCTTGTTGGGGAAATCGGGATCGTCGAGCGAGAGGCGGCAGACGCCGGCGAAATCGGCCCCGGCTTCGTCGACCATCGTGCGCAGGTGATCCGGCGTGATGAGGTTGGCCGAGCCGATCAGCGGCATGTCGATGCCGCGCTTCTGCAGTTCGGCTCGCAGCTTCTGGATGTTGTCCTTGTTGACGACCTTGGGCGTGTAGAACGACGGGCCGATGAACTCGGTCGAATGGATGTCCGCCCGCCGGCTGGGCGCGCCGAGCATCGAGCCGAAGGTGCAGTCGAGCACTGAAATCCCGAGCGCATGGAGGCGCGGGGCATAATGTTCGGCGAAGTATTCGATGTCGTATCCGCCTTCGAGGTTTTCGTCGCAGCACAGGCGCGGGATCAGCGGGAAGTCCTTGCCGCACAGCTCCTGCGTGCGCTCGATGATCGCCTCGCACATGTAGAAGCGGTCGGCATACTTGTCGGTGCGGCCCTGATTGGCGAGCAGCGACAGGTTGGTGTGCGGCAGCGAGCCGTGGCAGAAGTGGAACGACAGGAAGTCGAACCCGGCTTCCTTGGCGCGACGGCCTGCCTGTGCGAAGCTTTCCACGATATCGTCGTAGACTTCGGTCGGCACGACGCCGCTTTCCGGGTTGCCGATCACGTACTTGTTGCTGGGGCCCCAGGCGACGGTGCCCGGGATCCAGCCCTTGCCCGCTTCGAGCGGCACGGTGGTGCCAAGGCCGGGGATGAGCCCGCCGTAGAACAGCTGGATGCCGGCGAGCGAGCCGTTGTTCTTGATCTCCGCGACGGTGTCGCGGAATTCGATGACATAGTCTTCGTCATAGAGGCCGAGCATGCGTTCGTTGATGAGGCCATCGCGCCGCACGCAGGTCGCTCCGACGATCGTCGCGGCATAGCCGCCCTTGGCCAGCGAGCCATAGGCCGCGGCGAGGCGGCGCGTGGCGTAGCCTTGCGGATCGGACATGTTGAGCGTGGTCGGAACGTGGATCAGGCGGTTCTTGAACGTCAGACCCTTCGCCTCGAAGGGTTCGAACAGCTTGCTCATGGTCATCCTTTCCCGGCGCCGCGTTTTGGTCTAGCGGTCGTCCCATCCTCTAAGTCATGTGACTTAATTGCACGATTAACTACAGGCCGGCGCAGTGCAAGTCAATTCGGTTCAGGCGGTCGACGAAGGCGAGAGCGATACTTCGCGCCTGCTGCTCAGGACGGCGCGCAAGTTGTTCGCAGAGCGCGGAATCCGGGCGGTGACGGTGCGCGAGATCGCGCGCGAGGCGGGGCAACGCAACCAGGGCGCGGTCGCCTATCACTTCGGCACCAAGGACGCGCTGGTCGAACGTATCCTCGTGGACGGGGCGCAGCGAATCGAAGCGCGACGCCATGCGTTCCTGACGGAGCTGGAAGCGGCCGGTGGCCCGCGCACGGTGCGCGAGGCGGTTGCGGCGGTGATCGTGCCATCGGTAGCCTTCGCCGACGAGGACGAGGAGCACGGATCGTACTTCAACCGCTTCCTGATGCGGCTGGCGCTCTATGATCCGGGGCTGATCGACCGCACGCTGGCTGGGCGCTACAACGCCGGATACCAGCGCTGCCTGACGCACTTGCGTCGCCTGCTGGCGCACCTGCCGCGCGAAACGCAGAGCCGGCGCTTCGGCTTCTTCGGCAGCTACATTTCTGCGTTGCTGGCAGAGCGCGAGGCGGTTCTTGCCGAAGGCCTCGCAGAACGGCGGCGCTGGCGTTCGGACAAGGCGCTGGACGACCTTATCGTGACGGCTGCGGCCTTGCTTGAGGCTCGATGACCGAAATGTGTTCGCGCCAACAAGGCGGTTCCATTTCTCTCCATTTTGGTTGAGTAAGCCGCCCGATTATGGAGCCATCGGCTCCGGTTCGGGGGGCTGAAACATGTTTGCAAGGCTGCAATGCCTGCTTAACCGTCATGCGCCGCAGCGCAATGCCGTCGAATGGGACGGCCGGGACTTTGTCAGCCATTGCCGTCATTGCGAAATTCCGGTCCGGCGCATTCGCAAGCGTCGCTGGGCGCGCGCGCGCGCCGAGGTCCAGCGTAGGAGCAGCGACAGCGCGACCTGACGGGCAGCGGGCGCGTGCGCCGTTACCCAAAGGCCAGCCCCCAAGTGTCAGGCGGCGGTGCGTCGCTTGAAGAAGGCGATTACGTCCTGCTCCACCTGGCGCGTGGCGCTGCCCGGTTCATCGACCAGATGCCAGGTCAGCACCGAGTGCGGTGCAATGGGCGCATTCGGGTTGGCGTCGGTGTCGGGCAATTCAACGGTGACGCAGCGATCGCCGAAGGTTTCCTTGAGCATCGCAAAGCGTGCATCGGGGACATAGCCGTCGCTCGGAAAGCGCAGTGCCATCATGGTGAGGTCTTCTTCCTTGAGTCGCCGCTTGGCGCAGGCGATCTCTTCGGCGCTGGCGTCGATCCGCGCGGCGCCCTTGCGGCCCAGCGGCAGCGAGGGCTGCGACAGCACGGGGGCGACGACCGACGGCTCGGTCATCATGGCAAGCGCAAATCCACCGGTGAAGCACATGCCGACCGCGCCGACGCCGCGTCCGCCGCATTCGCCGTGCGCCTTGCGGGCCAGCGCGCGCAGCCAGTCGACGATCGGGCTGGACCTGCCGTTGGCCCAGACGTTGAATTCGCGCCGCACGCAGATCGACCATAGCATCTGGCCCATCGTGTAGCGCCGCGAAGGGGTGCGGCCATCTTCGCCGAACAGGCTTGGGCAATAGACGGTCATGCCCTGATCCGCCACGCGATTGGCGAAACGCAGCACCTGCGGGTGCAGGTTGGGCATTTCGTGCATGACGATGACGGCGGGGCCGGTGCCCTTGCGCCAGACGCGGCGGGTCCATGGACCATCGGTGAAATCAAAGGCGTCGTAGCCTGCGAAAGCCTCGGGATTCTGCATGATCTTCCCCCCCGCATCCGGCCGCGACTGTGACGCGTTCGCACCTGTCTGGCAATCGAGGGATTGCTCCACACAAGAGGTTTGCAATTCAGCACCTTGTGCCTAAACCCGGTTGCATGCGTAACATTGTTCGTCCGGCTCTCGCCGTTTTCGCCGCAGCGCCCGCTGTCCTGTCCGCTTCCGCGATGGCCGCGCCGGCCATGCCCGTGGCGCCCGCAGCACCCGCCGATACGGTCGCCTGGGACATCGTTTCGGGGCTGACCACCGAGATCGGCCAGCGGCTGGCCGGTAGCGAGGCCGAAGCCCGCGCACGGGCGTGGGGATCGCAGAAGCTGCAGGCACTGGGCTTTCGCAACGTGAAGGTCGAGCCGTTCACCATCCGCGGCTATCAGCGCGGGGTGGACAAGGCGCGGATCACCAGCCCCGTGCCGCAGATGCTGGCGGTGACGGCGTTGGGGTACAGCGGCGCGACACCCGACAAGGGGATCGAGGGCGAGCTGGTCTATTTTCCGACGCTTGCCGCGCTGAAGGCGGCTCCGGCGGGATCGCTCGCCGGCAAGATCGCGTTCATCGACCATGCCATGCGCGCGGCACAGGACGGATCGGGCTACGGGCCCTACGGCCAGGTTCGTCGCGAAGGGCCGACCGTCGCTGCGCAGAAGGGAGCGTTGGCAGTGGTCATCCGTTCGGTCGGCACCGACAGCCATCGCAATCCCCATACCGGCGTGACGAGCTGGGGCGCAGGCGTGAAGCCGATCCCGGCGGGCGCGGTGTCCAACCCCGACGCCGACCTGATCGGCAGGCTGGCGAAGCTGGGCAAGCCGGTGACCATCGCGCTGACCCTGACCGGCAAGACGGTCGAGGGGCTGCCTTCGGGCAATGTGGTGGCCGACTTGCCGGGCCGCGATCCTTCGCTGCCGCCGGTGCTGGTGGGCTGCCATCTCGACAGCTGGGATCTTGGCACCGGGGCGATCGACGACGCATCAGGCTGCGCCATCGTCACCGCCGCGGCCCTGCGCGCACAAGCGGCGGGGCAGACATTGCGCACGATCCGCGTGCTGTGGGCGGGCAGCGAGGAGCTGGGCGGCTTTGGCGGGGAAGCCTATGCCAAGGCGCATGCCGAGCCGCACGCACTGGCGATGGAGAGCGACTTCGGTGCCGACCGGGTCTGGCGCGTGCAGACGCGCTTCGCACCCGCTGACAAGCCGCTGGCCGACAGCATCGTCGCCGCGCTCGGCACGATGGGCATCGTCGCAGGGCGCGGCACGGCGGGCGGCGGGACGGACGTGGAGCCGGTGATCGCGGCGCAGAAGCTGGCGGTGGTCGACATGGGCCAGGATGGCACCCACTACTTCGATCTGCACCACACGCCCGACGATACGCTCGACAAGATCGATCCTGCCGCGCTGGAGCAGAACGTCGCTGCATGGACGCAAGTGCTGGGGATCGTGGCCAATGCGCCGGCGATCGCCAGTGCCAACCCGCCCGAATAGCCGGGACCTTTACAAGGGCACGCAGGACGGACCGATCAGGCCTCGGCGAATTCCACCACGGTGGTGACCCCGCCGAGGTTTTCCACCTGCATCTTGCCGCCCAGCTGGGTGACGAAGCCCTGGATGATCGCGGTGCCGAGCCCGCGGCGCGGCTGCGGCGGCTGCGTCGCTTCGGGCAGGCCAACGCCATTGTCGGCAACGATCAGGCGCAGGCGGCCTTCGCCGGCGCGCTCGATCGTGACGCGAACCGCCGGGGCGGAATGGCCATCGAACGCATGCTTGAAGCTGTTGCCGAGCAGTTCGGTGATGAGCAGGACCAGCGTCATAAGCCGGCCGACTTCCAGCCGTGCATCGGCAACATCGATATAGAGCTGCACGTGATCGGCCGAGCCGACGACGCGGGCATGTTCGGCAGCGCGGCGGATCTGTTGGGACAGCGGCAGGTTGAGCGAGACCGGATCGTACAGTTGGCGGTGGATCTCGCCCATCAGTTCGATCCGGGCATTGGCCCGGTCGATCGCATCGAGCGCGGTGTGCGGATCGGCGGCGATCTGGCGGCGTTGCAACCGCAGCATGGCCGCCACGGTGGCCAGATTGTTGGCCACGCGGTGCTGCAGTTCCTTGAACAGTAGACGTTCGCGCTCGGCAGCCAGCGTCAGGCGGATCTCGTTGTCTTCAAGCTGGCGCTGACGGTGGACCAGGCCGTCGATCAGCATGATGTCGACGGCAACGACAAAGGCGTAGAACAGCATGGCCGTGGCCACGCCCGAATTGACCCCGAAGCTGTAGAGCGGGGGGACGAAGAAGTACCAAGCAGCGAGGCCGCTGAGCACTCCGCAGACGATGCCCGGACCACGTCCGGCAAGGAACGTGGCAAGGATCACCGCGGGGAAGAACGTCAGGAACGGAAATCCCGGCGGAAGCAGATGGTCGGCTGCAAAGCGCACGGCAGAGCCGGCGATGAAAAGCGCGATCCCGGCAGCATATCGGGGAACCGTGCCGCGAATGGGCTGGAACAACTGGCGCGGCAGAATGGACATGTTGCTTGGCAACCTGCCCGTGAATTGTTGCCTTTGCAACTGCGGCAAGGCCCGGTCCGGCGGTAGCGCGCGCTTCCGCCGTCCGGGCCTTGTCGTTTTGCGCAATCGCGTGGTGCGCTACGATCAGATCCGTTCGATGATCAGCGCCGGCGCCATGCCGCCCGCCGCGCACATCGTGATCAGGCCGTAACGGCCGCCGGTCCGCTCCAGTTCGTCGAGCGCCGTGCCGATCAGCATCGAGCCGGTCGCGCCGATCGGGTGGCCCAACGCCATCGCGCCGCCGTTCGGGTTGACCTTGGTGCGGTCGAGCTTGAGGTCGCGAATGAACTTTTCGGCTACGACGGCGAAAGCCTCGTTGATTTCCCAGTGGTCGATGTCCTCGACCTTGAGACCGGCCTTTTCGAGCACCTTCTTGGCAGCAGGGACCGGCGCGTTGAGCATCAGCGTCGGATCATCGCCCTGGTTGGCGTAGGCAACGATGCGGCCGCGCGCCTTGAGACCGTGCTTTTCGGCGTATTCCGGCGACGTGATCAGCAGCGCGGCGGCGCCATCGACGACGCCCGAGCTGTTGCCGGCGTGGTGCACGCCCTTCCAGTTGAGGTCGGGGTAGCGACGCTGGATCTGCTTGCGGAAGGTGAAGCCGTTGCCCTGATCGAAATCGGCGATACCGTCGAAGCTGGCCTTGAGCGAGGCGAGGCCTTCGGCGGTGGTTTCGGGGCGGGGGAACTCTTCCTTGTCGAGTGCCACGGTGCCGTCGGGATTGTAGACGGTGACCAGCGACTTGTCGAAGCGGCCTTCGCGGATGGCGCGATCGGCGCGTTCCTGGCTGACGAGGGCGAGCGCGTCGAGTTCTTCACGGGTGATGCCTTCGAGCGCAGCGATCGCGTCGCCGCAGACGCCCTGGTGCGACTGCGGGTGGATCGCGTCGAGCTCGGGGTTGCCCGAGCCCATGCCGAGCGGACGGATGCCGGCGTTGGCCTGCTCCGCGCCGTAGGCGGCAGTGAAGCTCATCATTTCGGTGCCGCCGGCGATGACGCAGTCTTCCATGCCCGACATGACGGCCGCCGCGGCCAGGTTCACCGAGGTGATGCCGCCGCCGCAAAAGCGGTCGAGCGTGGTGCCCGAGGCGGTGATGTCGTAACCGGCGGCCAGCGCGGACATGCGGCCGAGGTCGCCACCCTGCTTGCCGACCTGCGACGAAGTCGACCAGATGATGTCGTCGACGGTCGAGGTGTCGAGGTTGTTGCGGTCCTTGATCGCCTTGAGGCAGGTCGCGGCAAGATGCTGCGGGTGAAGGTGCGACAGCGCGCCCTTGCCGGGCTTGCCGATGCCGCGCGGGGTGCGCACGGCGTCGATGATATAGGCTTCGGCCATGGTTCTCTCCTCAACAGTCCGGCGAGACCCCCCTCTGGGGTCCGGCTCTGAGTCCCGGTTGTTTAAACGAGCGATTAAAGGGTGGACCCGCCTTACGCAAGGGTAAAGCTGCACGCCCGGCGCACTCGACAGCAGGCCTTTGCTGCCCTTATGAAAACCGGCCGCCATACGAAGGAATTGCGCGATGTCCGATGCAGCCCTGCTCGATAAGGCCCATGCCCTGTCCGACAAGATCGTGGCGCTGCGCCGCGCGATCCATGCCGAGCCGGAACTGGGGCTGCACACACCGCTGACGCGCGACAAGGTGCGGGCGGCGCTGGCGCACCTGCCGCTGACTTGGCGGGAAGGGCCTTCGACCACCGGGCTTGTGGCAACGCTGGAAGGTGGGGCGGGGCCGGGCCGCACGGTGTTGCTGCGCGGCGACATGGACGCGCTGCCGATGCCCGAGGAGACGGGGCTGCCGTTTGCCTCCACCATCGCCGGGCGGATGCACGCCTGCGGGCACGACACGCACACCGCCATGCTGGCGGGCGCCGCCGAGGTGCTCTGCGCGATGCGCGAAAAGATCGCCGGGCGGGTGCAGTTCATGTTCCAGCCGGGCGAGGAAGGCCATCATGGCGCGCGCTTCATGCTCGACGACGGGCTGATCGATCCGCTGCCGGATGCCGCCTTTGCCCTGCACATCATGCCCGACAGCCCGCACGGGCTCGTCGCCGGGCGGACCGGAGCCCTGCTCGCCTCGGCCGATCAGTTCGCCATCACGGTCGAAGGACGCGGCGGCCACGCCTCGATGCCGCACCAGACGCGCGATCCCGTGCCGGTCGCCTGCGAGATCGTCGGCGCGATCCAGGCGATGGTCACGCGCAAGTTCGCCGTCTCCGACCCGGTGGTGGTGACCGTCGCCAGGATCGAGGCGGGCACGGCACACAACGTCATCGCCAACCGCGCGGTGCTGACCGGCACGATGCGCACCCTGTCACCCGGCAACCGCGACCGCCTGCCAGCCGAACTCG
Source organism: Novosphingobium olei (assembly GCF_037076535.1). Lineage (NCBI taxonomy): Bacteria > Pseudomonadati > Pseudomonadota > Alphaproteobacteria > Sphingomonadales > Sphingomonadaceae > Novosphingobium > Novosphingobium olei. Next base: position 2,738,376 of record NZ_AP029021.1, on the reverse strand, counting down.
AGCGGCTGGCCACGCACATCGCCGCAGCCCACGACATGACGGCAAGCGTGCGGATCGAGCGCGGCTTCCCCGTGACGGTCTGCGACGAGCGCGCGGTGGCGCTGGGCGAAGCGGTGACGCAAGATCTTGTCGGGGAGGGCCGGTTCGTCCGCCTCGCGCATCCGATCATGGGGGCCGAGGACTTCTCCTACGTGCTGGAAAAGGCGCCGGGGGCGATGTTCTTCCTGGGCGTCAGCCACGAAGGCGACGACTGGCGCCAATGCTGCGGCATTCATTCGACCCGGATGATGGTGGATGAGAGCGTCATGCCGCTGGGTACCGCGCTGCTGGCAGGTTGCGCGGTCCGCTTTCTGGAAAAGGGGTTTTCATGATCTGGTTTGGTGGGCAGTTGCCCGATGAGGCGTATCTTCGTGACAGCTTTGGCCGGGGCATGCCCGGCTTTCTGGATGTGGAGTTCGTCTCCGTCGACGAAGGCGCGCTGACGATCCGCATGCCGGTCAACGAGAAGGTCCACCAGCCGTTCGGAAGGCTGCATGGCGGTGCTTCGGTGGTGCTGGCCGAGACGGCCGGCTCGGTTGCTGCGGCGTTCTGTGTCGATCCGTCGCAATTCGCCTGCGTCGGCATGGAGATCAACGCCAACCACATCCGTCCGGTGCGTGACGGGTTCGTCTATGCAAGGGCCAGCGCGGAGGCGATCGGCCGAACCACGCACGTCTGGTCCATCCGCATCACCGATGAAGCAGAGCGGTTGGTCTGCGTCTCGCGGTTGACGGTTGCGGTGATCCCGATCGATCGAAAGTGATGAAATCTCTGCCCTTCGGGGCACCCGGTGCGAATTTCGATGTTTTTAATCAGGATGAGGGAACCTGACGCGCGCCATGGACATTGACGCGCAAGGGGCTTGCCGCGTGCATCTTAGACGAAAGACCAGGAACCTTCATTGCCAACACATCGGGAAGATCAGGCGCATCGGGCGTATGACGACAGCCCCGACCGCTTTCGCGCCAGTCATCCCGGAGATTCCTTCTCCGGCGCGTCTGGTGTGCTGTTCGAACAGGCCATGGCGCAGACCCGCATGGCCATCTGCCTTTGCGATCCTTACACCGAGGATCAGCCGATCGTTTTCGCCAACCGTGCCTTCCGCGATCTGACTGGCTACGACGAAAGCGAAACGGTCGGGCGTAACTGCCGCTTCCTGCAAGGACCCGGCACCGACCCCGCGGCCGTAGCGCGCATCCGTGCGGCTCTGGCGCAGGAGGACGTCGTCGTCGTCGAGATCCTGAATTACCGCAAGAACGGCGAGGCGTTCTGGAACGCGCTGCATCTTGGGCCGATCTACGATCACCAAGGGCGGCTGCTCTACTTTTTCGGCAGCCAGTGGGACGTATCGGACGTGCGCGCCGCCCGTGCGGACGAGCGCCATGCCCGTGAACTGGCGCGCGAACTGTCGCACCGGATGAAGAACATGTTCGCGGTCATCGGCGGCATCGTCAATTTCACTGGCCGCGCGCGCGGAATCGAGACCGAAGCGCGCGAGATCAACGACCGCATCCAGGCGCTGGGCCGCGCCTACGAGACGACGCTGGACGAAGCTTCGTCCGGGTCGATCGAGGTGGGCCAGGCGATCCGTTCGGTACTGGGACCCTATGATCCCGAAGGCCAGCGCATCCGCTTCGAAGGCAACGGGCTTCGCAGCGATTTTTCCGCGGTATCGGTGCTGGGGCTGTCGCTTCACGAGCTTGCCGCCAATGCGGTGAAGCATGGCGCGCTGAGTGTTCCTGCCGGCAACGTCACCGTGCGCTGGACCCGCAATGGCGGCGCGGAGCACCCCACGATCGTGATCGACTGGATCGAGGAGGGCGGGCCCAACGTGGACATCGCGGGCGTGACGATGAGCCCGAAGGCCGGGAGCATCGTCGATCGCATGCTGGGCATGGCACGCGGCAACATCGAGCGTGAGTGGCGGCCGCAGGGGCTGCGCGCGACGCTGCGATTGCCGCTGCGCGAGGAGGTGGGATGAGCGACTTGCCGTGTCAGGTTCTGGTGCTGGACGACGAGCCGTTGATCCTTCTCGATCTCGAATTCGCGGTTGAAGATGCAGGGTGCGTGCCGCTGACAGCACTCGAAGCGGACGAGGCGCTGGAGATCGTCGCGGCCGAGGAGATTTCCGCCGCGATCCTTGACGTCTCGCTTGGCCAGGGACGTACCTGCGAGCCTGTTGCCCGGGCGCTGGCCGCGATGGGCATCCCATATGTCCTGCACACCGGCGACCTCGACCGGATGGACGAGGCCGTGCGCGAACTGGGCGGCGTGCTTGTGCCCAAGCCGACGCCTGCAGCGGTCGTGGTGTCACGCGCGCTGCAGGGTCTGATCGCGCAACAGCGCCGCGCCGGTTAGGGGCGAGCAGGCAGCTTCAGCATCGCCGCGATTGCGCCCAGCATATCGCGTGAAAAGGCCTTGGCGATCCGTGCTTCGGCGATGACGTTGAAGGCATGGATCGCGCCCGGGTAGCTGTGCAGTTCGACCGGCACGCCCGCATCGACCAGCCGCCGCGCGTAATCGAGGTTTTCGTCGAAGAACAGGTCGAGACTGCCGGTGCCGATCCAGGTTGGCGCAAGGCCCGACAGGTCCTCGCCCAGGCTCGGCGAGAACCAGCCCTTGCGATCGTCATCGACCGCGTAGTCGCCGCGCAGCGCTTCCCAGCCGAAGCGGTTGGACTGCCGGGTCCAGATGAATTCGCCCGTGGTACGGTTGCTCCAGCGGCAATCGTCACTGCCGGTGCGGTGGTCGATCATCGGATAGACAAGGATCTGCGCGGCCAGCGCCGGCCCGCCCAGGTCCCGCGTCATCTGCGCGACACTCGCGGCGAGCCCGCCGCCCGCGCTTTCACCCACCACGCCGAGACGGCTGGCATCGACACCCAACGCGTCGGCTTCCGCCGCGAGCCACTTGAGCGCGGCAAAGCAATCCTCCTGCGGCCCCGGAAACGGCGTTTCGGGCGCCAGCCGGTATTCGACCGAGGCCACCGGAATGCCGAGCGCCTTCGCCATGCCCGACGGGCCAGCCATCATCGCCTTGGCAGAGCCCATGATCATTCCGCCGCCGTGGATGTGAAGCAGCGCAGGGCGATCGCGCGCGCCCGGATCGGGATCGTACCAGTAGATGTCCAGATCGCCACCGGGACCTTCAATGCGCTTGATCTCGGGTTCGACCTGCGGCGTGCCGAGCGCGGCGTAGCTCGCTGCTGCAGCCTCCCGCATGGCCGGCAGCAGTTCACGCGTGAACGGCACGGCGCGGCCGAGCGCATCGAGCAGCGGCAGCGTCTCGGGATCGACGAGATGGATGGTATCGCGCTGTTCTGTCATATTTCCTCTCCAACCTCGGCTTGTTCTTGTCCTGTCGCTTTGTGCTTGCACGAGGGTCGCTTGTCGAGCCAAGGGCAATGCGATCAGTTGCGAACAGAAACCGGCACGGGGATTCGAGACGATGCAGGATAGGGTGCTTCCCCTCGAAGGAATCCACAATTTCCGCGATTACGGTGGTTATCAGGCGCGCGGCGGCACGCTGCGCAAGGGCGTGCTGTGGCGTTCGGGCCAGCATGTCGGAGCGACCGAGGCCGATCTCGAGACGGTGCAGGGCCTTGGTATCGGCACGGTGATCGATCTGCGCGGCGACAGCGAACGCGCGGCCTATCCCTGCCTGCGCCATCCCGAATTCGGCGCGGCCGTGGTGTTCGAACCGGGCGAGACGGCCAGCCTGAAGGGCGCGGCGGTGCACGAGGAAATGGCGCGGGAAGTGGTCAGCGAACGCGATGCGGTCAACGCGATGACCGCGCTTTACGAACGCCTGCCGTTTCGCCCAGTGCTTGCCGGCACCTATCGGCTCTATCTGCGCACGCTGGCCGAGAACGATCATCCCACGCTGTTGCACTGCCTTGCCGGGAAGGACCGCACCGGGGTGGCCGCGGCGCTCGTGCACACGCTGCTGGGCGTGCATCACGACGACATCGTCGCAGACTATGTCCTGACCAACACGGCGGGCGATGCCGAGGCGCGGATCGCGGCGGGTGCCACGGCCGTCCGGTCGGGCTTCGGCGCAAGGATGGAAGACGGCGCGGTGCGCGTGCTGATGGGCGTGCGGCCCGAGTTCCTCGAAACGGCGTTCGCCGCGATCCGCCAGCAGTACGGTTCGGTCGAAGCCTATGCCGAGCAGCTGCTCGGCGCGGGGCCGGACGCGGTGCGCGCGATGGAAGCGAATTTGGTCGCCTGATCGGTCAGAGCGACGAGCGGTGGCGCTCCACCGCGTAGGTGCGCATCCGGCTGCGGTCGAACAGCTGCAGTTCGTCCTCGACGATTTCGTCCATCGTTGCAGGATCGGCCATCGCGGCGAAGCAGGCATCGCAGGTTGCCTGATCCGGAAAGTCGATCTCGAGCACGACGTCGAAATCGTGGTCGAGCGTCTGGCCATCGAGCGGGTGGAGGTGGAGCCGCTCGTAGCGGCTGGCCCAGCCGGCCAGAACCTTTTCGCCGATCAGCCGGTGCTTCGTTTCGTAGTAGGCGATGAAGTCGGCCTTGCTCATGCCTTCGCGGCGCTTGAGCAGGGTGAGCACGGTGATGGTCATGCAAGCTGCTCCAGCCAGGCGCGGGTGGCGGCGGCGACCTGCGCGGCGCGCAGCGCGGGATGAGGGAAAGCTTCGCGCAAGGCCTTGCTGCGCAGCTCGATCGACAGCGGGATGCCGGGCGGCAGCGCATGGTACAATGCGGCGAGCGGCAAGGCGCCTTCGCCGCATTGTTCGCGCAAGTCGATCGCGTCTTCGATCACGGCGGCAAAGTCGTCCGGGTCGGGCCGTTCGGCCGGAGCGTCGCAGAACTGCGCATAGGGCAACAGCGCCGGATCGATCGCCGCGACTTGCGCCAGCGTGGTGCCGGAGCGGTCGAGGTGAATCGGATCGAGCAGCAAGGCGCGGGCAGGGTGAGCTACGGCGTCGAGGATCGAGAGCGCCCGCGCCAGCGACTTCACCTGCGTGAAGACGCCGAACTCCAGCGCGACGCGGATGCCGGCCGGCGCCGCGTGCTCGCACAGCATGGCGAGCCGCGCGGCCGTGCGGCTGTGGTCAGGATCGGACGAGACGCACAGGACATTGCGCGCGCCGAGTTCGGCGCCAACGTCGATGACCTTGCGATGATCGTCGTCGAGGCTGTCGGGCTTGAGCCAGACCACTTCGACATCGAGCAGCGGAAGGCCGCTCGCTGCCAGTGCTACGCGCGCCTCGCGCGTGGTTTGCGCCGTCCAGTCCGCCGGTTCGACCCACAGGCCGACCATGTCGAAGCCACCGGCGGCGGCGGCTTCTATCGTGTCGACGGGCCCGAATTCGGGAACGATGCCTGAGGCGAAGCTGAGCGGGTTCATCACGCGATCCTGCCTTGTTGGTGCGCGCCGGGGGACTGTCAAAGTCGGTAGCGACCGCTTCGCCAATCCTCCCGCGCGGCGCCTTACATTTCCGGTTCGGGCAGGTCGGGATCGTCCTGAAGGTACCAGTTCAGCCATTCGTGGAAGTACTGGTTGCCGCGTTCGTTGCGGCCGAACGTCAGCTCATCGTGCGCGCCGGATTCCAGGCCCTTCTGGATCTCGAGCCCGATCAGGTAGTCCTCGGTATAAGTCACGTCGCGGAAGAAGTTCATCGCGGCTTCGACGTTCGCGCGGTCTTCCTCGTCGCGGAGCGGCTCGCGGCGCAGGTAGTTGAGCACGGTGCGGTTCTCGCCCGGCGTCGGTCCGGGGAAGAGCTGGGCCACCTGCGTGATTTCCGGCGCGATGAAGGCGGACACGTTCGGGAACATGATCCGCACGAAGTCGAAGCCGTTGTTTTCCTGGTGCCCCCATTCTTCGCGCGGCACGTCCTTGAGCGCATCGGCGATCTTGTGATGGGGGAAGCCGATGCGCTGGTGCGGGCCGAAGCCTTCGTAGTGCATGCAGTTCGACGGCGTGCGCGGGAAGATCGTCTCGGGGTGGAGCGAGGCGAAGTGATAGCCTTCGAGATAGCCGTCGTAGGCGATCTTCCAGTTGGCACCCTCGATCACGCGGCTGCCCATGTAGGTCCACGAACCGAAGTCCAGCGCCTCGAAATCATCGAGGAAGCCGCGATAGAACTTGTCGACGTCGATCGGTGCATTGGGCGTGAGCACGACGAAGATCATGCCCGCCTTTTCCTGGCACGGCAGTTCGCGCAGGCCCATGCCCGGCTTGTCGACTTCGCCGAACTTGCTGGCTTCGGAAACGCCGATCAGGCGGCCGTCCTGTCCGAACGTCCAGCCGTGGTACTTGCAGATGAAGCGTGGGCAGTTGCCGTGGCCTTCGCTGGCCACCGGCGCGCCGCGATGCGAGCAGACGTTGAGGAACGCGCGAACCTGGCCCTGCTTGTCGCGATTGATCAGCACCGGCAGACCGACGGCTTCCATCGCCTTGTAATCGCCGGGGTTCGGCATTTCGGCGGTGAAGGCGAGCATCAGCGGCACGCGCTTGAACACGAGCTCCATCTCCGCCTTCCACTGGTCGGGATCGGTGTAGCTCTCGGTTGGAACGCGCATCGTCTTCTCGGTCAGGAAGGTCTGCTTGTTCTCGACGTAGTCGCGCATGATGGCGGCCACTTCGCCAATGCGTTCGATGCGGTCCATGGCTGTTCTTTCTCCCGGGGAGGCCCATGTCGTTCGGCCTCGCAAACATGACTCTGCCCATTCCGCGAAGAGCGGCCAAGCTGTGACACTTGGCAGGTGGGGCCTGTCCCTTTGATCAATTGAGTGCACCTGTCGTGCACGCGATGGCATGCCCATGCGCGAGACAACGACGCCGCCCTGGGAGTGGCTTGCAATTCCTCCGGCCCATCACGCGGCGTTCGTCGCCGCCGGAGCCTATGAACCGACGACGATCGCCGATCTTGCGACGGCACGGGCGGCGCGCGATCCGGATTTCGTCTGCGTGATCGACGGGCAGGGCGCCTATACTTATGCGACGCTGCTGACCGACGCGAAGGCGCTGGCCGCCGCGCTGCAGGCGCGCGGGCTGCGGCCGGGCGAAGTCATCGCCTTCCAGGTGCCCAACTGGCGCGAGGCGGCGGCGATCAACCTGGCCGCCGCGCTGGGGGGCTGGGTCATCAACCCGATCGTGCCGATCTATCGCGATGCCGAAGTGACGATGATGCTGGCCGATTGCCGGGCCCGCGCGATCTTCGTGCCCGAGGTCTTCCGCAAGGTCGATTACGCCGCAATGGCCAAGCGCTGCCAGGAGTCACTTCCTGATCTGGCGCATGTGTTCACGGTGCGCGGGCAAGGAGCGGACGATTTCGCCACTCTGGTTGCGCAAGGTCGCACCCTTTCGTTCGAGACGCCAGCCGTCGATCCCTTCGGCGTCAAGATGGTGCTCTACACCTCCGGCACGACGGGACGTCCGAAGGGCGTGTTGCACAGCCACGTGACGTTGCAGCGCATCGTCGCCAGGAGCGGCGAGCACTGGGGCTTGCAGGCGGGAGAGGCGACGCTGATGCCATCCCCCGTCACCCACGTTTCGGGCTATGCCAACGGGCTCGAAGCGCCGCTCGTCTGCGGTATCCGTTCGGTGCTGATGGAGGCGTGGGACGCGGCCGAGGCACTGGCGCTGATCGCGCAGCACGATCTTGTCGGCACGGTCGCGGCGACGCCCTTCCTGGTTGAGCTGGCCGCCGCAGCACGCGCTGCCGGTACCGGCTTGCCAAGCTTCCGCTTCTTCGCCTGCGGCGGGGCGGCGGTGCCCAACGACCTGATCCCGGCTGCCGACGCCGCGTTCGACAACGCGCACGCCTTCCGCGTGTTCGGCGCTTCAGAAGTGCCGCTGGTGAGCTTTGGCTGGCCGCATGACCAGCACCGCGCCGCCACGACCGATGGCGAAGTGGTCGACTACGTCGTCCGCATCGTCGACGGCGACGACCGCGATGTTCCGGCAGGGCATGAGGGTGAGATCCTGGCGCGCGGACCCGCGATGATGCTCGGCTATGCCGATGCGCAGCAGACGGCCGAGGCGATCACCAGCGATGGCTATTTCCGCACCGGCGATCTCGGCGTGCTGTCGGCCGACGGCGCCATCACGATCACCGGGCGCAAGAAGGACCTGATCATCCGCGGGGGCGAGAACATCTCCGCCAAGGAGATCGAGGACGTGCTCCACACCCACCCGGCGGTGAAGGAGGCGAGCGTCGTCGCCATGCCGCACGCTCGGCTGGGCGAGGGCGTGTGCGCCTATGTCATCCTGTCCGGCGAGGCCGATGCAGCCGCTCTGGCTGCGCACGTCGGGTCCAGCGGCCTTGCCAAGCAGAAGATCCCCGAACGCTTCGAATTTGTCGAAGACTTCCCCCGCACGGCCAGCGGGAAAGTGCGCAAGGACATGCTCCGGGCCCAGATCAAGGCCAAGCTTTCGACACCAGCCTGACCGTTCAGCTGGTGGCGCGCAGGCGGGCCAGTTCGGCGATGTGTTCGGGCCCGATGCCGCAACAGCCGCCGATGATGCGGGCGCCTGCCTGCGCCCAGGCGATCGCGAAGGCAGCGTAGCCTTCGGGCGTCAGGTCGGCGCGGATCGGATCGAGCCCGGAATTGGCCTCGGAGTCCGCGTTCATGGGCGGAAAGGCGTTGGCGTAGACGCCGATCAGCGGTGATGCGGCATCGCCCACGACCGACCGCGCCTGCTCCACCGCCGCCTGCATCATCTCGGGCTGCGAACAATTGAACAGAAGCGCGTGTGCACCCACGCGGCCGGCAAGCAGGGCCGCCTCGGCCACGCTTTCGCCCGAGCGCAACGCCGGCGGCGCTGCCGGATCTTCATCCTGCAGCGTGAAGCTCAGCCAAAGCGGCTTGCCGGTTTCCGCAACCAGTTCGGCCACCAGTTCGGCCTCGGCCAGCGCCGACAGCGTCTCCGCCTGCCAATGATCGACATAAGGAGCGAGCGCGCCGACCAGAACTTTCAGCACCGGGCGCGCGCGATCGAGATCGACGAGGTCCGGGCGGTACGAGCCGCAGACCGGGGGCAGCGACCCCGCCACGCGGACCGGGCGGCCGGCAGCGTCTGCCGCATCGCGCGCGAGCTTGCCAGAAAGCGCTGCCAAGCGCGCGCCGTCGCTGGCGAAGCGTTCGTCCGAGATGTGGAAGGGAACTACGGCGTAGGAATTGGTGGTGATCACGTCGGCGCCCGCGGCAATGTAGGCCTCGTGCACTTTGGTCACGTATCCGGGCGCCTCGATCAGCGCGAGCGCCGACCATTCGGGCTGGCGGAAGGGGGCGCCGCTGCGGGCGAGTTCGCGGCCCGTGCCGCCGTCGAGAATGAGCAATCCGGTCATGCCTACGCGTTATGCGCAGGCCGCACATGCTGCGCAACACGCGCTCCGAAAGAAGGCGCGTCCTGACAAAAAGGGTAGTGCCCCCTTGCGCTTGCGCGGGGCATCGTCCGGCCAAGCCTATCAACACGAACCTTACGGGATCGAGGGAGCACGTCATGGATCTGGGCCTCAAGGGCAAGAAAGTCATTCTCACCGGCGGCAGCCGCGGCATCGGTCGCGCCACCGTCGAACTGTTCGCGGCCGAAGGCGCGGACGTTGCGTTCTGCTCGCGCAATCCCGAGCAGGTCGCCGAAACCGTGGCCGCGCTCGAAAAATTCGGCGTGAAGGTCCACGGTTCGGCCTTCGACATGGAAGCCGGGCACGACGCATATCGCGAATGGCTGAAGCAGGCCGAGGCTGCGATCGGCGGCTGCGACATCTTCGTGCCGATGATCTCCACCTCGGGCGCTGGCGCCACCGGCGATTGGCACAAGACGCTCGATTTCGACATCATGGGTGCGGTGATCGGCGCCGAAGTGCTCGACGAAGCGCTGAGCAAGAGCGGTGAAGGCTCGATCGTCATCACGGCATCGACCGCGGGCCTCGAAACCTTCATCGTGCCGCAGGGCTACAACGCGCTGAAGGGCGCGCTGATCGTGTTCGCCGGCCAGCTGAGCCAGGCGCTCGGCCCCAAGGGCATCCGCGTCAACACCGTCTCGCCCGGCCCGATCAAGTTCAAGGGCGGCAACTGGGAAGTGATCGAAACCGCCGTGCCCGATCTGCACAACGCGACGCAGGCGCAGTTCGCGCTCGGTCGCTGGGGCGGGCCCGAGGAAGTGGCCAAGACGGTCGTGTTCCTGGCCAGCCCGGCCTCGTCCTACACCACCGGCACCAATGTGGTGATCGACGGCGGCTTCACCAAGCGCGTCCAGTTCTGAGGAGCGCGGCGCCATGAGCATCGGGGCACGCGGCATCCAGCACATCGGGGTGTCCGTGCCCGATCTCGACAAGGCGCGGGAATTCTATCTCGACCTCCTTGGCGCAGAGGAGGTCGGCCCGCCGCTGGAATGGAGCGCCAATCCGTTCATCGATGCGGTTGTCGGCTTGAAGGACAGCGCCGCGCGGCAGTTCATGTGTCGCCTGGGCAATGCCTATATCGAGGTGTTCGAATACCTTGCCCCGCGTTCGGCTCCACAAGACCCGGACCAGGGCGTCAACCGCTACGGTTATACCCATTTCGCGGTGCAGGTGGAGGATATCCAGAGCTGTTACCAGCGCCTGCTGGACGCCGGGATCCGCGTCCACACGCCGCCGTCGATGGATGGGATCACGGTCGATGCGCAGGGCCGCAAGCGGGGATATGCGGCGACCTATTGCCGGGACTTCTTCGGCAATGTGTTCGAGATCATGGAAATCTATTCCGACGAACAGATCCGCCCGGTCTGGCGCGCGGGCGAGGGCGTTATCGCGGCCAGCTGAACGCGCGATTCGCAAAACCGGCCAGTCGGCCTTTTATCTTGCTTCGACGCTGCGGCTTTCGCGGATTCTGCTACTTGCAGACGGTGCTTCCTAGCCAAAATCAGAGGGGCTTGCGGCCCAGGTTGTTGACCTGAATCAAGCCATGACCTGCCGGCGCGTGGGACATTGCCTGCCATCGCAAGATGGAGAGGTACAATGGCTGATCGCGATCCCGGCGCCTTCGGGCGTGCACGCTGTCCCGGCACCAGCTGGGAAGACATTCTGGCCGCAGACAGGGTCAAGCCGCCTGCCTTCATGGAAGAGGACCGTTCGGCCTATCTCGGCTCCGAACCGATCGATGCGGCTCGGTACTACAGCCCGGAATTTTTCCGCGCCGAATGCGAGAAGTTGTGGCCCAACGTCTGGCAGTTCGCTGCCCGCGAAGAGGACATGCCCGAGCCCGGCGACTACGTGACCTACGACAACGCTGGCAGGTCTTTCCTGATCGTGCGGCAGGACGATGGCAGCGTGAAGGCCTTTCACAACGTCTGCCTGCACCGCGGGCGCAAGCTCAAGACCGACAGTGGCAGCGCCGAACAGTTCCTCTGCCCGTTCCATGGCTTTTCGTGGAACCCCGACGGCAGCTTGCGCAACATTCCCTGCCGCTGGGATTTCGGCCACCTGACCGATGCCAGGATGAAGCTGCCGGAAGCAAGCGTGGCGCAATGGGGCGGCTACATCTTCGTGCGCGAAAACCCGGAGGGGCCCACGATCGAGGAATTCCTCGATCCCTTGCCCGAATTCTTCCAGCGCTGGCGGCATGAGGACTGCGTGACGGTAGCCTGGGTGGCCAAGGTGATCCCGGCAAACTGGAAGATCACGATGGAAGCCTTCATGGAAAGCTACCACGCCTATGTCACGCATCCGCAGCTCATGCCGTTCACGGGCGATGCGAACGCGGCGTATCACGTGCTGGGTCGCCATGTGAACGTGAACTACACGCCCTTCGGCGTGATCAGCCCGCATATTGAGGCGCAGGCCGAAGCCGAGCACTGGCCGCAGCAGCGCATCATCGACGAATTCCGCAAGTACAACGGGCGCAGCGCCGACAACTATGACGCCGAAAAGGACAGCTACGCGATCGAGGTTCCTGCCGGCGAAACCGCCCGAACCGCACTCGGCGCAAAGATGCGCGAGGTTTCGGAAAAGCAGTTCGGCGGCGATTACAGCGGCGTTTCGGAAAGCGAACTGCTCGATGCGCTGGTCTACAACGTGTTCCCCAACTTCGCGCCGTGGGGGGGCTTCATGCCCAACATCGTCTATCGCTGGCGGCCCTGGCCCGATCAGGACAAGTGCCTCATGGAAGTGCGCGTGATCGCGCGCGTTCCGCTGGGCCAACCGCGTCCGGCCGGTGTGCCGATGCATCTTCTTGGCGACGATCAGCTCTGGGCCGATGCGCCCGAACTCGGCGTGCTGGGCGGCGTGCTCGATCAGGACAGCGAGAACATGGCGCTGTGCCACGAAGGGCTGAAGGTGTCGAAGAACCAGGCCGTCGAACTGGCCGACTATCAGGAAGTACGCATCCGCCACATCCACCAGACGCTCGACCACTACCTGAACGCCGGAAAGGCTGCGCAATGACCGAGCTCTACGAAAAGTACGGCGATGCGGCCGAACGGATGCTGCACTTCGTCGAAAGCCGCACCACCGACCAGGCGAGCGGCACGATGCGCGTGCCCGTTGCCGACTACCTCGACGAGGATCGCTGGAACGCGGAAATCGCGCGCATCTTCAAGCGCCTTCCGCTGATGCTGGCGCTCACGATCGAGCTGCCGCAGATCAACGACTACAAGGCGATGGAGGTGATGGGCCTGCCGGTCCTGATCGCCCGCGGCAAGGATGGCAAGGCGCGCGCTTTCCTCAACGTGTGCAAGCACCGCGCGATGCACTTGGCGCCGCAGGGCAGGGGCAACTGCAAGGCCTTTGCCTGCCAGTACCACGGCTGGACCTATGCCAACGACGGCAAGCTGATCGGCATTGCCGAGGCGAGCACGTTCGGCGAGGTCGAACGCTCCACGCTCAACATGACCGAACTGCCGTGCGACGAGGCGGCGGGGCTGATCTTCGTGATCCTGACGCCCGGGTTGCCGATCAACGCCATCGAATGGATGGATGGCATGTACGAGGACTTTGCGGCGCTGAAACTGGAAACCTGGTACTTCCACAAGAGCCGCGTCATGAAGGGCGCCAACTGGAAAGTCGCCTACGACGGCTATCTCGAAGGCTACCATTTCCAGGCGGCGCACACCAACACGGTCGCGACGCGCAGCCCATCGAACCGGGCGACCTACGAAGGCTTCGGACCGCACATCAGGCTGGGCTTTCCGCAGAATTCGATCACCCGGCTGCGTGACCTCCCGCGCGAGGAATGGGGCCGGCAGGAGAACAACGGCTACGATTTCATCCGCATGCTGTTTCCGAACATGAGCTTCTTCCTTGCACCCGAAATGGGGCAGCTGGCGCAGCTTTTCCCCGGGCCGAAGGCGAACCAGAACAGCACCGTGATGAACTACATCTTCCCCACCCGGCCCGAGACGCCCGAGGGGCTCGAAGCCTTGGACAAGATGTGCGACTTCTTCTTCGACGTGGTGGAAGAGGAGGACTATTTCCTGGGACTCAAGGTGCAGAACGGGCTGGAATCAGGCGCGATGACCCACCAGACGTTCGGCCGCAACGAACCGGGCAACCAGTTCTTCCACAAGTGGGTCGCCTACTACCTCGACGAGAGCGGGAACACGCCCCGGCCGGTCATGAAGGAGTAGCGGACTGTCGCCGATCCTCCCGGCGCGGGGAGGATCGGCATCGGTCAGTGCCGCGCCATTGCGCCGCCGTCGACCCACAGGCCGTGACCCGTCATGAACCGCGCGTCGTCGCTGCACAGGAACGCGACGACGTCGGCAATGTCCTGCGGCTGGCCGAGCCGGCGCAGCGAGGCCTTGTTTTCCCAGAACGTCTTGTATTCGGGCATCTGCGTGAAGGCCGGTGCGGTCATCGGCGTCTCGATCGCGCCCGGCTGCACGCAATTGGCCGTCACGCCGAACGGTCCCAACTCTGCTGCAACCGATTTGGTGAAGCCGAGTACCGCATGCTTGGATGAGGCATAGGCGGCAAGGCCCTCGTCGCCGAAGCTCGACGTTGTCGATCCGATCGTAACCACGCGCCCATTGCCGCTGGCCTTGAGGTGCGGCACGGCATCGCGCACCAGCCGGAACACCGCGAAGACGTTCACCGCAAAGACGCGCTCGAAATAAGCGTCCTCGTGCCCTTCCAGCGGCGCGAACGCGCTGATCCCGGCGCACGGCACCACCGTGTCGAGCCCGCCCATCGCCGCGACGGCGCGGGCCACCAGCTCGGCACTTGCGCCTTCAGCGGTAACGTCGCCGACGAGGTCGACGTCGCCCTTCAGGTCGCTGGTGAACACGTGCGCGCCATCGGCTCGCAGCTGCGCGGCAACGGCCGCGCCGATGCCCGATCCTGCGCCGGTGACGATGGCCTTGCGGCCTGCGAGACGGTCAGAGGCCATCGGCGATCTTCAGCACCAGCTTGCCGGTGTTGGCGCCGGTGAACAGCCGCATGAACGCCGCATGCGCGTTCTCGAGCCCTTCCTGCACATCCTCGTCGATGCGCAGGCGCCCTTGCGCCATCCATTCGGCCATTGCCGCGCCGCCTTCCGCAAACCGGGGCGCATAGTCCATGATCAGGTAGCCATAGAGCGTCGCCTGCTGCGCCAGCACTTGCCACAGGTTGCGCACGCCCACCTTCTCGGGGGAATTGTATTCGCTGATCAGCCCGCACAGCACGATGCGCGCGTGCTTCGCAAGGTTCATCAGTTCGGCGTCCATGACATCGCCGCCGACATTCTCGAAAACCACATTGGCACCTTCGGGGGCCGCTGCGCGGATCTCCGCGGCAAGGGCGTCGACCGACTTGCCCTTGTAGTCGATCGCCACGTCGAAGCCGTAGTCATCGATCAGGCGACGGCACTTGGCGGCACCGCCGGCAATCCCGATCACCCGCGCGCCCAGGATCTTGCCGATCTGCCCCACGGCCGAGCCGACCGCGCCGGCAGCGCCCGATACCAGCAGCGTTTCGCCCGGCTGGGGCTTGGCAACGTCGATGAGGCCGAAATAGGCGGTCAGCCCCACGGCGCCCATGGCGGAGAGGAACTTCGACGGGGAATCGACCAGTGACGGATCGACCTTCATAGTGAACCCGCCCGCCTGGTTGACCGAATAGTCTTCCAGCCCGTTCAGGCCCATCACCCAGTCGCCAACCTGGAACTCGTCGGTGTTCGAGGATGAAACGATACCGACGGTGGTCGCGCGCACCGGGTCGCCAAGCGGGATCGGCGGCATGTAGCTGGGCGCATCATCCATCCAGCCGCGCTGGGCCGGATCGAGCGAGGCATAGCAGTTGCGCACCACGAAACCGCCTTCGGGCGCTTGCGGGACCGGTTCCGTGACCAGGCTGAAATCTTCGGGGACAGGCTCGCCGTGGGGGCGGCGAACGAGCAGGAATCGGCGATTCGCGGACATGACTAGGCATTCTCCCATATGTTGTTTGCAGCATGCCCTGAGGCGCTCCGGACACACCTGTAACAAGTTGCAGTTGGTTCGGGAGGGGGTCCTGCAGGATTAAGCGCTTCGGAACGGCGCTTCAGACGCCCCGTACCCGCCTTGGGAGGAAAACATGCGTAACGCGTTCGCACGGACGGCCGTTCTGGCCGCTCTTACTGGTACCTCGCTCATCGGAATTTCTGCGCCCGCCTTTGCCGCGGATGAACAGCCGCAGGCTGCGCAGGCCGATGCCGCCGCTGCCGAAGACACCGGCGCCATCATCGTGACCGCCCGTCGTCGCGATGAAACGCTGCAATCGACGCCGGTCGCCATCAGCGCGGTCAACACCGCCATGCTCGAAGCCAAGGCTGCCGTGAACATCGGTGACCTGCAGGGCGCAGCTCCCGGCCTGCTTATCACGCAGCAGAACTCGGGCGCACAGGCGGCGAACATCTCGATCCGCGGCCTGACCTATGCCGACATCGAAAAGTCGCAGACCCCCACCGTGGGCGTCGTCGTCGATGGCGTCACCATCGGCACCAACACCGGCCAGTTGCAGGATGCGTTCGACGTTGCGCAGATCGAAGTGCTGCGCGGACCTCAGGGCACGCTGTTCGGCGCCAACACGATCGGCGGCGTCATCAACATCACCCGGTCCAAGCCGACCATGGAGCCCGGCGGCAAGGCCGAATTCACCTATGGGCGCTGGAACACTTGGTCGGGCAAGGCGATCGTCAACTACGGCGACGGCGAAACCTGGGGCGTGAAGGCGTTCTACTTCCACAACCAGACCGACGGTTTCTACCACAACGTCACGCGCAACACTTCGGATGGCTGGAGCAAGGGCGACAGCTACGGCGCAAGCCTGCTGTTCAAGCCGCGCGACTCGGGGCTTGAAGCCCAGCTGACCGTCGAAAACGTGGTGCAGAGCTTCAACCCGGTGGTGAGCAACATCACCAACAGCAGCGAAGTGTTCTGCGCGTTCATTCCGGCGCAGGAATGCAATCGCAACACCACCACCGATCTGTACACGACGTTCGGCCAGGCAGCAGACAGCCACTACCACGCGCCCGACGCGACGCTGGAAATGAATTACGACCTGGGCGCCGTGAAGCTGACCGCGATCACCGGCTGGCGCCACAGCCGCGAAGAACAGACGCAGGACTTCGACGGCTCGTCGACCGACCTGTACTACGTCGATCGTCGCCAGCACTACACCCAGTGGAGCCAGGAACTGCGCGCTTCGGGCAAGCTGTTCGACGGGTTCGACTATGTTATCGGTGGCTACTTCTTCGGATCCAAGTATGATCTGACCCAGTGGTCGCGCGTGTTCGGTTTCTCGCCCAACACCCCGCCGACCCTGTTCGACAAGAACGCGCAGCACGTCGAAGGCAAGACCGAGAGCTTTGCCGCTTTCGGTGACTTCAACTGGGCCTTTGCCGACAAGTTCCGCCTCTCGTTCGGCGGCCGCTTCAGCCACGACAACAAGAAGCTCTACAACGGCTTCGCACCTGGCGTGCTCGTCGATCCGGACAACGTGTCGACCACCCAGTTCGCCGCGGTCGGCTCGGGCAATGCAAGCTTCAACAAGTTCACGCCCAAGATCGGTCTCGACTACCGCCCCAACAGCGACGTGATGCTCTATGCCTCGTGGTCGCGCGGGTATCGTTCGGGCGGCTTCAGCCCGCGCGCAGCGACGGCCGCAACCGCCAGCACCCCGTTCCAGCCGGAAACGGTCGACGCCTACGAACTGGGCGCCAAGCTGGCCCTGTTCAATCGCAAGCTTGAACTGAACGTCGCCGGTTACGTTTCCGACTACAAGAACATGCAGCAGAACCTCACGGTGCCTGGTGGGCCGACCGGCAACCAGACCATCACGGGCAACGTGCCGGGTGGCGCGCTGATCAAGGGCATCGAGGGCGATTTCACCCTGCGCGTGACCGACAACCTGCGCCTTACCGGTTCCGCAGCGTACATGGAGTCCCACTTCCGCAACTTCGTCGTGGGCTGCGTGGTTGGTGCCGTGATCGGGACCTGCGACTATTCGAACAACAACCTGATCTACGCGCCGAAGTTCACCGGCTCGCTCAATGTCGAGCACACCTTGCCGACCAGCTTCGGCAAGATCATGACCTCGGTCGGCCTGCGCCATATCAGCCCGTACGACGAGCAGATCTCGCAGCGGATTCTTCCGACTTCGACCACTGGCGTGAACAACATCGGCGGCAACGATCCGCGCGTGCGCACCACCACACAGGATCTGCTCGACGCGAGCATGACCTTCAACTTCGATCTGGGTGACAAGGAAGCCTACTTCCGCGTCTTCGGTCGCAACCTGCTGAACGAAAAGACCACCACCCACGCGTTCACCGTCGCGGGCCTCTGGTCGTTCGGCATGGCGCTCGAACCGCGCACTTATGGCGGCACCATCGGCGTGAAGTTCTGACGCCGGTTCGATAACGCATTCAAATCCACCCTATGGGGGGCGGGGCCTTGCGGCTTCGCCTCCCTTTTTTTGTGCCGCAGAACGGGCATCCCCGCGCTCCGGCAGATCAAACGAGTGGAGTGGGGCGCTGGCGACGATCCGGCCCGCTAACCTTGCCGCACAAACACAAAGGGCCGGCCCGAACAGATCGGACCGGCCCTTTGCCTTGCGTTCGGGGTATGCTCAGGCGTCGCCGGCGACCCTCACGATGGCCTTGCCGATCGCCTTGCCGCTGAGCATGCGGTCATAGGCGACGAGCGTATTCTCCAGTCCCACGCTTTCGTCGAACGGTACGCCAAGGCGGCCTTCTTCGTACCATTGGCGCAGCAGCGGCAGGAATTCGGCGCCGCGCTCCAGGAAGTCGGGAATGAAGAAGCCTTCGATGCGCAGGCGGCGCATCAGCACCTGGTCGAAGCGTGCCGGGCCGGGCAGGGGCGCGTCGTTGTCGTACGCCGCCACCATGCCGCAGACGGCGACGCGGCCATAGTGCGCCATGTTGGGCAGCACCGCATCGAGCAGCGGGCCGCCGACATTGTCGAAATAGGCATGGACGCCGCCCTCGATCTGCGCCAGCCGCGCGGCCACGTCCTCGCCCTTGTAATCGATCGCCAGATCGGCGCCCAGGGTTTCGGTCAGGAAGCGGCACTTGGCAGGGCCGCCAGCAATGCCCACCACCCGCGCGCCCAGCGCCTTGCCCACCTGGCAGGCCATGATCCCGGTTGCGCCGGCCGCCGCGCTCACCACCAGCCATTCGCCGGGTTTGACCGCAGCCACTTCCTTGACGCCGACGTAAGCCGTCCAGGCGTTCATGCCGAGCGCGCCGAAGTGCTGGCGAACGTCCGCCACGCTATCGTCCAGCGCGACAAGCCCCGAAAGCGCGGGCACCATCGTCGAATAGTCGGCCCACTGGCCAAAGCCGCGCACCAGCGTGCCGACCGGGAAGGTGGGGTCGCGGCTCTCGCTCACGCGGCCGAGGACAAGGCCCACCATCTTCGAACCGAGCGGCAGCGGCGGCTGGTAGCCATCGGTGCGCGGGCTCATCCACATGCGGGTGCCGGCGTCCATAGACAGCCATCCGGCGCGCACCCGCACTTCGCCCTCGGCAAGCGGTGCAAGGTTCTCCTCGCGCAGAGACAGGGCGGCGGCGAAATCGTTGCCCTTGGGGTGGTGGTCGAGCTGCCAGAAGCGGTTGCCGGTCATCGTCATCCTCTTGTTATCATGCCGGGATCGCAACGCCTTGCATCGCAGGCAACTGGCTCATCCCCTAGGGTCAGACGCGAAAACGCCCGCCTTCCCGAAGGAAGGACGGGCGCTTTGCGGTCAGCGACGATGGCGCCGGTCAGAATTCGACCATCGCTTCGAGGCCCCAAGTGCGGTTCGGGATGCGGTCGCTGAACCAGAATGGCCCGGCGTAGCTCGACCGCACGATGCGGCCGCCGCTGTGGAAGGCATCGTTGACGAAGGCCGAAAGCTTGAATTCCTTCAGCGAGGCGAGATGCCCGGTGTAGGTCAGCGAGAAGTCCACCGCGGTGTGCGACGGGATGATCTCGCGGCCAAGGCCGGCCGGATCGACGCTCGATTCGGTCACGTACTTGTCGACGTACTTGAGGTTGGAGGCGAACACGACCGTGTCGCTGCCACCAACGTCGAAGGTGTAGTCGCCGCCGATGCTGGCGTTCCACTTGGGCGCATAGCGCAGCTGCTTGGTCGCGCTGACATCGGCGCCGGTGCCGTCGAGGAACTTGAGGTACTTGGCCTTGAGGTAGCCGGCCGAGCCGAACAGGTGCAGTTCGGGGATCGGGCGCAGCTGCCCTTCCAGCTCGACACCCTGGAACCGAGCCTTGCCGGCATTTTCGACGAAGGTGACGGTCGAGGTCGGCAGCACCGGGTTGGACCGGATCTGGTCCTCCTGCTTGTTCTTGTACTCGGTCTGGAACAGCGTGACGTTGAAGATCGCCTTGTTGTCCCAGAACTTGGTGCGCAGGCCCAGCTCGTAGCTGTCGACGATTTCGGGCTGGTACGGCCCGATCGAATCCGGCGTCGAACCGGGGCGACCGTTCCAGCCGCCCGACCGGAACCCGCGCGCCCACGAAGCGTAGGTCATGATGCCGTCGGCCAGTTCCTGGTCGATCGACACGCGCGGGGTGAAGCGGCTGAACTTCAGCGACGGATTGCGGCAGGGCGCGTAAGTCGAATTCACGTCGGGGCACTTGTACGGGCCGCCCTCGGCCGCGGTGACGGCGGGCTTTTCGACGTGGAAGTCCTTGGTTTCGTGCGTGAAGCGGCCACCGATGGTGATCCGGGTGGTCGGCGTCACCTTCCAGTAGGTTTCGGCAAAGGCGGCATAGGACTTGACCGTCTGGCCAGCGCTGAACGTGTCGACGCGGTTGGCGGGGTTTGCCGTACCGTCGAGGATGTACACGCTCTGGTTGTCGAGCGAGTAGGTCGACTGGAAGTAATAGACGCCGGCAACCATGTTGAACAGGCCGTCGAAGTCGGTGTCGACGCGCAGTTCCTGGCTGAACTGATCGCCATGGAGCTTGCGAACCGGGTGGAACAGCGGCGTGCCGGGAGCGAAGGCATCGCCGATGTTGTCGATGTCGAGCGAATCCTTGTTCTTCATGTAGCCGGTGACCGACACGATGGAGAAGTTGTCCGCCTTGTACTTCATGTTGAGCGTGACGTTGTCCGCATCGAGCGGCGCGTAGAACGGCAGGCCGCCGTAGGACGCGCGGTAACCGCTCTTTTCGTACTCGGCGGCGTGGCCGCACAGGCCGAAGACGGTGCAGGCAAGCTCGCCGCCATACCCGTTGCTCTGCGCGCCGACCGACTGGTTGACCGGGTTGGGATAGTGCGAGCGGTCCTTGAGGTGCTCGTAGGTCAGCAGCGCCTCGAATTCGGCGCTGGGCGTGAACAGCAGGCTGCCGGTGACGTCGAACCGGTCGAGGCCGGGCTCGGCCTTGCGGGTGGTGGCATCGTAGGTGAAGCTGTTGCTGCTGATCGAGAACAGGCCGAGCTTGACCGCCAGCACGTCCTTGATGAGCGGCGCGTTGAAGATCGCCTTGTAATCGTTGCGGCCGTAGGAGCCGACGGTCGCCTGAAGCTTCACGCCCAGCTCCCCGGTAGGGCGGGTGCGCTTGATGTTGATGATGCCGCCAACGGTGTTGCGGCCGAACAGCGTGCCTTGCGGACCGCGCAGCACTTCGATCGATTCCACGTCGAACATGTCGACCAGCGCGCCGGTGTTCGAGGCAAGGAAGATGCCGTCGATCGAGGTGGCGACGGCAGGTTCGAACGAGCGTTCGATGTCGGCGAAGCTGATGCCGCGGATCGAGGCGGACAGCGTTGCGCCCGAGTACTGCACCTGGCCCAGCTGGACGTTCGGGATATAGCGGGCAACGGCGCGGACGTCGGGCACGAAGCGGGCTTCGAGCGTCTTGCCGCCGATGGCCGAAACGGCGAGGGGAACGCTCTGCACGTCCTCGACGCGCTTGCGCGCGGTCACGGTGATCTGTTCGATGCCGCCGTTGTCGGTGGCGGCTGTGGCCTGGGCCGCGGCCTGGTCCTCTGCGGCGAAAGCGGGTGCTGCGGCCAGGATAGTCGCGGCGAGCGCGGCGGCCTTGAAGGCGCTGCGCGCGCAGGTGGCAGGTACTGCTCGGTCGTTGCTCATATTCCCCCCAAAGCTGGTCATCTGCCGGGCGGTGCGAAATGCGCAGCGCCGGGGCGTGACAGTCGGATGGGATCGGATGGAAAGCGCCATGGGGTCGGATGGCCCGCGTCGCCCAGCGCGATGCAGGTCTGATCCTTCCGTGCGATCCCGCCCCATTCGGCTTGATCGCGGCACAGCGTGTTTTCGGCTCTTCTCCCGCCGACAATCCTACAGAAACATCACCAAGGCTCTGCCTGTAAAAAAGGCCAGCTGGATGGATTTCCGATCCGGGGAGCGCTCAGACGGACAAACGGGTTGCGGTTTTGCGGTTTCAAAGGTGCAGTGCACGACCCAGTTCAAACTGGGTCAGTCGCGCCGATTCGAGCGCCCTCGTCGCCAGCCGAAAGAGAGCCTTTGCGCGACGCCGGGCAAGCCCAAGTTGACAAAGTTGACAGTGTTCAGGGAACTTTGCCGAAGCCACGGGACACTCGTTGCCAGGTTATGCGCCGAACACGCGCAAGCCTATGATCTTAGACGTTTTCAAGGAGCGGGCAGGGCGTCTTTTACCGGCATTTTCCCATGTAGGACATGGTTGCCGTTCGCCAAGTTGATCTTGCGTATGCAAGCCCGGTGTCAACTTGGGCCGGAGGGCCGCGTAAACCCATTGAAGGAGGGCGGCACAGTCGGGGCCCGCCCTCCTTCACGATGGTACGCGTGATGGCGCTATCAGAAATCGAAGCGCAACGATGCCTGCACGGTGCGCCCGTTGACCGAACGCGCGAAGCCAATGCCATTGGCCGGGACGGTGGATTGATTGACCTCGAAGATCCCGACTGTATCGAACAGGTTCTGCGCGGTGACCGACAGGTGTATCCGATCCATCGGCGACACCGTGGCAAAGGCGCCAACGGTGGTGAAGCCCGGCATCACCAGCAGGTTCGAATCCTGCGCATAGCTCTTGGTGATCGTGACGATGCTGGCACCGATCGCCGCACGGCCGAAATCCACTTGCGGCGTTGCCGTGAACGTCCAGTCGGGCTGGTGGCGTGGTTCCTTTCCGGCCAGGGTGGGGTCGAGCCGGTCCGCCGTGATCTTGGCCTTGGTGTAGGTTGCGCCCAGCATCAGGCTGAAGCGGCCGCGCTGCACGCCGCCTTCGAGCTCGACACCGGTGGCCCGGTACGAGCGGTCGGTGCGGTTGGCCGATCCGTTCAGGACGTTGTGGTCGTCCGCGGTTACGCGGAAGGCCGTTGCGTTGAGCGTGATCCCGTTCTTGCGGAACTTGAAGCCGCCTTCGAGCTGGCGCACCTTGTCCGCCTTGTCACGCGAGCTGGCCACACTGCCGTCGGTCGTGCTGACGACTGGCGTGAACAGGATCTTGTCGGCATTTGCGCGGGCCCCGAGGCTGTAGCGCGCGAACAGGGAGAAGGGTTCGGCCACGCGGTAATTCACGCCCGCCGAATAGCTGAGATAGCCGTAGTTGTAGTTCACGGGGGCCGGCTCGGTCAGCGGCAGGTAGGCAACCCGTTTTTCGGCGGCGCTGATCACACCATCACCGTTGATGTCGTAGGACGTCAGACCCTTGCGACCGCCTCCCAGATCGGCACCGATCAGCGATCCCCGGACCCGCCCGATATCATAGCGCAAGCTGCCGCCGATCGCGATCTTGCCGAAGTGGTAGTTGATCGAGCCATAGGGCGCGAAGACCCGGTAATCGACATCGAAGGCGCGCCGAAACAGGCTGGTGCCACGCGCAAAGGCATAATAGCCGTCCTGCGTTTGCGCAGTCCCGTTGGCGCTGATGATGTCGACCATTGCGGTCTTCCCGCCGTTGACGTCGATATCCATCGCGGTGTGCAGCCAGGTCGTCTTGAGCTTCTGGGATGCGTAATAGGCCCCCAAGGTCGTCGTGAGGTTGCCGCCGGACACCTTCCAGACCCGCGTCGCGCGCAGATCGTTGGTAAAATCGTCGAGCGCGTGCGCGCGAACGTAGGACACGTAATACAATGCGAGCAGGCCATTGCCGTTGACCATGCTGCCGTTGGGGATCGCCTGGCCGGCAAGCGGTCCGCTTGCGTAGACGGCGCTGGCCCCGGCGCCCCCCTGCGATGCTGCAAAGGCGGACACGGTGTTGGCGCTCGATGGGAAAGCCCGGTTGAAATCCCCGCTGTTGGCGGAATAGCGCATGCGTTCGGTGATCGTCCAATCGGCGACATCGAACTGCGTTTCCAGCCCGATCGACTTCGACACGGCATGCTGTCCGGTCGAGATCGGAAAGGCCGCCAGGCGGTTGTTTTCATCGAGCGTCACGACCGGACCGAGATAGGGCGAGAGCACCGAATCGCGGTTCAGCTTGAAGCCGGGGTAGCTGCGGAAGACCGGATTGGAATTCGTGCCGGTTATGTTGACGAAGTAAGGTGCGTAGGTCGGCGAGCGATCGTCCAGCAGCTTCAGATAGAGCCGGATATACCCGCCGCCAGCCAGATTGCGCGTGACGTTGAACTTGATCTGGCCGCCGCGCCAGCCGTCGAACCCGATGGGGCGGGGCCCTTCGCCTTGCCGATAGAAGCCGCCAAGGTGGAAGCGGGTGTTTTCACCCAGCTTTGCCCCATAGCTGAAGTCGGCGCGCTTCTGGTCGAAATCGAGCCCGCTCGAAAGCTGCAGCGATCCGCCTTCGACGTCGCCGGTGCGGCTGATGATGTTGATCAGGCCGCCGGGCGAATTGGAGGCAAAGGTAGAGGCCGAACCGCCACGGATCGTTTCGATCTGCGCGATCGACAGGTCGTTGCGGAGGTAGACATCGGTGCCGATGTTGAAGAGATCGCCGAACTCGAGAACGGGAAGCCCGTCTTCCTGAAACTGCATGTACTTGGAGCCACCGGCAGCCAGCGGAAGGCCGCGCACGGTGTAGTTGTTGTTGCCTTCGCCGATACCCGATTCAACCCGCAGGCCCGCCATTGTGCGCAGCACATCGCCCAAGGGACGGGGGCCGAATTTCTGGATGTCCTCACCGCGCAGGGCGCTGGTCGAAGTTGCACTGTCGAGGCGATCGCGACCCTTGGCGACGCCGGTCGAGAACACTTCGACCGGCGGCTTTGCCTGGGGCCGCGTGCTCGCCGCATCGGACTGGTCATCGTTCGCTTCGGCAAACGCGGGCGATACGAGCGCCAACTGCGCGGCGAAAAGAAGAAGTCCGGATTTGTGCATGGATCTGTCGCCCTCCCGGCAGCAAGCGCGGCGCGCTGCAACCTGCGTTCTGGTTCGACGATGATCCAATAACGGTCGGGACTTAGAACCCGCCTACCTGCAACCCTGGACTTCCCCTGAGTAAATCGGCCGAAAGCGTTAACAGCCTTTCGGCGCGTGCTGGCGGTGGATGTTGCGGAACGAGCGCGACTTGAACAGCCACGTCCCGTCAATCTTGACGCACGTATCTTCGTAAACGCCGCGATCGCGCTTGGTCACGCCGTCCTGGTCGTAGACTTCGCTGGTGTAGCTGCGCATCGTGGCCTTATCGCCATCGACCTCGATCGAGCCCGGCCAGGCTTCGAACATGATCCCGGGGTAGCCCTTCATCGCTTCGACCCACATCGCCCGGATCGCGGCACGGCCCCGTGTGGTGCCAAGCTCGGGATAATCCGGCAGCGACCATTCGGCGTCTTCCGCCCACGTGGCCGACCAGGCATCGGCATCGCAGCGGGTGACCGCGTCGGCGTAGGTTTCGAGCAGCTCGCGGATGGCGAGGCGGTCTTCGGCAGGGCCGGTAAAGGGCATCAGGTACTCTCCCGCAGATGGTTTGCGCAGGAGACTAGCGTGCCCGCAGCCACGGCCTACTGTGGGTTAGATCAGGTGCGCGAAGCAACGGTCAGCCGGTGACGACCGGCAGTTCGTCCATCGTCGGCGCTTCATCGGGCAGGCAGACCTCGATCGTGCCGTCGGTGATGCGCAAGGGGAAGGGCCGAAGATCGCGATAGGCGCTGCCGATGCACTTGCCCGTGGCCATTTCGAAGCGCGCGCCGTGCAGCGGGCACATGATCGCGCCACGCCGGATGCGCCCGGTCGACAGCAGCGCCGCCTGGTGGGTGCAGCGATCGTTGACGGCATGAAGGCCATCGTCGGTCTTGCCGATGAGGACGTACCAGCCGGCAATCCTGGTGGCGAGCTTGCCTTCGGCGGGGAATTCGGTCTCGGCAATGACGGGATGCCAGCTTTCGCTCACGGGTCTGCGGTCCTTGACTAGGAAAAGGCGATGGTGGTGATGAGTTCGCCGCCGTCATAGCTTGCCGCAGCCTCCGCGACCATGGCGTAGAAGCCGGTCAGGCTGGGGACGGGGGCGTAAAGCTCGGTCATGTGGCCGAGCATGGCGGTGGTGTCGGCAAAGGCGAAGACGAAGCCGTCGTTCATTTCGGCGCGCAACGCGCAAGGCGCGCCCGCCGCAGCGAAGCGGGCGATTTCGGCATCGACATCGTCGACCCACAGCGCCACGTGGTGCAGGCCATGGCGGCCAGACCCTTCCGGGAACAGGTCATGGAAGGGTGAGGGACCGGAATTGTTCTGCTGGACGAATTCGACCATGACATCGCCCCACTGGCCATAGGCGCTCGAATGATCGAGCAGCCGTTCGGTGCCGCGATGGACGGCGCGGGCCAGCGGGATGTTGTCGGCGACGAAGAACGGACCCGATCCGAACGCCGCATGGTGCGCACGCGCCGCTGCGCGCACGTCTTCGCAGAAGTACGCGACCTGCCGGATCGGCCGCCTGTGCGCCTGCTGCATCAGCCGACCTTCATCAGATCGAGGCGCCGCCATCGATGCGGAATTCGGCGCCGGTGGCAAAGGCGCTTTCATCGCTGGCGAGATAGACCGCGATCGCGGCGATTTCCTCCGGCTTGCCCAGGCGGCCGATCGGGTGGGTGGCAACGAAGCTTGCGTACAACGCGTCGGGATCGTCGGACTGGGCCAGCACCTTGTCGATGATCGGGGTGTGGATCGCGCCCGGGTGGATCGAGTTGCAGCGGATCGGATAACCGCTTTGCGCAAAGTGCAGGGCGCACGACTTGGTCATCAGCGTGACCGCCGCCTTCGCCGCGTTGTAGACCACGAGATTGGCCGAAGCGCTCACCCCCGCGAGCGAGGACATGTTGATGATCGAGCCGCCGTGCTGCTTCATTTTCGGCAGGGCGGCCTGGATGCCCATGAACACGCCGATCACGTCGATGTCCAGTTCGTGGCGGAACTGCGCCACGGTGCATTCCTCGATCGAGCCGAGCGTGGTGATGCCGGCGTTGTTGACCAGCACATCGATCCGCGCAAACGGCGCGACCGCTTCGGCCCACGACTCTTCCGAGGTGACGTCCAGCCGCACGAACTGGGCATTGCCGAGCTCGGTCGCGAGCGCGGTTCCGGCCGGCTCGTCGATGTCTGCCACGACAACCTGCGCGCCCTCTGCCGCATAGGCGCGCGCAATGGCCGCGCCAAGGCCCGAAGCGGCGCCGGTTACGAACGCTAGTTTGCCTGCAAGCCGCGCCATCGTGCTCTCCTGCTCAAGATCGGGACGTTCAGATCAGGACCAGCGTCTTGCCCGTCGTCCGGCCGCTCATCAGATCGATGAAGGCTTCGGGAAGCTTTTCGATGCCCGAGCGCAAATTTTCAAGCGGTGTCAGTTTTCCGCTGGCAAACAGGCTGTCGAGCGTGGCCTGCGCTTCGCCCAGCACTTCGGGATGGTCGTAGGTGATGAAGCCGCGCATGGTCAGGCGATTGACCACCAGCTGCCACAGATTGCGGTTGCCGTGGGGATGATCGGCGTCGTTGTACTGCGACACCATGCCGCACACCGCGATGCGGCCGTGCAGGCGCATCAGCGGCAGCACGGCGTCGAGCGTTTCACCGCCCACGTTGTCGAAATAGACATCGATGCCATCGGGCGCGGCTTCGCCGATCGCGGCGGCGAGATCATCGACCGCGCGGTAATCGATGGCGACATCGGCGCCGAGATCGCGCACGACCTGCGCCTTGGCCGGGCCGCCGGCAAGACCGATGACGCGGCAACCGGCGGCCTTCGCCAGCTGGACCACGGTGCTGCCGGTAGCGCCCGCAGCGGCGCTGACCAGAACGGTTTCGCCGAGCTTTGCCTTGCCGATTTCGAACAGGCCGACCCAGGCGGTAAGGCCCACCGGGCCAAGCGCGCCCATGTAGTGCTGCAGCGGAACGCCTGGCGCTGCGTCGACCTTTTCCAGCCCGAGCGCATCGCCGCGGATGACATAGTATTCCGACCACGTGGCCATCGTGCGCAGCAGGGTGCCGACGGGCCATGCCGGATCGTTCGATTCGACGACTTCGCCCAACGACATGCCGTTGATCGGCGCACCCAGCGCAACCGGCGGCAGGTAGCTTGGCCGGTCATCGAGGAAGCCGCGAATGGCCGGATCGCACGAGCACACGCGCATCCGCACGAGAATCTCGCCGGGACCGGGCTGCGGCATCGGTGCGCTGGCAAGCGCAAAGTCTTCGGGGACCGGCACGCCGGTGGGGCGGCGGGTCAGCACGATCTGGCGTATATCTCCCATGGGCATGCGGCATAGAGCATGGCGCACGTGGGGGGCGCTAGCCATTGGGCTAGGTTCGGGCACGCGCGCAAATCGGCGATGGTGCAAGACGGGAGCCGCACCGGCGGCGCGCAGGAGAGGTGAGGGCCATGACCCCGGAAGACATCAAGCAGTTCGTCGTCGATCTCTATGCCGCCAGCGGAGCGGGCGACTGGGACAAGGTGGCGACGATGCTGACCGACGATTTCTTCGTCAGCGAAGCCGACACGCTGCCGATGAAGGGCGTCTATCGCGGCAAGAACGCGCTGCGCGAGCTGTTCACCACGGTGATGGGCATGATGGACGTTGCCGGGCTGGAAATCGTCGAAACCTGCGCGGGCAAGGACCATGCGGTGACGATCCTGTCGTTCCAGTTTGCCGACCCGTCGCTCGCTCCGGCCGAACTGTGCGAACTGTTCCGCTTCCGCGACGGCAAGGTCTGCGAGATCAAGCCCTACTATTACGATCCCGCGCCGATCGTGGCTGCGTGTGCCGCCAAGGCGGCTGCCGTCGCCAACGCCTGAGCCGGCGAGCCAGCAAGGAACGGCAAGCGGCTGGAAAGCCGTTTGTTTTCCGCCGGATCGGTTACGATGCCGGTCCGAGCGGTGCTGCAACTGCAACGATTGCGAAAGGGTTTTCGCCTAGTCGGGCAGAGTGAGCAGGATTCTCGACACGAGCCCCGCGGCGCTGCCGCAAAAGCTGCCGGCGCTGGCCGTCCTTGGCGTTACCGAACCCGGCGACGGCGACTGGGGAAGGCTGCGCGGGCTGCAGTATTCCAGCCTGGCGCGGCTGACTCCGGCGCGGCTCGTTGCCCATGTCCTTGCCGCGCTGCTGACCGTGCAGGCGCTCGCCGGGACGATCCATCTCGCGCTGCTGATCGGCTGGGTTGCGCTGGTGATCGCGACGCTGATCTATGGCGTGCGCTTCGACCGCAGCCTGGAAGATGCCGACCGCCGCCGCATGGCCCGGCGCGAAGTGCACCAGCAGACGGTCAGCACGGTGGCGCTGGCGCTGGTGTGGATCGTGCCGATGGCCGGGTTCGGACCGTTCTGCAGCGAAACGCAGCGCATGACGATGTGGGCGATCATGGCGCTGCTGATGGCCGGCACCTCGGTCGCCTTTGCCGCCGCGCCGCTGGGAGCGGTCCTGTTCTGTGCAATCTTGGGAATTGCCGGGCTTGCCACGTTTGCCCTGAGCGGCAACCTCGTCGCCGCGTTCGTCGCGCTGACCTTCTCGATCATCGTTGCGGTCGGCAGCTTGGAAGCGGCGCGCACGTTCCTGGGGGGCAAGGTGGCCGAGGCGAACATCGCCGAGAAGAGCGAGGTCGTTTCGCTGCTGCTGCGCGAGTTCGAGGAAGGCGAGGCCGACTGGCTGTGGCAGGTGGATGGTGCGCGCCGGGTGCGATCGGTATCGCCGCGCTTCGCCTTCGCGCTGGGACAGGATCCCGAGGACCTGGAAGGCAAGCCGCTGATCCAGCTCGTCGCCGGGCCATCGTGGGAAAGCGGCCACTTCGATTCCTCGCTCCACGACCTGGCCGAAAAGCTCAAGCGGCGGGAAAGCTTTTCCAACCTGCTGGTGCGGGTGACGCTGCATGGCCAGCACCGCTGGTGGGAGCTGTCCGCATCGCCCAAGGTGGACGACAACGGCACTTTCGCCGGTTTCCGGGGCGTGGGCTCGGACGTGACCGAGCAACGCGAAAGCAGCGAGAAGATCGCCTACCTGGCGCGCTACGATACGCTGACCGCCTTGCCCAATCGCATGATGCTCACCGAGACGCTGGGCGCAGCCATGACGGCGGCGGCTCAGTGGCGCACGCGCTGCGCCTTCCTGATGATCGACCTCGACCGGTTCAAGGCCGTCAACGATACGCTGGGCCACCTCGTGGGTGACCAGCTGCTGGCGCGCGTTTCTGAGCGGCTGAAGGCGCTGATGACCGAGAACGAGCTTTGCGGGCGGCTTGGCGGCGACGAGTTCGCCATCGTGATCCGCGATGCATCGGATACAGAGCGCCTGCATGCGGTGGCGCAGGCAGTGATCTACACCCTGTCGCAACCCTATGAGATCGATCACCACACGCTTTATGTCGGCGCCAGCGTCGGATCGGCGATCGGCCCGCGCGACGGCGCCACGGTCGAGACGCTGATGCGCAACGCCGACCTGGCGCTCTATCGCGCCAAGGACGAAGGCGGCGGGCAACACTGCACCTACGAGCCTTCGCTCCACGCCCACGCCGAGGAAAGGCGCCAGCTCGAATTCTCGATGCGGCGCGCGCTCGAACGCGGCGAATTCGCGCTGCACTACCAGCCGGTGGTCGATGCCGCGAGCGAGCAGGTGGTGAGCTTCGAGGCCCTGCTGCGCTGGAACAGCGCCGAACACGGATTCGTCAGCCCGGCCAAGTTCATCCCGCTTGCCGAGGATACCCGCCTGATCGTGCCGATCGGCGAATGGGTCTTGCGCACGGCCTGCATCGAGGCGTGCAACTGGCCGTCCCACGTGAAGGTTGCCGTCAACGTGTCGGGCGAACAATTGCTCGATCCGTATTTCGCCGAAGTGGTGGTGAGCGCGCTGGCGCAGAGCGGGCTCGCGCCCCATCGGTTGGAGATCGAGGTGACCGAGAGCGTTTTCGTGCGCGATGGCACCGCGGCGCAGTCCACGCTCGAGCGGATCATGTCGCTTGGCTGCGGGGTGGCACTCGACGATTTCGGGACGGGCTATTCCTCGCTCGGCTACCTGCGCAAGATGCGCTTCTCGACGATCAAGGTCGATCGCAGCTTCGTGCAGGGCGCGGCGGTGAACAATGCCGAAAGCCTGGCCATCGTGCGCGCGGTCGTCGCGATGGCCGATAGCCTGGAAATGTCGACGACGGCCGAAGGCGTCGAGACCGAGAAGGAGCTGGAGACGATCCGCCGTCTCGGCTGCAAGAAGGTGCAGGGCTTCTTCTTCGGCCGCCCGATGGCCGCGAAGGACGCACTGGCCCTGTTCAACCAGGTAGCGATCCGCGAACGCGGCGCGGCCTGAGCGTTGCGGTGGGGCGCCCGCAAAAGCGGGCGCGCCGGGTTCAGGCCAGCGTGTTGAGGCCGTGCAGCACGCTTTCGAACAGCTTGCGACCGTCGCTGCCGCCGTGCGCAGGCTCGATCATCCGCTCGGGATGCGGCATCATGCCGAGCACGTTACCCTTTTCGTTGAGCACGCCGGCGATGTCGCGCTGCGAGCCGTTGCAGGCTTCGAGATAGCGGAACGCGACGCGGCCTTCGCCTTCGAGCCGGTCCAGCGTTTCGGCATCGGCGTAGTAGTTGCCGTCATGGTGCGCCACGGGAATCGTGATCGTCTGCCCCGGCAGGTAGGCCGAGGTGAACAGCGAGCTGGCGTTTTCGACCTTCAGCTTCACGTCGCGGCAGACGAAGCGGATGCCGGCATTGCGCATCAGCGCGCCGGGCAGCAGCCCGGCTTCGGTCAACACCTGGAAGCCGTTGCACACGCCGAGCACCGGCACGCCGCGGCCGGCCTGTTCGACCACCGCCTGCATCACCGGCGAACGCGCGGCCATCGCGCCCGAGCGCAGGTAATCCCCATAGGAGAAGCCGCCGGGCAGAGCGATCAGGTCAAGCCCATCGGGCAGGGCGGCATCGCCGTGCCACACGCGGTGCACGGTGCCGCCGCTGATCTCCTCGATCGCCACCGCCATGTCGCGGTCGCAATTCGATCCGGGGAAGGTGATGACGGCCGCGGTAAAGGGCATCAGGCGGCAACCTTTTCGATGCGGTAGTTTTCGATGACCATGTTGGCGAGCAGCTTGCGGCACATTTCGTCAAGCGCCTCGTCGGCGATGGTGTCGGCCACGTCCAGCTCGATCAGGCGGCCGGCGCGCACATCGTTGACGCCATCGAAGCCCAGCCCTTCCAGCGCATGGTGGATGGCGCGGCCCTGGGGATCGAGCACGCCGTTCTTGAGGCTGACGTGAACGCGGACTTTCATGGGCAACGGGCCTTTCGGACTGCAAGTGCGGAGGACTCGCGCGGCCCTATGCCTCCAAGTCGCCGCAAGGGCAAGGTTGGCGGGCATTGCTTAGCTGCCTTGCGTTCCCAATTCACCGCAAGGCGTCTATGGGGCAGGGAATCGCACCATCCCAGCAGGACCAGTTTCCATGAAGTTCTTCGTCGACACCGCCGATACCGCCGAAATCGCAGACCTCGCCGCCACCGGCCTGCTCGACGGGGTGACCACCAACCCTTCGCTGATCGCCAAGTCGGGCAAGGACTTCATCGAAGTGACCAAGGAGATCTGCAAGATCACCCACGGTCCGGTCTCGGCCGAAGTGGTCGCTCTGGACCACGCCGGGATGATGCGTGAGGCCGAAGTGCTGCGCAAGATCGCCGACAACGTGTGCATCAAGGTGCCGCTGACGATCGACGGGCTCAAGACCTGCAAGAAGCTGACCGGCGATGGCACCATGGTCAACGTCACGCTGTGCTTCTCGGCCAACCAGGCGCTGCTCGCCGCCAAGGCCGGCGCGACGTTCGTTTCGCCCTTCGTTGGCCGTCACGACGACAACGGCTTCGACGGCATGGACCTGATCCGCGACATCCGCCTGATCTATGACAACTACGCCTTCGAGACCGAAATCCTGGTCGCCTCGATCCGCCACGGCGTCCACGTGCTGGAAAGCGCCAAGATCGGTGCCGACGTGATCACCGCGCCGCCCGCCGTGATCAAGGGGCTGTTCAAGCATGTCCTGACCGAAAAGGGCATCGAAGGCTTCCTTGCGGACTGGGCCAAGACCGGGCAATCAATTGGTTGATTGACTTGAAGGGCGTCCCCGCGCAGGCGGGGGCCTCGTTCGGCGAGGCGCGTTACCGCTGTGGGTTGGCGTCCTTGCACGGACCCACAGGGTAAAGCGATGCGCGACGAAACTCCTCTCGACCAGTTCCGCTCCGTTCTTGCCGGAACGGCGCGGGCGCTTGCCGACGAGCCGGAAATCGAGGTTGCCTGGACCGCCGATGGCGCCAGCCAGTCCGGCGGAAACATGCGCGTTCCGATGCCCGGCCGCTCGCTGCCTGCGGAACAGGTGGCCGAAGCGCGCGGTTTTGCCGATTCGATGGCGTTGCGCCTGCGCCTGCACAACGAAGCCGTGCACCGCGCCGGGGCACCGGCCGAACCGGTGGCGCGCGCCGCCTATGACGCGATCGAACAGGTCCGCTACGAAGCGCTCGGCTCGGAGGGCTATGCCGGGATTCGCGGCAACATCGGCGCGGCAACCGACGTTCGCGTCGCTTCGGATCCGATTGCCCGAGCGGGCAAGCCCGAGGACGTGCCCCTGCCGACCGCGCTGGCGCTGCTGCTGCGCGAAAAGCTGACGGGCGAACCGGTGCCGGAAGCCGCGCAGCTCGGCACCGCAATGGTGCGCAGCTGGATCGAGGCGCGCGCGGGCGACGATTTCGCGGCACTGGCGGATTCCTTGCAAGACCAGAAGGCGTTCCAGAAGCTGGCGCTCGACATGCTCGGCCATCTCGAGATGACGCGCTCGGACGAAATCGACCAGCCCGAGGCCGACGAGGACGAAGGCGAGGACGAGGAGCAGGAGGGCGAGGAAGAGCCCGAGGGCGGCGAGGACAACCAGGAGCAGCAGCCGAGCGAAGTCGCCGGCGATACCTCGGAAGGCGACGAGGACAGCGAGACCGAGCAGCAGCTCGAGGATGCCGAGGACGATGCCGAGGCCGACATGGCCGACGATGGCGAGGAGGGCATGCTTCCCACCCGCCCGAACCGGCAGTGGACCGACATCCCCGATACCTTCGACTACAAGGCCTATACCGAGCAGTTCGACGAAGTCATCGCCGCCACCGACCTGTGCGACGAGGAAGAGCTGACGCGGCTGCGCGCCTATCTCGACGCGCAGCTCAAGGGGCTGCAGAGCATCGTCTCCAAGCTTGCCAACCGGTTGCAGCGCCGGCTGATGGCGCAGCAGAACCGGTCGTGGGACTTCGACCAGGAAGAAGGCATGCTCGATGCCGCGCGGCTGGCCCGCGTGGTGATCTCGCCCGGCCATTCGCTGTCGTACAAGATCGAGCGCGACGTCGAGTTCAAGGATACCGTCGTCACGCTGCTGATCGACAATTCGGGCTCGATGCGCGGACGGCCGATCTCGATCGCGGCGATCAGCGCCGACATCATGGCGCGCACGCTGGAGCGCTGCGGGGTGAAGACCGAGATCCTCGGCTTCACCACCCGCGCGTGGAAGGGCGGGCAGAGCCGCGAACAGTGGCTCGCAGGCGGCAAGCCCGCGCAGCCGGGCCGCCTCAACGACTTGCGTCACATTGTCTACAAGAAGGCGGACGAGCCCTGGCGCCGGGCGCGCAAGAACCTTGGCCTGATGATGCGCGAGGGCCTGCTCAAGGAAAACATCGACGGCGAGGCGCTGCTGTGGGCGCACAACCGCCTGCTCGCCCGCCAGGAAGACCGCCGCATCCTGATGGTCATTTCCGACGGCGCGCCGGTCGACGATTCGACGCTCAGCGTGAACAGCGCGGGCTATCTCGAACTGCACCTGCGCCGCGTGATCGACTGGATCGAGAAGCAGAGCCCGGTCCAGCTGGTCGCCATCGGCATCGGCCACGACGTGACGCGCTACTACCGCCGCGCCGTGACGATCATGGATGTCGAGCAATTGGGCGGCACGATGGTCGAACAACTCGCCGGGTTGTTCGAGGACGAATGAGCTTGACCGAAAGCGCTTAACCGATCAATTAAATCGCAAGCAACCTTTCGGGGGAGAGTCCTGTCATGTCCACCGCCACGCTCGAAGCGGCGCCTGCCGCCGCGGCCACGCAGATGTCCGTTTCCGATGCGGTCCTTTCGCGCCGTTCGATCCGTGCGTTCAAGGATACGCCGGTGCCGCTGGAGGTGCTGCGCCGGATCATGGACAAGGCGCGCTGGGCGCCGTCGGGCTGCAATTTCCAGCCGTGGGAAGCGACGATTCTGACCGGGGAGCCGCTGAAGGCGCTGCAGGCCAAGATCCTGCAGAGCCCGCCGCAGGACCCGATCGAATACAGCTTTTCCGATCCCGAAGTGATCCCCGAATGCAAGGCCCGTTTGCAGGCCGTCGGCGCGGCGATGTACACGGCGATGAACATCGGCCGCGGCGACAAGGACGCCCGCCTGGAGTTCATGCAGAAGAATGCCACCTCGTTCGGCGCGCCGGCGCTGCTGGTGTGCTACATGGATCGCCGCAACAGCGCGCCGCAGTGGTCGGACACCGGCATGTGGCTGCAGACGATCATGCTGCTGGCACGCGAGGAAGGGCTCGACACGTGCCCGCAGGAGTTCCTGTCGCTCTACGCCCGGCTCATCAAGGAGCACATCGGCGTATCGGACGAGAGCCACATCCTGTTCTGCGGCATCGCCATCGGCTATCGCGAAGAGGACGAGGCGGTGAACAATTTCCCCCGCGAGCGCGAGCCGGTCGACGGCAACGTCCGCTTCCTGGGCTTCTGACCTTCAATCACCGGAACAACACCATGGACGTTTCCCAAGCTGTCGAGACGCGGCGCTCGATCCGCGCCTTCCTGCCCGATGCGATCGATCGCACCGTGATCGAGCGCGTGCTCGAAAAGGCGCAGCGTTCGCCGTCGGGCGGCAACACCCAGCCGTGGCATGCGGTGGTGATCGCGGGCGAGCCGCTGAAGCGTTTGGTGGAAGAGACGGCCAAGGTGATCCCGGAAGGCACCAAGGCGCACGCGCCCGAATACAACATCTATCCGCCCGAGCTGGACGGCGCCTATGCCGAGCGCCGGTTTGGCGTGGGCGAGGCGATGTATGCTGCGCTGAACATCCCGCGCGAGGACAAGAAGGGC
Source organism: Novosphingobium olei (assembly GCF_037076535.1). Taxonomy (NCBI): domain Bacteria; kingdom Pseudomonadati; phylum Pseudomonadota; class Alphaproteobacteria; order Sphingomonadales; family Sphingomonadaceae; genus Novosphingobium; species Novosphingobium olei. The sequence continues at coordinate 2,702,403 of NZ_AP029021.1, read as the reverse complement.
CGCCTGTCGCGCTTCATGGCCAACTTCCGCGCCTTTGACGCGCCGGTCCTGATGCTGGTCCACACGCCGCGCTACATGGGCCCGCCGCAATGGTCGGACATCGGCATGTGGTTGCAGACGGTCATGCTGTTGCTGCGCGAGGAGGGGCTCGATTCCTGCGCTCAGGAAGCCTGGGCGATCTACCAGAAGCAGATCCGCGCCTGCGTCGATATTCCCGAAGACCACGTGTTCTTCTGTGGCCTGTCGATCGGCAAGCGCGACGAAAGCGATCCGATCAACGCCTTCCCGGTGCCGCGCGCGCCGCTGTCCGAAGCGGTGCGGTTCGAAGGCTTCTGACCCGCAGGCGGCCCCGGCGCCGCCGGGACGCTGCGCCCGCGGACGTCGGGTTCGTACAATTCGCTTGGACGCCAATGCGCTAGCTCCGCCATTGCGCCAATGGCGCTTGCGTGGGGCGCGCACGCGTCCATAACCGGCTGCGGGGACGCGTGCCGGGGAAGCGCGCGTTGGGGAAGGGGGAAGCCGACGATGCCGGACAGCCAGGACCAGCCGATCGGCCAGCGCCTTGCCGGTGGCACGCGCCAGCTCGGCCTGCAGCGCGTGGCGGTCCTGCTGCTGCTGCTGGCGATCGGTGTGCTGGTGGCGCTGGTCAGCTGGCGGCTGCCGCTGCTGCGCGACGCCGAATCCGCGCTCTACGACTTGCGCGTGGCGACGCTGGCGCGGGCGGTCGATACCGACAAGCGCATCACGCTGGTGGTCTATACCCCCGATACCAACCGCAAGACGGGCAAGATCTCGCCCGTGGACCGCACGATGATGGCGCAGGCGATCGCCAATATCGACAAGCTGGGCGCCAAGGCGGTGGGCGTCGACGTGCTGCTCGACAGTCCGCAGGCCGACGATCCTGTGCTCCATGCCGCGCTGGCGCAAGTGAAGGTGCCGGTATTCCTCGCCTTCACCACCAACAAGGCGAGCCCCGAGAACATCACCTGGGAGCAGGAACAGGACCTGCGCCGCACCATCGCAGCAGTGCGCGGGCCTACCGTACGCCCGGCGTCCATCCTGCTCGACAACGATTACGACAACGTCTCGCGGCGCTGGCCGGCGCGCAAGCCGGGGATGCCGCTGCTGCTGTCGATGGCGATGACCGAGGCGACCGGAGAGAGCGATTCCCGCTTTACCGGCTATACCGGCCCGATCCGCTTCCGACGCCCCGCTTCGAGCGACCGCCCGGTGTTTGACGAGCTGCCGATCGACTTCGTCGCCGATCCCGAAACGGCCGCCTTCGCGCAGGAGCAGATCAAGGGCCGCTATGTGCTGATCGGCGCGCACTTTTCCGATTTCGACAAGTTCGACACGCCGTTCACCCGCACCAACACGCGCATCATGGGCGAAACCCAGACGATCGGCGTTGCCATCCATGCCGCGATGCTGGCGCAAGTGCTCGACCATGCGCGGCCGCGCGATGTGCCGATGGTCGCCAAGCTCGGCTTTGCGTTGCTGGCCGTGGGGCTGGGCGCGCTGACCGCGCTCGCCCGGGCGCGCACATGGCTGCTTTCGCTGTTCGTGGTGGTGCAGCTTGGCGTCGTGCTGCTGCTGCCCTTCGTGATGCAGCGCGCCGGGTTCGACACGTTGAACCTGCCGGCGTTCGGCTGGTTCGTGGGCTGGCTGCTCGGCTACCTGGCGGTCAGTTCGGCCTTGCGCGCACTCAACGCCGCGCAGCGCGAATTCGCACAGGGGGCGCTGGGCAAGTACCTGCCCGCCTCGATCGCCAACGAGATCATGCGCAACCCCGAACGGTTGCAGTTGCATGGTGAAAAGCGCGCGATCTTCTGCCTGTTCTCCGATCTCGAAGGGTTCACCAAGCTGACCCATGCGGTCGAGCCGGAGATGATCGCGCGCCTGCTCAACGATTATCTCGACCGGCTTTCGGCGGTGGTGCTGCAGTACGGCGGCACGCTCGACAAGTTCGTGGGCGATGCCGTTGTTGCGTTCTGGGGCGCGCCGCTCGCCAAGCCCGACGATGGCGAGCGCGCGATCGCCGCCGCCATCGCGATGTACCAGGCGGGCGAGGAGTTCCGCCGTGCCGTGCCCGAAGGCGTGCCGCCGATTGGTCGCACCCGCGTGGGCGTTCATTATGGCGAGGCGATCGTCGGCAATTTCGGCGGCGAGGGGCGGATCCAGTATACCGCGCTGGGCGATGCGATGAACACCGCCGCGCGGCTGGAAGGCGCGAACAAGACGCTCGACACCACCGTGCTGGTCAGCCGCGAGGCGCTGGAGCACGTGGGCCAGGCGAGCGATCGTGCCGGCCAGCCGCGTTTCCGCCCGATGGGCACGGTCACGCTGCGCGGCCGCTCCACCCCGGTCGAGGTGTTCGAGCCGCTGCCGCCCGGTGATGCGCGCGAAGCTGTGCTGGCCGAAGAGCTGGTCGCGGCTCACCGTAACGGCGATGGCGTGGCGGTGCGCAACGTCACAGAACGAATCACGCAAGCCGCTAAGGATGATCGGGCGCTGGCGAATCTTGCCGCCCGCCTTGCACAAGCGCACGAAGGAGAAAGTCATGCCCTGGGTTGATGCCGCCAAGCTCCGCAAGCCCCTTGCCCTCGCCGCCGGCGCGCTCGCGCTCGTGGCGGGCCATGCGGCGATGGCGCAGGCCGTCGTGGTGCGCTCGACCGGACCTTCGGCCGCGCAGTACCCGATGGGCAAGAAGCTGCCGGCCAGCGGGACGCTGGCGCTCAAGGCGGGCGACCATGTCACCGTGATCGACAAGTCGGGCACCCGCGTGCTCAACGGCCCTGGCGCGTTCCCGGTGACTGCTGCGGTCAGCCGCGATCAGGCTGGCGCGCTGGCCGTGGCGCAGATGGCGACGGTTCCGGGCGGCGCCCGCGTGCGCACCGGGGCGGTACGCGGCGCGCCCGTTCCTGCCGCCGAGCCGGCGAGCGGGCCGGATTCGATCTGGTACCTGGACGTGACCAAGGGCGGCACCTTCTGCGTCGCCGATCCGCGCCAGGTGGTGCTGTGGCGCCCCGATGCAGTCGAAACCGGCATGGGCAAGCTGACGGGCGCTGATGGCACCAGCGCCGATGTCACGTGGAATGCGGGCAATCCGCTCAAGCTGTGGCCCAGCGACACGCTGCCGATCATCGATGGGCAGTCCTATGGCTTCCGCAACCCGGTTGGCCGCACCGTGGCGATCAAGATCAAGCTGCTGGCGCAAGTGCCGACTGACGGGCTCGGCATGGCGAGCCTGCTGGCCGACAGCGGCTGCACCGCGCAGCTCGATGTGATGGCCAACAGCGCCGTCGGCGGCTGAACCGCCGCGCTTGACCGAAAGCGCCCGGAGCGGGCAAGGCGCTTGGCCATGGAAAACGCTGCCCGCCCGCTGACGCTGTTCAACAGCCTGACCCGCGCCCTTGAACCCTTCGTGCCGGTGCACGAGGGGGAGGCGCGCGTCTATTCGTGCGGGCCGACGGTCTACAACTATCCCCACATCGGCAACATGCGCGCCTATGTCTTTGCCGACGTTCTGGGGCGGACGCTGAGCTTCAAGGGCTACAAGCTCGCCCACGTCATCAACATCACCGACGTCGGCCACCTGATCGACGATGCGGACGATGGCGAGGACAAGATGGAGCGGATGGCGGCGGCTCAGAAGCAGTCGATCTGGGACATCGCCGAGCATTACAAGCAGGCCTACTGGGCCGATGTGCGCGCGCTCAACATCCGCCAGCCGGCGCGCTGGACGATCGCCACCGACTATGTGCCTGCGATGATCGACTTTGCGAAGAAGATCGCACCGCAGCACTGCTACGAGCTGGACAGCGGGCTCTACTTCGACGTTTCGACCGTGGCCGACTATGGCCGGCTGGCGCGCGCGCAGACCGAGGAAGGGGAGGGGCGCATCGAGGCGGTAGAAGGCAAGCGCAACGCCGCCGACTTCGCGATCTGGCGCAAGACTCCGGCGGGCGAGACGCGGCAGATGGAATGGGACAGCCCCTGGGGTCGCGGCGCGCCGGGCTGGCATCTCGAATGCTCGGTCATGTCGGGCGAAGTTCTCGGCTTCCCCTTCGATATCCACACCGGCGGCATCGACCACCGCGAAATCCACCACCCCAACGAGATCGCGCAGAACCAGGCGTTCTGCTGCACCAACGGGCTTTCGGTGCCGAGCAACAGCGGCGCGAAAGTGTGGATGCACAACAACTTCCTGGTCGAACGCAGCGGCAAGATGAGCAAGTCGTCGGGGGAATTCCTGCGGCTGCAACTGCTGATCGACAAGGGCTACCACCCGCTCGCCTACCGAATGCTGTGCCTGCAGGCGCACTATCGCAGCGAGCTGGAATTCAGCTGGGATGGGCTGGGCGCCGCGCTGACCCGGCTCAAGCGGCTAGTGCTGGCCGTGGCGCAACTGAAAGAGCGGGCAGGTGATGCCGCCCAAACCGCGCCGGGGCCGAAGTTCGCGCCCCTGCTCGACAAGTTCGACGCCGCGATTTCAGACGATCTCAATACGTCGGTGGCGCTGACCGTGCTCGACGAGATCGTGGCGGTGAAGAAGGTCGATCCGGCAGAAAAGCTCGCGGCAATCGCGGCGGTCGATGCGGTGCTCGGGCTGGACCTGCTCGATCTCGATCGCGCTGCGCTGCGCCTGCGCCCCAAGGGTGTCGAGATCGACGAAGCCGAGATCGAGGCGGTGCTTGCGGAACGCAAGGCGGCGCGCGCCGAAAAGGATTTCGCCCGCTCCGATGCTCTGCGCGATGAACTTGCCGCCAAGGGCGTCGAGGTGATGGACGGCGATCCGCTCGGCTGGGAATGGAAGGTGGGCTGAGGCTACCGCTTCGGGACGATCGTCAGCTTGTACGGTATGTACAGCAGAACCTCCGACAGCCCCGCGCGCGCCCATTCTACTGGACGATTCAGACCTTCGATCTCTACTCCATAATCTGGTCCCAACTTGGCAGCCATTGTCTTGGCGTCGGCGGCAACGATATCGGCAATGGCCGGACGGTACTGGTCGGGCCCGACAATCGAGAGGCTGAGGTCGCCAGTCGTTTCCATCAGCGCACGCCCGGCAGGCTGGACTGATTTCACGAAGGTATTGATCCTGCCTTGTGCGCCCCTTGCATCGCCGCCAGACTGCAAAGGCGCTTTCACCAGGAAGACGATCTTCTGGGAATCCGGACGATTGTCCCGAGCGAGCGACAAGTCGCGGTAGTTCTTGAGAGTGACCGCCTGGATCGTGGTTTCGCCGAACGCCAACGCGACGCCAGCCTTGGGTGCAGCCTCGATGGCGGAAGCGAGCATGGCATAGATCTCACTGGCCCGCTTTTCCGGATCGCGGGTATCTCCGGTGATGGTCACTTCCTGGACGGCGAAATCGGCAGTGCGGCGAAGGCCGACGGCGGGGCGGTTTATATCGAAATCATCGGCTTCGCGCCGTTGCGCGGTCACTATGATCTCGCTCATTTCTGCTTGGGCGAGAGCGGTGGTTGTCGACAAAAGCATGGTGGCAGTCAGTGCCAACGAAAAAACTGCCTTCACCTCTGTGCTCTCCCCGCTAGCGTAGTTGCAAAAGAACGCGAGCAGGAGAGCGAAGTCAATGACAGCCGGTCGAACCATCCTCGTCGCCAATGCCATGGTTGCGCCGCTGATTGCGTCGCGCTTGCCCGACTGGGTCGATCTGCGGACGTTTCGCCATACCGAGGAACTGTTCGACCTCGCGCCCGAAGCGGAGATCGGCTGGTTCGATCTCGACAAGAAGGCCCCGATGGCCGAGGCGGTGCGGCGCGCGACGAAGCTGCGCTGGCTGAACTCGATCTACGCCGGGGTCGATGGCATGCCGCTCGATGTCATGGCGGAGCGTGGCGTGATCTACACCAACGGCGTCGGCATCAACGCGGTGACCATCGCCGAATATGTGGTGATGGGCATGCTGACCGTGGCCAAGGGCTATCGCGAGGTGGTGCGCGCGCAGGATCGGCATGAGTGGCTCATGGATTCGCCCGGCAAGGTCGAACTTGCCGGCAGCCGCGCGCTGCTGCTGGGCTATGGCGCGATCGGGCAGCGGGTCGACCGCATCCTTTCGGCGATGGATGTCGAGGTGGTGAAGGTGCGCCGTTCGGGCGGGGAGGGCGCGCTCGGCCCCGACGCATGGCGCGCGCAGCTTGGCACGTTTGACTGGGTTATCCTTGCCGTGCCCGCAACGGCCGAAACCGACGGCATGATCGGCGCGGCCGAGCTTGCCGCGATGAAGTCCGGCGCGGTGCTGGTCAACGTCGCGCGCGGCACCGTGGTCGATCAGGCGGCGCTGGTCGAAGCGCTTGAGGCGATGCGCATCGGCGCGGCGTTCCTCGACGTGACCACGCCCGAGCCGCTGCCCGCCGATCATCCGCTGTGGGCGCTGCCCAATGCGCACGTCACGATGCACCTTTCGGGCCGGGCGCAGGACAAGATGTTCCAGCGCTCGGCGGCGCGTTTCCTCGAAAACCTCGAACGCTATCGTCGGGGTGAGCCGCTGTCACCGCAGGTCGACCTCGCGCTTGGCTACTGACTCTTTTCCTGTCGTCGATCGGATGGGGTGACGCGGGGGCCCGGCTTTGATACGCCTTGCCTCAGGGGGCAGGCCAGGCATGGGCCTTTGAACGACCGGACCGCCCCGTGGGTCGCGACGTTGGGGAGAAGGAGCGCCGGTGGCCCCGCGCGTTTTCCTGAAGTGCGGGAGCGATCCGAATGGCGGAAAACGGTGCAGGGACCAAGGCGTCCGACCTCTTCGTGCAGTGCCTGGAAGAAGAGGGCTGCGAATACATCTTCGGCGTTCCGGGCGAGGAGAACCTCGACTTTCTCGATTCGCTTTCGCGCTCGAAGCAGATCAAGCTGATCCTTACCCGCCACGAACAGGGTGCGGGCTTCATGGCGGCAACGTATGGGCGGCACACCGGCAAGACCGGGGTGTGCATCGCGACGCTGGGGCCGGGGGCGACCAACTTCGTCACCGCTGCGGCCTATGCCACGCTCGGCGGCATGCCGATGCTGATGATCACCGGGCAGAAGCCGATCAAGAAGTCCAAGCAGGGCCGCTTCCAGATCCTCGACGTCGTCTCGATGATGCAGCCGATCACCAAGTTCACCCACCAGATGGCAAGCTCGGACAACATCCCCAGCCGCGTGCGCGAAGCCTATCGCCTTGCGGAAGAGGAAAAGCCCGGCGCGACCCACATCGAACTGCCCGAGGACATCGCCGACGAGCACACCACCTCGGTGCCGCTGAAGCGCAGCCAGGTGCGCCGGCCGACCGCCGACGTGAAATCGATCCAGCAGGCCGTCGCCGCATTGGAAGGTGCCAATGCGCCGGTGCTGGTGATCGGCGCGGGCGCGAACCGCAAGATGACCGGCAAGATGCTGCGCGAATTCGTCGAGAAGACCGGCATCCCCTTCCTCACCACGCAGCTGGGCAAGGGCGTGATCGACGAACGTCACCCGCGCTTCCTCGGCTGCGCGGCGCTGTCGGCGGGCGATTTCGTGCACCGCGCGGTGGAGGATGCGGACCTGATCATCAACGTCGGCCACGACGTGATCGAAAAGCCGCCGTTCTTCATGCGCGAAGGGGGAACGCCCGTCATCCACGTGTCGACCAAGACGGCCGAAGTCGATCCGGTCTATTTCCCCAGCATCGAGGTGATCGGTGATATCGCCAACGCCATCTGGCAGATGAAGGAAGCGATCACGCCGAATCCTGCGTGGAATTTCGACAAGATGCTGTCCTATCGCGCGGCGGAAGTTGCCCACACCGCGCCACTTGCCGCCGATGCCCGCTTCCCGGTGTTTCCGCCGCACCTGGTGCAATCGGTGCGCGATACGATGCCGGAAGACGGGATCATCTGCCTCGACAACGGGGTCTACAAGATCTGGTTCGCGCGCGGCTACACCGCCTACCAGCCCAACACCGTGCTGCTCGACAACGCGCTGGCGACGATGGGGGCGGGGCTGCCCTCGGCGATGATGAGCGCGATGCTCTATCCGGATCGCAAGGTGATGGCGATCTGCGGCGACGGCGGGTTCATGATGAACAGCCAGGAGATGGAGACCGCAGTGCGCCTGGGGCTCAACCTCACCGTGCTGATCCTCAACGACAGCGCCTATGGCATGATCCGCTGGAAGCAGGCCAACATGGGTTTCGAGGACTTCGGCCTGACCTACAACAACCCCGACTTCGTGAAGTATGCCGAAAGCTACGGGGCCAAGGGCTACCGTGTCGAAAGTGCCACCCACCTCAAGGAGTTGCTGGCGCATTGCCGCGATACGCCGGGCGTGCACCTGATCGACTGTCCGGTCGATTATTCGCAGAACGACCAGATCCTGAACAAGGACATCAAGGAACTTTCGAAGGCGCTGTAGGGATCGCGGCGGGAACAATGTCGTCACCCCGGCCTTGAGCCGGGGTCCCGCTTGTTCTCGCGGCGGGAAGGAAGAAAGCGGGATCCCGGGTCAGGCCCGGGATGACGGAGATTGGAAGGCCCTCATGAAGCTCAAGGACGTCTACCCGCTCTATCTCAACAACAAGGCGGTGCAGCCGAACACCGATCTTGCGGTGACCGACAAGTTCACCGGGGAGGTCGCGTTTCGCACCGCGCTTGCGACGCCCGATGTGATCGATGAAGCGATCGCCGGAGCCGTGCGCGCCGCGCCTGCCATGGCCAGGCTCGCTTCCTACGAAAAGCGCGACGTGCTCGATCACTGCGTCAGCCGCTTTACCGAGCGCAAGGACGAGCTGGCCTATGCCCTGTGCGTCGAGGCGGGCAAGCCCATCGCCGATTCCGAAGGCGAGGTCGGGCGCCTGATCGATACCTTCCGCATCGCGGCGGAAGAAGCCACGCGCAACTACGGCGAAGTCCAGCCACTCGACATATCCCCGCGCGCCAAGGGCTACATGGGCATGTGGAAGCGCGTGCCGATCGGCCCGTGCAGCTTCATCAGCCCGTTCAACTTTCCGCTGAACCTTGCCGCGCACAAGATCGCGCCCGCCATCGCGGTCGGCTGCCCCTTCGTGATGAAGCCTGCCAGCCTCACCCCGCTCGGCGCGATCATCATGGGCGAAGTGCTGGCCGAATGCGACGTGCTGCCCGAAGGCGCGTTCTCGATCCTGCCCGCCAGCCGCGACGGTGCCGACCTGTTCACCACCGACGAGCGGCTCAAGCTTCTGTCCTTCACCGGTTCACCGGGCGTCGGCTGGGACCTGAAGGCAAAGGCGGGCAAGAAGAAGGTCGTCCTCGAACTGGGCGGCAATGCGGCCGTCGTCGTCGACAAGGATGCTGATCTTGATCACGCGCTCGCCCGGATCATCTTCGGCGGATACTACCAGTCGGGCCAGAGCTGCATCCACGTCCAGCGGGTGATCATCCACGAGGACATCTACGACACTTTCCGCGACATGCTCACGGCCAAGGTCCGGACGCTCGTCGCCGGCGACCCCAAGAACCGCGATACGTTCATCGGCCCGATGATCTCGCAGAAGGAGGCCAGCCGGCTGAAGGGCTGGATCGATACCGCGGTTGCGGGCGGCGCTCGCCTTCTGGCAGGCGGCGGTTGCGAAGGCGCCATGCTGGAGGCCGCCCTGCTCGAGAACGTCGATCGCACGTCGGATCTCTATGTCGAGGAGGCATTCGGTCCGGTCGTCACGCTGTCGAAGTTCCGCACCTGGGAAGAAGCGCTGGCCGAGGTGAACGATTCGAAGTTCGGCCTGCAGGCCGGCCTGTTCACGCGCGATCTGCACAAGGTGCTCGACGCGTGGGACGAACTCGAGGTCGGCGGCGTGGTGGTCAACGACGTTTCGTCCTACCGCGTCGACAACATGCCCTATGGCGGGGTCAAGGATTCGGGCCTTGGCCGCGAAGGCGTGCGCTTCGCGATGGAAGACATGACCGAGATCCGCAACCTCGTGATCCGTCGCGCCTGAATCGGCCTTCGCCCGCGCCGTGGCGGTCTGGTGCACGGCGGGGCGGGGCAAGGGCTTGTTCGGAATGCCGATTTCACCGGGGACAACGGGCCAATTCGGCTCTTGAACCGGCGGTGTGTCCAGCCTAGGCTGGGCGAAAGGGGTCGCATTGCTAAAACTTCCGTGAAAACCGGTCGCCAGGCGCAACAGCGTCGGCGGGCCCGTGATCGCGGTGGGAACGAGGGGCAATGCAGGGCATTTCCACGTTGTTGCGGCAGCTTAGCGCTGCCTGGCGGGACACGCCGCGGTCCGCTTTCGCGGCCGGCCTGCTGTGCCTTGCCATGGCTGTCGCTGCCCTTTGCGCCGCGCTGTTCGCACCCGCCCCGCTGAAGGCAGAGAGCACGGCCGCATCGCTGCGCGCGCACATGGGTGTCGCATCCTGTGCCGGGTCGACCTGCCACGGCCGCTCGGTGCCGAGCGGCACGCCCGTGCGTCAGGACGAGATCGCCCGCTGGCAGGAAGACAGTTCGCCCGCCGGCGCGCACAGCCGCGCCTGGCGCGTGGTCGAAGGTCCGCGCGGGCGCGAGATTGCCCGCCACCTCGGCCTCGATGCCGCGGGCGTGCAGCGCGAATGCGCCGGCTGCCACGCATCGCCCGCCGCTGCCACGGGGCGTGGGCGCCTGTCCGACGGGGTCGACTGCGAAGCCTGCCACGGCCCCGCGGGCGGCTGGCTCTCGACGCACTACGCCGTCGGGGCGAGCCATCGCCGCAACGTGGCGCAAGGGATGACCGATCTGGTCAATCCGGCAACGCGCGCCAGCGTCTGCCTCGATTGCCACCTTTCGGGCGACGGGCGGGGCCAGTTCATCGCGCACCGCATCATGGCCGCCGGCCACCCGCGCATCTCGTTCGAGCTCGACCTGTTCTCGACGCTGCAGATGCACCACGACGAAGATGCCGACTACGTCCAGCGCAAGGGTGGCCGCACCAATTCGATGCGGATGTGGGCCGTGGGCCAGGCCCAGGCCGTGACCCGTAGCCTCGAACTGTTCAGCCAGCCGGCCAAGGCCAGCAACGGGATCTTCCCCGAATTCACCTTCTACGATTGCCATTCGTGCCACCGCCGGATCATCGATGGCGAGGACGCGCACGTGACCGCCGTTCCCAACCCGGGCCGGCCGATCGCGCAGGGCATGCCGCCGTTCAACGACGAGAACATGATCATGCTGCTCGCCGCCGCGCGGGTCGTCGCGCCCGATCTGGCGGGCGAATTCGACGCGCGGGCCAAGGCCTTCCATCGCGCGATGGGCGTGGGCCGTGCCGAAACGGTCAGCGCCGCGCAGGCCCTGCGCCAGAGCGCGCAGGCCCTGTCGACCCGCATGGCCGGCGCCGAATTCGGCCGCGAGCGCACGTTCGCGATCATGGATGCCATCGCCAGCGACGCAATCTCGGACCGCTTCACCGACTACGAAGGCTCGGTCCAGTCGGTCATGGCGATCGACACCCTGCTCAACGGCATGGTCAACTCCGGCATGGTCAGCACCGGCGCGGCCTCTGGCCTCAGGGTGCAGATCAACCAGGCCTATGCCGCGGTGAAGGAGCCCAACAGCTACCGCCCGATCGCCTTCCGACAGGCGCTGGGCGGCGCCATCCGTTCGATCCGGAGCCTTCGCTGATGGGCCTTGCCGCGTTCCGCCAGCCCGTGACCGGGATCGTTGCGGCCCTGTCGCTTGCGCTTGCCGGCTGCGGCGGCGGGGATTCTTCCGGATCCGTCGCCCCCACGCCCACGCCCACGCCCACGTCCCCCCCGGGGAGCGCGCGGGTCTACCCGACACTTGCCTCCGAAGCGCTCACCGTTGGTGACGTGCAGAAGGTCATCGCGCAGGCGGTGGGCGAAGCGCAGGCGCTGAACTACCCCGCCGTGATCGCGGTGGTGGACCGGGTCGGCAACGTGCTCGCGGTCTATCGCATGAACGGCGCGCCGACGCGGATGATCTTCAGCAAGATCACCGGCGCCGGCACCGAGAACGCCACGCCGACCGGTTTCCAGGGTGTCAACGTCGAAGCCTCGATGGGCGCGATCGCCAAGGCCGTCACCGCGGCCTATCTCTCGTCGAGCGGCAACGCCTTTTCCACCCGCACCGCCAGCATGATCGTGCAGCAGCACTTTCCGCCCGCGCCCAACACGCCGGGGCTCGAAAGCGGACCGCTGTTCGGGGTGCAGTTCAGCCAGCTGCCCTGTTCCGACCTCAACACCCGCTATGCCGCCGGCAACGCAGGATCGGGCGCATTCATCGGGCCCAAACGCTCGCCCATCGGCCTTTCGGCGGACCCCGGCGGCTTGCCGCTCTACAAGAACGGCGTGGTGGTCGGCGGCATCGGGGTGATGGCCGACGGCGACTATGCCTTCGATCGCGACGTCAGCAACGTCGACGGCGATGTCGAGGAATACGAAGCGCTGGCCGGGATCCAAGGCTTTGCGCCCGACGATGCGATCCGCGCCGACAAGATCCCGGTCGATGGCACCACGCTGCGTTTCTCCGATGCCCGCGTCGAAGGGCTGCACACGCTCAAGAGCGACTATGCCGCGATCGCCGGTACGGCGGGCACGCTCGTCCCCGTAAACGGCTACTTCGATGGCAAGGCGATCCTGCCGGGCACGGCCTACGGCACCGAGGCAAGCGGATTCCGCTACGCCACCAGCAGCGAATTCTCGAACCCGGATGCCTTCGTGCTGACCGACGGATCTGGCAACAATCGCTACCCCATCCGGGGCGGGACCGATGCCGCCGACGTCGCCCAGCCGCTGACCGCCGCCGAAGTGCGCGCGGTGCTGGAAGAGGCGTTCAAGGTGATGAGCCGCGCCCGCGCCCAGATCCGCCGCCCGCTCGACAGCCGCGCCGAAGTCTCGCTCTCGGTGGTCGATACCTATGGCACCCCGCTCGGGGTGGTCCGCGGGCCAGATGCGCCGATCTTCGGCACCGACGTTTCGCTGCAGAAGGCGCGCACCGCGGCGTTCTTCTCGAACAAGGTCGCCGCCGCGCAATTGCAGGGCGATCTCGATGCGGGCGTGCCTGCCTTCGTCGATGCGGTGCGCACCTTCCTTGGCGATCCGCAGGCGCTGACCGGGACCAAGGCCTTTGCCGACCGTTCGGGCGGTAACCTGTCGCGGCCCTATTTCCCCGATGGCGAGGTGGGCCGGCCGAACGGTCCCCTGTCGCTGCCCATCGACCAGTGGAGCCCGTTCGCAACCGGCCTGCAGACGGCGCTGATCAAGGCCGACGTCGTGCAGCACGCGGTTTTCGTCGAAGGCTCGCTCAACGCGCGCGACGTCAAGCAGCAGTGTTCGAACGTGCCCGATGCGCCCAACGGCAAGAAGCGGCTGGCCAACGGCATCCAGATCTTCCCCGGCTCTGTGCCGATCTATCGCGGCACGCAACTCGTGGGCGCGATCGGCATTTCGGGCGACGGCATCGACCAGGACGACATGATCGCCTTCCTCGGCACCAACAACGGCGGGGTCAAGGTGGGCAGCATCGGCAACGCGCCCAAGGACATACGCGCCGATACGATCGTGGTGAACGTGGGCAATGGCGTGCGGCTGCGCTACGTCAATTGCCCGTTCGCGCCGTTCCTCGATACCAGCGACCAGAACGTCTGCGAGGGCCTGTGATCGCGGCTTCGCTCCTTCTCGCTCCGGCGCTGGTGCTGTCGGCACCGGTGGCGCAGGCCGATCCGGCGCCAGCCCCGGAAGGGGCGAGCGCTGCCCCCGGCAATGCCACCGCCGATGACGTGCTGCTCGACGGACGGCGCCGTCCGGGCTTCGAGAAGAAGCTTCCCGACAAGGTCGAACAGGACAATCCCGGCGCCGTCAACGCGCCCGAGCCCGAGGCCTTCTACGACAAGTACGACGGCGAAGGCCCGCTCGATTCCTTGAGCCTCGACGTCGCCGTGCCCGATCGCTGGCGCATCGTCTCCTCGCTCTGCCCCAAGAAGGACGCCAAGACCGGGGTCACCGATCGCGCGATCTTCACGCTCTACCCGAACCTTGCCGCCGCCTGCCATTCGCAGCTCGATCCGTTCCACCACAACCTGCTCAAGGGCGACCAGCCGCTGGCGCGCGGCAAGCGGCCGGGCTTCCTCAAGGGCGATGACTGGTTCCTCGTCCTCAACGGCATTTCCGACACGGTGGTCGAGCCGCGCAGCTTCCCGATCCCCGTCGGTAATCAGACGACCTCCAATCCGAACGAGATCGACACCTTCGGCCGTTCCAACAGCCTCGTGCTGTCGCAGACGTTCATCGTCGGCGCCTCGCTGCTCAAGGGCCTGACCGCGTTCAAGCCGCCGGTGGTCGAATATCGCATCGTGCTGGCCGGCAACATCAACCACGTCGAAGTGCCGGCGCGCCGCGTTCTGTTCGTCGAACCTTCCAAGGGCACCAAGCGCACCGACGGCTTCATCGGCGTTCAGGAAGCCTTCGTCGATTACCACATCGGTCGTTTCGACACGAAGCGCTTCGACTTCGTCAGCCTGCGCGCCGGCGTCCAGCCGTTCCAGTCCGATTTCCGTGGCTTCCTGTTTCAGGACAACCAGCTGGGCGTGCGCCTGTTCGGCAATCGCGACAACAATCGCTGGCAGTTCAACCTCGCCGCCTTCTGGCGGATCGAAAAGGACACCAATTCGGGTCTCAACGACTTCACCAAGCCGCTGCGGCGCAACTGGATCTTCACCGGCAACCTCTACCGCCAGGATTTCCCGGTGGTCGGCCTCACCAGCCAGGTTTCGGTGACGTACGACATGAACCGCGAAGATCGCTATTACAGCGACGAAAACGGCTTCCCCGTCCGTCCCGCGCTGCTCGGCGATCTGCGCCCGCGCCAGTACGATGTGGTCTACCTAGGCTACGCGCTGGATGGTCACGTTGGCCGCATCAACCTGACCGGCCAGGTCTATGGCGCGCTGGGAGAGGACAGGAACAACTTCCTCACCAGCCGCCCCGCCACGATCAAGGCGTTCATGGCCGCAGCCGAGATCAGCTACGACAAGGACTGGATGCGGTTCCGCGCTTCCGGCCTGTGGGCCAGCGGTGACAGCGATCCCTATGACAAGGTTGAAGGCGGGTTCGACGCCATCCTTGAAAATCCGCAGTTCGCCGGGGCCGATACGTCCTACTGGATCCGCCAGTCGATCCCGTTCGCCGGCGGTGGCCGCGCGATCTCGGTTAATGGCCGCAACGGCATCCTCAATTCGCTGCGCTCGGCCAAGGATGAAGGGCAATCGAACTTCACCAATCCCGGCACGGTGCTGGCCGGGGTCGGCGGAGATTTCGACCTGACGCCCAACTTGCGCGTCTCGGCCAACGCCAATCATCTCTGGTTCCAGAACACGAAGGTCATGCAGGTCCTGCGCAACGAAGGCTCGATCCCCAAGTCCATCGGCTGGGACCTTTCGGTCTCCTCGATCTGGCGGCCCAAGGCGGCGCAGAACGTCGTGTTCCGCCTGTCGGGCGCGATTCTTGCGGCGGGCGCGGGCTTCCGTGACCTGTTCGACCAGAGGAACCACGGGCGCCAGTTCTACTCGGTGCTCGCCAACGCGACGCTGGCTTTCTGATGGAGCGCGCGACGATGTCTTCCGCCCCGTTCCGCCGCCTTGCCGCCGCGCTCACGCTGCTGCTCGCCATGGCTCTCGCGCCCAGCGCGCTGTGGGCTTCCGGCGAAGAAGTCGCACAGAAGATCACCTATACCCGCGCGCCGCCCGCACCCCGCATCCAGCCGGGCGACACGGTCGAGGAACAGTGGGCCAACGTCGATCGCGCCAACGCGGGGTGCGTTTCGTGCCACACCGCGAGCGATCACAAGACCATGCACGCCAGCCCTGCGGTCGTGCTGTCCTGCGCCGATTGCCATGGCGGCAATACGAAGATCGTGGCGGACCGGTCCTGGAACCGCGGCTCGATCGACTATCTCGCGGCGATGAAGGACGCGCACGTCCTGCCGCGCTTCCCCGGCGGCTGGGGCTGGCCGAGTTCGGCGAACCCCAAGCGATCCTACGCGCTGCTTGCCAAGGAAGCGCCCGAATTCATCCGCTTCGTCAACCCGTCGGACTATCGCGTTGCGCGTGAAGCCTGCGGCGCCTGCCACATGCAGATGATCGAAGCGTCGGAACGCTCGCTGATGAGCACGGGCGCGATGCTGTGGGGCGGGGCGGCCTACAACAACGGCATCGTCCCGTTCAAAAACTACATCTTCGGTGAAAGCTTTACCCGCAAGGGCGAACCGGCGCTGCTCAAGTCTGCCTCCACCCGCATCGGGCCCGATGGCAAGCCGATGTGGGGCACGGTCACCCCGGCGGAGAAGGCGCGCGGCGCGCTGCCCGTGCTTTATCCGATGCCGCGCTGGAACTCGATCCCTCCCGGCGACGTGTTCCGCGTGTTCGAGGATGGCGGGCGCACGATCAACCCGCAGTTCCCCGAAATCGGCCTGCCCAATTCGACCGGCTCGATCCAGAAGCTCGATGAGCCGGGCCGTCCCGATCTCAAGCAGTCCAACCGTGGTCCCGCCACGGGCCTGCGCGTCGCGATCCCGGTGCTCAACATCCACAAGACGCGCCTCAACGACCCGTTCCTGTTCCAGATGGGCACCAACGACCAGCCGGGCGACTATCGCTCCTCGGGCTGCGCCGCGTGCCACGTGATCTACGCCAACGATCGCGAACCGCGCCATTCCTCGCTCTATGGCAAGTGCGGCCGCGACGGGCAGTCGATCACCGTCGATCCCACGATCAACACCTTGCGCGAAGGCGGACACCGCGTCGGTGCCTATGGCAGCTTCGATGCCGCGAAGGAGCATCATGAAGAGCGCGTGCGCGGCACCGTGCTCGGCGGCAGGGGCAAGTACCTTGGCGGCGATGCCACCGACCCCGAACAGAGCGCCGACATGGCGGGCGATTGTGCACGCGCCATTGCCTCGGCCGAACAGCTGACTTTCTCGCCCGCGCAAGGCGTCGCTCCACACGGCTCGATGGACGATCACCGCATGAGCCAGGCCGAGGCGCACGCCGTCGCCGGTCTCGATGCCCAAGGTCATGCAAAGGATGGGACCAATGGGGCAGGCGGCATGCATGGCCCCGCCGCCGGCGGCTATGTGCCGATGCAGGAGCGCGAGCGCGGCCACCCGCTGGTCCATGCCTTCACCCGCGCCATTCCCACGGCGCAGTGCATGAACTGCCACATGCACCAGCCGAACATCTTCCTGAACACCTACCTCGGCTACATCATGTGGGACTACGAATCCGATGCGCCCCGCATGTGGCCCGGCCCTGAAAACACTGCGCCGCGGCCCGAAGGGTTGACCGACGCGCAGTGGCAGAAGGCATTCAGGACGCAGTTTCACCCGAACATGGTCGAACAGCGCGAAGTGCTCGATCGCAATCCCGAAGCAGCCAGCACCCACGGTCTGTGGCGCGACGTCGAATTCCTGCGCAACGTCTATGACCTGAACGCCGGCAATAAGGACACCCAGTTCGCCGATTACCATGGCCACGGCTGGAATTTCCGCGCCATCCTCAAGCGCGACCGGCGCGGCAACCTGCTTGATGCCGATGGCGACATGGCGAGCTACGGCACCGACAAGGCGCACATCGTCAGCCCCGACGATCCCGAAAAGTGGCGGAAAGGCAGCGAGGGCAAGTTCGTCGATCCTTCGTACGACAACCCCGGCAAGTCGGTCCACATGATGGACATCCACGCGCAGGTCGGGATGCAGTGCGCCGATTGCCACTTCGCGCAGGACAGCCACGGCAACGGCATGATCTATGGCGAAGTCGCCAACGCGGTGGAGATCGGCTGCAAGGATTGCCACGGCACGCCCGATGCCTTCCCCACGCTGCTGACCTCGAACCTCGCCGCGCCCAAGGGCGGCACCAACCTTTCGCTGCTGCGCAATGCCGATGGCCAGCGCCGCTTCGAATGGACCGAGGAGAACGGGCGGCGCGTGCTGCTGCAGCGCTCGATCATCGATCCCAAGCTCACCTGGCGGGTCAGCCTGGTGAAGGAATCGGTCGATCCGCAATACCAGAACGTGGTCGAGCCCGACGGGCGCCCCGTGTTCAACCCCAAGGCGGCGCGCGCCAAGCTGATGGGCAAGTCGGCGGCGGAGGACGGGATGTACCGCTTCGGCCTCGGCATCCCCAAGGAAGCGCGCGCCCACCGCGACGACGACATGGCCTGCTTCACCTGCCACCTCAGCTGGACCACCAGCTGCGCCGGCTGCCACCTGCCGATCGAGGCCAACTGGAAGAGCGCGGTCCACAAGTACGAGGAAGACTACACCCGGAACTACGCGACCTATAACCCGCAGGTGGCGCGCGACGACATGTTCCAGCTCGGCAAGCACCAACGCAACAAGTCGTCGGGCAGCGATCCGGTGCAGTTCGATGCCGAAGGCAACCCGGTTTCGGGCAAGGCGATCACCGCACCGATCCGCTCCAGCTCGGCGCTGATCCTGTCGTCGACCAACATCAACCGCGAACGCATCTACGTACAGCAGCCGCCGATCTCGGCGATCGGCTATTCGTCACAGGCCTTCGCGCCGCACTTCCCGCACACCGTCCGCCGGCAGGAAACCAAGCAGTGCACCGACTGCCACCTGTCGGACCAGGACGACAACAACGCCATCATGGCGCAGCTGCTGCTGCTCGGCACCAACTATGTCAACTTCGTCGGGATGAACGCCTGGACCGGCCTGTCCGGCGGGTTCGAGGCGGTGCGCGTGACCGAGTGGGACGAACCGCAGGCGGTGATCGGTTCCTACCTGCACCGCTATGCCTATCCCGACTTCTACCGCCAGCATGTCGAGAAGAACGGCCGCGAGCTGAAGGACTGGACGCGCGGCGCCATCATGAATGGCAAGCTGTCGGGCGAAACCACCGGGCGCGAGGAATTCACCAACGTCACCAAGGGCACAGTCGATGCCGTGCGCTGCCTGCAGATGCGCGGCGAATACATGTACGTTGCCGAAGGGACAGGCGGTTTCCGCGCCTATGACATCGCCTCGGTCGCCAACAAGGGCTTCTCCGAAAGGATCACCACCGCGCCGTTCTCCCCGCTGGGGCACGATACCCATGTGAAGACCAGCAACGCCACCTGCATGGCGCTGCCGACCAACCAGTCGATTGCGCCCACCCGCAACACGGTCGAGCTGCGCACGGTCAACCAGGAACAGCCGTTCAGCCCGATCTACCACTACGCCTTCGTCACCGATGCGGTGGAAGGGCTGATCGCGGTGAATGTGGACACGCTGGCCGACGGCGAATTCCGCAACAACTTCTTCGACCGCGCGCTCACCTTCAATCCGGGCGGCGTGCTGACGGGGGCGCGCCATATCACGCTGGCGGGCGATTACGCCTACATCGTCACCGACAAGGCGCTGGTGACCGTGCACCTGCCGGCTGCATGGTCGCCCGACCGCCCATGCGAGGTTTCGGGCAAGACCACCTGCCTCAACCCCAGCATCACCTCGGTCGTGCCGCTCAAGGATCCGCGCGCCACGGCGGTGCAGTTCCGCTACCTGTGGGTGACGACGGCCAACGGGCTCGAGTTGATGGACGTGACCAACCTGGCCGAGCCGAAGCCGGTGCCGCAGGCGACCGTGCCGCTGGCCGATGCGCGCCGCGTCTATGTGGCGCGCACCTACGCCTATGTCGCGGCGAAGGCGCAGGGTCTGGTCATCGTCGATGTCACCGCGCCGACCAGGCCCGCCATCTACCAGCAGTTCACCGCCGACGGGCAGCTGAACGATGCCGAGGACGTGATCGTCGGCTCGACCAACGCCTCGCTCTTCGCCTACGTGGCGGACGGGCGGAACGGGATGAAGGTGGTGCAGCTGACCAGCCCGGCGAGCCAACCCAACTTCTATGGCTTCGCGCCCGAGCCCAAGCCCGAGCTGATCGCCTGGGCCCGCACGCCAAGTCCGGCGCTGGCAATGTCGAAGGGGCTCGACCGCGATCGCGGGGTGGACGAGACCGGCGGCCAGATCGCGGTGTTCGGCCGCCTCGGATCGCGGCCGTTCAATCGCAAGGAAATGGAGGAGCTGTTCCTCAACAGCCGGGGCGAGCCGTTCAAGGTGTCGAACAGCGTCGACATGAAGCTCTGGGTGGGGGCGAAGACCGCACCGCAACTGATGGCCAAGGCGCGGATCGACTGAGCAGGGCGCGTCTGCCCCGGCGGTGCGGGGCTGCGCCGTGCAGGGGTGGGTCCGCGACGGGCGAGGGCACATTCGCCCTCGCCAAGGCCCTCACTCCTTGGTGTTGAGCAGCAGCAGCTCCACCTCGACTTCCAGCACCGGCTCGGGCAGCAGGACCTGCTCGTTGCGGACAACGCTTGCGTCGGCCACCAGCACGCCCGGCAAGGTGAATTCATGCTCGGGCAGTTCCGCGATGAAGGTTTCGCCGTCGTCGCAGGCTTCCCATCCCTCGAAGCGCAGCACCACGCTGTGGCGAGAGCCGGAGAAGGTCACGCTGGCCCAGGGCGTCTCGCCATGGCTGGCGATGCAGGCGCGCTCTCCAGCAAGACGACGGACTGCGGTGACCAGGCGCTCGCCCATCGTCGGGCGGACTCGCGGCGCCTTGGGCTCGACGTTTTCGAGCAGGTTCAGATCAAGCAGCATGGACAGTCCCCACGTATTCGTTCATGAAATGTTCCACGCGTTCCACCATCGCGGGACGCGGATCACGGCCATTGCGCAGATCGCCGATCAGGCGCGGATCATGCGCGGCAAGGCGGCCGAACTTGGTGACGGGCATCCCGGTCACCGCGATGAACTTCTCGATCTTCTGCAGGAGCATCGGCGAATTCCTTTTCCTCACTGAGACTCGGCGTTGTATAAATCCTATGTTGACGGTGAAATCCAACTCTTCTAGGAAAAGTCCTTCGAAATCGGAGTGAGGAAATGGCAAGGTTTGGCGAAAGTCCTGATCTGGCTGCGGAAAATTCCATCGACGGGCCGCGGGGCCGCCTGCTCGAGCTGGCCAATGCCCGCAGCGTCAGCCTCTCTGCGCTTTCCGCGCTGATCGGTCGCAACACCACGTACCTGCAGCAGTTCGTGCGCAAGGGATCGCCGCGGAAGCTGGAGGAGAACGACCGGCGCACGCTTGCCGAATTCTTCGGCGTGGATGAAAGCGAGCTCGGCGCCCCGGCGCGCGGCGGTGTCGTGGTGGTCGATCTGCCCGGCGTTGCCCCGCTCCAGCCGGCACGTCAGGTGGCCAGGACTGCGGAGCGCACGGTTCCGGCAGCGCTGGCCGAATGGGCCGACATTCCGCGCCTGCCGCTGGGCGCCTCGGCCGGGCCCGGCGCGATGGCGGGCGAAGAAATTCCCTCGGGCCGCCTGCGCTTCAACAACCGCTGGCTCAAGGGGCAGGGGCTCGAACCCGCCAATCTCTCGGTGATCGAGGTCGAGGGCGATTCGATGGAGCCGACCTTGCGCGATGGCGACGAGATCCTCGTTGATCGCAGCCCGCGCCCGATGCGCGCCGGGGTTCACGTGATCCGCCTCGACGATGTGCTGCTCGTCAAGCGGCTGGAGACAGGGCCTGCCGGCACGATCCGCGTGATCAGCGACAACCCCGCCTACCCGCGCATGGAACGCCCCGTGGCCGAGGTGGAGATCGTTGGCCGCGTCGTGTGGAAGGGCGGGCGGCTCTAAGGCTTGCGTGCGAGAGGCGGAGCCGCCATCTTCCGCCCATGACCGAAGCGACCCAGACACCCGCCGCCGAACCGCCGATGAAGGTGGCGATCATTCCCGTCACCCCGCTGCAGCAGAACTGCACGCTGGTGTGGTGCACCAAGACGATGCGCGGGGCCTTCATCGATGCCGGTGGCGATCTTGCCCGCCTGCGCATGGCGATCGAAAAGACCGGCGTCACCATCGAAAAGCTGCTCGTCACCCACGGCCACATCGATCACTGCGGATCGACCGGGATCTTCGCCCGCGAATTGGGCGTGCCGATCGAAGGACCGGAAGAGGCGGACCGCTACTGGATTGCGAAGCTCGGCGAAGATGGCGCCAAGTATGGCATCGATGGCGAAGCGTTCGAACCCGACCGCTGGCTGCACGATGGCGATACCGTCACCATCGGCGATCTGGTGCTCGATGTGATCCATTGCCCCGGCCACACGCCGGGCCACGTGGTGTTCCATCACGGCCCGTCGAATTTCGCCATCGTGGGCGACGTGATCTTCCAGGGCTCGATCGGGCGGACCGACTTCCCGCTCGGCAATCACCAGCAACTGATCGATTCGATCACGCAGAAGCTCTGGCCGCTCGGCAGCGAAGTGCGCTTCGTGCCGGGGCATGGCCCCACCAGCACGTTCGGCCAGGAGCGCAAGATGAATGCCTTCGTCAGCGACTACATGCTGAGCTGAAGGCGGAAGGCTTGCGAGGGCACCCGGACGGGCGCCCCCGCTTGCACCTTACATGTCCAGGGCGATGGTGATGGCCCAGACGGCAAGGCCGATCTGCGTCAGCATGGTGATCAGCGTACCGACCGTGCGGCCAAAGCCCAGCGGTCCGCCGTCCATCCCCACGCCGTGCGCCACGCGCCCCAGGGCGTAGACTGCTGCCACGCCCATCAGCCACGGGTTGCCGGCGCGCGCAGCCTCGATCACCCCGATCAGTACCAATACTATGGGCGTGTTCTCAATGAAGTTCGCCTGCGCGCGCATCCGCCGCACCAGGTCCTCGTCGCCGCCGTCGCCGACGGAAATCTTCTTGGCGGTGCGGATCATGCCGATGCGCACCGACAGCCAGATGTTGATGAAGGCCGCGGCAGCCGCCGAAGCCAGGGTAATGGGCAGGAACATGCCTCTCGTACTCCCCCTGTTGTTTTCGTCCCGGTGCCGACGCTAGCGCGGCTGTGCTTGCAAAGCATCCCAAAATCCGTATAGGCGCGCCTTCGCCCGCGATTGGCGAATCCCCGTTTCCCGTCTCGTGCCGCGTGTCGCGCAGGGGTTGTGCGACGGGAACGATTTCCCTATCGCGCCCGTGACACAACGATACTTTGATCAGGAACAGGTGCCGAGATGGCCGTCCCCAAGCGAAAGACTTCCCCCAGCCGTCGCGGCATGCGTCGCAGCCATGATGCGCTGAAGGTCGAAGCCTTCCACGAATGCTCGAACTGCGGTGAACTGAAGCGCCCGCACAACCTGTGCACGGCCTGCGGTCACTACAACGGTCGCGAAGTCCTCGCCGTCGGCGTCTAAGCTGACCGGTTTCCGGGGGGATCGCTAGAAAATGAGCCTGCCGCGTATCGCTGTCGATGCGATGGGCGGCGATGAAGGCGTGCGCGTGATGATCGAAGGCGCGGCGCTTGCCCGTCGCCGCCACGATCGTTTCAAGTTCCTGCTCGTCGGGGACGAAACGCGCATCGCCCAGGCGCTCGAGAATCACCCCAATCTCAAGGCCGCGTCGGAAATTCTCCACGCGCCCGACGTCGTGTCGGGTGACGAGAAGCCGACGCAGGCCCTGCGCCGTGCCAAGACCACGTCGATGGGTCTTGCCATCGACGCGGTGAAGCGCGGGCAGGCCGGAGTCGCGGTCAGCGCCGGCAACACCGGCGCACTGATGGCCATGGCCAAGCTTGCGCTGCGCACGATGCCCGGCATCGATCGCCCCGCGCTCGCCGCCCTGCTGCCAACGCTCGGCGAACACGATCTCGTCATGCTCGATCTCGGTGCCAATACCGAGTGCGACACGCGCAACCTGATCCAGTTCGCGATCATGGGCGCGGCCTATGCGCGGATCGTCCATGGACTCGATGCGCCCAGCGTGCGCCTGCTCAACATCGGCAGCGAAGAGACCAAGGGCACCGACAACCTGCGCGATGCCGCCTCGGCGCTCAAGGCCGCGGCTGAACAGCTCGCCTTCTCGTTCGACGGCTTCATCGAAGCGGACAAGATCTCGCGCGGCAACGTCGATGTCGTGGTCACCGATGGCTTTTCCGGCAACATCGCGCTGAAGGCGATGGAAGGCGCGGCTCGCTTCGTGGCCGACCTGCTGCGCCGCAGCTTCTCCTCGTCGCTGCGCTCGAAGTTCGGCTTCCTCATCTCGAAGCCCGCGACCGAGCTGCTCAAGCACCATCTCGATCCGAACAATCACAACGGCGCGGTCTTCCTCGGCCTGAACGGGCTCGTGGTCAAAAGCCACGGCGGTGCGTCCGCGCTGGGCGTTGCCCACGCCGTTGCCGTCGCCGCGCGCCTGCTTGAGGAAAACCTCACCGAACGGATCGCGGCCGACCTGACGCGCGTCGGGGCCGAAGCCTTCCGGTCCTCGGGCCGCAACACCAAGGCGCAGCCGCAAGCCGCCGGCGCCGAACAAGAGGTTTCCGGGGAAGGGGCATGAGCGTGCGTTCGGTTATCCTGGGCAGCGGTTCCGCGCTGCCGGCGCGTCTCGTGACCAACGCCGAAATGGCGCAGATGGTCGATACCACCGACGAATGGATCGTCGAGCGGACCGGCATTCGCCAGCGCTACATCGCGGGCGAGGGCGAAACCACCGCCTCGCTCGCCACCGAAGCGGCGCGCCGCGCGCTCGACGCTGCAGGCGTCGAAGCGAGGTCTATCGACCTGATCGTGCTTGCCACGGCCACGCCCGACCAGACCTTTCCCGCCACCGCCACCATCGTGCAGGACCGGCTAGGCTGCAACGGCGGCATCGCCTTCGACGTGGCCGCGGTCTGCTCGGGCTTCCTCTACGCGCTCGCCACCGCCGATTCGCTGCTGCGCACCGGCATGGCCAGGCGCGCGCTGGTGATCGGCGCGGAAACCTTCAGCCGCATCCTCGATTGGGAAGACCGCACCACCTGCGTGCTCTTCGGCGATGGCGCGGGCGCACTGGTGCTCGAAGCGCAGGAGGTCGACGAGAACGACCCCAACGCACCGGGCATCATCGCCAGCCGGCTCCACGCCGATGGCGCGCACAACGAACTGCTATTCGTCGATGGCGGGCCTTCGACCACCGGCACCGTCGGCAAGCTGCGCATGAAGGGCCGCGAAGTCTTCCGCCACGCGGTGACCAATCTCGCCAACGTGCTGTCCGAAGTGCTTGGAGCGTCCGGCCACGCCCCGTCCGATATCGACTGGGTCGTGCCGCATCAGGCCAATTTCCGCATTCTCGATGCCACCGCGCGCAAGCTGTCGCTGCCGATCGAGAAGGTCATCGTCACCGTCGACAGGCACGCCAACACCAGCGCGGCTTCGGTCCCGCTCGCGTTCGACACCGCCGTGCGCGATGGGCGCATCGGCAAGGGGGACCTGGTGATGTTCGAAGCGATGGGCGGCGGCTTCACCTGGGGCGCCAGCCTCGCCCGCTTCTGACCGGCGGAAGTTTCAATTGTCACCTTGTTCAACAAGGTTTCATTACGGTACGCATTTCCTTTTATCACAGGGCATTGGATTGCGCTGGCGAGAATTCGCGTTATGATCACGGCCCGGATTGTTCTGTCATCTGGGGGGATGAGCTAGAATGCGTTCTGTAGGTACCTTGACCCGCGCCGATCTCGCGGAAAGCATCAATCGCCGCGTCGGTCTGTCGCGTGCGGACTCGCTCGAAATGGTCGAAGCGATCCTTGGCCACATGTGCGGTGCGCTGGGCGAGGGCGAGAATGTGAAGATCTCCGGCTTCGGCACCTTCCTCCTGCGCGACAAGGCAGAGCGCGTCGGCCGCAATCCCAAGACCGGGATCGAAGTGCCGATCACGCCGCGCCGCGTGCTCACCTTCCGCGCCAGCCAGATGCTCAAGGATCGCATCTGCACCGGGTCCTGACCGGAAACTAGATGACCGCAAAGCCACCCGCAGCTTCCTCGGCTCCCGTATTCGACGATGGCAAGGCGCCCGATGCGCTGCGCACCATCGGCGAAGTGGCCAAGGCGCTCGGGCTCAAGCAGCACGTCCTGCGCTATTGGGAAGAACAGTTCCCGATGCTGCGCCCGCTGACGCGGGCCGGTGGCCGGCGCTATTACCGGCCCGAGGACGTGGCGCTGGTGCAGCAGATCAACCAGTTGCTCCACGGCGAAGGCTACACGATCAAGGGCGCGCGCCAGACCCTGCTGTCGGCAGGCAAGCCGGCGGCCGCGCGGGTCGAACCCGCCGCGCCGCCGCACCCGGCCCCATCGCAAGCGGCCGCGCCACAACCCACCCTACCGCTCGACGGTGGTGAGGACGAGGTGGTCGAGGCGCTGCGCGTCCTTGCCGGGCACCTCTCCGCCATCCGCGAACGGCTCGCCCTCGCCATCGCCGACTAGGCGGCGTTGATCTCCGCCAGCCGCAGCGCATGTCGGCGCACGTCTGGCGGCCACGCCGCGATGCTGGCTGCGAACGCGGTCGCGTCGCCGGCAAACAGCGCGCGCGAGGCCGTCTCGAAATCGGGCAGATCACCCGCCAGCGCGGAGATGAAGCGATAGGCCCGCTCGCGCGCCGCGCGCTCGTCTGTGCGTCCGGCATCGCGCTTGCGCGCCTGGTCCACCAGCCGCCGCAGGGCTTGCGAAGCGCCGCCCGGCTGGCTGGCGAGCCAGTCCCAGTGCCGCGGCAGCAGCGTCACCTCGCGCGCCACCACGCCGAGCTTGGGCCGACCCCGGCCGCGCGGCGCATCGCTCTCCCCATCCGCCACCGCTGCAGCATCGGTACTGGCGACAAGCCGCAGCAGCGCCGGATGCTCGCCCAGCCGCCGCACCACGTCGGCGGTCGATCCGCGCAGGTTGAGGTCGATCTGCCCGCCGGACAGGTCGTCGAAGATCAGCACCGGCGGCGCATCGACTGGCATCACCAGATCGCGCAGCGCCAGCGCCACGTCGACCACGCTGCCTTGGGCGACGAGCGAGAACCCGGCAAAGGCCGAGCAGGGGATTGACAGCACATCGTTCATGTCGGCATAAATATACCCGGATTAAATAATGTCAATTAACCCGTATGAAAATGGAGCCACGATGGAGCGTCCCGATCGCAAGGCGGCCGTTGCCACCTATCGCCAGCGCAAGGTGGAGGCGGGGATCTATGTCATCCGCTGCAGCGCGTCGGATGGCGTGTGGACCGGCGCTGCGCCGGACGTGACCACCATCCGCAACCGCGTCTGGTTCACGCTGCGCCAAGGCGCCAATCCGCACCGCACCCTGCAGGAGGCGTGGCGCCAGCATGGCGAAGACGCCTTCTCGCTGGAGATCGTCGAGAGCTTCGATTGCGACGACGAGACCCCTGCCAGCCGCAATCGCAAGCTGCGCGACGGCGTCAGCGCCTGGGCCGAACGGCTGGGGGCGGCCAAAGCATAGGGCGCCGCCGCCCCGGAAAGGACAACAGTCCGTGACATCGCGTGCGATAGGGCGTAGGGCTGCCGATGTCGGTGCCGCCACGCAGGCTCAGCTCGAAAGAACGGGCATTGCTCGCCACCAGGCATATTCTGGCAGACTGCTATCCCATCGCGCGGATCGGCAAGCGCCTTCCTTCGGAGACGACCCCGTTTTATGGCAGGTTACAAGGAACCCGGGCTCGAAGCCCGGCGCGCAGCAGCAGCCTCTGCGCGCGAAGCGGCTCTCGCAAAGCTCAAGGCACGGGCGCCGCTCGATCCCATAGCGCAGGCCGAACGCATCGCTGCGGCCGAAGCGCGCGAGAAGGCGCAGGCCGAAAAGCGCGCCTTGCTCAAGGCGAAGAAGGCGCAGGAACTGGCCGACAAGGCCGAGCGCGCCGCCAAGGCGGAAAGCGCCGCCAAGGTGGCGCCTGCACTGACCGAAGCGGAGCGCAAGGCAGCCCGGGACGCCAAGTATGCGGCCCGCAAGGCGCGCAAGAAGTAACGCTTGCCCGATCCTGCCCCCGCCAGCGGCATGTCCGCGCTCAATGCCGGCGAACATCTTGTCGACACGGCCTTCGTGCCCGACGGGAGCAGGCTCCGCCTTGTCCAGAGCGGCACCGATTTCGCGATCCTGCTCGACGACAACGAACTGATGAGCACGGACTTTTCGGCTTCGGAAGGCGTGCTGGCGAGCGCGGTCTGCGCAGAATTGGCTGACCGCGCGCCCGTCCACATGCTGATCGGCGGGTATGGCATGGGCTTCACGCTGCGCGCCGCGCTGCGTGCGCTCGGCCCCGATGCCGAAGTGACGGTTGCCGAAATCGTGCCCAAGATCGTCGAATGGGCGAAAGGTCCGATGGCGGCGATCACCTTCGGCTGCCTCGACGATCCGCGCGTGCAGCTGGTTCAGGAAGACGTCGCCCTGCTGATCGAATCCGCGCGGCAGGGCTATGATTGCATCCTGCTCGATGTCGACAACGGACCCGAAGGGCTGACCCGCCGCGCGAACGACTGGCTCTATTCCGCCGCAGGCCTCGCCGCCGCGCGCTCTGCGCTGAAGGATGGCGGCATACTCGGCATCTGGTCCGCCACGCACGATGACCGGTTTGCCGGAACGCTCGCCCGCAGCGGTTTTTCGGTCACCGTGATCGAGACAGGCCGCGGCGCGGATTCGTGCCCCGCCAAGCCAGGCGAACAGCACGTCATCATCATGGCGACCCGGCGCGACTGACCGGCTGGTGGCGATGGCAGGCGCGCCAGCCATCGCTCAATCGGGCAATTCGGGCCCCAGCTCCGGGTCGAGATCGCGCGGGCGTTTCAGCTCGACCAGCCTGGCGCAGCCTTCCTCAAGGTCCGCCCAGCGGTCGATCGCAAGTTCCATCACCGCATAGGTCGCGGTCGGGAATTTCTGGACCACCACGTCGCGCAAAGGGCTGCTGCCATCGTCGGGCACCAGGTCGAAGATCAGGTCTTCCAAGCCGGGATTGTGGCCCACCATCAGCACGCTCTTCGGATCGCCCGCGATTTCGCGCAGCAGGTCCATCAGCACCGCGCTGCTGGCAAGGTAGATGCGCCGGTCCCATTCGACCGGGAAGCTGCGGCCCCAGGCCTTGCTCGATGTCTCGATGGTTTCGGCCACGCGCACCGCGGGCGATGCGATCATGCGGTCGAAGCGGCGCCCGGTCGAACGGATGTGCTGCCCCATCGCCAGCGCGCCGCGCTGGCCGCGCAGGTTCAGCGGGCGGTCGAAGTCGCGGGCGCGGGCATCGCTCCAGTCGGACTTGGCGTGGCGGAACAGGGCCAGGGTCTTCACGCGGTCCTTCCGTCGATGGCTGCGGGCGAAGCCGCCGGTTCGCTCCCTGAAACACCGGCAGCGATCAATTGTAAAGCCGCATCGAGCGTGACCCGGCGCACCGGCGTGCCCGGCGGGAAGGCGCTGAGCAGGCGCGAAGGGAACGCCGCCGACAGCACCACGAAATGCCCCCGGTCGGTGCCCGAACGGATCAGCCGCCCGAACGCCTGCGCCAGCCGCGCGCGGATGATGCGATCATCGTGCCGCTGCCCACCGCCGCTGTCCTTGGCCGCCAGCCGCCGCGCGCGGTGCAGGATCGATGGCTTGGGCCAGGGCACCTGTTCCATCACCACCAGCCGCAGCGAATCGCCCGGCACATCCACGCCATCGCGCAGGGCATCGGTGCCGAGCAGGCTGGCGCGCGGATCGTCGCGGAAGATGTCGACCAGCGTGCCGGTGTCGATCGGATCGACATGCTGGGCATAGAGCGGCAGCCCGGCGCGGGCGAGGCGGTCGGCGATGCGGCCATAGACCGCGCGCAGCCGCCGGATCGCGGTGAACAGGCCCAGCACGCCGCCGCCAGCCGATTCGATCAGCCGGCCATAGGCGCCGGCGAGCGCGGCAATGTCGCCCTTGGCAACGTCGGTCACGATCAGCACTTCGGCCTGGGCGGCATAGTCGAACGGGCTTTCCGCGCTGAACAGCTTGGGCGCCACCTCCAGATGCTGCGCGCCGCTGCGGGTGACCGCGCTGTCCCAGTCGTCGCCGCCGGTCTCGCCCCCGCTCGCTCCGCTGCGGTCGCACAGCGTCGCGCTGGTCAGCACCACGCCGTGCGCGGGGGCGAGCACCGTTTCGGCGAACGGCTTCATCGGATCGAGGTAGTGGCGGTGCAGGCCGATGTCCCATTCGCGCCCGTCCGAACGGTCGACCGCCAGCCAGTCGACGAAATCGCGGTCGGCGGGACCGCCCAGCCTTGCCAGCAGCGCGATCCACCCGCCGATCAGGTCGCTGCGCCAGCCGATCGCCCCGCGCGCGCCTTCGATCCGCGCGCGCGCCGGGCCGTCGAGCCAGTCGGGCCCGTCCTCGATCAGCGCCTCCAGCCGCAATCCCAGGCGGACCAGCGGCTGGCGCAGCGCTTCCAGCGCCTCCTGCGCGCGGCCGGCGATTTCCACAAACGGCCCGTCGAGCTGCGCGACTTCGGTTTCGAGGCCGTACCCCGCTTCGCTACCGCCATTCTCGTCGCGCGCGTAGACGAGCGCGCGCACCGCGCCGAGCAGATCCTCGACCGGGCCGAACGGCGCGCCTTCCACGATCCGTCCCAGCCAGCCGTCGGAGGGCAAGGCCTGCGCCGCCTCGACCGCCTCGGTAATCGCCAGCGCGCCCTGTTCGTCATAGCTCGCCACATCGGCCAGCCGCGCCGAAAGTCCCCGCCGTCGCCCGCGCGACTTGCCTTCGGGGCCGATCACCCAGCGCCGCAGCTCGATCGTCTCGGCCCCGGTCAGCGCGGCGGAGAAGGTCGAATCCGCCGCTTCGAACACGTGATGGCCTTCGTCGAACACCACCCGCGTCGGCCGGTTGGCGATATCGCGCCCGCGCGCCGCGTTGACCATCACCAGCGCGTGGTTGGCGATCACCAGTTCCGCCCCCGCCGAAGCCCGTGCCGAGCGTTCGATGAAGCACTTCCGGTAATGCGGGCACCCGGCATAGACGCATTCGCCGCGCTGGTCGGTCAGCGCCGTCACCCCGCGCTTGCGGAACAGCGTGCCGAGCCAGCCCGGCAGATCGCCGCCGATCATGTCGCCGTCCTGGCTATAAGCCGCCCAGCGCGCCACCAGCTGCGCCAGGATCGCCGCGCGGCCCTGGAAGCCGCCCTGCAGCGCATCCTCCAGATTGAGCAGGCAGAGGTAGTTCTCGCGCCCCTTGCGCACCACCACGGGCTGCTGGCCGCCCGCCGCACCTTCGCCATAGGCGCGCCGGCTTTCGCGCCGCAGCTGGCGTTGCAGCGCCTTCGTGTAGGTCGAAACCCACACCGTCCCGCCGCTCTTGGCCGACCATAGCGAGGCGGGCGCCAGATAGCCCAGCGTCTTGCCCGTGCCCGTGCCCGCCTGCGCCAGCACCACGTGCGGTTCGCGTGTGCCCCGCCTTGGCGCAAAGGCCGCGCCCACCGCTTCGGCAAAGGCGAGCTGGCTGGCCCGCTCCTCCGCGCCTTCGCCGGTGAGGGCCGACAGCCGCAGGCCGATCTCCGCCGCGCCGAGCACCACTTGCGCGGGCTGCGGGCGTTCGGGCGCTTCCTCCCATTCCGGCAGCCGCGCGAACAGCCAGCGCTCGGCCTTTTCCGGCTTGCGCAGATGCGGCGTGACCAGCCCCGCCCAGGGCCAGCGCAGCCGCACCAGCGATTGCAGCGCGGTCCACGCGCCCTCGCGCTCGGGCCAGTCCTCGGCCTCGCACGTCGCCAGCAGCGCACCGGCCGCGCGCTGCAGCAGTTCGGGCACGTCGGCATCGCCTGCCGGGGGTTCGAGCCCCAGCGCGTGGGCCATGCCCTTGGGCGTCGGCACCACGAACCGCGCCGGATGGACGAAAGCGAACAGTTCGAGCAGGTCGAGGCCTGAAAGATCGGGATAGCCCAGCCGGCTTGCCACCAGCGGCGCATTGAGCATCAGCAGCGGCGTGTCCGACACCGCCATGATCGCCTCGCCCTTGCCCACGCCGCGCGTGGTGGCGCCCAGCATGTCGCCCACAAGGTCTGGGCGCCGCAGCCAGCATCCCCCGTGGGAGGCGTGAATGGCGGGGATCTGCAGCGGTTTCATCATCGCTCCGGTTGGCAGCTCTCCAGTGAACGGAAACGGAACAGCGGGCAAGTCCCGCGCCGTCGAATATCCCCCCTTAACACCTCGCGCCCCCCGCCGTTCTTGGCTTCGGAACACGGAACGGAGCGTCACTCCGGCCCCATAGTGGAGAATGGGAAATGGCAGTCATCAACACCAATATCGCCGCGCTCAAGGCGGCCAATGCTTCGAACGCCGCTGGCAAGATGGCCGGCATCGCGATGGAACGCCTGTCGACCGGCAAGCGCATCAACGGCGCCAAGGACGATGCCGCGGGCCTTGCGATCACCACCACCATGACCTCGCAGATCAAGGGCATGAGCCAGGGCATCCGCAACGCCAACGACGGCATCTCGCTTGCCCAGACCGCAGACGGCGCGCTGAACGAAGTCACCAACATGCTCCAGCGCGTCCGCGAACTGGCCGTGCAGTCGGCCTCGGGCACCTACCAGGATACCGACCGCGGCTACATGGACGCCGAAGTTCAGGAACTGGCGACCCAGATCAACGACGTGCTCGCCAACACCAAGTTCAACGGCAACAACGTGTTCGGCACCGCCGACAGCACCTTCACCATCCAGGTGGGCGGTGAATCGACCGACACGGTCGACATCACCAGCAAGGGCATCGCCACCGTCACCTTCGACGTCTCGCTCGCCACGGCGGCCACGACCACGCTGGGCGATGTCGATACCTCGCTTGCCGAAGTCAGCGCGGCGCGCGCCTCGTTCGGCGCCGGCCAGAACCGGCTGGAATCGGTGATCAGCAACCTGACCGACAACGTCACCAACCTGTCGGATGCCCGCAGCCGCATCCTCGATACCGACTATTCGGCGGAAACCACCGCGATGGCCAAGTCGCAGATCCTGAGCCAGGCCTCGACCGCGATGATCGCGCAGGCGAACCAGGCCCAGCAGAACGTGCTTTCGCTTCTGAAGTAATACCCCCCTTCTTCCATTGCTTCGGAAAGCGTCTCCACGGGAAGGCGGTCGTGCTCGGGCGCGACCGCCTTTTCGGTATTCAGCCCGCGGGCGCGTCCGTCCGCGCGCTCAGGCCGCGTCGAGCGCCTGGCCCAGGTCGGCCAGGATATCGTCGATGTGCTCGATCCCGATCGACAGGCGCACATAGCCCGGGCTCACCCCTGTTGCCGCCTGTTCCTGTTCGGAAAGCTGTGAATGCGTGGTCGATGCGGGATGGATTGCCAGGCTGCGCGCATCGCCGATGTTGGCCACGTGGTAGAACAGCGCCAGCGCGTTGATGAACCGCTTGCCCGCTTCGGCCCCGCCTGCCAGCTCGAACCCGACCAGGCCGCCTGCTCCGCGCGTCAGGTACTTGTCCGCCAGCTGCTTCGCGCGGCCTTCGGCCTGCGAAGGGTGGATCACCTTGGTCACCTTGGGATGGGCGGCGAGGAAGCTTGCGACCTTCGCCGCGTTCTCGCTGTGGCGCTCGATGCGCAGGGGCAGCGTCTCCAGTCCCTGGATCAGCTGGAAGGCGTTGAACGGCGAAAGCGCTGCGCCGATGTCGCGCAGCAGGATCACGCGGGCGCGGATGGCATAGGCGATGGGGCCCAGTGGCTTGATGTCGCGCGCCCACACCGCCCCGTGATAGCTGGGGTCGGGCGTGTTCAGCAGCGGCTGGCGTTCGGGAATGGCATCCCATTCGAAATTGCCGCCATCGATGATCGCCCCGCCGATCGAGGTGCCGTGCCCGCCGATGTACTTGGTCGTGGAATAGACGACCACGGCCGCGCCATGGTCGAACGGGCGGATCAGCAGCGGCGCCGCCGTGTTGTCGACGATCAGCGGAATGCCGTATTCGCGGCCGATCGCGGCCACTTCGGCAATCGGGAATACCTCCAGCTTGGGATTGGGCAGGCTTTCGGCGTAATAGGCGCGGGTGCGATCGTCGGTGGCGTGGGCAAAGCCTTCGGGATCGGCCGGATCGACGAATCGCACTTCGATGCCCAGATCCTTCAGCGTGTTGGCGAACAGGTTCCACGTGCCGCCATACAGGTTGGTGGAGCTGACGATGTTGTCGCCGGCGCGGGCAAGGTTCAGCACGGCAAAGGTCGATGCCGCCTGGCCCGATGCCGTCGCCACCGCCGCCGCGCCGCCTTCCAGTGCGGCCAGCCGCTGTTCCAGCACGTCCGTGGTCGGGTTCATCAGCCGGGTGTAGATGTTGCCCAGCTCGGACAGCGAAAACAGGTTGGCGGCGTGCTCGGTCGACTGGAACTGGTAGCTCGTCGTCTGGTGGATCGGCACCGCCACGGAACCCGTGGTCGGATCGGCGCGCCACCCGGCATGCAGCGCCAGCGTTTCGGCACGGGCCTTGGAAAGATCGGTCATCGCAGGCATTCCTCTTCGTGAAGCGGGATCGGTATTTGTCTACCGATTTGGTTGATTATCGGGAAGGGGCTATTTTCCTACTGCGCGCGCCGGTGATATCTGACGCCCATGTCAGCTTCGTTTCCTCTTGATTCCCGCGGACTTGCCGCCGCTGGATGGCGCGCGAACGGGAAAGTTGACACTTTCTCTTTTAGGTCTGTCAACTTTGTCAACTTGGGGGCTGGCAGGGTGTCGGCGCGGCGGTCGCACACCATGCCTTCGGACTTGCCTTCGCAGCCGCAAAAGGGGAAAGGGCGGGCACTATGACCAACGCCGTTTTCACCGCCGCCCAGACTTCGAAGGCATGGCCGTTCGAAGAAGCCCGCAAGCTCGTCAAGCGCTTCCCGGGCGGCAAGAAAGACGCCGAAGGCAATCTCGTGCCCGTGCTGTTCGAAACCGGTTACGGCCCGTCGGGCCAGCCGCACATCGGCACTTTCCAGGAAGTGCTGCGCACCACGCTCGTGCGCCGCGCCTACGAAGCGCTGACCGCCGATGAAACCGGGCAGGGCCATCCCACCCGGCTCGTCGCCTTCTCCGACGACATGGACGGCTTGCGCAAGGTGCCCGACAACGTCCCCAACAAGGACGTGCTCTCGGCCAATCTGGGCAAGCCATTGAGCCGCATCCCCGATCCGTTCGGCACGCACGAAAGCTTCGCGCACCACAACAACGCGATGCTGCGCGACTTCCTCGACCGCTTCGGCTTCGATTACGAATTCGTCTCGGCGTCGGACCGCTACAATTCGGGCGCATTCGACGATGCGCTGCGCAATGTCCTGCGCCATTTCGATGACATCATGGGCATCATGCTGCCCACCCTGCGCGAAGAACGGCGCAGGACCTATTCGCCCGTCCTGCCGGTTTCGCCCAGCACCGGCGAAGTGCTGCAGGTGCCGATCGAGGTGATCGACGCCGAAGCCGGCCTCGTCCGCTTCACTGATGCCGACGGCACCATCGTCGAACAGTCGATCCTTGGCGGCAATTCCAAGCTGCAGTGGAAGGTCGACTGGGCCATGCGCTGGGTGGCGCTGGGCGTCGATTACGAAATGTGCGGCAAGGATCTGACCGACAGCGTGCGCGAAAGCGGCAAGATCGCCCGCGCATTGGGTGGCCGCCCACCCGAAGGCCTGATCTACGAGCTGTTCCTCGATGAAAACGGCGAGAAGATCTCGAAGTCCAAGGGCAATGGCCTGACCATCGAACAGTGGCTGACCTATGGCAGCGAGGAAAGCCTCGGCTTCTACCTGTTCCGCGAACCCAAGAGCGCCAAGAGCCTGCACCCCGGCGTAATCGCCCGCGCGGTGGACGAATACTGGCAGTTCCGCGAAAAGATTCCCGCCCAGCCGGTCGAACAACAGCTCGGCAACCCGGTCTGGCACCTGCTGCGCGCCAATGGCGAAGCTGGTGGGGAAGGGGAAGCGCTGCCCGTTACCTACGGCCTGCTGCTCAACCTCGTCGGCGTGCTCGGCGCCAATGCGACGCGCGAACAGGTCTGGTCCTATCTCGCCAACTATGTCGAAAACGCCGATCCCGCCGCGCATCCCGCGCTCGACGGGCTCGTCACCAACGCGCTCGCCTACAACCGCGATTTCGTCGCCCCCACGCTCCAGCGCCGCAAGCCCGAAGAGAACGAGGCCCGCGCGCTCGCGGCCCTGGACGAGGAACTTGCGGCAACGAGCGACGACGCGACGGCCGAGCTCATCCAGAACATCGTCTACGAAATCGGCAAGGATCCGCATTACGGCTTCGAATCCCTGCGCGATTGGTTCAAGGCGCTTTACGAAACGCTGCTCGGCTCCTCGGCGGGGCCGCGCATGGGCAGCTTCATCGCGCTCTACGGCATCGCCAATACCCGCGCCCTGATCGCAGAGGCGCTCGAAGGGTGAAGCGCCGCCTTGCCGCCACGTTCATCGCCGCCACGCTTGCGCTGACCGGCGCAGGCGCGGGGGCCAGCGCGGCCTTTGCCAAGACCATCCTGTTCGTCGGCAACTCGTTCACCTTCGGCCACGGCTCGCCGGTGCGCCGCTATCACCCCGAACGCGTGACCGATCTCAACGGCGAAGGCGTCGGCGGCGTGCCCGCGCTGTTCAAGACCTTTGCCGAACAGGCGGGGCAGGAATGGCACGTCAGCCTTGAAACCGCGGGCGGGCAGGACCTCGCCTTCCACCTCGAAAAGCGCGCAACCCGCATCGACCGGCCGTGGGACGTGGTCGTGCTGCAGGGCTTTTCGACGCTCAACGCCGCGCTTCCCGGCGATCCCGCGCGCCACGTTTCAGCCGCGCAGGCGCTCGCCAAGATGATGCAGCAGCGCAATCCGGCAGTCACCGTGCGGCTGGTCTCGACTTGGCCGCGCGCCGATCTCGCGTGGCGGCCGGGCAGTCCGTGGTCGGGCAAGCCCATCGCCGCGCTCGCCGAAACCGTCGCCTCGGCCAACCGCCTCGCCGCCGAAGGTCCGGTCCGGTTCGGTCCCTCGATCCCGGTCGGCGCCGCCTGGCTGCGCGCGTTCGAGAACGGCGTTGCCGATCCCAACCCCTATGACGGCATCGCCTATGGCCAGATCGACCTGTGGACCTGGGACCACTACCACGCCAGCACAGAAGGCTATTACCTCGAAGCGCTGGTAGAATTCGGCGCGATCACCGGTATCGACCCGCGCACGCTGGGCCCCCGCGAACGCGCTGCCGACGATCTCGGCCTGAACCCCGCCACGGTCGTGCGGCTGCAGCAGATCGCGGCCGAAACGCTCGGTCATCCGGCCACCGTCGCGGTTCCTTTGCGGAAACGTTAGGAAACAATCGTTCCATTGCCCGTTGGGGCAATCATGCAGACCGCGTCGCCTTCCGCCGAAAGCCTTGCCGAGGAACTCCTCGGTCGCAAGTTCGAGGACCTGGGCGCCGAAGAACAGCGCGTCCTCGAACGCGTCGCCTCGGGAGAGATCGAGGACTGCGACGCCGACGAAGTCGCCGCCGTCCACATGACCTTCGGCCAGCGCCTCGCCGACCGCGTCGCCGCCGTCGGCGGATCGTGGGGCTTCATTATCCTGTTCTCGCTGGTCCTGTTCGCGTGGATGTTCGTCAACAGCCCGCTGGCCCACGGCCTCGTGCCCGAATGGGATGAATACCCTTACGTCTTCCTCAACCTGATGCTCTCCACCTTGGCCGCGCTGCAGGCACCGGTAATCATGATGAGCCAGAACCGCCAATCGCAGAAAGACCGCCTGACCGCCCACCACGATTACGAGGTGAACTTGCGCACCCAGCTCGAAATCGTGCGGCTCCACCGCAAGATGGATAAGCTGTTCAACAAGCTGGGCCAGCTGGAAGGCAAAGTCGGCGAAACGACCGAGGCCGTCCGCGAACAGGTTGCCGCCTGACGCTCGATCAGTCTGACGGCGCAGCCTTTTCCTGCGCGATCCAGCGGTCGATCTTGGCCTCGAGCACCGGCAGCGGCAGCGCTCCGCTCATCAGCACCTGGTCGTGGAAGCGGCGGATATCGAAGCGTTGGCCAAGTTCGCCTTCCGCCTTGCGCCGCAGCCGCTGGATGGTCAGCGCGCCGATCTTGTAGGCCAGCGCCTGCCCCGGATTGGCGACATAGCGTTCGACTTCGGCGGTGGCGTCTGACCGGCCCATGCCCGAATTGGCGAGCATGTAGTCGATCGCCTGCTCGCGGCTCCACCCCTGCGTGTGCAGCCCGGTATCGACCACCAGCCGCATCGCACGCAGCATCTCGTCGTCGAGCGTGCCCCAGTGCTGCATCGGGTCCTTGTAGAACCCCATCTCGTAGCCAAGCGTCTCGGCATAGAGCGCCCAGCCTTCGACGTAGGCGGTATTCCCGCCGAACCGCTGGAAGTCGGGAAGGGCGGTGTTTTCCTGCGCCAGGCTGATCTGGAAGTGGTGCCCCGGCGCCCCTTCGTGAAGGTAGAGCGTTGTGATGCCCGACAGGAACCGGCTCTTGAGATCGTAGGTGTTGAAATAGAACACCCCCGGGCGGCTGCCATCGGCCGCCCCCTGGCTGTAGCTGCCGCCGGCTTCGTACTGCGCGCGGTAGGCGGGGTAGGCCTGGATCAGCAGCGGCGTGCGGGGTAGGTGCACGAAGTAGCGCGGGGCAAGCGCATCGACCTTGCGCCCCACGGCTTCGAACCCGCGCGCCAGTTCTTCGGCGCTGCGCGGATGGAAGCGCGGATCGACGCGAATGCTGTCGAAGAAATCGCGCAAGGGTCCCGCAAAGCCGAGCTCGCGCTTCACCTGCTCCATCTCGGTCTGGATGCGCGCCACTTCGCCAAGGCCGAGCTGGTGCACGGCGGCCGGATCGAGATCGAGCGTGGTGTGCAGGCGGACCAGCAGGCGATAGAGCCTGTCGCCCCCCGGCATGGCGGAAAGCCCGACGTCCTCGCGCGCCTTGGCAAGATATTCATCGGCGAGGAAGCTGCGCAGCGAACGGTAAGCGGGATAGACCGAGTTGGTGGTCACATCGAGGAATTCGCGCGCGAGCCGCCGGCGCTCGCGCGTGCTGATGCTGCGCGGGAACTGCCTGATCGGAGAGGTAAAAGTGGATTGCGCGGGCGGCGTTGCCAGGATGCTGTCGATCTGTGCGATCATGTTGCGCACGGTAAGCCGCGGTTCGGTGACGCCGCTTGCCTCGCCTTCGCGGAAGCGGGCGATCGCGGTGTCGAATACGGCGGGCAGCGCGCGGTCGAGCGCGAGGCGCGCTTCGAAATCTGCCACGGTTTCGAGCGGCATGGCGCTTTCGCCCGCGACCAGCCCCGGAAATTCGACATGGAAGCCGCCAAAGTGATTGAAGGGCCGCGGCGCGGTCAGCGCGACGATCTGGGGCGAGAGCCCGATTTTTTCTTCAAGCTTACTGTCGCGGAACACGTCGAACGAGATCCGGTGCGCTTCGTCGAGCGCCTTGCGATCGATCCGGCCGAGACGTTCGAGCGCCGAAGCGTTGGACGCGCGCTGCTGGTCGATGAGCGCTGGCGTGAACAGGAGGCGGAAGCGGTCCGCCGAAACGCGTTCACCGCGCTCCAGCCCGGCCAGCGGATCGAGCGCCTGTTCGTTGCGCGCATCGTCGGCAAACAGCCGGTCGAGCGCGGCTCCTTCGTCGACGGGCGCATCGACCACCGCGCGCGGCGTCTGCGGAGCGGCGGCTTGCGATGGCACGGTGGCGCACCCCGCAAGCGCGAGCAGCGGCAGGCTGGCGATGACGAGCCGTCGCCGGCGCGGGGCCGCAGCCCGTGCGATCACCACCACGGGCGGGCCCGATACCACTTGGTCAGGACGTACTTGGTACCCTTGAGCACCGGGGTGCCGGCGTGCAGCGTGAGGGGATTGGGCGTGCCATCGGGCTTCATGTTGTTCCACACGATCAGCGCGCCCGGCTGCGGCGGGATCGACAGCGACAGGCGGGGAAAGTCGGTCGATCCACCTTCCTCGACGGCGTTGAGATAGGCCATTGCCGTCCAGCTGCGCTGGCCGCCATGCTGCTGTTCCGATTCCCAGAAGGCCTGTTCGGGCGAAAAGTAGTCGAAATGAGCGCGGAACTCCTGACCGACGCTGTAGCGTTGGCCCTGAATGGTTTCGCCGTAGGACGGTTCCAGACCGATGAGATCGTCGATCCGCCGCTGGAGCATGAGGATGAACGGATCGTTCGGATCGACATCGCCCGAATAGCTGGTGCGACCGGCGAATTCGTCGTTGCCGTAAGTTGCCGAAGGCTGCGCCACATCATCGACGATGCCCATCAGGCGCGTGCATTCGGCAGCGCTGAAAAACTCGGAAAGTCCGAATATTTCCAATCCGTTAACCGGGAGCCGATGCGCCGCAGGATCGGCTTCGAGGCGCGCGCGCACGCGTTCGCCGATGCGCTTGAGAACGGGCGTGTCGGGATCGCGATCGGGCGCGCGGCGGGGTGCTGACATGGTGGTTCCCGCACCATGGCGCAGGCACGTTGCGGGAGCAAGCCTTCGCCCCAATTCAATCGTTGTTGCAAATGCGACTTGCTCGCGAACAGGTAACAACATGTCGCGAGAGAATCCGGTTCCCGGAGCTTTTAGTCCGATCCGGATAGGAATGATTGAAACTTCATTCGAATAATATGATTACGCTCTCGTTAATCGAAGCGCATGTATTCCACTTGGGAGAGTGTTCCTTCGGTAATTACGTAACGGTCGGGTCGCACAAGAAAAAAGGTTTCGGTCTAAGCCGGAAAGGTCATTGCGAAGCGACGGAAGTCCAACATCGCGCAATTTATGCGCCCGCTGGGAAGGTCGGATTTTTTGGACGCCAAAGTCGAAATCGATGCCGAAAGCTATCGACTGGCCAAGGCACTCTACGAGCTTCGCCGCCGTCGTGATGCAGCCAATCCGATTAAGGGCCTGTTCGGTGAACCCGGCTGGGACATACTGCTCGATTTGTATCTCGCCCGCCATCGCAACGAGGAACTGCAGGTTTCCAGCGTCTGCATCGAGGCGGGGGTTCCTTCCACCACCATCCTGCGCTGGATCGCGCGGCTGGAACGCGAAGGTCTGGTCTATCGCGCGACCGATCGTGGCGACGCGCGGCGACGCTACGTCAGGCTTACCCACGAAGGATTCGAATTGATGCAGCGCGTGCTCAAGAGCGTCGGTTCGCTGCGCTGATTGTTGCGCAGCACGAGCGGCGCGCAGATTTACGGTGCCGGTTCACCAATCGCGGCTGAGATGCAAAAAGGCCCCGCCGAGCGTTCGGCGGGGCCTTTCCTTTGCCTGGTCTGGCAATATTACCAGAAGAAGTCGTAGATCACGTCAACAACACGACCAGTATAGGTGTCTACCAGCAGAACGTCGTCATAGTAGCGCACCCAGCGATACGGGCCATAGGCCGGCGGCAGGCGATAGGCCCACGGATCGCTGATCCAGTAGCGGTCCGAGTAGAACGGCGATCCCAGCGTGATGCCGATGCTCAGGCGGCTGTAGCTGTAGCCGCGGTAGGGCGCATAATAGGAGCCGCCGCGGAACACGTTGCGGTTGTGGTTGCGCCAGGCCGACCAGTTGTAGCGGTTGTCACGACGCCAATCGTTGTTCCAGCGACGGTAGTCGCCCCCGCTCCAGCGCTGATCGCGATCCCGACCCCAGCGGTTGTCGTTGTCCCAGCGACGGTCCGCATCGCGGCGCCAGCTTTCGTTGTTCCGCCAGCGGTCGCCATCGCGGCGATCGTTGTCGCGCCGCCAGTCGCCATCGCGACGGTCGTTGTCGCGGCGATCATTATCTCGGCGCCAATCGGCGTTGCGGTTGTCGACATAGCCCGGGCGATTGCCGCCATTGTTCCAGTTTTCACGCGGGGTGCCCTGGCGCGAACCATCGCCGTTCCAGCGCTGACCGTCCCAGCCACGCTGGGGCAGGTTGCCCTGCGCCTGCTGCTGCGGGCGATCGCCCCCCGGCTGGCCGCGCCATGCGGGCTGGGGCCGGTTGGGTTCGCCGCCCGAGAAGTTGCGCGGCTGCGGTTGCGGCTGCTGCTGCTGCTGCGGACGGAACTGGGGTTGCTGCTGCTGGGGCGCAGCGCGCTCCGGCCCGCGGCCCTGCATTTCGGCACGCTCGCGACGGTCGCCGCGCTCGCGCTCCTGGGCCTGCGCCGGCAGTGCCGAGGCGAGGGTGGCAACGGCGATGGAGACGCCGATACCGGTCTTGAGGAAGGACTTGGCACGCATGGCCATCTCTCCGGTTCTTTCGCGGCGCCGCGATTCATTCGCGGCGTTGTGTACGGTGGTACTACGCTTGAGGCGCTGTCACGGTCCTGAACCTCGTTGATGCTTCCCGTTCAGGTTTCTCTATGTCAAAGTGAATAGATCCATGCTGGTGACCGAAGAAATCCTGGGCGACGTAAAGCGGAGGCTGCAGGCCGCCATCGCCACGCGTCGCCATGCGATGCACGCGCCGGTGGTGGTTGATGAAACAGGCGATGCGCGTATCATGGTGCTGCGCGGGGTGGACGACGGATTGGCCACCTTGCGTTTCCACACCGATGCGCGTTCGCCCAAGGCGGCGCTTTTCGCGCGCGGCGCAGCGGCGACGGTCCTTGCCTATGATCCCGACGAGCGGGTGCAGTTGCGGATGAAGGGCGTGGCGCGGATCGAAAGGGCGGGGCCGATGGCCGATGCCGCCTGGGCCGCGACTTCGACGATGGGGCGGCGCTGCTACCTTGCAGAGCACGCGCCGGGCGTGCCGGTGGCGGCGCCGGGCGCCACGTTGCCGCAGGCGCTGGGGCAGCGCAGGCCGACGCTGGAGGAGAGCGAGGCGGGCCGGACCAACTTCGCCGTGCTGCTGGTGAGCGTGCTGGAGATCGACTGGCTGCAGCTCGATTCGCGCGGTGGCACCCGCGCGGTGCTGCGGCGGGCGGGGCTCGACACGCCATGGCAAGGTGGCTGGGTATCCCCCTGATGCGAAGAACCCCGCCGGAGGGTGTCCGACGGGGTTCTTCAGACAGGCTTGAGCGCGTCGCTCAGCGCGTCAGCTTCTTATAGGCCAGCGCGGTCGGGCGGTCGGCGGCATCGCCCAGGCGGCGGCGCTTGTCTTCCTCGTATGCTTCGAAGTTGCCTTCGAACCATTCGACGTGGCTGTTGCCTTCGAACGCGAGGATGTGGGTGGCGAGGCGATCGAGGAAGAAGCGGTCGTGGCTGATGACCACGGCGCAACCGGCGAAGTTCTCGATCGCGTCTTCGAGTGCCGAGAGCGTTTCGACGTCGAGGTCGTTGGTCGGTTCGTCGAG
This sequence comes from Novosphingobium olei, assembly GCF_037076535.1. Lineage (NCBI taxonomy): Bacteria > Pseudomonadati > Pseudomonadota > Alphaproteobacteria > Sphingomonadales > Sphingomonadaceae > Novosphingobium > Novosphingobium olei. Next base: position 2,659,399 of record NZ_AP029021.1, on the reverse strand, counting down.
CAGGAGCACGTTGCCGCCCTGCTTGAGCATCTTGGCCATGTGCACGCGATTGCGTTCACCGCCCGAGAGCTTGCCGACGTTCTTCTGCTGGTCGGCGCCCTTGAAGTTGAACGCACCGACATAGGCGCGCGTGCTCATGTCCTGCTTGTTGACGACCATGTAGTCGAGCCCGTCGGAGATTTCCTCCCAGACGTTCTTCTTGGGATCGAGGTGGTCGCGGCTCTGGTCGACATAGCCGAGGTGAACGGTCGAGCCGATCTCCACCGTGCCGCTGTCGGGCGTTTCCTTGCCGGTGAGGATCTTGAACAGCGTGGACTTGCCCGCGCCGTTCGGCCCGATCACGCCGACGATGCCACCCGGCGGCAGGGTGAACGAGAGGTTCTCGAACAGCAGCTTGTCGCCATAGGCCTTGGTGATGTTCTTCACCTCGATGACCTTGCCGCCAAGGCGTTCGGGCACCTGGATGACGATCTGCGCCTTGGTGACGGGGCGGTTGTCCTGTGCGTTCTGCAGTTCCTCGAACTTGCGCACGCGGGCCTTGCTCTTGGTCTGGCGCGCCGCCGGGGTCTGGCGGATCCATTCGAGTTCGCGCTGCAGCGCCTTCTGCTTGCCGCTCTCCTCGCGGCTTTCCTGTTCCAGACGCTTGGCCTTCTTCTCGAGATAGGTCGAGTAGTTGCCTTCGTAAGGGTAGTACGAGCCGCGATCGAGTTCGAGGATCCAGCCGACCACGTTGTCGAGGAAGTAGCGGTCGTGGGTGATCATCAGCACCGCGCCCGCGTATTCCTTGAGGTGGTTTTCCAGCCATTGCACGCTTTCGGCGTCGAGGTGGTTGGTCGGTTCGTCCAGCAGCAGGATCGAGGGCTTCTGGATCAGCAGGCGGGTGAGGGCAATGCGGCGCTTTTCACCGCCCGACAGGCTTTCCACGCTCCAGTCGCCCGGCGGGCAGCGCAGCGCTTCCATCGCGATTTCGAGCTGGTTGTCGAGCGTCCAGCCATCGACCGCGTCGATCTTGTCCTGCAGTTCGGCCATCTCGGCGCCCAGCGCGTCGAAGTCGGCGTCTTCCTCGGCCATTTCCATGCCGATCGCGTTGAAGCGTTCGACCATGTCGGCCACTTCGCGCGCGCCGTCCTTGACGTTTTCGAGCACGGTCTTGGTCGGATCGAGCTGGGGCTCCTGCTCGAGATAGCCGACGGTGATGTTCTCGCCCGGCCAGGCCTCGCCGGTAAAGTCCTTGTCGACCCCGGCCATGATCTTGATCAGCGTGGACTTGCCCGCGCCGTTGGGACCGACGATGCCGATCTTGGCACCCTGGTAGAACTGGAGGTTGATGTCCTTGAGCACCGGCTTCTGCGCGCCGGGGAAGGTCTTCGTCATGCTCTTCATGACGTAGGCGTATTGCGCGGCCATGTTTGGTCCTTCGGGGGATGGCTTGGTGGTTTGACGCGCGCTCTACAGGGCGGGGGGCGACGCTGCAAGCGGGCCGGCGATGAGGTGGGGCCACAAGGCTGGGCTACGAGGCGGGGCGTGGCAGGTATGAGAGCCCCCTTTTATCTGACGCGCCTGTCAGTTATAAGCGGCTCATGCCCCGCGTAACACCCGCCGATCGCCGTTCCCGCATCCTCGAAGCCGCACGCGAAGCCTTTGCCGAGCGTGGGTTTGCCGGCACCCGGCTGGAGGACGTGGCCGCCAAGGTCGGCATCAGCCGGCCGGCGCTATACCTGATGTTCGACAGCAAGGAGGCGGTGTTCCGCGGGCTGGTCCACGCGCTGGTGAGCGAAGTGCTGCCGGTGGGGCTTCCCGAGAACCTGGGCAACGTGCCCGCGCCCTATGCCCTGCGCGGGTTCCTGCGCGCGGCGTTCGTGCGGCTGACACGGCCGGACCTTTCCTTCCTGCCCCGCCTGATCGTGGGCGAGGGGCGGCAGTTTCCCGACCTGGTGAAGACATACTACGACGAGGGAATGAGCCGCGTGCTCGACGTGGTGGAGCGGATCATCCGCCACGGCGTGACGCGCGGCGAATTCGCCTGCAGCGATCCGGCGCTGGCGGCGCGCAGCGTGGCGGGCGGGGTGATCATGACCGCGCTGTGGAAGAACGTGTTCGAGCCGGCAGGTGCGCCGCCGATCGACGTGGACGCGATGGCCGCGCTTCATGCCGACATGGTGATCGACGGGCTCGTCGCCCGCCCCGGCAAGCCCGCGCCAGGCAAGGCCAAGTGAAAGCGCCGCCGCGCCCGGTCATCGTGTTGGGCGTGCTGGCGCTGGCAGGCGCGGCGGCCCTTGCGCTGGCCCCGCGCGACGAGCCGGACGCGTGGCTCGGCTATGTCGAAGGCGAGGCGCTGTATGTCGCCGCGCCGGTTTCGGGCACGCTGGCGACGCTGCCGGTGCAGCGCGGGGGCACGGTGCGGGCGGGGCAGCCGCTGTTCGCGCTCGATCCGCGCACGACCGATGCCGCCACGGCGCAGGCGCGTGCCGAGCTGGCTAATGCGCAGGCGCAGCGGGCCGATCTGGCGCAAGCACGGCAGCGCGCGCCCGAACTCGATGTGTCGCGCGCGGCGCAGGCTTCGGCACGGGCGCAACTGGCGCGGGCCGAGGCCGACTATCGCCGGTTCGATGCGCTGGCCGCCAAGGGCTTTGCCAGCCGCACCCAGCTCGATGCCGCGCGGGCGGCGCGCGATGTGGCGGCGGCGAGCCTGCGCCAGGCAGAGGCCGAAGAGCGCAGCGGCGAGCTGACCGCCGGCCGCGCGCAGCAACAGGCCGCCGCCGCCGCGGGCGTGGCCGGGGCCGAAGCGGCGCTGTCCGCCCAGCAGCGGCGGCGCGACGAGATCGCGCCCACCGCGCAGGCGAGCGGCACGATCGAGCAGATCTTCTTCAATCCGGGCGAATGGGTGCCGGCCAACCAGCCGGTGGTGGCGCTGTTGCCGGCGGACCGGCGCAAGCTGCGCTTCTTCGTGCCGCAGGAGCGCATCGCCGCGTTGCGCCCGGGGGCGCAGGTGCACTTCACCTGCGATGGCTGCGGCCCCGCGCGCACGGCAACGATCCGCTACATCGCGCCGCGCGCGGAATTCACGCCGCCGGTGATCTACAGCGAACGGGCGCGTTCGAAGCTGGTATTCATGGTCGAGGCGGCACTGCCCACCAACCAGCCGCTGCCGCCGGGGCTGCCGGTGGCAGTGTCCCCGCAATGAGCGCAGGCGGCGTGGACGATGGCGCGCCGGTCATCGCGGTCCACGGCCTGACCAAGCGGTTCGGTGGGCGAACGGTGGTCGATGCGGTCGACCTTTCGGTCGGTCGGGGCAGGATCTGCGGCTTCCTGGGCCCCAACGGTTCGGGCAAGACGACCACGCTGCGGATGATCTGCGGGCTGCTGATCCCCGATGGCGGCGAAGGCCGCGTGCTGGGCTTCGACATGCTGCGCGAACGTGCGGCGATCAAGGCGCGCGTCGGCTACATGACGCAGAAGTTCGGCCTGTTCGCAGACCTGACCATTGCCGAGAACCTGGAATTCTTCGCGCGCGTTCACGGGCTGGACCGGCGGCGCGAACGCGTGGCCGAAGCGCTGGAACGGCTGGGGCTGGCAACGCGCGGGCAGCAGCTGGCCGGCAGCCTTTCGGGCGGCTGGAAACAGCGGTTGGCGCTGGCCGCCTGCGTGCTGCACGAACCCGAAATCCTGCTGCTCGACGAGCCGACCGCCGGGGTCGATCCGCAGGCGCGGCGCGAGTTCTGGGACCAGATCCATGCTCTGGCAGCGCAGGGCATGACCGTGCTGGTTTCGACCCACTACATGGACGAGGCCGAGCGCTGCCACGAGATCGCCTATATCGCCTATGGCAGGATGCTGGCGCGCGGCACGATCGACGAGGTGATCGCGGGCTCGCGCCTCCATGCGCTGCAGGGCGAGGGGCGGCTGGACGACGGTCGCGGGGCGGACCGGCTCGCGGCGGAGATCGAGGGCAGGCCGGGCGTGGCGATGGCGGCCCCGTTTGGCACCGCGATCCACGTCTGCGGCCCCGACGCGGCGGACCTGCGCGCGGCAGTGGCGCCGTGGGCGGACCGCATCGAATGGCGCGAGGTGCAGCCAAGCCTGGAGGACGTGTTCATCCACCTGATGCGCGGGGCGCAGGACAATTCGGTGGTGGTTTCACCATGAGCGCAGCATGATCGCCGGCAGCAGCTGGCAGGCCACCAGCCAGCGCATCCTGGCGATGATCTTCAAGGAGATCCGTCAGATGACGCGCGATCGCGGTACCGTTGGCATGATGCTGGCGATGCCGTTGATCCAGCTGATGATCTTCGGCTTTGCCATCAACAACGATCCGCGCGCGCTGCCGATGGCGGTGGAAGTGAACGACGTTTCGCCCTTCGCGCGCTCGGTCGTCGCCGCCTTGCGCAACACCAGCTACTTCCGCGTGACGCGGGTGATCGACGCGCCGGGCGAGGGGGAGCGGCTGCTGGCGCGGGGCGAGGTGCAGTTCGTGGTGACCGTGCCGGTCGATTTCGGACGCGACCTGGTGCGTGGCGCGCGCCCGCAACTGCTGGTGACGGCCGACGCGACCGACCCGGCGGCCACGGGCAATGCGCTCTCGTCGGTCGAGCAGGCCGTGGCCGGCGCGCTGAGCCATGACCTGATCGGACCGCTGGCGTTGCGCGCGCAAGGGGCTTCGCCGGTCGAGGTGGTGGTCCACCGCAGCTATAACCCGGAAGGGATCACCAGCCACAACACCGTGCCGGGGCTGCTGGCAGTGGTTCTGTCGATGACGATGGTCATGCTGACCGCCTTGTCGGTGACGCGCGAGGTGGAGCAGGGGACCATGGAGAACCTGCTGGCAACGCCGCTGCGCCCGTTCGAGGTGATGGTGGGCAAGATCGTGCCCTACCTGTTCATCGGCGTGGTGCAGATGGGCGTGATCCTGCTGGCAGCGCAGTTCGTGTTCCGCGTGCCGTTCATGGGTTCGATCGCGCTGACCCTGTTTGCGACGCTGCTGTTCATGGTGACGAGCCTTGCGCTGGGCTTCACGCTTTCGACACTGGCCAAGAGCCAGCTGCAGGCGATGCAGATGAGCTTTTTCTATATGCTGCCCTCGATCCTGCTGTCGGGTTTCGCCTTCCCGTTTCGCGGCATGCCGCTGTGGGCGCAGTGGGTGGCGGAAGTGCTGCCGACAACGCACTTCATCCGGCTGGTGCGCGGGATCATGCTGAAAGGCTGGACGCTGGCCGATGCCGCGCTGGAGCTTGGCGTGCTGGCGGCGATGTTGCTGGTGTTGGGCACGATCGCGGTGCGCCGATACCAGGACACCGTCGCCTAGCTGGTAGGGGCGGCCACGCCTTCGGGCAGGACGAGCACGGTGACCGGTCTTGCCGCCAGCCACTTGCGCGCGGTGGCCTGCAGTTCGACAGCCGTAATCGCGGACAGCCGCCCTCGCGCCTTGGCGAACCGTTCTAGCCGGTCGGGCTGGGACTGCGCGCGTTCGGCCAGCGCCATCCAGCCGCCGTTGCTTTTCAGCGCGTTGTCGATCCTTTCGAGCATCGGCGCGCGCGCGCGTTGCAGGATGTCGGCATCGATCGGCGCGGAGAGCAGCCCTTGCACCGTTTCCGCAAAGGCGGCGCGGGTGGCGGCGACTTCGGCCACATCGACCGAGGCGGTGAGGGTGAAAGTGCCCCAGCCCTTGTAGACGCGTGACATCGCCGAGCTGGCGCCGGGCGAGTAGGCCTTGCCCAGCCGTTCGCGCACCGTGTCGATCACTTCGATCCCGGCGACTTCCTGCAGCAGGGAAAGCCGCAGTGTTTCGCCAGGGTCGCTGTCGTCGGTGGTGGGCCAGACGAGGCGGACGACGGCCTGGTTCGCCGCGCCCTTGTGCCTGATCACGGCGAGATCGCGCTTCGCCGTGAAGCTGCGCTCGCGCGCCTCTGCGTGGGGCAGGAAATCGGCTTCGCGCGGGGGCAGCGCGCCGAACGTGCGCGCGACGAGGTCGATCGCCTGCGCTTCGTCGAAATCGCCCACGAGCGCGATCTCGATGGCGCCCTTGGCCAGCCGGTCCCCGATGCGCTGCTTGAGCCCGGCGAAGGTCAGCGCCTGGTAGGCCTCCTGCGGCTGGACGGTGAAGCGCGGGTCGTTGTCGCCCAGGATCGCGCCCAGTTCGAGCGCCAGATCGCGCCGCGTGGTGGTGCCGCCGGCCACGAAGCTGTCGCCGCTGGCGGCAATGCCGTTGAACACCGAGCGCCCGGCGAGCAGGGTCTGCAGATCGTCCTGGCTGTGCTTGCCAAGGCCGCCGTTCGCCAGCACCGACGTCAGTTCGACGGCGGTCGGGTCCTGCCGCGTTTCGAGCAGTTCGCCGCCATCGAGCGAAAGGCGCAGCTGGATGCGGTCGGTTTCCAGCGTGGTGCGCTTGAGGTTGAGACGCACGCCGTTGGCAAAGCGGATGCGGCGGATGCCGAAGGCGGGATCAACGCTATCGGCTACGACCGCGCCTGCCGGGCCGACATCGCCATAGCCGAAGCTGGTAGCGGCGAGCGTGGCGCTGTCCTGTTCGCCGCCGCGAAAGGCGTGGTTCCATGCCTCGCGCAGGGCCTTGGCCCCGCCTTGGGGGCTCTTGCGGCCTTGAAAGCGCAGCAGCGGATCGCGCAGGGGCACCGCTTCGGTCTTCAGCGCGGCGAGCACGGCGGCGGGGGTGATCGACGGCGCGAAGGCGTTGAAGCGTTCGAGCCCGCTTTGCGGCGTGGTCGGCACCTGATCATCGCGCACCAGCGCAAGCGCGGCGGCGACCAGCGCGCCGTTGCTGCGTGTATCGGCCGAGGCGGCGGCATTTTCGATTCCCGTGCGTATGCCGGCGACCTGTTCGGCAATCTCGGCATTGGTGAAGCCGTGGCGCAGTGCTTCATCGAGCACTTGCGCGGCCGTGGTGAGGCCCTTGGCCCAGCCGCCGTCCTCGGTATCGACGATCAGGTTGGTGGTGCGGCCGATCTTGAACACATCGCTAGTGCCGAACCCGGCGCCCCGGAACGGCGGCGCGACTTGGCGTGAGAGGCGCAGCAGGCGGCGGTTGATCACGCCGTAGCCGATCTGGCGCAGCAGGTTGAGCCGGCGGTTGGCCGCCGTGTCCTTTTCATCGAGCCACGGGCCGTGGCGCGCTGCGGTGACGCGTTCCGACAGCGGCGGATCGATCCAGATGTCGGTAACGCCCTTCTGTTTGGGCAGGACCTTGCCCTGATCGGGGCGGGGCGGGGCGGCGCTGGCCTGCCAGTCGGCGAAGCGGGCGCGGATCGCGGCTTCGACCGCGGCGGGGTCGAAGTCTCCGACAACCACCAGCGTGACGTTGGCGGGCACGTATTCGCGCGCCCAGAAGGCCTTGAGGCTATCGGCCGTCGCCGCGTTCAGCGTCTCCACCGTGCCGATCGGCAGGCGGTGGGGGTAGGTGGCCGCCGGATAGAGAAACGCCAGCTGGTCCTTCAGGTTGTTGAGCGGATAGCCCTGCCCATCGCGCAGTTCCGACAGCACAACGCCGCGTTCGCGCGCAACGGCGGCGGGATCGAAGCGCAGCTCGCTGGCGGTTTCGCGCATCAGCATCAGCGCGGTATCGAGCAGCCTGGGATCGTTGCGCGGCAGATCGAGCATGTAGAGCGTCTGTTCGAACGAGGTCTGCGCGTTGGTGTCCGCCCCGAAGGCAAGGCCATTGCGTTCGAGCAGCCTGACCATCTCGCCCTCGGGCACGTGGGTGCTGCCGTTGAAGGCCATATGCTCGACGAAATGGGCAAAGCCGCGCTCGCTGTCGCGCTCGTCCAGCGAGCCGCTATCGACGTTCATCCGCACCACGGCGGTGCCCGGCGGGGTGGCGTTGCGGCGGATGACGAAGCGCATGCCGTTGTCGAGCTTGCCGAAGCGGAAGGCCGGGTCGGGCGCGAGATCGCTCTGCTGGAAGGCCCAGTCGGGCCGGGGCGCGGGCGGCAGTGTGGCGGGGTGCGGAGCGCAGCCGGCAAGGAGGAGGGGAGCGAGAAACAGCGCGCGGCGCAGGCGGAGCGGGGCAACGAAAGGCATGTCGCCAAGCGTTGTGCCCCGGCGGCCGCTTCGGTGCAAATCGTTCCGCGCGCGCCTTCAGGCGGCCTGGACGCTCGCGTCGCGTTCGGCGGCGATGATTGCGGCGAGGTCGATGACTTCGCAGGTCCTGCCATCGGGCAGGCGCACGGTCGCGGCGGGCACGCGGGCGTTGTCACCCCGCGCGGCGAGCCGCTGGAGCGCAACGCGTTCGACCGCGACGAGCCCGTCGATCAGGAAACCGACATGATCGCCACCGTCTTCGGCCAGGATGGCGAAGGGCCGTACCTCGCCAGCCACGGCCATGCCGAGCCGGGCGGGCAGATCGACCAGCGGCACGCCGCGCCCGCGGTGCGCGATCAGGGCACGGGCGAACTGCATGCCATCGAGATTGATCCGTGCGGCGGGCGTCGGGATGATCTCCTCTACTTGCGACAGCGGGATGGCGCAGATCGCGCCGCCGAGTTGGGCGATGAGGAATGGCTCTGTCCGGCCGAGGCTGCCGCCCTCGCCGCCGACACTGGCCAGCGCGGCCTCCTCCTCGATCCGCGACAGGGCGACCAGCCGTTCGTCGTTGCAGCACGCCTGGGGATCGAGCAGCAGGTGATCCCGCTCGGCACGGTAGAGCCCGCACAGCATGCCCGGTTCCCCAAGGCGAAACCGTTGCAGTTCCAGCACTTCCTGCGCCCGTACCCGGCGCATGTCGCGCACTTCGTCGATCGCGAGCGCGATCAGGCGGTTGTCCGGCATTCGCAGCACCACGCTGGCGCTTTCGGTCAGGCGGCCAGAGCTGCCCAGCCCGAGCAGGCGCAGCGTATCGACCACCGGAATGCGCCGTCCGTTGTGGTCGAGCACGCCGATCCACAGCGGGCTGTCCGCTGCCGGGGCACCGAGGCGGCAACGCGGAACCGTCGCATCGACCGCACTTGCCGGCAGCCCCAGCGGAACATCGCCGCAATCGAACAGCAGCATCGGCTCGCCCGCCTCGGCATTGTGCGAACGATCGACGGGAATGTCGGTGGTGACGGTCAGCCCGGGCAGGCGGGCGACGGCTTGTGGATCGAGCACGGCGCCTGGTGTGCCGTTGTTGACAAAGCCCGCGCTGACGAGACCGGATTCTGCCCCGCCGGCATCGCGCAAGGGCGAAAGCGCCCGCGCTTCGAGCGCGATGACGCCGCAGATTTCATCGATGAGGACCCCGATCACGCCGCCGCCGGTGCGCAGCACGAGGATGATGGTACCGTCGCTGGCGCCGAGGCCCAGGGGGCGGGCAAGGTCCATGATCGGAATCACCGAGCCGCGCAGGTGCAGCGCGCCGATCACGTCGTCCCGGCGCGAGGGGAAGCTGGCAAGCGTGGCCGGGCGCGGCGTGACTTCGCGGATCGCTTCAATGTGCAGCGCCAGCAGCGAACTGCCGACCCGGAAGATGCCGTGCAGACCGCCAAGCTCGGGAAGCGTTGGGCCGCCGGGGGGCAAAGGCTCGGCAGGCGCATCTGCCTGCATGGGCGGTGGCGGGGGCGCGGGTACGGAAGCAGCCGCGCGCTGACCGAGCGCGTAGGCGACGCTGCGCCCCGGGGTGTCCCGCCCGATCACTGCCGCGCGGCTCCCTCCTGCCGGGCAACGTCGCCCAGCTGGCGGATCAACTGGACGGCATCGCTGGTGACGACATCCTGCGCTTGTGCGGATTCGCTGATCGCCTCGATCGCCGCACCGGTCTTTTCGGCGGATTCGAAAATCCCGACGAAGGCGCGGCTGGCATCGAGCGAGCGGCCGGTGCCTTCGCTGATCCGGGCGATCGATTCGTCGATGAGCCGGCTGATGTCGCGCGCCGCGGTCGAACTGCGCTCGGCCAGTTTGCGCACTTCGCCCGCAACCACCGAGAAGCCCACGCCATGTTCGCCGGCGCGCGCGGCCTCGATCTCGGCATTGAAGGCCAGAAGGTTGGTCTGACCTGCGATCTCGCCGATGATCGAGACGATCTCGGCAATGCCCGAGGCCGACTTCTGGATCAGTTCGATCGATTCGATCGCACCGTTGAGCGCTTGGCGCCCGGTTTCGGCGTTGGCCCGGGTTTGCAGCGCCAGCGTTTCGGCCTGTTCGGTCGCGCCGTTGATCGCCTGGATCGAGGTGGCGAGCCGGTCGATCAGCCCGGTCATCTCGCAGGCGCGGTGGCCGATGTCCTTTTCCAGCAGCACCTGGTCGGTGATGTCGGTGGCATACTTGACGATGCGCACGGGATTTCCGGCAACGTCGAACAACGGGTTGTAGGTCGCCTGGATATAGACGTCGCGATCGTACTTGCCGACGCGGTGGAAGCGGCCCGAATGGAATTCGCCCTTGTTCAGCCGCAGCCAGAAATCGCGGTATTCCAGGCTGCGGATGTAGTCGGGCGAGCAGAACATCGCGTGGTTCTGGCCCGTCACCTCGCGCAGCGAATAGCCCATCAGGCGCAGGAAGTTGTCGTTGGCGGAAAGCACATTGCCATCGAGATCGAATTCGATCACCGCCTGCGCGCGGCTGACCGCATCGACCCGCGCCTGGAATTCGACCGACTTGGTCTTTTGCTCGGTCACGTCGGTGGCGAACTTGACCACCTTGACCGGTTTCCCATCGAGATCGAAGATCGGGTTGTAGGTCGCCTGGATCCAGATATCGCGCCCTTCCTTGGTGCGACGGCGGTATTCGCCGGCATCATAATCGCCGCGGGCAAGCTTTTCCCAGAATGCGGCATATTCGGCCGAAGCTGCGAGCTCTGGCGCGCAGAACATGCGGTGATGCCGTCCGACCACTTCGTCTAGCTTGTAGCCGGTGAGCGCGAGGAAGTTTTCGTTCGCATCGAGCACGGTGCCGTCGAGCGCGAATTCCACCACGCCCTGTGCGCGGCCGATCGCCTTGACCTTGCCTTCGAATTCCAGGTTGCGGCGCTGCGTGTCGCTGATGTCGAGCGCGAACTTCACGATCTTGGCGGGGCGCCCTTCCAGATCGAAGATCGGGTTGTAGGTGGCGCGGATCCACACTTCGCGGCCGTTCGCCGCCTTGCGCTTGAATACGCCGGCAACGTATTCGCCAGCCCGCAGGCGGGACCACAGCTCGGCATAATCGGGCGAGGCGATGTAGGCGTCCTCGCAGAAGATCTTGTGATTGCGCCCGACGACCTGATCGAGGTCGTAGCCCATCACCGAGAGGAAATTGGCATTGGCGGTGAGCACGGTGCCATCGAGTGCGAATTCGATCACCGCCTGCGCGCGATCGATCGCGGCAACCTTGCCGGCCGCTTCGGCGGCGGCGACGCGCTGTTCGGTGACGTCCATCGCCACCTTCACGATCTTCACGGGTTCGCCATCGAGCCCGAACACCGGATTGTAGCTCGCCTGGATCCAGACGTCCTTGCCGTCCTTGCGCAGCCGCTTGTATTCGCCCTGGTCGAAATCGCCCTTGCCGAGCTTCTGCCAGAACTGGCGGTGTGCGGCGCTGCCGGCATATTCCTTGTCGCAGAAGATGCGGTGGTGCTGGCCGACGATCTCGTCGAGCGTATAGCCCATCAGGGACAGGAAGTTGGCATTGGCATCGAGCACCCGGCCCGACAGGTCGAACTCGATCAGTGCAAAGGCGCGGTCGATCGCATCGAGCTTGCTCTTGTTCTCGATCCGGACGGTCTGTTCGCCGGTGACATCGAAGGCGTAGCTCAGCACCGAAACGACGTGGCCAGCCCGGTCACGCGTCGGCACGAACACTTCGCGCAGCCAGACATCGTGCCCGTCGCTGGTCTTGTGGCGGCGAATGCAGCGGTGCGACTGGCCGTCGCTCAGCTTGTCCCAGAAGGTTTCCGGTGCATCGCCGGCTGCAAGCTCCGCCTCAAGCGCGCCGAGCGGCAGGCCGACGAGATCGTCGGCGCTGCGCCCGACAAGATGGAAGAACAGTTCGTTCCCGCCGACGATGGACCCGTCCGGCGCGTACTGGCAGATCGCCAGCGCATGGTTGATGGCCTCGAAGCGGTGGACCATCAGCGATGGCGCGATGGGCGCCTCGAACCCGCGCGCGCCGAGGAACAGCACTTGCGCCTTCCGGCCCGACGTGCGCGCGCAGGCGCCGCTGATCGCCGCGTGCCCGCCGGCCGCAAGCGGCAACTGGCCGGCAATGTCGATTGCTTCGTCAAGGACCTGGGCGAGGTCGTGTTCGGGGAAGACCTGCGCGAAGGTGACGTCGGCGCCGTCTGCCAGCAGGCTGCGCGCCGCATCGTTCGCATCGACCAGATCGCCACTGGCGGCATCGAAGGCGAGCACGAGCAGGTTGTCGGCAAGCAGCGCCGCGCCTTGCGCGGTCAGGTCGAGCGGCGGGTTCTGGTTGGCAGTCACGGTGTTCCCCGGAGCAATATGGCAAACGTTGCCTAGTCGGCCGAGGGATACGACTTCGGTAGGAGAGCCCTCCGGTAAGTTACGGATCGCGTAACCAGCGTTCGGGTTGGTCTGGCTCTCCAAAACAGGAAGGGGGCCTTGCGGGCCCCCTTCGGATCAACTGCGATGCGGTTCGCTTACTTCTTGGTGCGCAGCTTGCGGTGCGCGCCAAGGTCGAGCACTTCGGAAGGACCGCCGTCGTTCTCGAGCAGGCCGAGGCGGCGGGCGACTTCCTGGTAGGCCTCTTCTTCACCGCCGAGGTCGCGGCGGAAGCGGTCCTTGTCGAGCTTTTCGCCGGTGACCATGTCCCACAGGCGGCAGCCATCGGGGCTGATCTCGTCCGCCAGGATCACGCGGGCGTAGTCGCCGTCCCAGATGCGGCCGAATTCCAGCTTGAAGTCGACGAGGCGGATGCCGATCGCGGCGAACATGCCCGACAGGAAGTCGTTCACGCGGATCGCCATCGAAGACATGTCCTGCATCTCTTCGTTGTTGGCCCAGCCAAAGCAGGCGATGTGCTCTTCGGCGACCATCGGATCGCCCAGCGCATCGTCCTTGTAGTAGTATTCGATCAGGGTGTGCGGCAGCGGTTCGCCTTCCTCGATGCCGAGGCGCTTGGAGATCGAGCCCGCGGCGACGTTGCGCACGACGACTTCGAGCGGAATGATCTCGACCTGGCGGACGAGCTGTTCGCGCATGTTGAGGCGGCGGATGAAGTGCGTGGGGATGCCGATGTGGGCGAGGCGCGTGAACACGTACTCGCTGATGCGGTTGTTGATCACGCCCTTGCCGTTGATGGTGCCGCGCTTCTGCGCGTTGAAGGCGGTCGCATCGTCCTTGAAGTACTGGATCAGGGTGCCGGGCTCGGGACCTTCGTAAAGGATCTTGGCCTTGCCTTCGTAGATCTGGCGGCGACGCGACATGGGCGATTCTTTCCCTCAAGGACCTGCGCGCATCGTAGACCGCGCGCGGGAAATCAAAAGCCCCGGCAAGGCGAGCCGTCGCGACAGGCGACCGCATCGGGGCGAGCCGGGGCGTGGAAGCGAGGCCCTTAGGGGAAAAGCGGCAAAAGCGCAATTGCGGGCGCGGCGTGGGCGAACGTTCGACAAGATCGAACGAAACGTGCCAGTTTATCCGGCTTATCGGAAATGCGGGAACGGGTCATATCGGCATCGGTTTTCCGCCGGACCCCTCTCCCCACCGGCGCCAACGTAAGGAATCACCGCCATGACCAAGGTCCTCGTCCTGTACTATTCGAGCTATGGCCACATCGAGACGATGGCCAACGCCATTGCCGAAGGCGCGCGCGCCGGCGGCGCCGAAGTCGACGTGAAGCGCGTGCCCGAAACCGCGCCGCTGGAAGTCGCGCAGGCGGCGCACTTCAAGCTCGACCAGGCAGCGCCGGTCGCCACGGTGGCCGAGCTCGAGAACTACGACGCGATCATCGTCGGCACCGGTACGCGCTTTGGCCGCATCAGCAGCCAGATGGCTGCGTTCATTGACCAGGCGGGCGGCCTGTGGGCGCGCGGCGCGCTGAACGGCAAGGTCGGCGCGGCGTTCACCAGCACCGCCAGCCAGCACGGCGGGCAGGAGACGACGCTTTTCTCGATCCTGACCAACCTGCTGCACTTCGGCATGACCATCGTCGGGCTCGACTACGGCTTCCAGGGCCAGCTCGACAATTCGGCCGTCCATGGCAGCGCGCCCTACGGCGCGACCACCATCGCCAACGGCGACGGCAGCCGCCAGCCGAGCGATGTGGAGCTGGCCGGCGCCCGCTACCTTGGCGAGCGTGTGGCGAAGACAGCCGCGAAGCTGTTCGGCTAAATATCGCAAAGCGCCGACAAAACGGGGAGGGGCGGGACTCGACAAACCGCCCCTTTGCCGTTAGGGGCGCGCCTTTCCATTATTGGGGCCGGTCGGAACCGGTCCTCGACCGGAGCGCGCATCATGAAGGCCAACATTCACCCCGACTACCACACCATCAAGGTGCAGATGACCGACGGCACCGTGTTCGAAACCCGCTCCACCTGGGGCAAGGAAGGCGACACGCTGGCGCTCGAAATCGATCCCACCTCGCACCCGGCGTGGACCGGCGGCACGCGTCAGCTGGACCAGGGCGGCCGCGTTGCCCAGTTCAACAAGCGCTTCGGTGGCCTCAGCCTCAAGCGCTGATCGGCGCTTTCAAGGCTTCGAGACAAAGCAGAAGGGCGGCCTTGCGGGGCCGCCCTTTTCGTTTGCGCGGCGGACGCGTAAGCACCCTTGGCATGGCTGATATCCGCTCCACGAGACCGAACGGCTTCTCACTTGTCGAGATGATGGTCGTGCTGTTCGTGATGGCCCTGCTCGCCAGCGTGGTGGTGCTGATGCTGCCGGGCGATGCCGACCGGCTGCGGCGCGAGAGCGAACGCTTCGCCGCGCGCGTATCGGCCGCGCGGGACGAAGCCATTGCCGGCGGTGCGCCGGTTGCCGTGGTGGTGAGCGAGGCAGGCTATTACTTTGAAGTGCGACGTGCGGGCGCCTGGTCCCCGGCCGAGGGGCAGGGGCTGTCGCTTTCGAACTGGAGCGACGGCACGACCGTCGCCGTTGCGGTGGCCGGCGGGCAGAGCGGAGGCCGCGCGCGCATCGTGTTCGACCCCGTCGGCCTTGCCAGCAGCGAGCTTCGCCTGCGCATTGCCCGGGGGAAGGCGACGCGCAGCGTCACCATCGCGCGCGACGGCGCGGTGAGGGCCGATGCCGCGTCCTGAGGCCGAGCGCGGTTTCACCCTGCTCGAGCTGCTCGTCGCGCTCGCGGTGTTCGCCGTGGCCGCGCTGGCGCTGGTCCGGCTCGAAGGCGCGAGCCTGCGCCAGACCGCCGATCTCGACCAGCGGCTGCTGCGCGAAGTGGTGGCGCAGAATATGGCCAACGAAATCCTGACCGACCCGTTGCCGCCAGGCGAAGGCGCGGCCAGCGGCACGATCCGCAATGCCGGGCGCCAGTTCCAGTGGCAACGGAACGTGGCGCGCGATCCCGCGCTCGGCGTGCTCGCGATCTCACTGTCGGTCCGCGAAGTGACTTCGGGCCGGCAGAGCCAGGCGACGACGCTGCAGTTTGCAAGGGTGCCGGCGGCATGACGGCGCGCAAATCCGACGCGGGCTTCACCCTGATCGAGATGCTGGTCGCGCTTGCTGTCTTCGCGTTGATCGCGGGGGGCGCGCTGATGCTGTTGCGCTTCAGCGTCGAAGCCGAACTCGGCGCACGGCGCAAGACCGAGGCGATGGCCGCAGAGCGCCGCTTCCTGTCGGTCTGGAACGCCGATCTCGCCCAGGCCGCGCCACGTCCGGCGCGAGACGAGGCGGGCAACGATCATCCCGCCTTCGAGGTGGGCGGTGCGGTGCTGCTGCGATTTGTCCGCAGCGGCTGGAGCAATGTCGATGGCGCCGCGCGGCCCAGCCTGCAGAAAGTCGAATGGCGCTGGAACGGCAAGGCGCTGGTGCGCAGCGGCTATCCGTTCCCCGATGGCGCCGCGCCCGATCCCGAAAGCGCCATGCTGCCCCTGGCTGCTCCGCCAACCCTGCGCTTTCGCACGGCCGATGGCGTGTGGCGCGATTCCTGGGAGCCGCTGCGCGTGGCCGAACTGCCGGTGGCGGTCGAACTGCTGCTGCCGCAGCCGGGCGGCGAACCGCTCCGCGTGGTCTCGCTCGTCGGGGTGAATTACCAGTGACGGCCCCCCTGCCGGCGGAGCGCGACAACGAACGCGGGGCGGCGCTGCTTTCGGTGCTGCTGCTGGTTGCGGTGATGGCGGTGCTGGCGGCCGTGATGCTGGACCGGCTCAACCTCGCGACGCGGCTGGCCGGCAATGCACAGGGCATGACGCGGGCGCGCCTGATCGCGATGAGCGCCGAAAGCGCGGCGCTGGCGCGATTGCAGGCGCTTGTTTCGGCAAACGGAGACCGAACGGTCGACCCGGCCGGACTGCTGTCGCGCGATCTGCCTGTGCCGATCGCCGGGGCGACGGTGACGGTGCGGATCGACGATGCCGGCAACTGCTTCAACGTCAATTCGCTGGTCGAACAGGGCATCGATGGCCGGCTCACACTGCGTGTCGCCGCGCTGACGCAACTGCGTGCGCTGATGGCGCAGGTGGGCATAGAGGCCAACGAGGGCGCGCGGCTGTCCGACGCCATGGCCGACTGGATCGACAGTGATTCGGTGCCGCTGACCAACGGGGCGGAGGACGAAACCTATCGCGCCATGCCGGTGCCTTACCGCACCGCTAACCGACTGATCGTCGATATCACCGAGCTGCGCGCGGTGCGCGGCATGACCGGCCAGCTGTACCAGCGCCTGCGGCCCTGGCTCTGCGCCTTGCCGGCGCCCGATCTCTCGCCCATCCAGCTCAATACGCTGCGGCTCGATCAGGCGCCCTTGCTGGTGATGCTTGCGCCCCAGGCGATCAGGCCGGACCGCGCGCGGGCGGTTATCGGCGCAAGGCCAAGGCTTGGCTGGGAATCGAGCGCGGATGCGATACGCATGCTCGGCGTGGGCGGCACTGGCGTGGGCGCTGTGCCGGTTGGACAGCTGACCATGCGCAGCCGCTGGTTCCTGCTGACCCAGACCGTGCGCGTGGCGTCAACCACGCTGGAAGAGCAGGCGCTGGTCGATACCGGCGTCACCCCGGCACGGATCGCCTTCCGCAGCTGGGGCGACGAAACCGGGCGTTGACCGGCGCGGTCTGCCAATCGTTGGCGGCCTGCAAGTTTTCGCTTTTCATTTCACCTGCGTTCTGCAAAGGGGCTCGCCCGCACGGAGCGTTGCTGATAACGCTCCACGTGGCTTGTGGCGATCGTAGCTCAGTTGGTTAGAGCGCCGGTTTGTGGTACCGGAGGTCGAGGGTTCGAACCCCTTCGATCGCCCCATTCTTCCCCTTGATCAAGGTTTTGCGCGGCGGAGCTGACACGCTCCGGCAGCATGTTCTTGCGCGGTCTTGCCCTTCCAAGACCCTTGCCGCGGGGCGGGGTTGGTGGCAATGGCGGACCCGAGCCGGCGTCGGGGGTCGCATCGGCTTCGTCGGATTCGACCAGTCCCCCAAGGCCAGTATCGCCGGTCCATGCACGGTTTTGCCAATCCTGCCCGCTTCCTTCGCCTTGCGCGCTGGCTGACGCCGCTACTGCTGGTGCCGGGTCTGATCCTTGCGCTGGGTGCGCTTGCCTGGGGCTTCTTCGTCGTGCCGCCCGATCGGCTGATGGGCGATACCGTGCGCATCCTGTTCATCCACGTACCCTCCGCCTGGCTTGGCATGGCCGGATGGTCGACCATCGCCATCTCCAGCATCGTCGAACTCGTCTGGCGCCATCCGCTGTCCGGCATTGCCGCGCGGGCGGCCGCCGTGCCGGGGGCGGTGTTCACCGCGATCTGCCTTGCCACCGGATCGATCTGGGCGCGTCCGACGTGGGGCACCTGGTGGGTGTGGGACGGCCGGCTGACCAGCTTCCTGGTGCTGCTGTTCCTCTATTTCGGCTACATCGCGCTCGCCGGCGCTGCGCAGCGCGATGCTGCCGCGGGCGGCGGCGCCAGCCGCGTGACCGCGATTTTCGGCTTGGTTGGCGCAATCAACATTCCGATCATCAACCGCTCGGTGGTGTGGTGGAACAGCCTGCACCAGCCGCCTTCGATCACGATGGGCAAGTCTGCCATCGACGGCACGTTCCTGTGGCCGCTGCTGATCGGCGCCGTGGGCTTCTCGCTCGTGTTCGGCGGCGTGGTGCTGATGCGCATGCGCACCTTGCTTGCCGACATTCAGGCCGAGGCGCGCTTGCGCCGCAAGGCGATGGCATGAAGGCGGGGCGCAAGCGGGGAAGCACCGATGCATGAAGGGCTCAACCAGTGGCAATATGTCTACGCCGCGCTGGCGATCGGCGTTGTCGGCACGCTGCTGCTCGTCGGCTGGAGCCTTGCCGCCATGCTGCGTGCGGAAAAGCGCCGGGACAAGGTGAAGGGTAGATGAGCGCGATCAAGGCCAAGCATCAGCGGCTTGTGCTGCTCGTCATTGCGGCGATCGCATTGATCGGCGCGGGACTGCTCGCCGCCTGGGCGCTCAAGAACCAGGCTGCCTATTTCTATGTGCCCAGCGATCTCGTCGCCCATCCGCCCGAAGCGGGCCGGGCGGTCCGGCTGGGCGGCATGGTCGAAAAGGGTTCGATCAGCCACGCCGCCGATGGCGTGACGGTCAACTTCGTCGTCGGCGACGGCAAGGCGCGCGTGCCGGTGCGTTTTACCGGCATCACGCCGGACCTGTTCGTCGAAGGCTCGGGCGTGGTTGCCGAAGGGCGCATGGAAGGCCAGACGTTCGTGGCCGACAACCTGCTCGCCAAGCACGATGAAAAGTATGTGCCGCGCGAAATGAAGGACATGACCGCGCAGCAGGCCAAGCAGGTGGTGGCAGAAACCAAATGATCGCTGAATTGGGCCTCGCCGTCCTGTGGATGGCCGCCGCGCTGGCGGTGCTGCAGCTTGTCGCGGGTGTTCTCGCGCTGCGGCCCGAAGGACGGCAGATCGCTGGGCTTGTCCGCCCCGTTGCGGTCATGCAGGGCGTGCTTGTCGCGGCCGCGCTCGCCGCGCTGATCACGCTGTTCCTGACCACGGACCTCTCGGTCAAGCTGGTCGCGGAAAACAGCCATTCGATGAAGCCCTTCATCTTCAAGCTGGCGGGGACCTGGGGCAACCACGAAGGCTCGATGCTGCTGTGGGTCACGATCATGGCGGTCGCCGGTGGCTTCGTCGCGCTGATCGAAAAGAGACTGCCGGAAAACACCCTGATTGCGACGCTGGCCGGGCAGGCTTTCGTCAGTCTGGGCTTCTACGCCTTCCTGCTGCTGTCGTCGAACCCGTTCCAGCGTCTGCCCGAGCCCGCGCCCGAAGGCGCCGGTTTGAACCCGCTGCTGCAGGACATAGGCCTCGCGTTCCATCCGCCCACTCTCTACGTCGGCTACGTCGGCCTTTCGATCGCGTTCAGCTTCGCCGTGGGTGCGCAGGTCACGCGTGATGTCGGCCCGGCCTTTGCCCGCGCCATGCGCCCCTGGGTGCTGGGGGCGTGGATCTTCCTGACGCTGGGCATCACCGCTGGATCGTACTGGGCCTACTACACGCTCGGCTGGGGCGGTTGGTGGTTCTGGGACCCGGTCGAGAACGCCTCGCTGATGCCCTGGCTCGCCGCGACGGCGCTGTTGCATTCCTGCTCGGTGCTCGCCAGCCGCAATGCGCTGAAAGCGTGGACCGTCATGCTGGGCGTGATCGCGTTCTCGATGTCGATGGTCGGCACGTTCCTCGTGCGCTCGGGCATCCTCACATCGGTTCACGCCTTCGCGGTGGACCCGGAGCGCGGCTCGTTCATTCTCGCTCTGCTCGCCATCTACATCGGCGGGGCGCTGACGCTGTTCGGTCTGCGCGCCTCGACCGTGACCGAAGGCGCACGGTTCAGCTTCGTCAGCCGCGAGGCGAGCCTCGTGTTCAACAACGTGATGCTGTGCGGCATCCTCGGCATCGTGCTGGTCGGTACGCTCTATCCGCTGCTGACCGAAGCGATGGGGGTGAAGGTGTCGGTGGGGCCGCCCTACTTCAACCCCGTGTCGGCCGTGTTCGCGATCCCGATGATGCTGGTGATGGGCGTGGGGCCGCTGCTGCGCTGGCGGCAGGACAGCCTTGACGGCAAGGGCGCCGGGCGCGTCACGCTGCCGGTGGGCGTTTGTGCGCTGCTGTCGGCGGCGGTGCTGCTCGGCGTCGAGCTCATGGCCCCGCAGATCAAGCTGCTGCCGGCATTGGGCCTTGCCATCGCCGCTGGGCTTGCTCCGGCGAGCTTCCTGCCCTTGCGCGGCCGCAACCTGCGCCGCACGCCGCTGGCCACATGGGGCATGGTTTTCGGCCACTTCGGCATTGCCGTGGCGCTGTTCGGCATGGCAAGCGAAAGCGCGTTCTCGACCGAGCGGCTCGCCGCGATGCGCCCGGGCGATACGCAGCAGGTCGGGCCCTACACCGTGAAGCTCGAAGGCATCGGCCCCGTTGCCGGGCCGAACTGGACCGCGCTCGAAGCGACCGTTTCGGCAAGCTATTCCGGTGCCGCGCCGGCGATCCTGCACCCGCAGGCGCGCACTTTCTCCAACCCGCCGGGCAACCGCACCGAAAGCGCGTTGAAAACACGCTGGAACGGACAGCTTTATGCCGTGCTCGGCGAAGAGGGCGAGGATGGCCGCTGGCAGATGCGTTTCTGGTGGAAGCCGTTCGTGCCGATGATCTGGTATGGCGGCGCGCTGATCGCGTTCGGCGGCCTGCTCGCGCTGCTGGGCCGCGTTGCCGCCGATGTCCGCCGCCTGGTCGCGACCGGCAAGATCGCCTACCGCCGTAGCCGCAAGGCGCAGCTGGGAGTGGGCAAGTGAACGACCGGACTCCCGCCAAGAAGCCCGGCCTTGCACTGTGGCTGCCGCTGATCTTGTTCGCCGGCTTCTTCGCTCTGGTGATCTGGGGCCTCGTCCGCCCGGCCGACCGCGAAGTGGCCAGCGCCTTCATCGGCAAGCCGCTGCCGCAGTTCGACCTGCCGCCCGCGATCGACGAGCGGCCCGGCCTGGCTACGTCGGTGTTCAAGGCGGGCAAGCCCCGCCTGCTCAACGTCTTTGCCAGCTGGTGCGTGCCTTGCGCGGTCGAATCGCCGCAGCTCGCCCAGCTCGCCGGGCAGGGCGTGGAGATCGACGGCGTCGCCATCCGTGACCGCAAGGAAGACGTCGCCCGATTCCTTGCCCAGAACGGCAACCCCTTCGCCCGCATCGGCAAGGATGACCTGAGCCAGGTCCAGCTCGCGATCGGCTCGTCGGGCGTGCCCGAGACTTTCGTCGTCGATGGCAAGGGCGTGATCCGCTACCAGCACATCGGCGACATCCGGCCCGAAGACGTGCCGATGATCCTGTCCAAGCTCGAAGAGGCGGGCAAGTGATGCGGCGCCTGCTCATTGTGCTGTGCGCGTTGTTTCTCGCGCCCACGCTCGCGCCTGCGCAGGATTCGATGCCGCCCGCGCCCTACGCCTATCGCCAGCTCGACGATCCGGCGAAGGAGGCCAAGGCGCAGGCGCTGATGGAAACGCTGCGCTGCCTCAAGTGCCAGAGCCAGTCGATTGCCGACAGCGATGCGCCGATGGCGGGCGACATGCGCCACCAGGTCCGCACCCGCATCGCTGCGGGCGAGGATCCTGAAGAAATCCGCCAGTGGCTGATCGAACGCTATGGCGACTATGTCAGCTACACGCCGCAGGTGAAGCCGATCACCTGGCCGCTGTTCGCCGCGCCGCTGGTGATCCTCGCGCTCGCCGCGCTGCTCCTGCGTGGACGCTTCCGCCGCAAGGCCGACAACGAAGGCGACAAGCCATGACCTGGATGCTGATCCTGCTCATCGCCGCTGCGGTCTTCGCGATCCTCGCCTTCGTGCTCAGGATCCCGCGTGCGGGATGGGAGATCGCCGGTGCTGCGCTGTTGTTCGGCGTTGCCGGTTACGCGCTTCAGGGGCACCCGGGCTATGCCGGCGCGCCCAAGCAAGCGGTCGAAACCGATAAGACCGCCGATTCCGCACTGCTCAAGCAGCGGCAGGAGATGGGCGATGCCTTCGGCAAGGGCGCGACGTGGCTGACGCTGGCCGATGCGCTTTCGCGCCAAGGCCAGTTCCGTGCCGCCGCCGACGTGCTCAAGACCGCGGTGGAGAAGAACCCCGAGGATGCCGACCTGTGGGTTGCCTATGGCAATGCGCTTGTCGGCCATAGCGACGGGCTGATCACGCCGGCCGCGCAGTTCGCCTTCCAGAAGGCGGCGCAGATCGCACCCGATCACCCCGGGCCGCCGTTCTTCATGGGCCTCGCCCTCGCGCAGTCGGGCAAGCTGGCCGATGCGCGCGCCATCTGGGCCGAGCTGCTGCGCCGCTCGCCCGCCGATGCGCCTTATCGTGCCGATCTCGAAAGCCGCCTTGCGCGACTCGACCAGATGCTGGCGGCGAGCGGGCAGGCAATGCCGCCGCCTGCGGCCCCGGCGCCCGAAGCCAGCACGTCCGCTCGCTGAAACCCGCACGGAACCCCGATGAATCAAGGGCGTTGCACCTTCGCGACGGCTCGTCTTCACTCCCATTGCGGGGGCTTGGGGGCAGTGCTAAGCGCCGCGCCGGTCCGGGCCCGTTGTGGGTTCGGGCGGACATGGTCAATCAGGACTGGGCCGTAATGGACTGGGCAATGGCCGGGGATCGCTTGGCATGAACGACGCCGTTGTTGGGTCCGAAAACGCGGACGCGCCGCTATCCGGAGAAGGGGCGGGCGGTCACGGCCATGCGCATGCTGATGGGCAGGCGGGTCACCAAGCCGGTCATCATCAGGGCAGCCTGCTCAAGATGGCGGTCGGCGCGATCGGCGTCGTGTTCGGCGATATCGGTACCAGCCCGCTCTACGCGCTGCGCGATACCTTCGCCGGGCACCATCCGCTCCCGCTCGATCAGCTCCACGTCTATGGCATCATCAGCCTGATGTTCTGGTCGATGATGATCATCGTGACGCTGAAGTACGTCTCGGTGATCATGCGCGCCGACAACAAGGGCGAAGGCGGCAGTCTTGCCCTGCTTGCGCTGATCAACCAGCACACCACCGGCAATCGCTGGGGCAAGGGCATCATCCTGCTGGGGGTGTTCGCAACCGCGCTTTTCTATGGCGATTCGATGATCACGCCGGCCGTCTCGGTGATGGGCGCGATCGAAGGCGTGGCCGTCTACCAGCCCGAAATGCATCCGTTGATCGTGCCGATGGTGGTGACGATCCTGATCGGCCTGTTCCTGATCCAGTCGCGCGGCACCGAAAAGGTTGCGACCTTCTTCGGTCCGATCATGCTGTTCTACTTCGCCACGATCGCAGTGCTCGGCCTCGTCAGCATCGCGCAGATGCCGCAGGTGATTTCCGCACTTTCGCCGCACCACGCGGTGGAAATGTTCCTCGCCGATCCGTTCCGCGGATTCCTGGCGATGGGCGCCGCCGTGCTGGCGGTGACCGGGGCAGAGGCGCTTTATGCCGACATGGGCCATTTCGGTCGCAGCCCGATCCGCATGTCGTGGCTGGCCTTCGTGCTGCCTGCGCTGGTGCTCAATTACCTGGGCCAGGCCTCGCTGCTGATGCGCAATCCGGCCGCGCTCGAAAGCCCGTTCTATTTCCTCGCGCCCGACTGGTTCCAGTGGCCGCTGCTGATCATCGCCAGCCTTGCTGCGGTGATCGCCTCGCAGGCCGTTATCTCGGGCGCGTTCTCGGTCACGCAGCAGGCGATCCAGCTCGGTTTCATCCCGCGCATGACGATCAAGCACACCTCCACCGCAGCCGGGCAGATCTACATCCCGGTGATCAACTTCGCGCTGATGATCGCGGTGATCCTGCTGGTGCTGGTCTTCCAGCGTTCGTCGAACCTTACCGCGGCCTATGGCATCGCCGTCACCGGCGCGATGCTGATCGACAATTTCCTGCTCGCGGTGGTGCTGTTCAAGCTGTGGCATTGGAAGAAGCCGCTGGCCATCGGCCTGCTGACGATGTTCTTCCTGATCGACGGCGGTTACCTTGGTGCCAACCTGACCAAGATCCCCGACGGGGGCTGGGTGCCGCTGCTGATGGGCATCGCGATCTTCACCCTGCTGACCACATGGTCGCGCGGGCGTGCGCTGATGCGCCAGGGCATGGCGGAAGGCTCGATCCCGCTCGAAGTCTTCACCAAGTCCGCGCATTCGAGCGCCACGCGCGTGCCCGGCACGGCCGTGTTCATGGCCTCGACCGTGGCAGGCGTGCCGTCGGCGCTGCTGCACAACATCAAGCACAACAAGGTGCTGCACCAGCGCGTGGTGATCCTGACCGTCCACATCGAGGACGTGCCCTATGTCGAGCCGGCTGAGCGTTCGACGGTCAAGGATTTCGGCAACGGCTTCTATCGCCTGACCCTGCGCTTCGGCTTCCTGGAGGAAACGGACGTGCCGGCGGCGCTTCGCACCGTGACGATGTGCGGCGAAGCGTTCGACATGATGAAGACCAGCTTCTTCCTGTCGCGCCAGACGCTGATTCCGTCGGACAAGCCGGGCATGGCACTGTGGCGCGAAAAGCTGTTTGCCTGGATGCTGCGCAACGCGGCCAGCGCGATGGAATTCTTCCGCCTGCCGACGAACCGCGTCGTCGAACTGGGTAGCCAGCTCAAGATCTGAGAGCCATTCGATTTCCGATGCACTACCCCATTGGATTTGGGGGCACAGCTGATAGTTATACCCTCTTCGCAGGGGACAAAGCTTCGCAATCATGTCGGATTCCGCAATGCTGCTGGAAATCCTCGACGCGCAGCTCGAGATGGTGTGCCGGTACAAGGCGGACGGAACGATCCTGTTCGTGAACCGCGCCTATGCGCATAGCCTTGGCGAACAGCCGAAGGCGCTTGCCGGTCGCTCGCTCTGGGATTTCGTCTCGGACGAGGATCGCGACGCAGTGCAGGAGCAGCTTGGTCAGCTTGCGCCCGACAATGTCGAGACAACCATAGAGAACCGGTTCGAGACCAGTTCCGGCCCTCGCTGGACGCTGTGGCGCAACCATGCGCTGGAATTCGACGATGCGGGCCGCCTGCTCGTCGCCCAATCGACCGGGATCGACATCACCGAGCGTCGGGTGCTCGAAGAACGCAACGATTTGCTGATCGGCGAACTCAACCACCGCGTGAAGAACACCTTGATGGTGGTCCAGGCCATGGCGCAGCAGACCTTTCGCGACGTGCGACTGCCAACCGGGCCGATCGAGACTTTCAACGAACGGCTCTCCGCTCTCGCTGGCGCGCACACCATGCTCAGCCGCGCCAACTGGGGCGGGAACACCTTTGACGAGATCGTGCGCCAGGGTACCGCGATATGCCGCCGCGGGACGATCCGCGCAGCCGGGCCACAGGTCATCATTCCCGCAGAGCCGACGGTCCCGCTGATCATGGTGCTGCACGAACTGTCGACCAATGCGATGAAGTACGGTGCGCTGTCGGTCGATGGCGGGTGGGTCGAAGTCGATTGGGGGCTCGATGCCGCCGCTGGCCGTCTTGCCATGGTATGGCGCGAACTGGGTGGCCCATCCGTCGCGCCACCGTCGCGCAAGGGCTTCGGCTCGCGGATGATAGAAGGCGCGGTACAGCGCCAGTTGAGTGGGGAATCAAGCGTCGACTACGCGCCACACGGGCTCGTCTGCCGGTTTGCCTTTCCCCTGGGAGGATCGAAGTGAACCTGACCGGAAAACGCATTCTCGTCGTCGAGGACGAATTCATCGTCGCGGCGATGATTGCCGACATCCTAGAGGACGAAGGCGCACAGGTGATCGGACCCGCCGGAACGCTGGCAGAGGGACTCGAACTCGCCGGGGGGGAGCGGCTGGATGCCGCGGTGCTCGACTGGAACCTGGGCGGGGAGCCTGGCGCGCCCGTGGCGCGTGCCCTGCGGGACAAGGGCGTCCCCTATGTGATCGCCACCGGTTACGGAATGGTGCAGGACGAATTCGCCGAAGTGACAGTCCTGTCCAAGCCGTACCGGCCGGGCGCGCTCGTCGAGGAACTCGCCCGGCTCACGGCCGCTTGAAACCCTAGGGGTCTCAGTCCTTCTTGGACTTCGACACGGGCTCGTTCTGCATGGTGGCTTCGGCTTCGGCCGCGCCTTCCTTCACGTGATTGCCCATCTTGTCGGCGGCGACAGCGGCCTTGTCGGCGGCCGCATCGGCCTTGTCGACGGCGTCGCTGGCCGCGGCACCCACGGCGTCTGCGCTGTCCTTGGCAACATCACCCACCTTGTCCGCTGCGTTGCCGACGTCGTTGGCGGCCGAGCTGGCGGTGGCGGCGGCATTGTCCTGCGTCTTTTCAGAGCAGGCGGCGAGCGAAAGGGCACCGGCGGCGGCGAGCGACATGGCTGCGATGGAAAGCTTGCGCATAAGGGGTCTTGCTCCAATCCCTGAACATGGGTCCCGTCCGACGTCGCTGTGACGCCGGACATGGCCCGCCAACGCCCGCTCGCGCCAAACGGTTCCGCCAAAACGCGAACGGCGCGCCGTCCGCCCGGGACGACGCGCCGCTCGAAGCGCTCGGTGGCTGCGATCAGCCGAGGTTGGCGCTGACCATGCAGTACAGCATCGGCAGCGACAGCAGCAGGTTGGTGCGGCTGGCGATCAGGGCGCGCGGGGCGGCGGCGGCCTTCTCTTCGGCGGTCGCTTCGACGATGCCGAGGATCTTCTTCTGCGCCGGCCAGATGATGAACCACACGTTGAACGCCATGATGATGGCGAGCCACATGCCGACGCCGATCAGCTTCACGTTGCCTTCCCCGCTGAAGGTCAGCGCGGCGTGGCCATAGCCGTCGATGATCGAGATGCCGAGCCCGGTGATCAGCGTCAGCAGCGCGCCATAGCGGAAGAAGAAGAACACCTTCGGCGCGATGTGGCCGGTGATCGCGCCCTTCTGCTCGGCCGGGATCTTGGGCATCGTCGGCACCTGGACGAAGTTCAGGTAGTAGAGCAGGCCGATCCAGACGATCCCGAAGAAGACGTGCAGCCAGCGGAAGATCGAATTCCCGTCGACCGGCGCGCTGTCGGCAAAGCCGAGCATCACGGCGATGGCCGCGACAAGGCCGATGCCGAGAATAAGGTGCAGATTTCCGAAGAGCTTGGCCATTATTTCCCCCTAATTCCAGTATCTTGAAGCAGATGGGCGACTGGCAGCGCCACTGCTCGCGGCGAAACTAGCCGCCGTGGGGAAAATGTCACACCTTTTTGGCCGTGCGACAAGCCGTTTCAATCATGCGGTGGGTTCTGCTCGACCGTGTCCGCCTGCTCTTCGCCAAGCCCATGGCGCATCAGCATGGGGATCTGCGCGAAGGTGAACAGGAACGAAAGACCGGTCACCCCCCACAGCTTCGCCTGCAGCCAGCCATCGAAGCTGAGCGTATGCCGCAGCACTTCGTTCAGCGCGGCGAGGAACAGGAAGAAGAACGCCCAGTTGCGCGACAGCTTCATCCAGCCTTCGTCGGAAAGCCCGTCGAACGCACTTTGCAGCAGCGTGCGCAGCACGGCCTTGCCGCGCCACAGACCACCGAACAACACGGCGGCGAACAGCAGGTAGATCGCAGTCGGTTTGACCTGGATCCAGAACGGATCGCCCAGCAGCACTGTCAGCGTGCCGAAGCCCATGATCAGCGCCGTCGACAGCCACAGCATCGGCGAGATCTTGCCCAGCCGCCACTTCGACACGATCAGCGCCACCACCGTCGCGCCCATGAACGCCAGCGTAGACTTGGTCACCGCCACCGCAGAGCCGAGGTCCGCGCCGCCATACGCATCGCCCTTGGGACTGAACATGCGATAGGCAAGGAAGAACACCAGCAGCGGCCCGTAATCGACCGCGAGGTTGATCCAAGAAGACTTGGGCTTTGGACTGGGTGCTTCAGCCATGGCTCATCTCAAAACCGTCCGTCCTGAGCTTGTCGAAGGACCGTCCTTCTTGTGACCGCATCGTCGCTGAAGGGAAAAGGCAGCCCTTCGACAAGCTCAGGGCGAGCGGGGCGGGGTGGCGGAGGTTTGGGGGCAAGCTCACTGGAACACCCCCGCGATGACCTTGGCGACGAGATCGGGATCGAACGGGCGCAAGTCGTCGATCTTCTCGCCCACGCCGATGGCATGGATGGGGAGGCCATACTGCTCTGCCGCAGCGACCAGCACGCCGCCCCGCGCCGTGCCGTCGAGCTTGGTCATGATCAGGCCCGAAACGCCCGCCACTTCCTTGAAGATCTCGATCTGCTGCAGCGCGTTCTGGCCGTTGGTGGCATCGAGCACCAGCACCACGTCGTGCGGCGCTTCGGGGTTCAGCCGGCCGAGCACGCGACGGATCTTGGCGAGTTCGTCCATCAGCTCGCGCTTGTTGTGCAGGCGCCCGGCGGTATCCACGATGAGCGCGTCGATCCCGGTCTCGGTCGCCGACTTCACCGCGTCGAACACGATCGAGGCGGGATCGCCGCCTTCGGGCCCGGTGGTGATCGGCACGCCCAGCCGGTCCGCCCACACCTTGAGCTGGCCGATCGCCGCCGCGCGGAATGTATCGCCCGCGGCCAGCATCACGCCATAGTCCTGTTCCTGGAACAGGTGCGCAAGCTTGGCGATGGTCGTGGTCTTGCCCGACCCGTTGACGCCGATGACCAGGATCACCTGCGGTCGCGGGAAGGCGACGATGTCGAGTGGCTTGGCCACCGGGCGCAGGATCGCGGCGATTTCCTCGGCCACCGCCTCGCGAATGGCGCGATCGTCGATCCCGGCCTCGAACCGCGCGGCGGCGAGCCGTTCGCGGATGCGCGACGCGGCGCGCGGGCCAAGGTCGGACAGGATCAGCGCATCCTCGATATCGTCGAGCTGCTCGTCCGACAGGCGGGTCGTGCCGGAAAAGCCGGCAAGGTTGCCGACCAGGCGTTCCGAGGTCTTGCGGAAGCCCCCGAGCAGACGGTCGGACCAGCTTTCGCTACTCATGCCAGCATTCCTTCGACGATCCTTGTAGGCTTCAACGTGACGAGACTGCCCGGCAGGGTGCCTTCGGGCAGACGATAGGGGGCGAAGTCCGGGGCATGGCCGGTGCCGTCGCGTTCGGCAAGCACTTGCGCCGCAACGCCGACGCGCGAAGCCAGCCAGCGTTCCCGGTTCGCGGCCACGGCGGCACGTACTTCCGCCGCGCGTTCGCGCACCAGAGGCGGGGCGACCTGCGGCATCCGCGCGGCGGGCGTGCCTGGACGGGGCGAATAGGGGAAGACGTGGCCGTGCACGATATTGCAGGCGGCCACGATCGAGACGTTGTCGGCATGCATGCCGGCGTCCTCGGTGGGGAAGCCCGCGATCAGGTCTGCCCCTATCGCGATTCCGGGCCGGGCGGACTGCAGCCGTTCGACCAGCGCGATCGCCTGCGCGCGGCTATGGCGCCGCTTCATCCGCTTGAGGATCATGTCGCTGCCCGATTGCAGCGAAAGGTGGACGTGCGGCATCACGCGCGCCTCGCCGGTGATCAGCTCGAACAGCAGGTCGTCGATCTCGATGCCGTCGAGCGAGGACAGCCGCAGCCGGGGAAGGGTGGGGCAGGCGGCCAGAAGCTCGGCCACCAGATCGCCGAGCCTGGGCTCGCCGGGCAGATCGGCACCCCAGCTGGTCACGTCCACGCCGGTCAGCACCACTTCGTTGACGCCCAGCGCAAGGTGGCGCTCCACCTGCCGCACGACGTCGGCAACCGGCAGGGAGCGGCTCGCCCCGCGGCCCTGCGGAATGATGCAGAAGGTGCAGGCATGGTCGCAACCGTTCTGCACCGGCACGAAGGCGCGGGTGTGATGCGCGCTTGCACGCAGTGGGGCGGAATCGGGCGTGGCCGGATCAAGCGCGGCGGGAAGGGCCGCCGGCTCGCCCCGCCACGCGGCGGGATCGCTCTTGGCATCGTTCGGCACCACGCCATCGACTTCGCTCATCGCGGCGAAGGCGTCCGGCTCGATCGTCGCGGCGCAGCCGGTCACCAGCAGGCGGGCGTCGGGATGTTCGCGGCGCAGGCGGCGCACCGTGCGGCGCGACTGGCGCACGGCTTCGGCGGTCACCGCGCATGAATTGACCACCACCGTCGGCGGGCCATCGGCCAGCACGGCACGGATCGCCTCGCTCTCGGCAAGGTTCAGGCGGCAGCCGAGAGTCACGACCTCTACCGTCACGCCGGGCCGATCATGCCGGGAAGTCCGAATCCTCGAAGGTGCCTTCGAAGCTCGTCGCCGCAGGCCCGGTCATCAGGATCGAGCCATCCTCGCGCCAGGCGATGGTCAGCGTGCCGCCAGGCAGGTCTACCCGGGTGGTGCGGCCGACCAGCTTGCGCCGCATCGCGCCGATCGCGGTGGCGCAGGCGCCGGTGCCGCACGCTCGCGTCAGGCCGACCCCGCGCTCCCATACGCGCAGGCGCAGGTGGTCGGAGCCGACCACACTCGCTACGTTGACGTTGACGCGCGCCGGAAACAGCGGGTCGGTCTCGATCACCGGCCCCAGCCGGGCAAGGTCGACCGCATCGCAGTCGGGCACGAAGAAGATCACGTGTGGATTGCCGACGTTGACGGCGGTCGGGTCGCTCAGGTCTTCCCAGCCGACCGGCATGGTCAGCGTGTCCATCGCGTAGGCAAGCGGGATGGCGTCCCAATCGAACCGGGGCATGCCCATGTCGACGCTGACGCCGTCTGCCCCCGCGCTTGATGCGATCGTCCCGCCAAGCGTCTCGATCCGCTGCTCGCCGCCCAGCAGCAGGCCGACCGCGCGGCTGGCATTGCCGCAGGCTTCCACTTCGCCGCCGTCGGCGTTGAAGATGCGCATGCGCACATCGGCGATCTCGCTCGGTTCGAGCACGATCAGCTGGTCGCAGCCGATCCCGGTGCGACGGTCGGCCAGCGCGGCGGCACGGGCGTTGGACATGACGACGGCGCGCGCACGCGCGTCGATCACGATGAAATCGTTGCCAAGGCCGTGCATCTTGCGAAAGGGCGTGCGCATGGCGCGCGATCTAGGCGCGTCTGCCGCGCGGTGCAATGCGCCAGACCGGAAAGGACCGGGCGAAAGATCGGGCGGGGGCGGCTCAGCCCTGCGCGAAACGCGAAGGCGGCGTGCTTTCGCTGTCGCGGGGTTGGGCCTCGGGCTTCGGCGCCATCAGCCCCTGCGCTGCCAGCGCGGCGCTGACGTCCTCGGCGCACACGGGTTCGCCATAAAGGAAGCCCTGGCCCTTGAACCGGCCGTACTTGCGCAGTTCTTCCAGCACGACGTCGCTCTCGATTCCCTCTGCGGTGATCGGAAGGTCCATGCCGCGTCCGAGAGAGGAGATTGCCTCGACGATCGTCGAGCTGTCCTTGCTGCGGCCCAGCGTCGAAACAAAACTGCGGTCGATCTTGATCCTGTCGAACGGCAGGGTGCGCAGCTGGGACAGGCTTGAATAACCGGTGCCGAAATCGTCCAGGCTGATCGTGATGCCTTGGTTGCGCAAGCTGGTGATCAGCGAGCGCACCACGCCCACGTTTTCGTGCAGGCAGGTTTCGGTGATCTCGATGTCTAGCCGGCTGGGCGGAAAGTTCGCCTCGACCAGCAGCTTCAGGATCTTCTGCGCAAACCAGGGATCGCGCAGCTGGATCGGCGAAATGTTCACCGACAGCGTCAGCCGCGGATCCCAGTCGCGGGCATCGACCAGCGCCTGCCGGATCAGCCCTTCGGACAGCGGCGCGATCACGCCCATTTCCTCGGCGATGGGAATGAACACTTCCGGGCTGACCAGGCCGAAGCGCGGGCTTTTCCAGCGGGCCAGCATCTCGAACCCGGTCAACTCGCCGCTCTCGAGATCGACCTGCTTTTCGTAGAATGGCACGAATTCGCCCGCTTCGATGCCGTCGCGGATGCCGCGTTCCAGCTCGGAGCGGAACTGGATCTCGCGTTCCATCGAAGGATCGAACCAACAATAGCGGTCGCGCCCGGCTTTCTTGGCCTGATACATGGCAAGGTCCGCGCGGTGCTGCAGTCGGTGTGACAGCTCGTTCGGTCTTGCATCGGGCAGAACGTCGCTGCGGGCGATTCCGATCGAGCCGGTGATTTCCAGTGTCGCGCCATTCCATGCGATCGGCAGCGCGATCGCCTGGTTGAGCCGCGCGGCAAGGCCCTCGATCGCGGCTACATGGCCGGGCGGGAAGGCGGCGGCACAGACGAATTCATCGCCGCCCAGCCGCGCCAGCACCGAAGCATCGGGCAGCAGCGCGCGCAGGCGCTTGGCGGTTTCGACCAGCACGGCATCGCCGGCCTGATGGCCGTGGAGATCGTTCGATCGCTTGAACCGGTCCAGGTCGATCACCGCCAGCACGATGTCGTCGCCGCTGCGCGCGGCCCGGGCAATCAACGCCTCGATCGCAGGGTCGACGCTGCGGCGGTTGAGGCAACCGGTCAGCGCGTCTGTCTCGGCCAGCTGCCGGGCGGTTTCCTCGGCATTGCGGCGTTCGTGCACTTCGCGCGTCAGCTCGGCATAGCGGCGCCAGCCGAAGATGATCAGCGCGATGTTGAGGATCAGCGCATTGCCCAGCGCGGCATCGGCGTGCCCGTCGCCATAGGCGATATTGCGCACGATCGGGGCAAGTACACTCGAACCGGTGCCGACAAACAGCAGGATCGCCGCGACGAGGATGCCCAGCGCCACCACATCGCGTTCGGCACGCTTGAGCGGCGCGGGGCGTGCTTGCCCATCCGCCATGTTTGCATCGTTCCCCGCCATGCCCGACTGCCTTGTTCCCGTCGCAAGTCCCCCCGAAGCTCTACGCATGACGTCCTCAATTTTCGGTTAATCTCCTTTCCTGTGGGCCTGACGGGGCTGGGTGGCGCGCGGAAAAGCTTGCGTTGGCGGGGCCAGTTGGATAGGGGGCGCGGGTCCGCAGCTGCACCCGTGGTGTGTCTGCGACAGATTCGACGATGGCCGATGATGCCACACGCTGGTCTGCGAGGTTTCGCACACCGGCGTTTTTGGCGTTTGGCGGCCGATAGGAGTGTGGCGCGTGTTCGATAGTCTGTCAGACCGGCTCAGCGGCGTATTCGATCGCCTGCGTGGTCGCGGCGCGCTGCAGGAAGAAGACGTTCGCGCCGCCATGCGCGAAGTGCGCATCGCGCTGCTCGAGGCCGACGTAGCGCTGCCCGTCGTCCGCCGTTTCGTCGATCAGGTTACCGAACAGGCCGTCGGCCAGCAGGTGCTCCGCTCGGTCACGCCGGGCCAGCAGGTCGTCAAGATCGTCAACGATGCGCTGGTCGAAATGCTCGGCGGCGGCACTGCCGACCTCGATCTCAACGCCGCGCCGCCGGTCGTGATCATGATGGTCGGCCTGCAGGGCTCGGGCAAGACCACCAGCACTGCCAAGATCGGCAAGCTGCTCAAGGAAAAGCAGGGCAAGAAGGTCCTGATGGCCTCGCTCGACGTCAATCGTCCGGCGGCGCAGGAACAGCTGAAGGTTCTCGGCGAACAGGCGGGCGTCGCCACGCTGCCGATCATCGTCGGCCAGCAGCCGGTGGAAATCGCCACCCGCGCGATCAACGCGGCCAAGCTGCAGGCGGTCGACGTCCTGCTGCTCGACACCGCCGGCCGTCTCCACGTCGATCAGGCGCTGATGGACGAGATGAAGGCGGTCGCCGCCGTGTCGCGTCCGAAGGAAACGCTGCTCGTCGTCGATTCGCTGACCGGCCAGGACGCGGTCAACGTCGCGCAGAACTTCGCCGGCGAAGTCGATCTTACCGGCGTGGTGCTGACCCGCATGGACGGCGATGCCCGTGGCGGCGCCGCGCTGTCGATGCGCGCGGTCACCGGCAAGCCGATCAAGTTCGCCGCCACCGGCGAAAAGCTCGACGCGATCGAGGCCTTCCATCCCGAACGCGTCGCCGGCCGCATCCTCGGTATGGGCGATATCGTCTCGATCGTCGAAAAGGCGGCCGCGACGATCCAGCAGGAAGACGCCGAAAAGCTTGCCGCGCGCATGGCCAAGGGTCAGTTCGACATGAACGACCTGCGCACCCAGCTGCGCCAGATGCAGAACATGGGCGGCCTCGGCATGCTGGCAGGCATGCTGCCAGGCATGAAGAAGGCCAAGCAGGCGATGGCCCAGTCGGGCATGGACGACAAGGTCCTGCTCCACATGGACGCGATCATCGGCTCGATGACGCCCAAGGAGCGCGAAAAGCCCGAACTGCTCAACGCCAAGCGCAAGATCCGCATCGCCAAGGGCTCCGGCACGCAGGTGCAGGACGTCAACAAGCTGATCAAGATGCACATGGAAATGGCCAAGGCCATGAAGCAGATCAAGAAGATGGGCGGCCTGAAGGGCCTCGGCGCGCTGTTCGGCAAGGGCGGCCTGGGCGCTGCCATGCCCGGCCTCGACCAGCAGATGGGCAGCGGAATGGGCGGCCTTGGCGGCGGTCTGGGAGGCCTCGGCGGCGGCAATGGAATTGGCGGTCTTCCGGGATTGGGCGGCGGCATGCCGGGCAATCTGGGCGACCTGCTCAAGAAGAAGTGAATTTGATCCAGTTACTCGGAAAGGTGAAGTAAATGTCTGTTTCCATGCGTCTTTCGCGCGGCGGTTCGAAGAAGCGCCCTTACTACAAGATCGTCGTCTCGAACAGCCGCGCCCCGCGCGATGGCAAGTATCTCGAGCAGGTCGGCACCTACAACCCGCTGCTCGCCAAGGATGACGAAAACCGCGTTCGCATCGTCGAAGACCGCGTCCGCTACTGGCTGGGCGTCGGCGCGCAGCCGACCGACCGCGTCGCCCGCATGCTCGACAAGGCCGGGATCAAGGAACGCGCCGCCACCAACAACCCGCAGAAGGCCGAGCCCGGCAAGAAGGCCAAGGAGCGCGCCGAGGAAAAGGCCGAGAAGCTGCGTGAAGCCGAAGAAGCTGCCGCCGCTGCTGCTGCTGCTCCGGCCGAAGAAGCTCCGGCTGAAGCCGCTGCCGAAGAGCAGGCCGAGGCCTGATCTTGCGCGATCGGTCCGTCACGCTCGCCGCCATCACCGGTGCGCACGGCGTGACGGGCGAGGTCCGCTTGAAGCTGTTCGGTGAAGGCGTGGCGGCGCTCAAGCGCTACCGCGCCTTCAACGATTCCACGCTGACGGTCAGCGCGATGCGCGACGATGGCAAGGGCGGGGCCATCGCCCGCTTCGCCGAAGTCGCCGATCGCACGGCGGCCGAACGCTTGCGCGGCACGGCGCTGACCGTTCCGCGCACGGCGCTGCCGCCGCTGGCCGATGGCGAATACTACCACGCCGACCTGATCGGCCTGCCTGCGGTTTCCACCGCCGGCGAACCGCTCGGCACCTGCATCGCGGTCGACAACTACGGCGCGGGCGACGTGCTCGAAATCGAGCGTCCGCCGACCGAAGACGGCAAGAAGCCCCGGCGCTTCATGGTGCCGATGCGCCCTGAAGCCGTGCCCGACTGGAACGACGAGCGGCTGCTGATCGAAGCCGCCTTCGCGGAAGATTGAAGGCATGGCTTTCGTCATCGCCGCACTGGTGCTGATCGGTCTGCCCGCCGTTCTGGCGACCATATTTTCGTGGGGCATCGCCGCCCGCTTCCCCTACAGGCCGCGCTGGCAGCGCATCGCGCTCGCCGCCGTGCCCGCCGGCCTTGCCCCGGTTACCCCCGGCCTCATTTCCGTCTGGCGCGCCTATCGCCTGACGACGCTGGTGCCGCTCGGCGCGGTGTTCGCGCTTGGCCTGATCGTCGCGCTCGTTGTCGGCGTGCCCGCCGCCTGGCGTGCGACGCGGCCCAAGGCCTGATCTTAGATTCGAAAAGGCGTTGGCATCCCCGCTAGCGCGCTGCACTCTCCTGCGATGGTGTGGGGAGGGGGCAATATGAGAACGGCAACCGGACTTTTCGCGGCAATGCTTGCATTGCAGCCGTTCAGCGCTCAGGCGCAACAGGCCCAGCCCGACATTGCCGCGCTCGATCCGCAGATCGACGGCATCCTGACGAAGTGGATGGCGAGCAACCACGTTCCCGGCCTCGTTTTCGGCGTGGTCAGGGACGGCCGCCTCGCCTACGTGAAAAGCAAAGGCGTGCAGGACATCGAGCAGAAGCGCCCGGTCACGCCCGATACGCTGTTCCGCATCGCCTCGATGACCAAGGCGTTCACCGCGCTCTCCATCCTCAAGCTGCGCGACGAAGGCCGGCTCGGGCTCGATGATCCGGCCGACCGTTACGTGCCCGAACTGCGCGGCTGGACCTATCCCACCAGTGATTCCCCGCGCATCACGATCCGCGACCTGCTCACCCACACCGCCGGATTCGTCACCGACGATCCATGGGGGGATCGACAGACGCCCCTCTCGCAAACGGCGTTCACCACCTTGCTGCGCGCTGGCGTGCCCTTCACCCGCGCGCCAGAGCAGCGCCACGAATATTCGAACCTCGGCTACGCCATCCTCGGCCGCGTCATCGCCAACGTGACCAAGGCGCCCTACCGCAATTACGTCGAACAGCGCCTCCTCACGCCCCTGGGCATGACGGCGAGCGGCTTCGACGTCCTAGCCCACCCCAGGGACAAGCGCGCGATCGGCTATCGCTGGGAAAACGAGGCCTGGGCGCAGGAGCCGACCATGAAGGACGGCGCCTTCAATTCCATGGGCGGGCTGGAGGTCAGCGCCACCGACTATGCCAAGTGGCTCGGCTTCCTCCTCTCCGCCTGGCCCGCCCGCAACGATCCCGAAACCGGTCCGGCGCGTCGCGCGACCGTGCGGCGCATGGCGCAGGGGCTGAATTTTGCCGCCGTATTCCACCGCTACGCCACCGGGGGCGACAAGCAGTGCCCCGGCACGGTGTCCTATGGTATGGGCTGGCGCGTGATCGGCGATTGCGACTACGGCACGGTGCTCGCCCACGGAGGCGGCTTCCCCGGCTACGGCAGCCACGTCATGGTCCTGCCCGAATTCGGCGTCGCCTTCTTCGCGCTGACCAACAGGACCTATTCCGGCCCCAGCCAGCCGGTGTGGGACATCGCCGCCCTGCTGCGCGAAAAGGGCGTGATCGCAAAGCGCACCGAGCCCGTATCGCAAGATCTCGGCAGTTTCTACGCCGCCGCGCAAGCCGTCTGGGCCGCCGGCACCGTCGATCCGCTGCAAGGCCGTGTGTCGATGAACTTCCCGATGGACCGCACCGCTGCCAACTGGGCGAAGGTGCTCGCCGAGACCAAGGCCAGATCCGGCCCCTGCGAAATCGGTGCCCCCGTCCAGCCCGACGGCGCGATGAGCGGCATGTTCACCTGGCCCTGCGCCAACGGAAAGATCACCGGCACCCTGATCCTCGCCCCGACCAGGCCAATCACCCTGCAATCGCTGAAATACGTCTTCGAGCCCAAGGGCTGAAAGAGAGCGCCTCGAGCGCGGCCACATTGCGAAAGTGATCGATGCAGGCCATTGGCTGGAACCATGACCTTCACCGCCACCGTCCTCACGCTCTATCCCGAGATGTTCCCCGGCCCTCTCGGCGTCAGCCTTGCGGGCCGTGCGCTGCGTGAGGGGACGTGGGCGATGGAGGCGGTCCAGATCCGCGACTTCGCCATCGACAAGCACAAGACCGTGGACGATACCCCCGCCGGCGGCGGCGCAGGGATGGTGCTGCGCGTCGATGTGCTCGCCAGGGCCATCGACCACGCGCGCGCCCGATCCTCCCCGAGCTTGCTCGGGGAGGGGGACCACCCGCAGGGTGGTGGAGGGGCGCTTGCACCGCATTCCCCTCCTCCACTGCCTTCGTCAGCGGTCCCCCTCCCCGAGGCAAGCTCGGGGAGGAATGACCGCCCGGTCATCGCGCTCACCCCCCGCGGCAAGCCGCTTACCCAGGCCCGCGTGCGCGAACTGGCGCAAGGGCCCGGCGTCATCCTCGTCTGCGGGCGCTTCGAGGGTTTCGATGAGCGCATCTTCGAGGGCCGCAATGTCGAGGAAGTGTCGGTCGGCGACATCGTGCTGTCGGGCGGGGAATGTGCTGCGCTGATGCTGCTCGATGCTTGCATTCGGCTGCTTCCCGGCGTAATGGGCGCGCCTTCAAGCGGGCATGAGGAGTCGTTCGAGAACGGCCTCCTTGAATATCCGCACTACACCCGACCTGCTGAGTGGGAAGGGCGCACGATCCCTGAAGTGCTGCGATCGGGGGATCATGCGAAGATCGCGGCTTGGCGCAAGTCACAGTCCGAGATCGATACACGGCTACGCAGGCCGGACCTTTGGGAGCGCCACACCGGCGTTCGGGTCCAGTCTGCCTCTGGTGCGCGGCACGAAGTGCAGGACGATTGAAAAATGAACCTGATTCAGCAGCTTGAAGCTGAAGCCATCGCCGAATTCAAGGCGAAGAAGGAAATCCCGGACTTCCGCGCGGGCGACACCGTGCGCGTCGGCGTGCGCGTCGTCGAAGGCGAGCGTACCCGCGTCCAGGCTTACGAAGGCGTGTGCATCGCGCGTTCGAACCGTGGCCTCGGCTCGAACTTCACCGTTCGCAAGATCTCGTTCGGCGAAGGCGTGGAGCGCGTGTTCCCGCTCTACTCGCCCAACATCGATTCGATTACCGTCGTTCGCCGGGGCGTCGTGCGCCGTGCGAAGCTCTACTATCTGCGCGGTCGGACCGGCAAATCGGCGCGTATCGCCGAACGCAAGGTCACCAAGACCAACGCGGAAGGTTGACCAGGACGGGTGGCAAAACCACCCACGCCCTAACGGATCGAACCCCGTAGAAAAGGCGTCCTGGCACAACTGCCGGGGCGCCTTTTTCGCGTCTTGGCACTAAGCGCCGGGGCCGCTCTCATGAAACGGGACATTGCGTGGCCGAAAGGCCAATTGGCTTGGCTGGGGGGATCCAGCCGCTAAGGGACGGCCGCAAAGACGCCCGGGCGATGCGCGCGGGCAGGGCCACGACCCCATAGGAGTGCTTGAAATGGGTTATCGGGTAGTCGTCGTAGGCGCCACGGGCAACGTGGGCCGCGAAATGCTGAACATCCTCGCCGAGCGCGAGTTTCCCTGCGACGAGATCGCCGCGGTCGCCTCGCCCCGCTCGCAGGGGATCGAGATCGAGTTCGGTGACACCGGCAAGATGCTCAAGGTCCAGAACGTCGAAAACTTCGACTTCACCGGCTGGGACATCGCGCTGTTCGCCGCCGGCTCTGCCCCGACCAAGATCTATGCGCCCAAGGCCGCGTCGCAGGGCTGCGTGGTGATCGACAACTCCTCGCTCTATCGCATGGATCCGGACGTTCCGCTGATCGTGCCCGAAGTGAACCCGGATGCGATCGACGGCTACACCGCGCGCAACATCATCGCCAACCCCAACTGCTCGACCGCGCAGATGGTCGTGGCGCTCAAGCCGCTGCACGATGCCGCCAAGATCAAGCGCGTCGTCGTCTCGACCTACCAGTCGGTGTCGGGCGCGGGGAAGGAAGGCATGGACGAACTGTTCGAACAGAGCCGCGCCATCTTCGTCGGCGATCCGGTCGAGCCCAAGAAGTTCACCAAGCAGATCGCCTTCAACGTGATCCCGCACATCGACGTCTTCCTGGATGATGGTTCGACCAAGGAAGAATGGAAGATGGTCGCCGAAACCAAGAAGATCCTTGATCCCAAGGTCAAGGTCACGGCCACGTGCGTGCGCGTGCCGGTCTTCGTCGGCCACTCGGAATCGCTCAACATCGAATTCGAG
Source organism: Novosphingobium olei (assembly GCF_037076535.1). Classification (NCBI taxonomy): domain Bacteria; kingdom Pseudomonadati; phylum Pseudomonadota; class Alphaproteobacteria; order Sphingomonadales; family Sphingomonadaceae; genus Novosphingobium; species Novosphingobium olei. The sequence goes on along the minus strand of NZ_AP029021.1, from coordinate 2,619,712 downwards.
AACGAGATCTCGGCCGAAGAAGCGCAGAACATCCTGCGCGAGGCGCCCGGCGTCATGCTGATCGACAAGCGCGAGAACGGGGGATACGTCACCCCGATCGAATGCGTCGGCGATTTCGCCACCTTCGTCAGCCGCGTGCGTGAAGACAGCACGATCGACAACGGCCTCAACATCTGGTGCGTGTCGGACAACCTGCGCAAGGGTGCGGCGTTGAACGCGGTGCAGATCGCCGAACTGCTCGGCCGCCGTCACCTCAAGAAGGGCTGACGCGTCCGACAGCGCTGATGCAGGAGAACCCGGCGTTCCCCATGGGAGCGCCGGGTTCTTCGCATTTTCAAAAAGCGCGATCGGGTCAGAGCGGCGACTTGACCGTGGTCGTCGTCGTTACCGCCGTGCTCGGGGTGGCGGTGGTGGTGGTGCGAACAGCGGCGCGGCTCACCACCCGCTTGCGCACGACGGTACGCGATGCGGTCTTGCGCGGGGTTGCGGCCTGCGTGGTTACCGTGGTTTCGACCTGTGCAGGCGGGGTGGTCGCCTGGGCCTGCGCCTGCGCGGTCAGCGCCGCATTTCGGGCATCGGCGGCTTGCTGGGCGGAAACGGCGGCCGACTGCTGGGCCTGCGCCGCGCGCAGGTTGGCCTCGGCGGCTTCCTGCTGGGCCGCGGCGGTCTGTGCCTGGGCATCGACCTGCGTGGCAGCCATCGCGCGCTCCTTGCGCTTCTGGGATTCACCCAGCGACGCGTCGGCCAGCGCCTGCGCCTGGATCGCGGCGTCGATCGCCTCGGGCTTGTGGCTGGAGGCAAGGTTCTCGCGGGCCCGCGCCAGTGCGGCCTTTGCCTCGGCCAGCTGGTGCGGCGTTTCCACGCCCGCGCCGGCGGTGGCGGCAGCGTCGATCTTGGCCTGTGCGGCAGCGATCGCCTCGCGGGCGCGGTCAGCCTTGCCGGCATAGGCCGCGCTCGGCAGCGCCAGCGCCAGCGCACTGGCCGAAAGCAGCGTGGTCATGAGACGGTTATGGGTCATGTCGAATTCTCCTCGAGGGGCTAGCCCCGTCCTTGGTTCGATCAACGGAGGCTGTCGGGCGCCGTTCCGAGGATAAGACCGCCTCGTCGGCGATACTGCTCGGCTCGTCCGACCCAAGCGGGGCGGACTAAAGCTCTCATCCCAACCGCCAAACCAGAGATTGTCGCTCCGCCCATTGCGGCCTGCGGTCCCTGCCCGGTATGGCGGCCCCCACTTTGAGGGACCCGTCCACGGGACCAAGGGGGATTGATGCTCGCACACCTGGACGTGCTCCATGCCGTCGCCGGATTGCTGGTCGGCACGCTGGTCGGCCTCACCGGCGTGGGCGGCGGATCGCTGATGACACCGATCCTGGTGCTGATCTTCGGGATCAATCCGGGGACGGCGGTCGGCACCGACCTGCTGTTCGCCTCGATCACCAAGATCTTCGGCTCGTTCGTCCACAACCGGCACGAAAGCGTCGACTGGAAGATCATGCGCCGCCTCGCCATCGGCAGCGTTCCCGCCGCGGTGCTGACGCTGCTGGCGGTGTCGACGTTCGGAAAGTTCGGCAACGATACCAACCACGTCATCCTGACCGTGCTCGGCACCATGCTGATCGTCACCGCTATCGCCACCTTGTTCCAGAAGAAGCTGGCGACCTTTGCCAAAACGCATGACCGCAAGGACGATTCTCGCACGCTCCTGCCCACCATTGTCCTTGGTGCGGTGCTTGGGGCGGCTGTCTCGGTCTCCTCGGTAGGCGCAGGCGCGATCGGCGTTACCGCGCTGCTCATGCTCTATCCCGCCTTGCGCGTCTCGCGTATCGTCGGCACCGACATCGCCCACGCCGTGCCGCTCACGCTGGTGGCGGGGTTCGGGCACTGGCTGATCGGCGGAGTCGATCCCACGCTGCTGCTCAACCTGCTGATCGGCTCGATTCCGGGGGTAGCGGCCGGAAGCCTGTTGTCCACGCGCTCGCCCGACCATATCCTGCGCCCAGCGCTGGCGGCTGTCCTGCTGGCATCGGGGATCAAGTTGCTCAGCTGATGGACGTCACCACCGAATATTACGAAGGCTTCGGCGCCACGCGCCTCGCCCTGCACCGCGCCGGGCCGACCGGAGGCGAGGGGCGCCCGCTGATCCTGCTGCACGGGCTGTTCTCCTCGGCCCATGTCAACTGGGTCAAGTTCGGCACCGCCGCGCAGCTGGTCGCGGCCGGGTTCGAATGCCTGATGCCCGACTTGCGCGTCCACGGCGACAGCGCCGCCCCGCACGATCCGGCCGATTATCCGCCCGATGTGCTCGCCCGCGATCTCGAAGCGCTCGTCGCGCACCTCGGGCTCGATGATTTCGACCTTGGCGGCTTCTCGCTGGGCTCGCGCACCTCGGCCCGCGCGGTGATCGGCGGCCTGCGCCCGCGCAAGCTGATCCTCGCCGGCATGGGGCTGGAAGGGCTGGCCGGCTGGGCCAGGCGGCAGGATTTCTTCATCGATGTGATCGACCGCTTCGGCACGATCCGGCCGGGCGATCCGGCCTATGTCTCGCAGCAGTTCCTCAAGACGATGGACGTCGACCGCGTCGCCGCCCGCCTGCTGTTGCAGACGATGGAGGATACCGCGCCCGACCAGCTGGCGGCGATCTCGATGCCCACGCTGGTCCTTTGCGGAGACAAGGACAACGACAACGGTTCGGCGGATCGGCTGGCGGAGACGTTGTCGCATGCGACCCGCGCAACCATTCCCGGCACGCACATGAGCAGCGTCACCATGCCCGAGATGGGCCGGGAAATGGTTTCATTCCTCACCACTTGACCTCGCAAGGGCACTGGTTAACCAAGGACTTGCAGCGCCGCACGCAAATGCCCGGCGCCCAGACAATGCCCTTGGGGAGTGTTCATCGATGAAGTCGCTCGTTTCCGTGCTCGCGCTTGCCGCGGCGAGCCTTGCCGTTCCGGCCGCAGCCCAGACTGCCCAGAACGCACCCGCCACGCCCCAGCCTGCACAGGCTGCGTCCGCTCCGGCCTCTGCCGCCGATTGGGTGAAGTCCGCCGAAAAGGACCTCTACGACGCGACCGTCCGTTCGGGCCGCAACGAATGGATCTACGAAACCTACATCACCGACGATACCGAGGCGCTGGCGGCGGAATCCAACGCTTCGTTCAACTCGCTGCAGGTGCTGCAGGCGAAACAGGCCGCCGATTATGCCAAGGCCGGCGGCATCTCGCCCGAACTTGCGCGCAAGCTCACCATCATGCGCACGCAGATCACTTCGCCGGCGCCAACCACGCCCGGCGCGGCCGAGGAATTCGCCACGCTCCAGGCCCGCATCCAGGGCATGTACGGCAAGGGCAAGGGCACGCTGAAGGGGCAGCCGATCAACGGCAGCGACATCGAAGCGGCGATGGGCGAAAACCGCAACCCGGACGAGCTCAAGGAAATGTGGCTCAGCTGGCACGACAACGTCGGCAAGCCGATGAAGGCCGACTACGTCAAGATGATGGAGATCTCCAACGCCGGCGCGGCGGAGCTGGGCTTCGCCGATACCGGCGCGCTGTGGCGGTCGAATTACGACATGTCGCCCGAAGCCTTCGCCGCGCTGACGGAGAAGATCTGGAGCGAGGTCAAGCCGCTCTACCAGCAGCTGCACTGCTACACCCGCACGAAGCTCAACGAAAAGTATGGCGATGCGGTGCAGGCGAAGACCGGCCCGATCCGTGCCGACTTGCTCGGCAACATGTGGGCCCAGGAATGGGGCAACATCTATGACATCGTCGCCCCGGCGGGCGCGGGCGACATCGGCTACGACGTCGGCGCGCTGCTTCAGGCCAAGGGCTACGATCCGCTCAAGATGGTCAAGGCGGGCGAGAACTTCTATTCCTCGCTCGGCTTCGCGCCGCTGCCCGACACGTTCTGGAAGCGCTCGCAGTTCGTGAAGCCCCAGGACCGCGAAGTCGTCTGCCACGCCTCGGCCTGGGATATCGACAACAAGGACGATCTGCGCATCAAGATGTGCATCAAGGTGAATGGCGACGATTTCACCACGATCCACCACGAACTGGGACACAACTACTACCAGCGCGCCTACAACAAGCAGGACACGCTCTATCTCAACGGCGCGAACGATGGCTTCCACGAAGCGATCGGCGATTTCATCGCGCTGTCGATAACGCCCGAATACCTCGTCCAGATCGGCCTGCTCGATCGCGACAAGGTGCCCCCGGCGGCCAAGGACACCGGCCTGCTGCTGCGCCAGGCGATGGACAAGGTCGCCTTCCTGCCCTTCGGCTTGCTGATCGATCGCTGGCGCTGGGGCGTGATGGACGGCTCGATCAAGCCGGCGAACTACGAATCCGCGTGGAACGACATGCGGCTCAAGTACCAGGGCATCGTGCCGCCGGCCGAACGCCCCGCTGATGCCTTCGATCCGGGCGCCAAGTTCCACATCCCGGCCAACGTGCCCTACACCCGCTACTTCCTCGCCCGCGTGCTGCAGTTCCAGTTCTTCGAAGCGGCGTGCAAGCAGGCCGGCTGGAAGGGCCCGCTCCACCGCTGCAGCTTTTATGGCAACAAGGAAGTGGGCAAGAAGCTCGACGCGATGCTGTCGATGGGCGCGTCCAAGCCGTGGCCCGATGCGCTCGAAGTCTTCACCGGCAGCCGCGAAATGAGCGGGAAGGCGATGATTCGCTACTTCGCCCCGCTGCAGAAGTGGCTCGCCGCGCAGAACAAGGGCAAGGACTGCGGTTGGTAAAACCCGCGTAAATTCAACGTTCCGGTGGGGCGCGGCAGGCCGATCAAGGTGCTTGCCGCGCCCCTTTGTTTGTGAGACGTTCAGGGCACAATAAAAAACCTGAGGATGCCCCTGATGAAGTCGAAGATCGGCTCGTTTTGCAGGCTTATTGCGACCGGCGCGCTTGTCCTGCCGTTCGCTGCCCACGCGGCCCAACCCGTCGCAACGCCTGCAGTTGCCACCACCACCAGTGTTTCCGCCATGCAGCCGCAAAGCGTCGTCGCCGCGCTCAAGAGCCTTGGCCACGATGCCAAGCTCGTTGCGGATTCGTCCGGCGACCCGTTGGTCCAGGCCGATATCGGCGGCTGGCGCACGCAGGTCGTGTTCTACGATTGCAACGAAATCACCCACGAAGGCTGCCAGTCGCTGCAGTTCAATGCCAGCTTCGTGCCCGACCGTCCGTTCGATGCGCAGAAGGCCGCCGCCTTCGTGCGCGACAACCGCTTCGGCGCGGTTTCGGTGGGCGATGACAAGTCGGTCAACATGACGTGGGACGTCGTCACCGGCGAAGGCATCCAGCCCTCGGTGTTCGCGCTCGTGGTCAAGAGCTTCGGCCTCGCGCTCGATACCATCGGCAGCGAAGCCTTCACGCCGGGCCGCGCCCCCCAGCTCGCCAGCGCCGCCTCGCGCTGACCCAACTTCCGGCCCGCTCCTCCCGTGGCAGGAGGGGGGGGCGGGGCTGTCCTACACCGGTTCCGATGGGCATGGTGCGGCCATGCCGAAACGCGACTTGACCATGGTTGTTCTACGCGCTGCTGCGAAGCGGCGCGTTTTTCGCGGGTATTGTCGTAAAAACAAAGGCTTGAGGTCGAAGCCCCAAGCCTTCGCATTTTCCCTCAGAAGTCTGTCAACTTCGTCAACTTGGGGCCTTGAACCTCACCGGAACCGCGGTTCGATGCCGCCGCTGCAGCCGCGTCAGCGGAACGGCGGTTCGTTACCGCCGCCGCAGCCGCGTCAGCGGAACGGCGGTTCGTTAAACGCCCGCAGCTTCCGGCTGTGCAGCCGCGATCCCTGCGCCTTCAGCAGCGCGCAGGTGGTCGTGCCGATGGCGAGGTGCCCGGCGATTGCCTCTTCGTAGAAGCGGTTGGCTTGGCCCGGCAGCTTGATCTCGCCGTGGATCGGCTTGTCGGACACGCACAGCAGCGTGCCGTAGGGCACGCGGAAGCGATAGCCCTGCGCTGCGATGGTCGCGCTCTCCATGTCGATGCCCACGGCGCGCGACAGGCTCAGCCGCTTGGCGGTCTGCGAAATGCGCAGCTCCCAGTTGCGGTCGTCGGTGGTCACGATCGTGCCGGTGCGCATCCGGGTCTTGAGGTCGGCGCCTCCGCTGCCGCTGACCATCTCGGCCGCCTGCGCCAGCGCTACCTGGACTTCGGCGATGGCCGGGATCGGGATTTCCGGCGGCAGCACGGGGTCTAGCACGTGGTCGTCGCGCAAGTAGGCGTGGGCCAGCACGTAATCGCCGATCTTCTGCGTGGGGCGCAGGCCGCCGCAGTGCCCGATCATCAGCCAGGCTTCGGGCCGCAGCACGGCCAGGTGGTCGCAGATCGTCTTGGCGTTCGATGGCCCCACGCCGATGTTGACCAGCGTGATGCCCGACCGGTCCGGCGCGATCAGGTGGTAGGCGGGCATCTGATGGCGCCGCCACGCCGTGTCCGAAAGCCGGGCCCGGGCATCGTCGGTATGGCCATCGAGGTACAGCCCGCCCGCGCCCGACAGCGCAACATAGCCTTCGCTGCCCAGCTGCCGCCCGGCCCAGTCGACGAATTCGTCGACGTAGCGGTGGTAATTGGTGAACAGCACGTACTTCTGGAAATCCTCGGGCCGGGTGCCGGTATAGTGGGCGAGGCGGGCGAGGCTGAAATCGGTGCGCAGGCCGTCGAACAGCGACAGCGGCAGCGGCCCGTCGCCGATTGCGTAGTCGCCGTCGGCAATCTCGTCGCCGATGTGGGCCAGTTCGGTCGCCGGGAAGTGCCGCGCCAGTTCCTGCGGGCTCACCCGCCCGATCTGCGCGGCGTAGGCGCCGTCGAGCACGTAGGGGAAGGGGATCTCCTGCCGCGAGGCCGCGACGGTCACCGACACGTCGTAGCCGCCGCAGATCAGCTCCAGCTGTTCGCCCAGATAATCGGCAAACAGTTCGGGCCGCGTCACCGTGCAGGCATACGTGCCCCGCTGGGTCAGCCGGCCGAACGATCGCCCGGTGGAAACATTGTCGGGCTCGCTCGCCAGGCGGATGCGCAGTTCGGGATAGCAGTAGCTGCCGTCGTGCCGGCGGGTCGGTGGTGGCAGCGTGCCGTCCTCGGCAAAGCGGGCGATATCCTCGCGCAGCCGGGCCACGGCCTCGTCATAGATGCGGGAAAGGGCGGAAAGGATCGAAGCAACCTGGTTCATCGGCGAGAGTCTAGCGGGCGCGGGTTACGCTGGAAAGAAGGGCGGCCACCCTTTCGCCGACAACGCCCCTTGTGCGACGGCCGTGGCTTGATGATAACGCTGTCAAAGTGATGAGGGAGAGGTGAGGCAATGCGGATCATTCAAACGTCGGTCGCGATCGTCGCGCTCGCCTGGGCGGGCAGCGCGGCGGCGCAGAACACCACGGCGACCGTTCCCCCGGTGATCGACGTGCACATGCACGCCATGGAGGATGTGCCCATCGCCGTCCCGTTCTGCCCCAACCAGACGCGGTTCGAGGCATCGGACCCCAAGGACGGCCCCGAAGCGCCGTTCGGCTGGTCGAAGGAGGAGTGCAGCCCCAAGCTCTACCCCGCGCCCAAGGGGCAGTACCGGTCGATGGTGCTGGCCGAGATGGAGCGGCTGAACGTGCGGGGCGTCGTGTTCGGCGATGTCGCCGACGTGCAGAAGTGGCAGGCGGCGGCGCCGGGGCGCATCATCCCTGGGACGGCGTTCGACAAGGTGGAGGGCAGCGATCCCGCGAGGCAGCTCAAGATGCTGGAGGTTGCCTTCACCCAGCAGGGCTTCAAGGTGATGGGCGAAATCGGCCTGCAGTACGAAGGCATCTCGCCATCGGACATGCGGGTGGACCAGTACTTCGCGCTTGCCGAAAAGCTCGACATTCCGGTTGCCATCCACATGGGCACGGGCGGATCGGGCCGCGCCAATGTGGCCATGCCCGGCTATCGCGGATCTATGGGCAACCCTTTGCTGCTGGAGGATCTGCTCGCCCGCCATCCCAAATTGCGGGTGCAGGTGATGCACGCCGGTTATCCGATGATCGACAACATGCTGACACTGCTTCAGGCGAACAGCCATGTCTATGTGGACATCGCCGGCCTGATCTGGAGCTATCCGCGCAAGGAGGTGAACCGGTACATCGAGCGGCTGGTCGATGCGGGCTTCGGCGATCGGGTGATGTACGGCACTGACCAGCTCGTCTGGCCGGGGCTGATGGCCTATTCCATCGGGATCATCCAGAACGCCGACTATCTGAGCCCCGAACAGAAGCGCGACATCCTGTACAACAACGCCGCCCGCTTCCTGCGGCTCGACAAGGGCAAATAGACCGAGCCCGCGCGTCGCTATCTTTGTCCGCAGGGCGCATTGTCGCCACTCGACCTTGCGGCTGTCTTGCGCCACCATCGCGCAATGACTTTCGAACGGGGGATTGGATGAAGGATCTGCGGCATGTCGCACTCGCGTGCATTTCCATGACTGCGGTCATCGCGGCGGTTCCGGCAAGCGCGGAGGTGCCCACGCCGCCGCGCCCGCTGACGCCGCCGCAGTCGATCACCTCGCCCGAGAACGCGGCGGCGAGGCCCATACCGCTCGAGGACCTGATTTCGACGCGGGGCATGCTGTCCGCGGCTTGGAGCGCCGATGGCCGGCAGCTGTTCTTCGCCACCAACCTGACTGGCCGCTACAATATCTGGCGCGTCGATGCGGCCGGCGGCTGGCCGGTGCAGCTGACCCAGTCCGATGAAGCGCAGCGCGGGCTTGCCGTTTCGCCCGACGGCAGCACGCTCTACTTCCAGCAGGATCACGGCGGGGACGAACAATACGACATCCTGGCCGTGCCCACCGCTGGTGGCGCGGTGCGCAACCTGACGGCCACGCCCGAAGTGCGCGAAAGCGGTGCGCTGATCGCACCCGATGGCAAGACGATTGCGATATCGACCAAGCTTCGCAGCCAGGGCCAGACCAATCTGGCGCTGCTCGACCCGGATAGCGGCAAGGTTCGTGCGCTGACGGCAGAGGCTGATCCGCAGTGGGACTGGAGCCCGGTGGCATGGGCGGACCAGGGCCGCACGCTGATCGCCAATCGCAGCTTCACCGATAGCAGCGCAGGGGAAGTCTGGGCGGTCGACATTGCCAGCGGCAAGGCAAGGCGGCTGCTAGGCGCGCCCAAGACGCGCATCGAGGCGAGCGGCGCCAGCAGCGATGGCACCGTCCTGAGCGTGACGAGCAACGCGGGGACCGGCCAGGATCACGCCGGGATCTATTCGATCAAGGACAAGCGCTGGCGCTGGCTGGCCCCCACGCCGTGGAGCCAGGAAGCGGGTGCGATGGCGCCGGACGGCAAATCGTTCGTGGTCACCACCAACACCGATGGGCGGACCGAGATCGCGCTGGCGGACGTGGCCACGCTGGCGGTGCGTCCGGTGCCGCTGCAGCCGGGCGTCAATGCGCCGGCTGGCGCGGTGCCGTTCTCACCCGATTCCAAGCGTCTGCTGGTCCTGCGCTCTGGCGCTAACGCACCGGGCCAGCCGACGGTGATCGATCTTGCAAGCGGCGGGGTGGCGGCCACGTTCCCGCTGGCGGTTGCAAGCCTCGATCCCGCCACGTTGCCCGGTTCGGCGATCGTGACGTATCCGAGCTTTGACGGCACCCGGATCAGTGCGGTCCTGACCATCCCGTTCAACGCGCGCCGCGATGGCCACAATCCGGCGATCGTCATGCCGCATGGCGGGCCGACCGGGCAGGCGCTGGACAGCTTTTCCGGTGTCGTCGCCGCCTTTGCCAGCCGCGGCTATTTCGTGATCCAGCCCAACCCGCGCGGCTCCACCGGGTATGGTCAGGCGTTCCAGTCCGCCAATTACCAGGACCTGGGCGGAGGCGATCTGAAGGACGTGCTGGCGGCGAAGGACTTCCTCGTTTCCAGCGGTTACGTCGATCCCGCGCGGGTGGGCATCACGGGCGGATCGTACGGCGGGTTCATGACGCTGATGGCGATCGGCCGCGCGCCGGACGCGTTCGCCGCCGCCGTGCAGATGTTCGGCATCATCGACTGGCGCACGATGTGGGAGCACGAGGATGCCGGGCTGCAGGCATACCAGAAGTCGCTGCTGGGCGATCCGGCGACCTATCCCAAGGTGTACGACGCCACCTCGCCGCTGACCTGGCTCAAGGCCGCCAAGGCGCCACTGCTGTCGCTTCAGGGCGACAACGACATCCGCGTGCCGCGCGGGCAGGCGCAGCAGGTGACCGACGCCCTGAAAGCGCGGGGCGCAACGGCTGAAGTGGTGTTCTATCCGGGCGAAGGCCACGGCTTCTACAAGCGCGAGAACCAGCTGGATTCGCTGCGGCGCCGGATCGAATGGTTCGACCGCTATCTGAAGCCCAAGGCTCAGTAGACGCCGCCAGGAAGAGGGCGCGCTGTCCTGCGAAAGTGCCCCCGACAGCGACCACAAAGCAAAAGGGGCGTTGTCTTGCGACGGCGCCCCCAAACAGCGACCGCAAAACAAAAGGGGCGCTGTCGCGAGACAGCGCCCCTTGAATGCTTGGTCAGCGCGAAGCGATCAGGCTTCGGCTTCCTCGCCGCCTTCGAGCAGCTCGGTCGGGATTTCGCCCGGTTCGGCATTCGGATCGTAGGCTTCGGTGAAGCCGCCGGTGTCGGTGTCGAACATCGCCGCCATGACGTCGACGCCCTGCGACTGCAGTTCGGCTTCGTCGGGCGAGCGGGCCACGTTCACCTTGACGGTGACGGTCACTTCCGGGTGGAGCGCAACCTTGACGGTCGAGACGCCGATGGTCTTGATCGGGCGTTCCAGCACGATCATCGACTTGGTCACCTTGGCGCCCTGTTCGACCAGCGCGTCGACGATGTCGCGCACCGAAACCGAACCATAGAGCTGGCCGGCGTTCGACGAAGCGCGGATGAGAACGACTTCCTTGCCTTCAACGTTGCCGGCTTCCTTGCTGGCTTCGTCGCGGCGGGCTTCGTTCTCGGCCTCGATGCGGGCGCGGTTGGCTTCGAAGACCTTGCGGTTGGCTTCGTTGGCGCGCAGCGCCTTCTTGTTGGGCAGCAGGAAGTTGCGGGCGTAGCCGTCCTTCACGGTGACTTCGTCACCGATGGTGCCCAGCTTCTCGATGCGCTCGAGCAGGATGATCTGCATGTCTGGCGCTCCTTACTTCACGATGTAGGGCAGGAGGCCGATGTGCCGGGCGCGCTTGATCGCCTGGCCCAGCTCACGCTGCTTCTTCGCCGAAACGGCGGTGATGCGCGACGGCACGATCTTGCCACGTTCGGACATGAAGCCCTGAAGCAGGCGCACGTCCTTGTAGTCGATCTTGGGCGCGTTCTTGCCCGAGAACGGGCAGCTCTTGCGGCGACGGAAAAACGGACGAGCCATGTCTTATTCCCCTTCGCGTTCGCGGCGGCGGGTGCGCTCGCGGTCGTTCTTGCGCATCATCACCGACGGGCCGGCTTCATGTTCGTCGACGCGGACGGTCATGTAGCGGATCACGTCTTCGTTGATCTGGGTCTGACGCTCCAGCTCGGCGATGGTGTCGCCCGGCGCGTCGATGTTCAGCATCACGAAGTGTGCCTTGCGGTTCTTCTGGATCTTGTAGGCCAGCGAACGGAGGCCCCAGGTCTCGGTCTTGGTGACCTTGCCGTTGTTGCTCTCGACGATCTCGGTGGCGGTGGCGGCAAGCGCATCGACCTGAGCCTGGCTCAGATCCTGGCGCGCCAGAAACACATGCTCGTAAAGCGGCATGCTTTCGCGTCCTTTATCATTCTAACCGATCGCTGGCTTGTCCGCGGGATTGCGGGGCCCCTCCGGCTTTCTTCGATTCCCCCCTGCAGGCGTGGTGCCTTTCACGGGAAGCGGTGGCCCTTAGCGGTTTTTGCCGCCAATGCAACCCCTGCCGGATGCCCGGATGCCCGGATGCCCGGACCCGGCTCAGGCGGGCGCGGCGGCCGGTTCGCGCGGGGCGATCGGCTTGCCGCAATAGATCAGCGCAAGCACGGCATTGCCGCGCACGGCAAGGAACGCCGCAAGCGAGAGCAGGAGGACGAGCGCCGAGCCTGCCAGCCACTGGATTTCGGGGATCAGCGGCAGGTGCGGCAGCCACGCGACCGTGACAATCACGAAGATCATGTGGAACAGGTAGATCGCCATCGCGCCATCGACGAGGAAGCTGACAGTGCGGCTCGGCCGGTCCGCCACGCGGGCGAGCAGCCGCAGCGCGAGCAGCGAGAGCACCAGCGCGGTGGGCAATTCGATCAGGTTGCCGATGAAGTTCCATTCCGCCGAAAGCCCGCGCGACAGGCCCAGCACCGGGCGCATCAGCGGGGCGAGCATGAGGTAGAGCGGAAAGAGCGCGGCGGCGAGGAGCGGCAGGCGGCTGCCCGGCAGGTCGAACAGTCGTTCGCCCACGCGCAACCGGAAGGCAAGCACGCCGATGGCAAAGGCCGGCGCGTGCATCAGGTACTGCCACAGCAGGTCGATCTCGAACGCGCGCTGGCGGGGCAGGACATCTTCGAGCGCGCCCTGGCCGAGGCTCCACAGCGCGAGCAGGACAAGGAACGAGAGCCAGCCCTTGCCGGAAAGGCACAGCGCGTCGCCGATCGCCTTGCCCCAGCGGCTACCTGCGGCGGGCAGCCGCTCCACCGGAACGAGGTAGAACGTGCCGACGAAGGCGAGCAGCACGCACAGGAACCACAGGTGATCGAAGGCGAGGGGCAGGCCGTGAATGCCGCCGGGCGTCTCGCCCAGCAGTTCCTGGTGGAAGAAGTGCTGCAGCACGCCCAGCGTGAACAGGCTGCCGACAAGCGGGAAGCCGAGCCGGGTCAACCGGTCTTCCAGCCACGGGCGCTTGCCCCGCTTTTCACGCACCATCGCGGCGAAATAGCCCGACAGCATGAAGAAGGCGAACATGCGGAAGGCGTGGATGAACGTCAGCGAAAAGACGATCGCGCCCGCCTGCTTGAAGCCGGGGACCGCCGGCGCGCGATTGAACACCGCGATCATGCCGACGTGGAAGGGAATGCCGAGCAAAAGGAACAGCGCCCGCGCCGCATCGACGTGGTGCATCCGGCCCGATGCAACGCTTGCACGCGCGCCAGCGCGCCCTTGCTGGTCCGAAAGCTGCGATCCCGTCATTGGCTCGCTCATTGGCCCTTTTCGGCCCAAACGGCAAGCTTTCCTGCGGTGGCAGGTGCCTTCGGAACCGTTGGATGACCGCTCAGGCGGCGCGGCGCACGGGGCGGCGCGCGGCCTTGCGATGGTGGCCGATGGCAAAATCGCTCACCAGCGTTTCGAACACCGACTGGTGCAGCGGGTGATCGAATTCCAGGCCCGAGGACATCGGCTCCGACCACACGACATAGGCCGTCTTGGCATGAAGGCCGGGGATGAACAGCGTCAGCGGTTCGCCGATGCGCTGCTTGTCCAGCCCATCGATGCGGGCGCCATAGGGGGTGAGATCCTTAAGCATGACCGTTGACCTTACCACGCCGTGCTTACACCGCACCGGAAGTTCGAAACCGATGCGTTCCACGCGGCGCAGGCTGGCGGCATCGACGTTCTGCGCTTCGTTGCTAAAATCGAGAAACATGGTCCGTCTCCACGTTCGCGTTAACTACGGACTGGAAGAACGGGATCGCACAGGACCCTTTCAGGGGGTGCGCGGCGGCTAAGGGTTCTTACGCAAGTGTCCGCTTGCCGAAAGCAACCAACCCGACCAGTCTTGCGCCGGGAACAAGGGATAAGGGGAAAATCGATGGATGCAGGTTCGGACCGCATGGCGCAGCGCCTGATGGTGCTGGGCGCCGTTCTCGTCATGCTGGGGCTGCTGACCGGGTTCGTCTCGGGATCGTTCGCCAATCCGCGCATGGGGCTGGTCGCCCATCTGGAAGGGCTGATGAATGGAACGCTGATCCTCGCGCTTGCCGCGGGATGGAGCCGCGTTCGGTTGCCCGTGGGGCAGGCGCGGGCGACGTTCGTGCTGCTGGCGTTCGGCTCGCTTGCCAACTGGCTGGCGACGCTGCTCGCCGGGATCTGGGGCGTGGGCGGTCAGACAATGCCGATCACCGCGGCCGGCCATAGCGGCCCCGCCTGGCAGGAAAGCTTCGTCACCACGCTGCTGATCGTGCTGTCCTTCGCGATGGTCGCCGCCTTCGCGCTGGTGATCAAGGGTGTGCTCGCCGCGCGCGAGCGGCCCTGATGGCCTAGCGCCGCGCGGCGAGCTGCTTTTCAACCAGCGCGATCGCGGCGGCGATGGCGGCTTGCGGCGGCAGGGCGGAGGTGTCGAGCAATTCGGCGCCTTCGGCCTGGCGCAGCGGGGCTTCCGCACGGTTGCGGTCACGTTCGTCGCGCGCAGCAAGGTCGGCCTCGATCGCTTCGCGCGCGACGTTCTCGCCGCGGCTTTTCATTTCCAGCCAGCGGCGCTGCGCACGCGCTTCCACGCTGGCGGTGACGAACAGCTTGGCATCGGCATGGGGGGCGATCACCGTGGCGATGTCGCGCCCGTCGAGCACGGCGCCACCGGGCTGCCCGGCAAAGGCCTGCTGGCGTTCGAGCAGCGCGGCGCGCACCGATGGGTGGACCGAGACGCGGCTGGCGAGCCCGCCGGTGACTTCCGAGCGCAGCTCCGGGTCGGACAGCAGGGCTTCGGGAAAGCTTGTCGCGGCAAGGGCATCGCCGCCGTCATCCGGGTTGCCACCATCCAGGAACACCTGCCGCCCGACCGCACGGTACAGCAGGCCGGTATCGAGGTGGGGCAGGCCGAAGTGCGCTGCCAGCGCCTTCGCGATCGTGCCCTTGCCCGATGCGGTGGGACCATCGACCGCGATGATCATGCAGCGGTCCCCGTCGCGGTGGCGAGCAGGCTTTCGAACACCGGGAAGCTGGTGGCGATGGGGCGCGTGTCGTCGACTTCGATACCGCCGTGGCTGGCAAGCCCTGCCACCGCCATGCTCATCGCGATGCGGTGGTCGAGGTGGGTGGCGACGGAGGCGTTATTGGCGCCGCGCAGCGGTTCACCGCCCGTGCCGTCGATGATCAGGCCATCCTCTGTCTCGGTCACCCGTGCGCCCGCTTGTTCGAGCGCCACGCGCATCACCGCGATGCGGTCGCTTTCCTTGACGCGAAGTTCTTCCAGGCCCCGGGTCACGGTGCGGCCCTGCGCGAGCGCGGCGGCCACGAACAGGATCGGAAATTCATCGACCATGCTCGGCACGACCGCGGGATCGACCTCGATCCCGGTCAGGACCGAGGCGCGCACGCGCAAGTCTGCCACCGGCTCGCCGCCGACGTCGCGGCGGTCCAGCTCCTCGATCGAGCCGCCCATCAGGCGCAGCACGTCGAACAGCGCGGCGCGGGTGGGGTTGAGCCCGACGTTCTCGATCACCAGGTCGGAACCGGGCACGATCAGCGCGGCGACGGCGAAGAACGCGGCGGAAGACGGATCGCCCGGCACTTCGATCGACTGCGGCTTCAGCTCGGCCTCGCCGGTCAGGCGGATGATCCGCGTGCCATCAGCTTCGACGTCGACGTCGAGTTGCGCGCCAAAGCCGCGCAGCATGCGTTCGGAATGGTCGCGGGTCGGCACCGGCTCGATCACCGTGGTGATGCCTGCGGTGTTGAGCCCGGCGAGCAGAACCGCGCTCTTCACCTGGGCAGACGCGACGGGCAGGCGATAGCTGATCGGGATCGCCGGCTGCACGCCCTGCAGCGTGAGCGGCAGGCGACCGCCCGGTGCGGCGGTGAAGCTGGCGCCGATTTGCGAAAGCGGATCGATCACCCGGCCCATCGGGCGCTTCGACAGACTGGCATCGCCGATGAACGTGGCGGTGATCGGATGGCTGGCGACAAGACCCATCAGCAGGCGGGTCGAAGTGCCCGAGTTGCCCATGTCGAGCGCAGCCTGCGGCTGAAGCAGCCCACCGACGCCGACACCCTGGACGCGCCACGTGCCGCCTGCATCGCGCTCGATTGTGGCACCCATCGCGCGCATCGCGGCGGCGGTGGACAGCACGTCTTCGCCTTCGAGCAGGCCGGTGACGGTGGTTTCGCCCACGGCAAGCGCACCGAGCATGATCGAGCGGTGGCTGATCGACTTGTCGCCCGGCACGCGGATGCGGCCGGTCAGGGGGCCAAGGGCTGCAAAGCGGCGGGGGCGCATCTGCGCGGGATCGTGGGACGACACTTCTGAAACGTCTTTCCGGGCTGGCGCTGGGCAAACAGCGGGGCAGAGAGCGGGGACAGGGGAAAAGCGCGCGGCTTTTGACAGCGCCACGCCGCTATGGCAAGGCGCGCGCCGCTCTTGATTCCCCGTCACACCCGATTTCGGCATCCTTGATTTCGCGGCAAGGCGGGACCATCAAGCACTGGTATCTGCGGCCCGGGCCCATTTCTGTCGCCCGGGGCAAGACTTGAGGAATTTTCATGGTCAAGCCTGAATGGGGCGCCAAGCACAGCTGTCCGAAGTGCGGCACCCGCTTCTACGACCTCGGCAAGGACGATCCGGTCACCTGCGTCGAGTGCAAGTACGCCTGGAACCCCGAGCCGGTGCTCAAGTCGAAGCAGCCGATTCCCTACGAAGAAATTCAGAAGGAGAAGGTTGTCGCCGATCCCGACGTCGATCTGGCGGATGAGGATCTCGACATCGACGAAGACGGCGATTCGCCCGACAACGACGTCGACCTTGGCGGCGACGACGATCTGGGCGTCGCCGGCCACGATGGCGAGGACGACGAAGCCTGAGCGCTTTGGCCGCGGCTTTTGCAGGGTTGCGAAGGCCGCGGCAAAAAAATCGGCTGGCACGAAAAAATGGTCTTGCCAGCCGTCCGGGCCTCCCTTAGAGGCGCGGCTCCCGGCGATACAGACGCCGCGGACGGTTCGCCTTCCCAGGGCGAAACACCGGAAATGTGGGGCCTTAGCTCAGCTGGGAGAGCGCCTGCATGGCATGCAGGAGGTCAGCGGTTCGATCCCGCTAGGCTCCACCATTTCCCGCTTTTCTCCCCGCGTTGCACCACGCACCCATCCGGGGGAGCAAGTTCATGATCGATTGCAACATCGCCGGCCATGTCGCTGAAATCGTGCTCGATCGTGCGGGCACGCGCAATGCGCTGGGGCTCGACGACTGGCGCGCGATTGCCGACGCGGCGGCTGCGGCCCATGCGCAGGGCGCGCGGGTCATCGTCTTGCGCTCGGCCGTGGCGGGCAGCTTCTGTTCCGGCTCGGACTTGCGCGAGATCGGCCGCCTGGCCAACGAGCCCGAACTGCGGCCAGAATTCCGCGCCGCGATGCGCGCGGCGATGGACCCGCTGCAGACGCTGCCGCTTGCAACGATCGCGGTGGTGGAGGGCGATTGCTTCGGCGGCGGAGTCGCGCTGGCGCTGGCCTGCGATATCCGCATCGCCGCGCCAGCCGCCATTTTCGCGATCACGCCTGCCAAGCTGGGCATTTCCTACCCGCAGGAGGATGTGAACCGCCTCGTCGCGCTCGTCGGGCGCGGGCAGGCGGCACGCCTGCTGTTCGGCGCGGGGCGAATCGATGCGGCAGAGGCTGCGCGCATCGGCCTCGTCGAACAGGTCGAAAGCGATGCGCTCGCGGCGGCACGCGCGCTCGCCGCACAGATCGCCGCCAATGCGCCCGCCAGCATCGCCGCGCTGAAGGCGACGCTGGGGGATAGCGCCCGCGACACCGCAGGCCACGATCCGGCGCACGACGCCGCGTTCGACGCTGGCTTCGGCAGCGCGGCCTTCGCCGAGGGGCTTGCCGCCTTCCGCGAACGCCGCAAGCCCCGGTTCTGACCTACTTCTTCAGGCCGATCTCGCGCAGGCGTTCCTGCAGGTAATCGTCGGCGCTGATCGAGACGGGATAGCGGTCGGGATTGTCCGCGCTGATGCAACCGGGCAGCGTCTCGAAGCGGAAATCGCTGCGCAGGTGCAGGAAGAACGGCATCGAATAGCGGCTGTGCGCGGCGCGCTCGCCCACCGGATTGCGCACGCGGTGCGTGGTCGAAGGCAGCACGTGGTTGGTCAGCCGCTGCAGCATGTCGCCGATGTTGACCACCAGCGCGCCTTCGGGCGGGGCGACGTCGATCCATTCGCCCTGTTTGGTCAGCAGTTGCAGGCCCGCCTCGTGCGCGCCGAGCAGCAGCGTGATGAGGTTGATATCCTCGTGCGCGCCGGCGCGGATCGCGCCTTCTTCGGCATCGGGCACGGGCGGATAGTGCAGCAGGCGCAGCACCGAATTGCCGTCCGCGATCGGGTCATCGAACCAGTGGGCATCAAGCCCCAGCCAGACCGCGATGCGCGACAGGATCGTGGCGCCCACGCGATCGAGCGCAGCGTAGAGCTGTTCGAACGTTTCGCGAAAGCCCTCCGGCCGCTCGGGCCAGATGTTCGGCGGCATCGATGCGCCGGCGAGCGGGTGATCGGCCGGCAGATCGCGGCCCACGTGCCAGAATTCCTTCAGATCGTGGAGCTTGGCGCCCTTGGCGATCTCGGTCTTGAACGGGGTATAGCCGCGCGCGCCGCCTTGGCCCGCGATGAAATAGCTGCGCTTTTCGGCATCGGGCAGGGCGAAAAAGGTTTCGGTCAGGTCCCAGGCGCGCTGGACGAGCGCTGGGTCGAGGCCGTGATCCTTGACCATGGCAAAGCCGAAGGTCTGGAAGCTTTCGCCGATATCGCGGGAAAGTTCGGCGGGATCACTGGCGAGCGAGAGGACCGGAAGGGTCTTTAGGGACATGGTTTTCCTGTTGGCGCGTCTTGGCGTAAGGGGCACGGGCTTAGCCGGATTCGACGGGGGATTCATGACCAAAATCAAGGGGCCGGACATTTCCGGCAAGCAGCTGTGGCTGATGAAGTCCGAACCCGACGTGTACAGCTGGGACGATCTGGTGGCCGAGGGCGAGGGGACCTGGGATGGCGTGCGCAACCACCTCGCTGCGCGCAACCTGCGCACGATGCAGGTGGGCGACCTTGCGTTCTTCTACCATTCGAACATCGGCAAGGAGATCGTCGGCATCGCCACGATCAGCCAGGGCGGACTGACCGATCCGACCGACCCCGAAGGCAAGTGGGCCGCGGTCAAGGTGAAGCCGGTGGTGAAGCTTGCCCATCCGGTCACGCTCAAGACGATCAAGGACACGCCGGAGCTTGCCGAAATGGAACTGCTGCGGCTGTCGCGGCTGTCGGTTTCTGCGGTGCGGCCTCCGGAATGGGCTCTTTTGATCGACATGGCCGGCGGAACCGTCTGACCGGTTCGATCGTATTCCCTGCGAACCGGCGCAGAGCAAATCCGCCGGTAACGCAAGGAGTTAGAACATGGGTGAACTGACCGATCGCGCCAAGGCTGCGGGCAACAAGATCGCCGGTGCGGCCAAGGAGGCTGCTGGTGACGTGACTGGCAACGACCGCCTGAAGGCCGAAGGCGCGGCGCAGAAGCTCAAGGGCGATGCGCAGAACGTCTCTGGCAAGGTCAAGGGCGCGCTGGGCGACGACATCTGACCTGACCGCCCATTCTGAGGCAACGATCGGGGGCCGTCCTGCAAGGGGCGGCCCCTTTTCGCGTCTGCGCCTTTCCCATCCGATCCGGCGAGAACTGCAATCTGTGCCGCGCGGGGACTGGGGAATTTTTTGTGGGGAGGCGGATACCAAATCGTAAATACGGCGTTAACCTTGCGCCATGACCCGATCCCGCGCCCTCAATCCCGAGCTTGCCGGACATCCGTTCCGTCGCACCCTGCCCGCCCACGTGCTTTCGCGCCTGCCGGTATTCGAGCCCGAGGTGATCGCCGCGATGCGCAAGGCGGAGCTGCGGTCGCAGGATGTCGAAGGGCGCAAGCTGACGCTGCAGGATGTGAAGGACTTCCTGCTGGCCTACTGCGCGTGCTTCCTGGCGGTGATGGTGTTCATTACCTGATCGTGCTGCCAGCGCCGCAGCGCACCGCAGGTATCATTCGGTCAGGTGTTCGATCTCGCCCATGTGCGCGCGTTCGGCGCGATAGAGCAGCCAGCCGAGCCAGGCCGAGATCAGGCACATGCCAGCACCCAGCAGCAGCTGGTCGACCAGCGCCACCCCGGCCGCGCTCAGTCCCACGGCCATCACCGATCCCACCACCATCGCGCCCGAATTGACGATGTTGTTGGCAGCGATGGTGCGCGCGGTTTCCGACTTGTCGACCACCGTGGTCAGGAACGCATAGAGCGGCACCACGAACATGCCGCCGGCAATCGCGATGCCCAGCAGGCAGGCGAGCAGCGGCAGCGCATGCGGGTGTGCCACGAACGTCGGCACGTCCATCAGCTTGCCGCCGGCAGGTTCGATCCAGCTGCGGCAGACGAAGTGGAAGGCGACGACGAAGAGGCCCATGGCGATCACGCTCGCCGGTGAATACTTGGCCGAAACGGTGCCCTTGAGCAGCGCGTTGATCGAGACCGAGCCGATCGCGATGCCGATCGAGAACACCACCAGGAACAGGCTGGCGACTTCCTTGCTGGCTCCCAGCACGTTCTTGGCGAGTGGCGGGAACTGGATGAACAGCACCGCGCCCACGGTCCAGAAGAAGCTGATCGCGGCGATGGCCAGGAACACGCGCGGATGGCGCATGGTCATCCGCACCAGTGCCACGGACGAGCGGATCACGTGGAAATCGAGCGGCTGTCCTTCGACCTGCGGCGGGGCAGGGGGCACCTGCCGCCCGGCGAACCAGCCGACGATCGCGGTGAGGACCACGCCCGCGGCGGCGATCTCCACCGGAATCCAGCCGGCCAGGATCGTGCCTGCCAGGATCGCGATATAAGTGCCCGCCTCGACCAGCCCGGTGCCCGCCAGCACTTCGTCACCGTGAAGGTGCTGGGGCAGGATTGCGTACTTGATCGGGCCGAAGAAGGTGGAATGGACGCCCATCGCCAGCAGCGCCAGCAGCATCAGCGGAATGGCGAAGGTCTGCACGCCGATGCCCTGCCAGGCAAGGAACAGGCCGCTGCCCCCGACCAGCATGATGCCGATCTCGCACGCTTTCACCAGGCGGATGATCTTCGCCTTGTCGCGCATGTCGGCAAGCTGGCCGGCCAGCGCCGAAAGCAGGAAGAAGGGCAGGATGAACAGCCCCGATGCAATGGCCGAGAAGCGCGCTTCGGCCGCTTCGCTGCTGTAGATCGAATAGACGACGTACAGCACCATCGCGTTCTTGTAGAGGTTGTCGTTGAACGCGCCGAGCAACTGGGTGACGAACAGGGGAAGAAAGCGCCGCTGGCGAACGAGGTGCGTCGATGTCGTCATTCGCGTCTTGTCACCATCCCGTTTAGCGCGCAGACCCATAACCCGATGGCAGGCATGGGCAAGAGGCATCTGATGCTTTCAACCGCAACGCAGCGGGGTTAAGGCCGGTCCCATGTCCCAAGCCTCTCCCCGCGCGCCGTCGCGACCGCGCACCATGCTCAGCCTGCCCAACCTGCTGACGCTTTCGCGCATCGTCGCGGTGCCGCTGCTGGCGGCGCTGCTGTGGTGGCCGGATTGGGCGCTGGGTTACGGCCTCGGCTTCGCGATCTACTGCCTGATGGGGATCACCGATTACTTCGACGGCTACCTCGCGCGCGCGCAGGGGACGGTCAGCAAGCTGGGCGTGTTCCTCGATCCGATCGCCGACAAGATCATGGTCGCCGCCGTGATTCTTGTCCTGTCGGCGCAAGGCGTGCTGCGCGGACCCTACGTCGGCGATATGCACGTCATCGCCGGTCTGGTGATCCTGGTACGTGAAATCGCCGTTTCGGGCCTGCGCGAATTTCTCGGCGGGATCCAGGTGTCGGTCCCGGTGTCGAAGCTCGCCAAGTGGAAGACCACGTTCCAGCTCGTTTCGCTCGGCGCGTTGATCCTCGGCCATGCCCTGCCGGGCTGGATGATGACGGTGGGCGGCCTGGCGGTGAACGTGCCGCACACGGTGGGGTTGACGACGCTGTGGGCCGCCGCTGCGCTGACCGTGATCACCGGGTGGGATTACCTTCGCGTCGGGCTCAAGCACATGGACTGAACCGCGGTCAGCCGCGCAGCTTGAACGGCTGCGATGGCGCCGCCGGCTTTTCTGCCGCCTTCTCGCGGGCGGCGCCACGGGCATGGACCTCGATCCCGAACCGCGTGTCCTCGATCCAGCGGACCACGCCCCACAGGTCGGCGATTTCGGGGAGGGCGATCCGCACTTGCGTGCCGACGGCCGGCGCCCCTTGCGCGCAGCTCGCCTGAACGCCGCTCGCCGAGACGTTTTCGACCACCACGCTGCAGGTCGTGCCGTCCTCGAACGTCAGCACCACGGGCGCGAGCATCTTGCGGCGGCGCGGGCGCAGCACCGGGGTGGGGCGGAACAGCGACTTGTCGACGATGGTCATGGCCGGATCGATAGCGCAGGCGGAATGAGCCGCCCGTGCGGCAGGTTTACGTAGTATTGCGTAGGTAGGACTCAGCCCGCGCGCAGTTCATGGGCCAGCAGGCGGAATTCCTCGCTGCGGGGCGAATTCTTGCGCCAGACGAGCGCGATCTCGCGATAGGCGTGATCGGCCTTCAACGGGCGGGCGACGAT
The DNA here is from genome assembly GCF_037076535.1 of Novosphingobium olei. Lineage (NCBI taxonomy): Bacteria > Pseudomonadati > Pseudomonadota > Alphaproteobacteria > Sphingomonadales > Sphingomonadaceae > Novosphingobium > Novosphingobium olei. Next base: position 2,597,163 of record NZ_AP029021.1, on the reverse strand, counting down.
CTGCGTATCGTGCAGGATACCCGCTTCCAGCGCCATTTCGGGCAGCATGGTCAGCCCCAGGCCATTGTCGACCATCTGCACCAGCGTGTGCAGGCTCGTGCCGATCATCGTTGCGCTGGCGCGCAGTTCGGGGCGGTTGCACGCGGCAAGCGCGTGTTCCTTCAGGCAGTGTCCGTCCTCGAGCAGCAGCAGCCGGTTCTCGTCGATGACGGAGGGGCTCACCACCTCGGGCGGATCGCGCGGATCGTCCTTGGGGAAGGCCACGAACAGGCGATCGTCGAACAGCGGCTCCACCTCTACCTCGCCGGTGGCAAAGGGCAGGGCGAGCAGCACGCAGTCGGCGCGCCCGTGATGCAGCGATTCTATCGCCGCCGCGCTCGGCTCCTCGCGCAGGAACAGCTTGAGCTGCGGCCGCTCCTTGCGCAGGCGCGGCAGGATGCGGGGCAGCAGGAACGGCGCGATCGTCGGGATCACGCTCATCCGCAATTCACCCGCCAGCGGCGCGCCGTGGCTCTGGACCAGTTCGGACAATTCCTCCGCCTCGCGCAGCAGGCGATGCGCCTTGCTCACCACCTGGTTGCCCAGCGGCGTGAAGCGCACCACGCGGCGCGTGCGCTCCACCAGAGTCACCCCGAGCAGCGATTCCAGTTCACGCAGCCCGGCCGACAGCGTCGACTGCGAAACGAAGCAGGAATCGGCGGCGCGGCCGAAGTGGCCGTGTTCGTGCAGCGCCACAAGGTACTGCAGCTGCTTCAACGTGGGGAGGTAGGTGCTCATCAGTCTTGCGCGGGCGTCTCTTCCGGGGTGTCCTCGGCAACCGCAACGGGGGCGTCCGCATCTGCATCGTCGACCACGATGGCCGGATCCTCGCGATCGCTCGCGATCTTGTCGATGTGCGCCATCTTGAGCTTGCCCTTCACCACCGCGAAGGCGAGCTTGCCTTCGACCAGTTCGAGCGCATCGCGACCGAACTGTTCGAACCGCCAGCCTTCCAGGATGGGCAGGTTCTTGCGCTGCCCGGCGGCGAGCAGCTCCAGATCGTCGCTGCGCGCCAGCAGGCGGGCGGCGATGTCGATCTCGCGGCTGCGGATCTTGAGCAGCAGCTTGAGCAGGTCCGCCACCAGCGCGCCTTCCTTGCCCAGCGGCGCGCCGCGCGGGGTGCGGGGCGGCATTTCGGCTTCGGTCAGCGGCTTGGCATCGGCCAGGCACTGCATCAGGCGGCGGCCGATGTCGTTGTCCTTCCACCCGCTCGAGAGGCCGCGCACCTTGGCTAATTCGGCCTGTTCGCGCGGCGGATGGCTGGCGATGTCGGCCAGTGTTTCATCGCGCATGATGCGGCCGCGCGGGATGTTCTTGTCCATCGCCTCGGCCTCGCGCCAGGCGGCCAGTGCCTTCAACCGGCCCAGCACCGCCGGATTGCGGCTCGGCGCGCGGATCTTCTGCCACACCGTGTCGGGATCGCTGCGGTAGTTTTCCGGGTCCGCCAGCTTCTCCATCTCGATATCGAGCCATTCGCCGCGGCCGGTCTTGATCAGGCGGCGCAGCATCTTGGGGAAGATCCTGGACAGGTGGGTGACGTCGCCGATCGCGTATTCGATCTGGCGTTCGGTCAGCGGGCGGCGCGCCCAGTCGGTGAAGCGCGCGCCCTTGTCGATGGAAAAGCCGAGCCAGCTTTCGACCAGGTTGGAATAGCCGATCTGCTCGCTCTGGCTGATCGCCATCATCGCGATCTGGGTGTCGAAGATCGGATGCGGGGTCTTGCCGGTCAGGTTGTAGATGATCTCCACGTCCTGCCCGCCGGCGTGGAAGACCTTCAGCACGTCTTCATTGTCGACCAGCAGGTCCAGCAGCGGGGTCAGGTCGATCCCCGGCGCCATCGGGTCGATCGCGGCCGCCTCGTTCTCGTCCGCGATCTGCACCAGGCAGAGCTCGGGGAAGTAGGTGTTCTCGCGCATGAACTCGGTATCGACGGTGACGAAGTTGGCCTTGGCCAGTCGCTCGCACAGTTCGGCAAGCGCATCGCTCGTGGTGATCAGCGGGTGTATCTTCATCGTTCTTTTCTGTATTGGGGCGTCCCGACGGTTCGGTGCGGCCCTTTCGTGGTGGCCCCGTCCGGGGCCTTCGGCTTGACAAATCTGCGGCCATCGCCTCTTGGCCGCGCCCATATATCAGCCCCTTGTCCCTGCCCGATTGCAGGGCGATTGGAAAGAGTTTCGATGCACCCTTATCGTTCCCACACCTGCGGCGCACTGGTGCGCGGTGACGTCGGACAGAGCGTCCGCCTTTCGGGCTGGGTGCACCGCAAGCGTGACCATGGCGGCGTGCTGTTCGTCGACTTGCGCGATCATTACGGCATCACCCAGATCGTTGCCGACAGCGACAGCCCCGCGCTCGCCATCCTCGAAGGCGTCCGCGTCGAAAGCGTCGTCACCATCGAAGGCGATGTGAAGGCGCGCAACGAGGCGACGATCAACCCGAACCTGTCGACCGGCGAGATCGAGGTGTTCGCCCGCGCTGCCACCGTGATCTCGGCCGCCGAGGAACTGCCCCTGCCGGTGGCGGGTGAGCAGGAATATCCCGAGGATATCCGCCTGCGCTATCGCTTCCTCGATCTGCGCCGCGAGACGCTGCACGCCAACATCGTCACCCGCACCAAGGTGATCCGCGACATGCGCCGCCGCATGGAAGATGCAGGCTTCACCGAATATTCGACGCCGATCCTTACCGCGTCCAGCCCCGAAGGCGCGCGCGACTTCCTCGTGCCCAGCCGCATCCACCCGGGCAAGTTCTACGCGCTTCCCCAGGCGCCGCAGCAGTACAAGCAGCTGCTGATGGTCGCAGGGTTCGACCGCTACTTCCAGATCGCGCCGTGCTTCCGCGACGAAGACCCGCGCGCCGATCGCCTGCCGGGCGAATTCTACCAGCTCGACCTCGAAATGAGCTTCGTCACCCAGGAAGAAGTCTGGGAAACGATGGAGCCGGTGATCGGCGGCGTGTTCGAAGCCTTTGCCGCGCGCGATGGCAAGGTGCGCTCGGTCACCCCCACCGGCAGCTTCCCGCGCATTCCTTACGACGAAGCGATGCTCAAGTACGGCTCGGACAAGCCGGACCTGCGCAACCCGCTGATCATCCGCGACGTGACGGGCGAATTCACCCAGTCGGGCTTCGGCCTGTTCGAGAAGATCGTCGGTTCGGGCGGCAAGGTTCGCCTGATCCCGGCGCCGAACACCGCCGACAAGAGCCGCAAGTTCTTCGACGAAATGAACGACTGGGCCCGCGCCGAAGGCCATGCCGGGCTCGGCTATGTCACCCGCAAGGGCGGCGTGTTCGGCGGTCCGATCGCCAAGAACCACGGCGAGGACCGTATGGCCGCGCTCTATGACGCGCTCGGCCTCGGGCCGGACGACGGCTGCTTCTTCGCTGCGGGCAAGGAAGAACAGGCCGCCAAGCTCGCGGGCGCGGCGCGCACCCGCGTGGGCGAACAGCTCGGCCTGATCGACAAGGACCGCTTCGAGCTGTGCTGGATCGTCGACTTCCCGTTCTACGAATGGGATGAAGACAACAAGAAGGTCGAATTCAGCCACAACCCGTTTTCGATGCCGCAGGGCGGGATGGACGCGCTGACCAATCAGGACCCGTTGACGATCAAGGCGTTCCAGTACGACCTCGTCTGCAACGGCTACGAGATCGCCTCGGGCTCGATCCGCAACCAGAGCCCCGAGACGATGGTCAAGGCATTCGAGATCGTCGGACTGACCAAGGCTGACGTCGAGGAGCGCTTCGGCGGCCTCTACCGCGCTTTCCAGTACGGCGCCCCGCCGCACGGTGGCATGGCGGCGGGCGTCGATCGCATCGTCATGCTGATCTGCGGCGTGCAGAACCTGCGCGAAATCTCGCTGTTCCCGATGAACCAGCGCGCCGAAGACCTGCTGATGGGCGCGCCCACGCCGGCGGAGCCCAAGCAGCTGCGCGAACTGAGCCTGCGCGCGGTCGAACAGCCCAAGGGCTGAGCCGAAGGCGACCGGGCGCGCATCAAGGCGCCCGGTTGTACGGCCGTGGTTTCTAAATCGCATCGCCGGATGCGCACGCGGTCGTGGCCATAAAGGCCGCGACCGCGTGCCGCTGCGCGTCCTTAGCGTGTCCCGGCGTGTCTCGATCGCGCCGCGCCAATCATCGGATGCAAAGATTGCGACCGGCGAAATCGTCGGTGCAGAACCCGCACCCGAGGCTGGCGCAACCGTATACGTAACTATCCTTATGCGGGAAAAGACGAGCCAGATAGGTTCGTTAAGTGCCGTAGTACAAACAGGCTAGAACTATAGTTAGAATGCTAGCCAATAGGTTTAAGGATTTAAAAAGTCTTAATAAAATAAATTAATAACGATTAGGATCAATCCTCACGGAGTCGGGTTGTTGGCTGAGTGACGGGCAGCGATTCCTGAGGGTTGCACTTGCTATGAAGGTATTTCGTTTATTTGGCGGTGTGACCCGGGTTTCTACGCTATTCTTGGCTACGACAATCGTCACAAATGTACCGGTGTTCGCCAAAGCGGTGATGACTTCCACATTCGATGATCTCCCTTCGAACACCGCCATTCCCAACGGCTATCGTGATCTGGTCTGGAATAACTTTTCTGTAATCGATCGACGCGGGCAAGTTCCGGGCGGGTACCACAACGGCGTGGTATCGGGCGATGACGTCGCCTCGAACGTCAATGGTGAAAAGGCTTCGATCAAGGCGCAGAACAGCCGCTTTGCCATCAAGAGCGGCTGGTTTGGAGCTGCATGGAACGATGGCTTGACCATTCACGTCACGGGACAGGTCAATGGCCTCGATGCTTATTCGCGCGATATTGTCGTCAATACATCAGGACCCGTCTATCAGGACTTTTCAGGCTGGAAGAACCTGTCGGGACTGACGTTCGATTCCTTCGGCGGAACCAATGCTGGATACGGTGGATCCGGTCCGCAATTCACCATGGACAATGTCTCGCTGCACGCATCGCGCATGCTCGACATGAAGTTGCCGATTGCAGCGGCGTTTCTTGGCCTGGGAGCGGTGCTCATCGGAACCGGCGACGATCAAGCCACGCCGCAATGTACATCTTGCGGCATTCCCAGTGTCGGCGCGCCAGAAATCGATGGCGGCAAGTTGCCGCTTGCGGTGTTGCTGCTTGTCCTGGGTGTCGCAGCGCTCGACCGCCGCCGGCGCGGTGCAGGGGATCCCGGTTCGGGCAATGGTGTCATCGCTCAATAGCAGCGATCAGGACCGGCCAGACTTTCCCGCAGATCGGAGCAGGCCGGCAGTAATTATCCTATTTGCAAAAAATGGTGCGTGGCGAATTTTTGCCAAGCAACCGACATTGCTGAATTTTTGTCTATCCGAACTGGATAGAAGAAGAGCGATATTCCAAACGATTATAAAGCCTCTCAAGCGGTAAATATAACGTTATCCCCGGTCGTTGATGAAACCAAGCGCAGACTTGGAGTCGTTTGGATTTTTTTGTCTATATTTCAATGGTCAATTGGGGCCGGGGGTAACGACCTGTGAAAATAACTCAATTAATTCATCGCTCCGTCAAACCTGTCATTGCCGCCATGGCAGCAATGGCCATCGGCACTGCCGCCCACGCAGCGGAACCCGTGCAGGTGCCTGACTTCGACACCGTTTCGAGCGGTGGCTACTACGCCCAGATTCCCAACGGCTACAACGGCGTCGATTGGGACAACTTTTATGCCCTTGATGCAGTGAATTATGGAACGCAGGGCACCAATGGCTACACCAATGGCCTGGTGAGCGGCCGCAACGTCGCGTTCAACGCGTTCGGCAATCCCGCGGCCATCCATGCCGCCGGATCCAGCTTCACCCTGAAGGATGGCTACTTCACGGCGGCCTGGAACAATGGCCTGACGATCGATGTCGTCGGCAAGGTCAATGGTACCGACACCTACTACAAGAGCTTCGTGGTAGACACGCTCAGCCCGCTCCATGTCATCTTCGACTGGGCCGGGCTCAGCGACGCAGTGTTCACGTCGTCGGGCGGGGTCAGCGCCGGCTATTTCGGTAGCGGCAACCACTTTGCGCTCGACAACATTTCGTTCGGCGCGCCCGAGATCAACGGGGGCACCCTGCCGCTTGCACTGATGCTCCTCGTTCTCGGCGCCGTTGCGCTGGAGCGGCGGCGCAGGGCAGCCGCTGCGTGATCGCCAGCGATAACTGACCGATAAACAGCACTGTGCCTTGCGGGGTTGCGCCGGTCATCCACACGGCGCAACCCCGTTTCTTTTGGCCGCGCGCACTGTTGCGATGTTGCTGATTTGAAAGCCTGCGCAGCCGGTGGCAGGCTGCCGACACCGCCGTCGATCCAGGCCCCGGGCACTGCCGCCTGCCGCGCGCGGCTGTGGAATGACAGCCTTCCCGCTTGCCAGCGCCGTTAGGGGACATTAGGGCGATTTCTGATCGAGATACCCAACCCAGTTCCTCAAAGGGGCATAATAATGAGCGATACCGCCGACCGCGTTAAGAAGATCGTCGTCGAGCACCTGGGCGTCGAGGCCGAGAAGGTCACCGAAGATGCCAGCTTCATCGACGACCTGGGCGCCGACTCGCTCGACATCGTCGAGCTGGTCATGGCGTTCGAGGAAGAATTCGGCGTCGAAATCCCGGACGATGCGGCCGAGAAGATCGCCACCGTCTCGGACGCGATCAAGTACATCGACGAAAACAAGGGCTGATCGCCCGGCTTTTCGCCGATAATCCCCGTCGCCCTGCGCTTGTCGAAGGGCTGTCCCGCGCCGCGGTCACCACAAGGTTGATCAGGCGCAGGACGGGGCTTCGACAGGCTCAGCCCGGACGGGTTGGGCCTGTTGGTCTTTCTGGGGCAATGCGCCCGTCGGGACCAGAAGTGATTGAATGCACGGGCCTTTACGTCTTGCCCTTTGATCGCTTCGGCTTACCTGAACCTCCAAAGTCGTTTCGGAGCACAATATGCGTCGTGTCGTCGTAACCGGTCTTGGCCTTGTCACTCCGCTCGGCGCGGATGTGGAGACCGTTTGGGCCAACCTGCTCGCGGGCAAGTCGGGCGCAGGGCCGATCACGCGGTTCGATACGACGGGGCAGAAGTGCCTGATCGCCTGCGAAGTGAAGCCGGCCGATCACGAATACGGCTTCGATGCCGGCAAGCGCGTCGATCACAAGATCCAGCGCCAGGTCGATCCGTTCATCGTCTACGGCATCGACGCGGCGGGACAGGCGCTCGAAGACGCGGGCCTCGTCGACATGGACGATGACCTCAAGATGCGCACCGGCTGCTCGATCGGTTCGGGCATCGGCGGCCTGCCGGGCATCGAATCCGAATCGATCGTGCTGCACGAAAAGGGTCCGGGCCGCGTCAGCCCCCACTTCGTCCACGGCCGCCTGATCAACCTGATCTCGGGCCAGGTGTCGATCAAGTACGGCCTGATGGGCCCCAACCACGCGGTCGTCACCGCCTGCTCCACCGGCGCCCACTCGATCGGCGATGCCGCGCGCATGATCAAGGACGGCGATGCGGACGTGATGCTGGCGGGCGGTGCGGAAAGCACCATCAACCCGCTGGGCGTTGCCGGGTTTGCCCAGGCGCGCGCGCTCAACTGCAGCTTCAACGACCGCCCGACCGAAGCCAGCCGCCCCTATGACAAGGACCGTGATGGCTTCGTCATGGGCGAAGGCGCGGGCGTCGTCGTGCTCGAGGAATATGAGCACGCCAAGGCGCGCGGCGCGAAGATCTACGCCGAAGTCGTCGGCTATGGCCTGTCGGGCGATGCCTACCACGTCACCGCGCCGCACCCGGAAGGCAAGGGCGCCGAACTCGCGATGCGCATGGCGCTGCGCAAGGCCGGCCTGAATGCGGGCGACATCGATTACGTCAACGCCCATGGCACCTCGACCATGGCCGACACGATCGAGCTCGCCGCGGTCAAGCGCGTGCTCGGCGATGACCTGTCGGGCGCTTCGATGAGCAGCACCAAGTCGGCCATCGGCCACCTGCTCGGCGGTGCCGGCGCGGTCGAAACGATCTTCTGCATCCTCGCCATCCGCGATCAGATCGTGCCGCCCACGCTCAACTTGCACAATCCGGACGAAGGCACCGAAGGCGTCGATCTGGTGCCGCTGGTCGCCAAGAAGCGCACTGTGCGCGCCGCGCTGAACAACTCGTTCGGCTTCGGCGGCACCAACGCCAGCGTCATCGTCAAGGCGATCTGAGCGGCCGCTTGGCCCGCCGCACGAACAGGAGAGCGCGCGTGAAGAAGCGTCCCGGCAAGCTCGCGATCATCGCTCTTGCCGTGGCGCTCGTCGGCGCGGGCTGGCTCGTGCACTTCTTCTATGGCTGGTACGGCCCTGGGCCGCTGGGCAAGGAAACCGCGTTCGTGGTTCCCGCCGGCGCCTCGCTCGGCAGCGTCGCGCCTGAGCTTGAGCGCGAAGGCGTGGTCGCCTCGGCCGCCACGTTCCGCGCCCGAGCGCGCCTGCTGGGCGGCAAGGAGCCGATCAAGGCGGGCGAATTCACCATCCCCGCCGGCGCCAGCGGATCGCTGGTGCTGCGCATCCTGCAGGGCCAGGAAGGCGTCACCCAGCGCCTCGTCACCGTGCCCGAAGGCATGCCTTCGATCATGGTGCGCGAACGCCTGCTCGCCCAGCCGCTGCTGACGGGGCCGGTGGGCGATATCGCCGAAGGGTCGATCCTGCCCGACAGCTACGATTTCCAGCGCGGCGAACCCCGCGCCGCCGTTCTCGCGCGGATGCAGAAGGCGATGGACCGCACCTTGACCGAACTCTGGGCGGGCAGGGCGAAGGACACCGTTGCCAAGACCCCGCGCGAAGCGCTGATCCTCGCCTCGATCGTCGAGAAGGAGACCGGCAAGCCATCGGAGCGCAAGATGGTCGCCGGGCTCTATTCCAACCGCCTGCGCACCGGCATGCTGCTGCAGGCCGATCCCACGATCATCTACCCGATCACCAAGGGCAAGCCGCTGGGCCGCCGCATCCGCCAGTCGGAGATCCAGGCGGTCAACGGCTACAACACCTACACGATGACCGGCCTGCCCGAAGGCCCGATCACCAATCCCGGCCGCGATTCGATCGAAGCTGTGCTGCATCCGGCGCAGACCAAGGCGCTCTACATGGTGGCCGACGGCACCGGCGGCCACGTCTTTGCCGATACGTTGCAGCAGCACAACGCCAACGTCGCCAAGTGGTTCGCCATCCGCCGCGCGCGCGGCGAACTCTGACCGACCCGGATCGCAAGGTCCTCGCGGCACCGATCGCGCCTTGCGGCGTTTGGGGGGGCAACCGTCTTCCCCGATTTCCCCCGCAGAGGTCCGCCATGATCGAAAAGCCCATCCCCGACGTCGTCCTCAAGACCCGCGTGCGCGACGAAAGCATCGGCGGCGACAACCCCTTCCGCTGGCAGGATCTGAACGTGCGCGATGCCTTTGCCGGCAAGAAGGTCGTGCTGTTCTCGCTGCCGGGCGCGTTCACGCCCACCTGCAGCAACGAACAATGCCCCGCGTTCGAACGGCTCTACGACGATCTGCGCGCCGCCGGGGCCGACGAGGTCTATTGCATCGCGGTCAACGATGCGTTCGTCATGTACCAGTGGGGCAAGCACCTCGGCCTCGAACGGGTCAAGCTCCTGCCCGATGGCTCGGGCCACTTCACTCGCCGCATGGGCATGTTGATCGACAAGGACCACCTCGGCTTCGGCTTGCGCTCGTGGCGCTATGCCGCGATCATCGACGACAACCGCGTCACCGCCTGGTTTGAAGAGCCCGGCATCAACGACGAAGGCACCGACGACGATCCCTATGGCGAAACCAGCCCCGAAAAGGTGCTCGAAGCCCTCCGCGCCGGTTGAGGCGAGGGCGGGGCGGTGACCGAGCAGAGCGCCGCGCGCGCCCCGCTGATCGTCACCGCCACGCTGCCGGCCACGCTGCAGGGCTGGGCCGAAGGCCTGCGCCGCGCGCACTTCCCGCCAGAGCGCAACCACCTTGCCGCCCACGTCACGCTGTTCCACGCGCTGCCGGCGATGGTCGAGCAGGAGGCGCGCGAACTCCTCTCCCGCCTCTGCGCCGAAACGCCGCCACGGCCCGCCCGGCTGGAAAAGATCATGAACCTTGGCGGTGGCACCGCCTTCGCCATCGCCAGCCCCGCGATGATCGACGTGCGCCACGCGATCGCCGATCGCTTTCACGGCCTGTTGACCGGGCAGGACAGCCACGCCCCGCGCCTCCACGTCACCGTGCAGAACAAGGTCACCGCCGCCGAGGCGCGCACGCTGCAGGCTGCGCTCGCCGCGCAATTCCACCCGCGCGACTTCGCCTTCGCCGGGCTCGAACTGCACCGCTACCTCGGCGGCCCGTGGGAGAAACTCGGCGCCTGGACCTTCCGCGGCCGGCGCTGATCGGGCGCGCCTGCCATTGCGTCGGCATTGCTCTGGCAAAGCCGCATTTACCCGGTTGACCAGCCCCGCCGCGCCCCCTATGTGCGCCGCCTACCCCGCGCAAGGTCCACCGTGACACGCGCACTTCGGGGCGGAGTAGCTCAGTCGGTTAGAGCAGCGGAATCATAATCCGCGTGTCGGGGGTTCGAGTCCCTCCTCCGCTACCATTCCTTTATCCGGAAGCTTCCGACAGCTTCCGCATTTTTCCAAAAATCCACAGAAAAGCAGAGGGTTGCGGGTGATTCGCGTCCGCATGCGCCCATGGTCTTCCACATGCAGCCAGATTTGGTGTGGGGGTATTTTGGGGGTAGTTTTGCGGAGTATCGGAAAGGAGCGATACCCCCATGCCTCTGACGGAGACTCAAGCCAAAAATGCCAAGCCCCGCGAGCGAGCTTATAAGCTCGCCGATAGCGAGGGCTTGTTCCTGCTCGTCCAGCCAAACGGCACGAGGCTTTGGCGGATGAAATACCGCTTTGCAGGTAAGGAAAAGCTGCTGTCGTTCGGAGCTTATCCGGCGCTGGGGATCGCGGCTGCCCGGGATAAGCGCAAAGCCGCTAAGGCGCTGCTTGCCGAGGGCAAGGATCCGATGAAGGCCAAGGGCGAGGTAATCTCGGAGAACGGCGACACCTTCTACATGGTGGCGAAACGCTGGCATGAGAACCGCCAGTCGGCATTGAATCCGGCCCATGCCGAACGTGTATGGTCGAGAATGGAGAGGGACGTATTCCCCGCGATCGGCCAGAAACTCATCCACGAGATTACAGCTCCTGATGTTCTGGAGATGATCCGCAAGATCGAGGGGCGCGGTGCCCTCGATATTAGTCGACGCGCCAAGCAAGGGGTGGGGCAGGTCTTTCAGTTCGCGATTGCTTGCGGGCTGGCATCCAGTGATCCCACAGCTCATCTTCGCGGCGCTCTAAAGCCCCGGCCCAGGGTGAAGCACATGAGCCGTCTTCCTTTGGTTGAATTACCTGCCTTCCTCGAAAAGCTGCGAGCCTACCAGGAGGAAGGTGACCGACGCTCGGCTATCACCCGCGATGCGGTACTGTTCGCCTTGCTGACTTGGGTCAGGACAAAGGAGCTTCGGCTTGCCGTCAAATCCGAGTTCGAAGATCTCGATGGGACGGACCCGGTTTGGCGCATTCCAGCTGCGCGCATGAAGATGGGGCGCGAACACCTTGTTCCCCTTTCTGCTCAAGCCGCGCAAATTGCTAGAAACATGGTATCCAGGGCCACCGGTAATTACCTGTTTCCCGGGACCCACTCAGACAAGCCGTTGTCCGAAAATACGATGATCTATGCGCTGTACCGCCTCGGTTATCATAGCCGGCAGACCGTCCACGGCTTTCGAGGGCTCGCCAGCACATGGGCGAACGAGCAGCTGGTTGAGTTTGGCAAGCCGGCGATGTGGATCCGGAAGTACCATGAGGATTGGGTTGAAATGCAGCTCGCTCATTCAGAGAAGAATGATGTCCGAGGTGCCTACAACGCTGCGGAGTATCTCGCCCCTCGTCGGCGGATGATGCAGGATTGGGCGGACTTTCTGGATGGAAGGAAGGTTGTGGACATCAGCAAGGGACGCAAGCGGGCTGCTTGAAGCACTTGGTCAGACAGGGCCGATCCAGTCGGCCCGCAAACGGTAAATACCTGACATGGCTCCATCCACGATGACGGTGGAGTCAATAAGTTCATCGCATGGCTCGTCGTACTCGATGACCCAGACCTCATTGATCTCTGTCGTAAGGATCAGTCCGCGCCTGGTCCGGCCCAGTAGCCCGGCAACGCGCCGTCGGCTCGTATTCACTGCTTTCCTCGCTAAAAGCGCCAATGGCGGAGGACGTCGCGAACGTATCCCGGCGTCTCGTCGTTCCGCGGGATACCGCCCGCGCGTTCAACTGCACCTGGACCGGCATTGTAGGCCGCCACGGCTAAGTGGACCATGCCGAATTTGTCGAGCATCTGTCGCAGATATCGGGCAGCGCCGAAGATGTTAGCCATCGGGTCAAAACGGTTGGAAACACCGAGTTCCCGGGCCGTAGCCGGCATCAGCTGACCGAGGCCAGCTGCGCCCGCCTTGCTCACCGCGAGTGGATTGTATCGGGATTCTGTCCAGACAAGTGCATCGAGTAGGCCGGTGGGCAAAGAGTACTTTGCTTCAGCGGCATAGACGTGAGGCAGAAAGCTTGCTCGTCGAAAGCCGGATGGACCCGCGCCAGTCTTGGGTTGGTAGCGATAGGGAAGGTGGACCCGGCCTACAGCGCCGATCTCGGGATTGGATGGTGTCGAATTCAGCGCCGATTGCCAGAGTCCATGCTCGACCAACTGGAACCCGTTCGATGCCTCTGCAATCCGGATGCCATCGGAGCGGCTGTCACTTTCGTCGGGCATGTAAGGAGCTGGCAGGTCTTGCGCGCTGGCAGGAGTGGCAAACGCGATGGCGATGCCAATGCTGCCGATCATCAGGATTTTCAGTGGCATTTCTCGATCCTTCTATAGCCGAATCGAGAGAGAACATATAAAGAACATAGGGCGTAGGAAAATGGTTTGGCGCTGGTGCAGAGCGGAGGCTGCACGGGGAGGGCACCTCAACCGGAGAAGGTCGATGCCCCAGCTAAAGAATAGTCATCAACTCGAACGCCGCGCCCGCACGATTGTCGAACGCCTCAACGGAACATGGCGCCAGGGCAAGGGCATGTGCTGCTGTCCCGCCCACGATGACCGCACACCGTCGCTCAGCGTGGCCCTTGGGCGAAAGGCCATCCTGTTCCATTGCTTCGCCGGATGTTCGAATGAGGATGTCATTGCGGCGTTGGATCGCCAAGGCGTTCGTAGCCGCGAGCTCTTTGACGGTTCTGGCGCCTGGACCGCTGATCGGCAAAATCAGGGTGACTTCAGTCCCAATGCGCGACGCTTGTGGCAATCGGCTTCGGCGATCTTAGGCAGCCCCGTCGAACGATATCTCTCACAGCGCGGTCTCCAGCACGCATCTGGCCAACTTCGTTACCTGGACCGTACGCCGCTTGGGCCACGCGGGGCTGTTCAATTTATCCCTGCGATGTTGGCGGCAGTCACGACTGACATTGGCATTATCGCAGTACACAGGACATTTCTCGACGTGGCGCGCGGCAAGCTGGCCGGTTTCGAGCGGCCCAAGCGTGCGCTTGGCACCCTTGGCTGTGGTGCCGTCAGACTTGCGCCGCCGGTGCAGGGGCGTCTGGGTCTTGCCGAAGGTATCGAGAGCGCTCTGTCAGCAATGCAGATCTTCGGGATCCCGTGCTGGGCGACGCTTGGAAACGAGCGGTTCGGTCTCGTTTCGATCCCGGAGAGCGTGCGCGAGCTCTTCCTGTTCATCGACAATGACGCCGGAGGCGCTCTCGCCCAGGAGCGAGCGGTGCAAGCCTACGCTGGGCCTAATCGTGTCATCCACTCACGAGCACCAGCCTTGTCCGGTTTTGATTGGAACGATGAGCTGAAGTCGCGGCTTGCCCGAAAACCTGATCCATCAGCAGAGGGGAGGGGGCCTTCGGCTGATTGAGGCCTGCCCGCCGCAGGACCTCGTCAGGAGGTTCCCATGTCCAATTCTTCCCTCGCCTTTGCATTCGATGAACCATCTCCGCCCGTCGTTGTGATGGCGGCCCAGACCATGGCTTCTGAGCTGGCGGCAGGCCGCGTGCTCTCACGCAGCGACGTCACGCGCATCATGACGGAGCACTTCGGGGGCAGCGATGCTCTCGGGCGTTGGTCAGTTCGTGACGCTCACGCAGCTCTTGAGCTGGCACAGGTTCAATACCTGCAATCATCGGATCAGATCCAGCTCTCGGCTCCGGTCGACGAGGCGGAACAGTACTTCAGCTCCCTCGATGCCCGATTGCCGACCCAGACCAATCGCAGCGACGAGCAGATCGAATGGCAGCAGTTTGCGACGCCGCCGCGCCTTGCCTGGCTTGCTGCTCGGGCCTGCGCGCTGGCCACTGGCGAGCTTGTGCTCGAACCCTCGGCCGGAACGGGCATGCTCGCGGTCTGGGCCGCCAAGGCCGGCTCGCGCCTTGCCCTCAACGAAATCTCGCCGCTCCGCCGCGACTGCCTGAATGCTGTGTTCCCGGCTGCCCGAGTGGCCGGCCATGACGCTGAGCTGATCGACGAACTGCTTGATCCAGCCATCATCCCGAGCGTCGTGTTGATGAACCCTCCCTATTCGCACGGCATTGAGCGAGGGCACGATAGTCGCACCGGCTTGCGCCACCTGAGGTCGGCCTGGAACCGTCTGGCGTCCGGCGGCCGGATGGTCGCGATTATGCCGGAATGGTTCGATTGCGCGAGCTTTCTTACGGGGCTGAAGGGGCCGATCTCGCTGCGGCTCGATGCCGCCGTCGAACGTGCGTTCGTCAAGCATGGCACCGGGATCACCACGCGGCTGCTGGTCATCGACAAGGTGGAAGGCTCCACGGAGGCGGTCACTATCCGTACCAACGAGATCGGCCGGCTAGTCGATCTTGTCGATGCTTTGCCGGCTCGCGCCAGCTTGGAGGCTGTTCCCGAGCAATCGAGCCTTCCAGTTCGTTCGCCGTTTCGCCTGGTGGCCGCGCCGCGCAGGCCATTGCCGACACCAGCAAGGATCACTCCTGCAGCCACCGCTTTCGGGTCGCTCACCTACCACTCGCTCGAAACCCCTGCGCCGCTTGCCCCTCAGGTCGGCCACTATCTGCCCTATCGCCCGAGCAGGATCGTGATCGATGGCGCGGCCGAGCATCCAACGCCGCTCGTTGAGTCCGTCGCTATGGGGTCGATCGCCGCACCGATGCCCGAAGCTGTGCCGCAGCTGCCCGACGGGCTGGTTGCCAAGGGACTGCTGTCTGCTGCCCAGGCAGAGACTCTGATCTACGCTGCAAGCGCCCATGCGCGCGATCTGCCCGGCCGGTTCGAGCCAGATGACAAGGGCTGTTCGCTCAAGGCATCAGCGGAAGGGCAGACCTACCGGCAGGGCTATTTCCTCGGGGATGGAACGGGTGCCGGCAAGGGCCGACAGGTTGCCAGCGTCATTCTCGACCGCTGGGTGCGCGGGGAACGGCGCCATATCTGGATTTCAAAGAATGAAGCGCTGCTGGAAGATGCCCGGCGCGACTGGGCTGCGCTTGGCGGCCTGCCGATCGACATCCAGCCGCTTGCATCCTGGAAGCTCGGCACCCCCATCGCCATGCGCGAGGGCATTCTCTTCGTGACCTACCCGACCCTGCGTTCGGGCCGAAACGATGCGACTCGCCTCGACCAGATCCTCGCCTGGGCGGGCGACAACTTCGACGGCGTGATCGTGTTCGACGAGGCGCATGCCATGGCCAATGCAGCTGGCGGAGAAGGATCGCGGGGCAAGGTCAATGGCTCGGAGCAGGGTATCGCTGGCGTCCGCCTACAGAACCTCCTGCCGCGGGCACGCGTGCTCTACGCCTCGGCAACCGGTGCGTCAGACGTCAACAACCTGGCCTATGCGACGCGCCTTGGCCTGTGGGGTCCGGAGACCGCCTTCGCCAATCGCGAGGCGTTCGTCGCCGACATTCGTGACGGCGGGATCGCAGCGATGGAGTTGGTCGCCCGGGACCTCAAGTCGCTCGGCCTATACACCGCGCGCGCATTGTCCTTCGCCGGCGTCGAATACGAGATCCTCGAGCATCGCCTGACCGAGGATCAGATCGCGGTCTATGATGCCTACGCTGAAGCCTGGGCGATCATCCACGCCAACCTGCGCGAAGTGCTGGAGGCCACGAGGATCGTCGATAGCGAAACCGGCGGGACGCTCAACTCCGGGGCCAAGTCCGCAGCGCTGTCGATCTTTGAGGGGACCAAGCAGCGCTTCTTCGCGCAGCTGCTTCTGTCGATGAAGCTCCCAAGCCTGCTGCCCGCGATCGACACGGTGATTGCCGATGGTCACGCTGTTGTCGTCCAGCTGGTGTCGACCGCAGAAGCCATGCTCGACCGACGACTTGCCGACCTGTCTAACGAGGAACGCGAAGCTCTCGAGATCGACCTCTCCCCACGGGAATATGTGATCGACTATCTCGCCAAGAGCTTTCCTGTCCGCCTGATGGCAGTGTTCACCGACGAAAACGGCAATCCTCGCTCCGAGCCTATGACTGACGAGGATGGCGCACCTGTGCTCTGTCGCTCTGCGCTTGCCGCACGCGACCGGATGATCGAGCAGCTCTGCGCTCTGCCGCCGATTGCCACCGCCCTCGATGCCATCATTGAGCGCTTCGGCGTTGACCAGGTGGCGGAAGTCACCGGTCGCACACGTCGGCTCATTATCGGCCGCGATGGGCGCCAGAAACTTCAATCCCGCTCGCCGCGCGCCAATGTCGCTGAAACCCAGGCATTCATGGACGGTGCCAAGCGCATCCTGGTGTTCTCCGATGCCGGAGGCACCGGGCGCAGCTACCACGCCGATCTGGCCGCCAAGAACCAGGCTCGCCGCGTCTACTTCCTGCTCGAGCCGGGCTGGCGGGCTGACGCCGCAATCCAGGGACTTGGCCGCACCAATCGCACCAACCAGGCATCGGCTCCGTTGTTCCGGCCCGTGACCACCGATGTGCGCGGCGAGCGCCGCTTCATCTCGACGATCGCGCGGCGTCTGGACAGCCTTGGTGCTCTGACGCGCGGGCAGCGCCAGACTGGTGGCCAGAACCTGTTCGATCCCGCTGACAATCTCGAGAGCATCTACGCCAAGGAGGCGCTCCACCGCTGGTTCGGCTTGCTATTTACCGGCAAGCTTGAAGCGGTAAGTCTGGGGCGCTTTCAGGAGCTGACAGGTCTCAGGATCGAAGCCCCTGACGGGTCGATGGTCGATGACCTGCCGCCGATCCAGCGCTGGCTCAACCGCATCCTCGCACTTCCCATCGCCTTACAGAACGCGATCTTTGACGAGTTCATGGGGCTGGTCGAGGCGCGTATCGATGCCGCCCGACAGGCCGGCACACTCGACCTCGGCCTAGAGACCATCGCGGTCGAAGACTTCAATGTCCTGTCCGACACGTTGCTGCGCACCGATCCGCCCTCGGGCGCAACAACCCATCTGCTGGAACTGGAAATCGCCAGAGCCTTGAAGCCGCTCACCCTGAAGCGACTTGAGGAGCTTCACGGGCTTACCGGGCAGCGGCAGCGCCCGGTTCGTAACGCCCGCTCTGGTCGGGTCGCCCTGCTGGTCCCCGCCCGTAGTATTCTTGCCGATGACGGTACGCGCGTGGCCCGCTTCGAATTGCTGCGTCCGCTCAAACGCAGTCACATCACCGAGGATCAGCTGACTGAGAGCAGCTGGGAGTATATCTCCGTCGACGCTCTCCGCAATGCGTGGTCAACCGAGGTCGAGGAAGCTCGGACCAGACACAAGCGCGAGCGCCTCTATCTTGCGACGGGTCTCCTACTGCCGGTCTGGGACAAGCTTCCTTCGGATTTCGTGAGGGTCGGTCGAATCTCGGCGGCGGATGGCCGGTCGCTCCTTGGCCGGGAGGTTCCTGTCCATTGTGTTCCGGAACTGTGCCGGGCGCTGGGTCTGGCACGCGAGCAAACGCTCTCTGCCGAAGATATCGTTCAGACCGTCCTGGTGACCGGCCGACCCATGGAATTCGCCGGCCGTGAGCAGCTCATGGTCAAGCGCAGCCTGGTCAATGGCTCACAGCGAATTGAATTGACCGGATGGAGCGTAGCCCGCCTTGACTGGTACAAGGCCCAAGGCTGCTTTACGGAAATCATCCGCTACCAGACCCGGCTGTTCGTGCCGATCGAGGGCGCGCCGAGCGTGATTGCCAGATTGGCATCATCCGCATAAAATGTTGCCAAATGGCATTATTGAGCGTATGCACTGCCATATGGAGAAATGCCATGCTGGCTCTGCAACCCGTTGATACTGCCGTTACCGCTTTCCGTCCCGATCCGATTAGCCAGGACGAGGCAGCTGCCATGTTCCGGGCAATCCTCAATCTGTTCGGCAAATGGGAGTTGACCGACGAACAGGCGGCAACGCTGCTCGACATGCCAGTGCGCTCCTATCGCCGCTGGAAGGCCGAAGGCCCCGGGCGCGTCTCGCGCGATGGCCGCGCTCGGCTGTCCAACCTCATGGGCATCCACAAGGCGCTCCGGATCATCTTTTCGGAAAGCTCGCGGGGCTATGCCTGGATCAGGTCGGCCAACGATGCGTTCGGTGGAGCCAGTGCGCTCGACGTGATGCTCGGGGGCGAACTCACCGACATCATGCGGGTGCGTCGCTACCTCGACGCCGAGCGTGGTGGCTGGTGAACGAAACGGCGGATATCCCCGTTTCTCGAGTTGAGTGGAAGGGCTCTGTCAGGATCATCCGCAGCGCCTTTCCACCGATCGACCTGTTTGAGGACATCGCTGATCCAGCCGACTGGCCGCTGCTGATCTCGGCAGAGCAGAAGACCAATCCTCGCATCATGGCGACGATCGGCAATCTCGACCTTGTTCCGGTCGATCGCCGCGTCGGCGGTAACGGGGCCTCCTACCTCATGGCGCCATTCACCCACGTCAGCACGGATCGGCCAAGCCGTTTTACCGATGGCAGCTACGGCGTGCTCTACGTGGGCGACCGGTTCGAAACTGCTCTGTTCGAGACAATCCACCACCATGCCCGCTTCATGGCGCGAACCAAGGAAGTGCCTGGCTGGACCTCGCAGTTCCGGGAGATCGTCATGGCGGTCGATGCAGACCTCCATGATCTCAGAGCTGCAGATGCAGAACCGACCCCGATGCTGGACCCTGACAGCTACGCGGCATCTCAAGCTCTTGCTGCGAATCTCAGGGGCTCGGAATCCGACGGCATTGTCTACCCTAGCATCCGTCATCCTGGTGGCGAGTGCGTCGCACTCTTCTACCCGGACTGCGCGTCAAATCCCTTGCAGGGACGGCACCTCGATTATCACTGGGATGGCCAGCGCGTTGACCTTGTCCGTGATGCCGGTTCGGGAGATGTTTTTCGCATCGTCGACTTGCCGCCCGATCCCGTCTGACCGCGTGAGTTGGGCTTCCGGCCGAGTGTTGTAGGATCTGGGAGCACAGTGTCCGGCCAGCAGACTCAAGTCTGCGTACCAGCCTTCACGATTTCATGAAGGGCTTTGTCCGGCGAAACCGGGCCCTTGTACAGCGGGCTACATGGCGTCTCCGCTAGCTTGGCCGAAATCGCTAGGAGGTCGTCATCATCACCCTTTTCATAGGCATAGGCGGCCAGCCAGAATTCGGCCTGCTTAACGAACTCGTTGAGGATGCCCACGACACTCCGGTTCGCGGTCTTTGCATACTGGACGGTGTCCATCCGCCACACTTCCTGCGCGATGAATTCAGATGAGACGCCGTGCTCTCTCAGAACCAGCGCCAATTGTGCGGGGAGTCTTCGAGCAAGCGTGACCGCTGGGGCTAGCGGCATAAGCACGGGAAGCAGCGTGCGCTCAGAAACCAGCAAAGCGACTTGCGGCTTCCAGAACAACAATGTGGCATACCAATTGCCCAAGGCGGTGTCGCTTGGCTCAGGCGCAACGATTTCCGGTTTAATCCGATCAAGCAGCTTCTTGGTGCAATGGAGGTGGAACATCGCGGCGAAGGATAGTGTTCGGCGTCCAGCGCGTCCACCGAAGCTGCCGGCTTCGCTGCGAAAATAGCAAGAACCGCCAACAAAGCGCTCATTGAGCAGCCGTAGCTTGTTCGTTGATAGCTGTCCTTCGTTCATGCGAAACTCAAGAACTGGACCAACTCACAGACCGAAGGCGCCACCTCTTATCAGCGGAACAACCTTCGTCCACGACGCCCAAGCCCTCGCTCGTCCAGCCCCTTCTGGATCAATACCAGGAGGCGGTCCCTCCAATCGTCGGAGTGGATGATCCGATCGAAGTGGGCATCGCGGTCGCGAAGCAGTTCGAGGCGGGAGCGCTGCGAAATGATAGGCCAATCCTCGTAGAGGACGTAAACTGCATTTCCGTATTTGAGGTTCTCGAACACCACCAGGTCGTCGGCGAACTGAGCTCCGAAGTAGGAGCCGAAGCCGCCTTGCCCGCGAATATATGCGGTGGGGTTCAGCCGCTCGAAAAGACGCACACGGTCGCGGACATGCTTGTCGAAGTCCGGTGCGTTGCGCGGGTCCACTGGTTGTTGCGCCAGCCGCTCGATCACCTCGTCTATCGTGCCCGGCGGGAAGATTTGCCAGTCGAGGGTAATGGTGGCGATGTAGTCGTCCCGCGTGGCGTCGGCCGCGAAAACCCCCGTTACACCCGTGTTCTCCTGAAGAACATTTATGAACCACAGTAGCATCAGATCGAACTCGCTTTCGGCCCGCTCCAGGTAAGGGGTCAGGGTGAATTTGATGGCGACGTAATCACCGCCCCCGTCTTGCAGCACCTCCGGTTGGATCAGCATCCCCTGCGGTTCGAACACCTGATGCTGATAGACCTCACGATCCCATGTATGCATGTGGGTGCCGTATGTGCCTGCGTCCCCAAAATTCGGCGTCTCGAATACATAGGTTTTCGTGACCATCGGCCAGTCGGTTCGCTTCCGATCCCACCCGTGGGCATTACGCTCCGACCATTTACCGGCATCTGCGGGAGGCATTACCGGCCCGTCGATGATTATGGCGCCGTCCGCTGCCCGCAATCCGATGTGGGCGTACTCGCCCCGTTCGATGTCTGCGCGAGCAATCCTCTTCGTGGCCGCAATCACAATAAGATCGCCCTCAACTTCTTCGAGCGCGGTCAGAACGTGCGGGGGAACCTTGCGGTAGTTCCTCTTCCAC
The DNA here is from genome assembly GCF_037076535.1 of Novosphingobium olei. Taxonomy (NCBI): domain Bacteria; kingdom Pseudomonadati; phylum Pseudomonadota; class Alphaproteobacteria; order Sphingomonadales; family Sphingomonadaceae; genus Novosphingobium; species Novosphingobium olei. The sequence continues at coordinate 2,575,901 of NZ_AP029021.1, read as the reverse complement.
CGAAATGTACGGAAGGCCATTTCGCATTGTCTCCTGAAAAGGAAGCGCCGCCCGGGTGAGCGGGCGGCACTGAATGCTTATTTCTCGTGGGTAGTGGTGTTCGGGCTCCGCTTGCCGTGCGCGGAGGTTACAAAGCGCCCGGAGATCGCACTGCGATACGCACCGCCGGTGCTTCCGCTCTTGCCGCTCGCTTCGTGGACCGTGGTGCTCGGGCTGCGTTTCCCGTGTGCCGAGGTCACGTAGCGTCCACTGATTGCGCTGCGGTAGTGCCCACCGCCACTTTTACCTTTTGCCATAATCAACGCTCCTTGTGCTCGTGGCAGGTGAGTTCGCTACTGCCATACGCGGTGTATGGCGACTACGAGTTCGCTTGTCAAGCATAAGGAGTCAGGTTATCGCCGAACTTCCCTAACAGCACCGGAGGACAGATGCCATCCCTGCTCGGCACCAAGATTAATGAACTTCGTCGGGAACGCGGGCTCACGCTTGAACAGCTTGCGCAAGCGACCGACAGCTCAAAGAGCTATATGTGGGAGATCGAAAATAAGGACGTTGCCCGCCCATCTGCCGAGAAACTTGAGAGGATTGCGAACGCTTTAGGTGTCACGTCCGCGTTCCTGATTGACGCCTCGCAGGTCAAGCCGACCGAGGATGTGGAAGACACAGCATTCTTTCATCGATTTCAGAAAGCTGATCCCGATGTGAAGGCGAAGCTCAAGCGGATTCTGGACGTGCTGGACGATGAGAAGTGATCCCACCACCCCAAGCGCGTGGGCCAATACCCTCGTGACGATGTGGGGGCCGCGGTTCCCGGTAGATGTGCGGCAAATCGCGCTCGAATACTCCAAGCGATTCAGCGATCCCGTCCTGGACATCATTGAAGCGCCGGTGCCGAGCTTCGAGGGCGCGCTTGCTCCGCTCAAAAAGCGTGGCGGGTGGGCCATCCTGTATAATCCGGGCATCCGCTCGGCAGGGCGGATAAATTACACCCTCGGGCACGAATGGGGACATTACCTGTGTCACCGCCAGCAATCGCCCGCTGGATTCGAGTGTGGTGAGAGCGACGTGCTGGGCGGATCGCGGCAGCAGGAGCGGGAGGCAGATAAGTTCGCATCCTATCTGTTGATGCCGCTCACCGATTTCCGAGCCCAGGTAGGTAAACAGCGCATGACTCTGGACCTCTTGAAGCACTGCGCTGATCGCTATGATGTATCGCTGACGGCCGCTGCGTTAAAGTGGCTGGAAAGCACCGGTCTGTGCGCCGCCGTTGTGGTCGCCACCAACGGCTTCGTGTTGTGGGGCCGCCGGAGTGCAGCAGCGGGCCGCGCTCGCATCTTTTTCCCATCCGGCATGGAATTGCCGCGAGGGTCTCTCGCCGCAGGAAGCGGTGGCTCATCTCCCCCGCCCGAGGGGCAGGACCTGCCGCCGGGCGTCTGGTGGAACCGGCCGGTGCGCGAAGTCGCAATTTTTGCTGACCATTACGAAATGACAATCTCGCTGCTTATCTTTGAGGACCACGGCGTGTTGCCCGACGGCTGGGAAGACGATGAGGTCGAGGACACGGTTGATCGCTTTGCGCTGAGGAAATAGACAGCGATCGCCGATTTTGCTGTCTGCCCGCTCCAGAGCGCCGAAGCAGCAATAGCCGACATTGGGAGCGCACCTGTGTTTCCGGCACATCCACGACAAAACCGTCATAGAGCGTCAATCATGGCACTCGGCGTCATCGATCACAGCAGAAAGCGTGAGGCTGACAACTGACGTTAGCCGAGTGACGTTCAGAGGGAAGGAACCGAGAGGGCAATGGCGTTTCTGATCGTTTTGCAGTGAAAACGCCTGCTTCATATATCGGCGGGCCAAGCCCAGCTGAAGTAGCGATTATAGACGTCGGCGAGGTCAGTCGGCGCAGCATGCGAGCTGATCGCGCTCGAATACCAGTGCGTTGTGGTCGCGATCGGTGTCGGGAAGGTTTGCGCGATGTAGGGATTGAACGGGCCGAAGGTTGGTGACACGGCGCGATAGTCCTTATTGATCGTCTTGAGCCAGCTCACGCAGACCGTTTGCGCTCCTGCGGCCCTCAGATAGGCCCGCGCACCCTCGAAGCTGTTACCCTCGGTGCAGATATCATCGATAACGAGGACACGCTTGCCGCCGCGCGCAGGCGGCGACTTATAGGGTTTGCCGCCCACGCCGCGGACGGGTGCAGGGTTGAGCCGGATCGTGTTGAGCTGATTGTCGAGGCCCACGCTTCCCCCTGAGGCCCGCGCGGTCTGCGATTTCACCGCTTTGGTGTGACGGAGAATGAGGTCGGGCAGATAGCTCTTGCGCAGTGACTGCCCCAGGATGTTAAGCGCCTCACTGATCACCGTCGCGTTGGAAGTAGGCGCGTGCCCGGGATAGGCGGTGATATAGTCGATCTCGTCAGCGAGACCTGAAAAGTAGATGCGCGCCGCGAGCAGACGGCCCCAGAAATTCGCATCACCGGCACCGTGTTTCGAGGTCGCCTTGGCGTTTTCAGAATAGGCATGCGCTTGTGCGTAGCGCGGCGAGAGCGTTGTGAAAGGCGCGAGCGCATAGACCCGCAGATCGCCCTGTTCGAGCGCCCAGAACCAGCCGTCGAGTCCCAGACAGAGGCAGTCGACAAAGCGCGCGACGTCGCGTGGAGAGTCGAATTGAAAGCCGTAGGGGCTCGCCACTCCGTGCCACATGACGTTCACAAACATCAGGCCGCCATTGGCAGCGGTCTTCATATCGTCGGTTGTGTTGCCGACATAAAGGACCTCATTCCGCTGCCAGCCCTTGTCGGAGAGGATATGCGCGGTGGAATCGGCGCGTGGCTTATACGGCATCCCGTTTTGGCCGCCGATATAATAGCTGATCGGACCGAGCCGCTCTTCGAGCAGGGTCCGGAACGGCTTCGACTGGTCGGGACTGGTGACCGTCCAGTCATGGTTGCCAATGAAAACCGGCTCGACACCCCGCGCCTTGAGATAGCGCAACAGCCGCAGCGTTTCCTCAAACAACGGCGCGTTGATCGTGCCCTTGGTCACGAGCACATCGTGCAGCGAAAAGATCGCCCCCTTGAGCACGGCTAGCTATCCCCAAATAGCGAAAGTTGGCCCAACTGAGCGGGTGAAGACTTGCCGATCGCGGACCGGACGAAGGCGTCGAACCGTCCCTGGTCGTGCGGTACGGTGAAGATTTCGCCGGTCGGAAGCCCCATGCCACGCTCCAGCACTACGCGCTCGTCCGGCCACTCAGGCAAGCGTAGGCAGGCAATAGGCCGCCCGAGCGCGGTCGCGAAGCGGATCGTATGGGCCGTGCCGCTGCGGCGATTCCATTCGGCTGGGATCAGGATCCGGCCGAGCGCCGCCTGGAGCCGGTTGCGCTGGACGAAATTCTCTGCGCTGTAGGACGCTGTTGGTAGATACTCGCTGACGATCGCGCCGCCGGTCGCCAGAATATGATCGCGCAGTCGACCTGAGCCCTTGGGATAGTCTTCGAGCATGCCGGTGCCCAGCACTGCGATCGTCGGCACGCCAGCGCGTAGCGAGTGTTCATGCGCCAGCTGATCGATGCCGGCCGCGAGGCCACTGACGGTCGGTACACCCCATTCGCCGAGACAAGCGCCCACATAGCGTGACAGGAAGAAGCCGTCGGCGCTGGGCTTGCGGGTACCGACGATCGCAATGGACGGCTCGGCAAGGCGCTCGACGCTGCCCTGCACGAAAAGCCAGTGCGGCGGGCGTTCAAGGTCGAGCAAGGCGGAGGGAAAGCCGGGCGACCCCCGAAAGAGCAGACCGATGCCGAGCGCTTCGAGATGCTCGGCCAGGCGGTCACCCTGTTCAAGCGCATGCCCGCGAACCCGCGACCAGTGCCGCTCTGAGATGGCCTTGCCGTCGCTGCCTGCAGGGTTGGACGCCTCTGGCCCATATTCGAGCGCATCGCTGAACGATCTTTTGTCGTCGGCCATGGCGAACAGGGTTTTCTGACCAATGCCCCGCACCGTCGCGAGAGCGAGAAAGGCACGCTCCTCGTCGATCGTGCCCGCGCTCGGCGGAGTGAGCGCGGTCGCCGCATGGACGTCGCTGACACGGTCTGGCGGTCCGTCGTGGCCTGGTCGATCCATGCTCACAGGCCTCCAAAGGCAAGTGGATCGTCGGGAAAGACCCGCCGCGCGACGAAGAGGCCGATGATCGGAACATTCGGAAATCGGGCCGCAAGCACGGTGTGCATGGCCCGGTAATGGGTTCCGGCTGTCAGGACATCGTCGACGATACCGATTGCCTGCGGTGCCGGGGCGGCAATGGTTTCGTCGATCGAGTAGAGATCGAGCAGGTGTTCGACGGTGACGCGGTCACCTTGTCCCGCTTCGTGCGACGCGGTGGTCGAGGCAGCCTGACGGACGAGCGCGCGCACGTCGGGCGCAGGCTGGCGCATCAGCCGGCAGATGCGCTCCATGCGATCATCATATTCCGGGTGATCTGTTGCCTTCGACCCGGGCACGGGCACGAGGGTAGCATTGCCGAGCCACGCCGGGTTAAGCGCGGCGCCGAGCGCGCGGCCGCACGTGCCGATCGCTTGGCCCTTGTACCAGTAATGTGGCTGGTCGGCTTGGCTGGGCTTCTTCTTGAGATTGCTGATCAGCTGGTTGGTGGCGCTGAAGGAATAGTCGCGGTGCGAGGTATATTCGTAGAGATAGTAGCACCGATCCTCGGCCGTCAGGTGATAATGATCCCCGCGGCTCGTCTCATCGATCTGCGAGAGCCGGACACCGTCAACCAAGGGCGCTCCAGATGTCGTCGGGCGTCTTCACGCGCACTGCACCTTCGGCTTCGAAGCGGGCTGGCCACGTGATGTCCGTCCGCTGGAAGCAATTGTCGAGAATGAAGAGCTTGCGGCCCTGATGGAGCGCGGCGCGCGCCTGGGTCAGCGTGCCCGACGTATCGCCAGCCTCGACGATGATCGTGCCCTCGGTGAGAGCGCTCATCGTGACATTGCGCTCGGGGAAGAAAAGCCGGTTATGCTGGGGTGCTTGCTTGGCGTAGCGAAGAACCGGCACCTGCGAGATCAGCAGATGATCGCGGGCGATCTCCTCTTGCAGATCGGCATTCTCCTTGGGGTAGCAGGATCCAAGCGGCGTCCCGATCACGGAAATGGTGCGTCCACCGCGCGCGATCGCGCCGCGATGGGCAGCCGAATCGACGCCCTTGGCAAGGCCAGAGACGACCGTGAAATCGCGATCGACGAGTTCGCGCGCAAGCCGCTCGGCGCGACGGATACCTTCGGGCGAGGCCTCGCGGCTGCCGACGACGGCCACGCACCGGGTTTCGGTGATCTCCCAGGCGCCGCGATAATAGAGAAGCTCGACTGGGTGGCGCGCGTCGCGCAGCTTTGCGGGATAGTCACCGGCATGATGGATGCGGACGCCAAACTGATGGACACCGGCCTTCTTGAGCTTTGCCATCACCTCGGCCGCGCACTGCTCGGCAAGCTGGGCGGGCACGAAGTCGGACGGAAGCGCTTCGGCATCGAGCGCAAAGCGATCGGCCAGGGTTTTGAAGGTCGCCCCCTTTTCCAGCCACAGGGCCTCATAGGCGCCGAGCTCTCGGCGCGGCGAGATTGGCGCCAGCGCTGGCCCTGGATCGTTAAGGGCGAGACGCATGCTTATGCGGCCCTTGCGTCGGTTGAATATATGTGTCCCATCCAGGTTTGTCCTTCCCCTCGGTGCCAGCCTCGGCTTGACAGATGTGAAGCCAAGGACGTGCCAAGGCAAGTGAAACGTCCGCGCGCTGCTCCAGGTGCCGCGACACGAGACGAAGCGTCCTCAACAGCCGCTCAATAATGTTCTCTATTCGTTCCAAAGTCAAGGTGGGGCTTGGTCGAGCAAGTCCCTTCGCATAGGTTGGATTCATGCGAGATGAAGATGACGATCGAGAAAGGAAACGGTGGGAGGACGCTGAGGAGGAGCGCCACTATTGGGAATCGATTGAGGACGAAAAGCGGGAAGAAGAAGAGAAAGCGGCGCAGGCACGAGCTGACGCCATAGAGGCCATGGAAACGTGGTTCTTCGAGCAGTTCGAAGATCCGCAAGTCGAGATGCCTCGCGACAGCGAGGAGCAGAGCTTCATCTTTCCGTGGGGTGGCCCGTTCGAAGCAAGCGATGTCCTCCACGGCGAGTTTTCACACCGGTTCGACGAAGCGACTATTATGGCGGCGGTCGAGCATATCGAGCGCGACGGCCCAGTCGAATGGGCGCCAACCTCACACGGCGACTTCTATGAGCATCCGGACAGCGAACCTGACGAAGAGCCCGAAGCGACGCGCGTGGAGTTGACGGGCCGCATCCTGGATCGTCTCGATCAGCTTGAAGCGGCGATCGCGGCAACGCCTGGGCAGCCGGGCAATATTGGCCACAATGCGCCGCCAGAAGAGATTGGTCTGCCGCCATACGGCGACGAGGAAGTGGCGGAGATCAAAGCGGCGATTGCCGAGACGCGTACGGAACTGGCTGAGGCCGACCCCGACGCCGCCGTGCTTGCCACCCAGTCTCGTCGATTCGAGCAATGGGGCAAGAAACTCGGCCTATGGCTCGCCAAGAAAGGCGATCTGGCGGTCGACGAGCTCATCAAGAACGGCATCAAGGCTATTACATGGGCCGGCGCGCTCACGCTATTCGGTGACCTGGCGCATGACCTTTTCGCGCTGGCCAAGGCCTTGCTCGCTCATTTCTAAGCGTCATCGTCTGCGACATCGCTGTCGCAAAGCCGCGCGAAATTCGGGGCTGCGGTGCTTAGCTCCGCATAGAGCGGCATGACGAGCATGAGCGAGGTCGCGAGGCACTCAATCAGAAGCCAGGCGCAGCGCGCATAGGCGGATCTGCTACGACCGTATGAGAGGGGAGTTGGCTTTGCCCTGATTGAGCCAGTTGGGCGTCGATGGTCGATGCGCCGGGCTCACAATCAGGAGTGTGTCCCATGATCAAGTCGATCCCGCTGAACAAGCTCGTCCAGTCTCCCCGCAATGTCCGCCGTCACGGCGATCCGGGAGCAGACGCCGAGCTTAAGGCCAGCGTTGCAGCGCATGGTCTGTTGCAGAACCTCATCGTCCGGCCTGCCGCCAAGGGCAAGTTCGAGGTCGAAGCTGGCGAGCGCCGCCGCCGCGCAATGCTGGCACTCGCAGACGAAAAGTTCCTCGCCCGCGATCACGAAGTCACATGCCTCGTGCTCGAGGACAGCGCCGCAGCCGCGGTCGAGACCAGCCTCGCGGAGAACTTCCACCGCCTGGCCATGAACCCTGCCGATGAAGCCCAGGCATTTGCGGCAATCGTGACAGGCGGTGCGACTGTTGAGAATGTTGCGCGCCGCTTCGGCCTGACCGTCCGCTTCGTCGAGGGCCGTCTGCGTCTCGCGATGCTCGCGCCCGTCGTGTTCGAGGCACTGGCCTCCGGCCAGATCACTCTCGACATCGCCAAAGCCTTTGGCGCAACCTCGGACCAGGAAATCCAGGCCCGCGTCTTCGAGCAGGTTTCCTCGGCCTACTATGCGCCCAATCCCGACAGCATTCGGCGAATGGTCCTCTCCGGGACCGTCCGAGGCAGCGATCCCCGTGCCCGGCTTGTTGGCCGCGATGCCTACATCGCTGCCGGGGGTCGGATCGAGCGCGAACTGTTCGACGACGACGACAGTGAATCCTGGGGCGATGTCGCCTTGCTCGAGAGCCTCGCGGCGGCGAAGATGGAAGAACAGGCGAAGGCGCTCGCAGCCGAGCAGGGCCTAGCCTGGGTCAAAACCACGCTCGATCCCTATGCCAGCCACGATCTGGTCGAAGGGCTGGTCAGGCTTCCTGCCGAACCGGCGCCGCTCACTGAAGCGGAACTGGCGAGGCTCGACAAACTCGATGCCTCCTATGACAAACATGCGGCGATCCTCGAAGATGAGGACAGTGCCGAGGAGGCCATGGCGGCAGCCGAAGCGGCTATCGAGGCCATCGAACGCGAATGCCAGGAAATCCGCGCACGCCCGCCAGTCATCGCGGCCGAACTCAAGGCCGAAGCGGGCATGATCCTGGTCCTCTCGCGCGATGGCACACCGGTTCTCCAGCCCGTATTCTATGGTGAGAGGCAGGCTGAACCCGCTGAAGCCGACAGCGGCATCGAAGTCATTCCGGCGGACGATGGCTCGGACAAGCGCCGGACCACCTTGTCCAAGCGCCTGGTGGATGAGCTGGCCATGCAGCGCCGCGACGTCCTGGCCCTGCATGTTGCCTCTGATCCCGGGCTTGCGCTCGACATCATGGTCTTCACGCTGGCTGATGCCGATACGCACGACTGGCGGGCGCGGGCCGCAACCACGCTGCGTGCGCCTCTTCCGGCAGGGCCGATCATTGGCTTCGAGGCCAAGGATGCTCCGGCCAGCGGCGCGCTTGCCGAGCTCAGGTCCAGTCTCGACGAAAGCTGGCGCGCGGGCACTGATGCGACTTCCCGCTTCGACCTCTTCCGGGCGCTGTCCGACGACAGCCGTGCCGCTTGGCTTGGCTATGTCGTTGCCCGGTCGCTCGAGGCGAGCCTCAACATGGCGGGCGAGCGCCAGCTGCCGTTCCAGGATCACCTTGGCAGCCTGATCGGCATCGACATGGCGCAGTGGTGGCGACCGACTTCGGCGAACTACTTCGACCGAGTGTCAAAGCAGGTGATCCTCGACGCGTTGACCGACGTCGGCGGTCTCGAGCTTTCCTCGCGCTTTGCTGCGGTCAAGAAGGGCGACCTCGCGATGAGTGCCGAGCGCGTCTTCGCCGGCACCTACATCACCGAAGTCGAGGTGCGCGAGAAGGCTCTAGCCTGGGTGCCTGAGGTCATGCGCTTCGCTTCCGCTGCGCCGGATGCTGGCGAGCCCAAGATTGACGCCACTGACGCTGAGCCAGGCGTCGATACCGAACATCAGCCCCCCCGCGAGTTGGCCGCCTGACCTCCTCCTGACAGGCAAGGCCACTCGCACCTCGCGAAGCGGTCCTTCGGCTCACGCCGGAGGGCCGCTTCCTTTTTGGAAGAAGAGCAGAGGGGGCTCGGGGACCTGCGGCACTGACCGGCGAACCCGTCGCCGACTGACCAGATGCCAAGATCAGGAGAACCATCATGGCCTATCGCAAGGGACAGAGCAGCGGCTTGTCGCCCGCTACCCACATTACCCTGGAAATCATTTCACGCCTGGAAGCTGGCACGAAGCCGTGGATCAAGCCGTGGCGAGGCGTGCCCGTTTCGCGGCCCCTGCGGGCCTGCGGGATTCCGTACCGGGGCATGAATGTGTTCTGGCTGTGGATGGTCGCCGACATGTGCGGCTATGCCTCACCGTTCTGGATGACGTATAACCAAGCCAAGTCGCTTGGCGCCCAGGTCCGCAAGGGCGAGAAGTCGACCATCGCGATCTTCTACAAGAACTACACCAAGGAGGTGGAGGCTCCCAATACCGGCGAAAAGACCGACGAGGCCCGCCGGGTGCTGAAGGCCTATCCGGTCTTCAATGCCGATCAGGTCGAAGGTCTGCCCGAGCGCTTCCATCCGGCTGCAACCCTGGAGCTGGTCGAGCCTGAAGGGCGCGAGGCCGAACTTGATACCTTCTTCGCCGCCATCCCCGTCAATCTGCGCCACCAAGGCTCTGAAGCCTATTACGAACCTACTGCAGATCGCGTGACGATGCCGCCGACCAGCCTGTTTTCCGGCTTCGACCACTACTATGCCACGCTCGCCCACGAGCTGTCGCACTGGACCGGCCATGCCAGCCGCCTCGGGCGTGATCTCAAGAACCGCTTCGGCACGGCGGCCTATGCCGCCGAGGAACTGGTAGCCGAGCTATCGAGCGCCATGCTCGGCGCTGAGCTGGGGCTGCCGGTCACGCATCTCGACAGCCACGCGAGCTACATCGAGCATTGGCTCAAGCTTCTGAAGGATGACGACCGCGCCATTCTGACCGCTGCCGCCAAGGCCGAGGAGGCTTCGAGCCTACTGCTGAAGCTTGGCGGAAGGGCCACGCTCGAACAGTTCGACGACGCGTCAGACGACGCTGCGCTCGCTGCCTGAGGGAGGATATCATGGGCCGATCGGTCAGCTATCCCAGCGGCGCAATCGTCGCGTTCACGGCTCTCGAGGTCGAAGCCGAGGACGACTGGGATTTCGAGTATGAATGGCTACGTGACGACCTGCGCGAGCGGGCCGGCCGAGCCTTCCCGTCGCTGATCCCGCACGACGGATGGCGCGGTCGGGAAGATCGGATCCTCATGCGCAATGCCTATGCGGATTTCGGCGTATCGGTCTACGGCTGGCTGGTGGCTGTCTGGATCGTCGAACGTGCTGACGGCGCCTATTGGGACGCCGATTGGCGCACGGCTCGTTCACCGCGGGCACGGCGCTGGCTGTCCCAGATCGCACACCGCTTCGATGCCGTGTTCGGCGACTACGACTGCCTTGGACACATGTCGAACGGGGAAGGCGTTTACACCAAACGCGCGGCTTGAGCCGAGCTGGGCGTAACACTGCATGAGGCATGGGGCTTGCCCTTGCCAGTGGTCTGTTCCGACCGCCCATGGACTGACGCCATGCGAGAGAGGCCCTGGGCCAGCCGCCAGTCTTGCGCAACCCGGCTTGGTCGGGCCCGTGTTGGCCTTCGCCCTTCGGGCTCAAGGCCTGCCCGCGCCAGCCCGCCAAGCCAGGTTTCCCCTGACGGGTGCGCAACCCTGCCTGAATGCTGGCCCTGACGGGCTCTCGCTGGCGCAGCCATGAACGGGTGTGTCGGCCTCACGCCAGTCAGGAGGACATCCCATGCACACGTCATTCGCCGATCAACTCGCCGGGCTCGATCTCGCCGGATTCTCGATTGGACCCGCTCCCGTATCGACCAGCGATTTCCCGGTCCGGGAGGCGGTCGTCCAAACCCTCGAAGCAGTCTGGTCCGATCTTTTCGCCATGGTGTCCGGGACCGCTCTTGAAGCCGACGCCGAGGATCTTGGCTGGACCTTCGTCAACATCTTTCACCGCTCCGCCGAGCGCAAATCGACTGCCCTTGACCGGGCGACCGACGAGGTCCGCGCGCTGCTTGCGACGGCTGACGGATCCGAGGTCCACACCCATGAACTCGAGACCCAGGTCGAGCGGGCGCAATGCGCCGAAAGCGCGATGCTGGCGCTCGAAGAGATGCGCGAAGTCGCAGCAGCCCTATACCTCAACGAGTTCGGTTCCTCCTGGAAGCCGGTCTCGAGCTCGCGCTTCAATCACGGCGCCATGCTGACGTCTGCGCTCGTTGAAGGCCGCGATTTTCTGCGTGCCCGTGCCGAGGCCAAGCGCCGTGCCGCCATGCCTGAAGGCACGCCCGTGGTGTTCGCCGGCGGGCGTACCCGTCATGCAACCGAAGCCGATGCGCTGACCTTCGGCAACAATGTCTGGGCTACGCTCGACAAGGTCCGCGACCGTGTGCCGGACATGGTGCTCATCCATGGCGGCGACACCAAAGGTGTCGACCGTCTGGCTTCGAGCTGGGCTGAACGTCGCGGGATCCCGCAGGTGACGTTCTCGCTCGATATGCGTCTCGGCGCCCGTGCCGGTTTCAAGCGCAACGAGCGGATGCTCTCACTCGATCCGCGCTACGTCATCGCGTTCCCGGGCAATGGCGTACTCGAACGCCTGGTCATCGAAGCCAAGGCGCGGCGGATCACCGTGGTCGATCGCCGCGGCGCCCTCGGCACCAATCCTAAGAACACTTCGGTCAGGACCGACTGAGACCCTGTCTGTCTTCGCGCCAGCGCCGGATCGGCGCTGGCGTCGTCCGTCAGAGGAAAGGCGCGCGCCTGTCGGTTGGAGCCAGCGAATGGTTGTTGGCTTCTTTCTACAGGAGGCATTCCATGATCGATATCGAAGCCGTGATGGCCGACTTTGCCGTTCGCCAGGCTGAGCGGCAGACCCAGGTGATCGAAGAGATTCAGCAGCTCAAGACCGTCATTCTCCCGCGCTTGAAGGAAGCCGGCATCGCCCGCGTCGAGATCCGCTTTGACGGTTGCGGCGACAGCGGCGCGGTCGAAGAATGTGTCTGCCTCGATGCAGCCGGTGCGGCGATCGCGTGCCCTGATGTTACGCTGCAGGAAGGCGAAACACATACGGCGGATGGTGCCGGTTCCGAGCAGCTGCCGTCGCTTGGGCAAGCTCTCGAGCAGCTGACCTATCTGGCGCTCGAACGTCACCACCCTGGCTGGGAGATCAACGACGGTGCCTGCGGCGCACTCGTGATCGATGTGGCTGAAGCGACCTTCGTGCTCGACTGCAGCCTACGCTTCACCGCGACCGATGATCACTCGACCGAGCTCTAGGAGACCCGGCATGGCACACTGCTACTACCACGCCCTCTCGTCGGTCCGGAAATGGGGCGGCACGGTCGATGACTATCTCCCGCTGCACTAGTGGTTCGACCAGTCCAAGGCAATCCTGGCAGACCCCCGACATCGCGCGCTGCGGCACCATGCCGAGGGGATATTCATGCTGGAGGCGATCTTCGGCGAGACCCTCGTGAATGCCGATGGCCGGGTTGTTCCGGTGCGTCTGGTCGGCGAGCAGCACGTACGCGAAGACTTGGGCTCGATCCCCTCCTTTGCTGACTGGGCGCGCCTGATCACGCCGCAGGCCTGGATGCTTCGAGGCAACCCTCTGGACGGCGCTGAAGGGGTGACGATCGATACGCCTGTCCCCGGCGAAGCAGTTGCGTCCAGGACCAGGCTACCTGCTGGAGGAGCGGTGCTACCGTGATCTAGGAAGGGGTTCTCCGGTGGAGGGCTGATGTGGGAATGATCCGGCCAAGACCGGAGGGAAACGAGGCAGGGCAAACCTGTCCACGGCATCCAGCTCCACCCGGCTTCGATACAAACCTGTCCCTGAATCACCCCCCGTCGAGACGCGCAACCCGGATCAGGTCCGGCCGAGTTGCCGGGCTTTGCCCGGCTGCCCGCACCACCCGGACCAGTTCCGGGTTCCCCTTCGGTGCGCTTCGCCGCGGGGCGCTTCTGCTCGGGTTTGCAGCCGGGATGGACCCGGAATGCTCGATCAGGAGAAAGCCCGTGACCAATCTCGTTATCCTCGTTGGCCGCATCGCTCGCGACCCCGAAACCCGCACCACCCAGGGTGGAACCAGCATCACCTCGATCTCGGTTGTGACCGACCGTCCCGCCCGCAAGGATGGCAAGACCTACAAGGACGAGAACGGCTACACTGCCAAAGACAGCGAATTTCACCGGATCACCTGCTTCAACGGCCTTGGCCAGAACGTCGCCAAGTACTGCACCAAAGGCCAGCTCGTGACGGTCGAGGGGCGCATCCACTACACCCAGTGGGAGGATCAGAGCGGCACCAAGCGCTACGGCTGCGAGATCATCGCCGACAAGGTCGACTTCCTCACCAAGGGCCGGTCGGGCGGCAACGAGGGCGCTCCCGATATCGACGAGGACTGAATGTCCTTACCCCACGACAAGGCCCCGGTGGCGGATGCCATCGGGGCCTTTTCTTTTGCTCTGGGGCGATGCGGCGGCGCGGGGCATCGAACCCCTTGCCGCCGCTGGGTTGGCCTTAAGCGGCAGCGATCCGCTTCAGCGTTTCGTCGATCCCGAGTGCCATCGATGCACGCACGATCTGGCGCAGTTTTGCCGGTTCGATCGTCTCGGCGCCGCACTCGATCAGCAGCCTGCCGAGTTCGGTCGCTGCCTCTTCGCGAAGACGAGCTTCCTCGCTTTCGAGCCTCGCACGCTGTTCACGCAGCTTCTTCAGCGCATCGCGCGCAGTGGGTTTGGACCTGGCCATAGGGTTTCCTTCTTGCTGGCCGTTGGTCCCCTCCGCTGACGATATTGGCATTCCGGACGCATGTAGGAAAACGGTTTGTGGGGCGATTGGAGCGCTTTCCCGCTGACGTTGGAGAGGTCTATCTCGCAGAAAGACCAAGTCTGATGCGGGCTTTGGGGCTGCGTCAAGGACGACGGGGCCCCACCATTTTTACCGGGCAAGCCCGGCAAAAATCGTTGCCCCCATCGCCGCTTCGCGGCCGCTGACGCGGTCCCTGACCCAGCCCGTCACCCACATCTTTCGCAATCCCTGATGCGACGCATCGAACATCAGGAGGAAAGATCATGTACGCTTCGCTGAACATTGCCGATGCCGGTCTCAAGGCAGATCAGGCCGCCTTCGTTGCCGCACTGGATCAGGCCCATGCCCGGTCCTTTCACAGCTACTACACGCAGTATGTCCTGACCGATGACGAGGCCGGATACATCGCGGTCGATGAAGGCGACTATGGCGCCTTGCCGAAGGCCATGCTGGACCGGGTAATCGACACGGTTCCGGGCCGTCTCAGCGATGAATTCTGATCCGCCGGTTTGGGAGGAAGTCCGTCAGGGCTTCCTCCTTTCTTTTTGCTCGCAGACCGTTTTGGCATCTCTCAGCCGGGACAGGAAGGCGGGTCGCAAGCTTCAGTCGGGGGTATCGGAACGGTCGAGATCGGTGAGCCGCTCCGGCATATCCAGGACCTTCAACGCTGCGGCCTCGATTGCCTCTGCCTGCGTCGGGAAAGCCTCGGAAGAACTGATCGACACCCCGTTCGGGTAAGTGACTGTCGCCTGGAAGCCGTTGCCCTTCGGTGTCGCCCTCAATGTGACCTGGCCCATGCCGTGCTTCCTTGTTGCCCGGGGTAATGCCCGCATCATAGGCATCGATCCTGTCTGTGCCTATTAGGATCCGAGGCATCGGCAACCTGCAGAGGGACCGGCCGAACCGACATCACAGACCGCATCATCCGTTACAGGATCAATGGCTGGTTCCTGTCCTCGCAGCTGGGGACGGTTGAGCACGCCCTACGCGACGGGTCGCAGGAAAATGGGGAAATAAACCACGAAGATACAGATATTTGTGCGGAGGATACTGGAATGGCAGCTTCTCCGTCAAAAATGACGTGGGCGAGGGGAGTTACGTGGATTTGACCCAAGCAGCGCAGCGAATGGCGGAATTTCGCCGAATTCTATGTTCTTGACATGTTCTTGAATCTGACTTAGCTTCGATCCTGCCTTTCGCAGTGTGAACCGGGCTCCTGACCACAAGGAGTCCGTGCATGACACGGCCAATCTGTCTCCAGGTTTACATCTCGGCCGAGCTCAGCTCGCTGATCCGCAAGGCTGCCAAGGCCAAGGGGATCAGCATGAGCGAATGGGTGCGTGCCTTGCTCGCCAATGCCTGCGCCGAGGACGATCTTGCCTCCCGGCTCGACGCTTCCGTTGAACGTATTTCCCGCCGCTCGGTGTTCCTCATGGTCGGTGTGGATGCGCTACTGGCAGGGCACCCCGACCACGCTTTGCGCGGTCGGGCACACCAGGCTTACGTGCGCAAATGCAAGGAGCTCGGCCTCACCACCGCTACCGGCGAGGGAGGTTCCGATGAAGCGTAACCTCGTCAATTTCACGCGCGGCAGCCAGCTGCTCGGACACTTCAGCTTCATGTTCGCTGCAGGTCTCAAGGGCCCCTTGATCGTTGCAGCGCTCGTGATCTCATGGACATCCTGGTGGACCATTTCGGCAGGGCTCACCGACCACGAAGTCTACCTTGTCTGGATGCGGATTTATGCCGCCATCTACGGTTTCATGGAGTTCGATCCTGCCAAGCGTATCACGCTGGAAACCGCCTTCGGCGCATCCATTCAGTTTCCGATTGCCCAACTCGACCACTACCCACCGGTTGTCCATGCGTGGGAGAAGCTGACACATCTTCTGACCAGTGCCTTGTGGCGATCGGGGCTCCTGCTGGTCCCTGCCTTTGCCGTCTTCTACTGGTTCGCCGAGCGGTTCGGTGGTCGTTCCAAGGAACGCAAACACGAGCGCGGCGCCATGCTGGTCACGCTTCCCGAGCTCGTCGATGAACTGACAAACCACAACCGGCGCGAGCGCACCCGTGAGCTCGATTCCGCGATGGGCTGGAAGTGGCGGCTCAGCCTGCCGCGAGAGATCGCCCGGGTCTTTCCCTACCGGCCATCGCATATCGCCACGGTGGCTTATCCCTGGCGGCTCGAACAGAGCCACGCGATGCTCATTGGCACGACCGGCATGGGCAAGACCGTGGCGATCTCGGACATGATTGCGGAGGCAAGGGCCAAGTGCCAGCGCTGCGTGGTTTTCGATCTGACCGGTGCCTTCATCGAGCACTTCCATGCCGCCCATTGCGATATCATTTTGAACCCGCTCGATGCGCGCTGCCCCCAGTGGAGTCTCTTCGACGAATGCCGCACCGAAGGCGAATTCTGGGCCGCTGCCGATGCCCTCGTACCCCATGACGGGGGCGGGGAAGCCCAGTTCTGGGTGATCGCTGCCCGCGCCCTGTTCGTCGAATTCTGCCTCAAGCTCGTGGCGGAAGGCAGGGCAACCAATGATGCCCTGGCGCGCGAGCTGATGACCGCGGATCTCTCGCGCGTGCATGCCATGATGCGCGGAACGATCGCCGATCCGCTGACCGCGCCGGAAGCCGCGCGCATGGCGGAATCGATCCGGGCCGTCTTCAACGTCAACGCCAAGGCGCTCAAGCTGCTACCGACTGCAGGTCCTCGTTTCTCGGTCCGCGAGTGGATTGAGGACGGAGCCGATAGCACCCGAAACGAAGGCTCGATCCTGTTCATTTCGGCCCGCTATGTCGACATGAGTGTTTGCGCGCAGCTGCTCACACTCTGGCTCGACACCGCGATGAACACGCTGATGACGATGCCTCGCACGCGCGATCTCAAGTGCTGGTTCTTCGTTGATGAACTGGGCGCATTGCATCGCCTGCCAGCCCTCGAAAAGGGCTTGCAGACGGCCCGCAATTTCGGCGGCGCGATAGTCCTTGGCCTTCACGCCTATGCCAAGCTCAAAGAAGTCTACGGCGAGAACATGGCGATGACGCTGGCATCGCTGGCCCGGACGAAACTGATCCTCGGAACTGCCGATCGCGAAACGGCAACCTGGTGCTCCGACTTCATCGGCCATCGCCAGGTCCGGGACATGGAAGAGGGCTATACCTACGGGTACAACAATGCCCGTGATGCGGTCAGCCTGACCCCGCGGAAGCACATTGAACCGCTCTTGCTGCCCGACCAGCTCATGAATCTGCCGCGCTTGTCCGGGTACATCAAGTTCCCCGATGGTTTCCCTGCTGCGCCCGTCAAGCTCACTCCCGTCGACCGTCCCAAGCGGGCGGAGACCTTCATCGCAAGAGTGAAGGAAGGGCCAAAGGCAAGCGTCGTTGAGCCCCGGCCGTCGGCGGAGCAGTCTGAGCCATCCGCTGCATCGGCCGGCAATGAGCATCCCTCGGCCAACGACGACGGGGCAGGGAAGCCGGTCGTGCCCAAGCAGGGAGAACTGGCTCTCGACAATGCGCCGGAATCCGGGTCGAGGCAGAAGCCCGAAGCGACCGCAAAGGACTTGCAGCGGGCTGTTGAAAGCACATCGGGCAAGACGGCGAAGCAACAGGAACGAACAGCCCGATCCGGGAAAGAGAAGGCGGGCAGGGCCAACCGGGACGTTTCGAAAACCCGAACTGATGCAAGGCCGAGAAAGGCTGGCCCCTCCGCCCGCCCGCTCCTGCCTACCGGCGAGACCACCCCGACGCAGGAGCAGCCGGCCACTCCCAAGGGTACTGCTAGAGCCGGAACAACGGAGGCAAATCCGCTGCAAGAGGGCAAGCAGGATGGCCCCAAGAGCTTAAGACCCAGCGATGCAGTAGCGCGCAAGCTGATGCTCGAGGATGGGCTGCGCGAGCAGGAACCGCCGCCAATCCCGGGTCCTGACCTCGGCGACATGGAGATGTGATCATGCCGCCGATTGCCGCAGCCTCGGGGGACAAGCGATGCTATCAGTAGCCAATGTCCGCACCGCAGGCGGCGCGGCCAATTACTTTGCTGCCGATAACTACTACACGCGCGCAGACGCTGATCGCTCCGGCGAATGGCTGGGTAAAGGCGCTGCCGCCTTGGGGTTGGTTGGGGCCGTGGATGCGCGGCAGTTCGAGGCAGTCCTTAAAGGAATGCTGCCGGATGGTAGCCGGGTTGGCAGTGACAATAGGGCGCACCGGGCGGGGACCGACCTCACCTTTTCGATGCCGAAAAGCTGGTCGGTCCTTGCTCTGGTGGGCGGCGACAAACGGATCCTCGACGCCTACGCCACAGCTGTGCGGGAAACTCTGCGCTGGGCCGAAAAGAACCTTGCCGAGACCCGGATGGAGGTTCGCGGCCGGGAGCGTGCCGTCCAGACTGGCAACCTTGCGATCGCGCTGTTCCAGCACGACACCAACCGTAACCAGGAACCCAACGCCCACTTTCATGCCGTCATTGCCAATGTGACGAGAGGGGCCGACGGCAAATGGCGGGCGCTGCGCAACGACAAGCTCTGGCAACACAACACCTTGCTCAATGCCATGACGATGGCGCGGTTTCGTCTGGGTGTGGAGAAGCTCGGTTACGAAGTTGGGGAGTTCGGAAAGCACGGCAATTTCGAAGCTGTCGGGGTGCCCAAGGCCGTGCGCGATGCCTTCAGTTCCCGGCGCGCAGAGATCCTGGAGGCAGCAGCTCAAATGAACTTCTCAGGGCCGAGCGTCCTTGATGCCGCAACCTTGATGACCCGGGCCAACAAGGGCCGGATCGAGGATCGCGATGCGCTTACACAGCAGTGGCAGGAAACGTCCGCCAGGCTTGGCTTTGATCCCGCCACGATCATTGCCAGAGCCAACGGCCGCAGCGCACAGGATCTTGGTAATGTGGCAGGCTTGGGGTCAACGATGCGCGGCCTTGTCCGCCATGCTCACGCCCTCGCAACTTCCTTTGCCGAGCGTTTGGGCCTGCGGGAAGGTGATCCTCTGATACCTGCCCGGCTGACCAATCGCAGTGTCGAGCAGGTCGCCGCAATTCATGCGGTCGCATCGGCTGTCCGGCATCTGGGCGAGCGGGAAGCGGCCTTCACGCGCACCGAGATCTACCGCACCGCACTTGGCTTTGCGCTCCCCACATCGCTTGCCGCGGTCGAGCATCGCGTCGATCAACTGCTCCGTCAGGGATATCTGGAGAAGGGCAGAGGCGCAGACCGGGACCTGCTGACCACCCGCGACGCCATCAGCCTTGAGCAGCGCATCATCGCCGGAGTCGAAAGCGGGCGCGGCGCCGCTTCGGCGATTGTATCTCCCGACCTTGCCGGGCCCCGCCTGCAGGCACTCTCCCAGATCAAATACGGGCTCACCTTGAACGCCGGACAGGAAGGGGCGGGACGCCTGCTGCTTGGATCGAACAACCGCATCGTCGCCATTCAGGGCGTTGCCGGGGCAGGAAAGAGCACGGTCCTCAAGCCCGTTGCGGACATTCTGCGCGAGGAGGGCAGGGCCGTGCTCGGGCTCGCGGTGCAAAACACGCTGGTTCAGATGCTGGAGCGGGAT
This sequence comes from Novosphingobium olei, assembly GCF_037076535.1. NCBI lineage: Bacteria > Pseudomonadati > Pseudomonadota > Alphaproteobacteria > Sphingomonadales > Sphingomonadaceae > Novosphingobium > Novosphingobium olei. The sequence continues at coordinate 2,556,445 of NZ_AP029021.1, read as the reverse complement.
ACGGGTATTCCCTCGATGACGGTGTCGCGGTTTCTCACGCGGCACAGCGATCTTCTCGAAGGGGCCGATGCGGACCGCCTCGCCGAGGCTCGGGCCGATATGCGCGGCAGTGTCGTGTTGCTCGACGAAGCCTCCATGGTCGGCAACGCCGACAAGGAAAAGCTGGTGCGCCTCGCGAACCTGCTCGAACTCGGCCGCTTTGCCAGCATCGGTGACCGCAAGCAGTTGGGTGCCGTCGATGCGGGTAAGCCGTTCGATGTGATGCAGCAGGCCGGGATCGAGACTGCGGTGATGAGCACCAATCTTCGCGCGCGCAGCGAAGGCCTGCGTGAAGCCCAACAGGCAGCGCAAGAAGGGCGCATTGAGGATGCCATGCGCCATCTCGCACCCCAGGTGATCGAGGCGGGGAACGATGCTGCTGTCGAAGCCGCCGCCGCTTGGTTGTCGCTCTCGTCAGCGGCGCGCGAGGCAACCGCGATCTATGCTTCAGGCCGCAACCTGCGCAGTGCGGTGAATGATGCAGTGCAGACGGGCCTTAAAGCGAGCGGGGAACTCGGTCCTGAAACCATGCGGCTCCAGACCATGTCGCGCGTCAATGTCACCCGCGAGGAGCTGCGATACGCGAGCACCTATGCCCCCGGCATGGTGGTCGAGGTCGCGCGGCGTCAGCGCAGCCAGGGCCTTGCAGCAGGCGAGTACCGGGTGGTCGGGACCGATGTGGCGCGCGAGCGGGTCACGCTCGAAAATGAGCGCGGCCGCCAGTTCGAGTTTCGTCCCGGTCAGATAAGGCCGCAAGGTGAGCAAGATCCGCTACGCCTTTTCGAAGTCCGCGCCCTCGACATTCACACCGGCGACAAGATCCGGTGGACAGAGACCGATCACCATCGGGGCCTGCTCAATGCCGACCAGGCCCGGATTGTCGCAGTCGAAAAGGAGGCTGTCGTCGTGAAGACATCCTTGGGCGCAGAGCACAGGCTGGAGCAGGGCGACCCGATGCTCCGCCGTCTCGATCTCGCCTATGCGCTCAATGCCCATATGGCGCAGGGGCTGACCTCCGATCGCGGCATTGCGGTCATGGACAGCCGCGAGCGCAATCTGGCCAACCAGCAGACGTTTCTGGTCACGATCACCCGGCTGCGCGATGGCCTCACCCTCTATGTCGACAATGCTGGCAAGCTTGAAGCCGCGGTCGAGCGCAATGCCGGTATGAAGCGCTCGGCGCTGGAAACGGTCGATCTCCTCCGCGACGCTGCGTCCAAAGGGCAGGCCAAAGATCGTGTCGATCTTGCGCCGGAACGCAAGCCGCCAGAGCTTGACCGTTCGATCACCAAGCCATTCGAGATCGGCATCTAGCGACCTGCTGTCCCCATGCGTCCGCACACTGCCGGTTGACGAGAAGTTCTTTATTTGTTCTCATCGGCCCATGCCACGAATCTCCGACGATATCCTTCTCACGCACCTCGAATTCGCGCTGGCCGTTGCGCCGGAGCACACGCTCGTTCGTCTCAATGCCGATGATCCGCGCGCCCAGCGCAGCGCCAGGGTCGATCTCGCTCGTCATCTGGTCGAACGCATGCGCGGCTTCACCATCGAAAGCGACAGCCATGGCGGCGCAGGCGCGCAATCCTGTCTCTTTCCTAGCGATCTGTCGCCGATCGGGTGAGTGATGCAGTGTGGTGGTGGCCGCTTATTGGAGCGGCCGGTCAGCAGTTTCTGACGTCAGCTGGACGATCCGCGCAGCTATAGCCTGCCAGGTCTGAATTCCCGCGGCATCACCCGCGAGCGCAAGCGCGCCAATCTGATCGGCGACATGGACGGGTGCCTGATCGCCGTGTGTTTGCAGGACATGGTTGGCGCAGGCCCAGAGTTCCCAGTCGCTGAGCATCAGCCTAGCGCGCTCACGACCGCGCTAACCGTCGCGTAGAGGCCATAGGCGACGAAGGCGGCGGCAAGAAGGAATTCGATGCGGAGTTTAAATGCTGTCGGACGAGGCTGATCGGCCGGCCATATCTGTTCGCAGACAAACCCGTTGAACCCCGAACGCTCCCCGACCACTTCGACGCGAGAGCCGATAAGTTTGCGTACCTGGCGAGTGTTGTCGAGTTCCCAAGTCCCGCCACCATCGGTTCGCAGCACCGGCCCGTTGGCCGCCCGCTCGACGATGCCGGTCAGATGCGTGGTGCTGTTCACCGGCAAGCCGGGCCTTTCCAGTAGCGATCCCAGCGCAGGACAGTGCCGGTCTTGATCATGGCGCATGACAGATCTGCGCCTGAGGGCAGCTGGCACCAGGCAGCGGTCCTGTTTCCGCCTGCGCCCCCCTCGGAGCGACATGTCAGTCGCGGGCCCTTTACCACCACATGACCGGTCGAGATCGTTCCGCGCGCGCCGCCCATCAGCTGTACCAGCGCATCGCGCGCCTCAATTGCCGAGGCCGCGGGGCAGGGCTGATTGGTCCTGCAGGTGCCGTCCATTTCCCGCGCAGCGATGCCGGCGATCCGAAGGTGAGGACCTTCCGCACACCAGACCGGACCGTCACCATCCCAGACGTGGGTCGGTGTGCAGGTAAATGTCTGTCCGGAGGCGACGATAGAGGCGGCAAGCAAGGCGAGTATCATGTGGCTCCCTTAGAGTGCTCGTCCGAACCAGAGAACCCGCCCGACGATATTGAGCGTCCGCTTCTCGAGACCGCGCCAGCTCGGATAGGCCGGGTTATCGCTCAGAACCGAGGCGCGCTTGCCCTGCGGTTCGAGGGCAATCCGCTTGACGCTCAGCATGTCATCCATCCGCAGGACATAGATCCCGTCTCGCAGGCGCGCCTGGCCGTCCCCGAGATCCACCATCACTTCGTCGCCATCATGAAGGGTGGGCTCCATGGAGTCGCCATGCACGGCGATGATCGACAGGCTCGATGCCTTGCTCGCGGTCAGTCGGCGTAGCCATTTCTCGTCGAAGCCGAATTGCGCTGATTTGGCTTCCATCTCCGCGAGCGCGCCGTGGCCGGCTGATGCCTCGACATTGAGCAAAGGCACATGGACCAGTTCGACGACCGGGCCTGAACGACGGGCGGGGGCACCGAGAATTTTCTCATCGACCCCGAAAAATCGCGCCAGAACCGAGCGATCCTGCTCGTCCAGCTGCCGCGGGCTGCCGCGCCGGATGTACTGCTGGATGTAGGCGGCATTGCGCCCCAGCAGGCGCGAAACCGAGGAATAGTTCACTCCTCGTTGCTGGATCAACTCGTCCAGGGCTCTTCGTGCGTCGTCCATGACTGCCAGTCCTATCGCGGGCGCCTAGGAAAATCGATCCTAGACTCTAGGAAGCCTTCCTAGTAAGAACATAACAAGAACGCAAGGGTAAAGCGAGTCTACGGCCATGGAGCTTCTGGAGCAGATCGAGGAATATCTGGCGCGAACCCAGACGTCGCCAAGCACCTTCGGCAGGTTGGCAGTTGGAGACCCGCGGCTGGTCGCCGATCTGAAGTCTGGCAGGCGGCCGCGTCGACGGACCGAAGAGCGTTTGCGCGGTTATATGAATGAAGTCGGAGCAATTGCTGGAATTTGCCGAACTGGCCATAGCGTTCGCAACCCAGCGGGATTGCGTGAGGTTAGTAGGATGAACGGGTGATTGAAGGCAGTCCGTTGTCAGAACATTCGGCACAACTCGTGGCGTGAATTAAGGCCTGTGGACATTTAGGGGATTCCCTTTTTTGCGAGATCGGATTCAAGACTGGCGAAGGGAGAGCTGGATTGGATCGACATGGATTGAGCGATGAGCAGTGGGAGAAGGTTGAGCGATTGCTTCCCGGCAAAGTTGGCGACCGCGGTCGTTCTGGTTCAGAGTAACCGTTGCACGGGCCCCACGTTTTTGGCGCTGATGTGATCGTCTACGCTCTCGTCGTTTGACAAGGGAGCGGTGCGGGTGGCTTTGGATAGCAGTTTGACGGGTGATTTGACCTGTGCGTCGCACAGTTCAAACTCAGGTTTGCGGATCTGTGCAAATGGCGAACGGAAGCGCTACGAGCGCTGGTCGGACGAAGAACGCGAACGCATTCTCGCTGAGAGCTTCATGCCTGACAGGACGGTGTCGCAGGTTGCTCGCGACAATGGCGTGGGGCTGGGATTGCTGCACTATTGGCGGCGACAGGCTCGGGCAGTCGGTGCTGTGGAAGAGATGCGCTTCGTGCCTGTGTCACTGGCATCGACGGGGACCTCGCCTGCGCCGAGGACCGTAGTGCCGACAAACCCAACCGGTGCGCTCGAACTGATAATCCGCGACGTGACCGTCAGGGTTAGCGGAGCCGTTGATGTCGTGAGCCTGCGCAATGTGTTGGCGGCGATCCGCGGATGATTCCAATCGATGGTTCTGTGAAGATCTTCGTCGCAACGCGACCGATCGACTTTCGAGCCGGCATCAATCGACTGATGGGCTTGGTGACCCATGTTCTCGGCCACGAGGCATGCGCAGGCGACGTCTTCGTATTCCGCAACAAGAGCGCGGACAAGATCAGGCTGGTCCGTCATGATGGAACAGGGGCCGTCATGGCAGCCAAGGTTCTGGACCGTGGGCGGTTTTGCTGGCCGCCGATCCAGGACGGAACGATCGTGCTGAGCGGTCCGCAATGTGCCGCGCTGTTGTCTGGTCTGGACTGGACGGGATTGCCGGCTACCGAGGTGCGAAGGCCCCTGATTTATGGCTGATTCCCGGGCTTTTTGTTCGGATATGCCAGGCATCTGTGCTATGCAGGAGCATGTCCTCCAGCGCCACTGATCTGCCCCGGGACCCGGAGAAACTCGCGGCGTTGGTGCGTGCACTTCAGGCGGAGAACGAGCAGTTGCGCGCTCTTCTCAAAGGCGTTGCGCAGCAAGCCTTTGGCACTCGGTCGGAACGGTCCAGCGCCCTGTTCGGCGACCAAGGACTGCTTGACCTCCAGGACTTCGGGCCACTTGTTGCCTCTGACGCGGCTTCTCCTGCCAACGATGATGAGGCATCTGCCGGATCGGTTGTCGTGCCCATTGCGAGGGCCCGGCGTAAACGGGGCGAACGCGCATTGCCGGTGCACCTCGAGCGCATCGAGACCTTAATCGAACCTGCAAGCCTGGAATGCTCCTGTTGTCAGGGCACACTGCATCGCATCGGCGAGGATGCCAGCGAAGCGCTCGACTGGGTCCCGGCAATCGTTCGGGTTATCCGGACCATCCGTCCCCGTTACGGCTGCCGCAAGTGTCATGAAGGCGTGACCCAGGCACCAATGCCAGCGCGTGCTATCCCGGGCTCCATGGTAACGACCTCGACGCTTGCCTGGATGGCGACCGCGCGGTTTGCCTGGTCCATTCCGCTTAATCGGCAACTGCAGATGCTGGCCGGTCAAGGCGTCGTGCTTGACCGCTCCACGCCGAGCCGATGGATGCGCAAGCTCAGTTGGTGGCTACGACCACTCTATCAGATGCTGCTGGCCTACATTCACAGCCAGCCCCGGATCTTCTGTGACGAGACCCGGATGCCAATCCAGGAGAAAGGCCGAAGACGCGTCAAGAACACGCAGTTCTGGGCTCACGCCTGTGATGACCGGCCGTGGCGGGGACCCGCTCGTCCTGCCGTCGTCTATGTCCATGCCCGTGGGCGCGGTCATGCCGAGGCACGCGAGCAGCTTGGCAGCTATACTGGGACCATTCAGGTGGACGGCTATGATGCCTATCAGGCCTTGGCTCGCTCCGGTCCGACGCGCGAGAGGATCAATCTGGCATTCTGCCTGGCTCATGCTCGTCGCAAATTCGTCGATGCCTGGCGCAAGTCTCCTTCCCCCCTGGCTGAGCGGATCATCGCTGCGATTGGCGAAGTTTACGCTGTCGAAGCACGCATCAAAGGCCTCACCGCCCAGGAGCGGCAACAGGTTCGCCAATTCGAGAGCAGCGCGCCGATGGCGCGCATCAAGGCCGAGATCGACGAGATGCTTCCCCATCTGTCGCCAAAGTCCAATCTTGCAAAAGCCATGCGCTACACGCTCGCGCATTGGCAGGGACTGAACCGCTTTATCGAGGACGGCAGGCTCGAGGTCGATACCAACACCGTCGAGCGCGGCATGCGAAGCATTGCCCAAGGGCGCAAGTCGAGCCTGTTTGCAGGAAGTGATGGCGGTGCCCAGACCTGGGCAATCCTCGCCTCGCTTTTGCAGACTGCTCGTCTCAATGGCCTTGATCCCTACACGTGGCTGAACGACGTGCTGACCCGCATCGTCACCGGGCAGGTGAAGAACAACGAACTCAGCTGCATGCTTGCATGGAACTGGGTACCGGCCTGGCAGCACGAGCGCATGGCTCAAGGACTTTCGGCAGCATGAGCAATCGTCCGCGCATGAAGCGCCCGGCTAGTCCCCGCCGCGCCCGCGTTCTGACGCGCGAGCAGCTGGCGAACTGGCTGGCCAGCCTTGACCCGCCAGCAGCCGGCCTGTCGATGATCGACGGCTACCTTGCTGCGCTCGTTGTCTCTCCCCGGTTTATCCCGCCAGAAGATTGGCTCAAGCCGATCCTGGGCGAGCGGGTCACGTGGGCAGACGAAGGAACGATCGAGGCATCCGCGCGCAACACGCTTTTCCAGCGTTATAACGAAATCGGTGCCACACTCTCCGGAGGGCCCCGGCGCTACGCACCGCTCTTCTTGCGGACCGACGAAGGTGAAGTGCTGATCGAAGACTTTGCCGACGGCTTCTACGTCGGAATGCAACTCAGCTTGGACGACTGGAAGCCGTTCTTTGCTCAGCCCGAAATCGGCATCGCCATTACCGCTATCCTCGGCCACTGCACCACGATGATAAGTGACGAAGATCGCAGTGCTCTCCTCACCCCCCAGGCTGAAGAACTGCTCGCCCGATCATGGGAGGTCGTCCCCGAGCTCATGGAAATGCTCCACGCCAAGCTTGCAGGCTCCCGGAACGTCGAAATCCGCTAACGCCCCAATCCAACTACAGCACATGCACCCGTGGGTCCGGAGCAACGGTTACGGATCAGTGCAACAGCCAGCAGACGCCGGACCTGATCGGCATCGCTACTTCGTCGCGCAAACCCACGCAAATCCGACGATGTGTAGTCGGATCGAACCCCAATCGCTGCCGCCATCGCAAGCCTCCATCTGCTTGCAACGTCGAATCAGATTTTCATCTGCTTGGGAATCCCCGGCGTGAGTCAGCCTCAGCGCGCATTGGTATTAGTGCCAGCATCATCACATCACATCATCAAAGCACTAGCGACCTCCAGCCCATCAGGGCGCGGAGACCCTGCGTTGTACTTCAGGCCTGCAAGGTGGGGTCGCGGCTTCGCTTACGGTTCAGATAACCGCAAGTTTGTGGATGCGGTGCTGTGGATCGCGCATACAGGTGCTGCATTGCTTGACTTTGCAACATCGATCCCGACAAAAACATCTGTATGATGGTCCACGGCTCGTCCTCCTGCGATGAGGATCGGCTCGGCCAATCCGAGTAACCCCCGGAAACGTAGTGTAGGGCGAGCCACCTCACGTACCGAGGCGGACATACGGTCTTACGCTGATCGAAGGCGTGGAATTCGAAATGTTCCTGGGCGACAAAGCTTTCGACGCTGACTGGCTACGGTCAGAACTCGACGACAGAGGCGCCGTGGGCGTTATCCCTCCTAAATCGAACCGCAAACGGCAGATCGACTGCGACTTCCATGCCTACCGCTGGCGGCACCTCGTCGAAAATCTCTTCTGCAATCTCAAGGCATTCAGGCGTATCGCTACCCGATATGAAAAAACCGATCAGAGCTACCGAGCAATGATCAATCTTGCAGCGCTCCGAATTGCTTTACGATAAATGTCCGCAGACCTTAGCTCGGCTCACACAAATCGCAAGGGCTGGGCGCTCGTGCTTTTGACCTCTTGCAGGATGATGCTGGTGCGGGCGGTGGCCACTTCAGGTGCGGCCAGCAGGTGATTGCTCAACAGATCGTTGAGTGAGGCGAGATCGCGTGTCGCGAGCTTGAGGATCATGTCGGGCGAACCTGTCAGCATCTGGCACTCCAGTATCTCGTCCATGGCGCAGATCTGGTCGCGAAAGGCTTGCGCGGCGCCAGGATCGGTTGAGGTCATGGTGAGCATGACATAGGCTCCAATACCGATATTCAAAGCTTCGGGCGAGAGGCTCGCGCGGATGGCGCGCAGCACACCATCCTTGCGCAGTTGCTGAAGCCTGCGCGAAATCTGGGAGGCGGACAGGCCGACGATAGGGGCGAGGTCAGCGGGGCCAGTGTCGCCTTTCTCTTGCAAAGCAGCGAGAATCTTACGGTCAAATCCATCCAGCGGCATCCCCATCTCCTATGCATGAAACGTGCAGATAAAGTCAATTTATAGCACGGATTGTGCGACATTGTTCTATTTTTGCATCATTTTACACGCACTTTGCGCGTCAAATGCCGTAAAGTTGAAGCCTTTCATGTGTCGTGCAAATTGCTTCAAGGACCTTTCCACTTATGGCCGATCTTTTCGCCAATCCTCTGGGCCTCGACGGGTTCGAGTTTGTGGAGTTTTCTGCCCCCACGAAAGGCATCCTAGAGGCCGCCTTTGCTGCTATGGGCTTTACCCATATCGCCAACCATCGCGCCAAAGATGTGCAACTGTGGCGGCAGGGCAGCATCAACCTTATCGCCAATTATGAACTGAAAAGCCCCGCCGCCTATTTCGCGGCGGAGCATGGGCCATCGGCCTGCGGCATGGGCTGGCGAGTGAAGGACGCTGCCGCTGCCTATACCATCGCGCTTGAGCGAGGGGCCGAGCCAGTAGAGGTGCGCACAGGGCCGATGGAATTGCGCCTGCCGGCCATTCGCGGGATTGGCGGCTCGATCATTTATCTGATCGACCGCTATGGCGATGATCTGTCGATCTATGACATCGACTTCACCTATCTGCCCGGGGTGGACCGCCATCCGGTCGGGGCCGGGCTGCACACGATCGATCATCTGACGCATAACGTCTATGGCGGACGCATGGCGCATTGGGCCGATTTCTACGAGCGCGTCTTTGGCTTCCGCGAGATCCGCTATTTCGACATCAAGGGCGAATATACGGGCCTTACCAGCAAGGCGATGACCGCGCCCGATGGCAAGATCCGCATCCCGCTGAACGAGGAAGCGCGGCAAGGCGGGGGGCAGATTGAAGAGTTCCTGCGCGCCTATAATGGTGAAGGCATCCAGCATATCGCCTTTGCCAGCGATGACCTGATCGCATCATGGGATGCGCTCCAAGCAGCGGGCACGCCCTTTATGTCGCCGCCGCCTGCCACCTATTACGATATGCTGGCCGAGCGCCTGCCCGGCCATGGCGAGCCGGTGGAGGCCCTGCAGCAACGCGGGATCCTGCTGGATGGCAGCACGCAGGCGAACGACCCGCGCCTGCTCCTGCAAATCTTCTCAGAAACGCAGATCGGCCCGGTCTTCTTCGAATTCATCCAGCGTAAGCGCGATGAAGGCTTTGGCGAGGGCAATTTCAAAGCCTTGTTCGAAAGCATGGAGCGCGACCAGATCCGCCGCGGTGTGCTCAGCACTGAGGCGACGCAATGACCGCGCCACCATTACAGCGCATCCACCATGTGGCCTATCGCTGCCGCGATGCGAAAGAGACGGTGGAATGGTACGCCCGCGTGCTGGGCATGACCTACACCACCGCTTTTGCCGAGGATCATGTGCCGTCGACCGGTGCCTATGATCCCTATATGCATGTGTTTCTCGATTGCGGCGGCGGCAATGTGCTGGCCTTTTTCGAACTGCCGCAGCAACCCGCCATGGGGCGCGACCTCAACACGCCGATTTGGGTGCAGCATATTGCGTTCGAGGTGGCTGATCTTGACGCCTTGCTGGCGGCCAAGGCGCATATCGAGGGGCAGGGGATCGAGGTGCTCGGCCCCACCCATCATGGCATTTTCCGCTCGATCTATTTCTTTGACCCCAACGGCCACCGGCTGGAACTGGCCTGCAATATTGGCACAGCGGAGCAGCGCGAGGAATTGCGCGCCTTGGCTCCGGCCATGCTGGAGGAATGGAGCCAGACCAAACGCGCGCCCCGTCACGCCGCATGGCTGCATCAGGACCCAGAAGCATGATCGACCATACACATAACCCTCAAGCGCAGAGCTGGGTTGAGGGGGCGGATGCCCATCCCGACTTTCCGGTGCAGAACCTGCCGCTGGGGGTGTTCTCCCATGGGGATGGCATCCCGCGCATCGGCACGGCGATTGGCGATTGGGTGCTGGACCTGTCGGCCCTTGATCTCGGCCAGGCCCTGCGCGAACCCACGCTCAACGCGCTGTTTGCCCTGCCTGTGGCCGAGCGGCGGGCGCTGCGCCTTGCCATCTTTGCCTATCTTACCGATGCGGCCTATGCCGCCACCGCGCCGCTGCTCCCCATGGCCGAATGCGTGATGCACCTGCCGTTCCGCATTGGTGATTACACTGATTTTTACGTCGGCATTCACCATGCCACCGCCATTGGCGCGCTGTTCCGCCCCGACAATCCCCTGCTGCCCAATTACAAGCATGTGCCCATCGGCTACCACGGTCGCGCCTCCTCGGTGCGCGTGTCTGGCGCGCCGGTGCGCCGGCCTGTGGGCCAGATCAAACCGCCCGCCGTTGAGGCGCCCATCCATGCACCATGCCAGCGGCTGGATTATGAACTGGAATTGGGGGTATGGATCGCGGGCGACAGCGATCTGGGCGAGACTATTCCCATTGATCAGGCGTGGAATCGGATAGGCGGCCTGTGCCTGCTCAACGATTGGTCCGCGCGCGACATTCAGGCGTGGGAGTATCAGCCGCTGGGCCCCTTTCTCGCCAAAAATTTCCTCACCACCATCAGCCCATGGGTGGTGACGGTTGAGGCGCTTGCCCCATTCCGCGCCGCGCCGGTGCCGCGCCCTTCCGGCGATCCAGCCCCTTTGCCTTATCTGGCTGAGCTGGGTGCAGGCGGTCTGTCGATCGAAATCGGCGCTTCGATCCTCACGCCCGCCATGCGCGCTGCCGGGCTTCCGCCCCACGCTCTGTCCCATGGCAACGCGCGCGAGGCCATGTATTGGACCGCCGCGCAGATTGTCACCCACCACGCCTCCAACGGTTGCGACCTGCACGCGGGCGATTTGCTCGGCACAGGCACGCTGTCTGGCCCTACGGCTGAGAGCGCCGGCAGCCTGATGGAACTGTCGAGCGGGGGCAAGGTGCCCATTTCGCTGCCCCATGGCGAAACGCGCAGCTTCCTGCTCGATGGTGATGAACTCTTGCTCCATGCCCGGGCTGTGGCGGGGGGCTATCGCAGCATTGGCTTTGGTCCGTGTCGCGGCGTGGTGCTGGGATGAGACTGCGGCTGCACACCTATTGGCGGTCGGGGGCTGCCTGGCGGGTGCGGATCGCGCTGGGCCTGAAGGGGCTGGATTACGAAAGCCTGCCCTGCGACCTGCGGCTTGGGGAGCAGAAGGGGGATGGCTTTGCCGCCCTCAACCCGCAAAATCTGGTGCCAGCACTGGAGGCAGGCGGGCTCGTTCTGACACAATCGCTGGCCATCATCGAATGGCTGGAGGAGATATATCCCAAGCCACCCTTGCTGCCGCAGGGTGCAGGTGGGCGGTCCATCGTGCGGGCCATGGCGCAGGCGGTGGCTTGTGATACCCATCCGCTGCACAATCTGCGTGTGCTGGGCGCCTTGCGGGATCAGTTTGTCGCCAGCGAGGCGCAACTTTCGGCATGGGCAGCACAGTGGATCACTCAAGGGCTCGTCGCGCTGGAAGCCATGGTGACGCGCCACGGCGACGGTTTTGCCTATGGCAATGCGCCGGGCATGGCAGATTGCTGTTTGATCCCGCAGCTTTATTCCGCCCGTCGTTTTGGGGTGGATCTAGCCTCCTTTTCACGCCTGCTGGCGGTGGAGGCGCGATGCGAGGCGCTGCCCGCTTTTGCCGCAGCCCATGCGCAGGTGCAGCCTGGCCAATGAGTTAGTGTCGGCACGATACAATAAACACAGGATTTGGGGAGACTTCCATGCAGATTGATTTTGTGGCCGATCAGGCTTTCGCACCGGATGCCGCGCAGGTTTTGCTGGTGCCTGAGGCTGATCTCGATGCTTTGCTGCCATGGCAGAGTGCGATTGCCAAAGCGGCGGATTTCAAGGCGCAGGCGGGCAAGGTTCTGGAAATTTGGGCCATCCATGAGGAAGCGCCCCGGCGCATCCTGCTCATTGGCCTTGCCGGGGAGGGCACGCCGCAAGAGCGGATGGAGCAGGCGGGAAGCGCGCTCGCTGTCTATGCCGTGAGCCATGGGATTGCCTCAGCGATGGTGGATTTGTCGGCCCATGCTGCCCCCGATATCGCCGCCTTTCTGCTGGCGCTGCGTCTGCGCAATTGGAGCGAGGGCGGTTTTAAAGGCAAAGCGACGACGGATGACAAGCCGCGCCTCGGCCAAGTCTATGTGCTGGGCGCGGATGCCGAGGCGCAACAGGCCTATGCTGAGGCCTGCGCTGTGGCGCAAGGCGTGGAATGGACGCGCAGGCTGGTCACCCAGCCGGGCAATGTGCTGTATCCTGAGAGTTTTGTGGCGCAATGCGCGGCGCGTTTCGAGGGCACGGGGCTGAAGCTGACCGTGCTCGATGAGGCCGAGATGCGCGCTTTGGGCATGCATGCGCTGCTGGGCGTGGCGCAGGGTTCGGCGCGGCCCGCGCGCCTGTTGGTCATCGAGTGGCAGGGCGCGCAGGGGCAGCCTATCGCTCTGATCGGCAAGGGCGTGACCTTCGACACCGGCGGCATCAGCATCAAGCCTGCCCAAGGCATGGAAGACATGAAATGGGATATGGGCGGGGCAGGCGCCGTGGCTGGCGCCATGCTGACGCTGGCGCTGCGCGGGGCCCAGGCGCATGTGGTGGGCCTGTGCGGGCTTGTGGAAAATATGCCCGATGGCAAGGCCCAGCGCCCCGGCGATGTGGTCACCAGCATGAGTGGCCAGACCATCGAAGTGATCAACACCGATGCCGAAGGGCGCCTCGTCCTGTGCGACATGCTCACCTATGCCCAGAAAACCTATCAACCCGCGATGATGGTGGATCTGGCCACGCTGACGGGCGCCATCATAGGAGCGCTGGGCCATGAATATGCCGGACTGTTCAGCCCTCATGACGCTTTGGCGCAGGCCCTGACCGCAGCAGGGGAGAAATCCGGCGAGCGCTTGTGGCGGATGCCCATGGGCAAGGCTTATGATGCCATGATCGATAGCGACATTGCCGATATCAAGAACCTTGGCGGAAAGTTTGCCGGTTCCACCACAGCGGCGCAATTTTTGGCGCGCTTTGTCGACAAGGGCAGGCCATGGGCGCATCTGGATATTGCCGGCATGGCGTGGGCCGAAAAAGACAGCACCATGTTTGCCAAGGGCGCAACCGGCTATGGCGTGCGCTTGCTGAATCAACTGGTGCACGATCTGGGTGTCGGGGTGGCCACACTATCATGACGGCGAGTCTGTTCGACATTTTCAAAGTTGGTGTTGGCCCCTCCAGCAGCCACACCATGGGCCCGATGACCGCCGCCTGCCGCTTTGTCGAGGGGCTAGAGGTCGCAGCGTGTCTGACATCGGTGGCGCGGGTTGAAGTGTCGCTCTATGCCTCGCTGGCGCTGACCGGCAAGGGCCATGCGACCGACCGCGCGGTGATTGCGGGCCTGTCGGGGATACGGCCCGAAACCTGCCAGCCCGATGCCATGGCGCAGGTGGTGGACCGCGCCATGGCGGGCGAGGGGATCGCGCTGGCGGGCCGACACACGATAGGCTTCAGTGTGGGGCAAGACCTGCTGTGGCGCGGGGCAGAGCGTCTGGCCTATCACCCCAATGGCCTGCAATTCCGCGCCTTTGACACGGCGGGGTCGCTCTTTGGGCATGGCACCTATTATTCCATCGGCGGCGGCTTCGTGCTGGACGAGAGCGAGGCACTGGCCAGCCAAGGGGCGCAGGAAGAAGACGCCGGGCCCTATCCTTTCATCAGCGCCGCGCAATTGGTGGCCATGGCTGAGAAGACAGGCCTTGGCATTGCGGGCATCATGCTGGCCAATGAGGATGCCTTGCGCCCGCGTGGGGAGACCATGGCAGGCCTTGTCCGGCTGACGCAGACGATGGACCAATGTATCGAACGCGGCATGCGCGAGACCGGCATTCTGCCCGGCGGTCTAGACGTGCGGCGGCGGGCGGCCCAATTGCGCGCAAGGATCGAGGCCAAGCGCACCCAAGCCGCCGACCCGCTTGCCGTGCTGGACGAGGTCAACCTCTGGGCCATTGCGGTGAATGAGGAAAATGCCGCTGGCGGCGTGGTGGTCACCGCGCCCACCAATGGGGCGGCGGGGATTATCCCTGCGGTCTTGCGCTTTGCCGCAAGGGTAGCCGATGGCCAGAGCGATTATGCCGCCACCTTCCTGTTGACGGCGGCTGCAATTGGCGCCCTGTTCAAACGCAATGCCAGCATTTCGGCCGCCGAAGTGGGCTGTCAGGGCGAGGTGGGCGTGGCCTGCGCCATGGCGGCCGCTGGCCTATGCGCGGTGATGGGCGGCACCAGCGCCCAGATCGAGAATGCCGCCGAAATCGGCATGGAGCATAATCTGGGCCTCACTTGCGATCCGATCGGCGGGCTGGTGCAGATCCCCTGCATCGAGCGCAATGCGATGGGCGCAGTCAAAGCAATTGATGCCGCGCGTCTGGCCCTAGCGGGCAATGGCCAGCATCATGTCAGTCTGGATCAGGTGATCGAGACGATGCGCCGCACTGGCGCGGATATGCTCCACCATTACAAGGAAACCTCGCTGGGCGGATTGGCCGTGTGTGTGCCGGAATGTTGAGAGCGGCTTCTATGTCCGATATCGCCGCGCGCTTCCTCGTTTCGCGCCGGAAAAGGCGAATGACACTATCCTCGGCCTGTGCACGGATTTAACCGCCTTTGGCGCTGGACGTAAAAATTTGGGACAACACTTGGCAGCTTGGCAATTCTGGATCGATCGGGGCGGCACGTTTACCGATATTGTAGCGATGGCACCCGGTGGCCAAATGCATACAGGCAAATGGCTAAGCGAGAATGCTGAGCATTACCGCGATGCCGCCACCTTTGGCATTCGCCAGATGTTGGGGCTGGCCGTTGATGCGCCGATACCTGCCGGCCTGCTGCATGATGTGCGCATGGGCACAACGGTTGCCACCAATGCGCTGCTCGAGCGCAAGGGCGAGCGGGTGCTGTTGCTGATTACGGAGGGCTTTGGCGACTTGCTGGCGATGGGGCATCTGGCGCGGCCACGCCTGTTTGATCTCGATATCCGCCTGCCCCAACCGCTCTATGCGGGGGTGGAAGAAGTGCGTGGGCGGGTGGATGCCAAGGGCGAAACCTTGACCCCGCTCGATGAGACTATCTTGCGCGAAGCGCTCATCCGCCGCCGTGCAGAGGGCTTTTCAGCTTGTGCCATCGCCTTGATCCATGCGTTCCGCTATCCAGACATGGAAGCGCAAGTGGCGGCCATCGCGGCGGAGTTGGGCTATCGCCAGATCACCACCAGCCACGGGGTTAGCACGGCCATGGGCCTTGTGGCGCGGGCCAGCACGGCGGTGGCCGATGCCTATCTCTCGCCCGTGCTGCATCGCTATGTCGAACAGGTGGAGGACGATCTGGGGCGTGATGTGCCGCTGTCCTTCATGCGCTCGGACGGGGTTCTGGCCCCGGCGGAGCGGTTCGATGGGCGCGACGCCATTCTGTCGGGTCCGGCGGGCGGCATTGTGGGCGCGGCGCGTACGGCGCAAATAGCGGGCGAGGAACGGATTATCGCCTTCGACATGGGCGGCACCTCCACCGATATCGCGCTGTTTGATGGCGAATTGGAGCGGCGGCAGGTGTCCTCCATCGCTGGCATCGATCTTTGCGTGCCGATGATGGCGATTGATACGATTGCGGCCGGTGGCGGATCGGTGCTGCATTGGCGCGATGGGCGCATGATGGTGGGGCCTGATAGCGCCGGGGCCAATCCGGGGCCTGTCTGCTATCGCCGTGGCGGGCCGCTGACGATGACCGATGCAAATCTGCTGTGTGGCAAGATCAGTCCGGCCCATTTCCCCGCCCTGTTCGGGGCCGATGGCGCGCAACCGCTTGATCAGGAGATCGTGGCGCAGCGCTTTGTGGAGATGGCGCAAGCCATCGGGCAGGGAATGAGCGCCTTGACCGCCGCCGAGGGATTTTTGCAGATTGGCGTGGCGGCCATGGCCAGTGCGATTAAGCGCATGGTGCTGGCGCGCGGGCAGGATGTGCGCGATTTTACCCTGCAATGTTTTGGCGGGGCCGGTGGGCAACATGCCTGTCTCGTGGCTGATGAACTGGGCATGCGCCGCATTCTGATCCATCCGCTGGCGGGGGTTTTGTCGGCCTTTGGTATGGGGCTGGCCGAATTGGGCGCACAGAAGGCTGCCCTGATCGATGCGCGGCTGGAGCCCGCTCTTCTGCCAGAACTGGCCCTGCGCGCTGATGCTTTGGGGTCCGAGGTGCTGGCGCAGTTGGGCCATGGCGAGGCGCGGCTGCGGATCACATTGGCGCTCCGGTATGAGGGCACGGATACTACGCTTGATGTGGCATGGGGCGAGTTGGCGGACATCCTGTCGGCGTTTACCAAGGCGCATCTGGCGCGCTTCGGCTTCGTGCAGGAAAGGGCGATCATTGTGAGCGACCTGCGCGCCGAGGCCACCTTGGTCAGCCCCGCGCCGGATCTGCCGAGGCCCGATGCCAGCGCCATGCGTGATCCCCTTGGCCAGATCGCCATGTGGACGAAGGGGCGGCTTTGGCAAGCCCCTATTCTGGCACGCGCAGCTTTGCCGGTGGGGGCCTGCGTAACTGGGCCTGCCATGCTGTGCGAGGAGCTGTCCACCACTGTCATCGAACCGGGCTGGCAGGCGCAGGTGTTGACGCAGGGTGAATTGCTGCTGACGGCCTGTGACACCGTAATCCAGCCCGCGCCGATGGAGGAGGCACCTGCCACCGCGTCCGATCCGGTGCTGCTCGAACTTTACGCAGGCCGATTCATGGCACTGGCTGAGCAGATGGGCTCGGTTCTGCAAAGCACGGCCACCAGCATCAACATGCGCGAGCGACTGGATTTTTCCTGCGCTCTGTTCGATGCAGGCGGACAATTGATTGCTAATGCGCCCCATGTGCCAGTGCATCTGGGGGCGATGGGGGAGAGCGTGCGTGCTATCCTGTCGGCGCGGCAGGGGGATATGCGGCCCGGCGATGCTTTTGTGCTCAACAATCCCTTCAATGGTGGCACCCATCTGCCCGATATTACGGTGATCACGCCGCTGTTCGATCCGACCGGGGCGAGCCTGCGTGGCTTTGTGGCCAATCGCGGCCATCACGCTGATATCGGCGGGATGACGCCCGGATCAACCCCGCCCTTCTCGCAACGGCTGGAGGAGGAAGGGGTGGTGATCGACAATTTCCTGCTGCTGCGCGATGGCGATTGGCGTGAGAGGGAATTGCGGGCCCTTCTGGCCGATCACCCTTGGCCCGCGCGCAATCCCGATGCCAATTTGGCCGATTTGCGGGCGCAAGTGGCGGCCAATGCGGCCGGCGCGCGCGATTTCGCGCAATTGTGCATGGCTCATGGTTGGCCGCAGGTGAGCGCCTATATGAGCCATGTGCTGAATGCTGGCGAGGCGCAGGTGCGCGAGGCTTTGGGGCGTCTCAAGGACAGCGACTTCGCCACGCGGCTTGATGACGGGCGCGCCATATGCGTGGCGCTGCGGATCGATCACGAGAGCCAACGCGCCTGCTTTGATTTTACCGGCACCGGCGCGCAAGATAGTGGCAATTTCAACGCACCGCGCGCGGTTACACGGGCGGTGGTGCTTTACGCGCTGCGCTGTTTGATCGGGCGGAATATGCCGCTCAATGATGGCTGCTTGCGACCGGTCGATCTGATCATTCCGCCCGGCTCCTTCCTTGATCCCGACCATGGGCGCGCCGTGGTAGCGGGCAATACCGAGATCAGCCAGCAACTGGTAAACGCTTTGCTCTTGGCCATGGGGCTTTGCGCGGGCGCGCAGGGCACGATGAACAACCTGCTGCTGGGCAATGCGCGGCACCAATATTACGAGACGATTGGCGGTGGCACAGGCGCTGGCGCGGGCTTTGCCGGGGCTGGCCCGGTGCAGGCGCATATGACCAACACGCGCATCACCGATCCTGAAGTGCTCGAATGCCGGATTCCAGTGAGGCTGGAGCGTTTCGCTATCCGCCACGGGTCAGGTGGCAATGGGCAATGGCGCGGCGGCAATGGGGCTTTGCGTGAAATTACCGTGCTGGAGCCTATGACCGCTTCGTTGGTGACCTCTGCACGCGATGTGGCGCCTGCGGGTATGGCCGAGGCCGAGGCGGGGGCGCAAGGGCGGCAATGGCACAGCCGAGCGGGCTGCACGCCCGAGCCGATCAAGGGCCGCGCCCAGATCGCCATGGAGGCAGGCGATACTTTGATCATCGAAACGCCGGGCGGGGGCGGATATGGACCAGCAGGGAAGGAAGAGAGACAATGATCCGCCTGACGCCAGAGTTGGCCGCCCGCATGGCGCGCAGCACGCGGGGGCATCTGCGCCAGCCTTATCCGCATTACGTCAGTCGTTTGATTTATGGTCCAGAGGAACTGGTCGAGCCTTTCGTCGCGCACCCCATCTTCCACGGCAGCTTTGATTGGCACAGCTGCGTGCATGGCTGGTGGCAGGTGTTGCGCTTGGCGCGGCTGTTCCCAGATTTGCCGGAGCTCGCAGGGCTGGGCGGCGAGGTGGCAGAGCTGTTCACCCCAGCCCATGTGGCGGGCGAGATCGCAATGTTCGAACGCCCCGGCGGCGGCCTGTTCGAGCGGCCCTATGGCTGGGCGTGGCTGCTGGCGCTGCATCTTGAACTGACTGAAGGCGGGCATAAAGCCGCCGCCCATGCGCTGGAGCCTTTGGCGCGCTTGCTGGCTGGGTATTTAAGGGATTATCTGCTGCGGCTGGACAGGCCCGTGCGCAGCGGCACCCATGGCAACACCGCCTTTGCCATGGGCCTCGCGCTTGATTGGGCCCATCGATGCGATCCGGCGCTGGCCGACACAATCATCGCCCGCGCGCAGCCTTGGTTTGCCAGCGAGCGCCTCGCGCCATGGCTGGAGCCCTCGGGCGAGGATTTCCTCTCCCCCAGCCTGTGTGTCGCGGCACTGGTGGCGCGCGTGTTCGAGGGGCGCGAGGCTCTGAGCTGGATCGACGGCTTCATGGCCCATCCTGACATCCTGTTGCTGGAGGTGCCGGTGAAGGTTTCCGACCGTTCGGATGTGCGCATCGTGCATCTTGACGGGTTGAACCTGTCGCGCGGTTGGGTTTGGGCGCTGCTGGCGCGTGTGCCGGGCTTGCCCGCCGATGCTGCGGCCCGCGCGGAGCAGGCCAGCCAAAGGCACATCGCCGCCGCCCTGCCGCATATCGCCGGCGATTACGCTGGCGAACACTGGC
Organism: Novosphingobium olei; assembly: GCF_037076535.1. NCBI lineage: Bacteria > Pseudomonadati > Pseudomonadota > Alphaproteobacteria > Sphingomonadales > Sphingomonadaceae > Novosphingobium > Novosphingobium olei. Next base: position 2,536,920 of record NZ_AP029021.1, on the reverse strand, counting down.
TGGCCAGCTTCGCCCTGCTGGCGCTTACGCTCGACTAGCGCGGCCGTTCCAGCACGGTTTCCATCGCGACGAAAGTGGAAGTGCTGGCTACATGGGGCAAGCTGGAAATTTTCTCACCCAGCACCATGCGATATCGGCGGATATCGGCGGTGCGTACTTTGAGTAGATAGTCAAAGCTGCTTGCGATCATATGGCATTCCTCGATTTCGGGGATGCAGCGCACGCCGGCGTTAAATTCTTCAAGTGCCTTTTCGCGGGTGTCCGACAGTTTGACCTCGGTGAAGGCCACATGATTCAGGCCGAGGCAGGCCGGATCAATCACTGCGCGAAAACCAGAAATGACTTTCTGTTCGATCAAGCGCTTGAGACGCAATTGGCAAGGGGTTTTGGATAGGCCCACCTTTTGCGCCAGATCGGTAATACTCATCCGCCCCTCTGTGGCCAGCGCGCTGAGGATCTTGCGGTCAAACTCATCGATTTGGGTGGTTTTTGTTGATTTTTCCATTCATTCAGATTAAATTACGCCTTAGATTTAGTCCATATGCCAAGTCTGGGCGCCCAATAAAGGCAGATAGCCGCCCCGAATGGCGTTAATTTTGGCGGCATGACCAACACCGCCCCCTTCGCTCGCTTCGTCCCCGCGCTGCCTGAGCAAACGCCCCTGCGCCGCGCTATAGCACGGGCTTATCGCCGCGATGAGGCGGCTTGTGTGGTCGCGCTCTTGCCCTTGGCCCGCCTGCCCGATGATCTGCGCGGGCCGGTGCGAGATTTGGCGGCGCAATTGGTGCAAGGCTTGCGCGCCGCGCCGCAAACGGGCGACGTTCAGGCTTTGGTGCAGGAATATGCGCTGTCGAGCGAGGAGGGCGTGGCGCTGATGTGTCTGGCCGAGGCCTTGCTGCGCATTCCCGATGCGGCCACCCGCGATGCGCTGATCCGCGACAAGATTGGCGATGGCGATTGGGCGGCGCATCTGGGCAGCGGGCGCGGCCCATTTGTGAATGTGGCCACATGGGGGCTGATGGTCACAGGCAAGCTGGTGCAGCACGAGGCGGGGCTAGGCGCGCTGGTGGCAAGGCTAGGCGCGCCGGTGATCCGCCGCGCGGTGCAACAGGCGATGCGCCTGATGGGCGAGCAATTCGTGACTGGCCAGACCATTACCCAAGCCCTGACCCGCGCCCGCAAGCTGGAGGCGCAGGGATTTGCCTATAGCTATGATATGCTGGGCGAGGCGGCCACCACGGCGCAGGATGCCGCGCGCTATTATGCCGATTACGAGGCAGCAATCCATGCCATTGGTGCGGCCAGCGCCGGGCGGGGCGTCTATGCCGGGCCCGGCATTTCGATCAAGCTTTCGGCGCTGCATCCCCGCTACGCCCGCGCGCAGGCGGAGCGGGTGATGGGCGAATTGCTGCCCCGTGTCCACGCGCTGGCGCTGTTGGCGCGGGGCTATGGGATAGGCTTTAACATTGATGCCGAGGAGGCCGAGCGGCTCGAACTCAGCCTTGATCTGCTCGAACATCTGGCGCTCGATCCTGATCTGTCGGGCTGGAATGGCTTGGGCTTTGTGGTGCAGGCTTATGGCAAACGCTGCCCCTTAGTGATCGACTGGATCGTCGATCTGGCGCGGCGGGCAGGGCGGCGGATCATGGTGCGACTGGTAAAGGGCGCCTATTGGGACGCCGAGATCAAGCGAGCGCAGGTGGATGGGCTGGAGGATTTTCCGGTCTATACGCGCAAGGCCCATACTGATGTGGCCTATCTCGCCTGTGCCAAGGCGTTGCTGGCCGCGCGCGATGCGGTGTTCCCGCAATTTGCCACGCATAATGCGCAGACCTTGGCCAGCATCTATCACATGGCCGGGCCGGATTTTGCCGTGGGTGATTACGAGTTCCAATGCCTGCATGGCATGGGCGAGGCCTTGTATACTCAAGTGGTAGGGCCGCTGGGCCGCCCTTGCCGGATCTATGCGCCGGTGGGCACGCATGAGACGCTGCTGGCCTATCTGGTGCGGCGCTTGCTGGAAAATGGCGCGAACAGTTCCTTTGTGAACCGCATTGGCGATCCGCTGGTGCCGGTGGCGGATTTGGTGCGCGATCCGGTGGAGCAGGCGGTGGGGCTTCGACATGAGGGGATCGCTCTGCCGCGCGATCTTTATCCGGATCGTGCCAATGCGCGCGGGCTGGATCTGAGCGATACGGGCGTGCTCGCTGATCTGGGCGCGGCGATGGCGGCGGCGGGGCCATGGGGCACGGGGCAAGGCATTGCAGTGCGCAACCCTGCCGATGCGCGAGATATAGTGGGCATGGCAGCATGGGCCAGCGCGCAGGATGTGGCCGATGCGGTGCAAAGGGCCGAGGAAGCCGCGCCGATTTGGGCTTCGGTGCCGGTCGCTGATCGGGCGGCCTGTTTGCAGCGGGCGGCGGACGCCATTGAGGCCGACCCCGCGCCTTGGCTGGCCCTGCTAGTGCGCGAGGCGGGCAAATCTGTGCCCAATGCCGTGGCCGAATGGCGCGAGGCAGTTGATTTTCTGCGCTATTATGCGGCGCAGGCTGGCCAAGGCTTGGGCGCGGCGCTGGGGCCGGTGGTGTGTATCAGCCCTTGGAACTTTCCGCTGGCGATCTTTTTAGGGCAGATGAGCGCGGCGCTGGTGGCGGGCAATGCGGTGCTGGCCAAACCGGCCGAGGAAACGCCTCTGATCGCGGCGGAGGCGGTGCGGGTGCTGCATCAGGCGGGGGTGCCAGAGGCGGCGTTGCAGGTCGTGATCGGCGATGGCGAAGTGGGGGCGGCGCTGGTGGCCGCGCCTTCGGTGATGGGGGTGATGTTCACCGGATCGACCCAAGTGGCCCGGTTGATCCAGCGGCAATTGGCGGGGCGTGTGCTGCCCGATGGCCAACTCGTGCCGTTCATTGCCGAGACGGGCGGACAGAATGCGATGATCGTCGATTCCTCCGCCTTGGCCGAACAGGTGGTGGCCGATGTGATTGCCTCCGCCTTTGATAGCGCGGGGCAGCGCTGCTCAGCGCTGAGGGTGCTGTGCTTGCAGGAGGATATCGCCGATCGCGTGTTGACCATGCTACGCGGAGCGATGGCGGAATTGCGGCTGGGGCGCACCGATGTGCTGGCGCATGACATTGGCCCAGTGATCAGCGTGCAGGCCAAAGCGCGTATCGAAGAGCATATTTCGGTGATGCGGGCGGCGGGCTGCCGCGTAGAGGAATTGCCCTTGCCCGAAGACGCGGAGCATGGGCATTTCGTTGCCCCCACGATCATCGAGATCGCCAGCCTTGGGCAGGTGCGGCAGGAGGTTTTTGGCCCAGTGCTGCATGTGCTGCGCTATGCACAAGGCGCGCTGGATAATGTGGTCGAGGCGATCAACGCCACCGGCTATGGCCTGACCTTTGGCCTGCACACGCGGCTGGATGCCACCGTGGCGCGGGTGAGGGCCAAGGTGCGGGTGGGCAATATCTACGTGAACCGCAATATGATCGGCGCGGTGGTGGGGATGCAGCCCTTTGGCGGGCGAGGCCTTTCGGGCACGGGGCCCAAGGCGGGTGGGCCACTTTATCTGCGGCGCTTGTGCCGCGCCGAGCCTTTGGCCCTGGCGGGGGCGGGGGTTGATGCCGGGCTGTTGGCTTTCGCTGATTGGCTTGGTGAGCGTGACCCCAAGGCCGCGGAGGTAGCGCGGGCCTATGGCGCAGCCTCGCCGCTGGGCTATCAGGTGCAATTGCCCGGCCCGGTGGGCGAAAGCAACCTTTACGCGCTGCATCCGCGTGGGCGCGTGTTAATGCAGGCCGCCCGTCCTGAGGGTTTGCTGGAGCAAATGGCGGTAGTGTTGGCCACCGGCAATCGGGGAGTGGTTGATCCGGCCTTGGGCGGGCAGGGCTTGCCCGATGACCTGTCCGATGCTGTGGCGGCGCGATTCTATTTGGACGCGGACGCCGATGTGGCTTTGGTGGATGGTGACGTCGCCGCTATGGCGCGGCATCTGGCGGAACGGGAGGGAGCGATAATCACCGTCCACGCCGCCCGGCGCGATACGCCCTTGGCCTATTCGCCGGACGCCTTGCTGGAGGAAGTCTCAACCTCGATTAACACCACAGCGGCCGGGGGGAATGCCACGTTGATGATGCTAGGCGAATGATCGCTGGCTTGGCCTACTGAGCCCAGAGGCCTTACTCGCCATGACAGATGCGATCAGTTGATCATTGTAACGTCCATTCAGGAGCCGGAGCCCCCGTCGGGGATGCCGCGGCCAGCCGATCAGCCCGCCGCAGGAAGCGGCGAACAAGACCCGTTCATCGGTGCGAGCGCGGGTCGAGCATGTGTTCGGCAGCCAGCATACCAGCATGGGTGGCAAGATGGTACGGTCCATCGGCATCGTGCGCGCCAGCATGAAGATCGGAATGCAGAACCTCGCCTACGACATGCGCCGCCTAGTCGTGCTTGAGCGCGACACCATGGCCGGGCACCAGCCTGATGTCTGGATCCCGGATCGCTATTCGGGCCAGCAAGGTCATGGGCATCATCTTGAAACATGCCTTGCGCATCTCGATCGCAAAGCACGCTCTGTCGAGAAGCACGGCAGCGACTTGATCGGCATGCGTATCAAGCTCTGGCTGAGCGAGGCAGTCGGTTTTGCACGCGACATTGCAACGCTCGCCGCCCCAACCGTAAACACCCGACGGCGTAAACTGCTGCGCGACCTCGATGCCATCATAGGAACGGCCACCGATTGCAAGCAGGCCACCGAACTACTCAAGCAGATCCGACGCGCGCGCGACCAACTGCTCACATTCTGCGATTTCCCCGGCAAGGTCGATGCTACCAACAACATCAGTGAGCGGGCGCTGAGGCTCAGTGTCATCCAGCGCAAAGTGACCAATGGATACCGCGCCAAGTGGGCCGTCGATGCTGAAGCCGATATGCGCACCACCGTCGACACCGCCCGACTGCCAGGAGCAAATCCCTTTCAAACCATCCTCAGCGCCGTCACCGCATGACCGCTCAAATTAGGGGGTGGGTAATTACCTATTTTCAACATCATCATTCTGAGGGAGAGCCACATACTTGGCTACTCTTGAGGCCCCGGCCCATTAAGGCATCTAGGCATTGGCCGATCCACCGTCTATCGCGACATGCGCAAAGTGAGCGTTGAGAGGCCTGCATGATTATTGTTGGCAGTTTCTGATCGTGGAAAGGGTTATGATCGTTGGATGCCCTGGCGCAGGCAAGTCCACGGCTGCCAGGTTGTTGGCCAAGCGCACCGGGTTGCCGCTTGTCCATTTGGACTTTCATTATTGGCGTCCTGGTTGGGTGCCCTCTGAGAAAACGCTATGGCGTGAAAAGGTCATATCTCTTGCTGCGGAACCCCGCTGGATCATCGATGGCAACTATGGCAACACAATAGACATTCGTGCTGCACATGCCGACACTCTGATCCACCTCGATTTTCCAACTTCGCTATGCTTTGCGCGAGTGATTTACAGAACAATTGCCAATCATGGCCGAGAGCGTACGAATGAAGTCATGGTCGGATGCCCTGAGCGGTTCGACACAGATTTTTTTCGCTTTGTGCTGAATTATCGCCGTCGTAATCGCGAGCGAGATATGGAGAAATTGCGTGATTTTACGGGAAACCGGTTCACCTTCACAAAGCCAAAGGACTTAATGAAGTTCATAGAAGGATTTTAATAGAAAACAAATAGGCGTCCGGTGATTGCGAGCGTGTAGGCGAGGTCCGGTATTTCGTTGAGGTTGACGATGCGCCGGATGCGGTGCGGCGGGTAGTGCACCGGATCGGGGGTAGACCCTACGTGCGCGGGCGCGCAAAATCGCAAGCTTTTTGTCCGATCCCGCCCGAAACCTTGCAAATACGATTACTTCAAATCCGACAAAACCAACGCATTCCCGCTGCTTTCAGCGTTCTTCACGGGCGACGAGGTATGGCTGGTCGGCAAGCATCGCTCCAGTGGCGAGCACAAATACTACCTTGGCAATCTGCCCGCCGACACGCCGCTCAGGAAGATGGCCGGCACCATCAATTCGCGATGGGTCTGCGAGCGGGCCCACCAGCAACTCAAGGAAATGCTCGGCCTTGATCACTTCGAAGGGCAATCATGGCAGGGCCTTCACCGACATGCCAACATGAGCATGATCGCGTTCGCGTTCCTGCAAGCCCGCCGCCACAGCCGACCTTGCCCTTCGTCAAGCAAGTGATCCTGACCCAGCTCAGCCAGCCTCCGCCGCCGACTTGCCTTCAATGCCGTAGAAGGTGGCGACGCATTATTCAAAGAAATCCGTCAAAGTAATGTTTGCCCGCGGCTTTGCTGGCATCACACTACACCGCATCGTGGCTGGTTTGCAGGCCTAGACCAAGCGGCCGGACGCGAAAAAGTGCCCGATCTGCGCCTCGGCCTGCGGGTCGGCCAAGCCTTGCGCTTCGAGCCAATCCTCGTTGTAGTAGGTTGAGGCGTAGCGCTCACCGCCATCGCACAAGATGGATACGATCGAGCCCGCTTGCCCTTGCGCGGCCATTTCCGTGGCAAGTCTGGCCACGGCGACCATGTTGGTTCCGGTCGATGCGCCCACGCGTTTGCCCAGATGCGCCGAGAGCGTCCGTGCAGCCGCAATCGAGACGCTGTCGGCCACCACTTCCATCCGGTCGATCACGTCAGGAATGAAGCTGGGTTCCACCCGCGGGCGGCCGATCCCCTCTATCCGGCATGGCAGGCCACATGCCTTTTCGATCGTCCGGTCGGCCCAGTGACGGTGAAACACCGATCCTGCCGGATCGGCAACGCAGATACGTGTGGCATGGCGATTGTAACGGACATAGCGGCCCAGCGTCGCAGACGTTCCGCCCGTGCCCGCGCCTGCCACGATCCACGATGGCACGGGTGAGGGCTCGCGCGCCATCTGGGCGAAAATGCTCTCTGCGATGTTGTTGTTGCCGCGCCAGTCGGTGGCGCGCTCGGCATAGGTGAACTGGTCCATGTAATGCCCGCCGAGTTCCGCCGCGAGCCGGGCGGCCTCCCCATAGACCAGTCCACCATCGGCCACCTTGTGGCAGCGCCCGCCTCGCCATTCGATGGCCGTGATCTTTTCGGTGGCGGTGCCCGCTGGAATAACCGCGATGAACGGCAGACCAAGCATTCGTGCAAAATAGGCTTCGGAGACGGCGGTCGACCCGGACGAAGCCTCGACGATGGTCTGTCCCTCGCTGATCCAGCCGTTGCACAAAGCGTAGAGGAAAAGCGACCTGGCCAGGCGATGCTTGAGGCTACCAGTGGGGTGGCTGCTCTCGTCCTTGAGATATATCGCGATGTCCGGCAGCGCAGGGACCGGCACCGGGATGAGATGTGTGTCAGCGCTGCGGGTAAAATCCGCCTCGATCCGTCCAATGGCCCAATTGGCCCAGTCCCGGCCTTCCATCTTCGTCATGCCAACCCGGTAATTGCGCGGTGGAGCTCCGTCAGCCAGTCTTCGCCCTCGACCAGTTGCATCGTCGTACCTGCCACTTCTTCGCGCACGGGCGGCTGGCATGTGCCGCCCAGATGATGCGCGAGGAAGGCCTCGGCCACGGTCTTGAAAGCGATGTCGTTGGCCGGGCGGGCAAAGCCGTGGCCTTCGTCGGGGAACAGCAGATAGTTCACCGGAATGCCATTGGCCTGCATCGCGGCCGCCATCTGATCGGCTTCCTGCTTGAGCACGCGCGGATCGTTGGCTCCTTGCGCGATCAGCAGCGGGCGGCGGATCCTTGCCGCATGGTGGATGGGCGAACGCGCGGTCAGCTGGGCGCGGCCTTCCTCCGTGCGGGGATCGCCGATACTGGCATAAAGATGCAGCCGAGCGTCCTCCCAGTAGGGCGGGATTTCATCGATCAGCGTCTGCAGGTTGGCGGGACCGACAATGTCGATGCCGCAGACGAACCGCTCGGGCCGCTGGGTGAGCGCGGAAAGCACGGCATAGCCGCCATAGCTTGCCCCCATGATCGCCATGCGCGCCGGATCGATGAACCCGCGCGCGATTGCCCACTCCAGTGCATCTTCAAGGTCATCATCCATCCGGGCGCCCCATTCATTGGCGCCGGCGCGCATGAACGCCTTGCCAAGACCCGTGGAGCTGCGGAAATTGACCTGAAGCACGGCATAGCCGCGATTGGCGAGCCACTGCGCTTCGGGGTTGTAGCCGAAGCCGTCGCGGGCCCAAGGGCCGCCATGGACCAGAAGGACCGCGGGAAGTGGAGCGATCACGCCTTGCTCCAGCGATCCAGTGCCTGCGGGCAGGGTGAGATAGCTGACCAGATTCAGCCCGTCGCGGCTCGGAATCACCACTGGCGCCATCGGGGCCAGCGCCTTGCCGGTCAGTTCGGGGCGCACTTCATAAAGCTGGCGCACCGTCATCTCCTGCCGGTCGAGCAGCCAGCTCGATCCGGCGAGGAGATCGCTGCTCGCGCCGATCGTCCAGTAGCGGTCATCGTCGGTGCGGCTGGTGATCGTCCAGTTGCCAAGCTCCGCGTGGTCCAGCAGGTCGATGGTCGGACGGATCGCCTCGTCCAGCACGTGCCGCTCGGTCAGGGCATACGTCACAGTATAGGCCAGCGGATGCCAGGTCTCGAGATCGGCAATCGTCCCGCTGATATCGGCGCGATCATCGCTGGCGATCAGGCGCGATGTTCCCGACGCAAGGTCAAAGGCAAACAGCGCCGCCGTGTCGCGGCCCCGGCTGTCGTAGTAGAACAGCGTCTCGCCCGCCGCATCGAGACCTGAAGGCCCGGAGGTTCGCGCATCCTCTTCCGGGAAGACCATCAGCGGCTCCCACGCCTCGCCGCTGCCTGCCAGTACCGCCGAGCCGCCGTCGGGCTGCATGGCGAGAGCAAATCGGGGCACGAACTGCTCATCGGTCAGAAAATGGGCAAAGCCAGGGTTTTCGATGACCAGCGTGGCCGCACCGGTGGCAAGATCGACCACATGCAGATCGGAATACCGCGGATCGCGCGCATTGGCGCTTACCAGAACTTCACCAGGACGCTTGCGGCTGAGACCAGCAATGCCGCATTGCGCGCCTGGCCAGGGCGTTAGGTCGCGAGTTTCGCCGGTCGTGATATCGGCGGCGAAGACATGCCAGTTCTCGTCGCCATGGCTGTCCTGCAGGTAGAGCACAGTGCGGCCATCGCGGGCGAAGGAAAACCCGGTTATGCCCCGCCGGTTGTCGCGGGTCACGGGGTGGGGCCTATCGATCGCCTTGAAGGGTGCAACCCAGATATTGGCGACGCCATCGATCGGAGCGATCCAACCGAACCATCCGCCGCAAGGGCTGATCTGCAGGCCGAAGCGCGCCGGATAACCAAACAGGCTGGCGCGCGGGATCAGGTTGCTGGCTGCAGTGGTCATCAGAACGTTTCGGCCAGATTGGCGAGGCGGTCGGCCCAGGTCTTTGCCAGTTCCCCAACGCTGCGGCCCTGCAACTCGATCTGCGCACGGAATCGGGCCTCAAGCACCGGCTCGCGCGCGCTGAGAAGGGCGGGATAGTTCGGGTTCTCCTCGCCGCGCGCCAGGGCTTCGGCCTGTATTGCTTGAAATGCCTCGTCAATCTTCTGCTGGTCTGCTGTACTCCAGCCGGAGTCCTCGACGGCAAAGCTGCTGGCCAGTAGCAGCAATGTTGCCATCCCGTCAGAGAGCGCGCTGCGTGAGCGCGCGAGTGGCCATGCCGTACGTTCGATGAAATCGAGCACACCGCTCACCTTGCCGCTCCTTGTCTCGGCGAGGTCCATCGCGTCGGTGCGCAACGCGCTCCACACAGCGCGTGGCACCTCGCGCTCTTCGGCAACATCAGCCTGCGTCCCGCGCGAACGGTCGAGCAAGATCACCACATCGGGATCGGCCTTGGCGGCGCGCGCCATGGCCGGATCGTCGTGCATGGCCACGAGAAACTGCGCTGCGGCCAGATCCAGCCGAGCACCGGGCCGCGTTGCGGTAAAGAAGCGGATCAGAAACGCGTTGCGCTGTTCAGGCGTGTTGGAAAGGTACAGCGCCAGCAGATCGACCAGGCCACCCACGGCCGCCGGAATGCCCGTAAAGGCTTCGAAACTGCGCAGATCCGCGTCCTGAGCAACGACGGCAGCGGGGCTTCCGTTGGGGGCATCCCAGACGCCGGTATCAATCAGAACGCGGTCTGCCGCCAGCGCCTCGTCGAGGCGGGCCAGCACGGCGGCCTTGCGCTCCGCCGTCGCCAGATAGGCTTCGCTCATGCCAGATGACCTTCGACGAAGGCGGTCAGCCGCGCGCGCGATTGGGCTCCAAGCAAGCGCCCTTTCTCCTCGCCGCCCTGCATGACCATGAGCAACGGGATCGACTGTACGCCAAAGCGCGCCGCCGTTTCGGGGTTGGCCACAATATCGATTTTGACCACGCGCAGTTCGTCGACGAAGTCTTCGGCGAGATCTGCAAGTGTTGGCGCCAGCGCCTTGCAAGGGCCGCACCAGTCGGCCCAGAAGTCGAGCAGGACAGGGCGATTGTCTGCCGCCAGCACGGCATCGAAATCGGCATCGGTGGCATTGGTGATGAGATTGCTCATGGGTGTCCTTCCCGTCGTCGGGTGCGGTGGCAGTTTCAGGAGCGCAGCGTGGCGGGTCGGGCAATGCCGTCCGCGAGGTGCAGCAGGTGAGTGTGATATGCTTCCAGCTTATCGTCATGGACGACGCTGATCATGGTGATATTCGGCAGCGTTTCCAGCACAGTATCATAGGCAAGCGCGGCATTGCCTGCGTCCAGCGCGCTGGTTGCCTCGTCCATAACTAGCAAGGCCGGGCGGCGCAGGAGGACGCGCACGAAGGCGAGACGCTGCTGTTCGCCGGGCGAAAGCACGTCGGTCCAGGGCGCAACCTCGTCCAACCGGCCTTCCAGATGTCCAAGATTGAAGCGGCCGAGCGCTGCCTTGAGGTCCGAGCTGGCAAAGTCATCCGCGGTAGCCGGAAAAGCCATTGCCGCGCGCAGCGAACCGATGGGAAAATAGGCCCGCTGCGGCAGAAACATCATGCCCGCCTGCGGCAGATGCGCGATCTGGCCGGTAGCATCAGGCCAGAGCCCGGCGATCACGCGCAGCAGCGTGCTCTTGCCCGCGCCGGACGGTCCGCGCACGACCCAGCGCTCGCCGGTCTCGACCCGCCATTCCGGCACGGCGACCAGCGGTTGGCCTGACGGCAGCCGGACGGCCAGATCGCGGGCAAGGAGAGCCGGCTCAGTGCATTCGCTGATCTCCAGATCCGCGGTATCATCTGAAGGCGGCAGGGCCAGCGCGGCATCGAATGCGCGCAGACGGCGGATGATCGCGATCTGGGTGGCGATGCTGCCATAGGATTGCATGAACCAGCTCAGCGCGCCGCTCATCTGGTTGAAGGCGTTGCGGCCCTGCATCACATCGCCGATGGTCATTCGCCCGGCGAAATAGCGCGGCAGCATGAGCAGGATCGGAGTCATCGGGGTGAGCTGGCTGATCAGGCCCTGCACCACGCCCAGATTAGTGGTTGCGAGGATCAGCCCGTGCATGTTGCGGCGTAAAGTGGCGAACCGCGCCGCCAGATTGCTCAGCTCGACCGGTTCGGCGCGCGTAAAAGCGATCTGCTCGGCGTTTCGGCGCACATGGATCAGTTCAAAGCGGTAGTCCGCTTCATAGTGTTGCTGGCGCATGGTGCGTGTCACGATCGGGCGGCCAACAAAGACCACCAGCACTGAAGTGCCCACGGCATAGAGGAAGCCCCAGATCACCATGTCTCCGGGCAGCACGAAGGTCTGGCCGAACAGGCTCAGCCGGACCGGGGCGGAAAGCGTCATCAGCAGCGCCGAGAACTGCACGAGGCTGACCACCGCGAACGTGAAACCCGTGACGAGCCCCAGAATCCCGCGCGGCAGCAGATCGAGATCCTCGGCAATGCGCTGGTCGGGGTTGTCGAGGCTGCCGCCTCGCTCGATGCGATAATAACGCCGCCAGGCCATCCAGCGCCGACTATAGTCTTCATTCAACCATGCCCGCCAGCGCAGTGCCAGCGTGGAGGACAAATAGCTCGTGGCAAAGCCGGCCACGGCAAAGGCGGAGACGATCCCGGCAAAGCGAAACAGGTTCCCGGCCAGATCGCCCTGCCGGGTCTGAAGCATATCGAAGAAAGCCTTCTCCCATTCGGCCATCCACAGACCCAGTGTTGCCGTGCCGAACTGCAAGGCCAGCAGCACGATCAGCATCGCCCAGGCCACCGGCCAGTCGCGGCCGGTCCAGAAGCCCCCCAGCAGGCGGAGCGCGTGGCTCCACCTGCCAGAGTCGGCGCCCGGCAATGGCCCGGCTTGTGATGCGGATGCTTCGGGTCTCAAGAAATCGTTCCTCTAGAAGGGTCAGAAGAAGCTGTAGGTCGCCGTCAGCGTAAACGTGCGCGGCGCGCCAAGGGGGATGTAGTTCACGGTTGGCGAAAGGCTGTAAAGCTGCCGATCAAACAGGTTCTTCACGCCCAGATTCAGCTTCAGGTCCCCCAGCTTGTAGTGGATGTTGGCATCCACCGACGTTTGCGCGCCGAGGAAGACAGGTGCCCGGTTATTGAAGATGCCGGTGATTTCAAACGTATCGGGATCGAACGTCGGGAATGCACTGCCGACCGTTCCGGCTACGCTGCGCGAGAAGCCATAGACACCGATCGAGGCGCCCAGGCTCTTGAGCGGACCCTTCTGCACTTCATAGGCCGTGAACACGCTGTAGCGTGTCTTGGGCTGCGCCACGACAAAATCGGTGCGCTCAAGCGGATCGGGATTGGTGTACTTGTAGCTGGCCTGGCTGAAGGTTGCTGCAACGGTCCAGCCTGGCAGGATCTGTCCATTGATATCGGCCTCGAAGCCTTCGGCGATCAACCCGTCAAGCACCTGATAGAATGGCGGTGCCAGGGTGCCATTGACGATGTTGTTCTGCTTGTTGCGATAGTAGGAGGCAACAATCGCCAGCTTGCGGTCGAACAGGTCCAGCTTGATCCCGCCTTCGATATTGCGGGTGCGCTGCGGCTTGGGAATGAAGCCGTCAAACTGGGCGAAATTGGGCGAATAACCGCTGAGGAAGTTGCCATAGACCGACAGACCACCGACCACATCGACCACCGCACCGAAGCTGAAGGTGTTGGCGGTCTGGCGATCATCGTTGGTGAAGGCAAATTGCAGCGATGCCGAGTTCAGATGGTAGCGGTTGCGCCGATACCCGGCATAGACGTGGAAGCGGTCGAATTCGGCCAGATCCTGCGCATAGAAGCCGTTCTGGACGATCGTTGCAATATTGCTCGGCGTTCCAGCAACTTCGGGAAGAGGAATGCCCGCGAGACCCGCCTTGCGGTCTGTGAACGGTCCGTAAAACGCATTGGCACCGGTCAGCGACAGTGAACGGTCGCGCGAGTAGTTGTAGCCGATTGTGAGCGCGTGAGACACCGGACCGGTCTTGAAGTTGAACCGGGCATAGGCATCAAGCGCGTCATTGCGAGACTGGGTGCCCTGCGAAAGCGGCGTGTAGTAGACGCCCGAGGGATCGGTAAACAGGGGCTGCAGGAGCCGGATGTTAACATTGCCGTTGCCATGTTCGCCGCGTGCCACCAGCGTCAGCCAAGGGGCCGCCTTGTGTTCGGCATTGAAGTAGTAGCGCTGCGAACTGGCCGCGATGCCTTGGCCACGCGGGCCGAGCGGGTTTTCGGGATTGGCCGCGATTTGGCCGAAACCGGGTGCAGCAGGATCGACGATCTGCGTATCGACCACATATGAGTAGGGTGCCAACGGGTTGAAGTTTTCCGAAAGGCTCGCACCCAGAATGACGTCGGTCTTGGCGTCCTTGAAGCGCAGCGACGGCGCGAAGAAATGTTCGTTCCGCCCGGCATAGCCCCCGAAGTTGCGATCTGCATCCAGCCAGCGGCCAACAATTCGTGCGCTGACATGTTTGTCGGCGGTCAGCGCGTTGGAAGCGTCAACCCCGATCGCCCATGTATCGAAGCTGCCATACTCGCCTGTGACATCGAGGATCGGATCCGCGCTCGGACGCTTGGTGACCAGATTGACCGTGCCACCAAGGCTGCCGGCACCGGAGAGAATGGCTGACGGTCCTTTCAGCACTTCAATGCGTTCAAGGTTGTCGACCGGCTGCACGGCGATAAGGGAACCGGACAGGCCATTGCTGAGCCCGGTAGCGCCGAAGCCGCGCACCGATATGCTCGGCACGCCCTGAACGTTGCCGAAGCTGGCGGTGGTTCCGCTGACATTGCGCAATGCCTCGGTGACCGACTGGACCTGCTGCTCCTTGAGCAAAGCGCTGGTGACCACCGTGGTGGATTGGGGCAGCGTGCGCAGTCCCTTGCCGGTGCGATCCGATGAGGCGGCCTTGTCCACCTTGAGGTTTGTTTCGGCCTCGTCGCGCTTGGCCGTCACGACGATTTCGGCGGTCGGCGTGGCCGATGGCTGCGTTGTTTCTTCTGCATGTCCGGCTGTCGGCATGGCACAGACGCCCACGATTAATCCCAGTGCCGAGGCACCCCGCAAAAGCTCAACAAGACGCAAATTCCCCATCGTACCGCCCTTCCTGATCGGTCATGGCCACAGCGAGCCACGCCAGTTGATCACGGCATGACGCACCGCAGCTGCGGATGCTCAGCAAGAAATTTGCAATATTTGGTGGAAACGCCGTCGCCTGGCAGCGGACTTCAACCGGCGAACCGAAGGAACCCTGCAACTGTCGCAACGATGAAGAGGCCCAGAAGAGCCACCCCGGCCAGCCATAGCCAATGGATCGGCTGACGAAACCGCTTCCAGCGCTGCTGACTTGCCCGGCCATAGGCCTGCAAAGCCTCCGCCCGGAGTTCAGCGATTTCCGGTTGCAGCCCCTGGTTTTCCAGATCCCACCATGAGACCAGGGCGTTCTGGAACAGCCGCTGGTGCGCAGGATCTTCTTCGAACCAACGGATCAATTCAGTCTCACTGGCCTCGTCCAGGCGTCCCTCGACATGGAGGATCATAAAGTCGACCGCGATTTCGGCAGCCGATCGGCCTTCCTGCAATTTCAGCTGTGCCATTGGTCGTTTTCCTTCAGGGCAATGATGGCCCGCATGGCATTGGCAATGTGTTTCTCAACCGCGCTGACCGAAATGCCGAAGGCATCGGCGATGTCGCGGCGCGGCATGCCTTCCAGCCGGTAGAGCACAAAGATGACCCGTGTACGCTCGGGCAAGGACCGCAGCGCTCCTGCCACATTGGCGAGGTTCTGCCGCCCGGCCAGAATGCGTTCCGGATCACGCCGATCCACGTCCCAGCGATCGGAATCGGCGAGGATCGCCTCGCGATAGGAAGCGCGCACCGCATCGCGGCGCGCCCTGTCGCGCAGCAGATTGGCTGCGATCGTGAACACGTAGGAATCGGGGCGTTCCATCTGCCCTTCAGGCATATCGCAGACCCGTACGATCACTTCCTGCGCCAGTTCCTCGGCTTCGGCTCCATTGCCGATCCGGCGGCGAAAGAAGGCGCAAAGCGCACCGCGATAGCGGGCATCCAGTTCTTCCGTCCAGAAGCCGGGCAAAGAGGATGTTCGTTGCTGCATCATACCTCTAGGACGCGGGGCCAAGCTGAATGCTCAGCCCACCGTGTCCGATTTCTTACGCGGCAATGCCCCAGCTTGCCAGCAGCGGCGCGTTCTCCGGTTCGCGTCCGCGGAAGGCGATGAAATTGTAGATTGCGGCGCGCGATCCGCCTTTGGCGAGCACCTCATCGCGGAAGCGTGCGCCCAGCATCGCGCGGTCCGCGTCCGGTTCCTCGAACGCGCCATAAGCATCGGCGGACAGCCGCTCGGCCCAGAGGTAGGAATAATAGCCTGCCGCATAGCCGCCCGCGAAGATGTGGCTGAAGGCATGGCCGAAGCGGTGCCAATCGGGATAGGCGATCACCGCCACTTCGGCGCGCACCGCTGCGAGCACGGCTTGCGGATCAGGCGCATTCCCGCCGCCTGCCGCGCGGTGCAGCCGCAGGTCATAGAGCGCAAACTCGATCTGGCGCAGCAAGGCCATGGCGGCGAGGAAGGTCCTGGCCCCCAGCATCCGGGCGATCAGCGCGTCGGACAGCGGCTCGCCTGTTTCCTCGTGCGCGGAAGCCGCCTTCAGCGTGGCAGGCTCCCAGGCGAAGTTTTCGAGGAACTGGCTGGGCAGTTCCACCGCATCCCATTCCACGCCGGAAATCCCCGCCACGCTCGGCACGTCGACCGGGCTCAGCAGGTGATGGAGGCAATGGCCCATCTCGTGGAACAGCGTCACCATATCGGCATGGGTGATCGTGGCGGTCTGGCCCGGCGGAGCGGGCGCGAAGTTGCAGATCAGATAGGCGACCGGCCACACCGCCCCGCCCTCTGCATGCGGGCGGCAGACATCCATCCACGCACCGCCGCGCTTGCCTTCGCGCGCGAAGAAATCGGCATAAAGAGCCGCGACCGGCTGTTCGCTCCCAGTGCGGTGCAGCGTGAAATGGCGCACATCCGCGTGCCAGACGGGCGCGGTGCCCTCGCGGAACTCCACGCCGAACAGTTCGCCCACCAGCATGAAAAGCGCAGACAGCACGCGATCCAGCGGCAAGTGGCGCCGGATTTGTGCGCTGTCGATCGCATGCAGCGCCAGGCGCATCCGTTCGCTGACAAAGCCGATGTCCCACGGCTCCAGATCCGACAGGCCCAGTTCCTGCGCAGCAAACGCCCGCAAGCTCGCCATATCCTGCTCCGCCTGCGGGCGCGCTGCCCGGGCAAGACCGGTGAGAAAGCTCTCCACCTCCTCGCCATCGCGCGCCATCTTGCTGGCAAGCGAGACGGCGACGGGGTCGTCATGCCCGAGCATAAGCGCCGCATGGCCACGCAGCGCGAGCAACTCGCGCATCCGCTCCGAGTTGTCGAACTGGCCGGCCAGCGGCCCCTGATCCGAAGCGCGTGTGTTGAAGGCGGCATAGACCTCGCGCCGCAGGTCCCGGTCGTGCGCGTGGGTCAGCACCGCCATGACGCTGGGCGCATGGAGGCTGATCCGCCAGCCCGCGTTTCCTGCCTGCCGCGCCGCTTCGGCCATGCTCTGGCGGTCGGCCTCGGGAATGCCGTCCAGCCGCGCCTCGTCGGCAATATCGAGCGTCCAGCCTTGCGTTGCGTCGAGCACGGCATTTGAAAACTCGGTCGAAAGCCGGCTCCGCGTCATCACATTGTCGGTAAACCGCGCAGCGGTCTCGCCATCGAGCGCGACGCCGGAAAGCTCGAACGCCTGCAAGGCCAGCTGCACCGCGCGGCGGCTGGCGCTATCGAGTGCTCCGGGATCAATCGCCGCCATCGCCTGATAGAGCGCCTTGTCCTGCCCAACCGCGCTCATATGCGCATCGATGATCGGCTGCGCCTCGGCATGCGCTGCGCGCAGTTCAGGCGAATTGGCCACCGCGAGCAAATGCCCCACCACCCCCCACACCCTGCCAAGCGCCACATCGGCAAGGTCCTTGGCGACAAGCAGGGATGGATCTCCTGCTACAGCTGCACATTGGCGCATGGCTTCGGCATGGGCCGCTACGGCGGACGTGACCGCAGGTACAACATGCTCGGGCCGGATTGCGGCATATTCAGGCAGATCCGTCGGGGCGAGTAGGGGATTGGCTTCAGTCATAATCAGTTCCGACAACAAAGGGCTGTGCTTAGGCGGAGGACGCGCCATCTAGCGCAAAACTCACTTTCAAGCGAAAATCACTAAGGCCTGTGGACATTTAGGGGATTCCCTTTTTTTGCGAGATCGGATTCAAGACTGGCGAAGGGAGAGCTGGATTGGATCGACACGGATTGACCGATGAGCAGTGGGAGAAGGTTGACCCAATCGACGCCTCGGCCGTCTTCCAGAACTGTACGCTTCAGTGCTCTTGCCGGATTAAGGCACCGATACGTGACGGCGTGGACCGAATTGGAGGAGAGGCTGCGCACTCCCGGCTGCGGAGCATGTTTTGCTGGTTACCGGCCTCGTTTCTGCTATGTTCCAAGGAGCGGCGAGATGAATGCGATCATGAGCAAATTTGACATCGATACTGGTAACCGACCTGCATCCCGGAATTGGGAAGGGCTCTCGGAGCTTGATCAGGCGCTCCGCGAGAATCGTCTGATGGAGTATCGGATCAAGAAGTCATGGGCCGACCCATGGGGACGAAAGCTGACGATAATTGGCGTCATCGTTATAGGCGCAGTTTTCGGGTTTCTTGCTGGAGCGTCCTTCGGCCTGTGGTGACTGTTGCAGGTCACCACTCCTTCACATCATCCGCTGCCTCGGCGCTGGCACCTTGTGCTCCCTTGGTGATGGCGTCCAGACGTGCCCTAGAGCCGGCAATCTTCTGGCGACCGGACGCCTGAGCCCTTTGCACCTCTTCACGGAGATCGCCGGCACCCACACGTGGTACGGAACTGGAATTCCCGCCGCCGGTCTGTGCTCGACCGCGCACGGATCCAGCGCTTGAAATGGCCGGTCGGGATACGGGCAGTCCGGTGGCGAGTACGAGGCGATCGTCGATCCCGTCGCGAAGCTGCTCAGCATAACTTTCAACGAACTTTGCCTGCAATGCCTGTCCTTCCGCACTGAGCTGGAAAGTGACGTCGTCGAACCGAGCGTTGCCATAATAGTCACGGTTGCTTTCGATCTCGGCGAGACCCCATTCTCGATAGGTTTGTGACAGATTGAGATTGCCTGCAGCGCTGTTGCCCTCAAAGAACGACGCTTGGCTCTCAAGACGATTGGCAAGCTCCTCGGCTCGGCGAGCCTCGATAGTGAAGCTCTGCGCTTCCGTCAGAGAGGCATTCATGCCGCTTGCGGTTGTCGAGATCGACGAGCTGCTCGAGGTGCTCACTGAGCGAACGAACCCATCGCGGGTGCTCGACCAATTGCGGCTGTCAGACATCTGGGACAGGCTCCCAAAGATCCGGGAACGGTCTTCGGATGCGATGCCGATGTCGCTGTCGGTCCATGTACGTGTCCCGCCGCCCTTCGCTCCGATGCTTCCAGACAGCACGCCATTTGAAATTCCGGCCTTTGCCCCGGCTTCGCCGCCGAGGAACCAGGCCGTAGAGATGTCATCGGCTGCTCTGCGCGATAGCCCGAATTGCCGCTGCAGACTGGTCGATGCCTGATCGACCTCGCTTAATGCGGTCTGGATGCTGTCGGAGTTCGAGGTGCCGGTCGCGCTCTCGAAGGATGCGCCGCGGCTGAACTGGTCCCTGAGCTCGCGGAACTTCGTGACGGCGCTGGTCGTCGATTCCGTGGCCACATTGGCATAGGTCTCGCTGTTGGCGCGGGCCTGCGATGCCATCGTCGAAAGGCGCGCCGTGAACTCCTGGCCCAGCGTCGGCGTGAAGGGATAGCTGGAGGTTGGGATCTGGTCGTAGCTGCCATCCGGGAAGCTCGTAGTCATCGAGCCGGTGTCGCTGAAGGTTCGCGTCTGCGGCGCGCCATAGGTGAAGCTTGGGGCAATCGTGCCTTGGGCGAACTGACGCGTGAGGACGCTCGAGTTTTCGAAGCTGGTGTTGCCGAGCGAGACATTGCCGGTGCTCGCCTCTCGGGCCGCTTCTTCCGCCGCGTTCTGGCTAGGGTTGAGGTAGCTCGTCGCGTGGTGCGAGATTGCCATGGCGCCCTTCGCCACACCCCCTGCCAGAAACGGGACTGAGGCGATGAGGTAGCCTGCCAGCAGACCGATATCGCTGTTCACGTCTGCCATGCCAGTGAAGCTTGCAAGGCTGAGGCCGTTGCTGCCCGTGACCGCGCTCATGTCAGCCGCACCCTTGTACATCAACATCATGTGGAGGATCACGAACAGCGGCCCCCAAGCCGCGAGATAGAAGAAGCCCGTCACATAGCCCTTGAGTGCGACAGGCCCGGTCTTGGGAAGCAGGAACAGCGGAAAAAGCACCGGGAAGAGGGCGTAGAACAACACGGTCAGCACGACGTTCAGGAGCGGGACCCACTTCATCGCGTTGCTCGCTATCGAACCATAGGTCCGCTCAGTCTGTATGTCCGCGCGGGTCTGGGCGTAGACGTCGACATTGCCCGCGCCGCTGCCGCCGGACATCGAGTGCATGGCTTGGCTCATCGCATTGATCGTCAGCGTCTGCTTGAAAATCTCGGTCGCGTTGGCCGAGACGCCGGTGAGGTACTGATAGGCCACCGGTAGATCGGCGAAGAGCTTCGCTTTGGCGAGCGCGGCCGTCTGATTGGGGTAGAGCTGACGACCGAATACCGAACCCATCGCATCGACCAGTCCCGCCCACTGCGCATTGAGCGTGTCGTAAGCCTCGCGGCAGGTTACGATGTTCGAGCTCACCTGGCCCGTGGTCGCATCGCGTGTCAGGAGCCGTTGCGCGCGAGCTTGGCTGCCCGGTGCGATCGTCGCCCAGATGTCGCCAGTCTCCGCCAGCTCCTTCATCGAGTAGCGGCCAAGCAGCACGTCGTAGAACACGCATTGCCGGAAATGCTCATCGAGATTGGCGGCGAACTCGGGATCGGAAATCCGCAAGGACCGGGTCGCATCGTAGAGCCGCGCACCGTAGATCATGCCGTTCTTTGAATAGTTGAGATCGCCAGGCAGGCCGAACACCACCTCGGCCGAGCCCGTCAGATAATCGCCGACCTGGCTGGTAAAGCTCGCCATGAGAGCCAGGCCCAGCGGCACATTGCTGACATTGGCCGGCGCAAGGCTCGGGTTGAGCCGGTCGGTCACATGGACATCGAGCCGCGGCACCATCAGGCACGAGTAGATGAGCGTTGCGCCGAGGAACCAGTTGATCCAAGCGCGCCAGTCCTGATTGAACGCCAGGGTCAGGGCGGACAGGCCAAGGCCCATCACCATGACCACCTGGAGCAGGCTTTTGTAGCCGCCGTTGCCGGTCCAGGCAGCGACTGCCTGGAAGACGTTGACCAGATAGTCGCCGCCGCCGACCGTGAAAATCTCGACCATGTCTTTTGTCCCGCCTGGATGTGGTTGGCCCGGTCAGTGGGTGAGGGCGCGGCTCTGGACGCCGCGTGACCAGTCGAGCGATGCGGCCATGCCAGGAGACATCGAGGCGGCCAGCACGTTCTCGATGAACGCGGTCTTCTCGATGATCTGCAGCACCGCATTGACCTTGAGATGCGTGTTGGCCTGCCGGTCAGCCAGCGCCTGACGCACGACATTGACCTGGTTCTGCCACATCGCAATCTTGGCTTCGTCGGCCCCGATGAAGCTCGACATCGACCGGCCCGCCTCGCTGACGATGCGGTCGAGCACGGCAAACAGCAGGTCGACACTGGCGATCTCGGCGAGGGTCTCGCGGTCGTCGGTCGGCATGCCCCGCCCATAGGCCGCCTGGACGGTCAGGATCTTGTAGAGGGGGATGGAGGCGACCTGCAGCAGCTCCTTCTGCTCTTCACTGATCGCTGTGTCGTCGCGGATCGCCTGAACCATCCCGCCAATGAGCGCCGCTACGCGTGGCCGCAGGGCTTTCGATGCCGGCAGGCTCAGCGACTTGAACCCCGGATCGAGGCACTTCTCCGTCTCGTCGCAGTCGAAGATCAGGACATTGCCGTTCGTGGTGCCATCCAGCAGCGAGGTCACAAGCGTCGACGAGGCTTCGCCGACGATCGGCACGAACTTGCCCGGCTCATCGTCCTTGGGCGGCACGTAGATGATCGTACCCAGCAGCGTCATGGCATATTCGGCGAGCTCTTCGTCGAAGCGGCCTCCGGGCGAAAAGAACGCCGACTTCTTGAGGATCGTCCAGGTGTAGTTTCGCGGCACGCCCGGATTGACGTCGTCGTACTTGCCCGACCCTTGCGCGGTCGTGCTCGAACGCTGCCCCTTGGTGCCGCAGCCGTGTTTGGCTGCGGCATAATCGGTGAAGATGCCTTCGGAGTTGCCGATGGCTTCGCAAACAGCCTTGTCGGCAAGGTCGCCATTCGGCCAGATCCCGCCCACCAGACCCTGCGCCATTTCGCAGGAGTTGATGTTGAGGTTGTTCATGAGCTGAGCCTTCTGGCTGAACTCCTGCATGATCTTCGAGCATTCCGGGCAGACCGTGTCGATCGCCAGGCTGAAGGCAAAACCGACAGCGTTGTTCGCGACTGCCTTCAGCATCGCGACGATCTCGCTCGCGTTGATGAAGCTGAAGGACCCGGCAAAGATGTCGATGCCGCCGCAACCGGCGCGGGCGCGCGGCAGCTGTAGATTGGCGATGTTGGTGGTCTTCTGCGGGAACCGCGTCCAGACATTGCCGAGGCTGTAATAGCCGGCAGATTGCCCCTGGAACGCGGTCGGTCCGTTGACGTTGGCAGCGCCCCCGACGTCGTTCAGAAACGAGTCCATCGAACTGCCGACGTCGGCCGATGCG
Source organism: Novosphingobium olei (assembly GCF_037076535.1). Lineage (NCBI taxonomy): Bacteria > Pseudomonadati > Pseudomonadota > Alphaproteobacteria > Sphingomonadales > Sphingomonadaceae > Novosphingobium > Novosphingobium olei. Next base: position 2,514,522 of record NZ_AP029021.1, on the reverse strand, counting down.
CCAGACAGAGGGAGGGCGAAGGGGAGGGCGGCTGCAAGAAGCGCAGCGACGGCTCTTTTCATCCTAGTAGTCACGTCCAGCTTCCTTCGATGTGAGGAGGTAAATCCGGTCCTGAAGCTCGTCGGCGCTCATGACGCCGTAGCCGATCGGAATGGGGCGGCCGGTCCGCGCGTCCCAGAGCACGACCGCTGGCGTGATCTTGGGCTCGAGCCCCATGCGGCTGCGCTGGTTGGTCTCGACCGTGTAGTTCGGGAAATGCCGCGACGGGCCGCCATCGGTCGAAATCGCGCGCACCGCGATATGCCAGGTCGAGGCAACGCTCTGCACGATCGGCGACATGACTTCGCAAGCGCCGCAGCTCTGGGCGAAGAAGTAGAAGAGCCCGTAACGCTCGGAAAGCTGGGCCATCGCGGCGTTCCGTTCCGCGCTTCGCGAATCCTGCCACTGGCGCTTGCCAAGCGTCGAGACCGGGCGCTGCAGCGTGTAGTCGAGCTCGGGATCCTGCCAGATCGCCCGCTGCCAGACGTCGCTGAAGAGCGATGCCCGGTCGAGCTGGGCGCGCTGGAACCGAATATAGGCCGTCACATTTGCTGGCGTCGGCTCGAGGATCGCCTTGGCCTTCAGTTCGCGCAACGTCGCCGTGATCGCGTCAAGTTGGCTGGTCGCGCTGGACGTAGGTGCTGGCGAGGGCGAATTCTGGTCCGGCGTCTTGGGCCGCTCGCAGTAAAACCAGTATCCGAGCCGCCGCTCCTCGCAGTAGAAGCTATCCCGGCGCTCGGCCGATTGTGCGCTGGGCGGCGCGTCGGTCCGGCTTGTGGCCGACTGGGCGGTCGCCGGAGAAAACTGAAAAACGGAATTGGCAATCGCGCAGGCGGCAAGCAGCCGCCACGCGACCTTACTGGCGGGCGCGGGCATAGTAGGCCTCGATCTTCTGTTGGATGTCTTGAGTTGCCTGCAGCTCGTCAGGCAGGCGGGCGGCGTCGGTAAACTCGGCGTAGACCTCGCTGAAGTCCATTTTCGAGAGGTCGAGCCGGGCAAACTCGTCGATGGTGAAGCCTTGGCATTGCTCGGTCTTCGGCTTGCCCCAGGGCTTGTTCAGCTGCTGGCGGCCTTGCTCCTGCAGGATCCGCGAGAGCTTGGATTCAAAGCAGCAGTAGACCTTGCGCTTGGTCAGGCACACGCCAAGGAAGGAGGACGAGCAATAAGTGCCGACGTAGGCGCACAGACCCTGCGCATCCTTCTGATGCAGCAGCATCTCCTCGCGGCTGCAGCCCAGCGCCACGAGCAGCTGGATGCCGGGGATAAGCGGGAAACCCTTGCCTTTGCAGCAGTTGAGCACGCCGAAAACCTTGGACGAGCAGCTTTCTCGGGTCCCCTTGAACAGAGTGAGGTTGTCCGGATCGAATTCGCGGCGCGCCTGGTTCATCGCGTTCAAGGCGACGGCCGCATCCTTGAACTCGTCGTTGGCCTCGCGCTGGATGGTCTCGCACGAGCCATCGATGCAGTAGACATCACCGTCGCAGATGAACTGGTTGGTGTTCGCAGGCTGGTCTGGAACCGGGCAATCATAGACCCGCTCCCAGGTGCGGCAGGGCTCGCCCGCGAGGCAGTCTTCGCGCACCAGCTTGCAGCCCGGAGTGGCTTCAAGTGTCTGACAGTCCTGTGCCTCGGTGAACTGCGCGCAGCTGTAACTGCGGCTCCATGCCCAGCAAGGCTGCGTCACGGCGATGCCATCGACGATGCGGGTCACGGGATCGCTGTCCGTGCACGTCTCGGTGTCCTGCTGGCACGAGGTATCAGCCGCAAGACCAGCACACTGGCTTTCATCGCGCGTGGTCGTGACGACGTTCTCGCCTGTCACCGTGTAGGGCGTCGCGCCATCGACCGGCGCCGTGCAACTGACGAGATCGACCCTGAGATCGCCCGAGTTACAGCCCCAGTAGATCCCGAAATAAGGATCGCACAGGTTGATCGGATAGGACTGCGTGACCGTGCATTGCGGCGCGGGGTAGCGGTTGCAGTTGTAGACCGAAGCCGGATCGACCCCGCTGCCGCCTACGCAATAGTAGCCGTAGACCTGCCGCTGCTCGACACGCGCGGTCAACGTCACGGGGCAGGTCCGCGTTTCCTGTGTCGCCGTGTAGCCGACGTTGCAGGTCGCCATGTAGCGTGCTGCGGTTCCGCTGGCCGGCGGCAACGGCACGCAGCGCCCCTGTGTGCCGCCGATGGCCATCCCGCTCGTATAGACGAGCGGGTCATCGCTGATCACATTGCTGCGCGCGATCGTTGCATCGAGATCCTGAGGCGCAAACCGGGCCCGCCGGTCCATGGAGTCCCGCATGGCCTTGTAGCCGGTATTGGTCGTGGCCTGGCTTGCCGCTTCGCGGCTCATCCGGTCTGGATCATCGAAATAGCCCGACTGACTTGGTGTGCCGCCAAAATTGGGAATGCGGCTGGCATCCGGGTTCGTCGTCGCCGCGCTTTGCGCCGAGGCCGCCTTGTCTCGCCCGAACGCCTTGCCGTCTGCCTTGGCAGCATCGGTTGTGGTCTGGGCGTGAAGCGGTCCGGCGAGGGTGAGCAGGAGCGCGCACACGCCAGTGAGAGAGAGGACTGGTCGTTTCATGGATCCTGCCTTTCAAGACGGGCGAGGTGCTGGGCCGCGAGCAAAGCGCCGGGGCCGCCGCCGTGCGCGAAGGTCTCAAGGGCGTAGGCTGCGCTGACATTGCCGCTCATCCGGTCGTGGGGCGGGACCTGCGTCCGACAATCGAACCCGTCGCACAGATCGAAGTCGCTGCTGGTGACGACGTAGGTGGGCACGGTCTCGATCCCGAAAGCACGGAAGAGCCGCGGGTCGATACCGACGCCGTCCAGCTGCTCGCCGGGCTTTGCGATTTTTGCCAATGCGTCCGTCAGAGCCTTGGCGCTGTTGCGAGGCAGACCGCGCAAGGCGACGATGCCGCCGGCCTTGGCCACGTCGTCGATCATCGCCCGCAGCGCCGCTGGCGGCATCGAGAGCGAAGCAAAGGCGATGAACCTTGGCGCCTCGCCCATGCCTTCGCTGGTCATGGTGCCGGCGTCGGCCACCATCCGGTCAAAGTCGAAGGTGCTGGCCGGATCATGCTTAGCACTGGCGGCAGCCTCACGGGTGAAGCGGCGAGCGTGCGCCTCGGCCTCGCTGGCGCTTGTCCTGGCATCTCGCGCCAGCGCCTCGGCCCTTGCGCGAGCATTGGCAGAGAGCGCGTCGGCATCACTGGCGCCAGCGCTGGCGCGTGCCCGGATGGCCGCCACATCAAGGTCCGGTTCGGCCGTCTGCGCCGACGCGCCAGCCAAAGCGGCAAGGCTCGAAAGCGAGGCGATCACAATGAGATGAGGAATGGTTTTCATAGTGCGCAGCAGTTCCGCTTGCGCCAGACCAGATAGCCCATGTCCTCGCCAATGGCGGGATAGACCTGGCCTGCCGACATGAAGGTGGTGGAGGCACCAATGGGCGCGCAGGCGTAGCGGCCCTTGGTCTGCGGATTGGGATTGGTGGCCTGGAAGCGGTACTGCTGCTTGCGCATCACCGGCATCAGGTACTTGCCGCAAAGCCCTTTGCTGCCCATCGTCCCCCAAGCGACGAGCTCGCGGTGGAGCTTGTAGGAGAATCGGGCGAGCGCGAGTCGCGATGCCTGCACATGGCCGATCGTTGCCGAGACATTGCCGTTGAGCGGATACATCGTGCCCTGGCAGCCCGCGCACCAGAACAGCTCATCGGTCGGCAGCTTGGCCGTTGCCGCCACGCAGTCGGCCGCGCAGGCTGCAAGCGCCAGCGGATTGGCGAACAGGACCGCCTCGGGGTTGATGATCGCGGTGAGTTCGCTGTCCTGCCAAAGCGGATCGATTTCGGTGATGTAGAGGATGTCGATCGAGCCGGACTCGAGGCACAGGAAGTCGGCAACGATCTCCATCCAGTAGATCAGCGGATAGGCATACCAGTGGACATGCCACTGCGAGTTGTACTGGGTATTGCCGCCAACTGCAGATGGCCCCGCCATCGACTTGAAGCCGATGTCGAACCCAGGATCGAGCTTCATCCCGCCCAGATTGACGAAGCACCAAGGCTTCATGCTGACGTCGGCAAGCCGGACCGGCTCCCAGAACCCCATGGCGATACCGGGCCGCAGCCCGCACAGGCACACCGGCAGAGCGGGGTTGTTGGTGTCGGGCCGACTTGACGGCCAGATCTTCAGGCCTCCGATCGAAATCGGGAAAAGGCACGACCAGCAGATGTCCGTGATCGGATTGACGAACTTGCCGGTGCAGCGGCCGGGACCGGCCGCAGCCTGGGCAGGCGCGCTGGAGATGACGCTCAGGCTGGTGAGCAGAAGTGCTCCGCAAAGCCATGACAAAAGACGATGTTTTCTGCTCATGATGGCGCCCGCTCTTCGGGGGTGACCGGCTGTTCGGTGATGAGAAGCGCGCGGCCCTGCTGCTCGACGGTTGCGGGCACCGCGCGAATGCCGAAGTGCTTCACCAGCGTGCCGCCCTGATCGAAGTAGAAGCGCCGCTGGCGGGCTTTCATGAGTTCGAGCGGCGCGCCGGCCACGAGGATGAGCTTGGCCTTTGTGCTGGCATAGCGACGGATCGCCCAGGCGAGCTGTGCCGGGTCGTCGCCATCGAGGAAGACGAGGGGAGCCCGCAGCGGCACGGTATCGAGCGGATTGACGCGCGTGCCTGCGGCGATGATGACCCGGCCCTTATCGTCAGCAATGTCGCGCTCGACGGTGATCGTCGGATCGAAACGCCAGCTGCGCAGCGCCGAGGCGAGGGCGATACCCGCGACTGGCTCAGGCCGGTTGACCCGGGCGATCGTCCGCCGCTTCAGCTCCTCATTGAGACGGGCGGTCTCGCCGGTCTTCTCGAGCTGCGTAAGCCTGGCATGGATCTGCTGGAGCAGGTCCGGTTCGACCACTGGCCAGACCGTGCCGTGCTGGCCGTAGTCGCGAGCCATTGCTTGGGGTGCTATGGCGAGCGCAAGCGCGGTGGCGCAAACGGGCAAGGTGAGCAGCCTCACAGGATCGGCCTCCCGACCCCGAGAATGCGTGGGCCGCAAATCCAACCGATTGCGGCGTAGCGGCTGTCGAAACCGTCCTTGTGTTCGCTTGTGACGAAATAGCAGCCTTGCGGAACGCGGCCCGTCGGGCCGAGCGCGAGGGGTTCACCAAGGCGGCTCGTGAGCTTGGCCTTGGCGACAGCCTGCCCATTGACGAAGTAGGTGCGGTTTTGCTCGGTGACGATGTCGCCCGGCAAGCCGCTCACCCGCTTACCGAACGGCTTCGGCTCCGCCCCGAAATGCTTCACCAGCAACGACGACGCAGGCGGATCGAAAAGGATGATATCCCCGCGGTGCACGGTCACCCCGCGCGTCACCCAGAGGGCCCAGTAGGGCAGGCTGGGGCTCACGTTGATCATGAGCGCGTGGCCCTGAGCGAAGGCGGCGAGCGAGGAGAGTGCCAGCGCCCCGGCGCCAAGCCCGCCCCAAAGCACGAGACGACGCGCGGACGCAGAGCGGATCAGGCGATCAGCGGGCAGCATCGGGAATGGCTCCCATCCGGCGCACAACATCGGCGCGCACAGATTGCGTCAGGTCCGGCGTGCTCCCGGCCACCACGGCTTCGGCAACGAGGACCGTCCGGCCCTCGCGGCCAAGCTGCTGCACCGAGGCTTCCACAGCCTTGAGGTAGGCCTGGACGCGCATCTTCGTTTCTTCCGGCGGACGACCAGCTCGTGCTTCGGCCTCGATGAAGTCGCCCATGATCCGGCTCAGCTGGACCGTCACGACCTCGCGCTTCTCCAGGGCGAGCAGCTTGTCGGTCGTCCAGACGCCCCACAGGACCTGGCCGATCATGCCGACGCCGAGCACGACAGCGATGAGATTGATCGATGCCAGCCGCCTGCGAAGGTCTGATGTTGCCAGAATGTTCTTCACAGCTTTTCTCCCGAGAGTTCGCGGTCGAGATCACGGATGAAGCGCGGCATGCGCCACACGACGACGAGCGTGGCGAGACCGATCAGCACCAACTTGCACTGGTCGAGGAAGGTCACGCGCCGTGCGAGATCGGCCGCCAGGAAGCGGTCACCGAGATTGGCGACATGGGCGAAGAAGGCATCGGGATTGCCACCCGATAGAAGCAGGAAGAAGAGCAGCGGCAGGCCCAGGGCCATCAGATAGGACGAGCCCAGAAACAGACTACCGCGCAGCACGATGTAGCAGCCATCGGCGATGCGCGAGCGCCAGGTCGGCACCGGCGGGAATAGGGGCTGTTCGTCTTCGGGCGCATCGGGCCGGTCGAAAGGGGTGACGAGATGGAGAGGCATGGAAATAGGGATCCTTTGATCTGGGGATGTCAGCGATTGGCGAAGGCGATGCGCTCGATGGCATCGGCGAGCTGGTGGCCGCGGGCGATCTCGGCATCGATGGCGGCGAAGGTCTGGGGCGAACTCGAGAAGAGCGTTGCCGAATAGTCGTCGAGCACGAGCCGTCCGATCGCCTCGGTCTCCGGCCCCTTGATGAACACCTCGGAATAGTCGCTCCCGGAGCGCTTGAGGCTGCGGATCAGCGTCTCGGTGCGATCGTCCATGTCGAGGCGCTTGCTCGCCTTGAAATCGGCGATCGTCTCCGGCTTCTGCTGAAGGATCAGCATCCAGTCGCTATTCTCCAGCGCTGCCGTCGCCCCGTCGGACTTGTAGTAATCGTTGAGCGACTGTGTGGCGGTCGCGAGGGCGCCGCCATATTTCCGGCAGGTGCGAGCATAGGTTTCGACGAACTCACCCATCGAGCCGCCCTTCAGCATCGACCATGCTTCATCGATCAGCAGCAGCTTGCGCAGCGACCTGTCCTTGCGCGTCATCGCCTGGCTGGTCATGAACATGATCGCGGAGAGCACCACGCTGCGTAGATCCTCGCGGCTCGCGAGGTCGGACATCTCGAAGACGGTGAAGTCTGCATCGAGGTCGAGACTGGCCTGGCCTTCGAAGAAGGCGCCGTAGGTTCCGCCAGCCATGTAGGGGGCAAGCGCAGTCGCAATGTCTGCGGCCGTGTCATGGCCGAGACTGGCCAGCATCTCGCCGACGGTGGTGACCGTCGCAGCCGCGCCATGTTCCGTCCAGACCATGTTAACTGCCCGATCGATCAGCCCGCGCTCGGTATCGGTCAGCTTCGCGCTGTGGCGGGCCATTTGCCCGACGATCGCCTTGATCATCCCGAAGCAGTCGAGGCGATAATCCTCGTCCTCGGCGGCGCGGCTCGCGTCGATCATCGAGAAGGGGTTGAGGCAGAAGCCCGCCTTCATCGTGAACTCGACAAAACGGCCGCCTTGCAGTTTGACTGAATGCTCGAAGCTGCGGCCATCGTCGATCACGACCACCTGCGCGCCGGCGCCGCGCAGCGCGGCGCACATCTCCTGGAGCAGCACCGACTTGCCGGATCCCGACTTGCCGCAGATCGCGACGTTGTGGTTGCCGGCCTCGTTCTCGAACGGCGACCAGAAGAAGGGCTGGCCGCGCCGCCCGACGAATAGCAGGTGGGGGTGGGCGCTGCCGAGATATTCACCCTGCATGGGTGCGATATTGGCTGCAGTGGTCGACAGGACGGTCTTGAACCGCTTCAGCCGCTCCATGTCGGCACCGAGCCCGTCGGCGAGCGTCAGCGGCATGGCCGCGAGAAGCCCCTGGATCTGCAGATAGCGCTCGTCGGTGAGATCCCAGCCTGCAGCCTTGTAGATCGACTTGATCGCGCGCTCGTGGCGGTCGCCGGACCCAAGTGGCGAATAGGTCGTCACGCCGTAGAACACGCGCACCAGACGGCGGCCTTCCTGCAGCTCAGCCTGAACATGTTGCCACTCGGCGGCCTGTTCGCCGATCCGTGGCAGGAACCTGGCGCTGCGGGTCCCGGCGAGGCTGGTTGTCCGCATGAACTTGAAGCCGGCCTTCGCCGATGCAGCCTCCTGGTCGGGATAGACGAGACACAGCATGGTCGCGGCCGGGCAGGGGAAGCGCAGCTTGTCGGTGAACAGGTCGCCGATCAGCCGCGCGCATTCCCACGGGGCCCAGCGCGATGGCATGTTGCGTACGGCAAAATGCCGGACATCGAAGGCATCAGGATAGACGGTCCCGATCTCGGGCACGCCGTCATTGACCTTGCCAGTGGGACGGAACCGCTCGGTCATCAGCCGCATGCGATCTTCGGCCACGACCAGTTCGATGTCGTGGCGGATCGCCTGCGAGGCGATCGGATCGTTCGGGTTGTAGGGCACCGCATCATCCTGCGGCGCCGTGGTGGGCGAGGTCAGATCATCGATGACAGCGATGAGCGCTTCGGGCCCGACTTCGACCACGCCGAGGTTGAGCGACTTGAGCATCGCCACCAGCCCCTCTCGGGTCTGTTTGAGATCCTCGTTGCTGACCGCCTTCGATGTTGGCACGCCGACCGAGACGATGACCTGGTGATGCCGAGCATGAAAGGGGGCGTCCGCAGAGCCGGACTCCCAGACGAGTGAATAGAGCCGCCGCGCGCGGTGACGGGCAATCGCCTCGTACACGCCGCCCTGCATGTACCGTGGCGCAAACCACGGGGCGATGATTCTGCTGATGCGCGGGCTCGCAAGGTGGAGCACCTGCAGGCAGGCGCCCGCTGGTAAGCCTTCCGAGAAGAATTGCCCGAGGATTTCCCCGGTGCGCTCGTCCGCGCCGATCAGCGGCGTGACCGAGAGGACAAAGCCCTTCGAGCGTGCGTTGAAGTACAGGCGCGTTGCCGGATCATAGACCCTGTAGGGCAGCCAGTCGGACAGCATATCGACCATCAGCTGGGGGCGTGGCTTTTCGACGTGCTCGGCGTCACCCAGCAATCCGCTAAGCAGCCGATCAATGACGGACTTGAGTTGCTCGGCCATTACTTGGGTTCCTCGGGCTGCGGGGTGCTGGCTATCGGCTGTTCACCGGCCCTGGCTGCGGGGCGGATCGCAGCTTTCGCGGCTTCAATCGCCGCGGCGCTGGGGAACACGGGAGCGCTGTGCCCCGCCTCTGGCCGAGGGGTCCGATCACGCGGGGGAGGCGGCGTGTCGAACCCCTCGACCGCCGGTGCTTTGGCACCGGCAACGGCCTCGCGCGCCGTGGAGGGGAGGACCAGCGGCGAGGCATCTGAAACTGCATTTTCGGGACTGGGGGCATCAGTGCCCGGGGTCTCCAGGGTGCTGGTCCCGTTCGTGGGCGCGGATGAAAAGGGCGACGCAAGATCGACGGTAGCATCCGAGTGTCCGTCTGCGGCTTCGTGTGCCGACGCAGCTTGAGCGGCCTTCAACTGCCGGCGGACCTGCCGCATGACGGCCCCGCTCTTGTCCTCACCCGCCTTGCGGCGGAGTTCGGTTGCCCAGCGCGGGTTGTCGATGACTGTCCAGGCGACCGCTTCATCATGGAGCGTTCCTGCCTCATCGACATGCGCTGGGAAGACGACCCGCAGGGTCCGCTCCGCCGTACGCGTGGTGTCAGCCTCCACCACGCCCGACCGGGAGCGTGTCTCGGCATGAGGCGTCGTGCCCGCCGACAGAATGTTCGTTGCCTTGGCATCGATGACGTGGGCCGGTGCGCAGTCGCCCTTGGGCGCCCTGCAGGTGAAGTCGCCTTCGACATTGGTGCCGAACGTGGCGCAGCCACTGGAGAAGCCGGCCAGGCAGGCGCAGACAAGAAGACGTGATGGAAACCGCATGGGGTTATCCTTTCGGAGCTGGGGTGGGGGCCCGGGTGGAGGTTGGGCGCAGGAATTCCCGGAGCACTGCAGCAGGCCGGAAACCCTCGAGAACGGCGCCATCGGCGGGGCGCACGATCACCGGCGTGCCGCCAAAGCCGTGTGACCGGGCGAAGGCCTCGTTGGCATCGAGGCCGCTCGTGTCGCAGGGTTTGGGATTGGCGAGCGCCAGACCCGAATAGGCCATGTGCAGCGCCAGCTCGGGCCGAGGTGCGCACAGCACCCGCTCGGCGTCGCGGCGGCTCTCTGCGCCGAAAATCGAGATCGGCCGTTCTTCGACCCGCGCCCCGATCGCCTTCAGTTCTGCCTCAAGCTTCTTGCAGTAGCCGCAGTGGAAGTCCGAGAAGACAACGACACGTGGACCATTGGCAGGGCCCCAGGTGATCGCGCCATTTGATGGAAGCTTGCCAAGCTGCACATGCCGCGGTTCAGCGTTCCGGGCTGAAGCTGCTGATGGGTTTGGGCTCCCATCCGCTTGCGCTTCGGGATTGCTGCGCCGTGCTGCCCCTGCCGCCAGCAGGTCCGGATTGAGAGCGAGCAGTCGTGCAGCCGTCAGATCCTGACGGGCTTCCATGTCATAGACCCGGCCGATCACCAGATACTTCGCAGCCCGGTCAACGTAGAAGAGCGTCGATTTGGATGCGACTTCGCACAAACCCCCAAGGCCCTTGCAGTTGATCGCGTCGATCGGCGTCTTGGGCAGGCGCAGCTTGAGTGCTTCACGCACCTTCGCCGTGTCCGGAGCGGCAGCAGGGGCTGCAAGGCTTGCCACACCCCATCCAGTTGCGGCCGACAAGGCGATGATTGCTGCCACCCCGGCGCTGGCACGCAACCAGCGGCGCCGACCATTGCCGTGATCTAAAAGCGAGTTTTCAATCATTGGGAGTTCCTCACGTAGACGCCGTCGAGGAACACGATCTCGACATCGATGCCGGTCGGCATCTCGACGACGGGTTGGTACTGTTCGGCGCGCTCGATCAGGTATTTGCTGACCGTGTCGGCGGCATCGGCGGCGCCCTGGCCAAGCCCGCCGCCGAGGATTTCGCCGGCAGACAGCTTGGAGCGGCTGCCGTCGGGGTTGGTCGTGACACCCGAAAAAACACTGTTGGCGTTGGCTGAGAAGCCGCGCCCGAAACCGCCGACGATCCCGGCGAGCAGAGCCTGGCTGACCAGACTGCCTTCGCGGCTGACCACGCGGCCCCGGACCCCGGACTTGCCGGCGAAGCTGATGAAGCCCTTGACCTCGCTCACTGCGACCCGGCCACCAGGCTGATCGCAGGTCATGCGGGCAAGCTTCACATAGACCTTCTCGCTGCTGAGATCCCCGCGCGCTGCGCCGTTCACAACGCAGCCCTGGATCCGGGTGGTCAGAACCTTTCCGTTCTGCATGACGGATCGGGCAGGCCCCGTGATCCTCAGCACCACGGGCAGCGGATCGGTCTGGCTGGCGACGCCCGCCGAGGCGTCGACGCCGACGATCACCCGGGCCGGCGCATAGGAATTGGGCGGCAGGTAATCAGGCGAGTCCTCGACGACGACCGGCGGCGCATCAGGGCGACCCACCCGGAGACCGCTGCTCCCTGCCTTGTCAGAGCTGAAGCTCATCAGCTTCACCTCGCCAGGCGACGGGATCATGCTGCCCTGCGGATCACCGCCTGCAGACACAGCACTGGGCTGGGGCGAACGTCCCCGCGCGTCATAACCTCCCGCCTGCGGCCCATAGGCCGGTGGCGGTGCAGTGGGTGCCGTCGTCGCCGGCTGAGCGGCAAGCCGTGTCTTGAGCTCGGCATTTTCTGCGGAGATGGCATCGATCGCGGCCTGCCCATCGACCCGCATGGCCTGGTTTTCTGCCTTGAGAGCCGCGAGCTGTGCCTCGATCTCCGTCCGCGGGATGCTCCCATCCTTCAGCGCCTTCTGTTCGCGTGTGACCGCATCCAGCCGGTTGCCATAGGTTGCCACGAACTCGCGCTGTGACAGATCGCGGTTGACCAGACCTGCCGTGTCGATCGTCTGCGCCGCATTGGGATCGCCGGTCTTGGCCTTGTCGTCACCGCCAAGGATGAACCAGCTCCCGCCCAGCAGCGCGAGCGCTCCCAGCGAGCCCAGCAGCAGCTTCTGACGGCGCGCAGTGCGGGCGTTGAGCCCGGAAAGTTCGGATGGCGCCGCACTCTCGGCCTGCAGAGGGGCAGGGCTTGGCGTATTGGCTGCATCAGTCATGGCCGGTCTCCGCGTTTGCGCCGACAACAAAGGCCGTGGTGCTGGTCCCGGGCTCGAGCTTTGGCTCGGCGATCGAGACAGCTAGAGTGTCGCGGGGCGCGAGATCGCGTCCGGCCAACGTCACCGGCTTCGAGCCGCGATTGTGGATGCGGACCACCTTTCCGGTGAGACTGGCGCCGCGATAATCTGCGATGAGCTGGACCTCGAGATCGCCGACCCGGGCAGGCATGGCGGCCCTCTGGCGGACCTCGAAGCCATCGACAGTCCGGTCGTTGGCCATCGCCTGGATGAGCCTGACGGCGCTGGTCTCGAGCGGGGTCTGGCTTTCCCAGTCCGCCGCTTGGGTTTTCGCGATCGCGGGGTTGGTGACGAAGACCTGGGTCGCCGGAATTTGCTCAACCCGGCACGCGACCTTGTAGACGAAGCCCTTTTTCGTGGTGGTGAAGAAGCTGATTGCCCGGGCGGCGTAGGTTTCCGGCACGGACACGTAGATATCCCCGCGCACCGGCTCGTTGGTCACCGCAAAGTCGTTGTAGGGCGTGCCGGTCGAGATCTTCGAGACGCTGGCGAACTGGTCGTCGACCAGCGCAAAGCGGGTCAGTTCCCGCGCCGAAACGCTGCACTCGATCCCGGCACCATCGGCCGCTTGCTTGAACTGGTCGGCGGCATGAGCGGGGGATGCTACTGCTGTGAGCAGTGCTGCCGCACTCAGAAGTCGGACCCGAGCGTGGGAATCTTTTAGGTAAGCCATCACTGGGCCTCCTTTGATTTGTGCTGTGGGGGGAGCTGGGCGAACCCTGCCAGCGCCAGGCGCAGGCCGCGGTAAGTCCAGCTGAAGCGGAAGCGGCGCTCGTCACTCGCAATCACCTGTGCGCCGACGAAGGTCTTGAGAGTTCCGGTCACATCCGAGGTCAACCCCTTCGGATCGACAGTCATCGACCGGATCACGAATGCCTGGGTGACGTCCGAGCCCCGCTGCTCCTCGACAATCCGCACGAGCTCAGCTTTGAGCCGCCCATAGCTTGCGGGATCCGCCAGCTTCAGGATCTCGTTCATCCAGTAATCGAGGCCCTCGGGGCTGCGATTGAGGAGCACAAGGGCGGCATCGCGGGTGACGAGCTCGAGATAGTCGGCCTCGACCCCGGCGCTGCTCACCGTGAGTTGCTTGGGAACGGTCGGCACCAGCACAACCTCACGGTCGCGGGTGGCGGCAAGGCTCCCTGCGATGACCAGTGCGAGGCCGAGACCGGCACTGGTGAGCGCGAACAGGTTCCGCTGGCGCAGCAGCGATTGCTGACGTTCGTGTGATATGTCGGAAAACATCGGTGTGCCCCTCAACCGGCAAGCAGTCGGCAGTGAGAAGGCGGCGTTGCCTTGAGGCCCAGAAATCCTGCAGGCAGATACCAATATGCGGCATGGGCTACCCAGGAGCTGGCGCGTCCTGCTTTTGCCTTTCGCAATGCGAACCAGGCGCCGAAGGCGACTATGATACCGATAAAGATATGCTGGGTGAGGATCCCCCAGGTGAAGGGGGCCAGCATTCCCGCGAACTCGTCGATGGTCCAGAAGCCGATAAGCTCGGGGTCATCGAGGCGCCGGGGAATGATGTAAGGGTCTGCCATGGCGACGCCGCCTTCTCGTGCCGTGTTCAGATGACCGCGGTCACGACCGAGGTGACGATCGGAACACCCGTGCCGACACCGATGCCGACGCCCACCGGAACGGCGACCTGGCCGAGCGAAAAGCGCCCGGATGCCAGACCGATGAGGCCGCCAGCGAGGCTGAGAACCGTGATGATCTTGCCGCCCGAACCTTCGAGAAAGTCGGTGAACTTGGTGAGGGCAGGGGTGAAGGTCGTGTCAGCGCCGGCATAGGCGGCGCTTGCCGCAAGCGCCGCGACTGCGAACGGGATGGCAATGTTGAGGGCCTTGCCGAGACCGGTGACGCCGACGCGCCGGGGGAGGGTGAGAGACTGCATGTGAAGCTCCGGTTGGAGGGGTGGTCACAGCGTCCTTGCGTTCGCTGTGTGTTCCACATGCATCTAGGAAATGTTTGTAGGAAAGAGTTGTGATATGATCCCCGCTGGAGGCGGATAGATGCGGACACATCTTTTCCTGCCCGACGATCATAACCGACGATAATGGCGCTAAATCAGTCTTTATGTGTCGGTGACTACCGTCACGCTAGCCGCGATTCGGCGATGACTCGGATAGAGGAACTGATTCGCCTCTAAACGAGATGTTCCACCTCTGTTCTTTTCATTTTCCTACATGGGATGCTTCGCGATATGCCTGCGAGTCGCACCATTACAGGAACGAGGAGACAACCATGTACCATCCAACCGCCGCCGACAGACCCGCCAATGAAAGCCTGGCTCGCGTGCTTGCCCATGCGATCGATGCCGCCGGCAAACCACGCCACAGGATTGCCAATGAAAGCGGGATGCATCGCGAGACCTTGCTTCGCGTTGCGCGCGGGGAGCGGCCTATCGGGCTCGACGAAGCATCACGCGTGCTCGCCGCCTGTGGAGCGCACCCCCGCGCCAGCATGATCCTCGCGCTCGCCGGGCAGGAAGATCTCGCTTGCGAATGGATGCATGGCGAGATGGGCGAATTTCTCGAAGAGTTCTTCACCAGCCTGCCCGTTCATCTGCAGCGCACCCTGGGGCGCAGGATTGAGGATCTGCGGCCTCGGTGGGCAGGCGGCACGGCGCAGCTGGTGGCGCGAATGCTCGCCAAGCACATCGATGATTTTGTGGGCCGCGACATCGCGATGTCGCTTTCCCGGTAATCGCCAGATTCGGAGGGGTCCGAACCCAAGCGAATGAGATCAGCAATGCCGCTTTCAACTCAAGATGACACGCACACCCCTCAACCAGCCGACACATTGCCGCCGGCTCGGCTGCTACGCCTGCCGGAAGTCATCGCGCGTGTCGGGCTACGCCGCTCCGCTATTTACCAGCGCATGAGTGAAGGGCGATTTCCAAGGTCGCGATCGCTCGGCCCCAAATGCGCTGTTTGGGTTGAAGCCGAAATTGACGAGTGGATCCGCGAAGTATCGCGAATTTCAAACTGATCGTGCCGTGATCTATTCCGTTAGGATTCCTCGCGCTAGGCTGCGCGCATGGTTTATCGATATCCGCTGGGCAATACTCTCCATCCCGAAGCCCTGAAGGAGAAGCAGCGTTCGCTGCGGGACGGCTTCCAGAAGCCTTTGGGGCTTCGTGTGCACCGTGCGCTATCTTGGCTTCGACGAGCCGAAGATGAGGATGAAGACCATGATGTCCGCTTCATCCTTCTCTGGATTGGCTTCAACGCGGCCTATGCCGGCGATGTCGAAGCATCGGCCAGCAGCTCAGCGCCGGAGGGCGAGCGCGGCCTCTTTCAGGCGTTTTTCTCGACCTTGGTGAAGTTTGACGCCCGTCACCGCGTCTACGATGCCGTCTGGCAACGGTTCAGCTAGGAAATCCGGCTGCTTCTGGATAATCGCTATGTCTATAACCCATTCTGGCAGCACCAGAATGGTGTTCCAGGCTATGCGGATTGGGAGCAAAAGCTTGAGCGGAGCCGGACTGCCATCAATCATGCCTTGCGCGGGCACGACACTGCCCGGATTCTCTCAATCCTGTTCGACCGGCTCTACGTTCTGAGGAACCAGCTGGTGCATTGCGGCGCAACCTGGAACAGCGACGTCAATCGCGATCAAGTGAGGGACGGGGCGTCTCTCCTTGGTTGCCTCTTGCCTATTTTCATCGATCTGATGATGGATAACCCCGATCATGCTTGGCCAATGCCGAATTACCCAGTCATCGACTAATTAAGATGGAGATTGTCATCACCATCTCAACAATTTCATCTGTCCGTTAAGCGCATCCTGATCAGATATTGTTATATGTTTGCGTTGGCGTGATTGTCATATTTTTCTCTGGGGCGCGGTGAATGAGGTCTTTTGCGGATCAGTTGAAGCAAATTGGTCTTGTTGATCACCAGACTATCGAGCGGGTTGACGTTTCGAGAATAGATGACGCGAATGTGCAGCTGTCCGGAGGCAACTCGGAAAAACTGATTTTGGAGTTGCCGCTGTTGGGGCGGGTTACCCGGATTGAAGAAAGTCGAGGTTTCGGCTTCATCTCGGCGGATGATGGGAAGGGTGATTTTTTCTTCCATCTGAAGGGATACGCTGGACGCCGCACCGGCGCAGAAGAGCTTCCACCGTCCAATTCGAAAATACTCTTCATAGCGGGTAGCGACTGGCGTCGACCAACCGAAAAGGAGGCGGTGCGCTGGTTTCCTGTCTCTGAA
Source organism: Novosphingobium olei (assembly GCF_037076535.1). Taxonomy (NCBI): domain Bacteria; kingdom Pseudomonadati; phylum Pseudomonadota; class Alphaproteobacteria; order Sphingomonadales; family Sphingomonadaceae; genus Novosphingobium; species Novosphingobium olei. The sequence continues at coordinate 2,498,223 of NZ_AP029021.1, read as the reverse complement.
GTCCCAGCTTGGGCCGTGGAGCCCCCGGCAGATCAGGAAAAATATGATCAACTGCGCAGCGATCGACTGAGGTCGTTGAACTGGGGGGCATTATGGCGCTTGCTGCGTGCCGAATGGTATTCTCGGCAGTGGAGAAACGACGCGCCAGCCGATCTCGAAGATTCCACGCTTGAAGCGATTTGGAATTCCCGCCTCTCCGAGATTGATGTCAGCGAGTTGGCCGCTGGAAATTTTTGGGATCATTTATCCCGTTGCCACTATCGTTTTGCGGCGCGGCTCCATCCGAGCCACCCGCAGCGAGGATTCGATCTGAATCTGTTTGAGCCCCGCCAGTTGGCGGCCCTCGGCTCCCCGAAGGCATCGTGGATGCATAAGGCGGACGAGCCGATGAAGATACGGCTCATGGAATGGCATCTTCGCTGCGCCGACGCGCCGGATGACGTTGGAGATTGGAGTTCGTGGTTCCTCGGCACGCAGTCATTCGAGAGGGATCTGGCCGAAAAGCTTCTGGGCGAAAGGTTTGAGCCCAGTCCGTTCGTCGATCAGTGGCTTGCACGGCTGGCTGCAAACGCACTGCTTTCGACCGCTGAAGTGGGGCATTGGGCCGAGGGCCGTCCAGCGACTGCCCTCGCGTTGTTTGAGCATCTGCCTCAGGAAAATAAGCGCTCGTACTTCGATGCTTGGCGTGCAGCTCCCGGAGAGCTGGCCGTACTTGAACCTGATCCGTCCCGTTATGCCTCCATTCTGACCAGCGAGGCACTCTCCATCGATCTTGAAACTGATGGTGAAGCCATCTGGGAGGTCGGTTGTGCCCAAGGGAAGCAAGCGCGCCGATTGTTTGATCGAGGATCCAGTGAAGATCTGGCTCACGCAATGTCGGATGTGTTTCGCGAAATTCGTTCGGCTCCATTGGTGGTCGGGCACAATGTCCTGGCTTGGGACTGGCCAATCATCGAGCGCTTCGCTCCCTCATCACTCTCGCCGCTGGTCTGGGACACGCTGCTCGTGCAGTTTCTCCTCCAGCCGGGGGGCATCAGTCATGCGCTTGGCGGCAATCATCATGCCGATGGCGATGCCCTTGCTGTCGGACAGCTGTTCGAAAAGCAGTTGTTGATGCTAAATCCGCAGTTCGCGCGGTCGGTGTTGCTCGGCGAATTTGAAGATGCAGGTCAATTGCTTGCCGCGATACCGCAGTCTCTGCGTGGTGCTTTACGTTACGCGCGTGAAATGCCGGCCAATATTGTCGCAAATGCTGATCCGCATGAACTCCTGATATTGTCGAAAGAGCAGCTGCGGGCTCTCGATTGGGTGCCCAATGTGGCGGTGGTTTCTGCCGATCCTCTCGAAGCTCTTCCGCCAGAGCTACTGCAGATCGATGTCGAAGCACTGAAGCGGATCGCGCAAGAGGAATGCTGGGAGCAGCCGGCAGCAAAGGTCGTTCTCGCTGTCTCCCGAATTGCCGCAGAGGAAGGGATAAGCCTCAGGCGCAATATGATCCCCTTCTGGTTACTGGAAGGCGATCCAGCTTTGGCATCGGCGTTGGAGCGCGCCTCCATTGTGCCTCAAGTCGAAGCTGGGTGGCGTGTGGCACCGATACCGTCCCGACCTGAATGGTGGCGCAATGCCGACCCCGCGGCATTCAGTCTGGGAGCGGCCGGTCAGGACGTTTTCATCTTCAATCGCCAACGAGCAGCGGTTGGCGATATGGCCAAACTCTGGTCGGATTGGCAGTCGGCCCCGCTGATATATTTGAAAACTCATGATGGGATAACGGACTGGGTAAGGCAAGATCGTGCCGCTCACGTTCTCGAGCGCAGCGGTGGCCTGCAACGTTTCGCGACACGGCGGCTGCCAAGTGGCGTGAAGCGCCTTCAGGCAATTACCGTCTCAGCAGTATCAGCCCGGCCCGTGCTTGCAGCGAGGCGCCATCACGTCCTGCATCCGGGGGCATTTGATCAGCTCGGTTACTGGACCGAAGTGCTGCGGACAGTTCGCGAAATGGTGCAGCGGGAGGATCAGGCAACGCCACTTTTGCTCATCGGGAGTTCCGAAAATCCCGAGTTGGTCCGAATGCTGGAAGTCGCGCTGGCGGAACTCGGCCTGGGCGAAGTTCGTCCCGACCACAGGAGCAAGCGCGAGCATCTCCTGCGTGCTTCCCGCAATCGCTACGCAGTCGTGGACTTGCAGGCCAATTGGTCCAACTGGCATGCCCTGAGCCAAAGTGCCGAAGTTGACGTGCAACCGATCGTCGAGGCTTTGCCCCTTGAGGAGTGGTATGCTTGCTCTCAAGAAAGAGGTGATGGTTCAGGGGAGGCGCAGACGGCCGACGAAGTGGCTGGTGAGAGTGAGCCTCCAAGCCAAATTCGTGCGATTGGCACCAGCAGCATCCTGGAAGCAATCCCAACGCTGGCCGCGCAATATTTGCCTGATTGGCTGGCAGCCACCGGGCTTTCCGATTCCATGCGACCGGCAATCCTGATGGACTCTCGCCTCGCTGGCGCCGCCCGTGAGCTGACGCGGATCATTGATGTGGTTCCCCTTCACGAGATGCAGCTGACAGCTGTCGAGCTGGAACGGTTGGGGATCGCGCTAGCGCCATTCAAGATTGCCCGGGAGGAAGCGCCAACGGATTTCGCATCGATGGAGCGCTTCCTCGTCGAGAATTGGAATCCTAAACAAGGCCAACCAAAGGCGCTCGAAGGCTTCAAGCCATCTCAGAGATCGGCGATGGAGGCGATTTGCGCTCGGTCCAGCCATGTGCTCGTCTCGCTCCCGACTGGCGAAGGAAAGTCTGTCCTGTTCCAGGTGCCCGCGCTTTGCCGTGGCCTGAGAAACAGACGCCTGACATTGGTTATCTCACCATTGAAAGCGCTGATGCGCGACCAGGTTGAAGGACTGCGAGACCTAGGCTTTGCCGAATCGGTAGACTTTCTGAGCAGTGACCGGCCGAAGCACGAAATTGACGTGGTCATGCAGGGCGTCCTCGATCACCGCCTCGTGCTATTGTACGTTGCACCAGAACGTCTCAGAAGCGCTGTCTTCCTGGACGTTCTCGAAAAGCGGATGCGCTCGGATGCCGGGCTGGATCACGTCGTCATCGACGAAGCCCATTGTGTCAATCAGTGGGGGGTCGAATTCAGACCCGATTATTTTCATGCGACAGATCTGTTGCTGCGAAAGTGCCGTGAGCTCGCCGACACCGAACCGACGCCGTTCTTGCTCCTCTCAGCGACGATAACGGCATCCGACAAGCAGAAATTGGAGGCCATCGTGTCCGGTTCGCCAGACCAGCTTCCGATGCTGGTTCGACCCGAAACATTTGCTCATCCGATCAGGTCACATATCGCAATTCTGCCTCGCCGCGTTCGCGGCAGAATTGGCGGGGATGATCTCGATAAGGCAATGGCGGAACGCTTGCCGATCATTGAGAAGGCCATCTTCGATGCGAGGCAGAACCGCCTTAACACCGGTCAGCGCAGTGCCGTCATCGTGTTTGTACCCACACGGCGGCTCGCCGAGGATCTTGCCCGGCGGCTTTCAGAAGACACCGGGGGCAACGTTGAATTCTATCATGCCGGATTGGATGCGGCGACCAAGGAGGAGGTCTACGCCGATTTCCGCGATGGTGAATTGGATGTTCTCGTTGCGACTAAAGCGTTCGGCATGGGCATGGATATTCCCGATATCCATTGGGTCGTACACCTTTCGCCGCCCGGCCATCTCGAAGACTATCTTCAGGAAGTCGGCAGGATTGGCCGTGGGCAAGCAGAAAGAGAACGGGCAGAGCTGGCAAAGCTGAGTGCTTTGCTTCCATTTTCCAATGAGGACTTTGAACACATTCGTGACCTGCGGGCCCGAAACACACTGCGGACCCAGGACATCGACGATGTGTTCGGTGAAATCCGAAAAAAAGCTCATGAAGTTGATGGGCAGTTAATCGCGGTTGTCCCTGCTGAAGGCTACGTGCCGCTGGAGCACGAAACGGAAAGGCGGGCTGCGGCAACCCGGTTGCGGATGGCCATTTACTGGCTGGAGCGTGCCGGCCGGCTCACGCTTAGTGGTTCGCTTGCGGATGTTTTGACAATCGGGCTAACCCCTGATGTGCTCGAAAAAGTCTCACAGGAGGAGGGGCCGCTCGGTGAACTGGCGGAGCTGTTGCTTCACCTCGAGGACGCCGAGACATGCAATGCAGGCGACGGCGGCTCGGAGGGAGGCACGTCAGGCCGCGTAGGTGGAGAGGGCCTGCTTGCCCGCCTGCTGGAAGGCCTTGTCGATATGGTGGGGCTGGCCTTCGGCGGCTCTCCCAAGCGAGACACAAGGCCAATGGTCGCCAACGCGATAAGGCCGTCCCAGACCCGCCTCTCAGAAAATGTCACGCATTCCGAGCGCCAGGTTCAATCGGAGCGCATAGCTGTCATCAACCTTTCCCAGATAAGATTTCGCCTGAGATCAATGGCGTCAAATGATGACGTCTTGGCGGCCTTGATTGATCTGGAGAAGCGCGGCGGCGTATCCCTGAACAGGGAAATCGAATTTTCCCTGCGGCGGTTGGCATCAGAGCGGGAAGAGAGCATTCGGACGCTCTTCAATCTTGTCGATGACGCCGTGAAGCGCCTCCTGGGCAGGCTTGCAGAGAAGGCATGCGTTGATTTTCATCCCTTCGATTTGGTTGAGATTGAACAGTTGATCCAAGCCGTGGCGCTGGAAAGCGCGGCTGAGCAAGGCGGCGAGCCAGGACCAAGATCGGCGGCGGAAATGGACGAGGAGATCCTCCGGCGCCGACGCAGAATGTACGAACGTGCTTTCATCAATGGGTTTCGAACCTTGGCGCGTTCGTCGGGTGTTCGCCTCCGGCAGCTAGCTGACGAGGATGAATCAGTATTATGGGAGGCTCAGCTCGCCCAATCGGAAAACCGCGCCGCTCACCTCCGCAGAAAGTCGATCGTTCGCGGCGCGCAGTCTGTCTTTCGAGTTGTAAAAGAGTCAGACAAGCGGATTGCCATTTCCAAGCTTGTCGATCGCGTTCGGGAAGCGGGTGTTGGAGGAAAGTTCCGCGAACGGGATTTGAAGATGACGGCCGGTCTCCTGGCGGCCATGAATCTGGTTGGCATGACTGTCGATCTTGTCCAATTTTCGCATGTCGTCCTCTTGCACGAGGACCAAACTCCCCATGCGGATTTGTGGGACGAACTCGCCCAAATCAATGACTTCTCCGAAGCGCGAAACCTGGCGATGGAATTGTTTGCGAATGTGCGAATGGACGCCCAGGATGGCTTCATTTCCGGTTACTTCTCGCAATCCGATGCCAGCGGACTCAAGGATTTCCTCGAGACACAGCTGGGCGAGATTGAGGAATTAGACGGGGACGCTGATGGCCAGGCCACGTCCGGCATCATCGCGCAAATGCAGGAAAAGCTTCGCGCAACGAAAGCGGTAGAGTTCTTCGAGAAATTCAGGAATTCCGAAGAGCCGGCGCAATGGGAAGCTGTTTGCCATCCATTCAATCAGCATCTGCTGGTCAATGCTGGACCGGGCGCGGGGAAAACAACCGTTTTGGTGGGGCGGATCGTGCACCTCATCCGCGAGCAGCATATTCACCCATCTCAGATCGTCGTGCTCGCGTTCAACCGTGCGGTTGTGTTCGAAATTAAACGGCGGATCAGGGAGCTCTTCAGATCATTGGGTTATGCAGCCTACGCATCAAGGCTCCGCGTTTCGACCATTCACGCGTTCGCTATGAGGCATCTCGCCAAGGATGGTTGGCAGGGCGATGATTCTATGATGGACGGGGCCTTGTCAGAGTTTGCCAGGCGGATGGAAGGGGACGCAGATTTTCGCCGCTCTGTTGCTGGCGATGTGCGCTGCATTCTCGTGGATGAGTTCCAAGATCTAACCGACGAAGTCTATTCAATTCTGCGCACTCTATACGAGGGAAGCGAAGCACGTGCAGGCGTGATGGTGATCGGGGACGATGACCAGGACATTCTTCGTTGGCAGCGTCCAGCAGGAAATTTTTCCGAAACATATTTCGACCGTTTTGCACAGGACTTCGGCGGCAGCGATCTCAAACAGCTCTTGCTGTCCGTTAACTTTCGCTCAGGCAAAGACATTGTTCAAAAGAGTCAGGCGATGGTTTCTGCGTTCTTTGAACGATCAGAACGGTCGCGCCGCTTGAAGAATTCAACTCTCGTTTCTCGGCAAGACGCCCCCATTGAGTCTGTCTGTCTTCGCATTGACTGGCGCGGGAAATCGTTTGGCGACGCGGTCGGTGAAGTGCTCAAGCTCTGGCCGCAGATTGGCGGGCGTACCGGGGAGTCGGTCGCAATCCTGTGTCGTTCCAACGCCGAAGTTGCCGAAGCCCATCGCCTTCTCGAAGCCCACATACCAGGGATTTCGGTGCAAGGCATGGCGAACCTGCGCGTCGCCAATCTTCGCCATGTTGCTCTCTGGCTTGATTTCCTCCGCAGCGAACTCGTCAAGGATGACCGTGCGCTCACGGCGCAATTGTCAATGGAGCTCGTTGGCAAATTTATTGGCGCTATGAATGTTCCTGAAAAGGATGCGCCAAGCAATGTCTTTGTCAGCTTGGAGCAACTCTGGAACCTGTGCTGTCAAGAACAGGAGTTCCCTCATATCTCCTCGCTGATCCGCTTCGTTGAGGAATTGCGCAGCGATGACTTGAGCCGACTTTTGGAAGCTGAGGCAGAGACGTCGTCCGTCGTCGTCTCGACCATCCACAAGGTCAAGGGGCTCGAATTCGACAATGTCGTTGTACTCCCATCAAACCTCCCTTTCGGAAACAGGCGGTACGGGAAATATCTAGACCTGGAAGGAGATGCAGCAGAGGAGGCACGCCTCCTTTATGTCGCGATGACCAGGGCCAAACGAAACCTGTGGCAGTTTGTTGGAGACAGAGAATATAGCTGGGCCAGAAGCTCTCCAGCGCCGTTCGATGGTCAGCGAACAGACGGGTGCGTGCTCATCGGTTCCCCTGAGGATGTGGGGCTTGGCTGGGCCCTGCAGCGTAGCGGCTTCAATACTCAGCCAGAGCAATGTCAGGCCTATATCGAGCAAGAAGTCAAAGTGGGCGATCCCGTCGCACTTGGCGGGATAGGGTTAGGCGCGCACAAAGCTCTGCTGCATCGAAGCCCGTCAGGCGCAGTACGACAGATCGGGTTTCTGGCAAAGAAGCATGGTGCCGGAAGCAGTAATTCTGATCTGCGGGTCAGCTCCGTGATTAGATTTTACCCAAATGACGCTAGCGACGGAGAGTTGGGGGCGGTTGTGACCGAGCGTGGATGGGGCTATGTAGCATTGGTGTCTGGACGAATTCGATAACATCGGCGATTTGTACACAATCTCCCACAGGCGCGGTTCCAGGCGGAGCCTTCACATGCGAGTGCGACAATAATGGTCGTGCGATGCGGGGGCTGGGCCTGATCGGACTTGCTCTTGTCGGGCATGCAGTTAGCAGTAGGCCGAATGACCAAGCGCCCCAGTAATCTCGATCGCACACTAAAACTGGTGCATGCGTTGACGCAAAGCATCGAAGGGTTGTCGCTCGATGAGATGGCTGCATTGTTCGAGGTGAACCGTAGAACTGCTGAGCGTCTGCGCAACGTCATACTCATTCATTTCGACTTGGAAGAAACGGTTTGATGGCCGCATCAAACGGTTCAGGATCAAGGATAGCCCGGGTCGGGCTTATGCGAGGCCAAACGCTGCCGAAGTCGCCGCCCTCCAGGCCGTGGTTAAAGCCGGACGCATTGAAGGCACCGCCAACACCGAAGCACTTGAGAAGCTGCTGTCGAAGATCAAGATCGCCTTAGACAGCGCCGAGCGGCGCCGCCTGGACAATGATCTCGATCTGCTCACCCGGCTGCAGCGATCGCGAGTTGCCGCAGGGCCTGCGGTCATCGCTTCGCCCGAGGATCTGACAACGATCCAGTCAGCGATCCTTGCCGCCCACTGTGGCTTACTCCAGCCGCCCTCGAGTGGCTCAGGCCTCGGTCCTGCGCCTTGCCGAGAAGCCCTCTTCTTCCATCGCGCGCGAGCGCTGTAGTTGGAAGTCGAAGGCAATATGCGCCGTGTCGCCTTCGCGGCTTGGGACCGGCAGCAGCCCGTCGCGTGTCCCAAAGGCGAAATCGTCAGCGGCGAACGGATCATCACCAAAATTGATTTGCGTGGTCAGGGTGCGATAGCCCGGCGCTTCCACGAAGAAATGTACGTGCGCTGGACGGTTACCGTGACGGCCCAATGCTTTCATCAGCAGGTCGGTGGCGCCTCCTGGCGGCACGGAATAGCCATGCGGCATCTTCGAACGGAAAGCATAGCGTCCGTCGGCAGGCAGCTTGATGCGGCGGCGATTGTTGAATGGCGTTTGGTCGCGCGTGGGATCGAAATGCGAGTACCACCCTTGGCTATTGGCGTGCCATACGTGAAGGATGGCCCCCTTGACCGGCTCACCGTCCGGACCGGTGACGGTGCCTGTCATGCGGAGAGTGTCGGTGTCGTCAGGGTCGGAGGTGAGGTCAACCTCCGTGGTGCCATCGACAAGCGGGGCACCTGCAACGTAGAGCGGGCCTTCAATGGTGCGAGGCGTGCCACCGGTCAGGCCTGCTTCGGCATCCTTTGCGTCCATGTAGAGATCAAGGAAGTGCTCGAGGCCGATACCGGGGATGATCAGGCCGATCTCGCCTGCACCATCGGCTAGGTACTTCGCCGCCTGCCAGAATTCGCTCTCGCTGATGTCGTGCTTGACGATAATGTCCGCTGTTGCCTGCAGCAGATCACGCATGATCGCCTTGAGGCGCGGATCGCCACCGTCCGCGTCAAGTCCGCTGGCGCGGTCGAGCAGTTTCTGGACAGCTTCGGTGCTGGCAAAATTGGCAGGCATCTCGTTACTCCCGATATCTTGTAGGTTCAGCGATCGTCTTCGCGAATGGAGGATGGGTGGCGGCACAGCGGCGTCACCTTGATCGTCATGAATGGATAAAGTGGCAGACCCATCAGGATCTCATGCAGCCGCTCGTTGCTGGAGACGTCGAAGATCGAAACGTTGGCGTAGAGTCCAGCCACCCTCCAGATATGTCGCCATTCCCCGCTGCGCTGCAGATCCTGACTATAGGCCTTTTCGACGGCCTTGATCCGCTCCGCTTCAGCCTTGTCGAAATCGAGCGGAATGTTCACGGTCATCTCAACCTGGAACAGCATCGGTCAGGCTCCTTGCAGGGCGAATTGGGTGGTGGTGCGGTCACGCCGGAAATAGGTGACACGATCATCGTCTAGCGAAATGCCGAGGCCAGGTCCGTCTGGCACTTCAAGCGAGAAGTCGCTGTAACGTAGCGGCTTCTCCAGGATCTCCTCAGTGAGGAGTAGCGGTCCGAACAGTTCAGTGCCCCATTTCAAGGACGGGAATGTGGCAAATGCATGGGCTGAGGCAATCGTCCCGATAGCACCTTCAAGCATAGTGCCGCCGTAAAGCCCGATCCCTGCAGCATCACCGATCTGCGCAACAGCACGTGCTGCATCGAGACCGCCAGATTGTTCGATTTTGACCGCGAAGACATCAGCTGCGCCAGCCCGGGCAAAATCCATTGCGCTGGCTGGTCCGGTTAGGCTCTCGTCTGCCATGATCGGCACCAACCCATGACGAACCAGCCGTGCCATCCCCTCACGGTTATGTCTAATGATCGGTTGTTCGACTAGGTCGCAGCCTACATCGGCGAGCATGGCTAGCCCGCGCATTGCCGTTGGCTCGTCCCACGCCATGTTGACATCAACCCGCACCGAGGCGCGGCCGCCAAGTGAAGCCTTGATTGCCCCGACATGAGCGACATCCTGCTCGACTGGGCGCTTGCCGATCTTGAGCTTGAACGCATTGTGGCGCCGGGTGTCGAGCATTTCCTCAGCTTCTGCGATGTCTCGCGCCGTGTCGCCGCTGGCAAGCGTCCAGAGCACCGGGAGTCGTTCGGTTCGGCGCCCACCGATCAGCTCGCTGACAGGCAGGCCAAGCCGCTTGCCCTGTGCATCGAGCAGTGCCGTTTCTATCGCGCATTTGGCAAAGTGATTGCCGACGGCATGGCGAGACAGCAGAGCCATTGCCGCACTTGGCCGGGTCGCATCCAGTCCTTGGAGCAATGGCGCGAAGTAGCTGTCGATCGCGCACTTGATGGTTTCCGGGCTCTCAGGACCGTAGGCAAGTCCGCCAATCGTTGTCGCCTCGCCGATGCCGGTCACACCATCAGAGCAAAGGATTTTGACGATACACAGCGTCTGGCGGTGCATCGTTGCCATGGCCAGAACATGAGGGCGGATCGTTGGCAGGTCGATGATGACAGTGTCGATCGAGGCGATCTGGGTGCGGGGCATTGAGGACATAATGGCGACAACTACACGTTGCCTTCATGCATTGGAAAGACTAGTCCAGCATCAATCATACTTCATAGGTATCGGAGCCGGTAACGTGGAAATTCGCCACTTGCGATACTTCCTCGCTGTGATCGAGCAGCGCGGATTTACCCGTGCAGCAGATTACTTGGGTGTTTCCCAGCCGCCGTTGAGCCGTCAGATACGCGACCTCGAGATCGAGCTAGGCGTGGATTTGTTCGAACGCTCGACGCGGCCGGTGCAGTTAACCGACGCGGGGCGACTTCTGTTCGAACAAGCAGCACCGGTGGTGGCAGCACTTGATCAGATCAAGCCGACCATAAGGCGATGGAAGCAGGCCCGTCGGCCACGCTTTGCTGTGGGGGTTGTCGGCTCGATCCTTCACGGGGACATGCCCAAGATGATCCGCGGCTTTCGCACGATGATGCCTGATGTTGAGGTCGAACTGGTCGAGATGATCACGCTTGAGCAGGTCGCTGCTCTAAAAACCGGTCGCATAGATGCCGGCTTGGGACGGCTTGGCCTCGATGATCCGGCGATCGTTCGTGAGGTGCTTTTTGAAGAGCCGCTGATGCTCGCGATCCCTGCGGAATCTCCCCTCGCTGCAGGAGAAAGTGCAGTTCCAGTCACGACGCTCGAAGGGGCGCGGATAATTGTCTATCCGAGCCAGCCCCGGCCCTCATACGCCGATCAGATTCTTACGCTCTTGGCCCGAAACGCAGTAATCCCCGCAGCAGTGCGCGAAGTCCGCGAAGTGCAGACGGCGCTGGGTCTGGTTGCGATCGGTGAAGGGCTTGCAATCGTCCCCGAGGCACTAAGCCAGACGCGCCACGGCAGCATCGTCTATCGCCGTCTTGAAGGCGCCGGTGCAATGTCCCCGGTTATCCTGAGCCAGCGGGTTGGAGACAACAGTGCCGCAGCAAAGGCTTTTCGCGCAGCGGGTAGAGAGACTTGGCCTACACACCAGAAAGGTGCGTGAGCACAGCACTGGCAAACGCTTCAGGGCATTCTACGTTCGAGAGATGGGCCGCGGGAAGTGTCACCAGGCGAGCATCAGCAGCAGCGTTTACAAGGAAAGCGGCATCGGCGACGGACGTTGCCGGATCAGACTCTCCCGCTATGACCAATGTGGAAACTGCATTGAGCTTCGCGGTGGGGCGCTGATCCATGTCGCGAATTGCTGCGCAGCATGATGCATATCCATCAGGATCGTTGTCCAGCAGCATCTGCCTGATCCAGTCAGCGCGTGCCGTCTGCTTCCCCAGGAAATCGGGCGTAAACCAGCGTGCGAGCGAGGCTTCGGCCAAAGGTGCAGTTCCATTGGCGAGGACACCTTCGATCCGCTGCTGCCACGCCGAGGGTGGCGCCATGCAAGCAGAAGTATTCGCAAGCACCAACCGAAGCAGACGGTCGGGGGCTCTTACGGCGAGCCATTGTCCAACCATGCCGCCCATCGAAAGGCCGCAAAAGTGTGCGCGGTTGATGCCAAGCCCATCGAGCACTGCCAGGGCGTCGCGACCAAGCCGATCCATCGAGCTAGATCCGACCGGGATGTCGGAACCACCCTGTCCGCGACCGTCATAGCGGACGAGACGATACCGGGATGCGAAAGCTTCAACTTGCTGGTCCCACATCGCCATTGTCGTACCGAGCGAATTCGACAGAAGGAGTGCGGGGGCATACTTCGGGCCACGACATTCGACGGCGAGCCTCATGCCATCATCTGTAGTGATCGTGATGTTCTCGACTTCCATCTCAAACGCGCTCCAGGAGAATGGCGATGCCTTGGCCAACGCCGACACACATCATCGCAAGCGCTAGGTGTCCGCCGGTCACGTGGAGTTCCTCGACGGAAGTCTGTACAAGCCTCGCGCCTGACATGCCGAGCGGATGACCCAAGGCGATGGCTCCCCCATTTGGATTGACACGTGGGTCAAACGGATCAGTATCTAGTTCTCGCAGCACTGGGATTGCCTGTGCGGCGAACGCTTCGTTGAGCTCGATCACATCCATCTGGGACATGGCAAACCCAGTGCGCTTAAGGAGACGTCGGGCGGCATCAACTGGACCGATCCCCATGACACGCGGAGCTACACCTGCCGAGGCCATGCCGACAATGCGGGCGCGGGGCATGAGGCCATTTCGATTGGCGGCATCTTCACTGGCGACTATCATTGCGGCCGCGCCGTCGTTTAGACCCGAGGCATTTCCAGCAGTAACCGTTCCTTCGAGGTTCACTACTGGTCGAAGGGAGGCAAGGGCTTCAATCGTCGTGGTTCGGGGATGTTCGTCTTTGTCAAAAAGCCTAGCTTCGCCTTTACCCGAGGCAACAACGACAGGGACGATTTCGCGGGCAAGCCGCCCGCTGGTCTGGGCTACGGCGGTCTTCTCCTGGCTGGAGAGGGCAAAACGGTCCTGAGCCTCGCGTGTTACAGCCCAGTCCTTAGCTACATTCTCGGCCGTTTGCGGCATGGTGTCGACACCATAGGCCTTCTTCATGGCAGGATTGATGAAGCGCCAGCCAAGGGTGGTGTCCTCGATCTTCTGGTCCCGCCCGAAAGCGCCGCCCGCCTTGCCGAGCACGTAGGGCGCCCGCGTCATGCTTTCCGCCCCCCCAGCAACCAGGAGATCCGCATCGCCACTCCGAATTGCCTGTGCAGCAATGCCAACGGCGTTCATGCCAGATCCGCATAAGCGATTGATCGTCGCTCCCGGTACGGTGTCGGGTAGACCAGCGAGGAGGGTGGCCATGCGCGCAAGGTTGCGATTGTCTTCGCCGGCTTGATTGGCACAGCCAAGCACCACCTCGTCGAGCGCGGCCCAATCGACATCGCGATTGCGGTCCATCAAAGCGCGTAACGGCAGGGCGGCAAGATCATCGGCGCGAATGCCAGACAGACTGCCGTTCAGGCGCCCAATCGGTGTGCGGACCGCGTCGCAAACGAAAGCTTCAGTCATGCCGCTACTTTCAAGGGAGCGCCGGTCTTGCTGACGATCTCATCAACACTGACGCCGGGCGCGCATTCGACGAGACTAAGTCCTTCCTGCTTGTGCACCTCGATCACACCTAGATCGGTTACGATCAGGTCTACGACGCCTCGCCCTGTCAAAGGCAGCGTGCATTCTGGAAGGATCTTGGGTGCACCGTTCTTTGCGCAATGATCCATGACCACGACGATGCGCTTGACCCCGGCCACGAGATCCATCGCGCCGCCCATGCCTTTCACCATCTTGCCAGGAATGGTCCAGTTGGCGAGATCGCCATTGGCTGCCACTTCCATCGCGCCCAGCACGGCCATGTCGATATGGCCGCCGCGGATCATCGCAAAGCTGTCGGCGCTGGAAAAGAAGCTGCTGTCGGGCAGGGCAGTGACGGTCTGCTTGCCTGCGTTGATCAGGTCAGGGTCAGCCTCGCCTTCAAATGGGAAGGGGCCGATGCCGAGCATGCCGTTCTCGGACTGCAGCGTGACACTTATGCCCGGCGGCACTTGGTTGGCCACCAGTGTGGGGATGCCAATGCCGAGGTTGACGTAGTAACCATCGCGCAATTCCTTGGCGGCGCGGGCGGCCATTTCATCGCGGTTCCAGCTCATTGGGCGGCCTCCGTGCGCGGGCGGGTGGTCAGCTTCTCGATGCGCTTTTCGTTGATGGTCGAGAGCACGATGCGGTCGACATAGATCCCCGGAGTATGGATGCAGTCGGGATCGAAGGTGCCGACCGGCACGATCTCCTCGACTTCCACAACGGTGACCTTGGCGGCTGTGGCCATGACCGGGTTGAAGTTGCGCGCGGTTCGGCGGAACATCAGGTTGCCTGACGGATCGGCCCGCCACGCCTTGATGATCGCAAGGTCCGCGCGTAGCCAAGTCTCGCGCACGTATTCCTCGCCTTCGAAGATCTCCGTCGGCTTGCCGTCGGCTACAACGGTGCCAACGCCGGTGCGGGTGTAGAAGGCCGGGATGCCCGCGCCGCCTGCACGAATGCGCTCGGCCAGCGTGCCTTGTGGGTTGAGTTCAAGGTCAAGCTCGCCCGAAAGATACTGCTCTTCGAAAAGCTTGTTGTCGCCTACGTAAGAGGCAATCATCCGCCTGATCTGGCGCGTCTTGAGCAGCATCCACAAGCCGAACCCGTCCGCCCCGGCGTTGTTTGAAACAACGGTAAGGCCGCTCACTCCAGAATCGCGGATTTCAGGGATCAGGCTTTCAGGGTTGCCCGAGAGGCCGAAGCCACCGGACATGATGGTCATCCCATCAAACAGCACGCCTTCGAGTGCTGCGCGGGGAGAGGCGAAGATCTTCGATGTCATGTGGATGTTTCGTATCTAGTAGGTCGATACGCTCACCTTAGCCTTTCCGGGTTATTCCAAGAATGATCTAATATGGCATGCACAATACCTTACGGGTATCATGACTATTGGTGGTTACTGAGATGAGACAGGGGTGCCGCAAGTCATTTTATGCAGGCCTGTGCATCCTCCAACTTCCTGCAAATTTATGTCCGCTCACAGCGAAGCGCTCTCGGGACCGAAAGAGATCGACGCGTGCGTGCCCACGGGTCTTCAAGCGCGGCCCATACGTAAAAATTCGTAGTAGACACGGCAGCGAAAAATCGGAGCCTGTCAAATGCCACTCAAGACGAGGGAATGAACTTATCGTTTGTGAATAGGGTATGGGAGGTAAGGCAGAGTTATGGGGCAGAGAGACTTTCAACAGTGGCCGGAAAAATTTGAAGCACCTGCGAAGTCAAGAAGAACAGACTCTGTCGTTGCGATTACGAGGTGGAAGATCGGGGCCAACCAGGATGAAGGAAGCCGCTTCACAGTTCATGTATTAGCCAATTCCCCGCAGGAAAGAGCATCGATGGCTCGCCTGATATTCGCGGCCGGTCATCACGCTGAAGTTTACAGCGATGTCGCAGAAATCGTAAAGCACCGTCCCAAGAGTGGCCTTATACTGGTGCACGAATCCGGCGAAAATGGTGCCGTCATAACCTGCAATGCTCTGTCTGAAATTGGGCATTGGTTGCCCGTTGTGGGATTTGGCGAGGTTGTCGACGCCACAAGGATCGTCGCTGGAATGCGAGCAGGTGCCGTCGATTTTTTCGTTGGCGAGATGTCATTGGCCACACTCAACGAAAAGCTTCAGCAGTGCGGTCGCGAGGCTGCGGCAGTAGCTGAAATGCGTAACCGCCAAGCGGTCTCCAAATCTATTCTGCTTCGCCTTTCTGATCGTGAGAGCCAGGTGCTCGACATGATGATCATGGGCCTTTCCAACAAAGAGATGGCTCGCGAGATGGATATCAGCCCACGAACCGTCGAAATTCATCGGATGAAGATGATGGGTAAGATCGGGGCGACCTCTGCTGCTCATGCGGTTCGAATAAAGCTGGAAACTATGTTCGGCTGATTTACAGATCGTTCCGGGGTTGGTGGCCCCTGGGTTTTCTGATCCAAATTGCGCGTAGGACTTAACCTACGCTCCGCGCTTGGCCGCGTAGCAATTTTGGCAGACGCCGTCCATGGGCCGATGCGCTCTGTGCGCATTCCGCATTAAACAACCTTTTGCACGGTCACGTTCGGCGCAAACGCCGAAACAAACAGTCTTCTCCACCAAGATTTGCAAGCCGCGACCACGCGTCGGCCGGCTCCAGATCCTCAAGAATCTCCTGCAAAACAACGACCTAAAGTTTGGTTGCAAATTCACTTGACTATTCACGTAATTTTCCCGTAATCCGACGTCATGTCGAAACACGCAGCCCTTTTCCGCAGTCTGAATCTTGGCGACGGTGAGCTAGCCGTCGTCGTGAAGGACTGTATCGACATTGCCGGCTACCCAACCGTCGCTGGAAGTCCCGCGCTTGCGACAGCAGCCCCAGCGCTTCGCAATGCGGACGTGGTTGATGCCCTGCTGTTGGGCGGCTGTCGCATTGTTGGAAAGGCTAATCTGCACGAGCTTGCCTTTGGTGTGACGGGGCAGAATCTCTTTACAGGATCTCCCCGCAATCCACTCTACCCGCACCTTGTCCCTGGTGGCTCTTCAAGCGGTTCGGCTGTTGCCGTTGCAGAAGGTCTGGTTGATTTCGCGATTGGGACGGACACTGGCGGGTCTATCCGCACACCTGCAGCATGCTGCGGAATCGTCGGGCTTAAACCAACGTTCGGGCGAGTAAGCCGTAAAGGAGCATCGCCACAGGATTCAACGCTCGATTGCATCGGACCGCTTGCGCGCACCGTGGCCCAGATTGAACAGGCCATGGCCATTATTGCGCCAGGGTATACCGGTGTTGAGAACGAAGATTTGTCGTTTGCGGTTATAAGGCCGGGGTTCGTCGACCCCGACGTGATGTCGATGTTTGATCGTGCATTGGCCTCTTTCAGCGAAGAAGATCTCAGCGCTGACCTGCGCTACCTTGAGTTGGCCCACACAGCTAATCTGGCTTTGATCGGGCATGAGACTTTTGCTGCATATGGCCATCTTCTTGCGTCCGGGATGCTGGGCGAGGATGTCGCGCGCAGGCTGGCAGCGGCAGCTACCATTGGGCAGCGAGAAATAAGCGAAGCGGAAAGAGTCCGTATCCTGTTCCGGCAGGAGGTGGACGCACTGCTAGATCGATTTGATGTGATCGTCACGCCGACGATGCCTTGTTTCCCGTTGGCTTTGGCTGATGCGGGTGATGCTGGTGCAGCGCTGCGGATGACGGCTCTTGTGAGACCATTCAATCTGAGTGGTCACCCCGCGATTACGGTGCCCGTAATTACCGATGGCAATGCTCCCATCGGAATACAGGTCATAGGGCGCCACGGAGAGGACGAAGTGGTTTGCGCGTTCGCGAGACGACTTGAGCGCTCCTTGGCCAGAAGTGACAATCGAAAGGAAGCAACCCGATGATTCTAGCTAAGGAACGTCCGGTCGACGAGCGACCGGCGGCGCTTCAGCGTCTGTTGGCAGAAGTGCGCGCACGACACGAAGAGTTTGCTTCGAATACTCACATCAGCGCGGACGTCGTTGATCTGATGAAGCAGGCCGGCGTTTATCGGGCTATGGTCGCAAAGCGCTTCGGCGGTGATGAAATGTCACCATCCGACTTCCTGCGACTGATAGAGCGGATAAGCGAAGCTGACGGTTCGGCAGGCTGGGTTGCCAGTTTCGGCTTTTCTGCTGTTTATCTCAGCGCGCTTCCGCTCGAAACTCTCGAGGAGATGTACGAAAACGGCCCTGACGTCGTTTTTGCAGGCGGGATTTTTCCTCCACAAACTGCCGTGCCAGTAGCTGGCGGCCTCGAGGTCTCAGGTCGTTGGGGCTGGGGTTCGGGCTGCATGGGCGCCGACTACATCGGCGTGGGGATCAAGCTCGATGGTCAAGCTGGACCCGGAGGACTCCCCCTGATCGCGGTAATGCCAGCGTCAAAGGTCAAGATTGAACAAGATTGGAATGTCATCGGCCTTCAGGGCACTGGCAGCTACGACATGGTCGTGGACAAGGTTGTGGTGCCAGAGGAGTGGACCTTTGTCCGTGGTGGCCCTTCGAGCCTTGACGTCCCGCTTCACCGTTATCCTTCAATGGCTTTGGCGGCGCAGGTGCTGGCCGTTGTTGGCCTTGGCGTTGCGAGAGCCTCGCTAGATTATTTCGTGACCCTAGCCGGAGGACGTACTTCGATTACCGGGGCTCCCACCCTGGCCGATCGAGCATACGTCCAAACGGACCTCGCCCGTGCCGAAGCCACCCTTCGTTCGGCACGGGCCTTTTTCTTCGAAGTTACCGACCAGGCCTATGCGTGTATCGCAGCGGGAAATGAGCTGGATGTCGAAACCAAGTCCATGCTGAGACTGGCGGCAACCAATGCCGCACACGTCTCGGCGGACATTACTAGAACGGTTTATCGCCTCGCTGGGACGACAGGCATTGCGGCAGGTGGCCCGATCTCTCGTTACCTGCATGACTCGATGATCGTCCCGCAGCACGCATTTCTTGCTGATGGCACCTGGCAAAACGCCGGAAAAGTGTTGCTTGGCCGCGAGGCTGGCCCCGGTTTCCCCTGATAACAGAAGGTCATACAACAAATGTCCGACAATCAAGACAAGCCGCTTCGTGTGTTGTTTTGCGGGGCCGTACTCCAGAACTTCTTCGACCTCCCTGCGTCTGAGATCGGGAAGGTCTGGCAGGCGACTGGTGCCATGCTTCAGGGCATCCGTGACCTGCCGGGCGTTCAGATACTGGGGACGCTCGACGATGACGAGACGATGGTCGGCACGTCACCTAATGGCTGGCCCTGGACCTTTTACATTCTGGCTGACGTGGACAGCCGGAAGACTGTGGTCTCGGCATGCAACTTTTTCCGCACCATCGAGGTCGGCGAGCATCGCTTGTGGAAGTACATGCGTGTGGAGGCCCGGATCGGTCGTGAACTGGTCATCCCGTCATGATCAGGGAGGTTGGGCCGGCTTGTGAGCAGGAGGGGCCTGACCCATCCAGGTCCATCGCAGCCCGCTTAGCCCGCCTGGAGGCCAACAATGCGGTCCGAGCCGTTGCTACGAGGTATTTCCGGCTCTGCGATGCGCTCGGTCCAACAACCCAGATGGACGAGTTGGGTGATCTGTTCGCACAAGATGCCGTCTGGGAAGGGAAGGGGCGCTATGAGGAGGCCTTCGGGCGTCATGAAGGGCGCGATGCCATTCTGGCGATGCTTGGAAGCTACGCCACGTCTGGTCACTTCATCCTGAATGCCCACTACCTGACGAGTGAAGACATAGTCATTCTTGATGACCGGACGGCTATGGCGAGCTGGCAGATGCTTCAGGTGTCGACCTACCATGACGGTAAGTCTGATTTTCGAAGCGCCTCGCTAAACCTTGAATTCGCTGTGCGTGATGGTTCCTGGCGGATCACTCGTTTCGTCACGCAGGCAATTTTCTCCCGGGCGGTCGGCCCCTGGAACGACGACACCGCAATTTCCGTGCCGACGGCATCGACAATAACGCTCGAGAACGAGGATACCGAGAAATGAAAAAGGATTTCTCCCATCTTGTGCGCGAGGATCGGGTTCATACCTCGCTGTATCGCGATCCCACTCTGTTCGAAGAGGAAATGGATCGCGTCTTCAAGAACACATGGGTGTGGGTCGCGCACGAAAGCGACTTGCCCGGAAAGAATACGTTCAAGACCTCGTGGGTCGGCAGGGAGCCTGTGATCGTAACGCGTGATCGCGAGCACAAGCTTCACGTGCTGCTAAATCGTTGCCGGCACCGCGCCGCCAGCGTTTGCGAAAAGTCGAAGGGCAAAGCGAGCGTTTTTGTTTGTCCCTATCACGGATGGAGCTACGATCCCGACGGCCGGCTTCGCAAGGTGCCTCACGCCGCGGGCTATCCTGCTGATTTCGACACAAGTGAATTCCCTCTCGTTTCGCTTCGCACCGAAACATACAACGGGATGATCTTCGCCACCTTCAAGAGCGATATCGAACCTCTGGTGGACTTCCTTGGCCCCGCACGGAAATGGATCGATTTGTTCATGAAGCAGGGCGCCGACTATGGCGTCAAGACGCTCGGTGAGCATCGTTTCCGCTTCCCGGGGAACTGGAAGATTCAGCTCGAAAACACGACGGACGCCTATCATTTTCCGATAGTTCACAAGACCTTCCTGGATTCCCTCGATGCAGAAACAGAGAACGTCTTTGACGTTCTGGGGCAAGGAGGTTGGATCGAAGATCTCGGTAACGGTCATTCGGTCATGGTTATGATCCCTGATCTTGTCGACCTGGATCAGAACGCCGACGCCCCAATTCCTGACCGATTTGCAGACCTCGCCAAGGAGCTTCGCCAGGAAGGTCATAACGAAGCCGCTGTGCGTAAGATTGTGCGCGCAGTTGGTGGGGCAGGGTTCAACCTGAATCTTTTTCCCAACGTTGCGTGCTCGATGGCTTTCTTCCGGGTGCTGCGGCCGGTCAGTGTCGACGAGACAGAGATAACGCATGTGGCTCTTGGTATGAATGGAGGGCCAGCGGCAGCAAATCGCATGCGGTTGCGGCTACATGAGCATTTCCAGGGGCCAATGGGTTTTGGCACGCCTGACGACGCTGAAGGTTGGGAACGGGTGCAGCGAGGTTCGGCAGCAGGATCTGACCTCTGGATCATGCTCAATCGAGGAGTCGACGCGCCTGAGGGTGTCTCCGACCCGTCGCATAATGCGGGCGACGTAAGCGCAGAGACCGGAATGCGTGCAGCTTACCAGATGTGGAAGAGGATGATGGCAGCATGAGCCCGCTTATCGAGCAACCCTTGGGCGCAGATCGCGGTGCCTTAAGTGCGCCGACCCTCGCTGAAGCAGCAACCCTGATTTGGTCAGAAGCTGACCTCCTCGACAGGCTCGAATACAAGCCATGGCTCAAGCTGTGGGCTGCATCGGGCAAGTACATAATTCCTACGGAGCGCAACCCGTCAGACTTCGCTGACGTGCTCAACATCGTCTACGACGATCAGGAGATGCGCGAAGCGCGGGTAAAGAGGCTTATGTCGGGTTTTTCGATGTCGTCTGCCCCCCCGGCTCGCACCGTTCGCACTGTGTCTCGCCTTGTCGTGACAGGTTCTGGGCAGGATTACGTTTGTGTCCGCGCGGCTCAGATGTTGGCTGAATACAAGTATGGGCACATGCGCTTTTTACCGGCAGATTTGCAGTACAAGCTTGTCCGAGGGGAGGGCGGTAGCCTTCTGATTGAAGAGAAGGTTGTCACTCTGATCAACGCTGAAGATTACCAATTCGGCATTGGGTATCTCCTGTGAAGCCGCGTGTAGTTCTGATCACGGGCGCAGGGCAGGGTCTTGGCGCGTCTCTCGCAGCGGCATTCCACGGTGCTGGCTATAGGGTTGCTGTCACAGACCTTTCTGCAGAGGCTGCCCAGTCAGTAGCGACCAGGCTTGATCCTGCCGGTGAAACGGTCCTCGGTCATGCTTTGGATGTTCGTGATCCTCAGCAGTTTCGTGACGCTCTTTCCAGAATTGTGGAGCATTGGGGATCGGTAGAGGTGCTGGTCAACAACGCTGTCGTTACAGCTGTAAAGCCAGTCCTGGAAATCGATGCTGATGAGTTTGACCGGGTGTTGCAGGTCAATCTGCGAGGAACGTTCGTGGGCTGTCAGGTCCTCGGGCGCTATTTCAAAGAGCGCAAACATGGCCGCATTGTGAACATAGCCTCTTTGGCCGGTCAGAATGGAGGAACCGCAACTGGCGCGCATTATGCGACGTCAAAGGGTGGGGTTCTCACGTTGACTAAGGTCTTTGCACGAGACTTGGGACCCTTTGGAGTGACAGTTAACGCGATAGCTCCTGGCCCCTTGGATAGTGATGTGGTTCGCGATCTGGTGCCTGAGGATAAGCTCACAGGTATCGTGGCTGGTATTCCGGTGGGCAGACTGGGCTCGCTTGATTATGTAGCAGCGACCGCCGTTCATCTCGCGAGCGAAGAGGCATTCTTTGCTAACGGCGCAACCTGGGACATCAACGGCGGCTTGCTCATGCGCTAAGAGCGAGCGCCCGCCAGCTGATTACGAAAATTTGGACTGACAGCCGATAAGCGTGCTGTCGGAAACGGGGAGACATTCTCGTGACAGATAGCGAAAAGTTCAGAGACGCGATGTGGCGCCTTGGCGCTGCGGTGAACATCATTACCACAGATGGTGCTGCCGGCAGGCATGGGATCACGGCATCGGCTGTTTGTAGACTATCGGATGACCCCGCCGCAGTTCTACTGTCCGTTAATCGCAGTGGTCAAATGCATGGGGTCCTTCGCGCCAATCGCAAGCTTTGTATCAACGTCCTTGGTGGCGAACATGAAGAGCTTTCGAACAATTTCGCCAGCCGACGCCTTGAAGCAAGCGAGCGCTTCGGGATGGCGGCGTGGGAGGAAATGGAAAACGGCACTCCCGCCTTGGTTGGAGCCCTGTGCAGTTTAGGCTGCCGCGTGGATACGATAAGCGAGACCGGGACTCATAGCGTGTTCGTATGTCACGTTGAGGAAATACGGTTCGGCCCCGCGCAGTCCGGTCTGATGCACTTTGGTCGTAGATATCATCGGTTGGCAATCCCGGAGGCGGCCTGATGTCGTATCCCAACGATGCTCAAGCAACTGCCGAATTATTGGTCAGAGCTCGGCGGGAAGCGACTGCGCTTGACCAATTCCCCGGCCCTTTGCCGCAAACGCTAGAAGAAGCTTATGCGATCCAATCTGCCGCGATTGATTTATGGGACGACGACCTCGCTGGATGGAAGGTCGGACGTCTCAGTCCTGACCTGGCGGACAAGTTTGGCGTAGACCGTTTCATCGGTCCAATCTTCAACCGAAGCATTTTTGACGTTCCAGTTGGCCGGCTGGTGCCGTTCCCTGTTTTCGATGGCGGATTTGGAGCTCTCGAGGCTGAATACGTTGCTGTTGTTGAGTGGAAGAATGGGGCGCCGCGAGTTTCTCGGCTTTATACGGGAATTGAGATTGCAGGTAGTCCAGTGAAGCTACTGCCCAGCCTCGGTTCATTGGCTACCGTTGCAGACTTCGGGAACAATGCGGGCCTATTGATCGGATCCGGCGTTCCGAAGGAACGCTTGCTTCAGCCTGAGAGGCTTGTGTGTACAACGCGCATTGCAGGCTGGGAAACCGTCACCCGAAGTGCGATCGATCTGCCTGGTGGGGTGATGGCCGCTTTTGAGTTCGCTGTCTCGCAAGCCGATTTTTTGGGTCGCCCCCTCAAAGACGGGCAATTTGTATCCACCGGCGCGATCACAGGAATTCACGTCGTCCAACCGGGTCTCCGATGCAGTGCGGTCTTCGGCGATCGTGGGAAAATCGAATGTACAGTGGTTCGTCGCCGTCGTTCAGAACGAGATGAAGGGGCGGCGGCCTGACCTTCGAAGTGCGTTCAGATGTGCCCACTGACGCATCTGATCTGACACCATGCCCAATGGGGCATAAAACAAGATAAAAATACGAGAATCGTCAAATAAATTGCGCATCATAGTTGGCTTTGCAGCGCAACCGGCGTAGGTCCTCGTTCATGAGAGCTACCCTGTATTTTCGGGGCCGCCTGAGCAAAGTGAGGATGCTGTGGTGCAGGGTGCCAGCCCAGTTGATCGGGATGATCAGTCCAAGTTCGATATGGAGGACTGGCCCTTCTACTGGCTGACGCGGTTTGCCGGACGTTATCAGCACGAAATGGAAAGGGGCCTCAAGCCGATCGGTCTTGATGTCGCGCGTTGGCGCGTACTCATGACGCTGCGCGGCAAGGAAGCGTTGAGCGTGAGCGAGATTGCCGATCATGCGATCGTTAAGCTGCCGACGATGACAAAAATCATCCAGCGTATGCAAGCTGATGATCTCGTGGAATGCCGCCAGAGCCATACTGACGGACGGGTTACTGTTGTGCAGCTTACCCCTAAAGGGGCTGAAGCGGGGGACAGTGCTTGGAAGATCGCCAATCGCATTTATCGTCGTGCCTTTGAGGAACTGTCTCCAAAGGACGTTTCGACCCTGAACAAGCTGCTTCGAAACATCACGCGTAGCCTGGCAGGCTAGACTGTATAGTTTGCTTCGATTGAACTCCGAACGTCGACCACCGCGGCCCGCTACTCGCTATTCACTCACGCTCACGCAGGATCGGGACAAGGTGAATAAGCCTTGTCCCGAATTTCCATGCTCAACTGGTCTTGCTGGCGACTCGATCAGCGTAAGGCCTGACAGCGCTCCACAGGATTGGAATTGCGGCAAGTGCTGATAAGGCCACGACCATGGCCAAGGACTTGCCGGTCGCATACTGCCCTTCAAAGAGTCTATCATTGCCGAAGCCAACAAGTGCGCTGCTTAGTCCCATGCCAAGCAATGCATTGACGGCGAGGAAGATCGAAGAGACCCTCGAGCGCATATTCTTGGGCGCGATGACTTGCATCACGGCAGTTGATGGAGGCATTGCATATGTGCTGAAAAAGAAGGCCATAGCCATCAAGGCGGTTGCCACATCAAGCGATGGCTCGGTGATAAGTGCGGCCACAGGCACAGCCGTGCCAAAGGCGCCGATCACACCTGTCACGAATGGGGGGGCAGCGATGTTTCGGCGCTGCAACTGGTCCATTAGCCAACCGCACGACAGCACGCCTGCACCAGAAAATGCCGTAACAATTAGTCCAAGGCGGAAGCCACTCTCGCCCGGAGTGAGGTCATAGCATCGCATGAAGAACGCGGCTGACCATGATAGCAGGGCGTAGAGTGACATTGCGGCGAGGGTGAAGCCGATGAAATGGCGGGCAAAGATAGAGCGTTCGAGAATCAGGAACTTGAACACATCGAGCATTGTGGGTGAAATTTCCTGCGACTGCACGCGGTCGCCGTCCCACGGCTCTTTCACCAGAGCGAGAACGCATGCTGCAAGCAGGATACCGGGTATGCCGACGATGAAGAACGTGAGCTGCCATCCGGAGAACGTGTGTCCAAGAAGAACTGTAGTCTGTGCCTGATCGACAAATGCAACGACTGAACCGCCGACAAGGAAGGCCAAGCCGGCGCCGAGGAAAGATCCTAGTGAGTAGACCGCAATGGCCCGCCCGAGCTGGTGAGGGGGGAAGAGGTCACTGATGAGTGAATAGGTTGCGGGAGAGAGGGCGGCCTCGCCAGCGCCAACACCAATTCTGGCGATGAAAAGATGCAGGAAGCTTTTTGCGAATCCGCACGCAGCCGTCGCAAAGCTCCAGAAGGCGATCCCAGCCGCGATGATCAAAGGCCTCGATTTGCGGTCAGCTAAACTGGCGATCGGGAGGCCCATCGTCGCATAGAACAGCGCGAAGGCCAGGCCATGCAAAAGGCCAAACTGCGTGTCATTGATATTCAGATCAGCTTTAATTGGATCGACCAGTAAGGTCATTATCTGCCTGTCGATGAAAGAGAATATGTAGGCGACCATACATATCAAGACAGTCAGCCAGGCACTCCCACTCGCCCGCGATGTATTTGATCTCACGGAATTTCTCCCCGTCAACTTTCAGTTGGTGCGCATTTTCAGCGCCTTCGAGAAGCCCGGCTCCGGCACGTTTTTTAACGCAAACGCAGGCTTGACTGCCCATGATATAGATGAAATATACCGTAATATGCAATCAAAATGACGATTGGTGCGGTTGCTCGAGCATTCAAGGAAAGCTGCAAATTCCGCAACGGTTTGGTGCTTGACGTGGCGATGCTCGCCGATAAGTTAATTGAAAAGAAAAATATATTTCTGGCGTCTCCGTAGGAGGAACGACGTCTCGAATTGGGGAGAAAATCATGAAAAATCATACTTCGCGAGTGTGGCTGGGCGTCTGTCTGCCTGCGCTCCTCGCGCCTCAAATTGCCTTTGCACAAGCTGAACCGCAGTCGGTTGATTCGACAGGGACTTCTGCTGAGAATGAGGTCGAACTTGGCGTTGGTGACATCGTCGTCACTGCGCGCAAGCGCAAGGAAACCAGTAACAACGTGGGGATGTCGATTTCGGCATTTACTGGAGATACGCTTGCACAAAAAGGGATCACTGGTGTCGATCAGCTGGTGAAAGCCGTGCCAGGATTCAACTACACGCGTAGTGCCTACGGTTCGCCAGTATTCACTCTGCGTGGCATTGGCTTCAACGAGACCAGTCTTGCAGCTTCGCCGACGGTATCTGTGTACGTTGACGAAGTTCCACTTCCTTACTCGGTCATGACGCAAGGTGCTGCTCTCGACATGCAGCGTGTTGAAGTCCTCAAGGGGCCGCAGGGGACGCTTTTTGGTCAAAACTCGACTGGCGGCGCGGTCAACTACATTGCGGCCCGACCCACGGATCAGCTTGAGGCGGGTCTTGATGTCACAGTGGCACAGTACAGCCAAGTGGAAGCCAGTGGATTCGTCAGTGGTCCGATCAGCAGCACCCTTCGCGCGCGCATTGCTGCGCGAAAGGAATATGGGGGTGATTGGCAACAGAGCGCATCGCGGCCCGGCGATACCTTCGGCAAAACAGATCGAGTCCAGGCAAGGTTGCTTCTTGATTGGGATGCTTCCGATCGGTTGAAGCTGTCGTTCAACCTGAATGGCTGGCGCGACAAGTCGGATCCGCAAGCAGGGCAATTCGTCGGTCTTATCTCAGGCCGCGCTCCTGCTGAAATGCGTGCCCAACGTCCCACTGTTGGGAACGCCCGGATTGCGGATTGGGATGCCGGAACGAACTTTTATACGAATGACGATTTTTGGCAGATCGCGGTTCGGGGCGACTATGAGGTAGCCGATGATCTGACCCTCACGTCCATAACCGCGTATGAGAAGATGCGGCGTGATACCTATGTCGACGCCGATGGCACACCGGTGCAGAACTTTGCTGCCGCAAACTTTGGCTCGATCAAAACCTTCTCCCAGGAACTTCGCATTGCTGGCAAAGCTGGCTCCGCGGTCAACTGGATGATCGGTGGAAATTACCAGCACGATGACACCTATGATGTCTTCCAGCCGCATGCGGTAACTTCGAGCTTCCCCTTTGACATTGCGTCGGCGATCGGTGCCAACAAGGTTGATAGCTATGCGGTATTCGGCAACGTCGACTGGGAATTGGCGTCTGGTCTTACTCTGAACGGAGGTCTTCGTTATTCCTGGCAGGATCGCGGTTATACCGGCTGTCTCTATGACTCCGGTGCGGGTGACCTTGCAGCAGTGGTTTCAGCAACGTCTACCCGGTTGAGTGGCACACCGACCACCATTGCTCCGGGTGCGTGCGTCACGTTGAGCACGAAGACCTTCAAGCCCGAGGTGTTTGTGTCAGACCTCAACGAGCGCAATCTCTCCTGGAAGGTCGGGCTGAACTGGCAGGTTACGCCGCGTCACCTGCTGTATGCGACGGTGAGCAAGGGCTACAAGAATGGCGTGTTCATCACGACAGGCGCCACTTTCGCTGCCCAGCTACAGCCTGCGACGCAGGAGTCCGTCGTAGCTTACGAAGCTGGCTTCAAGCTCGGCCTTTTCGGTCGCACCATGCAGCTCAATGGCGCAGCATTTTACTATGACTACAAGGACAAGCAGATCAGAGGTCGCGTTATCGATCCTGTGCTCGGCGGCTTGAACCGACTGATCAACATTCCAAAGTCCCGCATTGCTGGTGCAGAGTTACAGCTTACCTGGGAGCCGGTTGACGGGCTCAACATCAGTGCTGGTGGCACGTATGTTGGCTCCAAGATTCTCGGAAACTTCAGCAACTTCACACCACTTGGGCGGCAGATTGCGATGAGCGGGGATCCCTTCCCGTTGACGCCAGCGTGGCAGCTCTCAGGTGATATACAGTACGACACACCGGTCAGCGAAAGCGTGAACGTGTTCGTCGGGGCTGGTGCAACCTACCAGAGCCGAACGAATTCGGCGTTGGGTCAAGAGCCATTGTTCGACGTGAAGCAGTACACTTTGGTGGACTTGCGTGCTGGCATCCATGCCAACGATGACAGTTGGCGTATCAGCGTCTTTGCGCGCAATCTGGGTAACGCATACTACTGGAACAACGTTGCGTTCAATGGGCCCGATGCAGCCATCCGGTTTGCAGGAAGGCCCCGGATGATCGGTGTATCCGGAAGCTATCGCCTGCGCTGAGAGGGACCGGGGCTCCGCGAGGGGCCCCGGACTTTTCGCTCGTCAAGACATTTAAGGCATTTGGTGCGCGATCGCGGGGCATCAACGCCGCAGGATCTGTCTGCCAATCTGGTTGGCGGGTTATCACAAAGCTGCTAAGGCGTGCTCATGACCAACCGGCTTTCCACTTCTTTTCAACGCTGGTGGCCCGCGACGTAAGCGCGGCCTGTCATATTTCTATGACCCAAGCCGCTGCTATCGGCGGCTAGGTTCTCAGTTTCCCAATCCATCGACAGCAGCGGCAATCTCTTGGAGAATTTGTCGATGTCGCCTGCTTCGCGACCTGTAATACTCACCGGTGATCGTCCCACCGGTCCGCTGCATCTGGGCCATTATGTCGGTTCGCTTCGCACGCGGGTTGAATTGCAGCACACCCATCAGCAATACGTGCTGATTGCTGATACGCAGGCGTTGTCGGACAATGCCGACGATCCTGGCAAAGTACGTCGCAATGTCCTCGAAGTCGCCCTTGACTATCTGGCCGTCGGGATAGATCCGGACCTTTCTACAATTTGCCTGCAATCTGCGCTGCCTGCCTTGGCCGAGCTAAGTTTGCTCTACCTTAACTTTGTGACGGTCGCTCGTCTGGAGCGTAATCCGACCATCAAGGAGGAGATTCAGGCTCGAGGTTTTGGCCGAGATATTCCGGCTGGTTTCCTGTGTTATGCGGCAGCGCAGGCAGCTGACATCACCGCCTTCAGGGCTACCGTGGTGCCTGTAGGGGAGGATCAGGTCCCTCTCATCGAGCAGACCAACGAGCTCGTTCGCCGCATCAACCGGCAGATCGGTCACGCACTGCTACCGGAGGCGCAAGCACTGATCCCGCCGATCGGTCGACTTCCGGGCGTCGATGGCAAGGCGAAGATGAGTAAATCACAGGGAAACGCGGTTCCTCTATCTGCCAGTGACGAGGAAATCGCATCGGCCGTGCAGCGCATGTATACTGACCCCGATCACCTTCGTGCGGCTGATCCCGGGCGTGTCGAGGGCAATGCCGTTTTCACCTACCTTGATGCTTTCGACCCGGACATTGACGCGGTGGCTGATCTGAAGTCGCAGTATCGGCGTGGTGGCCTTGGGGACATGGTTCTCAAACGGCGTCTTACGGGAATTCTGCAGGCTGCAATCGCTCCAATACGGGAGCGGCGAGCAACTCTGGCTCGAGACCCTGATACGGTAATGGATATCCTTAGAGCAGGAGCTCAGCGTGGGCGCGGGGTCACGGAGCAAACCAAAGAGGACGTTGCTACCGGCTTAGGCATCTTCCGGCTTTAACAGACTAAGCTCGGACCACGTTAACGCCTCAGGCTGGGATTGCTTGGCATCCGCGGCCGATTGCCGCCACAACCCGATCGCTGCGCTCGACCATCTGGAGAACATGGCGAGCCCGTAAGGACCTGATCTTGGAGGGAGATAACATGATAGAATTAAAACCGCTTTTCACTCTTACCGCAGATGTCGCTCCGACGATTGAGCTCGGCGAGTGCAGGGGCGGCATTCGGCGTGTCGTGCCCGTGAATGGCGCGCGTTTCGCGGGCGAACGGATATCGGGTTCGATCCTGCCAGGTGGCAATGACATACAGCGCGTGCGAGATGGTGGTGTTGTTGATTGCTGCTGAGAACTGATGGAGTGGATGCCCCCTCCCGACGGCATCGAATGTGCCAAAGTGATGTTCCACAACGTCACGACAGAGGAGAAGGCATCCATGGACGAAGTTAGCATTATCGGCCTGGATTTGGCAAAGCGGGTTTTCCAGGCGCACGGCGCATGTTCGAAGGGGGGCACTGTATTTCGCAAGAAGCTCTCGCGTTCGCAGGTGCTTACATTTCTGGCTCAGCAGCCGCGTTGCATTGTTGCCATCGAAGCATGTGGCAGCGCTCATTTTTGGGGTCGTGCCATCAGGGAACTCGGCCATGAGATTCGGCTCATCCCGCCAGTTTATGTGAAGCCGTTCGTCAAACGCCATCGCCGAAGCGGCTGCCCGGCCCAACATGCGTTTTGTTGCGCTCAAATCATCCGGCCAGCAGGCTGGCGCGATGTTCTTTAGGACGCGGGATCTGTTGGTTCGCCAGCGAACGCAGCTGGTCAATGCGCTTCGCGGACACCTTGCCGAACATGGCGTAGTTGCGCCGCAGGGCGTGACTAACGTACGCATCCTCGAAGCGGCTATAGAAGACGTTGAGACATCGCTGGATCTGCTCGTTGTCGAGATGGCGAAGCTCTATCTTCAGCATATAGCGTCGTTGGCCGAGCAGATCGCGAAGCTGGAAAAAGTTCTCCAGCACGAAGCTGCAAATGCGCCCACCATAGCCCGGCTGTTGACAGTTCCAGGGGTTGGGCACGTCACAGCGATGGCGATCAAGAGCTTTGCACCCCCAATGGAAACGTTTCGCCGCGGGAGGGACTTTGCTGCGTGGCTTGGGCTTGTCCCACTCCAGCACTCGACCGGCGGCAAGCAGGTATTGGGCAAGACGTCGAAAATGGGGCAGCGCGACATTCGCCGGTTGCTGATCACCGGCGCGATGACAGTTGTTCGTTGGGCTGCGCGCAAATCGCCATCAGAGGGATCTTGGCTGTTCCGAATGCTCGAGCGCAAACCGCGAATGCTGGTTGCTATCGCGTTGGCCAACAAGATGGCGCGGGCTGTTTGGGCCATGCTGACCAAGGGTGAGAATTACAGAAATCCGGCAGCTGCTGCGGCCTGATCACACGATCTGGCGAGCAGTTCCGGGTACGTCGGGCGTGTGAGAAGTGCGAGGAGCAGTAAGGGCAAAGTGATCGGTCAGATCCGGGTTTGGAAAAGCATTCCGAGTCATGGGGCTTCGAGCCCGCAGAATTGATTTGCACCAACCCCGCGCATCTCCATACCGGCCAGCGGTCATAAATCCGCGCAACAGGCCTGCTACATGACCGCATCCGATCACACCCCGACCCGCTTCAAATACCCTCGCACGAATTGGGGGCATCCATACATGGGGCTCCACCGCGCCTGACCGTAGGTACTTACGGATCGTATTACGCGACAGTCCCGTACGCCGTTCTATCTCCCGGATCGGAATCCCGTCCCGGAAGTGCCAGCGGCGGATCACGCTCAATAACGCCATGTCGATCACTCCATGATCCCCCGACTGCCAGCCAAGGGGATCGATCAGAACATGGGTCAAATCTCAGTGGAAATTTACGACCCTCCCGGGTCAGTTCTCAGCAGCAATCAACACGCGGCCCACTGAAAGTTTCACTGGTGGGTTTCTGGCTCGATCTGGCTTCTGAATTGGTCTTCCTGGGTGATGCCGGAAGCACCGAACCCAACGATGCATCGTGCCGGTTCGGAACCGAGTTTGCCCTGCCCGCGAGGCCGGACGACTCCGCATTGGGGTTGATGTACTCAATCTGTTCAATGCCCGCGATCCCGACATATCTTACTTCTATGCGTCACGGTTGCGCGGCGAACCGGGGGGCGGGATCGATGACCGGCATATCCATCCGGTCGAACCCCGTCAGGTCCGAGTAACAGCGCGCTTCCTGCTCTGATTCTGTCGATTGTCCCCAGGTCACGATCGCTAGGGCCCAAATGTGCAGTTTGGGTCGAGGCGGAAATTGATAAGTGGATCCGCGCCGTATCGCGAATTCCAAATTGATTTAGAAGTGCGGACTTTAGCCGACTGGCGCATTCAGCGCTTAGCAGCGGACTTGGCCCTTCGAGAAGACGCTGTGTCCGAACCTTGCTGAAGGGATGGCGCTGAAGCGGGCCTGCCAAACAAATAACCTTGCGCCTCGTTGCAGCCTTCCTCGACCAGCAACGCCAGCTGCATCTTCGTTTCTACACCCTCTGCCAGGACCGGGATCGACAACGTTCGCCCAAGAGCCAGAACGGCTTTCACGATCGCGCGCGACTGATCATTGGTTTCTGATTGAAGGAGGAAGGACTTGTCGATCTTGATCTTGTCGAACGGAAATGAGTGCAACGTATCAAGTGAGGAATAGCCAGTTCCGAAATCGTCCATGGCAACGCTGACACCAAGGGCCTTGATCCGGCGCAGCGAATGAAGCGCCCTGACCTTCTCGGTGATGATAGCCGTTTCAGTGATCTCAAGTTCCAGGCGGCGGGGTGGCAGGCCGGTATCAAGCAAGATCTGCGTTACAACTTCCGGCAAATCTGGCTTCAGCAACTGGACAGGTGAGAGGTTGACGGCAACCTTAAGGTCCGACGGCCAGTGCATGGCTTCAAGACAAGCAGTCCTGAGAACCCATTCACCGATCCGCACGATCTCACCGCTCTCTTCAGCGATGGGAATGAAATCGTCCGGTCCAATGTTGCCGTGAAGGGGGTGAGTCCAGCGCAACAGCGCCTCATAGCCTGTAAGGGTTTGATCGAGGACCGAACGCTGCTCCTGATAAAGCAAGTGCATTTCATTGCGTTCGACAGCAAAACGGAGGTCGCTGGCAATCTGGCGCCGCCACCTCGCCTTCTCGTCCATGCCTGCCTCATAGAAGCAGACCGACTGTCCGAGGGTCACCTTCGCGCGATACATGGCAAGGTCTGCATTGTTTAGCAGTGTGTCGAGATCCTCGGCATCGCCTGGATACAAAACCACCCCGATGCTCGCTCCGTTCAGGGCAGCGACTGAGTTCGTAACGCAACCGTCAATTGCTGTTTCCAGACGAGAAAGGAAATCAGTCAGCTCTGTTTCACGCGCAAATCTTTTAGCTAAGGCAAATTCATCGCCGCCCAGCCGGGCTGCGATCTCGTTCTCGTCCAGACAGTTCGAGATAGCATCAGCGAAGGACCTCAGGACCTGATCACCTATGGCGTGCCCGTGGGTGTCATTGATTTCCTTGAACCGATCCAGATCGATCGCGACAAGAGCAACTTGCTCGCCCCGGCAAGGAGCAGCGACCAGCTCGTGTGAAAGCCAGCGATTAAAGCTGCTGCGATTTGGCATGCCTGTAAGCATGTCATGGTGGGCCAGATGAGCGATGCGCTTTTCAGATCGGCGCCTCTCGCTGATGTCCTCAAAGGTCGTAACCCACCCGCCATCCGGCATGCCCCGGCTGGTGATCGACATGGAAAAAGCCTCACCATATTCGACGACGACAGGTTCACTGCCATTGGCGTCGAGTGATTGCTTCAGCAGCACATGAACGTTTGCGATGCGTTCTTCGGAAACTTTCTCGCCAGCCCTTGATGAAAGGGCAGCATAAGCTACCTCATCGAGAGACGCGCCGGGCAGACAGCTGCTCTCAGGCAAGTTCCAAAGTTCAAGGAAGCGCTGGTTGCGAAGGACAAGCCGAGCGTTGCTGTCGAACAGACAAAGCCCTTGATGCATATTGGACAGTGCCGTGGCGAGCTGGTGCCTGGCCTCTTCCAGCCGATCTTGGTCTTCCTTGAATTGGGTCATGTCGCGAGTGATCTTGGCAAACCCTAAGGACCTGCCTTCAGCGTCAAGAACATGTTCGATGGTCACATGCGCCCAGAAGCGTGAACCATCGCGCCGGACACGCCAGCCTTCACCGATAAACTTGCCATGCTGTCGTGCGCACTCAATCGCCTGTGCGTGAAGACCTAGCGCACGATCCTCGCTCGTATAGAAGATAGCGAGCGGCTGTCCGACCACTTCTTCTTCACTATAGCCCTTGAGCCGCTGTGCGCCTGCGTTCCAATTGGCGATGCAACCGTCTTGCTTGAGCATGTAAATGGCGCAGTCGGAGATTCCTCTTACGAGAATGGAAAACTGCTGCTGGCTATGAAGGATCGCTGCATTGGTCCGCTTAGCGATTAAGCCCCCGAAGAGACAAAGACCCAGCAGGAATAGCGAAACTGCGCCTATCAGCGCTGACATCGTGCTCGGTGAGAGCAAGACCGCCCCATCTTCCATTCTCGCAGGAACCAGTCGGATTGCTGTCATGCCGGTGAAGTGCAGACCGACAATCCCCAAGACCATAAGTCCTGCGGCCATTACCGCGTTCGCAAGCCCTCGCTTCGTCAAAGCAAGACGCAGCACTTGAACCATCGGCAAGATCGCCAACGCGACCGAGACCAAAAGATAGGCAGGATTCCATTCAATCTTGGCCGGAAGAGAAAGAGCCGCCATGCCGGTGTAATGCATGGCGGCGAACCCGCCTCCGGCAACGCAGCCCCCGAATGCCATCGATCCGGCCTTGCCGCCGAAGACGGCCAACCGAAAACCGATCAAAGTGGTTGCAAGCACTATTGCAAGGGAGACGGCGGTCAGACCGGGCTTGTATCCTGCAACCACACCCGGATCGTAGCCGAGCATCGCGATGAAATGCGTCGACCAGATTCCGAAGCCCGTTGCGAGGCCACCGGTGATCAGCCAGCGATGCTTCGTCTCTTCGGAAGCTGCGTTCCCTTGCCGAAGCATCATTACGGCAGTGGAGCATGAGATGATGCAGATCAGTGCCGCAAGAAAGACAAACCGAAGATCGTGCTGATCTCGAATGCAAAAGAAAACCTGAAACAACTTTCGACCTCGCGAAGACCCAGTCTAGCCTTCGCAGGGCAGCCCTAAGATGCTCGGTAAGAGCCAGTAAGGGCACATACGGGTTTGCCCTCATTCGCTGTGGTCTGAGCCCCTAAATTTCCTCCAGTGATAAGTAGAGTCCGGCCCTGACGAGGAGACGGACGAATGAAGCGGAGCAGGTTCAGCGAGGAGCAGATCATCGCTGTTTTGAAGGAGCAGGAAGCGGGGATGGCGACGGTGGATGTATGCCGTCGTCACGGGATCAGCTCGGCGACCTTCTACAAGTGGAAGTCGAAGTATGGCGGGCTGGAAGTGTCGGATGCCCGGCGGTTGCGCCAGCTGGAGCAGGAGAACGAGCGGCTGAAGAAGCTGCTGGCGGACTCGATGCTCGACAACGCCATGCTCAAGGAGATCAGCGCAAAAAAATTCTAGCGCCCCGTGCCATGCGGCAGGCGGTGGCTCATCTCCAGGAGGTCTTCGAGGTGAGCCAGCGTCGTGCCTGCGCGGTGCTGGGCGCGGACCGGACCATGGTGCGTTACGTCAGTCGTCGGCCTGACGATGCGAAGGCGCGCGAGCGCATCAGGGAGCTGGCCAGCCAGCGTCGCCGGTTCGGCTACCGGCGGCTGCACTGGCTGCTATGCCGGGAAGGCTGCGCAATGAACCACAAGAAGTTCCGACGGCTCTATCGAGAGGAGCGGCTGCAGGTGCGCCGTCGTGGTGGTCGCAAGCGGGCGTTGGGCACGAGGGCACCGATGACGGTCCCACAGGGACCCAACCAGCGCTGGAGCCTCGACTTCCTATCCGATGCCTTCGCCTGTGGCAGGCGGTTCCGGATCTTCGCCGTGGTCGATGATTACAGCCGGGAGTGCGTGCGCCTGATCGCCGACACGTCGATCTCGGGCGCGCGGGTCGGGCGTGAGCT
The DNA here is from genome assembly GCF_037076535.1 of Novosphingobium olei. Classification (NCBI taxonomy): domain Bacteria; kingdom Pseudomonadati; phylum Pseudomonadota; class Alphaproteobacteria; order Sphingomonadales; family Sphingomonadaceae; genus Novosphingobium; species Novosphingobium olei. The sequence goes on along the minus strand of NZ_AP029021.1, from coordinate 2,462,787 downwards.
TGATGCTGCAGTCTTCGAGCGGATGGCGCGGCCCCATACTATCGTCAGCGACAACGGCACCGAACTGACCAGCATGGCGATCCTGCGGTGGTCGAAGGAGCGCAATGTCGAGTGGCACTACATCGCGCCAGGCAAGCCCTACCAGAACGGGTTCATCGAGAGCTTCAACGCGCGGCTCAGGGACGAGTTCTTGAACGAGACGATCTTCACCAGCCTCGCCCATGCCCGTCAGGAGCTGGAAGCCTGGCGGCACGACTACAACCACTTCCGCCCCCACTCGAGCCTCGGGAACCGAACCCCAGCCGAATGGGGACGGGGTCAATCGGCAAACCGTATTGGGGGCATGCCCCCAATACGGTTGTTGCCATCACGCCCAGCGATGGGCATCACAACGGCCCAAGGCTCTACTCGTAGCTGGTAGAAACTTCGGGCTCAGACCAGCTGCCCGCTGCGCGGGTGCAGCTCTCCAGTGATCAATCACATCGACTGTTGGTAAAGGCTGACTGGCTGCAGCCCCACTGTCTTGCTGGCACTCTGCTCTCGGAAGACAGAATCGCGAAGTTTTAAGGGACGGCGTGTTGCGCGCGATCAGGGTGAGAACGGTAAGCGTCCGGCCTTGGTCGTGTTGCCAGGTTGATGCCCCATCGCGATGAGCCGCCTTACGCAGTGTCCATTCGCACTGCGTAAGGAGAGTGCGTTGGACAGGCTCGAGATCATCACTGGGGTGGAACGCCGCCGCCGGTATTCGGATGAGGAGCGCGCAGCGGTCCTGGCGATGTGCGATGTGCCCACGCGGAAGGAACGCGTAACCGCCCGCAGCCAATCGGACGATCAAAAATTGAATTTGCAATACCTACGGCGCGTTGTATGGGACAAAAACTGTTCAGCGCTTGCGACGGGGGTCTCGGCGCTGAACAGACACCGACTTAAGATTTTTCCTCAATTGTGGAGCCTTGCGTGGCCGAATCCGCTTGGATTCGTTCAATCGCCACGACGGTAAGGCTGTTGTTTATAAGCATGGTGACGCCATGGTTGGCAAACAGCTTCAGGACCCTCTCTAAGCTTGCCTTGCTCGCGCGAATGTCCGTGAAAGCGCCTTCGAGGCGCCTGAGCGTCATGGGGGACAGGCCTGAAAGCTTCGACATGGTGTTGATCGACCAGCCCAAGGCGGCGCGAGCAGCCTTGAGATGTGCGGGTGCCACATCATCAAGATCAGCGTGCTGAAATCCTGATGCATCGGTCGCTCTGCCAGGCAATCTGAACGAAGCACCAAACCACTGGAAAACTGATCCGTCTCGTTTCCGGATTGGGGTGCCGACAGAGAGAAGATTTCGATACTTGCCATCGAGGTAGCGGACGCGGAAGGCGCAACTATAAATGGAGCCGTTCGCTACAGCCTTTCGCCAATCCTCGAGGGCGCGAGTTTGATCCTCTGGGTGGAGAGCCTTCGCCCACCCTTCACCTTCCACTTCGGCCTGTGACTGTCCGGTGAACTTGCGCCACTCGGGATTGTCCAAAACGTAGCCATCGCTCGAGGCAGTCCAACTCGCTTCGCATGCATCAGAAAAGAAGCTCATCAGCCAGTTGGGGTCGATTCCGCCGGTTCTTAGCATCGTGCCGATCTATAACATATGATGTAGGTGCTTGTAAGAGTGGAGCTTGACCCCGGTTCGGCTGCTTCACTGGATTGACTTGATTAAGTGGTATCCAGTAATGAACAAAATCTGATCAGCCGAGTGGGGGCGTTGACCATGTGGGCCGAACTCGGTCTCCAGACTATGCAGGAGGCTCTTGAGGCGTTTATTGCCCATTCGCCGGATTGCATAAAAATCATCGACCATGACGGCTACCTGGTAAAAATGAGCCCCAAGGGCCAAGTTGCAATGGAGGTGAATCACCTTGGCGCAATCATTGGTGCCAAATGGCATGAGCTCTGGCCGATGTCGACACGCCCTTTGGTTCTCAAGGCCTTAGACGAAGCGCGGCTCGGTCGTCATGGGGCATTTCGGGGCTTTTGTCCGACCGCAGCGGGTAATCCCCGATGGTGGCAAGTCGATGTGTCGCCTCTTGGCGTTGTAGAGGGGCGCGCCAGCCATTTTTTGGCCGTGTCACGCGATATTTCTCATCTTTACGTTGATGGTAGTCAGGTTGAGACGCTTAGGGCTATGGTTGCGGATCTGTCGGCCGAGCGTGAGCGACTTCTCGAGGCCAAAGCGGACGAAGAACATTCCGAGAGGCTGCGACTGCTTGGGCGGTTCGTCGGGAGCATCATTCACGATCTCAACAATGTTCTCGCCGCCATGCAAAGTGCATCTTCGCTGCTTCGGCGGCGGATTGATGATGGCGTTAGTGCTGACATCCTCGACCACGTTGATCAGGCTGTAACGTACGGCAGTCAGCTGACTCGCCAATTGCTGGATCTTTCGCGCCGTGACGAAGGAAGCGTTGAAAGTCTGGATCTAGCCGATGTCCTGGAACGCGATGCCGATCTGTTGCGTCACCTCGTCGGCAGAGCGATCACAATCGATTTTTGCCGAGGAGAAGAGGTCCCGCCAGTTCTCGTCTCCTCGTCTCGGATTAGGTCGGTAATCTTCAACCTCATCGCCAATAGCCGCGACGCTATTGGCGGCGAGGGCGCCATACGGATAGAGTTGAACAGGCGCACGGTCGCTGACCCTTCCGAGCGGCTTCAGCCTGGTGAGTATGTTGAGCTTTCATTCGTGGACAACGGATGCGGTATGCCGCCTGAAGTGGTTGCGAGATTGGGTGAGCCATTTTTCACAACCAAAGGCAGAGGCAAAGGCACAGGGCTCGGGCTGGCCTCAGCGTTCGAGCTCGCAGAACTGTGTGACGGCACAGTCGAGATTGAAAGCCAGCTGGGGGTAGGAACTACCATAAGGCTCATTTTAGCGGCTTCGGCTGCGTACACTCAGTATGCTTTATCCGATAACAGGTTGTCGAGCATACAAGGCGGAGACGCCACTATCTTGCTCGTCGAAGATTCCGACATGCTGCGCCAGCACATTGGCGAGAAGCTCAAGAGCGGTGGCTATACGGTTCTCGAAGCGGTCAGTGCGAAGTCGGCCATTGCACTCGCAGTGGGAGCCGCATCTATCGACCTGCTGATCAGTGACCTGCAACTTGATCAGGGCAGCGGTGCTGAGGTCGCTCGTGAGCTGCGGAACCGTTACCCGCTGCTGCCAATGATCTTTGTTAGCGGCAGTGTGGGCGAGGCATTGCCCGAAGGTGAAATTTTTCTTCCCAAGCCTGTTGACACGAATCTTTTAAATCTGACCGTTGCCGAGCAGTTGGGGCGGCTGCCTGGCAAAAGGCTAACCAGCGCTCAACGAGCTCGCTCCGATCGGGTGGAAAGAAGGATCAAGGCGAAAGACCTCATCCTTTGCTTTGGGGAATGGCGGTCGCTTTGCAACGACCTTGGCAGGTTGCCGAGCCAAGGGGAGTTCACCTCGCTCAAACCCTATATCGAGAGGAGCGGATATGTCGTGGAAGTGGGTGGGACAACGGCTGTCCCAGTTTTCAAATTTTCTGCTGCCTCCGAGGCGGTAGAAACTAAGCTCGGGCGTCCGTTGCTCGGCACATACATTACAGCCCGAGACGAGGAGAGCCTTGGCTCAATGACCGATGCTCTCCAACGGTGCCTGAAAGGTATCGCATACCACGACTACCTAGCCCTGAACGCGCGTGGAGTATCCACGACATTCGAGCGGATAATGTTTCCTTTGTCGGACGACGGATGGTTTGTGACCCACATAGTGGGCGTCACCAAGTTCTCGGAAGGTAAAGGCTGAGCCATGTTCGATAGACCCGATGTAGCCGCGATCATGGAGGCACTTTCGTGCGACGAGATTGACCAACTGCCTTTCGGCGCAATCAAGCTCGACAAAGACGATCGCGTTGTTTTTTATTCAAAGCGCGAGGCTATTGCGTCCGGGATGGGAGAGCGCGGCCAGGTTGGACGAGACTTTTTCAAGGACATCGCCCCATGCTTTGCAACTGACGAATTTTTGGGTCTTGTCGCTGAGGCCAGATCCGCTCCAGATTTCAGTATGGAACTCTATAAAATCGGTGATTTTGCTGATTCTGAAGCTGAATTGCATATTCGTTTGTTTTCAACACATGATCAGGCGCTCTGGATGTTGATCGAACGAGAAAGCGACATGGTCGCCGCCAATTGAAGAAAGACCAATAAAATCTGCAGATGACGACATTTTGAAGGATTTTCGGACGGACCGTGCAGATTGGAATGACAAAACGGTAACGTCCGAATTTGCGACTGACGAGAGCCAAACGTCATCTGTTTGGGGATTGCCCGTGCAACTCGCGCTAAGGTGATTGTCGACGCTGCTGACTATTTCGAAATTGTCCAGCAGGCGATGATGAACGCTAAGCAGCGAATCATGTTGATCGGTTGGGATTTTGACACCCGGATATCGCTCGTTCGCAAGCGGAAGGAACGTGGAGGGCCTCCCAATCGATTGGGGGATTTTATTATCTGGCTTGCCGATCGAACTCCAGGGCTTGAGATCAAGTTGTTGAAGTGGAACTTTGGGGCCTTGAAGATGCTGGGTCGAGGCTCGACGCTGATCGATATAGCGAAATGGTCGATGCATTCGCAGATCGAGATGAAACTCGATAGCGCCCACCCCTTTGGTTGCAGCCATCATCAAAAGATTGTCGTGATCGATGACAAGTTCGCCGTTTGTGGCGGCATCGATATGACGTCAGATCGCTGGGATACCTCTGATCACCTGGATGACGATCTTCGTCGGAAGCGACCCAATGCAAAACCCTACGGGCCGTGGCACGATGTTACGATGCTGGTTGAAAATGAGGCAGCAGCCGCATTGGTGTCGCGCGACGATCAGGGTGAGAAGGCGCGACAATCAAGATGAGAATCCGGTGTGTCGGGATCGGCGGAGGGCGTAGCCCGTAGTCGATCCCGACACACCGGAGACACTCTCTGCCGGGTGCCTGTGATGGTCGTGGTGGCCGCTATGTGTCGGGTTTTCCTGAGAGGAGGACCTGACGTGTGGCCGGCCGACACATCAACGATCATCAGGTGAGACTTTTCATGACCAACAGGTGTAATGACCCCGTCGCTCTGGCGGCGGCGAAGGCCGGGTTCAGCCCAGCGACGGGCTATCGCATTCTGCAGGATGGCCGGTTGCCATCACAGCGGCAAACCCCACGCGGTCGGCGCCGACCCGATCCCTTGGCCGGTATCTTCGATGAAGTGGTCGTGCCGATGCTCGAGGCTGCTCCCGGCCTTCGACCTATCGCCATCTTTGAAGAATTGCGGCGGCGATACCCCGAGACGATATTCGGCTCCCGGCGGACGCTGGAGAGGCGCATTCGCGATTGGCGCGCCATGAACGGGCAGGATCGTGAAGTCATTTTCCGGCAAGTGCACGAAGCGGGACGGCTCGGCCTGTCCGATTTTACATGCATGGATGATCTGGCAGTTTTGATTGCCGGACGACCACTGGATCATCTGCTCTATCACTTCCGGCTGCCTTGCGGCGGCTTCGAGCACGGGCATATCATCCTGGGCGGCGAGAGTTTCGTTGCCTTGGCCGAAGGGTTGCAGAACGCGCTCTGGTCAGCAGGTGGCGCGCCGAAGCTTCATCGCACCGACAGCCTCTCGGCCGCCTTCCGCAATCTCGACGCCGATACCAGGATCGACCTGACCAATCGCTATGATGCGCTCTGTGCCCATTATGGAATGGAGCCCACGAGGAACAACCGGGGCGTTGCTCACGAGAACGGCGCGATCGAGAGTGCTCATGGCCACATCAAGGCTGGTGTGAAGGATGCGCTACTGTTGCGTGGTAGCAGCGACTTCGCCGACCTTGCCGACTATCGCCGCTTTATCGACGAGGTGGTAATTGCGCGCAATCGGCGGCACGGGCCCGGCATCGATGCCGAACGCAAGTTCCTGCAGCCGCTGCCGGACGTTCGCACCACCGACTACGAAGAGGTTCTTGTCACAGTCACATCCTCGGGCGGCTTCACGCTGCGCAAGGTGTTCTACACGGTCCCATCCCGCCTGATCGGGCATCGCTTGCGTGTCCGTCTGTACGATGACCGCCTCGACGTCTTCATCGGGGGCACAAGGCTCATGACCCTGCCGCGTGGCCGCGCGGGCATGAACGGGAAGCACGGCCACGTTGTCGATTACCGCCACGTGATCCATTCCCTGCGCCGCAAACCCATGGCGCTGCTGGGGCTGGTCTATCGCGATAGCCTGTTCCCGCGTGATGCCTATCGCCTGATGTTCGACCACTTGCTGGACGTTCATGGCGAGCGGGAAGCATGCCGCACCACCGTCGAACTTCTGGCCATGGCCCACGAACGCGCATGCGAGGCCGAACTCGCCGGGCTCCTGACCGAGGATCTGGCCGCGCGCCGAACACCGTGTCTGACAGCACTGCGGGCCCGGTTCAGTCCCGACCCTGCTGATCTGCCCGAAGTCGTGGTCAAACTGGTGCCGCTCTCGATCTACGATGGACTGATCGAACAGGGAGAAGCCGCATGAGCGCCGCTCCCATGATCGATGCGCAGCGCCTTAGCCTCATGCTCAACGAACTGCGGTTGCCCACCATCAAGCACATCTGGGGAGACTTCGCCGTCCAGGCGGACAAGGAGGGATGGCCCGCCAGCAGGTTCCTTGCCGCACTCGCCGAGCACGAACTAGCCGAACGAGATCGCCGCCGGATCGAGCGTCACCTGGCAGAGGCCCACCTGCCTGCGGGCAAAACCCTGGACTGCTTCGCCTTCGATGCCGTGCCGATGATCTCCAAAGCGCAGGTCATGGCCATGTGCGCCGGAGATGGCTGGCTCGAGCAAGGCGCCAACCTCATCCTGTTCGGTCCGCCGGGGGGTGGCAAAACCCATCTTGCTGCAGCTATCGGCCTTGCCTTGGTGGAACGAGGCTGGAGGGTTCTGTTCACCCGAACTTCCGACCTCGTGCAACGCCTGCAGGTCGCGCGGCGCGAACTCGCACTTGAATCCGCGATGGCCAGACTCGATAAGTATCACCTGCTCGTTCTCGATGACTTCGCCTACGTCTCGCGCGATCAAGCCGAGACATCGGTCCTCTTCGAGCTGATCAGCGCACGCTACGAGCGGCGGTCGTTGCTGATCACCGCCAACCAGCCCTTTGGCGAATGGAACCGGGTCTTCCCAGATCCCGCCATGACGCTCGCCGCCGTCGACAGGCTCGTGCACCACGCCACCATCTTCGAGATGAACGTCGAAAGTTACCGCAGACGTACCGCACAGGCCAGGCGCACCGGCGCCGGACGCCCCGCCGCCTACACCACGCCAAAGGTTCTCGAAACCATCCGCGACAATCAGGATGAGAACGACGACCTTGCCAGCGACAATCAAAACAGGCACTGATCGACGCGCCGCGACAATCACATTCTCATCCTGATTGACGCGCAATCCTCATTCAGTTTGTCGCGCTACACGCATTGGCGTCTTTGGCCAGATTACGGTGGGAAAGAGCTGGTGGTGCGCCGATCGAACCCTGCACCCCGATAGCGGCATCTCCGTGGCCTTCGTCGGTTCAAGCCGACTATCAGTTTGTCGGGCTGGGTATTTCTCGGACGCGAGCGAAACACGATGATTGTCCCGCCATCAGCGAAATTGAGCAGCTGTTCTTAGAGCACATCGCCCGGGCAAAGCGGTTCATTTATGCCGAAAACCAGTATTTTGCCTCGCGCAAGGTCGCCGAAGCAATAGCGAAAAGGATGGCTAAGTCCGATCCTCCGGAAGTTTTCATCGTCACCTCAGAAAGTGCCGATGGTTGGCTAGAGCAGAAGGCGATGGATAGCGCTCGCGCCCGCCTGGTTCGTTCCATCGCAGAGAAAGACATCAATAACCGTTTCTCCATCAACATCCCATACACTGCTAATGGCACGCCAATTTACGTCCACGCAAAGCTCATGATTATCGATGACGAGGTGCTGAGAGTGGGCTCGGCCAATATGAACAATCGCTCTCTGGGTTTGGACAGCGAATGTGACGTCTCTCTCGATGCTGCAGATCCGGCAAATTCCTCGGCAGCCCCCGAAATTGCTCGCCTAAGGCATAAGCTCCTTGCCGAGCATTGTGGTGTCAGTGTCGAGCATATGGCGCAGACACTGAGCGCCGCGATCACGATGCGAGAAGCAGTAAAGCTCTTGACTGGTCCTGGTAGGCGTTTGGAGCGGCTAGAATTACCCGATTTGTCTGACGCAGAGACGGTTCTCGCAGATCAGGCCATACTTGACCTGGAAAATCCTGATGAACTCTATGAGCCTTTCGCCAAGCGCAGCATCTTTTCTCGTAGCCATGTGCTTGAGGAACCAGTTAAGGGGTGATCCGGACACCAGACAGCTGACGCTGCTCGGAACAAAATCATGTCGAACAGGCTATTTCATGGCTGAGGTTAGGCATCTAGGAACTGCCCGCAACGTCTGGCGTATGATGGATGTTAGCGTTGATCCGCTGACGCAGTCGTCATCCCTTCACTTCGTCATCGGCTCATCGGCGGCGGTCACCCGGTCAGCAATGCTCGGGTGACCGTTTTTTATTGCGGCAAGTCGGACCCAAAGCTTGACGCCACTCGATCAGCGGGCGAGCCTATCTTTGAAGTTGCCACTGCCTCAAGCGACCGGTTAAGGCAGGCGCCGACAAACAAGGCCATAGCTGAAAAATAGAGCCAGGTGAGCAGAGCTACGATCGCCCCGAGCGACCCGTAGACGGTTCCGAATTTGCCGAGGTGATCGGCATACCAACTGAAACCCGACGACAGGAGAAACCACGCAAAAGCGGTCATCACGCTTCCCGGCGTAATCCATTTCCAATGTGCCTCAGTATGGTCAGGCACCCACCGGAACATGCTTGCGACCACAGCAGCGCTGATTGCGGTAATCAGACCGACGGAAATGATAGTCATGAGAAACTCGGTGAACGGGGAGGCTGGAAGAAGCCTAGCCCCAATCGATGTGATGAAAGACGCTATGGAGAAGGTCGTTACGAGTGTAACGATGATAGCTGCGGTAAGGAGCAATGCTGTTCCCTGCAGCCTAAAAAACGAACGCGTCTCCTCCCGGTCGTAAGCATTGTTAAGGGCGGTAATGATCGCTGAAGCTGCGCCTCTCGCTGCAAAGATCGCGACAACCAAGCCTACGAGAAGTGCAAGGCCCTGCTTCGCCCCTGCGCTCTCTAGGGCCAGTCTTATCGGCTCTTGCAGGATTGCACCGGTTTCGCGCGGAAACATTCGCTTGATGTCTTCGAGATGCTGCTCCAACACCTGAGGCTCAGTGAACAAGCCATAGGCAAGAGCAAGGCTGCCAATCAATGGCACGATAGAAAGAAACGCGAAGAAGGCGATGCCGGCGGCTTGGAGACTGAAATCGGTATCGCCTAACCGCTTTCGTAAGTTGGCAAAAACGGGTCGCGTCGAAACTCGTCTCACAAAGAGAGCAATCGTCGAGAGGACAGGCGACTTGCGAGATGTAGCGCCGGAAGGATCGTTTTCCATAGCCGGCGCAACGGACACCGCGTCGTTTCGTTTCGTCCGATGTTGAACTCAACTTATCCCCACGACAGAGATCTTAGTTTGCGTCCGCGCTTGTGGTTAAATTTTCGGTGTAAATTGAGATGATCGCATGCAGTGGGGCATGCCCAACCTTATGAGATTGCGATCTCGGTGTCCACCGAGCTCATCGGTAAGGTGCACTTATCACACCTCACAGGCCAACCGTGAAGTTGATCCCTAAGCGGTGTTCCAACGGCACCTTGCGTGGCCCCGGGGCGGTGGTTGAAGTGCGGGGATGCTCTTCAACGGTATGAACTGATACGACCGCAAAACCCTCAGGTGCAAGGTCCGCGCGCTGAAATCGCCCATGCATGGCTGATCCCTTCGATTGAGGGACCAAACTCTACCATACCACCAGCAAAAGTGAGTCAGAGCCAATTCTCAGTGGAAGTTCACGACCCTCCCGGGTCAGTTCTTAGCGGCAATCAACAGCCAGGGCGTTGCGAGCACCGGCGTCCCATTGGTCGTTCAACCAAGGCAGCCAGGGGTCCAGAAAGCTTGGCCGTGTGCGGAACACATCCAGGCGCTGGCCGCGTAGCACATCTCTGCCCTGCTTGCGGCTATGTCCGGTTTGTCGAACGATCTGGCGGATTGAGGTTCGGCCCTTCGCAAGGGCCTGGATCGCTTCGTTGGTTTCCTGCCGGCGCAGATAGCCTTCATACTGAAGTTTCTCGGCACAGGGCAGAAGCTTGGGATCGATGACATTGCTGCCGACAGCCTGCCGGATCTGGCGCATGCATTTGCCAACCGCATCAAGGAAAGCACGGCTCGCGTTTTCCATTAAATGCCAGCTGTCCGCGACCTGCTCGGCATCTGGCAGACCTTTTGCGATAGCCTCACCATAGCCCCACCGTGGTCGCGTGCGACGAGCGAAGTGGAGGGGTGTTCTGCCAGCCAAGAGCGTGAAGTCTCAAGGGCCCGATCCGGCAAAAGGGTGACAGGCTTGCGCCGTTCCAGATCACAGACAATCGTGCCGTAGGTCTGGCCTCGTCGGAAGGCGAAATCATCAATGCCAATCACATTGAGCTCGGCAGATTGCCGAGCAACACGCCGCCGTACGACCCGCCACAACGTATCCTTGCTTACGGGCACCATCAAACGCTTGGCGAATGCAGCTCCGGGCCTGCCGCCCAGCGCCAGCCCGAGCTGATGAAACGATGGTCTCAAGCCGTGAAGTTCGTCGACCCTGGCGAGCCAGCACACGCCTATCGAACGGCTCGCAAAAAATGCGCCGGCTACACACGACGCAATCGCACCAAAATCGGCGCGCCTCAATCAGGAGCGAGACGTGCCGGCCGCCAAAAGGAAGATCCGAGGGATTACGTGGATATCGGCCTTGTACGCGCCGAGAGGGGCACCCACAGTCTGGACAGAACCGCACCGTGCATCGTGCCCGCAACACTATCTGAAGTTGCTCCCCGACGTTGTGAACCGAGACGACCGCGAAACCCTCAGGGACAAGGTCCGCGCGTTGAAATCGACCAAGCATGGCTGATCCCCTCAATGGATCGACCAAGTCTTACCACAGCAGCAGCAAAAGTGAGTCAGAGCCACTTCTCAATGGAAATCATGGACCCTCCCGGGTAAGTTCTCAGAAGCAATCAACAGTGCGGTGGCTGACCAGCGAGCGGTTCATTTCGATGAGTTGTTCACGTGACATGGTGCCTCCTCGTTCCCGTTCAGGACGTCCGTTCGATTCCGGTATCTATCCTCCCAAAGGGTTTCGCCCGGAGAATTTTGGTGCGCCAGTTGGCTTTTATCAGGCCGGGCGGGCGGCGAAGCAGCACCCGGTGAACGGACCGACCCGCCGGTACGCAGGCCGCAGAAGAACCGGTCCAGAACGAATCCCGCTTCGCGCCTCTTCTTCTGCGGATCACTCGCATGCGCGATCATCAGTGCGGCTTCGGTGACGCTGCCGAAGATCATCAGAGCGAGCGTGCGCGGCGGGAGGCTGATGATCGCGCCTTCCGCGGCGGCGCGTTCCATGCTCTTGATCATCATGCCAAGGTAAAAGTCTTCCTCCAGCGATCGCCAGCGCTGCCAGCCGAGCACGGCAGGCCCGTCGATGAAGCTGATGCGCTGGGTTTCGTTGTGCGATGCGGCATCGAGATAGGTTTCCACGCCCGCGCGAAACCGGTCGAGCGCGTCGAGGCCGGTCAGGTCTTTCCCTGGATGGGCGGCGGCGTTGGCGATGTCCTGTTCGATCTCAAGGAAGACGCGGAGGAACAGCTCCTCCTTGCCGCCGAAGTGATGGGCCAGCGCGCCGCGGCTCACCCGTGCCGCCTCGGTAATGTCGCGCACGCCAACCGCGCTGTAGCCGGCGCTGCCGAACAGACGGCGCGCTTCGGCAAGGAGCAGGGCATAGGTCTCGCCAGCCTTCGCCGCGCGCTGCGTATTGGGGCGCATGGTCCAAGTTCGTTTACGGTTGACTTCGGTCATGACGCTCTTTCATAAGTCGCGTGCACTTGTCATGTCAAATAGGTCTGCTCTTTGGCGACACGACGGTTGCGGAAAAGCGAGCGGTCAGGAAAGCACAGATGACAACGAATATCGCAGCGGTTCCGGCTGACAGCGGCGCACATGCCCTGTTCGGTCCTGTGCAGATCCGGGACCTCCAACTGCGCAATCGGCTGGTGGTCTCGCCGATGGCGACGTACTCGGCAGTCGATGGCCACGCGACCGACTGGCATGTCCAGCATATCGGCAAGCTGGCGGCCGGCGGGGCCGGTCTGGTGTTCGTGGAGCAGAGCAGCGTCAATCTCCAGGGGCGGATCACGCATGGCTGCCTCGGAATCTGGGATGATGCCCATGTGCCGGGGCTGGCACGGCTGACGCAGGTGATCCGCGATCTAGGTGCGGCATCGGCGATCCAGATCGCGCATTCGGGCCGCAAGGGCTCCTCGCAGCGGCCCTGGGAGGGCGGTGCGGCGCTGGGGGATGCCGACTTGGCCGCGCGCGGCGAAGGGCCGTGGGAGATCTGCGCGCCGAGCCCGATCGCTTTCGATGAAGGCTGGCCCACGCCGACCGGCATGTCGCGCGGGGCGATCGATCAGGTGGTCGAGGACTACCGGGCGGCCTTCATCCGGGCCCGCGATGCGGGCTTCGATGTTTGCGAGTTGCATTGTGCGCATGGCTATCTGATGCATTCGTTCCTGTCGCCGCTCGGCAACCAGCGCAGCGACGAATATGGCGGCAGCCGGCAGAACCGCATGCGTGTGCCCTTGCGGACCGCGGCGATCATGCGCGAAGTCTGGCCCGATGATTTGCCCTGCTTTGTCCGGATCTCCTCGGTCGATGGGCTGGGCGTGGGCTGGCAGCTGGAGGACAGCATCGCCTTTGCGCGTGAACTGAAGGCAATCGGCATCGATGTGGTCGATTGCTCGTCCGGCGGGTTCAAGCTGCCTGCTGAAAACAACCTGGTCGCCCGGACGCCGGGCTTCCAGTTGCCGTTTTCGGAGGCGATCCGCAAAGAAACCGGCATTGCCACGATGGGGGTCGGGCTGATCCGTACTGGGGAATTTGCCCTCTCCGCGCTCGAGCAGGGCCAATGCGATCTCGTCGCCATCGGGCGCGAGCTGCTGTGGAATCCGAACTGGGTCAGCCAGGTTGCGGTCGAGATGATCGGGGCCCAAGGCTGGGCTTCGTGGCCCGATCAGTATGGATGGTGGCTGAAGCGGCGCTGGTTCCAGCAGGGCAGCTAGCGACGGGGCGTTCAGCCGGCCAGATCGACAACGAGCCTGAGGACGCTCCCTTCGTGCAGCCGGTCGAACCCTTCGTTGATCCGGTCGAGCGGGATCGTGCCGTTCATCAGCTTGTCGACCGGCAGGCGCCCGGCGCGGTACAGCGCAATGTAGCGCGGCACATCGCGCACCGGGACGCAGGTGCCGATATAGCTGCCCTTGAGGCTGCGCTCTTCGGCCACGAGGTTAACGACATTCACCGGCAGTGTGGCATCGGGCGGCGGCAGGCCCGCGGTGATTGTGGTGCCGCCGCGCCGGGTCATGCGATAGGCCTGCTCGAGCGCTTTGGTCACGCCTGCGAACTCGAAGGCGAAGTCTGCGCCTCCGTCAGTCAGCGCGCGCACGCGCTCGATGGCATCGGGATCACGCGCGCTGACCACGTCGGTCGCGCCCATCGACAGCGCGAGTTCGAGCTTGTCGTCCAGAATATCGACTGCGATGATCTGGCTTGCGCCCGATGCAGCCGCGGCCAGCAGTGCGGCAAAGCCGATCGCGCCCATGCCGATGATCACCGCTGTCTGCCCAGGCTGCAGGCCTGCGGTGTTGATCACAGCGCCCGCGCCGGTCAGCACCGCGCAGCCGAACAGGGCGGCGATTGGCAGCGGCAGCTCCTTGTCGATCTTCACCAGCGAGTGGCGCGAAACCACGGCCCGTTCGGCAAAGGCCGAACAGCCGAGGTGGTGGTGGATGGTCGAACCATCACGGCCATCATGCAGCCTCCCATGGCCCGAAAGCAACAGGCCTGCGCCATTGGCGCGCGCGCCCGGTTCGCACAGCGCGGGGCGGCCCTCGGCGCAGGGAACGCAGTGGCCGCAGCTGGGCATGAAGACCATCACCACATGATCGCCCACCGCAAGATCGTCGACATGCGGGCCGAGCGCCTCGACCACGCCCGCCGCTTCGTGGCCGAGCGCCATCGGCATCGGGCGTGGACGGCTGCCATTGATCACCGAGAGATCCGAATGGCACAGGCCTGCCGCATGGATGCGCACCATCACTTCACCCGGGCCCGGCGCATCGAGGGCGATGTCCTCGACCGTCAGCGGCTTCGATTCCGCATAGGGATGGATTGCGCCCATCGTTCGCAAGACGGCGGCTCGGCTTTTCATCATTCGTGCGCTTCCTTTTTCCAGTCTGTGGCGTCCGCCTGGGCGGGTTGCCGTTTGTTTTCCGATTTGAACAGGATTGCTCTGCCATGATCGATGCAAGTCAACCGAACGCCCCCGCACCCGGCGGAAAGCCTGCGCCTGCGCGGCGCGGTGCGTACCCGCTGTTTCGCGCGATCCCGACACGGTGGATGGACAACGACGTCTATGGCCACGTCAACAACGTGGTCTATTACAGCTTCTTCGATTCGGTCGTGAATGCCACGCTGATCGAGCACGGCTTGCTCGATCCCGGCGCCGGTGATGTGATCGGACTTGTGGTCGAATCGGGCTGCCGCTACGCGGCCTCGCTGCAGTTTCCCGAAACGATCGAGGCGGGCTTGCGCGTCGCGCAGCTCGGCCGGTCGAGCGTGCGCTACGAAATCGCGCTGTTCCGCCAAGGGCACGATGCGGCGGCGGCCGAAGGCTTCTTCGTGCATGTCTATGTCGATAGGCTCGCGCGCCGGCCCACCGCGCTGCCGCAGCAACTGCGCGCCTTTCTGGAGACCTTGCAGCCGCCCGCGTGACCGCTCCGCCAACCGGGGCATCGGCATCAGATTGCGCATGGCGCGGACGAGGGGACGGCACCCGCGCCTGAATCTGCGCCTGCATGATGCGCAGCAAGAGCGCGGTTGCACCGGGGAGCGGATGGGCTTCCGGCGCTTCGGATGCCACCAGAACTCGTGATGGTCATTTGGCATCGCGAACGATCTGCGGCATGATCGGGTACAACCGTAACCGGCAACCAGGCCGCAGCGCCTCGTGCAGAGCACTGCCCCTTGAACCAGCAAGGAATGGAAAGCCCATGAATCAGGATCGCGCCAACGCCGTGAGGGATCTCGTCACCCGGGTCTACGCGCTGGCCCAGGCCGGTGATTTTGATGCGATCAGGCCGCTGTTCAGCCCGGATTTTGCGTTTGTCGAGGCGGATGATCTTGCGATCGGCGGCACTTATGCTGGGTTTGATGGGTACCTTGCGATCTGGAGCGAGATCGCCCGGCGCTGGACGGCGGTCTCGTCCCGGCTCATCGATCTGACGGTTTCGGATCGGGGTGCCGTCGGCATCATGGAGTTGGACGTCGTCTCTGCCGCGGATGGCCAGTCCTACCACCTCGAAATCGCAGAACAGTTCGAAGTGGCCGAAGATCTCACGATCAAGCGCATAAAACCCTTCTATTTCAATACAAAATTGGCGAACCAGTCGCTTGCGATCTAGAAATCCAGCGGCACATCCGCAGCACTGAGCGGAACGCTTTCCTTGACGCTTTTCCATTGCAGACCATCATGGCCGAACAGGATGCGGGTTCCGTTCCGGCGCATCTGCATGAGCCGCTTCAGGGTCTCCTGCGCGGTGGCCGGGTCCACCGTCCCGGGCGGTAGCGCCATGAGATCGAGGTTGCGGCGGGTATAGCAGCAATCACCCGCCAGCAGCACGTCACCGCCTGCGAGGCGCACGATCACGCTCTGGTGGCCGGGCGTATGGCCCGCGGTGAGCACGATCCTAACCGTCCCATCGCCGAAGAGATCGTGCTCGCCGCGCACTGCCTTGAATGGCTGGCCCGTATCGTAGTCGGTGCGCGCATAGAGCCCGGGCAGGTCGCCCGCCATGGCATGGTCGAGCTCCTCGCGCTGAACGATGACCGTCGCATTCTCAAGCAGGTGGTTACCGCCGCAATGATCGATATGGAGGTGGGAATTGATGATCCAGTCCACGCTGGCGGGATCGATGCCAAGCGCGCGGAGCCGGGCGGCGATTTCCATGCCGTCAAACCATTCCAGCCCGAACTTGTCTGGCGGCAGGGCATTTTCGCGCTGGCGATGGAACTGCCGACCGATGCCGGTATCGAATACGGCGCGGCCGCGCGGATGGTCGATCAGATAGGCCGGAACCGGCGCGCGCATGTGCGGGCCGGTCTCACCCTCGAACAGGAAACTGGGCTTGCACTGGAACCAGCCGCAATTGAACGCATAGAGCTTCAGCATCCGGGGTGTCCTTCCTGATTGTTGCGCGCCACACTCACTCGGCCGCCATCCACGCCGCAAACGCATCCTTGAAATCCGGGTGCCAGCGCGAAAGGGCAGGGCGGTCTTCGGTGATGTCGCCAGCGTTCCACAGCACGCGCTTCTTGTCGGTCTCGCGCGTGGTCTCGTTGTCGAGGCACCAGAGATAGAAGCGGTTCGCCGCGACACCTTCGAGCAGGACATCGACGACCTGATCGGCAGCCCATGCGCCCGCCGGTTTGGTGGGCACGTGCCGGGCGATCATGCCGGTCCAGGTGAAGCCGGGGATCAGCAGATGCGCCGAGACGCGGCCCTGCGTCGCCTCGCGCAAGGTATGAGCAAGACCCTCGGTCAGCGCCTTCACCCCCGTCTTGCTCACGTTGTAGGCGGTGTCGCCCGGCGGATTGGTGATGCCCTGTTTCGAACCGGTGTTGATGACGAGGCCGGGCGCATCGCCCGCGACCATGGCGGGCACGAAGGCCTGCACGCCGTGAAGCACGCCCATCAGGTTCACGCCGAGCACTTTCGACCAGCCCGCAGGATTGGAGAGCGCGTCACCTCCGCCGCCAGTGCCGGCATTGTTCATGAGCACGCTGACCGGGCCGCCTTGCGCGTGGAGCCGCGCGGCGATGGAGTCGATTTCGGCGCTCTGCGAAACGTCGGCGACCAAGGCTTCGGCACCTGCACCGATGGCCGCAGCGGCGGCTTCCAGTTTCTCCGCATTGCGATCAATCAGCACGACTTTCATGCCAAGCGCGGCAAGGCGGCGCGCTGCGGCAAGGCCTATGCCGTCGGCCGCGCCGGTGATCACGGCGGTCTTGCCGGGGGCGATTGCGGGATGGGTCATGGTCTGGAGTCCTCTCTCAGGCGGCATGGGGGCCGATGACCCGCATGCGCAAATCGAGCAGCGGGGCATCGAGAATGGCGCGGCCGACATCGACCGCATCGGCACCGCTGGCAGCGGCATGGCCGAGATCTTCGAGCCGCACCCCGCCGCCGAAGGCCAGCGTGAGGCCCTCGCGCTGGCCCCGGCGGGTGAGTTCGGCATGGACTGCGGCGAGATCGGCGAGATCGCCGGTATCGACCATCACGATGCCTGCGCCAAGCTCGACGGCGGTGACGGCTTCAGCGACGGATTTGACCTGGATGGCGACCGGGCCGTGGCCCACGGCCCGGCCTGCGGCGATCGCTGCCGGGACACCGCCGAGCAGGATCACGGCGTTCTTGGCGACATAGACGAAATCCCCCGCCACCAGCCGCGGCACCACGCCTGCCACCGCGAGCCCGGCGCGCAGCAGGGGCTTGAGCGCATGGGGAAGCTTCTTCCACCCGCCGCAAGCGACGGACAGGCCGGGCGGCGCGGCCTCACGGAACTGTGCCGCCCGCTGCGCGATGCCGGAGGCAAAGCCGAGCGGGCCGAGCACGTAGTCCTCGGCGATGCCAAGCGACGGGGCAGGGCCGATCAGTTCCACCAGCGGTTGCCCGGCCGCGACACGTTCCCCTTCGGCAACCAGCAGACGCCAGCGCCCCTCCGGGCCAAGCGCCGTACCGGGATCGACAAAGCCTGTCCCGGCGACAAGGCCGGGCTCGGTGGCTTCGATCACCGCGCGATAGAGGCCCGGTGCGCCGCCGAGCAGGCGCGTGGCGATATCGGCGGCAGAGGTGGCTGCGCTCAAAGCCGCACCAGAAAGAACATCGCGCCATTGGGCAGGTTGGGGAAGACCTTGCCGCCATAGGCGCGTGCCGAACGCACGACCTCGCAGACCGGCCACTTGCCGAAGCGCGCATCGACCGCCTTCAGAAACGCGAGCGCCGTGGGGGTGACGGTCTCGCCCTTGTCGTCCACGCCGTAGACCGGAACGCCGTTGAGCATTTCCTGCACTGCGGGCGGGGGGCTGGCGAGCAGGCCGTGTTCGCAGCGGATCGTGCCGTCGCACAGTGGCAGCGGGCTGCAATGGAGCTCCTGCGCGCCGCTGCGGACATAGAGCGCGGCGGCGATGCAGGTGTCGAGGATCGAATCGAGCGCGCCAACTTCGTGGAAATGGACCTCGTCCACCGTGCAGCCATGCACCGCCGCTTCGGCCTCCGCCAGGATGCGGAAGGCCCGCGTGGCGAGGGCCTTGGCGGCGTCTTCCAGTCCGCTTCGGGCGATGATCTCGACGATGGTGGCCAGGGTGCGGTGGTGGTGTTCGTGCGGCAAGTCGATCTGCGCGCGCCAGCCGGTGATCCAGTTCACCTCGTGCGGCTCGATCGTCACGCAGTCGCGCAGGGCCTCCACGCCGATGGCATCGACCAGCGCGGCCAGTTCGCCCGCGTTGATGTCGGCCAGCCGCGCCAGACCGGTCAGCAGCATGTCGCCGCTGATGCCGCTGGGGGTGCGCAGGACAATGGCGGTCTTGGTCATGGGGCAATCCTGTGGGTCATGTTGAGCATGCGGATCGCGCCGCAGGCGGCGCCGAAGCCGTTGTCGATATTGGTGACGAGCACGCCCTGGCCGCAGCTGGAGAGCATGGAGTGCAGCGCGGACATGCCGCCCGCCGCCACGCCATAGCCGGTGGAGGACGGCACCGCGATGACTGGCTGGCCGACAAGGCCGCCCATGACCGAGGCAAGCGCCGCGTCCCATCCCGCCACGACGATGACGATA
This sequence comes from Novosphingobium olei, assembly GCF_037076535.1. Taxonomy (NCBI): domain Bacteria; kingdom Pseudomonadati; phylum Pseudomonadota; class Alphaproteobacteria; order Sphingomonadales; family Sphingomonadaceae; genus Novosphingobium; species Novosphingobium olei. The sequence goes on along the minus strand of NZ_AP029021.1, from coordinate 2,443,644 downwards.
TCGAAGCTGCGGATATGGTCGATCCGCGCGAAGAGGCGGTGGATACCCGCCACGCCGACATCGGCGATCACTTCGGCCTCGACGCCGGAAAATCGCAGGGTTGCGAGCGCCTCATGAGCCACGGCGAGGTCAGAGGTTCCCGCCGTCACCACCGCTACCCGGCCGGCGCGCGCGGGCAAGGTGCCACCCAGCGTGGCGGTTGCGGACGAGGCATCGTGGCTCAGCGCCGCCTGCGCACTTGCCGAGAGCGCGGCAAGGCGCGCTGCGGGCAGGCGGGTGAACAGCGTGGGCGCGTCGCCTTGCGCCAGTTCGGCCACGATGGCCTCGATCGTCGCATCGTCCTTGCCGCCGCAGAAGATCGCCTCGGGCATGCCGAGCCGCGCGGGCCGTTCGCTGTCGTGGACGAAACCGGTCATGCCGGCACCGCGAAGGCGCGGCCGGGCTGGTAGGGCTTGTCGTCCAGCTGCACCCCGGCGATTTCGGGGGTCAGGTTCGTGACGAGCCGGGCCACCTCTTCGAGCAGCGACGGCGTGACAAGGGCACGGCCTTCCGCAGGCGTTTCGATCAGCATCGTCTCGCCGCGCACCCGGCAGCGCACCACGCCAAGCCCGGTTTGGCTGCGCACAAGTGCTTCGGCGGCCTCGACGGCGGCAAGCCGCGTCGGCGTGACGCGCGTGCCCGAATAGAGCCGGCTGGCAAGGCAGGGGGAGGCGGGCAGCTCGGCAATCGAGAGGCCAAGGCTGCGCGCGCGGGCGCGGATGTCTTCCTTGGCATAGCCCGCCTCGACCCAGGGGTGGCGCACTTGCCGTTCGGCGGCGGCGTTGAGGCCCGGGCGATATTCGCCCAGATCATCGACATTGGTGCCGCTGACGATGGTTCCCGCACCCGCCATCCCTTGCGCGATGGCCGCGAGGCTTTCATAGAGGTTGGACTTGCAGAAATAGCAGCGGTGCACGGGGTTCGCGAGGTAGTTCTCGTCGCCGAATTCGCCCGAGCGGACGATGCGCAAGGTCCAGCCTTCGCGCGCGGCATAGTCGTGCACGCGCTGCGTCGCCTCGGCCGGGACGGCAGGGCTGACCGCATGGGCAATCACCGTGGTCTGCGGGGCAAGGCGATGCGCGACACAGGCGAGCAGCATCGAATCGATCCCGCCGCTGCAGGCGACCACGCAGGGGCCGATTGCGGTAAGCACGGCTTCGATGGTGGGGGGAGGCGTGGTCATGACGGGATCAGGTCTCCGGCCGGAGGGGCGGCGCCGAGGGGCGGCCAACGGTCCGCGAGCAGGGCTGCGACGGGGGCTGGCACGATGTCGCCGATCGCCGCGCCCTCGGCAAGGCGTGCGCGCACGAGGGTCGAGGACAAGGGGCTTTCGGGCATGGGCACATGGACGAGCCGCGGATCGGCGGCGGCCTGCCCGGCCTCGCCGCCGCGCGGGAAAATGGCAAAGCGCAGCAGGGCGTGAAGCCGCTCGATGCCCTTCCAGCGCGGCAGGCGGGCGAGGCAATCGGCCCCGAGCAGGAAATAGAGCTCCGCGCCGGCCGGAAAGGTGGGCAGCAGCGCCTCGACCGTATCGACCGTGAACGAGGGGCCTTCGCGCTCGATTTCTATCGCGTTGCATTCCATCGCCGGTTCATCCGTCAGCGCCGCGCGCACCAGCGCAAGGCGCAGATCGGCGGGCATCAGGCCCTCCGCGCCTTTGAGCGGCGGGTGGCGCGAGGGGATGAACACCACCTTGTCCAGCCCGAGCCGGTCCAGCGCCGCCCGCGCCACGGCGATATGGCCGAGATGGACCGGATTGAACGAACCGCCGAACAGACCGATGCGCACGGCTCAGGCCGCCGCCAGCCAGAATGTGCCCATGCCCAGCGCTCCCAGGCCGAGCACGAGGCGGAATGCTTTTGCAAGGCCGGGAAGCTGCTGCGCCATGGCCAGCTGTGCCCGGCCCAGGGCAAGGGCGAACAGCATCATGCCCGCCAGCACGCCGAGCGAAAAGACCAGCGCATAGACCACAGCCATGAGCGGCTGATAGAGCGCAATCGGCACCAGCGCGAGCATCGCCGCGCTGCCGGCAAGGCCGTGGACCACGCCGACCGCGAAGGGCACTTTTTCCCTGAGGCGCGGGGCCTGCCCATGCGGCGGATGTCGCAGCCACAGCAGCGCCGCGCCCGCCGCAATCAGGATCAGCCCGACCGAACGTTCGGCCAGTTGCGGCACCACGGCGGGCAACGTCCAGCCAAGCAGAAACGCCGCCATCGCGATCAGCACGAGCAGACCGCCATGGCCCAGCGCCCATAGCGCGGCGTAGCGCAGGGTCTCGCTGCGGCCCACGCTGGCACCCGCTTCGTCTGTCCGGGCCGAAAGTGATGCGATCGTCATGAGATGATCGGGATCGAGCGCGTGGAGCATGCCAAGGCTGCAACCGGTGAAAAGCACGGGGGCAAGCGACAGTCCGGTCATGCCGCCGGGCTCGCGTGGTGCGCCGCGGTCTGGCGATGGGCCCGCCACAGCGCGCGGATCGGTTCGGCCAGCGCTTCGGCCAGTGCGGCCGGGGGCAGCCCCTCGTGCAGACCGCGCACCAGGGCAGGCAGCGCGGCGCGCACTTCGCGGGTCGGGCCGGGCAGGGCGACCAGCCAGGTGCCGCCGACCTGTCCGCAGCCGACGCGCACGTGTTCCTTCACGTGCCGGCCATGGCCCGCGTGATAGCTGGCGAGGATGGCGGTCGAAAGATCGGGGGCGATCCGCTGCAGCGCCTCGATCGTGCGGTCCTTGTCTTCCGCGCCGACGCCGCCGGTGGTCAGCACAAGGCCGAAACCGTCTTCCATCAGGTGCGCCACGCGCGCGGCGATCAGGCTCTCGTCATCATCGGCAATGCCGCCGGAGTGCACGGTGAAGCCCGCAGCACCCAGAATGTCGCGCGCGGCGGGAAAGTTGGTGTCCTCGATTTCCCCGCGCGCGACTTCGGGGCCGGTGGAAAGCACCGCGACCGAGCGCGCGACATGCGCGCGCAGGCGCTCTTCCAGCGCGGCGGCGGCGCTGACGATGGCGGCGGCCTGATCCGCCGGCGCGCCGATGACGCCCAGCACGCCGTGGCTGTGCACGGCCGCACCGGGTGCAAGCGCCACGCCGGGGAAGCCGCGCAAGGCCGCCAGCAGCGCTGCCTCCTGACCCGCCACCGCGTCCAGATCGACCGAAGGCGCCAGTACATCGAACACCACATTGCCGCCGCGCACATCGGTGACGAAGACCTCGCTCGCGCCAAGCCCCAGCGTCTCCGCGACAACAGCGGCGAGCGCGGTCAGGTCCACATCGCTGAGCCGGATGCCGGTCACCCACAGCTCGCTTTTGGAAAGCAGATCGAGCTCAGTGCCCACGCGCGATGCTCCCGCCAGAAAGGCTCATGCCAGCCCCCGTTGCGCCAGCCACTTGGGCAGCAAGGTCTCGCCCACGGCCGCATCGACCGCAGGCGCGCGTTCGCGCAGCAGCGCGGCGAGGGATTCGCTGCAGGTGAGGTGGCCATAGCTGCCATCGAATACGATCAGCTTGTCGGTCTGGCCCTTTTCGCAGGCCATCGCGATCCCTTGCTCGAGGCTTTCGACCACTTTGGCGCGATCCATCAGCAGGGGATTGGTCGGGTCTTCGCGCCACATCTGCGCCTGCTCCTCGCCCACGATATACATCGGCGTGGTGAAGGGCATGGTGACATAGGGAATGCCCGCGCCGACCCAGGCCTGGTTGACCACGATCCCGCGCAGGTTCTTGTTGCGCGAAAAGTTCACCGGATTGGTGGGCGATTGCATGAAACCCGCAACGACCGGCTGATCGAGATCGAAGGCATCCGAATGGTTGGTCAGCAGCGTGCCGAAGATCAGCCCGCCGCCGTGGAGGTAATAGCCCCAGCGCCCCCCGTCCCACACCGCCACGCAGTCCTTGATCTCGGCAAACAGGCGCTGCATCCGGCCATAGGTTTCGAGGTGGCTTCTGGTGATGCGGCGGTCGATGGCATAGAGATCGGTGGTCGCGTCGATCCCGGTCACGCCCATCGGCGTGGTGCAAAGCACCGAGCTGAAGGCATAGCGCTGCTGGATGAAATCGCTGTCGAACAAGGCGCGCGGGATGATGCTGCCGCTGCGGTTGCCGAACATCGAGTGATAGACCGAGCGCGTTTCATAGCGCGCATAGGACATGCAGAACGATTTGAACGACTTGTAGAGCAGGCGGTTGAAATACATCTCGCGCGGGTCGTCGTAGTAAGCGTGGATGAACTTCGTGCCGTCGAACGCGCGCTTGATGAGGTGCATCGGGCCGATGGCGGTTTCCACCTCCACCCCCTGATCGAACGGGCCGAGGCCCTTGACCCGCCCTTCGAACGCTTCGTTGAAGCCGAAGTGCTGCGCCACTTCGTCCGCCTCGCGAAAGCCGCGGTAGATCGCGAGGCGCAGGGAGACCTTGCGGCAGCCGGTGCGCTCGATCACCACCTCGCGGATGGTCTTGACCATTTCGGCATAAGGCCAGCCGCCCATCAGGCCAAAGCCGTGTTCGGAGGCGAGGATATTGACGGTGTCCTTGGCCTCGATCCGGCTCATGTCGACTCGGGCCAGCGCCTCGCGCGTGGCGCGCCGGACCCGTTCCAGTTCCGCATCGAGCGAAGCGGGCGCGCCCGTGGCGATGGGCGGAGCGAACGAAGGGAACAGTTCGTCCAGCGGCACCGAAACCAGCCCGCGAAGCGTATCGATCGCATGCGGGCGCAGCGCCGGACCATAGTCCGACGGCATGAAGGCCGGGGGGGGCAGCGTTGCCTGCGATGCCATCACACCGTCTCCTTGCTGGTAGTGCCTTCGAGCGGACCATAGCGCCCTTGCGGATCGAACACGGCGCGGTCCTCGTCGATGAAGGCATCGGGATAGCGCGCGCGCACTTCGTCCGAGAGATCGTAAAGCGAAAGCGTGGCGGGATACCAGCGGTGCTGCGGCGGCGGGGTCATGTCGCGCCCGGCAGCGGCAAGCAGGCGCAGCGCCGGGGCCACGCAATAGATGCCGCAGCCCGAACGCATGCCGGTCATGGCGCAGACTTCTTCGAGCGTCTGCGCGCCCTTGACCACCGAGCGGGCGATTTCGGCGGCGGAGGTCAGCGTGCAGACGCAGACCGAAATGGCTGGGTCGATGCCTGCCTTCAGGAGCAGCGCCTCGACTGCTTCGGCGGGCGCTTCCTCGGCCGTGACCGTCGCCACCAGCGGCACTTCGCGCGGCTTCATCCACATGATCTCTTCCGGGCAGCGATCGACGCAGCGCCCGCAGCCGATGCACGCCGCGTCGTCGATCACCGGGCGGCGTGCTTCCATGCGGATCGCGCCGCTGGGGCACACGATGTCGCACAGCTTGCAGCCGGTGCAGGGCTCGCGATTGTAATCCGCCACCAGTTTTATCGTGGCCATGGTTTTCCTCTCCCCCGGAAATTGCCGATCAGGTGCGAAGGGCCTCCAGCAGCAGCCTGATTTGCGAGAATGCGGTCTTGATCGCGCGGGTGCCTTTGGGATTGGCGAAGAGCGCCAGCGCGAGGCCCCAGATCGAATGGACGTGCAGCACCGCCATGGCATGCGGGTCGGTTTCGGGCCGGATCAGCCCGCCTGCCTTGCACCTCGCCAGCAGCCGTTCGATCCGGGCGATGAGATCGCGCGTGGAGGAATCGACGGCGGCGGAAATCGCCGGATCGCTGCCCATCAGCGCGGCGGCGTGGATCGCCATTTCGCCGCGCACGCGCGTGCCATGATCGTTCAGGCCATGCAGCGTGGTGTAGTGGTCTGTCACCGCATCGAGATGCGCGATCAGCGCGGCCCATGCCGCCTCGGCGGGCGCCTCATCCGGGCAATCGAGCAGTTCGACCTGGTTGTCGCGGCGCAGGCGATCGCGAATCAGGTCCATCGCCAGCGCGGCCTTGTCGGCAAAGTGGTACTGCGCCAGCGTCCGGCTGTAGCCTGCGCGCAGGCTGATCGCGGCCATCGAGGGCGCCGTGTACCCCTCGCTGGCAAAGAGTTCGAGCGCCGCGCTGCGCAGGCGCGCGCGCGCTTCCTCGGTGCGTTCCTCCTGGGTTCTCGATGCGGCTGCTGCTCGTGCCACTGGCGCTCCCCGAATTGTATGCTGCGCTGTCATTTTGGTTGATTAGCAACTTACTGTCTGACAGTAAATAACTTAAGTCCGATATGCCGCATTCGAATCGGGAGCGGGCAGGATTGGTAGGGGAGAGCAGCAGGCATGCCCAAGCGCGTGAGAATGGCGGCGCAGATCGTGGCCGAGAAATGCACCGGCTGCCGGCTGTGCGAACAGGTCTGCCCGACCGTGGCGATCGGCATGCGGCCGCGTCTGCCCAGCGAGCCGGGGGCGGGGCGCAACATCGCCATTCTTGAGCCAGAGGCTTGCTACAACGCGCAGGCCTGCGTCGAAATCTGCCCCGACGATGCCATCGAGATGGTCGAGCTGGCCGAACCGTTCGACGTCGGCTTCGAACTGGTTGGCGCCAATAGCGAGGAGGTGAAGGCGCTCTGCCGCAAGTCCGGCTATGGCCGCGCCATGCAGATCTGCGTCTGCACCGATACCAAGGCGGGTGAAATCGCGGCGGCGATCATCGCCGGCGCGCATTCGCCGGAGGCGGTTTCGCTGGCGACGGGCGCGCGTACCGGCTGTGTCGAGCTGTGCATGCAGCCGATCCTGCACATGCTGGCCTGCGCCGGGCACGGCGATGCGCCGCGCAACCCGAAGAACGGCTTCCAGTGGTACGGCGAATCCGCCACCCTGTGGGAACATGTGCGCAGCGACGGCACGCTGCCTGAGGAAATCCACGAGGCTTATCCCGAGTACCCGCTGGGCAAGGAATTTGGCGACATGGCCAAGCTGAGGACCCGCTGATGGCAAACGCTCCCGAACCCTTCATCGCCGCGCTGCGCCCGCCCGCGTTTCACCCCACCTGGAACAAGCGCCGCCCTGCCGAAGTGGTGCAGTCGCGCGCGGCGGATCTGCCGGGCATGACCGCGCTTTCGGTGCGCGCGCTGATGCCCGATCTGCCCGAGACGATCTGGTCCGAAGACCCGCTGCTCGGCCCCACCTCGCTCGATGAAATCCGCCGCCAGACCCGCGCGCGCGTCGCGGCGATGGACTGGTCGAAGATCGAGGCCGGCCGCATGGTCAACCTCATCGCCAATCCGCACGGCTTCCAGCTTTCGGGCGAGGCTTATGTCGCCATGCTCGAGGAAATTGCCGATCACGTGAAGACCACGCGCGGCGCACGGGTGCGGTTGCGCGTGGCCGAATCAATGGGGCACATCGAAAACCCGGACTGGGTGAAGATCTACAACCTGCACGAACGCTTTGGCGATGTGGAGGAATGCCCGCAGATCGGCGCGGGCACGAAGATCGATACGAAGCTGGGCGACATGTACGTCACCAAGAAGCTGTTCGATGCACCCTACTTCATCCACACCCACGTGACCGAGATGCGCGAGGGCTATCTCCACCGTATGCTCGATCGGCTGATGAAGCCGTTCGGCATGGCCTATGCGCGGCTCGAAACGCGTTCGGCCTACCATTTCGGCTATGGTCCGCGCACCGGACAGATCGTTTCGCGCTGCGTGTTCGAAAGCGATTTCATCCAGCAGCGCTATGTCGGCACCGTTGTGCTCGATACCACGTCGGAAGGCGTGATCGGCGTGCATGGCAACAACGATCTGCCCGCGCTCGACCGCCAGCTCGCCGCCGGAATCATGCGCAACTACGGCATGGCGATCAAGATCCTGGGCGAGATCGAGGACTGCGTGGTGGTATTCGACGACCACGGCTGCGGCGTCTATTGCTATGCGGGCGGGATCGCCTTCGACAACATGCTCTGCGCCGATGTCGATTTCATGGATCTCGACAATCTCTCGCTGCTGGCGGCGGACCGGCATGATACCTCCGAGCCCGGGCTGACCATGGGCAAGAACCACGCGATCAAGGGCATCGTGATCAACTATATGGCCGGCGGCGTGCCGCAGCCGTTCATCTGGGACAACTACCCGATCCACGTGGTGGGCGAGACAGTCAACCGCTGGATGCTGAACGACCCCTCGAACTATCACTTCGAACGCGCCAATGCCCGGATCTGGCCTTCGCTCGCCGAAGCGGTCGAAACCGCCTGCCGCGAGGGCGGCACGCGCAACGTGCTGGTGTTCGATCGCACGCCGGGGGCGTTTCGCGTCAGCCAAGGGCTGGGCGAGCTGCTGCTGGCGCGCGCGCCCGCGCTGCGCCGCAAGGTGGACGAAGAACTGCTGCCAAAGTGGCTGCGCCAGCGCGGGCTGACGGGATGACTTCGGTCCAGCTGCTCGACAAGAGCGAGATCTGGCTCCACGGCGTCTCGCTCGACAAGGCGAACCTGCCCGCCATCGCGGCGGCGGTGGCCGGTGTGCTGGGCCTGCCGGGCGACAAGGTCTTCGTCACCGATGTGCGCCCCGCGCTGGTCGTGCTCGATATCCTCAGCCCGCGCGTCAATCTGGAGGACGTGACCGGCAGGCAGGCAGACTTGCTCGCCGCCGTGGCCCAGGTGCCGGGGGTTTCGGTGGCGGCTGATGCCAGCGTCCATTCCGAAGGCATCCTCGGCGTGATCGGCACCCCGCGCGAGGAGGTGGAGGGCTATCTCGCCGGGGTGCGCAAGCTGGAGCGCCAGATTGCCGACTATGCCGCGCGGCGCGTGGCGGTGGTCAGCACCGGCAGCGAAGTGCTGGCGGGCGAGATCGAGGATACCAATTTCGCCGCGATCCGCGAGGCGATGACGGCCGAGGGCTTCGAGGTCGAGTTCGGCGGCATTGCGGGGGACAGCGAACGCGAGATTGCGGGGCTGGTGGCGCGCCTTTCGGGCGAGGGCTTCGGCGTGATCGTGACCACCGGCGGCGTGGGCGCGGAAGACAAGGATCATACGATCGAGGCGCTCGAACAGCTGGATCGCAAGATCGCCACGGCTGTGCTGGCGATGTACAGCAAGGGCCACGGGCGGCACGTGAAGGACAGCGTGCGCATTGCCATTGCCCGCATCGGCTGGTCGCTGGTCTTCGCGCTGCCGGGGCCGACGCACGAGGTGAAGCTGGCGCTGCCGGTGATCCTGCGGGGGCTGGCCGACAAGACCGATCCGGATGATCTGGTCGAGGCCATTGCCCGTCCGCTGCGCGCAACATTGCCGCAGCATAACACATATCGCCATCATCACGGATGACCGGCGCGCCCCACTATGGGGCTGGATCAGAGGGAAGCAGGGGCATGGATTTCGCAGGCAAGCGCGCCGTTATCACCGGCGCGGCATCGGGCATCGGCAAGGCGTTGGCGCAGGAACTGGTGGCGCGCGGCGCGCGCGTCGTGCTGGCCGATATTGCCGAAGCACCGCTTCGGGCGGCGGCGGAGGAACTGGGCGAAGCCGCCGCCTGGCAGGTCTGCGATGTTTCCGATCATGCTGCGGTGGAAGCGCTGGCGGCTTTCGTGCAGCAAACCTTGGGCGGCTGCGATCTCGCCTTCGCCAATGCGGGGGTGATCATGAGCGGGCGGACGGTCCGCGCCGTCCCGGCTGAGGTCGATTGGCTTTTCGGCATCAATCTGCGCGGCACATGGTCGACCGCTGCGGTCTTCACCAATCTGATGGCGGCGCAGGCCGGGGGCGGGCATGTCGTGCTCACCGGATCGGAACACTCGCTGGGGCTGCAGCATGCCGGCTCGGGCATCTACACCGCTTCCAAGCATGCCGTGCTCGGCCTTGCCGAAGTGATGCGCGCCGAAGCGCCCGCCAATATCAAGGTCAGCGTGCTGTGCCCGGGCGTGGTCGGCACTGCGCTGAACAAGCAGCCGCGCCCCGAGAGCCTGTCGGAGCGCCGCCGCGATCTGATGAGCGCCAAGGTCATGGCGCGCGGCATGTCGGCGCAGGAAGCCGCGCAGCGCACTTTGGCGGGCGTCGCGGCGGGCGAGTTCTATATCGTCACCCACCCGCATTCGCTGAAAGCGGCGGAGACCCGGCTGGCCGAACTCGCAGCGGCCTATGCCCGGCAGGCCCCGTGGTTCGAAGGCGCGGAAAAGTGGGATATTCCCCTGATGGTCGCCGACATTCTCGCAGAGCAGGATAGCGCTGCATGAAATATACTCGCCTCGGCCGCACCGGCCTTGAAGTCTCGCGCCTGTGCCTTGGCTGCATGAGCTTTGGCGAACCGGATCGCGGCCGCCATGAATGGACTTTGGCGGAGGAGCCGAGCCGCGCGATCATCCGCAAGGCGGCCGAAGCGGGCATCAACTTCTTCGATACGGCGAACGAGTATTCCGCCGGGTCTTCGGAGGAAATCCTCGGCCGGGCGCTGCGCGATTTCACCCGGCGCGACGAGATCGTGGTGGCTACCAAGGCCTTCATTCCCTGGCGCAAGGCGCCGAACACCGGGGGTCTTTCCCGCAAGGCGCTGTTCCAGGCCATCGACGACAGCCTGCAGCGGCTGGGGATGGACTATGTCGATCTCTACCAGATCCACCGCTGGGATCCGCAGACCCCGATCGAGGAGACGATGGAGGCGCTGCACGATATCGTGAAGGCGGGCAAGGCGCGCTATATTGGGGCATCCTCGATGTATGCATGGCAGTTTGCCAAGGCGCAGCATGTCGCGGAAACGCGCGGCTGGACCCGGTTCGTTTCGATGCAGCCGCAGGTCAATCTCGTCTACCGCGAGGAAGAGCGCGAGATGCTGCCGCTCTGCCTCGATCAGGGGGTGGGCGTGCTGCCGTGGAGCCCGCTGGCGCGCGGCATGCTCACCCGGCCCTGGGGTATCACCACGTCGCGGTCCGAAACCGATCAGTTCGGGCAATACCTCTACGGGAAGACCGAGGAGAACGACCGGCAGGTCGTCGCGGCGCTGGAGGCCGTGGCGGCAGCGCGGGACCTGCCCATGGCGCAAGTGGCGATGGCCTGGCTGCTGCAAAAGCCGGCAATTTCCTCGGCGATTGTCGGGGTGACCAAGGCCGCGCAGCTCGACGATGCGCTGGCGGCGCTCGATATCATGCTGAGCGCGGAAGAAAGCGCGGCGCTTGAAGAGCCGTACTTCCCGCACCGACCAGTCGGTTTTTGAAGCGGGCTGACGCTGCGGTGTCATCCCGCAAGACGCGCCAAACGCGCCGAGGCGTTGGAGTAGCGGCAAGGCAACAGCAACATCATGCTGAGCGCGGAAGAAAGCGCGGCGCTTGAAGAGCCGTACTTCCCGCACCGACCAGTCGGTTTTTGAAGCGGGCTGACGCTGCGGTGTCATCCCGCAAGACGCGCCAAACGCGCCGAGGCGTTGGAGTAGCGGCAAGGCAACAGCAACCGCAGGCTGATTGCGTGGCAGCGCCATCGCCAACCGGACCGGCACATACCAAAGTGCCAAGAATTGCGATACGCGTTGCATATTTGGCTCTGCGGTATACTCTGCCTACCATGCCGACCATCAACTATCACGCCAAGCTCAAGGTCCTTGCCGCCGTGCGGGGTCACCCCTTTGACCGCAATGCTTATGCTGCGCTGTTTGACGAAATGGAGGGTATCTCCGTCACCTTCGTCGATCAGCCTGCTGCCTCCCTGCTGCTGCGGCCGGAGCTGGTCGACGATTTCGATGTGCTGCTGCTCTATGACATGCCGGGCGTGGACTTCCACTGCGAGACGCCGGGCATCCCCGCGCCCTCGGACGAGCGGCTGCGCGCCGGTCTTCCTGCACTGCTCGAGCGGGGGATCGGGGTGGTGGCGACGCACCATGCGATGAGCGGCTGGCCGGACTGGCCGGGCTATGCCGAGATCATCGGCGGCCGTTTCCTTTATCGCCCCGGCGAACTGCGCGGCAAGGCACGGCCGGACTCGGGTTATCGGCATCAGGTAGAATATATGGCGCACGTCGTGGCGCCCGATCATCCGGTCATGGCCGGTATCCCCGCCAGCTTTCCGCTCAAGGATGAACTCTACCTCGCCGAGGTGTTCGAGGACGACGTGATCCCGCTGCTCCGCTCGGACTACAGTTTCGTGCGGGACAACTTCTTCTCGGCTACCGAGGCGATGCAAGGGCGGATGTTCTCGAACGAGGGCTGGGAGCACGAGCCGGGCAGCAACCTGATCGGTTGGGTCAAACGCGCCGGCAAGAGTCCGCTTGTCTATCTCCAGCCCGGCGATGACGAAGTGACGTATAACAACCCCGTCTATCGTCACCTGATCGAGAACGCGATCCGCTGGACCGCATCACCCGCCGCGCACGATTGGGCGAGGGCCTGAAACGCAAGGGGGCTGGTTCGTACCGGGGGAGATGCCTCATCGGCATTGCGTTGGTAAGCGTTTCAAGATCGACAACGCACATCACAAAGGCGCGGGTAAACGCGGAGAGTGCGCAATGAACGCAGTGCCAGGCGCCTTTGCCGAGAAAGCTTTTCGCCCCGATCTGCATCCGTCTGAAAACTAAGAGGAAATCCTCGAAACACATACGCGCGGGCCGGACGCGCATCTTCGTGAAGGTCGGGTCCCGGATATCGGCACTGAGGCAGTCGTTACGGCCCGCTTCACTGAGGCGGCATTCGCCCGGCTGGAGGAAAAGCACCTCGGACCCAAGGTCTGGCAGATGGTCTGCCGCGAGGAGGAAATCCCTGCGCCCGGCGATACCATTGCGTATGAGATAGCCGCGCGCTCGTTGCTGATTGTGCGGCAGGTCGAAGGGACGATCCACACCTTTCATAATCCCTGCCTGCACCGCGGCCGCGAGCTAATCACGTACCGGGTCTGAAACGCAGAGTTCCGCCGCCCCTGTCATGCTCTGGCGTGCAACATCGACGGCACGTTCAAGAACAATCCCATCGCCTGGGATTATCCACAGTAGGAAGGCAAGGATGTTTCGCTTCCCGAAGCGTGGGCCGATACTGGGGCGGCTTCGTGTTCATCAACATGGATCCGGACGGGCCCTCGCTAATGGAAGTTCCTGGCGCGATCCGCTCGACGGCAGCATCTCGTCCAGGGCAACATCCAGCAGAGACGCCAGCGCGCCCATGACCGTCAGTCCAATGGACGACGGCAGGCGCAGGAACCTGAAATTGATATAGCCCAAGACGGCGGCGACCACGATCAGCACGCCAGCAGCGTTGAAGGGCGTGAGATAAGACTTCCGATCACTCGGCTGGCTCCTTGTCGCGCCGAAAGGACTTGATCCGAACGGGGCCGTTAAGGGTTTGACTAGCTTGAGCGATCTGCCGCTTCCAGTTCTATCGGACACTTGCTGCGATGCCGTCAGGACCAATAGCGGCGATGTATGCGGGCAATCTGCGCCCGGTCGGCTTCGGCAGTCATCGCAGTCATCGCGCGGGTCAGCCCCTCGGCTGCTGCTGCCGCGCAATCGGCGCGTGCAGCGGGCTCTGCTTCGGCCAAAGCAGCGAGCGACTTTTGCAATCTGATCGCTACCTCGATCAGCCCCGCGCCATCGCGCGCAATCGGACGGTAGAAGTCCTCAAGCAGTTCGGGAAAGCTCAGGGGAGGCACGATCACGCTGTCAATGCATGGCTCGTCGGCGCTCTCCTCGATTGCGACGATTGCCGACAGGACCCTCGTGCCCGCTTCAATCACCGCAATGGCAGTCCCCGGATCATTCACGGCGGGCGACAAAGCGCGCGAAGCGATCTCGGAAAGGACCACGAGACCAAAACGGGGATCATGATCGAAGGCGCGGTCATTTGCGACGGTAAACGCCGAACGCAAGCGTTCTACTTGCTTCTTGTCGGGCCGGACACTTGTCCAAGCAACCATGCGCGCCGGATTTGCCATCACCCCGGGCAAGGCAGACAGAGCGATGTGGCCATCAAGGTCTTTCGCCACCTCATATAATACTGCGACGTCCACATGCGTGATGCGGCCGATATGTTCTAGATAGATCCGCGTCGCGCCTGGAGGAATGTCAATCCTTTTGCGGGGCCCGAAGCACGGTGGGTTGACAGCAGATATGGCCTTCAAAGCTGCCATCTCGACACGAGCGATCGTATCGTTAACCCGCCCGAAGCGGGTGATGTGTTCGATCCAGCGAAGAAAAGTTATAACGATGGTGGCAATGACGAAGATCGTCCCGCCAAGCAGTATCACCCGTCCGCTCTCGCCATAAAATCCGGTCGACAGTGCGACGATGCCAACGATGGCGAACAGGAAACTACCAAGGAACGTCGCCAGTGCATTCTGCGCGGTTGAATCTTCGACCAGCAACTGCACTGCACGAGGCGTGATGTTGCTGGTCGCGCCTGAGTATGCAGAGACCATTGCCGTCAGCGAGAACGTCGTCACGGCCAACATGCTCGATGCGAGCACATTGAGAATGCTGTCGACCGAACTGGCACCAACCTTTGTGGCAAATTCGTAAGAAATGACATGGCCGACAACCGCGCTGGCAAGTGCCAGAGCTATCGCGAACACGCAAAACAGCCCGGCGCGAAACCACATGCGCCTTGTCAGAAGCCGCAAAGCCCACTGCCATTTATTCAAGTTATAGCCCCCACATTTGCAGTCGCTGGAAATGAATAGACCCCTCGGTCGTTTGTTCCGCAACCTGCCCGGCCCCAGTACGGCCATGAGTTCGCAAGATGCGAGATTGCCGACTAGCAATGCCCTCGTGGACCTCCCTTGGGCCCGACCAGATGCGAATGACTGCTCGTAGCGTGAGCGGACGCTAACCACATAGCAGCCAGACGGCGAAAGTGGGTTGTGATCAGTCATTCGAATGATTGTCGGCTGAAAGGCGCTACGCGAGCGCGGATATTGTATATGCCCAGTAACATCACACCCAGATTGTGAATTCCGCCAGCAGGTGGGCTTTCGCAGAAGTGGTCCGCAACTCACCTACTCATCGCGCAACCAATATGAGCTTACACAGTTGAACCTCGGGCGCCTCATAAGCCACGCCCAAGGGATATTGTTGATCATGACCAAGACGTCCGCTTCCTCGCAGCCAGTTGGAAGCAATCCCGTAGCCTTTTCTGCTGATAATTCGCTCGAAGTAGTGGAAACGACGCACAGAACCGAAGCTGGCAACTTCGAGGAAGCCGTCGCGGAAGTGGGCGAGGGCTCGATGTTGGGCTACCGTTTGACCCAGCAGGCGATCCTCTCGGATTTTGGCCTTCGTGCTCTTCAGCGGTCGTCGCTCGATGATCTACTCGACGATGCCGCGCAAAGTGCGGCCCAAGGGATGAGGACCAGTCTCGCCAAAATCCTCGAATACCGGCGCGACCAAGCGGATTTGCTGATTCGAGCCGGCGTGGGCTGGCAAAAGGGCGTTGTCGGGAAGGCTTCTATTGGCGCTGACGCAGGTTCACCAGCCGGGTTCGCGTTCCAGAGCGGCTCGCCTGTCATTTCCAACCACCTCGAGAAAGAGGAACGGTTTCGTACCCCTGAAGTGATGGCTAGACACGGCGTAAGGCGCGCGATCAACGTTGTCATCGCGCGTATCGGCGGGCCGTGGGGTGTGCTCGAGGTCGACAGTTCTAATGCCGGCGAATTCGAAGCGGCAGATCTTGCCTTTCTGCAGGGACTGGCCAATCTGGTCGGTGTCGCTTCCGATCGTATTGCCGCGGAGGAACAGCTGCGCCAGTCGTTGGAACACCAGCGAATGCTGGTAAAGGAGGCGAGCCATCGGGTGAAGAACAGCTTGGCCATGCTGTCGAGTTTGATGAAGATGCAGGCACGCAGCGCTAAGACTGACGAGACCATGACCGCGTTGGGCGATGCCTCGGATCGTATCCTCGCAGTCGCAGCGACACACGATCAAGTCTGGCGTCAGGAGGCTGGGGACAAGGTGGATTTGTTGGAGCTTCTCCCTCAACTTTGTCATCAACTCGATGCACAGGCTCCCGACCACTCTATCCATTGCGACATCGATTCTTTCGTAGTGACTGCCTCAGCAGCCACGTCGATCGCGCTTCTTGTGACGGAGGCTGTTACGAACGCGATGAAATATGCCTATCTTGATGGTGGAAGTGGAAAGATCGAGATCAAACTGGAGAGGATTGGCGAAACGGCGACTTTAGTCGTCTCGGACAATGGGGCCGGTCTTCCGGAGGATTTCGATCCCAACAAGGCGCAGATCAGTAGCCTTGGCATACGCCTGATCCGGACACTTTCTGCGTCGGTGGGAAGCGAAGTGCAGTTCTGGGCGGATAAAGGCACCAAGGTAGTCGTCGCGAACATTAAAGGGAGTGTCGAATAGGCTCCTAAAGAGGGCAATCGTCCACTCAGCGGCAGAATTTGCCAAGTTTTCCAAACGGCTCAAACAAATGTTGATGGAATGTAGACTGACTGCCCCTCCGATGACCTGCCTGGTCTCCTTCAAACAAGCCTGTGCTTCGCCAGTAAAGCTGGTGGCTACAGAAGATCGCTGAGCGTCGCCAATTATCTGACTGTGGCCGGGTTCAAGAGCAGCGTTTACCTGTCAGTTTTTTGCAGCTTCAGCCCCTATTTCCATCCACTCCGCTATCTGGCTTGCATACCAGCCTACCGCGCGAGGGCCGATCGGGATTTGCTTGGGAAAGGTGCCAGCCTTGATCATGTAGGCGAGAGTGGATTGAGAAACCCCGATCCGGCTGAGAACTTCAGGACGGCACAGGATAGCTTCTTCGGACTGCTGGACCGGTCGAGCGATCGCAGCTGGCTCAAATTGTAACTTAGCCAGTGATGCGGCGGTCGCTGCATGTGGGACCTGCTGTTTCGGCTAAGCCTTCTTTCGGTTTCAGGATGTCGAGACTGGCAGCACTTCGACAGCTAGCTTTCTCGCGCGGGCGCTGGCTCCGACGGCATCGTAGATCTCGTCCTGCATCATGAACGATGCGAGGAATTCCCCAAAGTCAGTACGGTTGACGAAGATCCGGTGGGTTGAGGTCGCCAGGACATTTCACCAGTCATCGAGTTTCAGGCAACGACTTGCCATGCGCGGGACTGGGGTGTCGATTTCCCAATGCAGGGGCCTGAGTTGGACGGGTTTACCGCCTGTGAGCGGACGGGCTGATGTCTCGAGCTTGCCTTCGAGGACCGATTCCTGGAGTGTGCGGGCCCAAATCTGGACAATCACGGAAACCGGGATCTAGCCATCGGGCGTTTGTTCTTCCGAATTGGTCTTCGTGGGTGTTGCCGGAAGCACCGAAACCAAAGATGCATCGCGCCGGTTTGGAACCGAGTTTGCCCTGTTCTAGCGGCCTCTGCCCGGCGTGACGGTGGATGGTACCGCTGCATACACCCGCGCGCGCTTTCGTGGTGCAGCACCGGGCCAAGCCTTCATCCCCGGTGCCATGCCGTTCGTGCTGCGCGGCGGCATCAGTGCCTCGATCACCGACCGCTTACCGCCACTTTGCGTATCCGTCATTTTGCCAGCGCGCCGCTGATCGAGGACAATTCGCAGAAGTCCGATGCTACGACGTTGATGAACCTTGGCGCCTACCGTGAGGCTGGACGACTCCGCCTTGGGATTGATGTACTCAATCTGTTCAATGCCCGCGATCCCGACATATCTTACTTCTATGCGTCACGGCTGCGCGGCGAACCGGCTGGCGGGATCGATGACCGGCATATCCATCCGGTCGAACCGCGCCAGGTTCGTGTGACGGCGCGCTTCCTGCTCTGATTCTGTCGAATGCCCGAGCTTGAATTCCTTTTAAGCGGACACAGGGGCTGGGCAGTTATCTGATCCTTAAACCGAGATCTAGGGCCGACACTCTTTTGGTGATTCTGCCCACGGAGAGCGACTTCAGCGTCGTTTGTAACGTGGCGAGCGTCAAACATGAACCAATGCGCTACTATGCCTATAGCTGCCTAGATCGTCGATCCGATGAGGTAGACTGCCGAGGAATCTGATTAGAATGCTGAAGAATTTATAGAGTAGGGTGTGCATGTCAAGTCCCGATAATCCAGATGCAAAGCCCTGTGTTTGGGTTGGCGCAATTAATGGGGAAAAGTTCTCGTTTCCGAGGGTTTGAGCGGTTGAGCGGCATTCGAGCGGCACCTTCCAGTCACTGGAAACATGCCCAGCGTTCCGGAAAAATTCCAGATTGGGGACCAAATAGCCATCATGGGAATTCCAAGTTCGCGGCGCTTTCCGCAAAGGCTCGCAGTCCGCGTAAGCGACAAAGCGTGAGCCAATACCTTGACCCCAAACGCAAGCACACGAGCGAATCTTCAAACGTCAGAAGCTCACGTAGACAGAGCTTGATACGCCGAAACAATCGCTGTGATCTGCCTTGTGTTCAGGGTCTGCACCTGGTCCGTGGTGAACGCCTGAAGCTGGTCGCTCGACAGCGCGGAGATGTTGCCTTCCGAAATGCCTGTGAGGCCGTTGGTGCTGATCGAACCAAGCTCGGTTGTAGTGAACGTGGCGAGCCCATTCGCGCTAAAAGCCTCGATCTGAACTCCGGTAAAGGCAGCCACCTGTTCGGGAGTAAATGCGGCTGCCTGTTCGAGAGAGAGTGCGCCGATTTGTACGGGTGACAACCCCACGATAGCTCTAGGTGCAATGGCCGCGATCTGATCGTTCGAGAAGGCCTGAATACGTGTCGCTCCAAGCGCGCCGATCTGCAGAGCATTGAACCCGCCAACCTGCATTCCTGTGAGCACTGATACCTGGTCGGTGCTGAGAGCATTGACCTGGTAATAGGAGAATGCCGCCAGTTGTTGCGGCGTGAGCGCGGCTGTCTGATCATTGTCAAGAGATGCCACTTTGTCGGCGGTAATTCCGGTGACAGCACGAGGGTCAATCGCGGCAATGTCTGCAGGCGAGAAAGTGCCAAAGGCATCCCGGCTTAGAGCCGCGATCTGCTGGCCGGACATTGTGGCAATCTGCGCTGGCACGAGCGCCGCCACTTGCCCCGACGAAAGACCTGAGATTTGCGCTGGCGAGAATGCCGCGATGGCTCTTCCATCAAGTGCCGCGACCTGTTCGATGGACAGCGCAGAAATGGTTGAAGGGGACAGCGAAGCGATTTGAGTTCCGCTGATAGCGTGGACCTGCGTCGCCGACAGCGCGGCGAATTGCGCAGGCGTCAGCGCGGCAAGTTGGCTGGGCTGCAGTGCGGCGACTTGTGCTGCCGAAAGACCTGCAACCTGCTCTGGCACCAAGGTGCTAATCTGATCGGTTGTCAGGCCGGTAATAGCGGTCGTCGACAGCGAGGACAGGTCGGTAGAATCGAGAGCCGCGAGAACCTCGGATGACAGTGCGGAAACTTGCGCTGCCGACAATGCCCCAAGCTGCACGGGCAATAGGTGATCGGCCTGCGCGGGCGTAAGCGCAGAGACCTGTGCTTTACTCATTGCAGCTATCGTGGCCGTGCTGAGCGAACGTACCTGAGCAGGTGACATTGCACTCAGCAAGTCGGTCGAAATGGCAGGGATTTGCCTTGCCGTCAGGCCGCCGGTTTGCTCGGCAGAAAGCCCGAGCACTTGCGACTGCGAAAGCGCCGCAATCTGATTGGCAGACGCCGCGCCGATCTGGGCGGGCGAAAGGAGGGCGAGGCGCTCCTGATCCAGCGAAGCGAATGTCTCTATCGGCAACCCGGTGATCGAACCGGACGGTATCGATGGAAGCAAATCGTCGCCGATCGCGGCCAGCATGTCAGGCGTGAAAGCTGTAAGCTGCGAAGACGAAAGCCCCCCGATTTGAATGTTCGTGAATCCAGCGATCTGGGCCGGGGACATGGCAGAAATCTGTGCCGCCTTGAGGCCCGCAAAGGCGCTTGGTCCGATGGCCCTTACTTGCTGTGTTCCCAGCGCCGCAACGACGGGAGTGGGCAATGCACCAACTTGCACGCTACTTAGGCTGCCGATCTGCGCGGTATCCAGGGAATCAGTTTGCGCAGCCGTTAGAGCGCCAATCTGCGTAGTACTCAGTCCCGCAATTTGCCCTGAAGTCAGGCTGCCTATCTGAGCGTCAGTCAGAGCCGAAATGGCTTCGGCGGAGAGTCCACCGATTGCTGCGGATGTCATGGCCGCAAGGCGATCAGGCGCCAACGCTGGAAGTACGCTTGTCGCGATCGCTGCTGCCTGAGATCCGCCAAAACTCGCCGCCTGCTCGGTAGTCAGGCTACCGATCTGCTCAGCAGAAAGGACGGTGATCTGGGTCGGCTTGAGGGCGGCAATTGCCTTGGTCGACAGCGCCCCAATCTGTTCGGCGGACAGGGCAGCAATGTTGTTGTCTGGAAGGCCCGCAACCTGAGCGGCGGACAGCGTCGATACCTGCGCGGCAGAGAATCCGTCCATCTGTGGACTTGTCAGCCCCGCCAGTTGCGCAGGCTTGATAGCCGCCAACTGCGCTGTGCTGAGTGAAGCGATCTGTTCCAGGGTGAGAGCAGGCATCTGGCTGGCACTTAGGCCCGCAATAGCCTTGGTGGTAAGCGCAGCAACACCGGGCGTCGTGATTGCAGCCAGGCCCTCGTTGTTGATTGCCTGGACCTGCAGCGAGGTGAGGTTCGCAATTTGCGCGGGCGTGAGGTTTTTGACCTGGTCCGCGCTCATCGCACTGATCTGGGTGGCAGTCAGCCCACCGATGGCCTGCGGCGCAATCGCAGCGACCTGAGCCGACGACAGTTTTGCTACGGTCGTAGTAGCCAGCGAACCGATCTGAACGGCGCTGAAGGCTCCGATTTTCGCCGGATCGAGCCCGGCCACTTGTGACTGAGTAATCGCCGCGACCTGAGCGACCTTCATCGAGCGTACTTGTGGGATGGTGACGCTTGCCAGCTGATCGGTCGACAATGATGAGACCGACGCTGCGCTCATCCCTGCAAAAGCAATTACGCCAATGGCTGCGACATCTTCCCCGGACAATCCACTCACCGAACTCGAACTCAGAGCGCCGATTTGGGAGGCACTGAAGGCGGCGATCTGGGTCGTTGAGAATGCCCCTGCTTGTTCAGCCGAAAGCGCGCCAATCTGTGCAGTGGTCAGACCGGGAACGGCCTTGACCGATATAGCCGCTATCTGTTCTCCCGACATGGCAGAAATGGCTGCAACCGATGTAGCTGCAAGCTGTCCCGCGTTCGCTGCCTGCACCTGCGTTGTCGTAAGAGCCGCTGCTTGCGGTGCCGTAAGTGCGGCGAATTGAGAAGGTCGAAGGCTGGCGATCTGACCTGCAGAAAGTCCGGCCAGTTTCGTCGGCGCCAGACCTGCTACCTGCTCGGTGGTCAGGCCGGTTATCGCGGCGGGCGCTATTGCGCCAAGCTGGGATGAAGAGAAACCACTGAGGGTGGCGGTGCTAAGTGCGGGGATTTGCTTGCCCGAAAGCATGACCACCTGAGCTGAGGACAACGCAGCAGCCTGGGTCGGCGACAATGCACCAAGCTGCGCGGTCGAAAGGCCAGAGATGGCAGCCGGTTTGATCGCGCCAATCTGCGCGGACGACAGGGACGCGAACTTGTCTGGCGTGATCGCTGCAAGCTGCGCGCCGCTCATTGCACCGATCTGCTCGGGCGTCATCGCTTGAGTCTGGGCAGATGTCAGAGACGCAATTTGCGTTGTGCGAAGCGAGGGTATTTGCCGGGTCGTGAAGCCCGCAATTTGATCTGGTGAAAGTGCTGCCAGTTGGTCATTGGTCAGCCCGGAAACCGCGCTCGGATTTAGCGCGCCAATTTCGGCTCCGGTGAACTTGGCCAGGCTTGCCGGGGCCAGGACGGCGATCTGCCGCGAGCTCAGATTGGTAATCTGCCCTGCAACAAGCCCGCCGATCTGATCCGCTGACAATCCCGAAACCTGCGCTGTGGTAAGCGAAGGTATGGCGGTCGAGGCGATGGCGCCGACTTGCGAGGGCGATAGCGCCGACAGGTTCGCTACCGAGACCGCCGCCAATTGCGAGCCGTTAAGCGAACCCATTTGTGCCGACGTCAAAGCGGACAATTGCTCGGGCTTCAGCGCGGTGACCTGCCAGGGCTGAAGCACTGCCACTTGTTTCGGTGTGAACGCGGCTACCTGCTCAGCCGAGAGCGATGAAATCGTCTGGGCAGATTGGCTGGTGATGACAGCAGCGTTGAGACCGGCGATCTGCGATGGTGAGAAGCTGACAACCGCATTGGTGCCGAACGCCGCGATTTGTTTCGTGCCGAGCAGGTTGATCTGGCTGGCAGTCAAACCCTTGATCTGGTCGGCGGAAAAAGTGGCAAGTTGCGTAGGTGCAACGGCTGCCAGAGAAGTCGGTTTGATGGCCGAAATCTGATCGCCTGAGAGATCGGTCAGCTTGGTCGAAATCAGTGACGCAATCTGACCTGGGCCGAGGGCTCCAATCTGCGCCGACGAAAGTCCTTGGACCTTCCCGGGCGACAGCGATGAAATTTGAGCGGACGTGAATCCAACCATCTGCGCGGCTGTCAGGCTTGCGACCTGATCAATGGAAAGTGCTGCCAGGCCTTGGGGCGTAATGCCTGCAATTGCGCCGGGAGATATCGCGGCGATGTCATCGGTCGAAAACAGCGCAAGCGTTGCTGGCGCCATTGCCGTAAGTTGGCGGGCGTTGAACCCGGCGACCTGCTCGGGCGTCATCGCCTCAACTTGGGCACCGGACATGGCTGCGATTTGTGTGGTCGACAATGATGCGACTTGGGGGCGGGTAAAACCCGTTACTTGATCGGGCGATAGCGCCGCCATTTGCGAACGCGTGAGACCAGACATGGCTCTGGCCGCTAGCGCAGACACCTGCTGCTTGGAGAGCCCCGCAACGACATCGGTGCTAAGCGCGGAAACCTGAACTGCCGATAGCACTCCAGCTTGTTCGGTCGTGAGTTCCTGAACATCGACCGGGGTCCACTGCCGTATCGCAGTGGTCGAGAGCGACATGATCTGCCGAGTGGTGAGCGAGCCGATCGAGGTCATTGGAAAGCTATACGAAAACAGCCTTAATATCTGAGACGCCTAGGATTAGGGCTTTCCCGTATCAAGCATCCTCAGTGTAATTCACCAACATAAGGCGATTGACAGCGACATATGCGGCAACTCTAAAACAACAGTTGCTGGACCATCAGGCAACTGCTTCCAGCCCTTTGCGCTGGATGATCGAAAGCAACCTTAGCGCCGGGCCACCAGGCCGCTTCTTTCCGCGCTCCCAGTCGGAAACGAGGTTCTTCGACACATTGAGATAGCGCGCAAACACCGGCTGCGAGACATGTTCCGCCTCGCGGATCGCCTTGATCTCCTCTGGCTGGAGCGGGGTTGCCTGGACTAGGCAAGACTCGTCGAACTCGCGCAGTGTGCGCTTGTCGATGGATCCGGCCTCGTGCAGTCCTTCCATCATCTCGTGAACGGCGGCAAGCGCCTCGCTCTTATAGGTCCTGGGCATCGTCATTCACCTCGAACAGTCTCTCTTCGCGCACCTCGGTATCGATTTGCGCCTGCGTCAGTGCGAGCACGATCTTCGCGGCCTTCTTGTAGACCTTCAGCTCGGCCGCGCTGAGGTTGGCCTTATCGCTCTTGGCAAAGCCAAAGGCGAATATGGCCCGCTCCTCGTGGCGGAAGAAAACCAGCGTCCTATAGCCGCCGGACTTGCCTCCACCTTCGCGTGCGACGCGCTGCTTGATCAGGCCGCCGCCGAGATCGGCGTCGATCAGCCCACCATTGGCCTGATTTATGGCCGCAACAAGCGTCGCGTCACTTATTCCTTCACGGCTCGCAAACTTCGCAAACCAGCGATTCTTGTAGATGCGGGTTTGCTGCTTACCGGTCATAGTCACCATCCGACTATCATACTTTGTATTATGCTTCAATGGACAGTGGCACCGCCTCAGGGTCGGCCGGTCAGCATTGCCCGCTCGATCGCAGCGCCGATCGCCTCGGCTGCGTCCAACAGGTGCGCGTCCTCGAAGTGGGCATAACGGGATGTTGACTTGACCCTGGCGTGGCCGAGAAGTCGACCAATCATGGGAAGGCTCTCCCGGCCCATGACAGCATGACTAGCATAAGTATGCCGTAGATCATGGAGCCGCACATCCTTCAGACCGGCCTCATCGCGAAACTTCGCCCACGGGCTATGAATGCTCTGGATTTGACGATCGAAGCGCCAGTTCCAGAAAATCCATCGATTCTTGCTGCTGCGAGGCATGGCGAGGATCAGCTCACGCGCCTCATCACCCAGCCAGACTGTGCGCGGGCCGGTCTTGCTGTCACGCAGATGTAGGCGGAGGCCTTTGAGGTCGGGCCATTGCAGGGACAGAATTTCGCCGACCCGGCATCCAGTCAGAACGAGCAGCAGAATCGCCGAAGCATAAGCCTGCTCTGTCCGGTCCTCTCCAGCACGTGCTTTGGCAAGGACAGCGCCAAGCCGGGCTAGTTCGTCGTCTGACAGGAATCGATTGCGGTGGTTCTTCCGGTTCTGGCGGATACCATAGCAGGGGTTCGTGTTCTCGACGCGATATCCCCATTCCTCCGCCTTGTTCAGCGCAGCGCGCAAGATTTCGAGGCACCGGTTTGCAGCGCCGGGGCCAGACCTGTCAGTCAACGCGACGAACCATTTGGTCACTTCGGCCTCGTTGAGGCTATCCACAAACGCCTCCGGGAACGCCCCATCGATGTGACAACGGCGGTAGCCTGTGGCCGTTTCCTGCGTTGAGGGCTTCCATGCCGAGGAGCACTTCTCCCAGTATTCCCGCATGAAGTCGTCCATGCGCGGCGCATTGCGGATACGCTCGCGCGTAGTGGCTGGATCGTGGCCGACGCGCGCATGGGCAATGACTTGGCGCGCCACCATCACCGCCTGATGCCGCGTGATGACTGAAGCCGGACCTATCGTGATCGTCCGAACCCGTCCGCCCATCCGCGTCTGCACGATGTAGACATGCCGTCCGCTGGGATAGTGCCGAATGCCGAACCCGTTTTCCACGGCAATCCAGGTCGTCGTTCGCGCCTTGCCCTTCGGCGGTTGAGCCAATTTCGGGCTGACGCCGATCTCTGCCAGAGCCTTCTCGACGATCTGCTTGAGTGACAGGCTCGTCATGCGGAAAGTCCCAATGAGCCAGCGATCCCGCTCGATACCCGCGAAGCAGCGTCGGCAATCGTTTCGTCGGCGAGGTGAGCATATCGAGCAGTTGTCTCGGGCAGAACGTGACCGAGCAGTCCACCGATTGTTGCCAGCGGGACCTTTTCGCGCACAGCGACGGAGGCAAAGCTATGGCGAAGATCATGGATACGCACGTCGGGCAGCGCGCAACGCTTGCGGAAAGGATACCACCAATTGTCGATGTGGATGGGACGTGCGCCGGACTGGTTGGCGAAAACGTACTTGCTGTCTTCGCGCTTCTTGATCCCCTCAAGGATTTTCACGGCCTGGCTGTTGAGCCAGATGGTCTTGGGGCCTGTCTTGCTGTCGGGCAGGAGAAGTCGTGGCAATTGGACCCAGTCCCATTCCAGGTCGCGGATTTCGCCGAAGCGCGCACCGGTGAAGATCAGCAGGCGCGTGGCAGCGACCTGCGCCGGGTAATCTTCCTCGTCCGCGTCAAGTTCTCGGGCCAGACGACGGAACTCTTGGGGGCTAAGGAACCGCTCCTTGGACTTGGTCTTGAAGCGGGGCATGCCTCGGCACGGATTTGACCCTTTCCGAACGTAGCCGAGCTGCGCCGCATATTTGAACATGGCCGCCAGAACCGGGACCGCTCGGTTGAACTGGCTTTCGCGCACGGTCGCGCTATCGTCGCGCCAGCGCACAACGTCAGATTTGCCAATCAGGTCGAGCCGCATCGTGCCGAAGCGCGGTAATAGGTCGCGCCTGATCGCGTCGAGATTGCGCTTCTGCGTCGAGGCCTTCCAATGCCTTGCATAATCCGTCCAAAATTCGTCGGAATAGTCCGAAAACAATGGTGCGATCTTTACCGATACGCGGCGCGGCAAACCATCAAGCGCGACCTCGGCAAGCCGCTTGCGCGCCTCCCCCCGTGCGGTGGGGGCATCGACTTCGTCAACTTTCCCCAACGAGACGCGGCAATGCCTGCCACGGCGGCGCAGCCGAACGAACCAGTAGCGATTGCCGGACGGTCGAACCCGCAGCCCGAAGCCCGCAAGCTCCGTATCCCAGATGACGTACTCACTGGGTTCAGGCGGCATTTTCCGGCGAGCCAGATTGCCGTCAAGGAATGCCCGGTTCCCGGGCAAATGCCGTTTGGGGACCATATGGCCATCAGAACTATCGGAACTGCTCGGCAAAGTCTCGGAATTATTGCCAATTCTGGGGACCAGGCGGCCATCAGCAGCAGTCAAGCTGCCGAGCGCTTCAAGCGTTGCCTTTATTGAATTTGCTGCACTTTTGCCCATTTCTGCGGCTTAGGCCGCGTAGGGTGTGCATACCAGATCCGAAAACAAGGGCCTACTGATCAAGAGTGGTTTTGCGTCCGCACGAAACCGATTGAGGCCGCTAAGGTCAGAAAATCCCACTATACTTACTCACGTCGAGATATGACTTAGTCGCTTCAGCTAGATGGTAAGTCCTGCCCGGCCCCACTCTCCGCAATGACCTTTTTCAGCCAGCGATAAGCCGATTGCACATCGTAATCACCGCTGTGGGGGGTCATCCATGGTAGCGCGAAATCAAGTTCCTTCACCGCGCTATCGCCTGCGATGGCGCGCGAAAGCGCGATTTCGACAGGGAAGGCAGTGTCGCGGTCGATCATGCCATGGCGCACATACCAATAGGGGGCGACCCTGGCTCCGGCCTTGGCGCCAAGGTAGCTGAAGGGATCGATCATGCGAAGCTGCCGGGTCAGGGGCTTGCCATTGTGTTTGATCCAGCTCTGCCAGGCGAGGCCCGCATCGTCTGCCCCGGACCCATCGCCCGCTACGTCATTGGCATCCCAGCCGTAGGCTGTGAAGTTCGACCAGGCCTGATCGGCCGCGCCGAACAGCGTGTTTTCGCCGTCGATACCGGTGTTGCCGCTGTTGTGGCTGCGGTCGAAGGCGGGCATCGGCTTCAGCGGGGTGATCGCAGCGACGAACGCAAGGTAGGCGCCGAGATTGAAATCGGTGACCTTGCCGCCGCTGACCGTCACCCAGTCGTTGGCCCGCGTGATCTGCATCGAGCCGCCAAACATGCGCGGGATGGCAATGTTGAAGGGTTCGCCTCGCGCGGGCACGGTGCCGCCTTGCGCGATGTGGCGCTCCACTTCCGCGATCACCTGCGCCCCAATGGCATCGCGCATCGTGGCGGCGGTCAGCGCCCGGCCATCGGCGAGTTTCAGGCCCAGACTGTCCAGATAGGCGGGATAGTCCGCTGCCAGCCGGGCCGAGGCAGCAGCCTGGGCCGCCGTCCATTGGCCGCCCGCCGTGCCGCCCGCCGACCGGACCGGCCCGTAGAGCCATTCATAGGCCAGATCGGCATGGCCAAGATCGGTGATCGGACAATAGGCGATCGCGGCAAAAACGGCATCGGACAGCGTGCTTTTTCCGGTTCGGCTGATCCCGGCGGCACCGATCGCGGCCAGTTCGGGTAGAAAATCGGGACTGTCGCCCGATGCGGCGATCACCGCAGTCAGCCCACCGCCACCCGATGTGCCCGTCACCACGATCCGTTCCGCCGAACCGGGCAGGGCGGCATCGTTGAGCCGCAGCCAGCGGATGGCCGCCTTGGTATCGACCACCGCCGCCGGCGCGTGGCCCGGATAGGACCCGTCGGCAGCCACGATGCCGCGTCCGCGTGTGCCTACGTCGACATAGACGTAGCCGGCGGCAAGCGCGGCGCCGACCTTGTCGGTGTTGCTGGTAGACTGATAGCTGCCGCCATCGCGGATGCCCGCCCGAAGCTCGCTGGCGAACCAGCCGCCATTGTTGACGTTGAGGATGATGGCCGCATCAGCCTTCGCCCCTTCAGGCACGAAAACATAGAGCGACTGGTAGGCGAGGGGGTTGGCAAGAACCTGTTTATCCGCCGCAGCCGGGCTGCCTCCCGGTCCCATCCGGCGGGTGGGCTGATTGGCGGCCATGGCCACCGGTTTGCGGACATAGACAGCTTCATAGCGGCGCAGCGCCAACGGCTTGCCGTCGAGCGTGACATGGACGAGCGTAAACGCCTTCGGATCGACCTGCAGGCGCGCGGCAGGTGCGGTCTTGGCCAGAGCCGCGCTGGCCCCGAATAAGGCAAGTGCTGCGGAACAGGCCAGTTTCACTGCCACTTTCGCATAGCGCCGGGAATTCATTGTCTTGCCATTCTTTCTCGCACCGTGGGGCGCTTTATCTGCGTGTGGCGGGATTGCCGCGCTGCCTTGCGCCGCGGTGAAGCTGGCGACGAATCTCGCGGGCCGGTGAAGAATGTCAGACACTGATGTAAATCCCTACGATACAAGAAAAATTACGCGAAGCTGATGGTGCAATCATAGGCACGATCCACCCACAGGGCTAAGACCCACAATGTCGGCCTTGCCTTTTTGAACGCGCGATGTCGCTTCCAAACGGCAAGGCCCGCCAATTCAAAGCGTGCGCGTGTTTTCGTCCATGATGCGGCGCGCCTCGGTAATGGCTTTGGACGTGCTGGTCTTGCCCGACCGGATGTCGTCGGCAAGCTGCATCAGCCGCGCGCTGATAACGGTTCCGGTTTCAGCCTCCTCCTGAATGCCGATCCCGCCCTTTTGGGCGGCAACCTTGTCCCATTCCGCGCGAATGGCCGCCCAATAGTCTTTGGTCGCCGCCCAATAGTCGTCGGCGGCCTTAACGTTGTAGCCATCGAACCGGGTGTAGGTGTTGAGCACATATTCCTGCACAATTGGCGCCAGCTTGCCCTGCTTCGAACCCATCTTGGTGTTGTCCTGCCAGTGGATCCAGCCGTCGGGGCTGTTCTGGTGGCGGTTGATCGAGAGGTAGCGATCATACACGGGCTTGCGCACCGCATCGCGGCGCGCAAGCGGGCGCCAGGTCCAGTTGGAACGCCAGCGGCGCACGCCGCCTTGGGTCTCGAACTGGCCCCAGCCGCCATAGCGCGGGGAATCGTCGACCTGCCAAACTGTCTGCGACCAGCGGCCGGTGCGCATCTTTTCCGGCACTTCTTCCCACTTCCAGGTGTTGCGATCAGCGTAGACCAGCACGCGGGCTGGTTCATACTCCCAATCCTGGCGCCAGTGCTTGATCACCATGTCCTTGCCTTCGTGCTCCACCACCAGCAGGTGCTGAAGCACGATCTTGCGCCCGGTGTCCTCGATCACGCGAACGACTTCGTGGCCGCCGGAGGTTTTCTTTTCCAGCGGGGTATAGGCCGGATCCCAGCGGGTGGATTCCTGCATGTCGAAACTCACGCGGTAGTTCCCCGCCATCGCGAGGATATCGGCGCGGTCGGTTTCAAAGCTGGCCGCCGCTTGTTCTGCGGCGATTGGCGGATGGGCCAGAGCAGGGCTGGCAGCGAGGGCAACGGCAAGCAGGCTTGCACCGAATAAAGACTTGATGGGGTTCACAGGTTTGCCTCCCTTTGAGATCAGAAACGATAGCTGAGCGAGACGCTCGCGTTGCGGCCGGGCTGGGTATAGGCATCGGCAATGGTCGTGGTGGAGGCCAGCCCGCGCACGTCGCTCCACCAGGCATATGTCGTATCGAGCAGGTTGAAGAGGCCGGCCCGCAGCGTCAGCCCCTCCGCGATCCGGGCGTTCGCGGTCAGATCGAGGATGGTGAAGGCATCGGGGCGGTAGCAGGCCGGGGTGCACAGGCCGGTGGTGCGGTCCAGCGCCTTGCGCGCGCTGTGCGTCACGATCAGCTGACCGCCAAACCGCCCCCGTGGATCGCGATAGCCAAGGCCGACGACCAGCTTGAGCGGGTCGATCGTGGAGAGCGGGGTGCGGATGCCGCCCGGCTCGATCACGTCCCCTGTCGCGTAGGACAGCGCGAGCGTGGCATGGAGGCCATTGCGCGCGCGCCCTTCGAACCGCGCCTCCGCGCCTTTCACGCGGACCCGGTCCAGATTGACGAACTGGTAGATGGCCGGATCGGTTGGGGTGAAGCTGCCGCTGACCACTTCCTGGCTGATGAAATCCCGGTAGCGTGATGAAAACGCCGTCAGATCGAGGCTTACCGCTCGGCTGGAATAGCGCAGGCCGCCTTCGAAGCTTTCGCTGCGTTCCGGGCCGAGATCGGGGTTGGGGCGCGAGGTGTAGCCGAAGGCGAGGTTCTGGAAGAACTGGTTGACCTGCCCGGGTTCAGGGGCCTTGAAGCCGGTCGCATAGTTGCCGAACAGACGGATGGTGTCGGTCAGCTTCCACACGGCGCCGAATTTGGGCGAAACGCGCGCGCCGCTCTGCGAAGCACCGGTGAAGCTGGGCAGCAAAACGTCCTTGCGCGGATCAAGCGCATACCAGTCCAAGCGCAGCGCCGGATAAAGCGTCAGCGCGCCGAACGTGATCTGGTCACCGGCAAACAGCCCCGCCCGGGTAAAATCGGTGGTCGGAAAGGCGCGGGTGGGAAAGACTTCGCCGGCCGGCGGAACCACGCCGTCGCGCAGCCCGCGCTGGCGCGTTCGGCTGTAATCGCCGCCGAAGACAAGCCGGTGAGAGAGCGCGCCGGTGGCGAAATCGGACCGCGCATCGGCGGAAAAGCCGATCACGCGATTCTCGAATGTGTTGAGCCTCTCGCGGTCTGCCGCCGGGGTGCGGTCCTCGTCGGTAAACTGGCGGTCCTCGCCATCCTGCCAGAAGACCGCGGCGCGCGCGAAATCGATGATGCCGCTGCCTTCCCAGCTCCAGTCGAGGGCGATGCGCTTGCGCTCGCCCGTATCGATACCCTCGAGCAGTTCGACGGTCGCGCTGCGGCCGGTCAGGCCCTCGGTAAACAGATGCGTGCCAAGGTATTCGCCCGTCAGGCGCAGCTTGTGGCCGCCTGCCGGGTCGTAGACGATCCGCGCGAGCACGGCATCGGAACGGCCGTCCTGGGGATTGGGCTCGGTGCGCGCAGCGCCAAGGCCGCCGACCGTCCCCTTGTTGTCCAGTTCCTGCCAGTCGCGCCGGGTATAGGCAGCCATCGCCGACCACGCGCCGGACCTGCCTGCGAGAATGGCTGTTTCGGCAAACTCGTTGTCCGCACTCGAATAGGCGCTGCGTACAAGTCCGCCCACGGTCTTGCCGCCTTCGAGGAAATCGGCAGGATCGGCGGTGATGAAGCTGACAGCGCCCGCCAGACCATCGCTGCCATAGAGCGCCGAGGACGGGCCGCGCAGGATTTCAACCGACTTGATCAGCCCGATATCGACATAATCGCCGCGCCCGGCACTTTGCGCGCCGAAACTGAAGCCATCAGGCACCCGCACGCCATCGACCTGCATGAGCACCCGGTTGCCGCCGATGCCGCGAATGTTGAAGCCGTCGTTGCCGGCCCGCCCGGTCGCCGAGAGCGCAGCGTTGAAGCGGGCGGGCTGGCGCTGGACGCTGACGCCCGGCTCGAAGCGAACAAGATCCTTGATGTCCGTGGCGAGTTCATCGGCAATCTGCCCATCGGTCCGCAGCGACACCGTAACCGCCAGATCCTCGACCTTCACCGGCGTCCGCGTTGCGGTGACGACAATCTGGTTCATCCGGTTGAGCCAGTAGAAGCCGTCGTTGTCCTGCGCCTGAGCTGGAGCGCCGAGCATGGCAACGGCCAGTGCGAGAGATGCACACGCCGGCCGGGCGTGCTGCCATGCGGCGAACCTCTGAGGACGCCGGTCAATCGAACACCCTTTCCTTTCGGGCTGCCGGAACTCTGGATACACCCCCATCTACGATCCTTCCTGATAATGCGACTGACTCGCAGTAGCGGCTTATTCGCGATGTTAGGGCTTCCCGTCAACCCGTTCGGTGTCGGTAATCGCCTCGGCATCGCCTCTTGGGGTCGGCTTCTGCCGATGGAATAAGAGCGATGGAATCGATCAGGCGCTTGGTTTGGTTCTCTGCTGATTTCGCTGGCGGACCCGGCCATAGAGGGCGGTTTTTCCCCCCAAGCAGGTACAGTGAACCCATCGAGTTACGCGTGACTGAGGTGGTGACAAGCCAGGTTCGCCAGTCGAATTTGTTGCGGGCTCGGGCGATGCCGATGGTGCGAACAATGGCCCCCCATGCGATGTTTCTGGCTGACGAGCTCGTGATCGACCGCTAAGCGAGTCGTTAATCGCTCGGCATTGGCCCTGCCAATGCGCGCGGGATCGTCCGGCGCGGTAGCTTGCCGTTTCGGCGACCTGGCAAGTTGCTGCCCATGGCCTAATCAGCGAGCGAGGAGAAATCTCCGCATCGATCTCGCGCCCCTGTAGCGCGACAAACTGGATGAGGATTCGTGTTGCCTCATGGAGGAATGTTCCCGAGTGGTCGATCATTGCCTCACGTAGTATGTACCCTGCAAGACATTGCCGGGCTTGACCACTGCTTGCCTGACGGATTGCCGCGCAGCCCCAAGCCGTAGGCGAGGCAGAGTGGCAATCCGTCAAGCAACGCCTACCAAAGCCCATGTGGCTGCCATTTCCTTATTGCGCGAGGAAGCTACTACGCTGCACACGAGCGCTCGGGCCTGTGCAGTGCGCCAACCTTTAAATCGACGCTGGACGGTCCGCAGGAGACCCTCCGTATAATCTCCCGGCACATTGGTCTGGAGCTTTTCCAGCATCTCGCATCCAGTGAACCATGGCTCCTCGGTGAACCAAGTCTGCAACTGATCTGTAACCTCGGCCAGTGGATCTGGTCGCCGGCGCCCCCGTTGCTGTAGTAGTCTTACAGTTGTTGCGGGCGGCGCCTCACAGTGCCGCATTGGTCAAATCACCTTGCCGACCGCCCGACGTCCATGTGGGGCGCACGCAACACTAACGGCGATGCTGGTCTCAATGGCCTTGCGATGGGCTAGCGCCGAGATGAGGCCCTGTTCGATCCGGGCAGGATCGATGGCAGGCCGCTCTCACCACACGCCCAAGACCCACTGCGAGGTTTCCAGGTGCGGCGTCACCAGGACGCAGCTGAGGTAGCCGTCCATTTCCAATACCGGCAGGAGGCCGTGATCACGGACCAGCGGCAGTTGGATGGAAAGAGGGGCAAGTGATGATGGTCACGGTGCTGATGGCGTTTGGGAACTATCGCGAGCCGCCTACCAGCGCCCTAGTATCTGCTTAGTCACTTTGATCATGAGGCAATACGACACCCATAGCGCCGAAGTCCAAAGCCAGAGGACCATAAATTCAGGTTTATGACGCTACTTTGAGTCAGTCCGAATCTATGCTGGCCACTACTAAATATCGAATTGTTATTTCACATCGGTAGTGAGCGGTCCGCTCAGCTTCAATTCCATCCCGTTACCACTAGCGTGCCATTGAGGCACTAGGTTCAGCGACGAAGCGATGGACTGTATGACTCGCGTGCCCAACCCTGTGCCTATGGCTGCGCGCTCCGCTTCTGCTTGGCCAGCGTTCCCGTTGTCCCGGCAAACCAGCGCCAATTGGCTAGATTGCACTTTTATGTCCACTGCGATCGAGCCAACGCCAAGGCTAAAAGCATGCTTCGCGGAATTGGCGACGAATTCATTCACTACGAGGATAAGGGAGTTAGCCAGTTCCGGAGCGACGCTGACGTCGCTCGTTGAAATTTTCAACTCAATCCCTTCAGAAAGTAAGCGTTGGAGGCCGGTTTCAATACGGGCGAATAGCGATTTGAGGCTGACCTGATCCTGGCAGCCAAGCTCATGAAGCTCTTCATGAAGAGCCGAAAGGGAGCGAATTCGGCTAATCGCATCCTCGAGTGCGTATCTCACGGCAATGTTGTTTTCTCTGCGGGCTTTCATCGAAAGCAGGGCGCTGATTGAGGCGAGGGAATTCTTGACCCGGTGATCAACCTCTCGTCGCAGCGTTTGCTCTCGTTCTAGCGATATGCGCAGGTCCAGTTCGCGCATAATATGGCGTGACAAGACCCGCAGCACTCGCCGCTGATGTTCTGTCAACTCCCGTGGTTTGTGATCCAACACGCAAAGCGTGCCTAACGGAAGACCGTTGGCTCCTTTGAGAACGGAGCCTGCATAGAAGCGGAACCCAGGATCGCTAGTACAGAGGGGATTATCTGCCATTCGTGCATCAGCAAGCGTGTCGGGGATTTCTATATAATCACCCTGCAGGATGGCGTGACCACAAAGGCTTGTTTCAAGCGGGGTTGATCTGACACCCAAACCGACTTCTGCCTTAAACCATTGCCGACCATGATCGATGAAATTGATGACCGACACAGGAGTTTGGCAAATTTCAGACGCTATCTCAACGAGCTCGTCAAACTCTCGCTCCCTTTGGGTGTCTAAAATCGCGTATCGCCGCAGCTCTCGTAGACGGTCATCTTCCAAGGGGTGAGGTGAAGGTTTCATATGATTTAATTATCGAAGTTTTAGGTGAATTGAAAGTCGATAATTTTCCTGTGGAGGTGTGCTGCCTCCAAGGCAAAATAAGGTTCAACTAGGTGCCTGAATAGATATTCATCGCACTTGAAGATTTTCATAAGAAACACTTTATTCTGCATTTTTATTCCAAGTTTAAAATCTTTAAATACGCATTTATGAAACAATAAAGTAGACTAAATTTTATAAACACAGAAATAACAATGAAATAGTCATATAGCAAAATAATATTCCAATATTGCAGATATTGAATTAGTTTAAAGATATAAATCATCTTACATACAATTGGGACCGTCTTTTCTGTCATTCGTATCGTATAACGGGTGAGAAGAATTGCTACGCAGTAAATGTTTTCAGTTGGTATGACCGGAGAATCTGCGGAAGCACACTGTCTTTACGGCACAGAAATTCTTGGGAAACTAGGTTCTCGAGAACCTTGACTCCAACCGATGGCTAACCCCGCCATGAAAAATGTAGAGGTCGCCGAGCTCAGCCTTCATAATCGCGTGAAGCAAAGGTGGCAGGTCAGGTCCGCCATCGTGCGCCCAACTCGTTCATGATTTTTTTGAGGCCTTAGATGTATGCCTTTCTGGATGGAACTTTCCGCTGCTTCCGTCACGTTTTTTGGGATAGGATTTCAGGCGGGTGGAACCGATCGTGTTGGGGGGCGAGATCCTCTGTCCGCTAAAGCTAAGTGGGCAAAGGCGGCCTCATGGCTGCGTCGGAACGAGCGCACCAGGAGGAACCGCATCGCGACCGCCGGCAGTCTTGAGATCGAGCCTGCGGATCACGTGGGGTGTTACCATGATGTAAAGTTCGGTTTTCTGCTTGCTGATCTTGCTGGCACCCGCCAGAATCGAAAGGATTGGCAGGTCACCCAGGATCGGCAGTTTCGACCGGTTCTTGATCGAGCTCTCCTGCGACAGCCCGCCGATGACGAACGATTCCCCGTCTCGCACCGTGGCAAAGGTTTCAGCCTCTCGCTGGCTGATCGTGGGATAGCCTTGGAGAT
The DNA here is from genome assembly GCF_037076535.1 of Novosphingobium olei. Lineage (NCBI taxonomy): Bacteria > Pseudomonadati > Pseudomonadota > Alphaproteobacteria > Sphingomonadales > Sphingomonadaceae > Novosphingobium > Novosphingobium olei. The sequence continues at coordinate 2,408,309 of NZ_AP029021.1, read as the reverse complement.
AGCCGGTCACGCTCGAGACGACGCAGTAGATGTGGCTCGAAACGATGCCTTCCTCGGTGACGCGCGGGGCGATCTGCAAGGTCACGCCGACATTGACGTACTGGACCTGCTGTGAAACTCCGTTGACTCCGGAAAGCGTGATCGAGGTAAGGATGGGGATGGCATCGCCGGTGACGATCCGGGCCGACGCGCCGCTTTGCGCGGCAATGCGTGGGCGGGAAAGGATTTTGCCTTCGCCCTTCTGGATCTGGGCATAGAGCGCGGCCTGGACATTGACCGTGCCGTTGAACTGGTAACGGGTTAGTGGAAAGGCACCGCCGGAGGACGAAATGTTCCCGTAGGAGCCGTAGGCGGTCGCCACTTGGCCGTTGGCGTTGGCAAGATCGAGGCCGATGTTGCGGGCGCCGGTTTCGGTCAGCTCCACGATTTGGGTTTCAAGCATGACGGTGTCGATCGGGCGGTCAATCGCCGCGATCTGGGCCTTCAGCCGCTTGATAGTCTCGGTATCGCCCCTCAGCCAGATGGCATTGAGCCGGCGATCAATCGCAATGTTTGCATTGACTGGCTGCCCCAACGATTGGGCTTCACCAGTTTGGGTTTGGGGCCCCGGGTTGTAGCTGTTGCCCATGCCGCTGGCGCTGGTCGATCCGAAACCGGGGGAGCGGGGTACGAAGGTATCGTTGGGCTTAATCGCGCCGCTGTCGGCCAAAAGGCCTGCAACTTCGCTGACATCGGCATATTCGAGCATAACAAGCGCGAAGCCCATCGCTGCGTAATCAACCGAAGACGACCCCATGCCGGCCGCATTGCCCGTGCCGTTGCCCGAAGTGGCGGACGGCGTTGCACGATCGCCGCCACCATGTGGATCGCTGATAGTTACAATGACGCTCGCATCGGAATTGTCAGCCGATGCGATCTGCGCGCCGGGATATTTTGTGTCGAAGCGCAAAAACAGGAAGCCAGGGTTTTCCTCAACCCGAATGGTCTTCAGCGGCCCTTTGAAAAGGACGGGTATCGCGAGCTGCTGGCCCCGTTGCGTGAGAGTGAACGCGATGGCCGGTGTGCCAGAAGCATCGGATGCCGCGACATGGCTATTCATGCGTGGCGCAAGCTGCAGCTTCAGCACGGTCTTGGAGTCCGCATCCTCGACCACTGTTATTGCGGTCAGGTACGACAGGACTTCGCCGGTCTGTGCAAGGGCGGGCCGAACGCAGAAGAATGAGGCCAGTATGATTGCTACAGTCAGTCTGATGACCCGTGCGAGCGCGATTGTTCGGCTTGTAACCCCAGTAAACGAGTCCCAAACAGCAAGCATTTGACCAAACCTTCCAAAACAGGATGCGGCGCAGTTCGTCTCCGAAACTCGCAAGGTCCAGATTCTCGTACCTTTTAAGTGAGCAGATACTCAAGAATCGGAAAATGTCCGGGTGCAGCACACCCGGACATCCTCTAACCGCGCCCCTTATGGCAGCGAAGCATATGGCTGGTTGTAGGGATTTACTTCGACGTAGCTACGTCCAGTGACGGTCTGTCCATTGAGCGTGCCCGCAACTTCCGAAGTGCCTTCCCAATAGGTGCGGTGGCCTGGCCAGATCATTTCTTGGTCCTGGACCTGCGGGGTAACGGTCACCGCGCCCTCGGGCAGGATCACTTTCCACTTCGACGGGTAATTGTAACCCGATTTCGGGCTGCGCCAAGTCGAAAGGACGTTGAGGTCCATCTGCGCGCCGGTCAGCTTGCTACTGACGCCGTTCACAACGCGCGTACCGAACTTGTTCACGACGGCACCGGTCAACGGGTCCTGCAGATAATAAAGCATGTATTGCGTGTTATTGTCGAGCTGCATCGCGAACCAATTCCAGCCACCGCCAAAAATCGTTCCGCCACCGTCGATGACAGTACCTTTAACGAACCATTGGCGGTCCTGCCAAGAAATACCGGTGACTTTGATCGGGACGCCATTGTCGTAAATTGTGCCGACGGTGTCGAGCGCGGTCGACGAATAGTAGGCTGATGTTTTGCCAATCGGGCGGTAATCCACGACGCCGTTGCCATTGTGGACGACGAAAGGAATTTTACTGCTTGTGGTCAGATCAATGCCAAAGCGGCCATCGGAAAGCATGCCCTTGATCGCGTACCGTTGCTGAGACCCGCTGATCGACCAGTCCTTGTTGGTGAAGCTAAACCCGCCGGTTTGCGTCGGGATAAGGTCAGCCTTGATCCGCTCCTCGACCCGATGGAGTTTGTTATTCACGTCGGTGACGGCGACGTGCCACGAATAAGTGGCGGGGCCGAGCGGCAATGGCCAGAGCTGGAACACGGTGACCTCGTAACCGTACTCTCGCTTGGCGCCGCTCGGATCTGTGCCGTAAAGGTGGCCAACGAAATACCACCATTCAAGCTGGCTATGATGGGCTCCTTCGTCCTTGGGCAGGACTACGGGTGCAGGTTGTTCAAAAAGTTGGGCTTGGGCTGGCGATGCAGCGATCCCGCCAAGCATTGCGACTGCGGACAGCCAGCATGCTGCGCGGCCCAGAAGCCTGCGACCTCTCTTCCAATTCATTCATCCCTCCTGTTTTGAGCATTTTGTCGGTATTTTAGGGCAAAATCCGTAAGCCCCAATCGACACCCCAAGGGTTCATCTCCGCGAACGCCTTCCCAGTTACGGCCCTGCCCCCCAAGGTTCCGGTGACTTTCGCGGGGCCTTCATAATAAAATTTCTGAGTAACCGGGGCGTACAGCTCCGCATCCTGGATCATCGGCACGATATTGATCGAACCTTCCGGGAGGTTGACCTTCCAGCTCGCCGGATAGGTGTAGCCCGTGTGGGGGCTCTTCCAGCTGCCCATGCGTTCGAGGCTGAGCTGGTTCTCCGGGATCGGCGTAAACGTGCCATTCGCTGTCTTCACGCCGATGACCTTGTCGATTGTGCCATTGCCTTTCATGAAGAAGCTGAGGTTGTACTGCGTGTTGTCATCCATCGAGACGCCAAACCACGTCCAGCCGCTGTCAGCCTGACCGGGAGCGCCGGTGGCCCATTCGTGGTCGTACCAAGTGGTACCGGTGACCTTGATCGGCACGCCATGATCCCAAAGCGTGCCTGTCGTGCGGTTGACGTTGTAGGAATAGTAAGGGGACTTCCAGGTGCCGTAGGTCTCGACGCCATTGGCGCCGTTCAGCGTCGGTCCCTGTGTCGCCTGCGAAGTGAGGTCGATCGCATACTGAAGGTCCGCACGCGCGGCCTTGGCGTAATAACCGCCCATGGAGCCGCCCATCTTGAACCCGAGCACGTCGAGATCGAAGCGGTTTTTCGTGCTGGTGAATAGACCCGGCAGGGTGCGTTTTTCAAAGCTGAAGGTGCCGCGATTCAGGTCGGAGATGGCGAAATGCGCATCATAAACCGGGGGAAGACCGGCGACTGGTGCGATCTGGAAGACCACGACCTGATAGGCGTAGGAACGCTTCTTGCCCAAGGGGTCGGTGCCATCGATAAAGCCGGTCATGTACCACCATTCGGCGGGCTGACGATGCGCGGCTTCGTCCTTTGGCAGGGTGATGCCAGTTTCGATCGGCGGAAATTCACCGATCGCCTGAGCCGAAGCCGCTGTCGGTAGGGCGAAGCTGCCTGTGCTCAGAATGGATACTGCAAGGGTGCACGCGGCCGCGCGCAAACGCACTTTGTTCATGGCCAATTTTCTCCCAGTCCGGCCTGTTCCGACCGATTTTGCTGCTGCCAAGGGGCGGGTTTGGCGGTCCGGGCATCCGCGATTTGCCAGCTGCCGGAATTGCGACTCGTCCGTTTGCCGTTTCCACCTTGGAGAAAAAAACAAACCAGTCAACGCGGACTATAAAATATTTTAATGCGGCGGTGTCGCGCTGCTGATTGTGGAAGGTGTCTCGCATCGTTCTCGGCTCGCTCGATTGGCGGATCTCCGAGAATACCTAGTTTAGTATGGTTCTGCAGCATGTCGTAAATGGGGGTTGGATCACCGATTGGGGAGGGCGAAGATTGGAGATCCTCAATCGCGACGCAAATGTCGCGCGCCTAATAGTCTAAATAGACTATAAAGTAATGCGACCATTGTTAAGACGTGGGCCGGATGTCGAGAAGGCGACGTCCGGCCCCTTCGCGCAGAGTTCAGTAATGGAAGCCGATCGTTGCGCCGAAGGTGCGCGGCATCCCGGTCTGGCGGACCAGGGCATCGTTGATGCGCGTGGCGGACGTCCAGTACCATTTGTCGGTCACGTTGCGGCCCCACATACTGAAACGCCAGTTTCCGGCTTCGACGCCTACACGCAAATCGACCAATTGGTAGGCCGGAACCCTCTCGTTCGCATTGGGCACGAAGCTGGTGTAGGTACCGCTCTGCGTGGTCAGGTTGCCCCCGACGAATGCGTTGAGATTTTCGGCCAGAGCCCAGCGGTACTGGGCATCCACCGAGGTCTGCAGCTTGGGCACCAGCGGAAAGGCGCGGCCGCCGAAATCAGCCGGTGCGCCGACATAATCGAAGTTCAGGAACTGGCCGCGAACCTTGGTGTCGGTGTAGGACAGGACGGGATTGATCGTCAGTCCTGCAACCGGCCGCCAAGATGCGGCCACCTCGAAGCCTGCAACACGCGATCTCGGAACATTGAGCAGCTTGAGCAGGGTACCGAAAGCAATATCTGCATAGCGGCCGATGGTCTGCTTGTTGCGGTAATCGTAGTAGAAACCGGCAGCGGTGATATCGAGCGTCCGGTCGAACAGCGAGGTCTTGAGGCCGACTTCGTAGGCGCGCACCCGTTCCTGCGTCACCGGGTCCATCTCGGCCTGAGTTGAGGCGATGATGGTGGGGAAGCTGCCTGCCTTGTAGCCTTGGCTGACGTTGGCATAGATCAGGGTGTTGGCATCGACCTTCCAGTTAAGGCCGACGCGCCAGCTGACATTGTCTTGCTTGAGCCGGTCCTTGCGGCACCCCATCAAGAAAGTCGGCGCGGCGCCCAGCGACAGGCAATCGTTCAAACCAGGCATCTGTCCGCTGGGCGTGAAAATGCCGTAAGCGGCGCGCAGCTGCGCCTGCAGCAGGGTGAAGAAGAACGCCGTGTTGCCGTTTACACCATCGTAGGCCTGACCGAAGAAATCGCGGGTGGTTTGGGTATAGCGGGCGGCGCCCTGCAGCTTTAACGTTTCGGTCAACGGGTATTCGACGTTGGCGAAGGCCGCCACCGTTTTGATCTTCTGATCAGTCTGTTCGTAGTTGCCGGGTAGGTTGAGGATCGTAAGCGGCGACAGCGACAGCAGGACGTGGCTGAATGACCCGTCGCGATTGAGAATGCGGAACTGATCGAAAACGGTATCGTGTTCGTAGTTGCCGCCGATCAGCCAGTTTCCCTTGCCGCCAAAGCTGCCATCGACGCGTAGCTCCTGATACCAGGTCTTCACGTCGCCCGCCTGGATCGTGGAGTAGTCCTGAAACGCGGTGCCATCGCCTTCCACGGGCTGATTGCGCTTGAAGCGCTGGTATGAGGTCATCGATGTCAGGCTGACATCCTCGTCGAGGTCGTATTTCAGCTTGAGCGAGCTGAAGAGCAACGAGTTTCGGCGATGATAGTCAACGCCCGCGTCCCAATCAGCAGCGCGGTTGTTTTTCGGGGCGACCGGGTAGGCCAGCAGGCCTGGCGGCATCAGCAGCTCGGCACCGGGTGTGAGCACCTGGATCCCGAAGAACTGCGGGGCGGGGGTCTCGCCATGATCGCGCCACGCGCTGACATTCAGGCTGGCGTGGAAGTTGCTGGCGGGATCCCAGTCGAGCAGGACGCGGCCATTCAGCAGATCGCGCTCGCCCAGCTTGGCGTTAGTCGTGTAGCTCTTCTGCCATGCGCCGCCTTGGCTTGCCGAAAAGGCTAAGCGGCCCTTGAGCGTGCTGCTAAGCGGGCCGGACACGAAGCCGTTGATGTCTACAGCGTCAAAGCGGCCGTAGCTGACTTCGCCGCCGGCGCTGAAGGTGTCGGTCGGGCGGGCGGCGATGAAGTTGATCAGGCCACCTGTGGAATTCTGGCCATATAGAGTGCCCTGCGGCCCCTTCAGCACTTCGACGCGCTGAAGGTCGAGCGCCACCCCGGCGGTTTCGGGGCTGAACGGAATCGGCACTTCATCGGAATAGACCGTGACGGTCGGTGCGGCAGAGAGCGTCGTCTCCTGATAACCGATACCGCGCAGCGTGAAGACGTTGGAGCCATACGGCGTAGGGTTGCTGTTGAAGCCAGGAACGATCTTGACCAGGTCCTGCGGCGCGGCAATCCCGGCATTGCTCAGCGCGACATTGCTCAGCGCCTGAATCGACATGCCGACATCGTTGACCCGTTCGCTGCGCTTCTGCGCGGTTACGATGATCTCGCTTGACGGGGCTTCTAGTGCTGTTCCGGGCTGCTCCGGAGATCCCGATTGTGCAGGGGCCGACTGTGCATGGGCAACCGACGTGATGGCTAGTGCGAGAAAGCTGGTGGCGGCCAAGGACGCAGTCCTGGCCAAGGCTGATCTGAACATTTCCCCTCCTCTGGGTCTCTTCCATTTCGATGGTGTGCGAGCGTGTAGCCACGGCGCCAACCGCGTTGGCTCCCCGTTCCCCAAGCCTCGCTACACATTTCTCACAGCGGAGAAAAGTAGTTTATGCTGATCACTTTTTGTGCGCAATCTTGATAAAAGGTCGGCTTAAGGCCGTTTTATGTTGCAAATAATTCCCGAATTTTCAATAAATGTAGGATAAGTAGACTAGTTAGATGGAATTTGCGATGGAACGCGTGAAGGTTGCGTTGGGGGCCTATCTCGACTCGGTGCTAGGTGTGGGAGGGCAAGCGCTTTCGATCGAGCCGATTGCCGGCGGTCAGTCCAATCCGACCTTTTTCCTGACTCGGGGCGATGTGCGCATGGTGCTGCGCAAGCAGCCGGCTGCCGCAATGCCGTCTGCGCACGCGATTGATCGGGAATATCGCATCATGAGCGCGCTGGCGCAGAGCGGCATCGCGGTGCCGAAGATGATTCACTATTGCAGTGATCCGGCGGTGATCGGCACGCCCTTCTACCTGATGGACCGCATTGAGGGGCGCGTGTTCAACGATCCTGCGCTGCCGGGTGTCAGCCGCCAAGATCGCGGTGCGATGTACCTGGCGATGGCCGATACACTTGCCTCGCTGCATGCGGTCGATTGGGAGCGGCTTGGACTGGCCGACTTCGGGCGTCCCGGTGATTTTTTCGACCGCCAGGTGCGCCGCTGGACAAAGCAATGGGGGCTTGCCGGTGCCGAGCCATCTTCGGACATCGACTTCTTAATCGATTGGCTGCCGCGCAACGTGCCGCCCGGTGATATCACGACGATAGCTCACGGCGATTTCCGCATCGGCAACCTGATGTTCCACCCGACGGAAGCTACGGTGGTCGGAGTGCTGGATTGGGAGCTGTCCACACTGGGCCATCCTGCCGCTGACGTCGCTTACAGCGCGCTGGGCTGGAAACTGGGGGCCGCCGAGTACATGGGCATGGCGGATCTCGATCCCAAGTCCCTGGGTATCCCGTCCGAGGCCGAATATCTTGCCCGCTATCATGAGCGGGCGACCCACGATTTTGCGGTAGAGCCCTTCCACACCGCCTTTTCTCTGTTCCGGCTTGCAGTGATCTTTGAAGGCATTGCAGCGCGTGCGCGCCAAGGCACAGCGACTGCAGAAAATGCGTCCGACGTGGGCTGTCTCGCCGGGCGGTTCGCGCGGCTGGCCGTGGAACAGGTCACCTGACCGAAAATTTCTCAAGGATAGATCATGGACTTTGCATATTCACAGCGCGTCGGCGCACTCCGCACCCGCATGCGCGATTTTCTCGACGCGTACGTCCTTCCGCACAATCGCGCCTGGGCACATGCGACCGAGGCCGGGCGTTACCCCACAGAGATCATGGAGCCGCTGAAAGACTTGGCGAGGGCTGAGGGTCTGTGGAACCTGTTCCTGCCCGCGTTGCGGGACGACGAGCCGGGCACGCGGCTCTCCAACCTTGAATTCGCGCCGCTGGGCGAGATGATTGGCCGCATGCCGTGGTCAGCAGAGGTGTTCAATTGCAGTGCGCCCGATACCGGCAACATGGAACTGCTGCATCTTTTCGCAACGCCCGAACAGCGCGCACGCTGGCTCGACCCGCTGCTTGCTGGCTCAATACGTTCCTGCTTCGCCATGACAGAGCCGGATGTCGCTTCGGCAGACGCGACCAACCTGCAGACGCGCATTCGCCGCGAAGGTAACGAATACGTGATCAATGGCCGCAAGTGGTTCACCACCGGCGCGCTTCACCCCAATTGCAGGTTCTCGATCGTGATGGGCATCACCAACGATGCCGACGGCGCATCGGCGCACGAGCGGCATTCGATGGTAATCGTTCCGATGGACACGCAGGGACTGACCATCGTCAGGAACGTGCCGGTGCTGAACCATCTCGCGGTCGAAGGGCACTGCGAGATGCTGTACCGCGACGTCAGGGTGCCGGTGACAAACCTGCTGGGTGCCGAAGGCGCTGGTTTTGCGCTGGCGCAGGCGCGGCTAGGTCCGGGCCGCATACACCATTGCATGCGGACCATCGGGCAATGCGAATTGGCGCTCGACCTGATGTGCGAGCGGGCGCTGGAGCGCAGGGCTTTTGGCCGCAACCTTTCGGACTATGCGAATATCCAGGACTGGATCGCGCTGTCGAGAATCGAAATCGATCAGGCCCGCCTGTTCGTGCTGCGCGCTGCAGCTGTGCTCGATCGGGAGGGCAACAAGGCTGCCAAGATCGACGTGTCGGCGATCAAGGTCGTGGCCGCGCAATTGCAGACGCGCGTGATCGACCGCGCGGTGCAGGTTTTCGGGGCGATGGGCCTGACCAATGACACACCGCTGGCAGGCTTTCTCGGCTGGGCGCGTGCGCTGCGCTTTGTCGATGGCCCTGATGAAGTGCATCTCAGGATGATCGCTCGCAACGAGATTGCGCGGGTACGCAAGGATCTCGGCAGCCGTGCACTCTATTACACGCCGCCCCAAGGCGGCTGAGGCAGCTTCCGCCCACGCCGGCGAACATTTTTGTGCGGCTGTCGAAAATCACGATGGCGCTCACTCTAAAAATAGTCTAAGCAGACTACTTGATGGATTGGAATCCATATGAGCTCCGATCTTGGAGGGGAAGGGCAATTCATGGATCTTCGTGGAAAGGCAGCCTTTATCACCGGTGGAGCCAGCGGTATCGGCCTCGCTTTAACTAAGCGTTGCGCGGCAGAGGGGATGACGATCCTGCTGGCGGATATCGAGCAGGGCGCCCTGCTATCGGCAGCGCAATCGCTTCGGGGCGAGGGTGTCAAAGTGTTCACATACATCCTTGATGTGGGCAATCTGGACCAGTATCGCGAGGTAGCCAATTCGGTTCTTTCCGAACATGGTGCCCCCCATCTGCTGATTAACAACGCGGGTGTGGCGTGGAAGGCACCGGCCAGTGGCGCGACGCCCGAGGACTGGCGCTGGATGGTCTCGGTGAACGTGCTTGGCACAGGGTACGGCATTAGCTTGTTCGTGCCCGCCATGATCGATAGCGGGCAGCAGGGTTATGTGATCAATACCGCTTCGATCACCGGTCTGATCACATCGCCAGGCACTTCGGCAGTCTATTCGGCAACCAAGCATGCCGTGCTTGCCGTGTCAGAGACGCTCGCCCACGAACTGCGCCCCCACGGCATTCATGTCAGCGTGTTGTGTCCAGGCAGTGTTGCAACGAACATTACCGAGGCTGACCGCAACCTGCCTGCCGAAGTCGAGCGCAGCGCGATCACTGCCGCAGCAGAGGAGGAGCGCGCCTTTACCCGCTCGTTCGTTAGCAACGGAATTGCGTCGGATGCCGTTGCCGATCAGGCCTTTGCCGCTTTGGCGGAACGGCGCTTTTATGTGATCACGCACCCTGAATACCGCGAAGAGATCGAGACCCGGCATCGGCAGATCGAAGCCGCCATAGAGGGCGAACCAGCCAGCGATGTGGGTCTTCTGCAATTTGCCAAGCAGATGCTGAACCTTCAGCCGCTCACTTAACTTCAGCCGATTTCCAAGGAACAACCGATGACCACTCTTGTCCAGGATGACCTTCCGCGGGGCGTCGAACTGACTTCGCTTTCTCCCGTCTTCAGGGAAAACCCGCAAGCCGTTCTCAACGGCGCGCGCAATCGCTGTCCGGTCTATCCTGATGGTCAGTTGCGCGATTATGTTGTGCTTTCGGCTGAAGTCGGGCGCAAGGTCCTGGCTGACCGCAGCTTGCCGACCGATCCGCGGATGACTGCCGAAACGTCGACCCGGCGGATGCGGGGCGAGGATCTGTCCAAGGCGCCGCCGCTGCTGTTCATGGACGATCCGTTGCACAAGCGGGCGCGCGGTCTTGTCGCCCGCGCATTCAATGCCGAGCGCATCGAGCGGGCGCGTCCGCGTGTCGCTGCGCTGTGCCGCCGCCTACTCGATCCCGTGGCAGGCGGCAGCTTCGACTTCATCGAGGCCATCGCGCGGCCGCTGCCGACGATCACCATCGCCGAGATCCTGGGTGTCGATCCCAGCCACCACGACGATTTCAAGGTTTGGTCGGACCAGATGGTCGCGGCGAGCCTCAATCCTCTTGCGCCAGCCGAAGTCAAGGCGGCCGGAGCGGAAGCGGCTGTTAGCCTGTACCACTTGTTCGCCGCCGAAATCGCAGCACGCCGGGCTGCGGGAATGACGGGCGACGATCTGATCACCGCCTTGATGACGTCCGAGCATGACGGGCAGCGCTTGGAAGACGCGGAAATCATCGAGCATTCCCAGCTGCTGCTGATCGCCGGCAACCAGACCACAACCGACCTTCTCGGCACGATGCTCTGCCAAATTCTGAAAGACGCAGATAACTGGGCAAGGTTATGTGCCGATCCCGCTCTGATCCCGAGTGCGGTCGATGAAGCGATCCGCTATGAGCCGCCGATCTTTTCGACCGACCGTATCGCTCCCGAAGACATGGAAGTTGGCGGCGTCGCCATTCCGAAGGGCGCGAACATCTCGATCATGCTGACCGCGCTGAACCACGATCCTGCGCTTAACGTCGATCCTGAAAAGTTCGACATCGCGCGCAAGGCCGTAAAGCATTTTTCCTTCGGCGGTGGGCGACATATCTGCCTTGGCGCACCGCTGGCTCGACTGGAGGCGCAGGAGTTGCTGAAGGCAATGATCGAGCGGCTGCCCGGCCTGGTCGCCGACGCCGCGCATACGCCCGTGTTCAGCAGCAACCCCGGTTTTCGTGGTCTCGACGAATTCTGGGTCAAGCCGGCCTGATCGTCTTCGATTGCCCCGGAATTTGCCGAATCTTTCCTGATGCACTCCCTCCACGATCGGCCGGTGCAGGCCGTTCGAGGCAAGGATCAGACACATGCCAATGACCAACCTGAACGCCCAGCCCGTTGACCTTGAAACGCTCCGCGCCAAGTACCGAATGGAGCGTGACAAGCGATTGCGCACCGATGGCATCAAGCAGTTCATCGAGGCCGACGGCGAGTTTTCTTACTTTACCGACGATCCCTATGTCGCGTGGATCGAACGTGCGCCCATCGTGCGGCGCTGCGAGGTGGCTATCGTTGGGGCGGGTTTCGGGGGCATTCTAACTTCAGTAAAACTCAAGGACGCAGGCATTGACGATGTTCTGATGATCGACAAGGCGGGCAGCTTTGGTGGCACCTGGTACTGGAACCGCTATCCCGGCCTGGCCTGCGACATGAAGTCCTACGTCTACCTTCCGCTGCTGGAGGAAACTGGGTACCTCCCGCCGCGCAATTATGCATCGGGCGCTGAAATCCTCGCCCATGCCGAACGGATTGTCGATCATTGGGCCCTGCGCGACAAGGCGCTGTTCCAGACCGCGGTGACAGAAGCGCGCTGGCAGGAGGACAGCGGATTGTGGAGCATATCGACAGATCGTGGGGATACGATCGAGGCACGCTATCTCGTGACGGCGAACGGTCCGATGTCGAAGCCCAAGTTGCCGGGGATTCCGGGCATCGCCGGGTTCAAGGGGCACACGTTCCATACCAGCCGCTGGGATTACAGCTACACCGGCGGCTCGCCCGATGGGGGGCTGACAGGCCTCAAGGGCAAGCGCGTGGCGATCATCGGCACTGGCGCGACCGGCATCCAGTGCACTCCTTATCTCGCTGAGCACGCCGAGCATCTCTACGTGGTGCAGCGCACACCCTCAGGCGTCGACGTGCGCGAGGAAGTGGCAACAGATCGGGACTGGGCGGCATCGCTCAAGCCCGGATGGCAGCAGGAACTGATCAACAATTTCAACGCGCTGACATCGGGCGGCATGGCCAGCGAGGATCTGATCCAGGACGGTTGGACGTTCTTGTTCACCCGCATCGCCGCCGCCGCACAGAGCGCCACAGGTGAGGACGCGCTCGAACAGATCATCCTGGCCGGCGAGATCGCGGATGCCGAGAAGATGAACGAAATCCGCGGCCGGATCGATGCTGTTGTGCGTGATCCCGCGACGGCCGAGGCGCTCAAGCCGTGGTATCGGCGGTTCTGCAAGAGACCGGTGTTTCACGACGGCTACCTGGAGACGTTCAACCGCACGAATGTGACGCTCGTCGACACAGACGGGCGCGGTGTCGATGCTATCGGGGAAACGAGCTTCCGCGTGGGAGAGAAAGAATACCCGGTCGACTGTATTGTTTTTGCTTCCGGGTTCGAGGTCGGCACCGACTATATTCGCCGAGCCGGGTACGACATTGTGGGACGGGGTGGGGAATCCCTGCAGGCCAAGTGGGCGCGCCGCTTTACGACGTTCCACGGGATGCAGGTCCACGGCTTTCCGAACCTGTTCCTGCACCAGACCGCGCAGGCTGCGCTTCCGGCCAATTTTTGCCATGGCCTTGCCGAAGGTGCAAAGGCCATTGCGGCGATCGTCGCCCATGCGCGAAAAATCGAAATGCCGCAGATCGAGGTGACGCAGCAGGCCGAGGATGCCTGGGTCGCGCATTGCGGAGACGTGGCCGGGAACCTGATTCCGTTCTTCGAACAGTGCACACCGGGCTACTACAATCTTGAAGGCAAGCTTACACAGGAAGCGGCACAGGGCTTCGGTTATGGCGCGGGCGCGGCGGCGTTCTTTCAGGTGATGGATGACTGGCTGGGGCGGGGTGATTTTGACGGGCTTCGGTTCTTCGCCAGTTGATACGCACCGGCTGCGTGCGGTTTACGCCGCCCGATCTTTTCTGCATCATTGCCACGTGACTTACGTGGCGGGAAGAGCAGTGTCGAAGGAAAGCATGGTCGATGGAATTGGCGAGCGGACGGGAGCCAAGACCCGGCGCGGGCAAGCCATGCGCGAAATCCTGCTTTCGAGCGCGATCAAGCTTATTGCGCTGCAAGGATATGCCGCCACGAGCACGCAAGCGGTGCTCGATGATGCTGGTGTGAGCCGCGGCTCGCTGCTGCACCAATTCCCAACGAGGGACTTGCTGGTTGCTGCCGCCGGCGAGGAGGCAATGGTGCGAATGATGGGCTCTGTTGAAGCAGGGTTGCTCCGTCACGGGGACCTGCTCAGGGGCTTGATGGACTTTCCCAATATCCTGTGGCGGGTTCAGAACGACCTTCCCGCGCGGGCCTTGACGGAAATCCAGCTGGCCAGCCGCTGGGATCCACTGCTGGAGGAGGGTTTGCGCCGCGCCATGGCAAACGTCAATTCCCTAACCAGCGCCAAGGTGATGACTGTAGCCGAGCAGTACGGTTTGTCCGATCTTAGCGGATTGCTGACCGAGATTTATCTGCTCATCAGCGCGACGCAGGGCTTGGCGATCGGCCGTGATTTAATTGGTGATAAGGTTCTGACGACTGCGTCCCTGGCGCTGCTCAAAGAACGGTTCGTCAGCGCGGTGAAGGCACGCATGCCGGTTTGAGAAGAGTGCTTGAGCCCACGGTTCGCGAACCTGCGGCGTTGTCTTCCATGATCATCCACGCAGCCATGGCGCCGATTATGATCGCTGGCGCGTTGGTGTCGCCGGAAACGATCGTCGGCATGATCGCGGCGTAAGCTAAGCGCAGGCCGCTGACTCCATGGACGCGCAGAAGATTGTCGACGACGGCTTCACCGGCACCGCCCATTTTGGAGGTTCCGACAGGATGATTGATCGTGTTGCCGAACGCCCTGATGTTACCGTCCACGGATCGGTCTTTGGTCAGATTCAGGTTTTCGGATGATGCCAGGCGGCGAACAAGCAAGGAATGCAGTCCCGGCATTGCGTAGATCTGATCCACGCGTCGAAGCGCAGCAATCAGCGCCGCGGGATCTTTGGGGTGGTTGAGGTAATTTTCGGTATATTGCGGTCGGCGCCACAAGATCTGAGGATCGCAGGCGAGTTTCACCTCGGGATGCCGGTCGAAGATAAGATACCGACGCAGACCAGCCGGAAAAGTCGCGTTCGGCAGGCGTACCTGAAATTATCGGTTTTCGCTGCGGGGCCAGGTCGCCGCGATCAAGGCGGTAACAACAGATCGATCGGGTGCCTGCAGCCTAAGGCGCCAGCAGCGCCTCGAGGCCGATCATGTACTGCTCTCGTGCGGCACTGTCTGACAGGTTCATGGTCGCGTTCAGGTGGAACGCGCAGAAGCCAATGCAATAGGACAGCAGCGAGAGCGTAAGGACGCTGTTGCTCGGATTGACTTGTCTTTGCCCAATCCTCCACGATCGCACCGCCTCGTAGGCAATCTTGTACGTCGGCGCATGGATGCTTCGCATGCGTTGCGCAGATACGATCTCCCGCGACGCTTGGGGGGAGAGAAACATCAGTTCGAAAAAGACGGGATGGTCCACGGCGAAGTCGAATATCCTCCCCGCACGGTGGCGCAGTGCAGCCAGCGGCTCCGCATCCGGGGGCGGGGCGCCGACGTAGCGTTCGTACTCCTCGAAGCCGTGGGCAACCACAGCTTCCACCAGCGTGGCCTTGTCTGCGTAGTGCCGGTAGATCGCCATGGGCGTCACGCCCGCCTTCTTGGCAACCTCACGCATCGAGACTGCGGGCAATCCTTTCTCGCGAAAGGATTGCGCTGCAGCTTCCAGGATGCGCCGGGCGGTCTTAACGGTCTCGCGCTTCATTCCCCCGTGGTTAGTGCCGGCACTGCCTGTTCGCGAGAGCGAATTTCGGAGACGAGATCTTTTCCGAGCACGGCGGATGCCGCGATGATGCCTCCGAACAGCGCTCCGATCATTCCGTCGTTGGTGACATCCTGCCCGGTGAGGAAGAGGCCCGGAACGGGCGTCCATGCCCCCAGCCATTCCTGCGCATACCGCGATGGGGAGCCCTCTATGCCAAGTATCTCTCCGCGCTCCCTGCGCAGGAACGTCCCATAGCTCACAGGTGTGTGGGTTTCGACATGGCGGACTTTGCCCTTGACCTGCGGAACCAGCCGGTAAAGTTCGGCCAGCAAGCGCTCCATTATCTGTTCCTTCAGCGCATCGTATTCGGCGCCTCGCTTCATCCAGCGCGTGTTTTCCCAGCGCTCGAAATGGCTGTAGTCCGTGAACGCATGAAGCTCGATCGTCGATCGACCGGGGAATTTCTCGTCCCAAGTCGGGTCCTTCGCGGAACCGAACGTGACGAAGCAGAATGGAAAAGGTGCCGAAAAGTCCGACTTGTGTGCAGCCAGGTTGGCCGTGAAGTCCGTGCCGGGATGAGACCATACATTGGCCGGCTCAAGGCCGAGTTCGCCCGCGCTGCCTTCGAGGCCGACGTGAATGCCGACGACAGTCCCGGTCGGCCTCACCTGTTCAAGCTTCTCCGCCAGCCCGTACGATTGCGCCACCTGCCGATCGACAAGGCGGCCAAACGTCGCGTGCAGGCCGGCGTTTGAAATGACGGTTCTGCAGGTCACGGTGCTGCCGTCGCCAAGCCGCACGCCGACAACTCGCCCACCCTCGATCAGGATCTGTTCGACAGGTGCGCTGTGCAGGACAAGGCCTCCTGCGCTCTCGATGATCGGGACCATCGCATCGGCGAATGCCTCTCCGCCGCCGATCGGGTAGCTTGCGCCGTTGACGTAATGCTTGAAGAGCATTGCATGCATCGCGAACGAACTGCGCGAGGGCTCGATGCCGTAATCGCCCCAGTTCGCGCAGAGGACGGCGATCAGCTCAGCGTTGGACGTCAGCTCGCCGATGACGTCGAGCGTTATCCGGCGCGCAAGCCGGAAGAAGGGCTGCGCAGCCTCCTGAAGCTGGGCAGGCCGCTGGCCCTCGGGGTAGGCCTTCAAGGCAAAATATGCCGGGGAGGAGCGAGTCACTTCGCCCACCAGTTCCAGATAGCGGTCGATCGCACTGCGTTCGTCGGGGAACCATCCGGCGAGCGCTTCGCGATAGGCATCGATCCCTGCGGGAATGGCGTACTGGCGCCCCCCGATATCCATCCGATTGAAGATCGAAGGGAGGTGGGCCCACTCGATCGCATCGTTCGTCGCATAGTCGAATATCTTGCGCGTCATCGTATGGGGGCTGGCGACATCCCCGATGTAGTGCATTCCGACCGACCAGCGGTAGCCATTGCGCTCGAACGATTGGGCAAGGCCCCCCACCACATTGTGCTGTTCGAGAAGCAGCACCTTCCTGCCGTTCTTGGCGAGCGCAGATGCCACCCCCATGCCGCCCATTCCCGAGCCGACCACGATGACATCGAAGTCACCTTCGATCCCTGAGCCCTTGCGATAGGCCTTGCCTTGCGTCCTCATGATTTTCTCCTTGGATGTATACGCATGTATACTTCGGTCCGAAGGACCGTCAATGAGGCTTGTGCTGGCGCAGCCCCAGGCCGGATCGCGATCGATGAACACATAGGTAATGGATGAGCCCTGGCTCTTGCGGGACTCCGGCCGATACCGGAAGCCGTTCACAGGAGGACAGCATCAGATGCGTGCGTCTACGGAAGAACAGGTTCTATTTCGGGCATCCTATACTATCGTAAGTTCCTTGAGAGCGACATCGTGCCGCACATGGCCCGCTAGCGCGAGCAGGGCATCGTGGGCCGATCGGCCTACGAAGCTGCGGGGCAGCGGGGTCTGCTCGTGCTGTGGCCGAGCGAGAAGTACGGCGGGGAGTTAGGGACAACGACTTCCGCTTCGAACAACTGATTATCGCAGAGATCGCGGGCCGATGTCAGCGAATTCTATCCGCCGCTCCCTTCGCGGCTTGTCGTTCCTTACTTCAAGCTCGGAACCGAGGAGCAGCGCAAACGATTTCTTCCCGACTGTGTCGCCGCAGGAAGATCCTTGCTGTCGGCATGACCGAAACGGGGGCAGGCAGCGATATGTCCGGGATGCGCACGTATGCACGCGACATGGTCGATGAAGTTGTCCAGCTTCACAGCGGTGCCCGCTACATGAAGGAATATGAGATCTGCCGCATGTTTATGGTTTCGCGGATTAACAGGATCCTGGCGGGATCTTCCGAAGTAATGAAATACGTTATCGGCGGAGAACTTTATCTCGCTGAAGTATCAAAGTCTGCTGCAGTAAGCGCTGACAATGACGCAATGCTGCAGTGGAGCAGGTGTCGCGAGAACCTGTTGTTGAAGCTCACGGGCCACCAACTCTTTGGTCGACCTCGATGCTGGCCTTGATGTCGGGATGATCGGATGGCTCAGCCCGGTGTCAGTGATCAGTTCAATGTGCCCATTAACCTCGTCCGCATGAGCATGCCGGACATTGCCAGATCCGGCATGGCTGGCATCGCTCTGCTCACCTTTTGGCACGGCGATCTCAAGCGACTTTGCGGATGCCGCGGGTCCGGATGAAAAGGACGGGCTCGTGAACTCAATTCAGTTTTATCGCCACGGCAATGATAAGCGACCCGACTAAGATCGCAGCAGCAATGATGTTTCCTGATCGGCGGATTGCGTTGGTGTTGTCGGGTGCCGGTGCGGCTGGCTCAGCCTCGAGCCGGCGGACGAGACTGCGGACAAGGCGTGGAGCGTCCTCGCCAAGGCGGGACAGTTCCATGCTCAGGGCAGCGCCCAGCGGCAGCCAATAGCCCGGGTCAAGCTTTCGGCGGGATGTCCTTGCAACCGCTCCTTGCATCGCGCTGGTCAGGTCGAAGTCGGGCTGGATCGCGGACAGCACGCCATCCATGGTCAGGAGAGCCTTGAACATCAGCATCAGATCGAGTGGCATAGCCAGCCCCTCGTCCCGCATCAGCGTCATAAAGGAGCGGATCAGCGGGCCGATGATCAACTTGCCGCCATGGCTGGCAATCAGCCTGTCGCTAGCCCGGCGAGCCGCTTCGCGCGATGCACCGCCCTCGGACGTCCAGCTGTACAACACGTCCGTCAACAATGGAGCGTCGCCGGTTGTCATCGCCTGACCGAACGCGATGAACTCCTCGCGTCGCCTGCGCGATACGTGGCCGATCATGCCCAGATCAATCAGCGCTAGCCGGTTGCCGGGAAGGCATAGCAGATTGCCTGGATGGGGGTCGCCATGGAAGCGTCCGTTGACCAAGATCATGTCGAGCACCATGTCCGCGCCGACGGCAGCGATCGTCTCGGGATCGAGGCCGGCGGCTCGAAGCGCAACAGCGTCCCTTGGCGGCATGCCGGCGATGAAATCCATCACCAGCACGGTCGGCGTCGTGAATTGCCAGTGGATCGCCGGCAGGACGACCTGTTCATTCCGGGCAAAGTCGGCCTTCAGCAATTCAGCGTTGCGGGCCTCGCTGGTGAAGTCCAGTTCTTCCAGCAGGGCAGCGGCCAATTGACGCACCAGTGCCGCTGGCTGAAATTGCCGTGCCGCAGTGCTGGCCTGCTCTATCAACTCGGCCAGCTGCGTCATAAGCCGAAGATCGGCCTCCATTCGCGGGCGGATGCCCGGACGCTGGATCTTTACGACGACAGCCGTGCCGTCCTTCAGGGTTGCGCGGTGGACTTGAGCCATGGAGGCAGCGGCCAGAGGCTGTTCATCAAAAGTCTCAAACGCTTCTTCGGGTGCCATCCCGAGTGCGTCCTCCACGATGGAGCGAAGCTCCACAAAGGGAACTGTCGGGGCCTGGCTGTGCAACTGCTCCAGCTCCGCAATCCATTCCGGCCCCAGCATATCGCTGCGAGTGGCAAGGATCTGCCCCAGCTTGACGAACGTCGGGCCCAGTTCCTCAAGCGCGAGCCGCACCCGGCGCGGCGGGCTGGCCGGATGGACTGCCGCACCGTCGTCGCCGCGCGCGCCTTCGATCCCGAACTTGTTGAGCAGTACGCCCAGACCAAACCGCGAGGCGACCCCGCTCAATTCCTGAAGGCGGTCACGGTCACGCGCGGCAACAGCAAGAGTGGAGATCAACATCGGATATGGCTGCGTCCTGTTCTAAGCTTGGTATCATGTTCGGTCGCGATGGCCGATAGCAAAGCCCCAGCTTTTGCGAAACGGCTGGCTTTCCCTCGTCGCCGTGACCTGACCGATCTTCGAGCAGCTCGGCCGCCATCAGGCGGCTAGTCGCACCAGCTGGTCCCTCAGCCAGATATGCGCGGGATCGTGTTGCATCCGCTCGTGCCAGGTCAGGATTTTGGTGAACCCCTTTAGCGCGATGGGAGGTTCGCGCAGCACGAGGCCGTTTGCACCTGCCGTAAGACGCCGCGGCACAAGCGCGATGGTGTCGGAACCCCGGACGATGTCCATGAGCACCAGAAAGCTCGGCACGGTTGCAATCACCTTGCGGCTGCGGCCGATGCGGTCCAGTGCCACATCAGTGGCGCCCCGAAATCGCGTACCGTCATGCGACATGATGGCATGATCAAGTCCGCAGAATCGATCAAGGTCAAGCTGGTCGGCAGCGGGGTGCCCTGGGCGCAGGATGCAGATGTAATCCTCTTCGAACAACGTGCGTGCGCGCAGCGTGTCAGGTGCCATATCTGGGGTGACGCATGCCACATCGATCCTGCCTTCTGCCAACTCATCGGCAAAATGGGGACCCACTGGGCGAACGGCGAGGCGAATGCCCGGAGCCGCCTTGCGTAGTGCCTTCAGCAGCGGAAGCACGATTGCCGTCTGCGCATAGTCGGTGGCTGCAATCCGAAAGGTCATCTGCGCCTCGTGCGGAATGAATGCGGTGGGCTTTACCAGGGCCTCTAATTCCGTCAGCAGCCGGGCGAGCGGGCCGGACAGCTCAAGTGTGCGCGGCGTGGGCATCAGCCCGTGCTGGCCACGCACGAACAGGGGGTCCCCGAGAGCATCGCGCAGCCGTGCGAGAATGCCGCTCACCGCAGGCTGGCTAAGCCCCAGCCGCTCTGCTGCGCGCGTGACAGAACGCGTCTCGATCAAAGCGTGCAGACCGCGAAGCAGGTTGAGGTCGAGATTTTTGATATTGGTCATGCCGATATCCAAAATTCCACTTATCGATTGGAGTTATGCCGCAGATGGCCCCATTTTGTCAGCATGAAATGGCTGCCGACGATGGCAGCGCGTTGCGGAGGAGCATCCATGTCCGATATCATCTGGCCCGAGGGGTTTGTCCCGGGCTTTACCGACAATTACGTTTCGAACGAAGTGATCGTTGCCGGACTTTCATCCGACGACATCTGGCCTCTTTTGGCCATGCCCACAGCGTGGCCGACTTACTATGACAACGCATCGGACGTCGAGATTTACGATGGCAAAGGGCCAGAACTGGCGCATGGCGACAGCTTCTTCTTCCGCACCTTCGGCTTCCCCGTTCCTGCCCGCGTCGTCGAATGCGTGCCGCCGGTTGCCGGGCAGCCTGCGCGAATCGCCTGGCACGGCTGGGCCGGCGAAGAAGGCGCCGCAGACCGGCTCGACGTTCATCACGCCTGGCTGATCGAGGATCTCTCGCATGGCCGCGTGCGGATACTGACACAGGAAACGCAGAACGGCGCACCCGCGAAAGAAATGGCTGCGGCACGACCCAACCCCATGATCAACGGCCACCAGGACTGGCTGAACGGCCTGGTCAACGCCGCCTGGGGAGCCCGGCAATCGGCGCGACGCTCCCGCAGCTGATGCTCGTTCCAAGTTTGTGCAGCTCGCGCCAAGGCGCCGCACCCAAGAGCTTCGGGAAATTGCGGTCGTGATGATCTTGGCCCGGTCGCGCACGCCGAGGATGCTCAGTCGCCGGCGACCGCAACTGTGCACCGGGCATATAGAAGTGTGCAGTGGTGGCACGGACCCTTGATGATGACGACCGCGCTCGATGAGGTCCCCATTCGGCGAAGGAATCTTCGTGTAGATCGCACCGGAAGCTAGGGTGGAGCGCGCTGATCGCGATGCATTGATCCAGCGCGCGGCCCTCCAGATAAGCGGGGCGTATTGGGCTGTTGGCATGTTGGATAGGCAGGCGGATCGGTCAGCGACTTATGATTGCGGGTCGAGGCGCACCGCTCAAGGTCGAAATCGATGGGACGTCATGTGGTTGTGCGGATGAAGGCTAGCGTTGCCGGTGCCGCTCCGCTCTTATTGCTACACCACAGAAGGCGGCGCTGCCCGCATCACGGCAGTCTGAGTGTTGATCCGGCACTGTAAATGCTGCTTCAAGTGCCGGTGAACGGAAAGCCGATGACCCTTTTCCGTTACGAGGCTGTCTATATCCGCAAATCCGTTCGAAGGACTTCGCAGCAACCTGCGAGGCATAAGGGCCGGGCGGCAGGCCGACATCATCGCTGACGGGGGCGCTCGCCGATTTGCTTGGCTACCCGTCGCATAAAACTTCGTGCCCGAGGGAGCGAGCGCTGCGATCATCCTCAAAGCGAGAGGGGGCTGCTTTGCGAGTGATTTCACGCGCGGGGAGCCGCGAAGTCGGCGCTTCTGTGTCGAGACGAGGTACCAACGAGGTCGGGGCGGCGCTCGCGTCGGGCTATGTCTATGTCGAAATCGGCACCGAAGAAAAGGGGCCTTGGCTCCGGATGGCGCCTCTAACGGCGATGTCTCAACAGCGGAATTTGGTACTGAGGCGGCTTTGTGTTGCCTGTGGCTCAAAGCCGCAAGAATGCGCGATCGGCTGGAGACGCACAATTGAACAGCTCCGAAAATCGAGTCCCCGTCAACTCGTCCGACCATGAACTCAGTCCGTCGAAAACGTCCACAGCCGGGGGTATAATTGGGGGTATTTGCGCAATCCAGAATAATAAATCACGTTATATCAACAAGATATAGTATTTAGTAAATCCCTCCTCCGCTACCACCTTTCAAGCACCTATGATGCCTGGCGGTTTCGACTGAAACGAAGTTTACAAAATCCTGTAAACTTTCGCGCGCTTAGGCGTTTGTGCAGCGACACGACCACGCGTTCTTCGTCGAAGTAGCGGCGCTGCGGGCAATCTCCTGATCGATCAGGAGAGTGGTGGCGGAAGGTGCCGCGCAGCTCGGGAAGGACTGCGATCTCCGCGCGGATCTCGCGCTTGCGGGTGCTGTCGATGACGATGGCCCTCTCCGGGAAAATCAACATCGAATTGGCATAAGTGCCGTATGATCAGTAACTGACGAATGGTGACGTGTAGCATAACCTATAAGTATGTTAAGCAATTGGTAGCTAATTATATTGCGCCGTATCACTACGTAAATGCGGAATTCATAGCGCTTAACATGCGTCTTCTAATGCGCTTGGGAGGGAAATTTTTGACGAGAAACTAGATGCGCACCTGGACTTTGCTCTCCGCCACGCTTCTCAGCTGTTACATGGCAACTCCCGCCCTGGCCGAAGACGCGGGCGATACGGGTGAGCCGGCTTCGTCCAAGCTTGCCGAAGGCGTGTCCAAACCCGCGCCGGCAGGAAAGACCTTCAGCACGGGCGTCGCCAAAGGCCGCGATCTTCTCGACACGGCCATTTCGGCCAGCGTGATCGATGAAGGCGAGCTCGCCAAGCTGTCGGTCAGTTCCATTTCCGGCATCATGCAGAACATCCCCGGCATCCGGTCGCTGACTTCGGATGTCGACGGCTATTCGTCGATCACGGTCCGCGGTCTGCCGCTTGCCGCTGATGGCTCGAAGTACCTGCAACTTCAGGAAGATGGCCTGCCTGTCCTGGAATTCGCCGACATGCAGTTCAACACTGCAGACCGGTTCTTGAGGGCTGACCTGAACATTTCCCAGATCCAGTCCATACGCGGCGGTTCGGCCTCGACCTTTGCGTCGAATTCGCCCGGCGGCGTCGTGAACCTGATCTCGAAGACGGGAGAAACGGAAGGCGGCAATGTCCAGGTGTCCAGCGGGCTTGGCTACGATCTCAAGCGGCTGGACTTCGACTATGGCAGTCCCCTTGGAGAAAACTGGCGCTTCCACGTCGGCGGGTTCTATCGTGAAGGCGAAGGGCCGCGGGATTACGGATACACCGCGTTCCGCGGCGGACAGGTCAAGCTCAACATTACGCGCAGCTTTGCCGGAGGGTACATTCGCATCTACGGCAAGTACCTTGACGACCGTCAGCCGAACTACGGCACCGAACCGGCCCTGATTGCGGGAACGGATGCATCGCCAACCTTTGCCAGCATCCCTGGTACGCGCCTTGCCAGCGACGGCTTGGGCTCGCCGCTGATCGCGGGCTACCTCGGCACCGACGATCGGAACAATCCGGTAAGCCGCAGTCTCGAAGACGGCATGCACGCCGTGGTCAAGTCCATCGGGCTGGAAACGCAGTTTCAGGTCGCCGACTGGACGGTGAGCGATCGGTTCCGGTTCGCCGATATCAGCGGCAGCTTCAATCAGATCGATTCGATGCTTGCCGCGCCTTCGGCGGTCATCTCGACCATTCTCGCAGGCCCTGGCTCGACGCTGACCTATGCCTCCGGTCCGAATGCTGGCCAAGTGGTCGCGCCCGGCAGCCAGATCAACGGCAATGGCCTTGCCAGCATCAATCTTCTGCTGAACTTCGATCAGAAGTCGGTCAACAACGTCACCAACGATCTCCGCGCCTCGCGCGTCTATGATCTTTCCGGCGGCAAGCTGACCGTCAGCGGCGGCGTCTACCACACGGTTCAGGACTACAAGGCCGACTGGAACTTCACGAATGCCATTTCTGATGTCGTCGGCAATGGCCGGATGGCGCCGCTTGACCTGCGCAACGCCGCAGGCACGCTGCTGAGCCAGAACGGGGTATTCGCTTACGGCTTTGGGTTCGGCCAGCCGCGCGCTTACGGCAATTACTACTACGATGTGCAATACCGCATTACGGCCCCCTATGGCTCGATCAACTTCGCCAAGGGCAAGTTGTCGATCGGTGGAAGCCTGCGCTACGATCGCGGTGATGTCAGCGGCCATGTGCTTACGGATTCGCTGGTCGGCCCCTCCGACATCAACCGCGACGGCGTGATTGCCCCAGTCGAGACGTCGGTTGCGCTGTTGCCGCTGACCAGCCAGATCCCGGTCGGCTACCGCTATGGCTACCTGTCATATTCGGCCGGTGTAAACTATCGCATCGCCCAGCCGGTCTCGGTCTTCGCCCGCTACAGCCGCGGTGGTCGGGCCAGTGCGGACCGCGTGCTTCGGCCCGGATCGCTGAGCAGCACGACCGGCAAGCTTACCAATGACGCGTTGAAGTACGGTCTCGTCAAGCAGGCGGAGGCGGGCGTAAAGTACCGCAAGGACGGTTTCGAACTGTACGTCACCGGCTTCTGGGCATCGACCGAAGAACGCAATACCCAACTTGCCGCGGACAAGAACGGGAATGTCATCGTTCTCGATGTGGTGCGCGAGTATTCGGCCAAGGGCGTGGAGCTCGAAGGGGAAGTCCACCGTGGGCCCTTCAGGCTGGCCATCGGGGGAACCTGGACCAAGGCGAAGATCGCCAAGGACGCCGATTTCCCTGAGCTGGTGGGCAACGTTCCTCGCTACATTCCGTCTCTTTCCTTCAACGCCCGGCCGTCCGTCGAATTCGACACCATTGCCGTGGGCGCCGTGATCAATGCCACGACCAGCAGTTATGCGCAGGATAGCAACCAGCTCAAGCTGCCGGGCTATGTCCTCGTGAGCCCGTTCGTGCAGTTCCGGCCTGCCGAAAAGCTCACGCTCGCCGTCAATGCATTCAACGTCTTCGACAAGCTGGCGGTCTACGCCGCATCGGCCTCGACGATCCCCGCATCGGGTATCGCCAACATCCGGACGATGAACCGTCGAACGGTGACCGGTTCGATCCGGTATAGTTTCTGATCGCTTGAGGCTCGCCCGCAGCTGGGCGAGCCACACCGCTGCAAAGCGCAGCAAGCCCTGGAAGGGAGGCCACCGGTCAGCCCTCGATATTTCGGTCCGGATGATCTTCCGCTTTTCGGAGGCGCGATGGCGGTACCTGCCGGGGTTCGACTGGCGACGCTTTATCAGTGCGGAAGCCGTTTATCGAAGCCGGGTCAGCTCTCTCGCCTTTGACCCGAAAGGAAAGCGTGCACGGCGCTGTCGCTCCCATCGGGCAGCATGCCGCAGTCGACCAGGAACTGGTCCATCTCGTCCTGGTCCTCGGCGTCGGTGCCCGCGCAGCCACAGCGCTCGCACCCGCCGTGGAGCGCCGCCGGTTCCACGTCCGCGCCACACGCTGTGCAGATGGGCTTGCGTTCAACGACCACGCTTTTCCTCCTCGCCGCCTGGCAGGTCGGGCATCGAACAGGGTCATGCACCTGATCATCCAGCTTGGCCGTGGCGGAGCGATGAACTTGCGGCAATGATCGGACAGATTGATGAAACGAACGTCGTTGGTGCTGGCTGAGGGATTTGAACCCCGCAGCGGAGCCGCTTGCGGCGCAGCGCATCAAGGACTCGGGGGTTCCCGGAGACAGCATCGCATGGTGCCGGCTGAGGGATTTGAACCCAGCAGCGGAGCCGCTTGCGGCGTAGCGCATCAGAAGACTCAGGGGGTTCTCAAAGCTGAGTTCGCTGGTGCCGGCTGAGGGATTTGAACCCCGCAGCGGAGCCGCTTGCGGCGTAGCGCATCAGAAACTCAGGGGGTTCTCAGAGCTGAGGTCGCATGGTGCCGGCTGAGGGATTTGAACCCCCGACCTTCGGTTTACAAAACCGCTGCACTACCACTGTGCTAAGCCGGCCCACCAAACGCGCTGATCGCGCATAGCCTTACCGGGCGCCGAACGTCCAGCCCTCGGTGCGGGCAATTTCTTCGGTCAGGCCAGCCGGTTTCCACAAGCCGGGATCGTGCGCGGCGGTGCGCAGCCAGGCAGAGGTAAGGATCGCGTCGCTGCGATGGTCGTCGATCGCGCCCATGTGCCCGAACGCGCGGCTGCCCAGCGCGGCGAGCGCCACGTCGAGTTCGCCCCCATCGCGGATCTTCGATCGTTGCGCGGTGCGGCCCGCCGCCATCGCTGCGATCGTGGTGTAGATCTCGCACGCCACCGATCCATGCGCGGGCAGGGGATCGACCGGCCAGACCGGCAGCCGCCCCGCCAGGCGGTGCAGCACGCGCATCCCCGAAAGGCTCGATTTGCCCACTTGCGCCGCGCCGACGAGGTTGAAGTTGGAGTAGGGCTTGCACCCCATCGCCTCCTGCGCGCGCTCTGTCACGCGAAAGCGCCCCCGGCCGCCGCGCGTGCCGTTGTCGGCAAAATGCGCGCCCTCGCGCCCGCCGTGGCGGCGAAAGTGCGGGGCAATGGCGGGATGATCGACGAAGCTCGAAACGCCAAGGTGCGGGTCATCGGCGCACGTCGCATCGACCAGCGCCCACAGTGCGCGCGCATCGGCCGGGCTTTCCGCCCAGCCGGGCAGGAACGCGCCACGGTCGGCAAAAGCCAGGCTGATGCCAAGGTCCATGCCCACCAGCGTATCGCGGGGCAGGGCGCCTGCCAGCCAGTCGAGCACTTCGGCGCGCGACCAGCGATGGCCGGCGCGCACCAGTTCGGGCGCCTGATCGCCTGCGCTGCAGATCGCCACCGCAATCCCGGCATGGCGCTCGCCCGCCGCGCCCGACCAGTCGATCGCGGCGAAATGCCGGAACCGGTCGGGCCTCACCCCCGCTCCCGGCGCTTCTTGTCCCACCATTCGAGCCGCTTG
The DNA here is from genome assembly GCF_037076535.1 of Novosphingobium olei. NCBI lineage: Bacteria > Pseudomonadati > Pseudomonadota > Alphaproteobacteria > Sphingomonadales > Sphingomonadaceae > Novosphingobium > Novosphingobium olei. The sequence continues at coordinate 2,381,297 of NZ_AP029021.1, read as the reverse complement.
CTCACCTCGCGCTCGAACCCGCGTTCCACCGGGCGGTAGAAGGTCTGCGGCGCCATGTCCTCCGGCCAGTAGTTCGCGCCCGAAAAGCCGTCCTCGGCATCGTGGTCGTAGGCGTAGTCCTTGCCATAGCCGATGTCCTTCATCAGCTTGGTCGGCGCGTTGAGGATGTTGGCGGGCGGGCTCAGCGATCCGGTATCGCGCGCCGACTTCCACGCCGCCTTCTGCGCGGTGTAGGCGGCGTTCGATTTGGGCGCGGTGGCAAGGTAGAGGCAGGCCTGCATGATCGCCAGTTCGCCTTCGGGGCTGCCGAGGAAGTCGTAGGCGTCCTTGGCGGCAAGGCACTGCACCAGCGCCTGCGGATCGGCCAGGCCCACGTCCTCGCTCGCAAAGCGCACCAGCCGCCGCAGGACGTAGAGCGGCTCCTCGCCCGCCACCAGCATCCGCGCCAGGTAATAGAGCGCCGCCTGCGGGTCCGATCCGCGCAGGGATTTGTGCAGCGCGCTGATCAGGTTGTAGTGCCCGTCGCGATCCTTGTCGTAGACCGCCACGCGACGCATCAGGAACTTCGACAGCCCAGCGGGGTCGAGCGGTTCGGGCAGCGATACGTCGAACAGCGTTTCGGCCTGCCCCAGCAGGAAGCGCCCGTCGCCATCGGCCGAAGCGATCAGCGCGTCGCGCGCCGCCGGGGTCAGCGGCAGGCGCAGGCCGGTGTGCTCCTCGGCGCGAGACAGCAGCGCGCCCAGCGCCTCCGCGTCCAGCCGGTGAAGGATCAGCACTTGCGCACGGGAAAGGAGCGCGGCGTTCAGCGCAAAGCTCGGGTTCTCGGTCGTCGCGCCGACCAGCGTCACCGTGCCCTTTTCGACGAAGGGCAGGAAGCCGTCCTGCTGCGCGCGGTTGAAGCGGTGGATCTCGTCCACGAACAGCAGCGTCTTGCGGCCGGCGCCCCCGACCAGTTGGGCCATCGCCTCGGCCTCGGCGAACACCTTCTTCAGGTCGGCCACGCCCGAAAACACGGCGCTGATTGCCACATAGCGCATGCCCACCGCATCGGCGAGCAGGCGGGCGATGCTGGTCTTGCCGGTGCCGGGCGGGCCCCACAGGATCATGCTCGAAAGCTTGCCCGCCGCCACCATCCGCCCGATCGCGCCTTCCGCGCCGGTCAGGTGTTCCTGCCCGATCACTTCTGAAAGTTCGCGCGGGCGCAGCCGGTCGGCCAGCGGGCCGGCCTCGTCGGCGGCGGGGCGGGGCGTATCCTGCGGGGGCGGGGCGAAAAGGTCGGCCATGGCGTCCTCTCCCACATAGGGCCTGCCATCGCGAATTGCATCCTTGCCCTTGCAAAGAGCGTTTAAAGATATATCTTAGAGCCATCGAATCGAATTAGGAGTTATCATGCGTTTCGAACACGGCGGACATCCGCGCCACGGCCATTTCGGCCACAGGATGATGAAGAAGATGGCCATGGCCGGTGGCTTTGGCGGTGGACGCTTCAACGATGACGGGGACGGCTTCGGAGGGGGCTTCGGCGGGGGCTTCGGCTTCGGCGGCGGGCGTCACGGCGGCCGCCATGGCGGGGGTCCGCGCGGCGGTGGCCGCATGGGCCGCATGTTCGCGCCCGGCGAACTGCGCCTGTTTCTGCTCCACCTGCTGGGCGAACAGCAGCGTCACGGCTACGAGCTGATCAAGGCGATCGAGGAACTGACCGGCGGCACTTATGCGCCCAGCCCGGGCGTGGTGTACCCCACGCTCAACCTGCTCGTCGACGAAGGGCTGATCGCCGAAGTCCCGGGCGAAGGCGCGCGCAAGGCCTTTGCCGCCACCGACGAAGGTCGCGCCGAACTCACGGGCAAGGATGAAGCCGTCGCCGCGATCCGCGCCCGGCTCGAAGGCCTTGCCGAAATGCGCGGCCGCGAAGCCAGCCCCCCGGTGCTGCGCGCGATGAGCAACCTCAAGCTCGCGCTGCGCCAGCGCGCCTTTGCCGGCGCGCTCGACAAGGACACCGCCCACCAGATTGCCGACATCATCGACGATGCGGCGCGCAAGATCGAAAGGCTCTGAAAGACATGACCGATACCACGTCCACTTTTGCCAGCACGGCCCGCGTGCCCACCGCCAGCGGCTCGCGCTATCTCCAGCAGCTTTGCAAGCACTGGGCCCACAACCTTGCCGTCGAATTCGATGCGCAGCACGGCAAGGTGACGTTCCCCCGCGATGCGCGCGGCGCCAGCTGGGCGGGCGATGCCGTCGTCACCTTCGATGCCGAACCCGACGTGCTCGTCTGCCGGATCGAAGCCAGCGAACCGGGCCAGCGCGACGGGCTCAAGGGTGCGGTCGCCCGCCACGTCGACCGCTTCGCCTTCCGCGAAGCGCCGCTGCCGTTCGAATGGGTCGACGCCTGAGCCCCATTGCACGCTCGGTTGCGCCGCTGGCCCGACAGGCGTATCTTCGGCGCATTGTCGCACGGGGGGAGACCTGCGATGGCCAGCACTGCACCTGCCGAAACCCGCCCTTCCGCGCCGTGGCACCTCTGGGCCATCGGTACGATCGGCCTCTTGTGGAACGCGTTCGGCTGCTACGACTACGTGATGAGCAAGCTGTCGCCCGACACCTATTTCGCGGAGATGGGGCTGGGGCCGGACATGGTGGCCTACATGGCGGCGTTCCCGGCCTGGCTCACCGCGTTCTGGGCGCTGGGCGTGTGGGGCTCGCTCGCAGGCTCGATCCTGCTGCTCGCCCGCTCGAGGCTGGCGGTGCCGGCCTTCGCGCTCTCGCTGCTCGGCTTGGCCGTCAGCCAGGGCGCGCAGATGCTCTGGCTGCACCCGCCGCAGGATCCGCCCGCGGCGATCGTGGTAACGATCTGGGGCGCGCTCGCCTTCTTCCTGATCTACGCGATGCGGATGAAGCGCGAAGGAGTGCTAGGCTGAAAGCCTTCAGCCGCCCGCCATCCGCTGCTTCTTCTGCCGGATCAGCCGCAGGTAGGTGTCGGCCACCGCCTGGTTGATGCGGTCCCAGCTGAATTCCAGGCTGCGCGCTTCGCCCGCGGCGCCGTGCGCGGTGCGCAGGTCCGCGTCCTCGACATAGCAGCGCAGCGCCTCGGCGAACTGGCGCACCGCGCCCGGCGTGATCAGGCGGCCCGAGATGTGATCGTCGACCAGGCTCTGGCTGCCGGTGGCGGCGGCGGCGACGACGGGAACGCCGCAGGCCATCGCTTCCAGCGTCACGTTGCCGAACGTCTCGGTGATCGAGGGGTTGAACAGCACGTCCATGCTGGCCACCGCCCGGCCGAGATCGGCACCGCCCTGAAACCCGGCGAACACCGCATCGGGCAGGCGCGCGGTGAACCAGTCGCGGGCAGGGCCTTCGCCGATCACCAGCACCTTGTGCGCGATGCCGCGGCGGGAAAGCTGGTCGATCGCGTCGGAAAAGACGTCGAGCCCCTTTTCCATCACCAGCCGGCCGAGGAAGCCGATCACCACGTCATCGTCGGCAAGCCCCAAGCTGCGCCGCCAGGAAAGATCGCGGCGGCCGGGGTTGAACACGTCGCGATCGACGCCGCGCGACCAGATGTCGATATCGTAGTTCATGCGCTGATCGCGCAGGACCTGGGCGAAGCTTTCCGACGGGGCGACCAGCGCATCGCAGCGGCGGTAGAACCGGCGGAGCAGGGCGGTGAGGGCGGGTTCGAGCCAGGCCATGTTGTAATAGCGCGGGTAGGTATCGAACCGGGTGTGCACCGAGGCAAGGATCGGCAGGCCGCGGCGGCGGGCCCAGCTGACGGCGCGGTGCGCGGCGATATCGGGCGAGGAAACGTGGACGACCTGCGGCGCGAAGGCGGCGAGATCGCGGCGGACGCGGGGCGAGAGCGCGCTGGGCAGGCGGTATTCGGCGCGGCCGGGAATGGCGAACGAGGGCACCGAAACGAGATCGCCGGTGGGCTCGAACGCCGGATTGGCGACCGTGGGGGCATAGACCCGGACCTGCGCGCCCTGGCGCAGGAGATAGCCGACCAGCCGGTTGAGCGCGCGGTTGGCGCCATCGACGGTGACGTTGTAGTTGCCGCTGAACAGCGCGACGCGCAGGCCGGAAAGGGGCGCGGCCGACGTGTTGGATTCTGGGATCGGGTCCATCGCGCGTGCCATAGACCCGCTTGTGCAACTTGGCGAGAGGGCGGCGGCAGGCGCTTTCCCGCCGCCGCCCTTCTTCAACCGTCCGTCAGGCCTTACCAGCCGCGACGGTGATCGCGCCAGCCATCCCGGTCGCGATCATGGCCCCAGCCGCCGCGATAGTGATCATAGCGGCGATAGCGGTCGTAATCGCGATAGCGATCATAGCCGCGATAGGCCGGATAGGCGTTGTAGTTGTAGTTGTAATAGTACCCGCCGCCGCGATAGGCGCGGGGGTAGTAGTACCCATCGCGGTAATAGTACCCATCGCGATCGCGGTGGTCCGACGCGATGGCCGCGCCGACGGCAAGGCCGATGATGCCCGCGCCGATGGCGATCGCGGCATCATCGCCGCCGCCGCCGTGGCGGTAGTAGTCACGCGCCTGCGCCGGAGCGGCTGCGGTGAGCGCCGAGGCAGCGAGGCCGAGCGCAAGGGCGCCCTTCTTCACAAGGTTCATAACGTCTCTCCGTGGCGCCGGCGATGCCTGCGGGCAAAGGCGCGCAGGGGCCGGAGCGAACTGGACACACTATGACACGCAGCGCTGAACCCCGGCTTAAATGTTTGTTAATAGGCGAGGGCGCCGATCACGCTTCGTCGCAGGCGAGGGGCGGTAGGGCGCTGCGCCAGCCAACCCTCGCGAAGGGTGCGACGGGCGCCCAAGTTGACGAAGTTGACAGTGTTCATGCGACTTGAATTCGAGCGGGGGGAAGGCGGTTTTGTGCCCGGTTTCCTGGGCCTCCAGGGGCTCGGGGGAGAGCGGCCTGGGTGCCTGGAGGAGGGCGATCCCAGCCTTCGCTGGGATGACGGTTACTTCTGCATCAACATCATCATCATCGTCATCCGGCGCTTCGAGCACCGCGTCGAGGCGGGCGAGGCGGTCGGCGCGGTCTTCGTGCCATAGGGCGCTGGCTTCTTCGCGGGCGGCGTGCGTCGCCTCTTCAAAGGCGATGTCGACGATGTCGCGCTCCTCCAGCGCATCGGGATCGTGGGCGGGATCGGACAGGATGCGCTGGACCACGGCTTCGTCGAGATCCTCGACATGGCCGGGGAAGTCCTCGTTCACCGCGCTCGCGGCCTGGTCCATCGCCTCATCGCGAGTGGGGAAAGGCTTTTCCGGATCGAGATCGCCATCGAGCAGCGCGGCAAGGTAATCGTCGAAGCGCCCCGCCAGCTGGTGCGCGGCGGGATTGGCGGCGCGGGCATCGAGCCGGGCGAGCCAGGCCAGCTGGAGCCGCGCATCGAAGCGGATGCGTTCGCCCACGACCTCACCCCGATACCAGATCTGTTCGCGATAGCCTTCGGTTGCGTGGGCGGCGAGCACCTGTTCGGCCTGTTCCAGCCCCAGCACCATCGCCGCATCCCACCCGGCGGCAAACGACGCATCGCGCCGCCGCGCCATGTAGGCCGCCTGCGGCGAAACCCCGACCTGTGCGCAGGCCTTGCGCACATGGCCATGCCCGGCCAGTTCCGACAGGAAGCGCACGCGGCGCGCAAGGGTGAAGCTGCGGCAGGAAGCGGAAGGCGCGGAAGCGGCGGCGTTCGTCTGGTCCATGAGGCGAGTCCCACAAGAACAAAAAGGGGCCGAGGACTACCGCAGGTGGGGGTGTGTAGGAAATGGGGGGTATTAGCAATGTTCGTGTAAGGCGTTGCGTTCATAGCGCCAGCGTCAGCTCCACCTGAAATCTGCAGTCCTCCCACGATGCGACAGAAGGACAAAATTTCGCTAAAACTCTGTCTTCCAAACGCGAATTTGGCGTGAATTAAAGTGGCCGCGCGTTGATGATTCAAAGAGGGCCACGTTCACAACTTTCCTCTAAACTTTTAGTGATTATTATTAAGTATTTTGCTCCCATTCATGCGTTTATACAGATTAAGAGTTCGCGTTTTCGATCATAGTAACTATCTCTCTGATGCGCTTTCTTAGGTCAAGTGGGTTAAGCGTTACATCGCCGCTCATTACAACATGGCGTGCTACTTTAACCTTATCTACGTTAGTTTCGATAGATAGAGTATCGCCTTCAATTGCGACTCCCTTCTTAGCTTTCCGCTTGTAATAAAGCGCATGGTCGTACTGCGTACCACTAACTGGACCTTGATACGTGGCGCTATGCACAGCCTTCACAGCTGCTTGCAAGAGGTCGAAATCAATGTAGTTTTCCACTTCTCTGCCCTTAGTAATCCACGCAATGCCGCCCTGTCTTGCAAACTCATCTGAAAGCCGTGTTTTCGTTGGATTAAGCGGCGTTCGCGCTGTTCGCTTGTCACTATCAATCATAACGGCGAGATTACGGTTCAATGCACGAAGTTGTATAAATTCATGAACATCATCATCGTCATCGCCAGAAAGATGGCTTAGCAACCTCCCGCCGTAAAACATGACAGAATAATGAATACCTTCCAATAAATTGGGATTTAATAGGCTAATCCAATGCTTTAGATAAATCCTATCGGATGGTCCTTCAACCCACAGGACTGCATTGGATTGAATAATGTCAGACGCACGATGCCCAAGGTCTGCGCAAATAGCATGAAGATCTTTGTTTAGGCTGGCGGATTTTATCTTAGTTAAGCCCAATTCTTGCTTCACATGAAAAATTTCTGCGCCTGGAGTATCAATAAATGCAGCAGAGTGAGTGGCAATAAAGTATTGATTGTTTGTATTTTCTTTTAAATACCTAATCAGTTTCCTCTGAAGAAGAGGATGAAGGTGAAGTTCTGGCTCTTCAACACATATTATTTGTTCTTGAGCTATCGTGCAAAAAGCTGCAATCATAACTACTTCTTGAATCCCAGTTCCTAGAGAGTGTAGGGGAAGTACCCTTCCGTCCATACGAACAAGTACATGGGCTTTTGAATTGGGGATTTCTATCCTGGCGTCGTGTCGATCAGTAACTGATTGTAAAAATGTATTTATTTTGTCAAATAAATCTCGATCTTGTTGGTGATTGTGATCTGGGTTTTGTATGAGCGCAAGTTGGTCGATGAGCCCGGCGCCACTGAAATCGGCAAAGCGAGCGCCGGTTGGTCCGATTTGCCGTATCGCTGGAATGAGCTGAGTCTCGGGTAGGTTGTCGATTTCCATGCATGACTTAATTCTCGAAATTATGTCCGGTATCTTGTTATTCCGAATATCTTGATGAGAATTGTCATATGGTGAGGAAATAGACTGACCGTTTGTTCTTATAAGATTATGAATTTCGGACCAAATATGAGCTGGATTTAATCCGAATAAATGATCTATATTATATAATATTTCAAAATGACGGCCTATAAATGGCAAGGAGCAGTCTAGCCATAAATGTTGTTCGTGAGATATGGCGTTAAATGTAGAAATTATAGTGTCTTGGAATCTTCCGACATCCAAGTAAGGATGCCTCTCGAAGAATTTTTGCAAAATTTCTCCAGTAGGAAAGCCAATCCTAACTTGTACTGCCCCCCCATAAATTCCTCCATGTGTCTCAAGGCCTCGTATTTCTTCCCAGTTTTGTGATCTACTTGAGCCCTTTCTTAGGGGGATATAGTTACTAATAAAATTGAGTATTATAGATTTTCCTGAGTTGTTGGGTCCGATAAAAAAGTTAAAGTTCTGGAATTTGGTCATCAGCTGTTGTTCGCCGATTCCGCGATAGTTTTCTAAGGATAGGCTTTTCAAATAGACTGGCATTACGATTGCACCGCGTTGTTCCTGCAACAGCGGTGAAGACGTAATGGCATTAAGTTTGGCGTCAATATCTGCTGAATTGAAGACGCGAGAGTGCGAGCGCGAGCGCGAGGGCGATGGCCCTCGCATTTGGCCTTTTTGCTTGTTGCCTTGCCGGGCTGAGGCGTCGGGTTGGGGGTGTCGTTCGGGCGGTGGGGTTGTGGTGGCGTTGTGGCGCTGCCCCTCCGCCGCGCGCTTTGCGGGTTGGTGTGGTGATGGTGGGGGTGCTTTGGCGCGCTACCCCTCCACCACCCGCTGCGCGGGCGGTCCCCCTCCCCCGTTGGGGGAGGTATTGGACGCCTCGATACCTTTCTCCGCTCAGTAGGTGACGAGTTTGACCTTGGTGCCGGTGGGGAGGCGGGTGGTTTCGGTGAGGCCGTTGAGGACGAGGAAGCGTTGCAGCGGCGCGTCGGTGTAGGCCATGCGGGCGGCGAGGGTGCGGATGGTGTCGCCGGCCTTGACGGTGACGATGCGCAGGCGGCGGGGGCGGATCTGGCTCGCTTCGGTGGTGGAGATGCGGCGCAGCGAGCGGTACATCGGATCGAAGGCGCCGCCGCGTCCGGCAGGCGCAATGGTGACGAAGTGGTAGGCCTGGCCTTGCGCGAAGGCGTAGGCGAAGACGGTGACGTCGACCGGGCCGTCGCTGGTGGTGACGCGGGCCTGGCCATAGGCGGCGGGGATGCCGTTGACGGTGGTGCGCTCGATCTGGGTGGGGGCGAGCTGGGCTTGCGAACTGAGCTTGCCGAAGACGGCGCGCACGTACGTATCGAGATCGCCCGAGAAGGGGGCCGAGGTGAACTGGCCTTGCCCGTTCTGGCCGCCGATGGACACGGCCTGCGTGCCGTTGGCGAGGAACGATCCGGCGGGCGCGGTGAAGGTCAGCTTCATTTCGGGGTGGGTGAAGGTGCGGCCTTCGACCATGCCCTGGCGCGGATCGTCTCCGTACATCAGGCCGTCGATGCGGGTGAGGTAGGCATCGCGGTTGGTGATGCCGCGCGCCTGGCCTGCCAGCGCGAGGGCAGTGCGGACGCGGGCGGCGGGCTCGGGGTGGGTGGAGGCCCAGGTGGGGGTGCTGTCGCTGGTGCCCTGGAGCTGCGCATCGAGCGCGTTCTGCGCGGCGAGGCGCTGGAGGATGGCGCCGAGCGCAGTGGGATCGTAGCCGGCGCGCTTGAGGTAAGTGACGGCGAGCTGGTCGGCCTCGCTTTCCTGCGCGCGGGAGAACTTGAGCGTGAGCAGCTGCGAGCCGCTGGAGAACAGCTGCTGGCCGAGCTGGCCAAGGCCCGTGTTGCCCAGCACCACGCCGCTGAGGATCGAGCCGATCGCGCCGATGATCGAGTTGCGCTGCGCCGCGCTCTGCCGCTTGGCCGAATGGCGCGCGGCGACGTGGCCGACTTCGTGGCCGAGCACGGCGGCGAGCTCCGCCTCGTTGTTGGCGAGCGCGGCGAGCTGGCGGGTGAGGTAGATGTAGCCGCCGGGGTTGGCGAAGGCGTTCTCTACGGGTGAGTTGAGCATGGTGACGGTGAAGTCGGTCTTCGCGCTGCCGAGGCCGGACTGGACGGCGATGTTCTTGCCGATGGATTCGATATAGGGGACCTGCGGGCCGGAATAGGGGCCGCCGTATTCGGCCAGCAGCTGGCGGTGGGCCTTGGCGCCTTCCTGCCGGTCTGCCGCGGTGATGGGCAGAGCTGTGGGCTTCTGGGTCTGGGTGGTGGCGCGCGGCTGGTATTGCGGCTGGGCCTGTGCGGCGGCGGGCGCGGTGGGCGTCGCGGCGAGGAGCAGGCCGGAAAGCGCGGCGGTGGCGAGCCGGGTGGTGATGGTCATGGCAGGTGGTCCCCTGTTGGTTTGCCCGAATACGCTTCCTTGTCCTATCCGGTTCCAGAACGCATTATGAATGCGCGCACGGACGTGTGTTCCTGCGGGAACCGATCGGGCAGAGACGCGTTGAAGAGACGCCGGTACCCTGCGTTCTGGGCACAGCTTGAGCGCCAAGCCATTGCCAGCTGTCAGCAAGTGGCGAAAAATCTGGGGGGTTCGTGCAGGCTTCAATCCAGTTGCGCGACATTTTCGAGGCGCTGGGCGATGGCGTGTTCGTCGCCGATGCGCAGGGGCGCTATCTCGAGGTCAACCCGGCGGGCTGCCGCATGATGGGCTACACGCTGGAGGAATTCCGCACGCTGACGCTGGTCGACGTCGTCGATCCCGGCGAACTGGCGCGGCTCGATGCGGTCGTGGCCGAAATGGCGGACATGGAGATCCATCGCAGCGAATGGCTTTTCCTGCGCAAGGACGGATCGACCTTCGTGGGCGAGCTGGTCGGCGGGCAATTGCCGGACGGACGGCTGCAGAGCATCGTGCGGGACGTGACCGAGCGGCGTGAGCGCGAGGAGTTCGAACGCACGCTGCGACGCGAGGCGGCGCATCGCACCAAGAACGTGCTGGCGGTCGTGCAGGCGATCCTGAAGCAGAGCCAGCGATCGAGGCCGGACGACTTCGTGGGGGGCTTCGAGGAACGGATGCGGGGCCTTGCCCTGTCGCACGACCTGTTCGTGCAAGGGGAATGGGCGCAGGTCGACCTGGCCGATCTGGTGACGGCGCAGATGCAGCCGTTCGGCGGCACAGCGGGCACGCAGATCGCGATCCAGGGGCCGTCCGTGTCGATGGGACCGGCGGCGGCGCAGGCGCTGGGCCTGGCGCTGCACGAGCTGGGGACGAACGCGGTGAAATACGGCGCGCTGTCGGTCGATACGGGGCGGGTGGACATCGCCTGGCGCATCGAGGACGGTGCAAAGGGCCCGGAGTTGCGCATGACCTGGCGCGAGATCGGCGGCCCCGGAGTGACGGCGCCGGAACGGACCGGGTTCGGTTCCGCGCTGATCGGCAAGCTGACGCAGCGATCGTTGCGCGGCGAGACGTGCATGTCGTTCGCGCCGACGGGCGTGGAATGGTCGCTGACGTGCGAGCTGGCCCACCTGGTTGACGCGTAGCAGCGGCGTTGACGGCGCGCGCTGAACGGGCGCGGGGCAGGGGATAAGAAAAAGGGCGGCCCGTTGGGACCGCCCTTTCGCTGTTTCAGGCCGCTTCCTTCTTCCGCGAGGCCTTCTTGCGCTCGTTCGGATCGAGGATCGCCTTGCGCAGGCGGATCGACTTGGGCGTGACTTCGACCATTTCATCATCGTCGATGTAGGCGATGGCCTGTTCGAGCGTCATGATCTTGGGCGGGGTCAGGCGGATGGCATCGTCCTTGCCGCTCGAACGGAAGTTCGTCAGCTGCTTGGACTTCATCGGGTTGACTTCGAGGTCTTCGGGCTTGGCGTTTTCGCCGATGATCATGCCTTCGTACAGCGGGGTGCCGACGCCGACGAAGAGGATGCCGCGCTCTTCAAGGGGGCCGAGGGCGTAGGCGACGGCTTCGCCGGTGCCGTTCGAGATCAGCACGCCGTTCTTGCGGCCTTCGATCTTGCCCTTGTGGGGGCCGTACTTTTCAAACAGGCGGTTCATGATGCCGGTGCCGCGCGTGTCCGACAGGAATTCGCCGTGGTAGCCGATGAGGCCGCGCGAGGGAGCCGAGAAGGTGATGCGGGTCTTGCCGCCGCCCGAGGGGCGCATGTCGGTCAGTTCCGCCTTGCGGATGGCCATCTTGTCGACGACGGTGCCCGAGTGTTCGTCGTCCACGTCGATCATGACGGTTTCGTACGGTTCGAGCAGGTTGCCGTCCTCGTCCTTCTGGAACAGCACGCGCGGGCGGCTGATGCCGAGTTCGAAGCCTTCGCGGCGCATCGTTTCGATCAGCACGCCGAGCTGGAGTTCGCCACGGCCGGCGACTTCGAAGCTGTCCTTGTCGGCGCTTTCGGTGATGCGGATGGCGACGTTGGACTCGGCTTCGCGCTCCAGACGATCACGGATCATGCGGCTGGTGACCTTGCTGCCTTCGCGGCCGGCCATGGGCGAATCGTTCACCGCAAAGCGCATCGACAGGGTCGGCGGGTCGATCGGCTGGGCCTTGATCGGCACGGTGACTTCCGGCGCGGCGATGGTGTTCGACACGGTGGCGATGGTCATCCCGGCGATCGAGATGATGTCGCCTGCGCGGGCTTCATCGACCGGCACGCGGTCGAGGCCGCGGAAGGTCATGATCTTCGACGCACGGCCGGTTTCGATGATCTTGCCATCCATGTCGAGCGCGCGGATCGGATCGTTGACGCGGATCACGCCCGACTGGACGCGGCCGGTGAGCACGCGGCCGAGGAAGTTGTCGCGATCGAGCAGCGTGGCGAGGAAGCTGAACGGTGCGTCGGCATCGAGGCTGGGCGGGGGCACGTGATCGACGATCAGCTGGAACATCGGTTCGAGCGTGCCTTCGCGGCGATCGGGATCGGTGCTGGCGTAGCCGTTGCGGCCCGAAGCGTAGAGCACCGGGAATTCGAGCTGTTCGTCGTTGGCATCGAGCGTGACGAAGAGGTCGAACACTTCGTCGAGCACTTCCTGGATGCGTTCGTCGGGACGGTCGACCTTGTTGACCACCACGATCGGACGCAGGCCGAGCGCGAGCGCCTTGCCGGTGACGAACTTGGTCTGCGGCATCGCGCCTTCGGAGCTGTCGACCAGCAGGATCACGCCGTCGACCATGCTGAGGATGCGCTCCACCTCGCCACCGAAGTCAGCGTGGCCGGGGGTGTCGACGATGTTGATGCGGATGCCGTTCCATTCGATCGACGTGGGCTTCGCAAGGATGGTGATCCCGCGTTCCTTTTCGAGGTCGTTCGAATCCATCGCGCGCTCTTCAACGCGCTGGTTGTCGCGGAACGTGCCGGACTGACGGAAGAGCTGGTCGACCAGCGTGGTCTTGCCATGGTCGACGTGGGCGATGATCGCGATATTGCGCAGGGGCAACGACATGGTGTGCTTTCGGTTGAGAATCGGGTCGGTGCCCCAAGCGCAAGGCAAAGCCTGGAATGCGGGGCGATACGGGCGCGCGCCTACACGTAATTGTGCGCTGCGGCAAGGCTGGAGCGGCAGGCCGGTGTCCCGATCTGTGCCTTTGTGGCAACTAGGGCCGGACCGCCGCGATCGCTCCGTCGCAGTGCGGATTGTTTCGCCCCATGGCTGCGGCTAGGGCGAAGGTTCGTGGCGGTTGGCGCGTTCAGGCCGGAAAGGCCGAACGCCGGTGCCTCCCCACGTGCATACAAAGAACAGGGGAAGCATACCATAATGACCGCCGTTTCGATTGCGCCGCGCGCGCTGCTGCTTGCTGGCGCTGCCTTCGCGTTGCCGGGCATCGCCTTTGCGCAAGATGCCACGACCGCCGCGCCAGGAACCGATCAGGTTGAGGAAATGGCGCAGCCGGCGACCGAAGAAGCCCAGCCCGCCCGGGATGCGGCGGCGGGCGACAGCGACCAGATCATCGTGACCGCCACCAAGCGCGAGCAGACGCTGCAGAACGTGCCGATCGCGGTCAGCGTGACCAGCGGCAAGACCATCGAGCAGGCGCAGATCCGCGACATCAAGGACCTTTCGAGCCTGGTGCCGTCGCTGCAGGTGCGCCAGCTGCAATCGAGCGCGAACACCAACTTCTTCATCCGCGGCTTCGGCAACGGCGCCAACAACCCCGGCATCGAACCTTCGGTCGGCGTGTTCATCGACGGCGTGTACCGTTCGCGTTCGTCCGCGCAGATCGGCGATTTCCCCGACGTGTCGCGCATCGAAGTGCTGCGCGGGCCGCAATCGACGCTGTTCGGCAAGAACGCCAGCGCGGGCGTGGTCTCGATCGTGACGGCCAGACCGAGTTTCACCTTCGGCGGCAGCGGCGAGCTGAGCTATGGCAACTATAATGCCGTGGTGGCCAAGGGCGTGGTGACTGGCCCGATCAGCGACAAGGTCGCGGTGAGCCTGGCGGGCGGGTACAACCGCCGCGACGGCTATGTGAAGGATCTGGGCACCGAAACCGACATCAACGACCGCAACCGCTGGTTCGTGCGCGGGCAGATCTATGCCGAGCCTACCACGGGCCTGCGCGTGCGCGTGATCGGCGATTATTCGCGGATCAACGAGCTGTGCTGCGCGACGGTGAACCTGCGCCGTTCGAGCGCGACGGGCGCGATCGCGCTGCTGGGCGGGCAGGTGAACGATCCCAGCGCGATCTATGACGACAAGGTCTATTCCAGCTACAAGCCCACCAACGACATCCGCAATTATGGCGTGTCGGGCCAGGTCGACTATGACTTCGGCCCGCTGACGTTCACGTCGATCACCTCGTACCGCAAGGGCAAGAACAAGTCGGACACCGATGCCGACTTCACCAGCGCGGACCTGATCGGCACGTTTGCCAACGACACGAAGATCGACACCTTCACGCAGGAACTGCGCGTTGCCACCAACATCGAAGGGCCGCTGAACTTCCTGGCGGGCGCGTACTACTTCAACGAGAAGATCGACCAGGCCAACGCGTTGAAGTGGGGTGCGGACGCGCGCGGCTATGCCGACGTGCTGGTGCGCGGGATCAGCAGCAACGCGATCACGCTCAATGGGCTGGAGACGCTGTTCAGCGGGCTTTCGGGCCGGAACTACATCGGCCGGTTCTTCGCCGACGGGCAGGGGCTGGACGAACGCTATCGCCTGAAGAACGATGCGATTTCGCTGTTCGGGCAGGCCGATTTCAAGATCGGTGACCGCGTGACGCTGACCGGCGGGGTGAACTACACCCGCGACAAGAAGCGCTTTTCGACCGACGTGCAGACCAGCGACGTGTTCGCGCAGCTGAACATCGCCTCGCTGCGCACCGCCGCGGCGAACTTTGGCATCGCGCAGTACATCGGCCAGACCTTCTTCGGCGTGCCGCTGGCTTCGGCAGCGCAGGTGCAGGGCTTTGCTGCCGCCAACCCGGCGGCCTTCGCGCAGATCAACACCGCCGCGCAGCGCACCACCGCGCCGCTGCTGGGGCTGACCAAGCTGCAGTACCTGCCCGCGTTCCTGAACGTGCCCAACGCGGTGGAGCCGGGCAAGACGCGCGACAGCAAGGTGAGCTGGACGGCGCGCGTCGCCTTCGACGTGACCGACGAGATCAACCTCTACGCAAGCTATGCAACCGGCTTCAAGGCCAGCTCGATCAACCTGTCGCGCGACAGCCGGCCGAGCGGGGCGGACCAGAACGCGATCGAAAGCGCCGGCATCCAGGTGGTGAATCAGACCTATGGTTCGCGCTTTGCGGGGCCGGAATATTCGAAGGTCTATGAAATCGGGCTGAAGGCGGACTGGAAGGTCGCCACCGCGAACATCGCGCTGTTCCAGCAATCGATCGAAGGCTTCCAGTCGAACGTGTTCACCGGCAGCGGCTTCGTGCTGGCCAATGCGGGCAAGGAAACGGTCAAGGGCATCGAGTTCGAAGGCACGGTGAAGCCGGCGCAGGGGTGGCTGTTCTCGGTATCGTTCACCTACCTCGATGCGCGCTACGACAGCTTCAAGCTTTCGGCGGTGGGCGATCTTTCGGGCACGGACCCGGCGGGCATCCCGTCGCTGTCGACCACGTTCGCGGCGCAGAAGGACTTCGCGCTGCCGGGCGGCGACCACCTGATCGTGCTGGGCGACTATCACTACGAAAGCCCGTCGCAGATCGTGGAAGGCATGCCCGCGTTCCTCGACCTGGGCGTTGCCGCCGCGATCAACGCCGCGCGCCCCTATCGCCGCGAAGTGAGCGAGGCCAACGCCTCGATCACCTATGCCATGGCGATGGGTCTGGAACTGACGCTGTGGGGCCGCAACATCACCAACAACCGCTACCTGCTGAACGCCTTCGACAGCCCGGCGCAGCCCTACTCGATCAGCGGCTACACCAACCAGCCGCGCACCTGGGGCGGCACGGTGCGGTACCGGTTCTGATCGATCGCTTCCCACGTCACCCCGGCCTTGCGCGGGGGTGACGTTGGGGGTCAGATATTTCCCTGTTCCTCTTCCGGCACGTCGTCGTTCGGGCCGTAGTAGAGCGTGGCGCATTCGGCGGCGAGGCAGCCGCCGGTGATCTCGATATCGTCGCGATAGGCATCGGCGATGAAATCGAGCGTGTTGATGTGGCGGTCCTCGAAATACATGCGGTGCACGTCGCCGCGCCCGGCGCCGTAGACGACGCGGCCGACCTTGGACCAGATCGAGGCCATCGTGCACATGCCGCACGGCTGCAGCGTGGAATAGAGCGTCGCGCCGCGCAGTTCCATGTCGCCGATCCCTTCGCAGGCGCGGCGAATCGCCATCATCTCGGCGTGGGCGGTGGCATCGGGCAGTTCCTGCGTCTGGTTGCGTTCGGCCCCCAGCACCGCGCCATCGCGCACGATCACGCAGCCGAGCGGCGAAGTCGACGGGTCGGAGCCCTTCGACCGGGCGATATCGATCGCCATGCGCATCCACTTTTCGTCTTCGGCGGTGATCTTCGATGGCATCTGCGGGCCTCCTGTTGCGCATCGCATAACGCGCGAAAGGCGGTTCGGGTGCGGCTGTCCGCTGGGGCAGGGGGAACCGTCTTGGCAATGACGGGGGCTTTGCTAGGTCATGGCC
Organism: Novosphingobium olei; assembly: GCF_037076535.1. NCBI lineage: Bacteria > Pseudomonadati > Pseudomonadota > Alphaproteobacteria > Sphingomonadales > Sphingomonadaceae > Novosphingobium > Novosphingobium olei. The sequence continues at coordinate 2,364,895 of NZ_AP029021.1, read as the reverse complement.
GATGCACTTAACGATCCGCACCTGGGCAACTTCGATGGCGGCGATGGCCGCGGCGCTGCTGACGACGGCAAGTCCGGCGCTGGCCGGGGCGCCGCCCGCGCCTGTGCCAGCCACTACCGACTGGAGCCTGACCGCCGCGCCTGAGCGGTGCGTGCTGTTGCGCGATTTCGGTGCCGGCAAGACATTCGTGCGCCTGCGCCTGACGTCGTACGGCGCGGGCGAGTGGTTCGAAGTGGACGCTTTTGGCAACATGCATGGCGTGAGCGTCGCCTCCTTCCGCTTTCTGCCCGATGGCAAGCCGACGCCGCGGATCGCTGCGGCTTGGGGGAGCACGCCGTACAACCGCCGGTCGTTGGGAGGATGGATGATCGGCGGGTCGGACCTGCTGGGCCGGGTGGCGGACATGAACGAGGTCTTGCCCCCCGTCACCGCGGCACAGGCCGAGGCGCAGCACGCCCTGGCCATCGACATCGGGACAAAGCGGTTCGTGCTCGACACAGGGCCAATGGCGGCTCCGATCGAGCAGTTGCGCGCGTGCAGGGCGGACATGGTGCGCGGCTGGGGGCTCGATCCCGAGGGGCAATCGCGGCTGAAATCGCGGCCGCAACCGGTGAACGATCGGACGCGGTGGTTCACCACGGCGGATTTCCCGTCGTTCGGCGCCAGCGGCATCCAGAGCGGGCAGGTGTTCTTCCGCCTGATGGTCGACGAACAGGGACAGGCGACATCGTGCCACGTGCAGAACGAAGCCGCCGAAGAGCGCCTCGGCCAGCTCACCTGCAAGCTCGCGCTGCGGCGCGCGCAGTTGCGGCCGGCGATCGGCGCGGACGGGGCAGCGGTGGCGAGCACCTACGCCGGCGTCGTGACTTGGGGCGGCGTGGTGCTGCGCGTTTCAGGCGGGGAGGCGGCGCCGGTCGGCGGCGAATCCGCGACGGTGGTGACGGCACCGGCATGGGACCGGCCGCCGCTCGAACCGATCAAGCGCCCCTGAACCGCGAACCGCTTGCGCAAAGCGGCGTTTGATGGCTCAATCGGGCGGCTGGCCTTGCGCGGGATGCGGGCCAAGGGGGGCAGACTTATGGAATGGATGCTGATGCCGTACCGTCGCTATGCCGATTTTTCGGGGCGTTCGCGGCGCAAGGAATACTGGATGTTCGTGCTGCTCACATTCATCGTGGCCTTTGTCTGCGGCGGTCTGATGATCGCAGGCGGACTGCAGAACGAAGTGGACGGCAGCGGCCAGCCGGGCGGGCTGTTCTGGCTTGGCGTCGGGCTGCTGGCGGTGTGGGGCATCGGCAGCTTCATCCCATCGATCGCGGTGCAGGTGCGGCGCTTCCACGACCAGAACCGGTCAGGCTGGATGGTGCTGCTGGGCTTCGTGCCCTATGTCGGCGGGATCATCGTGCTGGTGTTCATGTGCCTTGAAGGCACGCGCGGGGCGAACCGTTTTGGTCCGGACCCGAAAGACCCCGGCGGCGTTTCGATCTTTTCGTGAAGCCCGTGGCCCTGCCCAGCAAGGACGATCTGACATGAACTGGATGCTGCTGCCCTATCGCCGCTATGCCGAGTTTTCCGGCCGGTCGCGGCGGCGCGAGTACTGGATGTTCGCGCTGTTCTACTTCCTGGTGCTGGTGGCGCTGAACGCGGCGTTCGGCACCAACGAGGTGCAACGCGGGGCGGGCACGTTCGTCTATGGTTCGCGGCTGGTGGGCGCGGGCAACTGGGTGGGCGGGCTGTTCTGGCTGGCCTCGCTGATCCCCAGCCTTGCCGTGTCGGTGCGGCGGTTGCACGACCAGGACCGCACGGGCTGGCTGCTGCTGCTGATGTTCATCCCGTTCCTGGGATGGTTCGCGCTGTTGGTGCTGATGTGCCTTGAAGGCACGCGCGGGCCCAACCGCTTCGGTCCGGACCCGAAAAACCCGGTGCCTTCGGACGTCTTCGCCTGAAGGACGGGCGAGGGTGGGCGCACGCGCCCACCCTGCCTTGAACCGCGCGGCCTTCAGGCCCTGGTCGTGCGGATGTATTCGGTGATGTTGTCGGCCAGCACATCGAGCGGCACATTGCCGCCGCCGACCACCGCATCATCGAAGCTGCGCAAATCGTAGGCCTTGCCCAGTTCGGTCTGTGCCCGCGTGCGCTGGCGCAGGATTTCGGTGTGGCCGATCTTGTAGCCGCAGGCCTGGCCCGGCCAGCTGCAGTAGCGATCGACTTCGGGGGCCACTTCGGCCACGCTGGAGCCGTTCGTTTCGGCGAACCATTTCACCGCCTGTTCGCGGGTCCAGCGCTTGGCGTGCAGGCCGGTATCGACGACGAGGCGACAGGCGCGGAACGCGATGGATTGCAGGTAGCCCAACTGGCCGACCGGATCGCCATCATAGGCGCCGAGTTCATCGCCCAGCGTTTCCGAATAGAGCGCCCAGCCTTCGGAATAGGCGTTGAAGGCGAGCATCGACCGGATCAGCGGCAGGGTCTGCGCATATTCGCCCTGCCACACGTGGCCGGGAATCGCTTCGTGGTGGACGAGCGTGGGCAGGCTGAACTTGTTGTGCAGCTTCGTCGTGCCGAGGTTGATCCACATGCGCCCCGGAATCTTGCCGTCGATCGAGCCGGGACCGCCATAGGCGCCGGGTGCGCCGGGCTCCTCCTCGGGCGGCAGGCGGCGCACTTCGACGTTGCCGCGCGTCAGCTTGCCGAAAGCGCGCGGCATCTGCGCGCGGATGTAATCGAGGCGCTTCTGGATGAAGGCCATGATCTGGGCGCGGCCTTCGTCGTTGTCGGGGAAGGCGAAGCGCGGATCATCGCCCAGCGCGGTCATGCGCTGGCCGACCGACCCTTGCGTATAGCCTAGCGAGCGCAGGATCGGGTCCATGCGGGCGTGGAGCGCCTTCAGTTCATCGAGGCCGATCTGGTGGATCTGTTCGGGCGAAAGCGTGGTGGTGGTGCTGGCCTTGAGCGCCCAGGCATAGAAGGCATCACCGCCGGGACGCGCCCACATGCCGGCGTCGGACTTGGCAAGGGCGCGCTGGCGGGTGAGTTCGGCGACCTGGCGGCCGAGCGCCGCGACCACGGGGCCGGTGGCGAGCGTGCGGGCGCGGGCCTCCCAATCGCCGGGGATGCCCTTGGCCTTGGTGCGGCGGGCGATGGATTCGACCAGGCCGCCGCCGCTCTGCGCCCCGGCGAGCGAGGCCTTGAGCTGGACCAACGCCTTGTCGATGAGGAAATCGGGCGCGATCACACCCTGCGCGGCGGTGGTTTTCAGGCGCTCCGTTTCGCCGTCGAGCACGCCGGGGTAGGCGGCGAGACGAGTGAGGTAGGCTTCGGCATCGGCGGCGGTGTCGATCGGATGGTCGCTATCGAGGAAGCGCGGAATGTCGAGATAGGCGCCGACGTTCTGGATCACGACGTAGGGCGTGTTGCGATAACCGCCCACCGCGACATCGCCATAGGGGAGCGCGAAGCCTTCGAGCGCGGTCTTGTAGGCGCTGCGGATCACCGCGAAGCTGGTGCGGGTGGAATGATCGAGCGCGGATGCGTCAAACGCTTCGACGCGGGCGAGGTCGGCGCGGACTTGCGCGGCGATGGCGCGCTGGCCGGCGGCGGAGCGATCGGTGAGGCGGCTGCGCAAGTCGGCATGCGCGCTGGTATCGACGCCAAGGCTGGTCGCGCCTTCGGGCGAGAGCGCGAGCATGTTCCAGGCGACCGCATCGAGCAACGCCTTGGCGCCTTCGGCCGTGGCGGGCAGTGGCGGGGCACCGATGATGCCGGAGGCGGCAGGCGCGCAGGCATTGAGAGCGAGGGCGGAGCTGCCGGCGGCGAGGGACGCCAGCGCTTGGCGGCGGGAGAGGGTGTGGCCTGATGAGGGCAGCGGGGCGAGCGCGTTCGTTTCGGGTGCAACCATGGCGCGCACCCTGTCCGGGCGCGCGCCACCTGTCAAATGGGCTGTCGGCTGGCTCAGTCGGTCATGCTGGCGGGAACCTTGCCGCCGTTTTCGGCAAGCTTGCGCATCGTCGCCTTGTGCAGCCAGATATTCATTTCGGCAGAGCCATCGAGCGCGCCGGTATAGCCGAGTTCGCGGGCGAGTTCCTTGCGGTTGTCGAGGCTCGAATCGATCCCGACGAGCTTCATCAGATCGACGATCGAGCTTTGCCAGTTGAGGTTCTTGCCCTGCGCCAGCTGAGCGAGCTGGGCTTCGACATCGACATCCTGGAGCACCGGGGCGGCGGTGGCGGGCGGCACGGCCGGGGCGGGGGCAGCCTGCGGCGCGGCGCCGGCGGCCGAGGGGACGGGCGCGGCTTGCGCCGGGGCATCGTGATGCTGGCCGGTCTGGGTGGGGCGGGTGCCCTTGAACGAGATGGCGTCCATGATCTTGGAGAAAATGCTCACGGCGATAAGGCTCCTGTGGTTTTGCAGGAGCAACCGGCAGGGAGCGGGAGCGGTTCCGGCCTTGCGCCGCAGCCTTTAGCCGGACTAACGCGAAACGATGCTCGACACTGCTCTATCGCTGCTGATGCTCGCCTCGATCGCCCTGCTGGTGGGCGCTGCGTTCCTGTGGCGGCGCGGCGAGCGGCAGCGGCCGGTGCTGATGCTGGTGCTGGCCGCGATCATGCTGGGCAACCTGGTGATCTGGACCCTGCCGACACAGCAGGGCGGTACGCTGGTGCAGGCAGCGGCCGGAAAATAGTCGTCACCGTCATGCCAGCGAAGGCTGGCATCGCTTCCGGTTGGCGGAGCGGTTCCGCAAGGACGCCAGCGATCCCAGCCTTCGCTGGGATGACGGTGAGGGCGTGGGCGTGGCGGGGGCAGCCGCGCAGTTGGCGCGCGGCTGCCCGCGCCTGTCACTTGATCGGGCAGTCCGGCGAGAGGCGCATGTCGAGGTAGTTGTCGACCGCGCGCATCATGTCGTCCATCTCGTTTTCGAAGAAGTGGTTCGCGCGCGGCACTTCGTCGTGGTGGATGGTGATGTGCTTCTGCGTGCGCAGCTTGTCGACCAGCTTCTGCACCGCGTTGGGCGTGACGACCGTATCGGCCGAACCCTGCACGATGATGCCGCTTGCCGGGCACGGCGCGAGGAAGCTGAAGTCGTACATGTTGGCGGGCGGGGCGACCGAGATGAAGCCGCGAATCTCCGGGCGGCGCATCAGCAGCTGCATGCCGATCAGCGCGCCGAACGAATAGCCGGCGATCCAGGTGGTGCTGGCTTCGGGATGGATCGACTGCACCCAGTCGAGCGCGGCGGCGGCATCGGACAGTTCGCCGATGCCGTTGTCGAAGCTGCCCTGGCTGCGGCCGACGCCGCGGAAGTTGAAGCGCAGCGTGGCAAAGCCGCGCGCCACGAACGTCTTGTAGAGCGCCTGCGTGATGCGATCGTTCATCGTGCCGCCCGCCTGCGGGTGCGGGTGGAGGATCATCGCAACCGGTGCGCGCGGACGCGAAGCGGGCTGGAAACGGCCTTCGAGACGGCCTTCGGGACCGGGGAAGATGACGGCTGGCATCGTGTGTCCTGGTGAACCTTGCTGGGAAGCCACGCCGGCGAGGATGCGCCGGGGCTTGGGAAATGAAGCAAGCGCTATATAGAAACGAGCGCTCCAAAAGCAATGTTTCCGGGATCAGCCATTGTCTCCGATTTATCTGGACCACGCCGCGACCACGCCGATGCTGCCCCAGGCGCAGGCGGCGATGGCCGATGGCTTCAGGATCTGGGCCAATCCATCGAGCCCGCACAAGGCCGGCCGCGCGGCGCGCGCGGCGCTGGAAGAAGCGCGCGGGCGGATCAAGGCGCTGCTGGGCTGGAGCGGCGAAGTGGTGTTCACCAGCGGCGCGAGCGAGGCGCTGGGAATTGCGATATCGCGCTCGATCAAACCCTTGGTGGCGGTATCTCAAGTCGAGCATGAAGCCGTACTGCGGCTGGCGGGCGATGTGGCGCGGCTGCCGGTCGATGCGGGCGGAATCCTTGCCGCTGCGGCTGAAGCGGGCGGGCTGGTCGCCGTGCAGCAGGTCAACAACGAGACCGGGGTGATCCAGCCGCTGGATGCGCTGGCCGCCAGCGTGCGCGAAGGTGGCGGCTGGCTGCTGGCCGATTGCGCGCAAGGCGCGGGCAAGATCGCGCTGCCCCAAGCGGACCTGATCGCGCTGTCGGCGCACAAGTTCGGCGGACCGATCGGGGTCGGCGCGCTGCTGGTCAGGGACTGGGCGATGCTGAAACCCACCGGCGGGCAGGAGCGCGGCTATCGCCCCGGCACCGAGAACCTGCCCGGCGTGCTGGCGATGGTCGCCGCGCTGGACGCGGGCAGCGGCTGGATGGAACAGGCCGCGACCTTGCGCAAATCGCTGGAAGATCAGCTGGTTGCGAGTGGATGTGAAGTGATTGCCGCAGCATCGCCGCGCCTGCCGACGATCGGCGCCTATCGCATGCCGGGGCGGTCCGCCAATGCGCAGCTGATCCGCTTCGACGGCATGGGCTTTTCCGTTTCGGCGGGGAGCGCGTGCTCTTCGGGATCGCTCAAGGCGAGCCACGTGCTGACCGCGATGGGCGTGGAGGGCGCGGGCGAAGTGATCCGCGTGTCGATCGGGCGCGAGACGACCGCAGCCGAGATCGACGCCTTCGTGGCGGCATGGCGGGAGATTGCGGCATGATCTACCTCGATTACCAGGCGACGACGCCGCTGGCGCCCGAAGCGCGCGAGGCGATGCTGCCCTGGCTGGGCGGGCCGGAGGGCGCAGGCTTTGCCAACCCGCACAGTTCGCATCGCGCCGGGCGCGGGGCGGCGGCGGCGGTGGAAGTGGCGCGCGAACAGGTCGCCGCGCTGTTGCCGCCGGGCGGACGGGTGATCTTCACCTCGGGCGCGACCGAGGCGATCAACCTGGCGATCGTCGGATCGGCGCGCGAACGGCTGGCCGTCTCCGCGATCGAGCATGCGGCGGTGCTCGATACCGCGCGCTTCGTCGATCCCGGTGTGGCGCTGCTGCCAGTGGATGCGGGCGGACTGGTGGCGGCGGACGTGGCCATTCCCGAAGGCACCGGCCTTGTCGCGGTGATGCAGGTCAACAACGAGATCGGCACGATCCAGCCGGTAGAGGCGCTGGCGGCGCGGGCGCGGGCGATGGGCGCGCTGTTCCTGTGCGATGCGGTGCAGGGCGCGGGCAAGATCGTCGCGCCGGAGGGCGCCGACCTGATCGCGGTTTCGGCGCACAAGATGTACGGCCCCAAGGGCATCGGCGCGCTGTGGGTGCGCGATGGGGTGGATCTGGCACCGCTGGTCCACGGCGGCGGGCAGGAGGGAGGCCTTAGATCGGGTACGCTGTCTCCGGCGCTGTGCGCAGGGTTCGGCGCGGCGGCGGCCCTGTGCAAAACATGGTGGGAAAGCGATGGACAACATGTCGAAAGGCTGTGGACCAAGGCGCGCGCGCTGTTCGCCGACTGGACGCTGAACGGCAGCGAGGAGCAGCGCTGGCACGGCAACCTGAACATCCGGCGCGCGGGGCTGGACGTGGCGCGACTGTTGTCCGAATGCCGCAGCGTGGCGATTTCGGCAGGTTCGGCCTGCGCCAGCGGCTCTGGCAGGCCAAGCCATGTCTTGCGCGCCATCGGCTTGTCGGACAAGGATGCGCGCAACGCGATCCGGCTGGGGTTCGGACGATATACGGGGGAAGAGGAGCTGGAACGGGCCGCCGTGGCGATAAACGCCGCGGAGCGGGCGCAAGGAGTCTAGCCGATGGTACGAGTGACGTTCGTGAACGCGGAAGGCGCACGCATCGAGACGACGGGCGAGGCCGGCCAGCGCCTGCTCGAAGTCGGCCAGAACGCCGGTTTGCCGCTGGAAGGCACCTGCGAGGGGCAGATGGCGTGTTCAACCTGCCACGTGATCGTGGCGCCCGATTGGTTCGACCGCCTGAAGCCCGCGGTGGAGGACGAGGAGGACATGCTCGACCTGGCCGCCGGGGTCACCCGCACCAGCCGCCTTGCCTGCCAGATTTCGCTGACCGCCGAGCTTGACGGGCTGGAAGTGCGCGTGCCTGAAGAGGCACACGACATGCAGCGGGGCTGATCGGCAAGAATAGGGCTGCGCGTATCGGGTTCGGCATAGCTGCCGGCGATCCCAGCCTCCGCCGGGATGACGGCTCTTGAGGGTACAGCCCCTCCCGCGTGGCAGGAGGGGCTTGGAACGGCCTTAGAGTTCTTCGACTTCGTCGTCTTCTTCCTCGTCCTCGTCGTCGAGCTCTTCCTCTTCTTCTTCCTGCGCTTCGAGCGCGTCGATCAGCGCCTGGGCGAAGGCGGGGATGTCGTCGGGCTTGCGGCTTGTGATGAGGTTGTCGTCGATGGCGACTTCTTCGTCGACCACGTCGGCACCGGCATTTTCAAGATCGGTGCGGATCGAGGGCCAGCCGGTGACGGTGCGACCATCGATGATGTCGGCTTCCACCAGCAGCCAGGGGCCGTGGCAGATCGCCGCGATCGGCTTGCCGAGATCGTCGAATTCCTCGACCAGCGCGACGGCGCGTTCGTCCATGCGCAGGATATCGGGGTTCATCTGCCCGCCCGGCAGCATGAGCGCGTCGAAATCCTCGGCCGAAACGTCGTCGAGATCGGCGTCGACGGGAACGCTCTGGCCCCAGTCGCCGTGGTTCCAGCCCTTGATTTCGCCGACCTTGGGGCTGGCGACGACCGTCTTGTAGCCTGCTGCTTCGAGCAGCTTCTTGGGTTCGATAAGTTCCGACTGCTCGAAGCCGTCGGTGGCGATGATGAGCACGCGCTTGGCCATCTTGTTGAAACTCCGTGGGGAAAGGGAGGGGGGATTCGCCCCGCCATAATGAGCAGAGGGGGGGACAGTTCCTCGGTTCCCCACGGACCAACTCGTTGCTAAGACGTTCCGTCTATGGCCAGCACCACGTCAGAGCCCGATCCCTTCGACGCCATCGTCGATGCGCCGTTCGATTCCGCGCTTTCCGAGCGCTACCTCGTCTACGCCCTTTCGACGATCACGGCGCGGTCGCTGCCCGACTTGCGCGACGGGCTGAAGCCGGTGCACCGTCGCCTGCTCTGGGCTATGCGCCAGTTGAAGCTCAACCCCACCGACGCGTTCAAGAAATCGGCGCGCGTGGTGGGCGACGTGATCGGCAAGTACCACCCGCACGGCGATGCCTCGGTCTACGATGCGATGGTGCGCCTCGCCCAGGATTGGTCGCTGCGCTACCCGCTGGTCGAGGGCCAAGGCAACTTCGGCAACGTCGATGGCGATAACGCCGCCGCCTACCGCTACACCGAGGCGCGGCTGACGCGCACGGCGATGCTGCTGATGGCGGGGCTCGACGAAGGCACCGTCAATTTCGTTCCGACCTACAACGGCGAGGACGAGGAGCCGGAAATCTTTCCGGGGCTGTTCCCCAACCTGCTCGCCAACGGGGCCAGCGGGATCGCGGTGGGCATGGCGACCAACATCCCCAGCCACAACGTGGCCGAGATCGTCGATGCGACGCTGCTGCTGATCGACAATCCCGCCGTCGAACATGCCCAGCTGATGCAGGTGTTCCATGGGCCCGACCTGCCCACCGGCGGCGTGGTGGTGGACAGCCCGGCGGTGATCTCCGCCGCCTATGAAACCGGGCGCGGCGCGATCCGGGTTCGCGGGCGGTTCTCCACCGGAAAGGGAGAAGGCGGCAGCTGGGAAGAGACGGGGATCGAAAAGCTGGGCAGCGGGCAATGGCAGCTCGTGGTCAGCGAAATCCCCTACATGGTGCAGAAGAGCAAGCTGATCGAACAGATCGCCGCGCTGATCGCCGACAAGAAGCTGCCGATCCTGGAAGACGTGCGCGATGAATCGGACGAACAGATCCGCATCGTGCTGGTGCCCAAGAGCCGCAACGTCGATCCCGAGCTGCTCAAGGAATCGCTCTATCGCCTGACCGATCTGGAAACGCGGTTCGGCCTCAACCTCAACGTGCTCGACGCGCACCGCACGCCCGGCGTGCTGGGGCTGAAGCTGCTGCTGCAGGAATGGGTGATCAGCCAGATCGACATCCTGCTGCGCCGGTCGCGCCATCGGCTGGAGAAGATCGCCGCGCGGCTGGAGCTGCTCGAAGGCTACATCATCGCCTTCCTCAACCTCGACCGGATCATCGAGATCATCCGCACCGAGGACGAGCCCAAGCCGGTGATGATGGCCGAGTTCGGCCTGACCGACCGGCAGGCCGAGGCGATCCTCAACATGCGGCTGCGGTCTTTGCGCAAGCTCGAGGAAATGGAGCTGCGCAAGGAGCGTGACGAGCTGCTGGCCGAGAAGGAGGAGCTGGAAAAGCTGCTCGACAGCCCGGCGCGGCAGCGCACGCGGCTGAAGCGCGATCTGAACGCGCTGCGCAAGGAATACGGGCCGGAAACCGCGCTCGGCCGCCGTCGCACGACCATTGCCGAAGCCGCGCCGACGCGCGAGTTCAACATGGACGCGATGATCGAGAAGGAGCCGGTGACGGTGATCCTGTCCGCCAAGGGCTGGATCCGCGCGGCCAAGGGTCATGTGCCGCTCGACAGCGACTTCAAGTTCAAGGAAGGCGATGGCCCGGCCTTCGCACTCCATGCGCAGACCACCGACAAGCTGCTGGTGGCAGCGGACAACGGGCGGTTCTACACGCTGGGCGCCGACAAGCTGCCCGGCGCGCGCGGCTTTGGCGAACCGATCCGCACGATGGTCGACATCGATCCCGAAGCGCACATCGTCGCCATTCTGCCGTGGAAGGCAAAGGGCCAACTGCTGCTCGCCAGCAACACAGGCCGTGGCTTCACGGCGGAAATGGACGAACTGCTTGCCGAAACGCGAAAGGGGCGCGGCGTGGTTTCGACCAAGCCGGGCGTGAAGCTGACCCACGTACGCGAAATCGCGCCCGAGCACGACCACGTCGCGGTGATCGGCGACAACCGCAAGCTGGTGATCTTCGCGCTGTCCGAAGTGCCGATCCTAGCCAAGGGGCAGGGCGTGACGTTGCAGCGCTACAAGGACGGCGGGATGGCCGACCTCGTCACGCTGAAGTTCGAGGACGGCCTCACCTGGACGATGGGCGGCGAGAGCGGGCGCGTGCGGGTGGAAAAGGACTTGCTGCCGTGGAAGGTGGCGCGCGGTGCGGCCGGGCGGTTGCCGCCCAACGGTTTTCCAAGGGACAACAAGTTTTGACTTCTGTCTTGCGTAGTGCCCGGAAGAAGAGGGCTGCCCTTCGACAGGCTCAGGGCCGGCGGGTTGGGGGACCGTTCGTTTTCCCCGGCATGTCCTGAGCCTGTCGAAGGACCGTTCTTGTTCTTGAGCCATGCGCCGTGCCGGGAAGAGTAAGGGCGGCCCTTCGACAAGCTCAGGGCAGCGGGGTTCAGAGGTTTGGCCCATTCGCCGCGTATTCCGAGCCTGTCGAAGGATCGCCTTTGCTTTCTCCGCGCCTCTTCAAAATCGGACTCGACCTTGTTCACAGGTCTGTTAAGCGCCCGCTTAATCGTTCGGTGATGGGAGAGAGATGATGGACAAGCCCCGCTATTCGCTCGAAGGCCGCGTCGCGCTGATCACGGGCGCATCCTCGGGCCTTGGCGCGCGGTTTGCGCGTCTGTTCGCGGCGGCGGGCGCGGCGGTGGTGATCGGCGCGCGGCGGGCCGAGCGGATCGCCAGCCTTGCGTCAGAGATCGAGGCTGCGGGCGGGCGCTGCCTTGCCGTGTCGATGGACGTGACCGACGAAGCCTCGATCATCGCAGCTTTCGACGCCGCCGAAGCCGCGTTCGGCGCGCCCGACGTGGTGGTCGCCAACGCCGGCATCGCCGAGGCGGGGCGCTCGGTCGATCTTCCGGCGGACGCGATGCGCCGCGTGGTCGACACCAACTTCAACGGCGTCTGGCTGACCGCGCGCGAAGGCGCGCGGCGGATGATCAAGGCGGGATCGAAGGAAAGCCGGCGCGGGCGGATCATCCTGACCGGATCGATCACGGCCGAGATGACCGGCCAGGGCGATGCCGCCTATGCCGCGAGCAAGGCCGGCGTGGTCCACCTCGGCCGCCAGTTCGCCCGCGAATGGGCGCGCCTCGGCATCAACGTCAACACCGTGCAGCCGGGCTACATCCGTACCGAGATCGACGGCGAATGGTTCGACAGCGAAGGCGGCGCCAAGCAGATCGCCAGCTGGCCGCGCCGCCGCCTGACCGACATCAGCGCGCTCGACGATCCGATGCTGTTCTTCGCCTCGGACGCGTCGGAATACGTGACCGGTTCGCACATCACGGTGGACGACGGGCAGAGCCTGTAAGCCGGAGAGAAGAAGAACAGCCCTTCGACAGGCTCAGGGCGGACGGGATTGGAGGAGGTTTTGTCCTCATCCCGCCTGTCCTGAGCTTGTCGAAGGACTGCCTTTCCTGATCCGTTACTTCCCCGCCGCCAGACCCGGCAGGGTTTCCGGCGTCAGCACTTGCGGCAGTTTCTGCGGCTCGCCCTTGGCCGGATACCACAGATAGAGCGGCACGCCGGCGACGCCTTGCGCGGTGAGGAAGCGGGTGATCGCTTCGTCGCGGCGGGTCCAGTCGCCGACGAGGACGACGACGCCCGCCTTGGCAAAGGCGTCGCGGGTGGTCTCGCGCTCGATCGAGGTGCTTTCGTTGACCTTGCACGACAGGCACCAGTCGGCGGTGAAGTAGACGAAGACCGGCTTGCCCGAAGCGCGCGCCTTGGCGAGCGCTTCCTCGCTGAAGGGCTGGGCGGCGAGCAGGCTGCTCTCTTGCGCGGCGGCGGGCTTGGCGGGCGGCAGGCCCACGACGCCGCCGATCGCGATCACGGCGGCGATGGCGAACAACAGGGCAACGGGCTTGCCCTTGCGCTGCGTGACGCCCACGGCGGCGAGCGCGCCGAGCAGCAGCACGGCGGTGCCGACGAGCACGGCGAGGAAGGTCGGCCCTCCGACGCGCCAGGCGAGCCAGCCCAAGGCCAGCGCGGTGAGGCCCATCGGCACGGCCATGAAGCGGCGGAACTTTTCCATCCAGCCGCCGGGCCTCGGCAGCAGGCGGCGCAAGGGCGGGATGAAGCCGAGCGCCAGGAACGGCAAGGCAAGGCCGAGACCGAGCGCGGCAAAGACGGCGAGCGCGGCCCACGTCGGCAGCAGCAGCGCCGCGCCCATCGCCGCGGCCATGAACGGCCCGGTGCACGGCGTCGCGACGAAGGCCGCAAGCAGCCCGGTGCCGAACGCGCCCATCGGGCCCGAGCCGCGCTCGACCGAGAGGCCGGGCAGTTCGAAGAGGCCGGCGAAGTTGGCGGTGATCGCCGCTGCGAGAAGCAGCAGCACGGCGACGACGCGCGGGTCTTGCAGCTGGAAAGCCCAGCCGACCTGTTCGCCCGCCGCGCGCAGGGCGAGCATCGCCGCGCCAAGCGCGAGGCAGGCGAGGACGACGCCGGCGGTATAGGCGAGGCCTTCGCTGCGGGCGTGGGCGGAATTGCCGCGTGCCAGCGCCAGCGCCTTGAGGCTGAGGATCGGGAACACGCAGGGCATCACGTTGAGGATCAGCCCGCCGGCGAGCGCGCCGAGAATGGCGGCGATCAGCGCGGCGGCGGAGAAGGCGGGCGCGGCGCTTCCGGCAAGCGGGGTGCCGCCATCGGGCACGGGCCCAGCGTTGGCGGTGAGCGCGATGCCGCCGCGTGCCTGGCCCAGCGAGAGCACGCCAGAAACCAGCGTCGGCTGTTCGGCGCTCGGCACCTTGGCGCGGGCCATGTCGACGATCAGCAGGTCGCCCTTGCGGCGAAAAGCTTGCGGCGCGGCGTAATCGATCAGGCCGTCACCCGCGATGAAGAAGTGCGGATTTTCGAGCGTGGCCGAGGCAGGGAAGGGGATGGCGAGGCTGATCCCCTTGGCCGTGCTGGCGAAAGTGCCGGCGCGATCGAGCGGGGCGGGCAGGGCGGCGCGCCAGGCCGAAAAGCGCGGATCGGAAGCGCCTCCGCCGACCACAACGGTGCCTTGCAGCGTGGCCTGTTCGGGTACGCAGATTGCTTCGGTGCAGGCGAGCCATTGCGCCTTGGCGCTGATCGGCAGGGTGGTGCCCGGCTTTGCGTCCGCCGGCAGGGTCAGCGGCACGATCACGGCATAGGCGTGTTCGTAGACGTGATTCATCAGCCCCTGCACCAGCAGCGTCTGCGGCACGGGATATTGCAGGTCGCCCGCCTTGGCGCCCTTGGGCAGGGTCCAGTCGAGCGTGAGGCCGAGGCCGGCATCGCCCGGGTTGACCCAGTAGCCATGCCAGCCCTGTTCGGGCTGCATGGCGATCGCCAGCATGACCTCGCCCCCCGGCGCGCCCGGCTTTTCGGCAACGAGCGAGGCGGCGATGTGGTTCGCCCGCGCCGAAGCGGGCAGGCTGAGCGCTGCAACGAGCGAAAGAACGACCGCAAGCAACCGTGCGGTCACATTCGCGGCTAAAGTGCTGGCGCGCATGGACGATCTGGCCCTTCCGGCTGGCGCGGCCCCTTGCGCCATTGGGCTGGCGGGGCCAAACCCCGCGCTTAAGGGCGCATTGTACCTGAGTCCAGTGCAGCCCATAGTGCATGACCCATAGGAACACGTCCCAGATGATCCGCCCCCTGATCCGCTCCAAAGCCCTGCTTCTCCTCGCCGCCGCGATGCTGCCGATGGCTGCAAACGCCAAGCCTGCCGCGCCGGCCAAGGCCGGTCCCGGCACCAGCCAGCCGCGCCCGCAGGTGCAGCCAGCGGGGCCGGTTAAGGGCGCGCCGCGCCTGCTGGTGGCGATTTCGGTGGACCAATTCTCTGCCGATCTGTTCGCACAGTATCGCAGCCACTTCGTGGCGGGGCTGGGGCGTCTGGCAGGCGGCATGGTGTTCCCTGCGGGCTACCAGAGCCACGCCGCGACCGAGACTTGCCCCGGCCATTCGACGATCCTGACCGGCATGCGGCCAGCGCACACCGGGATCATCGCCAACACCTGGATCGACCAGTCGGCGGCGCGACCGAAGAAGGCGATCTACTGCGCCGAGGATGAAACCAAGCAGGCGGCGGACCCGAAGGACTATGTCGCCTCGGTCGATCATCTGCTGGTGCCGACGCTGGGCGAGATGATCAAGCGCCAGTGGCCGACAAGCCGCAACGTAGCCGTTTCGGGCAAGGACCGCGCCGCGCTGATGATGGGCGGGCATGTGATCGACCAGGTCTATTGGTGGAAGGGCAAGGGCTTCACCACGCTCGATGGCCGCACGCTGGGGCCCGAGGCCGTGGCCGAGAACAAGAGCCTTGAAAGCGTGCTGGCGCAGGGTGCACCGGCGATGACCATGCCCGCATGGTGCGGCCCGCACGACCGCGCGATCGCGCTGGGCGGCGGCGCGCCGGCCAGCGGCGGGATCGGCATTGCCAACTCGCTCGCCACGGCCGCGCCTGCACCGACGGCGAGCGGCTTTACCGTGGGCACCGGCCATTTCGCGCTGGCGCCGAACGATGCCAACGCCTTCCGCGCCTCGCCCCGGCTCGACCGCGCGACGCTCGACCTGGCGACCGAACTGGTCGACAGCATGAAGCTGGGCAAGGGGCCGACGCCCGACATGCTGGCGGTGAGCCTTTCGGCCACCGACTATGTCGGCCATGCCACGGGCACCGAAGGCGCCGAAATGTGCATCCAGATGCAGCAGCTCGACCTGGCGCTGGGCGATTTCTTCAAGGCGCTGGATGACCGCCACATCGATTATGCCGTGGTGCTGACCGCCGACCATGGCGGGTTCGACCTTCCCGAACGCCTGCGCGAACAGGCGCTGCCGAGCGCCGAGCGCGCCGCGCCCGCGCTGCTGCCCGATCAGGTTTCAGCCGTTGTCGGCGCGAAGCTCGGGATGGAGCCCAAGGACCTGATCCTGGGCGATGGCGCGTTCGGCGACTTCTGGATCAACAAGGCGGTGCCGGCCGATCAGAAGACAAAGGTGATCGATGCGGCCAAGGCGGTGTTCCTGTCGCAGCCGCAGGTGCAGGCGGTGTTCACCGCGAGCGAGCTTGCCGCGGCGCCGATGCCCACCGGCACGCCCGATACCTGGAGCCTGCTCGACCGCGCGCGCGCCTCTTTCTATGCGCCGCGTTCGGGCGATCTGGTGGTGATCCTGAAGCGCGGGGTGGTGCCGATCGTGCGCCCGATGCCGGGCATCGTGGCGACGCACGGCTCGGCCTGGGACTATGACCGCCGCGTGCCGATCCTGTTCTGGCGCGCCGGGATGACCCCGTTCGAACAGCCGAGCGCGGTAGAGACGGTGGACATCGCCCCCAGCCTTGCCGCATTGATCGCGCTCAAGGAACCGGCGGGCACTTTCGATGGACGATGCCTCGATCTCGATGCCGGCCCCGGCACCACGTGTGGAGCAACCAATTGAGCGACGTTAACGGCGAAGTTTCGGCCCGCGAACCCAATGCACGGGCAGACGTGGTCATCCTTGGCGGTGGCCTCGTCGGCATGACGCTGGCGATCGGGCTTGCCAAGCAGGGGCTGACCAGCGTTGTGGTCGACAGTTCGGACCCGGCGGCGCAGACGGCGCAAGGGTTTGACGGCCGCGCCTCGGCGATCTCGACCGCGAGCTGGAACCTCTACGTCAATCTCGGCATGGCGGGCGATCTGGTCGACAAGGGCTGCCCGATCGACGCGATCGCGGTGACCGACGCGATGAAGCCGGGGCGGATCGATTTCCGCCCCAACGCCGACGAAGGCTCGCTGGGGCGGATGTACGCCAATCGCGACTTGCGCATCGCGATGTACGCCGCCGCTGCGCGTGAAGAGGCAATCACCTTCATCACCAACGCCCGTGTCGCCAGCCGGGAGCGGGGGCCTCACGGGGTGACGGTGACGCTGAACGACGGGCGGGTGCTGGCCGGCAGCCTGCTGGTCGGCGCCGAAGGCCGGCAATCGCCCACCCGCGACGAGGCGGGCTTCACCCCGGCGCGCTGGGACTATGGCCATCGCGCGATCATCAGCGGGCTGTGGCACGAAAAGCCGCACGACAATGTCGCGTGGGAAATCTTCTATCCGGCGGGGCCGTTCGCGCTGCTGCCGCTGCTCGATGAGGACGGGCGTCATCGTTCGGCCCTGGTCTGGACGGTGGCGGAAAAGGATGCGGCCGGCGTGCTCGCCCTGCCCGAGGGCGCGTTCCTGTCCGAAGTCGCGCGGCAGATGGACGGAATCTTCGGCAAGATCGAGCTGGCCAGCCCGCGCACGTCCTATCCGCTCAATTTCCACCACACTGCCAAGGTCGTGTCCGACCGGCTGGCGCTGGTTGGCGATGCCGCGCACGGGATGCACCCGATCGCGGGGCAGGGGCTCAACGTGGGCCTTCGCGACGTGGCGGCGCTGGTCGAGGTGCTGGCCGAAGGCGCGCGGCTGGGGCTGGAGCCCGGCGATGCGCAGCTGCTGGCGCGCTACGAACGCTGGCGCGCGCTCGATACGTTCATGGTGGCAGGCGCCACCGACGTGCTGACGCGGCTGTTCGGCCTGCCGGGGCGGATTCCTTCGGCGATCCGCCGCTTCGGCATGGCCGGCGTGCAGCGCAGCCCCACGCTCAAGCGCTTCTTCATGGACGAGGCGCGGGGGATGAGCGGGAAGCTGCCCGCGCTGCTGCAGGCCTGACGCCGGGTGTTTTAAGGCGCGGTGCTGGCCTGCGGGGCTGGTGCGGGCGTCGCCGCCTCTCTGGCTGACGCGCTTGGAACCGGCGTCGGGGCCGGCATGGCGGTCGCGGCGGGCGTTGCCACCTGCACCGGATCGGGCAGGGTAAGCGCCGAGGTTTCGAGCTGATCGAGCGCGCGCTGGGTCATGACCCAATCGCGGGCGTGCGACAGCCAGTCGACCGCGACATCGCGGCCGGGCATGCGTTCGACTTCGGCGATGGCAGCGTCGATGCGGCCGCCGGCAATGGCATAGCGTGCCCGCTCGATCCGGCTCTCGGGCGTGGGCGAGGGCGAATCGTCGTGGCGGATGACGACGAGCGAGCCGATCTGGCGCTTGAGCCAGTCCCAGTTGCCTTCGTCCTGACGGCCACCGGCAAGGCGCGGGGCGATGCGTTCGAATTCTTCATCGAGCGAGGTGAGCGTGACGGGCTTCTGGCTGGCCATCAGCAGGCGGTCGACCGCGCCGGGCTGGCTTTGGCCGAAGCGCAGGCGCAGCTGGTTTTCGAGATAGCCGAGCGGCGCGCCGCGTTCGACCGCGCGACGGGCGGCGACCGCGAGCAGCAGCGCTTCGGCATGGGTGGCCTGGCCCGAAGCGGCGATGGCTTGCTGGTTCAATTCCGCGAGGCGCTGTTCCAGCGCCGAAACCTTGGCAGCGGCACCGGCCAGCGCGGCTTCGGTGGCGACGCGGTCGGCGATCAGCTGAGTGTTCTGGGCCGGCACCGCGCTGGCCGTGGCGGCGGGCTTGCCATCGAGCGAGAGGTGGAGCCAGCCTTCACGCCAGCCGAGCCAGGTTGCTGCGGCGAGCACGCCCAGCACCATGATCAACACCAGAACGGCCACCACTGCGCGGTTGCCGCGTCCCCGGCTTGCCGCCCGGGACGGGCCCGGTTCGGGATAAGTCGTGTCCTGCATGCGCCTTTTTTCTTGTTGGTGGCCCTAGGGTCACACTGTCTGGCACATTTGTGCGGCGAGCGCCAGCAAGGCCTGATCGGTTCTGGAGCCAGCGATTTCAACGCTTTGCCAGCCTTCGCCCGCCTTTGTTCCGATTCGGGGCGCCAGGCAGGCGAGCGAAACCCGTTCGCGCGATAGTTTCAGCCGCACACATTCGGCGGCAAAGTGGCCCGCGGCTTCGCCCGAATGGAGCGCCACGACCGCGCCTTCCGCCAGCGTGGCGGCCAGCGCAGGCGGCAGCGGCAGGCCGCGCGCGGCGTAGACCACGCGGGTGTCGACCTCTACCCCCGGCGGCGGCATCAGCGGCACGTGGCGTTCGCCGGCAAGGCGCAGGTAGCGGCCCGGTGGAAGCTGCGCGACGAGCGGCTCCATCCCGCCTTCGCCGGTGCCCGCGATCGCGAAACCCGATCCTTGCGCCACCGCAGCGGTCGTCTCCCCCACGGCATGGACCGGAAGGCTGCGCAGCGCATCGAGCCCGGCGCCGCCCAGCCGGAATAGCGCGGCACTGCCGGCGAGGATGGCGTCGAATTCGGATGCAGGCGGAACCCCCCATGGCACCGGCGCCATCGCGAACAGCGGATGCGCGTGGACGATCAGCCCCAGCGCGCGCGCCGCCTCGGCCGTCGCGGTGTTGCCCGGTTCGGGCCGCAGCACGACCAGCGGGCGCATCGGGCGGTTCAGTCCTTGGCCGGGCCGGAGAAGTGGACGGTGATCGCCTCGGGCGCCTGTGCCAGCAGTACCTCGGCAAGCGCCGCGGGGGCTGCGGCATCGTCGGGCGCAAAGCGGGCGCTCGCTTCGACGCGCTCGGCTCCGTCAGGGCTGTAGAGCGCGGCACGCAGGCTGAGCGTGTCTCCCTCGATCCGGCTCAACACCGCGATCGGGCTGTGGCAATTGCCGCCGAGCGCCAGCAGCAGCGCGCGCTCGGCGCGGATCGCGGCGTGGCTGGGCGCATGGTCGATCGCGGCGAGCCATTGGCGCACGTCGGTGCGTTCGGTCAGGCATTCGATGCCGATCGCCCCCTGCGCCGGGGCGGGCAGCCATTCGTCCTCGCCGAGCGGATGGCCGACGCCGGTCTCACCAAGGCGCTGGAGGCCCGCGGCGGCGAGCAGGGTGACGTCGGCTTCGCCCGCCTGCAGCTTGGCAAGGCGCGTGGCCACATTGCCGCGGAACGAGATGACCGAAAGATCCGGCCGGGCGTGGAGCATCTGCGCGGCGCGGCGCGGGGCGCTGGTGCCGACGCGCGCACCGGGCGGGATCGCTGCAACGGTCGCCGCGCCGACCAGCACGTCGCGCACGTCGGCGCGCGGCAGAACGGCGGCGATGGTCAGCGTGTCGGGCCGGATCGTTTCGACGTCCTTCATCGAATGGACCGCGAAGTCGATCTCGCCCGAATGCAGCCAGGCGTCGAGCTCCTTGGTCCACAGCGCCTTGCCGCCGACTTCGGCGAGCGGGCGGTCCTGCACCTTGTCGCCGCTGGCGGTCACGGGCACCAGCTCGACCAGCGACTGGTCCCAGCCGTGCGCGGAGCAGAGCCGGTCGCGCGCTTCCTCGGCCTGCGCCATGGCGAGTGGCGAGCGGCGGGTGCCGAGCCTGAGCGGACGGTCCGGCGCGGGGGCGGGCGCTGGGCCCGGCGCAGCGGTATGCAAGTTCGGGGCGTTCATGCCCGGTTGCCGTAACGCCGATTATCTCTAAGGGGAAGCGCTCCCATGGCACTGATCCTCGGCATCGAATCCTCCTGCGACGAAACCGCCGCCGCGGTGATCGACAGCAACGGCGAAACGCTCGCCGCGCGCATCGTCGCGCAGCGGATCGCCTCGCAGGACGAAATGCACCGCCCCTATGGCGGCGTGGTGCCCGAAATCGCGGCCCGCGCGCATGTCGAGGTGCTGGGCCCGATGATCGGGCAGGTGCTGGCCGATGCCGGGCTGACGCTTGACGACATGGACGCGATCGCCGCGACGGCAGGCCCCGGCCTGATCGGCGGGGTGATGGTCGGCCTCGTCACCGGCAAGGCGCTGGCGATGGCAGCCGACAAGCCGCTGATCGCGATCAACCATCTGGAAGGGCACGCGCTTTCGCCGCGCCTTGCCGAACCTTCGCTCGCCTATCCCTACCTGCTGCTGCTGGTCTCGGGCGGGCATTGCCAGATCCTGGAAGTGCGCGGTCTTGGCGATTATCGCCGGCTCGCCACCACGATCGACGATGCGCTGGGCGAAGCGTTCGACAAGACTGCCAAGATCCTGGGCCTCGGCTATCCCGGTGGCCCGGCGGTCGAACGGCTGGCGCGCGAGGGCGATGCCAAGGCCGTGCCATTGCCGCGCCCGCTGGTGGGCAGCGGCGAACCGCACTTCTCGTTCGCAGGGCTCAAGAGCGCGGTGATGCGCGCCAAGCAGGCGGGCACGCATCGCAATGCCGATATCGCCGCCTCGTTCCAGCAGGCCGCGCTCGATTGCGTGATCGACCGGACGCGGATCGCGCTTGGCGCCTGCGGGCCGGTGACCGCGCTGGTAGTGGCGGGCGGGGTTGCCGCCAATGCCGCGCTGCGCGGGGCGCTGGAGGAGCTGGCGTCGGGCGCGGGCCTGCCGCTAATCGCGCCGCCGCCAAAGCTGTGCACAGATAATGCGGCGATGATCGGCTGGGCGGGGGCGGAACGCTTAGCGATGGGTTATAGCGACGCGCTCGACGTGGCGGCGCGCCCGCGCTGGCCGCTCGATGCCAATGCCGCGCCAGTACGCGGCGCAGGGGTGAAGGGATGAGCGAGGGCAATTTCGCCACGGTGGGCGTTGTCGGTGCGGGTGCCTGGGGCACCGCGCTGGCGCAGATGCTCGCCAGCGACGGGCGCGAGGTGCTGCTCTGGGTACGCGAGAGCGAACTGGTGGCGCAGATCAACGAAGAGCGGCGCAACGGCCTGTTCCTGCCATCGGCCGAACTTCACCCGACCATTCGCGCCACGGGCAACCTGGCCGACCTGGCCCAAGTGCCGGTGCTGCTGATGGTTACGCCGGCGCAGCACCTTGGCGCGGTGCTTTCGGGTATCGGTCATCGCGGCGATGGCGATCTGGTGCTTTGCTCGAAAGGCATCGAGGCGGGCACCGGGCGGCTGATGGCCGACGTGGCGCGCGATGCGGCCCCCTGCGCCAGCCTTGCCGTGCTGTCCGGTCCGACGTTCGCGCACGAAGTCGCGGCGGGGCTTCCGACCGCGGTAACGCTCGCCTGCGCCGGCGGCGAAGCGCAATGGCGCAGGCTTTCGGCGGCAATCGCGCGGCCAACTTTCCGCCCCTACTACTCCGACGACGTTGCCGGGGCCGAGATCGGCGGCGCGGTCAAGAACGTGCTCGCGATCGCCTGCGGCGTGGTCGAAGGCCTGCGGCTCGGCCAGAACGCCCGCGCCGCGCTGATCAGCCGGGGCTTTGCCGAAATGCAGCGCTTCGGTCTTGCCATGGGGGCGCAAGCGGAAACGCTTTCGGGTCTTTCGGGGTTGGGAGACCTTGTGCTGACCTGTTCCTCCACGTCCAGCCGCAACTTTTCGCTGGGCAAGGCGCTGGGCGAAGGGGCGAGCGCGGCCGCCATCCTGGCCGACCGGGCGACGGTGGCCGAAGGCGCCTTCACCGCGCCGGTGCTGGCCGAGATCGCACGGGCGCGCGGCGTATCGATGCCGATCGTCGAGGCGGTAACGCTGCTGCTCGAAGGCAAGGCCCCTGCGCATCAGGTCGTCGCGCAACTGCTGGCACGGCCGCTCAGGGCGGAAGCGCTGCTTGGCTGACGCCGCCGCCTTGCCTTCGCGCAGCCCCGAGCAGCAGGACATCGCCGCGCTCGCCAAGGGCGGGCGGACGAACTTCCTCGGCTTCGTGCTGCGGCTGGGCGGCACCGCGCCGTTCCTGTTCATCGCCGGCCGGTTCTATGGGGTAGAAGCGCTGGGGCGCTATGCCTCGGCTCTCGTCATCGTCGAACTGGTGAGCCAGGTCTGCAGCCTTGGCCAGCGGCGCGGCCTTGCCCAGCGGCTGGCCAACGATACGCGCGATGCCGCGCACAGCGTGGCCGATGCGATGACGCTGTCGCTGGTCGTCTCCCTGCTCGCCGCCGTGCTGCTCTATGCGGTCCCTGCGCCGATGTTCCCCAGCGGCGAATTCAACGCGTTTGACCGCCTGCTGCCGTTTGCGCTGATCGCCAACACGCTGACCGACGTGGCGCTGGCGGCGCTCGCCTATCGCTACAACGTGGGCGCCACCGTGCGGGCGCGTTCGCTGGTCGAACCCTGGGCGCAGACGCTGGCGGCGGTCGGCTTCCTGTTCGTGCTGCCGCAGGCCGGGCTGGCGCTTGCCTACATCATCTCCAAGGTGGCCGCGCTGATCGTCGCCTGCGTGCCATTGGTGCGCAGCTACGGCGCGCCGCAGCGCTGGTCGCCCAGCCCGACGCGGCTGGCGCGGCTGGCCTTGACCTCAGCGCCGCTTGCCGGGGCGGACATGATCGAATGGGGCACGCGCAAGCTCGACATCGCGCTGCTCGGCTTCTTCACCTCTCCGGCGGCGGTCGGGATCTACTACGCCGCGCAGCAGGTTGCGACGCTGCCGCAGAAGCTCAAGACCAGTTTCGAGCCGATCCTGGGGCCGGTGATCACGCGCAACCTGAAGGAAGGCAACTACGCCGCGATCGCGCAGCAGGTGTGTCAGGTGGGCTTCTGGATCACCGCGGCGCAGGCGGGAATCGCGCTGGCGCTGGGCATTCCGGGCCGGGGCGTGATGGGGCTGGTCGGCCCCAACTTCGTTGCCGGCACCGGCGCGCTGGCGCTGCTGCTGACCGCCGAAGTGGTCGCCGCGCCTGCCGTGGTGAGCGAAGCGGCGCTGATCTACATGGCGCGCATGCGCAACCTGTGGATCAGCATCGGCGCGATCGCGACGCAGGGCGTGCTGACGGTTGCGCTTATGCTGCTGGCCCGCCGTGCCCACGCCAATCCGCTGCAGCAGGCAGAGGCTGCGGCTTTCGCGCTTGCGGTCGGGCTCGCGCTGTCGTCGCTGATCAAGTCGAAGCTGCTCGGCCGCATTCTCGGCGCGCGGATCACCAATTTGCGCTGGCCGCTGATCTGGGCGGCAGCGCCTGCCGCGCTGGTCGGGTTCGCCGCCAAGCTGCTGCCCGAATGGCTCGAACTTTCGGTCGGCATCCCGGCGATCCTGGGCGTCTATGGCTTCGTCATCTGGCGCTTCGGGTTCGGCCCGGAAGACCGGCTGTTGTTCCGCAAGCAGCGCGTGGGCTAAGGCGCGCTTTCAAGTTTAATCAAAGGGCGTGCTGGCATGCTGCAGATGATCGAAGCCAACTGGATTGCCGTGACCGCACTGGTCGTGCTGGTGCTGCTGGTGGCCTGGCTGTTGTGGGGACGCAAGAAGCCGGCGCCCGCCAGACGCGAATATCGCGACGTGCTGTCCGAAGGCGCAGGCCCCGCGCAGCGCAACGACGCCCTGATCGATGCGCCCCCAGCCGCCGCCATCCCGCCGATCGTGCCCCCGGTCGTGCCCCCGATCGTTCCGGCACCTGCCACCGGGATCATGGCAGGCGTCGCCGAAGTGGTGGCGCACGAAGCGCAAGAGGAAGTGGAAGCCGCCGCGGTGGTCGCTGCTGGACCTGCCGCCGCACCCGTGGAGGCGGGCAGCGCCGATGACCTTACCCGGATCAAGGGCGTGGGCCCCAAGCTCAACGCGCGATTGAAGGAACTGGGCGTCACCCGCTTTGCCCAGATCGCCGCGTGGAGCGAGGCGGACCTGGCCGCGATCGACGCGCAACTGGGGGCGTTCGCCGGCCGCCCCAAGCGCGATGCCTGGATCGAACAGGCGACGCTGCTCGCAGGCGGCGATACTGGCGCCTACGAAGCGAAGTTCGGCAAGCTCTGACTTATTCGGAAGCCGGTGCGTCGGTCCCGCCAAGGGGCGTGACCGGCGCGGCGGCAGCCGGGTTGGCCTTGCACCGGCGTAGCACCTCGCGCATCGGTTCACCCGCGGTGACCTTGATCATCCCGCCGCCGGGCAGGGTGCCGTTGAAGGCGCTCTGAAACACGGCCGCGCCCGGATCGCCGGGGGCAAGCGAGCCCTGCCAGATATAGCCGCGCTGACCGGGGACGGCGGTCGCATCGACCGGAAGCCGCAGGATGCGCCCGCCGCCCTGCAACGCAAACAGCGCCTGCGCCCCGACTTCGGCGGGCGAATGGCGCGTGACCATCAGCAGGCCCGACCGGCAGGCGACGGTCAGCAAGGGCGGCTGCCCGGCATAGCCGTACGTTGCCGAAGCGCCGTCGGGCGCAGCGATCCAGCTACCCTTGGCCTTGGGATCGATCGCGGAAAATCCGGCGCCGTCGCTCTGCGGCATGGCAAGGCGCACGGCATCGACCGGCGCGTTGTCGGGCGCGGGCAGGGCTGAAGACCTGGAGCAGCCGGCGAGGGCAAGCGCGGCGAGGGCGATGGGATATGCGATTTTCATGGGCGGTCAGGCGGCTGCAGGACGCTTCTGTACAGTGAGTTCAAGACCAAGCGCATCGAGCACGGCGGTCAGCGTTTCAAGCGTGGGATTGCCGTCTTCGGACAGCGCCTTGTAAAGCGCCTGCCGTCCAAGACCGGTCTTGCGCGACATTTCGGTCATGCCCTTCGACCGGGCGATGTTGCCGAGCGCGGCCGCAATATGGCGGGGGTCATTCCCTTCCATCGCCGCTTCGAGATAATAGAGCACGTCCTCCTCGGTTTCGAGGTAGTTGGCCGGGTCAAATGGGCGAAGCTCCATCAGTGCGCTCGATCTCTTCCTTCAGCCGTTTTGCCTGGGCAATGTCGGCGTGCTGCGTGCGCTTGTCGCCTCCACACAGGAGAATGACAAGCTCCTTGCCCCGCTGGAAGAAATAGACCCGGTAACCCGGCCCGTAGTCGACGCGAAGCTCGTGAACGCCGCCCTTGACGGACTTGCAGTCGCCGAGATTACCGTCGGCCAGACGTTCGAGGCGAACCACGATCTTTGCTCGGGCACGCCGGTCCCGCAAGGAGCCGAACCAATCGGAGAAGTCGGGTGTTTCCGACAGCTGAAAGGCCTGTCCTGTATAGGAGACACTCCCTTTGGAGTCAACAGATCTGGGCAAGGTCCAACTCCTTCGGAGGAGGGCCTAGCTAGCCTTGATTTGAAAGTAAGACCTTACTTTCGACCATTTTGGCGAAAAGCGAACATTACACCTTTGCAGCCTCACCGCCCCCACTTGGTCTTCTGGCTCTTCCCGAACCGCGTCTTCCTGGTCCCCGGCTTGCCTTCGTTGCTGCGGCCGACGATCGGCGCCTTGCGCTCGTCCTCTGGCAGGCCCAGCTCCGTTGCTTCGAGCTTGCGGATCTCGTCGCGCAGGCGGCCGGCTTCCTCGAATTCGAGGTCGGCGGCGGCGGCGCGCATCTTGCGTTCCAGTTCCTCGATGTAGGCGCGAAGGTTGTGGCCGACGAGGTTGTTGCTGCCTTCCGCGTCGATGTCGACCAGCACACCGTCGCGGCTGGCGGTGTCGGCGACGATGTCGTGGATGTTGCGCTTGATGGTCTGCGGCGTGATGCCGTGGAGTTCGTTGTATTCCTGCTGCTTGGCGCGGCGGCGGTCGGTTTCGGCGATGGCGCGCTCCATGCTGCCGGTCATGCGGTCGGCATAGAGGATCACGCGCCCGTCGACGTTGCGCGCGGCACGGCCGATGGTCTGGATCAGCGAGGTTTCGCTGCGCAGGAAGCCTTCCTTGTCGGCGTCGAGGATGCAGACGAGGCCGCATTCGGGAATGTCGAGCCCTTCGCGCAGCAGGTTGATGCCGACCAGCACGTCATAGACGCCAAGGCGCAAGTCGCGGATCAGCTCGATGCGCTCCAATGTCTCGACGTCCGAATGCATGTAGCGGACCTTCAGCCCCGCTTCGTGCATGAACTCGGTCAGGTCCTCGGCCATGCGCTTGGTCAGCGTGGTGACGAGCGTGCGGTAGCCCTTGGCCGCGGTTTCGCGGCACTCGTTGATGCAGTCCTGCACCTGGTCCTCGACCGGGCGGATCAGCACAGGCGGGTCGATCAGGCCGGTGGGGCGGATCACCTGTTCGGCGAACACGCCGCCCGCCTGCTCCATCTCCCACTGCGCGGGGGTTGCTGAAACTGCGATGGTCTGCGGGCGCATCGCGTCCCATTCGTTGAAGCGCAGCGGGCGGTTGTCGATGCAGCTGGGCAGGCGGAAGCCGTATTCGGCCAGCGTCAGCTTGCGCCGGTGGTCGCCGCGCGCCATCGCCCCGACCTGCGGCACGGTCTGGTGGCTTTCGTCGATAAACAGCAGGCAGTTGTCGGGCAGGTATTCGAACAGCGTCGGCGGCGGTTCGCCGGGCAGGCGGCCGGTGAGGAAGCGGCTGTAGTTTTCGATCCCCGCGCACGATCCGGTGGCGGCGATCATCTCGAGGTCGAAGTTGGTGCGCTGTTCCAGCCGCTGGGCTTCGAGCAGGCGCCCTTCCTCGGTCAGCTCCTTCAACCGTTCGGTCAGTTCGAAGCGGATCGCCTCTGCCGCCTGCTTCATCGTCGGGCCGGGGGTGACGTAGTGCGAATTGGCGTAGACGCGCACGTTTTCCAGCTTCGTGCCCGCCTTGCCGGTCAGCGGATCGAATTCGACGATGCTCTCGATCTCGTCACCGAAGAAGCTCACGCGCCAGGCGGTGTCGTCGTAGTGCGAGGGGAAGATTTCCAGATTGTCGCCGCGCACGCGGAACGTGCCGCGCTGGAAGGCGGCGTCGTTGCGCTTGTACTGCAGCGCGACGAGCTTGCGGATGATCTCGCCCTGGTCGACGCTGGTGCCGACTTTCAGGTCGAAGATCATTGCCGAATAGGTTTCGACCGAGCCGATGCCGTAGATGCACGAGACCGAGGCGACGATGATCACGTCGTCGCGTTCGAGCAACGCGCGGGTCGCCGAGTGGCGCATCCGGTCGATCGCCTCGTTGGTCGACGATTCCTTCTCGATATAGGTGTCCGAGCGGGGGACGTAGGCTTCGGGCTGGTAGTAGTCGTAGTACGAGACGAAATACTCGACCGCGTTCTCGGGAAAGAAGCTCTTCATTTCGCCGTAGAGCTGTGCGGCAAGGATCTTGTTGGGGGCAAGGATCAGCGCCGGGCGCTGCAGTTCCTCGATCACCTTGGCCATGGTAAAGGTCTTGCCCGAACCGGTGACGCCGAGCAGCACTTGCGTCTTCTCGCCGCCGAGCGCGGACTCCACAAGATCGGCAATGGCGGTCGGCTGGTCGCCCGCCGGCTGGTAGTCGGAAACGACCTTGAACGGCCGCCCGCCATCCGATTTCTCGGGCCGCTGCGGCTTGTGGGGGACGAAGGTGCCGGAAGTGTCGGGCTCTTCGAGCCCGCGGCGGATGACGAGTTCGGCCATGCCTTCGAGTATGGGTGTTCAGCTTGCGTTCTGCAATGCCAGGCAAGACCATTGCTCCTTGAACAGTGGGACCTGCCAAGCGCCTGAAGGAACTGCCATGCTCCAGATGCGAATGCTGTTTTCCCTGTCGTCCGCTGCCCTGCCGCTCGCGCTCGCCGGACAGGCTGTTCAGGCTGCGCCGCCGCCTGCCGGTCCCTCCGCTGCCGCGCCCGTAGGGGTGCAATTGCGGGCGACGACCAGCAATCCGTCGATCAGCACGTTCGCGCCAGGGCAGCCCGTCTCGCTGCGATTTGCGGTCACGGGATTGAAGCCGGGGGCGGCGACGACGCTTGCCGTGACGATCACCGACGACCGGCAGGTCACGGTCCTGAGCAAGTCAGTGAAGGTCACCGCCGATGCCAGCGGCGCCGCGCAGGTCGCGCTCGATGCGCCGCACGGACGGCTGGGATATTACGAGGTAGCCGCGCGGCTTGCCGATGGCACGGCCATCGCGGCCGAAGGCACGCGGCCCGCCGGCATCACCAGCTATGCCGTTGTGCCCGATCCGGCCGGGCGGACCGACTATGGCCCTGATTCTTCGCACTTTGCGATGCAGGGCGGGTTCAGTTCCAAGGCGCAGATCGTGCCGCTGCTGGGCCTGCGCTATTACCTCGATCGCGTGCAGTGGCACTGGATGGAGGAGAAGGCCCCGGGTAATTTCGCCAAGGCCTGGGACAGCGAGCGTGCGCGCAACGGCAACAAGCCCTGGCCAAAGGGCCTTGACCAGGACATGGCCCCATCATGGCAGGGCAAGCCGTGGGCGATGTATCCGATCGCGGCGGCGATGGGCTCGGGCGTGCCCGACTGGGCGCTGGTGCCCGGCACCGGCGGCAAGATCTGCAAGACCTATGGCCGGCTCAACGCGCAGGGCAAGGCGGCGCTTCCCGTCTATGCCGCGGCGCTGGCAAGGGCCTTTGCGCACGATTACCCGACGATGCACAAGCGCATCTACCAGATGGCGTGGGAGCCGGGGCAGGGCTGGTGCTTCGGCGGAACGAACGAAGACCTGATCGAATACTTCCGCCTGACCTACGATGCGATCCACGCGGCCGATCCCGATGCGGTGGTGGCGGGGCCGACGCTGTTTCCATCGTCCAACTATGACGATCAGTTGCGCGGGCTGTGGGCGGGCGGCCTTGGGCGCTACATCGATGCCTATTCGATCCATCCCTATTCGCCGGGCGATCCGCCCGAAACCCACGGCCTTGCCGAACACCTGCGCACGCAGATCGCTGCCGCGGAAAGGAGCGGCGGCCATCCCATCGGCCTTGTCGGCACCGAGCACGGCTCGGAAACCAGCCGCAGCGGCAATCGCGGGCAGGCGCGCGAGAACATCCGCGTCACGCTGATCATGCTGGGCGAAGGCGCCAGCGTCGACACCGCGTTCTACGTCGCCGATTTCTGGGGGCCGGGCGGGCCGCGATCGAAGGACGTGCAGACCCACGGCTTCTACTGGAACCTCAACGACAGGCTCGCCTTCGGCACCGACCGCATCGCGCCCAAGATGAGCGTGCCGGCCTATGCCGCAATGACCCGGCTGCTCGACGGCACCACCACCCGCGGTCCGTTGAGCGGCCTTCTGCCGACGCAGCGCGGCTATCGCTTCGTGCGCGGCGGCACCACCATCGACGTGGTGTGGGATTATGCCGGGACATCGAGCCGTGCCGTCCCACGCGGGGCGCAGGTGTGCGACTGGATGGGCAATTGCCGCGCCGGCAGCGCCACTCCGGCCAAGGTCGATGGCCAGCCGGTCTACATCGTCACCGGTCCGGTGTGATTCTTGACACAAATATGAAACACTCGCGCGAATCTGGCGTTGTAGGCGAAGCGGACCTACCAGCGGAGCGATCATGGCATTGGCGCAGCAACAGACCCTTTCCCGGAAAACGGCGTTCGACTGGCACGCGCTGGGCGAGCGGCTGACCGCGTTCCGGGAAGAGGCCGCGCGCCGCAGCGCCCTGGCGTTCGAGCCGCGCCCGACCGCGGCGCGGGGCCCGCACATGGCGCGGCTGCTGGCCGAGCTGCGTACCCCTGTCGAGCTGTGGCAGGCGCACCGCGCCGCGCGGCGGCATGTCGAACCCGTGCCGGGGCCGGGGTCCGACGCCGCCGCGCCTTCGCGTCCTGTCATGCTGCTGCCCGGCTTCGGCACGCATCCGGTGCGGATGAAGAGCCTGCGCGTGGCGCTCGAAGCGGCCGGCCACCGCGTCTCGGACTGGGGGCTGGGCTTCAACTTCGGGCCCACCGAAGAAGGGTTCGAACGGCTTGCCGAACGCGTGGTCACGATGGCGCGCAAGGAAGGCGAACCCCTGGTGCTGGTCGGCTGGAGCCTTGGCGGCCTGTTCGCCCGCGAAATCGCGCATCGCCACCCCGAAGCGGTGGCGATGGTCGTCACGATGGGCTCGCCCTTTTCGGGTGATCGGCGCGCCAACAATGCCTGGCGCGCCTATCAGGCGATCGCGGGGCACAGCGTCGATGCCCCGCCGGTCGGCCATGCCTTTGCCGCAAAGCCCCCGGTACCGACGGTGGCACTGTGGAGCGCGCGCGACGGCATCGTCGCGCCGCGATCGGCCTGCGGGCGCAAGGGGGAGCGCGACCGCGCCATCGCGCTGCGCTGTACGCACCTGGGGTTCGCCGGCCACCCCGACGTTGCGCGCACGCTGCTGGCACTGCTGGCGGACCTTCACGGCGCGGCGGCGTAACCCGATCGTAAAATATTTCGCAGGTGCAGCATCGGCGCTTGCGGGCCGTCGGATCCTATGCAAGCTTGGGTCCGAAGACGGGATGCGCCTATGAACAACTCCTCACCCTCGTCCTATGACGAGATGGTTGATGCCGATGGGGCGGTTCGCCCTGCCTATGCCGGTTACCGCCAATGGTTCGAGGAGCAGCCCCCCGATCTCCTGCGCCGCAAGGGCAGCGAAGCGGAAGCGTTCTTCCGCCGCACCGGGATCACCTTCAACGTCTATGGCAACGAAGATGCCGAAGAACGGCTGATCCCGTTCGACATGGTGCCGCGGATCATCACCGCGCACCAGTGGCGCAAGCTTTCGCGCGGGATCGAACAGCGCGTGCGCGCGCTCAACGCCTTCCTCCACGATCTCTACCACCGGCAGGAAATCGTGCGTTCGGGCCGCCTGCCGGCACGCCTGCTTAAGGGGAACGAGGCGTTCCTGGCGCAGATGGCGGGCTTCACCCCGCCGGGCGGCGTCTACACCCACATCGTCGGCATCGACCTTGTCCGCACCGACGAGGACGAGTTCATGGTGCTCGAGGACAATGCACGCACGCCCAGCGGCGTGTCGTACATGCTCGAAAACCGCGAAACGATGATGGCGATGTTCCCCGAACTGTTCACCCGCGTCCGGGTGCGCGAGGTTTCGGACTATCCCCGGCGCCTCGCGCGCAGTCTTGCCGCTTGCGCGCCGCCTGCCGCCCGCGGGCACAAGCCGGTGGTCGCGGTGCTCACGCCCGGCATCTACAATTCGGCCTACTTCGAACACGCCTTCCTGGCAGACCAGATGGGCGCGGAACTGGTCGAAGGCAGCGACCTGCGCGTGGAGAACGGGCGCATCGCCATGCGCACCACGCGCGGCTGGCAGCCGATCGACGTGATCTACCGCCGGGTCGATGACGAATACCTCGATCCGTTGAGCTTCAATCCGTCGAGCGTGCTCGGCGTCGCCGGGATCATGGACGTCTACCGCGCGGGCGGGGTGACCATCGCCAACGCGCCGGGCACCGGCATCGCCGATGACAAGGCGATCTACAGCTTCATGCCCGAAATCGTCGAATTCTACACTGGCGAGAAGCCGATCCTGAAGAACGTGCCGACCTGGCGCTGCAGCGAGCCGGACGCGCTGAAGTACGTGCTCGACAACCTGGCCGACCTTGTCGTCAAGGAAGTCCACGGTTCGGGCGGCTATGGCATGCTGATCGGCCCGACCTCCTCGAAGAAGGAGATCGCCGCCTTCGAGATCAAGCTGCGGGCGCGGCCCGACAACTACATCGCGCAGCCCACGCTCTCGCTCTCGACCGTGCCGATCCTGACCAAGGCCGGGCTCGCCCCGCGCCACGTGGACTTGCGGCCGTTCGTGCTGGTCAGCCCCAACGGGATCGACATCACGCCGGGCGGGCTCACCCGCGTTGCGCTCAAGAAGGGGTCGCTGGTGGTCAACTCCTCGCAGGGCGGCGGCACCAAGGACAGCTGGGTTCTGGACGACTGATGGCGGAATACAATCTCGAGGGCATGCCGAAGGACACGCGATGCTAGGCAGATCCGCAAACGGCATTTTCTGGCTGTTCCGCTACCTCGAACGGGCGGAGAACACCGCGCGCCTGATCGAGGCCGGTTTCCGCATGGCGCTCACCCGCGATACCCGCGATGCGCAGGACGAATGGCGCTCGGTAATCGTCACGCTGGGCCTGCAGAGCGCGTACGAGGCGAAGTTCGGGCTCGATTACGCAGGCCCGCAAGTGTTCAACTTCGTGCTGCGCGACAAGGACAATCCCGGCAACGTCCTCGCCATGGTGGAAGGCGCGCGGCAGAACGCGCGCATGGTCCGCACCGGCATCACGCGCGAGGTGTGGGAGACCGTCAACGAGAGCTGGATGCGGCTCAAGGAGCTGCTCGCCCGGCCCGTCACCGACGCCCGGCTCGGCCTCGTCATCGACACCATCCGCCGCCAGTCGACCGAAGTGCGCGGCGCGATGGAAGGCACCATGTTGCGCAACGACATCTACAACTTCGCGCGCATGGGCACCTTCATCGAACGCGCCGACAACACCGCGCGCATCCTTGATGTGAAGTACTACGTGCTCCTGCCCTCGCTCTCCTATGTGGGGTCCAGCCTCGACAACGTGCAGTGGGAGAACGTGCTGCGCTCGCTCGCCGGGGAACGCGCCTATCGCTGGCTCAACGCCGGCCGGATGGAAGCGCGCGGCATTGCCGAATTCCTGATCCTTGACGGGCGTTTCCCGCGCAGCCTGGCGTTCTGCTACGGCAAGCTGCAATCGAACCTTGCGCATCTGGCGCGGGAATACGGCGCGCACACGCCGGCGCACGATATCCTCAACGCCGCCGCCGCGCGGCTGCAGGGCATCACCATTGAATCGATCTTCGAACAGGGCCTGCACCAGTTCATTGGCGATTTCATCGCCACGAACAGCCGCCTCGGCGCGCAGATCCAGCGCGATTACCGGTTCACAGAATAGGCCACGGGGGGAAGGCCGCCATGCGCATCGCCATCGAGCACACCACGCACTACCACTTTTCGCCCGGCATCCAGAACGGGTTGCAGCGGCTGCGCCTGACCCCGCGCAACAGCCAGGGGCAGAACGTGATCGAATGGGCGGTCCATTTCGAAGGCGCGCGCGTCCAGCTCGAATACGACGATCACAACGCCAACCGCGTCACCCTGATCAGCTTCGAGCCGGGCACGCGCGAAGTCTCGATCCGCTGCGAAGGGATCGTCGAAACGTCCGACCAGTCGGGCATCGTCGGGCGCACGGCGGGCTACCTGCCGCGCTGGCACTTCCTTGAGCCGACCCCGCTCACCCAGGTCGGGCCCAAGGTGCGCGCGCTGGTCGCGCGGCTTGCGCCGGGCGCCGACATGCTGGCCCGGCTCCATGCGCTGTCCGATCTCGTGGCCGACGCGGTGACCTATGAACTCGGCCATACCGATGCTGCCAGCACGGCCGAGGCAGTGCTCGCCGCAGGGCACGGCGTGTGCCAGGACCACGCCCACGTGTTCATCGCCGCCGCGCGCGCGATCGGCGTGCCGGCGCGCTATGTCTCGGGCTACCTGCTGATGGACGATCGCATCGATCAGGATGCGGGGCACGCCTGGGCCGAAGCCGAGGTCGAAGGGCTGGGCTGGGTCGGTTTCGACATCTCCAACCGCATCTGCCCCGATGCGCGCTACGTCCGCGTCGCCTCGGGCGCGGACTATCGCGATGCGGCCCCGGTTACTGGCATACGCGTGGGCAGCAGCGACGAGACGATGCACGTCAGGCTTGCGGTGCAGCAGCAGCGTGTGGAACAGTAAGACCGATCGGTGACAAAGCGCAGGGGCCGGGTTGACTCAGCGGCCCCTGTCGGACGATCGGCGACAGGGGAAAGCCGGGGAAGACAATGACGTATTGCGTGGGCATGGTGCTCGACAAGGGCCTCGTCCTGATGAGCGACACCCGCACCAACTCGGGCGTCGACAACATCTCGGTGTTCCGCAAGATGCATTCCTGGCAGGTGCCGGGCGAACGCATCATCACGATCATGACCGCCGGCAACCTCGCCACCACGCAGGCCGTGATCAGCCAGCTGGAAGAACGCAACAAGGCACCCAGCGAACGGCGCCCCTCCATCCTCGAAGCGCCGACCATGTTCCAGGTGGCCACCCAGGTCGGCCGCCTGCTGCGCGACGTGATCGAAGGGCGGCAGGATTCGGGCATGCAGTCCGAAGGGCCGCGTTTCACCGCCTCGATGATCGTCGCCGGGCAGATCCGCGACATGGAGCCGCGGCTGTTCCTGATCTATCCCGAAGGCAACTTCATCGAGGCCAGCTTCGACACGCCCTTCTTCCAGATCGGCGAGACCAAGTACGGCCGCCCGATCCTGCTGCGCGGCTACGATCCGGGGATGAGCTTCGAGAACGCGGTCAAGCTGATGATGGTCAGCTTCGATTCGACGCTGGCCGCGAACCTGTCGGTCGGGCTGCCGCTCGACCTGATGGTGATCGAGCGGGATCGGTTCGAACCGTTGCACCAGAAGCGCATCCTGGCGAGCGATCCCTACTTCAAATCGATCTCTTCCAGCTGGAGCGAAGCCTTGCGCAAGGCGTTCCATTCACTGCCCGACTACACTTTCGATGATGAGGCGGCCTCGATCAGAACTATCGAGTAAGTAGAAAGCCTTAGGATAACCTCTGAGGCGAGTTTGGTAAGGGGCGAACCATACTTGGTAACTGCGATGAGACGCGCCAAGGCGCATATCCGCGGTCATGGAACACGACCTTCACCCTCGAACGCAAACGATCGCCGGGAACAAAATCCGATCCGGATATAATGCGGCTAAGGGAAAGCCTGTAGCATCGTCCGAAAGGGCCACCATTTCGTTTCGGAACGAAGCTTTCGTCGATGGCGCTGCGTCTTCGGACGGCGTCTTACTTCCCGGCATGGTCGAACGTGTCACACTCCACATCCTCGATGGCGATAGTGCGCGACGCGCGCAACTCGCCCGTCTCGCTTTCGCAGCGGGGCACCATGCCGAAATCTACGCCAACGCGGAGGAGCTGCTCTCCCACGCGCCGTCGAACGGCCTGGTGCTGGCGCACGACGAACCGACAGGGCAGGGCATCGCCACGCTCATCGCGGCAATGATGCGCGCCGGGCATTGGCTGCCGGTGATCGCCGTGGCCGAAACGCCCGAAACCCACGCGGTCGTCACCGCGATCAAGGCGGGTGCGCTCGATTACCTCGCCGTGCCGCAGCAGATCGGCCCGCTCAACGAAGCCATCGCCCACGCCACCAAGGAAGCGGAAACGCACCGCGCACAGCGCGCCCGCGCCGCCGAAGCGCGCCAGCGCATCGCCCGCCTCAGCTTGCGCGAACGCGAAGTGCTCGATCGCCTGGCCGAAGGGTGCAGCAACAAGGCGATCGCCCGCGATCTCGATATCAGTCCGCGTACCGTGGAAATCCACCGCATGAAGATGATGGGCAAGCTCGGCGCCCGCCATGCGGCAGAAGCGGTTCGCCTGCGCATCGAGGCGGCCGGCCTCGGAGACGTCGCGGCGTGACGACAGGGGGCATCAAGGCCGTATCGCAAAGCCGGTAACGCCCAGGAGGGATTGGGGCGCGGCAGGCGCACAGGGGGTGCGCAACGGCCAGGATCGACCATTCGCCACGCCGCGGCCATTCTATCTTCCTGCCGACCGCGCGCACCTTGCGCGCCCCGCCGGACAGGCTGGATATACCTGAGACCACGTTGCCCCCCGCGGTCTCATCGAGCGGGCCGCCCGGATCGTCAGCCGGGCGGCCCGCCTTCGTTTCGGACTTCTGCATTCTTGGTCGCCCGGGTGGAGCATCTGACAGGCGCGCCGCGCCCATCGCTGCGCCGATGTATCCCCTTTCAAGCTCCATTCTCGTCGGGATGCCAGGGCAGCGCGGTTTGCCCCTTGCGGCTCAACGACAGAAGCTGCGCGTGCCGCCCACTTCCAGGTGCAGGTGATCGTGGTGGGCCGCGTTGTAGTCCGGGCTCAGCACGGTGCCAAATCGCTTGCAGCCGCTGTCGCGGACGGTGCGCAGGAAGGCGCGGATTTGTGGTGAATCGCTGTTCCAGTCGCGCATCACGTTGATCCGCCGCCCGTCGGCAAGCAGGAACCCACCGACGTCGATGGCATTGGCGGTGGCGTGGGCGGACATCCGGCTCGTGCCCGCCACCGTGCGGCAGCTGTAGCTGCCCATCGTCTCGATGCGGACAAGCGGGCTGCCCAGGATCTGGCGCGCGGCGCGGTCCACGCCAAAGCGCGCCCAGCCCGAAAGCGTGTTGGCCGCCGTGCATGTCACCGGGCCAAGGTTCGAAAGCTGCAGCCGCGAATCGTCGCTGCGCAGCCAGTTCAGCCGCACCGCACCCAGCGTCGAACAGCCCGCGCCGTAATACTGATCGGGCAAGGGGGTGAACGCGGCTTCGCTGCGGCCAAGGTTGGCAATGCACTGCCGCTCGTCCGGGCGCGGCGCGATGGTGTCCATGGTGGTGCGCGTCGGGCGGCGCGGCGGCGCCTCAGGCGCGCCGACGCAGCCGGCCAGCAGCGTGGCAACAGAAAGCGCGGCCAGGGCAAGGGCGCGGGTCATGCAGCCGACTTTCGGCCCGGATGGTTAACGATTGGTGAGCGTCGCGACGAGCCGTGCATGACGATTCGCTGTCCT
This sequence comes from Novosphingobium olei, assembly GCF_037076535.1. Lineage (NCBI taxonomy): Bacteria > Pseudomonadati > Pseudomonadota > Alphaproteobacteria > Sphingomonadales > Sphingomonadaceae > Novosphingobium > Novosphingobium olei. Next base: position 2,327,953 of record NZ_AP029021.1, on the reverse strand, counting down.
CCCCGGCGCCGCCTGTCACCGTCCTTGCGCCGCATGAAAATAAATCTGCGGCAGGGCGAAGCCACGGCCTTCCGCGGTTTTGGCGCCTGACCCACGTAGAATCGCACAAGGGGCCGTGATTGACAACGCAGGGATCGCCGCTACGGCGGCCGACGGGCCACGCGGTCCCAACGCCGCGCGTGCTCTCTGCAAGGAGAGACTACATGACTGAGCTTCCCGCCGCCAAGCCGGCCAATACGCCTGCACGTCCGTTCTTTTCGTCCGGACCCTGCGCCAAGCCGCCCGGCTACGCTCCCGAACTTCTCGCCACCGAATCGCTCGGCCGCTCGCACCGCGCCAAGATCGGCAAGTCGCGCCTGCAGTACTGCATCGATCTGATGCGCGAAGTGCTCCAGCTGCCCGATACGCACCGCATCGGCATCGTGCCCGGCTCGGACACCGGCGCGTTCGAAATGGCGATGTGGACGATGCTCGGCGCGCGCCCGGTCACCACGCTGGCCTGGGAATCGTTCGGTGAAGGTTGGGTCACCGATGCCGCCAAGCAGCTGAAGCTCGATCCCACGATCCTGCGGGCCGACTATGGCCAGATCGCCGATCTGAACGCGATCGACTGGTCGAACGACGTGCTGTTCACCTGGAACGGCACCACTTCGGGCGTGCGCGTGCCCAATGCCGACTTCATCCCGGCGGACCGCGAAGGCCTCAGCTTTGCCGACGCCACCTCGGCGGTCTTCGCCTACGACATCGACTGGTCGAAGATCGACGTCGCCACCTTCTCCTGGCAGAAGGTGCTGGGCGGCGAAGGCGGCCATGGCGTGCTGATCCTCGGCCCCCGCGCGGTCGAACGGCTCGAAACCTACACCCCCGCCTGGCCACTGCCCAAGGTGTTCCGCCTCGTTTCCAAGGGCAAGCTGGCCGAAGGCGTGTTCAAGGGTGAAACGATCAACACCCCCTCGATGCTCGCCGTCGAAGACGCGATCTTCGCGCTCGAATGGGCCAAGGGCCTTGGCGGGCTGAAGGGCCTGCAGGCGCGCAGCGACGCCAACGCCGCCGCGCTCAACAAGATCGTCGAAGAGCGTTCGTGGCTCTCGCACCTCGCCGCCGACGAAGCGACCCGGTCGAAGACCTCGGTCTGCCTCTCGGTCGAAGGCGCCGATGCCGACTTCATCAAGAAGTTCGCCGCCCTGCTCGAAAAGGAAGGGGCCGCCTACGACATCGCCGGATACCGCGATGCCCCGGCGGGCCTGCGCATCTGGTGCGGCGCGACCGTGAACGCCGAAGATATCGAGGCGCTCGGTCCCTGGCTCGACTGGGCCTACGCCGAAACCAAGGCCGCGCTCGCCGCTGCCTGATTTCCTGTACCACTTGGCGTCACCCCGGCCTTGAGCAGGGGTCCCGCTTCGTTTTCTCGCCCGCGCCAAAAGCGGGATCCCGGCGCAAGGCCGGGATGACGAAGGACATAATGACATGACCAAGCCCAAGGTTCTCATTTCCGACAAGATGGATCCCAACGCCGCCCGCATCTTCACCGAGATGGGCTGCGACGTCGACGTGATCACCGGCGAAACGCCCGAACAGCTGACCGCGCGCATCGGCGAATACGACGGCCTTGCCATCCGTTCGTCGACCAAGGTGACGAAGGAAATCCTCGCCGCCGCCAAGAACCTCAAGGTGATCGGCCGCGCCGGCATCGGTGTCGACAACGTCGATATCCCGGCGGCTTCGGCACAGGGCGTGGTGGTGATGAACACCCCGTTCGGCAACTCGATCACCACCGCCGAACATGCCATCGCCATGATCTTCGCCCTCGCGCGCCAGATCCCCGAAGCCAACGCGCAGACCCAGGCGGGGCTGTGGCCGAAGAACGGCTTCATGGGCGTTGAAGTCACCGGCAAGACGCTGGGCCTGATCGGCGCAGGCAACATCGGCTCGATCGTTGCCACCCGCGCGCTGGGCCTCAAGATGAAGGTCGTCGCCTACGATCCGTTCCTCACCCCCGAACGCGCGATCGAGATGGGCGTCGAAAAGGCTGATCTCGACACGCTGCTGGCCAAGGCCGACTTCATCACGCTGCACACCCCGCTGACGGCGGAAACGCGCAACATCCTCAGCCGCGAAAACATCGCCAAGACCAAGAAGGGCGTGCGCATCGTCAACTGCGCGCGTGGCGGGCTGATCGATGAAGCCGCATTGAAGGATGCGCTGGATTCGGGCCAGGTGGCCGGCGCCGCGCTTGACGTGTTCGAAACCGAACCCGCCAAGGCCTCGCCGCTGTTCGGCACGCCCAACTTCATCTGCACGCCGCACCTCGGCGCATCGACCACCGAAGCGCAGGTCAACGTCGCGCTGCAGGTGGCAGAGCAGATGGCCGAATACCTCACCACCGGCGGCGTGACCAACGCGCTCAACATGCCGAGCCTGTCGGCCGAGGAAGCGCCCAAGCTCAAGCCGTACATGGCGCTGGCCGAAAAGCTCGGCAAGCTGGTTGGCCAGCTGGCGCACGACAACCTGACCAAGATCGCGATCGAGGTCGAAGGCGCCGCCGCGCAGCTCAACCAGAAGCCGATCACCGCTGCCGTGCTCGCCGGGCTGATGAGCCAGTATTCGCAGTCGGTGAACATGGTCAACGCGCCGTTCCTCGCCAAGGAGCGCGGGCTGGACGTGCGCGAAGTGCGCCATGACCGCGAAGGCGAATACCGCACGCTGGTGCGCGTCACCGTTGGCACCGCCGCGGGCGACCGCTCGGTTGCGGGCACGCTGTTCGGCAATGGCCAGCCGCGGCTTGTCGAAATCTTCGGCATCGGCATCGAAGCCGATCTCGACGGCGACATGCTGTATATCGTCAACAGCGACGCACCGGGCTTCATCGGCCGCATCGGTACGCTGCTGGGCCAGGCGGGCATCAACATCGGCACCTTCCACCTCGGTCGCCGCAATGCCGGTGGCGAAGCGGTGCTGCTGCTTTCGCTCGATAGCCCGGTCCCCGCCGACGTGCTCAAGCAGGCGTGCGAGATCGAGGGCGTCCGCACGGTCAAGGCGCTCAAGTTCGTCTGACGGACGCCATGCTCCGACCCGTTCGCTTCGCCTTCGACTTTGGCGGGGCGAGCGGGTAGGGGGCGAATCGCGATGACCGACGATACCGACCTGCTGCCCGAGGGGCTCGAGGACCGCCTGCCGCGTGAAGCGGCGACGACGACGCGTGCTATGCGCAGCATCCAGGACGTGATGCACGGCCACGGCTACGACCGCGTGCTGCCGCCGATGATCGAGTTCGAAAAGAGCCTCGCATCGCGGATGGCAGGCATCCAGAGCCGGCGCATGTTCCGCTTCGTCGATCCGTCGAGCCTGCGGATGATGGCGCTGCGCAGCGACTTCACCCCGCAGATCGGCCGGATCGCGCAAGGCCGGCTGGCGGGCGCGGCGCGGCCGTTGCGGTTGATGTACGCAGGCCAGGTGCTGACGATCAAGGGCGACGGGCTCGACCCGGCGCGCGAGAAGCTGCAGTGCGGGGCCGAACTGATCGGCGCCGACAACGTCGCGGCAGCGATCGAGATCCTGACCGTGGCGATCGAGGCGCTGCAGGCGGCGGGCGCCCGCGGCGTCAGCGTCGATTTCACGCTGCCCGATCTGGTCGATACGCTGGCGGCCAAGGCCTTCCCGCTCGAACCCGGTGCGATCGAGGCGGTGCGGCGCGAGCTCGATACCAAGGACGCCGGCGGCCTGCGTGATGCGGGCGGCGAGGCGTACGTTCCGCTGATCTACGCGACCGGGGATTTCGACGGCGCGATCGAAAAGCTGGCCGCCATCGATGCCGGTGGCGCACTGGCCAGCCGCATCGCCGCGCTGCGTGAAATCGCCGCCGCCATCGCTCCGACCGGTGCGCGGCTGACGCTCGATCCCAGCGAACGCCACGGCTTCGAATACCAGAGCTGGTTCGGCTTCACGCTCTACGCCGAAGGCGTGCGCGGGCTGCTGGGGCGCGGCGGCACCTACCGCATTGCCGGCGCCAATGCCGGGGGAGAAGGCGAAGTCGCGACAGGCTTTTCGCTCTATCCCGATGCGCTGATCGACCTGATCGCGCAGAGCGAGCCGCTTTCCGACAAGGTGTTCCTGCCGCTGGGCCACGACCGCGAAGTGGCCGCCCGGCTGCGCAGCATCGGCTGGCGCACGGCAGCCGCATTGAGCGAGGGCGACAGCGCCGGATCGCTCGGTTGCAGCCACACGCTTGATGGCGGCGAGGTCGTGGCGCTGGCCTGAGCAGCCCAGCGGCCTGGAACTTTTCGATTTACCTGTAGGGTTTGGCGGCAATTGTCGCACTGGTGCGATGGGGGATGCGGGTGCATCTCTGTCGCAACCGGTGGCTATCGCGCTGCCGACGATCGAAACAGGGGATTGAAATCATGACCGACCTTGCAGGCAAGACCGTCCTCGTGCTCGGCGGAAGCCGGGGCATCGGCGCCGCCATCGTCCGCCGCTTTGTTGCGGGCGGCGCCAAAGTATCCTTCACGTATTCGGGCTCCGAAGCCGCTGCGCTTGCCATAGCCGCAGAGACCGGTGCCGAGGCGATAAAGACCGACAGCGCAGACCGCGACGCGCTGGTCGCCACCGTCGCCGGTGCGGGCGCGCTTGACGTGATCGTGATCAACGCCGGGATCGCGCTGATGGGCGATCCGCTGACGCTCGATCCCGACGCGGTCGACCGGATGATCGACATCAACGTCCGCGCACCATACCACGCCGCGGTCGAGGCGGCGCGGAAGATGAACGACGGCGGCCGGATCATCGTGATCGGATCGGTCAATGGCGACCGCATCCCGTTTCCCGGCGTTACCGCCTACACCATGACCAAGTCGGCGATGCAGGGCATGGTCCGGGGGCTGGCCCGCGATTTCGGACCGCGCGGCATCACCGTGAACGTGATCCAGCCGGGACCGACAGACAGCGACATGAACCCCGCCAACGGTCCGATGGCTGACCTCATGCACACCACGATGGCCATCAAGCGCCACGCCCGCGCCGACGAGATCGCCGAATACGCGGCTTATCTCGCAGGGCCGCACGCGGCGATGATCACCGGCGCGCTACAGACCATCGACGGAGGATTCGGCGCCTGATGCGGGGCCTGATTCGGGGCCGCCTAAATCGGCCAAGTTGACGAAGTTGACAGACTTCAAAGAGCAAAGTCACCGATTGCCCCTGCCTGGCACATGCTGGCAGGGCAATCGGCGCAAATGCGTGGGTCAGGACCCGGGCAACAGGGTTGTAACGACCTTACGCACTGTAGGACAGAAGGTGGAGGGGCGTTGGTGATGCATCATGCATACGCAATGCCGCTTTGGAGCGCCTAGCCGGTCGTTTCGAGCAGGACATATTCGCGCTGCGGATCCTGCAGGACCAATGCGCGCTTGCCATCGCGGGTGGTGGCGAGAAATTCGAAGCCGCTGGCGCCCGGCGAGATCGTGGCGAGGCTGGTCGAGCCATCGGCGTTCTTCTTGAGCGCGAGGTCCGACCAGATCGATGTGGCACGCGCGTGGAGCACGCCGTCGGCATAGGTGACGGTGAGGGGGCCCAATTCGCGGTTGGCGTAGTTGCCGACATAGCGGCGCGCTTCTTCCGGCGAGACGTTGCGATCGAGCTGGCTGCGGTTCTTTTCAACCCAGAGATCGGCCTGCCGGGCGGCAACGGCGACCTGTTGGGCGGCCTTCGGCGCGCCGTCGTAGAGCAGCTCGATCATGCGGCGGCTGGCCGCCTTGGTCAGATCGTAGCCCATTTCGGAATTGGTAAGGACGACGATGCCCACCTGGGCCGAAGGGACGGCGAACCAGTCGGACTTGTAGCCGAACATGCTGCCGCCGTGGTGGATGACCGAGACGCCCGACATGATCGAATCCTCGAGCCCCATGCCGTACCACTGCTGATCGGCCACGGGCACGTTGTGGACGCGGCGGGCGAGCAGGTTGGTGGCCGAGACGAGGCGCTTGCCATTGGGCAGGCGGCCTTGGTCGAGTTCATCGAGAACGTAGCGCGCCATGTCATGCGCCGAGGACCATGCGCCACCGGCGGGGCGATAGGGCACGACGGTATCGTTGAACTTCATGTCGATCAGCGCGACCTTGCCGTCGATGTCGAGATCGTAGGGCCGCGCCCAGTTGCCCGCCGTGGCGACGATGTTGCTCATCGTCGTGTCGCGCATGCCGAGCGGGGTGAAGATGCGGTCCTGCATCGCCTTGTCGTAGGCGGCGCCGAGTTCCTTGCCCGGTGCGATCAGGCGGGCGCCGAGATAGCCCGCCGCGCTGGCCATCAGGTTGTTGTACTGGAAGACTTCGCCGAAGCCGCTGGTGGGCTGCGAGGCGGCCAGCTGGTCGAACGTGGCGGTCGCCGGGGTGGAGGGGCTGGTGTTGAACAGCCATTCCATGTCGCGCCGGGGCAGGCCGGTGCAGGCGCAGATGAGATGCTTGACCAGCACCTTGCGGGTGGTGGCCTCATCGCCGAGGCGGAATTCGGGCATGTAGCGGGTGACCGGCTGGTTCCAGTCGAGCTTGCCCTGATCGACCAGCGTGGCAAGCAGCAAGGTGGACATGCCCTTGGTATTCGAGGCGATCATGAACAGGGTGTCGGCATCGACCGGCGTGCCGGTGGCGAGGTCCTTCACCCCGAGACCGCCTTCGTAGACGACCTTGCCATGATCGACCACGGCGAGGCCGACGCCGGGAATCTTGAGCTGCTGCATGGCGAAGAGGACAAAGCGCTTGAGCGCTTCGACCCTTGTCGCATCGAAGCGGTGGGCGGCCTTGCCGGCAAAGCTTTCGGACGTGAAACCCGCCGGCTTGAGCGTGTCGCTGGCGACGCGCAGCTGGGCGTTGCGCTTGGCGAGCGTGGCGAGCGCGCCTTCGATCGCGACCACGGTGTAGCTGGTGCCCTTGCGCAGCACGATGGCCTGCGCGATCGCCTTTTCGGCGGGCGGCACGTCAAACCCGGTGACAGCGGCATCGTCCCACCCTTCGCGCGGGGGCAGGGGCTGGGTAAGGTCGATCGCACGCGAAAAGCCGGGGCGCGCCAGCGCGAAGGCCTGCATAGCGGCATCATCGGCATTGCGCGCGCTGGCGATGGGGACGATCACCGCCGAGGCATCGCCTTCGGGTGCGACGAAGCGGACGAGCTGGCCTTCGCGCTTCTGGCTCCAGCCTTCGGGCGGGACGATGGTGGCCCCCGTGCCGACGGGGATGGCGGTGGTGCCGGGAACGGGCGCGGCTGGTGCGGCCGGCTCTGCCCGCGCGGCCACGGCCGGCGCGAGGGTGGCAAGCGGGAGCGCGAGGCCCGCCAGCAAGGTGCGAACGCGCATCGACCGGGTGTTCATCGGGAAGCCCCCTTCCAGCAGAGCGGTGATCCTGCTCTGCCATCGGCCGCTTGGCAAGCGGGCTGGCCGGTGGCGCGTGCCGCCCCGTTCAGCCCAGCGATTGCTGGCGCCAGGCGGCGGGGGTGACGCCGGTGAAGGTGCGGAAGGCGCGCGTCAGGTGGCTTTGGCTGGCAAAGCCGAGCTGGTCGGAAATCTGCGCGATGGTGAGGTCGGTGGTGACGAGCAGATCCTGCGCGCGTTCGAGCCGGGCCTTCATCACGAACTGGTGCGGGGTGAGGTTGGTGGCGCGCTTGAACACACGGCAGAAGTGCGACGGGGTGAGGCCGGCGATGGCGGCGAGCGCTTCGATCGGGTGATCGTCCCCCGGCTGGGCCAGCACTGTGTTCATCACGCCGTGGAGGCGATGGGCGGAAAACTCCGAAGTGGGGATCGCGGTATCGTTGGCGGCGAGGGGGCCGCGCAGCATGTGCGCGGTGAGCGCATCGACCAGCGTGGACACGTAGACCTTCCGCGCATCGTCCTGCGGGGCGTAGATTTCGGCCAGGATCTGGCGGGTGAGGGCAACGCCCAGCGGATCGGAGAAGGCGAAGCGCAAGGCGCGGAACTGGTCCGCCGCGGGCACGCCCTGCAGATCGCGCGAGGCGATGGAGAGCGTGACGACGTCGAGCTCTCCATCGACCAGCCAGCCACTGGGGCGACCCGAGGGCAGGATGGTGGCGCAGCCGGGGATCGAGCTGGTTTCGCTCCAGCCGTCCTGCAGGCGGGTGCGGACCTGCGGCTTTCCGGCGATGTGGACGACGAAGGTGGGATCGGGCAGCGCGGGCAGTTCATAGGTGCCGACGAACTGGCGCCAGCGCGACAGGCGCCAGGAATTGTCGCGCGCGCCGATCTGCACGTCGGCGCCGCGGCCCAGCGCATCGGCGATGATCTGTTCGTTGGTCCAGCTCTCTCCCATGTCCTGTCCTTTGCCGCCGGGCTTCAGCCGGGGGTGAGCACGACGTCGAGGTTCTTCAGCCCGTTGAGGAAGTTCGAGCGGAAGCGCCGCGACGGGCCGGTGACATCGAAGGATTTCACCCGATCCGCCAGGATGTCAAACGCGACGCGCAGCTGCATTTCGGCGAGGCGGGACCCCACGCAGACATGCTGGCCGAAGCCGAAGCCGAGGTGCGGGTTCCTGGTGCGGGCGATGTCGAAGCGGTCGGCGTGGTCGAACACGTCTTCATCGCGGTTGGCGGCGGCATACCACAGCACCACCTTGTCGCCCCTGGCGATGGCCTTGCCGCCAAGCTCGGTGTCCGCAGTCGCGGTGCGGCGCATGTGCAGCACGGGGCTGGCCCAGCGGACCATTTCGGGCGCGGCGGTCTTGAGCAGGCTGCGATCGTTGCGCAGGGCCTGCCACTGGTCGGGGTTGTCGCTGAAGGCGCGGACCGAATGCGACAGCGAATTGCGCGTGGTCTCGTTCGCGCCGACCAGCACGAGGATCATGTTGCCGAGGAAATCGCGAAAGCTCGCCGGCTCGCCGCCCACCTCCATCGTCGCCAGCAAGGTGGCGATGTCGTGGCCCGGCGCGGCACGGCGGGCTTCGAACAGGTCGGCGGCGAAGGCTCCGAATTCCTCGAAGGTCGCCGCCATGGCTTCTGGGCTCTGGCGGAACTCGGGGTCGTCCTCGCCGACGAAGGCGTTGGTCCAGTGGTAGAGCTTGTCCCACATGTCGGGCGAGAGGCCGAGCAGCTCGCACAGCGTGAGCAGCGGCAGCGGGGCCGAGAGCAGGGGCACCAGATCGATCTGTTCGCCCAGCGGGATCGCGTCGATCAGCCGGGTGGCGCGTTCGCGGATGCGCGCCTCGATATCGCCGAGGCGGGCGGGCGAGACGGCGGGCATGATGTGCTTGCGGTATTGCGTGTGGGTGGGCGGATCGCGCGAGATGAAGGGGATGCCGATCGCGCTTTCGCCCGCGCCGGTCAGTCCCACCTCGTTTTCGTTGAAGATGCGGTGGCCGCCGTTTTCATAGGCCGAGGAGAACAGGCCCGGGTTCTTCGACACCGTGACGATATCGGCGTGGCGGGTCAGCGCCCAGAAGCCGGCCCCGTCGCTTTCCGGGTTCCAGTGGACCGGATCTTCGCGGCGCAGAGCCGCGAAGAGGTCCCACGGGACCCCGGCTTCGTAAAGCGCGGGGTCCCGAAGGTCGGTCGACAGGTCGGCTTCGATGGGGAGAGACATCAGAAATCGACCCGGACCGAGCCGCCGAAGGTGCGCGGCAGGGCAGGCACGAGGAAGTTGTAGGGGAAGCCCGCCCCGCGCAGATCGAGCCCGTAGACATAGGTGCGCGCGTTGAAGAGGTTGTTGACGTAGCCCTTCACGGTGAAGCGCCCGGTCTTGAACGCGGCGGTGACATTCACCTTGGCATAGCCGTCCTGCGCCAGTTCGGCGTTGTTCTGGGCAGAGCCGGTGGCGTTCACCGCGTTGAACGGCGAGAAGTACTGCTTCGAGAAGTAGGCGACGCTGGGCGAGATGGTGAGCTTGCCCGCGCGGCCGTCGTAGGGCGTGATGTCGGCCCCGGCCTGGATCGTCCAGGTCGGCGCGAAGGGCAGGCGGTTGCCATCGAGCACGGTGTTCTGCAGCGTCAACTGCTTGTAGCGGGCGTGGAGGTAGCCCAGCGAAGCGTTGAGGCTGAGCATGGGCGAAACCTTGGCGCTGGCTTCGATTTCACCGCCATAGACTTCGGACTTGGGCGCGTTGACCAGGAACGAGACCGGGCCGGGGCGGGTGTCCTGCACCTGCTGGTTCTTGTAATCATAGTAGAATGCCGCGCCCGACAGCGTGAGCATGCCCGCGATGCGGCCCTTGGCGCCCAGTTCGAAGGCGTTGACCTTTTCGGGATTGATGTAGGTGATGCCCACCGACGAGGTGTAGCCGCCGCCGTTGAACGCGCCCGAGCGGTAGCCGCGGTTGTAGCTCGCATAGACCAGCGCGCCGCCATCGGTTTTGTAGGACAGCGCGACACGACCGGTGAGCGCGTTGTTCTGCCCCTTGAGGTTGAAGCGTGCGGCGGGATCGTAGGCGCAGGTGCCGGGCGGGGTTGCGCAAGGCACCGTGGTGGCGAGCGGGGTGTCGGGTCCGTCAAAGCCACCGGCGTAAAGGTAGGCGTAGCCGTCCTTGTAGGTCGCGCGGTCCCAGGTGTAGCGCGCGCCGAGGGTGAGGGTGAGCGAGCGGGCGAGTTCGACGTCCCCTTGCGCGAACAGCGCGGTGGACGAGCGGCGCTGATTGTAGTGCTGGAAGAAGCCGCCGTCGACGCCGGGAGCGAGGGCACTGCCGATGGCGAAGCGGTTGTCGGTGACGACGCGGTCCCAGCCATAGAACGCGCCGGCGACGAGCGAGAGGCCGTTGCCGCTGTAGTTGAAGCGCGCTTCTTCGCTGAACTGGTCGTAGTCCGACTTCCAGCGGATCTGCAGGATGTCGAGCGGGCTGCCGTCGGCCGCCTGGTCGAGATCCTGCTTGCCGCCATCGCGCGAGGTGATCGAGGTGAAGGTCAGCTTGTCGCTGATTTCATAGGCGATGTTGGCCGAAACGCCCCAGGCGTCGGTGTTGGCGCGGCCGATGCGGTTTTCGTTGGTTTCGAAGAAGCCGAGCCCGGCGCGCGAAGGCAGGAAGCCGTGGACGGCGGTGCCGGTGCCACGGTCGCGCCCGCCATAGGCCTTGAGCTTGATATCCAGCGCGCCGTCGCCGGGCTTGATGCGCAGCATGGCGCGGCCCTGCAGCGTGTCCTGCGCGTAGGGATCGCGCGCGCCGGGGGCGACGTTCTTCATCTGGCCATCGCCGTTGACGAGGTTGCCGGCAAGGCGCAGGCCGACGTGGTCTTCGACCAGCGTGGTTTCGAGCGCGGCCTGCGCGGTCCAGGTGTTGAAGCGGCCATAGCCGACTTCGCCATAGCCTTCGTTGCCCGAGAGCGAGGGGGTGCGAGTGATGAAGTTGATCGCGCCGCCGGTGGTGTTGCGGCCGAACAGCGTGCCCTGGGGGCCGCGCAGCACTTCGACGCGATCGAGATCGAACAGGCCCATGCCGTGCGCGGTGCGGTTGGCGAGGTAGACGTCATCGAGATAGACGCCGACGGGCGAAGCCTGGTTCGAGTTGTATTCGTTGGCGACCGAAATGCCGCGAAGCGAGAAGTTCGGCTGGGTCGAGCCATAGGGGCTGCTGATCTGCAGGTTGGGCACCGCCGATTGCAGGTTGGCCGAATTGGTGATGCCCTTGGACGCAAGGCTGTCTCCACCCACGGCCGAGATCGCGATCGGCACGTCGAGCAGCGACTGTTCGCGGCGCTGTGCGGTGACGACGATCACGCCTTCATCGGCGGCATCGGTGGCTTCCTGCGCCAGGGCGGGCAACGGGCTGAGCGCGCTGGCCAGCAGCAGAGCGCGCGAAAGGGTCTTCTTCATGCAATCCTCCCCATGTCGGGCCGGACAACTCCGGCGTTCTCTTGGGGGCAGAGATAGAGGCAAGGGCGGCGCAGGGCTTTAGCCAGGGTCGCGCGGCTTTTTGCACAATCTTGCTGTCTGTCAGTGCGCCGCGAAGCCGCCGGGCGCCACTGCCCCCTTGACCCTCTCGCCATGCCACCCTAGGGCGCGCACCGCACATCGGGTGCGCCGCTTCGCGTGCCCTTTATCCCGTCCGCTACGCCGAGACCTGTCGAAGGGCGTTTCTGGATCCACCTTGGCAGGGTGGAGGAGTATATTCATGGCCAGCGTTACCGTGATCGGCGCCCAGTGGGGCGATGAGGGCAAGGGCAAGATCGTCGACTGGCTGGCAAGCCGCGCCGACGCCGTGGTCCGCTTCCAGGGCGGCCACAATGCCGGCCACACGCTGGTGGTGGGCGAACAGGTCTACAAGCTGAGCCTGCTGCCTTCGGGCATCGTCACCGGCACGCTGTCGATCATCGGCAACGGCGTGGTGCTCGATCCCTGGGCGCTGAAGGCCGAGTTCGACAAGCTCACCGCCCAGGGCGTGACGATCACCACCGAAAACTTCGCCATTGCCGACAACTGCCCGCTGATCCTGCCGCTGCACCGCGATCTGGACGGGTTGCGCGAACAGGCGGCGGGTTCGGGCAAGATCGGCACGACCGGGCGCGGAATCGGGCCGGCTTACGAGGACAAGGTCGGTCGCCGCGCGATCCGCGTGTGCGACCTGGCGCACCTCGATGCGCTGGACAGCCAGCTCGACCGCCTGTGCGCCCACCACGATGCGCTGCGCGCGGGCTTTGGCCAGCCGCCGGTCGACCGCGCGGCGCTGCTGGCCGAGCTGGCCGAGATCGCGCCGTTCGTGCTGCAGTTCGCCCAGCCGGTGTGGAAGCGGCTGAACAAGGTGCGCAAGGCGGGTGCGCGCATCCTGTTCGAAGGCGCGCAGGGCGTGCTGCTCGATGTCGACCACGGCACCTATCCGTTCGTCACCAGCTCGAACACGGTATCGGGCACGGCGGCATCGGGTTCGGGGCTCGGCCCCAACGCCACCGGCTTCGTGCTGGGCATCGTCAAGGCCTATACCACCCGCGTGGGGTCAGGCCCGTTCCCGACCGAGCTGGAGGACGAAACCGGCCAGCGCCTTGGCGAACGCGGCCACGAATTCGGCACCGTGACCGGGCGCAAGCGCCGCTGCGGCTGGTTCGATGCGGTGCTGACGCGCCAATCGTGCGCGATTTCGGGCGTGACCGGCATTGCGCTTACCAAGCTCGACGTGCTCGACGGGTTCGACAAGGTGAAGATCTGCACCGGCTACCGCCTGCGCGGAAAGGTGCTCGACTACTTCCCGAGCCACGCCGCCGACCAGGCCGCGGTCGAGCCGATCTACGAGGAAATGGACGGCTGGCAGGGCACTACCGCCGGGGCGCGTTCGTGGGCCGACCTGCCGGCACAGGCGATCAAGTACATCCAGCGCGTGCAGGAACTGATCGAAACGCCGGTCGCGCTGGTTTCGACCAGCCCCGAGCGCGAGGACACCATCCTCGTGCGCGATCCCTTCGTCGACTGACATGGCACTGCGCCGCCCGTTCCGGACCGGAGCGATGGCGGCGCTGCTGCTGTTCGCCGTGCCTTCGCCGGCCATGGCGGCGGGCGATGTGCCACAAGCCTCGGCCGAGGAGGATGGCCCCGTTGCCGCCTCGGTGCTGGTCGAAAAGGCGGCGCGGCGGCTGACGCTGTTCGACGAAAGCGGCGTCCCCTTGCGCGTCTATACCGGCATCGCGCTCGGCGGTGCGCCCGTGGGGGCCAAGCGCTTCGAGGGCGATCGGCGCACACCCGAGGGGCGCTATGTGATCGACTGGGGCAATCCGGGCAGCGCCTACCACCTGTCGCTGCACATTTCCTATCCCGATTCGGACGATGTGGCGCGGGCGCGATCGGCGGGCCGAAGCGCAGGGGGCCTGATCTTTATTCATGGCCAACCAAACGGCTACGGAATGACACGTATAAAAGGCGACTGGACGGACGGCTGCATTGCCTTAAGCAACGAAGAAATAGAGGAAATCTGGGGTCTGGTGGCCGATGGCACCCCGATCGAGATTCGACCTTGATCCATTCTGGAAGCATTGCCGATTGAACGCCCGCTGTCGTTCCCGTGTTGTTCGCTCAGGAATGTTACGGAGGCACTGAGTTAATGGGGCAATCGGCCGCACCGTTCGATCATCGGCCCGGCGGCTCTGGCGGCGCCGAACGGAGAGGCGGTGCCCTGGCAGTCTCGATCTTCGCCGACCGAGGCTATCTTCGCGCCGAAATGGCGGAAGATGCGGCGGCGGCTGGCTTGCGCGTGGCGCAGACCGGATCGCTCGACGTGGTGCTGGGGCGCGGGGACAACGGGCCCGAAGCAGGCGTGATCGCATCGGCCGAACTGGTGCTGGTGGATTGCCCGATGGCCGAAGCGGCGCAACTGGCGGCGCTGGCCCGGCTGGACAGGGATGCGGCGCGGACGGGCGCGGCGCTGGTGGTATCGACCAGCATGGGCTCGCTCGACGACGTGTTCGGCTGCCTTGACCAGTCGGATGCGCAGATCCTCGTTTCGCCGAGCCGTGCCGAGCGGATGATCGCACTGGGGCAGGTGATGGCGCGCAGCGGATCGCGGGTGCGCGAACTGTCGGAGGAAGACCGGCTGTCGCTGCTGCGGCTGACCGACCAGGTGACGCAGATCGCGCAGAAGCTGGAGGCGCTGTCTTCCGGGCAGAACGTGCTTTCGCCCGATGCCTCGGCCTTCCGTTTCGACGGCACGGCCAGCAACGATCTGGGCGACGAGCAGATCGATCGGTCGGGCGAGCGGGCGCTTGATCGTGGTGCCGACCGTTCGGGCGACCGGCTGGTGCGCCCGCCGCGCCCGCCGATGCCCGATCCGCGGCTGGTGCGCCGGATCATCCGCCACCGCCAGGCGCGTGCGCGGTTCCTGCCGCCCGACCTGTTCGCCGATCCCGCCTGGGACATGCTGCTCGACCTGACCGCCGCGCGCGAAGAACACACGCGGGTGTCGGTCACTTCGCTGTGCATCGCTTCGGGCGTGCCGCCCACCACCGCACTGCGCTGGATCGGCCAGATGACCGAGGCCGGGCTGCTGCAGCGGCTTGAGGACGAAACCGACCGGCGCCGCGCGTTCATCACCCTGACCGAAAAGGCGGCCGACGCGATCGCGCGCTATTTCGTGGAGATCGCGACACCGGCCGCTTCGGCCGCGCTGGTGGTGTAGTACGCCGGGTTGCTGAGGGCGGTTTGTCGGAGCGGGGCAAGGTCGCGGAGGTCATGCTGAGCAGCGCCGGCGCGGAAATGCGCCATCGGCGCGTGGTGGGCGGTGACGGGCTCGAACCGCCGACCCTCTCGGTGTAAACGAGATGCTCTACCAACTGAGCTAACCGCCCGGATCCCCGGAAGGCGGGCTATTGCGCGGGTTATCGGGAATAGTCAATGCCCGCCATGTTCGCGCTGAAAGCTTGATCGAAGCGGCCGGCTTTTGCGGTGCCGCAACGCCATCCTTCGGGAGGCGGGCGATGCGGTCCCCCGCGTGATACGATGGATCAGGTGGTCCCGAACACCATCAGCGTCGAGGTCGCCGTGGCACATATCCGGCCCTGGTCATCGGTCAGGGTCGCCTCGGCGAAGGCTACACGCTTGCCGATCGAAATCGTGCGTCCCTCGGCGCGGACCCGGCCGGATTGCGCGGACAGTCCACGCAGGTAGGAGACCTTGAGTTCCAG
Source organism: Novosphingobium olei (assembly GCF_037076535.1). Lineage (NCBI taxonomy): Bacteria > Pseudomonadati > Pseudomonadota > Alphaproteobacteria > Sphingomonadales > Sphingomonadaceae > Novosphingobium > Novosphingobium olei. The sequence goes on along the minus strand of NZ_AP029021.1, from coordinate 2,312,372 downwards.
CGTCGTAAAGCTCTGGCCCGCGGCAAGGTGGGCATGCACCGCACAGCCGCAGGCGGTGTCCAGAATTGTCGCTGCATAGCCGCCGTGGACCGATCCCATCGGATTGAGCATCGTCGCCTTGGGCTCTCCCTCGAAAACGGCGCGGCCGGGTTCGATCTCGACCAGCGCGAAGTCCATGTGCTCGATCATGGGAGGACGCGTTCCGGCGGCCAGGAAAGACTGAAGCAGGGCAAGGCCGCTCATATCGCGGGTGTCCGGGGCGGTAGTCATCGGCTTGGTCCTCCATATTGGAGCGGGCGGGCGGCTCTGTGTCAGGTGAGCCCGAGGCGCTTCTTGAGATCGGCGCGCGCGGAATCGACGAAAGCGACGGCGGCGGTGTGGTCCTGCATCGTGCGGGCGAGGGTCAGCGCGCCGACCATTTCCGCCAGCACCGAGCGGGCCAGGGATTCCTCTTCGGCACAGCCGGCATCCCTGAGCGCCGCCGCAAGCCGGGTCTGGAACATCTGCACGCCCTCCTCGAAGGTGCGGCGCGCGGCAAGCGGCATGCGGCTCGCCTCGCTCGAGAGCGCGGGGATGGCGCACCCTTTCTCGATGTTGCGCACGTTTGCCTCGGACAAGTAGAAGTCGAGCAGCGCTGCGAGGCCCTCTTTCGGAGGGCTGCCGGCAAGCGACGCGTCGAGCATCCGTCCTGTGCCCGAAAACATTTCGGCAATCGCTTCTGCCACCAGCTCGTCGCGATTCTTGTAGTAGGCATAGAAGCCGCCATGCGTGAGCCCGGCGCGCTGCATCAGCTCGGCAACGCTGACCCCATTCAGCCCCTTGGAGCGAAGCGCGAAGGACGCCTCCCTGACGATCGTGTCACGCATCTTCGCCTTGTGCGCACTCTTGTTAGCCATGGTCGTTGTCTCGCTGTTCAAATCCGCCGCCCAGCGCGCGCACTGCAAAGATCGAGGCCTGTGCAGCCTGGGCGCGAGCCAGGGCAAGTTGCTGCGTTGCAGACAGCACATGCTGATCCGCCTCGAGCACATCAAGAAGCGCCACGTCGCCCTTGCGATAGGCCGCGTTGATTCGATCGCGCGCTGCGGACAAGGCTTCGACCTGTTGCTGGCGGGTGGCAAGCGCCAGGCGCGCCTCGCCAAGGCCGGTGAGCGCGGTTTCGACATCCGCGGTCGCCTGTACCAGCGCGCCGCGATACCGGGCGAGAGCCTCGGCGTGACGGCCGCGCGCCAGAGCCACTTCGGAATCGACGCGGCTGAAATCGAACAGGCGCCAGCGCAGGGAAGCGCCGCCCGCGGCCTGTACCGAATCCCCGGTGAACATCTTGGACACGCCCAGCGTCACCACCCCCAGCAATCCGCCCAGCGAAATCCGCGGATAATACTCCCCGAGTGCGACCGCGACGCGATCATCGGCGGCGATCATGCGCCGCTCGGCCGCGACCACGTCAGGCCGGCGACGCATCAGATCGGCCGGAACGATGGCGGTACCGGGATCGATCGTTTCCGGGATCGCGGCAAGCTCGCCCACGCCGCCGGCAAGTTCCGTGCGCGCTGCTCCGGCATTGCGGCCCATCAGCACATCGATGCGGTCGGCATCCGCAGCGACGGCGGCGCGAAGACCGGGCAATGCGGCCCGGGCTTCGTCCCTGAGAGCCAAAGCCTGGTCGAGCGCGCGAGCGGGGACAAAGCCTTGATCGACTTTCAGGCGGACCAGTTCGACGGCTTTCTCGGCGTTCGCCACCTGGGACTCGGCAATGGCGAGACTTGCCTGCAGACGGCGCAGATCCACGTAGGCGGTCGCAGCCTCCGCTGCGAGACTGAGACGCATCGAGGCGGCATCATGGGTGGCAGCATCGAGATCGGACAACGCGGCGTGGCGTTCGCGGCCAAGACGACCGAACAGATCGATCTCCCACGATGCCTCGGCCCCGGCCTGATACAGATCGAAGGATCGCGGCAGGCCCAGCGCTGACCCTGCCGCGCCGATCGGGCTTTCGAGCGATTGGCTGACGCGCTGGGCGCTGGCCGACAGATTGGCAGACGGCAGCATGTTGGCGCGCGCGTAACGTGCCATCGCGCGGGCCTGCGTTATACGGGCCGATGCAGCCTGCAGATCGAGATTCTGGTCGAGCACCGTTGCGACGATCCGGTCAAGCACAGGGTCGCCAAAGGCCCGCCACCAGCCGGCAGTTTCAGCCTGCGTGTGCACCGCCGGAACGTCCGACGCAGGCCGGGCGCGCAACGGCCTCGCCTCGACCGGCGAGAAAGCGCCGATCGTGGCCGTGGCTGTGAGCAGGAGTGCGAGTTTGGAAAAAGCCATTTTGTCCTCGTAGCCCTTCAATGTGCGGCTGAAGTGTCGGCGGGAGCGGCGCCGGACTGACGACAGAACGGCACCAGCACGAGCGCTGCCAGAAACATCCAGCAGATGGTCAGAAAGACATTGTCGAAGGCCATCGTGAGGGCCTGCCGCCCGACTACCTGGGCGAATTCGCTCCGCGCCATTTCCTGCGCGATGACGGGATCGGGGGTAGTGGCGGAAAAGCGGGCCGCCAGCCCATCGAGCGCGGTGCCGGCTTCCTGCCGCGCTTGGCCAAGCGTTTCGCCAAAGCGCAGCGCGGCGATCCGGGTGTTGTCCTGCAGCCAGGTGTTGACCGTGGCGATGCCGATCGCGCCACCCAGATTGCGCATCAGGTTGAACAGCCCGGATGCCGCGCCGAGATCCTTGGGCGCAACTCCGGCGAGCGCCATGTTCACGCTTGGCACGATGCACAGCATCAGCGAGAGCCCGCGCACCGCCTGCGGCCAGAACATTTCCCAGAAGCCCCACTCGCTCGTCAGGTGCGAGGTGATCCAGTTGCTCCACGCGAACAGCAGCAAGCCGACGGTGATCATCCAGCGCATGTCGACCCGCTGGCTGAGACTTGCGGCGATGAATGTCGACACGAGCTGGGCAATGCCGACGACGTAGACGGTGAGCCCGATCTGCAGCGAGCTGAACCCGCGCACCCGGCCCAGGTAAATCGGCACGAGATAGATCGAAGCGAACAGGCCAAAGCCGATGACCAGGCTGAACAGGCAGGCAAAGGCGAAGTTCGGTGCGAGAAGGGGCTTCAGCGAGACCACCGGGTTGGGCGAAAACAGCGCGCGTTCGAGGAACACGACGAAGCCCACGAAGGAGAGCCAGGCCGCGATCTGGATCGTCGTATCGCCGAACCAGTCATGGCGCGGCCCTTCCTCCAGCACGAATTGGAGCCCGCCGAGGAACAGGGCCATCGAGAAGAAGTGCAACCAGTCGATGGTGAGGAACAGCGCAGGCGCGGCGCGGTCGACGCGGATCAGGATGATCGCCGCGATGGTGATCGCGATACCGGGCAGGACATTGACGAAGAACAGCCAATGCCAGCTGAGTGCGTCCGAAATCAGACCTCCCGCCGTGGGCCCCAGCGCGGGGCCGAGCACCGCCGTGGTACCGAGGATCGCCGGGATCAGTGCCCGTTGCGGACCCGAAAAGATGGTGAAGCCGACCGCGAAGGCGAGCGGCACCATCGCGCCGCCGGTGAAGCCCTGGATCGTGCGGAAGGCGATCATCGATTCGATGTTCCAGGCGAACCCGCACAGCAGGCTCGAAAGCGTGAACATTCCCGACGAGAAGGCGAACAGCCAGCGCGTCGACATCGCTCTTGCCAGGTATCCCGACAACGGGATCATCACCAGCTCGGCCATCAGGTAGGCGGTCTGCACCCAGCTGATCTCGTCCGGACCGGCCGACAGCCCCGCCTGAATGTCGCGCAGCGAGCCCGCGACGATCTGGATGTCGAACAACGCCATGAACTGACCGAAGGCCATGATGCCGAAAAGCGTGAACTTGCGCGCGGTCGGCATGGCCGAGGGATCGTGCGACCAATCCTGGCTTAAGCCCGCGAGACGCTGAGGGAGGGAGGACATCGGCAACGAACCTGCTTGTAAATATGTTGACCATCATATATCTGATGAACGTCATATTTACAAGCAGGGTCATGAGACTTCGATGGCAGACGAAACTTTGACGGCCGACGACGGCAATTCGGCAGGGGTGGGCAAGAAGCGTTTCCCTCGCGCATTGCTGGTTGCAGGGGTTGCGGCTGTGGTCGCGACGGGCGGCATCATCTGGCTTACGGCCAGTCCCGCTGCAGAGACGACCGACAACGCCTATGTCGCGGCAGACACCACCACGATTGCCCCGCGGATCCGTGGCTTCGTCGCCAAGGTTCTGGTGCGTGACAACCAGCAGGTGAAGGCGGGCGATCCCCTGGTCGTCATCGAGGGCAGGGAATTCGACGCGCGGCTCGAGTCGGCCCTTGCCGAACTTGCACAGGCGGATGCCAACGTCGCAGCCGCCAAGGCCGCCCTGTCGAGCCAGTCGGTCTCGGTGTCGCTCGCCCAAGCACGGGTATCTGCCAGCCAAAGCGCGCTGAAGGCCGCCAGCGCCGAGGAAGGGCGTGCACTGTCGGATCGGCGCCGCAACGAGGCGCTTGCGCAGAGCGGGGCGATTGCTGCCCGCGATATCGAGGCGGCCCAGTCGACCGCCATCGGAGCGCAAAGTTCCGCTGAACAGGCACGGTCCGACATCATCGTGAAGCAACGCGAGGTGGCGCTGGCCTCGGCTCGCCGCCCCGAGCTGGAGGCGGCCTTGCAACAGGCCCTGTCGGCGCGGGCGCGCGCGCAAGCCGCGGTGACGCTTGCTCGGCAGGATAGCGGCTACACCTTTATCCGCGCTCCGATCGATGGCGTGGTTGGCAACAAGAAGGTGCGGGTCGGCGACTATGTCCAGCCCGGCACGTACCTCCTCGGCCTGGTGCCGCAGAGCGAAGTCTATGTGGTCGCCAACTACAAGGAGACGCAAACCGAGAGAATGCATCCCGGCCAGGCAGTGACCGTGAAGGTGGACGCGCTGGGCGATACCCAGCTGCGCGGCAGGATAGAAAGCCTTGCTCCCGGCACCGCATCCAGCTTCGCGCTGCTGCCGTTCGAACCGGGCACCGGCAATTTCACGAAGATCGTCCAGCGCGTGCCGGTGCGGATCTCGCTGGAGCAGGGACAGAAGGCGGTTGCCATGTTGCGTCCGGGCCTGTCCGTGACCGCAAGGGTCGAAGTGGCGCGCTGAGCGCGCCCAGCATCCACCGTCCATCATCAATCGGGATACGGCCAATGACCCAGGAAAGCGAAAAACCGACGCAGCCACCGCTATGGCGCCGGCTCGTCGCCCGCCTTTCGGCTTTTGCCGAAGCGATGGAGATGAGCGAGACCGAGTTTCAGGCCCGGAGACTGTCGGCTCTGGAGCGGCGGCTGGCTGGCAACCAGGCTCCGGAACAGAGGGAGCCGGTCAGCCGATCGCAGTGACCGCCGCCCGGAATGACCACCACGGCGATGCCGGTCTGCTTCTCGCGGGTGGGAAGCACGGGGGTAACCGTCGGCCGCACCACGTTGCGCACGATCGTCCGGCCTTGCCAGCTGTCCCAGATTTCGGTGTCCTCCACCGGCGCGTTGCGCAAGGGAATCCCGCGCAACTCGGCCGGCTTGGAGATCCGGATGGTGGTGTCGGCGGCGTGCGCCGGTTCGGCACACAGCCCCACCGCAAGGCTCACCGCTCCCGCCCACGCACGGGCGATCCGCAGTCCTTGTATACCACTTCCCTCCCGACTTCAGGATGTTTGCTGAGCTCCGGCGTCTTTACAACCCGGTCATCGCTTCGCCGGCGGGGGTGTAGCGGCCGCCTTCAACCGCCACGGTGGCGAGCAGCGCGTCGATCCGCGCAAGTTCTTCCGGCGCGAAGGCAAGATTCGCCGCGCCGAGGTTCTCTTCGAGCCGGTGCAGCTTGGTGGTGCCGGGAATGGGCACGATGAAGGGCGCTTTCGCCAGCAGCCAGGCCAGCGCCACCTGCGCCGGGGTTGCCGCGTGATCGGCCGCGATGGACTTCACCAGATCGAGCAGTTCGAGGTTCTTGGCAAAGGCGTCCTGCTGGAAGCGCGGCAGCGTTCCACGGAAATCACCCTTGGCCACCTGGTCGGCGCTGGTGATGCCTCCGGCAAGGAAACCCTTGCCGAGCGGGGAGTAGGGCACGAGACCGATGCCCAGTTCGTCGCACGCATCGAGGATGCCGTTGGTTTCGACCTGGCGGCTCCACAGCGAATATTCGTTCTGGAGGGCCGAGACCGGCTGCACCGCATGGGCGCGGCGCAGCGTGGCGGCACCAGGCTCGGACATGCCGAAGTGCTTCACTTTGCCTTCGGCGATGAGGTCGCGCACCGTGCCCGCCACGTCCTCGATCGGCACCTTGGGATCGACCCGGTGCTGGTAGAACAGGTCGAGGCTTTCGACCCGCAGGCGCTTGAGCGATGCTTCGCAGACCTTGCGGATCTGTTCGGGGCGGCTGTCGACCGCGCGCATCGTGCGGCTGTCCGGATCGATGTCGAAGCCGAACTTGGTCGCGATCACGACTTCGCCCTTGAACGGTTCCAGCGCTTCGCCGACCATGTCTTCGTTGGTCCACGGGCCATAGACCTCGGCGGTGTCGAAAAAGGTGACGCCACGTTCGAACGCGGCGCGGATGATCGCAATGCCTTCCTCACGCGAAAGCTTGCTGTTGTAGCCGAAGTCGATGCCCATGCAGCCATAGCCGAGGGCGGAGACGGAAAGGCCGGATTGGCCGAGATTGCGGTGTTGCATCATCATTTCCTCACTTCGAAAATTCAGCCGGGCAGGCCGATCTTGCCGGCGAACATGGCAGCGATCACGCCGCCATCGATCAGCAGGTCGCTGCCGGTCACGAACCCGGCTTCGGGGCCGAGCAGCCACGCGCAGGCCGCCGCGATTTCATCAGGTGGCGCCATGCGCTTGGCCGGCGAGGCTGTGATCATGGCGCGGTAGCCATCGCCGATGGGCGAGGCGAGTTCGTGCAGGGCAAGCGGCGTGACCACGATTCCCGGCGAGATGGCGTTGATCCTCGCGCCACGGTTGCCCCACGCGATCGAGGCGCCGCGCACCCGCAGCGTGTTGGCCCGCTTGGCGAGGCAATAGGCAGCCATCGAATCCGGTACGGCAGCCGGCGACAGGAAGTCGAGCGTGAGCAGGTCATCGGCCGGCGTGAACGCGAGCGCCTTTTCCTGTTCCGCCGGAAGCTGCGGGATCATGTGGCCTGCCATGCTGGACACGACGAGCGCGGCACCGCCGCGGGCGATCACCTGTTCGAACACCTCGAACACTAGCGCGGTGCCGTAGAGATCGACCTCCAGCACGCGCGCCGGAGGAGCCATGTTGGGCGATACACCGGCCGTGTTGACGAGGTTCACAACCGCGCCGAGGTCTGCCGCACGCTGTGCGAGCGCGGTGACCGACGGACGCGACGTTGTGTCGACCAAGGTCGTCTCGACCGTGTAGCCCGCTTCCTGCAGGCGGGTCGCGGCTGCGGAAAGCACGCCCGAGTTGATGTCGGCCAGCAGTACGGTGCGCCCGACGCCCTGCCGGCGGGCGACCGCTTCGCCGATCCCGCCAGCCCCGATCACTACAATCACTTCACTGGTCATCTGCTCTGCCTTTCAAAGGTAGGAATACCGCAGCACGGTCTCGGGCAGACGGGCGCCCTCGATCGCGATGGAGGAGAGAACGTCGTCAAGACGGGCAAGGTCTGCCGGCGGAATTCGAAGGGTGGTCGCGCGGTTGTTCTCTCGCACCCGGTCAAGCCGCCGCGAGCCGGGGATGGGCACGATGAATGGTGCGCGGGCGAGCAGCCAGGCGAGCGCGACTTGCGCAGGCGTGGCCTGAAGCGAAGCGGCGATGGCTTCGATCACGTCGAGCAGCGCGCGATTGGCTTGCCGGGCCTGCTCGGTGAAGCGGGGCGAAGCCGAACGGAAGTCTTGCGCAGCGATGGGCGTCGTCGCGTCGATGGTGCCCGTGAGAAACCCCGCGCCGAGCGGGCTCCAGGGCACGAACCCGATTCCTTCGCTGGCGCACAGGGGAAGGACCTCGTCTTCGGGATCGCGCGTCCACAGCGAATATTCGCTCTGCACCGCCGTCACCGGCTGGACCGCATGGGCGCGCCGGATAGTGTCGGCGGAAGCTTCCGACAGCCCGAAGTGTCGCACCTTGCCCGCGGCAATCAGGTCACGCACCGTGCCGGCAACTTCCTCGATCGGAACCGCCGGATCGACGCGATGCTGGTAGAGCAGGTCGATCGTATCGACCCGCAGCCGCTTGAGCATGCCATCGACCGATTGAACGATATGCGCCGGCTGGCTGTTCAGGCCGGCGCGTCGTTCTCCCGTTACGGGATCGATGTTCCAGCCGAACTTGCTGGCAATCACCACCTGATCGCGAACGGGGGCCAGCGCCTCGCCGACGAGTTCCTCGTTGGTGAATGGGCCATAGGCTTCGGCCGTGTCGAACAAGGTGACGCCGTCTTCGAACGCGCCCCTGATCACGCCGATGGCCTCGGACCGGTCCGGCGCGGCACCATAGATGCCGGTGAAGCTCATCGTCCCGAAGCCCATCGCCGATACGTCAAGCGTGCCGAGCTTGCGCATTTCCATGTGGGATCTCCTGCTGTGCCTGCTGGAGATAGACCTTGCGCATCTGTTCGATTAGACGCGGATTTCTGCACGAACCAATACTGGAATCTAATCAATGGCGCGGGATGAACTCGGCGACCTGGCAATTCTTCTGGCCGTGGCTGAGGAACGCAACTTCACGCGGGCGGCGGCGAGGCTCGGCACGTCGCAGTCGGCGGTGAGCCAGGCGGTGCGCCGCCTCGAGGAAAATCTCGGCATCAAGTTGCTCGCTCGCACGACCCGCTCCGTCGCGCCGACCGAGGCGGGCGAACAATTGCTCGAAACCTTGCGTCCCGCGCTGGGCGACATCCGCGAGCGGCTTGCCAGGTTGAGCCACTTTCGCAGTGCACCCGCAGGGCTGGTCCGCATCACCACCAGTCGCCATGCCGCCGAAACCATACTGTGGCCCGCGATAGACGCGGTCGTTGCGCGCTATCCCGAGATCGAGGTCGAGCTGTCGATCGACGGCGCGCTGACCAACATCGTCGCCGACCGCTTCGATGCCGGTGTGCGCCTCGGCGAAAGCGTGGAAAAGGACATGATCGGCGTACGTATCGGACCCGATCTGCGGCTCGCGGTCGTGGGTGCGCCATCGTATCTGGAGCGCCACGGAACGCCTGTTGTGCCGCGCGATCTGTTGGAACACCGATGCATCAATCTGCGAATGGCCACGCGCGGCACGCTGTATGCCTGGGAATTCGAGAAAAATGGCCAGTCGCTGAGCGTGAGGGTCGAGGGGCCGCTGGTGCTGAACGACAGCGCAATGGCGGTGAAGGCGGCGATCGCGGGGCATGGGCTGACCTGCGTGCTGGAAGATGCGCCGCTGCACGAACACCTTGCCAGCGGGCGGCTGGTCCGGGTGCTTGATGACTGGTGCGAGCCCTTTGCCGGGCACCACCTTTATTATCCCGACCGGCACAACCTTTCGCCAGCGTTTCGCGCCGTGCTGGCGGAACTGAGACTTCGCGCCCAGGGATGAGGCGGGTTGTCCGACGCGCCACCGGCGCCAGGCGTCAGACGATGGCTAACAGCACCACCAAGCCCAGCACGGCAACAATGGCGATCAAGCCCGCAATCAGCAGGGCGACCAGCCATTCCGCGGTCGTCCAGTCTGGCAGTTTCATCACCGGCTCCCTGCCCCGGCAAGGGGACTTGGAGGATCAATGCGTGGTGACGCAAGCCTTTCCCGACGTTGCACTTTTTTCATTTAGCCTCACGATGGAGGCAATGGTGGAAGGCCGGGCAGGGCAGGCGAGATGAAGCTGGGCACCGGGGCTGACTTGCAAAAGTCGCAATTCATCCCTATCTGATGGACATCGCCTGCATGAACATGCACCAGGCGGCTGAGAGACCAACGCGCTCCCGCAAAATCGGAGAGCTGCCGTGGACCTCAATCACCTCCTTTTCCAGCATCAGGTCGCGGTTCTGCGCGCTTCCGGGTCGAACGAGGCGGGATGTGGATCGCGCTTCGATCTCGTGCGGCACTACCAGGTCCGCATTGATCGCCTGCGTCACCATCTGGGGGCGTCGGCCTATCCCGAATGGTGCGGCATGCCGGTCGGCGACATGTCTTGAGCGTGCTGCCGCGGAGAGCAGAGCGGCGGCATTATCAACTGCATTATCGCAATCCCGCCGTATTGCGCCGTGGGCAGGCCTTCCACCTAGCTTTCGAGCTGCTTGGCGGACCGCGCGCAGCGCAGACGTTTATGACGACGCCGCAGGGCGAACTTGGCGAAGCGCCCGAACGGGTGGCGATGGCTTCTCGCTGGGGTCTGATCAAGGTTCTGAAAATGATCCACCGCGACGCCGCGCGGCGCCCGCAGGTAGAGCGCAGCCGTTGGGCGCGCTGACCGCGCTGGCGGCATGCGCCGCGCGGAGAAATTCGCGGGAGGTCCGGCAATGCCGGGGCCCTGCGTTGCGTCACCGTACCCGGTGAGCGCTGTGGGCGGGGCCGTCCGGGCCAGCGCCTGCGCCAGAAGGACGGGGCGGCCGCCGGTCGGGCCTCGTGACGAGACGATGGAGCATCACATGGCGACACGCGCGATAAATCTCGCCCTGCCCGAGCAGGACATCATCGACCAGTGCAAGCGCAAGGACATCCGCATCAGCGCGATCGAGCCGCTGCGTTCGGGCGGCACGCATCTCGTCTGCCTGACGATCGAGGGCGCCGATGCGGCGCGCGTGGTATTCAAGAAAGCGATCATCGAAGGCGCGGTGAAGAGGTTCGCGTTCCTGCGCCATGACGAAGTACGCTACAGATAAGGCAAAACGAAAGGGCCACCCCTGGCTTGATCCGCCGGGGGTGGCCCTTTGCCGTTTGGTGACGCCGCTGCCGACGCGAAGGCCGGCTGCGACTGGCGCCGGACGATCCTTTGCAGGAACGCCCGGCAGCCGGATCAGTCGACCGACTGCAGGTTGACCGCGCTGGTCTTGCCGCGCTGGTCGGTTTCGAGATCGTAGCTCACGCGCTGGTTCTGGTTCAGCGTGCGCAGGCCGGCGCGCTCGACGGCGGTGGCGTGGACGAAAGCGTCCTGGCCGCCGGTTTCAGGCGCGATGAAGCCATAGCCCTTGTCGACGTTGAAGAACTTGACGGTTCCGGTGATAGCCATGTGCGTATCCTTTCAAAAACGGCTCTCCGAAAGGCGGGAGCCTCTAGCTGCAAGGGGCAGGGATTGAGGGAAACGCAGCAGCCGCGAAGCGCCGAAAAACCGTCAGTGTGCGACTGGTAGCCTCGCCTATGTAGGGACGATCGGGCGCCATACAAGGACAATCGTGCGAATGGCGAAGTTTGCTGGGCGCTCTGGCCCTGCGGATCACGCGATCAGGCGGTAGCCGACGCCGGGTTCGTTGCGGATGGCGCTGCGTTCGACATCGACGTCTTCAAGCTTGCGCCGCACCCCGCGCGCCGCGACGCGCAAGTATTCGACGTCGTTTTCATGGCCCTGGCCCCACACGGCGCGCAGCAGCTGGGCGTGCGAGACGACGCGGCCGGGATGGCGGCACAGTTCGGCAAGAAAGCCGTATTCCTTGGGGGTGAGGTGCACCTCTTCGCCCCGGCGGGTGATCCGGCGGGCGGCGAGATCGACCTCGACTTCGCCGAAGCCGACGATGCTGTCCTCGCTGCCCTGCTGGCGTCGGGCCCGCAGCGCGGCGCGGATGCGGGCGAGGACTTCGTGGGTATCGAACGGCTTGGTCACGTAATCGTCGGCGCCGAGATCGAGCGCGGCGACCTTTTCCTCCGTGGTGTCGCGCGCCGAGACGACGAGCAGCGCCGCGCCCGCCGACTTGACCAGCGGCACCAGCTCCATGCCGTCACGATCAGGCAGGCCGAGATCGAGCAGCACCGCATCGGGCTTGTCGATCGACATGGCGGCCAGCCCGGCGCGCGCATCGCCCGCCTCGATCACATCGTAGCCTTCGTGGCCAAGGCTGCCGCGCAGCAGGCGGCGGATGGCGGGTTCGTCATCGATGACGAGGATCTTGAGGCGCAGGGTCATTCGGGTTCGCTCGGTTGGCGCAGGCGGTCAGGCGGGAAGCGGATGGTAAAGCATGCACCCGGCCCGTCGTTCCGGTTGGCGGCGATCGCATCGAGCTGCATTGCCTTGCAGAAACCGCGCACGATGGCGAGGCCAAGGCCGGTGCCGCCCTTGCGGTCTGAGCCTTCGAGGCGGGTGAAGGTTTCGAACACGCGTGCTTCGCTACCGGGGGGAAGGCCGGGGCCGGCGTCGATGACCATCAGGTCCAGCCCGTCGCCCCGGCGCGCGGCAACGATGGCGATCGGGCCTTCGCCACCATGGCGCGCGGCGTTTTCGATCAGGTTGATCAGGCAATGATGGAATAGGCGCGGATCGACCAGCGCAAGCGGCAGGTCTGGCGCGATGTCGATGCGCAGGGGCTGCGTGCCCAGCGCGCGGCGCAGGTCGTGCACGGCGCTGGCCACGGCTTCGGCAAGGTCCACCGGCTCGATCGACAGCGCGATAGCGCCGGCTTCGATCCGCACCATGTCGAGCAGGTTGGCGACGAAGCGCTGCAGCCGGTCGGCCTCTGCCCGGGCGACGCCGAGCAGTTCGCGCTGTTCGTCATCGCGCGGCTCCAGCGTGCGCAACGAGCCGAGCACGGCAGTCAGCGGGGTGCGCAGATCGTGGCTGACCGAGGAAAGCAGCGCGGCGCGCAGGCGGTCACGCTCTTCGAGCGTGCGCACGTCGGCGGCTTCCTGTTCGAGCCGGATGCGCTGCAGCGCGAGCGCGGCCTGATCGACCAGGCTGCCGAGCAGGGGAAGCTGGTCGGAGCGGACGGGCAGGGCGCCATCGCCGCGCGCCACGCCCAGCGTGCCGAGCGTGGCCCCGCCGGCCATCAGCGGGGTGAACAGCCATTCGCAGGCGGTCAGCGTGCTCGACCCGCGTCCGGCGGGTTGGCCCTTGTCCACGCTCCAGCGCGCGGCGGCGAGATCGAGTGCGGCGAGCGGGGTTTCGGGCGCGGTCGTGGCGAGGATCGACAGGTCGTCGGCCGAGCCCAGCAGCAGCACCGCGCGCACATCGAGCAGGCGCGCGGCTTCGGCGCAAAGCACGTCGCCCAGCGCTTCGGGCCGGGCCATGCCGGTCAGCGTGCGGGCAAAGCCAGCGAGCGCCGCGCTCTGGCGCGCGCTGCGGGCCGCGAGCAGGGCCTGCGCGCGCAGTCGGGCGGCGAGCTGACTGGCCACGGCGGCGACGAGCAGCAGGACGCCCACGGTAATGATGTTCTGCGGATCGGCGATGGTGAAGGTGCCGGTCGGCGGGATGAAGCAGAAGTTGTAGGCGAGCGAGGCGACAAGGCCGGTGAGGATGCCGGTGGCAAGCCCATAGCGGGTCGCGGCAAACAGCACCGGCAGCAGGTAGAGCAGGCCCACGTTGGTGATGTTGTTGCCCCGCGCGAAGATCGCCTGGCCGAGCGCGGTGACCAGCGCAGTGGCGAGGAACGAGGGCACGAGGCCTGCCGGGATGCCCGGCATGGGCGGGCGCAGGCCGTGCCCCGCCGCCTCGGCATGGCTGGTCTGGACAAGGTGAAGCGAAAGCCCCGGCAGGCGGCGGGCCAATGGGCGGGCGTGGAGCCGGCGCTGCCAGGGCCAGCGGCGCGGCTGCGGGCGGCCGATCACGAGCAGGGTGGCGCGCGTGTCCGCCGCCGCATCGGCCAGGCCATCGACCACGCTTGGCCCGGACAGCGTCAGCACTTGCCCGCCGAGCTGGGTGGCAAGCTGCATCGCCTGCGCCAGATGGGCGGCGGCGGGGCCGCTGCGCTCGCCCGTGGTTTCGATGTGGACAGCCGTCCAAGGCGCACGCAACGCATCGGCCAGCCGCTTGCCCGCCCGCACGACTTCGCTCGCCACCGGGTTGGCGCCGACCGCGACAAGCAGGCGTTCGCCCACCGCCCACGATCCCCCGGTGGCCGATGCGCGCAGATCGTCGAGCATCTGCGCATCGACCGCCTGCGCCGCGCGGCGCAGCGCAAGTTCGCGCAGGGCGGAAAGGTTCGATTTCGAGAAGAAGTGATCGAGCGCCCGCGCCGCTTCGTGGGGGACGTAGACCTTGCCTGCCTTGAGCCGGGTGATGAGCTCGTCAGGGGGCAGGTCGACAACTTCGATCTCGGCATTGTCGAGCAGGCGGTCGGGCACCGTTTCGCGCACCCGGACATGAGTGAACGAGGCGACGACATCGTTGAGGCTTTCGACGTGCTGGATGTTCAGCGTTGTCCAGACGTCGATCCCGGCGGCGAGCAGTTCCTCGACATCCTGCCAGCGCTTGTCGTGCCGGCTGCCCGGCGCGTTGGTGTGCGCGAATTCGTCCACCAGCACCAGCGCCGGGTGGCGGGCGAGGATGGCGTCGAGGTCCATCTCCTCGAGCGGCTGGCCACGATGCGCGATGCGCGCGCGGGGCATGATCTCGAACCCGACAAGCTGCGCCTGGGTTTCGCTACGGCCATGGGTTTCGACGACCCCGACGACGACGTCCAGCCCACCCGCGCGGCGGGCGGCGGCGTCGCTCAACATCTCGTACGTCTTGCCCACGCCCGGAGCCGCCCCGAGGAAAACCTTGAGGCGGCCGGTGCTGGCGCGCGCGGCGGCGCGCAACAGGGCGTCTGGATCGGGGCGGGCAGGGCTCACGTCGGTCCGTTTGCCCCCGAAGCGGCCATCGCGTCGAGCGCGATGTTGAGTTCTAGCACATTGACGCGCGGTTCGCCCAGAAGGCCGAGCAGCGGGCCTTCGACATGGTCCTGCACCAGCGTGCGGACGCGCGCCTCTGGTAGGCCGCGGGCCTTGGCGACGCGGCTCACCTGAAGAAAGGCCGCCTCGGGGCTTACATGGGGGTCGAGCCCCGAGGCGGAAGTGGTCACCAGGTCAGGTGGAACGAGGGAACCCGGTGAGGATGGGATGGACTTGAGCGCATCGCGCACACGGTCGTGCAGCGCCTGCGAGGCGGGGCCCAGGTTGGAGCCGGACGAGGCCGCCGCATCGTAGCCATTGCCGGCGGCCGAGGGGCGACCGTGGAAGTAGCCGGGCGCGGCGAACTGCTGCCCGATGAGGTGCGAGCCGACGACCTTGCCACGCTCCACGATCAGGCTGCCATTGGCTTGCTGTGGCATGGCGACTTGCGCCACGGCGGTGATCGCGGCGGGATAGGCAAGGCCGAGCAGCCCTGCAAAAAGGCCGGTCATGACCAGTGCCGGACGAAGGCTGGCGACGAATTCCTTGAGCATGGAAGCGATCCTTCAGGCGAGGTGGAGCGCGGCGACGACGAGGTCGATCGCCTTGATGCCGATGAACGGGGCGACGAGGCCGCCAAGGCCGTAGACGGCAAGGTTGCGGGCAAGCAGCGAGCCGGCGTCCATCGGGCGGTAGCGCACGCCCTTGAGCGCGAGCGGCACCAGCACGGGGATGATCAGCGCATTGAACATGATCGCCGAAAGGATCGCGCTCTGTGGGCTGGCCAGCCGCATCACGTTGAGCACGCCCAGCTGCGGGTAGAGCACGATGAACATCGCCGGGATGATCGCGAAGTACTTGGCGACATCGTTGGCGATCGAGAACGTGGTCAGCGCGCCGCGCGTCATCAGCAACTGCTTACCGAGGCCGACGATCTCGATCAGCTTGGTGGGGTCGCTGTCCAGATCGACCATGTTGCCCGCTTCGCGCGCGGCCTGGGTGCCGGTGTTCATCGCGACGCCGACGTCGGCCTGCGCGAGCGCGGGGGCATCGTTGGTGCCATCGCCACACATCGCCACCAGCTTGCCGCCTTGCTGTTCACGGCGGATCAGCGCGAGCTTGTCCTCTGGCGTCGCTTCGGCGAGGAAATCGTCGACGCCGGCTTCGGCGGCGATGGCGGCGGCGGTCAGCGGGTTGTCGCCGGTGATCATCACCGTGCGGATCCCCATGCGGCGCAGTTCGGCAAAGCGTTCGCGCACACCGGCCTTGATCACGTCCTTCAAGGCGACGACACCCAGCAGCACGCCGTCCGATGCGACCGCCAGCGGGGTCTGTCCGGCGCGGGCGATGGTTTCGGCAATCTGGCGCAGTTCGGCGGCGGTCGCACTGCGTTCGCCCTGCGGGTTGGCGCGCAGGATCGCATCGACCGCGCCCTTCTGCACAAGGCGTCCGTTGTGGGCGAGGCCGGAGATGCGGGTCTGCGCGGTGAAGGGGATCACTTCGGCGCCGTCCGGCACGCCCTGGCGGACAAGTCCGTGCAGTTCGCCCGCAAGGCGCACGATCGAGCGGCCCTCGGGCGTTTCGTCGGCAAGGCTGGCCAGCAGGGCGGCTTCGGCGAGCGTTTCGGGCATGACGCCGGACAGCGGGCGAAAGGCGCTGGCCTGACGATCGCCGATGGTGATCGTGCCGGTCTTGTCGAGCAGCAGGACATCGACATCGCCCGCCGCCTCGACCGCGCGGCCGGACTTGGCGAGGACGTTGAAGCGCACCAGGCGGTCCATGCCGGCGATGCCGATGGCCGACAGCAGGGCCGCGATCGTCGTCGGGATCAGCGTGATCAGCAGCGCGGCCAGCACGGCCACGGGGATGCGGCCACCGGCATAGTTGGCAAAGGCTGGGATCGTGCCGACCGCGATCAGGAAGATCAGCGTCAGCCCCACGAGCAGGATGGTGAGCGCGATCTCGTTCGGCGTCTTCTGCCGCTGCGCGCCTTCGACAAGGGCGATCATGCGGTCGAGGAAGCCTTGCCCCGGCTCTTGCGTTACCCGCACGACGATGCGGTCGGAAATGACGCGGGTGCCGGCCGTCACGGCGCTGCGATCGCCGCCGGCTTCGCGGATCACGGGCGCGCTTTCGCCGGTGATCGCCGCTTCGTTGACGCTGGCAACGCCTTCGATGACTTCGCCGTCCGCCGGGATCAGGTCTCCGGTTTCGACCACCACGGTATCGCCCCGGCGCAGCGTTGCGGCGGGCACCTGTTCGCCCGAGGGGAGGCGGGCGACGAGATCGGACTTGGTGGCGCGCAGCGATGCGGCCTGGGCGCGGCCACGTCCTTCGGCCAGCGCTTCGGCAAAAGTGCCAAACAGAACCGTCAGCCAGAGCCAGACAATCAGCTGGAGCTGGAAGCCGAGCGAAAGGCCGCTGCCGCCGACGAACAAGAGCACGCTGAGCAGCGCGGCGACCACGGCGGTGGTGAACAGCACCGGGTTCCTGACCAGCTCGCGCGGGTTCAGCTTGCGGAAGGCGTCGCCGATGGCGGGCAGGACAAGCTCGCCCGAAAACATCGACGTGGCTTTGGAGGTTTCTTGGGACGCTGATTGGGACACGTTCATGGTCCTCAGTAAAGCTTGCCGGACAGCAGGGTCAGGTGGTCCGCCACCGGGCCGAGCGCGAGCGAAGGCAGGAAGGTGAGGCCGCCGACGATCAGGATCGTGGCGACGAGCAGCCCGATCCACAGGCCGCCGGTGGTCGGGAACGATCCCGATGTCGCGGGGGTGTGCTTCTTGGCGGCAAGGCTGCCGGCGATGGCCAGCACGGGGACGATCACGAGGAAGCGTCCCAGCCACATCGCAACGCCAAGAAGGCCGTTGTAGAAGGGCGTGCCCGCGGTAAGCCCCGCAAAGGCCGAGCCATTGTTGCCGGTGGCCGAGCTGAAGGCATAGAGCACTTCGGAGAAGCCATGCGGGCCCTTGTTCAGGGGGCCTGCAAGACCCGCCGGCAGCACCACGGACAGCGCGGTGAAGCCGAGGATGCAGAGCGGCAGGATGACGATGGCCAGCACCGCCAGCTTGACCTCGCGCGCCTCGATCTTCTTGCCGACGTATTCGGGCGTGCGACCGACCATCAGCCCGGCGATGAACACCGCGAGCAGGGCATAGAGCAGGAAGCCGTAGATCCCCGACCCGACGCCGCCGATCACGATTTCGCCCAGCTGCATGTTGAACATCGGCACCAGGCCGCCGATCGCGGTGAAGCTGTCGTGCATGGCGTTGACCGCGCCGCAGGATGCAGCGGTGGTGACGACCGAGAACAGCGCGCTGGCGGCAATGCCGAAGCGCACTTCCTTGCCTTCCATGTTGGCGCCGGCAAGGCCGATCTGGTGCAGCGCGGGGTTGCCCGCGGCTTCCTGCCAATACGTTACCGATGCGCCGACAAGGAACAGCGCAAGCATGGCGGCAAGGATCGCCCAGCCCTGGCGGGTGTTGCCGACCGCCTTGCCGAAGGTGAAGGTAAGCCCCGCACCGAGCACGAAGATCGACAGCATCTGGACCAGGTTGGTCAGCGCGCTGGGGTTTTCGAACGGGTGGGCGGAGTTGGCGTTGAAGAAGCCGCCACCATTGGTGCCAAGCATCTTGATCGCCTCCTGGCTGGCGACGGGGCCAAGCGCGATCGTCTGGCGCGCGCCTTCGAGCGTCGTGGCATCGATGCTGCCGGCGAAAGTCTGCGGCACGCCGCAAAGCACCAGGAACAGCGCGTAGAGGATCGAGGCGGGCAGCAGCAGGTAGAGCGTGACGCGCGTCATATCGGCCCAGAAGTTGCCGACCGTTTTCGTCGCGGTGCGCGCAAAGCCGCGGAACAGCGCGAAGGCGATGGCAATGCCGGTTGCGGCCGACAGGAAGTTGTGGATCGTCAGGCCCAGCATCTGCGACAGGTTGGAAAGCGTCGCCTCGCCCGAATACCACTGCCAGTTGGTGTTGGTGACGAAGGCGATGGCCGTGTTCATCGCGCCATCCGCGCCGACGCCGGCAAGGCCGCGCGGATTGAGTGGCAGCACGCCCTGCAGGCGCAGGACGGCGTAGGTGAACAGCGTCGTCACCAGCTGGAACATCAGCATGTGCACGGCATAGGCCTGCCAGCTTTGCTGACGGTCAGGATCGATGCCGGACAGGCGATAGAACCCGCGCTCGATCGGGCCGGCGACGCGGTGGAGCGGGGTGGTGCGGCCTTCGTACAGCGCGAAGAGCCACAGCCCGAACGGCTTGGCCAGCAGCGCGACGAGCGCGGTGAAGCCGAGGATGAGAAGCCAGCCGGCGAAAGTCATGACGGTGGGCCCTTCTCAGAACCGCTCGGGCCGCAGCAGCGCGGCGACGAGATAGACGACGAGGCCCGCCGCGGTGATCGCGGCGAGCAGTTCGGGCAGATGCATGGGAAAAGTCTCCTCAGGCGCTTTCGCACAGGCGCAGGAAGGCTAGCGTGGCGAGGACGAGGCCGGCGAGCACGGCGATCCAGACGAGATCGGTCACGACCGGTGGCGCCGACGTTCGGGCAGCCACGAGCGCGGCGGCGCAGGCTGCGGGCGGAACAGTTCGCGCCCGCCGACGAGCAGGGTCAGCCCGCTCCACGCCAGCAGGACGACGGCGAGCGAGAGCAGCAGGGCAAGCGCGCTGGCGCCGCCAAAAATGTGCTGTTCGCGTTCCTCGAACGCGCCGGTGGCGACAGAGGCGGCCAGCACGGCCGCGCCGGTCAGCCGCAGCGCGACGCCAAGGCGGCGGGAACGCGGACCTTGCGCGGCGCGGCGAAGGCTTTGGGTGGAAATCATCTCGGGCTCCTTGAAGGATAGCGCGAGAGACGATGTGGGCCGCGTGCCCGTTAAGCTTCCACGGGAAAGGCGGCGCGCGGGCGTAAAGAACCCATAAGCAAAACGGGGAGGCACGCCCGGCGCGCCTCCCCGTTCAATGCACGGCGCTGCGATCAGCGGCTGCGTGTGGGCGTGTACCAGATCGGCGAGGACCAGGCGCGCTGCTGGATCGTCGGCGCGACTTCCTTGGGCAGCGGCAGGCCGAACTCGATCGCGCGCAGGGTGGACCAGCGCGGGGTCGGGATTTCCAGCACGCGGACGTAGTAGACTGCGGCCTGGTCGGCCTTGAAGGTGGGATCGGTCCACACCGTGGCGAGGCGGGCGGCGCCGATCGAGTTGTCCCACTTGCCGGTCTTGAGATCGACCGTATTGCCGATGGGCGCCAGCTTGCCAGTCCTGGAGTCGACCTTGCGGGCGCCGCCGGCGGCATTGCCCCAGGCAACGTCGAAGATCCTTTCCTGCTGCTTGCCGCCTTCAAGGAAGACCTTGACCACCTGCACGCGGTCGAGATTGCCGCTCAGCGGATCCTTCACCGCCTCGATCACGAAGTTCGGCGCCTTTCCGGCGCGCGCCTGCGGCAGGT
The DNA here is from genome assembly GCF_037076535.1 of Novosphingobium olei. Classification (NCBI taxonomy): domain Bacteria; kingdom Pseudomonadati; phylum Pseudomonadota; class Alphaproteobacteria; order Sphingomonadales; family Sphingomonadaceae; genus Novosphingobium; species Novosphingobium olei. Next base: position 2,292,175 of record NZ_AP029021.1, on the reverse strand, counting down.
CGCCGCCCATCGGCACGCTGAGCTTGTAGGCATCGTGCACCCAGTTGGGCTTGGCCACGAAGCTGCGCGAAAAGTCCCAACCGCCGAAGAAGCGCACCATCAGGCGGCTTCCGCTGGTGGCATAGGTCTCCTTGCGGCGAAACGCGGCGTAGAGCGCGTCGCGCGTGTTGGCCTCTGCCCACACGCCGGTCAGGGCACCGGGGCTGAGGATCACCGGATTGAGGCCGACGGTGTGGCCAGGCGCAAGGCCGAGCTGTTCCTTGGCAGTGTCGCCTTTCAGCTTGCCGCCGCCCAGGTTCGCGCCGGCAATGCCGCCGTATTCCTGTGCGGTGCTGACCTGCAGCCCGCCGTGCAGATCGCTCGATCCTTCCGCACCGTCCTTGTAGGGGTTCACGCCAAGCTTCTGCTGCAGCACGAGCCCGCGACCCAGCGCATCGCGCCAGTAGGAACCGGCCGGCTTGCTCGGGGTGTTGCCGAGCAGCAGCTTGTCGAAGATTTCGTAGTTGGCGAATTCGTCATTGGCCGAAAGCGCCGGGTGGGTTTCGCTGGTGCCCTTGTTCTGCGAGACTTCGGACAGCGGCTCGTTGGTGGCGCGCAGCTGGGCCCAGGCTTCGTCGATCGGCTTTCCGTCAAGCGAGGTCCAGTCGTACATCAGCCCGTTCGAGGCGTTCCCGTTGTGCGGAATGGCCAGCGCTTCGTAGCCTTGTCCCCGGATCTTCGAAAGCCAGGTCCACAGGTCCTTCGGATCCTTGCTGTCGATTGCGGTGAACGGCGCGGGCGCCTTGTCGCCCTTGAAGATCACGTTGCGGTGCAGGTTCGCGCCGCCCGGCATCGAGGTCCATTCATAGGCGATGAAGGCGGTGAACTTGCCCGGTTCGTTGAACTTGTTTGCCGTCTCGATCTCGCGCGCCCAGGTGGAGGCTGCCACCTGATCGGCATTGCCGCCCAGCGGCTTGCCACTGGTGATCAGCAGCGCGATCTTGATGAAGTTGGCCGCCCCACCTTCGCGCGCCAGCTTGCCGATGTCGGAAAGCGAGAATGTGCTGTTGGGATCGTCGAGCTGGTTGAACACGCCGAGGTTCTCGGAGTGGTCGGTGACCGCTTCGAAATCCAGCGGGAAGCTGCGCTTGATCGGCTGGCCCAGGTACTGGATCGTGTCGCCGCGCGCGAAGTGATAGGCATCTTCGGGCGTGGTGCGCGTGCCCATCAGCACATAGGCGTCGAACGAATTGGTGGTGTGGAGGTGCAGGTCGCCGAAGAAGGCCTGCTTGTCCGGAAACGTCTGCACCCCGGCCGGCTGCGCCGCGGCGCTTGCGGCGCCGACCGGCTGGCTGGCCGAGGCGGTGCCGAAGCCGATCAGCAGATGGTAGGCGAGCGGTGCGGCGATGGCAGCGCCGGCAAGCCAGCGGGTACGCTTGGTCATGGTAAGTCCCCTCCTGTCGTCATGCAAAGTCGATCACGGCGTGGAACCGCTCGAGAAACCAGAAAAACGAGAACGAGCCGATCGCGTAGCTCGCCGCCGTCCAGGCGATGCGCGGCGTGGCGGCGGGCCAGCGCAGCCGCTTGAGGCCCCACAGCGCGGCCATGACAGCGGCAACGAACAGCAGCTGGCCGATCTCGACGCCGACGTTGAACAGGAACAGCGAGGCCGGGATGTTGCCTTGCGGCAGGCCGATCTGCTTGAGCGCGCCGGCGAAGGCAGCGCCGTGGAGCAGGCCGAAACCGAAGGCGACCAGCCATGGCTGGCGCTGGGTCAGGCCATCGGCGCCGCGCTGCTTGCGCACCAGTTCGACCGCGAGGAACAGGATCGACCAGGCGACCATCGCTTCCACCAGCGCAGGATCGAGCGCCATCACGTGCAGCGCGGTAAGCGCGAGCGTGATCGAATGGGCGATGGTGAAGGCGGTGATGGTGCGCAGCAGCTGCCGCCAGCCCGAGCTGAGCAGCAACAGGCCGAACACGAACAGCAGGTGGTCGATGCCGGTCAGGATGTGTTCGATGCCGAGCACGAGATAGGCGGGAACGGCGGCACCGGCGTGGGCGTCGATCGTCATCGCCGGCTCACCCGGGGTCAGCACGCGGCTTTCCTCGTCGCCATTGGCAAGGTGGATCAGGACGAGCGTGTCAGTGATCGTCTGGTCCAGCCCATCGACCCGCACTTCGCGGCCATTGAGCCCGTTCGTGCCAATGTCGACCCCATCCCAATGGCGGATCTCGAAATTGGTGGCGCTTTCGACGCGGCTTGCCTTGCCGTCGATCAGCCCGCCCGAAATGCGCGGGCGCAAGGGCACAACCAGCATGCCGATGGACGGCTGCTTCCAGGTGACGTCGGCCTTGCCATCCGCGCGGGCGGTGATCTCGAGAAAGGCGGGCCGCACTTCGTGCGCACAAGCGCCCGTCGAGCCGGCCATGGCTACGCCGACAAGCAGCGCAAAGAGCGCGAGAAGGGCGCGGATCCGCCGCATCAGCGCACCTGCGGCACGGTTACGGTGTAGCGCGCGCGCAGTTGCTGCCACGCCTGGTCATTGCGCGCCTTGCGGTCCGCCTCGATCCAGTCGCTGCGCACATCGGCGCGGGCTTCGTCAAAGCTGCGCGGATGGGCGGCGCTGTGCTCCGTCACGCGGACGAGATGCCAGCCGAAGCCCGAACGGAACGGGCCCGTCCACCGGTCCGTGGGCGCGGCGAAGACGTTCGCGGCAAAGCCTGTGCCGCCGAATACGCGGTCAACGTCGTCGCGGGCGAGCGAGACGATCCGGGGCGGTCCGGGAAAGGTGTCGCCCGGCGCGGTTTCGGGATGGGCCAATGCGGACGTGGCGAGTGCCCTGGCCGCAGCATCCCCGCGCTGATCCGGCGCGAAGTAGCGTTGTTCGAACGAAACCTTGGCGGGCGCGGCGAAGCGGTCGCGGTGCGAGCCGTACCAGCCGCGCAGTTGCGCCTCGCTCGGTTCACGCGGGGCGGCCTGGTCCTGCTGCAGGAAATCGAACTTCTGGGCGATGCGGCGGCGGACGATCTCGTCGTTGCGGTCGAGCCCGAGTGCGAGGCCTTCGCGCAGGTAGATCTCTTCGCGCACGGCGTTGTCGATCATCGTGCGCATCTGTTCGGGCGTTGCCTGCGCGCCATATTGCTGGGCGTAGGAGTTGGCGATGCGCAGCACGTCGGCGTTGGTCAGCGTGAGGTTGTAGCGCGACTGGCGCTCCTCGATCACGTGGCTGATCACGAAGATGCCGATGCCGATGGCGACGAAATGGGTCAGCGGTTCGCGCAGAAGGCGGCGCAGCAAGGGCTGGCGTGCGGGCGCTGGATGGCCTGGCGCCAGGGGCGCTTCCCAGCCGTGGTCGGTTTGGGCGTCACGGTACATCGGGGCGAACCTTCGCATCGGGAAATGGGTGGAGGCGACCGAGGGGGCCGCCTCCGAGGGAGCGTGTCAGGTAAGGCCGATCAGGCCTGTTCGTACTGCGTGGCCTTTTCCTTGCGCACGATGCGGCTGGTGCGGCCGTCGATGCCCACCGGCACTTCGCCCGCCACGGTCGCGCGGCGCAGGGTGCGGCGCTGCAGGCCGAAGTCGGCCACGGCGCGGTGCTGGGTCGACTGGTTGTCCCAGAACGCCACGTCGCCCTTGCGCCAGTTCCAGCGCACGACGTTTTCGGGGCGGGTGATGTGATCCTGCAGGATCTGGAACAGGCGCGCCGAATCCGCCTGGTTCAGCCCGACGAACTGCTTGACGAAGTGGCCCAGCAGCAGGCTGCGCTGGCCCGAGACGGGGTGGACGCGGACCACCGGATGTTCGGTTTCGTAGACGGTCGAGGCGAAGACGTTGCGGTTGAAGGCCGAACGGTTCTTCTCCGCCTCGTCGTTCTTCGGCGCGTTCTGCAGCACGGCGGCATAGTCGTAGACGTTGGTGTGCACCGCCCAGAGGTTGTTCACCAGCTGGCGCAGCGATTCCGGCAGGCCTTCGTACGCCGTCTCGCCGTTGGCCCACAGCGTGTCGCCGCCCGCTTCGGGAATGGTGATCGCGCGCAGGATCGAACCCTTGGGGTAGGCATCGACGAAGGTGACGTCGGTGTGCCAGCTCGACGCGGCGTAGCCTTCCTTGCTGTCAAGCTCGAGCAGGTAGCGCGAACCTTCGGCGACCGGCACGGTCGGGTGCGCGACCGGATCTCCGAACAGCGCGGCGAAGGCTTCGTGGGCTCCATCGTCGAGTTCATGCTGATCGCGGAAGAACACCACCTTGTGGCGGACGACGGCGTCCTTGATCGCCTGAACGGTGCTGCCGTCCAGATCCCCCGACAGGGTCACGCCGCGTATTTCGGCGCCGATGGTGCCGGTCACGGGGCGGATGTCGAGCGGCGAGGCGGGGTCCTTGGCGTTCGCGTAGGTCACGATTGCAGTCATTTCACGTCTCCTCAGGGATGTCGGGGGCACTTCAGGGGGGAGGGGATCATTCTGCCGGAACAAGCTCGGGCACCCGGGCATCGAGCCTGCTGCGGATTTCGGCGTGGGCGCGGCTGTCGAGCGGGAAGCCGGCGACGAGCGCTGCGGAAAGGGCATGGGCGAGGGCCGGGCCGAGCGCGAAAACCAGCACCAGCGCCTCGAGTGCCTGCGGCGGGTTGACCACGCCGCGCGGATCGAAGCCGAAGGCCGACACCAGCGGCAGGGCAATGCCCACGGCCAGCGCGCCGCCGAGCTTCTGCGAGACGCTGAACACCGAGTAGTACAGCCCGACGCGGTCCTCGCCGGTTTCGACGCGGTGATGGTCGGCGATGTCCGCCACCATCGAGCGCAGCATGAGGTTGCCCGAACCCTGGCTCAACCCCTGCAGGAAGGCGAGGAACAGCATCAGGCCGAACCGGTCCGGCGTCAGGAAGACGAGGCCGAGGTTGATCGCGGTCTGCACGAGTTCGGCGAGCACTGCAGCGCGGCTCTTGCCCAGCGCCTGGCCGATGCGCTGCCAGATCGGCCCGGCCAGGATGCCGAACGAATACTGGAACAGGAACATGCCGGCGGCCCATTCGGGCTTGCCGAAGTAGATCGTGATCACGAACAGCAGCAGCGCGGTGCGCACGCCTTGACCTGCGGTGACGGCGGTGTCCGAAGCGAGCACGCGCAGCAGCAGCTTGTTGGCAAAGACCGCGCGCAGCGTGGCCTTGAGATCGAACGGGCCCTGTTCGCCCGGCACGGCGCTGCGATCGGGCAGGGCGGTCAGGGTGAGCCACAGGCTGGGCACGGCGGTGCCGAGCACGAGGATGCCGAACAGCGTCAGCCGCAGCGGGCCATCGTCGGGCCGCAGCTGGTCCGCGATCGCCGGCAGCACCAGCGTGAGCACCAGCGCCGAGGCCGAAAGGAAGGTGAAGAGCGAGGCGATGCGCGTGCGTTCATGGTAATCGCCGCTGATCTCGCCCGACCAGGCGAGCAGCGGCGTGACCGTCGCCGCAGCGCCGGTGTAGTAGAGCAGCACCGCGATCGAGACCCAGGCCACGCTGACGAAGCCGGCGGGCGGGAAGAACAGCATCGCGCAGCCGATGATGAACAGCAAACCGCCGCCCGCGATCCACGGCCGCCGCCGCCCGAAGCGGCTGACGGTGCGGTCGGACAGCGCGCCGATCACCGGATCGAGCAGCGAATTGAGCGCCTGGCCAATCAGGAACAGCACGCCGAGCGAGGCGAGCGGTATGCCATAGTGGCGCGACAGGATTGCCGGCACGAAGGCCACCACCGGCTGCGCCGCAGCATAGATCGGCACGGCCATCGCCGAGAAGCGCAAGAGCCGCGTCCTGCCCAGCACGTCAGAGGGGCGATCCTCCGTTGCGGTATGAAAGGGCATGACGCAGCTCCCTGGTCGTCTGGCTGGTGGGATCAGAACTTCGTGCGCAGCGTGGCGCCGATGGTCCGCGGTTCGCCCACCTGGCCGGTGACGACGCCAGTGGTCGCGGCCGAGAGGCTGAGGTAGTAGTTCTTGTCGAGCAGGTTGCGGGCCCAGATCGAGGCATCCCACAGGCCGTCGGCGGTCTTGAAGCCGATGCGGCCGTTGAGCAGGCCGTAGCCCGCGACGTCGGCCCAGGCCGAATTGCTCGACGAGGTGTTGAAGTGGGTGCGGTACGACCAGTCGGCGTGGGCGTAGATGCTCAGTTCGCGCCCGCCCAGTTCACCCAGCGGCGCATTGGCATCCGCGCCAAGGGTATAGGCGAACTTGGGCACACCGGGCAGCTGCTCGCCCGACAGGTCCTGGTTGACGATGCCGTGCTGTTCGGGCGCGACCGGGGCATTGGTGTAGCGGACGTACGTCGCCTCGGTGTAGCTGGCCGATGCGTTGACCTGGAAATGCTGGCTCAGCGCCAGGTTGAAGTCGCCTTCCACACCCTTCGAGCGGACCTTGGGGATGTTGGCGATGTACTGGCGGGTGACCAGCGGGTTGGCCGGGTCGACGTCGGTGATGGCGGTCTGGTAGTCGCTGATCTCGGTCAGGAACGCGGCCGCGTTGAACGTGGCGCGGCGGTCCCAGAACTGTGACTTGAAGCCCGCTTCGAACGAATTCACCTTTTCCGGGCGCACCGTCGGGTCGGTGATGCTGGCCGGCAGCTGCGTCAGATTGAGCCCGCCCGACTTGTTGCCGCGCGCGTACGTGCCATAGAGCAGGACGTCGGGCGCGACCTTCCAGCTCAGCGAAGCGAGGCCCGACAGGCTGTCGTCGTTGAAGCGGGTCTTGTAGAGCGGGACGACCTTGTTGAAGTTCGCTCGGATGCCAAGGATTGCCGCTTGTACGGCGGCGGGAAAGGCCGAGATATTGGCGGCGCTTGCCACCCATTGCTGGAACTTGCCCTTCTTTTCCTCGTGGGTGAAGCGAAGGCCCGTGGTGAGCGTCAGCGAAGGCGTGACGTGCCAGTCGGTCTGGCCGAACGCCGCGATCGTGCGGGTCTGCGGCTCGGAATACGAGTTGACCTCGTAACCGTTGAGCGCGGCGTTGGCGACTGCCTTGGCCACCGTCGGGATGAACCAGGTCGGCGCTGCCGAGCCATAGCCGGTGGCGCCATAGCCGCGCACCGTCTGCCAGAAGTAATAGGCGCCGACGACGTAGTCGAAGGTGTTGGTGCCCTTGCTGGCAAGGCGGATTTCCTGGCTGAACTGGCGCTGGCGGTTGGCCTGCTGCGCCTTGACGATCACCGGCAGCGAGGTGTTGTCGGCATCGTTGGCCGGATCCCAGTCCCACCAGCGATAGGCGGTGATCGACGTCAGCGCCGCGCCGCCCAGATCCCAGTCGACCTGCCCCGAAACGCCATAGCCCGCCATGTTCGCCTGGTAATGGCTGTCCGCTTCGCCCACGCGGTCAAAGGCGTTGAAGCTTGGCAGGGTGTAGCCGGCAAAGCGCGAAGTGCGATCGGTGAAGTTATTGGCGATCTTGGTGCCGTCGGCATACGTCGTGTGGTTGGCGACGAACAGGTTGAGCACGTTGTGCTGGCGCTGGCGCGAATAGTCGCCGATCACGCGAACTTCGAGGTTCGACGAAGGCGTGAACAGCGCCTGCGCGCGGATGCTTTCGTTGCGATAATCCTGCGCGCGGCTCGCCGTCGTCTTGTTGTAGACGAAGCCGTCGTTCTGGCTGATCGCGCCCGACACGCGCACGGCGAGCAGGTCCTTGATCACCGCGCTCGAAACCGATCCGCGGATCTGGTGGTAGCCGTAGTTGCCGACGCTCGCTTCGAAAGAGGCTTCGGGGTCGAAGCTCGGCTTGCGGCTGGTGATGTTGATCACGCCCGAGGTGGTGTTCTTGCCGAACAGCGTGCCCTGGGGCCCGCGCAGCACTTCGATGCTTTCGAGATCGACGAGGTCGAACTGGGTCAGGCCGACACGGCCGTAGTAGACGTTGTCGATGTAGAAGCCGACGCCGTTTTCGAGCCCGTCGTTGGTCAGCGAGACGTTGGAGCCGAGGCCGCGGATGTTGATGTTGGTGTTGCGCGGGTTGAAGCTGAAGACCTGCAGGCTGGGCACCTGCTGCTGGATCTGGCCGAGCGTGTAATCGCCCCGCTTTTCGAGCGCGGCGGCGCTGACCACCGAGACGGCGAGCGGGATATCCTGCACATTCTCTTCGCGGCGGCGCGAACCGGTGACGACGATGCCGCCTTCGTCAGCCGCGTCCGACGGTGCGAGCGTGGCGGCGGAAGAGGACGCCTGCTCCTCGGCCGCGCCATCGGCGGCGAACGCAGGGCTGGCGAAAAGGGCGAGCGCGCTTGCCGAAGCAAGAAGCGCGGTGCTGACAGTGTTCGGTACGTTCTTCATTGGTCGATCCCTGAACCTTCGTTCTTTGCGGATGCTTAGTCGGGCCGGTTTTCTGCGGACGCGGGCGCGGCGGGCGCAGTGCGGGGCAGGCCTTCGGCGCATGCCGAAAGCTCGACGCCGGCGAGGGCGGCGATGATCTGCTGCAAAGACACCGGATATCGCGCCAGATCGCGCAGGTCGGCCTGCGTCAGTCTGTGCATGGCGATCCCCCTGCCGCGCGATGGCGGCGGAAGTGCTGATGTGTCTGGGTTTTAAGGCGCAAGGAGAAGGCGTCGCGCCTCCCGTCCAAAGGGGCGCCCGGCTGCTCCTGGTCCTGCCGTTACGCGGCCTAGCCGCGCATCATGGTCATGCGCATCATGTCACCTCGTTGTTGAGGGGAACACGACGCCTGGCGATGTCGCCCTGGTGTCGCGCGCTTTAGCTATTGGTCACGCGGAGCAAAGCTTGCCCGTAAAATGCCGCGGTCCTGGAACCCTTGAAACGAAGGGAACGGCCTGGACTCCGTTCGCCTCGGGTTAATCTCTATCTATTTGATAGACTCATGAGCGTCAAGCAAATGCTTTGCTACACACCCCCCAAGAAGAACTTCTTGCGGCGCTATCCTCAGATCGAGGAAAGGATGGCGGATGCGGCGGCAACCGGGCGGTCCTGCTCCACGCGTTCGGAGTAGCGATCGACCAAGCGATCGGCATGCGGTCGCAGCAGGACGGTGAAGCGGACCAGTTCTTCCATCACGTCGACGATCCGGTCGTAGTAGCTCGACGGCTTCATCCGGCCCGCCTCGTCGAACTCCTCATAGGCCTTGGCCACGCTCGACTGGTTGGGGATGGTGAACATCCGCATCCACCGGCCCAGCACCCGCAACGTATTGACCGAGTTGAACGATTGCGACCCTGCGCAGACCTGCATCACCGCCAGCGTGCGCCCCTGCGTCGGGCGCAGGCCCTTGTAGGCAAGGGGCAGGTGGTCGATCTGCGCCTTCATGATCCCGGTGATCTGGCCGTGCCGTTCCGGGCTGCACCAGACTTGTCCTTCCGACCAGAGCGAATGTTCGCGCAGTTCATGGACGGCGGGATGATCGTCGCCCGCCACCTGGTCGGGAAGGGGCAGATCGGAAGGGTCGAAGATCCGTGTTTCGCAGCCGAAGTGATGAAGCAGCCGCGCCGCTTCCTCCACCGCCAGCCGCGAAAACGAGCGTTCGCGCAGCGAGCCATAGAGCAGCAGGATGCGGGGCGGGTGATCGAGCGGGCCAAGACCCAGCGCCGGACTTGCGTCGAGATAGGCAGGCTTTAGCGCAGGCAGCACGCCCGGCGCATCGAGCGTGCGCAGACGACCATGCTTGCTATCGCTCATCCGACGCGGTTGCCTGCCGCATCGACCACCTGTTCGCCATCTTCCTTGGCGAACGCGCCCTGCTGCGCGGCGGGGAGCAGATCGAGCACCAGTTCCGACGGACGGCACAGCCGCACGCCCAGCGGCGAGACCACCAGCGGTCGGTTGATCAGGATGGGGTGCGCCATCATCGCATCGAGCAGCGCCGCGTCGGACAGGCTTTCGTCGGCAAGGCCGAGCTGGTCGTAGAGATCGCCCTTGGCGCGCAGCAGATCTCGCACGGTGATCCCGGCCCGCGCGATCAGGCTTTCGAGCAGCGAGCGGGTCGGCGGGGTCTTGAGATATTCGACCACGTGCGGCTCGATCCCCGCGTTGCGGATCATCGCCAGCGTGTTGCGCGAAGTGCCGCAGGCAGGGTTGTGGTAGACGACGATGTCGACCGGAGCGGGAGCGGTTGGGGTGGCGGTTTCAGGCATCGGCGGTGGCGTCCTTGTCGAGCTCGGCTTGCGGGAACAACAGCCGGGCAGCGCCAAGCGCGAGCAGGGCGCCGGCCAGCTGGCAGGCGATGAACGGGGCGGCATCGACAGGTGCGATGCCGGCGAAGGTGTCCGACAGGCTGCGCGCCAGCGTGATCGCGGGATTGGCGAAGCTCGTCGAGGAGGTGAACCAGTAGGCGGCGGTAATATAGAGCGCAACCGCGGCCGGTACCGCGCGGGGCCGATGGTGCAGGGTGCCGATGATCGTCAGCACCAGACCGAACGTCGCCACCACCTCGCCGGTCCACTGGCCCGCGCCGCTGCGCGCCTTGGTCGACAACTGCAGCACATCGAGCCCGAACATCGCGTGTGCGCACCACACGCCAAGGATGCCGCCCGCGATCTGCGCCGCAACGTGCCCCAGCGCCTGGCGCGTATCGAGCGCGCCGAGGATGCGGAACACCAGCGTTACCGCCGGATTGAAATGCGCGCCGGAGATCGGCCCGAGCATGGTGATCAGCACGTGGAGCATCGCGCCGGTGGCGATGGTGTTGCCCAGCAGCGCCACCGCGACGTTGCCCTGCGCCAGGCTTTCGCCCATCACGCCCGAGCCGATTACGGTCGCAAACAGAAGGAAGCTGCCGACGGCCTCTGCCAGAATCGGGCGGGTCATCCTGCCGCTCACTCGCAAGGGGCGGGAATCGTGCAGGCGGGGGCGGCGATCCCGCAGTCCGCCCCGCCGCAGCAATTTTCGGTCAGGTAGCCGATCAGCGCGCTCATCGCCGCCAGTTCGGCGCGGTAGATGATCGAACGGCTGCGGCGTTCCTGGCTGACCAGCCCGGCCTGTGCCAGCAGCGCAAGGTGATGGCTGAGCGAGGAGGGCGCGAGCGCAAGGCGAGCGGCAAGCTCGCCCGCGGCAAGGCCGTTGCCGCCGGCCTCGATCAGCAGGCGAAACGCTGCCAGGCGATGGTCCTGCGCCAGCGCGCCGAGCGCACGGACGACATGGGAAGCTTGCTCGTCTGAATCCATATTTCGAATATTGCCGAAATGTCGAAAGGTCGTCAACCGATTACGTCTGCCCTCTCGGTCGTCCGACTATTTCCTTGATCTTAACCGCGCGGAGGAGGACACTTGGCATCATGACGATGCGATCGGCGATCTCCCTGCAACGCGCGCTGCCGCTGCGTCACGGACGATTGCTCCAATACCGCGCGGATCGCTGCCGTACTGGTCGCGCTTGTACAGGTGTCACAGGGACTTGGCTGCTCGTCTGGCCCCGCGAATTGCGTTACCATCCCATTGCGCAAGCTTCCGCCGTGCCGAGCGTTTCGGTTTGCAGCGGTCTTGTGTCCGCCCGCGCGGAAATGCCCGCCGGAATGCCCCGTAGCGCGGAGACACGGTGATGAGCGACCACACCGAAGAACGCCTTGCTGCCTATCTCGACGGTGCGATGACTGCCGATGAGGAAGCCGCGTTCGACCGCGAAATCGCCGCCGACGTGGTACTGGCCCGCCTGGCGCTTGAACGGCGTGACCGCGACCGCCAGCTTGCCGACCGCGCCCCGCGCCGCACACCATCGGTCGAGCCTGAAATTGTTGAGCGGCTGAGCCGAGGCCATGCCCGGCCGCAGACTGTGGCGGCACCACGGCCGGGGGCTTGGAGCTGGAAGCGCCTGGCCATGATCGTCGCTGCCATGGCAATGGTCGCAGCGGGTGTCGTCTCGGCGCTAAGGCCGCGTGCAGCCAAGAGCGCGGCCGATCCGGTGTCGCTCGCGCTCGAAGGCACGCCTTCCGGGCGCACCGCGCATCTCGCCGATGGCCGGATGCTGACGCCCGTGCTGACGGTGCGGGCCGCCGACGGCAGCTGGTGCCGCGAATACACCCTCGCGCGCGCCAGCGGCCTTGCCTGCCGCCGCAACGGACGCTGGGTGACCGAGGCGCAAGGCGACGCGGCATCGTCCGGAAACAGTGCGCCGTCGCCGGCGATCGAGGACGCCTACCGCCGCATCGGCGCGACGTCGCCGCTGGGCGCAGACGAGGAAATGGCGCTCGTCGGCAACTGGGACTGATTGCCCCTTACCGGCTCGCGCAAGACCTCGCCCGAAGCTCTCGGCAAGCCGGCCCCTATCCAAAGTGGGCATCGCGCTCGGAGGGCAGGGTGGTACCAAGGCGGCATGCCGACAATCGACTATCACGCCCCATTGAAGGTCCTTGCCGCCGTGCGCGGCCATCCGTTCGACCGCAACGCCTATGCCGCGCTGTTCGATGGCATGGAGGGCATTTCGGTCACCTTCGTCGACCAGCCCGCCGCGTCGCTGCTGATGCAGCCTGATCTGGCCGACCAGTTCGACGTGCTGCTGCTCTACGACATGCCCGGTATCGATTTCCACGGACCCGTTCCGGGCGCGCCGGTGCCGATCCCCGACGCGGTGCGCGAAGGGATCGACCGGTTGCTGGAGCGGGGCATCGGCGTCGTCGCCACGCACCACGCGATTGCCGGCTGGCCCGCCTGGGAAGGCTTTGCCGAAATCGTCGGCGGGCGCTTTCTCTATCGCGCCGCCACCTTGCGCGGCGCGGCGCGGCTCGATTCGGGCTATCGCCACCAGGCGAGCTACAACGCGCAGGTGGTCGCGCCCGATCACCCGGTCATGGCCGGCATACCGCCGATGTTTGCGCTGACCGACGAGCTCTACCTCGCCGAGATCTTCGAGGAGGACGTCGTTCCGCTGCTGCGCTCGGACTACCGGTTCGAGCGCGACAACTTCTATTCCGCCACCGCCGCGATCGAGGGCACGATGTTCTCGAACGAAGGCTGGGACCATGCGCCTGGCAGCAACCTGATCGGCTGGGCCAAGCGCGCGGGCAACAGCCCGCTGGTCTATCTCCAGCCGGGCGACGACGAGGTGACTTATGCCAACCCGGTCTATCGCCGCCTGATCGAGAACGCGATCCGCTGGACCGCCTCGGCCGAAGCGCGCGACTGGGCGCGGGCTGCGGCCTGAGCATAACCTCCTACGTATTGATGGCGGTCGCATGCCGCTACGCGCGGAGAGAAGCCTTTCGGCGCCAGGCGACCGCCACCAGGAAGGCCGCCCGGCGCGAGGGAGCGCGGGGCGGCCTTCGCCGTACAAGTGGCGCGATCAGTCGAACTTGAAACGCACGCCCAGCGCGAAGGTGCGCGCCAGCAGTGTGGTGCCCAGGTTGAACTGGTCCGCATTGCCGACGTCGCCGAACCGATAATAGTTCTGCTGGGTCGAGTTGGTCAGGTTTACCGCGTCGAAGGTGACGCCGATCTTGTCCGTGACGTTCCAGGTCAATTGAAGGTCGAGACTCTTTTCGGGGCGGAACCACACGCCGATCGGGTTGGCGAACAGGCGTGCCTCGTTGTTGTGGAGGAACTCCTTGCGCCAGATGTACGACAGGCGGGCATTGAAGGGCCCCTTGTCGTAGGCGAGCGTCGCATTGTACGAAAGCTTGGACACCCCGAAGAACTGCGATGTCGACTGGCCGACGATGTTTCCGGCGCTGTCGGATTCCGGGATGTTCTGCTTCGAATCGAGGATCGTGACGCTGCCCTGGAAGCCCAGGCCGTCGAGCGGGCCGGGCAGGTAGTGCGGGAAGTAGGTCACGCCGACTTCGACGCCCTTGAGCACGCCATTCGATGCATTCACCGGACGGGTGATCGCAAAGTAGTCCGTCGCGCCGGCCTGGATGCCATTGTTCGGGATGTATTCGCGTACCGTCAGCGGCACCACCAGCCCGTCGATCTCGCGCCGGAAGCCGGTGACGTAGATCGCGCTGTCGCGGTCGAAGTACCATTCGAGCGCCAGGTCGAAGTTCTTCGAATGGGTCGGGCGAAGGTTCGCCGTGCCCGCCGAGCCCGAGCCATAGCCGACGTTGGTGAGATCGCCAGTCAGGCTGTAGTTCGGGTTGATGTCGGTGAAGTTCGGACGACGCAGCGTTTCACCGTAATTGAAGCGCAGCCGCAGGTTATCGGTCACCTCATACCGCAGCGTGAAGGCCGGGAGGAACTTGTTCGATCCGCTTGACGCGTTGGTTTCGGCACCGCCGTTATAGCGGTCGAAGAAGCGGCTGTCGGTATCGACGTTCACGAAACGCACGCCACCCTGAAGCTTCAGCGGGCGCCCGAACAGGTCGATCTGCGCGTCGGCCATGATATAGGCCGACATCGTCGTTTCGGTGATGTCGAACACGCGATCGAGCACCAGCTGATCCGAAGTCTTCAGGCCATAAAGTGTGCGCACTTCGTCGGCGTGCGAGTTGATCCAGTATCCGCTCGGCAAGACCCAGCTGGTCGGTACATCGGCGCGGCCGTCGAAGAAGCCGCTGTTTGTGAACAGGCCGTCAGCGGGAAGGGCCGCGTTCAAGGCCCGGTTCAGGCGGCCGCCATCCTGTGTCCGCACGAAGGTCTGCGCGATTCGGCGATCGACGCGCAGGCCGGCCTTGATCGAACGAAGGAAGCCGTCGTCCCAGGTGTAGTAGCCGTCGAGCGTACCGGTGATCGCATCGCCCTTGGCTTCATTGGCGTTGTCATAGAACTCCGCGACGTTCCAAACCGACGGATCAGCCAGCAGGCTGTCATCGTTGAAGTGGAACGAGGGGATTCCGCCGCTCTTGTTGAAATCGACCACGATCTGGTCAGCGACACGATCGGTGCGCATGGCCTGGAACGTCGTCTTGTTGGTGCTGGTCTGATAGGCGAGGTCTGCTGTGATCTTGCCGCGGTTGCCAAGGTCCCACTTGCCGTTCAGCGCATAGACGTAGCTGTCGGTGCGGTTGGTGGCGTAATCGCCGCTGTTGAACCCGTAGACATTGTCGACGGTGCGCGACTTGATGATGTTGGTGCCATCATAGAGCTGGACCGGTCCCGGATTGCCCCACCAGTCGACGAAGCTGAACTGCAGCGAATTGAAGGTGTTGCCGCGGAAGCCGGCATAGAACACCTCGGCCGTGTAGACCGAGCTGCTGTTCGGTGCCCATTGCAGCGCCACGTTGAACGAGGGCCGTTCACGCTTGCCATACAGGTCCGAACTGAACACCGCATCGCGGCCAAGGTAATATGGAACGTCGACGCCATTGATGTTGAGCGTGGAGCCCGCAGCCGTGGGTAGGCCGGCGTTGAGCCCTGGCTGCCAGTTGACGTTGCCCGGGCCGGGGAAGATGCGCTCAAGCTTGCTCAGGCCCGAACCCGCGGGCGGCGTCTCGGTGGCGAAGGGCACGAAGGCACCGGCCGTCGTGCTCATGTTCCGGTACTTGGTCTTGCTGTAGCTTGCGTTGACCAGCAGTCCGATGTCGCCGATGCCGGTTTCCCAGCGATCGCTGACAAGCAGGGCAACGTTGGGGTTATAGCTATCGGCCTGCTCGTTGTAGATGCCGCGGGCGAGGCCCGAGATGGTGAACCCATCGAAATCGAACGGGCGGCGGGTTTCGACGTCGATCTGGCCGGCAAGGCCGGTCTCGATCTGGTCCGCCGAGCGCGTCTTGTAGACGTTCACCGCCTTGACGAGGTTTGCGGAAATATCCTGCAACGCGAACGACTGTCCGGCGGCGGTGAAGATATTGCGGCCGTTGAGCGTGGTCAGCGGGTCAGACAGACCACGGATCGTAACGGCGCCTGCTTCGCCACCGGCGCGATCGGTGATCTGGATACCGGTAACGCGCTGCAGCGCTTCCACGACGTTGTTGTCGGGCAGCTTGCCGACATCTTCCGCGACGATGGAATCGACGATCTGGGTCGACTGCTTGCGAACGTTCAATGCGCCCACGATCGAGGCGCGCACGCCGCTGACGACGATTTCATCGCCCGCCGCCGCGTCCGCAGAAGCCGCGTCCACAGCCTGCGCGTGCGCAACCGTCGACAGCGTGAGCGCGAGAACCGACGTCGTACCGAAAGCAAATGGCTTGATCGCCATGAGATCACCCTCCCTGTTATGGGCCAGCCCCTTCGCCATGCCCAAATTTGTCTGACTAATTATTTGTCTGAGTTATTCTTGGCAAGGGGATTTTTTTGCGCTCTGGAGGCGGTCGGAAGAAGTGCTGCCAAAGCGACGCAGCAGCCAGGCAGCTCTCCAATCTGCACCATGCATTGGTATGAACAACGCCGAGTAATCAATCCACGCGCCAAAGCGTTGCGCTGGGCGCCGGAACGAGCGCCAAGGTACGCGATGCCGACAGGGCAAACGAGCGGCGCGCGGCCGACTCAAGCGATACCGTGCCTTCTGCGGAGCGGTGCGCGATGAAACGTTGGGCTGGACTTGCACCATTGCGCGCAAGCCCGATGCCGCCATCCGGCAGCACGGTAACAAGCTCGTCACGGCGCAGGATCGGCTGGATCGTCACGATTCCTGCCGCATCCTCGATCATGCGGAACTGTGTCGATGCGAGATGGGCAGCACCGACGAACAGGCGGCCCTCTTCACAGCAAAGCGCCGATCCGTCGGGACCCAGCAGGCGGACGGGGAGCGGCCCGTTGCCCACGGGGACACCGAAGTCCGGCGACCCATCGGCCTTGAAATAGAGCCGCTGAACGCGCGTGTGGCGGTTGGGATCGAACAGCGGATCGCCATCGATCCGTTCGTAGTCCCGCCCGTGATAGACCAGGATGTCGCGTCCCTGCTCATCGACCGTGAAGCTGTTGTGGCCTGGGCCGAACACGCCCGTCTCACGGCTGGTGACGAACACCGGCATTTGCGCCTTGGTCCAGGCGCGCGGGTCCATGATGTCGGCATCCTCGGGCGCGGTCAGCATTCCCAGGCAATAGCGCGCGTCGGTCGCGCTCGCCGAATAGGTCATGAACAGGCGACCGTTGCGGGCCAGCACGGCGGGCGCCTCGTTGACCTTGAAGCCGCGCACCTCCCAGTCGAGCGTCGGAATGCTCAGGCGTGTCGCCGGGCGCGCGAGGGTTAGCGGCGAGGCGAGGGGGGCGATGTAGAGGTTCGAGTTCGTCTCGATCCCCGGTTCGCGCTGCGCCCAGGCGAAGTAGCGGGTGCCGCGGTGGACGAAGCTGGTGGAATCGAGGCAGAAACTGTCCCAAGGAGCCTGGAACTGGCCCAGCACCGTCCAGTTGCCGGCCATCGGATCGGGTCCGTCGCAGACGACGGCGAACGTGCGGATGCGGAAAACGTCTTCGCCGCCGCCGCTGGGGCCGGCTGCGAAGTACATGATCCAGCGCCCGTCGATCAGATGCAGCTCTGGCGCCCAGATGAACCCGGACATCGGCCCTGACGCCTGGTGGCGCCACAGGACGCGCTCCTCTGCCGTCGCAAGCCCCGCGATGGTCTTCGATCGGCGCAGCACCAGGCGATCGTACTCAGGAACCGAACCGGTCAGGTAATAGAAGCCGTCGTCGTGCCGGAATACCTGGGCGTCGGCGCGCTGGCGGACCAGCGGGTTGACGGGGCCCGCATCAGCCGACGGCAAGGGCAGGTGTGCCGCCATGGGAGTGCAGGCGATGGGCAGGGCAGCGCCGCCGGCAACGAAGGCACGGCGCGAGAGCGAGATTGTCATGGCAGGTCCTCTCTGTCGTATTGGCTTCAGTCGATCGGTTCCGCCACAGGCCAGCCGGTTTCGTCCCAGCGCAGTTTGCCGACGCGCAGCTTAGGCGCGCCGTTGGCTTCACGATCGTAGGCATGCCACACGAGCCAGGTCGTCCCGTCCGCGTCGGTGAACGCGCCGGCATGGCCTGGTCCGCGATAGCGCTGCTTTTCCTGCAGATCGGCGCGAAGCAGAATGGTGCCGCCTCCCTCCAGCATCGAACTGCCGTCGCGACCCTTGTAGGGGCCGGTGATCCTGTCCGCCCGTCCGACCACGGTGTAGTAGGTGCTGTTCACGCCCTTGCAGCAGTAATCGTACGATGCGATCAGGTAGTAGGCGCCCCCGTGCGGCACGATGAACGGGGCTTCGATCGCTGCGGGTGCGGTGGCAGGGGCAGGCCGGCTGGCGAGGGTATAGGGTTCGGTCCCGGGAGCGGGCTTGCCCGTCTTCGGATCAAGTGCAAACAGCTTGATACCGCTCCAGAAACTGCCCAGCGCAAGCCATTGCCGCCCTTGGCCTTCGGCCACGAAGTTCGGATCGATGGCGTTGAAATCGTCTTGCGGCGTGGATTGCACAACCATGCCGCGGTCCGTCCAGCGATAGGCCTTCGATTTGGGGTCGAGGGTCGGGCTCGTCGCAAGGCCGATTGCCGAGCGGTTCGAACCGAAGGTGGATACCGAGTAATAGAGCCGGTATTCGCCGTTCACATAAGCGATATCGGGTGCCCAGATCCCCTCCGTCCCCGGCACGGCTTGCCGCGCCCAGGCGGGTATCTCGGCGAAAACCGATCCGGCATCTGTCCAGTGTCGCAGGTCGGCGGACGTTTTGATCCCGACATACTTGCCTACGGTGCTGAACACGTACCATGTCGCCCCTTCGCGGGTCAGCACGGGGTCGTGCACCGTCAGGTCGCCGGTCAACGGGGTGGGCTGCGCGTTGCCCGGCGTGGGGACGATCCACAGGGCAAGCGCCAGCACGGTAACGCGCAGCCGGCTCATGCCTCGCATGCCATCCAGGCTTCGACGAGAGCGCGCGCCTTCGCGCCAACCGCCTCGGGCTCGTCGCCCGGCTTGTACAGGCTACCTCCCACACCGATACCGAATACACCGGCCTTGCGGAATTCGGCGACGTTGGCCGGACCCACCCCGCCCACGGCCCATATCCGCGTGCCAGCGGGCAGGACTTCGCCAATGGCTTTGACATAGGCGCTGCCCAGCACCGATCCGGGGAACAGCTTCAGGCTTGTCGCGCCCGCGCCGATGGCGGCGAAAGCTTCGGTGGGAGTGAGGAAACCGGGCAGGACGTCCATCCCCAGGTCCAGCGAGCGCCGGATAACCCCGGGATCGACGTTGGGCGATACCATGAAGGATCCGCCCGCCTGCGCGAGTGCCTCGGCCAATGCGATGCTGGTCACCGTACCGCCGCCGATCGCGGCCCGATCGCCGAGTGCGCCGGCCATGGCCGCGATCGAGACCGCCGGGTCGGGAGAATTGAATGGCACCTCGATCAGGCGGACGCCGGCGGCAACCAGGGCTTCGGACACGGCGACCGCTTCGTGCGGGCCGATGCCGCGCAGGATCGCCACGATCGGCGGAGCGCCCGCAGCCAATGCTTCTTCGATGGTCATGTCCGGTCCTGTTGCTGGAGCGATTGGGTAAGGCCCGCGAGCACGGCGGCATCGCCGTCGATGGTGCGCGAGGCGATGCCGCGGCTTTGCAGCGCGCCTGAATAGAGCGTGGCGAGCGTTGGCGCGCCGATGACGATCACGGTCCCCGTGCCCGGCGCAAATTGCGCGACTTCCGCCCCGATCAGCAGGCCGGAGAGGTAACCGCGCGACCATGCCTGTGATCGCCCGTCCATCAGGCGGGCTGCCCGGGCCTCGAACAGGGCGCCTGGGATGGGCTCTCCCGCGCGCTCGAGGCCGCGGGCATAGCCCTCGTCGAAACTGCCGGTTCCGCCCTCGTTGCTTCCTGTCAGCGACGACTTGCCAGCAAGCAAGGCGAACACTTCACCGGTCGGTGCGGTCGAGAAGCGACGGATCGCGCCGTCGTCGAGCGTTACCCACTTGCTGTGGGTCCCGGGCAGGACAATGACGTGGCTGCCCTGCCCGAGAGAGGGTTCCAGCGCAATCGCCCCGAAAACCTGCGCTTCCTCGCCGCGCATCACGTCGGGCACGGCCGCATCGCTACGATGCGACAGGCCCGGCAAGACGTCGACGTCGATACCTGCCACCTTTACCGTGGCCGGCGCGGCGAGCCACTGCGTCAAGGTGCAGGGGCAGGGCACATACGGGGCCAGCAGAAGTCCGGCGGGAGAGCCCGCCATGCCGCACAGCGTAACGCGCTCAATCGGTCCCTGCGCGGCCCAGGCCGTCAGGCGCTCCTCAAGAACCTGCGCTGCATTTCCAGCAAGCGCGGTCGTTCCGGGTCCGTCAATCCGGTCGGTGATCGTCCCGCCGCGCAGCCGCCACAGCCGCAGGTTGGTGCCGCCCCAGTCGCCAAGGACCTGCGCCGCGGTCATTGTAGCGTCAGGACCACGATGGACTTGGCAGGAAGTGTGACGGAAAGCGCACCGTCGCTGATCGAAGCTCCGTCGAAGGACACCGGCCTGACCACGTCGGGCGCATCAAACGTGTTGTGCGAATTGATTGCCGGCGCGGTGAGCACGCGGCCCGAGACACCGCTGGCCGCCACCCCGGTCAACTTCACCCGCACGGTGTTGGCCTGATTGGGATCGAGGTTGGACAGCGCGACGTAGGTCTTGCCATCCTTGGCCTTGACGGCCGAACCGCTCACGGCGGGCATCGTGAACTGGTCCTTGGCATACCACGGCGCGTCGATGTCGATCGGCAGGACGGTCCCGTCCTGCCATGGCTTGTACATCTCGAACACGTGATACGTCGGGGTGAGCACCATCTTCCGGCCCTCGGTCAGGATCATCGCCTGCAGCACGTTGACCATCTGGGCGATGGCGCTCATGCGCACGCGGTCCGCGTGGCGGGCAAAGATGTCGAGGTGGATCGAGGCAATCAGCGCATCGCGCAGGGTATTCTGCTGGCGCAGGAAGCCCGGATGCGTGCCCGGATCCTGCGCATACCACGCGCCCCATTCGTCAACCGCCAGGAAGACCCGCTTCTTTGGGTCGTACTTGTCCATGATTGCGGTGTGACGGGTGATCAACTCGTCCATCCGGCGCGCGCCGGCGAGGGCATCGGCCCAGCCATGTTCGTCGAAATCGACCGCCGGCGCCCGCGGAGGCCACCCTCCGGCCGGATGCACGTAATAGTGCAGGGACACGCCATCCAGCATGTCACCGGCCACGCGCATCATCGTCTCGGTCCAGGTGTAGTCGTCGACATTCGCCCCGGCGGCGATCTTCAGAATCCGGGTGCCGGCCGGCGCCTTGATGAAGGTGGCGTAGCGGCGGGTAACGTCAGCAGCATATTCGGGCCGCATGCTGCCGCCGCAGCCCCACAGTTCGTTGCCCACGCCGAAGTAGGGTACCGCCCACGGCTGCTTGTGCCCGTTGCGCGCGCGCAGGTCGGCCAGGCTGCCGGCCGGGGCGGTCATGTATTCGACCCACTCCGCCATTTCCTGCGGCGTACCGTTGCCCACGTTGCCGGCGATGTAGGCTTCGGCACCGACCTGCCGCAGCAGTTCGAAGAATTCGTGCGTGCCAACCGCGTTGGGTTCGGTCACGCCGCCCCAGTGCGTGTTGACCTTGACCGGGCGCTTTGCCTTGGGCCCGATGCCTTCGCGCCAGTGGTATTCGTCGGCAAAGCACCCCCCCGGCCAGCGGATAACCGGTACCGACAGGTTCTTCAGTGCCGCCACGACATCATTGCGAAAGCCGTTGGTCTGCGGGATCGACTTGTCGTCCGCTACCCAGAGCCCACCGTAGATGCCGTTGCCGAGGTGCTCGGCGAACTGCGTGAAGATCCGCCTGTCATAGACGGGGCCGGGCGTATCGGCGTGGAGCGTGGCACTGATAGGGCGGCCACCGGTGTCGGCATGTGCAGACGTGGCAAGTGCGCTCGCGGCGAGCAGGACGGCCGCAGCGGTGCGGCGGAAAAGTGATGTCATCGGGCCTCTCCCAAGGCAGTCGGTCAATCGATGAATGCTTCGGTGGTGGCGCGCTTTCCTCGGAGGAAGGCGTCGGCCACCAGCCGCAACGGATCGACGTCGACGTCGCTGCGGCCGCTGCGGATCAGTGTGGCGAAACGGGCATAGAGGCCGGGGTATTCGTGGTCCTCGGCGTGTTCGGTGCCGCTGGGAAGCGACAGGACCGCTCCGCCGTTCGACAGCTTCAGCGTGCCGGCGTCGGTCTCCACGACGATGTCCCAGCTTTGTGGGCCGGTCTGGCGCCAGTCGAGGTCCATGTGGATCGCCGCGCCACCGGTGTCGCAGAAGTGCATGTCTGCCGCGATCGGTGCCGCGCGGTTCGCCGGGATTTCCAGCGTCGCGGTCTTGAGGAAGAAAGGCCGCGGCAGGATGTGGGTCACGATCGACAGCGCATTGATGCCGGGATCGAACACGCCGAGGCCACCCGGCTCCCAGATCCACGCCTGACCCGGATGCCAGACCCGCACGTCTTCGCGCCACGTGATCTCCACACGCTCGATCCGTCGCTCGGCGAGCCAAGCCCGTGCTGGTGCCACGCCGGCGGCAAAGCGCGAATGCCAGGCTGCGAACAGCGTCGCGCCCACCTTGTCCGCCCGGCTTTCCAGCGCGGCGACCTCGGCCAGTGTCGCGCCCGGCGGCTTTTCCAGGAACACGTGGATGCCGCGCTTCAGCGCCATCGCGGCAAGGCCGTAGCGAACCTGCGGCGGGGTGCAGAGCGCCACCGCATCGACCGCCGGGCCATCTTCGAGCAGCTGTTCCAGGCTTTCGAGATGCGGAACCTCGGGTACGCCCGGATCGTGCGGGCTGACCGTCGCGGCCAGGCTGAAGGCACGGTTGCCGGCAATGGCGGGAAGGTGCTGGTCGCGGGCGATCTTGCCCACGCCGACAACGGCGATGCGGATCGGGTCCATGATGGTTACAGGACCTTGACGGCAACCGGCGCGTCGTCGCCGGCCGCCCGCGCCAGCGAATTGCGCAACGGCAGGGTAAACGGCGCAGCCTCGATCTCGAACGTATCGCCGACTTGGGTGCTCACGCCGTCGGCGAACGATAGCGTGGCCGTGCCGAAGAAGTGGACGTGGATATCGCCGGGACGACGGAACAGGCCATATTTGAAGTGGTGGTGTTCAAGGTTCGCAAGGGCGTGGCTCATATTGTCCTCGCCCGAAAGGAACGGCCTTTCCCACAGCACCTCGCCGTTGCGCACGATCCGGCTGGTGCCGCGAACGTCGCTCGGCGCCTCGTCGATCAGCAGCTCCGGACCGAGCGATGCCTGGCGCAGCTTGGAGTGCGCCAGCCACAGATAGTTGTGCCGTTCGGTCACGTGGTCGGAGAACTCGTTGGCGAGCGCGAAGCCCAGGCGGAACGGCGTGCCGTCCGTGCCGATCAGGTATATTCCGGCAAGCTCGGGCTCCTCGCCTCCGTCCTTTGCGAACGCGGGCATCGTGAGCGCCTCGCCCGGGCCGACGAGCTGCGAACCATCGCCCTTGTAGAACCATTCGGGCTGCTGCCCGACCGCGCCCGGTGCCGGCTTGCCGCCCTCCAGCCCTTCGAGGAACATGCGCATCGAATCCGTCTGGTGCGCAGCGGTTGCCGCATCCCGGTGCATCTTGTCACGCCCTTCGGCCGATCCGAGGTGGGTCAGCCCCGTACCGGTCATGATCAGATGCGCCGGATCTTCATGGTCGATCGGTGGCAGGAAGCGCCCTTCGGCCAGTTCCTGCGCCAGGTCGATGTCGCTGCCTCGGGCGCAGGCGCGCGCGGCAGCGGCAAGGGTTATGCCGCCGGCGATCGCGCGCTGCGCCAGATCGCGCACGCTGGCGACACCGTCCAGAACGTGAGCACTGGCGCCATCTGCAAAGACGACCGATCGCGTGCCATCGGGGGCACGATGCTGAAGCAGGCGAAGAGACATCGTTTATTCCTTCAGATCTTCAGGACGCCATCGACCAGACGGGGCGCGCCATGCGCATCGTCGCGCAGTTCCGGGGGCAGCAGATTGGCGGAGAGGTTCTGGTAGCTGACCGGGCGCAGAAAGCGGTCGATGGCCAGGCTGCCGACCGACGTGGTGCGCGAATCCGACGTGGCGGGGAAGGGGCCGCCGTGCACCATCGCATGGCAGACTTCGACGCCGGTCGGCCAGCCGTTGGCAAGGATGCGCCCGGCCTTGATCTCCAGCACCGGCAGCAGACGCGCGGCCAGCGGTTCGTCGGCGACATCCATGTGCAGCGTGGCGGTGAGCTGTCCTTCCAGTCCCTTGAGCAGCGCCAGCAGTTCGGCCTCATCCTTGCAAACGACGACGAGCGACGCTGCACCGAACACTTCGTGGCCCATTGCCTTGTCGGCCAGGAATGCGCTGGCGGTTGTGCGGAACAGGGCCGCGCCGCCTTGCGTCCCTTCGCCGGGCGCACCCTTGGCCAGCGTTTCGACTGCGGCGTTTCCTTCCAGCGCCGATACGCCACTGGCATAGGCCTGGCAAATCCCGCTGGTCAGCATGGTCTGTGCCGCAGCCGCAGCCACCGACGACGTCGCAGCCGCCACGAACGCATCCAGCCCTTCGCCTTCGATCGCAAGGATCAGTCCGGGATTTGTGCAGAACTGGCCAGCGCCCATGGTCAGCGACGCGACGAAGGCGGTGCCCAGCGCTTCGCCGCGCGCCTTCAGCGCTTCGGGAAGAAGCAGCACGGGATTGATGCTCGACATTTCGGCATAGACCGGGATCGGCACGTCACGGGCTTGTGCCAGCTTGGCAAGCGCAAGCCCGCCTGCACGCGAACCGGTAAAGCCCACCGCCGCAATGCGCGGGTCCTGCACCAGCGCGGCACCCAGTTCGTTCGACGGGCCGACAAGGTGGCCGAACACGCCCGATGGCAGCCCGCAGGCAGCGACCGCCCGCTCGATCGCGGCGGCGACCAGCGCGCCCGTCTGCGGATGCGCGGGATGGCCTTTGACGACAACCGGGCAGCCGGCCGCGAGGGCGGAGGCGGTGTCACCACCGGCGGTCGAGAACGCCAGCGGAAAGTTCGATGCGCCGAACACCGCCACCGGGCCGAGCGGGATCATCCGCAGGCGAATGTCCGGGCGCGGCAGCGGCTGGCGGTCGGGCAGGGCGGGATCGATGCGCAGTTGCTGCCAGGCGCCTTTGCGCACCACATCGGCGAACAGCCGCAGCTGGCCGACGGTGCGGCCGCGCTCGCCTTCCAGGCGGGGCCGGGGCAGGCCCGATTCCTGCATCGCCGCTTCGATCAGGTCGTCCCCGATGGCAAGGATTTCCTCGGCAATGCGCTCGAGGAATGCAGCGCGAACTTCCGCATCGGTCGCGCGATAGGTGTCGAACGCCTCGGCCGCGGCGGCGCAGGCATTGGCGACATCGGCGGGGCCATGAACGGCAAAGGACGGTCCTTGTGGCTGACCGGTTGCGGCGGCCACGGAGCGGAAGTCGGTCATTGGAGTCTCCTGATTTACTCCGACATATTATGGCGCTTGGCGAAACGCAATATCTTGCGCAGGCCTGGCTGCATTAATCGTTTCGCCGTGCGGTACAGGCTGTTAAGCCAAGTCAGCAGGAGGAACCCCAGCACGTGACGGACGCCGTACCCGATAAGCTTTCCGACCAGCGCAACCCGGCAGAGGGCGCCAAGGGCGGCGCCACGCGCGGACCGGGCAGGCGGCTGCATGGCGCGCTGGCGCACAAGCTGGGTACCGCGATCTTGTCCGGCCAATACGCGCCCGGCGATGTCCTGCCAGGCGAAGTAGCCTTTGCCGAAGAACTGAAGGTTTCGCGCAGCGCCTATCGTGAAGCCATCCAGGTGCTGACCGCCAAGGGGCTGGTCGCCAGCCGGCCCAAGGCGGGTACCAAGGTGCTCCCGCGCGAACGCTGGAACCTCCTGGATCCCGAAGTGCTGGCATGGGCCTTTGCCGGCGAACCGGACGTGGCGTTCGTGCGCGACCTGTTCGAACTGCGCTCGATCATCGAACCTGCGGCGGCAAGGCTTGCCGCATTGCGCCGATCCAAGGAAGATGTACGGCTGATGCGTGAAGCGCTGGCCGCGATGCGTCGGCACACCTTGACCACCGAGGCCGGTCGCGCTGCGGACCGCGATTTCCACGACGCCATCCTTCGCGCAACCGGCAATCACGCCATGGTCGTGCTGTCCGCCAGCATCGGCGCGGCCGTTCACTGGACCACCCAGTTCAAGCAGCGGACCCGCGAACTGCCGCGCAATCCGATCCCGGACCATGCCCGGGTGCTGGACGCCATCGCCGCAGGCGATGCCGACGCCGCGGCAGAAGCGATGGGTGTGCTGGTCGATCTGGCGCTAGAAGATACGCGCAGCTCGATGGAGCGGGGCCCAGGCTGATTCCGAGCGGCTGATTCCGACCGGCTGATCCCGACTGGCTGAGCCCGCCCGGCTGGCAGGTAACGCAAAGGGGCGGAACCTTCCGGCTCCGCCCCTTGCTGCCGACAATCCTTGCAGGGCTGCGCGTCAGCTCTCGATCGCCGCGTCGGGCAGCGCGTGCGTCGGCCGTGATCCCCACAGCGCGTAGAACAGCACGTAAAGCTCGCAAGCCGCCGTCAGCAGGAACGAGGTCTGCAGTCCGTAGCTGTCCGCCAGGTATCCCTGAACCACCACCAGCGCGCCACCGGCGATCGCCATGATCAGCAGCCCCGAGCCTTCTTCGGTCAGGGGGCCAAGGCCCTTGATGCCAAGCGTGAAGATGGTCGGGAACATGATCGAATGGAACAGCCCGACCAGGATCAGCGACCACATCGCGACAGGTCCGGTGCTGAACACCGTGACCAGCATGACCACGAAGGCACCGATCGAAAAGGCCGCGAGCACGATGCTTGCGTCGATCTTCTGCATGATCGCGGAGCCTGCGAAGCGGCCGATCATCATCCCGCCCCACAGGAACGAAAGGTACTTGCCCGCCTGCTCGTGGGTCAGGTTGGCGATTTGCGGCTGGCTGACGAAATTGACGAACAGATTGGCGACGCCGATCTCGGCGATCAGGTAGATGAAGATGGCGGGCACGCCGAACACCAGGTTGCGGTGCTGCCACAGCGAGTGCTTCTTGCGCTCTTCCTTGGCCAGGCGCTGTGTCGCAGACCCCATCGCCGGTAGCGGGAAACGCGCGATGATCACGGCCAGCACGATCAGGACCGTCGCCACCAGCGCATAGGGCAGGATCACCGATTGCGCATCGGCTATACGTTCCGCCTGCGTCAGCACCGTGCCAGCAGTCGCGGTGCCGCTCTTGGAACGGCCCAGGATCAGGTAGGCGCCGAACATCGGCGCCAGCATCGTTCCTGCCGAATTCATGGCCTGTACCAGGTTCAGCCGCGACGAAGCCGTCTCGGGCTTGCCCACCACGGCGACATAGGGATTGGCGGCCACTTGCAGCAAGGTGATGCCGCTGGCGATCACGAACAGCATCGTCAGCGTCACGCCGTACGACGGCATGGACGCGGCCAGCATCATCCCCAGCGCCCCGGCGGCCATGATCAGCAGGCCGGTCACCAGCGACTTCTGGTAGCCGATCTTCTCGATGAGCTTGGCCGAAGGGATCGATGCCACGAAATAGGCAATGAACCAGACGCTCTCGATCAGCGTGGTCTGCGTGTAGTTCAGGTCGAACACGGCGCGCAGATGCGGCAGCAGCGTGTTGTTGATGACCGTGATGAAGCCCCACATGAAGAACAGGCTGGCCAGAAGCGTCAGTGCGGGCCCGTAGCGCACGGAACTCTCGTGGGGGGTGGCGCTTGCACCCGGCGATACCACTGGCGGCATAACTGTAATGTCCTCTCGCTGTGCAACGGCACCGACGGCAAGTCTTGCGTTCCGTCTCTTACCGGCTTGCGCTCGTTCTATTTGTCGGACTATATGCACTAAACGGCGGCGTCAATGGGGCTGCCTGCGTGAAAGGATACGGGAATGAGGGGTCGCGGCAAGAATTCGGCGGTGGTGGCGGCAGCGCTCTGCGCCAGCATCCTGGGTGGTACCGGCGCGGTCGCCGCCGAAGCGACGCAGGAAGCGGCCGGAACCCTTGCCGACGGCGCCCCGATCCAGGCCATCACGCTGAAGGCCGCAAACGGGATTTCGGCGCGCATCCTGTCCTACGGCGCCACCCTGCAATCGCTCAAGGCGCCCGGTCGCGATGGAACGCTCGCGGACGTGCTCCTCGGCTATGACGATCTTGCCGGCTATGTCGATCACCCCAACTATTTCGGCGTGACTGTTGGCCGTTACGCCAACCGCATTGCGGGCGGCGCCTTCACGCTCGACGGCAAGACGTATCGCCTGCCGCTCAACGACAAGACCAACTCGCTGCACGGCGGCGGCAAGGGTTTCGACAAGCAGGCGTGGAAGGTTGTCTCGATCAAGTCGGGGCCGGTCGCCAGCGTGGTGCTCTCGCTGCTCAGCCCCGATGGCGATTCCGGATATCCCGGCACCCTCGCAGCCACGGTGACCTACTCGCTCGACGAAGCGGGCAACCTGACCATCGCTTTCGAAGCGAAGACCGACAAGCCGACGATCGTCAACATGACCAATCACGCCATCTTCGACATGGCCGGCGAAGGTTCGGCGGCAGGAGCGATGGGGCAGCTTCTGACGATCCCGGCTTCCGCCTTCACGCCGGTCGATGAAAAGCTGATCCCCACCGGGGAACTGCGAAAGGTCGATGGCACGGTGTTCGATTTCCGCGCGCCGCGAACCGTGGCGCAGGGTCTTCGCGACGGGCGCGACCGGCAGATCGTGGTCGGTCGCGGCTATGACCACAACTTCGCGCTCGACAAGGGCGTGACGGCAACCCCGCAGCTCGCGGCGCGTCTTGAAGATCCGGCGTCGGGCCGCGTGCTGGAAGTGCTCAGCACCGAACCGGGTGTCCAGTTCTACTCCGGCAATTTCCTCGACGGCACGCTCGTCGGCAAGCAGGGCCATCTCTACCGCATGGGGGACGGGATCGCGCTTGAACCGCAGAAGTTCCCCGATGCGCCGAACCAGCCCGCGTTCGTGTCCGCCCGCGTCGATCCCGGCAAGCCCTACCGCCACACCATGATCTATCGCCTCAGCGTCGCCCGCTGAACGAAGTTCCTACCCAAGCGAAAGCTGCAATGACCGACACCCCTTCGATGAAGCTGCGCAGCCGCGCGTGGTTCGACAATCCCGCCAACATCGACATGACCTCGCTGTACCTCGAACGGTATCTCAACTTCGGGATCAGCCTCGAGGAGCTGCGCTCGGGCAAGCCGATCATCGGGATCGCCCAGACCGGCAGCGACCTTTCGCCCTGCAATCGCCACCACATCGTGCTGGCCGAACGCATCCGCGAAGGCATTCGCGAAGCGGGCGGCATCGCGCTGGAATTTCCGGTTCACCCGATCCAGGAAACCGGCAAGCGGCCGACCGCCGGGCTGGACCGCAACCTTGCCTACCTCGGGCTGGTCGAAGCGCTCTATGGCTACCCGATCGATGGCGTGGTGCTGACCACCGGTTGCGACAAGACCACGCCCGCGCTGCTGATGGCGGCGGCCACCGTCAACATTCCGGCGATCGCGCTCTCGGTCGGCCCGATGCTCAATGGCTGGCACAAGGGCGAACGCACGGGTTCCGGCACGATCGTGTGGAAGGGGCGCGAGATGATGGCCCGGGGCGAGCTCGACGCCGACGGCTTCATCAAGCTGGTCGCAAGCTCCGCCCCGTCGACCGGTTATTGCAACACGATGGGCACGGCCACCACGATGAACAGCCTGGCCGAAGCGCTGGGCATGATGCTGCCGGGCTCGGCGGCCATACCCGCGCCGTACCGCGACCGGCAGGAATGCGCCTATCACACCGGCAAGCGCATCGTCGACATGGTGCGCGAAGATCTCAAGCCCTCGGACATCCTCACGCTTGAAGCGTTCCACAACGCCATCGTCGTCAATTCCGCGATCGGCGGATCGACCAATGCGCCGATCCACCTTGCCGCGATTGCACGGCACGTGGGGGTCGAGCTGCCGCTCACCGATTGGCAGGAAAAGGGTCACAAGGTTCCGCTGCTCGTCAATCTGCAGCCGGCGGGCGAATACCTGGGCGAAGATTACTATCGCGCCGGCGGTGTGCCCGCCGTGGTGGCGCAACTGATGGGGCAGGGCCTGATCGCCGAAGCGGCGATGACGGTCAACGGCCGCACCATCGGCGACAATTGCCGGGATGCCGTCATCGAGGACGAGCGGGTCATTCGCCCGTTCGCACAGCCCTTGCGCGAAGAGGCGGGTTTCCTCGTGCTCACCGGCAACCTGTTCGATGCCGCGATCATGAAGACCAGCGTCATCAGCGAGGAATTCCGCGCGCGCTATCTTTCCAACCCCGACGATCCCGAAGCGTTCGAAGGGCCGGCCGTGGTGTTCGACGGTCCCGAGGACTACCACCACCGCATCGACGATCCCGCGCTCGGCATCACCGCGCAGACGCTGATGTTCATGCGCGGGGCAGGGCCGATCGGCTATCCCGGAGCCGCCGAAGTGGTCAACATGCGTCCGCCGGCCTACCTCATCACCGAAGGCGTCGGCGCCCTGCCGTGCATTGGCGATGGCCGCCAGTCCGGTACCAGCGGCAGCCCCTCGATCCTCAACGCCAGCCCCGAAGCGGCGGCGATGGGCGGTCTGGCCCTGCTGCAGACCGGCGACCGCGTTCGCCTCGATTTGCGCAAGGGCCGCGTGGACGTGCTGATTTCCGATGCGGACCTTGCCGAGCGTCGCGCCGCGCTGGAAGCGGCGGGTGGCTATCCCTATCCCGAATCGCAGACGCCGTGGCAGGAAATCCAGCGCAGTATCGTGGGGCAGCTGAACACAGGCGCCATTCTCGAAGGCGCGGAAAAGTACCAGCGCATCGCCCAGACCCGCGGGCTTCCCCGCGACAATCACTGAGCTGGCCGCCATGTCGAACTGGAAGGTGATCGAGCGCGCCGGCGTTCGCGATGTCCTGGGCGAAGGCGCCCTGTGGTGCGCCCGTGACAACGCGTTCTACTGGGTCGACATCCTGGCGCCCGCCCTCAATCGCCTGGCGCTGTCGACGATGCAGGTCGAACGCTGGGACATGCCCGAGCCGCTCGGCTGGGTGGTGGTCCATGTCGATGGCGGACTTGTCGGCGGCTTCCGCTCCGGCATCGCGCCGATCACGGTCGATCCCGAACTCGTCGTCGGGCCGCGCAAGGCGATCGAGGCGCACCTTCCGGGCAACCGGATGAACGATGGCAAGACCGATGCCACCGGCGCCATCTGGTGCGGCACGATGGACATGGGCGAAACGCAGGCCAGCGGCTCGCTCTATCGCATCGGCCCGCAGGGCGACATGTCGATCATAGACATCGGCTACATCGTGCCGAACGGCCCGACGTTTTCCCCGTGCAACCGCTGGCTTTACCACACCGACAGCGGACGGCGGACGATCTACCGCTTTGCGCTGGAGGACGGCCGGGCGCAGAAGGATGGCGTGTTCGCCGTCTTCGATGAAGATGATGGCTTCCCCGACGGCATGACGACCGATGCCGATGGCTTCGTGTGGATCGCGCACTGGGATGGCGGGCGCATCAGCCGCTATTCGCCCGATGGCGTCCGCGTGCGGACGATCGAACTGCCGGCACGGCGAATCACCAACATCGCCTTTGCCGGAGAAAACCACGATCGCATGTTCGTGACGTCGGCCTCGATCGGTCTGGACGCGACCGAATTCGACGGCGCACTGTTCGAAGTCGATTGCGGCACGGCAGGCCTCGCCACGATCCCCTATCCCGGGCCGGTTACCTGACATTCGCGTGATGGCGTCCTGCCGGACAAAGCGGCCGGGGCGCGGAATTTGCCGCTAATGCGCCTGCCTGGCTGGGGCGGCAGGATTCGAACCTGCGAATGCCGGTACCAAAAACCGGTGCCTTACCACTTGGCGACGCCCCAGCAGGAGGCGCGCTTATAGCCGCCTTTCGCTTCGTGAAAAGGGGGCTTGTGGCACCCGTCGGGGCAGGCCGGCAGAGCCCGCCCCGACAGCGGCTTCAGGCCGGCGAGAGCGTGTCGAAGTCCTTGGCCGAATGGCGTTCGAGCAGGCCCTTGGGGCTGTTGACCAGCCGGCCGCGCTGCGCGCCCGGCCGCGTGTCGATTTCCTTCACCCAGCGGTTCACGTTCTCGTATTCGTGCATCGACAGGAACGTCGCCGCATCGCCATAGGCATCGCCGCGGATCAGCCCGCCGAACCAGGCATAGGTGGCGATGTCGGCGATGGTGTAGTCCTCGCCCGCCAGGAACCGGCTTTCGCCAAGGCGGCGGTCGGCCACCGAAAACAGCCGCTTGGTTTCCATCGCATAGCGGTTGATCGGGTATTCCATCTTGTAGGGGGCATAGGCGTAGAAGTGGCCGAAGCCGCCGCCGATGAACGGGGCCGATCCCATCTGCCAGAACAGCCAGGACAGCGTTTCGGCGCGGCCCTTGGCGTCGGTGGGGATGAACCTGCCGAACTTTTCGGCGAGGTGCAGCAGCATCGCGCCGGATTCGAACAGGCGGATCGGTTCGGGCCCGCTGCGATCGACCATCGCCGGGATCTTGGAATTGGGGTTCACGTCGACGAAGCCGGTGGTGAACTGGTCGCCTTCGAAGATCTTGATGATCCAGGCGTCGTATTCGGCTTCGCTGATGCCGGCTTCGAGCAGCTCTTCCAGCAGGATCGTGACCTTCTGCCCGTTCGGCGTGCCGAGCGAATAGAGCTGGAAGGGATGGTCGCCCACGGGCAGCTCGGCTTCGCGGATCGGCCCGGCGATCGGGCGGTTCAGGCTGGCGAAGGCGCCGCCGTTGGGCTGGTCCCAGGTCCAGACCTTGGGGGGGACGTATTGTTCGGACATGCGGGCATCCTTGCTGGCAGGTGAACGTAAGGGAAGCTGGGCGGAAGTTGGGGGGCTGGGGCAGGAACCGCAAGGGGGCTATCCCGTTCGCCGAAGATGGAAAGCAAACCCCAGGCGCTGCGTTTCGGCAAGACCCGATTGATCTACGTCGACGATTCCCTGCCCGGCATCCGCCGTCGCCGCTGTGGCCGGGGCTGGGGGTACTGGGACGCGCACGGCCAGCGGATCACCGACCGCGAGGAGATCGACCGGCTGAATGCCATCGGTCTGCCGCCCGCCTATGGCGAGACATGGTTCTGCCCCGCCGCCAACGGCCACATCCTGGCCACCGGGATCGATGCCAAGGGGCGCAAGCAGTACCGTTACCACCCCGAATTCCGCGCCGCGCGCGAAGGGGAAAAGTTCGACGGCTGCGCCCGCTTCGGCCACCTGCTGCCGCTGGTGAGGAAGCGGGTGGAGGACGACCTTGCCGCGCCCAAGCTGACGCGCGAACGCTGCATCGCCTCGGTCGTGCGCCTGCTCGATACCGGCGGCATCCGCATTGGGAACGAAGCCTATGCCAAGGCCAACGAAAGCTTCGGCGCGACGACGCTGCGCATGGACCACGTGGCCGTGAAGGGGCAGGTGCTGCGACTGCGGTTCAAGGCCAAGTCGGGCAAGCTGCGCGAAATGCGCATTTCCGACCGAGGCCTGGTCCGCTTCGTCAAGAAGATGCAGGACCTGCCGGGCCAGCACCTGTTCCAGTACCTCGACGAACACGGCGAGGCCTGCCCGGTGGGCTCGGCCGACGTCAATGCGTACCTGCGCGAAACAATGGGCGATGACTTCACCGCCAAGCATTTCCGCACCTGGCACGCGAGCGCGCTGGGCTTCGAACTGCTCGCCGATGCGCGCGAGAAGGTGCCGTTGAAAGCGCTGTTGATGGACGTGTCCGAACGGCTGGGCAACACGCCCGCCATCGCGCGCAAGTCCTACATCCACCCCGCCGTGCTGGCGCTGGTTGACGAACAGGAAGCCTGGCGCGAAGGGCTGCGACTGCCGCGCGCGACCCGCTGGCTGAGCCGCGCCGAACGCGGCCTGATCGCCCTGCTGGAAGAAGGCCCCCGCGCGGTCGAACTGCTCAAGGCGGGGTGAGGCACGCGCCCCCCAAGTTGACGAAGTTGACAGTGTTCCAAAGGCAAAACCGGCAGTGAGGGCGCCGCTGGTGGGCAGCTGCGGAAGTTCGCCTGATATCAACGGTTTGAAAGAGCGACGCGCTGCCTTTTACGCGCGGTTTGGCGTGTAGGACAGTGGCTCAATCATTGCGTATGCAAGGTATGTGTCAACTTGTTCGCGAGCGTGGCTGTGCTGGCGAATTACAATGTCCGGTTCCGCCCAGTAGCGGACGTGTGATTCCCAACCGTCATGCCAGCGAAGGCTGGCATCGCTCTCGTCGTGGTGCGATGATCGGATCATGGAGCAGGGCGGCTGGACCTACATTCTGACCAACAAGCCGAGCGGTGTGCTCTACATTGGTGTCACCAGTAATCTGGCTGCGCGTATGGCGCAGCATCGGCAAGGCGCGGGATCGGCTTTCTGTCGCAAGTACGGGATCAGCCGGCTAGTGCTGGCCGAACGTCATGCTTCAATCGAGGAAGCCATTGCGCGCGAGAAGGCGCTGAAAGCGTGGAAGCGCGAATGGAAAATCCGGCTGATCGAACAAGCCAATCCGAGCTGGGACGATCTCTTTGATCATCTTGCCTGAGCCAGCGCCCAGCCGAAAGCGATGCCAGCCTTCGCTGGCATGACGAAGAAAAGGAAAGCGTCCGCTCCCCACCAACATCCGTCGTCGCCCCGTGCTTGACACGGGGCTTGGCTGTTTCGCGCTCGCGCCTTGCGCCACCGCTGCCGCATGCCATTGCTCCCGAAGGTCGAGCCAATAGAAGTTGTCCGCCTCGATCAGCGCGAATTTCCCTTCGGCGCCGTTGCCTGACGATTTTTCGCGCGCGATGGCGACGTCGAGTTCCTCGTGTCGCTTTGCGATCGCAAGGTCGCAAGGGAAGCCAATCCCCGTGTCAAGCACGGGGCGACGGAAGGGTTTTTATGTATTTGGCCGGTTCCCGCTCGATTCCGGCTCCGCTGTGATCGTTGCGCGTCCGTTCCGATCATAAGCAGGCGCGCCAACTTCCCGCTTGACGAATACCCACCTCCATATCACGTTATATAACACGATATGGAGGTGGGCGTGACGGACATTCTTGCGGACATGGGGCCATCGTTTCTGGGCAGTCGGCTGCGGCGGCTGGCCGAACGGCTGCAGGCGGGCGCGATGCAGGTGATCGAGCAGG
Source organism: Novosphingobium olei (assembly GCF_037076535.1). Classification (NCBI taxonomy): domain Bacteria; kingdom Pseudomonadati; phylum Pseudomonadota; class Alphaproteobacteria; order Sphingomonadales; family Sphingomonadaceae; genus Novosphingobium; species Novosphingobium olei. The sequence goes on along the minus strand of NZ_AP029021.1, from coordinate 2,257,223 downwards.
CGGGGCTGCCGCTGCAGCCGGCGCACATGGTCGTGCTGGCGGCGCTGCGCACCGGGCCGATGACGGTGGGCCAGCTGGCCGAAGCGGCGGGGATCAGCCAGCCCGGCGTGACGCGCAGCGTCGGCCAGTTGAAGCAGCTGGGCATCGTGGCCGAGGAGCAGGGCGGCAGCGACCAGCGCACGCGGCTGATCGCGCTGACGCCGGCGGGGCGCGATGCGGCCCGGCGCGCCGCTGCGGACATGTGGCCGCGCATCGGCATGGCGGTGGAAGACATCCTGGGAGAGGGCACGCGGCACTTCATGGCCGAGCTGGCCGCGATCGAGCGCGCGCTCGATGCGGACTCCATTGCCGGGCGCGCGGCGCGGATGGTGCCGCAGGGCCTGACCCTGCTGGAATACGATGACACGCTGGCGGCCGACTTCCACGATATCAACGCGCAGTGGATCACCGCCATGTTCGCGCTGGAACAGACGGACCGCGAGGTGCTGGAAAACCCGCGCGCGCGGATCATCGATGGCGGCGGGACCATCCTGTTCGTGGCCGCGCCCGGCCTTGGCGTCGTGGGCACCTGCGCGCTGCAGCAGACCGGGCCGGGACGGTTCGAGCTGACCAAGATGGGTGTGCGCGAAAGCGCGCGGGGGCTGAAAGCGGGGGAATTCCTGCTCGCCGCGATGATCGAGCGCGCCCGCGCCATGGGCGCCGAGCTGCTCTATCTGCTGACCAACCGCCGCTGCGAGGCTGCGGTGCATCTCTACGAGAAGCTGGGCTTCGTCCACGACGCGCAGATCATGGCCGACTACGGCGCGCGCTACGAACGCTGCAACGTGGCGATGCGGTACCCGCTGTAGGAAGGGGCGGGAACCATGGCGGTCAAGGGCGCAGCGCTCTGCCCGCGCAGGCGGCTAGAACACCTTCAGCCGACCGGCCTCATCATAGATCTGTCCGCATTCGAAGGGACCATCGTCCGACGGGATGCGGAGTCTGTCGCCTTGGTCGAACGTCAACGTAAGGCAGTACGGTTCGACATCTAGCAGCCGCACGGTCTGGCCGATCAGGTGGTGGATCATCAGAGGCGACAGACGATCTTCGTCGGTATTGTGCTGCCGCAAGGTCCCGTCCGCCCCGATGTGCTGGACATCGCCCTCGACGGTGATCGATACATTGCCGCCGAAGCCGAACCCAAAGCTCCAAAAGCGCAGGGAGATGTTTTCGAGCGCTTTGCCGACGAGGAACTGCAAATCGGCGGGGGATGGGAAAGGGTGCATCTTTCGGTCCAGAAGGGGGCGGCAGGGCGCGCGCAATCCCAGAAGGCTTATCCCTTGCGCCCGATCACCTCCAGCGCGGGGACCAGTTCGTCGAAGTGGTCGATCACCGCGTCGGCGCCGAGTTCGTCGGGCGGCAGGTCCCAGAAGCCGAAGCGGCAGGCGACGACGGGCAGGCCCGCCGCACGCGCCGCGCCGACGTCGAACGTGGTGTCGCCGACGAAGGCGCCGCGCGTGCCGCCGCAACGCGCCATCATTTCGTGCAGCATGTCGGGCTGGGGCTTGGCGCGGCCGGGGCCCAGCGTATCGCCGCCGATCACGCAGGCGAAGCGGTGGAGCAGGCCAAGCTCTTCGAACAGGCGCAGGGCCATGTCCTCGCGCTTGTTGGTGGCGACCGCGATCTTCACGCCGCGCGCGTCGAGCGCGTCGAGCATCGCTTCGCCGCCGGGAAACAGGCGTGAATGAACGGCAATGTTGGCGGCGTAGTATTCGAGCAGGCTCGCCTGCAGCGAAGGGAAGGCGGCTTCGTCCACCCCGCCGCCGGCGATCAGCGCATTGCGCAGCATCTGCGCCGCACCGCCGCCGATGAACTGGCGGACTTCCGCCAGCGGCACCGGCGCGCGGCCGGCGAGGGCGAGCGCATGGTTCAGCGCGTTGCCAAGGTCTGCGGCGGTATCGAGCAGCGTGCCGTCGAGATCGAACCCGACCACGTCGAATGAGAAATGCGTCATGTTGCGCTCACGTGCCGTCCCGTTCTGGAAACTGCAAGCAAATGCTGGCAATAGCCCGTGCCATGACCGTTTCTTCCTCCCCCCTCGCTGCTTCCTTCACCGCCCCTCTCGCGATCGTCGTCCTCGCTGCCGGCAAGGGCACGCGGATGAAGAGCGACCTGCACAAGGTGCTCCACCCCATCGCCGGACGGCCGATGCTGATGCACCTGCTGGCGAGCGCCGCGCAGCTTTCGCCGCAACACCAGGTGGTGGTGGCGGGGCACGGGCGCGAACAGCTTGAAAAGGCGCTGGGCGGCGCGGCGACGATCGCGGTGCAGGACCCGCAGCTGGGCACGGGCCACGCGGTGCAGCAGGCGGAAGGCGCGCTTGCCGGCTTTGATGGCGACGTGCTGATCCTCTATGGCGACGTGCCGTTCGTGCGCGCCGAAACCATGCGCGCGATGCTCGAGAGGCTGCACGGGGATGATAATCCGGCGGTGGTCGTGCTGGGCTTCGAACCGGCTGACACATTGCAGTACGGGCGCGTGATCGCGCACGATGGCGTGGTTGCCAAGATGGTCGAGCACAAGGACGCGACCGACGCCGAGCGTGCCTGTCGCCTGTGCAATTCGGGGCTGATGGCGGTGCGCGGGGCCGATCTGTTCGGCTTGCTGGCGCGGGTCGGCAACGACAACGCGCAGGGCGAATACTACCTGACCGACATCGTCAACGTGGCGAACGGCGACGGGCGCGTCTGCGCGGTGGTGGTCACCGACGATGCCGACGAAGTCATGGGCATCAACAGCCGCGGCGAACTGGCGATTGCCGAAGCCCGCTGGCAGGACAAGCGCCGCGCCGCCGCGATGGCCGACGGGGCGACGCTGGTGGCGCCCGAAACGGTGTGGTTCGCCTGGGACACGCAGGTCGGCCGTGATGTGACGATCGAGCAGAACGTGGTGTTCGGCCCCGGCGTCACCGTGGCGGACAACGTGGTGATCCACGCCTTCAGCCATGTCGAAGGGGCAAGCCTGGCGAGCGGCGTAAGCATCGGCCCGTTCGCGCGGCTGCGCCCCGGCGCGGTGCTGGAAGAAGGCAGCAAGATCGGCAACTTCGTCGAGATGAAGGCCGCGCGGCTGGGCAAGGGGGCGAAGGCCAACCACCTGACCTACCTTGGCGATGCCGAGGTGGGCGAACGCGCCAACATCGGTGCAGGGACCATCACCTGCAACTATGACGGGTACTTCAAGCACAAGACGGTGATCGGCCCGCGCGCGTTCATCGGCTCGAACTCGGCGTTGATCGCGCCGGTGCGGATCGGCGCGGACGCGATCGTCGCGGCGGGCAGCGCGGTCAGCCGCGATGTCTCCGATGGCGAGCTGCGGCTGGTGCGCGCCGAACAGCTGATCAAGCCGGGCTGGGCCGACCAGTTCCACGACGCGATGAAGAAGAAGAAGGCGGAAAAGGCCGAAAAGGCCAAGGGCTGAGCGCTACCGCCCCCCGCGCTCACTCCTGCCGCTTGAGGAAGGCGATCAGCGCGGCGAAGTAGGCCTGCTGGTCGTCATAGAGCGCAAGGTGGCTGCCGTTGGCCATCAGGGCGTAGCTGCCCTTGGGAAACTCCTTCGCCATGCGCTCCATGTAGGCCGGGTCCATGGTGTCGTGCCGCGCGCCGATGACCAGCGTCGGCACCTTGATCGTGTGCAGGTCGGCAAAGCGGTCCCACTTTTCGAGCCGCCCGCTCGAGCCCAGCTCGCTCGGCCCCTGCATCAGCGTGTAGACGTGCACGTTCTGCCTGGCGAAGGCGCGGTTGACCGGTTCGGGCCACTGCGCAGCGGGGCGGCGCAGGATGTGCTGTTCGTAGAAGCCGGGGATCAGGATGCCCATGTAGCGCGGATCGCTGGTCTTGCCCTGCGCTTCGAGCTGTTCGACCATGGCGAGGTCGTCGGGCTTCATCTGCGGCTTCAGCACCTTGTCGGCATAAGCGTTGTAGGCCGGGATCGACGCCATCATGTTCGAGATCACCAGGCACTTGAGCGCATCCTGGTGCTTCAGCGCATATTCCATCGCCAGGATGCCGCCCCAGCTCTGGCCGTAGAGGCAGAAGTTGCCGGGACCGAGGCCCAGCGCGGTGCGCACCTGGTCCACCTCGTCGACATAGCGCTCCAGCGTCCACAGGTCGTCGTCGTCCGGCTTGTCGCTGAGCCCGGCGCCAAGCTGGTCGTAGTAGATGTATTCTATCCCTGCGCCCGGCAGGAAGCTGTCCATCGCCTCGAGATAGTCGTGCGGCACGGCGGGCCCGCCGTGGAGCAGCAGCACCTTGAGCTTGGGATTGTTCCCCACGCGCTTCACCCACACGCGGAAATCGCCCTTTGGCGTGTGGATCGGGATCATCGTCGCGCCGCCGCTCCACGCGTCGGCCCGACCGGCGGTGGCGTAGTAGCTGTCGGGCGGGGCGGCTGCCCCTGGCACGGTGGACAGTACGAGCGACAATGGCGCGAGCCAGCGCGCGATGCGGTGCAAGGTCATGGTCTGCGGTCCCCCCGTTCAGCCCCCGGGGCGGGCAGGGTATGGCGATCCCGGCGCGTCGACAAGCCGCCACTGGACGTATGGACGATTACGCAGCATGAGGTTCCTGCCCGGGGTTCCCGCCCCGCTTGCCGCAAAAGATCGAACGAGGGTCCATGCCGATTGCCCAGATCAACGTCGCGCGGTTTCGCGTTGCCAAGGACGATCCGGCCAATGCCGACTTCATGGCCGCGCTCGATCACGTGAACGCGATGGCCGAAGCCTCGGACGGGTTCGTCTGGCGGCTGGTGGGCGATGGCGGCAATGCGACCGACATCGCCGCTATCCCCGACGATCCGGACTTCATCGTCAACATGTCGGTGTGGCGCGATGTGCCTTCGCTCGAAGCCTTCGCCTATCGCCAGGCGGACCATCGCGCGGTGCTGGCGCGGCGCAAGGACTGGTTCGACCCATTGGAGCCGTCGATGGCGCTGTGGCCGGTGGCAGAGGGCCACGAACCCAGCGTGGCCGAAGGCATGGCGATGCTGGCGAAGCTGGGCGCGGAAGGGCCAGGCGATGGGGTGTTCACCTTCCGCTGGTGGCGCGAAAACCGAACCGCCAAGGCTTGACGATATCATGATATGATATCATGATATCGCCATGACCCGCATCCTTGCAGATATTCCGGACGACGACCTAGAAAAGCTCGATGCCCTGGCCGCGCGGGAGAAGCGTTCGCGCGCTTCGGCGATCCGCGAAGCGGTAAGGCTCTACCTCGTCCAGCACGAAGGTGACAGTGACTGGATCGAGCGCGGGTTCGGCTACTGGGCGCACCGCGACGACATCGGCGACGGGGTCGAATATCAACGCGCCATGCGGGAAGACCGCCGACCTTACCACGATATCTGAGACATCTGACGCGTGTCCGATCCCTTCTTCGACACCAGCATCGTGGTCGACTGGCTGAAGCGCAAGGCGCCGGCCAAGGTCGAGTTGCTGCGCTACAGGCGTCATCGCATCAGTCGTATCGTCTGGACCGAAGTGCTTGCGGGCGAACCGCTGGAACGGCGCGAACATGTGCGCGAATTAATCTCTCCGTTTGAAGTGGTTGAGATTGATGCGCGCATAGCAGCCGCCGCAGCCGATATCCGGCATCGCATGAAGATGAAGATGATGGATGCGTATATCCTCGCCACGGCGCAAGTGAATGGCGCAATCCTGATTACGCGAAACACCAAGGACTTTCCGGCCGAAATGCCGGGGATCCGCGTCCCTTATACTCTCTAACCAAAGGCAATTGCTCCCATGTGCGGAATCATCGGTATCGTCGGCAAGGATGAAGTGGCCGACCGTCTTGTCGATGGGCTCAAGCGGATGGAATACCGCGGCTATGACAGCGCGGGCGTCTGCACGGTCAAGGACGGCGCGCTGATCCGCCGGCGCGCCGAAGGCAAGCTCAACAACCTGGTGATCGAACTGGCGCGCAATCCCGCCGCCGGGCAGATCGGCATCGCCCACACCCGCTGGGCCACGCACGGCGCGCCGACCACCAGCAACGCCCACCCGCACGCCACCGGCGAAGTGGCGCTGGTGCACAACGGCATCATCGAAAACTTCCGCCCCTTGCGCGAGGCGCTGATCGCGCGCGGTCGCAAGTTCGAAAGCGAGACCGACACCGAAGTCGTCGCGCATCTCGTGTCCGAACAGGTCGAGGCGGGTCTTTCCCCGCAGGACGCGGTCAAGGCCGTGCTGCCGCAATTGCGCGGTGCCTTCGCGCTCGCCATCGCGTTCCGCCAGCATGACGACATGCTGATCGGCGCCCGGCTCGGCTCGCCGCTGGTGGTGGGCTATGGGGAAGGGGAAACCTACCTCGGTTCCGACGCGCTGGCGCTCGCCCCGCTGACGCAGAAGATCAGCTACCTTGAAGAAGGCGATTGGGTGGTCATCACCCGCGAAGGCGCGCAGATCTTCGATGTCGACAACAATGCCGTGACGCGCCCCGTGGTCGCATCCGGCGCTACGGCAGCCGCGATCGAGAAGGGCGAATTCCGCCACTTCATGCAGAAGGAAATCTTCGAGCAGCCGACCGTGGTGGCGCAGACGCTGCGCAGCTACCTGCGCCGCATCGACCAGACCGTGGCGCTGCCGCAGATCGATTTCGACCTGTCGAAGATCAACCGCGTGACGATCGTCGCCTGCGGCACCAGCTTCTATGCCGGGATGGTCGCCAAGTACTGGTTCGAACAGTTCGCGCGCCTGCCGGTCGATATCGATGTGGCGAGCGAGTTCCGCTACCGCGACCCGGTGCTCGAGCCGGGCGGCCTCGCCCTGTTCATTTCGCAGAGCGGCGAGACCGCCGATACGCTGGCGGCGCTGCGCCACTGCAAGGCGGCGGGCCAGACCATCGCCGTTGTCGTCAACGTGCCGACCAGCTCGATGGCGCGCGAGGCGGACCTGCTGCTGCCCACCCATGCCGGTCCGGAAATCGGCGTCGCCTCGACCAAGGCGTTCACCTGCCAGCTTGCCGTGCTGGCGGCGCTCGCCGCGCATCTCGCGGTCAAGCGCGGGCGGCTGACCCGCGCGGAAGAGGCGGACATCGTCGACCAGCTTGCCGAAACGCCCGCCTGCCTCAACGATGCGCTGTCGCATGACGACGAGATCGCGGCGATGGCTCCGCTGATCGCGCCGGCGCGTGATGTGCTCTACCTCGGGCGCGGGCCGGACTATCCGCTGGCGCTGGAAGGGGCGCTCAAGCTCAAGGAAATCAGCTACATCCACGCCGAAGGCTATGCTTCGGGCGAAATGAAGCACGGCCCCATCGCGCTGATCGACGAAGCCGTGCCGGTGATCGTGCTCGCGCCATCGGGGCCGCTGTTCGAAAAGACCGTCAGCAACATGCAGGAAGTGCGTGCGCGCGGCGGGAAGGTGGTGCTGATCTCCGATGCCGAAGGCATTGCCGAAGCGGGCGAGGGCTGCCTTGCCACGATCGAGATGCCCAAGGTGCACCCGCTGATCGCGCCGCTGGTCTATGCCGTGCCGGTGCAGCTGCTCGCCTATCACGTGGCGGTGGCCAAGGGCACCGACGTGGACCAGCCGCGCAACCTGGCCAAAAGCGTCACGGTGGAGTGACGCGACCGGCAGGGGCGCGCGTCACGGGGAAGTGACGCGCCAGCCGACGCGAAATGGCCGACGCGAAAAGGCCGCCGCGAACCGATGGTCGCGACGGCCTCGTCGTCCGTGGATGGTCCGGCGGGGTGAGCCCGCCGGCGGAGGATCAGGGCATCGACACCGCGTAGGTCACGCGGCCGTTGTTGGTGTTCACGCCGCCGTAGGTGCCGGCTGCGACGATGTTGCTGTTCTTGTAGCTGAACGTCCACTTGGCATCGAGGTTGGTGACCTTGGTGCCGCTGGTCGGCGTCAGGTTGATGCTGGTCGTGCTGTTGTCGGCCAGCGTCGGGTGGGCCAGCGCGGTCGTGCTGGTGTTGGTCGCCACCGCGACGTTCATCTGCGACCACGAGATCGTGTCGCCGCCGCCGTTGCCCAGCGCGCCGGCCGTGGTCGACGAGAAGGCGATCGTGCCGTTGTTGCCGGTGACGCGGGCGGTCACGACGCCGCCGGTCAGGTCACCGCCGGTGCCGGCGATCGAGGTGCCGTCGCCGACGTTGGCGGCGGGCACGCTGAACACCAGGCTGTCGACGTTGGTGTTGTTGGCAACGTTGGTGCCGGTGCCCACGCGGATGTAGACGAACTTGGGAATGGTGATGGTGAAGTCGAGGCTGGCCGACGCGGTCAGCGGCGATGCCGTGCCGGTCACGAACTTCGATTCAGCATGCGCGGCCGGGGCCATGGCCACCGATGCGGCCAGCGCAGCGAGCGACGCGCAAAGGATCTTCTTGGTCATCAAACTAGCTCCACACTCTTGCAACCGGCCCCCCCCAATTCGGTTGGCCTTGAATGTGGTTAATGGCGTCGATTGGTTGAAAAGTGCTTAATGGTAAATCTTGACCAGCAACTTTATTCGTAATCGAACGTATGACCGTGACGTAACATAACGCTGGTTAAGGAAATACCTCCTTTGGTATATCGGCTAAGTAAATCGCGGATTTTGGTTCGGACATTTCAGCGAGTTTCGTCGTGATTTTTGCGATGGGCGGATTATAGAACTGCAAAAGGGGCTTTCCACTCGCTGTATTTCAAATGTCCTCCGCTCGTCCTATGGCCTAATTGTCAGTGCAGGGCGTTTCGCAGGGCCGTAAATGAGGCTTAAAATAAGGGAAACAACAGCTCCCATACGCGCAAATGCTGATCTGCGCTCACGCAATCCTTTGCCATTTCGCCGGCGTTAACCCTGTCGGTTCACTCGCGCTCGGCGGCGATGTCCAGTTCGGTGGTGCGGCGCACGCCCACGTCCACGGTCTTGAGGTAGGTGCCCTGCGTGCCCGCGCCTTCGGGTGCGGTTATCGACCAGGGCAGGGGCAGCGCATCGGCGTTGAGCGTGATCCGGTGCGGCCCCTCGGCCACGCTGTCGAACCGGTAGTAGCCGTTCTCGTCGGTGCGCACGGCATAGAGCCCGTCCATGTAGACCAGGATGTCGGCCGCGCCCTTTTCGCCCGGATCGCGCCGGTGGTTGCCGTTCGCGTCGAGGAACACCCGCCCGACCAGCTCGCCCGTGCCGCTGAAGGGATAATGCCGCAGTCCGTTGGTCTGGTGGGCCGATCCCGCCGACATCGAATAGCGCAGGGTCAGGTATCCCGCGACCAGCCGGAACGAGGTCTTCTGCCGGCTGTCGTAATCGCCCGGCAGCGTCCCGATCGGCGATTGCGACGGATCGGTCAGCCCATAGCGGTTGAGCGTGTTCGAGCGGGTGCTGATGAACGAGGCGATCGCCGTCCACTTCGACGACAGCCGCGCCGATGCGGTGACGTTGGCGGTCAGCGTGCGCCCGCTCTGCGTCGACAGCATGCTCAGCACGCCGCCGCCCGCGTCGACCGGGCCATAGACGCTGGATGACAGCGCCGTGGCGCTGGTGCTGTAGACCACGCTCGCATCGAAGCCCACGCCGGCAAAGGGATTGGCGCCCGCGTTGACGCCGATCGACACGGCGTTGCTGTGGCTGTGCGCGGGGCCCGCCGATGCCGTGGTGGTGGCGGCGAGCTCGCTTTCGCGGCGGTGGTCGAACGCGATCTGGGTGGTGAGCCGCGCGCCCGCCGGCAGCGAAGGGGGCAGGCTCCACGTCTGGTTCCAGGCGACGCGGTAGAGGTCGTAGGTCGGCACGTGGCTCCACCCCGCTTCGGCCCGGGTGGTGCCGAAGCGCGTGGAGAAATCGACATAGCCCAGCGCCTGCGCGGTGACCCGGCCTTGCGAGGCGCGCAGCGCGGCGTTGACGCCGACGTCGGTGGTGAAGGTCAGCTGGCGGCGCACGTCGGCGGTGGCGAGGGCGCCGTCGGTGCCCCGCCGGTTGACCGAGCGCACCGCGTCGATCGTGCCCGTCCAGCGCCAGCGCTGCGAGGATGTGCTGTAACGGTAGTACCCGCCCCAGACATTGTTGATCACCGCCGCGTTGCCCCAGGCAAGGTCGGGCGCGAAGTAATAGAACCCGGCGGTCTGCGTGGTGCGGCCCGAACGGTGGCTGCCGTCGATCCAGGCCCCTGCGGCAAGGCCGCTGCTGGCGATGAACGAGGCGCTGCCGCCGGTCGAACGCACGCTCGAAACGATGGCGTTGGCCTGAAGCCGCCAGCCGGGCGCACGCCAGGCGATGCTGGCGATCCCCCCGCGCGAGGTGACGCGCGGGACGGCGGTGGTGCCATCGCCCGTGCCGAACACCACGCCATAGGGATCACGCGTGTTTTCTACCGCGATGCCCTGGAACGCGGCGGTCAGCCGCCCGCTCAGTTCCGACTGCGCGCCGGCGCTGATCGCCAGGCCGCCAAGCCCGGTGAAGTTGCCCAGCCGCAGCCCGCCGAACAGGCCCGGCTGCCCGATGGCGAGGTTCACGGTCGAAACCGACTTGGGATTTTCGTCGGCATCGCTGGGCGTCAGCGCGCGATAACGGTTCAGCACCACGCCGCCGCCCAGCAGCGGCAGCGACGGGGTGTAGAAGCGCGGCTGCTGGCTCATCAGCGTCAGCACCGGGGCCGACAGCGTGCCCAGCGTGGTATCGGCCAGCCACCCGCGCCCCAGCGCCAGCCGCCGGTCGCTCAGCGCCAGCGTGCCCTGCAGCCGCCTGCTGCTGTTCGTTCCGCTGCGCCCGGCGGTGCCGCGCCACAGTTCGCCATCGATCCCCAGCATGCCCCAGTTGTCGGTCTGGTAGCGGCCCGAGAGCGACAGGCCGATTTCGCGCTGGACCTGGTCCGATCCGCTGGAGGTAACCCCGTTGATCCGCGTGTGCGGGGAAATCAGCGTGCCGCCCAGTTCGGCCACGATCGAGCGGATGCGCCCGCTGCGATTGTGCGCAGGCTCATCGCTGCGCGATGTATCGGGCGCGAGCTTGCCGTCCGAGATCAGCCGGTCGCTGTAGCCCGCCGGTTCGGCAGGAGCCGGTGCATCTTTTGCAAAGGCCGGTTCGGGAACGAAGGCGTGCGCAGGCTCGGCCTTGCGGTCGCTCGGCGGATCGTCGGTGCCGGCGGGGTGCGGCGCGGTCTGCGCCGTGGCGGCCTGGGGCACGGCCAGCAGCGCGCCGGCGACCGCGAGCAGCGAGCCCGCGTCGCAGCGCGCGGGGCGCGGGGCCCATTGCGGCTGGTCGTCCCCCCCTTTGGACATCAGGGCTCGAACGTGCCTTCAAAGGCGAAGGCGCTGACCGAATCGTTCATCGTGCCAGACACCTTGAGCGGGAAGGTGATCGGATCGGGCTTGGCTGGCGGGCTGGCCTTGTCGGCTTCCACCGCATCGGTGCCGTTGTCGACGCCCAGCGAGATCGTGCGCGTTTCGCCCGGCAGGATCGGCAGCGTGGAGGGCGCGAGTTCGCGCTTCACGCCCTTGGCATCGACGCTTTTGAGGAAGGCGGACAGGCGGCCGTGGGCCTGGCCGTTGTTCTTCACTTCCAGCACCGGGGTCTGCTGCCCGTTGATCGTGCGCACGTCGGCCTTGACGATTTCGAGCTGCGGCTTGACCCCGCCGACCGCGACATAGACCAGCACCGCGATCTGGGCCGAAACGGGAAACTCCAGCCCGTTCGACTTGATGTTCTCGTCCCGCCCGGCAACGATGATGGCAAAGCGGCATTCGACCGGCGCGGTCCCGGCAGGCGGCGTTACCTCGAAGCGGTAGCGCAGCTGCGACTTGGCCTGAAGCGTCGTTTCCTTGCGCTCGATCGCCACCCACGGGCGGCAGGAATTGGGCCGCAGCGCGTCGCTGGTGCGCACCCCGCCATCGGGGTTGAGGTCCCATTCCGCGGTCGAGAACTTCAGCGGCGTCGCCATCGCCGATGCGTTGGACAGTTCGACCACGCCGCGCACCGTCTGGCCCGCATCGGCGCTCAATTCAAAGCGCGGCGGCGAAACCGACAGCGCGAATTCCTCGGCATGCGCGGCCGGCGCCAGCGCGAAAAGCCCGGTCAGCGCAGGCAGCAGCATCAGGCCGGAACGGGCGGCGGAACGGTTCATGGATCGACCTCGATTTCAAAGCCAAAGGCAAGCGCCTGCGGCTGGGTAAGGCGGGTGCTGTCAACCTGCAGGCGCAAGTCGAGCAGGTCGGTCAGCAGGGGGCCGCGCACCGCGCCGCTGTAGACCAGCGCGCGTTCGCCAGAGAGGACCTGCCCCGGCAGCAGCTTGCCCCCGCTGGTCCAGGTGGCGCGCACCGTTGGGCCGGTGCCGCGCGGCAACACCATGTAGATGCGGCCCGACCGGCCGATGTAGGGCGCAAGGTTCAGCTGGACGCTGACCCGCGTGCCGGATTCGACGATGCGCGATCCGGCGTTGCCGGGCTTGGGCATCCATTTCATCTCGAGATAGGGATCGATCACCACCGTGCCGGTGTCGTCGACCCGCTGCGCGGCGCTTCCGGCCGTCGACTGGCCGGCAGTCGTTTGCGCAAGCGCCGGGGCGGCCAGGGCCGGCGCGATCAGCAGCGCGCCGGCGGCGATCAGGGAGCGGCGCATCACGGTAGCGAAAGCGTGTAGACCGCCCGGCCGGTGTAGGTGCCGGCGGCCGGGATGGCATCGTTGAGGTAGATGAAGGTCATGCACTGCTCCTTCCACGTGTTGGGAGGGATCGTGCCGAGCGTCTGCGTGGCGCCGTTGAAGGTGCCGTCGGGAAACTGGAACGTGGTGTCGTTGTTGCCCGACATCGTCCAGCGGATCTGGCTGAACGGGATCGTGCTGGTGCCGCTGGTCAGGTTGGTGGGCGTCGTCACGGTCAGCGTGGCGCTGCCGGTGCCGGTGCCGGGGCGCGACCAGGCGCCGATATAGACTTGCGCGGGCGGATTGCAGAAGGCGAAGCCATCGATCGGGCTCTGCGCCACGGTGCTGTTCGACGTCATCGTCTGGTCGGTGCCCGAACCGACGTCGGTGGCCGCGACCGAGACCGAAACGGTGTTGATGGTGCTGTTGCTGGCCGGCGTGCCGCCTTGTGAAGAGGGCGCGTTGTAGCCGCCCGCGCCGACCTGCAGGTAGATCGCCCGCGTGCCCGATGCGATCGTCACGACATAGGCATGGGCAAGCCCCGGCGCGATCGCACAAAGCAGCGCCGCGCCCGCCATTGCGCGCCTGTTAATGACTCCACAGCGCGGCCACTGTGCGTGACCATGCGCGACCCACCCCATTTTCATTCCCCGTCCCGATCATCGTCGTGCCGATCCCGCGCCACGCCCCGATCGCCATTCCATCGCCTTCAGACGGCGTGCGACCCTTGTGCCGACGCATCCTCCATCCTTGCCGCCGATTCTTGCAGAAGCGCCGACCCGGCGCAAGCGAGCCAATGCCGGCCGCTGCGGCGGATGCCGTGAAAGTGCCGAGTTTTCAGATGGAATTAAACAATTTTTAACAGGAATTGGACCCGTTCCGGGGGCTGCTCAGGGCATCGCCAGCGAATAGGTCACGCGCGTCGGCAGTCCGGCGCTGACGGGTACGGCGTCCGCATAAGTCCACGTGGTATCGAGCCGGGTGATCCCGTTTCCGGAGACCGGCAGCGCCTGCGCCAGAGCCTTTGACCCTTCGGCCCCTTGCGCATCCGTACCGAGCGAAAGGCTGCCCGCATTGCCAAGCACTTGCGCCGACAGGACCGAGCTTTCCGTGGTGGTCGTCGTGGCGGTCGTTGTGGTCAGGGTCATCGTCTGCGGCGCGGGCGTCGTCGTCCCGGCGGTGCCGAGGCGGAAAAAGGCGACGCTCGGCACGATGATCGTGAAGTCGAGGTGCGCGCTCGCCCTGGTGGGCGATGCGGTGCCCGTCTCGAACCGCGAATCCGCCCGCGCCAGCGCCGGCCACAGCGCAATGAGCGCCATGGCGAGGGCTGCACTGCGATCGGAACGGCGCGAAAGCACGGCGCGGATGACCCCTTCGATCGTGTCCGGCAAGAAGCTGCCGGGGCTGCAACGCATTGCCGGCAATCTGGTGCCGATCGCGTGAGATCGGGGTGAAGCCCTCCCTGCGGGGAATTGCGGGGAAGGGCGGTAACCCTGTTTCTTTCGCGACTTTAACGGTTCTTTCAAACCCTTGGCGGTGCGGCAACACTTTCGTTCGGGCAAAGTGTACCTTTATGGGAATTGATTAGTCGGTTGATTAAGGCCATCACTGCGGCATGTTCGAGAAACTTTCCGCCCCGCTGATGTGCGCGCCGATGAGCATTGCCTCCTCGGTCGATCTCGCCACCGCCTGCGCGCGCGCCGGCATCATCGCCGGCTGGCAGGGCGGCACCTACACCCAGATGGACGAATTCGAGCGCTATCTCGAAGCGCTGGCGGCCGATCCGGGGGCTGGTCCGGCTGCTGGCCCCGCCATCGTCAACCTGCCCGCGCGGATCGCTACCGAGCCGACCGGGCCGGCCAAGCTGGACCTGCTGGAAAAGCACCGCGTGCCGCTGGTGCTGACCAGCCTTGGCGATCCTTCCGCGGTGGTCGAGCGGGTGCACGGCTGGGGCGGCAAGGTCATCCAGGACGTGACGACGATGCGCCATGCCGAAAAGGCGATCGCGGTGGGCGTCGATGGACTGATGGTGACCTGCTCGGGCGCGGGCGGGCACACCGGGTTCCTCACCCCGCTGGCCTTCGTGCCGGCGGTTCGCCGCGTGTGGGACGGACTGCTGATCGTGGCGGGCGGGATCGCCGACGCAGCGGGCATGGCGGGCGCGCTGGCGCTGGGCGGCGACATCGCCTGCATGGGCACGCGCTTCATCGCCACGCCCGAAAGCGGCGTGGTCGAAGGGCACCGCAGCCACATCGAACGCGCCGGGGTGGATGGCATCGTCGTTTCGGCGGCCATCAACGGCGTGCCGGCCAACTGGATCCGGGATTCGCTCGCCGAAGCCGGGCTGGACGACGTGACGATCCGCTCGCCCGGAAAGGTCGACTTGCCCGAAGGCCTGGTCGGCTGGCGCGATACGTTCAGCGCGGGGCAGAGCGTGGGGCTGATCGACGGGATCGAGCCGGTGGCCGGGCTTGTCGCGCGGCTGGCGCAGGAATTCGCCGCGCGCGTCCCCGGCGACGGCTGGCGCAAGCGCCTGGCCGCCGTCGAGGCCGGCTGGGGCTGAGCCGTCAGGCAGCGGGGGCGAGCGTGGCCATGTCGATGACGAAGCGGTACTTCACGTCGGCGCGCTCCATCCGCTCGAAGGCGTGGTTGATCTCGTCCATGCGGATCATCTCGATTTCGGGCAGGACCTGATGTTCGGCACAGAAATCGAGCATCTCCTGCGTTTCGGGAATGCCCGCCACACCCGATCCGGAAACCGCGCGGCGGCCGCCGAGCAGCAATCCTGTATGCAGTTCGGGCATCATGTCGATCATGCCCACGATGCACAGCGTGCCGTTGCGATCGAGCAGGAACAGGTACTTGGTCACGTCGTGGCGGACGGGCACGGTGTCGAGCACGAAGTCGAACTTGCGCGCGGCGGCGCGCATGGCATCCTTGTCGCTCGACAGCAGCACTTCGTCGGCGCCGAGCAGCTCGGCATCGGGGATCTTCGAAGGCGAGCCGGTGATCATCGTCACGTGGGCGCCCAGTGCTTTCGCAAACTTGACGCCGAGGTGGCCGAGCCCGCCAAGGCCGATCACGGCGACACGCGTGCCGGGGCCGACCTTCCAGTGTCGCAGGGGCGACCACGTGGTGGCGCCGGCGCAGAGCAGCGGGGCGGCGGCCGCCATGTCGAGATTGTCGGGCACGCGCAGCACGTAGGGTTCGGCCACGACGATATCGGCGGAATAGCCGCCATAGGTGGGGCTGCCGTCGATCCGGTCGGTGCCGTTGTAGGTGCCGGTGTTGCCGACCTCGCAATACTGCTCGTCCCCGTGGGTGCAGGCATCGCAGGTGCGGCAGGAATCGATCACGGTGCCGACCGCCACCCGATCACCGACGGCAAATTTCGTCACGCCGGCGCCCACCGCGCGGACGATGCCCACGATCTCGTGCCCCGGAACCGCCGGGTACTTGGTGCGGCCCCAGTCGTTGCGCGCGGTGTGCAAGTCCGAATGGCACACGCCGCAGTGGGTGATCTGGATCGCCACGTCCTCGTCGCGAAGCGGGCGGCGTTCGATGGTCAGCGGGGCCATCCCCGAATCCGGCGCGGTGGCGCCCCAGGCAGCAGTGGACATGCTCGTTCTCCCATTGCGCGCGACGTCCGGCGCGTTGCGCAATGCAACTTATAGCGCCTTGCCGGTTTGGCCAGCCTGCCAAAGCTGATGAGGCGACGAAACGACAACCAACACGAAAAGAGAGGAAGAAAGCACATGAAGATCGACAGTTCGGTTTCCGCCGTCGTCACCGGCGGTTCGTCGGGCCTTGGCCGCGCCAGCGCTGAAGTGCTTGCCGGGGCGGGGGCCAAGGTCACCATCTTCGACATCAACGAGGACTGGGGCCAGAAGGTCGCCGCCGAGATCGGTGCGACGTTCGTGAAGGTGGACATCACCAGCGAGGAATCGGTCGTCGCAGGGTTCGAGGCGGCGCGCGCGGCCAACGGGCAGGAGCGCGTGCTGGTGCACTGCGCGGCGACGATGAAGGGCGGCAAGACGCTCGCCTGGGATCGCGAGAAGGGCGCCTACAAGCGCTTTTCGACCGACGACTACACCTATTCCGCGCACGGCGTGCTGATCGCGAGCTATCGCCTCGCCTCGCTCTCGGCGCTGGGCATGGCGAGCCTCGAGCCGCTGGAGGACGGCGAGCGCGGGGTGATCACGCTGACCGCCTCGGTCGCGGCGCAGGACGCGCAGATCGGCCAGATCGCCTATGGCTCGCTGAAGGCGGGGGTGAACGGCCTCGTCCTGCCGATGGCGCGCGACCTGATGGACATCGGCATCCGCGTCAATTCGATCATGCCGGGCATCTTCGCCACCCCGCCGATGCTGGCGGTGAAGGACCGCGCGCCCGCGATCTTCGAAGGGCTCGAAGCCTCGGTGCCGTTCCCCAAGCGCCTTGGCCGCCCGCCCGAATTCGGCAGCCTGGTGCTCGAACTGGTGCGCAACGGCTACTTCAACGGGCAGAACCTGCGCCTCGACGGCGCGATCCGCATGCCGCCCAAATAAGGGGCACGGACCGCCGCCGGACGCGCACGAGCGATTATCCGGCGGCGAGCCCGGACGATAACGCCGTGGGGAAGTATACGGACCTGCGCGACCGGCGCGGGCGCCATGCGTGGCGCGTGCGCGTGGAGGGCAAGAGGAACGCTGTGGCGAGTGGCCGGCGGGGCGTTGGCTATCCCGGATCGGCTCAGCCTTTATTCGGACGGGGGCTCGAAACCCGGGCGGCGGCTCGCAAGGCGGCCCGGTCCGTAGCGAAGAAGTCCCTGAAGGATCAGCCCGGACGGCATCGGATCGGCGTGGAAGCGGATCTTCGGCAGGTCATGGGGCACTGTGACTTCAGGGAGGCGCATGCACGCGGTTGAACCACCGCACCACATCCGCCCGTCCGTTGCAGTGGCGTTGGGTTGCCCTGAGGGACTTGGGGCTTAACGCCCTCGCTGCCGTATCCCGTGAGAGAGATCCGGCTCCCGCAGCGCCGACCCGCGCCGGTCGCGTCGGGCCTTTCCCATCGTGGAGATTGGCCCGAAGGAGCGAAGAGCAAGCCGGCCATGCCGCTCCCGGTCCGTGGGCGGGCGTATAACCTATATGGTACGTTTTGTCAAGGTCGGGAAGGAAGGGCAGAGAACAGAGCAGATGCGAGGGGGTCACCCCCTCGCGCTCCCGGGACGTCTTCCGGCGCTGGCCAAGCGCTTTGGGGAGGTGCTGCGTTCGATCTCGCTGTTGCGCTGGAAGGACAAGGGCAGCCCTTCGACAGGCTCAGGGCAACGGGTATGGGGGAGGGGGTAGTTCTTGCTTCCGGGGTCGTCATGCCAGCGTAGGCTGGCATCGTTGGCGGTTTGCGGAGCGGTTGGTAGGCGCTTGGCGGCCAGCGATCCCAGCCTTCGCTGGGATGACGCTATTTTGGCGGGTAATGGTTTCGCCCCGAACCCCGCCCATCCTGAGCTTGTCGAAGGACTGTTCTTCTTTCTTGGGGCCGCACCCCCTCCCCCTTGGCGGGGAGGAGGGGTTCATGCAACCAGGCTTGCGGGCACCTTGATCGGCATGTCGAGCAGTTGCTGCGCCTTGCCCTTGGCGAGGGGGTCTAGGCGCAGGGAGGAGAACTGGCCGCCGCCGAGCGCGTCGAGGAAGTGGAGGTTTACCGCATCGAGACCGGGCAGGTCATAGCGCAGCACGGCGGGATTGGCGCCGCCTTCGAATTCGTGCGCGAACCACTTGAGCATGGCATCGGGCGAAAGCGCGGCGCGGATCCAGGGAAGGGCGTCGGGCTTGCGGGCAATGACGCCGATGTTGAAGGCATCGCCCTTGTCGCCGCTTCGGCCCCAGGCGACATCGACCAGCGGGACTTCGACGAGCTCTTCGCCGCGCGCGTCGGGTTCCGCGGGCGGGACGGGGCGTTCGATGGCGGATGCGTCGAAGACGGAGGCGGGGACGGGCTCGGTCAGTGTTTCCTGGGCATCGCCCAGCGTGATGGTGACGGGCACGGCATCGCGTGCAATGGCGACGGAGAACACGCGGAACACCGGGGTGACTTGCGCGCGGGCGCCGAACCAGCCGGCGGTGCCGACCGACATCGAGGTGGTGGGGCTGTCGAATTCGCGCAGGAAGGGCTTGAAGGCCTCTTCCTCGTCATGCTCGGCGGCGAGCTTGTAGACCACTTCGCGCGTATCGGTGTTGCGCGCGTTGGCGCCGTAGCTCGATTCCGCGCCGATCAGTTCGATGCGGCTGGCGCGATAGGGGCCCATGTTGCGATCGCGCAGCATGCGGTTGCAGCGCGACAGCACCGCTTCGGCCTGGCGCTGCGCCTTCTTCGCGGCATCGCGACCGACCAGCGCCATGAAGCCGATGCAGCGGAAGCCATCGGCCCAGGTGACGCAGACCTTGTATTTGCCGGTGGGCGCGCGGCCGATCGAGCCGGTGACGCGGACGCGGTTTTCGCCGACCTGTTCGAGGCGGACTTGCGTGAAATCGCAGGCGACGTCGGGCAGGAGATAGGCCTGCGGATCGCCGACTTCGTAGAGGATCTGTTCGGCGACGACCGCCTTGTTGACAAGGCCGCCGGTGCCTTCGGGCTTGGTGACGATGAACGAACCGTCGGCATGGGCTTCGACGATGGGATAGCCGATGTTCTCCCAATCGGGTACGTCTTCCCAATCGGTGAACAGGCCGCCCGATCCCTGCGCGCCGCATTCGATCACGTGACCGGCAAGGCTGGCCTGCGAAAGCTTGTCGTAGTCGGTGGGCGCCCAGCCGAATTCGTGGATGCAGATGCCGAGCGTGAGCGCGGAATCGACGCAGCGGCCGGTGATGACGACATCGGCGCCCATGGCCAGCGCCTTCGCGATCGGGCCGCCGCCGAGGTAGGCGTTGGCGGTGATGATCTTGTCGCGCGGGGGGAAGGGCGCGTGGGTGAACATCTCGCTCTGGTCGGCGATGTCATCAAGGCGTCCGAGCATGTCGTCGCCTTCGACATAGGCGATCTTGAAATCGGGGTAGCCCGCCTCGGCCGCGATCGCCTGCATCCGCGCGACGCAGGCCTTGGGGTTCACGCCGCCGGCGTTGGTGACGATCTTCGTGCCAGTGGCCTTGAGCGCGGCGAGGTTGTCCTTCCACACCCATTCGGTGAAATCGCTGGCATAGCCGAGATCGGCGCGGTGGCGCTTGAGGCTGCCCAGCGCCGACATCGTCGCTTCGGCGAGGTAATCGAGGATCAGGTAATCGACCCCGCCCGCGATCAGCTGCGTTGGCGCGACGCTCGAATCGCCGAAGAAGGCGCAGGCGCCGCCGATGCGCACGGTTTTGGACATGAGGATCCTCTCGTCGGTTATTTAACCGATGGATTAACATGCGCGGGGCCGGTGGCAACCCGTTAGTGCAAGGCGATTGCCGGGGCCATTTCACGGCTTGCCTTGCCGCGCCATCCGGTCCAGTTTAATGGGGCGATTAAACAAATCGCCACGTCGGTTTTCAACCGGCGTCAGGCAGTGTGGGACAGGAAAACAAAGGGATGTCGATCCTTTACGACGAGGGGCAGCAGGCAATCGCGACCGAATCGCGGCGCGTTCTGGAAGCCCGCACGAGCAAGGACCGCTTGCTCAAGTTGCTGACGACCACGGGTGAGGTGGACAAGCCGTTCTGGGATACGGCGGTCGAGCAGGGCTGGACCGGCCTTGCCATCCCCGAGGAGCATGGCGGGCTGGGCCTGAGCCTTGCCGAACTGGGCCTGGTGGCGCAGCAGGCCGGCGCGGTGATCGCCGGCGCGCCCTACCTGACCGTGGGCTATGGCGCTTCGCAGGCGCTGGTGGCGAGCGGCGTTGCCGAGGCGCAGGCCGCGTGGCTGCCGAAGCTGGCGGCGGGCGAAGCGATCGGCACCGTGGCCTTTGCCGAAGGCACCGCGCCGCTTCCCGCCAATCCGAAAGTGACCTTTGCCGACGGCAAGCTGTCCGGCACCAAGCCGGGCGTGACCGCGGGGATCACCGCCGACGTCGCGGTGGTGCTGGCGAGCCATCAGGGCAAGCCGGCGCTGGTGCTGGCCGATCTTGCGGGCGCGACGCGCAACGCGATCGACAGCTACGACAACACCCGGCTCTATGCCGACCTGGTGTTCGACGGCACGCCGGCGACGCTGCTGGTCGAAGGTGAGGCGGCATCGGCGCTGGCGCTCGACCTGCTCGCCCGCATGGCGGTGGTGACCGCGCACGAGCAGACCGGCGCGGCCGAAGCGCTGCTGTTCACCGCGCGCGACTATGCGCTGACGCGCAAGGCCTTCGGCCAGCCGATCGGTGCGTTCCAGTCGGTGAAGCACCGCATCGCCGAGCTTTACGGCTTCGTCGAGATCGCGCGGGCCAACTGCATCCATGCGGTGGCAAGCGAGGGCAAGGACAACTTCCTTCTCGCCGCGGCCGACGCGCGGATTTCGGCGACCGATGCCTATGACACCGCCGCGCGCGATACCGTGCAGATCCACGGCGGCATCGGCGCCACGTGGGAAGGCGGCCTGCACCTGCACATGCGCCGCGCGCGCAGCCTTGCCGTGGAGCAGGGCAACCTGATGTTCTGGGAAGACCTTCTGGTGGATCACCTGGGAGAAGCGGCATGACCGATTTCGAAGCCTACCGCGCCAGCGCGCGCGAATTCCTCGAATCCGTGGCCGGCGAGTTCGGCAAGGACGCCCGGCGCGGGCTGGACGTGGAGCAGGATCTGGCGCTTGGCCGTCGCTACATGGCGACCAAGTACGACGCCGGGTTCGGCGGGATCAGCTGGCCCAAGGAATATGGCGGACAGGGGCTGACCCACACGCACAAGCTGATCTTCGACACCGAAGAGGCCAAGTACGGCATGCCGGTGGTCTATTTCGGCATTTCGCTGGGCATGCCGGTGCCGATCCTGATGCACTACGGTCAGGACAAGGACTTCGTGAAGGAGCGCATCGTCAAGGCGCTGCGCGGCGAGGAGATCTGGTGCCAGCTCTTCTCCGAACCTTCGGGCGGATCGGACCTTGCAGGGCTTCGCACCCGCGCCGAAGTGGACGGCAACGGCTGGCGGCTCAACGGGCAGAAGCTGTGGACCAGCTGGGCGCAGTATTGCGACTATGGCGTGATCGTGGCGCGCACCGATCCCACCGCGCAGAAGCACAAGGGCCTGACCTACTACTGGGTCGACATGAAGGCGCCCGGCGTCGAGGTGCGGCCGGTGAAGCTGGCGGCGGGGGACAGCCACGTCAACGAAGTGTTCTTCGACGACGTGCGACTGGAAGACAGCCAGCGCATGAGCCCGGTGGGCGGCGGCTTTGCCGTGGCGATGCACACGCTGATGATCGAACGCTACATCGCGACCGACAGCGCCGGCTTCGGCCCCCCGCTCGACGTGTTCGTCGAATTGGCCAAGACCACCGACTACAACGGCCGCCCGGCCATTTCCGACGGGCGCATCCGTTCGCAGATCGCGCGCAACCACGCGATGCGCGCGGGGCTGGAATCGATCACCGCGCGCGCCATGCTGATGATGCAGGCGGGCATGGAAGCGGGGCCGGAAGGCTCGCTCAACAAGCTGGTGGCGGTGCGCAGCCGACAGAAGCTGTCGGAACTGGCCATGGACCTCAAGGGCCAGTCGGGCTTCGCCTATAGCGAGCACAACTCTCCGCGCGAGGACTGGACCAACAGCTGGATCAGCGCGCCCACCGGCCGCATCGCCGGCGGCGCGGACGAGATGTTGCTCAACACCATTGCCGAACGCATCCTCGGCCTGCCGCAGGATCACCGCCCCGACAAGGGCGTGCCGTTCAACCAGATCCCGGCCTGACGCGCCGGCAACCTCTTGCCCGTCGCCTTTGAGGGAAGGCGGCGGGCATCCCTTTTTCAAGAAGCTTCGAGGGGGGCTTTTCCCATGGCTTTCAAGACCCGCATCACCGAAATGCTCGAGATCGAGCATCCGATCGTCCAGGGCGGCATGATGAATGTCGGCACCGCCGAGATGGCTTCGGCCGTGTCGAACGCGGGCGGGCTCGGCATCGTCACCGCGCTGACCCAGCCAAGCCCTGAAAAGCTGCGCGAGGAAATCGAACGCACGCGGAGCATGACAGCCAAGCCATTCGGCGTGAACATGACCGTGTTCCCGACGATCAATTCGCCCGACTACAAGGCCTATGCCCAGGCGATCATCGACGGCGGCGTGAAGGTGGTTGAAACCGCAGGCACCCCCGCCGTGCGTGAGATCTGGGAGCAGCTGAAGCCCCACGGCATCAAGATCCTGCACAAGTGCACCGCGGTGCGCCACGCGGTTTCGGCCGAGAAGGCGGGCGTGGACGTGATCTCGATCGACGGCTTCGAATGCGCCGGCCACCCGGGCGAGGACGACATTCCGGGCCTGATCCTGATCCCCGCCGCCGCCGACAAGGTGAAGATCCCGCTGCTGGCGAGCGGTGGCTTCGGTGACGGGCGCGGCCTGGTCGCGGCGCTGTCGCTGGGGGCCGAAGGCATCAACATGGGCACGCGCTTCTGCGCCACGGTCGAAGCGCCGGTGCACGACAACGTCAAGCAGGCCTATATCGACAACGACGAGCGCGGCAGCCACCTGATCTTCCGCAACTTCAAGAACACCGCGCGCGTGGGCAAGAGCGCGGTTTCGGACGAAGTCGTGCGCCGTCTGGCCCAGCCGGGCGCGGTGTTCGAGGACGTGCGCGAACTGGTGGCGGGCACTGCAGGCAAGGAACTGCTCGACACCGGCGACCTGTCGAAGGGCGTGTTCTGGGCCGGCATGATCCAGGGGCTGATCCACGACATCCCGACCTGCCAGGTGCTGATCGACCGCATCATCGCCGAGGCCGAAGGCATCATCGAGGGCCGCCTGCAGGGCTTCCTGAAATGAAGATCGACACCAGCATCGCGGCGGTGGTGACGGGCGGGGCTTCGGGCCTTGGCCGCGCGACCGTCGAGGCGCTGGCGGCGGCGGGCGCGAAAGTCGCGATCTTCGACCTGAACGAGGAACTGGGCGCCGAAGTCGCCGCGGCGACCGGCGCGCTGTTCGTCAAGGTGGACATCACCGACGAGGCTTCGGTCGAGGCGGGCTTTGCCACGGCGCGCGCCGCGCACGGGCAGGAGCGCGTGACCGTCCACTGCGCGATGGTCAACCGCAAGGGAAAGACCGTGGGCCGCAACCGCGAGACGGGCGCCTTCACGCGGTTTTCGAGCGAGGACTATGCCTTTGCAGTCCACGGCATCCTGACGGCCACCTACCGCGTGGCGTCGCTGTCGGCGCTGGGCATGGCGGGGCTCGATCCGCTGGAGGATGGCGAGCGCGGCGCGATCGTGTTGACATCGTCGGCGGCGGCGCAGGATGCGCAAGTGGGGCAGATCGCCTATGGTTCGGCCAAGGCGGGTGTCTCGGGCCTCGTGCTGCCGATGGCGCGCGACCTGATGGATCTGGGCATCCGGGTCAACGCGATCCAGCCGGGGATATTCAACACGCCCCTGCTTGCCCGCAACACGCAGAAGGTGCTGGACGGGCTGAACGCTTCGGTCCCGTTCCCCAAGCGCATGGGAAATCCGGAAGAATTCGCCAGCTTCGCGCTGGAACTGGTACGCAACACATACTTCAACGGGCAGAGCATCCGCCTTGACGGCGCGATCCGCATGGCCCCGCGATAAAGACGAGAGGAACGTTTCAATGGGTCAGGTAGGCACCACCGAAGTCGTCGACGGCATCGGCATTCTCACCATCGACAATCCGCCGGTCAACGCGCTGAGCGCGGCGACGCGCCAGGCGCTGGCCGACGGCTTCGGCGAACTGTTCGCCAACGACGAGGTCAAGGCGATCGTGCTGATTTGCGCGGGCCGCACCTTCATTGCCGGCGCGGACATTTCCGAATTCGGCAAGGAATCGAAGGGCCCCGATCTCAACGCCGTGTTCAAGACGATCGAGGAAGGCACCAAGCCGGTGATCGCCGCGATCCACGGCACCGCGCTGGGCGGCGGTTACGAAACGGCGCTGGTGTGCCATTACCGCGTGGCAGTGCCTTCGGCCAAGGTCGGCCTGCCCGAAGTGAACCTGGGCCTGCTGCCGGGCGCGGGCGGCACGCAGCGCCTGCCGCGCATCGTCGGCATCGAGGCCGCGCTCGACATCATCACCGGCGGCAAGCCGATCGGCGCGAAGAAGGCGCTGGAATTCGGCATGATCGATGCGCTGGCCGAAGAGGGCAAGCTGCGCGAAGGCGCGATCGATTTCGCGAAGAAGCTGGTGGCCGAAGGCGGCCCGCTGGTGCGCGTGCGCGACCGGCAGGACAAGGTCGAACCCTATCGCGGCAAGAGCGAAGTCTATGCCGAATACCTCAAGAAGAACGCCCGCGCGTTCCGCGGCTTCAAGGCGCCGTTCAACATCGTCAAGGCGATCGAGGCTTCGGCCGAGTTGCCCTTCGACCAGGGCATGGAGCGTGAGCGCGAACTGTTCCTCGAACTGCTGACCAGCACCGAGAGCGCGGCGCAGCGCTATTACTTCTTCGCCGAGCGCGAAGGCGCCAAGGTTCCCGACCTGCCCAAGGGCACGCCCGAGCGCGAGATCAAGAAGGTCGGCGTGATCGGTGCCGGCACGATGGGCGGCGGCATCACGATGAACTTCCTCAACGTGGGCATTCCGGTGACGCTGGTGGAAATGAACCAGGCCGCGCTGGACCGTGGCGTGGGCGTCATCCGCAAGAATTACGAGAACACCGCCGCCAAGGGCCGCATGACCGCCGAACAGGTGGAACAGCGCATGGCGCTGATCACCCCGGCACTGGGGCTGGAGGCGCTGTCGGACGTCGACCTGGTGATCGAGGCGGTGTTCGAGGAAATGGGCATCAAGAAGGACGTGTTCGGCAAGCTCGACAGCATTGCCAAGAAGGGCGCGATCCTCGCTTCCAACACCTCGTTCCTCGATCTGGACGAGATCGCTTCGGCCACGAGCCGCCCGCAGGACGTGGTGGGGCTGCACTTCTTCTCGCCCGCCAACGTCATGCGCCTGCTGGAAATCGTGCGCGGGGCGAAGACGGCGGACGACGTGCTGGCGACCGCGCTGAAGGTTGCCAAGACCATCGCCAAGGTGCCGGTCGTGTCGCGCGTCGGGCCCGGCTTCATCGCCAACCGCGTGATGGCGCCGCGCTCCTACGCCGCGAATGCGCTGGTGCTCGAAGGGCCGACCCCGTCGGACATCGACGCCGCGATCTTCAACTATGGCTTTGCCATGGGCCCGTTTGCGATGACCGACCTTGTCGGCCTCGACGTGATCGGACGCGGCAGCAACGAGCGCACGCTGTCGGGCGACCTCGTCAAGCTGGGCCGCCTGGGCCAGAAGTCGGGCGGGGGCTTCTACGACTATGACGAAAAGCGCAAGGCATCGCCCAGCCCGGTGGCGGCGCAGGTGATCGCCGATTTCGCCAAGGCCAAGGGCGTGACCGCGACCGGCGCGCTGAGCGAGCAGGACATCGTTGCCCGTCTGCTCTATCCGGTGGTCAACGAAGGCGCCAAGGTGCTGGAAGAAGGCGTGGCGATCCGCGCCAGCGACATCGATGTGGCCTGCATCCTGGGCTACAACTGGCCGCTCTACACCGGCGGGCCGATGTTCTGGGGCGATACCGTCGGCCTGTCGAAGGTCGTCGAAGGGCTGAAGGCCGCCGGCATCGAACCGTGCAAGCTGCTGGTCGAAAAGGCGGCAAGCGGCGGCAGCTTCACCCGCGGGTGAGCTTTTGACCGACGGTCAATACGAGGGGGCGGTCCGTTGGGCCGCCCCTTTCGCTTGTGGCGCGGCGTTCATGGTTAAGACCTCTTAAACGCCGGGCCGCTATGCCTCGCGGTCATGGCGACGATCATGGCGACGGGGGCTTTGGCGCAAGGGGACGAGACGCGGCGTGGCGGGCGGGCCGCTGCGTGGTGGCCTGCGCTCGCGATCCTGCTGATGGCGCTGGCGTGCCGGTTGTGGTGGTTCGGCAATCCGGCGACCGATCTTGACGCGCCGTTCTATTCCTACGTCGGCAATGCCATGTTGCACGGGCAGCTGCCGTATGTCGATGTGTGGGACCGCAAGCCGATCGGGCTGTTCCTGATCTATGCCGCCGCCCACGCGGCATTCGGGCCGGGGGCCAATGCCTACCTCACGGTGGCGCTGGGCTTTGCTTGGGGCGGGGCGATGCTGACGTTCCTGATCGCGCGGAGGCTTGCGGGGACGGGAACCGGGCTTGTTTGCGCCGCGCTCTACCTGCTCGGGCTAGACGCCTATGGTTCGCGCGGGGGGCAGAGCGAGCTGTTCTTCGCGGTGCCGTGCCTTGCCATGGCGTGGCTGCTGATCGTGCGGCGGGGGAGCTTTCGCGCGCTGGCGCTGGCCATGCTGCTCGGCGGGATCGCCATCCAGATCAAGTATTCGGTCGCACCGTTCTGTGCGGTGGCGGGCCTGATCGCGCTGGTGCAGCGCTGGCAGGTGCATCGCCGGCCGTTGCGGCTGGGCGCTGAGGCACTGGGCTTTGCCGCCATCGGGCTAGCGCCGACGCTGCTGGCGTGGCTTGCCTATGTGGCGATGGGCGAAGGGCAGGCGTTCGTCTTTGCCAACTTCGTGTCGATCTTCCTGCGCCCGGTGACGGTGGGGCGCTGGCCGGCGGAGACGTTGGCGGCGATCGGGCCGCTGTTCCTGACCCCTGCGGTGGGGCTGTGGGCCTTTTTCCGCATGGGGCGAAGCTACGCGAAGGTCGACTATGCCATCCTTGCCGCGCTGGCCGCCGGGGCGATCGCGGCGATCTTCAGCACGGCCAATGTGCTGGCCTATTACTACGCCTTTCTGGTGCCGTGGGCGGTGCTGCTGGCCGTGCCGTTCATCGATGTGCGCGTACGGGCAGGTCAGATTGGCGCGGCGCTGCTGCTGGCGGCGTTCCTGCTGGCGGCGAACTATCCATCGCGCATTGCCGAAAGCCGGCGCGATGTGGCGACGTTCGACCGCATCGTGCAGCGCATCGGCGATGGCGGGCGCGCGGGCGGGCTCTATGTCGTCTACGGGCCGTCATCGCTTTACCTGGCGACGGGGACGCAAGGGGGGCGGTTTGCCTTCCCTTCGCACCACAGCGCAGGGTTCGAGGACGGCGCGCTGGGCGTGTCGCAGCGCGCGCTGGTCGAGGCCGCGCTCAACCGGCATCCGCGCTTCGTGGTCACGCTGACCGACCCTCGCATGGACCCGCAGTCGCACACCGCGCCGATCGTGGCGCGGGCGATGCGGCAGGGCTACGTGGCGCGCGAGCGGGGCACGATCCTGTCGCAGGACCTGACCTTGTGGGAGCGACGCTGACACGAAAAAGGCCCGGCGCATCGGGTGCACCGGGCCTCTGTCGGTTGGTGGGGCTGACGATCAGCCGAGCTTGCGCAAGGGCTCGCTGCCGTCCCAGTTCTTGCCCGCATCCTTGATCATCTGGAACAGGCCGGGTGCAGCGGCAGTGTTCTGCAGCAGTTCGATCACGTGGCCCGGGCCCCCCCCGCCATCTCTGGCACCTGGATCGACGTAGATCACTTCGCCATCATCGCCGACCTTACCTTCGACCAGCACTTCGGCACCCGCTTCGGCACAGGCGGCGCGTGCTTCGGCGATGGAATCGACGAAGATGCAGATGTGGTGCAGCTGGTCGGTGACCGCGTATTCGCCGGTGTAGATCGACGGTTCGCGGTTTTCCGGGCGGATCAGCTCGATCTGGACATCGCCCCAATAGGCGATGGCGATCGAGAACATCGCGTCCGTGGGCACGCCCTTGTACTTGCAGTCGGTGAGCTGGATGTTCTCCATCAGGAAGAACGGGCCCACGCCCATCGTCTGCGTCCAGTACTTCAGCGTGGCGTCGAAGTCCGAGGGTAGGTAGGCGAGCTGGCCGACCGGACCCAGTTCGTGGATCTTGCGGGTCATTGGAACAGCCCTTCCGGCGCTTCGATCAGGCCCTTCAGCGTTTGCAGGAACTGCGCCCCTGCTGCGCCGTCGATGGCGCGGTGGTCGACCGACATGGTGAACTGGATGCGGCTTTCGAAGCCGATGTCCCCGTTCGGCAGCTCGATCGCCACCTTGTTCACGCCGCCCACGGCAAGGATCGCGCCCTGCGGCGGGTTGATGATCGCATCGAACTGTTCGATCCCGAACATGCCGAGGTTGGAGACGGAGAAGGTGCCGCCGTCCATGTCCTCGTAGCCAAGGCGACCGGCCTGCGCCTTGTCGATCAGGGCGCGCGTGGCGGCCGCGATCTGGGCGATGTGCATGCGGTCTGCCTGCCGCACGATCGGCGTGACCAGGCCCTTGGGGCTGGCAACCGCGATGGCGACATCGGCGTGCGGGAACACGTGGACGCTGTCACCATGCACCTGCACGTTGACGTCGGGGTGCCTGACCAGCGCCAGCGCCACCGCCTTGACCAGGTAGTCGTTGATCGACGCCTTGACGCCCAGCACCATGTTGGCGGTCTTGCGCAGGGCGATCAGTTCGTCGACCGCGGCCGAGACGCGCAGGTAGAAGTGCGGGATCGTCTGCTTGGCTTCGGTCAGGCGCTTGGCGACGACCTTGCGCACCTTGTCGAAGGGCTGGACCTGCGGGCGGTTGTCCACCGGCTCGAACGGCGCGCCGAACACCGGGGCGCCCGCCGGAGCCTTGGGCTTCACCAGCGCGAGCACGTCGGCCTTGCTGATGCGGCCGCGCGGGCCGGTGCCGGCAAGGCCCGACAGATCGATGCCGTTCTGCGCGGCGATGCGGCGCGCGAGCGGCGAGGCGAAGATCGCGCGGATCTCTTCGGGCAGCAGCACGGTGCCGCGATAGCTGGCCCCGCGTTCGGGCTTCAGCGCCTGGGCCACATCCTGGTAGGTGATGCGCCCATTCCGGCCCGAACCTTCGATCCCTTCGATGTCGACGCCTTCGGCTTCGGCAAGCTTGAGCGCTTCGGGGCTGATCGGACGGTTGGTGACGATCTTGATCGGTTGGCGCGCAGGGGCCGAGGCGGCTGGCGCAGCCGGGGCAGGGGCGGGCGCTTCGGCAGCTGCGCCCGCGCCGGCCTTGGCCGCGACGGCGGTGTCGGCCGGCTTGAAGGCTTCGACGAAGGCATCGACTTCGGCGTCGGTGGCGTCGGCATCGGCGAACACGGCGAGGAGGGCCCCCACCGGGTGCGCGTCATCCCCTGCCGGTACGAGCAGGCGCTTGAGCACCGCGTCGTATTCGGCCTCGACCTCGTTGGTGATCTTCGCGGTTTCGATCAGGCAAAGCGTCTGGCCCTTGGAAAAGGCCTCGCCTTCCTTGACCATCCACTCGGCGATGGTCCCCTCGGTCATTTCGATGCCCCACTTGGGCATGCAGAACGGGCGGATATTGGCCATGTTCTGGCTCCTCAGCGGTAAGAGAGAACCTTGCGCACCGCCGCCTCGATCTTGTCGGCCGAGGGAAGGTAGGCAGATTCCAGCTCGCGCGCGAACGGGACGGGGGTGTGCGGCGGGTTGACCGCCTGCGGCGGCGCCTTGAGGCTGGCGAAGGCCTTGTTGGCCACGGTCGCGCAGATGTCGCTGGCAAGGCTGCAGCGCGGCGGCGCTTCGTCGACGACGACGAGGCGGCCGGTCACTTCGACCGAATCGAGGATGGTCTCTTCATCGATCGGGCTGGTGGTGCGCAGGTCGATCACGTCGCAGCCGATGCCTTCGGCGGCAAGCTTGTCGGCCACCGCTTCGCAGAAGCCCAGCAACAGGCCGGTCGAAACGATCGTCACGTCCTCGCCCGCGCGGCTGAGGCGCGCGTGGCCGAAGGGGATGGTGAAGTCCTTGTCGTCCGGCACTTCGCCGGTGATGCCGTAGAGCGCCTTGTGTTCAAGGAAGATCACCGGATCGTCGTCGCGGATCGCCTGGCGCAGCAGGCCCTTAACGTCGGCGGGCGTGCTGGGCATCACGACCTTGAGCCCGGGCATGCCGGTCAGCATCTGGTGCACCGCCTGGCTGTGCTGCGCGGCGGCGTTGTAGCCCGCGCCATAGGCCATGCGGATCACTGCCGGGCACTTGGTCTTGCCGCCGAACATGTAGCGGAACTTGCCGATCTGGTTCCAGATCTGGTCCAGCGAAACGCCGATGAAGTCGGCGAACATCAGTTCGGCCACCGGACGCTTGCCCGACAGCGCGAGGCCCGCCGCCGCGCCCACGATGGCGCTTTCCGAGATCGGCGTGTCGATCACGCGCGCGGCGCCGAACTTGCCATAGAGGCCGGTCGAGGTCGACCAGATCCCGCCGATGGCTTCGGGGCCGCCGGGCGTGCCCATGCCGCCGACGACGTCTTCACCCAGCACGACGACGTTTTCGTCGCGCTCCATTTCTTCCGCGATCGTCGTCACGACGGCGTCGCGATACATCATCTTGGCCATGTCGTTCGCTCCCCCGATCAGTACGAAATGTAGACGTCGGCAAGGACGTCTTCGGCGGTCGGGCGCGGGGCGGCCTTGGCCTGGCGGACGGATTCCTCGATCGCTTCAAGCACTTCGGCATCGAGCGCATCGAGATCGGCGTGGTCGAGCAGCTTGGCGTCGGTCACGCTCTTGCGGAAGTTCTTGAGGCAATCGCGCATCTCGCGGATGCGGTCGAGCTCGCCCGGGCCGCGGTAGCGCTGGGGATCGCCTTCGAAGTGGCCGAAGAAGCGTTCGGTATCGAATTCCACCGCCGCCGGGCCGTTGCCGGGCACGCGGACATAGTCGAGCACTTCGCGCATCGTCTCGTAGACCGAGAAGAAGTCGGTGCCGTCCCCGCGCCACACCTTCATGCCGAAGGCTTCGGCGCGGCTGGCGATGTCGTTGCTGGTGCCCACGGCATATTCGAAGCCGGTGTGTTCGGAGTAGTGGTTGTTTTCGAAAACGAACACGCATGCGGCTTTTGTGACGACCGCCATGTTCATCGCTTCGAAGGTGGTGCCCTGGTTGCACGCGCCGTCGCCCGAGAAGGCGATCGCCACCGCGCCCTTGGCATCGATCTTGGCGGCGATGCCCGCGCCGACCGCGATCGGAGCGCCCGCGCCGACGATGCCGTTGGCGCCGAGCATGCCCTTGTCGACATCGGCGATATGCATCGATCCGCCCTTGCCCTTGCACAGGCCTTCGCGGCTGCCCCAGATTTCCTTCATCATGCCGTTCACGTCGCAGCCCTTGGCGAGGCAATGGCCGTGGCCGCGGTGGGTCGACACGATCTTGTCGTCATCGGAAAGGTGTTCGCACACGCCCACCGCGACGGCTTCCTGGCCGCAGTAGAGGTGGGTGAAGCCGGCGATCTCGCCGGTCTGGATATCCACGTGGAGCCGTTCTTCGAACTCCCGGATCACTTTCATCTGTCGATAGGCGCGCAATAGCGCCTCACGGCTCAGCTGCATCCTGCTTCTTCCCTCAGAGTCCCAGTACTGTCTTGGCGATGATGCCCGACTGCACTTCGTTTGTCCCACCAAAAATAGTCCACGCTCTAGAATTCAGATAGCGTGCTGCGGCAACCTGCGCTTCGCGACCCTGCACCGGCGGCGGCGCGTTGTCGCCATAGAGCGGGCGGATCGTGTCAAGCTGGAGGCCGGCGGTGCCGAGCGCATCGACCGCGAGCAGGTCGACGTCCTGGCGCAGGTTCGAGGCGAGCAGCTTGCACAGCGAAGTCTGCGGGCCGGGCGGGCGGCCCTTGGCCACTTCCGACAGGATCTTGAGCTCGATCATCTCGAGCGCCTGGACTTCGAGCCGCACCTTGGCGACGCGGCGCTTCCAGTCGCGGTCCTCGGCAAGCGTGCCGCCGAAACCGTCGTTCTGCCCTTGCGCGATGACTTCCACCTGATCGAGATCGTAGCCGAGCTTGGGCGCGTGGCACGAACCGCCACGCTCGTTTTCGAGCAGGAACTTGGCGAGCTTCCAGCCGTCGCCTTCTTCGGCGATGCGGTTTTCGACCGGCACGACCACGTCTTCGAGGAAGACCTGGTTCACTTCGTGATCACCGGCCAGCGTCAGGATCGGCCGCACCGAGACGCCAGGCTGGTTCATGTCGATCAGCAGGAAGCTGATGCCCGCCTGCTTCTTGACCTCGGCATTGGTGCGCACGAGCGTGAACATCATGTTCGCCCAGTGCGCGTGGGTGGTCCAGATCTTCGATCCCGTAACCTTGTAGTGGCTGCCATCCTCGCTCAGCACCGCGCGGGTCTGCAGGCTGGCAAGGTCGGAACCAGAGCCCGGTTCGGAGAAGCCCTGGCACCAGTAATCTTCGCCCGACAGGATGCGGGGCAGGTACTTCGCCTTCTGTTCCGCCGTGCCGAAGGTGTAGATCACCGGGGCGACGAGCTTCAGCCCCAGCACGGTGAGGTTGGGGGCGCCGGCGAGCGCGCATTCCTTCTCGAAGATGTAGCGCTGCACCGGGCTCCAGCCCGTGCCGCCGTGTTCCTTCGGCCACTGGTAGGCGAGCCAGCCCTTTTCGTTGAGCACGCGGTTCCAGTGCTGGCCGATGTCGGGTTCGACGAAGACGGTGGGCGAGGCGGCGGCGCCGTCCTTCACGTCCTGCGGCAGGTTGGCGGCCAGGAACGCGCGGACTTCGTCGCGGAAGGCAAGGTCGTCGGGGGAAAGCTCGATATCCATCTTGGGTCTTATCGCTCGAGAATGGTGACGGCCGAAACGCCCGGCGCGCCGTAGACATGGGTGTAGGCGGTCCTGGGGTCGCCCGGAACCTGGCGGCCGCCGCCATCACCGCGCAACTGCACGACGTTTTCGTAGACCTGGCGCAAGCCCGAAGCGCCGATCGGTTCGCCGCAGGCTAGGCAGCCGCCATCGGTGTTGACCGGCAGCGCGCCGCCGATTTCGGTGCGGCCTTCAGCAAGCCAGGCTTCCTGTTCGCCATCCTTGCAGAAGCCGTTTTCGGCCATGTGCATGATTTCGGCACCGCATTCGGTATCCTGCAGCTGCGCGATGGCGATGTCCTGCGGGCCGATGCCGGCCATCTCGAACGCGGCCGCCGATGCGATCTGCGTGGCGGTGGCGGTGCCGCCGCCGAGCTCGACCGAAGGCGCGAAGACCTCGAAGCTCTTGGGCGGGCGGGTGCGCATGGCTGCGGCCTTCAGCCGGATCAGCGGCTTGCCGAGTTCCCGCGCCTTCTTCTCGCTGGCCAGGATCAGCGCGACGCCACCTTCAGCCGGCGAGCAGAACATGTACTTGCTGTAGGGGTCCGAAACCATCGCGCCTTCGAGAATTTCGTCGAGCGCCACCGGTTCGCGCCGCCAGGCGTGGGGGGCGTGCACCGCGTTGCGGAACGCCTTTTCGGCGACCCGGCCGAGCGTCGTGCGGCTGATGCCGTGCAGGTGCATGTAGCGCGTGATCTTGTTGGCGAAGAACTGCGTGGTGACCATGTAGCCCGCATCGCCGTACCAGTCGGGCAGGTTGTATTCCGACGGCAGCGCGTTGAACGCACCGCGCGGATGCTTGTCGAAGCCGACGGCAAGGCCAAGCTCGAATTCACCCGACTTGATCGCCATCTGCGCCGAAAACAGCGCCGAACCGCCCGCCGCGCAGCCGTTGCGCACGTTGATGAACTGCATGCCCGTCAGGCCGAGCCGTTCGACCATGGTATCGGGATTGCCCGCCGCGTCCGAGCCGCCATAGGCGAACTGGAGATCCTGCCACGCGATGCCCGCATCGGCGAGCGCCTGGCGGACGGCGAACACGCCCTGGTCGAGCCCGGAGACGCCATCGGTGCGCCCGAAGGGGTGGATGCCGATGCCGACGATGCAGACGTCGCCGCTCATGCCGCAGCTCCTATGGGTTGAAAGGCGTGGATCAGGACGGGATCGGCCGCTTCGGGATCGAGCGGGACCAGCGTCATTTCCAGCGGCATGCCGATGCGGATATCCTCGAACGGCACGTTGATGATGCGGCTTTCGACGATCACTTCGCCGGGCAGCTCGACATAGCCGACGGCCCACGGGCGGAACGCTTCGGGCCCGGCATAGGGCGGGCTCTTGGGCCGGAACCGCTGGATCGTGTAGGACCACAGCGTGCCGGTGCGCGACAGGGCGCGCGGTTCGTATCGTCCGCCCGGCGGGCAGGGGAACACCACCCGGCCGGTATCGGCGTCGACACCCCCGATCAGGCGCGGTTCTGCCTCGTCCGTCCATATTCCTTCGGCGATAGCGCGCATTCTGGCCCCGGCCCCGTCAATCGATTCCTTCATTCATCTCTTAAGCGCCACCGCGCGGGCAACGACGACTCTGCAAAACGCTAGGGTTACCCCTTTTGCCAGTGTGCCATTGTGCCGGTGCGAAGACGGGGAGAGGCGCGGGTCGCGAACGCCCCCCGCGCGCTGCAGGGAAGTTCAGGCTGATGGCGGTGATCAAGTTCAAGGACGTGCGGGCCGGGTCCGCAACGGGCGATGCGCCCGCCGTGGCCGATATCCGCCGCCCGCATTTCGGCTGGACGATGCTGGAAAGTCCGCGCTTTCTGGCCGAAGCCGGGGCGCTGGCGCTGAGCTGGCCGCTGCTGTTTTCCACGCCGCGCGGCGATGGGCATCCGGTGATGGTGCTGCCCGGCTTTGCCACCAACGATGCGATGACCGCGCTGCTGCGCCGTTATCTGCAGATGGTCGGCTACGACGTGTTCCCGTGGGACCTTGGCTGGAACCTTGACCAGCACAGCGCGGGCGAGAATGGCGAGCACGTGGCGCGGCGGATCGAGGAGATCGCGCAGAAGGCCGGGGCGAAGGTCAGCCTCGTGGGATGGAGCCTTGGCGGCGTGATCGCGCGCGAGGCGGCGCGGCGCGAAGGGCCGGACGGCGCGTTGCGGCAGGTGATCACGCTGGGCAGCCCGTTCACCGGCAACCCGCGCGCGACCAGCCTGACCTCGCTCTACGAGCTGCTGACCGGCAACAAGGTTTCGAGCAACGAGACATCGGCGCGCTATGCGCAGGGGCACCAGCCGCTGCCGGTGCCGTCGAGCGCGATCTACAGCCGCACCGACGGGATCACCGCGTGGGAGAACTGCGTAAGCGGGACCGACGCGCGGACCGAGAACATCGAGGTGCACTGTTCGCACTTCGGCTTCGTGTCGAACCCGGCGGTGTTCTATGCCGTGGCAGACCGCCTCGCCTTGCCCGAAGGCGGCTGGCGGCCGTTCGAAAAGGCGGGACCGTTCGCCGCGTTCTATCCCTGAACGCGCGCGCTCAGCGCATTTCGACTCAACCCATGCCGTAAGCGGATTTGAGGCCGCCCTGGCGGTCGATATTGAGCGCCATGATCGCGATGTCGTGCGTTTCGCCCTCGGCATCGCGGACATGGTCGCGCAGCAGCGCTTCGGGCACGAAGCCCATGTCCTCGAACACCTTGAGCGCGCCGGCCTGATCGGGGGTGAGGCGGGCGACGATCTTGGTGACCGGCAGGTCCAGCGCCTGCGCCATGCATTCCTGGGTGAAGGCGCGGCCGAAGCCGCTGCCGCGCAAGGACGGGTCCACCACGATGCGAATCTCGGCGACGTGGGGCGACCAACTGAGTTCGTCGCGCACCAGCGCGGTGCATCCCACCACCTTGCCATTGGCGTCGTGCGCGACGAGGCTGGCCATCTGGCCACGCTCCACCTGTTCGACCCAGGCGGCGACGACCTTGGGGTTGCGGATATCGCGCAGCAGGAACAGCAGGTCGTGCGCGGGGATCGAGCGTGCGAAGGCGACGATATCGTCGGCATCGTGCGCGGCGAGCGGGCGCACCGTCATGCGGTGCTGCTTGGCCACGATGGTGCGGGGGTAGGAAACGGTCTGGGACATCAAACGGACCTTTTGCCAAGCCAGTCGTCGATCAGCGGCCACAAGCGCCGCAAGGCTGCGGGGCCGGCCACGAGGCTGACGTGGCCGCCCTTGGAGATGATTTCCTCGCGGTCGGTCGAACCGGTCAGCGTCATCAGCGGGCCGGCGGCTTCGCGGCTGACCACGTGATCGTGCTGCGCGATGATGTTGAGGATGGGGCAGGTGATGGACGAGAGGTGGGCGATGCGCCCGGCTACCTCCAGCCGGTCGTTGACCAGGCCGTTGTCCCACATCAGCTTCTTGATCTGTTCGCGGAAGTATTCGCCCGGCACCGGCAGCGTTTCCGCCGCCCAGCGATCGAACATGCGGTAGGAGCGGACGAATTCGTCGTTCCACATGTTGGTCCACAGATGCATGCGGCCCGCCGTGCGGTTGGCGGGGCGGGCAAGATCGAACGCGCCGAGCATCAGTTCGGGCGGGATCACCCCCAGCCGTTCGACCATCATGTCGACATCGAAGTGGCGCTGGTCGGCCCAGGTCTGGAACAGGCGCATCGTCGCAAAGTCGATGGGAGTGGCAAACAGCAGCAGGTTGGTGACGCGGTTGGCCGCCGCGCCCTGCGCCTCCGGCCCCGAATGAAGCGCGGTATGGATCGTCGCCAGCGTGCCGCCCATGCAGTAACCCGCAAGCGTCAGTTCGCGTTCGCCGGTGATCTCCTCGATCCGGGCCATGCTGTCGGGGATGAAGCGATCGACATAGTCCGCCAGGCCGAGGTGGCTTTCATCGTGGCGCGGCGGCGCCCAGTCGAGGTTGAACACGTCGTAGCCGCGCTGCAGCAGGTATTCGACCATGCTCTGCCCGGGGGCGAGGTCGAAGATGTAGCCCTTGTTGCTGGGGGGCGAGACGATCAGCAGCGGCAGGCGGTAGATCTCGTCGACCACCGGCGTGAAGCGGTAAAGCATCGCGGTGCCTTCGCGGTGCACCAGCTCCTTCTTCATCGCGCCGACGTCCTGCCGCCCGGCGGTCAGGAATTCGAGCCCCTTGATGTTGCGCTTGAGCGCCCGGTCCACTTCGCGGCGGACCCGCTCGGCGATGTCTTCCCGGCTTGGTTCGGTTCCGCTCGCCAAGGCCGGCTTATCCCTTCACCGGCGGCTTGCGCGTGCGTTTCGGTTCCACCGGCGCTGGCGCTGCATCGACCGGCGCATTGCCCTGCGCGAGCACGCGCGCTTCGATGGCGAGGCGCAGGCGGTCGATCGAATCCTCGATCCCCGCCATGCGCTCGGCCAGTTCCTCGACCTGCGCCTTGGTCGGCATGGCGAGGGTGGTGAGCATCGATTCCATCTGTTCGGCCACCATCCGCTGCACCACCAGCTGGATGCGCGAAACGTTGCCGACCAGCGCGCCGAACTGTTCGTTGTCGGTCATCTTCGCCGACCAACCGTTGATCTCCTGCTCCCACTTCTGGACCATGTCCGCCCAGGCGGCGACGGGATCGAACGGCTTGTCGGTCATGCGGGGGTGCCTTCAGGTGTTGAGCGAGATGTAACCAAGCTGCGCCGCCTTGAAGACGGTCTGGCTGCGGTTGACCGCATTCAGCTTCATCGAGGCGTTGTGGATGTGGAAGCGCACGGTGGCGCGGCTGCGGCCCATGATCATGCTGATTTCGAGGTCGGTCTTGCCGATCGCCGCCCAGCGCAGGCATTCGACTTCGCGCTTCGACAGGCGCGAGCCCGGCGGCAGCGCCTGGACCGAGCCCATGGCGTGGACGTAGCTGGCAATGAACGTGCGCGAATAGACGCCGAAGGCATCGCCATGTTCGAGGAAGGCGTCATCCAGCTCGGTCACCGTCGGATCGACCGGGTTGAAGCTGACCGCGCCGATCTGGCCGAAGGGCAGGTGCACCGGCACGACGATCGCGGCGCGGGTCATCGCGCGCGTTTCGAAATTGGTGAGGTCGATCGCGTTGAGGTAATGGTTGGGCTGGCGGGTGTGGAACCCGCTGGCATTGACCCAGAACGGTTCGCTTTCGAACCGGCAGGCCGATGTGATCGGCGAATCGAGCGCGATGCGCGAATTGCGCCACCACACCTTTTCATCGCTCCACCCGAACACGTCGTTGGCCAGAATGTTGCCGTCTGCGTCCACCGGCGTGCGCTTGTCCGCGATGTCGTGGGCGGGCGCGGCGCGCATCCCGGCGGCCAGCGCAAATTCGTGCAGCGCCTCGGCTGCGCGCCGCACGTCTCCAGGTCCACTGATCCGGACCCGGTCGATCGATTCCACCGAAAGCACCGCAACTCTCCCAAAATGCCTTTTGGTTCATAGGGGTCTTATAGGCGCTGAACAATCATCACATTCCCGCAAGAGCCCTAGCTTTTTGCAGAGCGTGGCGAAGTGTTCGACGGTGGTAGGGCTGGCCGTCTGTTGGACAGAGGGAACCCTTCGTGAACTTCGACCTCACCGAAGACGAGGAAATGCTCAAGGCCCTGGCCGAGCGCTTCGTCGAGGACCACTATGACATCGATCGCCGCCGCCAATACGTCGCGGCGGACGAAGGCTTCTCGCGCGCCAACTGGTCGCTGCTGGGCGAACTGGGCCTGATCGCCGCACCGTTTGCCGAAGAACATGGCGGCCTGGGGCTGGATGCCACGGCCATCGCTACGGTGTTCGAAGCGCTGGGCCGTGGGCTGGTGGTCGAACCGCTGATCGACAACGTGCTGGTTGCGGCGCGCCTGTTCGCGCAAGTGGCACCCGATGCGCTGCGCGATGCCTGGCTTGCCGGGCTGCTCGACGGCAGCCGCCGCATCGCGCTGGGCCATGCCGAAGCCGGCAGCCGCGATGGCAGCCTGTGGGTAGAAACCCGCGCGCAAGGTGCGGGGGCCGAGGCGCAACTGACCGGGACCAAGGCCTGCGTCGTCGCCGGGGCGGGCGTCGATGGCTATATCGTGAGCGCGCGCGCAGCGGGCGCGGCGGGCGATGCCGAAGGGCTTGGCCTCTACTTCGTCGAAGCGCGGGCCGCTGGGCTTGTCGCCACGCCCTGGCGCATGGCCGACGGATCGGTGGCGGTGCGGCTCGAACTGGCGGGAACGCCTGCGGTTGCGCTAGCCGGCGGACAGGCCGAGCTTGCCGAGACCGAGACGCTGGCATCGCTGGCGCGGTCGGCCGAAGGGCTGGGCATCATGCAGCGCCTGTTCGACGACACGCTCGATTACCTGCGCACGCGAAAGCAGTTCGGCGTGACGCTGGGATCGTTCCAGGCGATCCAGCACCGCATGGCCGCGCAGTATGGCGTGATCGAACAGGCCCGCGCGCTGCTCAACCTTGCGATGGTCAGCAGCGGCACCGACGGCTTTGCCAAGGCGGTGGCGGGCGCGCGCGCCTACATCGCGCCAGCCGGGGTGACGCTGGGCCAC
This sequence comes from Novosphingobium olei, assembly GCF_037076535.1. Classification (NCBI taxonomy): domain Bacteria; kingdom Pseudomonadati; phylum Pseudomonadota; class Alphaproteobacteria; order Sphingomonadales; family Sphingomonadaceae; genus Novosphingobium; species Novosphingobium olei. The sequence goes on along the minus strand of NZ_AP029021.1, from coordinate 2,217,441 downwards.
GAGATGATCCAGTTCCACGGCGGCATGGGCGTGACCGACGAACTGACCATCGGCCACGGACACAAGCGGTTGCTGGTGCTGTCGCGCTGGCCCGACAGCCCGCTGGCCGCGCTCGACCGGTTCGCCGACGCCGCCTGATCGCGGCGCCGGTCGGTCGATCGCCGTTCCATCGAAGGCAGGTCAATCGAAGGGTTTGAGGCGGTCGCGCAGCGGCTTGCCGATCTCGACGATGGCCTTGTTGGCGGCATCGTTGCCCGCGTTGGTCACCAGCAGCGTGATGATGTCGTGCCGGGGCATGATGCGGATATCGGCGAGCCAGTAACCGTTGCTGCCCGAATGGGTCAGCAGGTCGGGCTTGCCGTCCGCCCCCGGCTTGACGCCCCAGCCGAGCGCGTAGGGCGCCACCACCACCGTGTGCAGCCGGGCATAGGTTTCGGGCTTCAGCAGCCGGCCGCGTCCGTGGACGCCGTCGAGCTGGTCCTGCGCGAACAGCAGCCAGTCGTGCAGCGGCAGGCTGACCATGCCGGCCGGGCCGATCAGCGGCGGATTGTCGCTGCCCGGCGAACCCGGATCGATGGCGACGAGCCTGCCGCGCACCGGCTTGTGGCCCCACGGCTGGTCGTGGGCGTGGGGCAGCGCGGGGTTGCCGAACCCCGAGTGCATCATGCCGAGCGGGGCGAACACTTCCTCGGCCACGAGCTGTTCCCACGGCTTGCCGGTGTGCGCTTCGGCGATGGCGCCGGCGATGATGTAGCCGAGGTTGGAATAGGCGAAATCCCCCACGGCGGTGGCGGGCGGACGCGACAGGAAGGCGCGGGCGACATTGGCGCGCTGCACCTGCCAGCCGCCGCTTGCAGGGCCGGCGATCGCCATCACGCTGTCGAGGTCCTTGTCGTCGGTCACGGGCAGGAGCCCGGCGGTGTGGCTGAGCAGCTGGACGATCGTCACCTTGCGCATCGCCGGGTCCATCGTCGCCGCCCAATCGGGGAATGCCTCGCCCATCGTCTCGTCGAAGCGCAGCAGGCCGCGCTCGACCAAGCGGGCGATCATCGTGGCGGTCATCGCCTTGGTATCGGAGCCGATGTGCCAGAGATCGCCGGTCGTGACTTTCTCGGCAAAGCCGTTGGCGCGCAGGCCTTGTGCGGTTTCGGCAACGATCCGCCCGTCGATCTGCACCACGGCGGCAACGGCAGGCAGGTGGTTGCGCGCGCGGACCTGTGCCACGGTGCTCTCCAGAAAGGCCTGGAGGCCGGGATCGGGCGCGGCCATCGCCGGGAAGCCCACAGCCGCAAGGCCAAGGCCGAAGATCATGCGGGCCGGGCGGGGCAGGCGGAACGACATGGTGGGACCTTCCTGGCGCCGATCCCCGAAACGGGAAACGGCAGGGGCCACTTGTGCGCCCTGCCGTCCGTTGTGGCAAAGCCTCCGGTCGATGCGGGAGGCGAATTCGTCGAGTTCAGCCCTGCCGGGGCGCTCGGTCCTTGATCCAGCCGATCCCCCGCCGCAGGAGGTCGTAGAACACCGGGAGATCCCACGCGCAGCGATCCACCGTGGGCCACCAGTCGAGCATCGGCTGGAGATCGTAGTGGCCGCGGCAATGGCCGAGCGTGTTGTAGAGCACCGCACCCTTGCCATGGGCCTTGATGTACATCACCGGATGGGTGCCGGGCGCGTCCGCCGCCTCGACGAAGCCGGTGCCGGGTTCGGTGCACTCGGTTTCCAGCAGCACGTGCAGATCGCCGTGGCATTCGAGGTGGTACAGCTCGTCGGTGGTGTCGAACGCCTCGATCCCCTGCGTCAGCGGGTGATCGTGGTCGGCCACGGTGACCGTGTAGGGCGCGATCGGCGGGTGGCTGATGAACTGGCTGCCGAGCAGGTCCATCATCAGCGGCGCCCAGCGCGGCGCATCCCACAGGTCCTTGTTCGGCCCTTCGGTCAGGAAGCGCAGCACCGAGTTGGTGCCGTGCAGCGCATACCAGCGCCCGCCCGCCTGCAGCCAGCTGCGCAGCGCTTCCTGCGCCTTCAGCGAAGGCGTGACGTCGCAGGTGTAGGTGATGAGGATGTCGGCCGCCTCGATCGCGGCGATGTTCTCGTAATCCTCGAACACGCGGGTGCGCACGCGCGGGTCTTCGGCCAGCAGCTTCAGCAGCTCCAGCCGGGCGAAGTCCATGTCATGCCAGACCCCGCCGCAGACCAGCACGCAGTCGATGCGCGGCGGATGGCTCTCTGTCGCGTCTTCGCTCATGCCTTGGCCCCCAGCTCGCCGTTCAGGTACTTGTCCAGCGTCTGGTGGAACTGGCGGATGCGGATTTCCTGGTAGTCGCCCAGGTTGACCTGGCCGGTCTTGGAGGCGTGGAGGCCCTGCTGCACATAGGGCAGGTTTTCCATGTCCTGTTCGAACACGTCGCCCAGCACGCCGAGTTCGGGCGCGTCGGTCCACTTCTGATCCGCCGTCAGCAGCTTCATCGGCACGGCGCGAGGGATCGGTTCGCCCTTCTTGACGCGGGCGAGGATGCGCACTTCCATCAGGCAGGTGTCGGGCGTGGCGCCGGGGCGCCAGCGATAGACGATGTTCGGCATGAACCCGCCCCACGGCGCGAAGTTCGGGAACACGTTATAGACAAGGCCATCGAGCAGTTCGGCATCGGTGGCGTGATCGTGGTCGTAGCCGGTCTGTTCGGTATAGCCCTTGCGCATCGCCGCGCCGAGCGCTTCGCGCGCCGTCATGCCTTCGGGCACGGTCACCGCGAAGGGATCGCCGCTCGATTCGTAATTGTCGGCGCTGCGGCCGTTGTACTTGACGAATTCGTCGACGATCCACTGCTGGCTGCGACCTTCGCCGTCGATGTGCGGGCTCATGATGCCGAAGGGCACCAGATTGACGTTCACGTTGTCGCCCCAGGTCCAGTAGGCGCTGTTCGCGTCACCGGTGAAGGGGAGCAGCTGCGGGTGGGTGACGACGGTGTGCCAGGCTTCCATGAAGGCTTCGGCGGTGACCTTCCAGTTCGCCGGCACTTCCTTGGCGACGTAGATCACTGTGGTGCATTCTTCGTGGCGCCAGCGCTTGAAGAATTCGGGGATCGGGGCAAGGAATTCCTCGAGGGTCGGCCCGCCCTTTTCCTCGCGCAGGAAGATGTATCCGCCCCAGCGGCCGACTTCGGCCTCGGGCAGTCCCATCTTGTCCTTCTGCAGGTGCTTGAAGTCCCACGAGCAGGGCATGCCGTCGAAGCTGCCGTCCTTGTTCCAGGCAAAGCCGTGGAACGGGCAGACGAACTTGTCGGCCGCGCCGTCCTCGGTGCGCAGCTTGCGCCCGCGGTGGAGGCAGACGTTGTGCATTGCCTTGACCGAGCCATCGTCCTGCCGGCTGATCAGCCAGGAACGGCCGACGTTCTCGAACACGATGTAGTCGCCGGGCTCGGGAATGTCCTCTTCGCGCGCGGCGAACTGCCACACGTGGGGCCACATCTTCTCGCGCTCGAGCTTGGCAAAGTCCTCGCTGGTGTAGCGGGCGGCGTCGAGCGGCTCGCTGCCGCGGTACTGGTAGCTTTCTTCGGTCAGGATCGCGGGCGCGGGCCGCGAATCCTGCGCCATCAGGTCCTGCCAGCTGATGCCGTTGTCGCAGCGGGCGAGTCCGCCGCCGATCTGGGGGTCACTTTCGGCCATTTTCTCGATTCCTCACCCGGTCGGGATATTTCCGTCAATGTTGCCGGTTTTGCCGGTCCCGCGTGCGCGCGTCACCTTGCAAAAAAGCATAGGTTGCGCAGAGAGCCCAGTCGCCTACCACTTTCGACCACGGAATTCCTGATGAGCCGGAAACCGGCGGGAGAGAACATGGCTGGAAGACTGGAAGGCAAGGTCGCGCTCATCACGGGCGGCACGACCGGGATCGGCGCGGCCGCCGTGCGGCGACTGAGCGCGGACGGCGCGAAGGTGTTCTTCACCGGCTCGAAGGCCGAAGTCGCCCGCGCGCTGTGCGAGGAAACCGGCGCGCGCTTTGCCACGCACCGCGTGCAGGATGCCGATAGCTGGCCCGGCCTGATCGACGAGGTTCTGAGCGCGTTCGGACGGCTCGACATCGCCTTTGCCAATGCTGGCACCGAAAGCGGCGATGCGAGCATCGAAGACGTCGGGATCGACGGCTGGAACAACGTCGTCGCCGTGAACCAGACCGGCGTTATGCTGACCGTGCAGCACGCGATTCGGGCAATGAAGGCCAATCCCGGCGGTTCGGGCGGGTCGATCATCATCAATTCCTCGATGAACGCCACGCGCCCGCTGGGCAACTACGTCACCTACTCGGTGACCAAGGCGGCAGTCTGCGCGCTCGCCAAGTCGGCGGCGGTGCATTGCGGGCAGCGGGGCTACAACATCCGCGTCAATGCGATCCTGCCGGGCGTGGTCGAGACCGAGTTGATCATGGGCATCCTTGCCGCGCAGGCCGATCCGGACGGCGCGCGCGCGATGTACAACGCGATGTCGCCGATGGGCCGCATGGCCAAGCTGGAAGAAATCGCTGGCCTCGTCGCCTACCTCGCTTCGGACGAGGCGGCCTTCGTGTCGGGCGCGGAACTCGCCATCGACGGTGCAACAACTGCCGGCATGATGGGGGTCTGAGAGCATGGAATTGTCTGCCCAGCGGCTGAAGGGCCGCGTCGCTTTCGTCTCCGGCGGCCTGCGCGGCATCGGCCTCGCCTGCGTCGAACGCTTCCTGGCCGAAGGTGCCGAAGTCGTGCTGTCCGACCTCGATGCGCCAGACAGCGATCTGGCGCGCGAGACGATGGCCAGGATTGGCCAGGCGGCCAGCTACGTTTCTGCCAATGTCGCCAAGGAAGAGGACTGGGAGCGCGCCGTTGCCCTGGTCAAGGAACGCCACGGCAAGTGCCACATCCTGGTCAACAATGCCGGCATCGACCTGACCGGTGCGGTCGAGAGCCTGTCGATGGAAGGCTGGCGGCGGATCATGTCGATCAACGTCGACGGCGTGTTCCTGGGGGTGAAGCACTTCACCCCGCTGATGGCCGAAAGCGGCAAGGATGTTCGCGGCGGTTCGTCGATCATCAACGTCAGCTCGATCATGGGCCTTGTCGGCATGAACGAGGTTTCGGCCTACAACGCCAGCAAGGGCGCCGTGCGGCTGTTCACCAAGGGCATAGCGATCGAGTTCGCGCAGAAGCAGACGCCGATCCGCGCCAACTCGCTGCATCCCGGCTTCGTCGAAACGCCGCTGCTGAAGGCCGGCTTCCAGCGCTGGGTCGACCAGGGCTTTGCAGAGAAGCCCGATGATCTGGTGGCGGGCGTCGTTGCCTCGACGCCGATCGGGCGGCTCGCGCAGCCGAGCGAACTGGCCAGCGCCGCATTCTTCCTCGCATCCGAGGATTCAAGCTACATGACCGGCGCCGAGCTGGTCATCGACGGGGGATTCACCGCACAATGACAATCGCTCTCGACAACGTGGTGGCCGTGGTTACCGGCGCGGCCGGCGGCATCGGCCGCGAACTGGTCAAGGCGCTCAAGGCCGCAAACGCCACGGTGATCGCCACCGACATGGCCGAAACCGCCGATATCAAAGGCGCCGATGCCTATGTGCGGCACGACGTCACCAGCGAGCAGGACTGGGAAGCGCTAGCGGGCAAGATCTACAAGGACTACGGCCGGCTCGACGCGCTGGTGAACAATGCCGGCATCTCGATCGTCGAGAAATTCGAGGATACCAGCCTCGAGGCGTTCCACCGCGTCAACGCCGTGAATGTCGATTCGATCATCATCGGCACGCAAGTGCTGCTGCCGCTGCTGCGCGAAGGCGGCAAGGCGCGGAAGGGGGGCGCGTCGGTGGTCAACTTCTCGAGTGTGGGCGGCCTGCGCGGCGCGCCGTTCAACGCGGCCTATTGCACCAGCAAGGCGGCGGTGAAGATGTTGAGCAAGTGCCTTGGCGCCGAATTCGCCGCGCTGGGCTACAACATCCGCGTCAACTCGGTGCATCCGGGCGGGGTCGATACCGGCATGCTCGGCTCGATCATGGACCGCTATGTCGAACTGGGCGCGGCGCCTTCGCGCGAAGCGGCGCAGGCCAACATGGAAGCGCGCCACCCGATCGGGCGACAGGGCCGTCCCGACGAGATGGGCGGCGGCGTTGTCTATCTGTGCAGCGAAGCGGCCAGCTTCGTGACCTGCGCCGAATTCGTGATCGACGGCGGCTTCAGCCAGGTCTGACGCCATCGTCCAGCTGACATGAAAAAGGCCCCGGTTCCATCAGGAGCCGGGGCCTTTTCGTTGCGCGGCGTGCGAATCGGTCAGCGCGTCAGATAGCCGCCTTCGACCGCAAGGCTGTGGCCGGTGACATAGCTCGAGGCGTCCGAGCAGAGCCATGCGCTTGCTTCGGCGACTTCCTCCGGCTTGCCGAAGCGGCCGAACAGCGACAGGGCAGGGGCGAAATCTTCTTCGGTATTGCCCGTGGTTTCGAGCGCGCCGCGCAGCATGGGCGTGTCGATGGCGCCGGGCAGCACGGCGTTCACGCGAATGCCCTTGCCTGCGTAGTCAAGGCTGCCAACCTTGGTCAGGCCGATCACGCCATGCTTGGCGGCCACGTAGGCGGGATTGAACGGTTGCGGTCGCACCGAGCTGACCGAGCCGATGTTGACGATCGAGCCTTGCGTGCCTTGGCGCAGGATCTGCGCAATCTCGTACTTCATGCACAGCATGACCGAGCGCAGGTCGACGTTCATCACCCGGTCGAAAGCCGCCATGTCGGCTTCGTGGATGGGGAGGTTGTCCGGCGTGATCGCCGCGTTGTTGACCGCGCAATCGAGCTTGCCGAACACCGCGACCGCTTCTGCCACCAGACGTGCGACCTGCGCTTCGTCGGCAACGTCGCAGCAGAAGGCGTGGGCTTCGCCGCCCGCCGCGCGGATCGCCTCCGTGGTGGCGGCGGCAGTCTCGGCGTTGATGTCCGAGACGATGACCCTGGCGCCACGCGCGGCGAGCAGGCAGGCGGTCGCCCGGCCCATGCCGACGCCGGCGCCGGTGACGATGGCAACCTTGCCGGTCAGGTTCACGAGATCTGGGTTCACGTTTTCGCTCCCGTCCTACTTCGCGTTCTCGAGCGTGCCCGATAGCGGCAGCAGGAAATCCATGGTGTAGCGCGTGGCCTTCCAGCCGGCGGCGGTGCGCCGGACGTCGAAGTAATAGCGGCCGTTGACGGTGACCGTGCTGCCGTCCTTGCCCACGCCCATGCCGATCACATAGGCGCGCATCGATGCCGTATCGCCGGCATAGGCGGTGACCGCGAAGTTGGTCAGGTAGTGCGCATGGTGCGCCATGTTGGCAAAGACGTTGGTGAAGAAGCCGCGGATGCCGTCATGGCCTTCGAGCGCGGCGAGGCCGATCCCGGAAAGATCGAACACCGCATCCTCGGTGAACACGTCGAGAATGCCATCGATGTTGCCGATGCTGTCCACGGCATGGGCATAGGCGATCATCAGGTCCTGGATCGCGAGACGATCCTCGATCGGGCAAGTCACGGACACGGTTTTCTCCCAAGGTGAGGTGCTGTTGCGACGCGCCCTTTGCGGGCTGCATCGTGGTCTGTGGTCAGGCGAACAGGGGGCGGATGGGGTCGGTCACGCCATCCCAATCCAGCGCTGCTTGCGCGATGCGGGTGAACGCCTCGGTCTGGCCCGCATCCTCCTCGACGATCTCGATCATGCAGCCGAGCTCGGGAGAGGTATCGATGTAGCAGAAGCGCATCGCGCCGAACCGGCCATCGACCGCGCTGATGAAGCCCTGGTCGAGATAGCGCTGGCGCGTCTCGTCATAGGCATCGGTGTAGATGCAGAAGTGGTGGAACCCCTGCGCACCCCTGGCGATGGTGTCGCGATAGGCGCTGGGCCGGTCGCAGTGCTGCTGGATCAGCTCGATCTGCGTGCCGCCCGACTGGGCAAGCGCAACCGAGAAATCGATGCCCTCTGCCGGTCGCCCGCGATAGTCCAGTTCGGCCAGCTGGATGTGGGGCACGATGAAGAAGGGGCCGATGCCGGTGGCCCTGGTCCAGGCCCGCGCGGCCGCTTCGACGTCATCGACGATGAAGGCCGCCTGCATCAGGTGCGGCCCCGTGCGGCCGGGAACGACCGCCGGCAAGGCGGCCGTCCCCTGCGGCAGTGCGCTCACGCGCCGCCCTTGACGTAGTCGTTGAGCAGTTCGTGGAAGCGCTGGATGCGCTTTTCCTGGCCGGGCAGCAGGCAGCCCTTGAAGCCGCGCGAATTGAGGCCCTGCTGCTGGGTGGTGCCGATCGACAGGTCCTGATCGGCGACGTAGCCCACCGATACGCCGTCACCGTAGACCGAGTGGCGGTGGATCGCATCGTGCATGAACGGTGCGCGGCCCACGGGCGTGTCGATCTCGGTCATGCCTTCGACCGGCGGATAGAGGCACCAGTGCTGGAACACGCACTTTTCCGGGTCGGTGGGGTGCGGTTCGGTGCGCAGGATCTGGCACTGTTCGGGCGACATCGTGATGGTGAGGTTGGGGAACAGCGTGCAGTGGAAGTAGTCCACCAGCTGCTGGTCGGTCATCTCGCTGTAGTCATAGCCGCGCTCGGCGCCCTTTTCGCGCTTGGCCTTGATCACCGCCTCGCGGATGTCGTTGGTGCGGCCGCGATATTCCTTGGGATCGATGCCCCAGGCTTCGGCCGCTTCATAGAGGCCCGGCGGCACGTCGCCGCTGACGTAGTCTTTGCGGGTGGTGGCCTGGTGGCCGATCATCCACATCGCGTTGTGACCGCTCTCGTACATCTCGAACAGCGTGGTCGGCAGGCCGTCGTTGATGAACGTGGCCAGCTCGGGGTGGATGGTGGGGAGGTGGTAGCTCTCGTTGAAGTTGTCGCGGATGATCTTCCAGTTGAAGTTCGCATCGGCCGACACGTTCAGCACGCGCACCCAGTTTTCCAGCTTGTAGCCCTTGAGCCGTTCGGGGAAGGGCGAGAGCCATTCGTGCAGCGGGGCGACATCGTCGTCCATGCACCAGAACACGAACGGACCCCAGGTTTCGCAGCGCAGTTCGGACAGCTTGGTCTTGCCGCAGGGGTTGCCGCCGGCGAAATCGTCCGGGTCCTGCACGTGGACCAGCGTGCCGTCGGGATCGAACTGCCAGCCGTGATAGCCGCAGGTGATGCGCGGGGTCGAACCGGCATCGCCCAGGATCAGGCGGTTACCGCGGTGCGGGCAGGAGTTGTAGAACGCCTTGATCGAGCCATCGGCCTGCTTGACCATGATGACCGATTCCTTGCCGAAGTTGTGGCGGATGAAATCGCCTTCTTCCTCCAGCTCGGCCGTCACGCCGCCCAGGTGCCACACCTTGGGCCACAGCCGGTCGCGCTCCAGCTCCATCCATTCCTTGCTGATGTAGCGGTCTGCGGTGATCGTATCGCCGCGCACGGCGACGTCGAATTCGGGCGAATAGCGCGAGATCGGCTGCTCAACGGTCATCTTCGGTTCCTCTCCAGGCGGCTCCCCGCAAGGGGCGGTCTGACGGCGAATCTGGAACGCCGGCGACCGTTGGACCGCACTATCCTCCTGATGCCCGCCTCATGCCCACTCACCAAACTCGCAGGTTGCATTTCTGCGGCTTGAGGCGTGAAAACAGGCACCCTTGCCGGTTTCTTTTGCCACCGTTCACACGCGCGAAAACCTGAAGTTTGTGATAGGAGCCCGAATGGCCACCACGATGCAGCAACGCATGCTCGATGCGATGCTTCCCGCAGATCTCGCGGCAGAGCCCGAGCGCTGGCAGCAGCGCAAGAGCGTGCGCACGCGCGTCCGGCTGGTGGAAGCCGCGATCGACTGCCTGGTCGAGGAGGGGTACGCCGGGCTCACGACGCAGAAGGTGGCAGAGCGTACGGGCTCCTCGCGCGGGGCGATGCACCACCACTTCGCCACCCGCATGGATCTTGCCGCCGCCGTGGTGGAGCATGTGTTCTATCGCCGGATGCAGGCCTTCCTCGACGATTACCTCGCTGCTGTCGCCGGCGCGCGCGACGAGTCGCTGTTCGAAATCAGCACAGAGGCGTACTGGCGCAGCGTCCAGACGCGCGACTATGCGGCCTATGTCGAGCTGGCTGTGGCGGCCCGCAGCGATAGCGACCTGGAGCGGGTGTTCCTGCCCGCCGCACAGCGCTTCGATGCCGTCTGGATCTCGGAAATGATCGAGAGCTTCCCGCAATGGCAGGCGCGGTGGGAGACGATGAAGCTCGTCAGCGATTTCGTGGTGACGGCCCACATGGGTCTCATGCTCAACCTGCCCGTCATCGGCGCGAAGCGCGCGGCGCTGGTTCGCCGGCTGGTGGCGCGCGTGGTGGCTTTGCTGCACGCCGAGGCGGCTGCCGGTATTCTCGACCTCGAAGAAAACAATCCGACTGGACTTTAATCTGGTTCTTCTGCCAGTATCCCGCCGTGCACCGCTGGGCCACAGCTTGGCCCACGGCATCCGCAGCAGACGGACGAGCGGGAGACGACGATGAACGAGAACAGCGCCAGCTTTGCCGCGCTCGATGGCCGCGATCCGGCCAACCTGCGTGGCGATCCGATCACCGGCGATCGCTACTATTCGAAGGAATTCGCGCAAAAGGAGTGGGATGGCCTGTGGTCGCGCATCTGGCATGTCGCCGGGCGCACTGCCGAAATTCCCGAGCCGGGCGACTTCCTCGTCCACACCTTCATGAAGGAATCGGTGATCTGCATCCGCCAGGATGACGGGTCGATCCGCGCCTTCTACAATTCCTGCCGCCACCGTGGCATGCGCATGGTTGCGGAAAGCTCCTCGCTTGAGGCGATCACCTGCCCGTACCACGGCTGGAAGTGGGGCAAGGACGGCGTGCTGCAGTTCGCGCAGGACGGGCACGATTTTCCGCAGGGCGATCCGTGCGGAAAGCTCAGCCTGAAGGAACTGCGCTGCGACACATGGGGCGGGTTCGTGTGGTACACGATGGACCCCAAGGCCGAGCCGCTGCTCGACTATCTCGATCCGATGCCGCAGCTCTACAAGAGCTACCCGATGGACAGCGCCGTCCGCGTGGCGTGGTACCGCATCGCGCTGAACGCCAACTGGAAGTTCGTGACCGACAACTTCTCGGAAAGCTACCACACCCGCACCGCGCATCCGCAGGTGCCGCCATGGATCGACCAGGATGTCGACACCGCCCGCCACGAAATGTGGCCGCGCGGGCATGGTCGCACCGTGCAGCCGATGCGTCCGTCGCTGTCCGACCGGCTGCCCGAAGGCGTGCCGCACCCGTTCGAGGCGATCCTGCAGCAATGGGATATCGATCCGTCGAGCTATGCCTCGTACGAGGACATGGCGATGCAGGGCTGGCTCGACCTGAAAGCCGCCAAGCGCCGGCTGTGGCAGGAGCGGGGCTATGTCCACTACAAGGACATGGACGATGAACAGATCACCGACAGCCCGCACACGGTGATCTTCCCGAACGTGACGATCAGCTTCCTGCCCGACAACCTAATCTTCTTCCGCAGCGAACCGCACCCCGAGGACCCGGAGAAGTGCTTCTTCGACCTGTGGTGCATGGCATTCCCGGTGGAAGGGCAAGAGACCTGTCAATCGATCATGGCCGGCGAAAAGCCGCTGCGCGAGGTGGAAACCTGCGAGCATCGCGATTTCGATGGCGGGCGCGGCATCCCCGAACTCGCAGGACAGATAGTTTACCAGGACATGGAGCTGGCCGAAGGTATGCAGGCCGGCATGCATTCGAAGGGCTATGAAGACGCCTACCTGCCGGCACAGGAAACCCGTGTGCGCTTCTTCCACGAAGTGCTCAACGACTGGCTCGAAGGGAGAAGATAAGTCATGGCAACCGTAGCAATCACCGGCGCCGCGCGCGGCATCGGGCTGGAGATCGCGCGCCAGCACGTCGAAGCGGGGGACAATGTGATCGCGCTGGCGCGCTCGGCCAGCGACCAGCTCAACGATCTTGCCGCCGCATCGAACGGCAAGCTGACGATCCATGCGATGGACGTGGCCGAAGATGCTTCGGTGAAGGCCGCCGCCGCCGCCAGCGGCAGCGATCCCATCGACGTGCTCTACAATGTCGCCGGCGTGACCGGGCCTTCGTCCGAGAAGGAGCTGGAGACGGCGGACTGGCAGGCGTGGAACGATACGTTCAACGTGATGGTGCAGGGCCCCTTGCGCGTGCTGCAGGCGTTCCTGCCGCGCATGGACAAGGGTGCCAAGGTGATCAACATCACCAGCCAGCTCGGCGCGTCGACCTGGCCCTATGGCGGGTTCTACGCCTATGCCGCGTCGAAGGCTGCGCTCAACCGGCTGATGCGCTCGGTGGCGATCGATCTCAAGGACAGGGGCGTCATTGTCGGGCTGGTGCATCCTGGCTGGGTGCAGACCGACATGGGCGGCGCCGGCGCCGACATCACGCCCGCCGAATCCGCTGCCGGCATTCGCAAGGTGGCCGCCGACTGGACGCTCGAAACTTCGGGTGATTTCCTCAAGTGGAACGGCGAACCGCACGCCTGGTAAGGGAGGAGCAAAGCCATGCCGTTTACCGGCCCGATCGAGGACCGCACCGCGATCCGCGAACTGATGGATACGCACGCGCACGGCGTGATGACGAAGGACGCCGCGCTGTGGGGCTCGATCTGGGCCGAGGACGCGCAATGGGAACTGCCCGAATACCCTGATCTGGGGGTGTTCACGGGCCGCGAGACGATCGTCGCCGGCTGGGTCGAATCGATGAAGGCCTATGGCCTCGACAACATGACCCGGCCAATGATCTACTTCATGCAGCCCGGATCGATCGAGGTGGATGGCGACGAGGCCACGGCCGTTGCTTATACCATAGAGATCTACGACGACCCCCAGACGGGAAAACGCGTCTACAACAATGGCCGCTACGACGATCGGCTGCGCCGGATCGACGGCGCCTGGAAGTTCACCTACCGCGCCTACAGGATCGTGTTCGCGGAATAAGGCTTCTTCTCCAATCAGAATGGGCGGCTGCGGTAAGCGGCCGCCCGTTCCTTTTTCAGAACTCCACTTCGAGCAGCAGCCGCAGCTGGCCCCGGGTATCGTCGCGCGCCTTGTCGATGGCGAAGAGATAGCCGGCTTCGATCGCGATCTCGGGCCCCAGGCCTTCGACCTCACCCTTGACCACCGGGCCGAGGAAATGTTCGGCATGCGGCGCGAACCGGCGGAAATCGCCAAGTTCGCCGAACGCGGCCAGGCCCAGCCGGACTTCGTCGCCCGCCACGGCGTAGTCGGCCGACGCGGCATAGCCCAGTTGCACGCGCTCGCCCGTGGCCAGCGCCTTCTGGAAGATCAGGTTGAGCCGCGCGTCGAACGGGCCGGCCTTGCGCTGCAGCAGGATCTTGCCTTCGAGCGCATCGGGCGTTTCGTGCAGCAGGCCGACTTCATATTCGCCATAGACGGCGACATCGATGCCTGCGACGCGGCCGAGGCCGTAGATCGCCTCGAAGCTCATCGCTTCGGCCTTGCGCGGGCCCGAAGGTTCGCGTTCGAGCTCGACTTGCGCACCCAGGCGCAGGCGCGAGGAGGGCGAGTAGGCGGCTTCGAGCTTGAGCGCGTCTTCGCCGGCATCGGCGCCGCCCAGAAGCCGGCCATAGCGCGTTTCCAGCTCTACCTTCCCGGCCTCGGTCGTCGCGCCATAGACCTCATCACCCGTTCCCGGCGCGGCGAAGGCCACCGCCGAAGGCAGCGCCAGCGACAGGGTGAGCGCACCGCGCACGATCGAATTCAAAATGTTCATGTTCCCCCCATCGCCCCGCACGCCGGCTAATGCGATAAACTCGCATTAGCAATGCAGAAAGATTCCGACACAAACATTGCTTGGGATCAAACAAGGGAAAACTGCGGCGCCGGACTCGTAATCTGCCCGCGCAGATTCTATCTCGGCCCTCGACTGGAGGACCCTTCATGGCGACGACGCACAAGACCCGCATGCTCATCATCGGTTCCGGCCCCGCCGGCCTTTCCGCCGCGATCTATGGCGCGCGCGCGGGCATGCAGCCGATCGTGGTGCAGGGTCTGCAGCCCGGTGGCCAGCTGACCATCACCACCGATGTCGAGAATTACCCGGGCTTCCGCGACGTGATCCAGGGCCCGTGGCTCATGCAGGAAATGCAAGCCCAGGCGGAGCACGTCGGCACGCGGATGATGTGGGACACGATCCTGGAAGTCAGCCTGGATGGTTCGCCCTTCCGCGCCATCGGCGACAGCGGCGATGTGTACGAAGGTGATGTCCTGGTCATCGCCACCGGCGCACAGGCCAAGTGGCTTGGCGTTCCGGGCGAAGTCGAATTTTCGGGCAAGGGCGTTTCGGCCTGCGCCACGTGCGACGGCTTCTTCTATCGCGGCAAGAAGGTCGTGGTCATCGGCGGCGGCAACACCGCGGTGGAAGAGGCGCTCTACCTCACCAACCACTCACCCGACGTCACGCTGATCCATCGCCGCGACAGCCTGCGCGCCGAGAAGATCCTGCAGGATCGCCTGTTCGCGCATCCCAACGTCAAGGTGCTGTGGAACAAGGCGGTCGAGAGCTTTTCGGGCGACCTTGGCGGTGGCGGCCTGCAGGCAGTCGAGCTAGTCGACACCGTAACCGGCGAAAAGTCGTCGCTCGCGACCGACGGTGCGTTCGTCGCCATCGGCCATGCGCCGGCGACCGAACTGTTCAAGGGCAAGCTCGAGCTGGACGAGAGCGGCTATATCGTCGTCCAGCCGGGCACGCCAACGACCGCGATCCCCGGCGTGTTCGCCTGTGGCGACGTGATGGACCACACCTATCGCCAGGCGGTGACCGCCGCCGGCACGGGCTGTATGGCCGCGCTCGATGCCGAGCGTTTCCTGGCCGAGCTCGACTTCGCCGCGCACCAGGCCGAAGCGGCCGAATAACTGGCCCCTAGGCCAGGGCTTCCCGCAGGCGCGCGATCAGCCAATCGCGCGCCGGTTCGCTGTCAAAGGCGTGTCCGGCGCTGGCGTGCCGGGCGATGCGTTGGTCCGTGCGTGGCCAAGCCGCCTCGAACAGCTGGGCGGTTCGGTCGCCTTCGGCCAGCAGGATCGAGACCGGCCCGGCAAAGCGCGACAAGGCTTCGTCCATCTCGCGCACCAGCGCTGAGGCGCGCGGTGCCCTTGCGGCGCCGCCCACGTCGCGCGCCATGCTGGCAATGCTGACGCCCCCGCTCAGCAGCCGCCGCCATTCGCTCGGGCGGGCCAGCTTGCTAAGATAACGCCGCCACAGTGCGCCTGCCGGCAGCGCGCCAGCAGCCTCTTCGGCATCGTCGCGCGTCCACGGGTTGGCGAGGATCAGCCCGTCCAGTCCGGCATCGCCGCCAAACAGTGCCAGCGCGCTGGCGGCGTCGCAGATGCCGAAGCCGACCACCCGCCTGAGATGCGGCGCTGCCTGCCGGAACGCGGCGAGCGCTGCGGCGATGTCGGGCGCGCTCGAGCGGTAGCCGTGGTTCTCGCCCTCGCTTTCGCCCACGCCGCGCCGGTCGAAGCGGAAGCAGGGCACGCCTTCCTCGCGCGCCAGCTGCGCGGTCAGCCGCGCCATGCCGGCAAAGGCGCCGCTGCGGATTTCATTGCCGCCCGAAACCACCAGCAGCCCCGTTGTCCCGGCTGCGCTCGGCGTGTCGAGCGTGCCGACAAGCTGTGCCCCTTCGCAGGCAAAGCCCAGATGCCGGCGCATCATGCCGCAACGATCCGGGCAAGTGCAGCAGCCTGCGCAGCATCCTCGCCGGGTTCGGCGCGTGTCCATAGCGCCGCGCCGCCGCCCAGCTCGGACAGCAGGATCGTGCGCTGGCCTTCATGCGCGGGAAGGGCGCCTTCCAGCCCGGCGATCATCGCCGGGTTGAAGCGATAGCCGGCAAGGATCAGGCCCTGCTCGCGGCCCTGATCGAGCAGGCCCTCAATCGTAAGCTGCTCGCCCGCCTCGCGCCCTGAGATCACGCGCGCGCGCAGCAGGTGGCGGAGCAGTGATGCGCCCTTGACCGGTTCGAGCACGTGGCCGGGCAGGTGCGCGGGGAAGACCAGCGCCCCGCCGCGCACGGCGAGGACTTGCGTGGCGGCGAACTGTGCGGTCGCATCGGCCATCGCCCGGCGCCAGGCATGAAGGCTCTGGTGCGCGAAATCCTGCGGACTTTCGTTGCAGCCGGGCAGGTCTGGCAGGAAGCTGTCGAGCCCCGCCGCATCGAGCCGCCGCATGGTTTCGACCAGCAGCCGACGGGTGCGGTTCTGCTCCTCGAACAGCGCAGGCACGATCAGCACGCGGCGTTCGCGGCCCCGATCGAAGGCGGCCGCATGCTCATGGATGGGGCCGTCGGGGCCGGGGCAGGTCCAGGTCGCGCAGAATTCCATGACGAGGCACCTGCGATAGCGCAAAGCGCCCGCAGTGTCGTCAGCGCAATGGTCCGGTTTCGGGACGCTTCTAGCCGAGGCGCGCCGCAGTGAAGGCGAGAAGGTTGCCGTAGGTTTCCAGCACCTCGCCATCGATGTCGTCGTCGTCGATGACGATGCCGAAGCGATCCTCGATCTCGGTCAGCAGGCCGGCCACCGCCATCGAATCGAGTTCGGGGATGGCGCCGAACAGCGCGGTATCGGCGTCGAAGCTGGCGACGGTATCGGCATTCAGCCCAAGCACGTCGCGCAGGATGGCACGCAGCCGGTCGTCGGTATCGTCACTGGCCAAAGCGCTCACCCTCACTGCTCCCGCACGAAATCGCTGTTTTTCCGGCCTCTAACCAGTGGAACCCGGCAAAACAAGGGGGCGCTTGATCCATCCGCGCAGAGCCAGCCGTGCGAGGCGGGGCCAGCTGGATGGCGAAGATAGTCTATGAAATTCAATCCTGTATAGTGGGCGGACCGCATCCATCCAGTCCCGCTTGTAGGCATCCGCGCCGGTTCCGAAGTCGATCCGCGATACCTTGTCGACGTCGATCGCATGGGAAAACATTGCTTGAGCAAGTAACGTGCCCGGGGAGCGGGCCTTGTGCCGTTCGTCGTGGGCCAGCTTGTGGATCCATGCAGTGCCGCCCTCGATCGTCCAGAACTGCGCGGCGACGGGTTCGCCATCGATCCGCGCGATGCCCAGCCGGAGTGCACCAGCAGCGCCTTCCGCTTCGGCAAAGCGGCGCAGGAACGCGGGGTTGCCTTCGGCGGGCTTCCAGCTGCGCTGATAGACTGTTTCGTACGCGTCCCACGCGTCATCGCTGAATTGCGAAAGCACCTGAAGATCGACCGCACCGTCGCGCCCCTTTCGGCGCACCGTGGCACGCAACGCACCGGGGCGTGCGCGCCACCAATCCTCGAAACAGGATGAGGTTATGTCGCAATAATAGTTGAAATCACACACTTCGATGTTGCCGAGCCAGCCCTGCGATCGCAGCGCCCCGGCCATCGCTTCGGCGTCCTCCTGCAGCATAGGGTAAAGCCGCAGCGGCCGGTGCAAGCTGGCGGCGAGTGCGGACAGCAAGTCCACATCGCGCCCGAGCGGGCGGATGAAGAAGCTGTACCAGTTGCCCAGTTGCGCGAACCCGAACGCCGTTTCGCGCAAGGGCAGGGCCACGATCCGATCGCCTTCGCGCGCCACGGCGAGGAAGCACCGGCCTTGCGCAAAGCACGTCTCGGCCAGCAGGCGAAGCCAGTCCAGCCGGTCGAACGGCGCGCTCGTGTCCGATCTCGCGAACAGCGCGGCGAGCGCCGGATCGGCTTGCGCTTCGCGCAGATCGACGTGATAGACCCGGATCGCCAAATTGCCCTTCCGCCTTTGCCTGCGACTGACCAGAGCCACCAAGGTAATCCCCGCGTGACCGCTGAACCCGACGCCATCGTTCGCCCGCTCGACCATCTGCCCCTGCGCGGCGAGGCTGGCGCGCCCGCGCTGGTGCTTCGTTCGGGCACGCTCACTTACGCAGAGCTCGATGCCCGCGTCGGACAGCTCGCCGCCTGGCTGCGCGGCAAGGTATCAGCGAAGGGTGAACGCATTGCAACCTGGGCGGGCAAGGGCGAGCTCACGTGCCTCGTGCCGCTCGCCGCCGTCCGTGCCGGGCTGGTGCACGTGCCGATCAATCCGCTGCTCAAGCGCGCGCAAGTCGCGCACATTCTGGCCGATAGCGGTGCGCGCCTGCTCATTGCAAATGCAGGCCGCCTGACCAGCCTGGAGCCGGGCGACGCGAACCATACGTCGCTTTGCGATGAAGCGGCGATCTGGTCTGAAATCAGGGACCTGACCCCGCTTCCTCCGTCAGATGCTGAGGATGATGCGCTGGCCGCTATCCTCTATACCAGCGGATCGACCGGGCGCCCCAAGGGGGTGATGCTGTCCAACGCCAATCTATGGCTGGGGGCGGCCAGCGTTGCCCATTATCTCAAGATCGCGCCGTCGGATCGCGTGCTCGCGGTCCTGCCGTTCGCCTTCGACTACGGCCAGAACCAGCTGCTTTCGACCTGGCATGCCGGCGGCAGTGTGGTCCCGCTCGACTACCTGATGCCGCGCGACGTGATGAAGGCGGTGGATCGGCACGGCATCACGACCATCGCCGCGGTCCCGCCGCTGTGGCTGCACCTGGTCGAACTCCCGTGGCCCCTCGAGATCGCGGCGAAGCTGCGGCGGCTGACCAACAGCGGCGGCGCGCTGACTCCCTTGCTGGTCGCGGCCTTGCGCCGCACGTTCCCGCAGGCCGATCTCTACCCGATGTACGGCCTGACCGAAGCCTTCCGGTCGACCTTCCTCGATCCCGCGCTGGTCGATGCGCACCCGACCTCGATCGGCACGGCCATTCCCTTTGCGGAAATCCTGGTCGTGACCGACGACGGACGCGCGGCGGGCCCGGACGAGGAGGGCGAACTGGTCCATGCCGGGCCGCTCGTTGCCCGGGGCTACTGGCAGGATGCGGAGCGCACTGCCGAGCGTTTCAGGCCTGCGCCCGCGTTCTCGGTAATGGGCGGCATGGCGGTGTGGTCGGGCGACCGTGTGCGGCGCGATGTGCAGGGGCTGCTGCACTTCGTCGGTCGACGCGACGCGATGATCAAGACCAGTGGCAACCGGGTCAGCCCGCAGGAGGTGGAGGAAGCCGCCGTCGCGACCGGGCTGGTGGCAGAGGCGGTGGCGCTGGGCCTGCCCGATCCGCAGCTGGGCCAAGCGATCCACCTCGTCGCGCGGGCCACGGGCGAGGCCGATACGCCGGCGCTCACCACGGCGCTGGCGCGTTCGCTGCCCAATTTCATGGTGCCGCGCCACGTCCACTGGCGCGATGTCATGCCGGTCAGCCCCAACGGCAAGCTCGATCGCGTTGCGCTCGCCGCCGAACTCGCGCAAGGGCTCGAGGCATGAAACCGCTCGGTCCCATCCCCGAAGGATTTGTCGCGATCGACGGCGAACTCGCCATTGCCGGTCGCAAGGCGAGCGATCTGGTCGCCGAGGCGGGCCGCACCCCCCTGTTCGTCTATGCCCGCGAACGGCTCGATGCGCGCGTCGCCGCCCTGCGCGCGGCGATGCCCGACCGGCTGGCGATCCACTATGCGGTCAAGGCCAACCCTTTCGCCCCGCTGCTGGCGCACATGGCCGGGCTGGTCGACGGCTTCGACGTCGCCTCTGGCGGGGAGCTCGCTTTGGTCGAGGCGGCCGGGATCGATCCTGCCAAGGTCAGCTTCGCCGGCCCCGGCAAGCGCGATGCCGAGCTGGAACTGGCCATTGCCAAGGGCGTGACGCTTAATCTTGAATCGGTGCGCGAGGCCGAGCGCGCGCTGGAGATTGCCGGGAAGATCGGCGTGACGCCGCGCCTTGCCATTCGCGTCAATCCCGATTTCGATCTCAAGGGATCGGGCATGAAGATGGGCGGCGGGGCCAAGCCGTTCGGCATCGATGCGGACAAGGTGCCCGCGCTGGCGCGTCGGCTGGTCGATGCCGGGGCCGACTGGCGCGGGTTCCACATCTTCGCCGGAAGCCAGGCGCTGGACGCCGCCGCGATCATCGAGACGCAGGCGCAGACCCTTGCCCTCGCTGCACGGCTTGCCGAAGAGGCGGGCGTGACCGTGCCGAAATGCAATCTCGGCGGCGGCTTCGGCATCCCCTATTTCCCCGGCGACAAGCCCCTGGACCTTGCCGCCGTCGGCAATGCCCTGGCCGAGCGCTTCGCCGATATGCCCGCGGTTTTGCGCGATACCGCTTTCTGCATCGAGCTGGGCCGGTTTCTCGTCGGCGAATCAGGGGTTTACCTGACCCGGGTGATCGATCG
The DNA here is from genome assembly GCF_037076535.1 of Novosphingobium olei. NCBI lineage: Bacteria > Pseudomonadati > Pseudomonadota > Alphaproteobacteria > Sphingomonadales > Sphingomonadaceae > Novosphingobium > Novosphingobium olei. Next base: position 2,197,180 of record NZ_AP029021.1, on the reverse strand, counting down.
GAAGCAAAGCCACGGCGAAATATTTCTCGTCACCGATGGCGGCCTGCATCACCAGCTGGCGGCCAGCGGCAACTTCGGCACCGTCGTCAGGCGCAACTATCCCAGCGCCATCGCCACGCGCTTCGATGCGCCGGTGGAAGAAGAGGCGAGCGTGGTCGGATGCCTGTGCACACCGCTTGACCGACTTGCCGAGAAGGGCGGTTTTCCGCGGGCCGAGGAGGGTGATCTGGTCGCCGTGTTCTGTGCCGGAGCTTATGGCGCCAGTGCCAGTCCGGTCCATTTCCTGGGGCAAGGGCCAGCGGCGGAAGTTCTCATCTGAAACAAATGATTAACCATTACCGTGTGCGACGTGCCAAATCGGGACTGCCCCTGCAAACCCCTTGTCACTTGGGGGTTTGCGAACAAGGCTAACGCAATCTTCACCACTCGGCGGTAATTCCCCGGGGGAGCACGGTCGCAATTCCGCAGATGGTCCCGGGTCATGGGACAGTCGTGGAACTGGCCGTGCGGAAGTTCCGAAGGATCTTGCATGCGGACCGTGTTGCGCCCCAGTTTCCTCCTTGCCGGCACTGCGCTGGCCGGCATGGCGCTCTCCGGATGCGCTGCCGCGAAGCCTGCGCAGCAGTTGCCGCCCGCCTCGTTCGTGGCGTTGCAGGAAGGCCCGGGCGAGGAATACGTGATCGGCCCGCTCGACGAGCTGACCATCTTCGTCTGGCGCAACCCCGAACTGGGCGCCAGCGTGCAGGTGCGGCCAGACGGGCGCATCACCACGCCGCTGATCAACGACATGCCGGCGGTGGGCAAGACCCCGTCTATGCTGGCCGAGGATATCAAGCTCCAGCTGTCGCAGTACATCCAGGAGCCGATCGTCTCGGTCATCGTCAACAAGTTCGCCGGCACGTTCAGCCAGCAGGTGCGGATCGTCGGCGCGACCGAGAAGCCGTCCTCGATTCCCTATCGCGCCAACATGACGCTGCTCGATGCGATGATCGCGGTGGGCGGCCTGTCCGAATATGCCGCCGGCAACCGCGCCCGGCTGGTGCGGTTCGACAAGACCACGGGCAAGCAGAAGGAATACAACCTGCGCATCGGCGACCTGCTCAAGAAGGGCGAGAGCAAGGCCAACGTGATGCTGATGCCGGGCGATGTCATCATCATCCCGGAAAGCAACTTCTGAGCGCGCGGGGATCCCCACCGGCATGACCAACATCTACGAGGAAGTGCGCATCGCGCTCTACGGGATCTGGAACCGGCGCTGGCTGGCGCTGGGGATCGCGTGGGTGGTGTGCCTCGTGGGCTGGCTCGCGGTCGCCATGGTGCCCAACAGCTATGAATCCAAGGCGCGCATCTTCGTCCAGATCGACGACGTGCTGTCCGACCAGATCGGCATCGGCGGCGATCGCAAGCGCGATATCGAACGCGTGCGCCAGACGCTGACCAGCTCGGTCAACCTCGAAAAGGTGGTCCGCGCGACGCGGCTGGGCGACAAGGTCACCTCTGACAAGCAGATGGAATCGACGGTTGCCGGCCTTGCCAAGGCGATCAAGGTGGTCAGCCAGCAGGACAACCTGTTCGAGATCACCGCCTCGTCGGGCAGCCGCGGCTATTCCGATGTCGAGAATGCCAAGCTGGCGCAGGACATCGTGCAGAAGATGATCGACATCTTCCGCGAGGAGAACCTTGCTGGCGGGCGCGGCGAGATGACCGATACCATCGCCTTCATGGACCAGCAGCTGCAGGACCGGCAGAAGGATCTCGAAGCCGCCGAACAGCGCCGCCAGGCCTTCGAGGCCAAGAACGCCGGCCTGATGCCCGGCAGCGGCGGCGTGACCGCCCGGATCGAAGGTGCTCGCAGCGAACTGCGCGGTGTCGATTCCGACCTGCTCGCGGCGCAAAGCGCGCTCGCCGCAGTGAACGGCCAGCTTTCGGGCACGCCGCCGACGATCATGGTCCCGGGTGCGGCCGGCGGGGCGAAGGGCGCGCTGGCGCAGGCGCAGTCCGAGCTTGCCGGGATGCGCGCGCGCGGCCTCACCGACAGCCACCCCGATGTGCAGGCGCTCAAGAGCCAGATCGCCGGCCTTGCCAAGCTGGCAGCCGGCGAGGGCGGGCCGGCCGGCACGCCGAACCCGGCCTATGTCTCGCTCCAGTCGATCAAGGCCGACCGGCAGGCGAGCATCGTTGCGCTGCAATCGCGCAAGGCATCGCTGCAGCAGGACATCGCCCAGCTTTCCACGCAACAGTACAGCGAACCGGCCGTCGCGGCCGAAGCTGCGCGCATCAACCGCGACTATGACGTGCTCAAGGAACAGTATGACAAACTGCTGCGCGATCGCGAACAGCTGCGCCTGCGCGGCCAGGTCGAAAGCGAGCGCAATGCGGTGAAGTTCGAAGTGATCGATCCGCCGACCACGCCGCGCAGCCCCTCCGCGCCCGATCGGCCGTTGCTGCTGATGCTGGTGCTGGTGGTGGGCCTTGCTGCCGGATGCGGCGTCGCTTTCGCGATGGCCCAGCTGCAGTCGAGCTATTCGACCACGGGCCAACTGGAACGCGCGACCGGCCTTCCCGTGGTCGGGTCGATCTCGCTCGGCATGACGCGCGAACAGCGCAGCGAATACTGGAAGCACCTCAAGTGGTTTGCCGGGGGGACGGTCGGCCTTGCCGCCGTGCTCGTGGTACTGCTGGCGCTCGAATACATGAAACGCGGCATGGTGGCATGACGGGATGGACACCATGACCGAAGATCGCGACGAAATCTCCGCCGCCAAGGCCGCATCGAAGGGCCGCCCCTCGCTGATCGAGCGCGCGGCGGGCCGCTTCGGGCTTGACCCGTTTTCGCTGCCGCCAACACCGCCGCTTGGCGGAGCGGTGCCGCCGGTTGCGCCCCTCGTCACGCCGGTAACGGGCACATTGACCGAAACCGTGCCCCAGCCCGAACCGACCAGGGAGCCGGTCGCAGCCGCTCCCGAACCCGCGTCCGGGCCCCAGCCCGAGCCCGAGCCCGAGCGGGCACCGTTCGCCCCGCCGATCGAGGGCATTCCGGCCAAGCAGGTGTTCCGCCGGGTGATCCATCAGGTCGACCGCAAGCGGCTGCGCGATCTCTGCCTGATCGAGCCCGAGGGCCCGGTCACCTCGCTGCTCGAGGAATTTCGCATCGTGAAGCGCCAGTTGCTGCTGACCGCGGCGGAATCGCGCAAGGGACGCGGGCCCGATCACGGCGAGCGCATCCTTATCTGTTCGGCCCATCCGGGCGAGGGCAAGACCTTCACCGCGGTCAATCTGGCGCTGTCGATCGCATCCGAAAAGGACAACGAAGTCCTGCTCGTCGATGCCGATTTCGCCAAGCCGAGCGTGCTATCGACTCTGGGGCTGCCCGGCGGATCGGGCCTGATGGACGCGCTGGTCGATCCGGCCATCGCGGTCGAGGATTGCATCCTGGCGACCGATGTGCCGGGGCTGTTCGTGCTGCCGGCGGGCAATCCCAGCGGGCAGGACACCGAATATCTCGCCTCGGCGCGGACGCAGCGCGTGCTTGACCGGCTGACGGCGCAGGCGCCCAGCCGCATCGTCATCTTCGACAGCCCGCCCGCGCTCGCCGCGTCGCCCGCTTCGGAACTGGCCATGCACGTCGGCCAGGCGCTGATGGTCGTTCGCGCCGATCGCACCGGGGAGGCGGCGCTGCGCGATGCCGTCAACATCCTGGCCGGGTGCGAAGACATCAAGCTGCTGCTCAACGGCACGCGCTTTTCTCCCACCGGTCGCCGTTTCGGCACCTATTACGGTTACAAGGACTGATCGTGCGCGCCGCCCGGAACCTTGGCCTGCTACTGTTTACGGCGCTTCCCGCGCTGGCGACGACGCCCGCGCTTGGCCAGAGCATCGGCGGTTCGACCTCCGCTTCGAGCATGCCCTCGGCCGGACAGGACGATCCCGAGGCTCCCACCGGCGGCGACGGGCCGACGGTGAAGCGCGCGGGCGGCGGCATCACCCGCACGCGCATCCAGCCCTACATCGAAGTCCGGCAGAACCTCATCAAGGAGCTGCGCCCGGGAGACGATACCGTCACCTACACCGCGCTGGCGGCGGGTGCCGACATGCAGTTCGGAGGACGCTATACGCAGGGCTCGCTTTCGGTGCGGTACGAGCGCCGCTTCGTCGAGAAGGGCAACTTCAACGATGGCGATTCCATCTCGGGTCTTGCCCGCATCCGGCGCGACCTGATCCCGCGCACGCTGCGGATCGAGGCTGGCGCGCTGGCATCGCGCACGCGTGTCGATTCCACCGGCAGTGCGCTGGTCAACGGCGGGCGCTTCACCGATTCGGTGACGCAGGTCTATGCCGTCTACGGCGGGCCGACCTATTCGGCGCGGATCGGCGATGTGAAGGTCAATGCAGGCTACACTGCCGGGTATACCAAGGTGGACAACAAGGATGCGCTGCAACTGGTCCCCAACGGGCCGCGCACCGACATCTTCGATCACTCGTTTACCCAGAACGCCCAGGTTTCGGCCGGCGTCCGTCCGGGCGAGGTCCTGCCGGTCGGCGTGACGGCCAGCGGCGGCTTCACGCAGGAAGATATCTCGAACCTCGACCAGCGCATCCGTTCGTTGCGCGCAGGCGTGCAGGTCACCTTGCCGGTCACGCTCAGCCTCGCTCTGGTCGGCGATGTGGGCTGGGAACATGCGCAAGTCTCCTCGCGCGATGCGGTCCGCGATGCCGATGGCAATCCCGTGCTAGGCAGCAACGGGCATTACCTGGTCGACAAGTCGAAACCCCGCCAGATCGCCTATGACAGCGAAGGGCTGACCTGGGACGTGGGCGTAATCTGGCGGCCGAGCCGGCGCACCTCGCTTTCGGCCTTCATCGGCCGGCGGTACGACAGCACGACCTATTACGGCTCGTTCAGCTACAATCCCAACCCGCGCCACGCGCTGCAGGTGTCGGTCTACGACGGCATTTCGGGCTTCGGATCGAGCCTTGGCAACCAGTTGCAGAGCCTGCCGACCGATTTCAACGGCAGCCTCGATCCGGTGGGCGGGGGGCTGACGGGCTGCGGCTTCGGCGCGACCGGAGGCACCTGCCTCAACGGTCCGTTCGGCTCGCTTTCGTCCGCCGCCTTCCGTGGTCGCGGCGTGAACGCAAGCTATGTGCTGACCTTGCAGCGCCTGCAGTTCACCTTGGGTGCGGGATACGCCAACCGCCGCTTCATCGGCGCGCCGGGCACCGTGCTCGGCATCGTCAATGGCACCGTGTCCGAAAACTGGTACGTGACCATGGGCCTTGGCGGTCCGATCGACGCGCGCTCCAACTTCGGGGTCAACGTCTACAGCGCCTGGTTCCGCAATCGGCAGAACCGCCTGGGCGATTCGAACGCGGTCGGCGCTTCGGCGTCGTACTACCGCCAGCTGACCGATCGTCTTGTGGCTTCAGCAGCCTTGGGTTTGGATGCTGTTAACTATAATGTGATTGAGGATCAGCTTATCCTGTCGGGCCAATTGGGCCTGCGCTACAATTTCTGACGGAGCGAGCGGCGCCATGTACGACGACTTCTACCAGCTGACGGGAAGGCCGTTCCAGCTCACGCCCGATCCGCAGTTCTATTTCGAGAGCCTGACGCACCGCAAGGCGTTGTCCTACCTCGGCTACGGCCTGGCGCAGGGGGAGGGCTTCATCGTCATCACCGGTGAAGTCGGTTCGGGCAAGTCGACCCTCGCCGCGCACCTGATGGCCACGGTCGATCGCCAGCGCCTCAGCGCCGCGCAGATCGTCACCAGCAAGCTTGATGGCGAGGAACTGGTTCACATGGCCGCGCGCGCCTTCGGTCTCGAAGTCGCCGGGCATGACAAGGCGAGCGCGCTCGCCCGCCTCGAAGCCTTCCTGCATGACGAAGCGCGCGCCGGGCGGCGGTGCCTGCTGGTGGTCGATGAATCGCAGAACCTCGCGGTCACCGCGCTCGAGGAACTGCGCATGCTGTCGAACTTCCAGCTGGGCGCGCATCCGCTGCTGCAGATCCTGCTGCTCGGCCAGCCCGAATTCCGCGCGCTGCTTTCGGGCACGCCGGAACTGGAGCAGCTGCGCCAGCGCGTGATCGCCTCGTACCACCTTGATGCGATGGAGCCTTCCGAAGTCGGCCCGTATGTCGAACACCGGCTCGCCTGCGTGGGCTGGCGCGGCAATCCGGCCTTCGACCAGCGCGTTTATGCCGAACTCGCCAAGGCGAGCGGCGGCATCCCGCGCCGGATCAACCAGATCGTCAACCGCCTGCTGCTGATGGGCGCGGTTGAACAGCGCACCCGGCTCGATGCTGCGATGCTGCAGGACGTGCTCGCCGATCTCGATCAGGACGGTGGCTTCGGCTCGGCTCTGGCCCGGCCGGTCCAGCCTACGCCGGCGCCGGCGCAACCCGGCGTCGCGCCGGTCCTTCGCGCTGCTGCGCCCGAGCCGGTTGCCACTGCGCCGGTCATCGCCGGAATCGATCCCGAAACTTTCGAGCGCGAACTGCGCATGCGCGATGAACAGATCGCCGAGCTGCAGCAGGCCGTGATCGAACTGTCCGACCAGCGCCACGCCGTCGTGCCAGAGCCCGCGCCCCAACCCGATCCGGTCGATGTCGAGGCGGTCGCCACTGCTGCTGCGCGTCAGGCGGTGGAGGACAGCGACGTCCTCGCCCAGATCGCCGAGCGGATCGCCGGTCTCGCCAGCCGGATCGAGGCGATGGAAGACCGCACCAGCGAACAGGAACAGGCGCTGCGCCATGTCCTTGCCATGCTGATCGAATGGATCGAAAGCGACGGCCACCACCGCGCTGCCGCCTGATCGCGAGCGAGACATTCCCGTGCCCGCAACTGCCTCCGGTCTGGTCAACGGCCTGTCGGTCGACGTCGAGGACTGGTTCCAGGTCGGCGCGTTCGAAAGGACCATCGCCCGCAGCGACTGGGACGGGCTCGAACGGCGCGTAGAGCGCAATTGCGACGCGATCCTGCAGCTGTTTGCCGATGCGGGCGCCAAGGCCACCTTCTTCACGCTCGGCTGGGTGGCCGAACGCCACCCTGCGATGATGCGACGCATCGCCGGACAGGGGCACGAAATCGCCAGCCATGGCTGGGACCACGCCCGCGTGTTCACGCTGGGGCGCGACGCCTTCGCCCAGGACATCGCCCGCGCCCGCGCTGTGCTGGAGGATGCCTCCGGCACGCGCGTCACCGGCTACCGCGCGCCGAGCTTCTCGATCGACGCGCGCACCCCTTGGGCGCACGAGGTGCTGGCCGAACACGGCTATGCCTATTCCTCCAGCGTCGCGCCGATCGTCCACGATCACTACGGCTGGCGCGAAGCCCCACGCTTCGCCTTTCGTCCCGTGGAAGGCGCGCCGCTGATCGAAATTCCGGTGACCACCGCCGAAGTTGCCGGTCGGCGCATGGCGGCGGGCGGCGGCGGGTTCTTCCGCCTGTTGCCCTACGCCGTCTCGCGCTGGGCGGTGGCGCGGGTCAACTCGCGCGATCACCGCCCCGCCGCGTTCTATTTCCATCCGTGGGAGATCGACCCCGGCCAGCCGCGCCGCAACGATGCGCCGCTGCGCTCGCGCCTGCGCCACTACACCAACCTCGATGCCATGGCGGGCAAGCTGCGCCGCCTGCTGGGGGACTTCGCGTGGGGCCGCATGGACGAGGTCGCGCGCGCCGAAGCGGCGCGATTGGGGTGAGGGCATGACCGCGCCCGTCACGGTGCGCTTGGCCAGCGATGCGGACGCACCGGCGCTTGCCGCCTTCGTCGCCGCCGATGCGCAGGCCAGCGCCTTCCACACGCCCGCCTGGCAATCCGCCGTGATGCGCGCCTGCGGGCACGAAGCGGTTGCGCTCGTGGCGGAACGGGGTGGCGGCATCGTCGCCATGCTGCCCTTCCACGTCGTCCATTCGCCGCTTTTCGGCCGCGCGCTCGTTTCGACCGGGTTTGCCGTGGGCGGCGGGATGCTCGGCGACGCCGCTGCTGCCGAGCCTCTCTATGCCGCTGCCTGCGAACTTGCCGTGCGGCGCAACGTCCCGACCATCGAACTGCGCGGCGGCCCCATGCCGCAGGCGCGTGGCTGGCATGTGAAGACCGACAGCCACGCCGGCTTCGTCGCCCCGCTCGCCGCCGATGACGAAGCGCAACTGCTGGCGATTCCGCGCAAGCAGCGCGCCGAGGTGCGCAAAGGGCTCGCCCATCCGCTCGAAGTGCGCGTTGGCCACTCGGCGCAGGATCGCGCCATGCACTATGCCGTCTACGCCGAATCCGTGCGCAATCTCGGCACGCCGGTGTTCCCGCGCGCGCTGTTCGACGCCGTGCTTGATGCCTTTGGCAGCGACGCCGACATCCTCACCGTGCTCCATGACGGCGCGCCCGTCGCCAGCGTGCTCAGCCTCTACCATCGCGGGGCGGTGCTCCCCTACTGGGGTGGTGGCACGCGCGCGGCGCGGACCCTGCGCGCCAACGATGTCATGTACTACGCCCTGATGAACCATGCCCGCCAGCGCGGGTGCGACCGGTTCGATTTCGGCCGATCGAAGGTCGATACCGGCGCCTACCACTTCAAGCGCAACTGGGGCTTCCTGCCCGAACCGCTCGCCTATGCACACTGGACGGCGGACGGCATGGCCCCGCGCGACATCAATCCGCTCAGCCCGCGCTATCGTGCCCGCATCGCCGCGTGGCAGCGCCTGCCGCTGGGCATTGCCAATCGCCTAGGTCCGTGGATCGCGCGGGGGCTGGCATGAGCGAAGTCCTGTTCCTCGCCCACCGCGTGCCGTTCCCGCCCGATCGCGGCGATCGCATTCGCTCCTCGCACCTGCTGCGGCGCATCGCGGAGGCAGCCACGGTCCACTTCGGCTGCCTGATCGAGGACGAGGCCGACAAGGCCGCGCTTCCCGCGATCGAGGCGCTCTGTGCCAGCCACCACTGCGCCGCCCGTCCACCCATTGGTCGGGCGGGGATCGTCGCGCTCGCTCGTCGCCAGCCGGTCAGCGTCGCCGCGTTCGATGCCCCTTCGCTCCACGCCTGGGTCCGCGATACGATCAACACGCGCCCGATCTCGGCGATCTTCGTCTTTTCCGGGCAGATGGCGCCCTACGTGCCGGACGACTTCGCGGGGCGCGTGGTGATGGACTTCGTCGACGTCGATTCCGCCAAGTACGAAGCCTATGCCGCCGCGGCGGGCCAACCCCGGCGCTGGCTCTATGCTCGCGAGGACCGCCTGCTGCGCGGGCTGGAGGAAAGCGCCGCCCGTCGCGCCGATCTGTCGCTGTTCGTCAGCGCCGAGGAGCGCGACCTCTTCTCGGCGCGGCTTCGGTCACACGACGGGATCGCGCTCGCGGCGCTCGGCAATGGCATCGATGCGGCCGCGTTTGATCCCTCGGGCATCGCTTCCACCCCCGAACTAGCCGATGGCGGTCCGCATCTCGTGTTCACCGGGCAGATGGACTACCCGCCCAATGTCGAGGCGGTGACGCTGTTCGCGCGCCAGGTCTTTCCCCGCGTCCGCGCGCTGTACCCCAGCGCCCGCTTTGCCATCGTGGGCCGCGCGCCGACCGCAGCCGTGCAAGCGCTCGGCGCCTTGCCCGGGGTGCTGGTCACCGGCGCGGTGCCCGATGTGCGTCCCTGGCTCGCCGGCGCCGATCTGGTGGTCGCGCCGTTGGCCATTGCCCGGGGCGTGCAGAACAAGGTGCTCGAAGCCATGGCCATGGCGCGGCCCGTGCTGCTGACCAGCGGCGCTGCCACCGGCATTGCCGCGCGTGATGGCGAACACTTTGCCGTGGCCGATGGCGCCCACGCTTTCGGCACGCGCGCACTCGCCCTGCTGGGGCAGGCGCAAGCCCGCCGCGCCATGGGATGCGCCGCGCGCGATTTCGTCCTCGCACACCATGCATGGGACAGCGTGCTTGCGCCTTTGCCAGCGATGCTGGGGCTCGCGGTATGAGCGCCACCGCTCCGTTGCCGCGTCTTCTCCTGCGCCTGCCGCAGGACTGGCGGCGCCCGCTCGGCCTGCTCGCGCTCGCCTGGTGCGCGCTCGTCGCCGTTTTCTTCCGCGATTGGGCGGACATGGCCGGGCAGTGGTGGGATTCCTCGACCTACAACCACGTCCTGCTCGTACCTGCGATCCTCGCCTGGCTGGTGAGCCAGCGCTGGCCGCAGTTGCGCGAGTTGACGCCACAGGGCTGGTGGCCGGCCCTGCTGCCCTTTGCCGGCGGTGCGCTTTTGTGGATGCTGGGCGATTTCTCGGGCTTCTCGCTCGCCCGCCAGCTCGGCGTCGTCGTCATGGCGCAGTGCATGGTGCCGTTGCTGCTGGGACCGCGCGTTACCGCCGGGCTGCTGTTCCCGCTCGGCTACCTGCTCTTCCTCGTGCCCTTCGGCGACGAACTGATCCCCACGCTCCAGCAGATCACCGCGCGCCTCGCCATGCTGCTGCTGCGCGTGGCGGGGGAACCGGCCGTGCTCGATGGCGTGTTCATCAGCACGCCAGCCGGTTACTTCGAAGTGGCAGAGGCGTGCTCGGGGGTGAAGTTCCTGATCGCGATGATCGCGTATGGCACGCTGGTGTCCAATGTCTGCTTCCGGTCCTGGCCGCGACGCGCCGCTTTCATGGCGCTGTCGCTGGTCATCCCGGTGCTGGCGAACGGCGTGCGCGCCTGGGGCACGATCTGGCTTGCCGGGATCTTCGGCATCCAGTTCGCCGCCGGTTTCGATCATATCTTTTACGGTTGGGTGTTCTTCGCGGTGGTCATGGCCTGTGCCATGGCGCTCGGCTGGCGCTTCTTCGATCGGCCGGTCGACGATCCCTTCATCGATGCCGCCGCGCTCGAAGCTTTACCCGTGCTGACCAAGCTCGGTCGGGCAAGGGTCGCCGGCCCGCTGGCGCTCGCGGGCGCAGCCGCCATCCTCGTCACGATCTTCGCATGGGCCGCGGCCGCTACCCGCATCGAGGCGCAGCTTCCGCAGCGCATCGCCTTGCCTCAGGTGCCGGGCTGGAAGCAGGTCTCCATCGTTCCCGAAGCGCCATGGCAGCCACTCCATACCGGTGCCGACCATCGCCTGTTCGGTCGCTATGCCGACAGGGCCGGCCATGTCGTCGATGTCTCCTTCGCGCTCTATGCCACGCAGTCCGAAGGGCGCGAGGCTGGCGGCTTCGGGCAGGGCGCCCTGCCGCTCGGCAGCGTTTGGGCGTGGGAAGGGGAAGGGCCCGCCTTCGCCGATGCGCGGGTGGACCTGTTGCAGGCGCCGGGGCCGGTCCACCGCCTTGCCGTTACCCGTTATCGCAGTGGCGATGTCCTGACCGGCAGCAACGCCCGGCTCAAGCTCGCCAACATCCGCGATCGGCTGCTGCTGCGCGCCCGGCCAACCTCGGTGCTGATCCTGTCGAGCGAGCGCGAAGTATCGGGCGCGTCCATCCACGCTTTCGAAGCCGCGATCGGCGATCCGGCGGCATGGATAGACCGCATCGGCCAGGCGCGCTAGGCGGCTCGCATGTGCGGCATAGCAGGCATCTTCCACACCGAGGGCCTCAAGCCCGTCGACCCGACGCGCGTGCGCGCCATGTGCGATGCCATCGCGCATCGGGGGCCGGACGGCGACGGGGTCTGGACTGCACCCGGCGTCGGACTCGGCCATCGCCGCCTCGCGATCATCGACCTTGCCGGCTCGCCCCAGCCTATGGCCTCGGCCGACGGCGCGGCGATGCTTGTGTTCAATGGCGAGATCTACAACTACCGCGAGCTGCGCCGCGAACTCGCCGCCGAAGGCGTGCAGTTCCACACCGATGGCGACAGCGAGGTGATCCTCGCCGCCTGGCAGCGCTGGGGCGTCGATTGCCTGCCAAGGCTCCATGGCATGTTCGCCTTCGCGCTTTACGATCTGCGCGAACGTACGCTGCTCCTTGCCCGCGACCGGCTCGGCGTGAAGCCGCTGTTTACCGCAACGCTGGCCGATGGCAGCGTGATCTTCGGCTCCGAACTCAAGGCGCTGCTGGCGCACCCTTCGCTGCGGCGTGAGATAGACCCGTTGGCGATCGAGGACTATCTCGCCTGGGGCTACGTCCCCGACCATCGCTCGATCCTGAAAGGCGTCGAAAAGCTTGCCGCCGGCCATTACCGCCTGCTGTGGCACGATCGCGTGGCCCCGCCGCCGGTGCAATGGTGGGACATCTCGTTCGCCGACCGCGAGCGTGGCAGCGAGGCGGACCTTGGCGTCCACCTGCTCCACCGCCTGCGCGAAGCGGTCAGCTCGCGCATGGACGCCGATGTGCCGCTTGGGGCTTTCCTTTCGGGCGGTGTCGACAGCTCGAGCGTCGTCGCGCTGATGGCCGAGGCGAGCACCAGTCCGGTCAAGACCTGCTCAATCGGGTTCGACGTCGCCGCACTCGATGAAAGCAGCTACGCCGAAACGATCGCGCAGCGCTTTGCGACCGAACACCACGCCGCGACGGTGGGCGCAGATGACTACGCGCTGATCGACCGCCTGGCAGGCATGTTCGACGAACCCTTCGCCGATGCCTCGGCGCTGCCCACGTTCCGCGTCTGCGAGCTTGCCCGGCGCCACGTCACCGTCGCGCTGTCGGGCGATGGCGCGGACGAAGCCTTTGCCGGATACCGCCGCCAGGTGTTCCACCATGGCGAGGAACAGGTCCGCCGCCTGCTGCCCCAAGGCTTGCGCCAACCGCTGTTCGGCACGCTCGGCGCGCTCTATCCCCGGCTGGACTTCGCCCCGCGCCCGCTGCGGGCCAAGGCCACCTTGCTCAGCCTCGCCCGCGATGGCGACGAAGGTTACGCCCGCGCGCTCGCGGTCACGCAGGTGGAACAGCGCCAGGCGCTCTACTCGGCCGATTTCTTGCGCTTGCGCGGCGATTACCGGGCCGAGCAGCCCTTTGTGGAAACGATGCGCCGGGCGCCCGCCCGCAGCGGGCTCGATCGCGCGCAATATGCCGATCTCAAGTTCTACCTGCCCGGCGACATCCTCACCAAGGTCGATCGCACCAGCATGGCGGTCGCCCTCGAAGCGCGCGAGCCGCTGCTCGATCACCGCCTCGTCGAATTCGGCGCCCGCCTGCCCGAAGCGTTGCGCGTGCGGCGCGGCACCGGCAAGTACCTGATGAAGCAGGTCATGCGCCGCAGCCTGCCCGACGAGGTGCTGTTCCGCCCCAAGATGGGCTTCGTCACGCCCATCGCACAATGGCTGCGGGGCCCGCTCGCCGGTCAGGCAAGGGCCATCGCCGACAGCGCCACGCTTGCCCGCACCGGCTGGTTCGATGCCGGGCAGTTGCGCAGACTGGCTGATGCGCATATCTCCGGAACGGCGGACAACAGCCGCTTGCTATGGCAATTTGTCATGCTCGATCGATCTCTTGCGGGCCTCGTCTGAAGCCAGGTAGCTGAAATCGTTTGCTATCGATGGTTGACCCCAGGGTAACCAGGTAAGGCAATATCAACCAATTCGGACTATTCCGATCGCGTAAGCCCTCTTTTCGCGACGGTCGATGCGCCAGTTCCTGCGTTCTCCCTTGGGCATAGCCCTGCTGATATGCTTGGCGCTCGGCCGCATGGCGTTCTGGGCTCCGTTCAGCTCGTTCTACTGGAACAAGGTAGCGCCGATCCTCGCGTCGCCCGCGTCGGACCGGGTTGTAATCGTGACCATGGACGAAGGGGCCGATCCTACGACCGGCGATGCAGCTGCCCTTTTGGCTCGCATCCGCAGGGAAATGCCGCGAAGTGTCTTTTTCGACGCGAAAGTTTCCTATGGGGTCAATGCATCTGATGATGCCATGCTCGGTCGGGCGATCGCATCCTATGGCCGAGATTTCACGTATGTCGTGCGTTCGCAGAAGCCGGACCAATTCGATCCCGACAGTTTCCATTTGCCGCCCAAGCGTCTTGTGCCGGATTCGCAAATTGCGGTGTCAGCCTGGAATACCAATTTCACGTACAAAGCTATCTCGGCGCCCTACAGCGTCAGGTTGAACGGCCAGGATTACCCAACCGTCAGCACGGTCATGGCCGGACGACATTCAGGGGCACAATCGGAATATTATCCCGATTTCTCGATCGATCCCGCGACGATTCCCAAGATTTCGGGTCGGGAGCTCAGAAGCAACCGCCTGCCACAGGGTATCCTGGCAGGCCGCGTGGTTGTCGTCACTTCCGACCAAGGGGCCATGATCGGATTTTTCGGCAGTCAGGTGGTACAGCCCATCGCCGTCGACATTACTGCGGCGGAAGCGCTGCGAAAGCCGCTGTCGCTCAACCTCAGCTTCGTGCCGATGGTTGTGATGCTTGCATTGGCCATTCTCCTCATCCGTCGCATTCAAAGGCAGCGGTTCAGGATCCTACTTTATTTGGCGATCGTCGGTACTGTGCTGGTACTGCCGATGCAGTTGCGGACTTTCGGGATCGTATGCGATCCGGATGGATCCATGGCGTTCTTGCTCATTTACGCTGCTATTCGCGGTTGGCAGAAACGTACCCGGCGTATCCAGCATACGTCACTTTCGGGCCTGCCAAACCTTGCAGCGTTGTCGTCCCAACCGATCGAGATCGGGCGAGATGTCGTCGTCGTCGTCGTGGCCCGCTACGAAGAGATCCTGGCGACGCTGCCCATTGAGCTGCACGGCGAGGTCGCGCGCCAGATCGCCCGCCGCCTTTCGGTCGGTTCGGGCGCGAACGAAATCTATCATGGCGAAAGTGGCCACTTCGCCTGGACCGAGGAAGCGCGCCCGCTCGAAATGCAGCTCAACCATCTCGAAGGCTTGCGCGCGCTGTTCTCGGCGCCGCTACAGATCGGCGAGCATACCTTCGACACCAACATCCACTTCGGCCTCGACCGGAATGAAGGAGTCGATGCCTCCACCCGCGTCAATTCCGCGCTCGCCAGCGCCAACGAGGCGCTGGCCAATGGCCGCTCGATCGAGCTGTTCGAATCGCAGCGCCTGGTCGAAGCGCCGTGGGAACTGTCGCTTCACGCCCGGATTGAAGAAGGCCTGCGGAACGGCGAGATCTGGCTCGCCTTCCAGCCGCAGTGGGATTTTCTCGAGGGCCGCGTCAGCGGTGCCGAGGCGCTGATTCGCTGGAACCATCCCACACGCGGGCCGATCGCGCCCGATGCCTTCATCCTGCAGGCAGAACGCGCCGGGCGCATCGACACATTGACGTACTGGGTGCTCGAGGAAGCCATCAGCGCGGCACTTGCGCTCAATGCTCTGGGGCCACGGTTCCAGATGAGCATCAACCTCTCAGCGCAGATGGTCGACAAGGCGGACCTTGTCACGAACTTCGCCGAGATCGTTCGCCGACGCCGCATCGAGCCTTCGCTGCTCACCATCGAGGTTACCGAAACCTCAAGCGTGCGCAATCGGCCGGCGGCGTGTCACAACCTCACCAAGCTGCGCGAGATGGGCTTCCGGCTGTCGATCGACGACTTCGGCACGGGCGAGGCCAGCCTTGCCTATCTCGCCGACCTGCCAAGTGACGAACTCAAGCTGGACCGTCGCTTCGTCTCGCGCCTGCTCGACAGCGAACGCGACCGGGCGATCATCACCAGCACGATCGGCCTTGCCCATGCGCTGCGCCAGTCGGTCGTTGCCGAGGGAATCGAGGACGCTGCTACTTTCGCGATGCTCCGCGATCTCGGTTGTGACCATGCCCAGGGATACTACCTCGGAAGGCCGCAGCCATTCGCGGTTTTCCTCAGCGATTACGAGCAGGGAAGGCGCCGAGCAATTTCCGACGTTTAGGTCTTGTTAACCAAAGCGGGTAATGATATTTACGCTTCCGTCACCGTGGATGGAGGCATTTATGCGCAAGTTCGATTTCTGGTCCTGGGCATTCAAGTGAGCTGATCCTGCGGGATCTCTTGCTTGCCTCAGGCAACCAAAAGCAAAAAGCCCGGGTGTCGAACCCGGGCTTTTTTTGTTGGATTTCCGCCGTTTGGTGGCAACTTCCAGCAGGGCGGGCGTTCAGTCCTCGCCGTGGCCCAGCGCCAGGTACTCCTGGCTCTGCATCTCCATCAACCGGCTGACGGTGCGGTCGAAGGCGAACCGGCCTTCGTCATCGCCTTTGCCCCGCGAATCATAAAGGTTAACGGGATCTGCCGCCGCCGTGGCGATCAGCTTGACCTTGTGTTCGTACAGCGCGTCGATCAGCGTGATGAAACGCATCGTCTCGTTGCGCAGTTCGGCGCCCAGGCGCGGGATCGCGACGACGATCACCGTGTGGTACTTTCGCGCGATCGCAAGGTAGTCGGCCGCGCCGCGCGCTTCGGTGCACAGCCGCTTGAAGCTGAACACCGCAACGCCCTTCAGGCTCTTGGGAACGTGCATCGTCCGGCCTGTGCCGACGTCGATCTCCGCGCTGGGCACGTTGGCGCTGTCTTCGGGCGGATAGTCGGTCAGCCGGAAGAACGCCTCGCGCACCGCCTCGGTCGATTCGGGCCCGATTGGTACATGCCACGTGCCCACGCCACGCATCCGCTCCATGCGGTAATCCACCGGCCCGTTGAGCGTCAGCACGTCGAGCCGCTGTTCGACCAGCGCGATGAACGGCAGGAAGTGCTCGCGGTTGAGCCCGTCCTTGTAAAGGTTCGCCGGGACGCGGTTCGATGTCGTCACCACCACCACGCCGTGGTCAACGATCAGCGCGGTGAACAACCGGCTCATGATCATGGCATCTGCGCTGTTGTTCACGACCATCTCGTCGAAGCACAGCACGCGCGTCTCCGCCGCGATGCCCGCTGCCACCGGCAGGATCGGATCGCCGCTTTCCTTCTTGCGCTCCTCGCGCAGCCGGGCGTGGACGTCGAGCATGAATTCGTGGAAGTGTGCGCGGCGCTTGGCCGGAACTTCCAGGTTGTCGTGGAACAGGTCCATCAGCATGGACTTGCCGCGTCCCACATCGCCCCACATGTAGATTCCGCGGGGGCTTTCGGGCGCCTTGCGACCGAGCAGCTTGCCCAACAGGCCGGGCGAGGGGGGCGGGCTCTCAAGCTCGCGCTGCAACGCGTCGAGCTTCTGCGCCGCGGCTGCCTGTTCGGGATCGGGCTTCAGTTCGCCGGCGGCCACCAGCGCGGCATAGCGGGCGGCAACACTGCCCATCAGCGTGATGGTTTGCGGATCGTGCCGTTGAACGCGGCGATCGTTTCCTCGCCCTGTTCGACCAGCCCGCGCAGGAAAACCAGTCGCTTGGTTTCGCGCAGCACTTCGACCACCGCGTCGAGCGGCTGGTCGAGCCTGCCGGCACCGATGAACTGGGTCGAAAGGTCCAGCGTTACCGATCCCGCCGCATTGCCGTCGAGGATCAGCCGCATGCCGGTGAATAGCGCGATGTCGATCAGTGACAGCGTCGCACCACCGTGTACCGCGTCCAGCAGGTTGGAATGCTTGCGCTCGGGAAACATCCGCAGCCGCGCCCGGCGCTTGCCATCCGGCCCGTCTTCCAGCCGGGCGACCAGCTTGCCGATGGCGTTGGCGTTGTAGCGGGTCGGATCGGCCAGGTCCCAGGTCAGCCAGCCCTCATGCTCGGGGCTGGGCTCGACCCGGAAACCGGTCATCATCTCGGTCATGGCGAAACGATCAAGTATGGATGGTCAGGCCGGACGCGATCAGATCGCGCGTTCGGCCTGCATCTTCTTGATCTCGGCGATCGCGCGCGCCGGCGACAGGCCCTTGGGGCAGACGTTGGCGCAGTTCATGATCGTGTGGCAGCGATAGAGGCGGAAGGGATCTTCCAGCTCGTCGAGCCGCTCGCCGGTCATCTCGTCGCGGCTGTCAGCCAGCCAGCGATAGGCCTGGAGCAGGATCGCCGGGCCGAGGAACTTGTCGCTGTTCCACCAGTAGCTCGGGCAAGAGGTCGAGCAGCAGGCGCACAGGATGCATTCGTACAGGCCGTCGAGCTTCTCGCGCTGTTCGGGGCTCTGCAGGCGCTCCTTGCCCGAAGGCGTGGGGCTGACGGTCTGCAGCCACGGGCGGATCGAGGCGTATTGCGCGTAGAAGTGTGTGAAATCGGGGACCAGGTCCTTGATCACTTCCATGTGCGGCAGCGGCGTGATGCGGATCTCGCCGTTCAGGTCTTCGATCGCGGTGGTGCAGGCAAGGCCGTTGCGGCCGTTCATGTTCATCGCGCACGAACCGCAGATGCCTTCGCGGCAGGAACGGCGGAACGTCAGCGTCGGGTCCTGTTCGCCCTTCATCTTGATCAGCGCGTCGAGCACCATTGGCCCGCACTGCTCAAGATCGATCTCGAACGTGTCGTAGCGCGGGTTTTCGCCGCTGTCCGGGTCGTAGCGATAGACCTTGAACTTCCGGATGCGACCATTGGTGGCCGCGGCGTGGTGGCGCGACTTGCCGGTGATCTTAGAATTCTTCGGAAGCGTGAAGGTTGCCATCTACTGTTTCCCCGATGCGCTATTCGAATCGTCCTTAGCGAATGCGCAGGGCAGGGCAAGTGCTCAGGAGGGCAGGTGGCAAGTCTGTGCCCTTGCGCAAGCGCAGGGCGCTGGGGGCCTGACCATCACCCCGGCGCGCCCTGCGTCGGCGCGGTCAGGCGCCGGTGTTCACCGTCGTCGCCACTTTGTTGAACGTGCCAGAAAGCGAGCTGCCCAGCGAGCTCATCGCCGTGATCGCCGCCACCGCGATCAGCGCTGCGATAAGGCCGTACTCGATCGCCGTGGCGCCGCGGGTATCGCTCATCAGAGTGCGAATGGTCTGCATGGATCGTCCTTCTTCCATATCGTTGGACCCCTGCAGCGTTCTCTAGATTTAAACTATGAATAATTTATAACTTTGGTTTGTTTACACCCTCCGTTTCGACAAGGGCTTGCGCCTCACGACAAGGGGCGCATCCTCGTGTGGAAAGCAAAGGGGATGAGGGGCATGGGCGGTTTCTGGGACAGGGTCGTGGTGCCGCGGCTGATCCGGTGCGCCTGTTCGGCGCCCGGCATCATGGATTTGCGCGCACAGGTGGTGCCCAAGGCACAAGGCGCCGTGTTCGAACTTGGCTGCGGGGGCGGGCTCAACCAGCGTTTCTATCGCGCCGAGGCGATCACCAGTTTCGCCGGGCTCGATCCCTCGCCACTGGGTCTTGACCAGGCGCGGGGTGAAGCCGCGCGCAAGGGCTGGCAGGCCGACTTGCGCCAAGGCGAGGGCGAGGCGATTCCCTTTGCCGATGCAAGCTTCGATACGGTGGTGTGCACCTACACGCTTTGCTCGGTGCACAGCCCGGCCCGTGTGCTGGGCGAACTGCGCCGGGTGTTGCGGCCCGGTGGGCGTCTGCTCTTTGCCGAACATGGCGCGGCGCCCGATCCCGGCGTCGCTCGCTGGCAGCGGCGGATCGAGCCGGTGTGGAAGCGCATCGCCGGGGGTTGCCACCTGACACGTCCCGTCATCGCCGGGATCGAGCAGGCGGGATTCACCGTCGCACCCGGCGGGCGGCGCTACATCGACAAGACCCCGCGCTTTGCCGGCTGGATGGAGTGGGGCGAGGCAGTCCGCGCGGACTGACCGCTGACACGAAAAAGCCCCGCCGGTCCGTAGACCAGCGGGGCCGTTTCCATCCGGTCAGGCGCGCTGGATCAGGCGCCGAACGTCCGCTGCCACCAACCGCGACGCGGCGTGCCGCCTTCCTCGCCTTCGGTGGTCTCGCCCCCGTTGGCTTCCACGGTCTGTGTCGAAGGCGCCGTCTCCGCTGCCGGGGCCGGTTCGGCTTCGACCGGAGCGACATCCGCTGCTGGGACGGCTTCGGCTTCGACGGCCGCGTCGGCCTTCTTGCGGCGCGTGCGCTTGGGCTTGGCCGGGGCCTCTTCGGCCACCGGCGCAGGCTCGGCCACCACTTCGGTCACGGCTTCGGCCGGAGCGGCCTCTGCTGCGACGTCGGCCTTCTTGCGACGGGTGCGCTTGGGCTTGGCAGGCGCTTCCTCGACAGCCGCTTCGGCAGCGGCCACTTCGGAAGGCGCTGCCGCGACCGGTGCCGCTTCTGCCGGCACCTCCTCGGTCACGACCGGAGCTGCTTCGGCGGCAGCGTCGGCCTTCTTGCGGCGGGTGCGTTTGGGCTTGGCCGGGGCTTCTTCGGCGACCGGCTCGGCCTCGAGGGCAGGCGCCTCGACCGCCGGCGCTTCGGCGACGGGCGCGTCCGCAGTCACGGCATCGCCTTCACCGGCTTCGGTCTCGGCTTCGTTGCCTTCGGTCTCGTTGCCCTCGTTGTCGCGACCGCCACGGCGGCGACGGCTGCGACGGCGACGGCGGCGACCGCCGCGCTCCTCGCCATTGCCGGCTTCGCCTTCGCTCGCGTCCCGACCTTCGCCGGCGCCTTCGGCTTCGTCGGTCTCGGTCTCGACGGCTTCGCCTTCAGCGTTCTCGCTACCTTCGGCGCCTTCGTCCTCGCGGCGATCGCGGCCGCGACCGCGCCGACGCTTGCGGCGCTTGCGGCGGCCGCCTTCATCGCCATCGCGACTTTCGCGGCCACCATCGCGCGGCTCGCGCTCGCGGCGGCCTTCGCTGCGGTCTTCGGTGGCTTCGTCCTCGGTGTCGTAATCGTCTTCGATCTCGTCGTCCTGGTCCTCGACCAGCTCCACGATCGGCGCGAACTTCGGCACGAATTCGTTCCGGGGCCCGCGCGAGGCAACGCGCATCTTCGCGCCTTCGTTCTCGCCTTCGGGGATCACCTCGACCGAAACGCCATAGCGGTCCTCGATCTCGGCAAGATCGGTGCGCTTGGCGTTGAGCACGTAGATCGCCGCTTCCTGTGAAGCATAGAGCGTGACGACGGTGCCCTTGCCCTTGGCGGCTTCGTCCTCGATCAGGCGCAGCGCCGAAAGGCCGGCGGACGATGCGGTGCGGACCAGGCCCGAACCATCGCAGTGCGGGCAGGCACGGGTCGTCGCTTCCAGCACGCCGGTGCGCAGGCGCTGGCGGCTCATCTCCATCAGGCCGAAGCCCGAGATGCGGCCGACCTGGATGCGGGCGCGGTCGTTCTTGAGCGCGTCCTTCATCGCCTTTTCGACCTTACGGATGTTCGATCCGTATTCCATGTCGATGAAGTCGATGACCACGAGGCCCGCCATGTCGCGCAGGCGCAGCTGGCGGGCGATTTCGCGCGCGGCTTCGAGGTTGGTGGCAACCGCCGTCTGCTCGATGCCGTGCTCCTTGGTGGAACGGCCCGAGTTGATGTCGATCGAGACCAGCGCCTCGGTCGGGTTGATCACGAGGTAGCCGCCGCTCTTGAGCTGCACCACCGGATCGTACATCGCCGTCAGCTGGTCCTCGGCGCCATAGCGCTGGAACAGCGGCACCGGGTCGGCATACTGCTTCACCCGCTTGGCGTGGCTCGGCATCAGCAGCTTCATGAAGTCCTTGGCGGCGCGATAGCCGTGCTCGCCTTCGACTACGACTTCCTCGATCTCGCGGTTGTAGATGTCGCGGATCGCGCGCTTAACGAGATCGCTGTCCGAATGGATCAGCGCCGGGGCGCTCGACTTCAGCGTGCGCTCGCGGATCTCGTCCCACAGGCGGGCGAGGTAGTCGAAGTCGCGCTTGATCTCGGGCTTGGTGCGCTGCAGCCCGGCGGTGCGGACGATGCAGCTCATCGAACGGGGCAGTTCCAGCTCGGAAATGATCGTCTTGAGCCGCTTGCGGTCCGCGGCCGAATTGATCTTGCGGCTGATGCCGCCGCCGTGACTGCTGTTGGGCATCAGCACGCAGTAGCGGCCGGCGAGGCTGAGGTAGGTGGTCAGCGCCGCGCCCTTGTTGCCGCGCTCTTCCTTGACGACCTGCACCAGCAGCACCTGCCGGCGCTGGATCACGTCCTGAATCTTGTAGCGGCGGCGCAGCGCCATGCGCTTGGCGCGCAGTTCGTCGGCTTCCTTGCCCTGCGCACGGCCTTGGCGACGGCCACGGCGGGGACGGCGCTGGCCGCCCTCTTCGTTGCCTTCGTCCGATGCCTCGGCGCCATCGTCGGCATGATCGGCATCGCCGTCATCGTCGAAGCCGTTCTCGACCACGCCGCCTTCGATCGTGGCGACATGGTCCTTCTCGGATGTGTCGACTTCGGTCACGCCGCCGGAGAAGTCACCTTCGTCCGATGCGTCGTAGCCTTCCTCGCCCCCAAAATCCTCGCCTTCGTACTCGTCGTCCTCGGCGTCCTCGGCAGCGCGCAGCGCGGCCTCTTCCTCGGCGTGCGCGGCTTCTTCGGCCAGCAGCGCCTCGCGGTCTTCCTTGGGGATCTGGTAGTAGTCGGGGTGGATTTCGCTGAAGGCCAGGAAGCCATGGCGATTGCCGCCGAAATCGACGAACGCCGCCTGCAGCGACGGCTCTACGCGCGTAACCTTGGCGAGGTAGATGTTGCCCTTGATCTGCTTGTGATCCGCAGATTCAAAGTCGAATTCTTCAATACGGTTGCCCTTGAGCACCGCCACCCGGGTTTCTTCCTGGTGGCGCGCATCGATCAGCATGCGCGTGGTCATTATGGATTCTCCAGCCGCGCCGCCGCGGGACAAAGCCCGGGAACTTGGCGCGGATCGTTGTAGTGGCGCGAATGGCGTGCGCGCCGGCTTCGGGCCGGCGCTGTCGCTTCGCGAATGCGGTGGTGCCGGATGCAAGCGCGGACGGATCGTCCATGCGCGAGCCGCCCGGCGGCGGCAGGTTCGTGTCTGCGGTAATGACGATCGGCGATAGTGCGCGCTTGCCGATCAGCGCCCGAGCGGCCGGTCCCGCGAGGGGACCTTTGCGCTGGACGTCAACTCGGCTCATCATCACGGCATCAACCTCTGGCGCGGGGGTTGGCGCGAATGCGCTTGAAAGTTCCCCCGCAATTCTTCTCTCGCAAGTCGGCGGCCGGGTGCCACTTTGCCCTGTCCCCTTGCGGCTCCTTGCGCTTTGCCAGCACATTCCTGCGGAACCTTGGGGCGGGCCTGGTACACCAATCTGGTGCCTGCCTGCTTGCGATACTTGGGGTGCTAGCACTGCAATTGCAAAGCGGCAATTAAATTGCATTGCGGATAGATGACGCAATTTCGCGGGGCCTCGGAGGTTTGGCGGTGTCGTCCTGCCTGCACCAGATCGACACCCGATGCGCACCCGGCCAAGCAAGAACACGCTGGACCGGTTCGGCCGTGCCGTTGCATAGCGGCGATGGATGGAAGGGCGCGCGATCTTTGTCAGGCAGGCGGCACTGGCGCTGGGGCTTGCCCTGCCGCTGTCGCTGCTGGTCGTCGTGGGCGTCGGCGTGTGGAAGGTGCGTCAGGTTGCGCGCGCCCAATCCTATGTGATCCACCTTGCGCTGCCCGATGCCGGCGCGCGGCTCGGCCTGCCGCCGATCGAAGGCCCGGCCGATAGCAGCCGTCCGCTGGTGGTGATCGATGCCGGCCACGGCGGGCACGATCCGGGCGCAAGCGGCGCCAACGGCACCCGCGAAAAGGACGTCACGCTGCTGCTCGCCCGCGCGGTGCGCGATGCCCTGCTGCGCGAAGGCCGCCTGCGCGTGGCGCTCACCCGCGATGCCGACCGCTTCCTCGTGCTCGATGAACGCGCCGATCTCGCCCGCAGGCTGGGGGCGGACCTGTTCGTTTCGGTCCATGCGGATGCCGCGGGCAACGATCAGGCGGGCGGCGCCACGGTCTACACCCTGTCCGATCGCGGCAGCGATGCGCTGGCCGATGCGCTGGCCCGGCGGGAGAACCGCGCCGACGGACCTGTGGCCGATGCCAGTGCTTCCAGTGCGGTGTCCTCGATCCTGGTCGATCTGTCGCAGCGCGAGATGCGCGAAAGAAGCGTCGCTTTCGCCGATCTCGTCGTGCGCGAAGGGCAGGGCCGCATCGCCTTCCACGCAGACCCGCGCCGCCAGGCGGCCTTCGTCGTGCTGAAGTCGCTCGATCTGCCGTCCGCGCTCGTCGAAGCAGGCTACATCAGCAATGCCGACGATGCCGCGCGCATGGCCGATCCCGCCTGGCGCGCGCGCTTCGGCGAAACCATCGCGCGCGCTGCCACGATCGCGCTCGCCCGGCGAGAAGCGGCCCCCTGACCCGCGCAACGCGGCACCCTTACAGGTGCGTCGTCATCCACAGCGCCATGGCGATCATGCCCAGGTTTTCGACCAGTGAAACGAACCCCAGCGGCACGTTCGACGATCCGCCGACGCACGCGCACTTCAACTCGCGCCGGTCGATGTAAACCGCCTTGAACACCGAAACCGCGCCCACCGTGCCGATGAACAGCGCCAGCGGGATCGACAGCCATGGCAGCACGCCCGCGATCATCAGCACGCCGGCCAGCGCCTCGGCGAAAGGGTAGACATAGCCATAGCGCACCCAGCGCTTCGCCAGCAGGTCGTAGTTGAGGAACATCGTCGAAAACCGCTCGACATCCTGCAGCTTCAGCAGCGCCAGCGTCGCCATGCTGACCCCGCCGAACCATTGCAGCGCCAGCGCGGTGAACGCTGCGCCCAGCGCCGCCTTGCTCGCCGCCAGCGCGATCAGCGCGGTCATCGCGAACAGCGCCGCGACCGGACGATAGCTGGTTGCCCCGGCTACCGGCACGGCGATGCCGAAATGGCTGCGCAGGTCATCGTATCCGCCGATCCGCTTGCCATCGATGAACACCTGCGGCGTCGTTGCCACGCCATGCTCCGCCTTGAATGCGTCGGTCTGGTCGCGGGTGGCCAGATGGTGGTCCTCCACCGCAAAGCCCTTGCGCTTCAGCAGGGCGAGCGCCTTCAGGCCATAGGGGCACGTGTGGCTGGGCATGACCATGCGGTAAAGCTCGGCGGTCGAACCGGTCTTGGCAGGGATGGACACGGGGCCTCGCTCCTCGTTGCTTGTATCGTGACCCACCCTATCTAGGGTCCGTACCATGGTGCGGAGTCAAGGGGTGGCCCGATGAAGCAGATGACGATCGCGGGCCTTGCCCGTTCCGGCGCGGTCGGCGTCGAAACGGTGCGCTATTACCAGCGGCGCGGATTGCTGGCGGAACCGCCGCTGCCTGCGGGCGGCGGTTTCCGCACTTATGGCGATGACGACGTGCGGCGCCTGCGCTTCATCCGCCAGGCGCAAGGGGCGGGCTTCACGCTCGAACAGATCGCCGAACTGCTCGACCTTGATTCGGTCGACGACCGCGCCCGCGCCCGCCAGCTGGCACGCTCGCGCATCGCCGAACTCGATGCGCGGATCGCGGAAATGCAGGCCGCGCGCGATGCGCTGCAGCGCCTTGCCGACGATTGCGGTCGGGGCGGGCAGGGGGCCTGCCCGATCCTTTCGGCCTTCGATCAGGCAAGTCGCTCCGCCGCTTGACCGCTGCTAGGCCATTACCTGCGCAGCCCCGCTGGCGTTTGCGCAAAGCGGCGTGCTAGAGGGGCGCGCAAGATGGCCGACGATTTGCCCGAGAACGAGCCCGGCGCGCAGCGCTTCCGTATCCGCCGTGGCGTTGGCCTGCTGCGCTCGCCGGGCCTCGCCCGCGTCGCCGATGTCTGGCGCTCCAGCAAGTGGGTGCGCCGCGCAGGCTATCTCCTCGCCGCGCTGGTGCTGGCCTATGCGCTGCTCTGGGTCACGGTGATCCGCACGCTGCCCTCGGCCGACAAGCTGCTCACCTACCAGCCGCCCCTGCCCACCATGGTGCGCGGAAACGACGGCGAGATCGTCTCGAGCTATGCCCGCGAACGCCGCGTCCAATTGCGCTTCGTCGATTTTCCCGAACCGCTGATCAACGCCTTCCTCTCGGCCGAGGACAAGACGTTCTGGACCCATGGCGGCGTCGATGTGTTCGGCTTTGCCGGCGCGGTGGTCGATTATGTCACCAAGTACGGCTCGGGCCAGCGCGCGCGCGGCGGTTCGACGATCACCCAGCAGGTCGCCAAGAACATCCTCGTCGGTGATGAATACTCGGTCAGCCGCAAGCTCAAGGAAATCCTGCTCGCCCGCCGCATCGAAGGCGTGCTGAACAAGCAGCAGATCCTCGAACTCTACCTCAACGAAATACCGCTCGGCCGCCAGAGCTTCGGCGTGCAGGCCGCCGCGCGCGCCTATTTCGACAAGGACGTTGGCGATCTCAAGCTCAACGAAGCGGCCTTCCTCGCCATCCTGCCCAAGGCGCCCGAACGCTATGGCCGCAAGAAGTACGAGGAACAGGCGATCACCCGCCGCAACTGGGTGCTCGACCAGATGGTCAAGAACGGCTGGGCCACCGCGGCGCAGGCCGAAGAGGCCAAGGCGCAGCCGCTCGGCCTCGTCCCCCGTCGCAGCGAAAACTACACGGCCGACGCCGGCTACTTCCTCGAAGAAGTGCGCCGCCAGCTGATCGACAAGTTCGGCGAAAATGCCGAAGAGGGCCCCAATTCGGTCTATGCGGGCGGTCTTTGGGTGCGCACTTCGCTCGACACCCAGCTCCAGACCGCGGCGCAAAGCGCGCTGCGCACCGGCCTGTTGCGCTATTCCGCCGGTCGCGCCTGGCACGGCCCGATCGCCACCATCGATGCGGGTGACAGGTGGCAGACCGAGCTGATCACCAGCAACATCTCGATCAACTATCAGGACTGGCGCGTCGGCGTCGTGCTGTCGCGCAGTGGCGGGTCGGGCACGATCGGCTTCAGCGACGGCAAGACCGCGCCGCTCTATGGCATGCCCGATGCGATGAAGGCGGGCGACGTGATCGCCGTCGCGCCGTCGGGCGGGGGCTGGACCGTGCGCACCGTGCCCGAAGTGTCGGGCGGCATGGTTGTCGAAGATCCGCAGAGCGGCCGCGTGCTCGCCATGCAGGGCGGGTTCGATGCGCGCCTCGGCTCGTTCAACCGCGCCACGCAGGCCCAGCGCCAGCCGGGCTCCACGATCAAGCCCTTCGTCTATGCCACCGCGCTCGACAACGGCATGACCCCGGCCTCGCCGGTGCTCGACGGCACCTTCTGCGTCTACCAGGGCGCCGCGCTCGGCCAGAAGTGCTTCCGCAACTTCGACATGCGCGGGGCAGGGGGCACCCACACCATGCGCTGGGGCCTCGAACAATCGCGCAACCTGATGACCGTGCGCATCGCCAACGATACCGGCATGGACAAGGTCGTGCGCACCATCAAGAACGTGGGCATCGGCGATTACCAGCCGTTCCTGTCGATGGCGCTGGGTGCGGGCGACACCACCGTCGCGCGCATGGTCAACGCCTATGCCGCGCTCGCCAACCATGGCCGCCAGCACGAACAGACGCTGGTGGACTACGTGCAGGACCGCAACGGCAAGGTCGTGTGGAAGGCGGACAACCGCGAATGTTCGGGCTGCAACATGCCCCGCTGGGACGGGCGGCCGATGCCGCGCTTCAAGCCGCTGGGCAAGCAGGTGATGGACCCGCGCACCGCTTACCAGGTCGTCCACATGCTCGAAGGCGTGGTCGTGCGCGGCACCGCCGAAGTGCTGGCCGACCTGAAGCTGCCGCTGTTCGGCAAGACCGGCACCACCACGGGTCCCACGAACGTGTGGTTCTGTGGCGGCTCGCCCGACATCATCGCCGGCCTCTACATGGGCTACGATTCCCCGCGCAGCCTGGGCGGCTATGCCCAGGGCGGTCGCACGGCCGCGCCGATCTTCAAGCAGTTCGTGCTCGATACGCGCAAGCGCTGGTCCGATACCCCCTTCACCGTTCCGGCCGGCGTGCGCATGGTCAAGATCGACCGCGTTTCGGGCAAGCGCGTCTTTGCCGGCGTGCCGCAGGACGATGAGCGCAAGGCCAGCGTGATCTGGGAAGCGTTCAAGCCCGATACCGAGCCCAAGCGCACCGTCCGCGCCGAAGAACTCACCGCCAAGGAAGCGGTGATCGAAGCGATCAAGCGCGCCCGCGCCGCGCGCGGCCTGCCGGTGCAGCAGGATGCAGCGCCGGCCGACGAAGGCGATTTCCTGGAAGAGCAGGGCGGCATCTACTGATTGCTGCCCCTTGGAGCGGGGCCGCTGGAATTGTGTTGTCGGCCGCCCGCGCTGTGATAGCGTCGCGCCCATGAACCGCTTCATTGCCAAGGCCTTGCTCGCCGCTCCCGCCGCAGCCGCGCTCGCGCTTCTCGCGCCCGCCACTGCCAATGCCGAACTGGCGCAGGGCGCGCCCGCGCCCGATTTCACCGCGCAAGGCGCGCTCAAGGGCAAGCCCTTCGCCTTCCACTTGCGCCAGGCGCTGAAGAAGGGCCCGGTCGTGCTCTACTTCTACCCCAAGGCGTTCACGCAAGGCTGCACGCTCGAAGCCCATGCCTTCGCCGAAGCCAGCGCCCAGTTCGCCAAGGCCGGCGCGCAGGTCATCGGCATGTCGAACGACGACGTGCCCACCCTGCAGAAGTTCTCGACCGAAGCCTGCCGCGACAAGTTCGCCGTCGCCGCCGCCACGCCGCAGATCGTCTCGGCCTACGATGTCGATCTCAAGCAGGGCGGCGTCTCGACCGGCCTCACCAAGCGCACCAGCTATGTCATCGATCGCAAGGGCAAGGTCGTGCTGGTGCACTCCGACATGGACTATCGCGATCACGTCAAGCTGACGCTCGCCGCCGTCCAGAAGCTCAAGACCGCGCGCTAAACCGATCGCCGCCAGACACCCGTGACCCCGGATCAAGTCCGGGGTCACGCAGATAACGCGGCACCGGCGGCTTCCAGCCGACCCACTGTATACCCACCCCCCTTTACAAGGCGCGCCGCTCCGCTAAGCGGCGTCCTTCGAATTTTCGAGCCGGAGTGCAACGACATGCGTGCCGAAGGGCAGGCCCACATCGACCGCATCAACGCCGCATTGGCGCTGGTGCGCAAGTTCCTCGACTGGGACCGCGCCGTGCGCCGTCTCGACGAGCTGAACGCGCGCGTCGAGGATCCCAAGCTGTGGGACGATCCGAAGAAGGCCGAGGAAGTGATGCGCGAGCGTCGCCGCCTCGAAGCCGCGATCGGCGCGGTCAACCAGATCGGCCAGGAAATGGCCGATGCGATCGAGTTCGTCGAACTGGGCGAGATGGAAGGCGATGACGATACCATCGCCGAAGGTCTCTCCACGCTCGCCGCGCTGGCCGAACGGGCCGACAACGACAAGATCCAGGCGCTGCTGGCGGGCGAGGCGGATGCCAACAACGCCTTCCTCGAAGTCCACGCGGGCGCGGGCGGCACCGAAAGCCAGGACTGGGCCGAAATGCTCCAGCGCATGTACACGCGCTGGGCCGAACGCCACGGCTACAAGGTCGAACTGCTCGATTACCACGCGGGCGAAGCGGCCGGGATCAAGAGCGCCACGCTGCTGATCAAGGGCGAGAACGCCTATGGCTACGCCAAGACCGAAAGCGGCGTGCACCGCCTCGTGCGGATCAGCCCGTATGACAGCTCGGCCCGCCGCCACACCTCGTTCAGCTCGGTCTGGGTCTATCCCGAAATCGACGACAACATCGAAATCGAGATCAACCCCGCCGACCTGAAGATCGACACCTACCGCGCATCGGGTGCAGGTGGTCAGCACGTGAACACCACCGATTCGGCGGTGCGCATCACCCACGTGCCTTCGGGCATCATCGTGGCGAGCCAGATCGACCGTTCGCAGCACAAGAACCGCGCCACCGCGATGGGCATGCTGAAGGCGCGGCTGTACGAAGCCGAGCTTGCCAAGCGCGAGGCGGCGGCCAGCGGGGAATACCAGGCCAAGACCGAGATCGGCTGGGGCCACCAGATCCGCTCCTACGTGCTGCAGCCCTATCAGCAGGTGAAGGACCTGCGCACCGGCGTCGTCTCGACCAACCCGACCGACGTGCTCGACGGCGCGCTCGATCCGTTCATGGCCGCGGCGCTTTCGCAGAAGGTCACCGGCGAAAAGGTCGACGTTTCGGACGACGATTGATGGTTGTCAGGCGCGGCAGGGCGGACATGCCCTTCCGGGCCGTGCCGAAATGTGGCGAGTTTTTGGCAAAGGGCGCGGCATCCTCTTTCGTTTGCGCGCAATTGCTCCTAAGCGGCAGGCAATCAGCGGACTTGCTGGCGGGGACCGCTGGCTGGCAAGTTTACGGTGCCCGGTGGCTCGGATCGGGCACAGCGGGGCAGGGTTGAAAGAAGGCTATGTCTGGTTTCAAGGGTTTGAGTCCGATTCTCTATGGTGGCCGCGAAGTGTGGCCGCTGGTCGAAGGCGGCAAGGGCGTCGCGGCGACCAACCACATGAGCTCGGGCGCCTGGGCGGCCGCTGGCGGCATCGGCACGGTCAGCGCGGTCAATGCCGATAGCTACGACGCCGAAGGCAAGATCGTGCCGCAGGTCTATGCCCAGCTCACCCGCAAGGAACGCCACGAACAGCTGATCCGCTATGCCATCGATGGCGCGGTCGAACAGGTGAAGCGCGCCTACGACATTTCGTCGGGCAAGGGCGCGATCAACATCAACGTGCTGTGGGAAATGGGCGGGGCGCAAGCCGTGCTCGAAGGCGTGCTGGAAAAGACCCGCGGCCTCGTCACCGGCGTCACCTGCGGCGCGGGCATGCCCTACAAGCTGTCGGAAATCGCGCAGCGCTTCAACGTGCATTACCTGCCGATCGTCTCGTCCGGACGCGCGTTCCGGGCGCTCTGGAAGCGCGCCTACAGCAAGGTGCCTGAGCTTCTTGCCGCCGTGGTCTATGAAGATCCGTGGCTCGCCGGCGGGCACAACGGCCTGTCGAACGCCGAAGACCCGAAGAAGCCCGAAGATCCCTATCCCCGCGTCAAGGCGCTGCGCGACGTAATGCGCGCCGAAGGCGTGTCGGACGAGGTGCCGATCGTGATGGCGGGCGGCGTGTGGTTCCTGCGCGAATGGAACGACTGGATCGACAATCCCGAACTCGGCAAGATCGCCTTCCAGTTCGGCACGCGGCCCTTGTTGACCGAGGAAAGCCCGATCCCGCAGGCGTGGAAGGACCACCTGCGCACGCTGGAGCCGGGCGACGTCCTGCTCCATCGCTTCTCGCCGACCGGCTTCTATTCCTCGGCGGTGCGCAATCCCTTCCTGCGCAGCCTCGAAGCGCGTTCGGAGCGCCAGATCCCCTATTCCAAGGTCAGCGCGGGCGAACACACCGTCCAGCTCGACGTCGGGGTGAAGGGCAAGAACTTCTGGGTCACCCCCACCGATCTCGGCCGCGCGCGCGCCTGGCACGGCGCTGGCTTCACCGATGCGCTGCGCACGCCCGACGACACGATCGTCTTCGTGACCCCGGCCGAGCGCGAGGAAATCCGCAAGGATCAGGCCGATTGCATGGGCTGCCTGTCGCACTGCGGATTCTCGTCGTGGAAGGACCACGACGATTACACCACCGGACGCCTCGCCGATCCGCGCAGCTTCTGCATTCAGAAGACCTTGCAGGACATCGCCCACGGTGGCCCCATCGACGAAAACCTGATGTTCGCGGGCCACGCCGCCTACCGCTTCAAGCAGGATCCGTTCTATTCCAACGGCTTCACCCCCACGGTGAAGCAGCTCGTCGACCGCATCCTGACCGGCGATTGAGCGTGCGGCTGCCCCCTCTTCCCGTACGGGGAAGGGGGCGGCGCCCTTCGGGCGATTGACAGGAATCACCATTCTAATTTAAAAGTCGTGCCGTTCGCTTCGGCGGACACAGCCTGGTGATCGGCACCCGCGCTTCTGCGGCTGGCCGGTCTGGGATGGCGCCGCACGATGCGCGCCAGCTGCAGGCCCCACAGCGTTTAGGCGGGATGGTCCCGCGTGGTGGGTGCGGGCATGCAGGATTGATACGACAAGCACAGTTGCGCGCCCGCTCCCCGTGATCGGAGGAGAGTGATCGCATGTCCGCATTTGTCCGCAACGCATGGTACATGGCCGCCTGGAGCCAGGAAGTGCCGAACGACGGCTTCCTGCCGCGCACGCTGCTGGGCGAACCCTGGTTGATCCTGAAGGCCAGCGATGGCGCCTACGTGATGATGGCCGACCGATGCCCGCACCGCTTCGTGCCCTTGAGCCGGGGCAGGCGCGTCGGCGATGCCGTTGCCTGCGGCTACCACGGGTTGACCTTCGGCACCGATGGCGCCTGCGTGTTCAATCCGTTCGGTCGCGAAGTCCCGCCCGAAGCCCGGGTGCGCACGCTGCCTCTGATCGAACGCCACGGCGGCCTGTGGTTCTGGCCCGGTGATGCCGAAAAGGCCGATCCCGCCACGATCCCCGACTTTGCGTTCATCGACGATGAACACGATGCGCGCGATTGGCTGGTGATGGATGTCGGCTACGAACTGATCTCCGACAATCTGCTCGATCTCAGCCATGCCGAATTCCTCCACGTCGAAACCTTCGGCGTGAACGGGTCGCTGTTCGAATGCGGCAAGCAGACGGTCGAAACCGACGAGACCGGGGCGATCTGGAACAAGTGGGACATGGACTCCAGCCGCGCACCCGCCTGGACCGTGCCGATGCTGGGGGAAGGCGCACGGGTCGATCAGTGGCTCCACATCCGCTGGCACGCGCCGGCCTCGCTCGCGCTGTTCATCGGCCTTGCGCACGAAGGCACCGGACGCACGCAGCCGGTCGTGCCGCCGATGGCCAACCCGCACATCCTGACGCCGAAGAACGAGACGGAAACGCACTACTTCTTCACCCGCGGCCATGGTGCCGAAGCCGAAGCGATGGCGCGCAAGGTCTTCCTGGAAGAGGATGAACCCATGATCCGCGCGCAGCAGGCAGCCATGGCGGGAGAGGATTTCTGGGCGCTGCGTCCGGTGATCCTGCCGTCGGATGCCGCCGCGATCCGCGCGCGGCGCAAGCTGATGCAGATGCGCCGTGAAGAGGCTGCCCCGGACGCGGCTTAACCGTACGCAGGCATGGGTTGCGTATGCAAGGTGCATCCGCAACCTCCTCCAACCCCTTTCCTACAGGCGGGCACGGCCCTAAAATCGCGCCCGCCACCGGAAAGATGCCGTCTAATCAGCGGCTTGCCCGTCGCGCTTTGTGTCGGCGGGCGAAATCGCGATTTTCCTCTTTGAAGTCTGTCAACTTTGTCAACTTGGCGGATTTGGAAGGGCGCCCTTCGGTGTCCTTCGCCCTCGCTCGGCCGGCCGCGACTCAGTCGAATTCCCAGGCCCGCTCGCCGTGGCTGATGATGTCGAGCCCCTCGCGTTCCTCGTCCTCAGTCACCCGCATCGGGATCACCATGGCCACCATCAGCGAAGCGATCACCGTCGCCACCGCGCTCCACAGCGCGACAACGCCCACGCCCACCAGCTGGGCCACCAGCTGCCGGCTCATCCACATGCCTTCGGCATAGCCCGTGCCGCCCAGCTTGGGCGAAATGAAGACCGCCAGCAGGATCGAACCGGTGATCCCTCCCATGCCGTGCACGGCGAAGACGTCGAGCGAATCGTCGATTTCCAGCTTGAACTTCACCAGCAGGATCATCGGGTAGCACACCGCCACCGACGCCAGCCCCAGCAGGATGGCCGCGCCCGGCGCGATGAACCCGGCGGCCGGGGTCACCGTGGCCAGGCCCGCGATGGCGCCGGTGGCAAAGCCGATCGAGGTCGGCTTGCCCACCGCGATCCGCTCGACCAGGATCCACGCCAGCGCGGCGGTGCAGGCGGCCAGATGGGTGTTGATGATCGCGGCGGCCGCATCGTCGTTGGCGGCCAGCGCCGATCCGCCGTTGAAGCCGAACCAGCCGACCCACAGCAGCGCCGCGCCCGCCATGGTCAGCGCCGGGCTGTGCGGCAGCATCAGCGTCTTGGGAAATCCGTTGCGCTTGCCCAGCAGCAGCGCCACGACCAGCGCCGAAACGCCCGCCGTGGTGTGGACCACGATGCCGCCCGCGAAATCGAGCGTGCCGAACTTGCTGGCAAGCCAGCCGCCGCCCCACACCCAGTGCGCCACCGGGGCGTAGACGATCAGGCTCCACAGCGCGGCAAAGCCGACCACCCAGCCGAAGCGGGCGCGATCGACCCAGGCGCCGACCATCAGCGCCGGCGTGATCAGCGCGAAAGCCATCTGGAACAGCGCGAAGGCGCTTTCGGGCACGTCTGTCGCATTGCGCACATTGCCCAGATTCAGCAGCATCCAGGCGTTGCCGCCGCCCAGCCAGCCGTTGCTGACGTCGCCGAACGCCAGGGTGTATCCGCAGACGACCCAGATGATCGAGGCCACCGCCGCGATCGCGCCGGTCTGGACCATCACCGCCAGGAAGCCCTTGGCGCGCACCAGCCCGCCGTAGAACAGGGTGAGGCCGGGCGCCGCCATCATCAGCACCAGCGCGGCCGAAACGAGGATCCAGGCGGTATCGCCGCTGTCGGCGATGTCGACGTCGCTGGTCAGGCCGGCGGTCTGCGCATGGGCCAGCAACGGAAACGCGACCAAAGCGGCAGCCAGTGCCGCGCCCAGAACCTTGCGCATGGTGATGACGTTCTCCCTCTTGCCCGGTGGCGGCAAGGCACACCGGACAGCCGACCCTCTCTGGTCGCGCGGTCTAGGCAACGATCTGGCGTGCCGCAAGTATTACGCGCACGATTGTTGTGTGTGATCGGGACAGGTCGCCGCCGGTCTCTGGGCGCGTCAGGCCCAGCCTTCGAGCACCTGGTCGGGTGGGCGGTGACCATCGGCCCAGAAGCGGATGTTGGCGATGACCTTTTCGCCCGAGGCGATGCGCCCTTCGAAGGTCGCGCTGCCCATGTGCGGCAGGATCGCCACATTGTGGTGCGACAGCAGGCGCGGATCGACCGAGGGTTCATGCTCGAACACATCGAGCCCCGCGCCGCCGATGCGCCCTTCGACCAGCGCGGCGATCAGCGCCTCTTCCTCGATCAGGCGGCCCCGCGCGGTGTTGACGATGTAGGCGTGCGGCTTCATCAGCGCGATCCGCCGCGCATCGATCATGTGGTGGGTTTCGGGGCTGGCCGGGCAGTGCAGGCTCAGCACATCGGCTTCTGCCACCAACGCGTCGAGATCGGGTTCGAACCGTGCGCCGAGCATGTTCTCCAGCCCTTCGGGCAGGCGGTGGCGGTTGTGGTAGACCACGGCAAGCCCGAAGGCGCGGGCGCGGTGGGCCACCGCCTGACCGATCCGGCCCATGCCGACAATGCCGAGCACCTTGCCCCCAAGGCGGTGGCCCAGCAGCGTGGAGGGCGCCCAGCCTTCCCAGTTGCCCGCGCGCAGTACGCGGCCGCCGTGGTTGAGCCGGCGCATCACCGAGATGATCAGCGCCAGCGTCATGTCGGCGGTATCGTCGGTGAACACGCCAGGGGTGTTGGTCACGGGAATGCGCCGGGCACGGGCGGCGGCAAGGTCGATGTGTTCGGTCCCGGCGCCGAAGTTCGCGATCAGGCCGAACTGCGGGCCGGCGGCGGCGATCAGTTCGGCGTCGATGGTATCGGTAACGGTGGGCACCAGCACGTGGGCGCTGGCCAGCGCCGCGGCCAGCGCGGCGCGGTCCATCGGGCTGTCGGTGGTGTTGAGCGTCACGTCGAACAGCTCGGCCATCCGCGCCTCCGTTTCCGGCAGCAGACGGCGGGTCACCACGACGCGCGGCTTGCTGTCCACGCGGCGGGCAGGGCGATAATCGGCGGGGGCGGCGGACTGGCTCATCGTGGACCTTCGCTAAGCCGCTTGGCGAGTCCCGGTCAAGCCGCGACCTGCGTGTTGCGAAGTGCCCGATCGCGAAGACCGTGGAACAAGTCCGCCGCAGGGCATTGTCATGATCGATCAGCGGTGTATCGGATGGAATCGCATGCAAGCCTTCTCGATCGTGTCCAAGCGCCGTGCGCTGCTTCCTCTTTTCGCAGGTCTTTCGCTGGCGCTTGCCGCGGGCGCTCCGGCCCGTGCCGAGGACGACAGCGGCGTTCCCTACTGGGTGTCGCTGCGCAAGCAGCCGGCCAACCTGCGCGTGGGTCCGGGTCGCGAATACCGGATCAGCTGGGTCTACGTGCGGCCGGGCGTGCCGTTAAAGGTGCTGCGCGTGATGGGCGGCTGGCGCCTGATCCAGGACCCGGACGGCGCGCGCGGCTGGATGCTGGCGCAGTTCCTGACGCGCACCCGCACCGGCATCGTCAAGGGCGGGGAAGCCGCGATCCGCGAAAACAAGGATGGGTCCGGCAAGCTGATGTGGCGCGCCGCGCCCGGGGTCGTCGCCAAGCTGGACGATTGCGACAGCGGCTGGTGCAAGGCCGACATCGATGGCCGCAAGGGCTATATCGAAGCGGACAAGGTGTGGGGCGCAGGCAACCCCTGAGCCGCGATCCGCGCACAGGGTGCTGGAAGGGGGAAGGTCAGCCCTTCGACAGGCTCAGGGCGGGCGGAGTTGTGAGGCGGCCCTTTGACAGACTGCTCAGGGCAGGCGGATTGCGCTAATCGTTTGCATTCCTAAACCGCACGCATCCCTTGACCGTCCGTGCTGAGCTTGTCGAAGCACTGCATTTCTTCGTCAGCGACGGGCCCGTGGCAAGCGGCTTCGGGCGAGGTGCCGGCAACCGCCCTTGCGAGCGATTGCCGGCCATCCGGATCAGACCAGTTCGACCGCGATCGCGGTGGCTTCGCCGCCGCCGATGCACAGGCTGGCAACGCCCTTCTTGAGGCCCTTGTGCTTGAGCGCGCCGATCAGCGTGGTGACGATGCGTGCGCCCGACGCGCCGAGCGGGTGGCCGAGCGCGGTGGCGCCGCCGTGGACGTTGATCTTGTCATGCGGGATGCCGAGATCGTGCATCGCAAACATGGCAACGCAGGCGAAGGCTTCGTTGACTTCGAACAGGTCGACATCGCCGACGCTCCAGCCGGCCTTGGCGAGGACCTTCTGGATGGCGCTGACCGGCGCGGTGGTGAACTTGGCCGGTTCCTGCGCGTGCGCATCGATCGCGACGACCTTGGCAACCGGGGTCAGGCCCTTGGCCTTGGCGGTGCTTTCGCGCGTCAGGACCAGCGCGGCTGCGCCGTCCGAGATCGACGAGGACGAGGCGGCGGTGATCGTGCCGTCCTTGCCGAAGGCGGGCTTCAGCGTAGGGATCTTGTCGGGGCGGCCCTTGCCGGGCTGTTCGTCGGTATCGACCACGACTTCGCCGCTGCGCGTCTTGACCGTGACGGGCACGACTTCGCTGGCAAAGCCGCCATTGGCGATGGCTGCCTGCGCGCGCGACAGCGACGCGATGGCGTATTCGTCCTGCTGGGTGCGGGTAAGCTGGTATTCGTCGGCGGTGGCCTGCGCGAAGGTGCCCATGGCGCCGCCCTGGTAGGCATCTTCCAGACCATCGAGGAACATGTGGTCATAGGCCGTGTCATGGCCGATGCGTGCGCCCGAGCGGTGCTTCTTGAGCAGGTAGGGGGCGTTGGTCATCGATTCCATGCCGCCTGCCACGATCAGGTCGGCGCTGCCCGCGGCGATGGCTTCGGCAGCCATCATCACGGTCATCATGCCCGAACCGCAGACCTTGTTGACGGTGGTCGCTTCGACCGACTTGGGCAGGCCCGCCTTGATCGCGGCCTGGCGGGCCGGTGCCTGGCCAAGGCCGGCGGGCAGCACGCAGCCCATGTAGATGCGTTCGATGTCTTCGCCGGCAACGCCCGCGCGTTCAACCGCGGCCTTCACCGCCGTGGCGCCGAGATCGGTCGCCGCGACATCGGCGAAAACACCCTGCATGCCGCCCATCGGGGTGCGCGCATACGAGAGGATGACGACGGGATCGGCGGCGGAGAACTGGGCCATGGCGCGGGTTCCTTGGTGTGGTAGAACGACGGCCGAGTGGCCGATCGTCTGGCGATCTAATGGTGCGGCGCAACAATTGCAAATGACAGGGCGAGCGATCAGGCGGATGTCGTGAAGGGGCGGGCAGGGTGATCGCGGGAGTGGATGCTACCTCGGCACAAGGGACGGCCGTGCTGATCGCGGGGGCCGGGGTGCTGGGCGCAATCGTCGGTTCGTTCCTTGGCGCCACGCTGGTGCGGCTGCCCGCGGGACGGTCGGTCGTGACCGGGCGATCGGCGTGCGACGGCTGTGGCAAGACATTGAGCGCAAGGGAACTGGTGCCCGTGCTTTCGTGGCTGGCGCAACGCGGCAAGTGCCGTGGCTGCGGTGCGCCGATCGGGGCGTGGCAGCTGGGGGCCGAAATCGGCGCGGCGCTGGTGGCGATGGGCGCGGTGGCGTTTGCGATGCAGGGTACGGTGCTGGCGGCCATGCTGCTGGGCTGGCAACTGCTGCTTCTGGCGCTGCTCGATGCCCGGCACATGTGGTTACCACGTATGCTGACCGCCTTGCTTGTCGCCAGCGGAGTCACCGTGGCGGCCACCCATGCCTATGCGATCGGCGACCTGCTGCCGCTGGAGCTGGCGCTGCTGGGCGGCGCGCTGGGCTTTGCGGCGCTGTGGCTGGTGGCCTTTGCCTATCGCCGAGTGCGCGGGCGCGAGGGGATGGGCGGGGGCGATCCGCCGCTGATGGGCGCGATCGGGGTGTGGCTGGGGCCGCAAGGGGTGATCCTGACAATTCTGGGCGGGACCCTGATCGGCCTTGTTGCGGTCCTTGCGCTTTTTGTGGCCGGGCGTAAACTATCTGCTGATAGCGTCCTGCCGCTCGGAACCTGCCTTGCCATTGTGGCCTGGCCGCTGTTCGTGTGGGGCGGCTGGGTGTGAAACGAAAACGGTCTGAGAGACAAACGGGGAGCGAGCGATGGACGTGATGGGCAAGGACGCGATGCAGGGCATTCTCGACCGGCAGCGCAAGGCGTTCACCGCGGCCCGGCCCGAGGCGCTTTCGGTGCGCAACGACCGGCTGGAGCGCTGCTTCACGCTGATGAAGGAACACGGCGAGGACTTTGCCCGGGCGATGAGCGCCGATTTCGGGCACCGCAGCCACGAACAGTCGATGATGACCGACATCATGCCTTCGGTCAGCCTGCTGCGCTATTGCCAGAAGAACCTGAAGAAGTGGTCGAAGCCCGAGAAGCGGCACGTCAACTTCCCGCTGGGTCTGCTGGGTGCCAAGGCCGAGGTCCGCTACGAACCCAAGGGCGTGATCGGCGTCGTTGCGCCGTGGAACTTCCCGGTGCAGCTGACCATGGGGCCGCTGATCCAGAGCTTTGCCGCGGGCAACCGGGTGATGATCAAGCCGTCCGAGTTTACCGAACGCACGTCGGACCTGATGGCCGAGCTGTTCCCGAAGTACTTCGCGGAAGAGGAAGTCGCGGTCGTGCTGGGCGGGGCGGACGTAGCGCAGGCGTTCTGTTCGCTGCCGTTCGACCACCTGCTGTTCACCGGAGCGACCGGCATCGGCAAGCACGTGCTGCACGCGGCGGCCGACAACCTGGTGCCGGTGACGCTGGAACTGGGCGGCAAGAGCCCGACGATCCTGTCGCGCAGCGCCGACATCAAGCGCAGCGCGGAGCGCATCGGCCTGGGCAAGATGATGAACGCTGGGCAGATCTGCCTTGCGCCCGACTACATGCTGGTGCCCGAGGAGCTGGAGGGCCAGGCGATCGACGCGGTGCGCGAAGGCGTGAGCGCGATGTATCCCACGCTGCTCGACAACGACGACTATACTTCGGTCGTCAATGCGCGGCACCGCCAGCGGCTGCAGGGCCTGATCGACGATGCGCTCGACAAGGGGGCAGAGGCGGTGGTGGTGAACCCCGGCAACGAGAACTTCGAGACGACCAACGGCAACAAGATGCCGCTGACCATCCTGCGCGGCGTGAACGACGGCATGAAGGTGATGCAGGAGGAGATCTTCGGCCCGGTGCTGCCGGTGAAGACCTATCGCGGCATCGACGAGGCGATCGACTACATCAACGCGCACGACCGCCCGCTGGGCCTGTACTACTTCGGCGAGGACGAGGGCGAGCGCGAGCGGGTGCTGACCAGGACGATTTCGGGCGGGGTCACCGTCAACGACGTGATCTTCCACGTATCGGCCGACGACCTGCCGTTCGGCGGTGTGGGGCCTTCGGGCATGGGCAGCTACCACGGGCCGGAAGGCTTCAAGACGTTCAGCCACGCGCGTTCGGTCTATCGCCAGCCGAAGTTCGACCTTGCCAAGATGGCCGGGCTGAAGCCGCCCTATGGCGCGGCAACGCAGCGCACGCTGAAGATGCAGCTGAAGTAGGCGCGCCGGGGCACGGGGGCTTTCCGGGCGGCAGAAGGGCGGCCCTTGGACAGGCACAGGGCGGGCGGCTGGCTCCAGGGGGCGGTTGGCAGTGCACGGAAGGAGGCATGATTGCGGCCGTTGCCCACGCGGGCAGCGGCCGTAATCATGTGGACCAATGGTTAAAAGGGCAGGGGTTTGAGCGCATATTGCGGCGCACCCCACTTGCGCGTGAGGCACGGCGGGACTAGGGCGCGGTCCAAACAATTGCCCTGAACACCAGCAACGCGAGTCAGGCCCTTGGTCGATCAAACCGCCCTTCTGGCAGAATACCTTCCGATCCTGATCTTCCTCGGGATCGCGCTCGCACTTTCGACGGCATTCGTGTTCCTGCCGATGGGCGTTGCCCGGTTGACCGGCACGCACAATCCGAATGCCGAAAAGCTGTCGGAATACGAGTGCGGCTTCCCCGCGTTCGAGGATCCGCGCAGCCAGTTCGACGTGCGGTTCTACCTCGTCGCGATCCTGTTCATCATCTTCGATCTTGAAGCGGCGTTCCTGTTTCCCTGGGCGGTAAGCCTGAAGGAAACCGGCTGGGCCGGCTGGACGACGATGATGGTGTTCCTGGGCGAACTGGTGATCGGCTTCATCTACGCCTGGAAGAAGGGCGCGCTGGACTGGGAATGAGCAACATGGCCACCACTTCTTCTTCGCTGATCACCACGCCGCAGGGTGCGGTCACGGCGCCCGACCAGTCGTTCTTCGACAGCCTCAACGCCGAGGTCAACGACAAGGGCTTCCTCGTCACCTCGACCGAGGAGCTGTTCCAGTGGGCCCGCACCGGCTCGCTGTGGTGGATGACCTTCGGCCTTGCCTGCTGCGCGGTCGAGATGATCCACGTGAACATGCCGCGCTATGACATGGAGCGCTTCGGCGTTGCCCCGCGCGCTTCCCCGCGCCAGTCGGACGTGATGATCGTGGCCGGCACGCTGTGCAACAAGATGGCTCCGGCGCTGCGCAAGGTCTACGACCAGATGTCGGACCCCAAGTACGTGATCTCGATGGGCAGCTGCGCCAATGGCGGCGGCTATTATCACTACAGCTATTCGGTGGTGCGCGGCTGCGACCGCATCGTGCCCGTGGACATCTACGTCCCCGGCTGCCCGCCGACCGCCGAGGCGCTGCTCTATGGCGTGATGCAGCTGCAGCGGAAGATCCGCCGCGCCGGCACGCTGGAACGCTGAGGGAAGGGGAGCCATGGCCGTTCTTCACTCCGCCCCGCGCTATGCCTCGTTCGAAGGCGTGCTCGACGAACTGACCGGTGCGCTGGGCGACATGGTCGTCGCATCGCGCGAGGAATATGGCGAGATCGTCATCAACGTGGTGCGCGAACGCGTCGAGGACGCGCTTCGCAAGCTTCGCGACGAACACCAGTTCCAGCAGCTGATGGACATTGCCGGCGCCGACTATCCGACGCGGCTCGATCGCTTCGACGTGGTCTATTGCCTGCTTTCGGTGACGCGCAACCTGCGCTTGATCGTCAAGACGACGACCGACGAGGCGACCCCGGTGCCGACCGTGACCACGCTGTGGCCCAACGCCGGCTGGTACGAGCGCGAAGTCTACGACATGTACGGCGTGCTGTTCGCCGGCAACACCGACCTGCGCCGCATCCTGACCGACTACGGTTTCGAAGGGCACCCTTTCCGCAAGGACTTCCCGCTGACCGGCTATGTCGAGCTGCGCTATTCCGAGGAAGACAAGCGCGTGGTCTATGAGCCGGTCGAGCTTGCGCAGGACCTGCGCCAGTTCGATTTCATGAGCCCGTGGGAAGGCGCCGACTACGTGCTGCCGGGCGATGAGAAGGCCGTGCCGCCGCCGCCCGCGCCTGCGCCGGTTGCAACTGCGCCGGTAACGCGCGGGCCGGCCGAGGCGGACAAGCCGAAGACGACCGACACGCCCGCCCAGACCGGCGCTGGCGACAAGGCGAACGCCGAAGCGGCCAAGGACGGGGAAGGCAAGGACGGGGGCAAGGCTCCCGAAGCGCCCGCGCCGACCGAGAGCCGTCCCGACGCCGACAAGGGAGGCAAGGCATGAGCTTCTCGCTCGAACAGTCGCCCACCACCGGCGACGAGGTCATCACCAACTACACGATCAACTTCGGGCCCCAGCACCCGGCGGCGCACGGCGTGCTGCGCATGGTGATGGAGCTTGATGGCGAGATCATCGAGCGCATCGATCCGCACGTCGGCCTGCTGCATCGCGGCACCGAAAAGCTGATCGAGCACAAGACCTACCTGCAGGCGCTGCCGTACTTCGACCGGCTGGACTACTGCTCGCCGCTGGGGATGGAGCACAGCTACGTCCTCGCGGTCGAAAAGCTGCTCAACCTCGAAGTTCCGCTGCGCGCGCAGTACCTTCGCGTGCTGTTCGCCGAGCTGACCCGCATCTGCAACCACATGCTCAACATGGGGTCGCACGTGATGGACGTCGGCGCGATGACGCCGAACCTGTGGCTGTTCGAAATCCGCGAGGACTGCCTCAACTTCTTCGAACGCGCGAGCGGCGCGCGCATGCACTCTGCCTGGTTCCGCCCCGGCGGCGTCCACCAGGACGTGCCCGAAAAGCTGCTGGTCGATATCGGCGAGTGGATCGACACGCGCCTGTTCCCGCTGTTCGAAGACGCGATGAGCCTTGTCGTCGACAACCGCATCTTCAAGCAGCGCAACGTCGACATCGCGATCGTGAGCAAGGAAGACGCGCTGGCCTGGGGCTTCTCCGGCCCGATGATCCGCGCCGCCGGCATCCCGTGGGACCTGCGCAAGAGTCAGCCCTACGACGTCTATGACCGGATGGAGTTCGACATTCCCGTCGGGACCAACTCTGACTGCTATGACCGGTTCATGGTGCGCGTGGAAGAAGTGCGCCAGTCGGCCCGGATCATGAAGCAGTGCCTGGCGCAGATGCCGCAAGGGCCCATCGCCAGCACCGACCGCAAGGTGGTGCCGCCCAAGCGCGCTGAGATGAAGCAGTCGATGGAATCGCTGATCCATCACTTCAAGCTCTACACCGAAGGCTTCCACGTTCCGGCGGGCGAAGTCTATGTCGCCACCGAAAGCCCCAAGGGCGAATTCGGCGTCTATCTTGTCAGCGACGGCAGCAACAAG
Organism: Novosphingobium olei; assembly: GCF_037076535.1. Lineage (NCBI taxonomy): Bacteria > Pseudomonadati > Pseudomonadota > Alphaproteobacteria > Sphingomonadales > Sphingomonadaceae > Novosphingobium > Novosphingobium olei. The sequence goes on along the minus strand of NZ_AP029021.1, from coordinate 2,154,025 downwards.
CCGTATCGCTGCAAGATCCGCCCGACCGCGTTTTCGCACCTGCAGGCTATGGACTTCATGTCCAAGGGCCACATGCTGCCCGACGCGACCGCAATCCTCGGCGCAATCGACGTGGTGTTCGGGGAGTGCGACCGTTGAGGCTCACTAGCTTCGGGCAGGCTTTCCAAAGCGCTCAACCAGGCTGGTCAAAACGGCTGCTTTGGATGGTCGGAGTACCGGCATGGCTTACATTTGGGGCCTCTGTTTTGCGGAAGCCCATGCCACTCTGGGGCATGGCTGCATTCGCGGTTTTTGCCGCCGTTTGCACGCTTCAATGGGTACTCTTCATGTATCGGAGGCCTACCAATGTCCGGTAACCTCGAAACCGCCAAGGCCATGATTGCCGCCTACAATGCGCAGGACGTGGACACCTACGTCTCCTACATGACCGACGACGCCTGCGAGGCGAACTATCGCGGGGATGTGGTGCGTGAGGGCAAGGAAGGCACGCGTTCCGGCCTTGCTGCCGCGTTCGCGCGCTGGCCGCAGAACCATGCCGAGATCGTCGATGCCTGGCAGGTCGGGGACATCGTGCTGCTGCGCGAGCATGTGTCGCGCGGCCCGGCGTCGGACGGTTCCCCGCTGATCGAGCCATTCGAGGTCGTCTCCGTCTATTCTTTCGAGGGCGACAAGTGCTCTCGCGTGGAGTTCATCCGGTGAAGCAAGATCCCACCCGCCAGCTTTCGATCCTCGCCTGCGTGTCCGGGCTTCTGCTCGCCGCCGTGTGGTTCCTGGCCCTCGCCAACCAGGCCGATACGCCCGACTGGATGCCGATGATGATCGCTGCCATCGGCGGTTTCGAGCTGTTCCTGTTCGGCCAGGACTTCTGGATGAAGCGGGCAGGGGAGCGCTGAGGACTTATGGCTGATCGTCATCCCGAACCCGACAGCCCCGAGCTGCGCGCGCGCTGGGGCAACTTTGCCTGGACCGATGCCAATGCGGCCAAGGCCAAGGAGATCATCGCGCGCTATCCCGAAGGGCGCCAGCGCTCGGCGGTGATGCCGCTGCTCGATCTGGCCCAGCGCCAGGTCGGCGCGGAGGAGAACACGCAAGGGTGGCTGCCGCTGCCGGTGATGGAATACGTCGCCGCGCAGCTCGACATGCCGATCATCCGCGTGCTCGAAGTCGCGACCTTCTACACCATGTACAACATCCAGCCTGTCGGCCGCTTCCACGTGCAGGTCTGCGGCACCACGCCGTGCATGCTGCGCGGCAGCGACGACATCATGGCCGCATGCAAGGCGAAGGGCATGAAGAAGGGGCATACCACCCCCGACGGCCTGTTCACGCTGACCGAGGTGGAATGCATGGGCAACTGCGCCTCGGCCCCGATGGTGCAGATCAATGACGACAATTACGAGGACCTCACCGCCGAGCGGGTGACGCACATCCTCGACGAGCTTGCCGCCGGCCGCCAGCCGAAGACGGGCACGCAAGAGCCGGGCCGCCACACGGTGGAGCCCGCCGGCGCACTGTCGAGCCTGACCGCGATGGTGAGCGAGAACCACGATTACCGAGGGGAGTGGTAAGATGTCCCTGCAGGACAAGGACCGCATCTTCACCAACGTCTACGGCTATCAGCCGTGGAACCTGAAGGCTGCGCAGGCGCGCGGCGATTGGGACAATACCAAGGCGCTGCTGGAACGCGGGCAGGACGCGATCATCCAGGAAGTGAAGGATTCTGGCCTTCGCGGCCGTGGCGGTGCGGGCTTCCCCACCGGCATGAAGTGGTCGTTCATGCCCAAGGAAAGCAAGGACGGGCGTCCGAGCTTCCTGGTGATCAACGCCGACGAATCCGAGCCCGGTTCGTGCAAGGACCGCGAGATCATCCGGCATGATCCGCACAAGCTGCTGGAAGGCGCGCTGGTCGCCGGGTTCGCGATGCGCGCGCGGGCGGCCTACATCTACATTCGTGGCGAATATATCCGCGAAGCCGAGACGCTGTTCGCGGCGCGTGACGAGGCTTATGCGGCGGGCCTGCTGGGCAAGAACGCCTGCGGTTCGGGCTATGACTTCGACGTCTTCGTCCATCGCGGCGCGGGCGCCTACATCTGCGGCGAAGAGACCGCGATGATCGAAAGCCTTGAAGGCAAGAAGGGCCAGCCCCGCCTGAAGCCGCCGTTCCCGGCCGGCGCGGGCCTTTATGGCTGCCCCACCACGGTCAACAACGTCGAATCGATCGCCGTCGCCCCCACCATCCTGCGTCGCGGCGCGGGCTGGTTCTCGTCCTTCGGGAACGAGAACAACCGTGGCACCAAGCTCTTCCAGATCAGCGGCCACGTGAAAAAGCCCTGCGTCGTCGAAGAGGCGATGTCGATCTCGTTCGAGGAGCTGATCGAGAAGCACTGCGGCGGCATTCGCGGCGGCTGGGACAACCTGCTGGCGGTGATCCCCGGCGGTTCCTCGGTGCCGCTGGTGCCGGGTGAGCAGATCCGCCACGTGGCCATGGACTTCGATGGGTTGAAGGCCGTCGGCTCGGGCCTTGGCACCGCCGCCGTCATCGTCATGGACAAGTCGACCGACATCGTCCGTGCGATCAGCCGCCTGTCGTACTTCTACAAGCATGAAAGCTGCGGCCAGTGCACGCCCTGCCGCGAAGGCACCGGATGGATGTGGCGCGTGATGGAGCGCCTGCGCACCGGTGACGCCGACGTGGCCGAGATCGACATGCTGCAGGAAGTCACCAAGCAGGTCGAAGGCCACACGATCTGCGCCCTGGGCGACGCGGCCGCCTGGCCGATCCAGGGCCTGATCCGCCACTTCCGCCCCGAAATCGAACGCCGCATCGCCGAACGTGCGGGCGACGTGCGGGAGGCGGCGGAGTGAAGGCCGTTGCGGTTTCCATTGGTCTGGCAGTTTCGCTTGCGACGCCAGCATTTGGGCAAATCCCCAGCAGTAGCGCGGAAGTCCGCGGCATTCCCGATGCGAAGGCCTATGTTCAAGGAGCGCTGGAGCTGCGACGCTTGGCATCCTGCGCGACGGAGAAGCGTCCAAACTACGTCCATACGATGCTGGATTCGATTCCGCAGTCCGACACCGAGGTGCGTGTGGGACAGGCAATCCTGAAAGTGATCGAAACCTGCATGACCGATTTTCGCCCGGCCATGTCGGTGGGGTTCGCGCAGCTGCGAGGTAGTCTCGCAGAAGAATTGTATCTGGCAGATCACAAGACACCGACGAATTTCGCGCAATTGGACCATGGCTCCAAGAAGTTACCCGCTGCGTGGATTTCGGCGAAGCTGACCCGGTCGCAGGCGTCAGAAATTGTCGCACAGGACTTCGCGCAATGCGTAGTGTCCGATGCGCCCGAGCTCGCCGACGCGCTGCTCCGGACATTGCCCAGAAGCAGCGAAGAGCAGCGGGCGCTGGCGAAGCTGGCGCCTAACCTTGGACCATGTCTTGCGTCTGGTCACACATTCAGCATGGACGCGGCAGCGGTGCGGTCCTACGTCGCCCAAGCCCTTTATCGGGGCGTGAACGACTGGCCGCCAGCAGCTGCAGCAGGTGGAAAATAAGATGCCCAAGGTCAAAGTAGACGGCGTCGAACTCGAGGTCCCGCAGGGCGCTACGGTCCTGCAGGCGTGCGAGCTGGCCGGCAAGGAAATCCCCCGCTTCTGCTATCACGAACGGCTGAGCATCGCGGGCAACTGCCGCATGTGCCTGGTCGAAGTGAAGCCCGGGCCGCCCAAGCCGCAGGCAAGCTGCGCGCTTCCGGCGACCGAGGGCCAGGAAATCCGCACGGATTCCGAAATGGTCAAGAAGGCGCGCGAAGGGGTGATGGAGTTCCTGCTCATCAACCACCCGCTCGACTGCCCGATCTGCGACCAGGGCGGCGAGTGCGACCTGCAGGACCAGTCGGTCGCCTATGGCCGGGGCGCCTCGCGCTATCACGAGCACAAGCGCGCGGTGACCGAGAAGTACATGGGGCCGCTGATCAAGACGATCATGACCCGCTGCATCCACTGCACCCGCTGCGTGCGCTTCTCGGAAGAGATCGCCGGCGTGGACGAAATCGGCGCGCTGTATCGCGGCGAGAACATGCAGATCAGCACGTACCTCGAAAAGGCTGCGCAGCACGAGCTGTCGGCCAACGTGATCGACCTTTGCCCGGTCGGCGCGCTGACCAGCCGGCCCTATGCGTTCGAGGCGCGCCCTTGGGAGCTCAAGAAGACGCTCGCCATCGACGTGTCGGACGCGCTTGGTTCGAATATCCGGCTCGACAGCCGCGGCCGCGAAGTGCTGCGCGCCCTGCCGCGCGTGAACGACGACGTGAACGAGGAATGGCTGTCGGACCGTGGCCGCTACATGGTCGATGGCCTGACCCGCCGCCGGCTCGACAAGCCGTGGCTTCGTCGTGACGGCAAGCTCGTCGCCGCGAGCTGGGCCGAGGCGTTCGACGCGGTGGCGAAGATCAATCCGGGATCGTCGGTCGCGGTGGTCGCGGGCGACCTGGTCGATTGCGAGACGATGTTCGCGGCCAAGAAGCTGGCGGGCGCTCTGGGCTCTACCCTGCTCGAAGGCCGCCAGACGGGTCTGGCCTACGACGCGTCGAACCTCGCCGCGGTAAACTTCAATTCGACCCTGGCCGGGATCGAGGACGCCGATGCCGTGCTGATTGTCGGCTCGATGATCCGCGACGAAGCGCCGCTGCTCAACACCCGCCTGCGCAAGGCGGTGAAGAAGGGCGCCAAGGTGTTCATCGTCGGCCCCGAATGGGATCCGACCTATGCCGCGACGTTCCTGGGCGACGACCTGTCGATCCTCGGCAATCTGCCGCAGGCGCTGGTCGATGCGTTCGAAGGTGCATCGAAGCCGGCCGTGATCCTGGGCGGCGCTGCGTTGGGCAAGGGCGCGCTGGGCGCCGGCCTCGCCTTCGCGGAGCGCTTCAAGCTGGTGCGGGATGGCTGGAACGGCTTCAACGTCGTCCACATGGCGGCGAGCCGCATGGGCGGGCTGATGCTGGGCTACGCGCAGAAGGGCGGCATTGCCGACCTCGTCGCGGCCAAGCCGAAGATGGTTATCTCGCTGGGCGCGGACGAGGTGGACTTCACCAAGTTTGCGGGCAGCATGATCGTCCATATCGGCCACCACGGTGACAAGGCGGCGCATGCTGCCGACGTGATCCTGCCCGCCGCTGCATTCAGCGAAAAGGACGGCACCTACGTCAACACCGAAGGCCGCGTGCAGTATTCGGAGAAGGCCGTGTTCGCGCCGGGCGAGGCCCGCGAGGACTGGACGATCCTGCGCGCGATGGCCGATGCGCTGGGCGTGACCGTCGGCTTCGACAGCTTCGACCAGCTGCGCGCCGCGATGGTTGCCGAAGTTCCCGCGCTGGGCACCGAAGGGCTTGCCGATTACGGCGCGCTGCCTGCGGCTCCTTCTGATGCCAAGGCGGAAGGCGTGATTGCGGGCTATCCGATCAAGGACCGTTACCTGACCAACGCCATCGGCCGGGCTAGCCCGACGCTGCAGCGCTGCTCGGCGGAGCTGGTCCACGGTGAAACCTTCGCGGAGGCCGCGGAATGACCGAGTTCTTCATGGGCCTCGGCCTCTCCTACGGGTGGGCCTGGGGCATTTCCACCGTGTGCGGCATCCTGCTGATCGCGCTGCCGCTGATGCTCGGCGTGGCGATGATCATCTATGCCGACCGCAAGATCTGGGCGGCCATGGCGCTGCGTCGCGGCCCGAACGTGGTCGGCCCGCTCGGCCTGCTGCAGTCGTTCGCGGATGGTCTGAAAGTGTTCCTGCAGGAAACCATCATTCCGGCGGCGGCGAACAAGGGCCTGTTCCTGATTGCGCCGATCATCACCTTCACCGTGGCGCTGATGGCGTGGGCGGTGATCCCGTTCAATTCGGGCGCGGTGCTGGCCAACGTCAACGTCGGCCTGCTCTACGTGCTCGCGATCTCCTCGCTCGGCGTCTACGGCGTGGTCATCGCGGGCTGGTCGTCGAACTCGAAATACCCGTTCTTCTCGGCCATGCGCGCCTCGGCCCAGATGATCAGCTATGAAGTCTCGATCGGCTTCATCCTGATCTGCGTGGTGCTGTGGGCGGGCACGTTCAACCTCAACGACATCGTCAAGGCGCAGCAGGGCCACGTCTGGATCATCAACGGCTTCGTGGCGAACCCGCTGCTTTTCCCGATGTGGGTGATGTTCCTGATCTCCGGCATGGCCGAAACCGCGCGCGCGCCGTTCGACCTGACCGAGGCGGAATCCGAACTCGTCGCGGGCTACCAGACCGAATATTCGTCGATGAGCTTCGCGCTCTACTGGCTGGGCGAATACGCCAACGTGCTGCTGATGTGCGCGCTCAACGCCACGCTGTTCTGGGGTGGCTGGCTGCCGCCGCTCGACCTGCCGATCCTCTACATCGTGCCGGGCTTCGTGTGGCTGCTGCTCAAGATCCTGTTCTTCTTCTTCGTGTTCAGCTGGGTGAAGGCGACGGTTCCGCGCTATCGCTATGACCAGCTGATGCGCCTGGGCTGGAAGGTTTTCCTGCCCGTCTCGCTGCTGTTCGTCTTCGTGATCAGCGGCTACCTCATGGCTACCGGACACTTCGCATGACCGCCGCACAGCTCATCAAGAGCTTCACCCTGTGGGAGTTCGTGAAGGCGCACTGGCTGACCTTGAAGTATTTCTTCAAGCCCAAGGCGACGATCAACTACCCGTTCGAGAAGAACCCGCTGTCCCCGCGCTTCCGCGGTGAGCACGCCCTGCGCCGTTATCCCAACGGTGAGGAGCGCTGCATCGCGTGCAAGCTGTGCGAAGCGGTGTGCCCGGCGCAGGCGATCACGATCGAGGCCGAACCGCGCGAGGACGGCAGCCGCCGCACCACGCGCTACGACATCGACATGACCAAGTGCATCTACTGCGGCTTCTGCCAGGAAGCCTGCCCGGTGGATGCCATCGTCGAAGGGCCGAACCTCGAATTCGCGACCGAAACGCGCGAGGAACTGCTCTACGACAAGGCCAAGCTGCTCGCGAACGGGGACAAGTGGGAGCGTGCGATCGCTGCCAACCTTGAAGCCGACGCACCGTACCGGTAGGGGGCCGCGCAAACGTGACAAACAGGCAGCAGGACCCGTTCGTGTCGAGCGCAGTCGAGACACCTTCTCAACGCCTCTCGACTTCGCTCGAGGCGAACGGAGGTAGGAAATCATGATTCAGGCATTTGCCTTCTACCTCTTCGCGACGCTGATGATCGCCTCCGGCGCGATCACCATCCTCGCCCGCAATCCGGTGCACTCGGTGCTCTGGCTGATCCTCGCGTTCTTCAACGCGGCGGGCCTGATGGTCCTTGCCGGGGCCGAATTCATCGCGATGCTGCTGGTGATCGTCTACGTCGGCGCGGTCGCGGTGCTGTTCCTGTTCGTCGTCATGATGCTCGACATCGACTTCGCCGAACTGCGCGCCGGTTTCATCAACAATTTTCCGTTGGGTTTCGTGCTGGCGGTGGTGCTGCTGGCCGAGCTGGTGCTGGGCGTTGGCGCATACCGCGCAGGGTCCCTGCCGCTGGGCGTGGCTGACGGTGCGGGCGCGGCAACCGCCGGCCTGTCGAACACGGCGGCCATCGGCGCGCTGCTCTACAGCCGCTACCTGTTCCTGTTCGAAGCGGCCGGCGTGATCCTGCTGGTGGCCATGATCGGCGCTATCGTGCTGACCCATCGCCAGCGCAGCGGCGTTCGCGGCCAGAACATCTCGAAGCAGGTCGCGCGTCGTCCCGAGGACGCCACGATCAACGTGCAGCCGGAAGTGGGCAAGGGGGTCCAGCTCTGATGATCGGCATCGAACATTATGTCGTGGTCAGCGCGATCCTCTTCGTGCTCGGCGTGCTCGGCATCTTCCTCAACCGCAAGAACGTCATCATCATCCTGATGGCGATCGAGCTGATCCTGCTGTCGGTGAACCTGAACCTGGTCGCCTTCAGCGCGGCGCTGCACGATCTGGTCGGCCAGATCTTCGCGATGTTCGTGCTGACCGTGGCGGCGGGTGAGGCGGCCATCGGCCTTGCAATCCTCGTCATCTACTTCCGCGGACGCGGCACCATCGCCGTCGACGACGTCAACCGGATGAAGGGATAAGACACGTGCATCCTATCCTGATCATCGTGTTCCTGCCGCTGCTGGCAGCGATCGTCGCCGGGCTCGGCAACAAGAAGCTGGGCTTCGTGCCGAGCAAGGTCGTGACCACCGGTGCGCTGTTCATCAGCTGCGCGCTGTCGTGGCCGATCTTCCTGTCGTTCCTGAACGGCAGCGCAGAAGCCAGCGTCGTGCCGGTGCTGCAGTGGGTGAAGTCGGGTGACCTCGACTTCCAGTGGGCGCTGCGCGTCGATACGCTGACCGCGGTCATGCTGGTGGTTATCACCAGCGTCTCGGCGCTCGTCCACCTGTACTCATGGGGCTACATGAGCGAGGAGCCGGACCAGCCGCGCTTCTTTGCGTACCTCTCGCTGTTCACCTTCGCCATGCTCATGCTGGTGACGGCGGACAATCTGGTGCAGATGTTCTTTGGCTGGGAAGGGGTTGGCCTTGCCTCGTACCTGCTGATCGGCTTCTGGTTCCGCAAGCCCAGCGCCAACGCCGCTGCGATGAAGGCCTTCGTGGTCAACCGCGTGGGCGACCTTGGCTTCATGATGGGCATCTTCGGGGTGTTCCTGGTGTTCGGCACCGTGTCGATCCCGACCATCCTGCAGACGGCACCTGGCGTGCTGAACGGTTCGACCATCGGCTTCCTGGGCTATCGCCTGGATACCGCGACGGTGCTGTGCATCCTGCTGTTCATCGGCGCGATGGGCAAGTCGGCGCAGCTTGGGCTGCACACCTGGCTGCCCGACGCGATGGAAGGCCCGACCCCGGTGTCGGCGCTGATCCACGCCGCGACGATGGTGACCGCCGGCGTGTTCATGGTCTGCCGCCTGTCGCCACTGTTCGAATGCAGCCCTACCGCGCTCGGCTTCGTGACGTTCATCGGCGCCGCGACCTGCTTCTTCGCCGCCACGATCGGCACGACGCAGACCGACATCAAGCGCGTGATCGCCTATTCGACCTGTTCGCAGCTGGGCTACATGTTCTTTGCCGCGGGCGTCGGCGCCTACGGCGCGGCGATGTTCCACCTCTTCACCCATGCGTTCTTCAAGGCGCTGCTGTTCCTTGGCGCGGGTTCGGTCATCCACGCGATGCACCACGAACAGGACATGCGGTATTACGGGGGCCTGCGTAAGCACATCCCGTTGACCTTCTGGGCGATGACGATGGGCACGCTGGCGATCACCGGTGTCGGAATCGTCGACGTTGCGGGCTTCGCCGGTTTCTATTCGAAGGACGCGATCCTCGAAGCAGCCTTCGCGCGCGGCACCGAACTGTCGCACTTCGCCTTCTTCATGGGCATCTTCGCGGCGCTGCTCACCAGCTTCTACAGCTGGCGCCTGGTGTTCCTGACCTTCTTCGGCAAGCCGCGGTGGGAGCAGAGCGAGCACATCCAGCATGCCGTGCACGATGCGCATGGGCACGGTCATGATGACCACGCCCACGACCATGACGGTCATGCGCACGCGCATCACGACGCGCATGGCGATGGCACGGCAGGCTACCACCCCCACGAAAGCCCGCTCAACATGCTGGTGCCGCTTGGCATCCTTTCGCTGGGCGCGATCTTCGCGGGCATTGTCTTCAACCATGCCTTCGTCAGCGAAGGCGAGGGCGAGTTCTGGAAGGGTGCGCTGGTGTTCCACGAACACCTGATCCACGCGATGCATGGCGTGCCGCACTGGGTGAAGTGGGCGCCGTTCACGGTAATGGCGACCGGCCTGCTGATCGCGTGGTATGGCTACATCAAGAACACGCGCTTCCCGGCGGCGTTCGTCGACCAGTTCGGGTTCCTCTACAAGTTCCTGCTGAACAAGTGGTACTTCGACGAGCTCTACCACTTCCTGTTCGTCCGACCGGCCCTGTGGCTCGGCCGCGTGTTCTGGAAGGTGGGTGACCAGGGCATCATCGACCGCTTCGGCCCGAACGGCGCGGCCTGGGTCGTCGCCAAGGGGAGCAAGGCCGCGGTCAAGCTCCAGTCCGGATATCTCTACAGCTATGCGCTGGTCATGCTCGTCGGACTTGTCGGGGCGATCAGCTGGGTGATTGCACGATGAGCGGCTTCCCTATCCTTTCGCTGATGCTGCTGGTGCCGCTGGTCGGTGCGGTGGCGTGCCTCAAGGCGGGGCGTGAACAGGCGCGGATGATCGCGCTGGTGACGACGCTGGTCGATCTGGTTCTGGGCGCGGTCCTGTGGACCCAGTTCGACACCGGCGGCGCGCAGTGGCAGTTCACCGAGCGGGCCAACCTGTTCGCCGGCTTCAGCTGGGCGCTGGGCATCGATGGCATCGCGCTTGTGCTGATCGCGCTGACGGTGTTCCTCATGCCGATCTGCATCGGCGCGAGCTGGAACTCGATCGAGAAGCGCGCCGGTGAATACTATGCCGCCTTCCTGCTGATGGAGACGCTGATGATCGGCGTGTTCGCGGCGCAGGACTTGTTCCTGTTCTACATCATGTTCGAAGCCGGCCTGATCCCGATGTACCTGATCATCGGCATCTGGGGTGGCGCGGATCGCATCTACGCCAGCTACAAGTTCTTCCTCTACACGCTGCTCGGCTCGGTGCTGATGCTGATCGCGATGTTCTGGATGGTGAACGCCGCCGGCACGACCGACATCCCGGCGTTGATGCAGTACAACTTCCCGCCGCACGCGCAGACCTGGCTGTTCCTGGCCTTCTTTGCCAGCTTTGCGGTGAAGATGCCGATGTGGCCGGTCCACACCTGGCTGCCCGACGCGCACGTCCAGGCGCCGACCGCAGGTTCGGTGATCCTGGCAGGCGTGCTGCTCAAGATGGGCGGCTATGGCTTCATCCGTTTCTCGCTGCCGATGTTCCCGGTTGCCTCGGCGCAGTTCGCGCCGCTGATCTGGGGCCTGTCGATGGCGGCGGTGGTGATCACCTCGCTGATCGCGCTGGTGCAGCACGACATCAAGAAGCTGATCGCCTATTCCTCGGTGGCGCACATGGCGATCGTGACGATCGGCCTGTTCGCCTTCAACGTGCAGGGCCTTGAAGGCTCGATGCTGATCATGCTCAGCCACGGTCTGGTCGCGGGCGCGCTGTTCCTTGGCGTCGGCGTGATCTACGATCGCCTGCATACCCGCGAGATCGACCGCTACGGCGGCCTTGCGATCAACATGCCCTATTTCGCGCTGTTCTTCCTGCTGTTCACGATGGCCTCGATCGGCCTGCCGGGCACCAGCGGGTTCGTCGGCGAATTCCTTTCGCTGATGGGCGTGTATCAGGCGTCGAGCTGGGTGGCGCTGGTCTGCACCACGGGCATCATCCTGGGCGCGGCCTACATGCTCTATCTCTATCGCCGGGTGATCTTCGGCGAACAGAAGAACGCCGACGCAGCCGCGATGCCCGATCTCGATGCGCGCGAATGGCTGATGATGGTTCCGCTGGGCCTCGTCGTGCTGTGGATGGGCGTCTATCCGGAATCGTTCCTCGCGCCGATGCGCAAGGATATCGCGACGCTCGATGCCCGCGTTGCCGTTGCCGCGCCGAAGGGCGATGCGCAGGTCAAGAAGGGCGCTGCCAAGCCTGCCGCTGAACATGAAGCCGCAGAGCACAATGACGCGCAGGGGGAGGCGCACTGATGGAACTCGTCCGCTCTCTCCAGCTGGTTGCCGGCGAGGAAGTCCTGAGCATTGCGGGGCTGATCCTGCTGCTGTGGGCCGCCTGGGCCGGTGACAAGGCCGCGCGCGCAATCTCGATCGCGACGGTGGCTGCGCTGACCGTTGCCGCGCTGATCGCCGCGCCCGCCCTGTGCGGCGCCGCGATGGGGGCCGATACGATCGCGTTCGGCGGCCAGTATCGCGCCGATGCCTTCTCGGCCTTCGGCAAGCTGCTGATCTACGCTTCGGCCGCGGTCACGCTGATCGTCGCGCCTGCGTTCTTCGACCGCTTCAAGGCGATGCGCGCGGAATTCCCGCTGCTGGTGCTGTTCGCGGCGCTGGGCATGGGGATCATGGTTTCGGCCACCGACCTGCTGACGCTGTACATCGGTCTGGAGCTCAACAGCCTCGCCTCGTACGTGCTGGCCGCGATCCTGCGCAAGGACGAGCGTTCGGCGGAATCGGGCCTCAAGTACTTCGTGCTCGGCTCGCTCGCCTCGGGCATTCTGCTCTACGGCGTCAGCCTGACCTACGGCTTCACCGGCACCACCAGCTTTACCGGCATCCATGCCGCGCTGGCCGCCGGTACGCTGTCGACCGGCGCCGTGTTCGGCATGGTGTTCGTGATGGCCGGCATGGCCTTCAAGATCAGCGCCGCACCGTTCCACATGTGGACCCCTGACGTCTACGAAGGCGCGCCGACGCCGGTGACGACCTTCTTCGCCACCGCATCGAAGGTTTCGGCACTGGCGCTGCTGATGCGCATCAGCCTGGTTGCGTTCGGCGCCGTGCCGCAGGCGTGGCAGCAGATCGTGATCTTCGCCGCGATCCTTTCGATCGTGATCGGTGCGCTGGGTGCGATCGGGCAGGCCAACATCAAGCGCCTGATGGCCTATTCGTCGATCAACAACGTCGGCTTCATCCTGATCGGCCTCGCCTGTGCGAACCAGCCGGGTGCGGCGGCGATGCTGATCTACATCGCGATCTATGTCGCCATGTCGGTGGCGGGCTTCGTGGCGATCCTGATGCTGCGCGACGAAGATGGCGAGCCGGTCGAATCGATCGCCGACCTCGCCGGGCTTTCCAAGACCCGCCCGGGCCTTGCCGCGGCGCTGGCGGCGGTGATGTTCAGCCTTGCCGGCATCCCGCCGCTGTTCGGCTTCTGGGGCAAGTTCGTGGTGTTCCAGGCCGCCGTGCAGGCGAACCTCGTCGCCCTGGCGGCGATCGGCATCGCGGCGTCGGTGATCGGCGCGTTCTACTACCTCAAGGTGGTGAAGGTGATGTATTTCGACGAGGCCGCCGACAAGGTGCGCGGAAAGTCGGAGCTTGCCCATGGCGTGCTGCTGGTGATCGCGTCGGTGTTCATCTCTCCGCTCGGCTACCTGCTGACCAACTGGCTGCACACGCTGGCAGGAAACGCCGCGGCCGCGCTGTTCCACCTCTGATGCCCAACGTCTGATGATCCGGGCAAGGCAGGGCGCATGATCGAGACGGTCGCGGAGATCGGCTCGACCAACGCGGCCCTGCTGGCCCGGCGTGCCGCGGGCGAGGCGGCGCCAGAGGCCGCCTGGCTGGTGGCTGACCGACAGGTTGCGGGACGGGGCCGCGCCGGTCGCATCTGGTCAGATGGGTTCGGCAACTTCATGGGATCGACCGTTGCGCACCTGCGCAGCGGCGATCCATTGCCCCAGACGCTCGCGCTGGTGGCCGGGCTTGCCGCGCATCGGGCGGTCATGGCGCTGGCGCCCGCGCTGCAGGATCTGGTGCTCAAGTGGCCCAATGACCTGCTGGTGGGGCAGGCGAAGCTCGCCGGGATCCTTCTCGAACGGCAGGGCGATGCCGTTGTCGTCGGCATCGGCGTGAACCTGTCGCAGGCGCCACAGCTTCCCGATCGCCAGACGGCCGCGCTGTCCGTACTTGGCTTCCCGATCGAGCGCGACGCCTTCGCTACCGCGCTGGCGCAGGAATGGAGCTGGGCGCTCACGCGCTGGCACTGCCGCGAATGGCCGGTGCTGCGGCAGGAGTGGTTGGCCCGCGCCATGCCGGTGGGCAGCCTGATCAGCGTGAACGACCGCGAACACGGCCTGCTGATGGGCGCGTTCGGCGGGATCGATGCCGATGGCGTCGCGCTTCTCCGCTTGGCGGATGGCGCGACCCGTGCCATCCACGCCGGCGATATCGATCTGGTCGGCTGAAACGCCGCCGAACCGGTCGCGAGAGGGAAGAGTCTGATGCTGCTGGCAGTCGATGTGGGCAACACCAACGTGGTCTTTGCGCTGTTTGACGGGCGGGAGATCAAGGGCCGCTGGCGCGTTGCCACCGATCCGCGCCGCACGGGCGACGAATACGCCGTGTGGCTGCTGCAACTGCTGCAGCTCGAAGGCTATAGCCGCGACGTGGTCAAGCAGATCGTCATCTCGACGGTCGTCCCGCGCGCGCTTCATAATCTCAAGGTCCTGTCGCAGAAGTATTTCGGGATCGATGCGCTGGTCGCGGGCGAGGGACTTGCGAGCTATGGGTTCGTCGCCGATGTCGATGAGCCGCGCTCGCTGGGAGCCGACCGCGCGGTCAACGCCATCGCTGCACATGCCAAGTATGCCGGCGATCTGATCGTCGTCGATTTCGGCACCGCCACGACCTTTGATCACATCGACTTCATGGGATCCTACAAAGGCGGCATCATCGCGCCGGGGATCAACCTTTCGCTCGATGCATTGGTGAGTGCGGCGGCCAAGCTGCCGCGCATCGCCATCGAAGCGCCGGCCAGCCGCAGCGTGATTGGCCGCAACACCGAAGACCAGATGCACATCGGCGTGTTCTGGGGCTATGTCGCGATGATGGAAGGGCTGATTTCCCGGATGCGAAGCGAGATCGGTCGTCCTGCGCAAGTCGTGGCGACAGGTGGCCTTGCCGTCCTGTTCGGTGACCACACCGGAATTTTCGACCACGTCGATGCCGATCTCACGCTGGAGGGCATCGCCCTGCTGGGTGAGCGCGCGGCATCGCTGGCCTGAACGAGAAGGATACCGTTTTGAGGGAGTTGATGTGAAGCCCGGCAAGGAACTGCTTTTCCTCGCGCTCGGCGGTTCGGGCGAAATCGGGATGAACGTCAACCTCTACGGTTGCGATGGCAAATGGCTGATGGTCGACCTCGGCATGACCTTCGCCGATCCGTACTATCCGGGGGTGGACCTGGTCTTTGCCGATCTCGAGTTCATCGAGGAGCGCGCCAAGGATCTGATCGGCATCGTGCTGACCCACGCGCACGAAGACCATATCGGCGCCGTGCCCTATTTCGCGCAGGAACTGGGCGTGCCGCTTTACGCAACGCCCTTCACCGCGCGCCTGGTGAAGGAAAAGCTGGTCGAGGCCGGGCTCGACAAGACCGTCGAACTGAACGTGGTGCCCAACGAGGCGGCGTTCAGCCTGGGCCCGTTCGACATCCGTTACGTGCCGCTGGCGCACTCGATCGCCGAGGGCAACGCGCTGGTGATCGACACGCCCTATGGCCGCGTGTTCCATACCGGCGATTGGAAGCTCGATGACGAACCGCGCATCGGCACCCCGGCGACTGAAGAAGAATTGACCGCGATCGGCGACGAAGGCGTGCTCGCGCTCGTTTGTGATTCGACCAACGTGTTCAATCCGAACCCGTCCGGTTCGGAAGGCGCGGTGCGGGCCGGACTGCTCGAAAGCGTCGAGCAGATGAAGGGCCGCCGCGTGGTGGTGACGACCTTCGCCTCCAACGTGGCTCGGCTGCAAACGCTGGGCGAAGTGGCCGAGGCGACCGGGCGGCAGCTTTGCGTCGCCGGGCGCTCGCTCGACCGCATCATCGCGGTGTCGAAGGCCTGCGGCTATCTCGAGGATTTCCCCGACATCGTCTCGATGGACCAGGCGATGGACCTTCCGCGCGGCGAGGTGCTGATCCTTGCCACGGGCGGACAGGGCGAACCCCGGGCCGCCTTGTCGCGCATCGCGGGCGACCAGCATCCGATCAAGCTTGAGAAGGGCGACGTCGTGCTCTTCTCCAGCCGCCAGATTCCGGGCAACGAATTGTCGATCGGGCGCATCCAGAACCAGCTCGTCGAAAAGGGCGTGCTGCTGGTGACGGACCGCCAGTCGATGATCCACGTCTCCGGTCATCCGGGCAGGCCCGAACTGGTCGCGCTGTACGACTGGTTGCGCCCGCAGATCCTCGTGCCCGTGCATGGCGAGATGCGCCACATGAGCGAGCAGGCGCGGCTGGGCAAGGCCGAGGGCATCGCCAAGACCATCGTGCAGAAGAACGGCGATCTGGTTCGCCTCGCTCCCAACGGGCCGCACAAGCTGACCGAGGTGCGCGCCGGGCGTCTGGTGCTCGATGGCGATATCATCGCGCCCGCCGATGGCGAAGCGATGGGCGTGCGGCGCAAGCTGGGGCAGGCCGGCATCGTCGCCGTGTCGCTGGCCGTGTCGCGCGATGGAAAGCTGGTGTCGCCGGTGCAGGTGGCCCCGGTCGGCCTGCCGCTCGACGAGGATCTGCAGGACTTCGTGATCGAGGCGGAAAGCGATGCGGCCGAAGCCGTGCGTACCCTCAAGGGCGATCGCAAGCGGGATCGGGTAGCGGTTGCCGAAGCGGTGCGCTTGGCGGTAAGGCGGGCCGCGCAGCGCTGGTCCGGCAAGAAGCCGGTGGTCCAGGTTCTGCTGCGCGAAGCCTGAGCCGTTTCAACAGGCTCCAGCAGACAGGGCATTGCCATGAAGTGGACGTCGATCGTCGCGATCTATTCGCTGTTCTGGGTCTTTTCCGCGTTCCTGGTGATGCCCTTCGGCGTGCGCACCGCCGACGAATTGGGCGTCGAGAAGATCCCGGGCCAGGTCCATTCGGCACCCGCCAACTGGCGCCCGGGCCGCGTGGCGCTGCGCGCGACGATCCTTTCGGCGGTGCTGTTCGGGTTGTACTACGTCAACTACGTCAACCAGTGGATCACGATCGACGATCTTGACGTGTCGCGGCTGATGGGGATCTGACGGCCCTGTCCGGGGCCGCGTCGCGGTCTTACACGCCTTCGAGCGCGTAACCGGCCGAGCGAACGGTGCGGACCGGATCGGCTGCTCCTGGCAGCGCGATGGCCTGGCGCAGGCGGCGGATGTGCACGTCGACGGTGCGCAGTTCGATGTCCGAGCCCGATCCCCAGACCGCATCGAGCAACTGCCCGCGCGAAAAGACGCGGCCGGGATGCTCCATGAAGTGCTTGAGCAGGCGGAATTCGGTCGGCCCGATCTTGAGCGCTTCGCCCTGGCGCATCACGCGGTGCGCCGTGGGATCGAGAGTCAGGTCGCCCACGGTGATCGTCTCGCCGGCAAGGGCGGGGCGCACGCGGCGCAGGACGGCGCCGACGCGGGCGATCAGTTCGCGTGGGGAGAAGGGCTTGGTGACATAGTCGTCGGCCCCGGTTTCCAGCCCGCGAACGCGGTCGTCCTCGTCATGGCGCGCGGTCAGCATGATGATCGGCACATGCGCGGTCGACTTGTTGCGGCGCAGGCGGCGACACACTTCGATGCCGCTGGTCCCGCCGATCATCCAGTCGAGCAGGACCAGATCGGGGGTGTCCTCGGCCGCGAGCAGCAAAGCCTCGTCGCCGTCGTCGGTGGTGCGGACATCGTAGCCCTCGCCACGGAAGCGATATTCGACCAGCTCGGCCAGCGCGGTATCATCTTCGACGAGAAGCAGCTTGGGAGCCGACACACAATCCTCCGTGACAGTCCCATTGCCAAGACACGGGAAATGTTACTGCCGTGTGACGAAGATCAGACCTTAGGCGCGGGCACGTCCTCGCGTTCGGGAAGGTTGATACCGGTGGCCGCGTAATAAACCATCTCGGCAATGTTGGTCGCCTGATCGCCGATGCGTTCGATGTTGCGGGCGACGAACATCAGCTGCGCCACAGAGCTGATCGTGGCGGGATTTTCCACCATGTACGACACGAAGTTGCGGAACACGCTGTCGTAGAAGGCATCGACCTTGGCATCGCGCTGCACGATCTCGGCCGCGGCCGAAGGATCGCGCGCGGCGAACGCGGTCAGCACATCGTGCACCATGTCGGCAGCGAGCTCGTTCATCGCCGGCAGCAGGGTCAGCGGCTCGAACCGCTTGCGCCCCTCGATATGGCCCACGCGCTTGGCGATGTTCTTGGCATAATCGCCGATCCGCTCGATCACGCCCGCGATCTTGAGCGCGGTGATCACCTCGCGCAGGTCGTCCGCCATCGGCGCACGCAGCGCGAGCACGCGGATGGCGAGCCGGTCGACCTCAGCCTCGAGCTGGTCGATCCGCTTGTCGCGCGTGATCACGCTGGCCGCGAGTTCCTCGTTGCCGTTGACCAGCGCGTCCATCGCCTCGGTCACGGAAAGCTCGGCCAGGCCGCCCATTTCCGCCACCAGTCCGCGCAGGCGGGTGATGTCTTCGTCGAATGCCTTGACGGTATGTTCGGCCACCATGCTGTTCCTTACCCGTAGCGCCCGGTGATGTAGTCCTTGGTGCGCTCTTCACGCGGGTTCGTGAAGATGTCGGACGTGGTGCCATATTCCACGATCTTGCCAATATGGAAGAACGCGGTGCGCTGCGAAACGCGGGCAGCCTGCTGCATCGAGTGGGTGACGATGACGATGGCGTAGCGGCCGCGCAGTTCGTCGATCAGCTCCTCGATGCGCGCGGTGGCGATCGGATCAAGCGCCGAGCAGGGCTCGTCCATCAGGATCACTTCGGGATCGACCGCGATGGCGCGCGCGATGCACAGGCGCTGCTGCTGGCCGCCCGAAAGCGCGGTGCCGCTGTCCGACAGGCGATCCTTGACTTCGTCCCACAGACCCGCACGTTGCAGCGAGGTTTCGACGATGCCGTCCAGCTCGCTCTTGCTGCCGGTGATGCCGTGGATCTTGGGGCCATAGGCGATGTTGTCGTAGATCGACTTGGGGAACGGGTTCGGCTTCTGGAACACCATGCCCACGCGCGCGCGCAGCTGCACCACGTCCATGCCCGAACGATAGATGTCCTCGCCATCGAGCAGGATTTCGCCTTCGACGCGCGCGCCGGCGATCGTGTCGTTCATCCGGTTGAGCGAGCGCAGGAAGGTCGACTTGCCGCAGCCCGACGGGCCGATGAAGGCCGTCACGTAGCTCTTGGGAATGTCGATCGACACGTCGTCGATGGCACGCTTGGCGCCATAGAACACCGACACGTTCTTCGCGCTGATCTTCGCTTCGGCGACCGGATCAGGGAAAGTCGGCGTTGTGGCGGGGCTGAGGGCAGGGGTGTTCATGTTACCACCGTTTCTCGAAGCGGTTGCGCAGGTAGATCGCAAGGCCGTTCATGATGAGCAGGAAGACGAGCAGCACGACGATCGCGGCGCTGGTGCGTTCGATGAAGCCGCGGTCGATTTCGTCGGACCACAGGAAGATCTGCACCGGCAGCACGCTCGACGGTGCGGTGAAGCCCGAAGGCGGGCTGGCGACGAAGGCGCGCATGCCGATCATCAGCAGCGGCGCAGTCTCGCCGAGCGCGCGCGCCATGCCGATGATCGTGCCGGTCAGGATGCCGGGCAGGGCGAGCGGCAGCACGTGGTGGAACACCACCTGCACCGGGCTGGCACCCATCGCCAGCGCGGCGTCGCGGATCGATGGGGGCACCGCCTTGATCGCGTTGCGGCCGGAAATGACGATCACCGGCATCGTCATCAGCGCCAGCGTCATGCCGCCGATCAGCGGAGCCGAACGCCAATTCGGGAACAGGCCGAGGAACACGGCGAGGCCGAGCAGGCCGAAGATGATAGAGGGCACCGCGGCGAGGTTGTTGATCGAGATTTCGATCAGGTCGGTCCAGCGGTTCCGCGTCGCGTATTCTTCAAGGTAGAGCGCGGCGAGCACGCCGACCGGGAAGGCGAGGCCCAGCGTGACGAGCATCGTCAGCATCGAACCCTTGAGCGCGCCCCAGATGCCCACCGCCTGAGGGCTGGTGGCGTCCGAGCGGGCAAGGAAGCCCCAGTCGAAGGCACGGACCAGCTGGCCCTTGCGGCCCAGGTTGTAGGCGGCGTCCTGCAGCGCCTTTTCCCCGCCGCCGCGCTGCGCGGCGGCCAGATCGTCGCTCGCCGGCAGCGAAACGTCGATCTTGTCTTCGTTCAGCAGGTCGGGGTGCGCAATGATCCGCGCGCCGAGATCACGCCAGGCGCCGCTGGCCAGATAGGTCGAACCGTCCTTGCCGAGCGCTGCATCGGCCGCACTGTCGACCAGCATCGGCAGCCCTGCGGATTCGAGCGCGCCGAGCGGATCAGCCTGCTGCAGGCGCGAGGCATCGACCAGCAGCTGGCCCTTCAGCGGCACCTCGAAGCGCAGTTCGGCACGCTTGAACCCGGCAACGCCGTTCGAGGTCATCGAGATGAGCAGGAAGGCCAAGACGAGCGCCGAGAAGACGATCGCGCCAAGCCCGAGCAGGCGGAAATTGCGCTCGGCGCGATACCGCTTGGCAAGACCTGCCTGCATGCGCGCGCGGCGTTGCGCCTGGATGCTGTCGAAGCTGTCGCTCATGGTGCCGGTCACTCGTAGGCTTCGCGGTAGCGCTTGACGACGCGCAGGGCGATGAAATTGAGGGTGAGGGTTACGAGGAACAGCACCATGCCCAGCGCGAACGCCGACAGCGTCGCGGGATGGTCGAAGCTGCCTTCGCCGGTCAGCATGGCCACGATCTGGAACGTGACCGTGGTCATCGACTGGAACGGGTTGGCGGTCAGGTTGGCCGAAGCGCCTGCGGCCATGACCACGATCATCGTTTCACCGATCGCGCGGCTGATCGCCAGCATCACGCCGGCCACGATTCCGGGCAGGGCGGCAGGCACCAGCACCTTGCTGATCGTCTCGGCCTTGGTCGCGCCCATGGCGAGGCTGCCGTCGCGCAGCGCCTGCGGCACCGCCGCGATCGAATCGTCAGCCATGGATGAGACGAACGGAATGATCATCACGCCCATGACGAGGCCTGCGGCCACCGCGCTTTCGGTCGAGGCGCTGGAGATGCCGATGGCTTGCGCAAAGTCGCGCACGGCGGGCGCCACGGTCAGCGCGGCGAAATAGCCGTAGACCACGGTCGGTACGCCGGCGAGGATTTCGAGCAGCGGCTTCATCACCTTGCGCACGCCGTTGGTGGCATACTGCGTCAGGTAGATCGCGCTCATCAGGCCGAGCGGGATTGCCACGATCATGGCGATGATCGCGCCGATGTAGATCGTGCCCCAGAACAGCGGGATGGCGCCGAACTGCTTGCCGTCGGGCGTGCCGCTGCTCATCGGGTCGGGCGCCCAGTGGGTGCCGAACAGGAAGTCGATTGGCGACACCATCGAGAAGAAGCGCGCGGTTTCGAACACCAGGCTGACGATGATGCCAAGCGTGGTCAGGATCGCGACGAGCGAGGCCACCAGCAGCAGGCTCATCACCGCGCGTTCCACGCGGGTGCGGGCGGTGAAATCGGGCTTCAGCCGCAGGAATGCAAACACGCCGCCGGCAAAGGCGATCACCAGCGTGGCGACCAGGCCGATGATCTCATAGCGCAGGATCGCCGCGCGATAGGGTGCGACAAGCCCCTGTGCATCGGCATTGAACACCGCAGGTGCCGCGCCCGTGGCGACCGAGCGGGCTTCGGCCAGCATCGAATCGCGCTCGAACCCGAAGGCGGGCAGCACCGACGCGGCAGGGTCGGCCAGCACGCTCGTCGTGACGAGGTTGGGGCTCAGCGCATTCCAGGTCAGCGCGAAGAGAAGGGCAGGGACCGCGATCCACAACGCCACGTACCAGGCGTGGAAGCCCGGCAGCGAGTGGATGCGGCCCTTCGGCGCTGCCCGGCGAAAGGCCCAGGCGCGCGAACGTGCCGCCAGCCAGCCGACGAGACCCAGCCCGAAGGCGAGCAGGAGCAGGATGGCTGGCGACATGACGTGTTCGGTATCCTTACTTCAGTTCCGCGCCGTCGAGCACGGGCAGGTCGGAAACGGCCTTGGCGCTCTTGGCAAGAACGTCGTCGGGCGCAACCACCATGCCGAGCTTGGCGAGCGTACCGCCCTTGCCCCACGCCTTTGACCATTCGGTGACATAGGCCTGCAGGCCGGGGATGGCCTTGAGGTGCGCCTTCTTCACGTAGATGTAGAGCGGGCGGGCGCCGGGATAGCTGAAGTCCGAGATCGACTGGTAGGTCGGCACGATGCCCGACATGGTCAGGCCCTTCAGCTTGTCGCTGTTCTCTTCAAGGTACGAAAAGCCGAAGATGCCGATGGCCTTCGGATTGGCCTCGATCTTCTGGACGATCAGGTTGTCGTTTTCACCCGCGTCCACATAGGCGCCGTCTTCGCGAACTTCGCCGCAGATGGCGTCATGCTTGTCCTTGTCGCTGTCCTTCAGCGCCTTCATTTCCGGGTTGGCATCGCAACCCTTGGTCAGGATCAGCTCCTTGAGCGCATCGCGCGTGCCCGAGGTCGACGGCGGGCCGTAGACAAGGATGGGTTCGTCGGCGAGCGCCGGATTCACGTCCTTCCAGGTCTTGGCGGTGTTGGGCTTGCCATAGGGGTTCTTGGCAAGCGCCTTGTAGACGTCCTCGGGGGTCAGGGCCATGCCCGGGCCGTTCTTGCCTTCGGCGAAGGCAACGCCGTCCAGGCCGACCTGGATCTCGACGATCTCCTTGACGCCGTTCTTCTGGCAGTCCTCGAACTCGGACTTCTTCATGCGGCGCGAAGCGTCTTCGATGTCGGGGTGCTGCGGGCCGACGCCGGCGCAGAACAGCTTCATGCCGGCGCCCGTGCCGGTCGATTCGATGATCGGCGACTTGATCGAGGCGTCCGACTTGGCGAGCTGCTCGGCAACGGCCTTGGCGAACGGATAGACGGTCGAAGAGCCGACGGCGCGCACCTGATCGCGGCTGCCGCCACCCTGCGAGCCGCAGCCGGCGAGCGAGAGAGCGGTGAGGGCGACAGTGGCAAGAGCGAGATTGTGCTTGGTGATCATGGTGGAAACCTTTCCATCCGCGTGGACGAGGCGGCCAATGCGACGATTTTGTGACTGTTCCGTGACAAATGCCGGCGGGGCGGAAAATCCTGTCATCAAGCTGATGCCGCCAGCGCAAGGCGAATGGCGACAGTTGTCCCTACTCCCAGCGTGCTCGAGATGTCGAGATCGCCGCGATGGCGTTCCACGATATGCTTCACGATCGCAAGGCCAAGGCCGGTGCCACCCGCCTGACGGCTGCGACCGGGATCGGTGCGGTAGAAGCGGCGGGTAAGGTACGGAATGTGGTCCGGATGGATGCCTTCGCCGTGATCGGTGACGGTCAGCAGCACATCGCGCCCTTCCACCGCGACCGCGACTTCGACCGGCTTGTCGGGCGCACCGTACTTCAGCGCGTTGTCGATCAGGTTGCGCACCACCTGGTCCAGCTGCTGGCGATCGCCGGTGACGTTCGCCGACACCGCAGACACCGTCACGCGCTCCTCGCCGACGGTGGCGCCGACTTCTCCGACGATGCTTTCGGCCAGTTGGCCAAGGTCGATCCGGTCGGTCGGCACGTCGTGCTTTTCCGCCTCGATCCGCGACAGGCTCATAAGGTCTTCGACCAGGCTCTGCAGCCGCTTCGCCTCGCGCAGCACGGTTGCATGGAATCGCGCGGTGGTTGCCTTGTCCACCTTGGCATCGGGGTCGGACAGCGTCTCGATGTAACCGATGATCGAGGCGAGGGGCGTGCGCAACTCGTGGCTCGCATTGGCGACGAAATCGGTGTGGGCGCGGCTGATGTCGGCTTCGGCGGTGCGGTTGACCAGCTCGATCAGCGAAAAGCGCGAATCGATCGCCACCCGGTTCACCTGCCAGATCGATCGCGCGCCGGTCAGGCCGCGCACCATCGCGCTGCCCTCGGGCTGATCGAGCAGCTTGATCGCTGCCGGGTGGCGCAGGGCAACGCGCGCATCCTGTCCAACGACATGCGGGCCCAGCGCTTCGCGCGCAGCGGCATTGGCAGCGGCGATGCGCTGGTTGTCGAGCATCAGCACCGGCACGCTGAACGGTTCGACCAGTTCCACCATCGCCTGGCGGCTGACGGTCCCTTCATCGGGGCCGCGCGTCTCGACCGTCGGCTCGGGACGCGATAGCCAGATCGAACCGAGCCACAGAATCAGGACCGAAACCGCAAGCCAGAAGTTGGCGCCGGCGACGATCATCGCCGCCGACGTGCCGATAGCCACGGCGATACCCGACCAGGGAAGCTTGGGACGCTGCATCATGCCCGCCCAATAGCATGAATGTTACGGAGGGATGACGCAGCGTGATCGAAACCGTGGAGAACCATGGTGTCGCCACCGGTCCGGACGCCGGGCTCGTCATACATCAGTCAAGAACGTGCAAAATTCCGACACAATCTGTAACAATAGTGTCACCGAAGCGTCATAGGCGGCCGATCGAGCTTGAACCGAGGAACTCGAAAATGCGCATGAGCCTGAAGGCCACGATCCTTATCGCCACGGCCTCGGCCGCTTTCGCCAGCCCCGCCATGGCGCGCGATGATGCGCAGGCCTGGGGTGCGGGCACTGCCAATGTCGATCTCGGCGGCGGCTTCCGTGCCAGCAGCGAGACCGTGCTGCGCTTCAGCGACAACCGTGGCGGTCTCTACGAAATCGAGGAGAACCTGATGGTCGGCTACAAGCCGTCCAAGCAGGTGACCGTTTGGCTCGGCTACACGCACAATCCGCAGTACGATCACGGCGATTTCACCCGCATGGAGCGTCGTTTCCGCCAGCAGGTCAACGTCGACAACTTCGCCGCGATCGGCAAGCTCAAGCTGTCGGGCCGCGTCCGGCTAGAAGAGCGCTGGCGCGAAGGCCAAGGCGGCCCGGCATGGCGCCTGCGCCCGTTCATCAAGGCGAGCGTGCCCGTCGCCGGCAAGGTCAACGTTGTTGCCAGCCACGAAAGCTTCATCGATCTCAATACCAACAGCTTCCAGCGTATCGGTGGCGAAGAGCGGATGCGCAACTTCGTCGGCCTTGCCGCCCCGCTGTCCAAGAAGTTCGGGATCGAGGCAGGCTACCTGCTGCAGCACGGGTTCGTGCGCAATGGTCCCGACAACCACGATCACGTGTTCTCGGTCGCGCTCACCGGCAACTTTTGAGCGAGGGCCCTTTCTGATCGGGGGGGGGCTGCCTCAACGGCGCGGGGCGAGGCGCAGCTTTGCCTCGCCCTTGAGCCATACCGTCAGCGCCAGCAGCCGCGAACGCCAGTCCATGGCGACATGGCGCGCGGCCCAGCCGATATAGCGCACGCGATCGCGGCTGACCGTTTCGTTGCTGAGCGTGCCTGCCGCTTCGGCCTTGATGCACATCGAATCCGGGTGCATCCGGTAGGACGAGACCACCTCGTCGAGCAGCCAGACGTCGTGGCGCGCCAGGATCTTCATCAGCAGCGCCGTCTCCTCGTACATGCCGTGCCACAGCGCGCCGTCGCCGCGCGTCGCCAGCAGCACATCGCGGCGCAGCGCGATGCTGCACGGCGGCGGGTGGCGCGTGTCCCAGCGGATCAGGTCGCGCAGCATGACCTGCCCGGCAAGGCGACCGGGCGGGAAGGGGGCGAACGAGGATTCCATCTCCTCCTTGCCGATGGTCATGTCCCACGCCCAGTAGAGCGTGCGGGCGAACACCATGGCGACGTCCGCCTCGCGCTCGAGAATGCCCGTCATCCGTGACAGTGCCCAAGGGCGAAGCACGTCGTCGTGGTCAAGAAACACGATATGACGCCCCCGCGCCGCGTCCACGCCCAGTTTGCGCGCGGCGGCAAGCCATGGTTGCGCCCGTCGGGGTGGCTCAGCGTCCTGATGCGCGGATCGTTTGCCGCATGGCGCGCGGCGATCGCGGGGCTTTCGTCACTCGATCCGTCATTGACCAGCACCAGCTCCCAATCGGAGCAGTCCTGCGCCAGCACGCTGCCGATCGCTTCTTCAATGAAGTTCGCGCCGTTCAGATAGCAGATGACGACGCTGACCAGCGGTGCAGGGCCGGTTGGCGAAGAAGAGGTGGGATCAAGCGGCGAATGCGCCACGCATGGACTTTCTGCCAGACTTGGAGAAGGTCCTGCTTATCCCTGCCGGCAAAGGCGTGCAACGCCCGCGCGCTCGCGCCAGGCTGCCAGGCGCGACGAGCCCATGCGGATCAGTGTCGGCTGCCGTTCGCGGCCTTGGTGTCGGGGGCGTTGTCGTCCAGCTTGTCGATCAGCCAGTCCAGGCTGTCATCCTCGGGCAGGCTGAACACGCTGGTCAGGCAAGCCTTGAGCGTTTCGGAAGTGCCCGATGCCTCGGCCGCAATGCCAATTCTCTTCAACGTGTCTTCCCTCATCGACAAGGCCTCGAGTTCGTCGGCGAACCGGTTGACGAGCGCGACGTCTTCGCTGCTGTTAAGACCGATCGCAGCGCTTCGAAGGCGCTGGGCCGATCGAGAGAGGCGAGAGCCCATGTCGAGAAACCTGTCATGATCACCGCACGTCCCAGTCTGCGGTTTCAACCATTATGGCATGACCGTGTTCCGTTACTTGTAGGCAATTTGTCTCATTTCGGAGATGTTTCGACTAAGGACATGCAACATCATTGGCAGAATTTGCCAATTGGGCTCGTGAATTTGGTGAAATGGTGACCCCTACGGGAATCGAACCCGTGTTTCAGCCGTGAGAGGGCCGCGTCCTGACCGCTAGACGAAGGGGCCGATCCGGGGGCGCATCTCGCCCGCCGGGAAGGCAGCTAGTGGTGACCCCTACGGGAATCGAACCCGTGTTTCAGCCGTGAAAGGGCCGCGTCCTGACCGCTAGACGAAGGGGCCACTGGGCTAGCGCCGCTGGGCAGGTCCGCGCCTCTATTGGCATCATGCCGGGGCGTCAAGCGTCGATTTCGTGAAAATGTCATCCATCCGCAAAGGCGGCATCCTCGACGTGCAATTCGGCGGCGGGACGGCTGCCCCAGTCGTCGATCCGCACCCGCCCGGCGAGCCAGAACTGCCGCCCGCGATGGCCGTGGAGCAGGGCCTGGCCCAATTCGGTCTGCGCTGCCCGAAAGGCCATGGCCTTGAACGATCGCCCGTCGGCGCCGCTCGCCACCATGCGCAGGTGGTCCGCGCCGACCACGTCGCATTTAACCAGCCGAACTGGACCGACTGCCACGCGCGGGCCCGGCCAGCCGACCCCGAACGGTCCTGCCGCCTCCAGCGTCTCGACCAGGTGCGGCGTCAGGCCGCCCGGATTGAGCGACAAGTCGAGCAGCAGCGATTGCGCCGCCCGCGCCTCGCCCACGTCGCGCGCCAGCCGTTCGTCCAGCCAGTCGGACAGGCGTTCCAGCTGCGCGGGATCGATGGTCAGGCCGCAGGCCATCGCATGCCCGCCGCCCGCCACCAGCATACCTGCTTCGCGCGCGGCGATGATTGCGGCGCCAAGGTCCACCCCGGCGATGGAGCGGCCCGAACCCTTGCCCATGCCCGCCTCGTCGGCGTCGAGCGCGATGACCAGCGTGGGCTTTCCGGTCTTTTCCTTGATCCGCCCGGCCACGATGCCGATCACGCCGGGATGCCAGCCCGCACCGGCGCAGACCACCACGGCGCGGTTGTGCTGCGCATCGATCTGCGCCTCGGCGGCTTCCTGCACGGCCTGTTCGATCGCGCGGCGTTCGTCGTTGAGCGCGGACAACCGCATCGCGATGTCGCGCGCCTCGTCGGGATCGTTCGTGGTCAGCAGACGCACACCCAGCGACGAATCGCCGATCCGCCCGGCGGCATTGATTCGCGGTCCCAGCGCAAAGCCCAGGTCCGAACACGTCGGCGCGCGGTTCAGCCGGCTCGCATCGATCAGCGCGGCGAGCCCGACGTTTTCGCGCCGGGCCATCACCTTCAGCCCTTGCGCCACCAGCGCGCGGTTGAGTCCCTTCAGCTGCGCCACGTCCGCTACCGTGCCCAGCGCGACAAGATCGAGCAGGCCGAGCAGGTCCGGGGCAGGGCGGTCCTTGAACCAGCCGCGTTCGCGCAGCGCGCGCACCGTCGCGATGGCGAGCAGGAAGGCAACGCCCACCGCCGCAAGGTGGCCGTGGGCGGCCGCTTCGTCGATTTCGTCCAGCCGGTTGGGATTGACCAGCGCGGCGGCGCGGGGAAGTTCGGGCGAACATTTGTGATGGTCGACCACGATCACATCGACGCCGGTGGCGTGCGCGGCGGCCAGCGCCTCGTGCGCCATGGCCCCGCAATCGACCGTCACGATCAGCTGCGACCCTTCGTTGGCCAGTCGCACCAGCGCCTCGCCCGACGGGCCATAGCCTTCGAGCAGGCGGTCCGGGATATAGGGCTGCGCGGGCAGGCCAAGATCGCGCAACAGGCGTATCAGCAGCGCCGCGCTGGTCGCCCCGTCGACATCGTAGTCGCCATAGATCGTCACCTGTTCGCGCCGCTCGATCGCGTCGGCCAAACGCCGGGCCGCCACGTCCATGTCGCGAAAGATCGATGGGTCGGGCAGGAAGTCGCGCAGCGTCGGGCGGCGATGGCGGTCGAGATCGTCGGGCGCCACTCCGCGCGACAGCAGCAGCTTGTCGACCAGCCCGTCATTCAGGTCGAACCGCGCGCCAAGGTCCATGTTGCCGCCACGCCAACGCCAGGCGAGGCCGGATAGGGAATGGGTGATGGAGGTCACAGGGATCATGTGGCTTCCGCGCTAGACCAATCCTGCCGCTGCGGAAAGGCCGGCGCGCCTTGCGCCAGATCACAGCGCGTTGACTCGATGTCGTGTCCTATGGTCGCATCGAGGTGGTCGCAGTCCACCAGAGAGACCGTCCGAGTCTCGGGCCTGTTCGGAAGGAGACGGATTTGATGCGACATCACAACTGGATTCGGCGTGCGGCAGGACTTTCTGCCGCCACCCTGCTGCTGGGCGTTGGTCTTGGCGGGGTCCTTCAGGCGCAAAGATCGACCGGGCCGGTCGCCCGGTACGAAATGCGTGCCGGCACGGTTT
This sequence comes from Novosphingobium olei, assembly GCF_037076535.1. Lineage (NCBI taxonomy): Bacteria > Pseudomonadati > Pseudomonadota > Alphaproteobacteria > Sphingomonadales > Sphingomonadaceae > Novosphingobium > Novosphingobium olei. Next base: position 2,125,259 of record NZ_AP029021.1, on the reverse strand, counting down.
CGGGCATGGGAGGGATGGCTGCGATGGGCCGTGGTGGCGGTATGCGCGCGGCCATGAGCATGGCGTTCGGCGGCGGCAGGTCCAGTGCGAACCACGAACTGTGGCTCGATCTCGGCTCCAGCCGCGCGCCGGCGGGCGCCTCGCCCCAGGCCGATCACTTCATGCCGGCCGGCGCCAAGCTGGGTGTATCGGTGCCGTTGAAGACGCCGGTGTCCACGCCGACCGTGCCCGAAAAGCCGGGCGAGCGTGATTTCCAGCGACCCAAGGGACGGATGCTTATCTTCTGGGGATGCGGCGAACATGTCGGGCCCGGCCAGCCGGTGGTGATCGACTTTGCCCGGATCGCGGCGGGGCAGATGCCGCCGGGGCTGTGGTCCACCGCCGTTCCGACAGAGCGCTATGTCAGCCCGGCCAGCAGCCGGACCTGGGGCCACTGGCCCGCCGACGACGGCAAGAGCGTCCAGCCCGAAAGCTCGCTGCTCGGCGCGCATCGCGTGGCGGGCAACTACACGCCCACGATGAACTTCACGCTGTCGCGCGATTTCATGGGCGCGTTGAAGGCCGGATCGACCGCCAATCCCAGCGGGTCGGTGCTGTTGCGGTGGAATTCCCTGCCCGATGCCACGGGCTACCACGCCTCGCTGATCGGCGGCAAACAGGGTGGGCGCGGCGGTGAAATGACCGACATCGTCTGGTGGTCGTCCAGCGCCACGCGCGAATTCGGCGGCGGACTGGCGGACTGGCTCACGCCCGCCACGGTCGCGCGGCTGGTGGCCAATCGGACGGTGCTCTCGCCGCAGACGACCACCTGCACGGTCCCGGTCGAAGTGAAGCAGGCCGCGCCCGATTTCATGATGACCTCGCTCTATGCCTATGGCCCGGAAGAAAGCTTTGCCTTCCCGCCCAGGCCCAAGGATCCCAAGGCCGTCTGGAACATCGAATGGAGCGCGCGCATCCTGCATCGTTCGATGACCTCGTTCCTTGCGGGAATGCCGGGCATGGATGGCATGGCCATTGGTGACGATGGTGCTGCCGATGGCCGGGATTCGAAGCAGAAGCAGTGCCCGCCGCGCAAGAAGAAGGGCGGCTTCGGCGGTCTTGGCGGATTGATCGGCAGCGCCGTTGGCCTGCCCGGCACGAACGACGGCTGCTGAAGACGGTGTCGGCAGGCGCGCAGGATCCCAGACTGCTCGTGGTCTGGCACAGCCGCACCGGCGCGGCTCGGCAGGCGGCCCAGGCCGTCGCCGATGCCGCAGGTGCCTGTGCCATCCTCGTCCACGCAGAGGCGGCAACTGCCGACATGATGCTTGCGGCGTCTGCCTATGTCTTCGTCTGTCCCGAAAACCTCGGCACGATGTCGGGGGGCATGAAGGAGTTCTTCGATCGTACCTACTATCCGCTGCTCGGGCAGGTGGAAGGTCGCGGCTTTGCCACGATCATCGCCGCCGGTTCGGCGGGGCAGGGGGCTGAGGCACAGATCGACCGGATCGTCACCGGCTGGCGGTTGCGCCGCGTCCAGCCGGGCCTGATCATCAATACTGGGGCGCAGACCCCGCAGGCTATTCTTGGTCCGAAACGGATCAGCCACGACGATATTTTGCGATGTCATGAATTGGGACAGGGACTGTCCGCCGCTCTCGATATCGGCATGTTTTGATATAAGGATCGTTTCTGACGTGGCGTTGCCCTGCAATTAGCCGGCACAGTGATAGACGAACGGGCAGGGGTCGAAGGAGCAGGCGTGGCTGGGATCGCACAACGAGTGGGTGGCAACCCTCTGGCAGCGCTGTTCTTGGCCGCCGGGGAACGCCCGGATGCATCCCGGATCGATGAACTGGCCCGCAGCGGGGGCGACTTTTCGATTTCGCACCGGGGAAAGGACCCGGCAAACTGGGTGGAACTGCTGCGCGATGGGCTCACGTTCGACCTCATCGGGCTGTCACCGGAAGAGTCGTGCGCGGTCGAGATCGATCAGGTTCGGCTTCTGGGGCTGCCGGCGGACGTTAATCTCGCCATGCTGGAGCCAGTTTGTCTGGCTGCCGGACCGCATCTCGCCGGCGCGGAACACCTGCTGCCGATCGTGCGGGGCGCGGCGCAATTGTTAACCTCTTTATCGCAAAAACTGGCGGTAAAGGCCGTTTTGTGGACGCCATCCGGCGCAGCTGTTTCCCCCGAATGGTTTGCCAAGGCATGCAATGCGTGGATCGCTGGCGGGCCTTTTCCAGCCTTTGCAATGACCTCGTTCGTCAGAACTAGCTCCGATATGACGAGCCGGGGACTTGCGTTTCTGATTGGTCAAGAATTCAAACTCTACTCCTCGAGCGGGATCTTGCAGGAGGAGGATGTTCGCGTGTCAGTGCGGCTTGTCGATTGGCTGGTAGCCCATGGCAAGGTCGAAAGGCCACGCGAAGTCGTCCTTCCCGGCGTCGGGGCTGTCCGGCTGGAGCCGGGCGCCGACGGCCTGATCCACGCTCGGAGCGTATGAGCGGGCGGGGCCGTTCCTCGCTTCCGTTCCGGGCGGTGAACCAGCCCGGGCAGCCTGGCTACAATCCGGGCCTGCAGCGCCACCACGTGCTGCCCCGCCAGCTGACCGCGACCCCGGGCCTTGTCGCGATGATCGAGGAACTGGGCGAAGAGCTCGGCATCGACGATTTTCGCCGCAACGGGCTGCTGCTTCCGGCAACGGACCAGGAAGCGCAACGCATGGCGCTGCCGCTGCACCGCGGGCCGCATCGCGAATACAGCGATCTGGTGATCGAGCGCGTCGGGCAGGTCGAAAGCCGCTGGCAGCGCATGCGTCGTACCAATCAACGAATGGCGACGAGGGAGGCCCTGATGCGGATGGACTGCCTGCAACGCGCACTGCGCCGGCGCCTTCTCGACCCCGCGCGCTGGCAGGGGCCGGCGCTGCACCGCCGCGACCCAAACCGCATCGTCGCCGACGCGTCGGTCGACTACGCGCACCTCGATGCGATGGCGGCGCAGCTCTGGGCCGAGACTGCGCCGCTGGATTGAGCTTTCAGCGCAGGAACGGCGCGCTGTTGGCAGAAAGCGCGGCAGCGGCTTCGCGGTACTCGGCCTCGAACCGGGCGACGCGGGTTTCGACCGATTCCACCGCGTGGATCGCGCCGATGCCTTGGCCCGAACCCCAGATGTCCTTCCACGCCTTGGCCTCGGTATTGCCGCCCGAGCCGAAGTTCATCTTCGAAGGATCGCTCTGCGGCAGGTTGTCGGGATCGAGTCCGGCCGCGACGATGGAGGGGCGCAGGTAGTTGCCGTGGACCCCGGTGAACAGGTTCGAATAGACGATGTCGTCGGCGTGCCCTTCGACGATGGCGTTCTTGTAGCCTTCGGGCGCGCGGGCTTCCTCGGTGGCGATCCAGGCCGAGCCGATGTAGGCGAAGTCCGCGCCCAGGGCCTGCGCGGCAAGGATCGAGCGGCCATGCGCGATCGAGCCCGACAGCGCCACCGGCCCATCGAACCAGCTGCGGATTTCCTGCATCAGCGCGAAAGGCGAAAGCGTGCCGGCATGCCCGCCCGCACCGGCAGCGACCGGGATCAGGCCGTCGGCGCCCTTTTCGATCGCCTTGTGCGCGAAGCGATCGTCGATCACGTCGTGCAGCACGATCCCGCCCCAGCGGTGGGCGGCGGAATAGACTTCCTCCCGCGCGCCCAGCGAGGTGATCAGCATCGGCACCTGCCACTTTTCGCACAGCGCCATGTCTTCATCGAGGCGGTTGTTGGTCTTGTGGACGATCTGGTTGACCGCGAAGGGTGCCGCCGGGCGATCGGGATTGGCGCGGTTGTGCGCGGCCAGTTCCTCGGTGATCTGGTGCAGCCATTCGTCCAACTGGCTGATCGGACGGGCGTTGAGCGAGGGGAAGGAGCCGACGACGCCCGCCTTGCACTGGGCGATGACCATCTCCGGCCCCGAAATGATGAACAGGGGCGAAGCGATGACCGGCAGGCGGAGCTTGGAAAACAGCGGCGGCAGCGACATCGTCAACTTCTCCCATCGAGCCCGTTAAGCGGGCGATTAAGAAGCGCTAACAAGCCGCGCCGCCGCTGTCAAAGGCTCCCGCAAGGGCAGCCGGGCGGCACCGGGTCAGGCCGTTTCGAGCAGGTGCTCCACGCCGTAGACCCTGGCCGCGGTGCCGGCGAACAGCGCGCGCTTTTCGCCGGCGGAGGCCCCGGCGGCGAGCCGCTTGAACGCGTTCCACAGCGTGCGGTAGTCCGCGCCCCAGCGATCGACCGGGAAATTGCTTTCGAACATCGCACGCGATGGGCCGAAGGCATCGATGCAGGTTTCGATATAGGGGCGCCACATCCCGGCAAGGACTTCCGAGCCTATCCCGGCGGCGGGGCCTTTGTCGGGCATCATGCAGAACGCCATGGCGAGGCCGCCGAGCTTGACCGACACGTTCTGGCATTCGGCCAGCGTGCGGATCTTGGCGCGCCAGGTGTCGAAGCGTTCGGGCAGCTTGCCCTTGTAGCTGCCGATCCCGAGCGGGGTGCCGCAATGATCGAGCACGATCGGCTGGTCGGGGAAGGCGCGGGCGAGGTCGATCACGTCGTCGAGCTGGGGTTCGACCACCCAGGCATCGAAGGTGAGGCCCATGGCGCCCAGGTGCTTGAACCCCGCGCGGAAGGCGTCGCTGTGGTAGAGTCCTTCGGTCGCGTGGAACGGGGGGCCGAGCACGTCGGGATCGGCATCCCAGGCGCCCTGGTGGCGAATGCCCTTGAAGCGACCGTTCCCCGCGGCGACGAGCGCTTCGAGCACGCCCTTCGCGCCATCGCCCAGCGTCATGTCGGCATGGCCGATGATCCCGGCGCAAGGGCGGTAGTTGCCATAGAGCCCGCTGGCCCCCTGCGCGGCGACGCCGTTCACGTATTCGACCTCGCCCACCGGCTTGTAAGCCTGGTCCGCGCCGGAACGGTAGAACGCGCCGCATTCCATGAACACGGTGCCGATGACGTTGTGGCCCGATTGCGTATCGGCCAGCAGTTCGTTGAACGTGTAGTACGGCGCGAGCGTCAGCGCCTCGATGAACGGATGGCGCGGCTGGGGAAAGGAATCGATCAGCGGGCGCAGATCCCAAAGGTGATGGTGCGGATCGATGATCGGCAGGTCTGGTTCGAGAATGGCTTCAGGCATGGCTCTCTCTCTTGTCGTCGGCCTCTGACGGGCGCGCGGGGACGACTATGCAGAAGGGGCGCGGCCTCGCCAAGGGAAACCAGCGGCGTCTTGCCGGGTGGCATTTCGGGAGGGCCGGGGGGCTCCAAGTTGACAAAGTTGACAGTGTTCTGGGGAAAAGTGTCAACTTGTTAAGTGGTTGAGTTATAGGGATAGTTGGAAAGAGCCTATCTTCGCGCACCGCCGATATCTGACGCAGGTGTCAGGAATTACGGGCGACGCGGCGCGGGGGATCGACGGTACAAAGAGCGGCGCCGATCATACCCGCGATGGGGCGATGTAGGACAGCGGGACGGGCACTGGCGAAAACAGAGAGTGGCGGTGGCGTCCAATACTTGCGCAAAGTGAACGGTGCGACGCCCTGCTTACGATGGCAAACACTGGGACTTAGCTGTCGTTCCCGATCAAGATGTTGAATGGCTGGCTTTACCAAGAGCCGACATTCGCTGATCGCCAGACTTGTCACGCACTGCAACAGCAACTGGGCCGCCAGCGGACATTCGCCTTTTAATCAGCAACTGAGATATTCTGCCTTTACACCCTTACGGTCAAATCTTGTAGACACGAGAGAGCACACGCCAAAGACCCGCTACCCGGTTGCCATGGCGCAAATCCTTGGCGAGGCGCATCAGGACCTCCGGGAAGCCCAATACGGGGATTGCCTCCTCTATGGCGGCCACCTGTTTACGGGGAACGCCATGCCGGACCATACCCATGCTTGCGTCGATCCAGTCCGCCTTGCGCGCGGCGTTCACGATCTCGGCGTCTGGCCCTGCGAACGATAGCAGCTTGTGATGCCAGTGTATGATGTTGGCGACGAGTGTGGGATCGAGATGTGGCGCGTGCTGGGCTCGCACGCGCTCGGCCGCTGCTTCCGACGGCTCAAGATAAGCCAATTCGTGGTCGGTCCACATGCCCACGTCATGGTAGACCAGTGCGAAAGCGATGTGTTCGCGTCCCCTCGGATCGTCGCCGAGGAAGTGTGCTGCGTAGCTCAACACCCGGTATATGTGGTTCCGGTATGCGGTAAAGTCTGCGCCGAGCGCCTCGGCGATGAACGGCAGAAACCGCTCAACCGTCGGGTCAGAGACAATGGGCTCAACCATAGAAGGTCCCATTGGGAACGCTGGGCAGGCGCGATGTCGAGCCTGCCCGGCCTGATGGGATCACTGTGAGCGCAACAGGACGGGCCCGGCGCCCACCCGGATGCGGAGCAGCTCGTAAGGCTTGCGGCGCAGGTCCCGCCCGCCGTGGAAGCCGGGCTGGCGGTGGAGTTGGTTGGCGGTGAAGTAGAGATAGCCGTCGGTGCCGACCGACAGCGTGTCGGGCCAGCTGATGCGCGGGTCGCTAACCAGTGTCGACCAGCGGCCTTGGTCGAGCATGCGGATCGCGTTGTTCTCATAATCGCCGGCGAACACGCGGCCCCGGTCGTCTTCGGCAATCCCGTCCGAGGCGCCTTTGCGCCCAAGGCTGCGGACCGCGCGGGCCAGTTCCTCCTTGGTCACCGCAGGATCGCGCAGCATGGCCGTGGGCACCGCATGCAGCGTGCGGCCCGACAGCGGTCCGTAGTAGAGCAGGCTGCCGTCCGCGCTGAGTCCGATCGCATCACTCGCGATTGCGACCGGCGTCGCGGGCCCTTGTGCCGGGTGGTTCATCAGCACCGCGCCATCGACAACCGGAGTAAAGCCGCGTTCGGGATTGGTCGTCGCATGGTTGGACAGGCGGCGGATCGCACGCCCGCTGGCGATATCGACGACGATGATGCCGCCGACGCCCGCGTTGCTACTGTCGGTGATGTAGGCAACGCCCTCAGCGCCTTGGCGGAGATCAAAGCGCACGTCGTTGAGGTAAGTCGTGGGCAGAACCACGCTGGGCGGCAGGACGATCGTCTTCACCACGCGGTTGGTCGCAAGATCGATCGCCACCAGCTTTGCCCCGCCGGCCTGCGGCTGAGAGAATTTGGGGGCCGCCGTGTCGAGCACCCAGAGGCGGTTGGCGCCATCGGCCACCACGCTCTGCACCGAGATAAAGTGCCCCGCCGGGTCGGCCGGATCGGGCCGGTTGGTCGCGGCGTCGGGATAGGGCACCGCCTTGCCGTCGACCAGCTCGGCAACCGTGAACGGCGCGTTGTCGCCCCATTGCGGGAAGTTAACGAAGATGCGCCCGTTGGGAGCAACGGTCACGCCCGTCGGCATCGCGCCATCGAAGGTCGCGACCTGTTCGATCTGGGGCGCGGATGCACCCTCGCGGGTCGTCGCGCAGGCGGCGAGCGAGAGGGCAGCGCCGGCGGCAAGAAGCAGTTTGGCGGAGGTCTTCATAGGGTCATTTCCTTGAGAACGCGGCCCGCCTCGTGGGGTTCGGACCGGAGATATTGCGGGGGCGCGTGGACCGAAGCGCCGAGCGCGGCGGCGGCGTGCCAGGGCCAGCGCGGATCCCACAACGCAGCGCGGGCTATCGCTATGGCGTCGGCATGGCCGTTTTCGAGGATGCGCTCCGCCTGATGCGGATCGGTAATCAGGCCGACCGCTACGACAGGCATCGCGACCGCTTCCTTGACCGTCCGGGCCAGCGGCATCTGATAGCCGGGGCCGACCGGGATCTGCTGGCGGAGGTCGAGCCCACCGCTGGAAACGTGGATCGCCGCGCAACCGCGCCGCTCCAGTGCCTGTGCAAACCTTGCGGTCTCCTCCGCTGTCCAGCCGCCTTTGACCCAGTCGGTCCCCGAAACGCGAACGGTAACCGGGCGGTCGGCGGGAAACGCCTCGCGCACGGCATCGAACACTTCGAGCGGGAACCGCATCCGGTTGTCGAGGCTGCCGCCGTATGCATCGCCGCGCCGGTTGGAGATCGGAGAAAGAAACTCGTGGAGCAGGTAGCCATGCGCCGCGTGGATCTGGACGGCATCGATGCCCAGCCTGCTGGCGCGGCGGGCGGCATCGGCGAAGGCTTCGCGGATGCGGGCAAGCCCTGCCGTGTCCAGTTCGACAGGGGGATGGTCGTCCGGCGCGAAGGGAACGGCGCTCGGTGACACGGTCTGCCAGCCGTTCTGCGCATCGGGGGCGATCTGCGCTCCGCCGTGCCACGGCTTGGCGCAGCTCGCCTTGCGGCCGGCATGAGCCAGCTGGATGACGAGCGGCATGTCCGACCACCGGCGCACACCTTCGAGCACGCTTCGCATCGCCGCTTCGGTTCGGTCATCGTACAGGCCGACGTCACCGTAGGTGATGCGCCCTTCCGGGCTGACCGCGGTCGCCTCGATCGTCAGCGCTCCCGCGCCCGACAGCGCCAACTGGCCGAGATGCATCCGGTGCCAGTCGGTCATCGCGCCGTCGACTGCCGAATACTGGCACATCGGCGCGATGACGATGCGGTTGGCGAGCCGCAGCCCGCCAACGTCAATCGGTTCAAACAATTTCGCCATCACCATGCGCCCGTGTTGGGCATTGAGGCCCAAGGTTCGGCCGGGGCCTTGTGTTCGCCCTTCTGCAGCAGTTCGATCGAGATCCCGTCCGGCGAACGGACGAAAGCCATGTGGCCGTCGCGCGGGGGGCGATTGATCGTCACGCCGCCCGCCTGCAGCCGCGCGCAGGTTTCGTAAATGTCTTCGACCCGGTAGGCGAGATGGCCGAAGTTTCGGCCCCCGGTGTAAGTCTCGGCAGGGCTGCCGTCCTCTGGCGGCCAGTTGTACGTCAGTTCGACCTCGGCATCGGCGCGCTGGCCTTTACCGGCGAAATCCTCGTCGGCGGCAAGGAAGATCAGCGTGTAACGCCCGGCCTGGTTCTCCATGCGCCGGGTCTCCTTGAGACCCAGCAGCCTGAAGAACCGGACCGCGGCTTCGGGATCGGCGACGCGCAGCATGGTGTGGAGATAGCGCATGATCAGGCGACCTTGTCCTTGAGGGCATCCATCACGAGCTCCGCGGTGCGGGTAGCGCTGGCGGGGTTCTGGCCTGTCACCAGATTGCCATCGCGCAGGGCGAAGGGGGCAAAGTCAGGGCCGCCCTCGTGCTTGCCGCCGAGTTCCTTGAGACGCGTTTCGAGCAGGAACGGCACGGCCTTGTCGAGGCCGACCGCGCGTTCCTCGCTGTCGGTGAAGCCCGCGACACGGCGGCCGGCCACGAAGGGCGTGCCATCGGCCTTCTTCGCCGAAACGAGCCCGGCGGGCCCATGGCAGACGGCGGCGACGATCTTGCCCTCGCGGTTGAAGCGCTCGACCAGGCGCGCCAGCTCGTCACTGCCGGGGTAATCGAACATGGTGCCATGACCGCCCGGCAGGAACAACGCGTCGTAGCCGGCGGGATCGATACTGGTGAATACCGGGGTGCTGGCAACCTCGGCCTTCAGCGCCTCGTCCTTGAGATAGCGTTCGACCGAAGCGTCGTTCTCGCCGTCGGCGTTAACGCTGCGCTGGTCGACGGGGATGGCGCCGCCCTTGATCGAGGCCAGTGTGACTTCGGCGCCGGCATCGCGGAAGGCGTAATACGGGGTGGTAAGTTCCTCGAGCCAGACACCAGTCGGTTCGGTGCCGGGAGTCATGCGGTCGGCGGAGGTGGCCACCATTAGAATGCGGGTCATCGTCAATTGTCCTTTTCCATTGCTGTTGGGGACACGAGCAAACGCATTCGGCGCAGCCAAACCCGCCACAATGAGAGCGGTGAGGGCTTTCAGCAGTTGGCGGCGATTTTGCATTCGATCGTTCCTTTCAGCGACCTAAGTACGAATGGAACGACATCATGAAATGCAAAGGGAATGGCGGACGGCCATAAATCTGCTTATGGAACCGGAATGTCGCTCTTGCAGTTGCGCACATTCGTCGAAGTCTACCGCCGTCGATCGCTGAGCGATGCGGCCCGGGCGATCGGCATTACCCAACCGGCGGCGTCGCAGCATATCGCTTCGTTGGAAGCGCAATTGGGCCGTCCCTTGTTCGATCGGCATTCGCGGGGCGTCCGACCGACAGCGATTGCCGACGATCTTGCGGCTTCTATCGGAAGCAGCCTCGATACGGCGGAATCGGCACTGGCCAGCGCGCGCGCCCGATCGTCGCGCATCTCGGGCACGGTCCACATCGCCGCGCCGTCCGACCTGCTTGGAGAGATGATCACCCCCCGACTGGCGCCGCTGCTGGAGGCCGGGCTGGACCTGCGCCTGCATATCGGCGGGCGCGAGGCGCTCTATGCCATGCTGCTCGAAGACAAGGTGCATCTGGGCGTCACCGCCTCGCAACCCGAAGATCCGCGGCTGGCCTTCCATGCGCTGGGCGAGGAGCACCTGCGCGCCGTAGCCTCTCCCGCCGTGGCGGAGCGGATTGCCGCACTGCCGTTGGCAGAAGGGCTCAACCGGACGGCGCACCTCGCCTACGATCTCGACCGGCCGCTGCTGCGGTCCTGGCTTGAGGCAAACCAGATCGAGCTTACGAACCAGCCCGCCCTGACCGCGCCCGATTTGAGAGTGTTGCGATCGGGATTGTGCGCGGGTCTCGGCTGGACGGTGCTGCCCGGCTATCTCACCCGCAGCGAACGCGCTGACTGCACGCTGATCGAGATACCCGCGCCGATAACGGTGCCGCGCAACGCTTTCTACCTCGTCTGGGCACGCTCATCGCTGCGCCACCCGCGCGTGGCCATTGCTCGGGACGCCCTGATCGCTGCACTCCGAATATGATTGTGGCGACGCCTATTAAGCCGGGAGCGCAATGTCGGGTCTGAACCAGTTGAGCGCTAGCTGAACGAATGGCGGCTTTCGGGATCGTCGGCGACAAGGCCGAACGGCCGGATGTGGGGCGCATTGCTGACGGTCCGCTTCGCGATGTGCGATCGGCCGCTTCTGCTTGAAGCCGACGTTGACGGAAACTGATCTGAACGACTGGCTCTGGTCGGCACGCGCCTCGAACTGCTTCCACCCGGGGCGAGCAGACGTTCTTCACGAGGCCAATTTTGGCCTTTGGAGAATGAGCATGGAAACGCCAGAAACCGTAAACGCACCATTCAAGCGGCAGGTCTGGAACGCCGGGCGAACCATCTGCGCGAAACGAGCATTGAAACCCAAGCAAATTTGGGAGATCCGATTTTACCTCAATCAGCGACGCCGCTTACGAGATCGTGCGCTCTTCGACCTTGCGATCGACAGTAAGCTCCGTGGCTGCGACCTCGTGCAGATGAAAATTGGCGACATTGTCAGCGGTGGGCAGATCCGAACGCGAGCTATCGTAATGCAGCAGAAGACAGGTCGCCCAGTCCAGTTCGAACTGCTTCCCGATGCCCGGGCCAGTCTGCTGGCCTGGCTCGAGCAGCGTGGCGGCACGGTGGACGATTACGTCTTTCCAAGCCGGGTTAATCACAATGTTCACCTCAGCACCCGCCAGTACGCCTGGCTTGTCGATGAATGGGTAACGGGGGTTGGGCTGATGCAAAGTGAATATGGCACCCACTCGCTGCGCCGAACGAAGGCATCGATCATCTACAGGGCGACGGGCAATCTGCGCGCCGTCCAGATCCTGCTCGGCCATAGCAAGATCGAGAACACGGTCCGCTACCTTGGAATTGACGTGGAGGAGCTCTTGCCCTCGCCGAGAATACCGAGATCTGAGCCGTTGGCTCCTCGCTATTGGCGGGGAGCCAACTTTGACGTGGCTGGGACCTTGCCGCCGTTCGCGACCGCAGCGGTAAATGACCAGTTTCGGATTAAACCGGCCATTCGTGAAGCATCGGACATCAACCTAGGAAACACAAAGTTGGGGTCGAGTGCAGGCGGCTTCTGGGCACCAAAAGCGAGATAGCTGCCGATCGTCATACCGCGTTCGCGCGCGCCCAAGCAGCATTCATTCAGAACGTTCGGATTGACGAATAGTGACGGGAAGCGGCTGTCTGCCGCCAAATTCCGCCATATCGCCCTGTAGCCGGCCAAGGATGATCAGTCCCGGCGAGTGATGTCCGTCGCGATAGAAGACGGCGAGATTGACCCATGGTGCATAGAACGCCAGATCGCCGGCCCGGGGTGTAATCGCATCCGGCGCACCCTCCCGCGTCACGGGACGCGGAAGGTCCGCGATTTTCTCGGTCCCGGCGTAATCGTTGAGGGTCAGCGTCAAGGGAAGCGGGACGAGGAAGTCGCGCGCGGAAGGGCTATCCTCGATGTTCGCGGTCCATCGGCGCGAGCCCGAGACAATGTCGATGCTTGTCAGATTTGGTGCCCTCTCCGCCGATCCGACGGCAGTCGAACGCTCATTGGACGCACTGGTCTCACCCGGCTCGGCATAACTGCATGCTGCCATGCTCGATAACAAGGCAACTGACGCGAACCGGGCGAGACGCAGCATCATCGTCAGTTGTTCGCCCCGACAACCTGCCGCTTCTTGCCAAATACCGGGAATGCTCCCGCGTCGCCATAATCGGTGCGATCATCGGCTTCTCGCAGATCGGCCATGTCCTCATCGGAAATGACGAAGTCAATCGCGGCGTTGTCGCGGATATGTTCGGCGCTGCTCGACTTGGGCAACGGTAGCAGGCCAAGCTGCAGGCAGTAGCGAATGCAGAGCTGCGCGACACCGACGCCGTACTTGTCGGCAAGCGCGATGAGCCTGCCGTTCTTCAGCGCAGCGCCGTGGGCGACCGGAGAGTATGCCTTGACCAGAAGGCCCTTGCTGCGGCTATAGTCGATGAGGTCGAACGGCGTGTTGCCAACATGGGCCAGGATCTGGTTGACCATCGGTGCGATGCTGCCGTGCTCGATCAGATTGTCGATATCCGCCGCCTCGAAATTTGAGACGCCGATCGCGCGGAGCTTGCCTGCCTGATGGGCATCCTCGAGCGCGCGCCACGCCTCGAGATTGCCCTCGAAAAAGTGCTCGCCCTCGCGAAACTCGGCCCAGGGCTGTGGGCTGTGAATCAGCATGAGGTCGATATGGTCGAGCCCGAGTGTCTTCAACGAACCGTCGATCCGCTCGCGCGCCGCGACGAAGCTCTTGCATTCGGCGGCGAGCTTGGTGGTGACGAACAGCGCATCGCGTGCGACGCCGCTGGCACGCACGGCCTCACCGACGCCGCGTTCGTTGCCATAGGCCTGGGCTGTATCGATGTGGCGATAGCCGATGCCGATCGCGTCCCGTACGACCTGCCCGATCGCGTCATCGTCGATCCGCCAGGTGCCAAGGCCGACCTTGGGAATGACGACGCCATTAGCGAGCGTGAAGGTTTCTTCAAGGATCATCGGTTCACTCCTTCGGCTCGCCAAGCGGCGTAAGATATTGCTCATCAGTCACCTTCTCCATCCAGGTGACGGGCGTGCCATTCACCGACTCCTGGATGGCGATGTGGGTCATGGCCCCGTGCGGTGTGGCGCCATGCCAATGCTTGTGCTCGGCCGGGCACCAGAGGATGTCACCAGCATTGAATTCCAACTTCGGCCCGCCCTCGATCTGGGTCCAGCCGACGCCATCGGTGACGATCAGCGTCTGGCCTGCCGGGTGCGTATGCCACGCGGTGCGCGCACCGGGTTCAAAACGGACGATGGCGCCGCCGACGCGCGACGGGTCGGGTCGCTGGAACTGGCCAGTAATCGTCACCTTGCCGGTGAAATACTCCGCCGGGCCATCGACAGTCTTCATGTCCGATTTGCGATCGATCTGCATGCTTGGTGCTCCTTTTCGTGATGAAGTTGGCTGCGCCTGCGCGTCGGCCGCACTCGACAACACAACGGTCTACTGCGCCGCAGCGGCCAGAATGACTTTGAGGTTCACGGTCAAAGGCTCCTGCTGAAGAAGGCAGTGATCCGATCAAACGGGATCTTGTCAGCTCGATCATAGAGATCGACATGGTTAGCGCCCGGAATGATCACCAGTTCCTTCGGCTCGGCGGCCGCTGCGAAGGCGGTTTCGCTGAAGTAGCGCGAATGCGTCTTCTCGCCATGGATCAGCAGCATCGGCCGCGGCGCGATCTCCTTGATATACGAAAGCAGCGGCATGTTCATGAATGAAAGCGGGTTGGTGATCGTCCATGAGGCGTTCGAGTTCACCGACCGCGGATGGAAGCCGCGCGCTGTCTTGTAGTAATCATGATAGTCGACAAGAAACTGGGCCTCCCCGCCCTTCAATTCGTTCATCGGCGGGCCGTAAGCGGGGGCACCGCGTTCCGCATCCAGCCAGCGCTGCCGGCTCAGCTGCTCTAGCGTCTTGGTACGTTCGGCCAGGGTGACGCTGTCATTATAGCCTTTAGACATCACGCGGGTCATGTCGTACATCGTCACTGCAACGACCGCCTTGACGCGCTTGTCCACGGCGACCGCATTCAGCGCCATCCCGCCCCACCCGCAGATGCCGATTACGCCGATGCGCTCGCGATCAACGAAGGGCTGCAAACCGAGATGATCGACCGCGGCGCTGAAATCCTCAGTGTTAATGTCGGGAGAGGCGAGGTTGCGCGGCTCCCCGCCGCTCTCGCCGGTATAGGACGGGTCGAACGCGATCACCGCGAAGCCGCGCTCCGCCATCGTCTGTGCGTAGAGCCCCGATGACTGCTCCTTCACCGCCCCGAAGGGACCGCTAATTACCAGGCCCGGCAACCGGCCCGTTCCCCTGTGCTTGGGGAGATAGAGATCGCCAGACAGCATGATGCCATAGCGGTTCTTGAAGCTCACCTTCCGGTGATCGACGCGGCTGCTTTTCGGGAACACCTTGTCCCAGTCCGCGCTGCCCTGCGTGGCGGCGGCGGCGGCGGCGGTCGTTGCGGGCAGTGCCATCAGGCTGGTCGCTGCTACCGCTGCCCCGCTGAGCTGCAGGATGCCACGCCGGCTCAACTCGCTGGGGCAGGTGGTTTGCGATGCGATGTTCATCTGATTTCTCCGGGATCGATCGTTCATGAAAGTGAGGGCTTGCGGCTGCCGAGCACGCCGAGCAGAGCCGAACCGGCGAGCAGGATCCCGCTCACAAGAAAGGTCGCCCGGTGCCCAGCCGTGTCGAACAGCAGGCCGCCGCCCGCCGCGCCCAAGGTGATTGCCAGCTGGATGACGGCGACCATCAATCCGCCGCCAGCTTCCGCATCGTCGGGTAGGGTGCGGCTGAGCCATGTCCACCAGGCGACCGGGAGCGCCGTGCCGATCAGGCCCCAGCCGGCGAGGAGCGCCGCGGTTGGTAGCGGCATCGTCCCGAACGCGATGAGACCGATCGCAATGGCCGCCATCGCCAGCGGCGCGACGATCAAGGTGGCGCACAGGCTCCGCGTCACGGCACGCCCGATCAGCCAGGTGCCGATGAGACCGGCGCCGCCCATGCCGAGCAGGATCAGCGAAAGCAGCGATACGCTTAGTTGCGTGACACCTTCGAGGAAAGGCCGCAGATAAGTGAAGAGCGCGAATTGACCCATGAACAGCAGCGCGACCGCGGCCATGCCGGTGCGTGCCTCGGGCCGCCGCAGCACGGCCAGCGCGTTTGCGGCATGCGCGCTGCGCGGCGAGGGCATCTGCGGCAGCGTGCGCCACAGCCATACCAAGGTGATCGCGGCCAGCGGAACGACGATGAAGAACGCGCCGCGCCAGCCGATAAATTGTCCAAGGAAGCTGCCGAGCGGAGCTGCGATCGTGGTCGCCAGTGCATTGCCACCGTTCAGCATTGCCAGACCCCGGGGCACCTGGCCCTCGGGCAGAAGGCGCATGACCGTCGCCGCCGACATCGACCAGAAGCCGCCAATGACGACGCCGAGCAGCGCGCGGCCAGCCATCAACACAGCGTAAGTCGGTGCGAACGCGACCAGTGCACCAGACACGAGCATTAGCGCGGCCAGACCAAGGAGAAGCGTACGGCGATCAAGGCCACTGGTCAGCGATGTGATCGTCAGGCTCGTCAGGACAGCAAACAGCCCTGACACCGAAATCGCCTGACCGGCTGCTCCTTCGGTGAGTTGCAGGTCTGTGGCGATCGGGGTGAGGATACTCACCGGCATGAATTCAGAGGCGATCAGCGTCGCCACGCATAGAGAAAGGGCCACCACGGCTACCCAGCCGCCGCTGCCCGCACGCGTCGCCGACGGCGTAACTGTGATTTTGTGATCGGCGCCGGTCGCCATTGCAGTCCACCTTCATCCAGTTGTCCCGGGATATTGCGGAACAAGAAGGATTATGGTGCGTGTCGATGCGACAAATTAGACGTCGTTGCGTTGATGAACCGTTGAGCGAAGCTCAACGATCGATCAATGCCAGTTGGCGGCCCGGATGTGATCGATTAGCAGGCGAAGCGCCGTCGGCAACTGTCGCCGCCCGGGATAATAGATGTGGAAACCCGGGCCGTCCGAAGCCCAGTCCTCAAGCACGATCCGCAGATCACCGCGTTCCACATAGGGCAATGCCAGCGGCTCCGGCACATAGGCGATTGCAGCCCCGCGACGGGCGAGGTCAAGTGCCAGCGCGCTGTTGTCGATGGTGATCGCGCCGGGCACGTCGACGGCTACGTTCTCGTCGTGCCGATCGAATTCCCAAGCATAGCGGCTGTCATCGCCCAAGCGGAATCGGAGACAGTTGTGCGACAGAAGGTCATTTGGATGGAGCGGGGTCCCGTACCGCTCAAAATAGGATGGCGCGCTCGTCGCGACCCAGCGCATGTCCGGAGACAATCGCTGCGCCACCATATCTTCGGGCACAGTTCCGCCATAGCGGATCCCGGCGTCGGCGCCTGCCTCCACCACATCGACCATTTGGTTGCTGACGACCACGTCGAGCTCGATTTGAGGGTAGCGCTCGATAAAGCTCGGCAGTGCCGGCGCGAGCAACATCGTGGACGCATGTTCCAGCACATTCACCCGGATACGACCGGCCGGGTCGTCGCGGTAGCGGTTCAGTACGTCCACCGCCGTGCCGATTGCATCGAAGTGCGCGGAGATCGCCGCGCGAAGCTCCTCTCCGGCCGCGGTCAGCGTAACGCTGCGGCTGGTGCGATTGAGCAGGCGCACCCCGAGGCGGGCTTCCAGGCCTTTTAGCGAATGACTCAGCGCCGAGGCGCTGACACCGACTTCAAGCCCCGCGCGGCGAAAGCTGCGATGCCGCGCGATCGCAAGGAAGTAGCTGAAGTCAGCAAGATCAGTCCGGTTGAGTTGCACACGGCCATATTGCCCGTGTGCGTCAGATACGGCAACAGCGCTGAGATGCGCTCAACGCTGTGATATTCTGCCTCCGTTCGCGTTGCGACAGTATGCTTCAGCCGTTCTGAGCCTGAGACCCGACCGGCAGCAGTGTCCCAATGTAGGTCCTTGCGGGTGCTGCTCACAATTGGATCGGAGAACGGTAGGTTTTGGGATCAAGGTGAACGGCCGAGATTGCGGCGCCTTCCCGCCATTCCGCTTCGAAGCATTCGATTGGCAGCTTCTGTCAGGAGCAGCCGCTCGCGGCGGCTGATTGGAACGACCGTGTCTGGTCGCAAGTTGCCGTTCCGTTTTGCGTCACTAAAAAAGCCCCCGGGATGCAAGGGCGATGGCCCTTGCCCGCCGGAGGCTGCCTTTTCTCGATTTACCCCTCCGTCAGCCCTTCGGGCTGCCACCTCCCCATTTGCGTCTCCGACGAAAACGAGGAGGAGCCGGGGGTCAGCTCGCCGCGTTGGCGGCGCTGAGGATGGCGCGGACGCTGGCGGTGGCGACGTCTTCGTCGATGCCGACGCCCCAGATCGCGCGGCCATCGGGGGTGACGCATTCGACGTAGGCGGCGGCGCGGGCGTCGCTGCCGCCGGTGAGGGCGTGTTCGGTGTAATCGCGCACGTCGAGCTCGATGCCGAAGCCGTCCTTGAGCGTGGCGACGACCGACGAGATCAGGCCATTGCCGCGACCGCTGACCGACTGGACCTTGCCATCGACCTCGATCTTGCCGGCGAAGACGCGGGTGCCGTCGGGCGCGCGGCTTTCGTCGTAATCTACCAGCTGGAAGCGCTGCGCGCCTTCGAGGCGATAGGTCTTGCGGAACACGCTCCAGATGTCAGCCGCCTGCAGTTCGCGGCCCAGTTCATCGGCCAGCTCCTGCACGTGGCGGCTGAAGTGCGCCTGCATCTTCTTGGGCAGCTTGAGGCCCTGGTCCTGTTCGAGCACCCAGGCAAAGCCGCCCTTGCCGGACTGCGAATTGACGCGGATCACCGCTTCGTAGCTGCGGCCGAGGTCGGCCGGGTCGATCGGCAGGTAGGGGACGGCCCAGAGATCGTCGTTGCGCTTTTCCTGCGCGGCGAAGCCCTTCTTGATCGCGTCCTGGTGGCTGCCCGAAAACGCCGTGAACACCAGTTCGCCGCCATAGGGGTGGCGCGGGTGGACGGGCAGCTGGTTGCAGTATTCGACCGTCTGGATGACTTCGTCGATGTCCGAGAAATCGAGGCCCGGATCGACGCCCTGCGTGTAGAGGTTGAGGCCGACGGTTACGAGGCAGCAGTTGCCGGTACGCTCGCCATTGCCGAACAGGCAGCCTTCGACGCGGTCGGCCCCAGCCATCAGCCCGAGTTCGGCGGCGGCGACGCCGGTGCCGCGATCGTTGTGGGTGTGCAGGCTGATAATCGCGCGATCGCGGTTCGGCAGATTGCGGCAGAAGTATTCGATCTGGTCGGCGTAGATGTTCGCCGTCGCCGCTTCGACCGTGGCCGGCAGGTTGAGGATGATCGGCTTTTCGACCGTGGGCTGCAGCACTTCCATCACCGCTTCGCAGCATTCGATGCTGAAATCGACTTCGGCGGTGGAGAAGGTTTCGGGGCTGTATTCGAAGTGCCAGTCGGTCTGCGGGAAACGGGCCGCCTGATCGCGCAGGAAGGTGGCGCCGGCGCGGGCGATTTCGCGGATTTCGGCCTTTTCCATGCCGAACACCACCTGGCGCCACAGCGGCGAGACGGCGTTGTAGACGTGGACGATCGCTTGGCGTGCGCCGGCGAGGCTTTCGAAGCTGGTCTTGATCAGGTCTTCGCGCGACTGGGTCAGCACTTGGACGAAGACGTCGTCGGGGATGCGCCCCTCATCCACGAGGCCGCGGATGAAGTCGTACTCGGTGGCGCCCGCGCTGGGGAAGCCCACCTCGATTTCCTTGAGGCCGACCTTGAGCAGCAGGTCGAAGAAGCGGGCCTTCTTTTCCGCGTCCATCGGATCGATCAGCGACTGGTTGCCGTCGCGCATGTCGGTCGACAGCCAGCGCGGGGCCTTGTCGATGACGCGATTGGGCCACTGGCGATCGGGCAGGTGGATCTGCGGGAACGGGCGATACTTGACCGAAGGGTCCTTGAGCATGGTCATGGGTCTGCAACTCGAAGCTGGAATTGGAAGCGTCTGGTGTGGTCCGTAACCCCTGGGCGCCGTGCGCGCCGATCAGGACCGACGCATCAGCTCACGCCCAAGGGCGGGTAAGTCGCAGGGTAAGGTCCAGCAGGCCGGTCATGGGCGAAGCCTATGGTGAATCGGGCGGCGATTGTCCACAGTGAAGTGGAAAAGGGATGAGGGAATGAGCATGTCCGAAAGCATTGAACCGTTCGTCGTGCAGGTGCCGCAGAGCGAGATCGACGATCTCAACCGACGGCTCGACCTGGCGCGCTGGCCGGAAAAGGAGACTGTGGGCGACTGGACGCAAGGCACGCCGCTCGCCGCGCTGAAGGACCTCGTCGCCTACTGGCGCGACCGGTACGACTGGCGCGCTTGCGAGAGCTGGCTCAACCGGCTGGGGCTCTGGAGCACCAAGATCGACGGGCTCGACATCCGCTTCCTGCATGTGCGTTCGCCGATCGAAGGCGCGCGGCCGTTGATCCTGACGCATGGCTGGCCGGGCTCGATCCTGGAGTTTCGCGGGGTGATCGAACCTCTGACGAATCCGGAAACCGGCCGGGCGGAGGACGCGTTCCACCTGGTGATCCCGTGCCTGCCGGGCTTCGGCTTTTCGGGCAAGCCGGAACAGACCGGCTGGGGCATCGAGAAGATCGCGCGCGCCTGGGGCGAGCTGATGGCGCGGCTGGGCTATGACCGATGGTATGCGCAAGGGGGCGACTGGGGCGCGGGCGTGACCACGCAGATCGCGATGCAGAACGTGGCGGGGTGCGCGGGCATCCACGTCAACATGCCGATCGCGCAGCCGGACAAGGACGATCTCGCCAACCCCGATGCGGCGGACCTGCGCGCGCTGACCGCGCTGAAATACTATCAGGATTGGGATTCGGGATATTCCAAGCAACAGGCCACGCGGCCGCAGACGGTGGGCTATGGCCTGGTCGATTCGCCCGTGGGACTGGCAGGCTGGATCTACGAGAAGATGTGGGCGTGGACCGACAACGCCGGTGCGCCGGAAGATGCGCTGAGCCGCGATGCCATGCTCGACAACATCATGCTCTACTGGCTGACGGCGGCGGGCGCCTCTTCGGCAAGGCTTTACTGGGAAAGCTTCGGCAATTTCGGCGCGGGGCCGATGACCATTCCGGTGGCGGCGAGCGCCTATCCCAAGGAAGTGCTGCCAACGCCGCGCAAGTGGTTCGAACGCCATTGCGAGCGCCTGGTGCACTGGGGCACGCTCGACAAGGGCGGGCACTTCGCCGCGTGGGAGCAGCCGCAGGCGTTCGTGCGCGAACTGCGCACGGCCTTCGCGCTGATGGATTGAGCGGCGGCGGGAAGGGTTTCAGCCGCAGCGCAGGGCGACGATGCGGTTGGCGTCGTCGAGCACGATGTTGAGCCGTTCGGGCACGTAGTCGGTGGTGACGGCGCGGCCCGGGCGGACCCAGCGGACAGGGTCGCCGCCCGCGAACTGGGCGACGCTGGCGCGGATCTGCGGACTGTCGGTGCGCTGCAGCAGGGCGGAGAGCGCGCTGGCGCCGCACGGATCGTCCTCTGACGCCGAGGCAGGCGCGGAAGGCAGGAGCGGCGGGCCTTGGGTGGCTTCGTCCCGGGGGCCGGGCCCGCAGCCTGCGGCAAGCACGCAGAGCAGGCCAGCGCTGCTCGACCTTGTCAGGAATCGGACCATCTTAAAAACCTGCCCCCGTTCTCTCCATTATGGAGATATCTGGGCAAGCCCTAAGTATCCATTACCTCGGTCGAGCGCGGATGGTCGTTGGTGGAATGCGACCGGGAGCCGCAGGGGCAGGCTCCCGGCGCGGTGTCGATCAGTTCTTGGTCTTGTCGACCAGCGCGTTGGCGCCGATCCAGGGCATCATGGCGCGCAGCTTGGCGCCGGTTTCCTCGATCTGGTGGCGCTTGGCGGCGATGCGCGAAGCCTTCAGCTCGGGCTGGCCGGCGCGGTTGTCGAGCACGAAGTCCTTGACGAAGCGGCCCGACTGGATGTCGGCGAGAACGCGCTTCATTTCCTTCTTGGTTTCTTCGGTGATGATGCGCGGGCCGGTCTTGATGTCGCCGTATTCGGCGGTGTTCGAGATCGAGTAGCGCATGTTGGCGATGCCGCCTTCATACATCAGGTCGACGATCAGCTTCAGTTCGTGGAGGCATTCGAAGTAGGCCATTTCCGGCGCGTAGCCGGCTTCGACCAGCGTTTCGAAACCGGCCTGGACCAGCGCGGTGGTGCCGCCGCACAGCACGGCCTGTTCACCGAACAGGTCGGTTTCGCATTCTTCGCGGAAGTTGGTTTCGATGATGCCCGAACGGCCGCCGCCGACGCCCGAGGCGTAGGCAAGGGCGATGTCGTGGGCGTTGCCGGTGGTGTCCTGGTGGATAGCGACGAGGCACGGCACGCCGCCGCCACGCTGGTATTCGCTGCGGACGGTGTGGCCCGGGCCCTTGGGCGCGATCATGATCACGTCGATGTCGGGGCGCGCTTCGATCAGGCCGAAGTGGATGTTGAGGCCGTGGGCGAAGGCCAGCGCCGCGCCGGGCTTCAGGTTGTCGTGCAGGTCCGCCGCGTAGATCGCCGCCTGATGTTCGTCGGGGGCGAGGATCATGATGATGTCGGCCCACTTGGCCGCTTCGACGTTCGACAGCACCTTGAAGCCGGCGCCTTCGGCCTTCTTCGCGGTGGCCGAACCTTCGCGCAGCGCGATGGCGACTTCCTTGACGCCGCTGTCGCGCAGGTTCTGCGCGTGGGCGTGACCCTGCGAGCCGTAGCCGAGCACGGCGATCTTCTTGTCGGTGATCAGGTTCAGATCACAATCGGCGTCGTAATAAACCTTCATCTCAGTTCCGTTCTCTATAACGTTGAAAGGTTTTGAAAATTTCAGGCGGCCGTGGCGCCGCGGATCATGCCGACGATGCCGGTGCGGCCCATCTCGACAAGGCCCAGCTGCTTCATCAGCGCGACGAAGCTGTCGATCTTTTCGGGCGCGCCGGTCAGTTCGAACACGAAGCTGGACGTGGTGGTGTCGACCACCTTGGCGCGGAACACGTCGGCAAGGCGCAGCGCCTCGACCCGGTTCTCGCCCGTGCCGGCAACCTTGATCAGCGCCAGTTCGCGTTCGACGAAGGGGCCGATCTCGGTAAGGTCGGTGACCTTGTGCACCGGCACCAGCCGTTCGAGCTGGGCGCGGATCTGGTCGATGATCGGCGGCGGACCGTGCGTGACGATCGTGATGCGGCTGACATCGTGGCCGTCGGTGATGTCGGCCACGGTCAGGCTGTCGATGTTGTAGCCGCGCGCGGTGAACAACCCCGCGATCTTCGCGAGGATTCCCGCCTCGTTATCGACGGTGATGGTGAGGACGTGGCGCTCCTGCGCCTCTTGGGCAATGTGCATCATGATCTTGCGGGGTCCCTCAGACGAGCGCCTTGGCTTCGTCGTCCATCGTGCCGGCGACTTCGTCCCCGTAGAGGATCATGTCGGTGTGCGCCGCGCCCGACGGGATCATCGGGAAGCAGTTGGCTTCCTTGGTGACGAGGCAATCGACGATCACCGGCCCATCGTGGTCGATCATCGCCTGGATGCCGGCGTCGAGCTGGCTTTCATTCTCGATGCGGATGCCCTTCCAGCCATAGGCTTCGGCGAGCTTCACGAAATCGGGCAGGCTGTCCGAATAGGAGTTCGAATAGCGGCTTTCGTAGGTCAGTTCCTGCCACTGGCGGACCATGCCCATCCATTCGTTGTTGAGGATGAACACCTTGACCGGCAGGCGGTACTGCGTGGCGGTGCCCAGCTCCTGGATGTTCATCTGGATCGAGGCGTCGCCCGCGACGTCGATCACCAGCGTGTCCGGGTTGCCCAGCTGCGCGCCGATCGCGGCGGGCAGGCCATAGCCCATGGTGCCAAGGCCACCCGAGGTGAGCCACTTGTTGGGCTTCTGGAACGGGAAGTACTGCGCTGCCCACATCTGGTGCTGGCCGACTTCGGTGGCGATGATCGGATCGCGATCCTGGGTGAGGGCATGGAGCCGCTCGACCGCGTACTGGGGCATGATCTCGCCCTTCTTGCGACGCGGATAGGCGAGGCTCTGGCGCGCGCGCCAGCCATCGATGCGGGCGTACCATTCGGTCTGGTCGACCTTCTGGCAGCCGGCTTCCAGCCAGCCTTCGATGATCTGGCCGAGCACCTTGGCGCAATCGCCGATCAGCGGCAGGTCGACGCGGACGGTCTTGTTGATCGAGGCGCGATCGATGTCGATGTGGATCTTCTTGCTGTTGGGCGCGAAGGCATCGAGGCGGCCGGTGACGCGATCGTCGAAGCGGGCGCCGACGCAGACGATCAGGTCCGCCCGGTTCATCGCCATGTTGGCTTCATAGGTTCCGTGCATGCCGAGCATGCCGAGCCAGGCCGGGTCTTCGGCGGGGAAAGCGCCGAGGCCCATCAGCGTGGACGTGACGGGCGCGCCGGTCAGCTTCTGCAGTTCGCGAAGCAGACGGGTGGCTTCGGGCCCGGAATTGATCACGCCGCCGCCGGTGTAGAGGATCGGCGCCTGCGCCGCGGCGATCATGCGCACCGCTTCGGCAATGTCGTCGGCCGGCGCCTGAACCTGCGGGGTGTAGCGGTTGCGCTGCTGCGGGGCGACCGCATCCCACGCCGCCTGCGCGATCTGCACGTCCTTGGGAATGTCGATCACGACCGGGCCGGGGCGGCCTTCGGTGGCGATGCGGAACGCCTCGTCGATTGTCGCGGCGAGCTGCGCCGGGTCCTTCACCAGATAGTTGTGCTTGGTGCAGTGGCGCGTGATGCCGACGGTATCGGCTTCCTGGAACGCGTCCGAGCCGATCAGGCCGGTGGGCACCTGGCCGGTGATGACGACGAGCGGGATCGAATCCATGAAGGCATCGGCAATGCCGGTGACGGCATTGGTCGCACCCGGGCCCGAAGTCACCAGCACGACGCCGGGCTTGCCGGTGGCGCGGGCATAGCCTTCGGCCGCGTGGGCCGCGCCGGCTTCGTGGCGGACGAGGATGTGGCGGATGCGTTCATCGCCGAAAAGGGCGTCGTAGATCGGCAGCACCGCGCCGCCGGGATAGCCGAACACGAATTCGACGCCCTTGGCGACCAGGCTCTCGACGAGGATTTCGGCGCCGCTGCGCTCGGTTTTCACGCGACAATTCCCTTGCTTGCGAAGGCCCGCCCCATAGCGCCGGGGGGACCCGAACGAAACACCTTGTGACGACCCTGACGGACGTTCTGCATCGCCTGAGCCGAAAATATTTCGGCCCGGCGCATTGCCTGCGCCGGGCCGTCTCTCCCACCTCGGGACACCCGACAAGATGCCGGGCAATTGACGGCTTGCTAAGTGATACAAAACTATCTGTCAATCACTGGATTGCGCAATAAACTTACGGCTTGGGCGGTGTCAATGGAATTTTCGAACGCCGTCCGGGGCCAGTGGTCCGGATTCTGGTGCCGCAACCAGGTATATTGCCGCTTGGCGTAGTTTCGCGTCGCCTGCTGACCGGCGCGAATCGCCTCTTCCTCGGTGATTTCACCGCGCAGGAAGGCGGCCATTTCGGGCACGCCGATCGCGCGCATGACGGGAAGGGCGGGGTCGAGTCCGCGCGCAAGCAGCGCTTCGACTTCGCCCAGCGCGCCGCCTTCCCACATGCGGGCAAAACGCAGGTCGCAGCGGGCATAGAGCCAGTCGCGCTCGGGCAGCAGGATCAGCGGGTGCAGGGTAACGCTCTCGCCGATGCCGCCCTCGCGCGCCGCCTGCCAGTCAGCCAGCGAGCGCCCGGTGCTGCGCACGACTTCGAGCGCGCGGGCGATACGGGTCGTGTCGTTGGGATGGAGCGTGGCGGCGCGATCCGGGTCCTCGCGGCGCAGCGCATCGAAGGCTTCAGCGACGGTGAGGGCGCGTACTTCGGCGCGGATCGCTGGGTCTATCTCCGGCACCGGCGCGATCCCGTCGAGCAGGGTGCGGATATAGAGGCCGGTGCCGCCGACCAGGATCGGCAGCGCGCCATGCGCCTGGGCGCGCTCGATCTCTGCCCGCGCGGCGGCGGCCCATTCGGCGGCCGAGCAGGCGTGCGCGCCGTCCCACGTTCCGAACAGGCGGTGGGGCACGCCGCGCATCTCTTCCTCCGAGGGGCGCGCGCTGAGCACGGCGAGATCGGCATAGACCTGCGCGCTGTCGGCGTTGATGACGACGGCTTCGCGCCCCTCCGCGCGCTCGGCCAGCGCCAGCGCGACGGCGAGATCGCTCTTGCCGCTGGCGGTCGGCCCTGCAATGAGCGCCAGCCTCGGCTTGGCGTCCTGCGGCTTGCCTGACTCTCTAGATAAGGAACTTCCGGTGCTCATCGCGCGGCTGATAGCAGACCCTGACACGCTTGGTGACAATCTTGCGCTCGCCATGGAACTGATCGAGGCGCGCGGCTGGGACGTGGCCGGGGCGGGCATGCTCGAATTCTGCACCAACGTGCTCGAGCTGGAACTGGTCGAGGGCGATCCGGCGCAAGTCCGCGCCATTCTCGATCAGTGCTTCCCGGACAGCGACCTGCTGCTGTCGAACCAGCCGTTCAGCGTTCCGAACCTCTTCGTTTCGGACATGGATTCGACGATGATCGGGCAGGAATGCATCGACGAGCTGGCCGATTTCGCGGGCTTGAAGGATCGCATCGCCGCGATCACCGAGCGCGCGATGCAGGGCGAGCTCGATTTCGAAAGCGCGCTGCGCGAACGCGTCGGCCTGCTGAAAGACTTGCCAGAGGCGGCGATCCGCCAGTGCCTCGACGAGCGCATCCGCCCGATGCCGGGCGCGCGCACACTGGTTTCGACGCTGAAGGCGCGCGGCTGCCACACCGTGCTGGTGACGGGCGGTTTCCATTCCTTCGCCGATCCGGTGGCCGAGATGCTGGGGTTCGATCGCGTGGTCGGCAACCGGCTGGGCCTGCACGACGGTGTGCTGACCGGGGGGCTTGTCGGCGGGATCGTCGACAGTTCGGTCAAGAAGAAGGTGCTGCTGGAAGAAACCGAGCGGCTCGGCGCGGATGTCGTCAGCCTGGCGACCGGCGATGGCGCCAACGACATCCCGATGATCGAGGCGGCAAGCTTCGGCCTGGCCTATCGCGCCAAGCCCAAGGCCCGCGCCGCCGCCGATGGCTGGATCGACCGTGGCGACCTGACCGCGATACTCGACCTGCTGGGCATCGCGCGTTCGGACTGGGTCTTCGACTGATCAGGCGAAAGCTTGCGCGCCGCGACGGCGGTGTGCAAGCACGCGAGCGAGCAACGCGGCAAGCGCCAGTATGGTCATCACAAGGCCGACCTGGCGCGTTTCCGGCACCGGAATGCGCTTGGCATAGGCGAGGGTGAAAATCAGCCAGATTACGTGGATGCCCGTGGCGTGAAGGCGCTTCCAGTTCCGGCCCAGCGCGCGCATGGCGGCGTCGTTCGATGTCAGCGCCATCGCCAGTATGAACAGGTAGGCGATCCCGCCGGGGATCAGTGAGGCCAGTGGGCGCGGCGCGGGATCGAGCCGGAGAGCCATGATCAGCGCGAGAAGATGGACGGTGTGGCTTGCGGCAAAGCCCAGGCCCCACCACCGCCTCTGCCGGACGAGCGACCGGCTCCATGCAGCAGGGGACAGGCGTACGAGCGACGAGGCGAGATAGGTCGTCAGGAAGATCGGAAAACCGACGCGTGCTGTCCAGCGGGCGGCAAGGTGCCAGCCAAGGTACGGCGTTGAGCCCACGCCAAGGCCTGCTGCCAGCGCGGACAGCGACAGCGCCAACCCGAGCGCCAACGGCCACGTGCGTTTCATGTCCTCACCCCCCCGTTTGGCGAAATTCTGCACCGTGTCTTGCCGGCTGGCAAGCGCTGGCCCGGGGTGGGAATTGACGTTGTATTTACAGTGATGTTAGTATTTGGTTGCAGAGTATCGGGAGAATCGACGTGAACGCCATGACCGCTCCGTTGCAGGCCGACCTGCCGCTCTATGACGAGCGCCGCCCGGAACTGAAGCTGCGCCCGCTGAAGGCGTGGCGTCATTTCCGTGAGCTGCTGAAGAACAAGGAAAACACCGAAGAGGTGTTCCACATCTTCGAATCGCTGCCGTGGCGCAATCTCAAGCCCACGGCGCTGGCGTTCCTGAAGAGCGAGCGGGGCCAGACCCTGCGCGCCCGCGAAGTGCGCCTGCCGCTGATCCTCGACGATCACCCGCGGCTGCGCGCGATGCCCGAGGGCTCGGTCGCGCACGCCTATTGCGACTTCATGGAGCGCGAAGGGCTAACCGCGCAAGGACTGGTCGACGAGTTCGACAAGTTCGCGGCAGACAAGCCCAAGTTCGACGACCAGTTCATCTGGTACCTGAACCGCATGCGCGACGTGCACGATCTGCTCCACGTGCTGACCGGCTATGGCCGCGACGCGCTGGGCGAGGCCTGCGTGCTCGCCTTCACCTACAGCCAGCAGCCGAGCCCGGCTCACCTGTTCATCGGCTACATGGCCGGCCTCAACATGAAGAAGCAGGTCAAGAGCGACGCGCCGGTGCTGAAGGCGGTGCGCGAGGGGCAGAAGCTGGGCAAGGCGTGCCCGCGCCTGTGCGAGCAGTCGATCCTCGACCTGCTGCCGATGCCGCTGGAAGAGGCGCGGCGGAAGCTGAACATCACGCGGCCGGTGCATTATCACGCGGCGCACGATGCGTGGCGGGCCTTGGGCGTCGATCCCTATGATCTGCTGGGGCAGAACGCGAAGAAGGCGGCCTAAAGCGCGGCGATCAGAGCCTGCGCGGCTGCCGGGTTACGCGGCTTCTCGCCGGAAATGAACAGCATGTAGACATCGCGTCCGCCCTGCGCCCAAGCGCGGGCGCGGGTGCCCCATCCGGCTATCGCTGCGGCGCTGTAGCCGGCCGGCTGGTCGGCGCTCGATCGCTGCAACCGGGCATACGTGAAGTCGGCGGTCTGTTCGTCGATCTGCGGAAACTCCGCGCTGTCGGCGAAGACGACTGCCATGTTGCGCGCGCGGGCAAGGTCGAGGAAAGCAGGATCGCGGAAGCTTTCGTCGCGCACTTCGAGCGCGTGGCGCAGCGGCACGCCGTTCTGCGCATCGGGGATCAGGTCGAGGAAGCGGGCGAAGTCATCGCGTTCGAACCGCTTGCCGTCGCGGAACTGCCACAGGATCGGGCCGAGCTTGGGCCCGAGTTCGGTAAAGCCCTGTCCCAGGAACTTGGCGATGGAATCGCCGCCGTCCGCCAGCACCTTGCGCTGCGTGGAATAGCGCGAAGCCTTCAGGCTGAAGCGGAAACCATCGGGCGCGGCGGCGGCCCAAGTGGCGAAGCTCTGCGCCTTCTGGCGGCCGTAGTAGGTTGCGTTGATCTCGATGCAGGTGAGGTGCGCGGCGGCGTATTCGAGCTCGCGCTTGTGCGGCAGGCCCTCGGGGTAGAAGGCCCCGCCGCGCCAGGGTTCGTAGGTCCACCCGCCGATGCCGACGCGGATGGACCCGGAACTCACGCTTCCATCCACTCGCGGAAGAAGGCCTCGTTGGCTTCGCGCAAGGCGGCAACGGAAACGCCCGCCACCTGCGACCCGCCGACCGCGCCAATCCGCGTGGCACCGTCCAGCACGGTGTCCGCCGCGGTGGTGACGATGTAACGCGACTGGTCCTCGCCAAAGGCCTTGGCCGTATCGAGCGCGATGTCGAGCGTGCAGCCCTTGTTTCCGGCAAGCGCCATTTCGGCGAGCGCGACGAGCAGGCCGCCGTCGGAGATATCGTGCACGGCGGTAAGCTTGCCGTCGGCGATCCATTCGCGGACCTGTTCGCCGTTGCGGCGTTCGGCGGCAAGATCGACCTTCGGCGCATCGCCGGCTTCGCGGCCCGCGATTTCGCGCAGCCACAGCGACTGGCCAAGGTGGGTGCCTTCACCACCCAGCAGCCAGATCGCATCGCCTTCGTTCTTGAACGCGACGGTGGTCATGACTTCGTGATCGAGCATCAGGCCGACGCCGCCGATGGCGGGGGTGGGCAGGATGGCCGAGCCGCCGCCGGTCGCCTTCGATTCGTTGTAGAGCGAGACGTTGCCCGACACGATCGGATAGTCGAGCGCGCGGCAGGCATCGCCCATGCCGTTCAGCGCCTCGACGATCTGGGCCATGATCTCGGGCCGCTGCGGGTTGGCGAAGTTCAGGCAGTTGGTGATGGCGAGCGGCGTGGCGCCGACCGCGCAGATGTTGCGGAAGGTTTCGGCCACCGCCTGCTTGCCGCCTTCGTACGGGTCGGCATAGCAATAGCGCGGGGTGCAGTCGGTGCTGATCGCCAGCGCCTTTTCGGTGCCGTGAACGCGCACGACCGCAGCGTCGCCGCCCGACTTCTGCAGCGTATCCGCGCCCACCTGGCTGTCGTACTGTTCGAAGATCCAGCGCCGGTTGGCGAGGTCCGCGCTGCCGATCAGCTTGACGAGATCGGCGCCGAGATCGGTGCTGGCGGGAACATCACCCAGCGGTTCGACCTTGGCCCAGGCCTTGTATTCATCGAGCGACAGGTGCGGGCGGTCGTACAGCGGCGCGTCTTCGGCGAGGGGGCCAAGCGGGATGTCGCACACCGTCTCGCCCTGGAAGGTCAGGACCATGTGGCCGGTGTCGGTCACTTCGCCGATCACGGCAAAGTCCAGCTCCCACTTCCTGAAGATGGCTTCGGCCATGGCTTCCTTGCCGGGCTTGAGCACCATGAGCATGCGCTCCTGGCTTTCCGACAGCATCATCTCGTACGGAGTCATGCCCTCTTCGCGGCAAGGCACCTTGTCCATGTCGAGGATGATGCCAGCCTTGCCGTTGGTGGCCATTTCCACCGACGAGGAGGTGAGGCCCGCCGCGCCCATGTCCTGGATCGCGACGATGGCGTCGGTGGCCATCAGTTCGAGGCATGCCTCGATCAGCAGCTTTTCGGTGAAGGGATCGCCCACCTGCACGGTCGGGCGCTTTTCTTCGCTCTTCTCGTCGAAGTCGGCGCTGGCCATCGTTGCGCCGTGGATGCCGTCGCGCCCGGTCTTGGAGCCGACGTAGACGATCGGATTGCCGAGGCCGGTCGCCGCCGAATAGAAGATCTTGTCCGTATCGGCCACGCCCACAGTCATCGCGTTGACCAGGATGTTGCCGTCATAAGCCTTGTGGAAGTTGGTTTCGCCGCCGACGGTGGGCACGCCGACGCAGTTGCCGTAGCCGCCGATACCCGCGACCACGCCCTGAACCAGATGCTTCATCTTCGGATGATCGGGCCGGCCGAAGCGCAGCGCGTTCATGTTGGCGACGGGGCGCGCGCCCATCGTGAACACGTCGCGCAGGATGCCGCCGACGCCGGTCGCCGCACCCTGATAGGGTTCGATGTACGAAGGGTGGTTGTGGCTTTCCATCTTGAAGATGGCGGCCTGGCCATCGCCGATGTCGATCACGCCGGCGTTCTCGCCGGGGCCGCAGATCACCCAGGGGGCCTCGGTCGGCAGCTTCTTCAAGTGGATGCGGCTCGACTTGTACGAGCAATGCTCCGACCACATCACCGAAAAGATGCCGAGCTCGACAAGGTTCGGCTCGCGACCGAGCGCGTTCAGGACGCGCTGGTATTCTTCCTCGGACAGCCCGTGGGCGGCGACGACGTCTGGCGTGATCTGAGACATGCGCCGCCCCTTAGCGCCAGTCTCGCCCAAGGGCTAGTCCGCGAGGATGTCCTCTCCCTCATTCAGGAAGCGGGCGATCAGGCGGTCGGTTTCGGGGCTGTCGATCAGCGTTCCGGCAAATTCGCGCGCGGTCTGCCCTAGCACCTCCTGCTGCGGCGCGCCCGCTTCGATCATGCGGGCAAGCCGCCGCGTCGCGGCGATGCCGATGCGCGGCCGCGCGGCGTATTCCTGCGCCAGTTCGAGGCCGCGCACCCGCGCATCGGGCACCAGCTCGTCGATGATGCCCAGCCGGTGCGCCTCCTGCGGGGCGAACACCGCGCCGCGCATCACCGCGGCCGTCGCCCGCGCCGCACCGATCAGCCGGGCAAGCAGGTAATGCCCGCCGACCCCCGGAATGATCCCCAGCCGCGTTTCGGGAAGGCCGATGCGATAATCGCCGTTTTGCGCCACGCGCATGTCGAAGCTCAAGGCGAATTCGCACCCGCCGCCCATGCACATGCCGTTGATCGCGGCCACGGTGGGGACCGGCGAATCGAGCATCGCCTGGATCAGGTCGAGGACGTTCGAGCCCTTATCGAAGTTTTCGGGGCCGATCTTGCCTTCGGCCAATGCGGTCGAAAGCTGGGCGATCTCGCCCACGTCGTAGTGGCGGATGAACACGCCTTCGAGCCCGCCGGTGACGAGCAGCGCGCCGACGCTGTCGTCTTCTTGTGCACGGCGCACGGTGTCGAGCAGATCGGCCGCCATGCGCGCGTTCATGTAGCCGCGCGGGGGATTGGTCAGCACGATTTCGAGCACGCGGCCGTGGCGGCGGGTGGCGACGGGGGAAGGAGTGTCGGTCATGCACGGTCCCCGGAAACGGTGGCGCTTCGTGCCACCCACGCACAGAGTGCGGCGATGACGAGGTAGGCGGCGATGGCGGTGAGCGATGCGGATGGCCCGGCATCGGTGCTGCGCGGGCCGAACCAGTCGATCGCCTGCACCGCCAGCAGCACGACCGCGAGCACCGCGACCGGCACCGGGCGCGGGCGCCGCTTGCTCACGTAGAAGGCAAGTGCACCGAACGTCAGCGCGAGTTCGAGCGGCTTTTCGATCAGCGGCGCATTCCACAGGCCGAGCCCGAGCATCGGCGGGGCGCCCGCAAGGGTGAGGTCCGGGCGATGGACGACGAAGTCCAGCAGCCAGTGCGAGAGCACTACCAGCGCGGCGATCAACGCGGCGGTCCGGTCGCAATCGGCCAACCACACCAGCACCGCCAGCGCAGCCGCGAAGGCAAGGCCACCCAGCAGGCTGTGGGTATAGGGCGCCGAATCCAGCATCAGCCAGTTGCTCGCCGTCGCGCCCGGAACGAAGCGGAAATGTTCGATGCCGACCATGGCAAAGGCGAAGAAGGCGATGTCGACGAGTTGCGCGCCGATCGCCAGCGTGCCGAGCCGGGGCGCCCGGCTATGCGCCGCGGCGACGAACGCCGCGCTCCAGTGTCCGATGAACATGTCCTCGTCCCCTCGGGCCGTTCACGCAGCCCTTTTCGTTGTCGGCCAAGCTTGACCCGCCGCCGCCGCCGGGTCAATGCTGGCATCGATGGGAACCCTACCTGATATCGCCGCGCTGTCGTTCGAAGAGGCGCTGAAGGCGCTCGAAGACGTCGTGCGCAAGCTTGAAAGCGGCGAAGCGCCGCTCGACGAATCGATCGAACTCTATGCCCGGGGCGATGCGCTGCGTGCCCATTGCCAGAAGCGGCTCGATGCGGCGCAGGCGCGGATCGAGGCGATCGTCTCGGATCGCGACGGCAAGCCGGTGGGCACGCGCCCGTTCGACGAAGCATCGGCATGAGCGCCATTTCCGCCACGGGTCTGCTGAAGCCCGCGCTCGTCCAGATCGCGCGTGAGATCGATGCGAGCTTCGATGCGCTGCTACCCCTGGCCGGTGACCAGCGCGATCGCCTGGTCGAGGCGATGCGCTATGCCGCGATCGGCGGGGGCAAGCGGATGCGCCCGCTGCTGCTGGCAGCCACCGCGGGACTGTTCGGTGCCGACCGCACCTCTGCCATTCGCGCCGGCACCGCGATCGAGGCGATCCACGTCTATTCGCTGATCCATGACGACCTGCCGTGCATGGACGACGATGCCATGCGCCACGGCAAGCCCACGGTGCACAAGGCCTTCGACGAGGCGACCGCCGTGCTGGCGGGCGATGCGCTCCACGCCTTTGCCTTCGAAGTCCTGTCTGACCCGGCGATGAGCGGCGATCCGTTCGTGCGCATCGAACTGGTGCGCACGCTCGCCACGGCCAGCGGCATGGACGGCATGGCCGGCGGGCAGATGATGGACATCGAGGCGGAGAAGGGCAGCTTCGACCTGCAGACCGTTACCCGCCTGCAGCAGCTGAAGACCGGCGCCCTGTTGGGCGCGGCGGTGGAGATGGGCGCGATCCTGGGCCGCCTGCCGGTCGAAGGGCGCACCCCCCTGCGCGGCTATGCCCGCGATATCGGCCTTGCCTTCCAGATCGCCGACGACCTGCTCGATGCCGAAGGCGACGAGGAGGCCGCCGGCAAGGCGCTGCGCAAGGACGCGGCGGCGGGCAAGGAGACGTTTCTTTCGCTGCTCGGCGCAGAGCGCGCGCGCGAACAGGCGCGGATGCTGGTCGACCAGGCGATCGCGCACTTGTCCCACTTCGGCCCGGAGGCCGACCTGCTGCGCGAAATCGCGCGCTTCATCATCGAAAGGGATCGTTGAATGGCAGAGAGGATCGGGGTCTATCCCGGCACGTTTGACCCGATCACCCTCGGCCACCTCGACATCATCCGTCGCGGCGCCAAGCTGGTCGACAAGCTGATCATCGGCGTGACCACCAACATGTCGAAGAACCCGATGTTCACGCCCGACGAGCGCATGGCCATGGTCACGCGCGAGCTGGCCGAGCAGGGCATCGACAATGTCGAGGTGGTGGGCTTCAACGCGCTGCTGATGAAGTTCGCCCGCGCCCAGGGCGCCAGCGTCATCATCCGCGGCCTGCGCGCGGTGGCCGACTTCGAGTACGAATACCAGATGGCCGGCATGAACCAGCAGCTCGATGCCGAAATCGAAACGGTGTTCCTGATGGCCGACGTCTCGCTCCAGCCGATCGCGTCGAAGCTGGTCAAGGAAATCGCGCTGTTCGGCGGCGATATCAGCCAGTTTGTGACCCCGGCGATCCGCGAGGATGTGATCGCCCGCGTGGAAAAGGTCGGACGGCTGGGCGATTATTGAGGCCAAACGTGCATGTCTGGCGTGCAATCGTTCATTGCAGCGTCAGCGCGCGCATTCTATCGGCACAGCGAACAGGGCAGGGCCGTCCCGGTGCCTCCGCCGCGTGCCTCGAAGGTGATAACCGCATGAAGTTTCGTGTCTCCGGCTCGTTCGCCCTTGCCGCCGCCCTTTCCGCGATGATCGCGGGCCCGGCGCTGGCACAGAAGGAAAAGGCCGAAGTCCGTCCGTTCGACGTCCAGCGCGTCGAATCCTCGAAGTCGTTCCCTTACGCGGTGGACGTCGACCAGAGCCACGACCGCGAGAACATCCTGCTGCTCGACCTGTCGAACGGCGGGCGCGTCGCCATCCGCCTGATGCCGCAGTGGGCGCCGCACCACGTCGAGCGGATCAAGGAGCTGGTGGGGCAGGGCTTCTACAACGGGATCATCTTCCACCGCGTGATCGACGGCTTCATGGCGCAGACCGGCGACCCGACGGGAACCGGCCAGGGCGGTTCGAAGCTGCCGGACCTTACTGCGGAGTTCAACGATGCGCCGCACGTGCGCGGCACCGTCTCGATGGCGCGCACCGATGATCCGAATTCGGCCAACAGCCAGTTCTTCATCGTGTTCTATCCGCGCATGGGGCTCGATCACAAATACACCGCGTTCGGTCGGGTGATCGCGGGCATGGACGTGGTCGACGCGATCCAGCGCGGCGAGCCGCCCGCCAACCCCACGCGCATCCTCCAGGCCTCGCTCGCTTCGGACAACAAGCCGCAGGCGATGCCCGCCGCCCCCGCCGCAGCGCCCGCGATCACCGCGGACATGCTGCGCAATTCCAAGTCGAACTGACGGCTTTCGCAACGGCCGGACGGACAGGCTCGAATTGATCGGCCATCCGCGCTAGGCGGCGTGGACGAATTCCGCAGCGCCACGGCTGGAGGCAAAAAGCGCCAGCGTGAGGAGGTGAGGCGGAGCAATATCGGGAATATTGTGAGCCGAGCTGACGCTGCGATGGCGCTTTTTGGACCAGCCCCAAAGGGGTCACCCTGGTGAAGGCCCCGGCGGCGTCGCTCAGCCTTGATGGAGGCCCACTCCACCTGCGGCCTCGCTCCTAGCCGGGGCCTTCACCAGGGTGACCGTGGCGTTGCGGAATTTGTCCACGCCGCCTAGGGGCCCCTCCCATGCGTGTTGACCTGTTCGATTTCGACCTTCCGCCCGAAAACATTGCCCTGCGCCCGGCGCGTCCGCGTGATTCCGCGCGACTGCTGCGGGTGAATGCGGAAGGGCCGTTCACCGATCACATCGTGCGCGATCTGCCGGTCCTGCTGCGCGCGGGCGACGTGCTGGTGTTCAACGACACGCGCGTCATCCCCGCCCAGCTCGAAGGCCAGCGGGGCGAGGCGCGGATCGGCGCGACGCTGCATAAGCGCGTGGACCTGCGCCGCTGGCAGGCGTTCGTGCGCAACGCCAAGCGCCTGCGCGAAGGCGACGAGATCGCGTTCGGGGCGGGCGTGACGGGCCACGCCGAAGCGCGCCACGCCGATGGCAGCTGGACGCTGTTCTTCCCGGGCGAAGAGCCGGTCGAAGTGCTGCTCGAACGCGCCGGGCGGATGCCGCTGCCCCCCTATATCGCCGGCAAGCGGCCGACCGACGAACAGGACCGCGCCGACTACCAGACGATGTTCGCGGCCAAGGACGGCGCCGTTGCCGCGCCGACGGCGGCCTTGCACTTTACCCCCGAACTCATGGCCGCGCTGGCCGACGCCGGCGTGCGTACCGAGACGCTGACGCTGCACGTGGGCGCGGGCACGTTCCTGCCGGTGAAGGCCGAGGATACCGACGACCACGCAATGCACGCCGAATGGGGCACGATCGATGCCGCCACCTGCGACCGGCTCAACGCCGCGCGCGCCGCCGGGCATCGCGTGATCGCGGTTGGCACCACCAGCCTGCGTCTGCTGGAAAGCGCGGCGGGCGAGGACAGGATCATCCGTCCGTTCGAGGGCGACACCGCGATCTTCATCACGCCGGGCTACACCTTCCGCGCGGTCGACGGGCTGATGACCAACTTCCACCTGCCCAAGTCGACTCTGATGATGCTGGTCAGCGCGCTGATGGGCCGCGACCGTATGATGGCGGCCTATGCCCATGCCATCGCCAGCGGCTACCGCTTCTACAGCTACGGGGATTCGTCGCTGCTTATTCCCTGAGCGGCTTCGGCCTCGTAGCGGAATTCGAACATATCGCTATCAAACGACGTCGCGCCGCAGCGTCGGCGGAAATCGAGCAGGCCATCGCCGCTGCCATCGTGGAGATGCGGGTAGAACGAACCGAGGATGACCCGGCCGCCGGGATTGCGTTTGTAGGCTTCACGCAAGGCCCTGATCGTCAGCCACCACGCCGGGCTTGGCTGCAGCCGCGCGGCGGCCCCGGCGGTGTAGTAGCGATCCTTCCCGAAATCCACATAGTACTGCCGCGCCAGCGCCCTTCCGTCCGAAACCGCCGCGAACATGGTCGCTTCGCCGCGCAGGGTTGCCGTGGAAAGGGCAATGCTGATCACCTGTCGCAGTTCGGCGCGGCGACCGCCCTTGCGGTGGGGCTGGCGATGCAGATCGCGGGCGAACCCGCCGATCTGCGGCCAGATGGCACGGCCCGAATGCGATGCCAGATGCAGGCCGTGGCGGCTTTCCGCCCGGCGGCATTCATTGCGGATGCCGGGCTTCAGGCCGCGCTCGTAATCCTCCCACCCGGCATAGCGGCCGAAATCCACCGCGTGGACCGTGTAGGGCTTTACGTCGGTGATCTGCACGCCGGCAAGCTGGAGCAGTTCGGCGCTGCGCGGCGGGGAAATCGAATCGGCGGGGCCATAGCGATAGAACCCCGTGCCGACATGGCGCAGCACGGCCTGCAAAGCTTGCGCCCAGTGGACGTCGTATTCGGGGAACAGGTGGAGCCGTTCGCGCACGGTGTTGATGCCGTTGCGGCTGCGAACGATGCAGATCCCCGCAATCGCGCCGTCGGCCAACAGTCGCAGTATCCTGACCTTGCTGCCTTTCAGCACTTGCGCCCGGCGCCACAGCGTCAGCCGTTTGTGCGCCAGGATGAAGCTGGCGCCGGCGCGCTGGATGGTCCGGTCCCATTCTTCGGGCGTGATCGCGCCCAGGCGGACATCCTCCCCCACGAAGACGGGCGCATTGGACCTGTCCGGGATCATCCGGCGACCCGTTTGCGACGCAAGCCATCGCGCCATCGCGTAAGCGTCTTGCGCGCGGTCCGGATGTGAAGCGGGACAAGCGCGGGCACGCCGCGCAGGGTGTTGGCAAGGGTCAGCGAATAGCGCAGGTCGAAATCGTCGATCCAGCGCAGCTTGTAGCTATCGTGCGTGATGCGGAAATCGAAGTCGCAGCCTTCGGCGATCGCCTCTGCCACGCAATGCCCGGTGATCTGGTGGCCGGGCGAACACGCGGCAAAGGCCGGATCGTAAACCGTGACCATGTATTCATGCACGGCGGACTTCAGGCACAGCGCGGCGGCGACCAACCGCCCGTCGAGCCATATGCCATGGCCGACAAGGCGGGTCGCCTCGTCCGCCAGTGCGGCCTTGACGAAGGCGCGGCATTCCGGGGCGTGCAGCCAGGATGCCTGGTCGGACCATGCCGCCAGCCACGCGGTCTTCTGGTCGAACAGCCAGTCGACAAAGGGGGCGATCTCCGCACCTTCTACGCGGCCGATGCGAAGGTCGCCCAGCCGGGCGAGCCTGCGGCCTTCGCTGCGGATGTCCTGCCGGAACTTGCGCGACCGCCCCGCCAGCCAGGCATCCCACGAACCGGCGCCCGCGCAGCGCGTGATCGGCGATCGGATGCGCGATTTGTGGATGCGCCAGGGCTTGCGGCCCCGGATCGCGGCGAAGAGCAAGCCTTCGGGCCTGACGTTGTTGACGATCAGCACGTCGCAGGCGTCTTCGGCGCTCTTCAGCATGGCCGCCATGCTCGCCGCGTCGCTTGCCAGTGGCTCGGAATTTTCCTCGTGCGAGCCGATGCCGACATGATGGCCGACGCTGCGTCCGCCCTCCGGCGTCAGCCACATCGGCCAGATCCCGGTAAGCCTGCCATCGGTATCGGACCACGCCGCGATCACGAACGGCGCCGCATGGCGGGGCAGGGCGTGCGTCAGGGCGACCATGCAGTAATCGGGGCCCGTCGATGCCGAGCCATCGCCGCTGCGGCGATGAAGTGCGGCCCATTCGTCGCGCAATCCGGCCAGGTCGGCCGGATCCCGATACACTGCTACCTTCACTGCGAAACTGCCCACCGTCCCGGTTCGATGCCTTGCGCGATGGGGCAGCCGCTTCCGCAGTGTCAATTGACGTTTCGGTGATGTCGCGGCCGGTGCGCAGCGGGTGAGATCGGCCCGCGCCGCTTCCTGGTGGTATCAGGAAAACCAGCCCCAGATCAGGCGCGCGGTCAGCCCGATGCTTACCACCACCAGCAGCGGGCGGATCACCTTGGCGCCGTGACGGGTGGCGAAGTGGCTGCCGATCACCGCGCCGGTCATCGCGCCTGCGCCCATGCACAGCCCCAGGATCCACATCGCCTGCCCGCCGATGGTGAACACGATCACGCTGGCGATGTTGCTGGTGACGTTGAGGTACTTGGTCAGCCCCGTTGCGCGCGTCAGGCCCAGACCCCGCAGCGCCACCAGCGTGGTGGTGAAGAACTGGCCTGCGCCGGGGCCGAAGAACCCGTCGTAGAAGGCAACGCCCGCACCCACCGGCATGTAGCCCTTTTCACCCAGCCGCGCATGGCGGTCGTCATCGGTCATGCTGGGCGACAGCACGGTATAGAGCGCCACCGCGATCAGCAGCACCGGCACCACCAGCTTGAGCACGTCGGTGCTGAGCCGCTGGATCGCGAGCGAGCCGATCAGCGCGCCCACGAATACCACCAGCGCGGTCGGGGCGCTGGCGCGGAAGCTGAACAGGCCCGCGCGCCAATAGCGCCACGTGGCCATCGCCGTGCCGCACATAGACTGCACCTTGTTGGTGCCAAGCACAACGTGCGGGGGCAGGGGCGTCGACAGCAGCACCGGCATCATCACCAGGCCGCCACCGCCCGCCACCGCATCGATGAAGCCGGTGAACACCGCCACCAGCGTCAGCACGGGATAGAGCCACAGGTCGAGATGCGCCGGTTCGAGCATTTGCGCGCCATGGCGATTGCGCCTAAGGGCCGCAATCTTCTTTTTGGTCAGTATTCCCGATGACGCGTTTTTCCTTCCAGATCCACGCCACCGACGGCAAGGCCCGCACCGGCGTCATCCAGATGCAGCGCGGCGAAATCCGCACGCCCGCCTTCATGCCCGTCGGCACCGCCGCCACGGTCAAGGCGATGAAGGTGGAAGAGGTGCGCGCCGCCGGCGCCGACATCATCCTCGGCAACACCTACCACCTGATGCTGCGCCCCGGCGCCGAACGCGTGGCGCGGCTTGGCGGCCTGCACAAGTTCATGGGCTGGGACCGCCCGATCCTGACCGACAGCGGCGGCTACCAGGTGATGAGCCTGTCCGAGCTGCGCAAGATCACCGAGGAAGGCGTCACCTTCGCCAGCCATATCGACGGTTCGCGCCACATGCTCAGCCCCGAACGCTCGATGGAGATCCAGCGCCTGCTCGGCAGCGACATCGTCATGTGCTTCGACGAATGCCCCAAGATCGACCAGCCGCGCGACGTGATCGCCCGCTCGATGGAAATGTCGATGCGCTGGGCCCGCCGCAGCCGCGATGCATTCGATGCCGGCGAGGAGCACGCGGGCCGCGCCGCGCTGTTCGGCATCCAGCAGGGTGCGCTGGATGAAGGCTTGCGCAAGGCGAGCGCCGATGCGCTGATCGACATCGGCTTCGACGGCTATGCCATCGGCGGCCTCGCCGTGGGGGAAGGCCAGCAGGCAATGTTCGAAACGCTCGAATTCGCGCCCGGCCAGCTTCCCGCTGACCGCCCCCGCTACCTGATGGGCGTGGGCAAGCCCGACGATCTCGTCGGCGCGGTGGAGCGTGGGGTCGACATGTTCGATTGCGTTCTGCCCACGCGTTCGGGCCGCAACGGCCAGGCCTTCACGTGGAACGGCCCGCTCAACATGCGCAATGCCCGCCATGCCGAGGATACCGGCCCCGTCGACGAACGCTGCGCCTGTCCCACTTGCGCCAAGTACAGCCGCGCCTACCTGCATCATCTGCACAAGACTGGCGAAATGTTGGGGGCGATCCTGCTTACCGAACACAACATCTGGTTCTACCAGCAATTGATGGCCGCCATGCGCGCCGCGATTGCAGACCAGCGGTTCGAGGCCTTCGCGCGCGATTTCCGGCGCGACTACTTCGAGAAGCGATGAACCGAGTTCGGATCGGACGACAAAGTATCAGGCCTATCCGACAAGCGCCGCTAGTCTCCCCGCTCCAATGGGGGGCTTCATGACCGTTACATCGCGTTTCGCGTTTCTTGCTGCAGTTTCTTCGCTGGCTTGCCTTGTGCAGCCGGCGCTTGCCGACACTGTTCCGACCGACGAACTTGCCGCGCGCTTCGGCGCGCTGGAGGCGGTCGCCTCGATGAGCCTTTCGCCCGACGGCCGGCACATTGCCTACGTCGCGCCCAACGGCGGCGGCGGCGAAGTGGTGTTCGTGGCCGACATGGTGGCCGGCGGCACGCCCAAGGCGGTGTTGACCAGCAATGCCAGCGGGACGAAGCTGGTCGATTGCAGCTGGCCGACCGACACGCGCCTGATCTGCACGATCGTACTGTCCACCCGAAGCGCGGGCGACGTGATGACCGCCAGCCGCCAGCTGACGCTGAACGCCGATGGCAGCGACATGAAGGTGCTGACGCGCCAGACCAACAGCCGCTCGCTGCGTCCCGCGCTGTTCGGCGGCAGCGTGATCGACTGGAACGGGACCAAGCCCGGGACGGTGCTGATGCTGCGCGACTATGTGCCCGAATCCGATCTCAACACCCATCTCGCCTCGTCGCTGTCGGGCTTGGGGGTCGAGGAAGTCGACGTCGTCAGCCTGCAGCGCCATCCGGTCGAACAGCCGCGCAAGGACGCTACCGATTTCTTCACCGACGGGCACGGCAAGATCCGTATCGTCGGCACGTCCCCACGCACCGGTTACGGCTACCAGAGCGGAGTCGTCAGCTATTCCTATCGCTTGAAGGGCGATGGCGGCTGGCACGATCTGGGCAAGATCGATTACAGCGACGGCGGCCACGTGCGAGGGTTCGAGCCGGTTGCGGTCGATTCCGCGCAGGACGTCGTCTATGGTTTCGACGATGCTGGCGGGCGCAAGGCGCTGTACCGCATCCGGCTCGACGGTTCGCTGACGCGCGAGCTGGTGCTGTCGCGGCCCGATGTCGATGTCGACGAGCTCATCACGATCGGCCGCAACCGCCGCGTCGTGGGCACAAGCTACGCCACCGATCGCCGGCTGGTCGAATACTTCGATCCGGCGCTGCGTTCGCTGGCCGGCGCGCTGAGCCAGGCGCTGCCGACGAAGCCACAGATCAGCATCCTCGATGCCAGCGCCGATGAATCGCGCCTGCTGATGTTTGCAGGGCGCGATAGCGACGCGGGCACGTTCTACCTGTTCGACAAGGCCACCTCGAAGCTGGAGGAGGTGCTGTCGCTGCGCCCGCAGCTCGCGCCGGTGAAACTGGCCGAAATGAAGGCGGTCAGCTTCCCGGCTGCAGACGGTACGATGATCCCGGCTTACCTCACGCTGCCGGTGGGCTCGAACGGCAGGAACCTGCCCGCGATCGTCATGCCGCACGGTGGCCCCGCCTCGCGCGATGAATGGGGTT
The DNA here is from genome assembly GCF_037076535.1 of Novosphingobium olei. Lineage (NCBI taxonomy): Bacteria > Pseudomonadati > Pseudomonadota > Alphaproteobacteria > Sphingomonadales > Sphingomonadaceae > Novosphingobium > Novosphingobium olei. The sequence continues at coordinate 2,083,061 of NZ_AP029021.1, read as the reverse complement.
TCGACTGGCTGGTGCAGTTCTTTGCCGCGCGCGGCTATGCCGTGCTTCAGCCGAATTATCGCGGGTCCGCCGGGTATGGCAACGACTGGTACAAGGAAAACGGCTTCAAGTCCTGGCGCACCGCAATCGGCGATATCGACGACGCCGGACGCTGGCTCGAAGCGCAGGGCATCGCCGGCAAGGGCAAGCTCGCAATCTTCGGTTGGTCCTATGGCGGCTATGCCGCGCTGCAATCGGGCGTGCTCGATCCGGGGCTGTTCAAGGCAATCGTGGCGGTGGCGCCCGTGACCGATCTCAACAAGTTGCGCGCCGACCGGCTCTACTGGAGCGATTACGGCATCGTCGACAAGATGATCGGCACGGGGGACCACGTGAAGGCCGGTTCGCCGAGCGAAAATGCCGCCGCGATTACGGTGCCGGTGCGGCTGTATCACGGCACGTTCGACAGCAATGTCGACATCGGCCAGTCGCGCCTGATGGCGGACCGGCTCAAGGCGGCGGGCAGGGACGTGTCGCTGGTCGAATTCCCGGGCCTTTCCCACAGCCTGGTCAACGCCGCGGCGCGCACGCAACTCCTGTCGGAAAGCGATGCGCTGTTCCGCAAGGCACTGGGGCTCTAGGGTCGCTGGGCGAGCAGGGCTAACCCGATGAGGATGACAGTCCGGCAACGCTGGCGCTGGGTCATCCTGGCGGCTGCCTTGCTCGCCACCGCCTGCGGGGGTGTGTTCGGCAAGACTTATCCCGCCTATCGCTACCGCGTGACGGTGGAGGTGGAAACACCGCAGGGCCTGCGGCGCGGATCGAGCGTGATCGAGGTGCAGACGACGGCGGGCGGGCCGTATAGCATCTCAGGCGGAGGGGGCGGCGGAATCGCCACGCGGGTAACCGGCGAAGCGGCTGCGATCGATCTGCCCAACGGTGAGACGCTGTTTGCCTTGCTGCGAACTCACGGATCGCCGGAACTGCCCGAAAATCTTTACGCGTTGCAGATCCCTTACCCAACCAAGGCGGAAGTAGAAGCGCGCACTGGCAAGGGCAAATGGAGCTCGTCTACCGCGTTCGACATCTGGATGGAGCGGGTTAGAACGTCAAGCGGGATATTCACGGTCCCCCGCTGGCGCACGGACGCTCTTGCTGGCGCTAGTGGATGGCCGATGCTGGTTCGGTTCGGGGATACCGGCGATCCCGGTTCGGTCGAAGAAATAAATCCTAACGACCTCAGATCCACATTCGGAAGAGGTTACGCGATAAAGCGCGTTCTGGTAGGAAAAACAAAATGACCCGATAGCTTTTAAGCTAGAAGCTCGCTTGCCATGGCTTCCTCACACGAAAGGTTCGCTTGTCGAGCAACCACGACGAGCGGATGGTTCGCTAGTTCCGCTCGGGGAAGCTGGACTGGCCGTGATCCTCAATTACAGGGCCTTTCGTCGAGACGATAAATAACCCGCCATTGACGATGTTTGCTGACAAGGCGTGTACCGTCAAGCCGCGATGACCTGCGGCTCCACCGGCTCCAGCACCTGCGTTTCGAGGCGGGTGCCAGGGTACTGGTAGAACTCGCCCGATCGCGGTTCGAGGAAGCCGGCGCCGATGGCGTAGGCCTGTTCCTGCGCGGTGCGCAGGTCCTGATACCATTTGCCGGTGCGGTGAGCGGTCACGAAACGATAGAGCGTGTTCATGCCCCATCAATCGTTCGAAGGGGCCTGCGGTTCCGCTGCCTGCCGCGGAAAAAGTGCAGCACGAAGGTGCAGCAAAACATTCTTTCCAAACGGAAAAAGGCGGGACATCCGTCCCGCCTTCTTGCCGCGTTCCAGTGCTGGAGCGATCCCGATCAGCGCGAGTAGAACTCGACGACCAGGTTCGGTTCCATCTTAACCGGATAGGGCACTTCATCGAGCGTCGGAACGCGGACGAAGGTCACCTTGTCGGTGCCGTCCTGGGCAACGTAGTCGGGCACTTCGCGCTCGGGCAGGGTCAGCGCTTCGGCGATCAGGGCCATTTCCTTGGCCTTCTTGCCGAGGCTGATCACGTCGCCGGGGCGGACGCGACGCGAAGCGATGTTGCACTTCACGCCGTTGACGAAGATGTGGCCGTGCGAAACGATCTGGCGGGCCGAGAACACCGTCGGAGCGAACTTGGCGCGGTACACGACCATGTCGAGGCGCTGTTCGAGCAGGCCGATCAGGTTCTGGCCGGTGTCACCCTTCATGCTCGCCGCTTCCTGATAGGTGCGCTTGAACTGCTTTTCGGTGACGTCGCCGTAATAGCCCTTGAGCTTCTGCTTGGCGCGCAGCTGGATGCCGAAGTCAGAGACCTTGCTCTTGCGGCGCTGGCCATGCTGGCCCGGGCCGTACGAGCGGCGGTTCACCGACGACTTGGGACGACCCCAGATGTTTTCGCCAAGGCGGCGGTCGATCTTGTGCTTAGAAGCATGACGCTTGGACATGCGCTTTCCTTTCCAATCTGCTTGCCCGCGGCAGGATTGCCACGGACGGGTTCGCTTCCGGAGCGCACCATCCGGCCTGTTGCCGGATGCGGCCGCCGCTTCACCGGAAATGCGGGGCCAATAGGACGAATTCGACGAAAGAGGCTTCCGTCGGGTCCAAGTGAAGCGCGGCCCTTACAGGCTTGGCCGCACGAGTCAAGCCGAAGCGTCGCCTTCCTCTTTCGGGCCGGGACGGCGGCGCAGGATCGACAGCACGCCACGGAAGGTGCGCACTTCCAGATGGTTCCAGCCGGCCTTGGTCAGCAGCGTGCGCAGCGTGCGGCGGGTGACCGCCGCGCGGATCGCCGGTTCGAAATAGCCGCGCGGCTCCAGCATGTCGCACAGCTGTTCGAACATGCCCTCGAACTCCTCCTGCGGGGCAGGGGGCAGGATATCCTCGACCGTCGGCTGCACCAGATCAAGGTGCTTGGAATATTCATAGGCGCACAGGATCACCGCCTGCGCCAGGTTGAGCGAGCCGAATTCGGGATTGATCGGCGCGGTGACGATGGCGCGGGCCAGCGCCACGTCGTCGGTCTCGAGCCCCGAGCGTTCGGGCCCGAACACCAGCGCGCTGCGGCCGGACGCGACGACGATGTCCTTCGCCGCCTGTTCGGGCGTCAGCACCGGCTTGGTCACGCCCCGCTTGCGCACGGTGGTGGCATAGACGTGCGAGCAGTCGGCCACCGCTTCGGCCAGCGTGTCGAAGACCTGCGCCTTTTCCAGCACCACGTCCGCGCCCGAGGCGGCGGGGCCGGCCGAGGGGTTGGGCCAGCCATCGCGCGGGGCGACGAGGCGCATTTCGTCCAGCCCGAAGTTGAGCATGGCGCGCGCGGCCTTGCCGATGTTCTCGCCCAGTTGCGGGCGCACCAGCACGATCACCGGTTTGCGGGTTTCGGCTTCGGAAGTCATTGGCCGCGGCGGCTCATTTCGGCGACGCTGCTGGCGAATTCCTCGAAATCGCGCGCTTCCGAAAAGTCGCGATAGACGCTGGCGAAGCGGATGTAGGCGACGCTGTCCAGCTGGCGCAGGCCTTCCATGACCATCTCGCCGATCTCGCGCGAGCTGACCTCGTTTTCGCCCAGCGTCTCGATCTGGCGCTGGATGCCCGAGACGAGCTGGTCAAGCCGTTCCTGCGCCACCGGCCGCTTGCGGCTGGCGAGCGCGACCGACTGTTCGATCTTGGCGCGGTCGAAGGGTTCGCGGCGGTCGTTGCTCTTGACCACGGTGACCTCGCGCAGCTGCACGCGTTCGAACGTGGTGAAGCGCGCGCCGCACCCTTCGCACTGACGGCGCCGGCGGATCGAGGTATTGTCCTCGCTCGGCCGGCTATCCTTCACCTGGCTGTTGTCATGGGCACAGAACGGGCAACGCATGCGTGTGGGTCAGTTCTTGATCCGCTGCCAGAACGCGATGCCGGCGCCGATCAGCAGGCCGGCCGGAAGCGAAACGACCGGCAGCAACGCGCCCGCCACCGCGCCGATGCCGGCGCCAACCAGCACGGGCTTGGTCGAAGGGTGGTCCATGCCTTGCCGGGCCATGCCCGAGATTTCGGTCTTGGCGCGGGTGGCGAGATCGTCGTTGCTGCTCATCGGGTCAAAGCTCCGGGTAGATCGGGAAGCGGGCGCACAGCGCCTCGACCTGATCGCGCACGCGCTGCTCGACCTGGCCATCCCCATCATCGCCGTTGCGGGCCATGCCGTCCACGACTTCGGCAATCAGCTTGCCGATGGTGCGGAACTCATCCTCGCGGAAACCGCGGGTGGTGCCCGCCGGCGTGCCGAGGCGAATGCCCGAGGTGACGAAGGGCGAGCGCTTGTCGAACGGGATGCCGTTCTTGTTGCAGGTGAGCCAGGCGCGATCGAGGCCCTTTTCCGCCGCCTTGCCGGTGACGTCCTTGGCGGTGAGGTCGACCAGCATCAGGTGGTTGTCGGTGCCGCCCGAAACGACGCCGAGCCCGGCATCGACCAGCGAGGCGGCAAGGGCGCGGGCGTTGGCGACGATCTGCGCGGCATAAGCCTTGAATTCAGGCCGCAGCGCTTCGCCGAAGGCCACTGCCTTGGCCGCGATAACGTGGACCAGCGGGCCGCCCTGCAGGCCGGGGAAGACCGCGGTGTTGAACTTCTTGGCGAGATCCTCGTCGTTGGTCAGGATCACGCCCGAGCGCGGCCCGCGCAAGCTCTTGTGCGTGGTTGTGGTGACGACGTGGGCGTGCGGGAAGGGCGAGGGGTGCGCGCCACCGGCAACGAGGCCCGAGAAGTGCGACATGTCGACCAGCAGCCACGCGCCGACTTCATCGGCGATTTCGCGGAAGCGCTGGAAGTCCCAAACGCGCGAATAGGCGGTGCCGCCGGCGATGATCAGCTTGGGCTTGGCTTCGCGGGCGATGCGGGCAACCTCGTCCATGTCGATGAGGTGGTCGTCCTCGCGCACGCCGTAGGGCACGGGGTGGAACCACTTGCCGCTCATGTTCACGGGGCTGCCGTGGGTGAGGTGGCCGCCCGAGTTGAGGTCGAGACCCATGAAGGTGTCGCCGGGCTGAAGCAGGGCGAGGAACACCGCCTGGTTCATCTGGCTGCCCGAGTTGGGCTGGACGTTGGCGAAGTTGCAGCCGAACAGCTTCTTGGCGCGCTCGATGGCGAGGTTTTCGACCACGTCGGCATATTCGCAGCCGCCGTAGTAGCGCTTGCCGGGATAGCCTTCGGCATACTTGTTGGTGAAGACCGAACCGGTCGCTTCGAGCACGGCGAGCGAGGTGATGTTCTCGGACGCGATCAGCTCGATCTTGTTCTGCTGGCGCTTCAGTTCGCCTTCGATCGCGGCGAAGACTTCGGCGTCGGCGGACGCGAGGTGCTCGGTGAAGAAGCCGGGCTTGCGGATGTCGGGAGCGGTAGAGGCCATGGGTCCGGTCTCCTGTGTCAGAACGAAGGGTTGGAAAGCTTTTCGACGCGGCCGGCGTGGCGGCCTCCGCCGAAATCGGTCGAAAGGAAGGCGTCGAGGCAGGCCTTGGCCATGTCCTCGCCGGTCAGGCGCGCGCCCATCGCGATGACGTTGGCATCGTTGTGTTCGCGGGCGAGGGCAGCCGAAAGCGGCTCGGAGACGAGCGCACAGCGGCAGGCCGGGTTGCGGTTGACCGCGATCGAGATGCCGATTCCAGAACCGCAGAGTGCGACGCCGCGATCGACGATGCCTTCTTCCACCACCGAGGCCAGCTTGTAGCCATAGTCGGGATAATCGACACGGTCGGCCGTTTCGGGGCCGAGGTCGGCGACTTGGTGGCCGAGGCCGATCAGGTATTCGCGCAAGGCGGCCTTCAGATCGACGGCGGCGTGGTCGGAAGCAATGGCGATGCGCATGGGGTGCGGTCTGGCCCTTGGCAAAGTTGACGGAGGAATCGCGGCCCCCCTTAGGCCTGCTTGGGGCCAAGCGCCACCCGAAAAGGGCCCGTGCCCCGGCGCTGCACCGGAGGGAATGTCGCTGTGCGCGAAGTCCCTGCCGAGGGGGCTTTACGAGACCCAAGTTGACGAAGTTGACAGACTACAAGGGGAGAATGCGCAAGCGGGCGGGGGCTGAGGGTGTGCGGAGCCCTGCAGGCTCGGCGGGCTGGGAGGCTACGGGGCAAGGTGCTGATTTACCGAGCTTTCAAGGAGCGGGGGCGGTTAGCTTTACCGGCATTGGCGACTGTAGGACAGACGGCGGGCGGCGGTTGCCGGCGGGCAGGCAAGGTTGCGTATGCAATATGGCGTGTCAACTTGGCGGGAAGAGGGTAAAGAGGGGAGGGGGATCCCGGATCAAGTCCGGGTGACGATGGGGTGATGGCCTCATTTCATCCTTGGCCCTTGTTGGGCCCATACGAAAAAGGCCCCGACGATCCCGTCGAGGCCTTTCCCGGTCGTCCCGGACGGACCGACCATGATGCTTTCCATACGCTCTGACCCATCAACGGGTGGCGCCATGGGCCGTTCCTCGGCTCGTCTTGGGCATGGCCCGTTCCGTGGAAGAGCCGCGCCGCTTGTCCGATCAGGACGACCCGGCCGGCTTGGGAGGATGCTTCATGAAGTAGGCGGTAAGCTCGGCGACCAGTTCGCGCTGCATCTTTTCGACCAGCGGCTGGAGTTCGCGCAGGTAGGCCTTGTTGACCTCCGCAAAGGCGGGATCGGCGATGATCGCGCTGCTGCGCAGGAAGTAATGCTGGCCGACCGGCGTTTTGGCGAAGACGAGGATCTGGTCGAGTTCGGCTTGGCTGAATTCGCGGGCGTACCCTTGCGCATAGGCGTCCATGAACGCGGGGATGTGCTGGACCATCACCGCCTTGCCTTGAGGAATGAAGCTGTCGAGCTTGCGTTCGACCATGCCCTTGGCGACGGGATCGTTGTTGAGCGAGGGCATCATCGCCGAGCGCATCTGGCCGGTCATGGTATCGACCACACCGGAAAACATCTCGATCCGCTTGTCTTCGGGAAAACCGACGCGGATGATTTCGCGCGCGGTGGCCAGCGCCCTGGCATCGAGCGCGCCCGTGGCGGGGGTGGCCGGCGCGGGCTGGGCCGCAGTGGCCGCAGCCGGCGCGAGGGCGGCAAGGGCCGCCGACATCATGAGCAACATCGGGCGGCCCTTCTTGTTCTGGCGCTTACTGATCGAGGAACGAGCGCATCTTGCGGCTGCGGCTCGGGTGCTTGAGCTTGCGCAGCGCCTTGGCCTCGATCTGGCGGATGCGTTCACGGGTGACCGAGAACTGCTGGCCGACTTCCTCGAGCGTGTGGTCGGTGTTCATGCCGATGCCGAAACGCATGCGCAGCACGCGTTCTTCGCGCGGGGTGAGGCTGGCAAGGACGCGGGTGACCGTTTCCTTGAGATTCGCCTGGATCGCCGCGTCGACCGGGATGATCGCGTTCTTGTCCTCGATGAAATCGCCCAGGTGCGAATCTTCCTCGTCGCCGATCGGCGTTTCGAGGGAGATCGGTTCCTTGGCGATCTTCATCACCTTGCGCACCTTTTCGAGCGGCATCGACAGACGCTCGGCCATTTCCTCGGGCGTGGGCTCGCGGCCCTGCTCGTGCAGGAACTGGCGGCTGGTGCGGACCAGCTTGTTGATCGTTTCGATCATGTGGACCGGGATGCGGATGGTGCGCGCCTGGTCGGCGATCGAACGGGTGATCGCCTGCCTGATCCACCACGTGGCATAGGTGCTGAACTTGTAACCGCGGCGGTATTCGAACTTGTCGACCGCCTTCATCAGGCCGATGTTGCCTTCTTGGATCAGGTCGAGGAACTGCAGGCCGCGGTTGGTGTACTTCTTGGCGATCGAGATCACGAGGCGCAGGTTCGCCTCGACCATTTCCTTCTTGGCGATGCGCGCCTCGCGCTCGCCCTTCTGGACCATGTTCACGATGCGGCGGAATTCACCGAGCGACATGCCGGTGGCGCTGGCGATGTCGGAAATCTCTGCACGAATGCGTTCGACCGCGCTCGCTTCGTTGGCGGCGAAGGCGGCCCACTTCTTGTCGCGCTTGGCGTGCTGCTGCAGCCAGCCTTCGTCGAGCTCGTGCCCGACGTAAAGGTCGAGGAAGTCCTTGCGCGAAACCTTGTGGCGTTCGGCAAGGCGCAGCATCTGGCCGCCAAGCGTCGTCAGGCGACGGTTGAACGCATAGAGGTTGTCGACCAGGTATTCGATCTTGGTCGCGTGGAACTGCACGGATTCGACCTGCGCGGTGAGCTCTTCGCGCAGCTTGTGATACTGTGCTTCCTTGGCCGCCGGGAAGGCATTGCCAAGACCCAGCGCATCGAGCCGCTCGGCCTGGAGCTTTTCGAAGGCGCGGAACAGGCCGGTGATCTCGGCAAACTTTTCGAGCGCGGCAGGCTTCAGCTGCGCTTCCATCTGGGCGAGGCTGAGAGTGTTGTCCTCTTCCTCTTCCTCGGCCGGACGCGCGCGGCGTTCGCGCAGTTCATCGTCCTCGTCGTCGGCGGATTCCTCCTCCTCGACGTCCTCTTCTTCCTTGAAGGTGGGGCCGGCGGTGGCTTCGCTGATCTCGCCGTCGGCTTCCTCGCCATCTTCGGAGAGGTTTTCGGGCTGCGGCTCCTTCGACAGCATCGCGTCGAGATCGAGGATCTCGCGCAGCTGCATCTCGCCCGCGTTGAGCGCTTCGGACCACTGGATGATCGCGTGGAAGGTGATCGGGCTTTCGCACAGGCCCATGATCATGGTGTCGCGGCCCGCTTCGATGCGCTTGGCGATGGCGATTTCGCCTTCGCGGCTGAGCAGTTCGACCGCGCCCATTTCGCGCAGATACATGCGCACCGGATCGTCGGTGCGCTCGACGGTTTCCTTGCGCTTGACGATATCGGGGCGATCGTCGACCGCTTCGCTCTCGTCGATCTCTTCGTCCTGAGCCTTGTCTTCAGGATCGACGGCATCTTCGTCGCTCTCGACGATGTTGACGCCCATTTCCGAGATCGCGGCCATGATGTCCTCGATCTGCTCGGAAGACATCTGGTCCTGCGGCAGGGCCTCGTTCAGTTCGTCATAGGTGATGATGCCGCGACGCTTTGCGCGTGCGATCAGCTTCTTGATCGAAGCATCGTTGAGGTCGATCAGCGGGGCATCGCCGCTATCGGTCTTTTCGTTCGAAGCCATTGAAACCCGGTACCACCTGTCATCCGCCGGCCTGCTGGGGGCCGGAGCGCGTGCATCATATAATTATAACGAAAGCCGAGCACGGCCCATCTGCCCCAAACGGGCAAGCAACGCCAGCCTTCGTTGCAGCAAACGCTGCTGTTCGGCAAAACTTTCGTCGGAAAACTCCGCCTCGTGGCGCCGGTTTGCGTCGACCAGCGCCGTTTCGACGGCCGGCAACTCGACCAGCAGGGCGATTGCTTCGGCGAGTTCGTCGCGCGCCGAATCGCTTGCCGGGTTCAGGAAGCCGAATCGCATTCCGGCGTAGTCCGCCGCTTGCGGGACCTTCAGCCCTCGCTCCGCCAATATGGTGGCGAGCCGTTGCGTTTCAACCGTTTGGCCCGAGTCGGCCATGAGCAGCAGCGCATCGAGCAGCGCGGCCTGGTCTGGCTGCTGGGGATGGAGCCGGGCAAGGACCTCGCACTGCAGCGCGATCAGCGAAGGGTGCGCGACAAGGCCGGCGAGCACGGCGGCCATCAGCGCATCGTTGGTGCCGACGTTGCGCAGGCGAGCGGCGTCCTGCGGATCGAGCGGGGGCGGGGCGGGCTTCCACGGCTGGCCACGGCCCTGCTGCTGGCCCCGCTGCGGCTGTTTCGATCGCGGATGGAACGGCGCGCGTTCGGGCCGGGCATAGGCGAGATCGCCGAAGCGGCGGGTGAGCTCGCTGCGATAGAGCGCCTTGATATCGGGATGGGCGATGGTGTCGCAATGGGCGAGCAGGCGCGCCTTGAGGCCGGCCTTGTCCTCGGGCGTGGCAAGCGGGGCGGCGTCGCGTTCCGCTTCCCACAGCACATCGACGAGGCTGCGCGCTTCGCCCAGCAGGGTTTCCATCGCCTGCGGGCCCTGCTTTTTCACGACGTCGTCCGGGTCCATGCCCTGCGGCAGGGTGACGATGCGCAGGGAGTGCCCGGGCTGGAGCATCGGCAGGGCGCGCACCACCGCGCGCATCGCGGCGCGCTGGCCGGCGGCATCGCCATCGAAGCACAGCGTCGGCCGCTCCGTCACGCGCCAGAGCCGTTCGAGCTGGTGTTCGGTCAGCGCGGTGCCCAGGGGCGCGACCGCTTCGGCAATGCCGGCGGCGGCGAGCGCGACCACGTCCATGTAGCCTTCGACAACGACGATCCGCCCCGACTGGCGCGCGGCAGGGCCGGCGCGGTGCAGGTTGTAGACGGTGCGCCCCTTGTCGAACAGCGGCGTGTCCGGCGAGTTCAGGTACTTGGGCGCATCGGTCTTTTCGGGCGAGAGGATGCGACCGCCGAACGCGATGACGCGGCCGCGCGCATCGAGGATGGGCAGCATGAGTCGGTCGCGGAAGCGGTCGTAGGGATCCTTGCCTTCGACCACGATCCTGAGGCCCGCCTCGATCAGCATGTCCTCGGGGAAAGCGGAGAGCGCGGCCTTCATCCCCTGGCGGTCATTGGGGGCATAGCCAAAGCCGAATTCGCGCACGATGCCTTCGGGAAACCCGCGCGAGGCCAGATAGGCACGCGCCGCTGCGCCGCCGGGACCTTTAAGCGATTCGCGAAAGTACTCCTGCGCTGCGGCCATGACGTCGTGCAGCGACTTCTGCTGTTCGGCACGCCGCGCCGCGCGCGGATCGGGAGCGGGGACTTCCATGCCCGCCTGCAGCGCCAGTTCCTTGACCGCGTCCATGAACGGCAGGCCCTGATGGTCGGTCATCCAGCGGATCACATCGCCATGCGCGCCGCAGCCGAAGCAGTGGTAGAAGCCCTTTTCGTCGTTGATGGTGAAGCTGGGCGTCTTTTCGTTGTGGAACGGACAGCACGCCTTGAATTCCCGCCCCGCCTTCTGGACGCGCACCGACCGCCCGATCAGCCCCGAAAGCGAGACCCGGGCGCGCAGTTCGTCCAGCCATTGGGGGGAGAGGCTCATGGCTTGTACATGCGTTCGTGGCAGGCCTTTGTGAAACGTGTCTCGACTACGCTCGACACGAACGGGGTGGGGGCATTTTAAAGGGAGCGCCAATCTACCCGTTCGTGTCGAGCGAAGTCGAGACACGTTCGCGCGGTGGTTTGGCGAAGTGCGAAATCCGCGCCCAATCACCCGCGATCAGCGCTTCCTTCTTGGCACGCGACCATTTGCCGACCCGGACTTCGCACGAAAGCGCTTCGTAGCGGGTGGGAAAAGCTTCAGACCACACGAGGGTCACGGGGCGGCGTGGGGTGGTGAAGGCGCAGAAGCCACCTTGCGCATGTTCAGCCATGCGCCGTTCGAGGTCTTCGGTGTGGCCTGTGTAATACTTTCCATCGGCACAGCGCAGAATGTACGTCCAGAAGGCCATGGGATCACATTGCGGGGTGTCTCGACTTCGCTCGACACGAACGGGAAGGGGGGCGGTAAGAGATGTAAGACTAGGCTGATCTCTATTCGTGTCGAGCGTCGTCGCGGCAAGGGCTTTCCTTTCCGCGCGAAGATCACCCCGCCAGCGCGGCCTTTACCAGCCCGCTGGCGCGCCCCATGTCGAGCTGGCTGCCGTGCTTGGCCTTCAGGGCAGCGACGACGCGCCCCATGTCCTTCATGCCGGCAGCGCCGGTTTCGGCGATGATCGCAGTGATGGCGGCGCGGGTGTCTTCCTCGGAGAGCTGCTGGGGCAGGAATTCCTCGATCACGGCGAGTTCGCCCTTTTCGACGTCGGCGAGTTCCTGGCGGCCGCCCTGTTCGTAGAGCGCAATCGATTCGCGGCGCTGCTTGGCCATCTTCTGCAGCACGTCGACCACTAGCGTATCGTCGTCGGGCACATTGGCGGCGGTGCGCAGTTCGATATCCTTGTCCTTGAGCTTGGCAAGGATCAGGCGGACGGCGGCGAGGCGGGGCTTGTCGCCGGCCTTCATGGCCGAAACCTGCGCGGCCTTGATGGTGTCGCGGATCATCTTCGATTCCTGTGGATGTGGGTTCGCGCGGAACGCGGATGGCCCCATCTAGGGGAAACTTTCTGCCTTCGCTAGGTTGACGCTGGGACGCCGCAGGTCTAGCGGGCGAGCCTTAGCGACATCGCCAGACCCCTTGCCAACGGAGCGCCCCCAATCATGGCCGACCCCGCACTTTCGCACGCGCCCAAACCAGATGGTGCGACGCCAAAAGGTGCGACCGGAGTCCTTGTTCTTGCGGATGGATCGGTTTCGTGGGGACGCGGCTTCGGTGCCGTCGGCTCCTCGGTGGGCGAGGTGTGCTTCAACACCGCGATGACCGGATACCAGGAAGTGATGACCGATCCTTCCTATGCCGCGCAGATCGTGACCTTCACGTTCCCGCACATCGGCAACGTCGGCGTGAATTCCGAGGACATCGAAAGCGCGGGCGTGCCCGGCGCGATCGGCTGCGTGGTGCGCGAGGACGTGACCGACCCCGCCAACTTCCGCGCCACCGGCACGTTCCAGCGCTGGCTGGAAGTGCAGGGCAAGATCGGCCTTGCCGGGATCGACACCCGCGCGCTGACCCGCCGCATCCGCATGTCCGGCGCGCCCAACGCGGTGATCGCGCACGATCCCGAAGGCAATTTCGACATCGAGGCGCTGGTCGAGCGCGCGCGTTCGTGGCCGGGCCTCGAAGGCATGGACCTTGCCATCAAGGTCACCCGCGAGGCGCGCGAGCAGTGGGACGGTTCGATCTGGAAGCTGGGCGAGGGCTACACCAAGCCCGAAGGCACCGGTCGCCCCCACGTCGTGGCCATCGACTATGGCGCGAAGGACAACATCTTCCGCAACCTGGTGAAGGCCGGGGCCGACGTCACCGTCGTGCCGGCGGAGACCAGCGTGGACAAGATCCTCGAGCTGAAGCCCGCGGGCGTGTTCCTGTCGAACGGCCCGGGCGATCCGGCGGCGACCGGCGCCTATGCCGTGCCGGTGATCCAGAAGCTGCTCGAAATGGACATGCCGATCTTCGGTATCTGCCTTGGCCATCAGATGCTGGCGCTCGCCGCGGGCGCCCGCACCACCAAGATGCACCAGGGCCATCGCGGCGCGAACCACCCGGTCAAGCGGATCGAGGATGGTGTGGTCGAGATCACCTCGATGAACCACGGCTTCGCGGTCGACAACGCCCCCGGCGCGCTGGGTGAGAACGTGGTCGAGACGCACGTGTCGCTGTTCGACGGCTCGAACTGCGGCATCGCGGTGAAGGGCAAGCGCGCGTTCGGGGTGCAGTACCACCCCGAGGCGAGCCCGGGGCCGCAGGACAGTTTCTACCTGTTCGAGAAGTTTGTCGCGTCGCTCGGTTGAGCGGCTGATTTGAGATATTCCTGCCCGGCACGACATTCATCGTGATCCGGGTGTCGAGACACGAGAGCGAAAATGCCCAAACGCACTGACATCTCCTCGATCCTGATCATCGGCGCCGGGCCGATCATCATCGGCCAGGCTTGCGAGTTCGACTATTCGGGCACGCAGGCGGTGAAGGCGCTCAAGGAAGAGGGCTATCGCATCATCCTGGTGAACTCGAACCCCGCGACGATCATGACCGATCCGGACATGGCGCACGCGACCTATGTCGAGCCGATCACCCCCGAAGTCGTCGCCAAGATCATCGAGAAGGAGCGGCCCGACGCGCTACTGCCGACGATGGGCGGGCAGACCGCGCTCAACACTGCGCTGGCGCTGTTCAACGACGGCACGCTCGACAAGTTCGGGGTGCAGATGATCGGTGCGAATGCCGATGCAATCGACAAGGCCGAGGACCGCCAGCGCTTCCGCGAGGCGATGGACAAGATCGGGCTGGAATCGGCGCGTTCGGGCGTGGCCCACACCATCGAGGAAGCGCTCGCCGTACTGGAACGCACGGGGCTGCCTTCGATCATCCGCCCCAGCTTCACCATGGGCGGCACGGGCGGCGGCATCGCCTACAACAAGGAAGAATTCGTCCAGATCGTGAAGGGCGGGCTCGAAGCCAGTCCCACGACCGAAGTCCTGATCGAGGAATCGCTCCTCGGCTGGAAGGAATACGAGATGGAAGTCGTGCGCGATCGCAACGACAACGCCATCATCATCTGCTCGATCGAGAACGTCGATCCGATGGGCGTCCACACGGGCGATTCCATCACCGTCGCGCCGGCGCTGACGCTGACCGACAAGGAATACCAGATCATGCGCAACGCCAGCATCGCGGTGCTGCGCGAGATCGGCGTGGAGACCGGCGGATCGAACGTGCAGTTCGCGGTCAATCCCGCCGACGGGCGCCTGATCGTGATCGAGATGAACCCGCGCGTGTCGCGCTCGTCGGCGCTGGCGTCGAAGGCGACGGGCTTCCCCATTGCCAAGGTCGCGGCCAAGCTCGCCGTGGGCTACACGCTCGACGAGATCACCAACGACATCACCGGTGCGACGCCGGCCGCGTTCGAGCCGACGATCGACTACGTCGTTACCAAGATCCCGCGCTTCGCCTTCGAGAAGTTCAAAGGTGCCGAGCCGCTGCTGGGCACGGCAATGAAGTCGGTCGGCGAAGTCATGGCGATCGGCCGCAACTTCAAGGAATCGCTGCAGAAGGCGCTGCGTGGCCTTGAAACCGGGCTCGACGGCTTCAACCGCGTGGTCGAGCTGGAAGGCGCCAGCCGCGACGAGATCAAGGCAGCGCTGAGCCGGGCGACGCCCGACCGCCTGCTGATCGTGGGCCAGGCCTTCCGCGAAGGCTTCAGCGTGGAAGACGTCCACGCGATCACCAAGTACGAGCCGTGGTTCCTGCGCCACATCGCCGAGATCATCGCCGAAGAAGCGAACGTCCAGGAAAACGGGCTGCCGGTCGATGCGGCGGGCATGCGCAAGCTGAAGGCGATGGGCTTTTCTGACAAGCGGCTGGCGACGCTGGCCGTGCGCTCGGTGGGCGTGGCCGGCGGCCTTGGCGAAACGCAGGCCAAGCGGTCCGGCCTGCTCCACGACGTGATCAGCGCGATGGCCGGCGCGACGAGCGAAGCCGAAGTGCGCAAGCTGCGCCACAAGCTGGGCGTGCGCCCGGTGTTCAAGCGCATCGACAGCTGCGCGGCCGAGTTCGAGGCGGTTACGCCGTACATGTACTCGACCTACGAAGGCGCGCTGTTCTGCGAGCCGGAGAACGAGGCGGCGCCGTCCGACCGCAAGAAGATCGTGATCCTGGGCGGCGGTCCCAACCGCATCGGCCAGGGCATCGAGTTCGACTACTGCTGCTGCCATGCGTGCTTCGCACTGGAGGATGCAGGGTTCGAGACCATCATGGTCAACTGCAACCCCGAGACGGTCTCGACCGACTACGACACTTCGGACCGGCTCTATTTCGAGCCGCTGACGGCCGAGGACGTGCTCGAAATCCTCGAGACCGAGAAGTCGAACGGGGAGCTGGTCGGCGTGATCGTTCAGTTCGGCGGGCAGACTCCGCTGAAGCTGGCGCAGGCGCTGCAGGATGCAGGCATCCCGATCCTGGGCACCAGCCCGGATTCGATCGACCTTGCCGAAGATCGCGAACGCTTTGCCGCGCTGGTGGAGAAGCTGGGCCTGCTCCAGCCCGCCAACGGCATCGCCCGTAGCCGGGAGGAAGCGATCGCGGTTGCCAGCCGGATCGGTTACCCGGTGCTGATGCGGCCGAGCTATGTGCTCGGCGGGCGAGCGATGGAAATCGTCGACAGCCAGGCGCAGCTCGAGGACTATATCCAGACCGCGGTGAAGGTTTCGGGGGACAGCCCAGTGCTGATCGACCAGTACCTGCGCGATGCGATCGAGTGCGACGTCGACGCGCTGGCCGATGGCGACCAGGTCACCGTCGCCGGCGTGATGCAGCACATCGAGGAAGCGGGCATCCATTCGGGCGACAGCGCCTGCACGCTGCCGCCCTACAGCCTGCCAGCCGAAATCATCGCCGAGATGGAGCGCCAGGCGGTGCTGCTCGCCAACGGCCTGTCGGTGCGCGGCCTGATGAACATCCAGTTCGCGGTGAAGGACGGCAAGGTCTACCTGATCGAGGTGAACCCGCGCGCCAGCCGCACCGTGCCGTTCGTCGCCAAGGCGGTGGGCCAGCCGATCGCCAAGTTCGCGGCGCGGGTGATGGCGGGTGAAAAGCTCGCCGATCTTCCCGCGATCAAGCGCGACATCGACTACATGGCGGTGAAGGAAGCGGTGTTCCCGTTCGCGCGCTTCCCCGGCGTAGACCCGGTGCTTTCGCCGGAGATGAAGTCGACCGGCGAAGTCATGGGCATCGACAGCAACTTCGCGGTCGCCTTCGCCAAGGCCCAGCTTGGCGCGGGCGTGAAGCTGCCGACGCAGGGCACGCTGTTCGTTTCGGTGAAGGACAGCGACAAGCCGGTGGTGCTGCCGGCGGTGCAGAAGCTGGCAAACCTGGGCTTCAAGATCGTCGCCACGGGCGGCACGGCGGGCTACCTTTCCGAAAACGGCGTGGCGGTGGAACGGGTCAACAAGGTGGCCGAAGGGCGTCCGCATATCGTCGACCGGATCATCGACGGCGAGATCGCGCTGATCTTCAACACCACCGAGGGCTGGCAGAGCCACAAGGATTCGCAATCCATCCGCGGGTCTGCGCTGACGGGCAAGATTTCCTACTTCACCACGGCAGCGGCTTCGGTCGCGGCGGCGGAGGCAATCGAGGCGCTGAAGAGTGCCGACCTTGCGGTCCGTTCCCTGCAGGATTATTATCTCTGAGCTTCCACGGGTCCCCCCGCACGTACCGGATGTGAAGTCCCGGGCCGCATTGTGTGGTCCGGCGGGGAACGGTTTGCCCCGGCCAGCGTAGCGTCTTGAACGCCCGCTTGCGCCAAGGGTTTGAAAGGAAAAGGAATACTGATGGCCAGTATCGAAAAGCTGCCGATGCTCCAGGAAGGCTATGAAAAGCTGACCTCCGAGCTGAAGGCGCTGCGCGAAGAGCGCCCGAAGATCGTTGACGCCATCGAGGAAGCGCGTGCGCATGGCGATCTTTCGGAAAATGCCGAATATCACGCCGCCAAGGAGCGCCAGGGACAGGTCGAGGCGACGATTGCCGACCTGGAGGACAAGATCAGCCGCGCGCAGATCATCGATCCAACCACGCTGTCGGGCGACCGGATCGTGTTCGGAGCGACGGTGACGCTGCTCGACGACGACGACAAGCCTGTGCGCTACCAGATCGTGGGACAGGCAGAAGCTGACGCGAAGCTTGGCAAGATCAGCTACAATTCGCCGCTCGGGCGCGCGCTGATCGGGCGCAAGGTCGAGGACGAGGTCGAAGTGACCGTGCCTTCGGGCGACAAGTTCTACGTGGTCGAGAAGATCGAGTTCATCTGAGCTTCGACATTCGAACGCAAATGGAAAAGGGCCCCGGAAGCGATGCTTCCGGGGCCCTTTTCCATTCCGCCAAGAGATCAGGCCTTGGGCAGGTCCGGTTCAAGAAGGCGATGGAGATGCACGATCACGTAGCGCATTTCCGCATCGTCGACCGTACGCTGCGCCGCGCCGCGCCAGGCGTCTTCGGCGCTGGCATAGTCGGGGAAGACGCCGACGACGTCGATGGCCTTGAGATCCACGAATTCGAGGGCCTGCGGGTCCTTGACCCGACCGCCCATCACCAGGTGCAGCTTCTGCATGTCGCGATTGTTCCTTGAGGGGAGGAAGATTCGCCTGCGCCACTGGCAAAAGTGCTGGTCGGTGGCAAGAGCACCGAAAGTCGTAGCGTAAGATTTGTGAAACAAGGAACGCGGGGAGACGATGCCGCTCCCCGCGTCCGCAAGAGTTGATCGTCGATCAGTGCTTCACGCGATCCTTGAGATCGTTTGCGCGCTTGAGCGCTGCTTCACCCGCATCGCGCAGGGCACCCACGGCGATCTCGGCAAAGTCGGCGGCGCGCTTTTTCGCCTCGCTTGCGCCATCGCCGATCCTGCCGCCGACGCTGCCACCGATATCCTCGAGCTTGTGGACGCCTTCGCGGCCCTTTTCGGCGGCCTTGGTGGCATAGGCGAGGGCGAGTTCGGCGCCGAGCGCGGCGAGGGCCGAGGCGCTTTTGCCCGCCTTCTTCACCGGCTCTTCCTGCGTCTTCGAACCGCGCGGAAGCATGCGCGCGACGATCGCGCCGACAAGGATGCCACCGGCAAGCGCGGCGACCGGATGTTCATGGATTACGCCCTTGACGGTCTCGACGCTGGAGCGGGCGACGTCGCGGGCCTTGGCGGCGTCGAGACGATCACGCAGGCGGGACGCGGTTTCTTCGGTCACGGGAGACTCCTGTGTCTGTATGCGATTGGCCCCGTTCGGAGCGGTTTGGCCCGGTCAACGCCGGTCGACGTAATCGGTAACGGCCTCGGCGACATCCTGTGCCACTTCCGCGATGGGCCGACGGAAGAACCATCCGACCAGCGCCGCAAAGGTCAGGCCGATGACCGCCTTGTTCTCGGTTGCGACATCGCGGGCGGTATCGATGATGTCGACAACCTCGTCCGCCGCCTTGTCCTTGATCCGCTGGCTGATCGAGCGGGTATCAAGCGCATCGCGCAAGGCTTCGACGTCGGAGCGGACCTGGCTCCATGCTCGTGTGCGCAGTGCGCGCAGCTCGGCGTATTCGCTGGCCGTGGTCATGCCTTGCTCCCGTCCTTGCCGAGGAGGACGTCACGCGCCGCGCGATAGCGCGACACCGCGCTCACGAAGCAACCTATAGTGCCCACCAGCAGCACGGCGGCGACGATCCCCAGCGCACCCCACGGTCCGACCAGCGGCGTGAGGGCGAGAAGAAGGCCGACGACCAAGGCCACCAGAAAGAAGAACGCCAGAAACAGCGTTGCCACCAGAAGGAGTGCGATACCCTTGGCGCGACCGAGCACATATCCGACGCGCGCTTGCTGGAAGGCGATCTCGGCCTCGAACAAGGTCTGACCGTCTTCCAGCAATGCGCGGATGCCATCGCCCAGCGCGAAGTCGCGCGCACCCCTGGGCGCGCCGGCTTCGCTGCCGGGCTGGCCTTCGCTGTCCATCATGCCCGCAGCCCTTTGCCTGCGTGCATCAGGCGTCGGACTTGTCGGAACCGCCGAACAGGCGCGCAAGGGCGAAGCCTGCCACCGCCGCAATGCCCACCGCGATCGCCGGGCTCTTGCGCACGGCTTCCTTCAGGTCTTCGCCCAGCTCGGCAAAGTCCTTGGCTTCAAGGCTCGCCGCCGTTTCCTGAACCTTGCGCGCGGCAGTGCGGGCATAGTCGCCATATTGCACGCCAAGCTTTTTATCGATCGTTTCGGCCGTGCCGGAGATGGTCTGGCCAAGCGTCACCAGCGCATCGCTGGCCTTGGTCTTGCCGACCTTGGCGAGTTCCACGCCCTTTTCCTTGGCCTGGGTGGCATAGGCGCCGGCCTGTTCCTGCCAATCGCTGGCGGTGCTGGCGGCCTTTTCCTTGGCATCGGCTGCACGAGAGGCGGCTTCGTCCTTGAGCGCCGCAGCGCCAGCCTTGGCTTCCTCTATCGCCTTGCCGAAACGGGTCTTGGCGTCGGCCAGGCCTTCCGCTGCACTGGCCTTCACGTCGTTCGCCGTGGCCTTGATGTCTTCTGCCGCGTTCTTTGCGCCTTCGGCCGAAAGCACGGGCGTTGCACTGTCGCTCGAGTTGGTGTCAGCCATGGGTCGGTTCCTCTGATTGATGCGGCCAGTCCCGGACGGGAGAGGGACAATAGACAATTGTGGCTATTATTGCGCGCAAATGTTGCACCTGCGCAATAGCCGGTGTTCAAGGCTCTCAACGCGGCTTGCTAGCGCGGGTTCCACCCGATAGGAGCCGCAGCCGAGGCCCGGACCCGGCCACCGTTCCACGCCTCGCCGCCCGGCGAGATTGCCCACCTGAGGGGGAGCCACCATGACCGCGATCATTGACATCCACGCCCGCGAAATTCTCGACAGCCGTGGCAACCCCACCGTTGAAGTCGACGTCCTGCTCGAAGACGGCTCGTTCGGCCGCGCCGCGGTGCCTTCGGGCGCTTCGACCGGCGCGCACGAAGCGGTCGAACTGCGCGATGGCGACAAGGGGCGCTACCTCGGCAAGGGCGTGACCAAGGCGGTCACCGCCGTGAACAGCGACATCGCCGAGCTGCTGACCGGCCTCGACGCCGAAGACCAGCGCGACATCGACCTTGCCATGATCGAGCTCGACGGCACCGAAAACAAGGGGCGCCTCGGCGCCAACGCGATCCTTGGCACCAGCCTTGCCGTGGCAAAGGCGGCGGCCGATGCCCGCGGCCTGCCGCTCTACAGCTATGTCGGCGGGGTTTCGGCGCACGTCCTGCCGGTGCCGATGATGAACATCATCAACGGCGGCGAGCACGCCGACAATCCGATCGACTTCCAGGAATTCATGATCATGCCGGTCGGCGCGCCGTCGCTCGCTGAAGCCGTGCGCTGGGGCGCGGAAGTGTTCCACACGCTGAAGAAGGGCCTGCACGAGAAGGGCCTCGCCACCGGCGTGGGCGATGAAGGCGGCTTTGCGCCGAACATTGCCAGCACCCGCGATGCGCTCGATTTCGTGATGGCCTCGATCGAAAAGGCGGGCTTCAAGCCGGGTACCGACATCGTGCTGGCGCTGGATTGCGCCGCGACCGAGTTCTTCAAGAACGGCAAGTACGAGATCAGCGGCGAGGGCCTTTCGCTGTCGCCCGAGGCCATGGCCGACTACCTCGCCGCGCTGTGCGACGCCTACCCGATCAAGTCGATCGAGGATGGCATGAGCGAAGACGACTTCGAAGGCTGGGCCGCGCTGACCGCCAAGGTGGGCAAGAAGGTGCAGCTGGTGGGCGACGATCTGTTCGTGACCAATCCCAAGCGCCTGACCATGGGCATCGGCAAGGGCCTGGCCAACTCGCTGCTGGTGAAGGTCAACCAGATCGGCACGCTGACCGAGACGCTGGAAGCGGTCTCGATCGCGCAGCGCAACGGCTACACCGCCGTCATGTCGCACCGTTCGGGCGAGACCGAGGACGCGACCATCGCCGACCTCGCCGTTGCCACCAACTGCGGCCAGATCAAGACCGGATCGCTGGCGCGCTCGGACCGTCTTGCCAAGTACAACCAGCTGATCCGCATCGAGGAAGAGCTGGGCAAGAACGCACTCTATGCCGGTGCAGGAGCCTTTGGGCGTCTGGCGGGGTAAGGTCGCACTGCCAATTGAAATCAGGAAGGGGCCGCCCGTCGGGGCGGCCCTTTCTCTGTAAACAGCTTGGAAGTCCGCTCAGCCTGCGTGCATGTGTGCCCTGAACTTTGCCAGCATGTCGCGAAACGTCAGCTCGGCATCCACATGCGTGTAAACGCGCATTGGCCGGGTCGCTGGATTGTCCACGTATTGACCGTCAGGTTCGATGCGGGGTGTTGGCATGCGGACGTAGGTGCTCGAAGCGGGATCGGGCTGAAACTGGGTGACAAGTGCCGTGAGCGTCACGAGCGGGCTGTCGCCCAGAACGTACGTTTCTGTCGGGGGGATCGGCGGGATTCCGGGGATACTCGCCATGATCGCGCTGACCTTGTCGACCTGCGCCTTCAGGTAGGCACCGAGTGGCCCGAGCGTCGCGAGCTCTTCGATTTCTGCATTCGGAAACAGCATCTGGCGGTACGCGTCGCGCGGAACCTGCCAGATCTCGATATCGGAATCGTTGAAGATCACTTGTGCGGCCAAGGGATCGATCGAGAAATTGAACTCTGGTTCAACGGCGCCGGGTGGAGCGTTGGCAAGACCCGCATGTTCGGAGCCGCCAATCCACACAAGCTTCAGTCGCTTCCCGATCCGAGGTTCCACCAACCATGCGAGCGCAAGATCGGTGAGCCCTGCGCCGACGCAATAGATGAGCGGCTCGGCGGTGTCTTCGCGCATGGCTTCGCGGACGATGGCAGCGGTGGAGGATGCGGGCCTCCAGGCTTTGCGATCGAAGATTGGCGCATCCGCACCGGCCACGATCGGCGGCGCCGGCAGTCGCATCAGATCGACAAGCTGTTGAGCCTTCGCGGCAGCTGCCTTGCCGGTGGGGACAGGGGCATCGGGTCCGGCAAAGGGCATGGCCGGAAGATGCGATCCGACGATCAGCGAGATGCGCAGGGACTTGCAGAGCAGATGGTGCGCCAGTTGGAACAGGCCGTCGGGATCACCTGCAAAATCATTGTCGAGGATGACCCGCGCGAGCCGAGGCGCCTCGGCGTTGGCGCCGCTTCGAAGCGCGAGCGTGGTTGCAACGGCCGCTCCTGAACCGATTACGCCGCGCCTTGTGAACGCCATCTGCAAGTCCTCCTCTCAAGTCGAATTGTGTACGCACAGTGGCGCTGCGAAACGATTGAGGAAAATTGCTCTTGCGAGGTGATCATTAGTCCTAGCTACGAACCGGTATCAGCGGATGACGGTCTGCTTCCCCTACACCTCGTTTTTGGCCTGTTCCGCGAGTTCTTCCTGTTTCTCGATCTGGCGCTTCTTCGTGGGGCTCAACAGGTATTGCCATACGCCCCAGGCGTTGATCGCGAGCAGCAGCGCGTTCTGCACCACTATGGGCATCGTGTCGTGAAGCAGGCCCGAGGCAATCCACGCCACCGACACCGCGACGAACAACGCGAAGCCCCAGCCGGTCCAGCGCCGGCCAAGGTCCGCGGCGATCATTCCAGCGGCGATGATGGCGCCGATCGCGCCGAACCATGCAAAGGGCCCGTTCATGGTGCAACCAACTGATAAATAGATATTTCAGTTCCGTTGCGCGCAACCGATTTAAGCAATCAATTAAATCCTCTTCACAAGAGGGTGCGGCTCTGCCAGCATGGGCTTGGGAGAGCATGATGACACAGTTTCCGAAGTCCCCTGCCGAGGTTACCGCGCCTTGGCTCGAAGACCGCCTGCGCAGTTCTGGCGCGCTTGGCGAAGGCCGCATCACCGGTGTCGAATGGGTATCGATAGGTACCGGACAGGTCGGTGACACCGCGCGTTTCACGTTGACCTACGAGCCTGCCGGGGCAGGCCCGGCGACGGTCGCGGCCAAGTTCGCTTCGACCGATGCCACCAGCCGCTCCACCGCAGCGATGTTCGGGCTCTATCGCAAGGAAGTGAACTTCTATCGCGAGCTGGCGCCCAACATCGACGTTCGCACAGCGAAGATCTACGGATCCGAGCTGACCGAGGATGGCGCGGACTTCATCCTGCTGTTCGAGGATCTGGGCCCGTGCCGCGGCGGCAACCAGCTGGCAGGCTGCACGCTGGAGGACGCGCGCCACGGCGTGAGGCAGGCGGCTGCATTGCATGCGCCGACGTGGAATGCGCCGTGGCTGGCAGAAGCACCCTGGCTCCAGCCCGCGCCCGGCACGCAGGAGCAGATGATCGCGCTTTATCCGCAGGCGCAGGCGATCTTCCGTGAACGCTACGCCGACACGCTCGAGCCGGAAATGATGGCCGTCTGCGAGCAGCTCAACGATCTGATCGACATATACTTCACGCGCCTGCCCACCGACTTTTCGGTCACGCATGGGGATTACCGGCTCGACAACATGCTGTTCGACGTCCGCGGCGGCGAGAATCCCATCGCGGTGGTCGACTGGCAGACGACCGGGATCGGCTGTCCGCTCAACGATCTCGGCTATTTCCTCGGCTGCGGCATCGGCAGCGCGGTGCGCCGCCCGCACGAGGACGAGCTGATCGAGCTGTACTGCGCCGAAATGACTCGGCGCGGCGTTCCGCTGACCCGGGCCGACATCTGGGACCGCTACCGCGTCGGCGCGCTGCATGGCGTTTCTACCGCGGTGTTCAGCGCCGCCTTCGTCGTCCGTACCGAGCGCGGCGATGCCAACTTCCTGTCGATGGCGCGCAACTCGTGCGAGCTGTGCCTCGATCATGACAGCATCGGCGCCCTCAAGCGCCTGACGGAGACTGTGTGATGTTGACCAAGGGTGACGATTTCCCGCTGCACCAGACGCCCGAGCCGATCGCCTATTCGGGTACGGATCGCAATTTCTACGACCGCTACTTCTTCAACGGGTACGCTCCGGATGGAAGCGGGTTCTTTGCCGTGGCCTTCGGCGTCTATCCCCACCTCAACGTCGCCGATGCGAGCTTCTGCGCGGTGCGGGATGGCAAGCAATACAACCTTCACGCCTCGCGCGAACTGGGGATGGAGCGGCTCGATCTCGTCGTCGGGCCGATTTCGATCGAGGTGGTCGAGCCGCTCAAGCAGCTCGTCGTTCGCGTCGATGGCGAAGGGATCAAGGCCGAGGTGCGCTTCACCGGCCGCGCCTTCCCGATCGAGGAGCCGCGCTTCGTCTTCCGCAACGGTCCGCGCACGTTCATGGACTACACGCGCCTGACCCAGAACGGCCACTACACCGGCTGGATCGAGATCGACGGCGTGCGCGAGGAACTGGCCGCCGGAACCGCCGGCACGCGCGACCGCAGCTGGGGCGTGCGCCCCGTCGGCACGAGCGACACGCAGCCGCATGCCGGCAACCAGGTGCCGTCGTTCTTTTGGCAATGGACGCCGATCAACCTGCCGACGCGGTCGGTGTTCTATCACATCAACGCCGATGTTCACGGATCGGCCTGGAACACCCGCGCGGTGGTGGCCCCCGATGGCGCGCATCACGACGGCTTCTTCGAAACGCCTTCGGGCACGATGGTCTCTCCCATGGAGAAGGGCACGCGCTGGCCGGCTTCGGGCGAACTGACCGTGCAGGCGCCCGACGGGCCCTTGACGCTGACGTTCGAGCCTTTGGTCCGCTTCCAGATGAAGGGCCTCGGTTACACCTCGCCAAAGTGGGGGCATGGGTTGTATCATGGACCGCTCGAGATCGAGCGGGAGGACTTCGTGCTGGGCCAGATGGACCCGCTTCAGATGGACAACCTGCACGTCCAGATCGTCAGCCGCGTGACCACGTCGGCCGGCGAAGTCGGCACCGGCGTGTTCGAACAGCTGGTGATCGGCCCTTACAACCCGTGGGGCCTGACCGGCTTCACCGACGGCGGCTGAAGCCTTGGCGCGGGGTCGGCACAAGCGCAGGGCAGGGGCGCGGCGTGGACCGCTGCTGCTGGCCATCGGGCTCGGCGTGGTGGCCGGGCTCGGCTCGACCTGGTGGGTGATGAAGCACGGCTCTGGCGGCGAGTTGCATGCGCACTGGGCCGGCAACCGCGTGACGGGCGCCACCGATGCCGATCCCTGGACGCGGGCCCAGGTCGCGCTGACCGGGCTGCTCGCGCTCAACCGCAGCCAGGCGATCTATTTCCGGCGCGACGTCGACGACAGCGGCGCGCGCCTCCGGGCAGACTGCCGGTACCGCGTCAGCGGTGGCGCCTTGCCCGGGCGATGGTGGTCGGTGACGGTCTATGCGGCCGACGATTACCTGCCGCTCAATGACGACGATGCGCTCTCGTTCGATGCGACCGAGGTTCGACCCGATGCGAAGGGCAGGTGGAGCGCAACCGTGTCGCCGGCAAAGCCGGGCGAGGGCGCCTGGGCATCGAGCCGCAATGCCGGGAATTTCGACCTGACGCTGCGGATCTACAATCCGAGCCTCAAGGCACAGGGTGACTTCGCCTCGATTCCGTTCCCCAAGGTGGAGCGGATCGATTGCGGCAAGGGGGCGGGGACATGAAACGCGCGCTGATCCTCGTCGCGGCCTTCCTGGCGACGGCGCTTGCCGTTCATGTGATCACGGTGTTCGTCGCGCCGCACGCGATCATGGCGGTGGCGATCCGCAAGCTGGGACAGGATGGCAAGGCGGTTAACGCGTTCCAGTTCTCGCGTCGGACAAGCTCGCAGTCGCGCGCCATCGTCCGGCCTTCGCCCGACCTTGCCTACGCCAGTTGCGTCTACGACCTCGATAGCGGTCCGCTGCTGGTGAAGGCGGCACCGACTCCCGGCGGGGGTTACGCGTCGATCTCGGTCTTTGCCGGCAACACCGACAACATCGGGGTATTCGATACGATCAGCCATCCCGACGGCATCCGGTTCGTGCTGGCACGTGCCGGCGAGCCGCTGCCCGATGCAGCCGTCAGGCTCGCTTTGCCCGTCGTGCTCTCGTCTTCGCGCCAAGGGGTCATCCTCGACCGGCGTCTGGCCCCGACGGCGGAAACCTTTGCCTTGGCCGACAAGGCGCGGCGTGCGGATTCGTGCGCGCCGCTGCGCTAGACAGAGAACACAGCGCGCGCGGCATGCGCTGAAGTGCGCCGTGTTTTCACGTCGCTTGTGCGCCACCCGGACCAGACGCCGCCGTCCCCGACCGCCACGAGTCGTTCGACTCGTGCGATCTACGGGGACTAACGGATCATCGACTCACGGATCGGGGTCGAAACTTCCCTTGGTGGAGGGCGAAGTCCGGGTGAATTTTATCTGATCTGTGAGGGTATTCCGACCAAAGTCGCGAAGGGCGTGAAGCTCCTGCCGCTACGGAACACTTTCGTGTTAATTATCCGGTTGACAAGTTGCCCGTCTCAATATGTCTTTGCGGCAGGGGACCTGCGAAAAAGACGGGCCCCGCTGGAGAGAGAGGTCAGAAAGATGAGGGGCAAGCTTACCCTGCTTGCGGGCGTGTGCGCCGCAGCCGTTACCACTCCGTCATTCGCGCAATCGGCCCAGGCGGGCGCGAGTTCGGGGGTCGAGGAAATCATCGTTACCGCGCAGCGCCAGTCGCAGCGCCTTCAGGATGTTCCGATCGCGGTCAGTGCGTTCACTGCCGAAGGCATCGAAAAGCAGCAGATCAAGAATACCAGCGATCTTCAGCTGACCCTGCCGAACGTCACGTTCACCAAGACCAACTTCTCGTCCGCCTCTTTCACCATCCGCGGCATCGGCGACCTTTGCGTCGGCGTCACCTGCGACAGCGCGACCGCCATCCACCTCAACGACGCCCCGCTCGGCGGTTCGACCCGTCTGTTCGAGGGCGAATTCTACGACCTCGCGCAGATCGAAGTCCTGCGTGGTCCGCAGGGAACGCTGTTCGGGCGCAACGCGACGTCGGGCGTGGTCAATTTCCGCACCGCCAAGCCCGATCTCAACAAGTTCGGCGCCAATGGCGAGGCGGAATACGGCAACTACAACTCGATCAAGGTGAAGGGCGCGCTCAACGTGCCGCTGTCCGACACCTTCGGCGTGCGCCTTGCCGGGTTCTATCTGGACCGCGACGGCTATACCAAGAACCTGTACGACAACAGCCGCATCGACGATCGCCACATGTTCGGCCTTCGCGGCTCGGTCACCTGGGAGCCGACGCCGACCACCACGGTCGACTTCATGGCGCAGTACTTCAAGGAAAACGACAACCGCCTGCGCATTCAGAAGCAGTTGTGCGATAACGATCCGACGGGCATTCTCGGCTGCCTTAACACCTCGTACGGCTATGGCACGACCAACGCCAATTCGACCGCCGGTTCGATCCTCATTTCGAAGCAGTTCCTGGCGCTGAACGGTCTTAGCAGTCTCGGCCTCGGACTGACTGACGTTTATGGTAAGAACATCTACCAGAACGTGGTCAATCCGACCGACCCGCGCGTGGTAAACACCGATTACAAGCCCTACTACAAGGCTGAGGAACTGATCCTTCAGGGCCGCATCAACCAGAAGCTGGGTGACAAGTTCAACCTGCGCATCACCGGGCAGTATTCGAAGGTCAAGAACGACTCCGGTCAGGATTACAACCTGTCGGTTGGCGATGCATCGGTCTACGCAGCCGGCCTTGCCCGCTTCGAGGCGGCTGCACTGGGTGCCTATGACGGCTTCCTGCCGGGCTTCTCGAACTACATCAAGCCGGCCTACAACGCGCTTCTGCCCAAGGGCCTTGCCGGCGGCACGTATTGCACGTCGCTCGGCGATCCGAGCAACACCGGCGTCTATGGTGGACATGCGCTCTGCGCGTCTACTCCGGAAGACTTCGACCGCTCGACGCTCGATACTTCGCAGTGGTCGGCGGAAGCGGTGCTGACCTCGGATTTCGACGGTCCGTTCAACTTCCTTCTGGGCGGCATCTATTCGCAGGCGCACGTCACGGATGCGAGCTACTACGTCAACTCGTTCCAGCTTGACTATGCGAGCGCCCTGCTGGGTGCGGCAACGGCCTATTTCCGTGGGCTTCCGCCGTCGTATATGGGCTCTCCTAACTTCCATTCGGACTCCACCGACCTGCGCCTCAAGAGCTACGGTCTGTTCGGTGAAGGCTACGTCAAGTTCAGCGACAAGGTTAAGCTGACCGTCGGTCTGCGTCTCAACCACGACGACAAGAAGAACCGGGCCGCCACCACGCTGCTCAGCGCGCTGGTCCCCTATGGCACGGCCAACTTCGACGATTCGCCGTATGCTGCGGGCTTCGACGGGGATCCGTCGGCTTCGAACCCGGGCGTGCAGCGCTTCCAGGAGCGCCAGGTCAAGTTCACGCGTCTGACCGGTCGCGCCGTGCTTGATTTCCAGATCACGCCGGACAACCTGCTCTACGCTTCGTACTCGCGCGGTTACAAGTCGGGCGGTATCAACCCGCCGCTGTCGGCTGAAGTTGCGGCGCAGGTTCCCGAAACCTTCAAGCCGGAAAGCGTCAACGCCTTCGAAATCGGTTCGAAGAACACGTTCGCCAACGGTGCGATGCAGCTGAACGTCACGGCGTTCTACTACAAGTACAAGCAGCTGCAGCTGTCGCGCATCGTCAACCGCACGTCGGTGAACGACAACATCGATGCCGATATCTGGGGTGTCGAAGCCGAGGCGGTGTTCCGTCCCAGCCGCGACATGTCGATCAACGCCAACTTCAGCTACCTGAACACCAAGGTGACGACCGACAAGCCGATCTCGAACTCGCGCGATTACGGTGGCGGTCGTGCGGACGCGGTGATCATCAAGGACCTGACGACGGCTGCAAACTGCGCGGTCGCCTCGAAGTCCGGCAACGCCGCGATCACCAACGCCTACGTCAATGCCGTCAACGACGTGCTCAGCGCGGCAACCGGCGCGGGTCTGCAGCACACCACGACCTTCCCGTCGAACGGTGGCATCGCTTCGACCGGGGCGTTCTCGGTGTGTAGCGCCATCGCCAGCGGGGTTGGCGGGGTTGTGCCCAAGCCCGACGACGTCGTGTTCTACGGCTCTGGCGTGCCCAGCAGCGTGAAGGGCAACCATCTGCCGGGCGCTCCGACGATCAAGTTCTCGGCGGGCGTGCAGTATGACTTCCACATCGGCGATCTGACCCTGACGCCGCGTGCGGACCTTGCCTTCACCGGCGAATCCTACGGCAACATCTTCAACGGCAACGTCAACAAGGTTCCGGCCTTCACCCAGGTGAATGCCCAGATCCAGCTCGACGGGCCGGACAAGAAGTGGTTCATCCGCGGCTTCGTCCAGAACCTCACCAACAACAACTCGATCACCGGTCTGTACGTGACCGACCAGTCGTCGGGTCTGTTCACCAACATCTTCACGCTGGAACCGCGTCG
The DNA here is from genome assembly GCF_037076535.1 of Novosphingobium olei. Classification (NCBI taxonomy): domain Bacteria; kingdom Pseudomonadati; phylum Pseudomonadota; class Alphaproteobacteria; order Sphingomonadales; family Sphingomonadaceae; genus Novosphingobium; species Novosphingobium olei. Next base: position 2,053,551 of record NZ_AP029021.1, on the reverse strand, counting down.
CTACGGCGTCGCCGCGGGCTTCCGCTTCTGAGCGTGACACAGGGATAACAGGGGCCGGTCCAGCCACGGGACCGGATGAACTGGCGCCGGGGGGCAACCTCCGGCGCTTTTATTTGCATGCTGGAGCAACAAGGCAGAGTGCCTGCGGGATGGCGGCTTCATATATCGCAAGGGCGGTGCCGCCGCCTCCCCGGGCCTTCAGGGCATCGGCGCGTCGTTCTCAGGTAAAAGCGGCTTGGGGCAGGCCCGATCCGTCATACACCGGCTGCTTGAGGTCGACGCGGTACTTGTTGACCTCGGCCCCGGTCATGCCGGCATCGGCGAGGTATCCGGCCATGTCGCGGTAGAGCGATCCGTCGAGATGCGCCTGAAGATCTTCGACGCGCTCCCATTCCTCGAACACCCAGACGCGATGGGTCTGCACCGGGTCTGCCGTCCAGACGTAGTGGACGCAGCCCTGTTCGGTATAGGTCGGCGCGATCAGGTGCGTGGCGCCTCGCACGATCGCGCTAGCGTCCTTCCCCTCGAAGTCGATCCAGCCCCACAGGGTGATACGTTCCATAGCCTTGGCTCCTCTCGCTGCGGCGCTGTGCCGGGCCACGGCGATAGACCTCGATGCGACCGCGCGAACCGCATCTTTTCGTCAGGGCTGGGGAAGGGTGGTGGACGCACTAGGGCTCGAACCTAGGACCCGCTGATTAAGAGTCAGCTGCTCTACCAACTGAGCTATGCGTCCGTATCCCGATCGGGATGGCTGCCTTGGGGCAGGAAGGGATGGTGGACGCACTAGGGCTCGAACCTAGGACCCGCTGATTAAGAGTCAGCTGCTCTACCAACTGAGCTATGCGTCCATATCCCGTCTCGGCGTTGGTGCGCCGGGGAGCCGCCCCCATAACGATTCTGGCGCGCCTGCCAAGGGGGAAATTGAAAGTTTTCTACAGCAGCCCGGTGCTGCCACGGCGCGACCAGCGGTCCACGGCCATGATCGTGCCGATGCAGATCATGTTGGTCATCATCGACGATCCGCCGTGGCTCATGAAAGGCAGCGGAATTCCGACCACGGGCGCAAGGCCCATGACCATCATCAGGTTGATGCACATGTAGAAGAAAATCGTCGTGACCATGCCCGCCGCCAGCAGGCGCGAGAACCGGTCGGGCGCGTTGGTTGCGACCTTCAGTCCCCAACGGAAGACGAGGAAGAACACGGCGAGCACGAACAGGCCGCCGATCATGCCCCACTCCTCGCTCATCGTCGCGAACACGAAGTCGGTGTGCGCTTCGGGCAGGTAATCGAGGTGGCTTTGCGAGCCGTTGCCGAACCCCTTGCCGAGAAGGCCGCCCGAACCGATCGCGATCTTCGACTGGGTGATGTGGTAGCCCGAACCCAGCGGATCGCTTTCGGGATCGAGAAACACCAGCACGCGCTTGCGCTGATAGTCGTGCAGCAGCGTGAAGAACGCGATCGGCGCCGCAACCGCGCCAGCAAGCGCGCCCCCGATGAACAGGCGCAAGGGAAGGCCTGCCAGGAACATCATCACCACCGCACCGAAGCTGATGGCAAGCCCGGTGCCAAGGTCGGGCTGCAGCATCACGAGGCCTGCAGGGAAACCCAGCAGCAGAAGCGCCGGCACGATCGCGCGCCAGCCGTTGATCTCGCCAACGGGCAGCACGGAGTAGAACCAGGCGAGCACAAGCACGATGCCGGGCTTCATCAGTTCCGAAGGCTGGAGCGTCATGAAGCCGAGGTTCAGCCACCGCTGGCTCCCGCCGCCAATCCCCCCGATCAGTTCGACGAGCACCAGCAGGACGCACAGGATCACGTAGATCGGCAGCGCCGCGCGCTTGAACCATTCCTGCGGCACCCGCGCGATCGTGGCGGCCATGACCAGGAAAACGATGAAGCGGGCAACGTGCATTCCGGCCCAGGGGCGGATGTTTCCCCCGGCCGCCGAATAGAGCACGAGGCTGCCGAACACGACGAGCGCGAACAGCGGCAGGATCACCCGCCAGGGCTGCCGCGCGATGATCTGCGGGATATAGGCGCGCTGCATCGTTGGCTCAGGTCCCTGGCAGCGGCGTTGTGCCGGGTGCGGCGCCGGCGCCGGGCGCAGCAGCGGGCGCTGCGGGCGAGGGGACGACGATTGGCGCAGGTTCGGGTTCGGGCGCGGGCGCGGCGGCATCGGTCTGCGCCGCGGTCGGTTCGGGCGCAGGCTTGTTTTCTGCCGCAACTTCCTCCGCCGCCTGGTCCTCGTCCGGCGCGGCAGGCGCGCTGGCGCCGAACCGGGCGGCATAGGCATCGTACTTGGCGCGCATCCGCGTGCGCACATCGCCGCCCCACTGCTTTTCGTATGCCTCGAGCGCTTCCATCGCCTTGGCCGGGTCGAAAAGGTACGTCATCACATCGCGAGCGATGGGATACGCGGCGGGGCTGCCGCCACCGTGCTCGATGACGACGGCACAGGCAAAGCGCGGCTTGTCGAATGGAGCGAAGCAGATGAAGTGGCCGTGGTCGCGATGCTTCCACTGGCCGCCCTTGCCGTTGCCGATGTTCAGCCCAACGACCTGCGCGGTGCCGGTCTTGCCCGCCATCTGCACGTTGGCGAGCGGCAGGCGGGCGTGCCCCGCGGTGCCGCGCCCGTTCACCACCTCGTTCATGGCCGAATGGATCAGGTCGAGATGTTCCTGCTTGAAGCCCATCGACGGCGCGCGCGGCGCATTGCGATCGAGCAGCAGGCGCGGCTTCAACTCAAGTCCCGAGGCGAGGCGCGAAGCCATCACCGCCTGCTGCAACGGATTGACCAGCATGTAGCCCTGGCCGATCGTTGCATTGACGGTGTCGTAGATCGCCCACTCCTTCTTGTACTTGCGCAGCTTCCACGCAGGATCGGGCACGGTGCCATAGGACTGCCCAGGATAGGGCATCTCGAATTCCTGGCCGAGGCCGAGGCGGCGCGCCATCTTCGCGATCGTGTCCATGCCGATCTGTTGCGCGAAATGGTAGAAGTAGACGTCGCACGACTGGTAGATGCCCTTGGCCATGTCGACGCTGCCGTGGCCGCGATGGTTCCAGCAGTGGAACACGCGATTGCCTACGCGCAGGCCACCGGCGCAGCCGACGCTGGCATTGGGGTCTAGCCCGGCTTCGAGGAACGAGAGCGCCACCATCGGCTTTACGGTCGAGCCCGGCGGATAGAGGCCGCGCAGCACCTTGTTGCGCAAGGGCACGTGGTCGTCCTCCGACAGCATCTTCCATTCGATGCGGCCGATCCCGTCGCTGAACGAGTTGGGATCGAAGCTGGGCATCGAAACCATCGCCAGCACATCGCCGGTGGCGCAGTCCATCACCACCACCGAGCCGCTTTCGAGGCCGATGCGCCGTGCGGCGTAGTCCTGCAGGCCGGCGCGGATGGTCAGCTGGATCGGCTTGCCCGGCACGTCCTCGCGCGTGCCAAGGTCGCGCACCACGCGGCCCGACGCCGTCGCCTCGACGCGGCGGGCGCCGGGAACGCCGCGCAGGCGCTCCTCGAAGTGCTTTTCAAGGCCATCCTTGCCGATCTTGAAGCCGGGCGTGATGAGCAGCGGATTGCGTTCGCGCTCGTAGTCCTCGGCCGAGGCGGGGCCGACATAGCCGACGAGGTGGCCGACCGAGGGACCGGTGGGATAGAACCGCGAATAGCCACGCTGCGGGATAACCCCGGGCAGTTCGGGCAGGCGCACCGAGACGGCAGCGAACTTGTCCCAATCGAGGTTCGAAGCGACTTCGACCGGCTGGAATCCGCGCGCCTTGTCCAGCCGGGTCTTGATGTCGCTGACCTTGTCGGCGGTCAGGCCGAGCAGCGGCCCGAGCGTGGCGAGCGTGGCGTCGGCATCGACCACCCGGTCGGGAATCAGGTCGACGCGGAAATCGGCACGATTGGCGGCCAGGGCAGCGCCGCGCCGGTCGATCACCCAGCCGCGCCGCGGCGGGATCAGCGTCAGGTTGACGCGGTTGCTTTCCGAAGCGGCGCGGTACTTGGCATTCTCCGCCACCGACAGGTAGCCGAGACGCGTGGCGAGCAGCACGCCCACCGCCGCCTGCGCCGTGCCGAGCACGAACGTGCGGCGTTCGAACTTGTTGGTGAGGATTGCCGAGGTCATCGGCAGCTTCTGCTTCACCGGCGTCAGATCCTCTTGAGCGGCAGCAGGCGCAGGCGGTCGATCACCGCGACGATGCGGGTGACAGGCGGGAACAGCACCACGGCAAGAAGAAGCTGCGGCCCGATCGTCATGGGCAGCGGATAGCCGGCTGCAAGGCCGGCGAAGCCCGCCGAAAGCAGAAGATAGGCGGCGAGCAAGGCGGCGCCGGCCAGCCAGTCCTGCGCAAAGCCGCGCCACAGGAAGCGCGCGTCGATCGCCTCCATGGCCAGCATCGCCCCGGAAAACAGCACGATGCCGCTGCCGAACGGCTGCCCGCTGAACAGGTCGTCCCAGGCGCCGAGCGGCAGGCCGGCCCAGACCGGCAGAAGCGTCGGGCGCAGCATGCGCCAGCCGAGCAGCATCATGAAGGATAGGGGCGGCAGCACCGGGGCCGACGCGATGATCGGTGAAAAGCTGGCCATTGCGGCGAGCATGATCGCAAGCCACGGCAGCCCTACCGCCAGCAGCGGCGACGGGGCCCGGTTGATCGGGTTGCGCACCCGCGCGGCACCGCCGGCGAAGCGGCCACCGATCACGGCTTTTCGTCCTCGGGCGGGGGCGGGGCTGCCTTCTGGGTGGCTTCCAGCGCGCTGACCGCTGTCGGTTGATACATCGGCAGGACCAGCACGTAGTCGGCGTCCGAAGGATCGCTGGCGAGATGCCCGGTCGCGCCATCGCGATGCGGTTCGGTGGCGACCGCGACCGGAATGCCCGGCGGATAGATGCCGCCCGAACCCGACGTCACGAAGACATCGCCCTTGTGCAGCGGGTTGATGCCCGAATTGATCAGGCGAATGTCGATGCGTCCATTGGCGCCGCCCTGGACGAAGCCCGGCAGTCCATCGCTGGCGCGTCGGACGGGCACCACGTTGTCGGGATCGGTGACCAGCAGGATCCGAGCGGTGTCGGGTCCGGTCTCGATCACCCGGCCGATAAGCCCGCCGCCTCCGCGAACGGGCTGGCCCTTGCTGACGCCTTGGCGACTGCCGACCGAAAGCACCGCGAAACGGCGCGAACTGGATGCGGTGGAGCCGATCAACCGCGCCGCCGCAATGGGGCGGGGCTGGGTTTCGGCAATGCCGAGCAAGACCTTGAGCCGCCCGTTCTCGGCTTCGATCGCGCGCATCGCCACGGCATTGGCGCGGGCTGCGGCGACTTCGCGGCTGAGTTCGGCGTTCTGGCGCCCGGCGTTGAGATAGGCGCCGATCGCGGCGAAGATGCCCTGGCTCGCCACGCGCGTTTCCGCCCCGGCCACGCCCAGCGGGCGCGCCACCTCGGCGGCACTGGCGCGCGCAAACGAGAAGGCACCGGGGTTGAACAGCGACACGACAAGCAGCACCGCGCCCAGCAGCACGCCGGCCACGGCGACCACGTAGCCGGTGAAGATCCCGACTTGCGCCCTGCGCGAAAAGCCCGGGCGCCTGTCCTGCGACCGCGCCATTGTCATCACCCCTTCGTCACCGCCGCCGACTGGCGCGCAGGTCTTGCCAGACGCAACGCACCCTGACGACTGAACCTGCGGTTTACGCGGTCATCAACACGCCGCGATAGATCGGATCTTCCATGGCACGTCCAGTGCCAAGCGCGACGCAGGACAGCGGATCCTCGGCCACGGAGACCGGCAGGCCGGTCTCTTCGCGCAGGTGTTCGTCAAGCCCGCGGATCAGCGCGCCGCCGCCCGTCAGCACGATACCCTGGTCGACGATGTCGGCCGCCAGTTCGGGCGCGGTGTTTTCCAGCGCGATGCGCACGCCTTCGACGATCGCGCCGATCGGTTCGGACAGCGCCTCAGCCACGTTGGCCTGGGTGATCGTGATTTCCTTGGGCACGCCGTTAACCAGGTCGCGGCCCTTGATGTGGATCGTCTCGCCAATGCCGTCGGCAGGCACAGTGGCGATGCCGTAATCCTTCTTGATGCGCTCGGCGGTCGCTTCGCCGATCAGCAGGTTGTGGTGGCGGCGGACGTAGGAAACGATCGCTTCGTCCATCTTGTCGCCGCCGACGCGCACGCTGGTGGTATAGGCAAGACCGCGCAGCGAAAGCACCGCGACTTCGGTGGTGCCGCCGCCGATGTCGACGACCATCGAGCCGACCGGCTCGGTCACCGGCATGTCGGCGCCGATCGCGGCGGCCATCGGTTCAAGGATCAGGTAGACCTGGCTGGCGCCGGCGTTGCTGGCCGCATCGCGGATCGCGCGGCGTTCGACCGAGGTCGAGCCCGAAGGCACGCAGATCACGATCTCGGGATAGCGCAGCAGGCTCTTCTTGCCGTGCACCTTCTGGATGAAGTGCTTGATCATCGCCTCGGCGACTTCGATGTCGGCGATGACACCGTCGCGCAAGGGGCGGATGGCCTCGATGTTGTCGGGCGTCTTGCCCATCATCATCTTGGCGTCGTCACCGACCGCCTTGACCTTCTTGATGCCATTCAATGTTTCGATGGCGACGACGGAAGGTTCATTCAGAACAATGCCGCGATCTTGCACGTAAACCAGCGTATTGGCCGTGCCGAGGTCGATCGCAATGTTCTGGGAACCGAACTTGAAGAATCGGGAAAACATCGAAGCCATCAGGGAATCCGTCGAGAATCAGGGGGTTTGCGCAAAAGCAATGCGCTTCCCCCTCCAGAAGTGAGCGTCCAGCGAAGGCGGCTCATTAGCGCAAGCCCTGCGCAAAACCCAATATTTTGTGCGAGGTCGAAGGGGATAAGTCGCACCGCTTGTCTCGAATTTTCGCACGCTCGTCGCTAGGATTGTTCGGAGCCATGTCGCAGCCTCCGCAAGCCTTGCCATCCCGCACCATTCGCCGCCTGCCCGAAACGCTGGTCAACCGCATCGCGGCGGGCGAAGTTGTCGAGCGGCCAGCCTCCGCGCTCAAGGAACTGGTCGAGAACGCGATCGATGCGGGCGCTTCGGCGATCACCGTGCGCCTCGGCGAAGGGGGCCTCGCGCTGATCGAGGTGACCGACGACGGCTGCGGCATGCGCGCCGACGAAATCGCGCTCGCGCTCGAACGCCATGCCACCAGCAAGCTGCCGGACGAAGCGATCGAGATGGTGGCGACCCTGGGCTTTCGCGGAGAGGCGCTACCCTCGATTGCCTCGGTCGCGAGGGTGACGATCGAAAGCCGCAGCCGCGAAACCGGCGAGACCTGGAAGCGCGTGGTCGATCACGGCGCGCTCCTGTCCGAAGGGCCTGCCGCGCTGCCGCCGGGCACGCGGGTGCGGGTCGAAGACCTGTTCGGCAAGATCCCCGCGCGCCGCAAGTTCCTGCGGTCCGCGCGCAGCGAATGGGCGGCCAGCCTCGACGTCGTGCGTCGCCTCGCCATGGCGCGCCCCGACATCGGCTTCACGCTCGAACACGACGGGCGCCGCGCGCTTCAGGTCCAGCCGGGCGACAGTCTCGAGGCACGCGTCGCGCTGCTCGTTGCGCGCGAACTGAAGGACAATGCGGTCGCGGTCGACCTGGAGCGCGGGGAATATCGCCTCGGCGGCGTTGCAGGCCTGCCGACCTACAATCGCGGCATGGCCGATCACCAGTACCTGTTCGTCAATGGCCGCCCGGTGAAGGACAAGCTGATGGTCGGCGCGGTGCGCGGCGCCTATGCCGACATGCTGGCGCGTGATCGCCACGCGGTGCTGGCGCTGTTCCTCGACGTTCCGCCAAGCGAAGTCGACGTCAACGTGCACCCGGCGAAGACCGAGGTCCGCTTTCGCGATCCGCAGCTGGTGCGCGGGCTGATCGTCTCCGGGCTGCGCCATGCGCTCGCCGCCGGGGACAAGCGCAGCGCGCAGGCGCCCGATGCCGCCGCGATGGCTTCGTGGCGTTCCGAGCCGATCAGCACGCCGACATTCACGCCAGGCGCGCCCGTGCAAGGCAACATCTTCGCCCCCGCGCCGCAGCGTCTGTCCGAAGCCGGCCAGGCCTGGCGCGGGTACGAGGCAATCGTCATGGCGCCGCCGGTGGCCCGCGCCGAGGAGGCATCGGTGCCGGTTCCGCAAGCGGTGGAGCATCCGCTCGGCGTCGCGCGCGGGCAGGTCGCCAACACCTACATCGTCGCCGAAGCCGCCGACGGGCTCGTGCTGGTCGACCAGCATGCCGCGCACGAACGGCTGGTGCTCGAACGGTTGCGCGCGGCCGGGGCGGGCGCGGGCGAGGCGCCCAGCCAGGCCCTGCTGATCCCCGAAGTGGTGGAGGTGGAGGAACTCGCTGCCGACCGGCTCGAGGATGCCGCGCCCAAGCTTGCGCGTTTCGGACTGCTGCTCGAACGGTTCGGTCCGGCCGCCGTGCTGGTGCGCGCCGTTCCCGCCGCGCTCGCCAAGGGCGATCCCGCGGCGCTGGTCAACGATGTGGCCGACGATCTCGCCCGCCACGGCGATGCGCTGCTGCTGGAAGAAAAGCTCGATCTCGTGCTCGCGACGATGGCCTGCCACGGCTCGGTGCGCGCGGGGCGGCAGCTGTCGGTGCCGGAAATGAACGCCCTGCTGCGCGAGATGGAAGTCACTCCGCGCTCCGGTCAATGCAACCACGGCCGGCCGACGTGGGTGAAGCTCGCCCATGGCGACATCGAGAAGCTGTTCGGGCGCAAGTAAGCGCCCCGGCTTAGCGCACGCCCACCACTTCGCGTTGACCCCAAGGCGCAATCGGCCCGCCCTCGCGCGCACGGAACGCTTCGGGCAGTTCCTCGACCATATCCCAACTCGCGCCCAGTCGACCGAAACCGACGCAAAGCGCGGCGAAGATGCCAAGCTCGACGATCTCGGCCTCGGTGAAATGCTTCTTCAGCCGCGCGTGATATTCATCGTCCAGCGACAGATGGTTGGTTGCGAGCCGCTCGCCGTAATCGATTGCCAGCTTTTCCCGCTCGGTCAGGTTTTCCGCTTCCGCCGGCCGCTCGAGCGAGCAGACGAGGACCTCGTCGACACCGTCCGCCGCGGCATCGCTGTAGCGCACTGCCATGCAGCTGCGGCACTGGTTGTGGAAGGCAATGCGCAGGCGCATCAGCTCTGTCAGCCGTTCGGGTAGCGTGCGCTCGCCTCGAAGGGCGCCGAAAAAGCCGACAAAGCCAAGTGCCGTTTCGGGCTTGTGCGCCATGATCCGCAAGGTGCCCCGCTCAAGCGGGGTCATCGCGTCCGGGTTGGTCGCGTCGCGCAGCGCCTTGCTCCAGCCATCGTGCTCGATCATCGAAATGCGGGTCATGCGGGCCTCTCCTGCCACCTTCTCTTGTATCCTCGATCACACGGCAGCGTGGCTCTTGCTGCAACGCGCCTTTGCGCTAGGCTCGGCTAAAATCGACGAGAGGATTGCGATGCGCCGCCTGATCATGCCATTTGCCCTGCTGGCCCTTGCCGCCTGTTCCAGCAAGCCGAAGGAGAGCGACGAGCAGGCCATCGCGCAGGTCCAGGCGGCGCAGGACGCCAAGCCGCCGGCGCGGATGATCGATCCGCAGCCGATCGGCTACTTCGAAATACGCGACAACAAGCTGATCGCGGCCGGCTGCAACTTCGTGGCCGATGGCGGCGGGATGGGCGCCACCGCGCTGGCACAGGGCGAAAGGGCGGCGATCAAGCTCGATGGCCATATCGTCGTGCTGGCGGCCGACAAGGGCAGCGCCAGGCTGCCGCAGGAAGCTTGGTCGCATTACAGCGGCAAGGAATATTCGTTGCGGCTGACGCGGATCGACGGTGGCAAGCATGTCGTCAACGGCGCGGTCGAGATGTTCGATGCGCAGCTGACGGTGACCGACCCCTATGACCAGGTGGTCTACAACAGCAAGGGCACTGCCCAGTGCAAGCCGATGTAGCGGCGCGAAGGGCGCGTCGCTTCAGTCGGTTCCGTTCGGATCGCGGGTGCGGATGAAACCGGTCGACTTCATCGTCATCACCAGTTCGCCGTGCTGGTTGAGCACTTTGACCTCGTTGCGGAAGCTGCCCATCTCCGGCCGGGACTTGCTGCGCTTCTTGTCGATGGTGATGCGCTCGCAGGTCAGCGTGTCGCCCGGATAGACGGGCTTGACCCAGCGCAGCTCATCGACGCCCGGCGAGCCGAGCCCGGCCTGCTGGTGCTGCTTGAGTTGCTCCACCAGCATCGCCATCGTCATCGCGCATGTGTGCCAGCCGCTCGCCGAAAGCCTGCCGAAATAGGTCTGCTTCGCGGCTTCATCGTCGAGATGGAACGGCTGCGGGTCGTACTTCGATGCGAATTCGATCACTTCTTCGCGGGTCACGGCATAGGCGCCGAAGCGGTCGGTGCTGCCGGGGACGATATCTTCGTAATACTGCATGCGCTGGAACGTGCCTGCATGGCCCGACTGCGTCAACCGATCAATTAAATCGTCGGCGGGCCGCGTGCACCACGTCGACGGCGGGCACCACGCGGTAGCGTGCGCAGATGAGGCTGAAGAGGCCGAACACCAGAAGGCCTGCCGCCACGAGCAGATGGATCGTCTGCTGGGTGCGCAACTGTTCGAGCACGCCGCCAAGATCGCGGACTTCGGCATGGCGCACCAGCCAGGCCGAGCGCAGCAGCGACCAGCCGACCAGTCCGAACACCACCGCCCGCGCGGCGAGGCCGATCCGGCCCAGCGCTTCGGTCGCGCGCGGTGCATCGCTGGCAATGCGCTTCATGAAGTGCCCCGTGGCCGCACCGAACGCCTGGAACAACGCCGCGATGACGAAGGCGATTCCGGCAAGCCCGACCAGCACCCAGCCGAGCGGCCAGGCCAGCACGCCGCCGGCCATCTCGGCCCCGCCATGCGCGCCTTCGTGCGCGAAGTGCCGATAGCCGAGCGCGAACTTGGCGGCCGCGAACGCCATGCCGAGATAGGCGAGCGCGCCGGCGCCCTGACCGATGCGCACCGCGACGCCCCTGGCATCGTGGCCGTGGCGTTCGAGATCGAACAGCGCGCCCGCCAGCTTGTAGATGCCGTATGCCACCAGGCCTGCGACAAGCAGCGCCAGCGCCAATCCGCCCGCCGGCATGTCCTGCACCATGTCGAACACCGCGTTCTGGCCATCGTCGGCGGCGCTTCGCGTTTCCAGCGCCAGCCAGCCAAGCAGCGCGTAGACCACGCCGCGCGCGGCATAGCCCGCGCGTGCCAGCACATCGGCCCGTGTCAATTTCGCCATCACATCCCCTTGTTTCGACAAGGGAACGGCAATTCGCCCGATTGGCTCCCGCCCAAATGGCGGGGCGTTCGTCAGCGGATCAGACGTTGAACTTGAAGTGCATCACGTCGCCGTCGTGGACGACGTATTCCTTGCCTTCCTGGCGCAGCTTGCCGGCATCCTTGGCCGCCGTTTCACCGCCGAGCGTGACGTAGTCGTCGTAGGCGATCGTCTCGGCGCGGATGAAGCCGCGCTGCATGTCGGAGTGGATCTCACCGGCCGCTTCGGGCGCCTTCGCGCCCTTGTGCACGGTCCAGGCGCGCGCTTCCTTGGGGCCGACGGTGAAGAAGGTGATCAGGTGCAGCAGGTCGTAGCCCGAGCGGATCACGCGGGCGAGGCCGGTTTCGTGCAGGCCCATTTCCTCGAGGAACACGGTGCGCTCCTCGGGATCCATGCCGACCAGCTCCGCCTCGATCGCGGCCGATACGATCACCGCGTTGGCGCCTTCGGCCTTGGCCTTTTCGAACACGCGGGCGGAGAAGGCGTTGCCTTCCGCTGCGCTTTCTTCCTCGACGTTGCAGACATAGAGCACCGGCTTCGAGGTCAGCAGCTGCGCCTGCGCAAACACGCGCGCTTCCTCGTCGTCCTTGGGCACGGTCAGCCGCGCGGGCTTGCCTTCGCGCAGCAGTGCCAGCGCCTGGCCGAGCACCGAGGCGACGATCTTCGATTCCTTGTCGCCCGCAGCGGCCTTCTTCTGGGCGGCGGGAACGCGCTTTTCCAGGCTTTCGAGGTCGGCCAGCATCAGCTCGGTCTCGACCGTGTCAGCGTCGGAGATCGGATCGACCTTGTTGTCGACATGCTGGATATCGTCGTTCTCGAAGCAGCGCAGCACGTGCACGATGGCATCGACTTCGCGGATGTTGCCCAGGAACTGGTTACCCAGGCCTTCACCCTTGGATGCACCACGCACCAGCCCGGCGATATCGACGAAGCCCAGCTGGGTCGGGATGATCTTCTGGCTGCCGGCGATGGCGGCCAGCTTGTCGAGCCGCGGGTCGGGCACGCCGACGTTGCCGACGTTCGGCTCGATCGTGCAGAACGGATAGTTCGCCGCCTGCGCCGCCTGCGTTTCGGTCAGCGCATTGAACAGAGTCGACTTGCCGACATTCGGCAGCCCGACGATCCCGCAACGAAAACCCATCTTCAGCTCACTCCTGGTCTGCGCAGGCCCTTAGGCGGCGCGGACAAATTCCGCAACGGCAGCGCGGGTGCCGCGCCGGGCCGTGCCCGAATAATGTCGGGGACGATTGGAAACCTTCATCCAACGTTTATACCTTTCGGCGAGAGCGGGTCCGAAATGGTGAGAATCGTCCGGATGAACAGCGTTAATCGCCTGCTGGCTCCCGCGATCGGCGGCCTGATGCTCGCCGCGCTGGCCGGCTGTGGCGAGGATCCGGCCAAGCGCTTCGCCCGCGCCGGGCAGGAGTTTGCCCATCACGATTACCTCGCCGCGCAGGCCGATCTTGCCGCCGCGCTGGCCGCCATGCCCGACGATCCGCGCGTGCTGGAGCTTCACGCCCGCAACGCGCTGGCCATGGGCGATGGCGTCGCCGCGGGTGCCAGCCTTCAGAAACTGCCGGCCAATCGTCGCCCCGCCGATTTCCGCCTGCTCGTCGCCGAAGCGGCGCTGCTCCGTGAAAAGCCGGCGGAAGCCCTGGCCGCGCTGGGGGACGACCATTCGGCTTCCGGTCAGCGGCTGCGGGCGCTCGCGCTGCTGGGGAAGGGCGACAAGGATGCGGCCGCGCGCGAATTCACGGCCGGCGTCATTGCCCACCCAAACGATGCCCGTCTGCTTGCGGCCGCCGCGCGCTATCGCCTTGGCGAAGGGGACCGGATCGAAGCGCGCGTCCTCGTCGACAAGGCGCTCAAGGCCGATGGCGGCAGCCTCGATGCCATGATCGCCGACGGCAAGGTCTCGACCGCCGAAGGCGATCTTTCGCGCGCGCTCGCCTCCTACGACAAGGCGGCGCGCGCCTATCCCGGCAATCTTCCCGCGCTGGTCGGCAGGGCAGGCGTGCTCGGCGATCTCGGTCGGCTCGACCAGCTCGAACAGGCCATCGGCGCGCTCAAGGGCGTCGGTAGCGATGCCGATGTCACCTACTTGTCCGCGCGGCTCGCTGCCGCGCGCGGCCAGTGGCAGAAGGTGCGCGATCTGCTGCAGGCGGCCGAGGGCCAGCTTGCCGAACGCGACGATGCCAATGTGCTCTATGCCCAGGCGCTCGTTGCGCTGGGGCAGCCGGAACAGGCGCGCGCGCGTCTTGCCCCGCTGCTGCTGCGTCATCCGGAAAACCTCGTCGTGCGCCGAGAACTGGCCAAGGCGCAGATGGCGGGTGGCGACAATGCCGGCGCGGTCGTCACGCTTCGGCCGTTCGCCACCAGCCGCACCGCCTTGCCCGACGATCTGCGCCTGCTGGCAAAGGCCGCCAAGGACGCCGGCGATGTCGACATCGCCTCGTTCGATGCCCGCGCCCGTTTCCCCAGTCCGCGCGCGATGGGCGCCCTTCTTGCCAATGGCGATATCGCCATGCGCCAGGGCAACTGGGCCAATGCGGTCGATGCCTACGAACGCATCCTCGCCGCCACCGACGGGCGCAACGCGATGGTCCTCAACAACATCGCCTGGGCCGAAGGACAGCTCGGCAATTTCGACAAGGCGATCGGCTATGGCGAGCGCGCCTTTAAGGAAGCACCGGGCAATGCGTCGGTGATGGACACGCTCGGCTGGCTGCTGGTGCAACAGGGCAGGGACCGCGCGCGGGGCGTGCAACTGCTGCGCGATGCCGCTGCAAAGGCGCCCCAGAACCCCACGATCCAGCGCCATTACGCCGAAGCGCGCAAGGGTTAGCCCCAAACGAAAAAGAGCCGACCTTGCGGGCCGGCTCCATCCGTTGTTGCGTCGTCGCTGCGATCAGGCGCGGCGCTGCTGCACCTGGCGCCGGCGGGCGAGGGCCATGCCGGCAAGGCCCATGCCGAACAGGCCCAGCATCCCTGGCTCGGGCACCGAAGTGCCGCCGCTGCTGGTGGTCGATCCCGAAGAGATCGTGCCTGCGCCGCTTGCCGAGCTGATCCCCGGAACGCCGGTGATCGACTGGTACCGCACGAAGAAGTCGCTCAGCGTCACCGCCGAGACGGGCGAGGAGAACGACAGCGAGAACGAGCCGGTGCCCGTCTGTCCCAGCGTCAGGCCGCCGCTGCCACCACCGGCGCACGAACCGGTCGTTGCGTCCTTGAAGCAGACGTCGACGTTGCCGATGCCGTTGGGATAGTTCGAATTGAGCGTGGTCTGCGAGAACGCGCCGGTCGAGGTCGCGCTGGCGATCGTCGGATCGGTGTTGAACGCGAAGCTGGAGATGCGCGAGCCGGTGACCGGCGCGCTGCTGGTGTTCGAAACCGAATAGTCGAAGGTGTAGGTGTTGTTCGACACGCCGGTCAGCGTGAACGTGGTCGAACCGGTCAGGCCGCTGATCGAGGATCCGCCGCTGCCGCTGTAGCCGTTGTAGTTCAGCGTCACCGACTTGCTGATGTCGGTCGAACCAAAGGTCATCGAATCGGCAAATGCCGTGCCGGCAAGCGCGAAGCTGGCCATCGCCGCGAGGCTGGCAATCGAGCGGGACAGGCGCATGAGCGGGACCTTCAATGGTTAAAGTTTGCTGAAAAAGTTATGAGCAAGACATGTGCCAAGCCCGGAAATGCTTGATTCCAGTTGGTTAACTACAGCGTCGTTGTAAACCCGACCGACACGTAACGAAGCGATCGGCCCCCAGCAACCGATCTTGGGCTTGCCAGCGCCACGGCTTGATGATGCGATGCGATCGGCCGGGCCGAAGGGCAGCGCGGCGGCATCGTCGCTGGCGAGATCGCCGGATGGCGGGGGAGCTGAAGGTGGACGGGATGCGGACAATTCACCGAAATTTCAGCCCTCGATGGCAGATCGTGATGCCCATGCGCCTCTCGAGACATTCGCTCGCCCTTGCTCCGCTGCTTCTCGCGCTCGCTGCCTGCGGGAAGGGCGGGGGCGATCATGCCGCCAACGCCCGCGCCGCCTATGCCGCCGACGATTTCGCCGGCGCGCGGGTAGAGGCTCTGGCCGCGCTCGATGGCGATAGCGGCAATGCAGACCTGCTGGTGCTGCTGATCCAGAGCCAGCTGCGGCTGGGTGATGGCGATGGCGCGCAGGCCACCCTGCAGCGGCTGGTCGATGCAGGCCGCAGCGGGCCCGAATTGACGCGCTGGAAGGCTGAGGCCGCATTGCTGCGCGGGCAGGCGCGCCAGGCGCTGGACTGGGTGGGTGACGATCGCAGCCCCTCGGGCTGGCGGATCCGCGCCGCGGCGCTCTATGCGCTCAAGGATTATCCCGGTGCGAACGAAGCCTATCGCCAGGGCATGGCGGGCCAGCCCGATCTTCAGCTTGCCCGCGATTACGCGCGCATGCTGATCGAGGCGCAGGACTGGACCGGCGCAGCCAACACGCTGGCGACGATGCAGCGTCTTGCCCCCAAATCGCTCGACACGCAGCTTATCGCGGGCGAACTCGCGCTCAAGCAAGGCCGGCGGGACGAAGCCGCGAGGATCTACGACGCGGCCATCGCCGATCACCCCAAGCGGATCGAGCCGCTGCTGGCGCGGGCATCGCTCGCCGACATGGCGGGCAAGGTCGACGATGCCGCAGGCTTCGTTTCGCGCGCCGCGGCGATCGCGCCCAACGATTCGCGCGTGGTCGAACTCGGCGTGCAGATCGCGGCGGAAAAGGGCGATTGGGAGAAGGTGCGCACCACGCTAGCGCCGATGGAAGCCGATCTCGATCCGCGCTCGGCCAACGGGCTCAAATATGCCGAGGCGCTGCTGGCGCTGAACCATCCCGAACAGGCGCGCGCCATCTTCGCCAAGGCGGCGCTGCTCTCGCCGCAGAACCCCTATGTGCGGATCATGCTCGGCGAATCCGAACTGGCGACGGGTGATGGCGCGGGTGCGCTGCGCACCATCCGGCCGCTGGCCGACGGAGTGACGGCGGGCCCGCGCGAGCTCGACCTGGCGCTGCGCGCGGCGCGCGCGGCCAACGATCCGGCGGCGGCGCAGTATGCCGCGCGGTTGTCATCGCCGGCGTTCAAGGCTGGGCAGCAGGCGCTGGGCGAGGCGAACGCGGCGCTGATGCGGCAGGACTGGGCCGGGGCGATCGCGGCGGTGCAGCGCATTCCCGGCTACGAGAACGACGCCGATGCGCAGAAGCTGATCGCGTTTGCCTGCAGCAAGGCGGGCCGGGCTGACGAGGCGATTGCTCATGCCGACCGCGCGCTGGAGCTTGCGCCGCGCAACCCCGACATGATTCACCTCGCGGGGCTGGTCCGGCTGGAGGCTGGACGCGACCGCGAGGTGATGGTTCGGCTGCTCAAGCAGGCGAGCGAGGCAGATCCTGCCAATCGCCTGTTCCGCGCCGATCTTGTCCGGAGCGGCACGGCGGGCTGACCCCGCACGCGCCGTCCTTTCGGGAAATCAGCGGCGGCGGCGACGCGCTGCGCCGAGGCCGACGAGGCCCATGGCCATCAGGCCGAGCATGCCAGGTTCCGGAACCTTGGTGCCGCCCGACGTCGTGGTGGTGGTGCCGCCCGAAGTCGTGGTCGTGCCACCCGAGGTGGTCGTGGTGCCGCCCGAAGTCGTGGTCGTACCGCCCGAGGTGGTGGTGGTGCCACCCGAGGTCGAGGTCGTGGTCGACGAGCTGGTGCTCGATCCCGGGCACATGCCGGCGCCGGTCGCGTCACCGCAGTTGCAGTAGTGCGTGTGGAACCAGGTGGCATGGGCCGGAGCCGAAGCCGCGAGCGAGCCCATCAGGGCGGTGGCAATGACGAGCGAACGCTTCATGGTAGATCCCCTTGTACGTCTTGATCGGTTAACCCGGTATTCTGCAAGAGCGGTGCCAAACTCGGAAAACCGCCAATCCTGTTGGTTAACGGGCCAGCGCGGCCAATTCGGTTGTAAACTCTGCCGACTATCCGGACCGGATAGATCGCCGGCCGTTCACAAACCGTTGCCCAAGGGAAAAAGGTTGTTCGCTCAGTCCTGCAGCCGCAGCGCGACATCGTTCATGAAGCGCGTGTCGTCACCCTTGGCGAGCCACTCCGCCTCGGCCGCCATCGCGCCCAGCATGTCGGCCAGATCGTCCTGCTCGGCCTTGACATAGTTCCCCAGCACATGGCCGGTGACCCGGTCCTTGTGGCCGGGATGGCCGATGCCGATGCGCACACGGCGGAAGTCGGGGCCCAGGTGCTGGTCGATCGATCGCAGTCCGTTGTGCCCGGCGGTGCCGCCGCCCTGCTTCACCTTGACCTTGAACGGAGCAAGGTCGAGTTCGTCGTGAAACACGGTGAGGGCATCGGTGCCCAGCTTGTAGAAGCGCAGCGCTTCGCCCACGGCGCGGCCGCTTTCGTTCATGAACGTCGCCGGCTTCAGCAGCAGCACCTTCTGCGTGCCGATGCGGCCTTCCTGGACCCAGCCCTGGAACTTCTTCTGCACCGGGCCGAAGCCGTGGACTTCGGCGATCGTGTCCAGCGCCATGAAGCCCACGTTGTGGCGGTTGAGCGCATACTGGGGGCCCGGATTGCCGAGCCCTGTCCACACCTGCATGATCAATTCCCGAAATGACGCCGCTGCGGCCATGCCAGAAGCGGGCGGGCAAAAAAAGAACCCCTCCGACCCGAAGGCGGGAGGGGCTCCTTTGTGCGTTCGCGGCCTTCCACGCGCAGGCGGAAGTCCACCAGGCCGGACGATCAGTCCTCCTTGGTGGTGTCGCCTTCTTCGCTCTTGAGCGACGACGGGGCGACCAGCGTGGCGATGGTGAAGTCACGATCGGTGATCGCGCTCTTCACGCCGGCCGGCAGGGTCACCGCGCTGATGTGGATCGAATCGCCCACTTCATAGCCCGACACGTCGACGGTGATTTCGTCGGGGATCGCGTCCGGGGTGCAGACCAGTTCCAGCTCGTGGCGGACGATGTTCAGCACGCCGCCCTTCTTGAGACCGGGCGACTGCTCTTCGTTCGCGAACACGACCGGCACGTTCACGTGCACCGCGTGGTCGGCCGAAAGGCGCAGGAAGTCGGCGTGCTCGGGGCGGTCCGAAACGGGGTTGAAGGCAACGTCCTTGGGCAGGGTGCGAACGGTCTGGCCGCCCACGGTCAGCTCGACGATCGAGTTGAAGAAGTGGCCGGTGCCCAGCGCCTTGACCAGCGCCTTTTCTTCGACGTGGATCGCGATGGGTTCCTGCTTTTCGCCGTAGATCACGGCGGGGGTGCGGCCTTCGCGACGCAGAGTACGGGAGGCTCCCTTGCCAACCCGATCGCGCGTCTCGGCAGCCAGCGTAAGCGTCTCGCTCATGGACTGTACCTTCCGAAAATGCTTGTTGTTCCAATTCTCCCGCCACGCCTCCAGGGATGACCACGACGGGGAAGCGGCGGCCCATAGCCGATCGCGCGCGAAAAGCAAGGAAAAGCGCGGGCGGGTGGGACGCTGGTTGTGCCTCCCATCCAGTATCTACCGTCACCCCGGGCTTGACCCGGGGTCCCGCTGTTCTGTGCGCTGGCAAGAAAGAAGCGGGATCCCGGGTCGAGCCCGGGATGACGTAGCTGCTCGCAGCCCTAATCCACCCGCCGCACTTTCCACCCGCGCGCCATCAGCATGCGCGGCAGTCCATCGCTGCCCGCCACGTGCGCCGCGCCCACCGCGATGAAGGGCCTGGCCCCGCGCTTGAGCATCGCGTCGATCTCGTCCGCCCAGGCGCGGTTGCGCCCGGTCAGCAGCGCTTCGTGCAGCTGCGCGTCGGCCAGGAAGCCGGTGGTCGATTCGCGCGCGATGCCAAGCTCGTCGCCGCGCAGCCACAGCTGCATCAGGTCGGCCTCGTCGTCCTTGTCGTCGGTCGCCTCCACCGCGACCTGCTCCAGCAGCACCTGCTGCGCGCGCGCGGGCAGGCGGTCGAACACGCCGAACTGGCCGTCGAGCGTTTCGAGCCCCTCTACCGGCCGCGCGCCATTCATTCGCCGCAGTTCGGGTTCGACCCCGCTGTCGGGCATCATGCCTTCCTTCTGGCCGCTGATCGCCGCGATCTGCAGCGCCACGGCCCAGTCCTCCTGGTCCTTGAACTGATCGTCGGACAGGTTGAGCTTGCGATACGCCTTGGCCAGCGCGTCGCGATACTTCGGACCCACCCGCTGTGATACCGGCGGCAGTCCTTCGGTGAAGGCCACGCGCCCCATCGCTTCGCCCGCGACCTTTTCGTCGAGCGGCTGCCCGATCTCGAGCACCAGCCGGTCGGCGCTGCCCAGGGCCTTCTCGATCGCGGGGCGCTGCCAGTGGAGGCTGGCGGGCAGGGCGTGCACCGTGCCGAACAGCCAGCCGTGCACGGCTCCGGTATCGTCGGTGATTTCCCACAGCGCGACTTTCGGCGCGGCCTCCGTGGGCGTTGCAGGGACGTGGCAGCCGGCCAGCAGCAGCACGGCAAGGACAAGGCGGATCGCTCGGTTCATCGGCAAGCAGCGATGGACCAGCGCGTTCGGCGGCGCAAGCGGCCCGACGGTTGCGGCGAACGGTTGATTTGCGGGCCCTCATCGGCCAAAGCCCGCGCCACCATGGCCTCACCAGCAAAACCACCGCTCAGCCTGCAGGACATGATCCTGCGCCTCCACGCTTTCTGGGGTGAACAGGGCTGCCTGATCCTGCAGCCTTATGACATGCGCATGGGCGCCGGCACGTTCCACACCGCCACCACGCTGCGCGCGCTGGGGCCAGAGCCTTGGAACGCCGCGTTCGTGCAGCCCTGCCGCCGTCCGACCGACGGCCGCTATGGCGAAAACCCGAACCGGCTGCAGCATTACTACCAGTATCAGGTGATCCTGAAGCCGAGCCCGGAGAACCTGCAGGAACTCTACCTGCAATCGCTGGTCGAAATCGGCATCGATCCGCTGGTGCACGATATCCGCTTCGTTGAGGACGACTGGGAATCGCCCACGCTCGGCGCCTGGGGCCTCGGCTGGGAAGTGTGGTGCGATGGCATGGAAGTCACCCAGTTCACCTATTTCCAGCAGATGGGCGGGTTTGACTGCCGCCCCGTCGCGGGCGAGTTGACCTACGGTCTCGAACGCCTCGCCATGTACATCCAGGGCGTCGACAACGTCTACGACCTCGCCTTCAATGCGCCCAAGGGCAATCGCCCCGGCGTGACCTATGGCGAGGTGTTTCTCGAAAACGAGAAGCAGATGTCGAAGTGGAACTTCGAGGTCGCCGATACCGACAGCCTGTTCGAAGGCTTCCGCCGCGCCGAGGAGGAATGCCGCCGCTCATTGGATGCGAACGTGCCCATCGCCGCCTATGAACAGGCGATCGAGGCCAGCCACCTGTTCAACCTGCTGCAGGCGCGCGGCGTGATCAGCGTGCAGGAACGCGCCAGCTACATGGCCCGCGTCCGCGATCTCGCGCGTGGGTCCTGCGAAGCTTACATGGCAAAGTTCAAGGACGAATGGGCCGTGAAGTATCCGGAGTGGGCCGCATGAGCACCGCGTCACCCCGTCCGTCAGCCCTTGGTCCGTTCGTGTCGAGCGAAGTCGAGACACGCCGCCCCCCGCTTCTCGACTTCGCTCGAAGCGAACGGAGTTCTTTCCTGTGAGCACCGCCGATTTCCTTCTCGAACTGCGCTGCGAGGAAATCCCCGCACGCATGCAGGCGGGCGCCCGCGCCGATCTCGAAAAGCTGTTCCGCAAGGAACTGGAAGCAGCGGGCCTCAAGGCCGGCGCGATCACCGTCTGGTCCACCCCGCGCCGCCTCGCACTGATCGCGCGTGACCTGCCGCTGGCGACCGACGCCGTCAGCGAGGAAGTAAAGGGCCCGCGCACCAGCGCGCCCGAGCAGGCCCTGGAAGGCTTCCTGCGCAAGACCGGCCTTACCAAGGACCAGCTGACCGAGCGCGATGGCGTGTGGTTCGCGGTCACCGAAAAGCCCGGCCGCGCCACCGAAGACGTGCTCGCCGCCGCGATCCCCGCGATCATCCGCGCCTTCCCCTGGCCCAAGAGCCAGCGCTGGGGCGCCGCCTCGATCGCCACCGATGCCTTGCGCTGGGTGCGCCCGCTGTCGGGCATCGTCGCGATCCTCGGCGAAGACCTCGTCGAATGCGAAGTCGGCGGCATCCGCTCGGGCTACGCCACGGCGGGGCATCGCTTCCACCACCACGGCGAGATCACCATCGGCGGCGCGCACGACTATGCCGACAAGCTGCGCGCGTGCCACGTGATCGTCGACCATGCCGAGCGTGAAGGCATCGTGCGCGAACAGGCCAAGGCCGCTGCCGCCGCCGCCGGCCTCGTGCTGGTCGAGGACGAAGGCCTCGTCATCGAAAACGCCGGCCTCACCGAATGGCCCGTGCCGCTATTGGGCCGCTTCGACGAAGCCTTCCTCGACGTGCCGCCCGAAGTCATCCAGCTCACCGCGCGCGTCAACCAGAAGTACTTCATCTGCGTAGAAAGTTCCTCCCCGAGCTTGCTCGGGGAGGGGGACCGTCCGCAGGACGGTGGAGGGGCCCCTCCGTCAGACGCTGCCGCGTCTGCCACCTCCCCGAGCAAGCTCGGTGAGGATCGCAAGCTCGCCAACGCCTTCGTCTGCACCGCCAACATCGCCGCCACCGATGGCGGCGCGGCCATCGTCGACGGCAATCGCAAGGTCCTCGCCGCGCGCCTGTCCGACGCCCGCTTCTTCTGGGAACAGGACAAGAAGAAGCCGCTTGTCCAGCACGCCGAAAAGCTCGGCCGCATCACCTTCCACGAAAAGCTGGGCACGGTCGCCGACAAGGTCGAACGCGTTGCCAAGCTTGCCCGCTGGCTGGTCGAGGAAGGCATTGTAAAACCCGCAGACACCACAAAGTCCGTTCGTGTCGAGCGAAGTCGAGACACCGCAAGCAGCCTCTCGACTTCGCTCGAGGCGAACGGTGTTTCCGTTGCTGAACTGGCGGACCAGGCCGAACTCGCCGCCCGCCTGTGCAAGGCCGACCTCGTCACCGAAATGGTCGGCGAATTCCCCGAACTGCAAGGCCTTATGGGCGGCTACTACGCCCGCGCCGAAGGCCTGCCCGATGCCGTGGCGGATGCCATCCGCGACCACTACAAGCCGGTCGGGCAGGGCGATGACGTGCCGACTGCGCCGGTAACGGTGGCAGTGGCGCTGGCGGATAAACTGGATACGTTGGTCGGGTTCTTCCTGATTGATCAGCGCCCCACAGGATCGCGAGACCCGTTTGCGCTTCGACGTGCAGCTCTTGGCGTGCTCGAACTTCTCAACCGGTGTTCACTGCGCGTCTCGATGTGGGAGGCAATTGCGAAGGCACTCGCCGCATTTACAAAGCAGCTTGTTTCTGACGACATGGCGGAAGCTTCCTATGAAGCTTTTCAAACAAACCAGAAGGCAGTGTTTACGACACTTCCTGACTTCTTCGCCGACCGCCTCAAAGTGCAGCAGCGCGAAGCCGGCGTCCGCCACGACCTGATCGACGCGGTGTTCGCTCTGGGCGGCGAGGACGATCTCGTCCGCCTGCTCGCCCGCGTCCATGCGCTGCAGGCCTTCGTCGGCACCGAGGATGGCACCAACCTGCTCGCGGGCTACAAGCGCGCCGCCAACATCCTCAAGAAGGAAGAGGCGAACGACCAGACCGCCGGCGCCCACGGCGAAGGCGTCGTGCCGCCCACCGGCGAGGAAGACCCGCTCGTGCTGGTCGACGATCCCGCGTTCAAGGACATCGCCGCGCAGTTCGCGCATCCCGAACGCACGCTTTCCTACCAGCCGGAGCCGGCCGAAGCCGCGCTGATCGCCGCGCTCGATGCGGCCGAACCCCAGGCGAGCGACGCCGTCGCGGCCGAGGATTTCACCGCCGCGATGGCCGCGCTGGCCAGCCTGCGCGCGCCGATCGACGCGTTCTTTGATCAGGTGACGGTCAACGATGCAGATGCGAACAAGCGCGCCTCGCGCCTCGGGATCCTGTCTCGCTTCCGTGCTGCAGTGCACAAAGTTGCAGACTTTTCCCGCATAGAGGGCTAATCGAGGGAACAAGGCCGGACGCGAAACGTCCGGCCCGAGACGTAGTTTGGGAGCATCGATACACCCATGAGCGCATACGTATTCCATTTCGGCGGCGGCGCAGTTTCCAGCGATCCGCGGTCGAAGGACAAGACCATCGTGGGTGGCAAGGGCGCAAACCTTGCGGAAATGGCCAGCATCGGCCTGCCAGTCCCGCCGGGGCTGACGATCAGCACCGAAGTCTGCGCGCTCTACAATGAAAACGGCAAGACCTTCGATGCCGACCTGCGCGCCGCGGTCGCCGCTGGTGTCAAGCACATCGAATCGGTCACCGGACGCGGCTTCGGCGATGCCGCCAACCCGCTGCTCGTCTCGGTCCGCTCGGGCGCACGCGTCTCGATGCCGGGCATGATGGACACCGTGCTCAACCTCGGCCTCAACGACGCCACGGTCGAAGGGCTCGCTGCCGGTTCGGGCGATGCGCGCTTCGCGTGGGACAGCTACCGCCGCTTCATCCAGATGTATTCGGACGTGGTGCTCGGGCTCGATCACCACCGCTTCGAAGATGCGCTCGAAATCGCCAAAGAAGACAACG
The DNA here is from genome assembly GCF_037076535.1 of Novosphingobium olei. Taxonomy (NCBI): domain Bacteria; kingdom Pseudomonadati; phylum Pseudomonadota; class Alphaproteobacteria; order Sphingomonadales; family Sphingomonadaceae; genus Novosphingobium; species Novosphingobium olei. The sequence continues at coordinate 2,029,574 of NZ_AP029021.1, read as the reverse complement.
GCTTCTTCAACGATGTCGAGATGCAGGCCGAACACTGGCAGGCGCTGGTGGGCGAATACAAGGCGATCGTTGCCGAAGAGCTCGGCCGCCCGTTCCCGCAGGACGTCGAAGAACAGCTGTGGGGCGCCATTGCCGCCGTGTTCGAAAGCTGGGAATCGGATCGCGCCAAGGTCTACCGCAAGCTCAACGACATTCCGCAAAGCTGGGGCACCGCCGTCAACGTGCAGGCGATGGTGTTCGGCAACATGGGCGATACCAGCGCCACCGGCGTTGCCTTCACCCGCGATCCCGCGACCGGCGAGAAGGCCTACTACGGCGAATGGCTGGTCAACGCGCAGGGCGAGGACGTCGTCGCCGGCATCCGCACCCCGCAGTACCTGACGCTGCGCGCGCGCGAAGCGGCAGGCGCCAAGCCGCTGTCGATGGAAGAGGCGATGCCCGCCGCCTATGCCGAGCTCGCCCATGTCTTCGAGCTGCTCGAAAAGCACTACAAGGACATGCAGGACATCGAGTTCACCGTCGAGCAGGGCAAGCTGTTCATGCTCCAGACCCGCTCGGGCAAGCGCACCGCCAAGGCCGCGCTCAAGATGGCGGTCGACATGGTCGGCGAAGGGCTGATCGACGAAGCCACCGCGATCCGCCGGATCGACCCGATGGCATTGGACCAGCTGCTCCACCCCACGCTCGATCCCAAGGCCACGCGCGATGTGCTGACCCGCGGGCTTCCTGCAAGCCCCGGCGCGGCTTCGGGCGCGGTAGTGTTCGATGCCGACACAGCGCAGACGCTCGCCGAACGCGGCGATGCGGTGATCCTCGTCCGCGTCGAAACCAGCCCGGAAGACATCCACGGCATGCACGCGGCCAAGGGCATTCTCACCGCGCGGGGCGGGATGACCAGCCATGCGGCGGTTGTGGCGCGCGGCATGGGGCGGCCTTGCGTTTCGGGCGCATCCGCCCTGTCAATCGACATGAAGACCCGCACCGCGCGCATCGGCAACCGCGAGATTGCCGAAGGCGACGTCATCACGCTCGATGGCTCGAACGGCGATGTCATGGCGGGCAAGGTGCCGACCGTGGAGCCCGAACTGGTGGGCGACTTCGGCACGCTGATGGTCTGGGCCGACAAGCACCGGCGCATGAAGGTGCGCACCAACGCCGAAACTCCGCTCGATTGCCAGGTCGCGCGCCAGTTCGGCGCCGAAGGCATCGGCCTGTGCCGCACCGAGCACATGTTCTTCGAAGCGGGCCGCATCAGCGCCGTACGCCAGATGATCCTCGCCGAAGACGAAGCCGGCCGCCGCGCCGCGCTCGCCAAGCTGCTGCCCGAACAGCGCAGCGACTTCCAGGCGATCTTCGAAGTCATGGCGGGCCTGCCGGTCACCATCCGCCTGCTCGATCCGCCGCTGCACGAATTCCTGCCCCACGCCGATGCCGAGTTCGCCGAACTCGCCGAAGCGACCGGGCTCGGGGTCGACCACCTCAAGCGCCGGGCCGGGGAACTGCACGAATTCAATCCCATGCTCGGCCATCGCGGCTGCCGCCTTGGCATCACGTTCCCCGAGATCTACGAGATGCAGGCGCGCGCGATCTTCGAAGCGGCCTGCGATGTCGCGGCGGCCAGCGGCGATGCGCCGATCCCCGAAGTGATGATCCCGCTCGTCGCCACCAGGCGCGAACTGGAAATCCTGCGCGCGCTGGTCGATCGCGTGGCGGGCGAGGTCTTTGCCGAAAAGGGCCGCACGCTCGACTACATGGTCGGCACGATGATCGAACTGCCGCGCGCCGCGCTGATGGCGGGCGAGATTGCCGAGGAAGCGAAGTTCTTCAGCTTCGGCACCAACGACCTCACGCAGACCACGCTCGGCGTCAGCCGCGACGATGCCGCGCGCTTCCTCAACCCTTACGTCGACCAAGGCATCTATCCGCGCGATCCGTTCGTCAGCCTCGACATCGAAGGCGTCGGCCAGCTGGTCGAACTCGCCGCCGAGCGCGGTCGCAAGACCCGGCCCGATCTCAAGCTCGGCATCTGCGGCGAACACGGCGGCGATCCCGCCTCGATCGCGTTCTGCGAAAAGACCGGGCTCGATTACGTCTCGGCCAGCCCCTACCGCGTGCCGATCGCCCGCCTTGCCGCTGCGCAGGCCGCGCTCGGCTGAACCGGAAAAGGGCGGCGGCACCATCCGGTCCCGCCGCCCGTTCGATCCTTCGACCTCGCGCCGATCAGTACTTGTAGGACTGGCCGCCATCGATCGGCACGGTCGCGCCGTTGATGAACGGCGCTTCGCCCGAAAGCAGGAAGGCTACCAGCGCGGCCACTTCCTCGGGCCGCCCGAAGCGCTTCATCGGGTTGACCGAAACGAACTGCCGCCCGGCCTCTTCCCAGTTCTCGCCGCCGATCTGGCGCAGCGATCCCTCGACCATCGCGGTCATGATCGCGCCCGGCGCAATCGCGTTGATCTGGATGCCGTGCACTCCGTACTCCACCGCCGAATTGCGGGTCAGGCCGACCACGCCGTGCTTGGCGGCGGCATAGCCGCTCTGGTTGCCAACGCCCCGGATGCCGCCCACCGATGCCGTGTTGACGATCGCGCCCGATCCCTGTTCGCGCATCACCTTGAGCACGGCGGCAAGGCCGAAGAATACGCCGTCGAGGTTGACGGAGATCACGCGGTGGAACTCCTCCGCGCCGAAGTTTTCGGTCAGGTTCTGGCGCCCTTCGATGCCTGCGTTGTTGAAGAACCCGTCGATCCGGCCATGCGCTGCTACCGCCGCGTCGACATAGGCCTGCACTTGCGCGGCGTCGGACACGTCGGCCTGCACCAGCGTGACCTTGGCATCGGTGGGCAGGCTCGCCTTGGCGGCATCGAGCCAGTCCTGGCGCAGATCGACCAGCACCTGCGTCGCGCCTTCCGTCGCCAGCCGCTGCACGGTGGCAAGGCCCAGGCCCGATCCGGCGCCGGTGGTGATGACGACCTTGTCCTTGAAACGCATCGGGTAATCCTCTCGCTGGTTCCGGCCTGTGCCGGATCGCAGGCGAAGGTGGCGGCGCACGGGGGCCGCCTCAACTGATGGAAACGCGAGTTCTCAGAACTTGGGCGCGCGCAGCGGCTTGGCCCAGCCGCTCAGGGTCACGATCTCGAAGCGTTCGACCACGCGCCCATCGTTGTCCGCCGCTGCGGCAAAGGCGGCCTCGGCCCGAGCCAGCCCAGCCTTGCCCAAGGCCGGGCCACCGCGGGCCAGAACCGCCGAAAGGCCCTGTTCGCGCAAGTCCGCGACCAGCCGGCGCAGTGATCGGAACGCCACTGTCAGCGTGCGCGAATCGGCCACCGGATCGGCAAAGCCGCAGCGCTGCACCAGCTGCGCGCCGGCGCGCACGTCGACTTGCGGATGGATGCGCGGGGCAGGGCGCTCGCCATCGGCGGCCAGCATGATCGCTCGCAGCGCCGGCACGCTGCCCGCGCCGATGAAGCTGATCACCGCGAGCCCGTCGGGCGCCAGCGCGCGCCGCCCGTGCACCAGCGCGCCGGGCAGGTCGTTCACGCTATCGAGCGTGCCGAGGCTCACCACGAGGTCGAACCCGCCGAAGGGGTAGGGGGCTTCCTCGTCGAGTTCCTGTTCGCCTGGAAGCGGCGCGGGGTCGGCCACCACGACCTCGCACCCTTGCGCGCGCAGCGCCGCCGCGACCTGCCCGGTCACGTCGCCGATCAGCAGCGCCCGGCGCGGTTCGTGGCGCAGGAAGCCAAGGCGCTCGAGCACGTCCTCGGCCATGTCCTCGGCCAGGTATCGCGCGGCATCGGCCCTTTGTTGCAAGCGCCGCATCCGCCGCCGCACGGCAAGGCGCCGGGCAGGGGAGAAGATCGTGGGCGGAGTCTGGGGGGGAAGCGCGCTGGCCATGGCGCGTGCCTGCCCGCCCGGCACGCTCTTGCCAAGCCCCCCGCTTTGCGCGGAGTATCGCGGCATGACCGCCCCCGCGCTGTTCGTGCCGCTGCTCGACCTGGTGTTCCCGCCGCGCTGCCCCTTGTGTGGCGAGGCGCTGGCCGAGCAGGGCGGCTTGTGCAGCGCATGCTGGAGCACGCTGGTGGTGCCGGGCGATCCGTCCTGCAGCCGCTGCCAGCGACCGCTTGCCCAGACTGACGCACCTGCGGACGTGGCGCGCGATTCGGACCGGCTGGTCTGCGCCGCCTGCCTGGTCCACCCGCCGCGCCATCACGGCATCAGCGCCGCCACGCTCTACACCGCGCCCTCGCGCAAGCTGGTGCTCGCCTTCAAGCACGGCCGCCGCGTCGCGCTCGGCGCGCTGCTCGCGCGGCTGATGGCGGCGCGCGTGCCCCCGCTCGATGGGCCATGGCTGGTCGTGCCGGTGCCGCTGCACCGCTGGCGGCTGTGGAAGCGGGGCTACAACCAGTCGGCGGTGCTGGCGCAGCACATTGCCCGCGCACTCGGCCAGCCGCTGTGCATCGATGCGCTTGAACGCACGCGCCGCACGCCCTCGCTGGGCGGGCTCGACCGGCGCACCCGCGCCCGGGCGCTTGCCGGCGCGATCCGCGCCAACCCTGCGCGCAGCGGGCGAATCGCTGGCGCCAGCGTGCTGCTGGTCGACGATGTGCTGACCAGCGGCGCCACCACCGATGCCTGCATCAAGGCGCTGCGCCAGGCGGGCGCGGCGCGGGTGCGCATCGCCTGCTTTGCCCGCGTGCTGGACGAAGCGATCGACGATGCGACGCAGGCCGCCGGCCCGGAAAGCCAGGCAGCGGCGTGAAGTCCGGGCGAAGGAGTCCCGCATGCCGGGCGTTGAAGGGGGCGAAGCGGGAAGGGCCCTGAAACGAGAAACGCCCGGAACCGAAGTCCCGGGCGTCCTCGTGACGAAATGCTGGCGCCGCTCTCGCGTCTGGCTGATCCCCCCGAACCAGCCGTCGCCGTATCCCTCATCGTTCCAGTACCCTGCCGCCCGGTGTCACCGCGGGATCGGCTCGGGCAAAGGCCCCTCGTTTTTTCCCTGAACTTTGGCGCTTCGCGCCGCCTTTCGGCGGTCCAGATGCGGCTCCCTCAAACCGCATGGTCTTCATCCACGATCCCCGCCCGCGACGAAAGTCCCATGTGCGCGGCGCATGGATTTTCGGCGCCATCTGTGGTTATCGTGCAACAAACCACCATTGTGGTGAGGTAACGATCCGAAAGGCCTGTCCCATTTCCGCGCATTCTTCCGAAACCGAGCTGCGCGAACAGGGCGCCGTGTTCATGCCCCGGTTCGATTCCGCCGGGCTCGTCACCGCGGTGGCGGTCGATCATGCCAGCGGCGCGCTGCTGATGCTGGCGCACATGGATGCCGAAGCGATCGCGAAAACGCGCGAGACCGGATTCGCCCACTTCCATTCGCGTTCGCGCGGGCGGTTGTGGATGAAGGGGGAAAGCAGCGGCCACGTGCTCAAGGTGATCGAGATCCGCGTCGATTGCGACCAGGACGCGCTGGAACTGCGGGTCGAGCCGGCCGGCCCTGCGTGCCACACGCTTGCGCCCTCGTGCTTCTACCGCCGCATCGAAGACGACGGCAGCCTCGCCCGGATCGCGGACGCCTGACGGCATTGACGCTTACGTAAAGGTTAGCTAGGTTGCGGCCATGTCGTCGCAGCCGCTCACCCAGTCCGTCGCCCAAAGCGCCGATCACACCGGCCACCTCGACCAGCCCGATGCGCTGGCGCGCGAGAATTTCACCATTTCCGATCTCTCCGCCGAGTTTGGAGTGACCGCCCGCGCGCTTCGCTTCTACGAGGACGAAGGGCTGATCTCGCCGACCCGTGTCGGCCTGTCGCGCATCTACTCCAAGCGCGACCGCGCGCGGCTCGCCTGGATCATGCGGGCCAAGAACGTCGGCTTCAGCCTGTCCGAAATCCGCGACATGATCGATCTCTACGATCTCGACGATGGCCGCGCCGAACAGCGCCGCGTCACCATCGCCAAGTGCCGCGAACGGATCGACATGCTCCAGAAGCAGCAGGCGGACATTGCCGCCACCATCGATGAACTCACCAGCTTCGTCGACCTCGTCGTCTCGCGCGAGCGCGCCGCCGGCCGCGACGTCGACTGACCCGTACCCTTAGCAGAAGGCACCCCTCATGCCCGTTTACAAGGCGCCCACGCGCGATACCCGTTTCGTGCTCAACGAACTCGTCCGCCTCGAATCCTATGCGAACCTTCCCGGGTTCGAAGGCGCCACCCGCGACATGACCGACGCGGTGATCGAGGAAGCGGGCCGCTTCACTTCCGAAGTGCTCGCGCCGCTGAACCAGGTGGGCGATCGCGAAGGCTGCACGCGCCATGCCGATGGCAGCGTCACCACGCCCACCGGCTTCAAGCAGGCGTACAACCAGTTCCGCGAAGCGGGCTGGGGCACGCTGACCGCGCCGCAGGAATTCGGCGGGCAGGGCCTGCCGCACGCGCTGGGCTTCGCCTTCGAAGAATACATGGGCGAATCCAACCAGGCCTTCGCGATGTACCCCGGCCTTGCCGCGGGCGCGATCTCGGCGATCCTTGCCAAGGGGTCTGACGAACAGAAGGCCAAGTACCTGCCGCGCATGATCTCGGGCGAATGGACCGGCACCATGAACCTGACGGAGCCGCAGTGCGGCACCGACCTCGGGCTCATCCGCACCCGCGCCGAACCGCAGGCCGATGGCTCCTATGCCGTCACCGGCACCAAGATCTTCATTTCGGCGGGCGACCACGATCTGGCCGACAACATCATCCACCTCGTGCTCGCCAAGACGCCGGGCGCGCCGGATTCGACCAAGGGCATCTCGCTGTTCATCGTGCCCAAGGTGTTGGTGAACGAGGACGGCTCGCTGGGCGAGCGCAATGCCGTGTCGGTCGGCTCGATCGAGCACAAGATGGGCATCCACGGCAACGCCACCTGCGTGATGAACTACGATGGCGCCAAGGGCTGGCTCGTGGGCGAGGAGAACAAGGGCCTCGCCGCGATGTTCATCATGATGAACGCGGCGCGCCTCGGCGTCGGCATCCAGGGCCTCGCACAGGCCGAAGTCGCCTACCAGAACGCGGTCGCCTATGCCGGCGAACGCCGCCAGGGCCGCTCGCTCACCGGCGCCAAGGACCCCGCCGCCAAGGCCGATCCGCTGTTCGTCCACCCGGACGTTCGCCGCATGTTGATGGACGGCAAGACCTTCATCGAAGGCATGCGCGCGCTGTGCCTGTGGGGCGGCCTGCTGGTCGACCTTTCGCACAAGGCGGCGACCGAGGCCGAACGGCAGGAAGCCGACGACCTGATCGGCCTGCTCACCCCCGTGATCAAGGGCTACGGCACGGACATGGGCTACAAGGTCGCCACCGACATGCAGCAGGTGTGGGGCGGCCACGGCTACATCGTCGAAAACGGCATGGACCAGTTCGTGCGCGATGCCCGCATCGCGATGATCTACGAAGGCGCCAACGGCGTCCAGGCGATGGACCTTGCCGGGCGCAAGTTGGCGCTCAACGGCGGCCGCGCGATCCAGGCCTTCTTCAAGCTCGTCGACGACGAATGCGCCGAAGGCAGCGACAACGACGCGGTCGGGCTCGTTGCCGAACGCCTTGCCAAGGTGAATGGAGAGCTGAAGGCATCGACCATGTGGTTCATGTCCAACGCGATGGCCAATCCCGACAACCTCGGCGCCGGGGCCTATGCCTACATGACGCTGCTGGGCATTGCCGCCACCGGCCTGATGTGGCTGCGCATGGCCAAGATCGCCGCGCGCGCCGACGGGGGCGAGGAGCCTTCGTTCTATGCCGCTAAGCTCGTCTGTGCAAAGCACTGGGCGCTGCGTTCCGCTCCGCATGCAGGCGCGCTGCGTCGCGAGATCGAGGCGGGGGCGGATACCATCATGGCGCTGCCGCCCGAAGCTTTCGCGGCCTGACCGAATAGTCGTCCTTGACCAACTCTCTCCCGGCGGCTTAACCACGCGGTTAAGATTATCCGGGAGAGAATGATGGCCAAGCGCAGCCCCAGGGAGCTTATCGAGCTTTACTGGACCGAGGTCTGGAACAACCGCAAGGTCGAGATGATTGCCGAGCTTTGCGCCGATCCGATCATCCGCCACGATCCCGGCAGCGTCACCGCGCTTAGCCTCGAAGACCAGATGGCCCGCGTGCGCCAGCAGTCCGAGCGCGCCGAACCCTACTTCACCCACGAAGTGCTCTGTGCCGACGACACTTACGTCACCTCGGTGTGGAACATGCACACGCGCAAGGGCGAGCGGATCGACCTGTGCGGGATCGAGGTGTTCAAGGCTGTCGACGGCAAGTTCACCGATTGCTGGAATTCAAGCTACACCCCGGGCCGCTGGGGCGTGGAGGGTGACAGCTCAGTCCCGCAGGACCTGCCCGAACCGGCGCTGATCGCCACCGTCGACCAGATCACGCCGACCTGGATCCAGGCCATGCTGCAGCACGCGGGCGTTGCGTCGCCGCGTGTCAGCCTGCTTGCCAACAAGGCGATCGGCCATGGCAACATGTCGCAGACCATCCGCACCCAGATCACGTACAACGCCAACGCCGCCGACGCGGTGGGCGCGGTGGTGTGCAAGATCACCTCGGCCATCCCGCAGGCGATCGAAATGGCGGGCGCGGCGCAGGTTTATGCCCGCGAATGCGCGGTCTACGAATTCCTCGGCGAAAACCCGCCGCTCGCCACCCCGCGTGCCTTCTGGCGCAAGGTCAGCGACGATGGGCGTGGCATCAACCTCGTGATGGAAGACTTGTCCGAACGGACTCGCGCGGGCGACCAGATCGCCGGCTGCTCGGTGGCAGAGGCCCATGCCGTGGCGGCCGAACTGTCCAAGCTCCATGCCGCGAGCTGGGGCGATCCGCGTCTCGAAGGCGCGTCCTGGCTGCAGGATCGCGCGGGCGGGGCCGCCGAATCGGCGCAGGGCTATGCCGCCGCCGCCGCTGAATTCCGCAACCGCTTCACCGGCCGCCTCGCTCCCTCCGTGCTCGACGCGATCGACGCCTTCGTGCCCCGCATGGAGGCCGCCATCCGCACCGCGGCGCAGGGCGAAACGCTGGTCCACGGCGAACCGCGCGTCGATAACGTGATGTTCGAAGATACGCCGGACGGTCCGCGCGCCTGGCTGATCGACTGGCAATTCGCCACCAAGGCGAGCCCGATGCTCGATCTCGCCTATTTCCTTGCCGGATCGCTCACCCCCGACGATCGCCGCGCTTGCGAAAACGCGCTGATCGAAGCGAGCGTGGCGACCGTGGGCAAGGTCGCGCCGGAATGGACGCTGGAACGCGCCCGCGCCGATTATGCCGCCGCACTGCCCATCGCGCTGCAGTTCACGGTCGGCGCGATCATGGCCATGCCATCCACCGAGCATAACGACCGCCTGCTGATGACGCTGGCGGAGCGCAATGTGGCCGCGCTGAAGGACTGGAAGCTGGTCTAGCCCAGCACTTCGTCGAGCAGCGAGGTCAGCGCCGCCCACGATTGCCGGTCGGCGCTGGCGTCGTAGCCGATGGCCGGCAGGCCGCGCGCGTCGCTGCCGGGATCGGTGAAGCCGTGCTTGACGCCCGCATAGCTGTGGAAGTGCCACTTCGCGCCGACCGCGTCCATTTCCTCCCAGAAGGCAAGGACATGGTCGCGCGGGGCGAGCGGGTCGGCATCGCCGTGGCAGACCAGCACGCGCGGGCCGATCGCCTTGTCGGCCTTGCGGTCGGTGGTGAGAATCCCGTGGAAGCTCGCCACCGCCAGCAGGTCCTGCCCGTCGCGCGCGGCTTCGAGCACCGCCTGCCCGCCCATGCAGTAGCCGATGGCCGCCAGCGGCAGGCCCGCCGCCGCCGGGTGCGTCCGCAGCGCGGCGATGCCCGCCGCGATCCGCCCGCGATAGGCGTCGACGTCTGCCTTCAACGTGGCCGACAGCGTTTGCGATGCGGCGAAGTCGGCTGGCGTTTCGCCATAGAAATCCGCGATCAGCGCGACGTAGCCGGCATCGGCCAGCATCTGCGCGCGCCGGTCCATTGGGGCGTTGCGGTTCATGATCGTGGGGAAGATCACGATGCCCGCCTTCGCCGCGCCCTGGGGCAGCGCCAGCCACCCCGTGAGCGCGACGTCGCCGTCCTGGTAGTCGACCTGCTGGAGCGCCATGCGGCTTACTCCGGCAGGAAGTCGGGCACCGACAGGTAGCGTTCGCCGGTATCGTAGTTGAAGCCGAGCACGCGGCTGCCGGCGGGAAGCTCCTTCAGCTTCTGCGCGATGGCGGCCAGCGTCGCGCCCGAGCTGATGCCCACCAGCAGGCCTTCCTCGCGCGCAGAACGACGCGCCCATTCCTTGGCGTCGGCCGGATCGACCTGGATGGCGCCGTCGATCGACTGGGTGTGCAGGTTGCCGGGGATGAAGCCTGCGCCGATGCCCTGGATCGGGTGCGGCGCGGGCTGTCCGCCCGAAATGACCGGCGACAGCGTCGGTTCGACCGCCCAGGCCTTGAGGTTGGGCCAGCTCTTCTTCAGCACTTCGGCGCAACCGGTCAGGTGGCCACCGGTGCCGACGCCGGTGATCAGCGCATCGATCGGCGTGTCGGCGAAGTCCTTCAGGATTTCCTGCGCCGTGGTGCGCACGTGGACGGCGATGTTCGCGCCGTTCTCGAACTGCTGCGGCATCCACGCGCCGTCGGTCGTCTCGACGATTTCCTGCGCGCGGGCGATCGCGCCCTTCATCCCCTTTTCGCGCGGCGTCAGGTCGAAGCTGGCGCCATAGGCCAGCATCAGCCGGCGCCGTTCGATCGACATCGATTCGGGCATGACCAGGATCAGCTTGTAGCCCTTGACCGCCGCAACCATGGCGAGGCCGATGCCTGTGTTGCCGCTGGTCGGCTCGACGATGGTGCCGCCGGGCTTGAGGCTGCCGTCGGCTTCGGCGGCCTCGATCATCGAAAGGGCGATGCGGTCCTTGATCGAGCCACCGGGATTGGTGCGCTCGCTCTTCACCCATACCTCGTGGTCGGGAAACAGGCGGGACAGGCGCACGTGCGGGGTGTTGCCGATGGTGGCGAGAACGGAATCCGCTTTCATGTCGCTATGCTCCCAGGTGTTGAGCGTTGAATGTGTGTTGCGGTTGAAACGTCAGGTGTACTTCGCCGCGAACGTCCGGGCCCGGCGCAGTTCCGGGAACCAGAAGGCCCACAGCACGGTAACGACTATCGCACCCACCCCGCCGAACACAACCGCTCCGGTTGCGCCGAGCAGGGCGGCGGCCACGCCGGACTGCATTTCGCCCAGCTCGTTCGAGGCCGAGATGGCAAGGCCCGAGATCGACGAGACGCGCCCGCGCACGCCGTCGGGCGTGTGCAGCTGTACCAGCGTGTTGCGGATGAACACCGAAACCATGTCGCTCGCGCCGATCAGCGCCAGGAACACCAGCGACAGCGCGAAATTGCGCGACAGGGCAAAGCCGATGGTGGCCGCGCCGAACGCGATCACCGCCAGCAGCATCTTGTTGCCGACTTCCTGCTCGATCGGGCGTCGGGAAAGGAACGTGGCCACCAGCGCCGCGCCAAGGCCCGGCATCGCGCGCATGAAGCCCAGGCCATACGAACCGACTGCGTGCCCGTCGATCGTCAGGATATCGCGCGCGAACACCGGCAGCAGCGCAGTTGCCCCGCCCAGCAATACGGCGAACAGGTCGAGCGTGATGCAGCCCAGCAGGAAGCGTTCGTTCCACACGAACGACAGTCCTTCGCGGATCTGCTTGATCGGATGGACGTTGCGGTTGTCCTCCTTGGGGGGCAGCGGGCGGATACCGAAGATGCGCACCGCGCCCACCGCCAGCAGCACGGTCGAAACCGCATAGGGCGCCGGGGCATAGGCCGCGAACATCAGTCCGGCGAGGGCCGGGCCGCCCAGCGAACCGATCTGCCACGCCATCGCATTGATCGCGACGGCGCGCGGCAGCAGCGCCGGCGGCACCACGTTGGGCGCGATCGAGGACAGCGCCGGCCCCAGGAACACGCGCGCCGTGCCGTGCAGCGCGCCAAGGCCGAACAGCAGCGGCAGGTTCAGAACCTGCAGCCACGTCGCCAGCGTCAGCACCAGCGCCACCACCGTGTCGATCAGCATCGAACACGTCACCACCAGCCGCCGGTCGAACCGGTCGGCCACCACGCCCGCGACCGGGGTCAGCAGGAACAGCGGCAGGAACTGTACGAGCCCCAGAAGGCCGAGCTGGAACGAAGCCTTGCCGATGCTCATGCCATAGGCGCCGCGCGCCACGTCGTAGAGCTGGTAGCCCAGGATCACCACCATGCCGGTGGTGGCAAAGGCAGAGGCCAGCCGCGCCGTCCAGAAGCGGCGGTAATCCGGGATCTGCAGCGGGGATGTGGGTTCGGGGGAGGGGGCAGTGTCTGACACCGCCTTCAAGTGGCAGCGCGCAAGTCGCTTGCCAAGCAACGAAAACTAATGAGCCGCGTAAATCGAGACATAAGTCGCGCCGAAGGATTGTGGGGCCACGCCCCCATATCCGGCGGCGAGCCCGGACGATAACGCCGTTTGGGAAGTGTACGGACCTGCGCGACCGGCGCGGGCGCCATGCGTGGCGCTGCGCGTGGGAGGGCAAGAGGAACGCTGTGGCGAGTGGCCGGCGGGGCGTTGGCTATCCCGGATCGGCTCAGCCTGAATTCGGACGGGGGCTCGAAACCCGGGCGGCGGCTCGCAAGGCGGCCCGGTCCGTAGCGAATAAGTCCCTGAAGGATCAGCCCGGACGGCCTTTGATCGGACAAGCGGATCGTCGGCGGATCATGGGGCACTGTGACTTCAGGGAGGCGCATGCACGCGGTTGAACCACCGCACCACATCCGCCCGTCCGTTGCAGTGGCTTGGGTGTGCCCGGGACTGGGGCTTAACGCCCTCGCTGCCGTATCCCCCAAGAGAGATGCGGCTCCCGCAGCGCCGACCCGCGCCGGTCGCGTCGGGCCTTTCCCTGCGTGGAGATTGGCCCGAAGGAGCGAAGAGCAAGCCGGCCATGCCGCTCCCGGTCCGTGGGTGGGGCGTATAACCTATATGGTACGTTTTGTCAAGGTTGGGGAAGAACAGGACAGATGCGAGGGGGTCACCCCCTCGCGCTCCCGGGACGTCTTCCGGCGCTGGTCAAGCGCTATGGGGTGGGGTTACGCCCTGTCTCGCTGTTGCGCTTGGGAGAACAAGGGCGGCCCTTCGACAGGCTCAGGGCAGGCGGTTGGGGGAGGGGGTGTTCGCTCCTCAACCGTCATGCCAGCGTAGGCTGGCATCGCTCTCGGTTTGCGGAACGGTTGGGAGGCGCTTGCTGGCCAGCGATCCCAGCCTTCGCTGGGATGACGCCATGGTGCGGGCGGAGGTGGGCGCCACGCCTTACCCCCGCCCATCCTGAGCTTGTCGAAGGATAGCCCTTTTCTTCCGAGCGCGCGAAATGCCCGTCAGATCTTCAGCGACACGGTGATCCGCACGTCGCGCCCGGCAATCGGCACGAAGTCGCGGGTTTCGGAAGTGGCGAGGCGGCCCGATACGTCGAGCAGGTTGTCGCCCGACAGGATCAGCGACAGCGGGCCGTCCTTGCCCTTGGGGCGCCAGGTCAGGCTGGCGTTTACCAGCGTGAAGCCGCCCACCGGGTTCTCGTTCGCGGCCACGCGGTTCTGCGCGGCGTTGCGCACCACTTCGGCGCGCGCGTCGAACATGTCGGAATCGAACTCGATGCCGCCGCGCACCCGCAACGGTGGAATGCGCGGTGCGGCGCCGAGGCCGGTCAGGCTGGCGTGGACGTAATCCACGCTGCCATCGATGCTTACCGAACTGCCGTTGTCCCACTGCAGCGCCTTGGCCGATGCTTCCGCCTCGATGCCGCGGAACTTCGCCGGCACCTGCGTGAACTGGTAGACCGGGTAGCCCTCGATCAGCTCCCCGGTCGGCAGCGGCGCGATGTAGTCCTTGAAATCGGTGGCATAGGCGGTGACCGCCGCGGCGAAGCGTTCGCCGTGGAAGCGCGCGCCGGCTTCGACCGTGTTCGAACGCTCCTTGCGGAAGCCGGGGTTGCCGCGCTCGTAGGACTGCGTCGCATCGTGGATGCCGTCGATGTACAGCTCTTCCGACGTCGGCGCGCGTTCGCCGTGCGCCGCCGAAAGGCTGAGCGTCAGGCTTTCGACCGGATGCCAGGCAAGGCCGAGGCCGCCCGAATACTGGTTGAAGCTGCTGCGCTGCGTCCCGTCGATCGTGGCGACGGCGGTGTGTTCGTAACGCGCGGTGCCTTCCAGATCGACCGTGCCGAGCTTCAGTTGCTGGCGCGTGAAGGCGGCGAAGCGATCGGTGTTGGTGTCGGGGATCAGCCGCTCGTCGCCGACCACGGACAGCTTGCGGGTCGAAACCTGCACGCCGCTCTGTCCGCTCCAGTCACCGTGCCTTGCCTGCACCAGGTCGAGCCGGCTTTCGATCGCCTTGTTGAAGAAGCGCGTTGCGGGGACGCCCGCGTCCAGTTCGGCGTGGGTGTAATCGCCATAGGCCGCGCGCAGGTCGATCCGGTCGAGGAAGCCGGTGGCGTTGAGGCTGGCGCGCAGGTCATAGCGCGTCTGGCGCAGCGACAGCGAGACGGGGTCGGAATCGCCCACCGCCGGGCGCGGCGGAATGCCGTAGTCGCTGGCCAGGCGCTGCACCGAAATGCCGATGCTGCCGCCATCGTCGATGAAGGCGAGGCCCCCGCCGAAGGTATAGCCCTTGGCCCACGAATTGCTCAGCCGGCCGCGCTGGTTGGCCTGGGTCGTCAGCTGGTCCGCCCCGGCCTGATCGCCATCGGCGGCAAGGTCAGCGGCAGAGGCCAGCGTCTGCGCGCGCAGCTGTGGCGACAGCGCATAGCCGCCGATGCGCAGGTCGTTCGCGTGGTTGTAGCTGCCATCGACATGCGCCACGAGGCGCGGTGCGATGACAACGTCCGCCGCCGCGCCCAGGTTCACCGCATCGGCCGCGGTGCCATAGGAGCCGAGCGCCGTGAGCGAGATCGTCTTGTCGGGCACGCTGCGCGGAATGCGCTTGTCGATCGCGTTGACCGCGCCGCCGGCGGGATCGCTGGCATAGAGCAGCACGGCGGGTCCGTGGAGCACGTCGATGTGGTCGACGTTCAGCGTATCGAGCGCGACGCCGTGGTCCGCCGAAACCGATGCCGCGTCGAGCGAGCCGATGCCGTCGGTCAGCACCTGCACGCGAGGGCCGTCGAAGCCGCGCAGCACCGGACGGCTGGCACCGGGGGCAAAGCCGCTGGTCGAAACGCCGGGCAGCTTGGCCAGCATCGTGCCGATTTGCGGCGCGACGTTGCGGGCGAGGGCATCGCCGGTCAGCACCACCGGGGCCGAGATCGTGTCGCGATCGCCGCTGATCAGGCGGCCCGACACGATGATCGGCGGGTGGCCGGCATCGTCGGGCGTGGCGGGATCGGCGTGCGCCTCGGTATCGCCGCTGGCCGGGGCGGGGGCAGGAGCGTCAGCCTCGGCGGCGAGCGCCGGCGTCACGCCGAACAGGCCGCCGGCGGCAAATCCCGCAAGCAGCGCGCTGCGCAGCGTCTGGGAGGGGGCGGAGCGACGGGGAAGGGGGGAGAGAGCGTTCAAGGTTGCTACCCGCTGTTTGTTTGTGCGGATGCTGCTTAGCGTGATGATATAATATATCAACACCTGATCGACGAACCGCGCAACAAGGGCATTCCTGCCCCTGCCGCGCGGCGCGCCGTCTTCAGGTCCTGTTCCGTCAGCGGCTCTGGCGCAGCCTAGGATTGGGCTGCAACGCCTTGATCAGCTTGATGAAATCGTCCTGCCGGACGATTCGCTCGAACTGGAAACCGGCGCGTTCGCCATCGTTCCACACCAGGAACGCCTCGATTCGCCCGATCACTTGCAGGCGAATGGTGACGCGTTCGCCGCGCCCCAGTTCGATCGCGCCGCTGGTCATGAAGCCCGTCGACGAGATGTTGACGATCGTCATCATCACATCGCCAAGCTGCCGGTGCTCGCCGATCACGGGCAGGTTCACCGGATGCCGCGCGGCGCGGCGCTGGTCGGTGACGGAAAGCTGAGCTCCTCCGGACATCTTTCCTCCTTGCCGGTGTCAGTTGATAGGCAAGGTTTTGATCCGGATTGGCTTATATTTCGTAAAGCGGGCGGCACGTTTAAGCCGGGCCGTTGCCGGGGTGCGGCAGAATTCTTCCGTTAACGGCTGCGCAGCACCCCGTGCTTCTTCTTTCCCGACGAAATGCGAATTTCGTTTTCGCCCATCACGATACGATGCGAATCATCGGTCACCGCAATTCCGTCGACGCGCGCGCCGCCGCCGGCCACCAGCCGCTTGGCTTCGCCGCGGCTGCCGGCAAAGCCCAGCCCGACCAGCGCATCGACAATGGATACATCTGCATCCGAAACGACCAGGCTCGGCAGGTCCTCGCCCAGGCCCCCGCCGGCAAAGGTCGCCGCCGCGGTGGCTTCGGCCGCCCTGGCCGCATCTTCGCCGCGCACCAGCCGCGTCACTTCGTTCGCCAGCACGACCTTGGCGGCGTTGATCTCGCTGCCCTGCAAGCCTTCCAGCCGGGCGATCTCGTCGAGCGGCAGGTCGGTGAACAGGCGCAGGAACTTGCCCACGTCGCGGTCATCGGCATTGCGCCAGTACTGCCAGAAATCCCAGGCGGGCAGGGCATCTTCGTTGAGCCACACCGCGCCGGCGGCGGTCTTGCCCATCTTCTTGCCATCGGCGGTGGTCAGCAGCGGCGTGGTCAGCCCGAACACTTCCCTGCCATCCTTGCGGCGGGTCAGTTCGATGCCGTTGACGATGTTGCCCCACTGATCGGAGCCGCCCATCTGCAGCCGCACGCCCATCGCCTTGTTCAGGTGGCGGAAGTCGTATCCCTGCAGGATCATGTAGTTGAATTCGAGGAACGTCATCGGCTGTTCGCGATCGAGCCGCAGCTTGACCGAATCGAACGTCAGCATCCGGTTGACGGTAAAGTGCGTGCCGACTTCCTGCAGCAGCTCGATGTAACCCAGCTTGCCCAGCCAGTCGTGGTTGTTGACCATGACCGCGTCGGTCGGCCCGTCGCCGAAAGTCAGCAGCTTTTCGAACACCCGCTTGATCGAGGCGATGTTGTCCTCGATCGTCTGGTCCGACAGCATCTTGCGGCTTTCGTCGCGCCCGGTCGGATCGCCGATCCGCGTGGTGCCGCCACCCATCAGCACCACCGGCTTGTGCCCGGCCTGCTGCAGGCGGCGCAGCATCATGATCTGCACGAGCGAGCCCACGTGCAGCGATGGCGCGGTGGCGTCGAAGCCGATATAGCCCGGAACCACGCCCGCGCTCGCCAGCTTGTCGAGCCCTTCGGCATCGGTCAGCTGGTGGATGTAGCCACGCTCTTCGAGCAGGCGGAGCAGGGTCGACTGGTATTGGGTCATCGCGGCCTTCTTTCTGGTGGCGGCGCGCCTAGCACGGCTGTTGCGCGAAATGAACCCGGCGGCGGGACTTCGGCTGATGCCTTGGCGGAAAGTGAAGTTCGGTGCTTCGACAGGCTCTGCACGGGCGGGGTAGGGCAAGCGTTGCGGGGGGAGCGTCTGACGTTTCGGCAGGATCGACATGGGCTGGGGAGGGGAACCGGTCCGTCAATATCCGTCTGCCCTGAGCTTGTCGAAGGGCTGCCCTTTTCCTAGCGTGCGGGCATGGGGTTCTGGGCCTACATGCTCCACTGCCGGGGCGGCGCGTTCTATGTCGGGCAGACCGACGATCTCGAGCGCCGCATCGCAGAGCACACCAGCGGTGCGATCCCCGGATTTACGCGCGACCACTTGCCGGTCGACCTGGTCTGGTCCGAGCAATTCTCAACGCGCGACGAGGCGAAGGCCGCCGAACGGCAGATCAAGGGCTGGTCGCGGGCGAAGAAGCTTGCGCTGATCCGCGGGGATTGGGTGCGAATTTCAGCGTTGGCAAAGAACAAGGGCAGTGCTTCGACAAGCTCAGTACGGACGGGGGAGGGGGCAGGCCGTGCGTGGGGCGCCCCCGAAGAAGGACGGTGCTTCGACAAGCTCAGCACGGACGGAGGAGGGATAGCGTTGGGTTGTGGCGGAGTAGCACGGAGGGGAAAGGGATGACTGTTCTCCCAGACACCGCCCGCCCTGAGCTTGTCGAAGGGCCGTCCTTCCCCCTTCCGTCCTTCCCCTGCGCCATGGAGCCACTGCCATGCTGATCCACTACCCGGCACGCCCCCCGCTGCAGGTCACGGCGGTTTCCGCGCGGATCATCGGGTTCGATGCCAACTGGCTCACCATTCGCTGGCGCGTCGATGGCACCGCCGCGCTGGTCGTGCCGCCGTTTGCGGGCAAGCGCCGCGCCGACGGGCTGTGGCAGGCGACCTGCTTCGAACTGTTCGTGCAAGGGGCCGATGCCCCGGCCTATGCCGAATTCAACTTCAGCCCGTCCGAGCGCTGGGCCGCCTATTCCTTTGCCGACGTGCGCGCCGGCATGGCCGAGCGGCCGGTCGCGCCCCAGCCGACGTGCACCCCGCGCCGGGGGCAGAACGTGCTGATCTTCGATGCCGTGCTGCCGGCAAGCGTGCTGCCGCCGCTGCCGGCGCGCTATGGCCTGACCGCGGTGATCGAGGAGGAGGGCGGCCACAAGTCGTACTGGGCGATGGCCCACGGAGGCGAGACGCCCGACTTCCACGACCCGGCTTGCTTCCACGGCCACCTTGCGGCACCCAGCGCCCCATGAAGTTCGGTATCGATCGCCTGCTGGCGGACCCCACCTTGCGCGCCCCGCTCGCCGGCCGCCGCGTCGCGCTCGTCGCGCATCCCGCTTCGGTTACCGAAGGCCTGGTTCATTCGCTCGATGCGCTGGCCGGACTGCCCGACGTGAACCTGACCGCCGCCTTCGGCCCGCAGCACGGGTTGAAGGGGGACAAGCAGGACAACATGGTCGAAACCGCCGACGAGCTCGATCCCGTCTACGGCATCCCGGTGTTCAGCCTCTATGGCGAAGTCCGCCGCCCCACCGCGCGGATGATGGACAGCGCCGACGTGTTCCTGTTCGATCTGCAGGACCTGGGCTGCCGCATCTACACCTTCGTCACCACGCTGCTCTACCTGCTCGAAGCCGCATCAGGCACGGGCAAGGCGGTCTGGGTGCTCGATCGGCCCAATCCTGCCGGCCGCCCGGTCGAAGGCACCACGCTGCTGCCCGGCTGGGAAAGCTTCGTGGGCGCCGGGCCGATGCCGATGCGCCACGGGCTGACGCTGGGCGAGATGGGCCACTGGTTCGTCGATCACTTCAAGCTCGATGTCGATTACCGCGTGATCGCGATGGAGGGCTGGCAGCCCGAAAGCGGCCCCGGATTCGGCTGGCCGGAAAGCCGCATCTGGGTCAACCCGTCGCCCAACGCCGCCAGCCTCAACATGGCGCGCGCCTATGCCGGCACGGTGATGATCGAAGGCGCGACCGTTTCGGAAGGGCGCGGCACCACCCGCCCGCTCGAAGTGCTGTTCGGCGCGCCCGATATCGACGCCAAGGCCGTGCTGGCCGAGATGCGCACGTTCGCCCCGCAGTGGATGGAAGGCGCCGCGATCCGCGAATGCTGGTTCGAACCGACCTTCCACAAGCACGCAAAGTCGCTGTGCAGCGCGCTGATGGTCCATGCCGAGGGCCGCTTCTATGACCACCACGCCTTCCGCCCGTGGCGGTTGCAGGCGCTGGCGTTCAAGGCGATCCGGCGGCTCTATCCGGACTACCCGCTGTGGCGCGATTTCCCGTACGAGTACGTGTTCGACAAGCTCGCCATCGACGTGATCAACGGCGGCCCCGCCTTGCGGGAATGGGTCGATGATCCCGCCACCACCGCCGCCGACCTCGACGCGATCGCCACGCCCGACGAAGCGGCGTGGATTGAGGCGCGTCGGCCGCATCTGCTTTATTGAGGCGGCAAGGCCCCGCCAAACGTCTTGCCTGCACACGCTCCCTAAATTAGAGCAAACATTCTAATAATCGGGAGAAGTTGCATGGAATCGCGCCGATCGGCCCTCAAGCTGACTGCCTTGGGAGCCTTGGCAGCAGGCGGTAGCGCCACTGCGCGCACGCTGCCCAGGGCGACAGGCCCGGCGGCCCGGTGCGCGACAGCAACCGACGCCGCGCCGCAATGGCGCCGTGGCATCGAAGGCCAGCGGATTGCCGATCTGGGCGATGGGCGCTTCCTCAATCCCGTGCTGTCGGGCGACTATCCCGATCCGTCCGTGCTCAAGGACGGCGACGATTATTACATGACGCATTCGTCGTTCGATTCCGCGCCCGGCCTGCTCATCTGGCATTCGCGCGATCTGGTGAACTGGCGCCCGCTCGGCCCGGCACTGGCCAAGCCGCTGGGCACCGTCTTCGCGGTCGATATCGCGAAGCACGACGGGCGCTATTTCATCTACATTCCCTTCATGAAGGCGCCCTGGTCGCCCGACCTGCCAAGCTTTGCCAACACCTATGTCATCCACGCGCCGTCGATGGCGGGGCCGTGGAGCGATCCCATCGACCTGAAGATCGGCGGCCTGATCGATCCCGGCCATGTCGTGGGCGAAGACGGCCATCGCTACCTGTTCTTCAACGACGGCAAGCGCGTGCGCCTGACCCCCGATGGCCTCGCCACGGCGGGCCCGGTAGAAGATGCCTACAAGGCGTGGCACTATCCCGATGACTGGATCACCGAAGCCTTTTCGCCAGAGGGGCCCAAGCTGTTCCGGCGGGGCGACTGGTTCTACCTGGTCAACGCCGTGGGCGGCACCAGCGGCCCGCCGACCGGGCACATGATCGTCGCGGCGCGCTCGCGCTCGATCCATGGGCCGTGGGAGAACTGCCCGCACAACCCGATCCAGCGCACCCGTTCGCGCGACGAGATGTGGTGGTCGCGCGGCCACGCCACCTGCGTCGAAGGGCCGGGCGGGCAATGGGTGATGGTCTATCACGGCTACGAAGCAGGCTTGACCACGTTGGGGCGGCAGACGCTGGTCGAACCGATCGAATGGACCGCCGATGGCTGGTTCCGCGCGGTCGGCGGCGATCTTTCGCAGCCGCTGGCCAAGCCGAAGGGCGCGGCCGTGCCGCACGGCATGCCGCATTCCGATGATTTCGCATCTTCGCGCCTCGGCACCTTGTGGAACCTTTACAACAGCGCGCCGGCCGAAGCAGCGCGCGTTGCGATCGGCAATGGCGCACTGGCGCTGCAGGCACGGGGGAAGGGGCCGTCGGACGGCACCGTCGTTACCCAGCAGGTCGGCGATCGCGCCTATGAGGTCACCGTGGAAGTCGAACTCGAAGGCGGGGCGCAGGGTGGCCTGCTGCTGCTGTTCGACGATCGGCTGTTCCTGGGCATGGGCATCGATGGCAGCCGCATGGTCAGCTATCGCGGCGGCAAGGCGTCCTATTGGCCAGAGCCTGCGCCGGCGGTGCGCAAGATGCACATGCGCATCGTCAATCAGGACCAGATCGTCACCATGTACTACAGCCTCGATGGCAAGGCGTGGACGCGGCACGGGGTCAGGAGCGAAGTCTCGGGATACAACGCCAATACCGTCGACAACCTGCTCAGCCTGCGCCCGGCGCTGTTCGCCAGCGGCCCGGATGGGCGCGCCCTGTTCCGCAATTTCCGCTATCGCGCGCTGGCCTGACTGGTTGCGGCGCATGTCCTGAAAGTGCCATCCACCCGCGGGGTGGATGGCTGAAGTTGACACATGTCTTGCATATGCAACATTCGGCGCGCCTGTCCTACAGGTGGGGCGGCCGGTATGCTGCGTCCATGCAAACCTGCTGCGCTCTCGGAAAAGTCCGATATTTCAGTGGCATAGGTCGGATGTCGGCGAAACCCGGCCGGCGCAGACGCGTCCGCCGGGTGCAAGTCCAAGTCTTCGCTCAGAAGTCTGTCAACTTCGTCAACTTGGGTGCCGCCGGAGCGGCACCCGCGCGCTCAATGCTTCTTGCACGTCAGTTCCCGCATCGCGCCGTCGAGTCCTTCAAGTGTCAGCGGGAACATCGATCCGTTCATGATGTCCTTGATCATCTTGGTCGACTGCGAATAGGTCCACTGCTTCTCGGGCACCGGGTTCAGCCACACCGTGGCGGGGTAGGTCTGCGCCACGCGATGCAGCCAGACGGCGCCGGCTTCCTCGTTGAAGTGTTCCACGCTGCCGCCGGGATGGCTGATCTCGTACGGGCTCATCGCCGCATCGCCCACGAACACGATCTTGTAGTCGTGGCCGTACTTGTGGAGCAGGTCCCAGGTCTTGGTCCGTTCCGACCAGCGGCGCTTGTTGTCCTTCCACACGCCTTCGTACAGGCAGTTGTGGAAGTAGAAGAATTCCATGTTCTTGAACTCGGCCGTGGCCGCGCTGAACAGTTCCTCCACCATGCGGATGAACGGGTCCATCGATCCGCCGACGTCGAGGAACAGCAGCAGCTTGACCGCATTCTTGCGCTCGGCGCGCATGCGGATGTCGAGCCAGCCCTGCTTGGCGGTGCCTTCGATCGTGCCTTCGAGGTCCAGCTCGTCCGGGTTGCCTTCGCGGGCGAAGCGGCGCAGCCGACGCAGCGCCACCTTGATGTTGCGGGTGCCCAGTTCCTTGGTGTTGTCCAGGTTCTGGAATTCGCGCTTTTCCCAGACCTTGATCGCGCGGCCGTGCTTGCTTTCGCCGCCGATGCGCACGCCTTCGGGGTTGTAGCCCGAATTGCCGAAGGGCGACGTGCCGCCGGTGCCGATCCACTTGTTGCCGCCCTGGTGGCGCTTTTCCTGCTCCTCCAGCCGCTTCTTGAGCGTGTCCATGATCTCCTCCCAGGAGCCCATGGCCTTGATCTTTTCCATTTCCTCTTCGGTGAGGAACTTCTCGGCAACCGCCTTGAGCCAGTCCTCGGGAATGTCGACCGGGCGCTGGCCGTAATCGGTCAGGATGCCCTTGAACACCTTGTTGAACACCTGGTCGAAGCGATCGAGCAGGCCTTCGTCCTTCACGAAGGTGGCGCGCGAAAGGTAATAGAACGCTTCGGGCGTCTGCTCGATCACGTCCTTGTCGAGCGCCTCCAGCAGCACGAGGTGCTCCTTGAAGCTGGCGGGGATGCCCGCCGCGCGCAGTTCGTCGACGAAGTTGAAGAACATCGGTTCAGGTCCCTGAAGGGGGAGTGGAGGGCGCGGCGGGCGTTTGGGCAGGTGGCTGAGCAGGCGGCTGCTGGGGCCAGCTTTCGCGCGCCGGATCGATCTGCGCCCAGGCGGGGGCATCGTCGGTCCAGATCACGACTTCGGGTTCCAGCCCGTGCCCCGCATCCAGCGCGCCGAAGCGCACGGTCTTGAGATGCGGCCGCGCCGAACTCTGGCCATAGATCTGCGTGCCGCAGGCGGGGCAGAAATGGAAGGTCAGCGTGTTGCCGCTTGCCGCCTGCCACCCGCCGCTCGCCAGCGTGCCCTCGATCGCCACGGCCTCGGCCGCGAAGATCGCGTTGTGCGTCGGACCGCCGGCGGCGATCTTCTGGCACTGGCGGCACCAGCACTGGCGCGTGGTCATCGGTTCGGCCGAAATCGCCAGCGTGACCGCGCCACAGGCGCAGCGCCCGGAATAGGGTGCGGTCATCGTCTGGCGGCTCCTTCCTCTGGATCAGCCCAACTGGTTTCAGCTAGGCCGGCGGGCCATGAAGGCCAGCTTCTCGAACAGCATGATGTCCTGCTCGTTCTTGAGCAAGGCCCCATGCAGCGGCGGGATCGCCTTGGTCGGATCGCGGTTCTGCAGCACGTCGAGCGGCATGTCCTCATTGAGCAGCAGCTTGAGCCAGTCGAGCAGTTCGCTGGTGCTGGGCTTCTTCTTCAGCCCCGGCACGTCGCGCACTTCGTAGAACACTTCCATCGCCTTGGTCACCAGCGTCTTCTGGATGCCGGGGAAGTGGACGTCGATGATCGCCTGCATCGTGTCGCGGTCGGGGAACTTGATGTAGTGGAAGAAGCAGCGGCGCAGGAATGCGTCGGGCAGCTCCTTCTCGTTGTTCGAGGTGATGACCACGATCGGGCGTTCCTTGGCCGCGATCCGCTCCTGCGTTTCATAGACATCGAAGCTCATGCGATCGAGCTCCTGCAGCAGGTCGTTCGGGAACTCGATGTCCGCCTTGTCGATCTCGTCGATCAGCAGGACGGGCAGCTGCGGCGCGGTGAACGCTTCCCACAGCTTGCCCTTCTTGATGTAGTTGCGGATGTCGTGGACGCGTTCATCGCCCAGCTGGCCGTCGCGCAGGCGGGCCACCGCGTCGTATTCGTACAGTCCCTGCTGCGCCTTGGTCGTGGACTTGATGTTCCATTCGATCAGCGGCGCGCCGACGGCCTTGGCGATTTCGTGCGCCAGCACGGTCTTGCCGGTGCCGGGCTCGCCCTTGACGAGCAGGGGGCGGCGCAGCAGCACCGCGGCGTTGACCGCCACCTTGAGATCGTCGGTGGCGACATAGTTCTGGGTACCTTCGAAGCGCATCGGCTGTCCCTTGCTCTGTTCTGGTCGGGTGTCTCTGAGTTAATCGGTTGGTTAAACGATAGCAGGCGGTTGGCGGCTGGCAAGACTCTCTTGCGCTTCATGTGCCGTACATTGTCCTGTCAGAATTGAGGGTCTAGGCGGCAGGCAATGAATGTCGAGGCCCAACCGTTTGCCCCTTCGCGCTATGGCGCCTCCAAACGTGACCGGCCGCGCGCCATCGTGCTTGCCGCCGCGGTATGCTTCGCGCTCGCCGCGATCGTGGTGCGGATGGGCGATTACATCGAGTTCGGCGGCGAGGGGAAGGGCCAGCTGACCGCCGTGAACCTCAGCCAGGACAAGGGCGAGGAGAAGAAGGCGGAGCGCAAGCAGCCCGAAAAGAAGAAGGCGGTGGCGCAAAAGCAGCCGGTCCAGCCGCAGCCCGAGCCGGTGCGCCAGGCGGTGAAGATCCCGCCGCGCGTGATCGTGCCCACCGAAAGCCCCACGCTGCCGCCGGGCTTCATCGTGATGAGCCGCAAGGATTTTGCCGCGGCCGACATCGGCAAGATGGCCAAGGCCGCGCCCCCGGCAGCGGGCGGTGCGGGCGACAGCGGCAGCGGCGGCGCATCTGCGGGCGTGGGCGAAGGGCCGGGCGGAGCGGTGCTCTATGCAGCGCAGTGGTATCGCGAACCGCGCGATGCGGAACTCGCGCCCTATCTGCCCGCCGGCCGCGCACCTGGATCGTGGGCGATGATCGCCTGCCGCACGATCCAGGACTATCATGTCGAGGATTGCCGCGAACTGGGCGAATCGCCCCCCGGATCGGGCCTGGCGCGCGCGCTGCGGCAGGCCGCTTGGCAATTCCTGGTCCGCCCGCCGCGCGTCGATGGCAAGCCGCAGCTCGGCACCTGGGTGCGGATCCGCTTCGACTTCCGCCAGCCGGCCAAGGACAGCGACGGGCGCTAGGCTTTCAGCCGCCGCGACAGCGCGGCGCGCAGCGGTTCGTCCCACAGCCGCAAGCCCGCCCAGCCCACCGCGATCATCGCGGGCGGAATGGCCAGCGCCACGGCGAGCACGGCGCCGGGCTGGGGCTCGGTCAGGATCACCCAGTCGGCGAACTTGTAGATGAACGGGTAGTGCAGGATGTAGAGCGGGTACGACAGCCGCCCCAGCACCCGCGCCGTCGCCAGCGTGCGCGGTCCGACGTCGGAATGCGCGCCGAACAGCACGATCAGCGGGAACAGCACGATGACCATCGCCGCTTCGAGCACGCCGTTGGCCGTGGCGGCATCGGCCGTGCCGAGGAACGGCAGGGCAAGCGCGCCGGTCATCAGCAGGCCCAGCGGCACGAGGCCGAGGCGCAGCCTGGGCAACGCGGGCAGCATCCGGTGCAGCCACAGGCCGAAGATGAACGGGAAGGCCAGCCGGACGAAGGCGTAGGGGAAGGTCTCCCAGCCGAAGCCGAGCGACAGCTTGCCGTGGCTGACCGCGGCCCAGCCCAGGACGATGGCGGCGATTGCCGCCAAGACCAGCAGCACGCGGTTGCCAAGGTGGCGCAGCACGAGCGCGTAGGCGAGGTTGCCGACATATTCCTGGAACAGCGTCCACGTGGGACCATCGAGCGAATGGGTGTCTTCAAAGCGGCCGGGCAGGCCGGGGTAGGGAAGGACCAGCAGGGCGAGCGCGATCGTGGTCGCCGCCGCCACCGGCCCGATGTCCCAGCCGGGCCCGCGGAACGGTCCCAGGAAATAGACCGCCGCGCCGATCGCGGTGGCGAGGATCACCAGCGGGTGAAGCCGGATCAGGCGGCGCTTGACGAATTCGCCAAAGCCCATGCCCTGCGCCCAGCGCCGGTCATAGGCGTAGGACACGACGAAGCCCGACAGGCAGAAGAAGAAATCGACCGCCAGCGCGCCATGGGGAAGGATGTTGCGCGCCGGGTCGCCCATCACCGGGATTTCGTTGACGTGAAATACCAGCACCAGCAGCGCTGCGATCCCGCGCAACCCGTCGAGCACTTCGAAGTGCGGTCGTTCCGTCATGTCCTGATTGCCTCTCCCCTTATTGGTGACAGCGTGAGACAAATCTCTGCGGCGCGCAAGGGGGAGCCGATGGCAGCGTGATGCGTTCTAAAGCCGGATGGAGAGCAATGGAGCGATCCCCATGGCCAAGACGTTCAAGTTGCCGCGCAAGATCAACGGGTTCCGCCTGCCGAAGAAGGCGCGCAAGCAGGCCAACGCGTTCATTGCCCGCCTTCAGGGCGAAGAGCTTGAGGCGCTGGCCACCGCCGTCCTCGGCGCGATCCTGATCCACTTTGCCGACCGCGCCGCGCGCAATGGCGAGCCCGGTGATCCGCTATCGAAGCGGCTTATCGATGCGGTGGGCAGCCACCTGAAGCATTAGGCGGTGGAGGCCGATCAGGCTCCGATCACGCGTCGATCAGTTCGGGGTCGATCTCGCTGGCGCGGTTCTGGATGAACATGAAGCGCTGCGCCGGATCGCGGCCCATCAGGCGGTCGACCAGGTCCTTCACCGCCGCGCGGCCTTCGTATTCGGGCGGCAGCGTGATGCGGATCAGGCTGCGCGTGGCGGGCGCCATGGTGGTTTCGCGCAACTGCTGCGGGTTCATTTCGCCAAGGCCCTTGAAGCGCCCGACTTCGACCTTCTTGCCCTTGAACTTGGTGCGTTCCAGTTCGGCGCGGTGCGCGTCGTCCTTGGCATAGGCCGAGGTGCTGCCGCTGGTCAGGCGGTAGAGCGGCGGCTGGGCGAGGTAGAGGTGCCCGCGCCGGACGATCTCGGGCATTTCCTGGAAGAAGAACGTCATCAGCAACGTGGCGATGTGCGCGCCATCGACATCGGCGTCGGTCATGATGATCACGCGGTCGTAGCGCAGCGCATCGGCGTTGCAGTCCTTGCGCATGCCGCAACCCAATGCGAGCGCGAGATCGGCGATTTCGCTGTTCGCGCGGATCTTGTCCGCCGTGGCGCTGGCGACGTTGAGGATCTTGCCGCGGATCGGCAGGATCGCCTGCGTCTTGCGGTCGCGCGCCTGCTTGGCGCTGCCGCCCGCCGAATCCCCTTCGACGATGAACAGCTCGGTTTCGCCATCGCCTTCGCCCGAACAGTCGGTCAGCTTGCCCGGCAGGCGCAGCTTGCGCGCGTTGGTGGCGGTCTTGCGCTTGACCTCTCGCTCCTGCTTGCGGCGCAGGCGTTCGTCCATGCGCTCCATCACCGCGCCGAGCAGCGCCTTGCCGCGTTCGAGGTTGTCGGTGAGGAAATGGTCGAAGTGATCGCGCACCGCGTTTTCGACCAGCCGCGCGGCTTCGGGGCTGGTCAGGCGGTCCTTGGTCTGGCTCTGGAACTGGGGATCGCGGATGAACACCGACAGCATGATCTCGCTGCCGGTGATCATGTCTTCGGGCGCGATGTCCTTGGCCTTCTTCTGGCCGACGAGTTCGCCAAAGGCGCGGATGCCCTTGGTCAGCGCGGCGCGCAGGCCCTGTTCGTGCGTGCCGCCATCGGGCGTGGGGATGGTGTTGCAGTACCAGCTATACGATCCGTCGGACCACAGCGGCCAGGCGATGGCCCATTCGACGCGGCCCATCTCCTCGCCGCCGGGGCCGGCGGGGAAGTCCTGCCGTCCGGAGAAGGGGAGGGTGGTGACGCATTCGCGGCCCGAAACCTGTTCGGCCAGGTGATCGGCAAGGCCGCCGGGAAACTGGAACACCGCTTCGGCAGGCACATCGTCGCTGGCGAGGCTGGCGGCGCACTTCCAGCGGATCTCTACGCCGGCGAAGAGATAGGCCTTGGACCGGACGAGGCGGAACAGGCGCGCGGGCTTGAACTTCGCATCCTCGCCAAAGATTTCGGCATCGGGCACGAACGTCACCTGCGTGCCGCGCCGGTTGGGGGCATTGCCGATGCGCTGCAGCGGGCCGGTGGGCAGGCCCCGGCTGAACTCCTGCGCGTAAAGCTCCTTGTTTCGGGCTACCTCGATCCGGGTGAGCGTGGACAGCGCGTTGACCACGCTGACGCCCACGCCGTGCAGGCCGCCACTGGTGGCATAGGCCTTGCCCGAGAACTTGCCGCCCGAATGGAGCGTGGTGAGGATCACTTCGAGCGCCGACTTGCCCGGATACTTGGGATGTTCGTCGACCGGAATGCCGCGCCCGTTGTCGCTGATCGTCAGGCGGCCGGCGCTGCCCGGAGCTTCTTCCAGCGTGACTTCGATGCGGTTGGCATGGCCCGCCACCGCTTCGTCCATCGCGTTGTCGAGCACTTCGGCGGCGAGGTGGTGCAGCGCGCGCTCGTCCGTGCCGCCGATGTACATGCCCGGGCGGCGACGGACCGGTTCGAGCCCTTCGAGCACCTCGATCGCGGAACCGTCGTAGCTTTCGGAAGGGGTGCTGGCGGGCAGCTTGTCGAACAGGTCATCGGACATGCGAACGTGTATAGAACACGCGCGAATCCGCACGCAAGCCGGACCGTGTCCTTATCCCGCCCTTTTCGAAGCGTTCGCGCGGCCGAAGGCGGCGCCTGATGCGCGGATCAGAAGCGCGAGGGCGCCGGGCTGACGGTGACGAAGGTGCCGCCCGATACCTCGCGCACTTCCATCGCCCGTTCGGCAACGCCGTTGGCGTTGAAGCGGAACACGCCGTCGAGCCCGATGTAGCCATCGCGATCGGCCAGCCGCGCGGTGGGGAAGGCGGTGCCCGGGCGCCAGTTGCGCGCCACGTTGAGCGTCAGCAGCACGGAATCGTAGCCCAGTGTGGCGAGCCGCGCAGGCGTGGCGCCGAAACGGTTGCGATAGGACTGTTCGAACTGGCCGAAGCGGCGGTCGGACACGGCGGCGAACCAGGCGCCCTTCATCGCCGGGCTCTTGGCCACGGCGGCATCGCCGCTCCACAGCTCGGTGCCGATCAGGCGCGTGCCGCCGGCCTGCGGCGCGGCGGTCAGCGCAATGCGCGGGCCATCGGCGATCAGCAGCGCATCGACCGGGCCCTTGGCCTTGATCCGGCGCACCGCGCTGGCGACCGAGGTATTGCCGCGGGCATAGCTTTCGATGCCGGTAACGGTCAGTCCTTCGCGCTGCGCGCTGGCCGAAAGCGCGGCGGACACGCGCTGGCCATAGACGCCACCGGGCACCAGTGCGCCCACGCGGCTGACGCCGTGCGACTTTGCATAGCCGAGCACGCGTGCGACCGACTGGCCTGGCACCTGGCCCAGCACGAAGACGTCGCTGGTGGCGACGCTGGCATCGTTGGAATAGGTGATCATCGGCACCTTCGCGGGCCGCGCCACGGCGGCGACGGCGACGACATCGTCGGCCATCAGCGGCCCCAGAATAAGCTTGTTGCCATCCTGGATCGCCCGCGTCGCTGCAACGCCCGCGCCGGCCGACGTGTCGTAGGTGGTGATGCGCAGGCTTTGCGCGTTGGTATCGAGCAGGGCCATCGTCGCGGCGTTGGCGATCGCCTGGCCGACGCTGGCGTTGGGGCCGGTCATCGGCACCAGCAGGGCGATGCGGTGGCGATCGGCATCGGTCGGCAGCACGTTGGAATCGGGCACCGCCTCGGTCGGCCTGGGCGCGGGCGCCGGGCCGGTCTTGGGGATCACCGCGCAACCTGCCAGCAGCGAAAGCGTCGCCAGGACCGCAAAGCGCCGGGTCATGCCCGTGGTCGCTGCCGGATTGCCTTCATTCATGCTCTTGCCGCTCCCCGTCGCCCGGTCCATTGGAATGCGCATGGATACGCCTGCGCTCCCGCCGGGGCTCTACATTGTCGCTACACCGATTGGCAATCTCGGCGACCTGACGCGTCGCGCCGCCGAGGTCCTTTCGGGCTGTGCCGTGATAGCGTGCGAAGACACCCGCGTCACGGGCAAGTTGTTGAATCATCTGGGGATCAAGCGCCCGATGCGGCGCTATGACGATCACGCGAGCGAAGACGCGCGCGAGAAGCTGCTCGCCGAAATGTGCGAAAAGCCCGTCGCGCTGGTATCGGACGCGGGCACGCCGCTGATTTCGGACCCCGGCTACAAGCTGGTGCGCACCGCGCGCGAGCGGGGGATCGCGGTGACCAGCCTGCCCGGGCCGAGCGCGCTGGTGGTGGCGCTGACGCTGGCGGGCCTGCCGACCGACCGCTTCATGTTCGCCGGATTCCTGCCATCCAAGGACAAGGCGCGGGGCGATGCGCTGGGCGAACTCGCCGCCGTTCCGGCCACGCTGGTGTTCTACGAGACCGGGCCGCGCCTGGTCGACAGCCTGGAAGCGATGGCGCGGATCATGCCGGGGCGCGAAATCGCCGTGGCGCGCGAGCTGACCAAGCTGCACGAGGAATGCCGCACCGGCACGGCCGAGGAGTTGGCCGCGCACTACACCGCGCATCCGCCCAAGGGCGAGATCGTGTTGCTGGCCGGGCCTCCGCCCGCGCCCGCCGCACCGGGCGAGGCGGACGTCGACGCCGCGCTGCGCCAGGCCCTCGAAACGATGAGCGTGAGCCAGGCCGCGGGCAGCGTGGCCAAGGCTTTTGGGATCGATCGCAAAGCGCTTTATGCGCGGGCAATGGAACTGAAATGAGCAGCAGACGACGCAGACGGGTGCAGGCCGAGGAAAACGGCCGCAAGGGCGAAACGCTGGCGTGCTGGTACTTGCGGCTGACCGGCTGGCGCGTGCTGGCGCGCCGGTTGCGGGTTCACGCTGGCGAGCTCGATATCGTGGCGCGCAAGGGGCGCACGGTGGCTTTCGTCGAGGTGAAGTGGCGCAATTCGGTGGCCGAGCGCGACCGGGCGGTCGATCCGCGGCGCTTTCGCCGGGTGGCCCGCGCGGCCGAAGGCGTGGCCGGGCGGTTCCTGAAGGACAGGGACAGTGCGCAGCTCGACGTGATCCTGCTGGCGCCCTGGGCATGGCCGCGCCGGCTTACCAACGTGTGGCAACCCGGCGCGTAACATGATGGCCCGAGCCGTTGGGCTCAGGCCGGAAGCTTCAAGCCTTGCTCAGTGCGGCTTGTGCTCGTCCTTGTGCTCGCCGTCCTTGTGGTCGCCGGCGTGATCGTCCTTGGGGTGTTCGGTCGGGTGCGGGGCGGGGTTGGCGATTGCCGAGGCGCTGAAGCCCAGAACGGTTGCGGCAGCAGCGGCGGCAGTGATGATCTTGCGCATGGAAGGTCCCTTTTCCTGTGCGGGTTGCGCCGCGGACTGCGGCTGCGCGAAATTGGTCGCAAGGCTGCCAATTCGGCCTTAAGGGCTGCATCAGAGATTTGACTGAGGTGCTTGCCCGATGACCCTTCGCGTCGCTGTCCAGATGGACCCGCTCCATTCGATCAACATCGCCGGGGATTCGACCTTCGCGCTGATGCTTTCGGCGCAGGAGCGCGGGCACGAGATCTTTCACTACGACGTCGGCGCGCTGAGCCTCGACGAAGACGACCGCCTGATCGCGCACGCCCATCCGGTAACGGTGCAGCGCGTGGTGGGCGATCACTACAAGGCGGGCGAACGCCGCCGGCTGGACCTTGGCCACGATGTCGACGTGGTGCTGATGCGGCAGGACCCGCCGTTCCACATGGGCTACATCACCGCCACGCACCTGCTGGAACGCATCGAGCGCGAGACGCTGGTGGTCAACAATCCCCGCAGCGTGCGCAATGCGCCCGAAAAGGTGATGGTGCTCGATTATCGCCGGTTCATGCCGCCCACGCTGGTGACCCGATCGGTGGAGGAAGTGCGCGCCTTCCAGAAGAAGCACGGTGCCATCGTGATCAAGCCGATCCACGGCAACGGCGGCAAGGCGATCTTCCGCGTTTCGGAAGAGGGCGAGAACCTGGGCGCTCTGTTCGAGGTGTTCAACCAGACCTGGCCCGAACCGCACATGGTGCAGGCCTTCCTTCCCGAAGTGGCCAATGGCGACAAGCGCATCGTGCTGGTCGATGGCGAAGTGGCGGGCGCCATCAACCGCAAGCCGGGCGAGGGCGAATTCCGCTCCAACCTCGCCGTCGGCGGCTATGCCGAAAAGACCGAGCTGACGCCTCAGGAGCAGGAAATCTGCGCCGCACTGGGGCCCGAGCTGAAGCGGCTCGGCCTGATCTTCGTCGGCATCGACGTGATCGGCGGCAAGTACCTGACCGAAATCAACGTGACGTCGCCCACCGGCATCGTGGCGATAGACCGCTTCAACGGCACCGACACGGCGGGCATGATCTGGGACGCGATCGAGGGGCGGCTGTAAGCCTTACCCCTCCACCACCCTGCGGGTGGTCCTCCTCCCCTTGAAGAGGAGGTGGCAGGCCGAAGGGCTGACGCAAGGGTATTGGGCCGACAGCCGCCCGGATCAAGAAGGCCCTTGTAGGTGTTCCACCAGCCATGAACGACTGGATCTTCCACCTGATCGAGGGTGGCGGCTATTGGGGCATCGCGTTCCTGATGGCGCTCGAAAACATTTTCCCGCCAATCCCGTCCGAGGTGATCATGGGCATCGGCGGCATTTCGGTGGCGCACGGGCGCATGGCGGTGGCGCCGCTGATGATCGCCGGGACGATCGGCTCGACACTGGGGAACTATGCCTGGTTCCTGCTCGGCCGGGCACTGGGCTACGAACGGTTGAAGCCCTTCGTCGACCGTTTCGGGCGCTGGCTGACGATGGACTGGGAGGATGTCGCGCGGCTGGTCGTGTTCTTCCAGAAGCACGGGCAGTGGGTGGTGTTCGTGATGCGCTTTTCGCCGTTCATGCGCACGCTGATTTCGCTGCCGGCTGGGCTCGCCCGGATGGGCCATGTGCGGTTCCTGGTGTTCACGCTGGCGGGTGCAGCGGTGTGGAACGCGATCCTCGTCTGGGCGGGCTGGCACCTGGGGCGCAACTTCGGCGCGCTGGAGAAATATACCGGGCCGGTCGCGGCGGCGGGGATGGTGCTGCTGGCGCTGGTCTATGCCTGGCGCGTCGTGCGCTGGAAGCCGCGCGAGCGCTGACAAAAAAGCCCCCGCACAGGGCGAGGGCTTTCATGTCCGGTCGTAAGTGGCGGAGCGGTCAGGCGTCCTTGGCCAACCACTCTTCCAGGTACTTGATGGTGTAGCCGCCATCGAGGAACGTGGGATCGTTCAGCAGGCGCTGGTGCAGCGGAATCGAGGTCTTGACCCCATCGATCACCATTTCCTCCAGCGCGCGCTTCAGCCGCATGATGCAGCCTTCGCGGGTGCGGCCATAGACGATCAGCTTGGCGATCATCGAGTCATAGTACGGCGGGATCTTGTACCCGGCATAGAGCCCGGAATCGACGCGCACGTGCATGCCGCCGGCCGCGTGATAGCTCTTCACCAGGCCCGGTGAGGGGGCGAAGGTGAAGGGGTCTTCCGCGTTGATGCGGCATTCGATGGCGTGGCCCTTGAATTCGATCTCGTCCTGCTTGACCGAGAGCGGCTTGCCATCGGCGATGCGGATCTGTTCGCGGACCAGATCGACGCCGGTGATCGCTTCGGTAACCGGGTGTTCGACCTGCAGGCGGGTGTTCATCTCGATGAAGTAGAACTCGCCGTTTTCCCACAGGAACTCGATCGTGCCCGCGCCGCGATAGCCCATGTCGGCCATCGCCTTGGCCACGACGCCGCCCATGCGGTCGCGCTCTTCTGCGGAGATGACGGGCGAGGGGGCTTCTTCCAGCACCTTCTGGTGGCGGCGCTGCAGCGAGCAATCGCGCTCGCCCAGGTGGATGGCATTGCCGTTGCCGTCGCCGAAGATCTGGAATTCGATGTGACGCGGATTGCCGAGATACTTTTCGATATAGACCGTGGCATCGCCGAACGCGGCCTTGGCTTCGCTGCCGGCCTGCTGGATCAGCGTTTCGAGCTGTTCGGGGCCGGTGCACACCTTCATGCCGCGACCGCCGCCGCCCGATGCGGCCTTGATGATCACGGGGTAGCCCGCCGCCTCGGCAATCGCCTTGGCTTCCTCGATGTCCGACACCGCGCCGTCCGAGCCGGGGACGAGCGGCAGGCCCAGCGCGCCGGCGGTGCGCTTGGCCTCGATCTTGTCACCCATCGTGCGGATGTGTTCGGGCTTGGGGCCGATCCAGATCAGCCCGTGCGCCTCGACGATCTCGGCAAACTTGGCGTTTTCCGACAGGAAGCCGTAGCCCGGATGGATCGCGTCGGCGCCGGTGATCTCGGCCGCCGAGATGATCGCCGCGACGTTGAGGTAGCTGTCCTTGGCCGCCGGCGGACCGATGCACACGGCCTGGTTGGCCAGGCGCACGTGCATGGCATCGGCATCGGCGGTGGAGTGGACCGCCACCGTTTCGATGCCCATTTCGTGCGCGGCGCGGTGGATGCGCAGCGCGATTTCGCCGCGATTGGCGATCAGCAGGCGCTTGATGGCCATTCGGCGGGCCTTACGCGATCACGACCAGCGGCTGGTCGAATTCGACCGGCTGCGCGTTTTCGACCAGGATCGCCTTGACGGTGCCGGCGGCGGGCGCGGTGATCGCGTTCATCACCTTCATCGCTTCGATGATCAGCAGGGTTTCGCCCGCCTTCACCGCCTGGCCCACCGACACGAAGTTCGGCGCGCCCGGC
The DNA here is from genome assembly GCF_037076535.1 of Novosphingobium olei. Taxonomy (NCBI): domain Bacteria; kingdom Pseudomonadati; phylum Pseudomonadota; class Alphaproteobacteria; order Sphingomonadales; family Sphingomonadaceae; genus Novosphingobium; species Novosphingobium olei. The sequence goes on along the minus strand of NZ_AP029021.1, from coordinate 1,994,544 downwards.
TCTGCCGCGAGATAGGCGGTGCCGACCATCGGCGACTTGAGCGCGTTGGCGTGGTCGGCCGCAGGCGCGGCTTCGGGCGCGACAGCCGGGGCAGCGGCGGCAGGCGCGGGGGCCGCCGGCGCGGGGGCGGCGTAGGTGACCGGCGCGGCGGCAGCGGTCAGCGTGCGCGCGACGCGGATCTTGCGTTCGCCGTCTTCGACTTCGATTTCGGATAGGCCGGTGTCGGCCAGAAGCTCGGCGAGTTCGCGCACCAGCGCGCTGTCGATCGCCATGGTTCCGGCCTTATCGCCGCGGTCGTTACCCATTTTCTTTCCTCGCGGGAATGGTGAATTCAAGCTGCGCGCCATGCCCGCGCTTGTCCCTAGTGGCAAGAGAAAGCGCTTGTCGCAGGGTGGAAAAGTCGCGTTTGCGCCGATTCCGGCACCGCCCTAGAGCTTTGCGGCGGCTTCCAGCGCCAGCAGGTAGCTGGTCGCGCCGAACCCGGCGATGGTGCCCTTGGCGGCCATGCCGACGTAGGACTTGTGGCGGAAGGCTTCGCGCGTGTGCGGGTTGGACAGGTGCACTTCGATCACCGGGGTGCGGATCGACTTGATCGCATCGTGCAGGGCAACCGAGGTGTGGGTATAGGCTCCGGCATTGAGCAGCACCGCCTTGGCGCCGACCGCCTGCGCTTCGTGCATCCAGTCGACAAGGTGGCCTTCGTGGTTCGACTGGCGCACGTCGATTTCAATGTCGAGTTCGCGGGCGCGATCCTCCAGCATGCCGGCGATGTCGTCGAGCGTCTGCGTGCCGTAGATCTCGGGCTCGCGCAGGCCGAGCAGGTTGAGATTGGGCCCGTTGAGGACGAACACGGTCTGGGTCACGCTGGAACTACCCTTGCTGCAGAGCGGGGAAACGGCGGCTTATTCGCACTGCCGCCGCGCCGGTGCAAGCTCAGCCGTTGGGGATGAGCGGCGAGGGCGGTGGCGTGTTGCCGTTCTGGAACTGCGGATCTTCGGTGGTGGGATCGGTGACCTGGTTCACGTCGGGGTCCGGCCCCGGGAACGCATCGTTGCTGACGAAGGGCTGGGGCGCGGCGTGGCGGGCCATGTCCTCGGCGCTCTTGGCGCGCTTTTCGGCGGCATCGGCGCGCTGTTCGACGGCGGCGAGGCGCTGTTCGAGCGCGGCGACGCGATCTTCCTGCGGCGCTGCATTGCAGGCGGGCAGCAGAAGGGCGAGGCCAAGCCCGAAGCTGGCGCGCAGGGCGGCAGGGCGACGGGCGAAAGGACGGGCGGGCTGGCGGCGCTGTTGCATCGTCCTGATGGTGTAGCAGGGAAAAGTTACCCGAAACTAACCAGACCTTGCGCCGCGTATCGGGGATATCCCGTAAAGGGCATTTCAGGGCGCGGCGCGCGTCTTGCCCCACTGGCGCGCCACCGTGTAGCCGACATAGCCGGTGCCGAAGAGGGCGTAGAGAGGTTCGGGAAGCCCGCGAAAGTAGGCGGTCATCGCACCGATCACCGCATCGGCCATCGCCGGGCGGACCGCGGCGAGCAGGCCGAGCGGGATCGACCAGAGCATCAGGCCATACATCACGTAAAGGAATGTCGGCCGCGCCCGCTCGACATAGGGATCGTGCGATGCGGTCGTGATGTCGGGCTGGCTGGTGGACATGGGTGGCGCTCCATCGCTGCGGCAGAACGCACGACCAGATATACCCTTGGCGCTGTGTAGGAAAATCTTAAGCGCGCAGCGGCGGGTGCCGGCGGCCCGGATGCAGCCGCGCCAGATGCCCAAGTTGACGAAGTTGACAGACTACTGAAGAAAAAATCGCAGGCTGCGCGATGGACGCGCCGTGACGACCACCTCTGCATGTAACCTATTGATGTTGCTGGATTCCTGCGGGGCCATCGTCCCGTTGTAGCACCCAGCAAATGTGTAGGACATGGGCCGGGCAGGCCTGATCAATGTCAGGTTTGATGTTGTATACGCAACATCGCAAACGGGGGTGCCTTCGAACCTTGTGGAGGGCCCGTTGGCGATCAGGGCTTTACTCCTGCTTGCGCCGACCTAGCCTTGGGACGGATCGCGGCGCGAGACCGCTGGAGGAGAGAGGCATGAGTCTGTTCGACATGACCGGCAAGGTTGCCGTGATCACCGGTTCGACGCGCGGCATCGGGCGCGCCATCGCCGAGGAGATGGCGACGCAGGGCGCGCGGGTGGTGATTTCCAGCCGCAAGCAGGATGCCTGCGATGCCGTCGCTGCCGAAATCAACGACCGCTTCGGCGCGGGCACGGCGACGGCTATTGCGGCCAGCATCTCTTCCAAGGACGCGCTCGAAACGCTGGTTTCGCGCACGCAGGCCGATGTCGGGCCGATCGACGTGCTGGTCTGCAACGCGGCGAGCAATCCCTATTACGGCCCGATGAGCGGGATCGCCGACGAACAGTTCCGCAAGATCATGGACAACAACGTGCTGTCCAATCACTGGCTGATCCAGCTGTGCCTGCCCGGCATGATCGCGCGGCGCGACGGAGCGGTGATCGTGGTCAGTTCGATCGGCGGCTTGCGCGGATCTGCGACCATCGGCGCCTATTGCATTTCCAAGGCGGCGGACATGCAGCTGGTGCGCAATCTGGCGGTCGAGGTGGGGCAGCACAATATCCGCGCCAATGCCATCGCGCCCGGCTTGATCCGCACCGACTTTGCCCGCGCGCTGTGGGACAATCCCGAAGCGGAGAAAGCCTACAATTCGGGCCACCCGATGCGGCGGATCGGCATGCCCGAGGAAATCGCCGGCGCGGCGGTGTTCCTCGCCTCGAAGGCGGGCAGCTATGTCAATGGCCAGACGATCGTCGTCGATGGCGGGTCTACCATATGATTTTAATGTAGAAATTGGGAACAAGGAACCCGTTTGCCGCGTTTCGCGTTCGTAACGTTACGATCGCGGGGACTGCGGGAATGAATTTATATGAAGCCTGGCTGACGCCATCGTGGAAGTCTGCCCGGCCGCTCAATGAGGCGGACGAGCGGTTTCGCGAGCTGCTGGGCGATCTGGGCCCGGCGATGCCCGGCCATATCGTCGGCGATCTGAGCCAGGTCTATCTCGACACGCTGCTGCGCACGTCGGTGCCCAGCTGGTTGCGTGCGCGGCTGGTGGCCGAGCGCGACCGCCGGGCGCGGGGACTGCTGCTGACGTGGTACGATCGCGCGCGCGCCGCACTGCTGCCAAGCGGGGGTGCGCCGTCGGGAGCCTGAACCGGCTCCGTCCGACGCACCCTGATCCCGGAAGCGATCAGAACTTCACGCTGCCTTCCACGCCGATCAGGCGGCGCGTGCCGGGCGTGATGAACGATCCGCCGAATTCCACCGCCGTGATGACTTCGTTCAGGTACTGCTTGTCGAACAGGTTGTTGGCGAAGACCGACAGGCTGAAGCGATCGGTCTGCAGCCCGGCGCGGACGTTGACGATGCCGAAGGCCGCGCGACGGGCTACGTCGTACTTGCCGTCGCCGACGAAGCTCGGCAGGCCGAGCGCCGAGATCGGCAGCAGGCCAGAGAACAGGGTCGGGATCGACTGGTCCTGCACGGTGTGGAACCAGGTCGGGCCGGTCAGGCGGTAATCGGTGCGGGTGAAGAAGCGCAAGCTGTCGTTGACCGGCTGTTCGATCTCCATGCCCACGTTCAGCGTGTAATCCGCCGTGTAGGGCGACTTGTTGCCGACGGTGTAGGGGCGCGAGGAGTTCTTCTTGATCTCGCTATCGGTGTAGTTGAACGAGCCGAACAGCTTGAAGCCCTGCGTCGGCTTGATCGTGACGGTGGCCTCGATGCCCTTCAGATCGACGCGATCGATGTTCGACACCACGCGCAGCAGGCCGAAGCTGCCGACGAAGAATTCGAAGAACTGCATGTCGTGGACCTGGGTGTAGTACCCGGCGAGATCGAAGGTCACCTTGCCATCGAGCAGGTTGCCCTTAAGCCCGGCTTCCCACGCGCTCGACCATTCCTTCTTGTACTGGTCGTTGACGGTGACGTTGGCACCGAAGAAGTTGACGAAGCTGTCCTTGATCAGCTGCGCCGAACCCTGGTTGTTGAAGCCGCCCGATTTGAAGCCGATGCCCCAGTTGGCATAGAGGTTGAGGTCGCTGGTGGGCTTGTAGCTCAAAGTGACCTTGGGTTCGAACTGTTCGAAGCGGGCGTGCTTGTCGGACAGAGCGCCGAAGGCCTGGCCGGGATTGATCGGGCCGCCCGTGAACGGATCGGTGGCCGTGGGCACGAGCGAGGACGACTTGCGGTCCTCGATATCGTAGCGGACGGCGACGCCGGCATCGAACTTGTCGTTGGGCTTCCATTCGACCGAGCCGAACGCTGCGTAGACGTTGGTCTTGAAGCGGTCTGCCAGCAGCAGCGTGGTCGGGTTGGCGGAATCGGGCGCGTTGTAGAGCTGCTTGATCACGCCGTTGCCGGTATCGGCGCCCAGGCTGACGCCGACGGTGCGCTTGATGTGCAGGTAATAGGCGCCCAGCTGCCAGTTGATCGCCCCGGCATCGCCGATCAGGCGCCATTCGGTGCTGATGTCCTGCTGCTTGCGCACCTGGTACTGCGTGCCGTCGCAGGTGGTGGGGCTGTAGGGGCCGAAGGTCGAACCGGTGGCCGGCGCGAAGATGAAGGGCACGGGGATCTGGCCGATGAAGCCGGGCGCGTTAACCTTGTACCCGGTGAGCGCGGCGGTGCTGGCGAAGCAGGCGTTGACCGCGCTTTGTGCCGCAGGATTTGCGGCGGAGAGGAAGCGGCCGAAATCGGCCGAAGTGCCGTCGGCGACGAGATCCTGGTTGACGTTGGAATAGAGCGCCCAGCCGACGAGCTTGAGGTTGTCCGACAGCTGGTGATCGAGCTTGATCGAGGCGTCGAAGCTGGTCTGGTCGTTGGTGGGGCGGATGTTGCTGTAGAAGTTGAACGGGTGCTTGTTGACGTCTTCGTAGAAGGCGCCGCCGAAGTTGGGCAGGTGGAAGGCGGCGTTGAACGGCAGCGAAGCGCCGTGGAATTCGCCGTAGCGGGCCTTGATGTCGAGCTGGGTGGGGCCGCCCTGGCCGATCACGACGCGGCCATCGACCGCCCAGTTCTCCTTGTCGTCCACCGTCTTCGAGTTGGTGAAGACGTTCTTATAAAAGCCGTCGGTCTTGTAGTAATAGCCCGACAGGACGAACCCGGCCGCCCCGCCCAGCGGGCCTGCGACATGGGCGCTGGCTTCCCAGGTGTTGTAATCGGCATAGGACAGCTTGGCCGCGCCGGTCAGCGTGTCGGTGGGCTTCATCGTCTGGATGACGATCGCGCCGGCGGCGGCATTGCGGCCATAGAGCGCGCCCTGCGGCCCCTTGAGCATTTCGACCTGGCTGATCGTGCCCTGCGGCTGGTTCAGCTGCGCGGTGTTGGTCTTGAGAATGCCGTCGACGATCAGTGCGACCGAGCTTTCGGCATCGCGCGCGCCGTTGATGCCGCGGATGTTGATCTGGGTATCGCCGGCTTCGGCCGTGCCGGTGACGATGGTGACGCCAGGAGTCAGGCGCACGAAGTCCTCCGCCTTGACCGCGCCGGTGCGGGCGAGCGCATCGGCGGTGATCACCGCGACCGATGCGGGGACATCCTGCAGGCGTTCGTTCTGGCGACGCGCGGTGACGATGATGCCGCCATCATCGGCTGGTGCGGAGGCATCGGCTTGCGGCGCTTCCTGTGCATGAGCTGGTGCGGTGATCCCGGCGAGAGCCGAGGCGGCGAGAAGGGTCCAGTGGGAACGTCGCATTGAAAACTCCCTGTTGTCGGCGTCCCCGGACAGGGACGGCCGTTGCACCCGCCGCGTCTTTTTTATGCCCCCATGGCAAACGCGGCTTGATGAGTTGGGATCGTATTGTATACAAATATGGAAGGTCAAGTTCTTTGGAGTGATCCGTGTCCCGCGCTTCCGACCGCGCTTACGAGGCCATCCGCAGCATGATCCTGTCGGGCGAACTGCCCGCCGGGTCACAGCTTGCGGAAGAGGCGCTAGCGGAGAAGTGCGGGGTATCGCGCACCCCGGTTCGCGAGGCGCTGCGGCGGCTGGAATCCGATCTTCTGGTCACCCGCACCGACACCCAGCGCAGCTTCGTGGCGGACTGGTCGATCGACGATGTGGCCGATGCCTTCGAACTGCGCGCGATGCTGGAGGGCAAGGCGGCGCGGCGTGCGGCCGAGCGCATGACCGATGCCGCGCTCGATCGCATTCGCGCCGCGAATCGGCAGATCGGCGAGGCTGTGCGGGGCGCTTCCGCCGACGTGGTGGGGTTCCTTGAAGGCAACCGCGAATTCCACGCAGTCATCCTTGAAGTGGCTGGCTCTCGCCGGCTGGCGGCGCTGCTGGGCACGCTGGTGGAACAGCCGGTCGTGTGGCGCACCGCGCACCATTACAGCCGCGAAGCGCTGCTGCGGTCCTTCGGTGAGCATGAGGAATTGATCGCCGCCTTTGCCCGGCGCGACGGGGCCTGGGCCGAGGCAATCATGACCGGGCACATCCTGCGCGCCTATCACGCCTATGCCGACGCCCATCGCGGCCTCGCCGAGCAGGGTATTATCCGGGAAGCTGCTGAGTAATGTATACAGAAGCCATCGAAATGGTCGAGGTTGCCCCTCGGGACGGATTGCAGAACGAAAAGGCGCTCGTCTCGACCGCCGACAAGCTCGCGCTCGTTGAAAGGGCGATCGCGGCGGGAAGCCGGCGGATCGAGGTGACGAGCTTCGTCAATCCCAAGGCCGTTCCGCAGATGGCCGATGCCGAAGCGGTGTGCGAAGGCCTGCCCGAGCGCGACGACGTGACCTACATCGGCCTGGTGATGAACGCGCGCGGCGCCGGGCGTGCGCTGGCAACGGACCGCATCGACCAGCTGGGCGCGGTATCGGTGGCGACCGATACCTTTGCGATGGCCAACCAGGGCCAGACCAGCGACGGTTCGGTCGAGGCCGCGAAAGAGATCATCACGATGGCGCGCGAGGCGGGCAAGACCGGCCAGGTGACCATCGCGGCATCGTTCGGCTGCCCGTTCGAAGGCGAGGTGGCCGAGGAGCGGATCGTGGCGATGGCGATAGCGCTGGCCGAAGCGGGTCCGGTGGAGATCGGGCTCGCCGACACGATCGGCGTGGGCAACCCGGCGCATGTCACCTCGCTGGTGGGCAAGGTGCGCGCCGCGGTGCCGCAGGTGCCAGTGCGCGTCCATTTCCACAACACACGCGGAACGGGCCTCGCCAACGTATGGGCGGCGGTGCTGGCCGGCGCGGTGACGGTCGATGCCGCGATTGGCGGCCTTGGCGGCTGCCCGTTCGCGCCGGGCGCGGCGGGCAACGTGTCTACCGAAGATGTCGTCTACATGCTCGAGCGCGCCGGGGTGCGCACGGGCCTTGATCTTACGAGCCTGGTTTCGGCCAATCACTGGCTGGGCGAGGTGATGCAGCGTTCCCTGCCGGGGATGGTGGCGAAAGCGCCGTCGTTCCCGAAGCAGGCTTGAGAAAAAGGGGTCTCAGATCGATGGGTTACCGGCTTGGCGTGGACGTCGGCGGCACGTTTACCGACCTCCTGCTGTTCGATACCGACACGGGTGCGTTCTGGCGGCACAAGACGCCATCGACCCCGCACGACAGTTCCGAGGGTATCCTTAACGGCGTGACCGCGATCTGCGAGAAGGCGGGGATCGGTGCGGGCGCGATCGACTACTTCCTGCATGGCACGACGGTTGCCACCAACGCTGTGCTGGAAGGGAAGGGCGCGCGGGTCGGCCTCGTGACCACCGAAGGTTATCGCGACATCATGCAGATCGCCCGCAGCTATGTGCCCGGCGGGCTGGCCGCGTGGATCATCTGGCCCAAGCCGCAGCCGCTGGCCGCGCTTGAGGATACCGTCACGGTCAAGGGCCGCATGAACGCCGAAGGCCACGAAGTGCGCCCGCTCGACGAAGCCGACGTGCGCTTCCAGCTCAACCGGCTGAAGGACAACGGTGCGGAAGCCGTGACCGTCAGCCTGATCAACGCCTATGCCAATGGCGCGCACGAAGCGCGGATCGGCGAACTGGTGGCCGAAGTGCTGCCGGGCGTGCCGGTGTCGCTTTCCCACGAAGTCCTGCCCGAAATGCAGGAATACGAGCGCACGCTGACCACGGTGGCCAACGCTTCGGTCCGGCCGGTCGTGGGCAAGTACGTGTCCAACCTGCGCAACCGGCTCGCCAGCGAAGGGATGACCGGCAAACTTTCGCTGCTGCGGTCGGACGGCGGGCTGATGAGCGCGCAGAAGGCCGAGGAGCACCCGGTCAACATCCTGATGTCGGGCCCCGCTGGCGGCGTTACCGGCGCGATCTGGGTCGGCCGCAATGCCGGTATCAAGAATATCCTCACTCTCGACGTCGGGGGCACCAGCACCGACGTTGCGCTGATCGAGAACCTCGAACCGCGCCGCCAGCGCACCACCGAGGTCGGCCATCTTTCCGTCCGTGCCTCGGCGCTCGACGTGAAGACGGTCGGCGCGGGCGGCGGTTCGATCGCATATGTTCCTGAGCTGACAAGAGCCCTTCGGGTCGGGCCGCAGAGCGCAGGAGCGGTGCCGGGGCCGGTCGCCTATGGAAAGGGCGGCACGGCCCCCACCGTCACCGACGCCAATGTCGTTCTGGGATATCTGCCCGAGAACCTGCTGGGCGGCACGTTCAAGCTTGATCGTGAAGGCGCCAAGGCAGCGGTGCAGACCGTGGCCGATGCGCTGGGCATCGACCTGATGGCTGCCGCGCGCGGGATCATCGACATCGTCAACGAAAACATGTTCGGCGCGCTGCGCATGATTTCGGTGCAGCAGGGTTATGACCCGCGCGACTTCGCGGTGATGGGCTTCGGCGGTGCCGGGCCGCTGCATGTCAACGCGGTGGCGAGGCTGATGGGCAGCTGGCCCGCAGTCTCGCCGGTTTCGCCGGGCGTGCTTTGTGCGCTGGGCGATGCGACGACGCGGATGCGCACCGAAACCGCGCGATCATGGTCGCGCCTTGCCAGGGACACGAAGGCGGAGGACCTCGTCGCCGTGCTCGACGAGATGGCGACCCAGGTGAAGGGGGAGCTGCTGAGCGACGGCGTGCCCGAAGCCGAGATCACCACCGCTTTCGAAGTCGATGTGCGCTATGCCGGGCAAGCCTTCGAAGTTCCGCTGACGATCACCGCGGACGCGCTTGCCGGCGACGGCATTTCCGGCGTGCTTGCGCGCTTCGATGAAGAGCACAAGCGGCTGTTCACCTTCAACATGGACACTCCGCACGAGATCGTGAACCTGCGCGCCGTGGCGCTGGGTCACGCGCTCGACCTGCCGGCGGCGGAGCTGGAGAAGGGCGATGGCGATCCGTCCGCCGCCAAGATCCGCGACCATGTGCTGTGGATGGACGGGCGCGAACAGGCGGCGGTGATCTATGACCGCGCGAAGCTCCGCGCCGGGGACGTGATCCCTGGCCCCGCGATCGTGTGCGAAATGGATTCGACCACGCTGATCGAAAGCGGCTGCGTCGCCACCGTCGACCATGTCGGCAACATCCTGATCAACCTGGCCTGACGAAAGGGACGAAATCATGCCTGCCACCATCGTCCAGACCAATTCCACCCCGTTCGAGACCGTCGCGATCGATCCGGTGACGCTCGACATCATCGAGAACGCGCTGCGCAACGCGCGCGTCGAGATGGATGCCACGCTTGTGCGCACGGCGATGTCGCCGGGCATCCGCGAACAGGGGGACGCCTTTCCGCTGATCGCCGATCCCGAAGGCCGCATGATCGTCGGCCAGTTCGGCAGCTTCATCGGCGGCTTCCTCAAGAACTACGAAGGCACGCTCGAGGACGGGGACATGATCTTCCTGTCCGACCCGTACTCGGTCGACGGCGCAATCAGCCATTCGAACGACTGGCTGGTGCTGCTGCCGGTGTTCAAGGACGGACGCCTGATCGCCTATACCTCGATGTTCGGCCACCAGAGCGACATCGGTGGCAAGGTCGTCGGCTCGATGCCGATCAACGCGCGCTCGATCTACGAAGAAGGCGTGCGCATCCCCCCGGTGAAGATCTGGAAGAAGGGGGAATACAACGAAGACCTGATGAAGCTGGTGATGCACCAGACGCGCAAGGCGGACTGGTGCGCGGCGGACCTCAACGCGCTGATCGCATCGTGCCGCGTCGCCGCGCGCCGGGTGATCGAGATGGCGAACCGCTTCGGCGACGATGTCTATGTCTCGGCCACGCAGGAACTGCTGGCGCGCAACCACCGCGCGATGAAGACGCTGCTGTCGCAAGCGGTGAGCGAGGAGCCGGTGAGCTTCGAGGACTACATCTGCGACGACGGCATGGGGTATGGCCCGTACCGCATCAAGTGCACGATGTGGCGCGAAGGCGAGAAGGTAATCCTGGATTTCGACGGCACCGATCCGCAGTCTTCGGCGTCGATCAACTTCTTCCTGAACGAGAACATGTTCAAGATGTTCTTCGGCATCTACATGATCATGGTCTTCGACCCGATGATCCTGTTCAACGACGGGTTCTATGACCTGATCGACGTGCGCATTCCCGAGGGATCGCTGCTGAAGCCGAAGTTTCCTGCCGCGCTTTCGGGCCGCACCCATGCGCTGGGCCGCATCTTCGACATCCTTGGCGGGCTGCTGGGACAGAAGACGCCGGAATTCCTCAACGCCGCCGGCTTTTCGTCGAGCCCGCACCTGTTCTATTCGGGCTATGACCAGCGGCCGGGCAAGGGCAATGCCTGGTTCCAGCTGTTCCAGATCGGCTTCGGCGGCATTCCCGGGCGGCCGCTTGGCGACGGGCCGGACGGCCATTCGCTGTGGCCGGGCTTCACCAACGTGCCCAACGAATTCCTCGAACGCTACTTCCCGATGATGATCGAACGCTACGAGACCGAGCCGGATTCGGGCGGGGCGGGGCTGCATCGCGGCGGCAATGGCATTCACATGACCTACCGCTTCCTGTCGCCCGGCACGATCTCGATCCACGACGACCGCTGGTTCGTGCCCCCCTGGGGCGTCAACGGCGGCGAGCCGGGCAAGCGGGCGAAGAAGCTGCTCGAAAAGGCCGACGGCACGATGACGATCATCGGCAACAAGGTGGAAGACGTCGAAGTGGAGGTGGGCGACCAGCTGCACTTCGTCACCTGGGGCGGGGGCGGCTGGGGCGACCCGCTGGAGCGTGATCCCGCGCTGGTGGCCAAGGAAATCACCCAAGGGCTGGTCACGGCCGAAGGCGCGCGCGCCTATGGCGTGGTCATCGCAGGCGATGGCAGCGTCGATGCGGGCGCGACCGAAGCGCTGCGTGCCGAGATGCGGAAATCGCGCGGGGCGCTCCCCGTGTTCAACACCGGCCCCGGCATCGAGGCCCTGCGCGCCGCGTGCGAGGCCGAGACCGGGCTTGCCGCGCCGATCCAACCCCAATGGCCGCACCTCGAAGCGGCGGAGTAAGACGTGAACAACGGTGCATTGAAGGACATCCGCGTCGTCGAACTGGGCCAGCTGCTGGCGGGCCCGTTCTGCGGCCAGTTGCTGGGCGACATGGGCGCCGACGTGATCAAGGTGGAACCACCCGTGACCGGTGACCCCATGCGCGAATGGGGGCAGGGCGCGGAAAAGGTGCAGTGGGAGGTGATCGCCCGCAACAAGCGTTCGGTCAGCGCAAACCTGCGCGTGGCCGAAGGTCAGGCGCTGGTGAAGAAGCTGATCGCGCATGCCGACGTGCTGATCGAGAACTTCAAGCCCGGCACGCTGGAGAAGTGGGGGCTGGGGCCGGACGTGCTGCTCGCCGAGTTCCCGCACCTGATCATCGCGCGCATGTCCGGCTATGGCCAGACCGGGCCCTATTCGGACCGGGCGGGCTTTGGCGGCATTGGCGAGGCGATGGGCGGCTGGCGCTACATCGTCGGCGAACCCGACCGCGCGCCCAGCCGAATGGGCGTGTCGATCGGCGATACGCTGACCGCGACCTATGGCTGCATGGGCGTGCTGGCTGCGCTGCACGTCAAGGAGAAGACCGGCAAGGGGCAGGTCATCGACACCGCGCTTTACGAAAGCGTGCTGCAGGTGATGGAAGGGCTGGTGCCGGAATACGACCGCATGGGCCTGATCCGCGAACGGTCGGGATCGATCCTGAAGGGCATTGCGCCGTCCAACGTATATTCCTGCAAGGACGGCGAGTTCATGATCGGCGCCAACAAGGATTCGCTGTGGAAGCGGCTGGCAACGGCGATGGGCCGGCCCGAGCTGGGCGACGATCCGCGCTATGCGACGCACCTCGCCCGCGGTGAGAACCAGGACGAGCTCGACGCGCTGATCAACGCATGGACAGCCACACTGACCATGGACGAGGTCGACGCGCTGATGATCGAGCATTCGATCCCGGCAGGCCGCGTGTATCGCGCGCCCGACATGCTGGCCGATCCGCATTTCCAGGCACGCGAGGCGATCATCGAGGTGGAAACCGAGCGGTTCGGTCCGCTCAAGATGCAATCGAGCTTCCCCAAGTTCTCGGCAACGCCGGGCAGCGTGCGGCGGCCGGCACCTTCGGTGGTCGGGCAGCACAACGCCGAAGTCTATGGCGAACTGCTCGGCCTGTCGGAGAGCGAGCTTGCCACGATGGCGGACAACGGGGTGATCTGATGGGGCAGGAAAACGCGGACCTCACCGAAAACTATGCGGGCGCCTTCGACGGGCGCCTGCCGTTCGGACAGCGTCCGGCGCTGCTGCTGATCGATCTGGTCGAAGCCTATCTTCAGCCGGGCTCGCCGCTGTATGCCGGGATCGAGGACGCGCTGGCGAGCGCCGTGCGGATGACGGCCGCGGCGCGCGCGGTCGGCATCCCGATCGTGTTCACCAATGTCGAATACCAGCCCGGCGGGACCGACGGCGGCGTGTTCTTCCGCAAGGTGCCGGCGCTCAAGGTGTTCGAGAAGGGATCGCCGCTAGGCGCCTTTCCCACCGTGCTGGCGCCGCAGGACGGCGATATCGTCGTGACCAAGCGCTATGCCTCGGCCTTCTTCGCCACGCATCTTGCCGCGACGCTCACCTCTATGGGCGTCGATACCGTGCTGGTCTGTGGCACGTCGACGTCCGGATGCATCCGTGCGACGGCGCTCGACGCCTGCCAGAACGGCTTCCTGCCCTTCGTGGTGCGCGATGCGTGCGGCGACCGCCATCAGGCCCCGCACGAGGCCAACCTGTTCGATCTTCAGGCCAAGTACGCCGAAGTCGTCAGCGAAGCCGAGGCGCTGTCGCTGCTCGCGGCGATCTGAATTCTTCCGAGTCGCGGCAGGAATTGGTCCGGTCACAGCCGCGAACGATCGGTATCCCGCCTGTTCGAGGACTGACGTTCAGCTCTTTCGCGTCAGCCTGAATTTCCGTTCGAGGACTGTCGAAAACTATCGCATGCCGCAGGGGAAAGGCCGTTCGGCCACCATGCTCGAAGAGCCGCAGGCGCAGCTCGATCCCCGCGTTTTGTGAGCGCCGGGGCTGCTTTTGCGCTTTACAGTTAAGTCATTTGACCTAGCATTTCCGGCAGTGGCGGCGTCAGACCGCCCGAGGAGAGGCCCGCGCATCGAAGTCGGGCGATCACGTCAACGACTGGCCCTGCCGGTCGATGGAGTATGGGTGAGATGACCGACCTGAACCTAGGCTTCGACCCGGCGGCGCTGAAGCAGCGCTATCTTTCCGAGCGGGACAAGCGGCTGCGCGCCGACGCCAACGAACAGTACGTCGAGATGGCGGGAAAGTTCGCGCACTTCCTGAGCGATCCTTATGTGGAGCGCCCGATCGAGCGCGAGCCGGTAACCGACGAGCGCGACGCGGTGGTGATCGGCGGCGGCTTCGGCGGACTGCTTGCCGGCGCGCGGCTGCGCAAGGCGGGGATCGACGACATCTGCCTGATCGAGAAGGGCGGCGAGTTCGGCGGCACGTGGTACTGGAACCGCTATCCCGGCGCGGCCTGCGACATCGAAAGCTACGTCTACCTGCCGCTGCTGGAAGAGACGGGCTTCATGCCCGAGCGCAAGTATTCGGGCGCCGACGAGATCCGCGCCTATTCGCAGCGGATCGCGGACCATTTCGACCTGACCCGCCGGGCGCTGTTGCAGACCGAGGTGACCGGTGTTGCTTGGGATGAAGCGGCACGCCGCTGGATCGTTTCGACCAACCGGGGCGATGCGATCCGCGCGCGGTTCGTGATCATGGCCAATGGCCCGCTGCACCGGCCCAAGCTGCCCGGCATTCCCGGCATCGAGGAATTCGAAGGCCACACCTTTCACACCAGCCGGTGGGATTATGGCTATACCGGCGGTACATCGAAGGGTGGGCTGGACAAGCTGCGGGACAAGGTCGTCGGCATTATCGGCACCGGCGCGACCGCGGTGCAGGCGGTGCCGCACCTGGGGGCTGCGGCAAAGCAGCTCTACGTCTTCCAGCGTACACCGTCCTCGATCGACGTGCGCAACGACCGGTTGACCGACAAGCAGTGGGCGGCCTCGCTCCAACCGGGATGGCACCGCCACCGCATGGAGAACTTCAACACGCTGGTATCGGGCGGCTGGGCCGAAGAAGACCTGGTGGCCGACGGCTGGACCGAGATCATCCGCAACCTGGGCGTGATCGCGCGGATGAAGGCGGTGAAGGAAGGCGCCGCCGATCCGGACGAGCTGGTGCAGCTGGCAGACTTCAAGAAGATGGAAGCCATCCGCGCGCGGGTCGATGAAAAGATCGCCAACCCCGCCGTCGCCGAAGCGCTGAAGCCCTGGTACAACCAGTTCTGCAAGCGGCCGTGCTTCCACGACGAATATCTCGACACTTTCAACAGCGACAGCGTTACGCTGGTCGACACCAACGGCAAGGGCGTGGAGCGCATCACGAAGGACGGCGTCGTCGCCAATGGCCGCGAATACAAGCTCGACTGCCTGATCTTCGCCACCGGCTTCGAGGTGGGCACGAGCTATGCCCGGCGCGCCGGCTACGACGTCCATGGCCGCGACGGGCGCACGCTGGAGCAGAAGTGGCAGAGCGGGGCGCGGACGCTGCACGGGATGACCGTCAACGGGTTTCCCAACCTGTTCATCTTCTCGGTCATCCAGTCGGGCTTCACCGCCAACTATCCGCACTCGCTCGACGAACAGGCGTGCCACAGCGCGCACATCATCGCCGAAGCCATGGGGCGGCAGGCGACGCGAGTGGAGGCGACGGTGGAGGGCGAGGAGGCCTGGACGGCAGAGGTGCTCGATTCCCTGCTAGACCGGCGCAAGTTCCTCGAAGAATGCACGCCGGGATACTACAACGGCGAAGGCAAGATCAGCCCGCTTGCAGCGAGCTTTGCTTCGTACGGAAAGGGCTCGCCGGCATTCTTCCGCATTCTCGACGAATGGCGGGCCGCCGGGGATTTCCAAGGGATCGAAATGGATTGAACAGCAGTCCTGCTCGCCCGACCGGGCGACAGAATGCAAAAAAAGCCGGGCGATCCGCGAAAGGATGGCCCGGCTTTTTTGATTGGTCGGGACGAGAGGATTCGAACCTCCGACCCCCACACCCCCAGTGTGATGCGCTACCAGGCTGCGCTACGTCCCGACCGGAGCGGCGGCCTATAGGCAGCGCATTTGCGCATGGCAAGAGTCTTGGCGGGGGTTTGTGCGGGTTTGTCGCGCATCGCTGTCGGCGGGGCGGCAGGCCAGTGCGGCAGGACGGGGCGGAGCGCGGTTCGATTGCCTTGGCGCGGCAAGGCTGCTAGGCGCGCGGCCACGCTGTTTTTCCATGGGATGCGTGCCCCATCGCTGTGCGCGCTTCCCGCAAGACGAGTTTTCCCCGATCCCATGAACGGTCCTGCCATGTTCGCCCTTCTCGCCTCCGCCGCGCCCGCCGCCGCGTCGTCCGAGCCGCCCGCCTATCTGCAGTTCCTGCCTCTGATCGCGATGGGCGCGGTGTTCTATTTCCTGATCCTGCGCCCGCAGATGCGCCGGCAGAAGGAACAGCAGGCCAAGCTGGCCGGGATCCAAAGGGGCGATCAGGTGATTACCGCCGGCGGGCTGCTCGCCAAGGTGATCAAGGTCGAAGACACCATCGTCGAACTCGAGCTTGCGCCCAACGTGCGGGTCAAGGCGGTGAAGTCGACCATCGGCGACATCGTGCCGCCGGGTGGCAGCAAGCCCGCCAACGACTGATCTTTCCAGCAGGACGATACCGATGCTCGAATTTCCACGCTGGAAGGTAATCTGGCTCTGGGCGCTGACCATTGTCTGCGCGCTGGCCGCGGTGCCTTCGCTGACCTCGATGACCAACATCCAGCTGCCGGCGTCGCTGCCGCAGCCAAAGGTCAACCTCGGTCTCGACCTGGCCGGTGGCAGCCATATCCTGCTTGAAGCCGATCCTTCGCAGGTGCGCCAGCAGCGCATCGAGGGCATGGACGAAAGCGTGCGCGGCAAGCTGAAGGCGGAAAACATCCGCATCAGCGACATCTCGAACAACAACGGCTCGCTGAGCTTCCTGGTCGAGGATCCGAGCAAGGTCGATGCCGTGCGCGAGGCGATCCTGCCGCTGACCAACGGGGCGGGGCTGACCGGCAAGCGCGACTGGACGATCACCGTCGCCGACGGCAATCGCTTCGTGCTGACGCCGACGCAGGAAGGCATCGACCAGGCGGTGAGCCAGGCGATGGACACCGCGGTGGAAGTGGTGCGCAAGCGCATCGACGCGCTGGGTACCAAGGAACCGACGATCATTCGCCAGGGTGCGCAGCGCATCGTGGTGCAGGTGCCGGGCCTGCAGGATCCGCAGCAGCTCAAGAACCTGCTGGGCCAGACCGCCAAGCTTGAATTCAAGCTGGTCGACACGACCGCGCTGCCGTCCGACGTGGCGCGCGGCGTCGCCCCTCCGGGCAGCGAGATCGTGCCTTATGCCACCGCCAGCGAAGGCGGCGGCGTGGCGTCGATCGCGGTCAAGCGGCTGGGCGGCATCCGTGGTGACGAACTCACCAACGCGCAGATGACGAACAACCAGCAGACCAACGAGCCGGTCGTCAACATCACCTTCAACACCGAAGGCGGCAAGAAGTTCGCCAACCTGACCACGCAGAACGTGGGCAAGCCCTTCGCCATCATCCTCGACGGCAAGGTCCTGTCGGCACCGAACATCAACGAGCCGATCCTGGGCGGCAGTGCGGTCATTTCGGGCCGCTTCACCGCCGAAAGTGCCAATGCGCTGGCCATCTCGCTGCGCTCTGGCGCGCTGCCGGTCGACCTGAAGGTCGTCGAAGAGCGCACCGTCGGGCCGGACCTTGGTGCGGATTCGATCCGCAAGGGCATGATCGCGATGGGCGTCGGCACGCTGGCGCTCGCCGTGTTCATCCTCGTCACCTATGGCCGCTTCGGGGTCTATGCCTGCCTCGCGCTGGTGCTGAACGTCCTCATGATCCTGGGCATCATGGGCATCATCGGCACCACGCTGACGCTGCCCGGCATCGCCGGCTTCGTGCTGACGATCGGTGCGGCGGTCGATGCCAACGTGCTGATCAACGAACGCATCCGCGAAGAGCGACATCGGGGCCGGCGCGTCGTCGCTGCGGTCGAGATGGGCTACAAGGAAGCCAGCCGCGCGATCTTCGATGCCAACATCACCAACGTGATCGCGGCGGTGCTGATGTTCGCCTTCGGCTCGGGCCCGGTGAAGGGCTTTGCCGTGGTGCTGATGATCGGCATCGCGACCTCGGTGTTCACCGCGGTCACGCTCACCCGCCTGTGGGTCGCGCAATGGTTGCGCCGCGCCCGCCCGGCCGAACTGAACCTGTAAGAGGAGAAGAGGCATGAAGCTCCTCAAGCTCGTTCCCGACAACACCAACATCCACTTCCTCAAGTGGCGCGTGCCCTTCTACATCGTCAGCATCGTGCTGATGGCGGCGAGCTGGGGGCTGGTGCTGACCAAGGGCCTGAACCTGGGCGTCGATTTCGTCGGCGGACAGATGATCCGCGTGACGTTCGAGCGCAGTGCAGAGGCGCCGGTCGCCACGTTGCGTGATGAAATCGCCAAGCTCGGCTATGGCGAGCCGATCATCCAGCGCTACGGCAAGCCCAACGAGATCTCGATCCGGATGAAGCTGCCCGAAGGCGCGGATCACGATGCGTCGCTGTCGGACAAGATGGCGCGCACGATCACCGCCGACGTCAAGAAGAACCACGCCGATGCGCGGATCGATGGTGTCGATTCGGTTTCGGGCAAGGTTTCGCGCGAGCTCGGCTGGGATGCGTTCAAGGCGCTCGGCTTCGCGGCGCTGGCGGTGGCGGCCTATATCTGGCTGCGTTTCGAGTGGCAGTTCGGCATCGGCGCGCTGTTCGCGCTGATCCACGACGTGACGCTGACACTGGGCATGTTCGCGCTGACCCAGCTGGAATTCGACCTCAACATCGTCGCCGCGCTGCTCACGCTGATCGGCTATTCGCTCAACGACACGATCGTCGTCTATGACCGCATCCGCGAGAACCTGAAGAAGTTCCGCAAGATGCCGATGCCCGAGTTGCTCGACTTGTCGGTCAACGAAACGCTGGCGCGCACGATCGTGACGTCGCTGTCAATGCTGATCACGCTGGTGGCGCTGCTGCTGCTGGGGCCCGAAGTCATCTTCGGCTTCACCGCCGCGATTACGCTGGGCATCTTCGTCGGCACCTACAGCTCGATCTACATGGCCGCGCCGATCCTGATCTGGCTCAAGGTCAATCCGAAGAGCTTCGTCCCGACCGAGACCGCGCTCGAAAAGCAGGAACGTCTGGCCCGCGAAGGCGTCTGAGCGACGCCTTTCGCGGATCAGGAATTGATGGCCCTGCGGTAGATCCGGTTCAGCGCCTCGGCATTGGCCGACCAGCTGAACCGCGCCGCGTAGGCCGCGACATCGTCCTGCGCGGGCGGATCTTCGAGCAGTTCGGAAACGCCGCGCGCGATGTCTTCCGGCGTGCGTTCCACAATGCGGCCGGCGGCAGGTGCCGAAACGACTTCGCGCGCGCCACCGATGTCGGGTATGACGACCGGCGTTCCGCAGGCGAGCGCCTCGATCCAGGCGTTGGCGAGGCCTTCGCGCTCTGACGGCAGGACCATGGCATCGGCGGCGCTGAGCAGCACGGGCATGGCTTCGTGCCCGACGGAGCCGAGAAACTGCACACGCTGTTCAAGGCCGCACTGGCGCGTCAGAGCGCGCAGGGCATCAAGCTCAGGACCTTCGCCGGCAAGGACCAGCCGCACGTCTTCGGGCAGTTGGCGCAGCGCGCGAATGGCGATGTCCTGGCCCTTGATCTTGAGCAGCGCGCCGACGCAGGCGATCATCCGCCCTTGCGACCAGATGCCGAGTTCGGGGATGGCCGAGGCGAGCTGCCGGGCCGCGGCGCGGGCGACCGGCTTGAAGCGTTCGTGATCCAGCCCGGTATAATGCACCTCGACACCACGGGGCGCGAGGCCGAGCACCTGCATATCCTGGCCGAGGGCGGCTGAGACCGCCAGCACGGCGCGGGCTTCGTTCGCGGCCCAGCGCATCTGGCGCAGGGCGAGGCGGCGCTTGCCCCAGTAGTGGACGTCAGAGCCGCGCGCCTTGATCGCAAAGGGCAAGTAGAGTGCCCTGGCCACGCGGCGGGCGACGGGGCCGTCGGGGAAGAAGAACTGCGCATCGACCATGTCGAAGGGCTGCATCGCGTGTAGCCTGCGGGCGAGCGGCAGGATCGCGTGGGCGATCAGGGCCGGGTTGAACGGTGCCGACAGCCCGGGAATCAGGGTAAAGCGCGGATGGTGGACGGCGACGCCGTCGACATGTTCCTCATGCGGAATGTCCGCCAGCCGCGCATAGCGCTGCAGCTTGACCGGGGGCAGGCCGACCGGGTTGATCACGGTGACGTCCCAATCGCCCCGCGATGCCAGCGCCTGCATCTGGCGTGCCACGAAACGGCCGAAACCCGGACGCTGCGGCGCCGGGTAGAGCGTGGAGATCGACAGCAGCCGGCGCTTCACGGGCGAGAACCCGCTCCATTGAAATTCACAGTCGGCGCACCAGCATTTCCGAAACGGCGATCCAGGCTGGGGCGTCAACCGTCACCTGGCGATGGCCGGTGCCTGGCGGCAGCAGCGTGACCCGTCCGTCTTCGCAATCGAGCAGGCGGCCAAAGGCGAAGCGACCCGCAGGGCGGGGCACCAGCACATCGCGGTTGAGCGCGCGGACAAAGTCTTCGGGCGCGAACTGGCGCAGCCAAACCTGATCGCCGGCGCGATATTCGCCGACGCTTGCGTCCACGCCCATGACCACGACCGGCGTGTCGCCATCGGGGGCGAGCGGGAAAACAGCTTCCAGCGGACGTGTCAGCGCTTCGGCACCGCTGGCGCCAAGTTTGGCGACCATCGCCGTCGGCTGATCGCTTTCGGCACCCACCAGGAGCTGGGGATCGACATCGAGCGCGGCGGCAATCCGGTTCATCCAGGCGAGCGAAAGCGAGCGCATGCCGGTTTCGAGCCGTCCGATCGTCTGTGCGGTCGTCGGCGGAGTGCAGCGTGCTGCTACATCGGCAAGGGTCAAACCCTTCTGGCGACGGATGTCGCGAATTCTATTGATCATGGCACGGCGGCTCTCGTCAGAGGATCGGCTGAAGCGCGCGACTTTATGCTTTCCTACAATTCACGATTTCGGGCAAGCGCTTCTGTCTTTCACTGTAGGTTCCTTGCGATTTCGGGCAGATCATTCCGCAGCCGTCTCAGCACAAGTGCTTGAAGCGCGAGAATTGAAACGTGAAAATGCGTTGCCTCGCCAAAATGAAGCTGCCAACTCCCGAAGTTTAAAAGCAAATTTTGCTGCCGGTCAGCTTATTCGGTTGCAAGGATGCGGATGTCTCTTCAATCGACGGTTCTTGATTGGCACGTGACTGCGCCTTGAATTGGTGCGGACGCTGCGCTGGCCGATGCATGGCACCAGGCTGGTGCGCAGCATCGTGCTGGACCGGAGTACGGACTTCAACAGCATCCGTTGAACCGCTGACCGGTATCGACGAACGACATTTGCAAGCTTCCCGAACTGGCAGGCAGGCGGTAACCACTGCAACGACCTGTTCGGGGAGCACAAAATGGAACGACGTGATTTTCTGGCATTTTCCGGGAGCGCTGTCGCAGCACTCGGTCTCAGCTGGCCCGCGCGATTGCTGGCGCAAGGCACCGCGGATGCCGCGCTCAACGCCCTGCTTGACCGGATCTTCTACGACGAGCTGCTGATCAGCCCCGAACAAGCGACCAGCATGGGTCTGGACACCGGTCCGCGTCGCGAGCTTCGCAGCCGATTGAGCGACAGCAGCCAGGCCGGGCAGGACATGGCCGAGGCATTCAACCGCAGGGCCCTGCAGCAGATCCGCAGCTTCGATGCGAGTGGTCTTAGCAATGCGGGCAAGCGCATCCGCGATATTGCCGCCTACAAGTATGAGCAGGAACTGGTCGCCAAGCCGCTCGGCGTGGACAGCGTGCAATCACCCTATCCCATCACGCAGCAGGACGGCGCCTACTTCGGCATCCCCGACTTCCTCGACAGCCAGCACCCGATCGAAACCACCGACGATGCAGAGGCGTACCTTTCGCGTCTGCGGTTCTTCCGCTTTACCCTTGACGATCAGACCGAGGATCAGCGGCGCAAGGCGGCAAAAGGCATTCTGGCGCCGGGCTGGTCGCTCGATCTGGCGCTGGGGCAGATGAAGAAGCTGCGCCAGCCGGCCCCCGAACAGAGCGGCATGGTCCGTTCGCTGGTCACGCGTGCGGCCGAGAAGAACATCGCCGGGGACTGGGAATCCCGGGCTGCGAAGATCGTCGCCAATGACATCTATCCCGCGCTCGACCGTCAGATCGCGCTCGTCGAACGCTTGCGGCGCACGACTCGGCCCGGCGATGGCGCGTGGCGCATCCCGCGCGGCGACGAAATCTACCGCACGGCACTCGCGCAGGCGACCACGACGACGATGACGCCCGAGGAGATCCACAAGATCGGGCTGGAGCAGGTGGCGGATATCACCGCGCAGCTCGATGCCATTCTCACAAAGGCTGGCTACACCACCGGCAATGTCGGCGAGCGGCTGACGGCGCTCAACCACGCGAGCGACCAACTCTATCCCAACACGGACGCTGGCCGGGCGGAGCTGATCAAGGACCTGAACGCCGGCGTTGCCGCGATGCAGGGCCGCCTGCCGCGCGCGTTTTCGGACATTCCGCACGAAAAGCTGGAAATCCGGCGCGTACCCGTGGAAATCCAGGATGGGGCGCCCAACGGGTACTATTATTCGGCGACGCTCGATGGTTCGCGCCCGGCGATCTACTGGATCAACCTCAAATCGACCGCCGACTGGCCGCGCTATTCGCTGCCGGCGTTGACCTATCACGAAGGCATTCCCGGCCACCACCTGCAGGGCGGGTACAGCCGCACCGAGAAGTCGCTGCCGATGATGCTGAAGGACTTCTTCCTTTCGGCCTATGGCGAGGGCTGGGCGCTCTATGCTGAACAGCTGTCCGACGAACTGGGCGGCTATTCGGGCATCGAGCGGGCCGGGTACCTGCAGTCGTTCCTGTTCCGCGCGGCGCGGCTGGTGGTCGATACCGGGCTCAATCACTACAAGTGGAGCCGCGAGAAGGCGACCGACTACCTCGTTGCTACGGTGGGCTTCCCGCGGGCGCGCGCGCAGCGAGAGATCGAGCGCTATTGCGCCTCGATTGGACAGGCCTGCAGCTACAAGATCGGGCACACCGCCTGGGTCCGTGCGCGCAAGAAGGCTGAGACGGCGCTCGGCGACAAGTTCAGCCTCCCTTGGTTCCACGAAGTGCTGAAGGAAGGTGTCATGCCGCTCTCGATGCTGGAGGCGCGGATCGAACAGCGCACGGCCGAACGCCTGCGCAACGCCTGACCTGACACGAAGAAGGACCACATTAATGGAACGCAGACACTTTCTGGCAGGCACTGGCGCGCTCGGCATGATCACTCTGGGGCGGCCAGGCCTTGCGCTTGCGGCGGGCGATGTGGATGCGGCGCTTAACGCGCTGTTCGATCGAATCTTCAAGGACAGCCTCGCGCTCTCGCCCGAAGGCGTAAGTTCGCTCGGGCTCGACAAGGGCGAATGGGCGGCGATGAAGTCGAAGCTCGACGACCGTACCGAGGCGGGCGTCGCGGCAAGCGTGGCCCAGACGCGGCAGGCACTGGCCGATCTTGGCAAGGTTGACCGCGCAGCGCTGTCGAGCGCCAGCCGGCTGAACCTCGACGTCGTGACCTACCAGCTTGAATCTCGGCTGGATTCACCGCGTCTTCATGTCGATTCGGTGCAGCGGCCCTATCGTCTCTACCAGCAGGGCGGGGCGTATTTCTCGCTGCCCGACTTCCTCGACAGCCGGCACACGATCGAGAACGCGGGCGATGCCGAGGCCTATCTCGCGCGCCTTGGGCTGGTGGGCAAGGCGCTCGACGAGGACAGCGCCGAGCAGAAGGCGCAAAGCGCGCGCGGACTGATCGCACCGGGCTGGTCGCTCGACCTGACGCTCGGGCAGATGCAGAAGCTGCGCGCGGTGCCTGCGGGGCAGAACACCATGGTCGCCTCGCTGGTGCGGCGCACCGCCGCGAAGGGCATTGCCGGCGACTGGCAGGCGCGGGCGGAGAAGATCGTCGCCGACAGCGTCTACCCCGCGCTCGACCGCCAGATCGCGCTGGTGCAGCAGTTGCGTGCGCAGACCCCGGCGGGCGACGGCGCCTGGCGCCTGCAGAATGGCGATGTGATCTACGCCGCCGCGCTGCGACAGGCGACGACGACGGAGTTCACGCCCGAGCAGGTCCACAAGATCGGGCTCGAGCAGGTTGCGGACCTGACCGCCAGGCTGGACGCCGTGCTCAAGGCTGCGAGCATGACCAAGGGCACCGTGGGCGAGCGGCTGGCGGCGCTTAACGCGCGGCCGGACCAGCTCTATCCGGAAACGGACGAAGGGCGGGCCGCGCTGATCGCCAGCCTGAATGCCGGCGTGGCGCGGATGACGGGCCTGCTACCCAAGGCCTTCGCGACGCTGCCCGGCCAGCCGCTAGAGATCCGCCGCGTGCCGGTCGAAATCCAGGACGGTGCGTCGAACGGTTATTACTACCGCGCCGCGCTCGATGGGTCGCGGCCGGCGATCTACTGGATCAACCTGAAGGAAGTTGCCGACTGGCCCAAGTATTCGCTGCCATCGCTCACCTATCACGAAGGCGTGCCGGGGCATCACCTGCAGATCAGCATCGCGCAAACGTCGAAGGATATCCCGATGCTGCGCAAGGTCGGCGGCTTTTCAGCCTATTCGGAAGGCTGGGCGCTTTATTCCGAGCAACTGGCCGACGAGCTTGGCGGATACGACGGGATCGAGAAGGCGGGCTACCTGCAGTCGTTCCTGTTCCGCGCGGCGCGGCTGGTGATCGATACGGGGCTGCACACCAAGCGCTGGAGCCGTGAGCAGGCGACCGACTACATGGTCGCGACCACCGGCTTTGCCCGCCCGCGCAGCCAGCGCGAGGTGGAGCGCTATTGCACCATGATCGGCCAGGCGTGCAGCTACAAGATGGGGCACATCGCCTGGACCCGCGCGCGCGAAAAGGCGCAGAAGACGCTTGGGCCGAAGTTCGACATCAAGCAGTTCCACGAAGTGCTGCGCGAAGGCGCGATGCCGCTGTCGATCCTGGAAAAGCGCATCGACGAACGCACCGCGGCGGCGCTGAAGGCGTAACGGCGTGCTTCCCCTCCCTATTGCGGGGAGGGGCCGCTTTCAGCCTTCGACCATCTCGGCGAGTTCCAGCCAGCGCTCTTCCGCGGCGTCCTTGTCCGCGCGGACCTTTTCGAGTGCGGCCATCAGCGCATCGAACTTCTTCGGGTCCTTGGCATAGAGGTCGGGATCGGCGAGCTGGGCTTCGCCACGCGCAATCGCCGCGTCGAGCTCCTCGATCCGCGTGGGCAGCAGTTCGTAGTCGCGCTGGTCCTTGTACGAAAGCTTGCCCTTTTTGGCGGGCGGCGGGGGAGGGGGCGCGGCGGCTTCGCTCGCGCCGCCGCCATTCCGCGCCACCGGCTTGCCAGCCTCTCGGCTCTTGCGAATCTTTTCCCAGTCGGCGTAGCCGCCCGCCACGATATCCACCTTGCCCGAACCATCGAGGCCCAGCGTGATCGTCACCGTGCGATCGAGGAAGTCGCGGTCATGGCTGACGATCAGTACGGTGCCTTCGTAATCGGCAATGACTTCCTGCAGCAGGTCGAGCGTTTCGAGATCGAGATCGTTGGTCGGCTCGTCGAGCACCAGCAGGTTCGACAGGCGCGCGAATTCGCGGGCGAGCAGCAGGCGCGAGCGTTCACCGCCCGACAGCGTGCCCACGCGGGCTTCGACCAAGCCCGGATCGAACAGGAATTCCTTGAGATAGCCCTGGATGTGCTTGCGCGTGCCCCGCACGTCGATCCAGTCGCTGCCTTCGGCCAGCACGTCACGCACCCGCTTGTCTGGCGCCATCAGGCTGCGCTGCTGGTCGATCATCACGCCCGAAAGCGTCTTGGCTAGCGTGACCGTGCCCGTATCGGGCGCAAGTTCGCCGGTCAGCAGCTTGAGCAGCGTGGTCTTGCCCGCACCGTTCGCGCCGACCACGCCGATGCGGTCTTTGCGGGTAATGCGCAGCGTGAAGTCCTTGATGATCGTGCGCTCATGTCCCTTGGCGCCGAACTTCTTCGATACGTTTTCGGCGACGATCACCGCCTTGCTCTTGGCCTCGTCATCGGTGCCCAGGGCCAGCTTGGCGGTGCCTTGCGGATTGAGCATCGCCGCGCGGGTGGCGCGCATCTCGTAGAGCTTTTCGAGCCGGCCCATGTTGCGCTTGCGTCGCGCCGTGACGCCGCGTTCCAGCCAGTGCGCTTCGATCTTCAGCTTGGCGTCGAGCTTGTCGGCCGCGCGCGCCTCCTCGGCGTAGACCTGCTCCATCCAGGCTTCATAGCCGCCGAAGCCGATCTCCTTGCGGCGCAGCGATCCCCGGTCGAGCCACAGCGTCGCGCGCGTCAGGCGTTCGAGGAAGGTGCGGTCGTGGCTGATGACGACGAACGCGCCCTTGTACCGCTGCAGCCAGTCTTCCAGCCAGTCGATCGCGGCAAGGTCGAGGTGGTTGGTCGGCTCGTCGAGCAGCAGCAGGTCGGGATCCTGGGCCAGCGCGCGGGCGAGTGCGGCGCGGCGCCGTTCGCCGCCGCTGGCGCTTTGCGCCTTGCGGCTCATGTCGATGCCGAGCTGCCCGGCGATCGCCTCCACCTCGTGCCGTTCCGGCGCATCGCTTCCGGCAAGCGCGAAGTCCATCAGCGTGTCGAAGCCGGTGAAGAAGGGGTCCTGTTCCAGCGTGACGACCTTGACGCCCGGCTGGATCGAGCGCTTGCCCTTGTCGCCTTCGATCTGCCCGCCGATCAGCTTGAGCAGCGTGGATTTGCCGGCGCCATTGCGACCGATCAGGGCGAGGCGGTCGCGCGGGCCGATGTGGATGTCGATATCGCGGAAAAGCCAGCTGGTGCCCTGGTTGAGGCCAAGGCCTTCCCAGCTGAGGATCGGTGCTGCTGCCATAGCCATTGCGCCTAGCGGGCTGCGCGAAGTGATGCAATCGCGCCACCGGTTGAATGAACCTCGCCGAACGGTGGCATTCAGAGCTTGTTCAATGCCCCCGGGCTAGGCATTCCAGCATCATGCATCGGAAAACTCCCCTGCTCGCGGCTGTCGCCGCGCTGGCGCTTGCGCCGCTCGTCCCCGTTCACGCCGAACCTCGCGGCGAGCAGGACGAGGCCCGCCGCGACCTGCGCGCCGGCAATGTCCAGTCCCTGCGCGACATTGAACGCCGCGTCCTCCCGACGAAGCAGGGGATGCAGTACCTTGGCCCCGAATACGATCCGGCGGCGATGGCCTATCGCCTCAAATTCATCCGCGATGGCAGGGTGGTTTTCGTCGATGTCGATGCCCGGACCGGCAGGGTTCTCGGCGAATCCCGCTGAACGCTGGCTTTTCGGCCTGTTTCTTGACCGTTCAGGTTCTTGGGACCATCTAGCGCCTGACAACGTTTGGCGCTGAAAGCTCCGCCTATGGAGCGCAGCGCAAGAAGGGGCAGCCGCGAATGCGTATCCTGATCGTCGAGGACGAACCGACTCTCGGACGTCAGCTGAAGACCACGCTCGAACAGAACGGCTATGCCGTCGATCTTTCCGTCGATGGCGAAGACGGCCACTTCATGGGCTCCACCGAGGAATACGACGCGGTTATCCTCGACCTTGGCCTTCCCGAGATCGATGGCCTGACCGTGCTCGGCATGTGGCGCAAGGAAGGCCGCAAGTTCCCCGTGCTCGTGCTGACCGCGCGCGACAGCTGGTCGGACAAGGTGGCGGGCCTCGATGCCGGCGCCGACGATTACCTCGCCAAGCCGTTCCAGACCGAGGAACTGATCGCCCGCCTGCGCGCGCTGATCCGTCGCGCTTCGGGCAATAGCTCCAGCGAGCTGATCGCAGGCGACGTGCGGCTTGACACGCGTTCGGGACGCGTCACGCTGAATGGCGAGCCGGTCAAGCTGACGGCGCAGGAATACAAGCTGCTGTCCTATCTGCTGCATCACAAGGGCAAGGTGGTCAGCCGCACCGAGCTGATCGAGCATATCTACGACCAGGACTTCGACCGCGATTCGAACACCATCGAAGTGTTCGTCACGCGCATCCGCAAGAAGCTGGGGCCGGACGTCATCACCACCATCCGCGGGCTGGGCTACAGCCTCGACGATCCGGCACAGCCGCGCGGGTAAGGGCCCGCGCGCCAGCACGCCCCAGCCATGACGACGCCCCCGGCGCAGACTGTGGAGACCATGCCGGAGGTGCCTGCGCGCGCGCCGCACACGGGATCGCTGGCGCGGCGCATGTTGCTGATCGCGTTCGCGTGGATCACGGTGCTGCTGCTTGGCGGTGGTATCGCGCTCGACCGGACGCTGTCGGGCCTTGTCGTGCGCAATTTCGACGAACAGCTCGGCTATATGCTGACCGCAATGGTCGCGTCGGCTGAAATCGGGCCGGACGGGGAGGTGTTCTTCAACCGGCCCTTGGGGGACCAGCGCTTTCTTGAACCAAACTCTGGCCTGTATTGGCAGATTTCAGGGCAGGGGCACGAAGACTTTCCCTCCCGCTCGTTATGGGATCGCACGCTCAAGCTGCGCAATGACCATTTCGATACCGAGCCGCACGTCTACGATTCCGACCAGTTCGAAGGCGAGCGGCTGCGGGTGATCGAACGCAGCGTGATCCTGCCCGGTAGCAATACGCTGTGGCAGTTTTCTGTGGCGGCTAGCCGGGGCGAAATCGACGCGCAGATCCGCCGCATCCGGTCGATCCTTGTGTGGTCCTTCGTGGTCCTTGGGCTGGGCCTGATCGGTATGGCATCGCTCCAGACATACTATGGCCTTTCGCCCCTGCGCCGCGTGCGCCGGGCCATCCAGCGCATGCGAGAAGGCGGTGCGGCGCGAGTGGATGAGCCGCTGCCGCTCGAGGTGCAGCCGCTCGTCGTCGAATTGAACGGGCTGCTGGAACACTCCGAGCGCCAGGCCGAAGAAGCGCGCACCCATGCCGGGAACCTCGCTCACGCGCTGAAGACGCCGCTTACGGTGGTGATGAACGCTGCCACGGCAAAGGCGGACGACCTTGCCGACACGGTCATCCGTGAAGCGGCGGTGATGCGGCGGCAGGTCGATCACCATCTGGCGCGCGCGCGGGCTGTCGGGCGCCGGGCGACCGGGCTCTCGCGCGCGACAGTGTGGGAAAGCGTCGAGGCGGTCGAGCGCGCGGTGTCGCGGCTCTATCCCAAGGTGCGGTTCGACATGGACGGCAACAAGGAAGCGCTGGTCGCGATCGAGCGGCAGGACCTTGACGAAATTCTCGGCAACCTGATCGAGAATGCCGCCAAGTACGGTGGTGGCTCGGTGTTCATTACCGTCGATGCATCGCCGCTCGATCCCAAGTATTGCGACATCTGGGTCGAGGACGATGGGATGGGCATTCCCGAGGAAGCGCGCGAGCGGATCTTCGATCGGGGCGCCCGGCTCGACACCGGCAAGCCGGGCACCGGGCTTGGCCTTGCCATCGTGCGCGACGTGGCCGAGCTCTATGGCGGTTCGGTCGATCTGGGCGAGAGCGAGGATCTGGGCGGGCTGCTGACAACGCTGCGGCTGCCGCGCGTTGCGGTAGCGCGTTAGGCGGTCACGCCCGGGGATGGGCGCTGCGGTAGACGTCGAGCAGGGTTGCCGCGTCCACTTTGGTATAGATCTGCGTGGACGACAGGCTCGCGTGGCCGAGTAGTTCCTGCAGCGAACGCAGGTCGGCTCCCGCGCCAAGCAGATGGGTCGCGAACGAATGGCGCAGGGCATGCGGTGTCGCCGTCGGGGGCAGGCCCAGCGCGACGCGGGCGCGGGCCACCGCCCGCTGGATCATCGCCTGCGCCAGCGGCCCGCCCTTGGCCCCGCGAAAAAGCAATTCGTCCTTTGCGAGAAGATAAGGAACTTTCGCCGCATAATCCGCAACCGAATCGCGCACGATCGGCAGAATCGGAACGATCCGCTCGCGCCCGCCCTTGCCTTTGACCAGCAGCGTTTCGCCCAGCGGCAGCACCCCGGCGGGCAGCGACAAGGCCTCGGCAATGCGCAGGCCCGCGCCATAGAGCAGCAGAAGGACAGCGCGATCGCGCGCGGCGATCCATTCCTCGGCCGCGTCTTCGGACACGGTGGCCGCGAGATTGACTGCGTCGTCGGGCGTGACCGGGCGGGGAAGCCCCTTCTTCACGCGGGGCCCGCGCATGCGTGGAGCCCGTGCCTCGGGTTCGCCGGCCTGAACACGTGCAAAAGCTAGGAAGGCCTTGAGCGCCGACAGTTCGCGCGCGGCCGAGACATTGCCGATCCCTTCACCCCGCCGCGCCGCGAGCTGCGCGCGCAGCGTCGGGGCTTCCAGGCGAGCAAGCGAAGACCACGTCTGGCCTTCCGGCAGGGCATCGAGCAGGCGCGCAGCAGTGGCGTGGTAGGCGCGTACCGTGTGGGGCGAGCGGCGACGCGCGTGGGAAAGATGGTCGTGCCAGATGCGGAGCATGTCGCCCCGGTCGATCACGCGACGAGTTCTTCGGGCACGAGTTCACCCAGCAGCCCGTCGAGAACGGCCATGCCCCGCTCCGTCACGCGCATGACGTGCGCGTCGGT
The DNA here is from genome assembly GCF_037076535.1 of Novosphingobium olei. Lineage (NCBI taxonomy): Bacteria > Pseudomonadati > Pseudomonadota > Alphaproteobacteria > Sphingomonadales > Sphingomonadaceae > Novosphingobium > Novosphingobium olei. Next base: position 1,964,279 of record NZ_AP029021.1, on the reverse strand, counting down.
GCCAGCGTCTGCTTCTTCCAGGTAGCCCATTTCGCGATAGAAGCGCCTTTTCGCCGGGACTATCAACTGGTCTTGCGTCAAACCGAAACGCCCAGCGAGCGCGGCCGGGCGGATGCCTTCGGCGAGACGCAGGCCCATCATCACCGCTTCGGCAGCCTGTTCGCGCTGGCCCAGCGCGCGCGTTTCGCAAAGCCCCTGGCCTTGTTCCTCTACTGCCTTGAGGAAGTTCTCGGGCTTCTTGTGCCGCACCGTCGCAACCCCCAGCCGGCGGCCATGCGCGCCCGGGCCAACGCCGATGTAATCGCCATAGCGCCAGTAGGTGAGGTTGTGGCGGCTCTCTTCCCCCGGCCGTGCGTGGTTGCTGATCTCGTAGGCCGGGAGGCCGGCCGCAGCGGTCATCTCTCGCGTGAGGGCGAAAAGCTCTGCCGCCGCGTCATCGTCCTGCGGAACGAGCTTTCCCTGACGAACCAGTGTCGCGAACTGGGTCCCCGGTTCGATCGTCAACTGGTAGAGCGAGAGATGGCCGGTTCCGTACGACAAGGCCTGCGTCAGCTCCGCCTGCCACGATTCCGGCGTCTGACCCGGGCGCGCGTAGATCAGATCGAAACTGACGCGCGAGAAATGCGACTGTGCGATTGCCAGCGCGTCCAGGCTTTCCGCAACCGAGTGCAGGCGGCCAAGAAACTTCAGCGTCTGATCGTCGAGCGCCTGCAGGCCAAGCGAGACGCGGTTGACCCCCGCCAAGGCCAGATCGGCAAACCTGCTCGCCTCGACCGAAGACGGGTTGGCCTCCAGCGTGACTTCAATGTCATCGGCAAAGCGCCAAAGTTTCGCCGCCTGATCGATGATGCGGGCGACGAGTGCAGGGGGCATCAGCGACGGCGTGCCGCCGCCGAAGAAGATCGAGCTGATCTCCCGGCCGCCGGTCAGTTCGGCTTCGAACGCCAGATCGGCCAGCAGGGCCTGTTCCCAGGCGGACGGATCGAACCTGTCGCGGACATGACTGTTGAAGTCGCAGTAGGGGCACTTTCTGAGGCAGAAGGGCCAGTGCAGATAAAGTGCCAGCGACATCGCTTATTCGAACTGGGCGGCAACCAGCTTGGCAAACGCATCCGCGCGGTGGCTGATGGCATGCTTTTCAGCCGGAGCAAGCTCTGCAAAGGTGCGCGTGTCGCCAACCGGCACGAATACCGGATCGTATCCGAAACCCATCGTGCCGCGCGGCGGCCAGGTCAGCGTTCCCGGAGCGCGGCCTTCGTAGACCGCTTCCGACCCGTCTGGCCAGGCAATGGCAAGCGTGCAGGCGAACCAGCAATCGCGGGGCGTGGACGGCCCCTTCTCGGCAATCTTCCCCTCGACCTTGCCCATGGCCATGTACCAGTCTCGTCCCGGCCCGCCTTCGTAAGGTGCGGCTTCGGCCCAGTCGGCGGTATAGACGCCCGGCGCGCCATCGAGCGCGACGACGCAGAGGCCTGAATCGTCGGCGAGCGCAGGAAGATGCGCCGCTTGCGCAGCCGCATGCGCCTTGATCAGGGCGTTTTCGGCAAAGGTCGTGCCGGTCTCAGCCGGTTCGGGCAGGCCGAGGTCCCCGGCAGCGAGGCATTCCATGCCATAGGGCGCGAGCAGGGCCTGAATTTCCCTGAGCTTGCCCTTGTTGTGCGTGGCGATGACGAGCTTGCCGGGGGTCAGCTTGTTCACCGTGACACGGCCTTTTCCTGGGCGGCGAAAATTTCGGTGCAACCCATCCGGGCAAGGCGGAGCAGGCGAAGCAGGCCTTCCTCGTCATAGGTGGCGCCTTCGGCCGTCGCCTGCACTTCGGCGATGTGGCCGCCCTCGATAAGGACGAAGTTCGCATCGGCATCGGCCGACGAGTCCTCGATGTAGTCGAGGTCGAGGACCGGCGTGCCCTGGTGGATGCCGCACGAGATCGCGGCGACCTTGCGGGTGAGCGGATCCTCCTTGATCGCGCCGCTGTCCAGCAGCTTCTGCACCGCAAGGCGCAGGGCGACCCATGCGCCCGAAATCGATGCGGTGCGCGTGCCGCCATCGGCCTGGATCACGTCGCAATCGAGCGTGATCTGGCGCTCGCCGAGCTTCTTGAGGTCGGTCACGGCGCGCAAGGAACGTCCGATCAGGCGCTGGATTTCCTGCGTGCGGCCCGACTGCTTGCCCTTGGCGGCTTCACGGCTGCCGCGCGTGTGGGTGGCGCGGGGAAGCATCGAATATTCCGCCGTGACCCAGCCTTCGCCCTTGCCGCGCAGGAACGGCGGCACGCGTTCTTCGATCGACGCGGTGACGAGCACCTTGGTGTCACCGAAGCCGATCAGGACCGAGCCTTCGGCGTGCTTGGTGAAGCCGGTTTCGATCGAGATGGCGCGCATTTCATCGGCTGCACGGCCGGAGGGTCGCATGATCATGTCCTTGTCCATTCTGGTCAGCGCGAGCGCTTAGCCGCGAAGCCGGGCGAAAGCCAGAGCGGCGCACGCTTCTGCGCGCCATGTTGAGTAGGACAAGAGGATCGCTACATGTGGGGTATGCCGATTCCCTTCCTGTCCACTCTTCTTGCAGCGGCGACCGTTGCCGAGCCAAGCGTTGCACCGGACAGCGTGTGGGTCGAGGTGGGCACACCGGGCAGTTGGGATGCGTTCGCGATCAATGCCGACGCTACGGGCGAACGGGTGACGCGCAACGCGCTTACCCATCCGGAAGCGGAGCCAGATCGGACCCGCTTCCCGACCGAGGCCGGGCTGTTCGAGCGCGCCCGCTCGCAATTCGCCCGCTTCCGCAAAGCTGCCGAGCCGGGCGAGGGATGCAAGCCTGCGGACAAGGACCCGATTTACACCCGGCTGCGCTGGCGCGAAAATGGGCAGACCTGGACCGCGACCTATTCAGATTCATGCGCTGCAATGCCAAAGGGCTTCTTCGAGACCGTAAGACCGATCGGACAGGCGCTCGATCGGTTCGTGCCCATGGTCGTACCCGTGCCGGATCGGCCATGACAGGGGCGACGCTTTCAGAGCTCTCGGCGCGCGCGCGGGACATCTTCCGGCTGGTGGTCGAAGGCTACATTGCGAGTGGCTTGCCAGTCGGCTCGAAGACGCTGGCTGGCTCGGGTGCGGTAAATCTCTCGCCGGCCTCGATCCGCTCGGTGCTCCAGGAATTGCAGGATGCAGGGTTGCTGGCGGCACCGCATACCAGCGCCGGACGCATGCCGACCGAAATCGGCCTGCGCCTGTTCGTGGACGGCATAATGCAGGTTGCTGAGCCTTCGATGGCCGAACGCGAGCAGATCGAACGCGGCCTTGCCAGCGGCGGGACGATCGAGGCCGCGCTCGCCGCAGCCTCGTCGGCCTTGTCAGAGCTTTCTGCCGGGGCGGGGGTCATCATGGTACCCCGGCGCGAGGCGCGGCTGGTGCAGCTCTCGTTCGTGCCGCTCGGCCCGGCGCGCGCCCTTGCAGTGATGGTCGCCGAAGATGGCAGCGTTGAAAACCGCGTCCTCGATCTGCCGGCGATGGCAGGCGCTGGCACGCTGGAACAGGCATCGAATTACCTGACGAGCCGACTCGCCGGCCGCACTCTGGCCGAGGCGGTGGCGATGATCCGTGCCGAAATTGCCGGTGGGCGCTCCGCGCTTGATGCGGTGAGCGCTGATCTTGTCCAGCGCGGCCTTGCAGTGTGGTCGATCGATGCGGCGCAGCGTCCTGTGTTGGTGGTGCGAGGACAGGCCAACCTGCTCGATGAGGCGGCGCTACATGACATCGAGCGCGTGCGTTTGCTTCTGGAAGAACTGGAAGGTGCCGAAGCCATCGCAGGCGTTCTGGATGCGGCGCGCGAAGCGGAAAGCGCGCGCATTTTCATTGGCAGCGAGAACCGCCTTTTCTCGCTTTCCGGCTCGTCGGTCATCGCGTCGCCGTGGCGCGACTGCGACGGGCGCGTTGTCGGCGTGGTGGGGGTAATCGGCCCGACGCGGTTGAATTATGCCCGGGTTGTCCCCATGGTGGATTTCACGGCTCAGAGCTTGAGCAAACTCATCGCACAGGACGGATTTTCCAGAAAATGACCGAGAACGAGACGCGCCCGCAGGATGCCGAAGCCAAGGCCGAACTGGAAGGCGTGCCAGAGGAACTGGTGCTTGGCGCGAACGACGAACAGGCGTCGGCCAGCGAGCTTGAGGCCGTGAAGGCCGAACTCGAAGCCGCCAAGCAGGACGTGCTCTATGCCAAGGCAGAGACGCAAAACCTGCGCCGCCGAATGGAAAAGGATATCGCCGACACGCGCGCCTATGCTGCGACGTCTTTCGCGCGTGACATTCTGTCGGTGGCTGACAACCTTTCGCGCGCGCTGGATTCGATCCCCGCTGATCTGCGCGAGGACGACAAGATGAAGAATCTGGTCGCGGGCCTCGAAGCGACCGGCCGCGAGATAGAGAAGGTCTTCGGTAGCCATGGCATCGTGCGCATTGCCGCCAAGGGCCTGCCGCTCGATCCTCACCAGCACCAGGCCATGCTCGAAATCCCTTCGGCCGATGTCGAGCCGGGCGTGGTGATCCAGGAACTGCAGGCAGGCTACATGATCAAGGACCGCCTGCTGCGCCCGGCCATGGTGGCAGTGGCCAAGAAGCCCGACTGACCCCCAAGGGCTTTACGGGAACCGTTCAAGCGTTCTCCTCGTAGTCCCATCAACGGGTTGCGAGGAGAATGACGATGGCTTCGAAGCTTTTGATTCCGGTGTTTGCTGGTGCGCTGGCGCTCGGCGGATGTGCCAGCAATTACGCCGGTGAAGGTGCGTTGGCTGGCGGCGCAGGCGGTGCACTGATCGGCGCTGCGACCGGTGGCGACGTCGCAACTGGTGCGGCGATCGGCGCGGCAGCCGGCGGCGCCGTCGGCTCATTGATCAAGAAGAACGGTCGCTGCTATCGCCGGGATGCGAACGGTTACGAATACCGCGTCCGCTGCTGATCAGGCGCGAAACGGCACCAGCGCTTCCAGCGCGGCCAAGGGCGGTGCACCCTGCTGGGGTGTGCCGCTTTTTGCCATGAACAGGTGCCGCACGATTTCGGCCTGCTGTTCGATGCCGTACTTCTCGAACGGTTTGCCGGCCACGTAGTCGTAGTCGTATCGGCAGAACGGATGGCGCGCCAGCGGCAGCCACCATCGCCCCCGTTGCTGCGATTGCCACACATGCACCATTTCGTGAATGAAGAGCCCTTGTGCAGGGAGGGACGACAGCGCGAAATCATCGCGCCAGTGCGGCCCGTCCGGGTGGAAATGGATGTGCCCCATCGGTGCCATCACGGTGTTGCGCGGCTGGAACGGGAAAAAGCGGCGCGGCCTGAGCCGCACCGGATCGAGTGCAATGGCATCCCCGAAAACGTGACGAACGAGCGCGCGCTCGTTCGTCGTCAGCGCCCTGTCTTTCGGCATTAGCCAATCACATCTTCATGTCATGGCCGCCCATGTCGTCGCTGCCACCGCCGACCCCTTCGACCTTGGCCGAGACGCTGACCTTGTCGCCATCGTCAAGGGTTACGGTCAGTTCGGTTGTGCCGCCAGCCTTGAGCGTCGGCGCGGTGCCGAACAGCATGACGTGGTAGCCGCCGGGCGCGAACTGGATCGCCTTGCCCGGTTCGAGCGCGACTTCCGTCACCGCGCCCATGCTGGCAACACCGCCTTTCATGGTGCTCTCGTGCATCTCGGCACGTTCCACGCCCTCGACATGGATCGCTGCGATCTTGCGCGGTGCGCCAGATCCTTGCGCAATGGTGAAATAGGCAACGCCCGGATTGCCGGAAACGGCCGGCAGGCGAACCACTGCGTCGGAAACAGTAATGCCAGGTGCGGCTTCCGGCCCTGCCGCGGCAGGGGCCGACGCGGTCGCTTCGGGGGCTTCGCCCGGCTGCTTCGAGCAACCGGACAGCACGAGCGCGATGCCGGTCGCGGCCGCGAGCGACTTGGCGAAAGAGTTGGCGCGCATCGGTTTTCTCTCCAATCCTTGAACTGTGCCCGACCTAGTGCGGGCAGGGCCTTGTGCCAAGTCGAAGCGCACCTATATCGCCCCTCGTCGGAGCCGCACAACGCCGCCTGCCCGGCAGGGGGGCGAGCGATTTCGCGGTGTCTCATTTGGAAGGAATTGGGGAAACCATGGCTAAAGTTATCGGTATCGACCTCGGCACGACCAACAGCTGCGTCGCGGTGATGGACGGGGGCACGCCCAAGGTCATCGAGAATTCCGAAGGCGCGCGCACGACGCCTTCGATCGTCGCCTTTACCAAGGACGGCGAACGCCTGATCGGTCAGCCGGCAAAGCGCCAGGCGGTGACCAATCCGGACAACACCATTTTTGCGGTCAAGCGTCTGATCGGCCGTCGTTTCGACGATCCGCTGACCCAGAAGGACACCGAGCTGGTTCCCTATTCGATCACGAAGGGGAAGAATGGCGATGCGTGGGTCAAGGCCGGCGGCCAGGACTACAGCCCGTCGCAGATTTCGGCCTTCACCCTGCAGAAGATGAAGGAAACCGCCGAGAGCTATCTTGGCGAGACCGTCACGCAGGCGGTGATCACGGTGCCTGCCTACTTCAACGACGCGCAGCGCCAGGCGACCAAGGATGCCGGGCAGATCGCGGGTCTGGAAGTGCTGCGCATCATCAACGAGCCGACCGCGGCGGCGCTGGCCTATGGCCTCGACAAGCAGGACGGCAAGACGATCGCGGTCTATGACCTTGGCGGCGGTACGTTCGACATCTCCATCCTGGAGATCGGCGATGGCGTGTTCGAGGTGAAGAGCACCAACGGCGACACCTTCCTGGGCGGCGAAGACTTCGACACCGCACTGGTCGAGTACCTGGCGGACAAGTTCAAGTCGAAGGAGAACATGGATCTCCGCGGCGACAAGCTTGCCCTGCAGCGGCTGAAGGAAGCGGCGGAAAAGGCCAAGATCGAACTGTCGTCGGCCCAGACCACCGAAATCAACCTGCCCTTCATCACCGCGCGCATGGAAGGTGGCAGCACCACCCCGCTGCACCTCGTCGAAACGATCACGCGCGCCGACCTCGAAAAGCTGGTCGCAGGGCTGATCCAGCGCACGCTTGAGCCTTGCAAGAAGGCGCTGGCCGACGCCGGCGTTTCGGCCAAGGACATCGACGACGTGGTGCTGGTGGGCGGCATGACCCGCATGCCGCGCGTTCGCGAAGTGGTGAAGGAGTTCTTCGGCAAGGATCCGCACACCGGCGTCAATCCGGACGAAGTCGTCGCCATGGGCGCGGCGATCCAGGCCGGCGTGCTGCAAGGCGACGTCAAGGACGTGCTGCTGCTCGACGTGACCCCGCTTTCGCTGGGTATCGAAACGCTGGGCGGCATCATGACCAAGATGATCGACCGCAACACCACGATCCCGACCAAGAAGAGCCAGGTCTATTCGACCGCCGAGGACAATCAGCAGGCGGTGACCATCCGCGTGTTCCAAGGCGAGCGAGAAATGGCCCAGGACAACAAGCTGCTCGGCCAGTTCGATCTCGTCGGCATTCCGCCGGCGCGTCGCGGTGTGCCGCAGATCGAAGTGACGTTCGACATCGACGCCAATGGCATCGTGAACGTCAGCGCGAAGGACAAGGGCACCGGCAAGGAGCAGCAGATCCGCATCCAGGCGTCTGGTGGTCTTTCGGACGCGGACATCGATCAGATGGTCCGCGATGCCGAGAAGTTTGCCGAAGAGGACAAGAAGCGTCGTGAGGCCGCCGAGGCCAAGAACAACGCCGAAAGCCTCGTCCACGCGACCGAGCGCCAGCTTGAAGAGAACGGCGACAAGATCGACGCCGCGCTCAAGGGCGAGATCGAAGCGGCAATCGCCGAAGCCAAGGCTGCCATCGAAAGCGGCAATGCCGACGAGATGAACGCCAAGACCCAGGCGCTGACCGACAAGGCGATGAAGATGGGTCAGGCGATCTACGAGAAGGATCAGGCTGCTCAGGCTTCGCCCGGTGCCGAAGCGCCGAAGGCGGATGACGATGTGGTCGATGCCGAATTCTCGGAAGTCGACGACACCAAGTGATGTTGCGATGATTTCGACCCGCCGTCTGCGTTTCAGCGTGGGCGGCGGGTCGTCTATGTAAGGAACCGCAATGTCGGCCGAGATTGATTTCTACGAACTGCTCGAGGTCGAGCGCACCGCAGACGACAAGGTGCTCAAGTCGGCCTACCGCAAGCTCGCGATGAAGTTCCACCCGGACAAGAACCCGGGTTGCGCGGACAGCGAAGCCAAGTTCAAGCAGATCAACGAAGCCTACGCCTGCCTCTCCGATCCGCAGAAGCGTGCGGCTTATGATCGCTATGGCCATGCTGCGTTCCAGCAGGGCGCTGGTGGTGCCGGCGGTGGCTTCGGCGGCGGCGGCGACTTCGGAGATCTGGGCGACATTTTCGAGAGCATCTTTGGTGGTGGCTTTGGTGGCGGCCGGAGCCAACCGCGTCGTGGCGCGGACTTGCGTTACGACATGGAGATCACGCTCGAAGATGCCTTCCACGGCAAGCAGGCCGAAATCGAGGTGGAGATCTCGCAAAAGTGCGATCCGTGCGACGGCACGGGCGCACAGCCGGGCACCTCGGCGCGGCGCTGCAATCTGTGCGGTGGCCACGGCAAGGTTCGCGCGCAGCAGGGCTTCTTCATGGTCGAGCGGCCATGCCCCAACTGCCACGGGCGCGGGGAAGTGATCGAGAAGCCCTGTCGGCAATGCCGCGGCGAAGGTCGCGTCGATGCCGAGCAGAAGCTGGAGGTGCAGATTCCGCCGGGTGTCGACAATGGCACTCGGATCCGCCTAGCGGGCAAGGGGGAGGCGGGGCCATTCGGGGCGCCGGCCGGTGATCTCTATATTTTTCTCCATATCAAGCGCCACCGCGTGTTCGAGCGGGACGGCACCACGCTGCTGACCCGCGCGCCGATCAGCTTCACCACGGCGGCGCTTGGCGGCTCGATCGAGATTCCCGGCCTGGATGGCGCGCGCCACGCCATCGACATTCCCGCCGGCATCCAGTCCGGCAAGCAACTGCGCAAGCGCGGGGCGGGCATGCCCGTGCTGCAAGGGCGTGGGCAGGGGGATCTTGTTGTCGAGATCCAGGTGGAGACTCCAACCAAGCTTTCCGCTCGGCAGAAGGAATTACTGCGAGAGTTCCAGGGAACCGAGACCGGCGAAGAATGTCCGCAGTCCAAGGGCTTCTTCGAACGCATCAAGGATGCCTGGACTGATCTGACCGAGTAACGCGCCTGCGTCTTCACGCTTCCGCGAAGGCCGCGCGCACTTCCTGTTCGATACCGGCGACAAGGCCCGGCTCGGCAACGAGGCGGGCCTTTTCCTCGTCGAGGATTGCGAGAAACGCATCGCGCTTGAAACGGCGCACGACCACGCCATCGAGCGGCGGCTCGATCGTCGAGGCGATCAGGTCGATGGTTCGCTCGGCCCCGTGCAGCCGGCCCCAGAGGTAGTCGTTCTCGCGATAGGCGCGGCTGAAGAACGCGCCGAAATTGAAGAATTCCACCCCGCGCAGGCAATCGAACGTGCCGCCGGGCCGGATCGAAGTGGCGTCATCGGGCGAGATTCGGTCGACCTTGACCGGATCGAATTCGCCCATGCCTTCGCCCTGCAGCAGGGGAAGTGTCGCAACGTCGTAGAACGGGAAGCCGAGGTAGGCATAGAGAAAGCGTCGGCGCAGCGGCTTTTCCATCGCTTCAAGCGCGGCGACGATCATCGCGTCAACTTGCAGGTCGATGCTCATGAGATCGCGGCGTGCGGCGATTGCGGCCAGTGCCGCTGCAGGATCTCGGGTGGCGACGGCGGCCGTTTCGGCGAAACCGGGCCCAAGACCCGTTGCCGTTTCACGCCCTTGATACAAAGCTTGCGCGCGATAGACCATGTCGCGCGCTGCTTCGCGGGCTTCGGGAGCGGTGCCTTCCGCTTCGTCCCAATCGTGCGTCAGGCGGCGGGCCAGCAGCTTCAGGCGGCGGATGCGAAAGGCCAGATCGTGGTTCCGGAACAACGCGATGGCCTCAGGCCGCGCGCCGCCGCGAAGTTCTGCCAGGCGGTCCAGGCCTTGCGCCGAGAGGTGACCCCACAGCGCGGTTTCGACCGCGCCACGGGTTGCCGCTTCCGGCGCGGCCTCGCAGATCACTTCGGCCAAGTCGGCAACGATCCCGGCCAGCTTGACCTGGGCATAACCGTGAAAAGCAAAGCCGGCCTGTTCTGCAGCGGCTTGCTGCGCCTTGTTGCGCCAACCTGTAAGGCGCTTGAGCGTGGGGGAGTCGAAGAAGAGCGTGAATCCGAACAGCCTCTCGACCGTTTCCTCGATCTCCGGCTGCAGTGCATCGACGATGGCCCGCATGCGGGCGCGTTCGCGCGATTGCTGTTCCAGCGCCTCCAGATTGTCGCGGATCGGCTGTTCACGCGGGATGGAGGACAGCGATCCGAAAATCGCCGAAAAGAAACCGACCGTGGCCCCTCCCCGCGGGGCGATGCGCATGTGGTCCGGACTGGGGTCGATGTAGACGAAGCGGCGGTCTACCTCGCGCTGCGCTGGCCGATCGCGCAGGACGCCGATCGCTTGGGCGAACGGTCGGTTGACGAGAACGGCACCGTCAACAAGTGCAGCACCTTCGATTTCGCCGCGCTTCCAGCGGACCGGCATGATCCTTTGCAGGAACGAAGCGCGTGTCGGCCAGTCGAGCGATCGCTCTTGCACGAGCTGGTCGGCCTCGTTGACAGTCAGCGGCGGAAAGGCGCCGGGAAAGCTGGCGGTCGCGCGGGCCGCAAAGACCAGTTCGGGAACAGGGGCGAGGCCAGCATCCTGCCCATCGCCGGCCGCCTTGCGAAATCCGATGGTCAGCCGATGCTCGCTCTCGACCACCAGCGGCGGGCTGTTCAGCCGCAACTCCTCCGGGTGGCCGTTGAAGTCGGTCGCGGTCACCTGCAGGTCGAGCGGGTGGCCCGGCGGCAGAAGCGGCTGGCCGTCGGCGTCTTCGTCGCCAACGCTGCGCGCCATGGCATCGAGCGCTTCGGTTATCAGGCGCGAGAAGCCGATGCCGCTGAACGGCGGAGCAAACCAGCGCGCGCGGATAAGCCGCGAAACCTTGCGTCGCACTTCGGCGCGCGTGTGGGACGCGACCGTTCGGGAAACCACGTTTCCGGGCCATTTGAGCACGAACCAGACGATCGGCTGGGCCCAGAATTTGGCAAACCGGCCCCAGGGCTTCGCGTCTGGATCCAGCAGCACGTCCACATCTGCACGATCGAGCCAGAGTCGCGTCAACGGTTCGAGGCTTTGACCGCTGGCAAGCGCTTGGCCGAGGAAAACGCCGTTGATGCCGCCAGCGCTTGCGCCCGAGATGATGTCGGGCAGGAGCCGCAGCCGCACGCCTCGCGTCAGCTGTGCGGTCTCGAACATCGCGCGATAGACGCCCTCGATTCCGGAAGAGCGGGCGTCGCTGCGATGGAAGGCCCGGCTCGCCCGGGTGGCGTGCCAGATCTCCTTCGTCACCCCATGCATGTACACCGCAAGGCTGATACCGCCGTAGCAGACGAGCGCGATGCGGAGTTCCTTCTGGCGCATGCGGCGGAACATGGCAGCAGGTGAATGGTCTGGCCAGAGTGCAGGACGCCAAATCATTCGGCAATCGCGGAACCTGCAGCATTTCCGGGCATTTGTGCCGCAACATGAAAATCTTCTGAAAGGCACCAGTCATGGTCGAAGAACGCGTAGTTGAAGTCGAACGTCCCGCCGGCGCGACGCACACTCACACCACCGTTTATGACGATCGCTCGCGGTCTGGCGGAGGTGCGGGCTGGTTCATCGCAATCGTGCTGGTGCTTGCGCTGGCAGCGGGCCTCTACTTCTTCGCCAACATGTCGAACAGCCGCGCCTCGCGCGATAACGCGATCGCCGGGGCTGCCTCCGACGTGGGTGCGGCGGCCAAGAAGGTAGGGAGCGCCGCCGCCACCGCTGCCGACAAGGCGACCGACAAGTAAGTCACCAACCTGTAAGTTTGGGCGACATGTGGGCGCGTCGGAGTTTGCCGGCGCGCCCTTTTTCATGAATTTTATTTCTTGCGCGGCCGGATTTCACTGTCAAATTTACCGACGCTTTACGTCCGAGGGCTAGGACCGACGAAAGCGGCGGGCCCTGACCGGCCGTGATCGGGGTGACAACAGGCAGATGTTCCGGCTCTTCAAGCACTACATTCCCAACGCGGTGCTCGTGCTGGCGCTCGTGGACTTCGTCCTTCTGCTTGTGTCGGGCGAACTAGGCTGGCTGCTTCGTGCCCGACAGATCGGCATGGATCCCGGTCTCGTCACGCAGCGGTGGGTGCCGCTGCTCAGCTATGCCCTGCTGACCCAGTTGGCCATGATTGCAGTTGGCGTTTACGGTTCGGATGCGCTGCGGTCGATGCGCTATGCCACGGCTCGCCTGCTTGTTGCGATCAGCCTGGGCATCATCGCGCTGTCGGTGGTCTATTTCATTCTGCCGGGCCGGACGCTGTGGCGTTCGAACCTGTTCTACGCGATGGGCATCACGATCGTTCTGCTGGTATTCGTGCGACTGGTGCTCGGCAACGTGCTCGGTACGGCCCCCTTCCGACGCCGCGTGCTGGTGCTGGGGGCAGGCGATCGGGCAGAACGGCTTCGCCAGTTGGCCGAGCGGCCCGAAGCAGGGTTCCTTATCGTCTGCTTCGTGGCGATGAGCGATCAGAAGCCGGTGATCGAGGAAGCCATCGGGCGACATGCAATCCACAACCTGACGCGGTTTGTCGACAATCTCGGCGTGGGCGAAGTGGTGCTTGCGCTGGAGGAGCGGCGCAATTCGCTGCCCCTGCAGGATCTGTTGCGGATCAAGACCACGGGCGTTCACGTCAGTGACTTCTCCACGTTCCTGGAACGCGAGACGGGTCGGATCGACCTCGATACGGTCAATCCAAGCTGGCTGATCTTTTCCGACGGCTTTTCGTCGGGCCGTATGTTGTCGAGCGTGTTCAAGCGCCTGTTCGACGTCATCGTCAGCCTGGCGCTGCTGATCATCACCCTGCCGCTGGTTCTGGTCTTCGCGATCATCGTCAAGCTTGACAGCCGCGGGCCGGCCTTCTTCCGCCAGACGCGCGTCGGGCTCTACGGCCAGACGTTCAATCTTATCAAGCTGCGATCGATGCGGGTCGATGCCGAGGCGGGTGGCGCGCAGTTTGCGCAGGAGAACGATCCGCGAGTGACGCGGGTCGGCCGCATCATCCGCAAGGTGCGGATCGACGAGCTGCCGCAGGTCTGGACAGTGCTCAAGGGGCAGATGAGCTTTGTCGGCCCGCGGCCGGAACGCCCCGAATTCGTCACCGATCTGGAAGAGAAGTTGCCGTTCTATGCCGAACGACACATGGTCAAGCCCGGCATCACGGGCTGGGCGCAGATCAACTACCCCTACGGCGCCTCGATCGAGGATTCGCGGCACAAGCTCGAATACGACCTGTATTACGCCAAGAACTATTCGCCCTTCCTCGACCTGATCATCCTGCTGCAGACGTTGCGCGTGGTGATTTGGCGCGAAGGTGCGCGCTGAGGGGCGCGGCGCGATGGCAAACCCCCTTGGCTGGGCCGGGCTTGCGCAGTGGTCCTTCCTGCTGGCCGCGTTCGGCGCCATGCTGCTTGCGGTCTGGCTGGTCGATCGGCGCCGGCGCGGAAAGCCGTCCGCCCGGACCGAGATTGCCGCGCTTGGGCTGACCGCACTGTGGGCCATGCTGGCTGCGGGCGTTGGCCAGACGTATTTCGTGACCCAGGCGGCAGAGGTTCTGCGCAACCTTGGCTGGCTGGCTGTCGTCTATGCCTCGTTCGCAAGGGACGGGCGCCACACCAGTGTGGGGCCGGTGCGTCCAGTGCTGATCGTGCTGGCGATGCTGGAGCTGTTCCAGCCGGGGCTGTTGTTGCTCAACGTGCGCTATGCCGGCAACGCCAGCGCCCAGGGCATGATTTTCCAGATGTCGGTCATGTTCCGGCTGCTTCTGGTCACCGGCGCCCTTGTGCTGGTTCACAACCTCTACGTCGGTTCGGTAAGCGCCCAGCGGGGCGCGGTCCGCTGGACCTGCGGCGCGCTGGCGATCATTTGGGGATACGACCTCAACTATTACACGATCGCCTACCTCGGCAGCCAGGTGCCAATAGAGATGGCCGCGATCCGGGGCCTCGCAACTTTGATTGCCGTGCTGCTGCTATGCATCGGCGCCTTGCGCGGGCAATCGACCCTGCGCTTTTCCCCGTCGCGCACGATCGCATTCCAGTCGCTGTCGCTGCTGGTGATCGGTGGCTACATGATCGCGATGGTTGCGGCAGCGCAATCGCTCGCCTGGCTTGGCGGCAACGTCGGGCAGCTGGCGCAGCTGGGCTTTGCCTTTGCGACCACGATTGTCGTCGTCGCCCTGGTGCCTTCGCGCCGCTTGCGTGGCTATCTCAACGTCTGGCTTGCCAAGCACTTCTTCCAGCACCGCTATGACTACCGCGCCGAATGGCTGCGCTTTACCCGCACGATCGGGCGAGGGGGGGCGGGTGCCACGCCGCTGCATGATCGCGTGGTCCAGGCCGTGGCAGACATCACCGACAGCAGTCGCGGCCTTCTTCTGGTTCCGGGCGAGCATGGCGACCTCATGCTCGCCGCGCGCTGGCAATGGCCGACGCTTGAGGTTCCTGCCGAAGCGATGGCCGCCGCCAGTGCGGCTTTCTTCGAACGCCGCGGCTTTATCGTGGATTGCGACGAAATTCGCGACGGTGTCGATCACGGTGGCGAGGCGACGCTCATGCCCCGCTGGCTGATCGAGGACGACAGCGTCTGGGCGCTTGTTCCGCTGCTTCACTTCGACCGTCTGGTCGGTCTTGTCGTGCTTGGCCATCCGCCGTTGCCGCGCAAGCTGGACTGGGAGGACTTCGATCTTCTGCGCGTCGTGGGGCAACAGCTGGCAAGCTATCTTGCCGAACATGGCGGGCAGGTTGCCCTGCTGGAGGCCAGTCGCTTCGACGAATTCAACCGCCGCATCGCCTTCGTGATGCACGACATCAAGAACCTTGCGAGCCAGTTGGCGCTGCTTTCGCGCAACGCCGAACGCCATGCCGACAACCCGGAATTCCGCAAGGACATGCTGGTTACGCTGCGCAACGCGGCGGACAAGCTCAACGCTTTGCTGGCGCGCCTGTCGCGGTATGGCGCGGGCAATGTCGAACGGCTGGAGGAGGTCGAGGCCGCCGACGTCATCCGTGCCATCGCCTTGCGCTATGACCCGGTGCAGAACGCCGCAACCGGCGATGGTCCTCGGGTCTTCGTGACAGACGCCCAACCCTGCAGGCTGCTGGCCAACCGCGAGACGCTGGAGCAAGTGCTTCTTCATCTCGTCCAGAATGCGATCGACGCGAGTCCGCCGGGCATGGCCGTTTTCCTCCAGACCCGCAGCGAAGGGCTGTGGGGCTATGTCGAGGTGATCGATACAGGCTGCGGCATGAGCGCCGACTTCGTTCGCAACCGCCTGTTCAAGCCGTTCGTATCGACCAAGAACGGCGGCTTCGGCATCGGCGCCTTCGAAGCGCGCGAGCTGGTCACCGCCATGCGCGGACGGCTCGATGTCGAAAGCCGCGAAGGGCTGGGCAGCCGCTTTACCGTGCGCCTGCCGCTGGCTGCGACGGCAAGCCTCATTGATTCCCTGTCGTCGCCTTCGGGCAGCGGCGGCAACGATAGTGCAAAGAAGGTGGCATGATGGCGGACGACCGTCCGAAACTGCTGATCGTCGAGGACGATCCGGGCCTGCAGGCCCAGCTCAAGTGGGCTTACGAAGACTTCGAGGTGTTCATTGCCGGTGATCGTGCCAGTGCGCTTGCGCTGCTGCGGTCCGAGGAGCCACCGGTCGTCACGCTCGATCTCGGCCTGCCGCCCGATCCGGACGGGACGAGCGAAGGGTTTGCCGTTCTTGACGAGATCATGGCGCTGAAGCCCGATACAAAGGTCGTGGTCGCATCCGGCCACGGTGCGCGCGAAAGCGCGCTTCGGGCCATTTCACATGGTGCCTACGACTTCTACCAGAAGCCGGTGGATATCGATGCACTCGGCCTGATCGTGCGCCGGGCACTGCATCTGCACCGTATCGAGCGCGAAAACCGCATGCTCGCGGAAAAGGCGCCAGCCGATAACCGCGTGCTGGGCCGTCTGGTCACCGGCGCGCCGGAGATGGTCAAGGTCGCCCGCACCATCGAACGAGTGGCCAATACCAATGTATCGGTGATGCTGCTGGGCGCCAGCGGCACGGGCAAGGAACTGCTGGCGCGTGGTCTGCACGATGCCTCGATCCGCTCGAAGGGCGCGTTCATCGCGATCAACTGCGCGGCGATCCCGGAAAACCTGCTCGAAAGCGAGCTGTTCGGACACGAAAAGGGCGCCTTCACCGGCGCGGTCAAGACGACCGAAGGCAAGATCGAGCTGGCCAACGGTGGCACGCTGTTCCTGGATGAAGTGGGCGACATTCCGCTCCAGCTCCAGGTCAAGCTGCTGCGCTTTCTGCAGGAGCGCACGATCGAACGCATCGGCGGGCGCAAGTCGATAGAGGTCGACACCCGCATCGTTTGCGCAACGCACCAGAACCTCGAGGCCATGATCGCCGATGGCCGTTTCCGCGAAGACCTCTACTACCGCCTTGCCGAAATCGTCGTCCGCATTCCCAGCCTTTCGGACCGTCCGGGTGATGCCGCGCTTCTCGCCAAGGTCTTCCTCACGCGCTTTGCCAAGGAAATGAATCCGCAGGTCAAGGGGTTCGCACCCGATGCGCTCGCGGCGATCGATTCGTGGGGCTGGCCGGGCAACGTGCGCGAATTGGAAAACCGGGTGAAACGTGCGGTGATCATGGCCGATGCCAAGCTCGTAACCGCTCTGGATCTCGATTTGGAAGGTGGGGACAACGACGGCGAAACCCCGCTCAATCTGAAGTCCGCGCGCGAAGCGACCGACCGCAAGGTGATCCGCCATGCCCTCGCACGCAGCGAAGGCAATATCTCGAGCACCGCGCGTCTGCTCGGGATCAGCCGTCCGACCCTGTACGACCTGCTCAAGCAGTACGATCTCCAGGCCTGACGTGCGGCGTGTGGTTCGCCTCCTTGTTCCGCTGCTGCTGGCGGCCGCGGCTGGCGCGCCGGTCAGCGGCGGGGCTACCCCGCTGGATGAAGCGCGGGCTGCGGCCGGCAAGGCGCTGGAGCGGCGTGACCCGATCGCAGCCGAAGTGATCCTGCGCAAAGCCATAGCGGCAGGGGTTCCGGCTGATGCGCTGCGGGCGCAATTGGCCGAAGCGCTGCTGCGGCAGGGCGACCGGGGTGAAGTCCGCCGTGTCCTGGCGCAAGGCAGTTTCACGCCCGAAACGAGCGGGCTTGGCTGGCGCGTGCGGGGGCAACTCGAAATGTCGTCGGGCAATCTGCCTGGCGCGGCGCAGGCGTTCGACAAGGCGCTGTCGTTCACGCCGCGCGACGCCGATCTGTGGACTGCGATCGCGTCCCTGCGCTTTTCGGGTGGCGAGCAGGCGCAGGCCGTTGCGGCGGCCGACTTTGCCGTTCAGCTTGACCCGCACAATCCGCGCGCACTTGCGTTGCGGGGCATGTTGATCCGTGAACAGTACGGGCTGCAGGCTTCGTTGCCCTGGTTCGAGGCTGCGTTGCAGCTTCAGCCCGAGGATCCCGGCCTGCTGGCGGAGTATGCAGCGACGCTCGGCGATATCGGCGAATATCGCGCGATGTTGATCGTCTGTCGCAAGATTGCGCAGATCGATCCCCGAAATCCCCGCCCGCTTTTCCTGCAGGCCGTGCTCGCAGCCCGTGCGGGCGAAACGGAACTGGCGCGCACGCTGCTGCTGCGCACCGGCAATGCCATGCGTGACGTGCCCGCAGCGATCCTTCTCAACGGTGTGCTCGAATACCGCGCCGGTAACATCAACCTCGCCGTGGAGCAGTTCGATCGGTTGCTCCGTGCGCAACCCGACAATCTGCAGGCGCGCGAATTGCTGGCACGGGCGCTGAGCCGGATGGGCGATGCGCGGCAGGTGGTTAGCCGCTTCGATGTCGATGCGCGCCAGCCCTATGCCTCTCCGTACTTGCTGGACATCGTCGGCCACGCGTGGCTGCGGCTTGGCAATCGGGCGCGCGGGCAAGAGCTGCTCGCCCGGGCCGGGTTGCGCGGGACCAGGCCGGCGCAGCCGCTGGCCGCCGATCTGCCCTTGCCTGTCCTTGCCGCGCGCTATGCCGATGGGCCGCGCTTTGCTTTCAATGCGGTTCCTTATGTCCGCGCCTTGCTGGTGGCGGGACGCAAGGACGAGGCGCAGGAGGTGGCCGACAGGCTCAGCGATGCCAACCCCGGTGCTGCTGAAGCCTGGCTGCTCTCGGGCGATGTGGAGATGGCGCGCGGCAGGACGGCCGATGCGCTCGAGGATTTCGGGAGCGCTGCGGCCATCCGCTTCAACGAGCCAGTCCTGCGCCGCATGGATGCGGCGCTGCGCGCCCTTGGTCAGCGTGACAAGGCCGACGGCATGACTTCGCGGTTCCTCGCGCAGAACCCCTCCAGCATTGTCGCAATGAAGCTGCTCGCGGCCTCGTGGGCTTCGCGCGCTCCGTCGCCGGCGCGCGACCAGCTCGAAAACGCGCTTGGTGCGCGCGGGCAGGGGCGCTCCCTGCGCTGATTTTGCACTCGACAGCCGCGCCGGCGTGCGGCTATCGCCTTTTCAATCGATCAATTAAATTGCGATGGAGAGGGCAATGGCCGGCGCGCTTGAGGGTCTTACCGTTCTGGAATTCGCGGGCATCGGGCCGGGGCCCTTCGCTTGCATGATGCTGGCCGACCATGGCGCCAAGGTGATTCGGATCGAGCGTCCGGGCGTTACCGGTCGACATGGTGATGCCGGCCAGCGTGACATTCTCAATCGCAACCGGGTTCGTATCGAACTCGATCTCAAGGATTCTGCCGCGATCACCCGGATCCGGGAGCTGGTCAAGCAGGCCGATGCGATCGTCGAAGGCTATCGTCCCGGAGTGATGGAACGGCTTGGCCTTGGCCCCGACGTCCTCCTCGCCGACAATCCCAAGCTCGTGTACGGGCGGATGACCGGCTGGGGCCAGGATGGCCCGATGGCGCCGCTTGCCGGCCACGACATCAACTATATCGCGCTGTCCGGCGCGCTCCACACCTATGGCCAGGCTGGCGGCAAGCCGCAGTTCCCGGTTAACGCCGTGGGCGATTTCGGCGGCGGCGGCATGGTGCTCGCATTCGGCATCATGGCAGGCGTGTTCTCGGCCCAGCGCACGGGCAAGGGCCAGGTGATCGACGCCGCGATGGTCGATGGCGCCGCGATCCTTTCGGGCATGACCTGGACGTTCTACGGCAACGGCACTTGGAAGGACGAACGCGGCACCAACCTGCTCGATGGCGGCGCGCACTTCTATGACACGTATGAGACGTCGGACGGCAAGTGGATCTCGCTGGGCTCGATCGAGCCGCAGTTCTACGCGCTTCTGATGGAAAAGACGGGCCTTGCCGAAGATCCGCAGTTCAAGCGCCAGATGGATGCGAGCCAGTGGCCGGAGCTCAAGGAGCGGATCGGCGCGCTGATCAAGACCAAGACCCGTGACGAATGGTGCGCGATCATGGACGGCACCGACATCTGCTTCGCACCCGTGCTGAGCCTTGCAGAAGCACCGTCGCACCCGCACAACACCGCGCGTGGCACGTTTACCACTGTGGACGGCATGGTCCAGCCGCGCCCGGCGCCACGCTTCCTCGGAACGCCCGCGCCTGAGCCCAAGCTCGCGAGCGTTCCGCTCGATTGATAAACTAGTCGGCCCGGACGGCGGCTTCGATCTCGCCGTCCGGGAACTTCCGCTTGCGGCGGATCGACCAGTACAGCGAAGCGGCAATCAGAACCGCGCCGATCAGGCCGGTGATCGTCTCGGGAATTTCGTAGCGGGCCGAGGCGAGCATGATCCCGCCAAGCGCGATGATCGCCCAGAACGCACCGTGTTCGAGATAACGATATTCGGCAAGCGTACCGCGCTCGACCAGCAGGATGGTCATCGAACGCACGAACATCGCGCCGATCGACAGGCCGAGCGCGATCACGATCATGTTGTTGGAAAGCGCGAAGGCGCCGATGACTCCGTCAAAGCTGAACGATGCGTCGAGCACATTCAGGTAGAGGAAGCCGCCAAGGCCTGAACGGACCACCGCGCCGGCGGCTTTCTGGGCTTCTTCCCGCATTTCCAGCACCGTACCGATCGCCTCGACCGCAATGAAGGCGACGATGCCGAGCGCGCCTGCCACCATGAAGGTCAGCGCCTCGTCCATTGGCAGCAGCAGCGATACCCCCCACAGTGCAAGCAGCAACAGCGCGATTTCGGCGGCCTTCACGTTGGAAAACAGGGCCAGCTTCTCTTCGATCCAGTCGATCCAGTGCACATCCTTTTCATCGTCGAAGAAGAAGGACAGGCCGACCATGGCGAGGAACGCGCCACCAAATCCTGCAATGCCGATATGCGCGCCGCTGACGATCTCCTCGTAACGCCGGGGTTCGCGCAGCGACAATTCCAGCGCTTCGATGGGGCCGATTCCGGCAGCGATGGCCACGATGGCGAGCGGGAACACGATTCGCATGCCGAACACCGCGATCACCATGCCCCAGGTGAGGAAGCGCTTGCGCCACACTTCGTCCATTTCCTGCAGCACGCTGGCGTTCACCACCGCGTTGTCGAACGACAGCGATATTTCGAGGACCGAAAGCACGAGCACGATCCACACCAGCGACAACGTCGCCTGTGCCGAATGGGTTTGCCACCAGCCGTAGCCCACAGCGAGCAGGAGGCAGGCGAACGTGAAGAGGAAGGATCCCTTGAACTGGCTGAGCAAGGCTTGCGCGCTTTCGTATGAGACGGTCCGGGGCGCGCCTCTACCCCGGCAGGCCCGCGTTCGCAAAGCCTTCCGGGGCATAAGGTTCCGGACGTGCAGCCCGCGCGTCTGGAGCTTCAGGCCTTGGGAGCGCGCGGCTGGTACGTCTGCTCTTCGCCCGGGAAGCTGCGCGCGCGCACTTCCTCGGCATACTTGGCCGCTGCGCCAGAGATGACTTCGGCAATGTTTTCATAGATTTTGACGAAGCGGGGAACGCGCTCGAACATGCCCAGCATGTCCTCGGTCACCAGCACCTGGCCGTCGCACTGGGCAGAAGCGCCGATGCCGATCGTGGGGCATGCCACTGCCTGGGTGATGGCGATGGCGATCGGTTCGACCACGCCTTCGATCACCACGGCAAAGGCGCCGGCCTTGTCGAGCGCCTTGGCATCGCCCACGATCTTGGCCGCCTCTGCCTCGCTGCGGCCGCGCGCGTTGTAGCCGCCAAGCACGTTCACCGCCTGTGGAGTCAGGCCGACATGGCCCATCACCGGGATGCCGCGCTGTGTCAGGAAGGCAACCGTGGGCGCCATGGCTTCACCGCCCTCCAGCTTGATTGCGGCGCAGCCGGTTTCCTTGAGGACCCGGCTGGCACTGGCAAAAGCCTGCTCGGGGCTCTGTTCGTAAGTCCCGAACGGCATGTCGACCACCACCGCCGCGTGATACGATCCGCGCACCACGGCCGCGCCGTGCGCGATCATCATGTCCAGGGTGACAGGTACACTGGAAGGCAGGCCATAGATGACCTGGCCAAGGGAATCACCGACCAGCAGCAAGTCGCAATGCGCGTCGAGCAACTGGGCCTGCCGCGCAGTGTAGGCCGTCAGCATCACCACCGGTTCGGCAGTGACCCCGTCCTTCTTGCGCTGGCGGATCGCCGGCACGGTCAGGCGCTTCATCGGCGCCGGAGTTGGGTTGGCGCGGCTGGTTGCCGTATCGAGCTGGAAGGTAGTGGACATATTGAAAGGTTCTCTCCCGTCGGGCCTTGCGCTTCTACCCGCTGCACCAAATGCCGCAAGCAGCCGCGCAAGGCTGGGGAAAAAGCGCTTTGCGGCACAGGCGCTTCCCGCTAGCGTCCGTTTGCATAACCTGGTTACCGGTGCAACGACCGCAAGGGGGTGGTGCGTTGCGCCGCCCCGCGTTCGGGAGAAATGCATGTTCGGTCGCGTCAAACCACTCGACGCCATTCTAGCCACCGCCGAGAAGAAGTCGCTTCATCGCTCGCTCGGCCCTTTCCAGTTGACGATGCTCGGCGTCGGCGCGGTGATCGGCACCGGTATCTTCGTTCTCACCGCTGAGGCGGCGCAGAAGGCAGGTCCCGGCATGATGATCAGCTTCGTCATCGCCGGTTTCGTCTGCGCAGTCGCTGCGCTTTGCTACGCCGAAATGGCTTCGATGGTCCCGGTTTCGGGCTCGGCCTATACTTACAGCTACGCTGTCATGGGCGAATTGATCGCCTGGATGGTGGGTTGGGCGCTGATCCTCGAATATGCCGTCGCGGCGGGGGCGGTCAGCGTCGGCTGGTCCGGCTACGTGGTCGGCCTGATCGAGAACGCCTTTCACATCGATATCCCCGACCTCTTGGTGCGAGGGCCTTATGACGGGGGCCTCATCAACCTTCCGGCCATGCTGATCGCAGCCCTTGTGACTTGGCTGCTGGTCATCGGCACAAAGGAAAGCGCTTCGGTCAACGCGGTGCTGGTCGCGATCAAGGTCTCGGCGCTCACGCTGTTCATCATTCTCGCACTGCCGGTAATGAAGATGCAGAATTTCGAGCCGTTCTCGCCGCTTGGCTTCAGCGGCATCGGTGCGGCCGCAGCCTCGATTTTCTTCGCTTATGTCGGTTTCGACGCGGTCTCGACCGCGGCCGAGGAAACCAAGAACCCGCAACGCAACATGCCTATCGGTCTGATCGGCAGCCTTGCCATCTGCACCGTTTTCTACCTTCTGGTGGCCGCTGGCGTAATCGGTTCGGTCGGCGCGCAACCGATCCTTGATGGCCAAGGCATCGGTATGGAGCCCGGCAGCCGAGAACTCGCTGCACAATGTGCATCGATCGGTGATCAGGCCGTCGTCTGCTCGAAGGAAGCTTTGGCTTGGACCCTGCGTGAGATCGGGTGGCCGCAGATCGGCAACCTGATCGGACTTGCCGCAGGACTGGCCTTGCCCTCGGTCATTCTCATGATGATGTTTGGCCAGACCCGCATCTTCTTCGTGATGAGCCGTGACGGATTGCTGCCTGCATCGTTCTCGAAGATTCACCCGCGTTACAAGACGCCGCATGTGATCACGATCCTCACCGGGATCTTCGTTGCGCTGTTTGCGGCATTCTTCCCGGTGGGTCTGCTTGCCAACATCTCGAACTCGGGGACGTTGTTCGCGTTTGCGGCGGTCTCGATCGCGGTTCTGGTAATCCGTCGGCGGGAACCCGGCCGTCATCGCCCGTTCCGTACGCCTGCGATCTACCTCACTGCGCCGCTGGCGTTCTTCGGGTGCCTCTATCTGTTCTACAAGCTCGATCCGAAGAGCCAGATGCTCTTCGTGATCTGGGCGGCGATCGGGTTGGTGGTCTACTACGCTTACAGCCGTAGTCGCAGCCACGTCGGGCGCGGGCTCGTCGAAGTCCATGAAGAGGATGACGATGTGCCGCCCCAGTCGGTACCGCCGATCAGCTGATCGATCGGTCCAGGCCAGAAAAAAGGGCGTCTCCCGCGTGGGAGGCGCCCTTCTTCTTTTGGGGGACGTTTGCTTAGAGCGTCGTCTCGGCAAAGCCGCCCTTGATGTCGTCGGTCACGTTCATGCCGAGCGCCATCTTGACGGTGGCGAGAACGCCAAGGTCACCGCCCCAGATCGAGGCATCGCCCAGATCCATTCGCAGCATCAGCAGGTTGGGATCGTCTTTCCCGCCCGGGAACCAGGCCTCGACGAAGTTCGACCACTGTTCGTCCAGACGCTCGCGGCTGGTTTCCTCGACCAGA
Source organism: Novosphingobium olei (assembly GCF_037076535.1). Lineage (NCBI taxonomy): Bacteria > Pseudomonadati > Pseudomonadota > Alphaproteobacteria > Sphingomonadales > Sphingomonadaceae > Novosphingobium > Novosphingobium olei. Next base: position 1,940,339 of record NZ_AP029021.1, on the reverse strand, counting down.
TTGCCGGCAAAGCGCGCGAATACGTCATGGCCCTTGGAAGCGAACGTGGCGGTGGCCGCGCCCATCGCCGCAAAGCGGTTATCGCGCGAAGTGAAGAACCAGATCGCGCTGTTGGCATCCTTGTCGAGCTGTGCGGTCATCGGCGCGGCCGAATCGGGATCCTGATCGAGCTGGAGCATCACGTAAGGGGAGGCGGCCAGCGCCTTCCAGAACTTTTCCTTGAGCTCCTGCGGGTCGCCCTGGTCGTATTTCATGGCAGTCCATCCTGTTGTTTTGCTTAGGCCTGCAACGGGAGCCAGACGCACTTGGTTCCGCTTTCTCCTCAAGGGGAAGTCCTGTGGACATCCGGATTGCATCGTTCCGATGTTGGAACATAATAAGAACATCGGAGTCGAATCGCATGCAGTCCCTCAATCCCTCCATCCCGCCCGGCCTGCCGCCAGCGCTTGTCCGCGGGCTTTCTGCCTCTGAACGCACCGCGCGCTGGCGACCCGGTATCGCCACCGGTTGCCACCATGCTGAAATCTTCGCTTCTGGCGGGGAAGGGAGCGGCGCAGGCTTTGCCCTCTCGCTCGCGCGTGAGGCGCTGCGCAACGAAGGCTGGCGCTGTGCCCCCGGTGATCCTGTGGCTGACACGCCCGACGAACGCGCCTGGCTGTGGGTGCAGGACAAGGCCGCGCGCCGTCTCTCGGGCCGGCCCTATCGCCCCGGTCTTCCGCCCGACTTGCGCCATCGCCTGATCCACGTGGCCGCCGACAAGGCCGAAGATGCGCTGTTCGCGCTCGAGGAAGGATTGCGTTGTCGCGATCTTGCCTTCGTCATTGGCGAGATTGCGGGCAACCCCAGGGCGCTTGATTTCACCGCTTCGCGCCGGCTCAGTCTGGCGGCGGAAAGGCATGGCGTCCCCTTGTGGCTGGTGCGGCTCGATGCGGCGTGCGACCTCGGCTCGGCGCGGATGCGCTGGAAGGTCGTGGCCGCGCCTTCCCTTGCGCCGCGCTGGAACGGCCACGCACCCGGCGCCGCAAGCTGGCGCGCCGAACTGTTCCGCGCCCACACTTTCCAACCCGGACAATGGACCTTGCGCGATGAAGGCTCCGAACTCGCTTTCAGCCCCGCCACCATTCCCGCCACGTCGGGTGCTGGCGATCTGGTGCGCGCATCTGGCGATCGATCGCTGGCGGCAGGCTGAAGGCTGCAGACGGGGGGAGGGCGCCGATGCCGCCCCGGTCGTGCTCGTTGGCGAAAGCGCGCATGGCCCCCGCATCGCTGCGGTCAACGCTGCCGCTCATGACCAGGGCGCCGCTGCCGGCATGATGCTGGCCGATGCCCGGGCGCTGTGCCCGGGACTCGTGGTGCATCCCGCGGATCCAGGCGGCGATCTCGCCTTTCTCGAACGCCTGGCGCTGTGGGCGCAGCGCTGGGGGCCGTGGAGCGCGCTCGATCCGCCCGATGGCCTGATCGTCGACATCACCGGCGCGGCACACCTGTTCGGCGGCGAGCAGGCGCTGGTCGCCGATGCCGTGCGCCTTATGCAGGGGCGGGGCCTTGCCGCGCGCATTGCACTCGCTCCCACGGCGGGTGCCGCCTGGGCGCTGGCCCATTTCGGCCCGCAAGGTGCGATCCTCTCGGGCGAAGAGGATATTGCCCGCCGCCTCGGCCCGCTGCCGGTCGCGGCGCTGCGCCTGGATGATGATGTCCAGCTGCTGCTGCGCCGGCTGGGACTCAAGCGGATCGAGGATCTTGCCATGGTCGAGCGCGAGAACCTTGCTCGCCGCTTCCGCAATCGCCGCGCGCCCGCCGCCAATCCGCTCGTCCGGCTCGACCAGTTGCTCGGCCGCCTGCCTGAACCGGCCCTGCCGGTGATCGGCGTGGAAGCGCCGATGGTTCAGCGTCGGCTGATGGAGCCGATCCGCCATCGCGCCCTGCTCGATCGGGTCGCCGCCGATCTCGCCGATGACATGGCGCGCGTGCTGGAAGGGCAGGGGCAGGGCGCGCGCCGGCTCGAACTCGGGCTGTGGAAGGTCGATGGCGATGTCATTTTCCGTCAGCTCGAGATGTCTGCCGCATCGCGCGATCCGGCCCATCTCGTCCGCCTGTTCGCCGCGCGGCTCGACGATGTGGATGCAGGCTTCGGCATCGAGATGGTGCGGCTGCGCGCTTCGTGGACCGAGCCACTGGCGCTGGCGCAAAGCGATCTCGAAGCGGCGGCAGAGCGGCACGGCACGAGCCTTGCCACATGCATCGATCGGTTGACGGTGCGCCTGGGATCGCAGGCGGTGCGGCGCCCGGTGCCCCAGGCAAGCCATCTGCCCGAACGCGCACAACGCTGGCAGCCGCCCTTGGCGCCCGTCAAGACTTCACAGGAAGAATTCGAATTTCATCACAGGCCCTTGAAAATACTGGATCGTCCTGAATCGATTGCGGTGATCTATGCCGCGCCCGATGGCTTGCCGCGCGTGTTCGGCTGGCGGGGACGGCGGCACGTGATTGCGCGTGCCGAAGGGCCTGAACGCATCGCACCCGAATGGTGGCGCGAACGCTCCAGCGTGCGCCTGCGCGACTACTACCGCATCGAGGATGAAGAGGGCCGGCGCTTCTGGATCTACCGCCACGGCATCGCAGGGGATGGCCGTGGCGGCTTGCCCGAATGGTTCATCCAGGGTCTTTCGGCCTGATCGATCTCAGACGGCCCCTCACACAGGCGGCGTTACCATCGCGCTTGCGGTCATGGCATCCAGCACTTCCTGGCGATCATCCGGATCGCGTCCGGCAAGGAAGTCGAGCAGATTGGCCTTGAGCCGTTCGACCTGCGTCGCAAAAACGCCGTGCGGTTCGCCATCGTATTCGATCAGCGTCGCGTGGGGCACCGCCCGCGCCACCGCGCGTCCCGTTGCCTCGATCGGCACGGTCTTGTCCGAAGTGCCGTGAATGACCAGCGTCGGAACGGTGAAGGATGGCAGGTCAGGGCGGAAATCCGTGGTGGCAAAGGCCTTCGCCGCGGCGAGCGTGGGGCGCAGTCCTGCCATCATCGCGGTCGCCCACGAAAGCTGCAGAACCTCGTCGCTCACCGGCTGGCTGATCCAGCCCACGCCATAGAAATCCTTGAAGAACGAGGCCATGAACTTGGCCCGGTCCTCCAGCATGCCATCGGTCATCTGGTCGAAGGTCGATTGCGGCACGCCTTCGGGATTGTCTTGGGTCTTGAGCATGTAGGGCACGACCGAGGACACCAGCGCCACCCGCGCAACCCCGCGTCCGCCGTGGCGCGACATGTAGCGGGCGATCTCGCCGCCGCCCATCGAGAAGCCCACCAGCGTCACGTTGTCGCTTGCCCCGGTCGCGGCCATGACGTCAGCCAGATCGTCAGCGAACGTGTCATAGTCATAACCGCCCGATGGCTGGTCGGAACGTCCGAACCCGCGCCGATCATAGGCGATCGCGCGATATCCGGCCTCGGCCAGGGTGTGGCTGATCGGATCCCAGGAATCGCCCGACAGAGGCCAGCCGTGGATCAGGATGACGGGCGCGCCCTCACCCCAGGACTTGACGTAGAGGCTAGTCCCGTCGCGCGTTTCTATCATCGGCATGACATTGAATCTCCAAGGGTCCCGTCCACTCGCCGATCAACCGCGCAGGGCTCTGCCCGGTTCCTCGCGCCAAGGCACTCGCATTTCCCCGACGGGCTGTCTCAGCGCACGAGGCTTGCCTCTGGCCATATCCAACAATGGAACGTATAGAGAACGAATGGCCCAGCAAACCGTCATGGAACGACTCGAAATCCTGGCTGATGCCGCCAAGTACGATGCCTCCTGTGCATCGTCGGGCACGGCCAAGCGCAACAGCAAGGGCGGGAAGGGCATCGGCTCGACCGAGGGCATGGGCATCTGCCACGCCTATGCGCCCGATGGCCGCTGCATCTCGTTGCTCAAGATCCTGCTGACCAACCACTGCGTGTTCGATTGCCACTACTGCATCAATCGCAAGAGCTCGAACACGCGGCGCGCGCGCTTTACCCCGCAAGAGGTCGTGGACCTGACGCTGGCGTTCTATCGCCGCAACTACATCGAAGGGCTGTTTCTCTCCTCGGGCATCGTCAAGAGCTCCAGCCACACCATGGAGCAGTTGATAGAAGTCGCGCGCATCCTTCGGGAAGGACACGATTTTCGAGGATATATCCACCTCAAGACGATCCCCGAAGCCGATCCCGAACTGGTCGCCCGGGCGGGGCTCTATGCCGATCGCGTGTCGATCAACGTCGAACTGCCGACGGTCGCCGGGCTCACCCGCCTCGCGCCGGACAAGTCGGCCGGTCAGATCGAAGGAGCGATGGGCACGGTCAAGGACGCGATCGTCGAAGCCCGGGATGCGCGCCGCAAGTTCAGATCGGCTCCGAAGTTCGCGCCTGCCGGGCAGTCCACCCAGATGATCGTCGGCGCCGATGCGGCCAGCGATGCCGATATCGTCGGCCGCGCCAGCACGCTCTACGATCGTTTCAGCTTGCGCCGCGTCTACTATTCCGCGTTCAGCCCGATCCCTGACGCCAGCGCCGTCTTGCCGCTCAAGCGCCCGCCGCTGATCCGCGAACACCGGCTTTACCAGTCCGACTGGCTGATGCGCTTTTACGGCTATGCCCCGGGTGAAGTGCAGCAGGCGACCGATGCCGGCGGCATGCTTCCGCTCGATATCGATCCCAAGCTCGCCTGGGCTCTGAAGTTTCGGGATCGCTTTCCTGTCGATGTCAATCGCGCCCCGCGCGAAGCGCTGCTGCGCGTGCCAGGCCTTGGCGTGCGGGCGGTCAATGCGATCCTCGCCGCTCGCCGCCAGCGCCGCTTGCGGCTTGATGACATTGCCCGGCTTACGGTCTCGCTTGCGAAGGTGCGGCCGTTCCTTGTCGCTGAAGACTGGCGCCCGGTCCTCCTGACCGACAAGGCCGACTTGCGCACGCTCGTCGCGCCGAAGAAGGCGGAGCAGCTCGAATTGTTCGCGGCATGAAGCCGTTTCGCGACATGCGGCTGCCCCACGCCTGGCTTGTCACGCTGGCAGCGCCCGACGATTTTGATGGCTGGCGCGATCAGGCGCGGCGTCTGGTCCAGTGCGACGTTCCGCCAGACCGCGTGGTATGGGAAGCGCCCCACGGAGCGGGGGGCAGTGCGGGTGGCGACCTGTTCGCGCAAGGGGACCGTCGCTTGCCCGTGCCCCCTGCGGAAGCGCCGCAACCACGCGTGTCTCGGCAGTTCCTGCAGATTGCCCAAAGCGTCATCCTGCATTCGGATTCTAAAAGATTTGATCTGCTTTACCGGCTGCTCTGGCGTTTGCAGTCGCGCCCCCGGCTGATGGAGGATGCCGCCGATGCCGATGTGGGTCAGGCTGACAGGCTGGCCCGGCAGGTGCGGCGCGATATCCACAAGATGCGCGCCTTCCTGCGTTTCCGCGTTGTCGAGGAAGAAGATGGCGCGGAACGCTATGTCGCCTGGTTCGAACCCGAACATCATATCCTGCGCGCCAATGCCGGGTTTTTCGTCCGGCGCTTCACCACCATGCGCTGGTCGATCCTCACCCCGCAGGGCACGCTTAACTGGGATGGGGAGACGTTGCAGGAAGGGCCGCCGGCCGAACGCACCGATGCCCCCTCCGGCGATCCCACCGAGGACCTGTGGCGGCGCTATTATGCGTCGATCTTCAATCCCGCGCGTTTGAAGATCGGGGCCATGCTCAAGGAGATGCCCCGCAAGTACTGGAAGAACATGCCCGAAGCGGCGCTCATTCCTGAGCTTGTCGCCACGGCCCAGGCGCGCGAGGCGACGATGGTGGAAAGCGGCAAGCCGGTGTTCCAGGATCAGGAACGCCCCGTGAACCTCAAGCAGATTGCGAAGGACATCGAAGCCTGTCGCCGATGCCCGATCGGCTGCAACGGCACGGATGCGGTGGCAGGCGAGGGGCCTTCGCACGCGCCGCTGATGATCGTCGGCGAACAGCCGGGCGATGTCGAGGAACAGCAGGGCCGGCCTTTCGTGGGCCCGGCGGGGCAGGTTCTGCGATCCCATCTCGAACAGGCCGGGATCGATCTGGGCGACGCCTGGCTCACCAATGCGGTCAAGCATTTCAAGTTCGTGCCAAGGGGCAAGCGGCGGCTGCACCAGTCGCCCACCGCCAAGGAGATCGACATCTGCCGCTGGTGGGTCGAAAGCGAGCGCCTGCTGGTTCGCCCGCGCCTGATCCTTGCGCTCGGGGCCAGTGCGGCGCGCTCGCTGCTGGGCCGCACGGTCAGCGTGCAGAAGGAGCGCAGCCGCCCCCATGTTCTCGAGGACGGAACTGAACTGTGGCTCACCACGCACCCCAGCTACCTGCTGCGGCTTCAGGACGATGCCCGGGCCGGTGAGGAGCAGCGCTTTGCCGAGGATTTGCGCGCGGTTGCGGCGCGTTTGAAGGAACTGACGTCATGACGTCAGTGTGTCCAAGGCGATGCCCGAAGGTGCGCTGACCCCCGAGCGGCGGCGGATCGATCCCGAAGAGAACCAGGCCCCACCGCCCCGCGCGCCTTTCGTCGAACTGGGCCTTGTCACCTGCTTTTCGTTCCTGCGGGGAGCATCCGATCCGGTCGATCTCGTCATGCAGGCGCGCGCCCTGGGCTACGACGCACTGGGCGTGGCCGACGTCAATTCGATGGCCGGCGTCGTGCGCATCCATACCGAGGCGGAGGCGGCGCGCCTGCGCCCGGTGATCGGTTGCCGGATCGAAACGACAGAGGGGCTCGTCTTCCTGGCGTACCCCTCCGACCGCGCCGCCTACGGGCGCCTGTGCCGCCTGATCTCGACCGGGCGCATGGCAACGCTCGATGGGGAATGGCAGGCCAAGGGCGTATGCGAGATCGATCTCGCCCTGCTCGCCGCGCATGCCGAAGGCATCCACCTCGTGCTCGTCCCGCCGCGCAATCTGGACCGCCGCTTTTCCGTGCATGGCGGGACCGGCAACGTCGTTGCCCTGCACGATGGCGTGCCGCTGGCAGAGCAGGTGTCCACCACCTTTGCCGATCTTGTCCCCCGACTTGTCCACAGCTTGTCCACATTGCGCCACATTGCCGCCTGTCACTTCCATGGCGGCGACGACATGGCCCGGATCGAGCGGCTCGATGCGCTGGCTCGGGCGCACGGCCTTGCGCTGCTCGCCACCAACGACGTGCTCTACCATGCGCCCGAATGCCGGCCGCTGCAGGACGTGATGACCGCGATCCGCCACAAGACCACGGTCGATCGCGCGGGCTACCTGCTCAAAGCCAATGGCGAACGGCACCTCAAGTCGCCCGAGGAGATGGTTCGCCTCTTTGCCAGATGGCCCCATGCGATCGCCGCTGCGCGCGATCTGGCCGATGCCTGCCACTTCAGTTTGCGCGAGCTGCGTTATGAATATCCCGAGGAAATCTGTCCTTCAGGCCATGATCCTCAGACATGGCTTGAAGAACGGACATGGGCTGGCGCCGCAGTCCGCTATCCCACCGGCGTGCCCGACAGCGTCGCCGAAACCCTGCGCCGCGAACTCGCGCTGATCGGCAGGCTCAATCTCGCGACCTACTTCCTCACGATCAAGGATATCGTCGATTTCGCCCGCAGCTGCGATCCACCAATCCTGTGCCAGGGGCGTGGTTCTGCGGCGAACTCGGCGGTGTGCTACTGCCTCGAGATCACCGCGGTCGATCCCGCCAAACACGCGCTGCTGTTCGATCGCTTCATCTCCGAGGAGCGCAAGGAGCCGCCCGACATCGACGTCGATTTCGAACACGAACGGCGCGAGGAGGTGATCCAGTACATCTACCGCCGCTACGGCCGCCAGCGCGCCGGGCTCTGCGCCACGGTGATCCACTATCGCCCGCGCATGGCCGTGCGCGAGGTGGGCAAGGCGATGGGCCTGACCGAAGACGTCACCGCCGCCCTGGCGCGCACCGTCTGGGGCGGGTGGGGTACCGAGATTGCCGAAAGGCACGTTGCCGAAACCGGGCTCGACCTGACCGATCCACACTTGAAGCGTGTTCTGAAGTTGACGCAGCAGATGATCGGAATGCCGAGACATCTTTCCCAGCACGTCGGCGGCTTCATCCTCACCCACGGGCCACTTACCGAAACCGTCCCGATCGGCAACGGGGCCATGCCCGAACGCAGCTTCATCGAATGGGACAAGGACGACATCGACGCATTGGGCATCCTCAAGGTGGATGTGCTGGCGCTCGGCATGCTCACCTGCATTGCCAAGTGCCTCGACCTGCTGCGCGCGCACCACGGGCAGGACCTGACGCTCGCCAGCGTCCCGCGCGAGGATCCGGCGGTCTACGACATGCTGTGCAAGGGGGATTCGCTGGGCGTCTTCCAGGTTGAGAGCCGCGCGCAGATGAACATGCTGCCCCGCCTGCGCCCCCGCGAATTCTACGACCTTGTCGTGCAGGTGGCGATCGTCCGGCCCGGGCCGATCCAGGGCGACATGGTTCACCCCTATCTCAAGCGGCGGCGCGGGGACGAGGCGGTGACGATCCCCGCACCCCATCCCAGCCATGGCCCACCCGATGAACTGACCTCGATCCTCGGGCGGACATACGGCGTGCCGATCTTCCAGGAGCAGGCGATGAAGATTGCGCTCGATGCGGCGAAGTTCAACAGCCTAGAAGCCAATCGCCTGCGCAAGGCGATGGCCACCTTCCGCAGTCGCGGCATGGTCGACGAACTGCAGGACATGATGGTCGGCCGGATGATCGAACGCGGCTACGATCCCGACTTCGCCGCGCGCTGCTTCGACCAGATCAAGGGCTTTGGCGAATACGGCTTTCCCGAAAGCCACGCGGCAAGCTTCGCGCACCTCGTCTACGTATCGTCATGGCTCAAGTGCCATTACCCCGCCGCCTTCGCCTGCGCGCTGCTCAATTCGCAGCCGATGGGCTTTTACGCCCCGGCGCAGATCGTCCGCGATGCCGCCCAGCACGGTGTCGAGGTGCGTCCGATCGACGTCAATCATTCCGACTGGGACTGCACGCTGGAGGAAAAGCGCCCCGGCGTCGTCGCCCTGCGGCTCGGCCTGCGTCAGATCGATGGTCTTGCCGAACACGCTGCCGCTGCGCTGGTGTCCGCGCGGGCTGAAGGCGGGGCCTTCGCCGATGCCGCCGCGCTCAAGGAACGGGCGGGGCTGTCGCCGGCGATCATCGAGCGCCTTGCCGCCGCCGACGCGCTGGGCTCGCTCGGCCTGTCGCGGCGCCAGGCCCTGTGGGATGCGCGCAGCCTGATCGCGGCGCCAGACCTGCCGCTGTTCGCCGCTGCGGCCGCGCGCGACCAGGGCGTGGAGCGCAGCATCACCCGCCTGCCGACGATGCCGCTGTCCGAGGAAGTCGTCGCCGATTACCAGACCCAGCGCTTGTCGCTGAAGGCGCATCCGATGGCCTTCCTGCGCGCCAGCCTTGCCGATCGCGGTTTCGTGCGCGCTTGCGATCTGCGCCAGCGCAAGTTCCGCGCCATGGTCCATGTCGCGGGCGTGGTGCTGATCCGCCAGCAGCCCGGCTCTGCCAAGGGAGTGTGCTTCATCACGCTCGAGGACGAAACCGGCGTGGTCAACATCGTCGTCTGGCCCGATCTCAAGGAAAAGCAGCGCAAGGTGGTGATGGGCGCGCGGCTGATGGAAGTGCGCGGCCGCGTCGAATACGATGACGAGGTGATCCACGTGATCGCCGCCCACCTGACCGATGCCAGCGCCTCGCTCAATGCCCTGTCCGAAGCCACGTTGGCCCCGCCGCTGGCCCGTGCCGACCATGTCAACAACCCGTTGCCCAGTCATGTGCGCGCGGCTCCTTCCATGGCCATGCCGCCCGAGGAGCCTTTCGTCGCGCCTCCGGGCAATCGCGAATGCGGCTATCACCGGACCCATCCGCGCAACGTGCGGATCATCCCCAAATCACGCGATTTCCATTGAGCGCGACGGACCCGGCTTGCGCCGCTAAGGTCCAGGGCATGGAGATCATTCGCCTCACCGCTGACGACGCCGAACGCTTTCTCGCCATGCGCCGCCTCGCTCTCGATGGCGATGCGCAGAACTTTCGCGGGGCAAGCGTCGATGATGCCGCGCTCGGGCTACAGGCCTGGCGCGATCGCCTGGCGCGCGATCATGTCGTCGCGCTCGAAGCCGATGGCGATTGGCTAGCCGTTGGAGGCCTGACCCGCTTCCCCGGCGTGAAGCTCGATCACAAGGGGCTGATCTGGGGCATGTACGCCGTGCCTGCCGCGCGGGGCACGGGCGCTGCGGCGCGCATCCTCGATGCCCTGGAGCAGGCCGCCCGCGACATGGACTTACGCCAGCTGCAACTGACGCTGATGGCCGACAACCTGCGCGCGCGTCGGCTCTACGAACGCCATGGCTTCGAGCTCTATGCGATCGAGCCGGATTCGGTCTGCCGCGAAGACGGCTACGCCGACGAAGCGCTGATGTGGAAGCGCCTGTAAGCCCGCGACCTTAGGCCCGCAGCCGCTCGATCCCCTGCGCCAGCGCGACGTAGAGCTTGCCCATGTCGGACGAAAGCAGCGTCACGCCCAGCGCGTTGCCGTCGCGCGTCGAAAGCAGCTGGCGCAGCATCGCCTCGAAGTCGTGGATGAAGCGGTTCACGTGCTCGCGGAATTCGGGATCGCCTTCGTAGTGCTGCTGCACCGTGCGCGCCTCGGCTGCTTCGAGCAGCGAGACGGCCCGCCGGGTGAAGATGCCCCGGTCGCCCCGCAGGTAGGATGCCCACGCGGTTTCGGACACATCGGCCGACAGCGCCTTGGTGATGTCGATCGCGGTCGAATTGAGCGATTCGGTGATCAGCGCGGCCCGGCGGGCGAAGTCGTTGTCGACCTGTTCCTCGGCCCGCTCGCGCGCCCGTGCCACGCGGTCTTCCATTGCTGTGGCCAGTTCGCCGACCTTGGCCAGTTGCTCGGTCATCTGCAGCGCGGTGTCGCGGCTGGCCGAAGCGGCCGTGTCGATCGCTTCCTCGAGCCGGGCCACAAGCTCCGCCCCGCGACCCTGCAAGACCTTCACGATCGCCGCCTGGCTTTCCTGGCCGAGCCTTGCGGCCAGGGCAGAAACTTCGGCACCGGCGCCATCGCGCAATGCTTCACCGGTGTGAATCGCGGCATCGCTCAACTGCGCGATCGCGGTCGAAAGGCGTTCCTCGATCTCGCCCGAAAGTGCTTCGCTGTCGGCCTTGGCGCTGGCCATCGTCGTGCGCAGCGCGGCAAGGCGCGCCTCCTGCTCGCTCGCACGGCTGGCAAAGGCCTGCTGCAGATCGGCGATCTCGCTGGTGATCGATGCGACGTTGCCACGCGTGCCGACAATGGTTTCGGACAGCACGCGGCCCGTGTCGCCCGCTTCGCGCAGCGTGTCGCGCAGCGCCACGACGCGGTCCTCGATCTTGTTGAGCCCGGCTTCGGTGCTGCGCAGCGCTTCGGGGATCTGGGTGCGGGTATGATCGCCACCGGCGCGGATCAGTTCGAGCAGACGCACGGCGGATTCGGTCAGTTCGCCGATCTGCAGGTCGGTGCCCGAAAGCGCCTCGCGCATGTTGGCAAGGCGGTTGTTGAGCATCTCCATCGCCTTGTCGACCGTTGCCGCGGTCGCCGCGCCCTGTTCGCCAGAGGCGCGCAAGGTGGCGGAAAAGCCCGCCACGCGCTCGGCCACAGTATCGCAGTGGAGCGAAAGCTGGCGCGCCTCTTCGCGCTGCTTGGCGCGCTGCGCGTCGACCGCAGTGTCGAGCCGCGCCAGCGTTTCGGCCAGCGCCTCGGTGGCTTCGGCACTGGCCGCGGAAATCATCGCGCGCCGCTCGCCGATCTGCTGGTCGAGCTCGGCAAGGCGGCGCTCCACCGCCTCGCGCTGTTCGGCAAACTCGGCATCGAGCAGTGCACGGCGGCGCCCGATCTCGGCGTCGAGCCGTTCGGTTTCATTTGCCAGCGCGGCGATGCGCCGGCCAATCGCGGTGAGCGCGGATTCCTCGCTCGCCTCGAGCGCGGCGCGGCGGATGGCGCTGTCGCGGTCGAGCGCGTCGAAGCGCTGGGCGGCGAGCGAGGCCATGCGCTCGGCGGCGTCGCTGAACCCGGCCAGCGCGGCGTCGACGCGTTCGCGGATCTGCGCCACCTGCCGTTCGCTTGCGACGCCGAATTCGTTGAGCCGCTGGAATCCGCCGACCAGATCCTCGATCTGGACATGCGCGGCGCGGCCGGCGTTGCCGATGTTGTTGGTCAGGTCCTTCGCCGAATTGGCTATGACCGGCAGCTGCCCGCGCAGCTTTTCCATGTTGGCAAGGGCAAAGCTCGACACTTCACCGATTCGGTCCACTTGCGCGCCGTTTCCGGTGATCAGGTCCTGCAACCGATCAGCCGAGCCCGAAAGCCGGTCCACGGCGATTCGGCCCAGCGACTCAAGATCGCGGCTCTGCGCGGCGATGAATTCGCGGGCCAGCGAAAGCTCGGTGTTCACCGAAGAAAGGCGGGCTTCGAGCCGCTCCGATTCGAGCGAGAGCTGCCGTGCCGCGTCGTTGAAGCGGCTGGTTTCGCGCCGCGATCCGCGCAGCACCAGCAACAGGCCCAGCAGCGCCAGTACCACCGGCGTTGCCCAGCTCGTCGTCAGCTGCGCGCCTTGCGCCGGGGTCACGCCCGATTGGAAAGCGGGCAAATTCGCCCACACGAAGAACGCGGTCCAGCCGGCCACGGCAACGGCGGCAATCCACGGCGCACGGGGGGCGGGAAGGGCGGGTTCGCCGTCCTCGCCCGCTTCGTCGAAAACGTCGTCCAGCGTGGTGTCGAGCGTGGCCGGCACGGCGTCGTGCGCCTCCGGCTCGATGCGCGTGGCTCCTGCGCCCGGCGCATCCGCACCGCCGCCGTCAATCGGAATGATCCGCGATCCCCCAGTCATGGCGACGTCATATCATGGCTCGCGCCGATCCCGAAACCCGGCTTGACCCGGATGGCCCCGATCTCGTCGCAATGTCGGGGGAAAGTGGATGCCTTTGGGCTTGCACGCCAATGATCATGCGTGCCGCTTGGCAGTCACGTTACTCGGCCCTACGATGCGCCGCCCCCAGGAGAACCCACCGCTTGCGCGTCGCTTTACTATCGTCGCTCGATTCCGTGCCCGGCGAACCGCAGACCCTGCGCGGGGGACTGCTCGTCGGTGGCCGCACGGTCCTGCGCCACCAGCTCGCGCTTGCGCTGGCGTTCGGGTGCAAGCGGATCGTGGCACTGAGCGAGAACCTGACCGGCGATCTCGTTGAATTGCAACACGTTGCCGAACAGCAGGGCGCACGGTTTCACGTCGTCGCCAACACCCGCGCGATCGTTCCGCTGGTCTCGCCCGAAGACGAATTGCTAGTCATTGCCGACGGCCTGCTCGCGCTTCCGGTCGAAGCGCTCGAACTGGTCGAAAAGGCGCCCGGCATCGTCACCCTTCCGGTCGAGGCGGGCATCGTCGCCGGATTCGAACGGATCGACATCAACCACGCCTTTGCCGGGATGATGCGCCTGCCAGGGCGCATCGTTGCCGGCCTTGGCGATTTGCCTTCCGAATGGAACCCGGTTTCGGCCCTGCTCCGGCTCGCCGTGCAGGCACGCCAGCCGATGCGCGATCTGCCGGGTGCGTCGCTCGCCGAAGGGCGCTGGCAACTCGTCCGGACAGAGGCGGAGGCCCAGGTGGTGGAGCGGCGCTGGCTCGCCCACAATGCCGCGCGCGATTCATCCGATGCGCCGGCGACCGTGCTCGCGCGCATTGCCCTGCGCCATGCCGGGCCCTCGCTGCTCCACGCCGGAACCCGGCCGCCGCTGCTGCAGCTTGCGGCCCTGGTCCTGCTGCTTCTGGCGCTCGGCGCGGGGCGGTTCGGCTGGATCGCCGGGGCGCTGTGCATCACCGGTCTGGCCGCCGGCGTATCGAAGATCGGCCAGTTGCTGGTGCAAGTCGAACGCAATGCCCTGCTGGCATCGCCCGGGCGCCTGGCGCTCGACGGGCCGATCGCGATCGCCCTCGATGCGACGCTGGTGGCGCTTTGTGCCTGGCGCAGCGGACTGCCGATGGATGCGGGGGCCATGTCGCTGCTGCGCTGGTTCGCTCCGGTCGTGCTGATCCTGCTGCTGCGGCTGCTGGTGCTCGCAGCGCCGCCTTCGCGCGCGGTCGACTGGCTGGGCGACCGGCTCGCGCTTGGCCTTGGCCTGGCGGTGGTGGCCATGTTCGCTTCCTTCGACGTCGTGCTGGCGGGCCTGATCGTCGCGCTTCTCCTGTCCAGCCTGCTCTGGTTGCGGAAGGTCCGCACCGGAGCGTCCGGCGATAGACAAGCACCTAACCCGCCATTAACCAGCAGCGCCTAAGAGCGTCGCATGGCATTACCCGCACCCTCTGACGGCGCACCTCGGGCAATCGAGGCCTTGCTGCGTGACGAGCTCGTCGCGGCAGATCGAGTCATCGCCAGCCACGGCCCGATCCTGGCGCACCTTTTGCGCAGCGACGACAACTCGATCTTCAGCGACGAGATCGTCGCGCGGGTGCGCGGCATGTTCCAGGATGTCTCGCGCCAGCTGGTTGTGGCGCTGGCGGAAGCCGCAGGGCAGGGCGATCCGCAGGAGTGGGCGCAGACCGGGGCAGACGAGCTCGCCACGCGGCTCATGGCCGATCCTTCGCTGCTCACGCATTTCCACGGCCTCGCGCTCGAATGGCAGCTGACCGAGCGGCTTCACGCCCGGCTCGCGCTCGATCCGGTGCTGCCGCCGCTGCTGCAGGCCTGCATCGCCTCTGCCGATGGCACCGCTTCTGCCACGGCGATGAGCCTGCTTGCCGCGCAAGCCCGTTTCGGCCAGGCGCAGCGCCGCATGCAGCTGTCGGCGGGTGAGCTGCCCGAACAGCTCTTTGCCGCCGCGATCCGCGCGCTTGGCGCCGTGGCCGGTGGCGAAGGCGATGCGCAGCGCGCTGTCGCGCTTGCCGCCCAGCGCGTGCGCCAGCGGCTCGATGCCGATCGCACCCGCCTTGCCCTGATCGACCAGGTGATTGCCGCGTTGCCCGCCGAGGAAGCCGCGCGCGCGCTGTCGATCGAGAATGCGGGCGTGGCGATCTTCCTCTCGGCGCTCGCCTCGGGCGCACACCTCTCGCGCGAGATGGCGATCATGGCCACGACCGAGACCCAGCTCTCGCGGCTTGCCCTGGCGCTCGGTGCCTGCGGCGTCGGCGCCGAAGTCACCGCTGCGCAGTTCATGGCGCTCCATCCCGACATTGGCCTGCCCGAAGGGCTCGGCGGGCTCCACCCCGATCGCGCTGCCGCGATCCTGGCTGAGGCGGCCAACGACGGATGACCATGCCGGGCCCGATCCGGGCACGATCCGATGCGGCGAACTGGCTGGTCGAAGCGGACGAACCGCTTGCCGGGCTGCAGCTGCGCTGCGGCGGACGGATGCCCGGGTTGATCGCCATCCCCGCGCTGCTCGCGCTGGTGCGCAAGGCCCGCCGCGCGCGCTTGCCGCTGTCGCGCATGATCGTCGCGGTGGATGAAGGCCGCTCGATTTCCGCCTGGGTCTCGGTCCGCCCGACCGCCGATCTCACCTATATCGAGGCGAGCCAGTGGCGCCCTACCGGCGACGTACAGCCCGTAGCGGAATTGACCCCTGACGAGGACCTGCTGCGCCAGCTGTCCGAGGGCGAAATCCTGCTCGATGCCGAACAGCGCGTCCTCGCCGCCCATTTGCGCGCCAGCGATCTGCAGGACCTCTCGCTTGCCCTGCAGGACGGCATCGGCCGGTTCTGGACCGACTTCATCCGGCTCGATCGCGCCGGGCAAAAACAGCCGCTCCACTGGCGCCTGCTCGATGATGCCAAGTTCACCGCGCCCGGTTCGATGCGCCGCTGGCACGCGCGCATCCTGCCGCAGGTCGGCGGCGGGTTCGAACTGCTGGTCATTCCCGAATCGATCGAGCGCCTGCCGCACGAACTGCCCGACACGGTGACGACGCACCCGGCGTGGAACACGCTGCTGGGCCGCGACCTTGCCCCGGCGTTGCGCCAGCCGATCACCCGCATCATCGCCAACGCCGAAACGATCCGCACGCGGCTCGCGGGTCCCCTGGCCGAGGAATACGCTTCCTACGCCACCGACATTGCCGAGGCGGGCCGCCACCTGATGGGGCTGATCGAGGATCTGGCCGATCTCGAAGCGGTCGAATCCGCCGATTTCAGCCCAGCGCCCGATCGCATCGACCTTGCCGATTGCGCGCGCCGCGCCGTCGGCATCCTCTCGGTCCGGGCCAAGGAATCGGGGATCGAGGTGGATTGCCCGGCCGCCGACGAAAGCGCGCCGGCCATCGGCGAGTTCCGCCGCGTCCTGCAGGTGCTGCTCAACCTGCTGACGAACGCGCTGCGGTATACGCCGGCCGGCTCGAAGGTGCGTCTCGGGGTCGGCGTCGAAGGGCGCACGGCGTGGATCTCGGTTGCCGATCAGGGCGAAGGGCTGACCGAAGCCCAGGCGATCCGCGTATTCGACAAGTTCGAGCGGCTCGGTCGCAGCGGCGATGGCGGCAGCGGCCTTGGCCTCTACATCTCCCGCCGCCTGGCCAAGGCGATGGGCGGTGACCTTCAGGTGGCGCCGACGCCGGGGCAGGGTGCCTGCTTCATCCTCACGCTGCCCGCGGACCTCGCCGAAGAGGCCGCGTTCCAGAACGACGAGCGTTCGCTCACTCGATAAGGATTGCTGCGGCGATCAGCGCCGCCGCGCCACGCGCAGCAACAGCACGACGCCAAGCGCGGCAAGCAGCAGGCCCCAAAGCGCCCACTGCTTTTGCGCCACCATGAAGGATGCAGGCCAGGTCACGAGGCCCGTGCCCTGGCCGATCCAGAGCAAGCCGATCATCAGGGCCGCCATGCCGACGATCCGGAACAGAAGTTTCATGTCCGGAAACCCGTCGTCATGGCGTCATTGCCCTGCGCTGCTCAGCGCTGCGAGATCGGCACGTAGTCGCGCGCCGTCGGGCCGGTATACAGCTGACGCGGACGACCGATCTTCTGGCCGGGATCGCTGATCATTTCGTTCCACTGTGCAACCCAGCCCACGGTGCGGGCGAGGGCGAACAGCACGGTGAACATCGTGGTCGGGAAACCGATCGCGGACAGGATGATGCCCGAATAGAAGTCGACGTTCGGGAACAGCTTCTTCTCGATGAAGTAGGGATCGTTCAGCGCGATCTCTTCAAGGCGCAGCGCGGTTTCGAACAGCGGATCGTTGACCTTCAGCGCGTCGAACACTTCGCGCACGGTCTTCTGCATCACGGTCGCGCGCGGGTCGTAGTTCTTGTAGACGCGGTGACCGAAGCCCATCAGGCGGAACGGATCGTTCTTGTCCTTGGCGCGCTCGATGTAGTGCGGGATCTTGTCGGGCGTGCCGATTTCCTTGAGCATGTTGAGCGCGGCTTCGTTCGCGCCGCCATGCGCCGGGCCCCACAGGCAGGCGATGCCCGCGGCCATGCACGCGAACGGATTGGCGCCCGACGAGCCGGCAAGCCGCACGGTCGAGGTCGAGGCGTTCTGTTCGTGGTCGGCATGGAGGATGAAGATCCGGTCCATCGCCTTTTCGACTTCCGGGATCACCTCGTATTCCTCGGCGGGAACGCCGAAGGTCATGCGCAGGAAGTTGCCCGTGTAGGACAGCTTGTTGTCCGGATAGAGGAAGGGCTGGCCGACCGAATACTTGTAGGCCATCGCCGCAATCGTCGGGATCTTGGCGATCAGGCGGTGCGAGCTGATCTTGCGGTGCACCGGATCGGAAATGTCGGTGCTGTCGTGATAGAACGCCGAAAGCGCGCCGACCACGCCGCACATCACCGCCATCGGGTGCGCATCGCGACGAAAGCCGCTGTAGAAGCTCGAAAGCTGTTCGTGCACCATGGTGTGGCGCGAAATGGTGCGGGTGAATTCGTCCAGCTCGCCCTGGTTGGGAAGCTCTCCGTTCAGCAGCAGATAGCTCACTTCCATGAACGAGCTGTGCTCGGCCAGCTGGCCGATGGGGTAGCCGCGGTGCAGCAGCACACCTTCGTCACCGTCGATGTAGGTCAGCGCGGAATCGCAGCTGGCGGTCGAGGTGAAGCCCGGGTCATAGGTAAACATGCCCGTCGCGCCATAGAGCTTGCGGATGTCGATGACGTCCGGGCCGATCGTGCCGCTCTTCACCGGCATGTCGATGGTCTTGCCGTCGGCGGTCAAAGTAGCCTGGTTCTCGCTCACGCTATGCCCTCCTAATTGTCTGTTTGTCCGTGCGGTTGTTCAGTCGCATCCGTTGGGTCACGCGGCCTGGTCACGGATGCGAGCCAGCGACTCGTCCCGTCCAAGCAGCGTCAGTACGTCGAAAATTCCGGGTGAGGTAGTCGTCCCGGTCAAGCTTGCGCGCAAGGGCTGAGCGAGCTTGCCTAGCCCAAGTCCGAGGTCCTCGGCCATCGCCTTGAGCGATGCCTCCAGCGCCTCGTTGGTCCACTCGGCCTCGCCGGCGATCCGGTCGGCGATCTTGCCCAGCAATGCGCGGGCATCGTCGGTCAGCAGGCCGCTCGCCTTTTCATCGATGGACAGCGGGCGCTGCGCGAACAGGAAAACGCTGCCGCGCGCCAGTTCGTTGAGATCGGCGGCGCGAACCTTCAGCACCGGCATCGCCCTGGTCAACAGGTCCAGGTCGCGCCCCCCCAGATCGGGACTCGCATCGAACGTGGGCGAAAGCGCCGGCAGTCGCTCGGCCACCAGCGCCGCCAGCCGCGCGTCGTCGGCTTCGCGGATGTAGTGGCCGTTCAGGTTCAGCAGCTTCTTGAAGTCGAAGCGCGATGCGCCCTTGTTCACGTTGCCGATGTCGAACCATTCGATCGCCTGCGTCGTGCTGATGATCTCCTCGTCGCCGTGGCCCCAGCCAAGGCGCATCAGATAGTTCAGCACCGCTTCGGGCAGCAGGCCCATCTCGTCGCGATAGGCATCCACGCCCAGCGCGCCGTGGCGCTTTGACAGCTTGGCGCCATCCGCGCCATGGATCAGCGGGATGTGGGCATAGGCCGGGTCCGGCCAGCTGCCTTCGATCGCGTCCATCGCGCGGATCAGCACGATCTGGCGGAAGGCATTGTTGATGTGGTCGTCGCCGCGGATCACGTGGGTCACCCCCATGTCGTGATCGTCGACTACCACCGCCAGCATGTAAGTCGGTGTGCCATCGCTGCGCAGGATCACGTAGTCGTCGATCTCGACGTTCTGGACCGTGATCGTGCCCTGGACCAGATCCTCGATCACCGTCTCGCCCTCGCGCGGCGCCTTGATGCGCACGACATAGGGCTTGTCCGCCGGCCAGCTCGCCGGTTCGGCGTCGCGCCACGGGCTGGCGATGCGGAACGGGCGCTTTTCGGCCTGCGCCTTCTCGCGCATGGCGGCCAGTTCTTCCTGCGTCAGGTAGCAGCGATAGGCGTGGCCCGCTTCCAGGAGCTTGTGGGCCACTTCCGCGTGACGCTCCGACCGGGCGAACTGGAACACCGCCGGCTCGTCGCCGCCAAGGCCCAGCCATTCCAGCCCGTCGAAGATCGCCTCGATCGCCGCATCGGTGGAACGGGCGCGGTCGGTATCCTCGATCCGCAGCAGGTACTTGCCGCCGTGGTGGCGCGCGAACAGCCAGTTGAACAGCGCGGTGCGCGCCCCGCCGATATGGAGGTAGCCGGTCGGGGAAGGGGCGAAACGGGTAACGACGCCGGTGCGGTCACCACCGCCGGCAAGAGCCGATCCTGCAGAAACGGTATCAGTGGCGCTTGCCATTTGCGGAACGCGATCCTTCCAGTGTCAACATGGCGACGCGAGCCGAAGACTCGTCCGCGGCAGATCCGCAAGACTGGCTCGCGACATCTTCGCCGCGGCCTTGGGGCAATCTGCGCCGCTTGTCCAGTGTGCAGCGCACCATGGACGAATTCCTCGCCAGCCGTCCGCTCGAACGCGGATCGTGGCTGGTCGTGGGCTTTGGCGTTGGAATCGCTACATGGCTTGTCCTGCCGGGTCCGCAGCAGTGGCTGGCGTTTCTGGCCCTGTGCGCTGCGGCGGGGGCGGGCGCGTCGCTGCTCGATGCGCAGGGCGATCTTTCGCACTTGCGGGCAGCAATTGTCGGCCTGCTGGTGATGCTCGTCGGCGGTCTGGGGCTGGTATGGGCCAAGTCGACCTTCGTCGGCGCGCCGCCCATCGCCCGGCCGATGGTGGTGACGATCGAAGGGCGCGTGCTTTCGCGTGAGGATCAGGGGGCCAAGGATGCGATCCGGCTCGTCCTCGCCGCCCGCCTGCTGCCGCGTTCGCCGGGCGGCCGCGATGCGCAGGATATGCCCCCGGCGCCGCAGCGGGTGCGCGTGAACGTACCGGTGGAGCAGGACCGGCCGGGCATGGCCGAAGGCGCCACCGTGCGGCTCGACGCCCGGCTCATGCCGCCTGCACCGCCAATGCTGCCCGGCAGCTACGACTTCGCCCGCGCCGCCTGGTTCCAGGGCCTTGCCGCCACCGGCCGCGCGCTGGGCCCGGTCGAGGTGCTGGATCCCGGCCACGGCGATGGCTCGCTCGGCGAAGTGCGCAGGGCCCTGTCGCGCCATGTGCGCAGCCAGCTCGGCGGTTCGCCCGGCACTATCGCCGCCGCCTTCGCCAGCGGTGATCGGGGTGCGATCGCGCAAGACGACGAAGACGCGATGCGCGATGCCGGGCTCACCCACCTCCTGTCGATCAGCGGCCTGCATGTCAGCGCGGTGATCGCGGGGGTCTATGCCCTTGTCATGGCGCTGCTGGCGCTCATTCCCGCCATCGCGCTGCGCGTCCGGCTGCCGCTCGTGGCGGCGGCTGCGGGGGCGCTCGCGGGGATCGGATACACCCTGCTGACCGGTGCGGAAGTGCCGACGGTGCGCAGCTGCGTCGGTGCGCTGCTGGTGCTTGTCGCCATGGCGCTGGGCCGCGATCCGCTGTCGCTGCGGATGGTTGCCGTCGCGGCCTTCGCCGTCCTGCTGTTCTGGCCCGAAGCGGTATGGGGTCCCAGCTTCCAGATGAGCTTCGCCTCGGTCATCGCCATCATCGCGTTCCACAATTCCGCCCCTGCGCGCCGCTTCCTGTCCCCTCGCGACGAGGGCTGGTTCGTGCGGACGGGCCGCCACCTTGCCATGCTGCTCGTCACCGGCGTGGTGATCGAACTGGCGCTGATGCCGATCGCGGTGTTCCACTTCCACCGCGCCGGGCTCTACGGCGCGCTGGTCAATGTCGTGGCGATCCCGCTGACCACCTTTGCCACGATGCCGCTGCTGGCGCTGGCGCTGCTGCTCGATCTGGCGGGGTGGGGCGCGCCGGTATGGTATCTCGTCGGCAAGTCGCTCGACCTGCTGCTGTGGATGGCCCACGAAACCGCCGCGCAGCCGGGCGCGGTGACGATGCTGCCGGGGATGGACCGCATCACGTTCGGCCTGTTCATCGCCGGCCTGCTGTGGCTGGCGCTGTGGAGCGGGCGGGTGCGGCTGTGGGGCTTCGCGCCCATCGCGCTGGCCACCGTGCTGGTGCTGACCGCGCCGACGCCCGACGTGCTGGTTTCGGGCGATGGGCGGCAGGTCGGCATCACGGCTGCGGATCCGGGCGGCGGGCTGCTGCTGCTGCGCGAAGGGCGGAGCGACTTTGCCCGTGACACGCTGATGGAAGCTGCCGGAATCAAGGACCTTTCGGCCTCCATCGAGGAGGCGCCGGGGGCGGAATGCAACGCCGATTTCTGCCGTCTGGCGACCGTTCGTCAGGTGTCGGGCCGGCCCCGCCGCTTCGTGCTGCTGATGAGCCGGGGAAGGGACCTGACGCCGTGGGCGCCGCTGGTCGAGGCTTGCGCGGCGGCGGATATCGTGATCGCCGATCGCCGCCTGCCCGACGCCTGCAAGCCCCGCCTGCTGAAAGCCGACCGGGGACTGCTGCGCCAGACGGGCGGTCTTGCCATCGAGCTTGGCAGCGGCCGGGTGCGCACCGTGGCCGAAACGCAGGGGCATCACGGCTGGTACCGCTGGCCTGCCCCCGGCGCCTTGGCATCACGGCCCCGTCCGCCGTCGCCGCCTCAGTGATAGCGGCGCAGAAGGCCGGCGAGCTTGCCCTGGATCTGCACTTCGTGGGGAGCGTAATACTGCGGATCGTAGGCGGCGTTGGCCGGATCGAGGCGCACCATGCCCTTTTCGTGGCGCAGCGTCTTGAGCGTGGCTTCCTCGCCCCGGATGAGCGCGACGACGATTTCCCCGTCGCGGGCGACTTCGGTGCGGCGCACGAGGGCGTAATCGCCATCGAGAATGCCGGCCTCGACCATCGAATCCCCGGACACCTCGAGCGCGTAATGTTCCCCTGCGCCGAGCAGCGCGGCAGGGACGGGAAGCGTCGAGGTGCCTTCCAGCGCCTCTATCGGGGCGCCGGCGGCGATGCGGCCGTGGAGCGGCAGTTCGATCACGTCGTTGGCGGGTTCGGGCGCACGGGCCGGAGCGCGCAGCGGCGGCACCCCCGTGTTCGCATTGGCGGTGTTCGCGTTGGCGGCGAGCGGTGCTGGGGAAGCGGGGGCAGCGCCCTTCACCGCATTGCCGTCCGCCATGCGCAGCACTTCGAGCGCGCGGGCGCGGTTGGGCAGGCGACGGATGAAGCCGCGTTCTTCCAGCGCGGAGATCAGGCGGTGGACCCCGGACTTGGACTTGAGGTCGAGCGCTTCCTTCATCTCTTCAAAAGAGGGAGAAATGCCGGAGTCCTCGAGGCGGTTCTGGATGAAGGTCAGCAGCTCATGCTGCTTGCGCGTCAACATCACGCTTGCTCCCTATTGCCGTTTCCTTCGCCCCTTGTTCTCATCACTGGCGAACGAATGCGGAACGAATAAGCAACTCCACCAAACCCGTCAAGCAATTCCGCCAGTTTCGAGCAGATAGACCGGCACTTCGCTTCCGGCAGGCAGCGCTGGCGCGCGCGCTTCGCGCACGACCAGGGCATTGGAGCGGGCAAGCGGGGTGATCGCGCCCGAATCCTGCAGCGGATCGAACGCGAC
Organism: Novosphingobium olei; assembly: GCF_037076535.1. Lineage (NCBI taxonomy): Bacteria > Pseudomonadati > Pseudomonadota > Alphaproteobacteria > Sphingomonadales > Sphingomonadaceae > Novosphingobium > Novosphingobium olei. The sequence continues at coordinate 1,917,298 of NZ_AP029021.1, read as the reverse complement.
CGCGCCCCCTTCGAAGCGGGCGCGCAGGAATTCGGTGCGGCTGCCCCCGGCGGGCAGATCGGCGGCAAGGCGCGCCGGTATCGTCCGCGGCAGCGCCTCTGCGGCGCCGAGCGCGGCGCGCAGCAGCGGCAGCATGAACAGGAAGCCGGTGACGAAGGCCGAAGCCGGGTTTCCCGGCAGGCCGAGCACGATCTGTGGACTGGCGAATTCGGGACCGGCGCCATGATCGCGCCGGCCGACGAGCAGCGGCTTGCCGGGCTTGATCGCGACCCGCCAGAAATCGAGCGTGACGCCCGCCGCGGCGAGCGCGGGGCGCACGAGATCGTGATCGCCGACCGAGGCGCCGCCGCTGGTGACAATGATGTCGGCCCCGCCGGCCTGTTCGAGCGCCGCGACGATATCGTCGATCCGGTCGGCCACCGGGCCGATGCGCGTGACCTGTACCGGAAGTCCGGCGGCCATGGCGGCGAGCATCGGGCCGTTGCTGGCGGGGATCTGGTGGGCCGCAAGCGGCTTGCCGGGACCGACAAGTTCATCGCCGCTGTCGATGATGGCGAGGTGGAGCGGGCGGCGGACGGGCAGGTGCTGATGACCGCCGGCCATGGCGAGTGCGATCTGCGCAGGGCCAATGCGGGTGCCGGGGGCGAGCAGCTGCGCATCGGCGACGAAGTCCATGCCGGCGGGGCGGATGTGGCGCCCGGCGGGCGAAGGCGGCGTGCCGATGAGCGTGACGCTATCGCCAGCGCGCGCCGCATCTTCCTGCAGCAGGACCATGTCCGCGCCATCGGGCAGGACGGCGCCGGTGCTGATCCGCACGGCCTGCCCGGCGGCGACGGTGCCGCCAAAGGGATGGCCGGCCGCGCTTTCGCCGATGACCCGCCAGGGACCGGGCAGATCGGCGGCGCGCATGGCGTATCCATCCATCGCCGAGAGCGGCGCATCGGGCTGGGTGCGGTGCGCCGTGATCGGGTGGGCGAGGTAGAAGCCGGTGCAATCGGCCACGGCGCGATGTTCGATGGCGAGATCGGGTGCCAGCGATACCAGCCGTTCCTGCGCGGTGCGCAGCGGCAGCGGCGGGGTGCGGACGGACGGTTCGGCGCCTGCGTTCATGCGGTGCGGTCCGGCACGTCTGCCGCCTTCCAATCGCCAGACTTGCCGCCGCGCTTTTCCAGCAGGCGGACCTGTTCGACGACCATGCCCTTGTCGAGCGCCTTGGCCATGTCGTAGATCGTCAGCAGCGCGACCGAGGCAGCGACGAGCGCTTCCATTTCCACCCCCGTGCGCGCGGTGAGCGAGGCGCTGGCGGTGACCGAGACGCCGGTTTCGGTCAGCACGAAATCGACCGTGACTGCATCGAGCGCGAGCGGGTGGCACAGGGGGATCAGTTCGCCGGTCTTCTTCGCGGCCATGATCCCGGCGATGCGTGCGGCGGCGAGGACATCGCCCTTCGGCACTTCGCCGTCACGGATCGCGGCGAGCGCTTCCCGGCTCATGCGGATATGACCACCGGCGATGGCGAGGCGCCGGGTCTCGGCCTTCCCGCCGACGTCCACCATGCGGGCATTGCCGTCGGGGTCGAGATGGGTGAGGCCGGTCATGACGGGGCTCCGCAGCAGGAGGGGGTTGACGGGGTTGACACGGTCCTGGAGAAAATCTGCCCGCCGGTCCAAGTTGACGAAGTTGACAGTGTCCTGGACGAGAACTCCGTCGGTCGGGCGAGCGGGTTCGGGAAGAGCCAAAGCAACGGTGTTCCGCGAGTTTTCATGGGCCAGGCTGTTGCCAGAAAGGTGCGGCGTAGGACAGTGCAAATTGACGCGCACGCCGATAAATAACTGACGCGTCCGTTATTTATCGGAGCCCAGCGCCACTGCGGCGGCGGCTTGTGCGTGGAGCGCGGTGGTATCGAACAGGGGCACCGCGCTATCGCTCTGGTCGATCAGCAGCATGATTTCGGTGCAGCCCAGGATCAGTCCCTGCGCGCCGCGCGCCACAAGGCGGGCGATGACCGCGCGGTAGGCTTCGCGCGAGGCGGGCGAGATCACCCCGGCCACGAGTTCGTCGTAGATGACGCGGTGGACGAGCGCTCGGTCTTCAGCATCTGGGACGAGGACATCGAGCCCGTGCCGATCGCGCAGGCGGCCGGTGTAGAAATCCTGCTCCATGGTGAAAGCCGTGCCGAGCAGCGCGATGCGGGTGATGCCAGCCGCGACTACCGCCTGTGCCGTCGGGTCGGCGATATGGAGCAGGGGAACGGACGTTGCCGCCTCGATCGCCGGGGCGAGCAGGTGCATGGTGTTGGTGCACAGCACCAGCGCCTGCGCCCCGGCATCGGCCAGCAGCCGCGCCGAAGCGGCGAGCTGGCGGCCGAGATCATCCCAGCGGCCTTCGCGCTGGGCCTGCGCGATGGGGGCGAAATCGAGCGAGTGGAGCACGATGTCGGCCGAACTGGTGGGCCCGCGCGCATCGCGCACGTGGGCGTTGATCAGACGGTAATAGTGCGCGGTGCTTTCCCAGCTCATCCCGCCGATGAGGCCGAGCCGGCGCAAGGGGGTGTGTTCCATGCCGCTCATCTGGCGGCTGGTGTGGGGATGATGGCGACAGGGCCGAAGGTGCAGGCGAGGGTTGCCCGGGCATCGGCCAGCGACAGCGGGGGCTTGTCACCGCGGAAGGACGGGCCGCGCACGGCATACTGCACCGAATAGAGGTTTTCGGCATCGCGATAGAGCGCGATCACGTCGATCTCTCCCGAGCCGGCCTGCGCCTGGGCATAGGCGCTGGCGGGCGTGTCGGCGCAGCCGATGGCGATGTAGGTCAGCTCCATGCCGCCGGCGGTCTGTTCGGGCGGGGCGGCTTCGAAGATCGCGCCGCTGGGGCACGCGCGCGGTTCGAAAATGGCGCGGGCGAGATCGGGCGTGGCCTTGGCGATGCCGCCGAAGCCCTGAAAGCCGCGCACCGTCAGCAGCGTGCGCCAGGTGGCGAAGGTTTCGCCATCGCGCAGGAATTCGAGCAGGAACTGGCCGCGTGCAAGCTGGGCCGGCTGCGCGGTATAGGCGGGGGGCACGCGGAAGGTGATCGTCTTGCCGAACAGCGGCAGGGCGACGGGTTGGTCTGCCGGCGCCGCACGGGCGGGTCCGACGCACACGAGCGACGCGGCGGCCAGGATCGGGGTCAGGGCGAGGATCGGGGCGAGGATCGGGGCGAGGATCGAGGCGGGGCGCAGGCGCATGTCGGGCCGAGCGTAACGCCCTTCTTGCGGTGCAGCAAACGGTCGTTGCATCGGGCCGGGCGGGGCGGCTAGGCCGATTGCGTGGCGGAGCGGCCGTGGCGGAGATTGGGACGATCATGGGCGAGATCATCGGGCAGGAGCTGGTCTACGACGGCTGGTACAGGTTCTCGCGGTTGAAGGTGCGGCTGCCCGACGGCGTGGTGGTGGAACGCCATCTGCTCGACAACGGGCAGGCGGTGGCGGTGCTGCCCTATGATCCGGTGCGGCGGTGCTGCCTGCTGATCACCCAGCCGCGCGCACCGGTCATCGCGGCGGGCGAGGCGCCGGTGCTGGAGGCGATCGCCGGCGGTCTCGACGGCATCGCGCCCGAGGATCGCATCCGCGAAGAGGCGATGGAGGAAGGCGGGCTGCGGCTGGGCCAGCTGGAGCCGGTGGCCAATATCTGGCCGATCCCGCCGGTTTCGACCGAGCGGGTGATGCTCTACCTTGCCGAATACACTGCCGCCGACCGCGTGGGCGAAGGTGGCGGGGCGGAAGGCGAATTCGAGGCGATCAGCGTGCACGAGATCACCCTGGACGCCTTGCGCGACATGGTGCTGGCGGGCGAGCTGACCGATGCCAAGACGCTGGTGCTGGCGCAGGCGCTGCTGCTGCGGCGGCCCGAGCTGTGGGGCAGCGGGCGGTAGGCAGGGCAGCCCTTCGACAGGCTCCGTGCGGGCGGCGGGCTTAGCCCTCTAGCAGGGTGCGCGTTGCCGCTTCGACGTCGGGCTGGCGCATCAACGCTTCGCCGACGAGGAAAGTGCGCGCGCCGCACTTTTCCAGCCGCAGCAGGTCTTCGTGGGTGTTGATGCCGCTTTCGGCCACGAGCAGCGTGCCTTGCGGAGCCAGCGGGGCGAGGCGTTCGGTGGTGCCAAGGTCGGTGACGAAGCGCTTCAGGTCGCGGTTGTTGACCCCGATCAGGCGCGATTGCAGGCGGGCGGCGCGCTCCATTTCGGCTTCGTTGTGGACTTCGACCAGCACGTCCATGCCCTGTTCGCGCGCGGCGGCCTCGATCTCGGCCATCTGGGCGTCTTCGAGCGCGGCGACGATGATCAGGATGGCGTCGGCGCCGATGGCGCGGGCTTCGGCGCACTGCCAGGGATCAACCATGAAGTCCTTGCGGATCACCGGCAGGGCGCAGGCGGCGCGGGCGTCCATCAGATAGTCTTCGTGGCCCTGGAAATAGGGCGCATCGGTCAGCACCGAAAGGCACGCAGCGCCGCCCGCCTGGTAGGCGAGCGCATGCTCGGCGGGGCGGAAATCGGGGCGGATCAGGCCCTTGGACGGGCTCGCCTTCTTGATCTCGGCGATCAGCGCGAAGCCGGTGGCTGCGCGCTGGCGCAGGGCCGCCTCAAACCCGCGCGGCGGGGTCTGTTCGCTGGCGCGCGCGGCGAGGTCGGCAAGTGTGGCGAACCCCTTGCGGGCGAGCACTTCGTCGCGCTTGGTGGCGCAGATTTCGGCGAGCTTGTCGGTCATCGTGCGAAGCGCCTTGCCGTGGGCGGGGCGGTTTGTCGAGGGGGCGCGGGGGAAGGTCAGCGCAGCGCGGCGATCCAGCAGTTGAGCAGCGCGTTGGCGAGGCCCTTGTCGATGGCTTCGGCCGCTTCCTCGACCCCTTCGTGGAACGAATGCACTTCGCCCGCGACGATCAGCGCGGCGGCGGCGTTGAACAATACGGCATCGCGATAGGGGCCGGGCTCGCCGTGGAGCAGGCGGCGCAGCGCGGCGGCGTTGTAGGCCGCATCGCCGCCCTGGATCGCCTCGATCGGGTGGACCGGAAGATCGGCATCGGCAGGGTGGACGCGGCGCATCAGCACCACGCCGTCCTTCAGTTCGGCCACTTCGTTGCCGCCGGCAAGGCTCAGCTCGTCCATGCCTTCGTCGCCCGAGACGACGAGACTGTGCCGACTGCCCAGCGCACGCAGCGCTTCGGCATAGATCGGCACGTAGGCGGGGCGGGCGATGCCGACGAGCTGGCGCGACACGCCCGCCGGGTTGGCGAGCGGGCCCATCAGGTTGAAGATCGTGCGACGGCCGATCGCCTTGCGGATCGGCATGATCCGCCCCATCGCCGGGTGGTGGCGCGCGGCGAAGAGGAAGCCGATCCCCAGATCGTTGAGCGTTTCCTCGGCCGTCTCTCCGGCGCGATTGAGATCGAGCCCGAGGGCTTCGAGCGTATCGGCGGCGCCCGCCTTGGAACTGGCGGCGCGGTTGCCGTGCTTGGCGACGGGTACGTCGCAGGCCGCGACGACGAGCGCGACGGCGGTCGAGACGTTGAGCGTGTGCAGGCCATCGCCGCCGGTGCCGCAGACGTCGATCGCATTGGCAGGGCCGGACACCGGGATCATCCGCGCGCGCATCGCCTGTGCAGCGCCCGCAATCTCGCTCGCCACTTCGCCCCGGTCGGAGAGCGCGACGAGGAAGCGGGCGATATCGTCAGCCTCGGGCGTGCCGTCGAGGATCTGGCCGAACAGATGCTCCGCCTCGTCCGCCGCGAACGGCGTGGCGGTAACGTCTGGGAGGTGCAGAGTCATCGTGCCGATCAGGCGGCGCGGGCGAGCGGGACCAGTCCGCAGACGCGCAGGAAGTTGGCGATCATCGCATGGCCGTGCTCGGTGGCGATGCTTTCGGGGTGGAACTGCACCGAATGGATCGGCAGCGACACGTGGCGGAAGCCCATCACGTGACCATCGTCCGACCGCGCATTGACGATCAGCGCATCAGGCACGTCCTCGACGATCAGCGAGTGATAGCGCGTGGCGGTGAACGGCGAGGGCAGGCCTTCGAACAGGCCGGTGCCATCGTGCGTCACCTGGCTGGTCTTGCCGTGCATCAGTCCGCCGCGCACGACCTTGCCGCCAAAGTGCTGGCCGATCGACTGGTGGCCAAGGCACACGCCGAGCAGCGGCTTTTCGGCCTGAGCGCACGCGGCGACGAGATCGAGGCTGATGCCCGCTTCGTTGGGCGTGCAGGGGCCGGGCGAGAGCAGGAAGCCATTGGCGCCGGTGGCAATGGCTTCAGCCGCGCTCATCGCGTCGTTGCGCACGACTTCGACCTTGGCGCCCAGCTCCATCAGGTAATGGACCAGGTTCCAGGTGAAGCTGTCGTAGTTGTCGATGACGAGGATCATGGAGCTTCGGCCTTACTGTCCGAACCGGGGTTCGCTGGCGACGCGGATGGCTTCGCGGGCGGCGGCGAAGAGCGCGCCGGACTTGGCCTCGCATTCGCGCTGTTCGTATTCGGGGTTGCTGTCGGCGACGATGCCGGCGCCGGCCTGGACGTGGAGCACGCCGTCCTTGAGCACGCCGGTGCGCAGGATGATGCAGCTGTCGACCGAGCCATCGGGCGCGAAGTAGCCGACGCCGCCGGCATAGGCGCCACGCGTTTCGGGCTCCAGTTCGGCGATCACCTCGCAGGCGCGCACCTTGGGCGCGCCGCTGACGGTGCCGGCGGGAAAACCTGCGAACAGCGCGTCGACGCTGTCGGCGCGGGTGGTGTCGAGCTTGCCCACCACGTTCGACACGATGTGCATCACGTGGCTGTAGCGTTCGATGGTGTAGCTTTCGGTGACCTTGACCGTGCCCGCCTGCGCCACGCGGCCGACGTCGTTGCGGCCGAGATCGAGCAGCATCAGGTGCTCTGCGCGTTCCTTGGGATCGGCCAGCAGGCTGATTTCGTTGGCCTGGTCTTCCTCCGGCGTGCTGCCGCGCGGTCGCGTGCCGGCGATCGGGCGGATGGTGACTTCGCCGTTGCGGATGCGGACGAGGATTTCCGGGCTCGAGCCGATCAGCGCGAAGCCGGGCAGATCGAGGAAGCAGAGGAACGGCGACGGGTTCACGCGGCGAAGCGAGCGGTAGAGCGCCGAGGCCGGGAGCGGGAAGGGCGCGGTGAAGCGCTGTGCCAGCACGACCTGGAATATGTCGCCCGCTTCGATGTAGTCCTTGGCCCGGCCGACCATGCCCGCATACTGTTCGGGCGCCATGACCGGGGTGCGCTCGATTTCGAGCGGCTGGTCGAGGCGCGGTTCGGCCGGCGCTGCTTCGGACAGGCGGCGCAGCGCTTCGTCGATGCGGTCGGCGGCGGCTTCGAGCAGATGCGACGGATCGCCCGCGCCAGCCCAGACCGGCGCGACGGCGTGGAGTTCGTCGGTCAGGCGGTCGAACACCAGCACCACGGTGGGCCGCACGAACAGCATGTCGGGCAGCACCAGATCGCTGTCGGGCGCGCGGGGCAGCTTTTCGACAAGGCCGATGGTTTCGTAGCCGAAGTAGCCGACGAACAGCGCCAGCACCGGGGGCAGGCCCTGCGGCACGTCGATGCGGCAGGAATCGACCAGCGCGCGCAGTTCGACCAGGGCATCGCCCGCAAGCGGGGCGAAGGCGGCGCGATCGTGCCGCCAGATGCGGTTCACTTCGCAGGCGTGGCCGGTGGCGCGGAAGACGAGGTCGGGATCGAGCCCGAGCAGGCTGTAGCGCCCGCGCACCTCGCCGCCCTGCACGGATTCGAGCAGGAAATCGCCACGACCCGATTGCATCAGCTTGAGCGCGGCACCGACCGGGGTTTCGGTATCGGCGATCAGGCGGCGCCAGATCAGCGCTGGCCTGCCCGCCTGCAGCGCGGCGGCAGCAGCGTCCCAGTTCTCCGGACGCCCGGTTTGGGCGGGTGTCCGGTCGAGCGTGGCGTTGGCGGCCGTCACGGACTTACTGCCCGCCGACGAGCTGCGTGCGCACGGCGCGGATGCCTGCTTCGTTGCGCTTCACGCCGACATCGTTGCTGATCGCGCGGCGCAGCGAAGCGCCGTATTCGGGGCCGAGCGCCTGCGACAGTTCCTGCGCGGCGGCAGGAACGATCGGGTCGTTTGCGGTGACCACGCCCGGAATGACCTTGCCCAGCGAGACGACGATCCAGCCCGAGCCATCGGGCGCGGCGATCGACTTGGCCGTGCCCTGCGCCATCGAGAACATCAGCGCGAGCGCTTCGGGAATGCGCGGCTGCATCGCGTTGAGCTGTTCGCGGCTCATCGTCACGGGGCTGGGCGCGGGCAGGGTGGCACCGGTTGCCTTCATCGCATCGGCGAGCGGCGTGCCCTTGCGCAGCGCGGCAAGGATGGTGTCGCGCGCGGCCTGGGCCTTGGCGCTGCCGGCATCGACCTGCCAATCGCGCGCGACGCGATCGCGGATCTGCGCGAGCGGGGCGGGGGCGGCGGCATCGATGCGGGCCACATCGAACATGACCAGCTTGCCATCGGCGCCCTGGCTGATCTGCGGCTGGCCTTCGCGTTCCATCGCGAACGCGGCCTGGACCAGCGCGGCGACTTCGGGCGCCGGCTTCACGCCGAGCTTGCCGAAAACGGTGCCATCGGCCTGGAGCGGATCGGAAGCGACGGGCGCAAGGCCGAGCGACTTGGCGGCGTCGGCAAGGCCGGTGCCGTTCTCGAACTGCTCCTCGATCTTGGCGGCAAGGTCGGTCAGCGCGGCGCGGCGCTTTTCGACGGCGAGCGCGGCGACGATTTCGGCGCGGGCCTGTTCGAGCGTCTTGCCGGGATTGTCGTGGACGGCATCGACGCGGACGACGTGCCAGCCGATCGGGCTCTTCGCCGGAGCAGCGACCTTGCCCTGCGCGGCGGCGAAGGCGGCGTCGGCGACGGCCTTCGACGCCTGCGAGGTCAGGGCATCACGGGTGAGGCCGGGCAGCTTGGCGGCGGACAGGCCCTTGGCCTTGGCGGCGGCGTCGATCGGCTTGCCCGCGGCCACCTCGGCAGCGAGCGCCTTGGCGGTGGCTTCGTCGGCGACGATCACCTGGCTGAAATCGCGCGTCTGGCTGGGGGCATAGGTCGCGGCGTTCAGCTTGTAGCGCTGGGCGATTTCGGCGTCGGTCGGCGCAGGCGCGTTCTGGACCGCCTTTTCATCGAGCACGGCATAGCGGATCGTGCGGCGTTCGGGCAGCATGTAGCGCTGCGAATGCGCCTTGTAGAAGGCGGCGAGCGCGGCATCGTCCGGCCCCTGCTTGGGGGCGAAGGCGGTGGCGGGGACGAAGGCGAGCACGCCTTCGCGCTTTTCCTTGAGCAGCGCGGCATAGCGCAGCGCGACGCCCTTGGGGAACTGCGCGCCGAAGCTGCCGGGAACGAGCAGCTGGCGCGCCATCAGGCCCTGGCCGATGTCGCTGCGCACGAGCGCGTCGGTCAGGTTGCGCTGGGCGAGCAGCTGGCGGTAGGCGCTTTCGCTGAACTTGCCGTCGGGGCCCTGGAAGGCGGGAATCTTGACGATTTCGCTGTCGACCAGGCGATCCGACACGGCAAAGCCATGCTTGGCGCCCCATTCCATCATGGCCGCGCGGTCGATCAGGCCGTTGAGCACCTGGTCGATGGCGCCGCTGGCGACGAAGTCCTTCATCGTCAGCGTCGGGGTCTTTTGCCGTTCGCCTTCGAGCGCGTTGGTCACCGCCTTGCCAAGCTCGGCCGTGCCGATGCGGCTGCCGCCGACCGAGGCGACGCGGTCACCCCCGGCAATGCCGCCAAAGCGCGAGCCGGTAACGTCGGCCCCCGCAAAGGCCAGCGCGATCAGGCCGAGAAAGACCAGCGCAACCAGCGCGCCGATGCGGGAGTGAATAAGGGAACGCAGGAAACCGAGCATCGCAGGCGATCGTCCAGACGGGGAATGGATACCAAGGGCGCTGCCTTAGGCGGCGTGGATAAATTCCGCAACGCCACATCTGGCGTCCCGATGGCGCACGGCAGGCCGCTTTCCCGCAGGTGTGCCACGGCATCGGCCGGGCAAAGGGCGTGCAAAAAGCGGCCAAGCGTTTTGCATTCGTATCTTCATTTTGTTAGCCGCGCCGCAGGTTCACGGGAATCACCATTTCGAGGGGGCAGTCGAAGCCAATGCCGCACCGACCCTATATTGTCGGCAACTGGAAGATGAACGGGACGCGCGCCATGCTCGCCGAAGCACGCGCCATTGCGCGCGGCGCTGCCCGCTATCCCGACGTCGACATCGCGCTTGCGCCGCCGTTCACGCTGATCGGCGCCCTGCGCGCCGAAGTCAGCGAGATCGGCGTGGGCGGGCAGGATTGCCACGTCGCCGTCAAGGGCGCGCACACTGGCGACGTTTCGGCCGCGATGCTGGCCGATATCGGCGCCGACTTCGTCATCCTGGGCCACAGCGAGCGCCGCAAGGACCATGGCGAAGGCGACGCGCTGATCCGCGCCAAGGCCGAAGCGGCGCTGGCCGCCGGGCTGGGCGTGATCGTCTGCGTGGGCGAGACGCTGGAAGAGCGCGACGCCGGCAAGGCCGAGGCGATCGTCTCGGGCCAGGTCGATGGCTCGATCCCGCTGGGCGATGCCGCCGCCGAAGCCGTGGCGACGGGCAAGGTTGCCGTGGCTTACGAGCCCGTCTGGGCGATCGGCACCGGCCGCGTCGCCGCGGTCGAGGACGTCGTGGCGATGCACGCGGCCGTGCGCGCGCGGCTCGTCGCCGCGTATGGCGAGGCGGGCGAGAAGGTGCGCATCCTCTATGGCGGTTCGGTCAACGCCGGCAACGCGGCCGACCTGCTGGCGGCCGAGGGTGTCGGCGGGGCGCTGGTCGGCGGGGCGAGCCTGACGGCCGATGCCTTCCTGCCGATCGTGGCGGCGGCCGGCGCGGGCGAAGGATAAGCCCAGGCCACCAGAAGGGGCGCGGCGCGGGTTGCGCTCGTGGCCCCTTGCGCCTAGATGCGCCGCAACAGCTTTCAGCGAGACTTGAATGTCGCTCTTCATTTTCCTTACCGTCGTGCAGGCGCTGGTCGCAGCTTCGCTTGTCGGCGTGATCCTGATCCAGAAGTCCGAAGGCGGCGGCCTCGGCGTTGGCGGCAGCCCTTCGGGCTTCATGTCGGCGCGCGGCGCGGCGGACTTCATCACCCGCCTGACCTCGATCCTGGCGACGCTGTTCGTCGTTCTGTCGATCGTCCTTGCCGCGCTGGCGGTGAGCCAGAGCGGTGGCCGCAAGATCGACACCTCGCTCGATCGCACGGTTCCCGCAGCACCGGCCGATCCGCTGGCCGCTTCGCCGGCGCCGGCCCAGTCGCAGGCGCCCGCCGCCGGCGCGAGCCAGGCTACTGGCCAGGCTCCGGGCCAGGCTCCGGTTACCGATCCGCTCGCGCCCGCCGCGAAGCCGTAATGCTCCGGCACTAGCCGGGGTTCAACTCAAGCAGCCACGTCCGACTGCTCGCCCGATGGGGCGGGTGGCCGGGCTTGTGCCGTTTTCGATCTTACGCTTGTGGATTGCCGCGATCATTTCAGCGGCAACCGCTTGCGCGTGTGCAACTTCTGACGCTAAGGCCCAACTCCCATGGCGCGGTACATATTCATCACCGGCGGCGTGGTTTCCTCGCTCGGCAAGGGACTCATGGCAGCGAGCCTCGCGGCGCTGCTGCAGGCGCGCGGCTATCGCGTGCGCATCCGCAAGTTCGACCCCTATCTCAACGTCGATCCGGGCACGATGAGCCCGTATCAGCACGGCGAGGTGTTCGTGACCGACGACGGCGCGGAAACCGACCTCGACCTTGGCCACTACGAACGCTTCACCGGCGTTTCGGCGCGGCAGGCGGACAACATCACGAGCGGCCGCATCTATCGCGACATCATCGCCAAGGAGCGCCGGGGCGATTACCTTGGCGCGACGGTGCAGGTGATCCCGCACGTGACCGACGCGATCAAGGACTTCGCGCAGGACGAGACCGACGACCTCGACTTCGTGCTGTGCGAGATCGGCGGCACGGTGGGCGATATCGAGGGCCTGCCGTTCATCGAAGCGCTGCGCCAGCTCCACAACGAGCTTGATCGCGACCAGACCTGCTTCGTCCACGTGACGCTGGTACCCTATATCGCCGCGGCCGGTGAGCTGAAGACCAAGCCGACGCAGCACAGCGTGCGTGAACTGACCGGCCTTGGCATCCAGCCCGACATCCTGCTGTGCCGCTGCGAGAAGCCGCTGCCCGAAAGCGAGCGCGCCAAGATCGCGCAGTTCTGCAACGTGCGGAAATCCGCCGTCATCCCGGCGCTCGATGCCAAGAGCATCTATGCCGTGCCGCTGCAGTACCATGCCGAAGGGCTCGACAACGAAGTGCTGCGCCACTTCGGCCTTACCGCACCGAACCCCGATCTTGGCCACTGGCACGACATTGTCGACCGCCACCAGAACCCCGAAGGCGAAGTGACCATCGGCGTGGTCGGCAAGTATGTCGGCCTGCAGGATGCGTACAAGTCGCTGAACGAAGCGCTGGTCCACGGCGGCATGGCCAACCGCGTGAAGGTCAACGTGCGCTGGATCGACGCCGAACTGTTCGAGAAGGACGACGCCGAGATCGCGGCCCACCTCGAACCGATGCACGGCATCCTGGTGCCCGGCGGCTTCGGCGAGCGCGGATCGGAAGGCAAGATCGCCAGCGTGCGCTTTGCGCGCGAACGGGGGGTGCCGTTCTTCGGCATCTGCCTCGGCATGCAGATGGCCTGCATCGAAGGCGCCCGGAACACCGCCGGGATCAAGGCGGCGAGCTCAACCGAGTTCGGCCCGACCGAGGAGCCGGTGGTGGGCATCATCACCGAATGGATGACGGCCGAAGGCCTCGAGACGCGGCAGGCCGGCGGCGATCTTGGCGGCACGATGCGGCTTGGCGCCTATCCTGCGGCGCTGGCGGGCAACAGCCACGTGGCGCAGGTCTATGGCGCGAGCGAGATCAGCGAACGCCACCGCCACCGCTACGAAGTCAACGTCGCCTATCGCGAGGCGCTGGAAAAGGGCGGACTCGTCTTTTCCGGCATGTCGCCCGATGGCCTGCTGCCCGAGATCGTCGAGCGGCCCGACCATCCGTGGTTCATCGGCGTGCAGTTCCACCCGGAGCTGAAGAGCCGCCCGTTCGACGTCCACCCGCTGTTCCGTGGCTTCATCGAAGCAGCGGTGAAGCAGGCGCGTCTGGTCTGATCCTTATCGGGCGGCGGGTCAGCCGTCGCCCATCATCTCGGCGCAGATCTCGTGAAAGCGGCGGATGCCGGTTTCGAGCGTGCCCAGTGTCAGCTCCGTGATCGCGCCCGAGGACAGGCCCTGCTGGCCGAGTTCGGCGGCGCGGAAGTCCTCTGCGCCGAACACGCGACCGTCCAGTAGCTCCCAGCTGCGTTGCCAATGGTCGCGCGCCTTGTCGGTCGTGGGGGCCTCAGGGATCAGCATGAAGTCTTCGACCAGCGTGCGGTCGACGCCGCGCGGCATGATCGTCATCAGGTTCACGTAGTCCGGGCTCACGACGACGACCGTCGCCGGGAACAGCTGGTAGGCGAACGTGCCCAGGCGGCGCAGCGTGGACCAGTCGGCGAGGTCGAGCCCCTCCATCTCCGCCGCGCGGCCGACGAGCGAGCGCTGGTGCGGGCCGATGCGGTCCCCGGCGGTGACGCCGTCCTTGAAGAAGGGCGCAATCGAGCCGGAATGGAGCCTCAGGACATGGTAGCTTTCGAGGAAGGCATCCATGATCAGCTTCCAGTTCGCCGCGACATCGTGCGTGCGGCGCGCGAAGAGGTGGTGGCCGCCCAAGTCGATCGCGCCGAAATCCGCGCTGATCGCGGCGGCGTCGGCGAAGTCGGCCTCGACCGGCGCGAACCAGATGAGGCCACCCGCTTCGAGGCTTGGCAGTTCGACCAGCCCGTGCGCGGCCTTGTCGAAGCCGGGAAAGGTTTCGGGGCGGGGCAGGGCGAGCAGGCGGCCGTCGGTGGCGTAGGTCCAGGCGTGGTAGGGGCAGACCATGCGCGCGCTGCACTGGATCTCGCTGCCTTCGACCAGGCGCGTGCCGCGATGGCGACAGACGTTGAGGAACACGTGCGCACGGCCTTCGCCATCGCGCGTGACCAGCAGCGGACGGCCGGTGGCATCATGCGGCAGGGCCATGTTGCGATCGGGCAGCAGGGCCGAGGGGATCAGCACTTGCGGCAGGCGGTCGAACAGGCCGGCCTTCTCGCGCGCGAAGTGCTGCGCATCGACATAGGCGGCAGCGGGCACGTGGGTGACGACGCCCGCAGATTCGCCGACGCCGACAGCGATGCGCCGGGCCAGCGCGATCTGGCCATCGGTGGGCCGCAGGTCGAGCGTTTCGCTCATCGTCCTCTCCTTCTGCCCGGCTTTTCGCCGTTATCGGCCTAGCCTTACCCCGAAACGCCGCTAATCTCCTACGACAATTGGACAAGGGACACCGGATCGCATGGCATCGAGTGCCGCCAACGACGGCGCAAAGCCGGCTCGCCCCAAGGGGTTGAAGCTGCTCAGGATCGCGCTGCGCCAGCGCAAGTCGGCCACGATGCTGGGCTTCGGGTTCTCATCGGGCCTGCCCTATGCGCTGCTGATCGGCACGCTCAACGCCTGGCTGGGCGAGGAGAAGATCGACCTGGCGACGATCGGCGTGCTCAGCTGGATCGGCCTGTCCTATTCGTTCAAGTTTCTGTGGTCGCCGCTGGTCGACCGGATGCCGCTGCCAGGGCTCGACCGGCTGGGGCGGCGCAAGAGCTGGATCCTCTTGTGCCAGATGGTGCTGGTGCTGGGCTTCGGCGGGCTTGCCGCGACCAATCCGGCGACCGCCATCGGCACGTTCGCGCTGTTCGCGTTCTTCGCCGCCTTCGCTTCGGCGACGCAGGACGTGGCGGTGGATGCCTGGCGGATCGAAGTTGCGGACGAGGCGACGCCGGTCGAGCTGCTCTCGTCGATCTACCAGTTCGGCTATCGCATCGCCTCCATCGTCGGCGGCGCGCTGGCGCTGGTGATGGCGGGTCGGATGAGCTGGCCGCTGGTCTACCTGTCGATGGCGGGGCTGATCGTGGCGATCATGCTGGTGGTGACGCTGCGTGCGCCCGATACGCCGCGCCCCGAACAGGGCGCGCTTCATGCGGCGCTGGCACAGCCGGGCGAACTGGCGCCCTCCGCGCGCTGGGCGGCGCTGGCGGTGGTCGGCGTCAGCTGGGCCTGGGCGATCGGGACGATCGGGCACTTCATGGTCGGCATGCTGGCGCCGGCCGATCCCGCCAGCCCGCACCCTTCGGTGAGCGATTTCACCCGCAGCTACGGCCCGTGGATCGTGGTGGCGACGGTAGTGGTGCCGCTGGTGGCGGCGGCGCTGACCAACTGGCTCAAGGCGCATGGCCGCGCGGTGCTGACCGCGCCCGATGCGCGCGTTTCGCCGCTGCGCACGGCGGCGAACCATCTCTACGTCGCGCTGGTTTCGCCGCTGGCCGAACTTTCGGGGCGGCTGCGCTGGGGCGTGCTGATCGTGATCGGCATGATCCTGACCTACACGCTGTGCTACAACATCTGGTCGAGCTTCGCCTTCCCGTTCTACCTCGAGCACCTGAAGTACACCAAGGACGAGGTCGCCTTCGCTTCGAAGCTGTTCGGCATCTTCATGACGATCCTCGGCATCAGCCTGGGCGGCTACCTGTTCACCGCGCTGGGGCGGATGCCGACGATCCTGATCGGCGCGATCCTGCCGATCCTGGGCAACTTCGTCTATGCCGACCTTGCCGAAGGCGCGCGGCACATCGACGCGGTGGGCAATGCCACCGGCCTCAACGCGCTGTTCGCCCTGTTCGGCTTCGACGCGCGGATGGTGCGGCTGCTGCTGGCGATCAGCTTCGAGAACGTTTCGACTGGGATCGCCGGCGCGGCCTTCGTCGCCTACATGTCGGGCATCGTCAGCAAGAGCTACACGGCGGTGCAATACGCGCTGCTGTCCTCGCTCACCTTCCTGATCGGCTCGCTGGGGCGCGGCATCGCGGGGGAGGCGTTCGACACCTATGGCTACGCGACGGTGTTCCGCTGGACGGCGGCCGCGGGGCTGGTGGCGGTGGTGATGGTGCTGCTGGAGTGGGTGCGGGTGGCGCGGGCGGAGAGGGCGTAGGCGGGGCGTCAATTACAGAACTTGCGGCGTCGAATTCGGACATTTGAAAACGCCAGCGCTTGTTACTACCACTCATCAGGCAGCTAGCGCCGACTTGCGGACCTGTGATTCCCAACCGTCATGCCAGCGAAGGCTGGCATCGCTCTCGTCGTGGTGCGATTGTAAGGTCATGGAGCACGGCGGCTGGACCTACATTCTGACCAACAAGCCGGGCGGCGTGCTTTACATTGGCGTGACCAGCAATCTGGCTGCACGTATGGCGCAGCACAGGCAAGGCGCGGGATCGGTTTTCTGCCGCAAGTACGGGATCAGCCGGCTGGTGCTGGCCGAACGACATGTTTCAATCGAGGATGCCATCGCGCGTGAGAAGGCGCTGAAGGCATGGAAGCGGGAATGGAAAATCCGGCTGGTCGAACAAGCCAATCCGGGCTGGGACGACCTTTTGGAATATCTGATCTGATCGAGCGCTTGGCCGAAAGCGATGCCAGCCTTCGCTGGCATGACGAATAGGAAAGCGTCCGCTTCCCACCCATTTCCTGCCGTCCGGGGCACACCGCCCCGTCATCCAAAGCTCACGTCGCCCCGTGCTTGACACCGGGCTCTGCTTTCTCGAACTGAGTCCGATGCCAAATGGCACGCCGGGCGAAAAGCCCAGCCCCGTGTCGAGCACGGGGCGACGGAGGGGCTATGGCGCGCGCTGCAGTACTTGCCCGCGCGCAACCCCGCGTCAGTCGGGCACTTCCTCGTTCAGGCGCAGCACTTCACCGGCGAGGTAGAGCGAGCCGGCGATGAGGACGTCGCCTTCGGGCGGCAGGGCGCGCAGGGCGGAGGCGACGTCGGGGAAGCTCTGCACCGGCAGCGCGCTGAACGGGGCGAAGTCTTCGGGGCTGTGCGCGTCGTGGCCGGGGGCGGGGACGATCGAGAGCGACAGGGCGTGGCTGCCCAGGGGGCGGAGCAGGGCGCCGGGGTCCTTGGCCTTGAGCATGCCCATGACGATGTGAACCGGCGGCTGCGCGGCGAGGTGGCGGGCGATGGCTTCGCCCGCGTCCGGGTTGTGGCCGCCATCGAGCCAGACGGTGCGGCCGGCGACGATGTCGGTCAGCGGGCCGTGGCCGAGGCGCTGCAGGCGGGCAGGCCAGCGGGCGTCGACGATGCCCTTGGCCATCGCGGCATGGCCGACCTCGATCGCGCTCTGGTGGCGCAGCATGGCGACGGCGAGCGCGGCGTTGTCGGCCTGGTGCGCGCCGGCGAGGGCGGGGAGGGGGAGCAGCAGTTCGCCGTTCGCGTCGCGGTAGTGGATCGCGCTGTCGGCGCGCGCGTCCCAGTCGCGGCCGCGCATGACCACGCTCGCGCCAAGCTTGGCGGCGGTTTCCAGCACCGAGGCGGCGGCGTTGGAGGGATAGGCTTGCGTCACCAGCGGCACGCCCGCCTTGGCGATGCTCGCCTTTTCGAACGCGATGCGGGCGAGCGGGTCGGTGGGGACGCCATCCTCTGGCGCGAGGAGGAAGGCTTCGTGATCCATGCCCAGCGTCGCGATGCCGCAGGCGGCTGCGGTCTTGAGCACATTGGTGGCGTCGAGCCGCCCGCCGAGCCCGGTCTCGATCACGCAGACGTCGGCGGGTTCGCGATGGAAGGCGAGGAAGGTGGCGACGGTAGTGACCTCGAAGAACGAGGGAGCAAGGTCCTCGCCCGCGTCGAGCACTTCCTTTAGCAGTTCGGCGAGCAGTTCGTCCGAAACGAGGCGCCCGGCAATGCGGATGCGTTCGTTGTAGCGGACGAGGTGCGGCTTGGTCGCGGCGTGGACCTTCAGGCCCTGCGCTTCGAGGATCGCGCGCAAGTAGGCGCAGGTCGAGCCCTTGCCGTTGGTGCCGGCGACGTGGAACACCGGCGGCAGGGCATCCTGCGGGTTGCCGACGCGGGCAAGCAGGGCGCGCACGGTGTCGAGCCCCAGGCGCCCGGTCGGCAGCGAGAGCGCGCCGAGGCGGTCCAGTTGGTCCTGGACCGCCGGATCGTCGGAAATGGCGAAATCGCGCAATCTACCCCTCCGTCAGCGCTTCGCGCTGCCACCTCCCCGAGCAAGCTCGGGGAGGATCTGGCCAAGTTTATCCTCCCGGAGCTTGCTCGGGGAGGGGGACCGTCCGCCGGACGGTGGAGGGGCTCATGCCGCCTTGGCAGCCGTCAGATAGCCGATCGTCTTGGCGAGGGTTTCCTTGAGCGCGTGGCGGTGCACGACCATGTCGAGCATGCCGTGATCGTGCAGGTACTCGGCGCGCTGGAAGCCTTCAGGCAGCTTTTCGCGGATGGTGTCCTGGATCACGCGCTGGCCGGCAAAGCCGATGAGCGCGCCGGGTTCGGCGATCTGGACGTCGCCGAGCATGGCGTAGCTGGCGGTGACGCCGCCGGTGGTCGGATCGGTCAGGATCACGATATAGGGCTGGCCTGCCGCGTGAAGCTTGGCGATGCCGACGGTGGTGCGCGGCATCTGCATCAGGCTGAGGATGCCTTCCTGCATGCGCGCGCCGCCGGCAGCGGTGACCGCGACATAGGGGCACTTTTCCTTCACCGCGCGATCGATGCCGGCGAGGAAGGCGTTGCCCACGGCCATGCCCATCGATCCGCCCATGAAGGCGAAGTCCTGCACGCCGACCACGGCCTTGTGCCCTTCGATGGTGCCGAAGGCGTTGGTCATCGCATCAGGATGCGGATTGGCGGCCTTGGCGGCCTTCAAACGGTCGGTGTACTTCTTGCTGTCGCGGAACTTGAGCGGGTCTTCCTTGACCTTGGGCGCGGGCAGCAGCTCGAAACCGGGATCGAGCAGTTGGGCAAGCCGCGCGTCGGCGCCGATGCGGCCGTGATGCTCGCAGCGCGGGCAGACCGAGAGGTTGTCTTCGTACTCCTTGGTGAACAGCATCTCGCTGCACGAAGGGCACTTGATCCACAGGTTGTCGGGCGTGTCGCGCTTCGGGGTGAAGGGAAGCGCGTTGCGGACGCGGGTTAGCCAGCTGCTCATGCGAGTTCCTTTCGCGCCGAATGCACGGCCTGGGCAAGCGCGGAAACGAGCTTGCGCACAGGTTCGGCGGCGTTGGCGCCGTGCTCGGCGATCAGATCGACCAGTGCCGAGCCGACGACGACGCCATCGGCGACGCGGGCAATCGGGCCGGCCTGTTCGGGCGTGCGGACGCCGAAGCCGACCGCGACGGGGATTTCGGCGTGGGCCTTCAATCGCTGCATCGCCTGCTCGATCGAATCGAGCGCGGCGGACTGCTTGCCGGTGATGCCAGCGACCGAGACGTAGTAAAGGAAGCCCGACGAGTCTTCGAGCACCGCAGGCAGGCGGGCGTCGTCGGTGGTCGGCGTGGCGAGGCGGATCGGCGAGATGCCCTTGGCGCGCAGCGCGGGGCCGAGCTCCGGATCTTCCTCGGGCGGAATGTCGACGCAGATCACGCCATCGACGCCAGCCTTGGCGCAGGCGTCTGCAAACCATTCGGGGCCCCGAATGGTCATCGGGTTGGCATAGCCCATCAGCACCAGCGGCACGTCGGGATGGCGGGCGCGGAAGTCGGTCGCGATCCGCAGGATGTCGGCCGTCGTAGTGCCCGCGCCAAGGCTGCGCAGGTTGGCGAGCTGGATCGCCGGGCCATCGGCCATCGGATCGGTGAAGGGCATGCCCAGCTCGATCACGTCCGCCCCGCCTTCGACCAGCGCGTCGAGGATCGCGGGCGTGGCGTCGGGCGTCGGGTCACCAGCGGTAACGAAGCAGACGAGGGCGGGATGGCCCTTGGCGAAGGCGGTCGAAAGACGCTGGGACATCAGATCTTCACCCCCAGATGCTCGGCCACCGAGAAGATGTCCTTGTCGCCGCGGCCGCAAAGGTTGGCGAGGATGATGGTGTCCTTGGGCAGCGTCGGCGCGACCTTGGCCACGGCGGCGATGGCGTGGCTGGGTTCGAGCGCGGGGATGATGCCTTCGGTGCGGCAGAGCAGCTGGAAGGCGTCCAAGGCTTCCTTGTCGGTGACCGAAGTGTAATCGACGCGACCGATTTCCTTGAGCCAGGCGTGCTCGGGCCCGATGCCGGGATAGTCGAGCCCGGCCGAGATCGAGTGGCCTTCGGTGATCTGGCCGTCTTCGTCCTGCAACAGGTAGGTCTTGTTGCCGTGGAGGATGCCCGGGCGGCCACCGGCGAGCGATGCGGCGTGTTCCTTGTCGAGCCCGTGGCCCGCCGCTTCGACCCCGAGCATCTTCACGCTGCTGTCGTCGAGGAAGGGGTGGAACAGACCGATGGCGTTGCTGCCGCCGCCGATCGCGGCGACGAGCAGGTCGGGCAGGCGGCCGGTGCGGGAAAGCAGCTGTTCGCGCGCCTCGCGCCCGATCACGCTCTGGAAATCGCGAACCAGCTCGGGATAGGGGTGCGGGCCGGCGGCGGTGCCGATGATGTAGAACGTGTTGTGGACGTTCGCGACCCAATCACGCAGCGCCTCGTTCATCGCGTCCTTGAGCGTGCCTGCGCCCGCCGTGACGGGCACGACTTCGGCACCCAGGAGCTTCATGCGGAACACGTTGGGCTGCTGGCGGGCGACGTCGGTCGCGCCCATGAAGATGGTGCAGGGCAGGCCGAACCGCGCGCAGACGGTGGCGGTGGCGACGCCGTGCTGGCCCGCGCCGGTTTCGGCGATGATCCGCGTCTTGCCCATGCGCATGGCGAGCAGGATCTGGCCGACACAATTGTTGATCTTGTGCGCGCCGGTGTGGTTCAGCTCGTCGCGCTTGAACCAAATCTGCGCGCCGCCGAGTTCGGCGGTGAGGCGCGGCGCGAAGTAGAGCGGGCTAGGCCGGCCGACATAGTGTTCGAGCAGGTCGTCGAACTCGGCCTGGAAGGCGGGATCGGCCTTTGCCTTGCGATATTCCGCCTCGAGATCGAGGATCAGCGGCATCAGCGTTTCAGCGACGTAGCGGCCGCCGAACTGGCCGAAGTGGCCGCGCTCGTCGGGCAGGGTGCGGAAGCTGTTGGGCGTCATCGTGGTCATGGCTCGCGCGTTGGCAGAGCGGGGCGCGAATGTCCAGTTTCCAGCCCCGTCGGGCATCCGGGGCGCAGACCGCGAAACCGGGGCCTGTCACACGCTGTTCATGTCCGTTCATCGTACTGCAATGCAGCGCGGCTAGGGGGAGCGTGTCACGTCGTGGAAGGCGGTTCTGGTAACAGGGCCGCCTTTCGGCGTTTGTATTTCTTTACTGCGATATACTTAAACTTGCCCACAAACTCTGTGTGGCAATTATGGCACAACTTCACCGTTATTACAGTCTTGTTGCAGTGCGGGGATTGCCCCTGCGCCTCACCGCTCCTAGCTCCCGCCCCGCCCCCAGCCAAGAAGGGGCATGTAGTTCAGGAGTTTACATCAATGCGTACGATCCTTCTCGCAGCTGCGGCATCGCTTGTCGCCGCCACCCCCGCCCTTGCCAACGAAGCCCGCGTCGAAGCGCGTGGCGGCGTCGTGTGGAGCCATGGTGACAGCGAAGCGATCGCCGGTGTCGCCGCCGGTTATGACTACGACCTCGGTTCGTCGACGTTCGTTGGCGCCGAAGTCTCGGCTGACAAGATCCTCACCAGCGACACGCGCGTGACGTTCGGCTTCAACGGCCGCGCCGGCGCGAAGCTTGGCGAAGACGGCAAGCTTTACGCCGTCGGTGGCTACAACACCAAGAACTGCTCGGGCTGCGTTGGCACCTGGACGCTTGGTGGCGGTTACCAGCACTCGTTCGGCAACCTCTACGGCAAGGTGGAATATCGCCACTTCTTCGTGAAGGACGGCCTGCCTGACTTCGACGCGGTTGCTGTCGGCGTCGGCACCAAGTTCTGATCCCGCGCGGCATCGCGCCGCGTGTTTCGGACATTCGGGCGGTCTCCTTCGGGAGGCCGCCCTTTTTCTTTGGCGGTCAGGCGGCGCGGACGGCGCTGGCGAAGGCGGCAATGCGGCCCTCGTCCTTGACGCCGGGGGCGCTTTCGACGCCGGAAGAGACGTCAACCAGCGGTGCGCCGGTCACGCGAATGGCTTCGGCGACGTTGTCGGGCGAAAGGCCGCCGGCAAGGCCCCAGGCAAAGGGCGCGCGGTAGCCGGCAAGCAGGGTCCAGTCGAATAACAGGCCTAGTCCGCCGGGCAGATCGGCGCCCTTGGGCGCCTTGGCATCGAACAGGACCAGATCGGCGGCGCCGGCATATCGCGCGGCCGCATCGATGTCGGCAAGGCTGGAGACGGACACGGCCTTCCATACCGGCAGGCCGAGCTGGCCACGAAGCGCCGCCACCCGTTCGGGACTTTCCTTGCCGTGAAGCTGGATCGCACCAAGGCGGGCGGCGCTGGCAGCTTCGGCAATCGTCGTATCGTCGGCATCGACGAACAGCCCGACTGCGCTGGCACGGCCGGACAGGCGGGCCCCAAGCGCGGCGGCATCGCGCAAGGCGAGGTTGCGCGGGCTCTTGGCAAAGAAAACGAAGCCCAGGTAATCGGCACGATGGCGAACGGCTGCATCGAGCGCGGCCGGGGTATTGACCCCGCAGATCTTGATCCGGGCAGTACTCATGCGCGCAGCCGATAGGACGGCGGCGCGCATGAGGTCAATCGCGACAGCCCTTCAGGGTGCCAGCTCGTAGGTAACGGTGACGTTGGCGCGCATTTCCAGTTCGCCTGCTGCGACCGGGCTCGGCGGCGCGGGCGGGGCGGCGTCCATCATCTTTTCTGCGCGGGCAAACAGCACTGGCTGCGGGCTCCAGCCGCCGCTTTCGTTGATGGTCAGGACGCGTACGACCCGCAAACCCGCGGCTTTGGCATAGAGATCGGCGCGCGCGCGCGCCTTCTTCATCGCGGCGATGCGCGCTTCGTCCATCGCGCCGTCACTGTCCTCGAGCTCGAAGCTAGGGCCGTTGACCTGGTTGGCACCCGCATTGACGAGGGTGTCGATCACCTTGCCGTACTGGTCGAGCTTGCGCTGGCGCACCTGGACCTGGTTGGTCGCCTGGTAGGCGATGATTACCGGGTCGCCTTCGGTGGTGCCATCGGCGAGCCGCTTGGGCTGGCCATAGACGGGATTGACCGAGAGATTGCTGGTCTGGATGTCGCGGTCGGCGATGCCCGCCTTCTTGAGCGCTGTGATCACCGCGTTCATCTTGCCCGCATTTTCGGCGAGCGCGGCGCTGGCGGTCTTGGCCTGGGTGGTGACCCCGGCGTTGAACGTCGCAAGATCGGGGCTGCGGGTCGAGCGGCCGTCGGCAGAAACGGTCAGGACCGAATTGCCGGGGGCGACAACCGGAGCGGTGGAAAACTGCTGGGCATTGGCGGCAAGCGGTACTGCGCAAAGCGGCAGTGCAGCAAGCGAAGCGGCAAGAATAAGGCGTTTCATCGGGTCGGTCTCCCTGTCGTGTGCCAACTTTGTGGACGAGACGAAGTTTCGCGGCGATGAACCGCTCAGGCGAGTGCGCGTTCCAGCACGACCATCGCGAACGGATATTCACCGGGCATCGGGAAGGGGCGGATCTCGCCCGTGCGGACATAGCCGCGGCGTTCGTACCACGCGATAAGTTCGGCGCGCCTGTCGATTACGGTCATTTCCATGAACGCTGCGCCGAAGTCGCGCGCGGCCTGCGCTTCTGCCGCTGCGATGAGCTGGCGGCCGAGACCCGCAGCCTGCAGATCGGGATCGACGCAGAGCATGCCGAGGTAGGCATGGGTATCGCTCTTGCGGGTGATCGTGACGGTGCCGGTGAAGCGACCGTCATCGAGCGCCACGATCAGGCGGCAGGCGGGATCGGCGAGTGTTGCGGCAAGCTCCTGCTCGTCGGTGCGCTCGTCATCGAGGAGGTCAGCCTCGTGAGTCCAGCCGCCGCGCGCGGTGTCGCCGCGATAGGCGCGCTCTACCAGCAGGCGCAGCGCGGGAATGTCTGCGGCGGTCGCGAGCCGGATCGCGAGCATCGCGTCAGAGCGTGGCTTCGATCGCGCGGGCGGCGGCGACCGGATCTTCGGCGCGGCTGATCGGGCGGCCGATGACGAGCACGCTGGCCCCGCCATCGCGCGCCGCACGCGGGGTGACGGCGCGCTTCTGATCGCCCAGCGCGGCTTCGGCAGGTCGCAGGCCGGGCACGACGAAGAAGCCGTTCTTCCAGCGCTTGTGGATGGCGGCCACCTCGTGACCCGAACAGACGATGCCGTCGAGCCCGGCTTCCTGGGCCAGATCGGCAAGCCGCAATGCCTGGTCGTGCGCGGTGCTGTTGACGCCGACGGCGCCGAGATCGCCATCGTCGAGGCTGGTCAGCACCGTGACCGCGACCACCTTGCAGTTTTCGCCCGCGGCGGCCTTGGCATCTTCCATCATCGCGCGCCCACCCGAGGCGTGGATGGTGACGATCGCCGGTTCGAGCACATGGATCGACTGCATGGCGGCGGCGACGGTGTTGGGAATATCGTGCAGCTTTAGGTCGAGAAAGATCGGCAGGCCGACCTTGGCGACTTCGTGCACGCCATGGTGGCCGTGGGCGCAGAAGAATTCGAGCCCGAGCTTAAGGCCGCCGACATGACCGCGCACCTTCTGGGCGAGCGCGACGGCAGCGTCGAGGCGGGGAAGGTCGAGGGCGAGATAGATGGGGTTGCTCACGGCGTCTCTGTCGGTTGGCTGGCAGCGGCATCGAGCTGCGTGGAGGTGAGCGAGGCCGAGGCCTGCGCGGCGAGGTTTGCTTCGAGCTGCGCGATCCGCTTGCCCAGGCGCCAGCGGGTGGTGCGGTACACCAGCCAGGTCGGCACGAGCCCGGCAAGGAAGGCGAAGACCACCAGCGCCGGCAGCTTGGTATCGAGCACGAGGCCCTGCCAGATGCGCACTTCGACCGGGTTCCAGTTGGCGGCCGTGAAAGCCGCCAGCACGGCGATGACGAGCACCCAGAAAATCGTTCGCAGGACCTTCATGCTTCCCCTTCCGGACCCCTTCCGCCCGTCGCAACCCTAGGCGGCGTGGACAAATTTCGCAACGCCACGGTTGCCCTGGTGAAGGCCCCGGCAAGGAGTGAGGCCGCAGGTGGAGTGGGCCTCCATCAAGGCCGAGCGACGCCGCCGGGGCCTTCACCAGGGCAACCCCGAAAGGGGCTGGACCAAAAAACGCCATCGCAGCGTCGGCTCGGCTCGCAATATTCCCGATATTGCGTCACCTCGCCTCCTCGCGCTGGCGTTTTTTGCCTCCAGCCGTGGCGCTGTGGAATCTGTCCACGCCGCCTGAGTCGCATCGACGCGGAAGGCGAGTCCGGAGGGTGTTGCGGCTTATTCGCCGAAAACGCGCGCGAAAATCGTGTCGATCGCCTTGAAGTGGTAGTCGAGGTTGAACTTTTCCTCGATCTGTTCGGCAGTCAGGACGGCGGCGACTTCCGGATCGGCCTTGAGCAGTTCCATCAACGAGAGCTGGCCGTCCGATTCCCACACCTTCATCGCGTTACGCTGGACAAGGCGGTAGGAGGCATCGCGCTCCAGCCCGGCCTGGGTGAGCGCCAGCAGCACGCGCTGCGAATGGACCAGGCCGCCCATCTTGTTGAGGTTCTTCTCCATCCGCTCGGGATAGATCACCAGCTTGTCGATCACCGAGGTAAGGCGGCCGAGCGCAAAATCGAGCGTGATGGTGGCATCAGGGCCGATGTAGCGTTCGACCGAGGAGTGCGAGATATCGCGTTCGTGCCACAGCGCCACGTTTTCGAGCGCGGGGGTCACGGCCGAACGGACCACCCGGGCAAGGCCGGTGAGGTTTTCGGTCAGCACGGGGTTGCGCTTGTGCGGCATCGCCGACGAGCCCTTCTGCCCCGGCGAGAAGTATTCCTCCGCTTCCAGCACTTCGGTGCGCTGCAGATGGCGCACTTCGGTGGCGAGGCGTTCGATCGAGCTGGCAATCACGCCGAGCGTTGCAAAGAACATCGCGTGGCGATCGCGCGGGATCACCTGCGTGCTGACCGGTTCAACCGCAAGGCCCAGCTTTTCCGCAACGTATTCCTCGACCGACGGGTCGATGTTCGCAAACGTGCCGACCGCGCCGGAAATGGCGCACGTGGCGATCTCGCTGCGGGCGTGTTCGAGACGGGTCTTGCACCGGCTGAATTCGGCATAGGCTTCGGCCAGCTTCTTGCCGAACGTGGTGGGTTCGGCGTGGATGCCGTGGCTGCGGCCAATGGTCGGCGTGTACTTGTGTTCGATGGCGCGACGCTTGATCGCTGCGAGCAGCGCATCGAGGTCTTCGAGCAGCAGGTCCGCGGCGCGGGTCAGCTGCACGGCGAGCGTGGTGTCGAGCACGTCGGAGCTGGTCATGCCCTGGTGCATGAAGCGCGCTTCGGGGCCGACCTGCTGGGCCACCCAGTCGAGGAAGGCGATCACGTCGTGCTTGGTCACAGCCTCGATCGCGTCGATCGCGGCGACGTCGATGGCGGGATTGGTCGCCCACCAGTCCCACAGCGCCTTGGCACCCGATGGCGGTACAACGCCAAGTTCGCCAAGCTTTTCGGTGGCGTGGGCCTCGATTTCGAACCAGATGCGATAGCGGGCTTCCGGCTCCCAGATGGCGGTCATCGCGGGACGGGCGTAGCGGGGTACCATGGTTCGACTCCGAAAAGTTCTGTCGCCCGCGCCGCTAGGGAAGGGGGGCACCAGATGCAAGTGCGGGCGCGCTGACCAATGATAACTGACGCGTCAGTCATGAACGTAGCAGGCAATAGATGACTGACGCGTCAGTTATTATCGGGCGTCAAAACCGCACTTCCACATCCCCAGTGGCACGCCCCGCCGCATCGAAGCTGCGCTCGAAGGCAAGGCCGCATCCATCGTGATCGACGAGGACGACGGTGGAGCAGCGCGTGCCATAGACCGGATTGGCAATGAACACGGGCGAAAAGCCGGCGAGGGGGCCTGCGCCGCTTGGCGGCGGTGGCAAGGGCGTTTCGTCGCGCAGCGCGGCGAGAAGCGGGGCGATGTCATCCACCGCTTGCGCCAGCCAGTCGGCCAAGACCGCCTCCAGCCGCAAAGTCTTGGCCCAGCGATCGTCGAAACCGCCGTTCGACAGCCCGTGGATTCCGGGCGAAAGCGGGGTTCGGGCAAGTTCGGGATAGTTGCTGCGATGCCACGCGCCTTCCGTCCCGGCCTCGATCAGATGGAAGGGGTTCATCGCGGCAAGGGCGCCGGGCTGCCGTCCGCCCAGCCAGTCGGTGACGAGGCTCCCGCGTGACGGGGCGCCGGCGCGCGGATAGCCTTCGACGCGGTAGTTGGTGACGAGCCCCAGCCGTCCTGCGGCGTTGACGCCCAGCCAGGTGCCGCCGGCCTGCAGATCGCGGCCTGCGATCGTGCCATCGTCCCAACGCGAGAGCGGCGCTGCGGGCCGGTCGTGGAATTCATCGCGATTGCCGATAACGACAAGCCGCCAGCGCGGATGCGCGGACCAGGCGATCGCGGCGACGCACATGAACTTGGCTCTCCTGCGCTCAGCGCCGGGCTGGCGTGCCGAGGCTGCCCAGCACCGCAAACAGTGCGGCGAGCGCAGGCGGGCCCATGGCGAGGAGGCCGACGATCACCCCGGATTCGAGAATGTCCGAAACGAGAAAGCTGCGTCCCGCAACGCCTGCGATCGCGGGGTTGCCGCGCAACAGGTCGGGCACGAACTGCAGCGCGAGCAGGATCCACACGAGCGGCGGCAGCACCCGCAACCGAGTCGGCGCGATGGGATGGCGAACCTTGCGGTCGGTCAGCGCCTCGACCAGCGCGTAAAGCTGGACCATCGCCCAGCAGGTGAAGATCCAGCCGAGGAAATTGGTCAGCGGCACGCCGAAATAGCCCGATGGATGCAGATAGCTCCAGGTGCCGGCGACGGTCGAACCCATTGCATCACCGACGAGATCGAGCCCGGGAATGATGAAACCGGCAAGCAGCGGCGCGCCCAGCAGGCGCTGCGCCGAAGGGCCGGGCTCCTCGCAGCGCAGGATGGTGCAGGCGAGCCGCCAGCCGAGATAGCCATAGACCGCGTAGGAAGGTGGGACGATCAGCGGCACGCCCAGTGGCCGGGGCATTGCCATGTGATGGACATAGAAGCCGAAGGGAAAGCCGGTGGCGATGCTCAGTGCTTCGAGCAGAAACGAAACCAGCATCGTCACGGCAAAGAACACCACGATGCTGCGCGCGCCCATCGTTGCAGTGCCGTGGGCGATGACGAAGGCGATCAGCGCGAACAGCGACAGGCCCGGTTGCCCGGCCAGCTTTTCGGCCACGAGGACGATCAGCCACAGCAGCGCCAGGGCGATCGCCAGCGTGGCACCACGGCCCGGGCCCTGCGCCAGCCTGCTGTCGTCCAGTCTTGTCATGGCGCTTCCTCCCCTTGCCGCGACCCTGGACGGGTCATGGCGCGGGACAAGGGGGCTTGTCCACCTGTGCGTTCAGATCAGGCCCTGCGCCTTCAGTGAAACGTGACCTTCGCGCCCGATGATGACGTGATCGTGGACGGTGATCCCGAGCAGGCGCCCAGCTTCGATGATCTTCTGGGTGATCTGGATATCGGCGCGGCTCGGCTGGGGGGAACCGGACGGGTGGTTGTGGACCAGGATCAGCGCGGCTGCGCCAATGTCCATCGCCTTGTGGATGACGCGGCGCGGATGGATCGCGGCTTCGTCGATGTCTCCATCGGCGACCTTTTCGTCGAGAATCAGGCGGTTCTGCGTGTTGAGATAGAGCACGCGGACGCGCTCGTGCGTCAGGTGCGCCATATCGATGGTGAGGTAGTCGATCAGCGCCTGCCAACTGCCCAGCACGGGCATCTGCTGCACGCCCGTGCGGGCAAGGCGCCGGGCGGCGACACCTACGATGCGCAGCGATGCTGCAGCCGTTTCCTTGATCCCCGGCGTTTCGACCAGCGCCCGCCAGTCGGCGTTGAGCACGGCGGCCAGCGAGCCGAAACGCTGCAGCAGCATGCGCGCCTGCGGCTTCACGTCCTTTTGCGGGATTGCGGTCATCAGCAGGTATTCGATGACTTCGTGATCGGCCAGTGCATCGTCGCCGCCATCGAGCAGCCGCTGGCGCAGGCGGGCGCGGTGGCCCGAAGGATCGTTTCCGGCTTCGCGAACGCGGTCTTTTGATCGCCGATCGGCATCCCGTTCAGGAAAGAGTCGGGGTTCGTCGGGCATCGAGGAACTCACAGGCACCATTCTTGGTCGTGCACGTTTGCACAAACGTGCATTGCCGATGATGGGGGAGTGCGCAAGAAGGGGCCAATGGGGGACACGACCGATTTGGCGGAAGATCCGGGCGAGGTTGAAGGCGCTGATGCGCTGCCGACGCGCCGGAACCGCCGGGCACGCATTGCCGGACTTGTCGCCGGGACCGCGCTGATCGCGACGGCCGGCGCATTCTGGCTGGCGCGTGAGCGCATTGCCGATCGCGTGATCCAGCGCGAGCTGACTGCGCTTGGCCTGCCCGCGACATACGAGATCGACACGATCGCGCCCGGCGTAGAAGTGCTCAAGCACATCGTCATCGGCGATCCGAAGCACCCCGATCTGACCATCGAGCGTGCCGAGCTGCGCGTCGTCTATGGGCTCGGCCTGCCGCAGATCGGCAAGATCGTGCTGACCAACCCGCGCCTGCACGGCCAGTGGCGCGATGGCGGCGTCCATTTCGGCAGCCTCGATCCGCTGATCTATCCGGACAAGCCATCGACCGAGCCGTTTCGCCTGCCGCTGCTGAACCTCGAGGTCGTAAACGGCAAGGCGCTGATCGACACCCCGATGGGCCCGCTGGCGTTCGTGGCGCGAGGCAAGGGCAAGTTGCGCAACGGCTTTGCAGGTACGCTCGTCGGCGCCGCGCCACTGCTGGCGAGCGCGGATTGCAGGATCGACAATGCGGCGCTTTCCGCGCGGATCACCAGCGCTGGCGAGCGGTTGCGTCTGACGGGCCCGCTTTCGCTCGACGCGCTCGACTGCCAGGGCCTGCACGGCGAGGCGGCGACGCTGGCGCTCGATGTCATCGGGGATCGCGACCTTAAGGGGGCGGTCGCCAAGAACAGCCTGCGGTCCGGCGAAATCGCCGCGGATGGACTTGCGCTCGAATCGCTGGCGCTCGATTCCGCGCTTTCATGGCGCGATGGCAAGCTGGGCGGGCGGATCGCGGGCAATGCGGGCGGCGTCCACGCAGGCGGCACCACGGTCGCGCTGCTCACCGTCGATGGCCGCGTGGCAGCGCGCGACGGATTCTCCACGGTGGAATTTCGCGGCGGGGTCGACGGGCAGGGCCTGCGGCGCGGGGCGGTGTTCGACCGCGCGCTGTCCTCTACCCAGGCGCAGGTCGAAGGCACCCTGCTGGGGCCGATGGTCGCGCAGATCCGCCGTGCGATCGCCAGTCAAGAACGCGGTAGCCGGCTGGGTGGCGAACTCGCCTACCGCAAGCAGGGTGATGGCTGGAGCCTCGTCGTGCCGGCGGCCGCGGTGAAGGGAGGTAGCGGGGTGCCGCTGCTGACCGTATCGCGCTTCCAGCTGGCATCGGCCGGCAATCGCACTCCGCGCATGTCGGGCGCGTTCCGCACCGGCGGGCCGGGCATGCCGCACGTGACCGCGCGGCTAGAACAGTCGCTGCCGGGCCGCGCCGTGTTCAGCGTGGCTATGGACGAATATCGCGCCGGCGACGGCCGGATCGCCATCCCGCAGCTTACCATCGCGCAGGTGGGCGATGGATCGCTCGGGTTCGCGGGCACGGCGCAGGTGTCTGGCGCCATACCTGGCGGCCGGGTCGAAGGGCTCGAACTGCCGCTGCATGGCGCCTATTCCGCGCGCGGCGACCTTGCGCTGTGGCGCCGCTGCGTGACCCCGCGCTTCGAAAAGCTGGAGCTTGGCGCGGTCGCGCTCGATGCGCAAAGGCTCATCGTATGCCCGGTCGGCGGGCAGCCGATCTTGCGCAACGGCGCTGGTGGCTTGCGCATTGCTGGCGGCACCAACGCGCTCGCGCTGAGCGGGCACCTGGGCGAAACGCCGGTGCGGCTGGCGAGCGGTCCCGTCGGCTTTGCCTGGCCAGGCGTGATAACCGCACGCAAGGTTGACGTAGCACTCGGTCCGGAAGCGAGTGCCACGCAATTCAAGCTGGACGAGGTGGTTGCACGGCTAGGCAGCGAGACGGCTGGAACCTTCTCCGGCGTCGAGGCCCGGCTGGCCGCGGTGCCGCTGGATGTGAGCGGCGCAAAGGGCGACTGGCGCTTTGCCGACGGCGCACTGACCCTGTCGAACGCCGCCTTCGACCTGACAGACCGGCAGAGCCCGGCGCGGTTCGAGAAGCTCACCGCGCGCGATGCCACGCTGATGCTGGTCGACAACAGGATCGATGCAGCCGCCGTGCTGCGCAACCCGCAGGCCGATCGCGAAGTCGTTCGCGTGGCGATTCGCCACGATCTGACCGATGCCAGCGGCCATGCCGATCTCGATGTAGACCGGCTGGTGTTCGACAACGGCCTGCGCCCCGACCAGCTCACGCGCCTCGCGCTCGGCGTGGTCGCCAACGTTTCTGGCACGGTGAAGGGCAAGGGCCGCGTCGACTGGACCGCGCAGAAGGTCACCAGTCGCGGCACCTTCGGCAGCGACAATCTGGATCTTGCCGCGGCATTCGGCCCGGTGCGGGGTCTTTCGGGCCAGCTCGTCTTCACCGATCTGCTGAACATGGTCACTGCGCCGCACCAGGTGCTCAAGGTCGCGTCGGTCAATCCCGGGATCGAGGTCAACGACGGCACCATCGACATCCAGCTGCTGCCCGAACAGCTGCTGCGCGTGAATGGCGCGCGCTGGCCGTTCCTGGGCGGCACGCTGACGATGGAGCCGACCGAACTGCGGCTCGGCCTGGCCGAAACCCGCCATTACACAATGGTTGTCGACGGGCTCGATGCGGCGAAATTCCTCGCCCGGCTCGAGATCGGCAATCTTTCGGCCACGGGCATCTTCGACGGGCGGCTGCCGCTGGTGTTCGATGCTGATGGCGGCAAGATCGTCGGCGGATCGCTGGTCGCCCGGCCGCCGGGGGGCAACGTCTCCTACGTCGGCGCGCTGACCTACAAGGACCTTTCGCCCATGGCGAACTACGCCTTCGACCAGCTCAAGTCGCTCGATTACCGCGAGATGACCATCGCCATGCAGGGTGATCTGGAGGGCGAGATCGTCACCAACGTCAAGTTTGCAGGCGTCAAGCAGGGCGCCAGCGTGAAGCGCAACTTCATCACCCGGCAGCTCGCGAACCTGCCGATCCAGTTCAACGTCAACATCCGCGCGCCGTTCTACCAGCTGATCACCTCGGTGAAGGCGATGTACGATCCGTCGTTCGTCAAGGATCCGCGCACCTTGGGCCTTGTCGACGAAAAGGGCCGGGCGGTCTCGCGGCTGACCAACGGGGTACGCGCCGGCGGCACGCCGGTGATCGAGCTGCCCGCCAACATTCAGCCTCCAGCAAGCGGAAAGATGCCATGAGGAGCCTCGAATTGACCACAGACACGAACCCTGCGACCCTTTCGATGATGAGGGAACGTGTAAGCCGGTCGAAGAAGGGGAAGCGCATCCTGCGGCTTCTCCCTGTGCTGGGCGCGACGGCGATGCTTGGCGGGTGCATTTCGGTTAAGGCGCCCGACAAGCCGATCGTCATCGAGCTCAACATCAACATCAAGCAGGAAGTGGTCTATCGCCTGGCGGCCGACGCTGCCCAGACGATCGACAAGAATGCAGGGATTTTCTGATCATGGCACGCATTGGGACCAAGTTTGTCGTTGCCGCCACGCTCGCCGGGCTGCTCCTGCCCGCCGCCGCGCTCGCGCAGCGCGACCCCGCCTACGCCGCCGCGCGCGCTGCGGGGCAGGTGGGTGAGAAGATGGACGGCTACCTCGGCTACGTCGTTTCGCCGAGCGCGGCGCTGCGCGCGGTGGTCGAGGACATCAACATCAAGCGAAAGGCGGTCTATGCCGACAAAGCGAAGGCCAACAGCGCCACGGTCGAGGAATATGCGCTCACTTCGGGCTGCCTTCTGATTGCCCAGACCAAGCCGGGCGAGAAGTACCAGGCGCCCGACGGTTCGTGGCAGACCCGCACCGCCGCGCCGCCCCTTCGGGACGCGCGCTGCCCCTGATCGCGGCGCCCACAGCGCGCTGCACCGGCGCGCTTGTGCGCATACGTAGCAAACAACGAAATTCCGCCCCTTCCTGCCCGCACAGGAAGGGGCATTTCATTTCGGATCACCTGTGGCCCGTAGCGGTTGACTTGAACAAACCCCCCGCCTAAGGGGCAGGCGCTCCCGGCGGACAGCCGTTGGTTGCGCTGCGCTTTCGGTCGGGCTTTACACGATCTGGGGAGAGCAGCATGACCGACGACACATCCGACGTGACGCCCATCGGCGAAGATCCGCGGATCTCCACGCTCGACGCGCGGCTTCAGGCCGCTCGCCAGCGCGAGGACGAGCGGATCAACAAGCCGGCACCGGATGGGTCCGACGCGAACTATCGCCTTGGCAACCGCGTGCTGGCTGAACTTGTGGGCGGCATGGTGGGGGGCGCGTTCATCGGCTGGGTCATCGACCAGTTTGCCGGAACGAAGCCCTGGGGGTTGTTGGTGATGCTGTTCGTGGGGGTGGGAATCGCCTTCCGCAACATCATCAGGATTTCGAACCAGCGCCCCGAATAAGGGCGCTGTTGTCTTATTTTGAGTTGTGACGGGGAAAGCACGTGGCCGAAGGCAAGGTCGATCCGGTTCACCAGTTCACGATCGAGCCGCTGTTCGGCACCGATCACTGGTCCATCGCCGGTTACAACGTGATGTTCACCAATTCGGCACTGTGGATGGCGATTACCGCCGTCGTGCTGATCGTGTTCGTTGCAGGCGGGGCAAAGCGCGCCGTGGTGCCCGGTCGCTGGCAGATGGCGGTCGAAGGCTTTACCGGCTTCGTCGACAACCTGCTCAAGTCGAACATCGGTGAGGCGGGCCGCAAGTACCTGCCGTACATCTTCTCGCTGTTCATGTTCATCCTCTTCGCCAACCTGCTCGGCCTGCTGCCGCTGGCCCTGGTCGGCCTGCATCCGTTTACGGCGACCAGCCACTTCACGGTGACCGGCGTGCTGGCGGTGATGAGCTTCGCGATCGTGCTGATCGTCGGCTTTGCCAAGCACAAGCTTCACTTCTTCTCGCTGTTCGTGCCGCACGGCACGCCCGTTCCGATGATCCCGATCATTTTCCCGATCGAGCTGATCTCGTTCATGGTGCGTCCGTTCTCGCTCGGCCTGCGTCTGTTCGTCGCCATGATGGCCGGCCACGTCCTTCTCGAAGTGCTTTCGGGCTTCGTGATCTCGGGCACCAATGCCGGCGCGCTGACCTTCGGTATTGCCGCGCTGCCCAGCTTCCTGCTGATGATCGGCATCTGCGCGCTCGAACTGCTGGTCGCAGGCATCCAGGCCTACGTCTTCGCACTGTTGACCTGCGTCTATCTCAACGACGCGGAAAATCTTCACTGATCGGTTTCAACCTTTCCACTACGGATTTGAAAGAGGGAGTTTTTATCATGGACGCACAGAGCGCAAAGCTTCTCGGCGCTGGTCTGGCCGCCATCGGTGCGGGTCTCGCCTCGCTCGGCGTGGGCAATGTCTTCGCGAAGTTCCTCGAAGGCGCGCTGCGCAACCCCGGCGCTGCCGACGGCCAGCAGGGCCGTCTGTTCATCGGCTTCGCGGCTGCTGAACTTCTCGGCCTGCTCTCGTTCGTCGTCGCGATGATCCTGATCTTCGTCGCCTGATCGAACGTTTCGAATACTGTTGATGCAACGGACGGGGTTCGCAGATTTTGCGGCCCCGACCGCAAGAAGCGCGGACCAACGCGATGCCTCAGATTGCACAGCTTGCCACCACCTATTCCAGCCAGGTCTTCTGGCTTCTGGTGTGTTTCGGCCTGGTCTTCTTCGTCGTCGGCCTCGGGCTCCTGCCCAAGGTGACTTCGACCGTAGACCTGCGCGACAAGCAGATCGCCGACGATCTCGCCGCGGCTGAAGCCGCCCGGGCCGCCGCCGATGCCGAGGAAGAGGCGTGGAAGGTCACGGCCGCCAGGCAGCGCGCCGAGGCCCAGGCCGTGATCGCCCAGGCCAAGGCGGATGCCGCCAAGTCGACCGAAGCGGCGCTTGCCGTGGCTTCGGCCAAGGTCGACGAAACCCTTGCCGCCGCCGAAGCGCGGATCGGTGCCGCCCGCAATGCAGCGCTCGGCGAAATCGAAGCCGTCGCCGCCGATGCGGCGCAGGACATCGTCTCGCGCCTTGCCGGCATTTCGGTTCCGGCCGAGCAGGCGCAGGCCGCCGTGAAGGGAGTTCTCGCTCATGGCTAACGCCGCCGAAACCACCGCAACCGTCGAGCAGCCGCATGGCAGCGAGCACGAAGTCGAACCCGCCGCGCTGGGCCTCACGCCCGGCATGTGGGTCGCGGCGGCCATGCTGGTCTTCCTTCTCATCCTGGTGGTGAAGAAGGTTCCCGGCGCCATCGTGGGTGGTCTCGACAAGCAGATCGCCGCGATCCGCCAGCAGCTCGACGAAGCCAAGGTGCTCCGCGCCGAAGCCGAAAAGCTGCGCGCGGAATATGCCGCCAAGATCGCCAATGCCGAAAAGGACGCGGCGGCCATGCTCGAGCATGCCCGTCACGAAGCGGACCTGATCGTGGCCAAGGCCTCGCAGGACACTGCCGATGTGATTGCCCGTCGCGAAAAGATGGCGGCGGACAAGATCGGCGCGGCCGAGCGCGCTGCGGTCGACGATCTGCGCGCCAAGGTGGCTTCGGCTGCAGCGGCCGCCGCCGGTCAGCTGATCGCCGCAAACCACGGCGCGAACGCGGACAAGGCGCTGGTCGACGGCGCGATTGCCGGTCTTTCGCACTGATCGTCCTGCCGGCTCGAAAGAGCTGTGCATCGACACGAAGAGCCCCGCTGGAAACGGCGGGGTTTTTCATTTGCGGGCATGGCGTCGCCCAATTCAAAGCGCGCGGTGCATGACCAGAGCATCGACCCGACCGAGTGCGGGATGGTCGAAGGCGTCGGGAAGGCGGCCGACGATGGCAAAACCCAACGATGTCCACAGCGCGACCGCGCGCACGTTCGTGCTCACCACGAAATTGAACTGCATGGCGGCAAAGCCCGCAGCGCGCGCCCGCTCGAGCGAATCCGCACACATTGCCCGGGCAACGCCGCGCCCGGTGGCAAAGGCTGAGGTGATGTAGCCGCAATTGCAGACATGGCTGCCCCCGCCGGGCTGGTTTGCGCGCAGGTAGTAGGTGCCTACGATGCCTTCATTGTCTTCGGCCACAAGGGTCTGCTTGTCGGCACCGAACCAATAGGCGAGCGCGGCGTCGCGGCTCATGTCCCTGTCCAGGGCGTAGGTTTCTCCGGCGCGGATCACCGGTTCCAGGATCGCCCAGATCGCGTCGGCATCGCTGGCGGCGGCGTCGCGGATCCTCACGCGGTCAGTCGCGGGTAGAACCGCGCACCACGAGGCGAACCGGTACCCGGCGGGGCGAAGGCGCTTCGCCGCCGATGGTCGCGATCAGGCGATCGACCAGCAGCGAGCCTGCCACTTCGAAATCGGATTCGACCGTGGTCAGTGGCGGCACCGACCATTGCCCGGCGCGCACGCCATCGAAGCCGACCACCCCCACATCATCGGGAATGGCGATGCCGCGACGGCTGAGTTCCTTGAGCGCACCGAGCGCGATCTCGTCGCTTACGCCGAACACCGCGTCGAACGGACGGCCACTCTCCGCCAGCGCGGCGGCGGCGCGGCGGCCCTGTTCCTCGCG
Source organism: Novosphingobium olei (assembly GCF_037076535.1). Lineage (NCBI taxonomy): Bacteria > Pseudomonadati > Pseudomonadota > Alphaproteobacteria > Sphingomonadales > Sphingomonadaceae > Novosphingobium > Novosphingobium olei. The sequence continues at coordinate 1,880,313 of NZ_AP029021.1, read as the reverse complement.
CGGCAGGCCACGTTCGATTTTCTGCAGCACTGGTTCGAGCCCGGCCTCGCGCATCGCTGCGGCATAGCCGTCGAACCGTTCCTTGAACTGGCGCTGGGGTGAGGTTTCCGAACCGAGGCAGACGATCTGGCGATAGCCGCGCACCAGCATATGGCGCGTCGCCAGCGCGGCACCGGCGGCGTTGTCGCTGCGGATCCACGGGAAATTGTCGTTGGGTGCGCCCCAGCAGACCCAGTTGGTGCCTTCGGGCAGCGCGCCGAAGTAATCCCACGCCTCGGTGTTCTCGCTCGTGCCGATGACGATCATGCCGTCGGCCTTGCGCCGTTCCTGGTAATGGCCCCAGAAGTTGGCGGCACTGTCCTGGAACGCGACGAGCACTTCATAACCGCGCGCCGAAGCGGCGGCACAGGTGCTGCCCAGCAGCGCGAAGTAGAAAGGGTTGATGTCCTTGCGGTCCTGTCCTGGACGGCAGATCATCACCAGCGCCAGCGTGCCGGTCTTGCCCCGGCGCAGGCGGGCGGCGTTTTCGTCAACCTGGTAATTGAGCTTCTGCGCGGCTTCGATCACGCGCTTGCGGGTCGGCTCGCTGATCGAGGTGTCGCCTGCAAGCGCGCGGCTGACGGTCGACTGGCTGACGCCCGCCGCCTCGGCCACGTCGAACGAGGTTACGCGGGTGAGGCGCTTTTCAGGCATCGGCTTGTTCATTCCCCTCGTGTCCGCATGCAACCTAGCGGCAGTCGTCCTTTGCGGCACGCAGCGCGGCAAAGGTTTCCACTGCATTCGCACCACCCCACCGCGCCTGCATGGCAGGGTCGTCGGCGCGAAGGAAGGGGTTGGTGGCAAGTTCGCGATCAAGGGTGGTCGGAACGGTCGGTTGCCCGGCTGCGCGGCGTTGCTCGACCTCCGCCGCATAAACTGCCAGCGTTGCGTTGTCTGGATCGGCGTGGAGCGCGAAGCGGGCGTTCGAGGCGGTATATTCGTGCGCGCAGTAGATCGTCGTTGCGGGCGGCAGGGCCTTGAGGCGCGAGAGGCTGGCCCAGAACTGGTCGGGCGTTCCTTCGAACATTCGTCCGCAGCCCAGGGCGAAGAGCGCATCACCGACGAACGCGATGCCTGCTGCCGGGATGTGGTAGGCGACGTGGCCCATCGTGTGGCCGCCGACGTCGATTACCTGGGCTTCGAACTTTGCCAGGTCCACGCCCATCGCGTGTGTGACTTCGCGGTCGACAGCGGCGATGCGGGGGGCGTCGACTGCCGGGGCGATCACCGTGCAGCCCGTCGCGTCCTTGATAGCCTGGTTGCCGCCGGCATGGTCCGGGTGCCAGTGGGTGTTCCAGATTTGCGTTATCTTCCAGCCCTTTTTCTCCGCCTCGCGGAGGTAAGCGGCAGCATCCGGGGTGTCGATGGCGACGGTTTCGCCGCTCGTCGCATCGTGCACGAGATAGCCGTAGTTATCGGACAGGCACGGGAACTGGTGAACTTCTAGCGACGACGGCACGATCCGGGCATCCTCAACTGCGACCGCGCGGAAAGTGCGGGATCGCGCCGGGAATGGCAACCCAATCGTGCTGCGTCTCTTCCCAGACTGATCGGACAGGGGCGGGGAAGGCCGGATCGGCGAAGGCGCCCACGGGCACGCCGATGGTATCTGGCTTCAATTCGGTGCGGCACCACATGGTTGCGCCGCAGCTGGGGCAGAAGCCGTTGACGAAGACCGCGCCGCTGGTTCCGGCCCGCGCATATTCATGCGCGACGCCTGCAATCTTCACGGCGGCAGCGGGGAAGTAGGCGAGAATGCCGAATGGCGAGCCGGTGCGGCGCTGGCAGGCAAGGCAATGACAGGCGACGATCTGGTCGGTCTGGTACCCGGCTTCGATCTCTACGACGAGCTGGCCGCACTGGCAGGTGGCGCGCATTTGGGGAGCCTACTCCATCCGAGCACCAAAGCAAAAGCCCGCCCGGATCGCTCCGGACGGGCCTTGCTTTGTCCCGCTAAGGGCTCTCGTTCTTACGAACGGGCCTTCAGCGCGGCACCGAGGATGTCGCCCAGCGAAGCGCCGGCATCCGACGAACCGTACTGTTCCACGGCTTCCTTCTCTTCGGCCAGCTGGCGGGCCTTGACCGAGAAGTTCGGCTTCTTGGAACGGTCGAAGCCGGTGACCATGGCATCGAGCTTCTGGCCGACCTGGAAGCGGTCCGGACGCTGTTCGTCGCGGTCGCGGCCGAGATCCGAACGCTTGATGAAGCCGGTCGCGCCGTCTTCGCCAGCCTGCACTTCGAGACCGCCATCGCGGACTTCGAGAACGGTGACGGTGACGACTTCGCCACGACGCAGCGAGCCAGCCGAACCGGCCGAGACGCCGCCGGCAGCCGGAGCACCCTTTTCAAGCTGCTTCATGCCGAGCGAGATGCGCTCCTTTTCGACATCGACGTCGAGGACCACGGCCGAAACCTGCTCGCCCTTGCGGTGCAGGGCCAGCGCGTCTTCGCCCGAGATGCCCCACGCGATGTCCGACATGTGGACCATGCCGTCCACGTCGCCATCGAGGCCGATGAACAGACCGAATTCGGTCGCGTTCTTGACTTCGCCTTCAACGGTCGAACCGACCGGGTGCTTTTCGGCGAAGGCTTCCCACGGGTTCTGCTGGGCCTGCTTGAGGCCGAGCGAGATGCGGCGCTTGTCGCTGTCGACTTCCAGCACCATGACGTCGACTTCCTGGCTGGTCGAGACGATCTTGCCGGGGTGGACGTTCTTCTTGGTCCAGGACATTTCCGAAACGTGGACCAGGCCTTCGATGCCCGGCTCCAGCTCCACGAAGGCGCCGTATTCGGTGATGTTGGTGACGGTGCCGTGCAGCTTCGCACCGACCGGGTACTTGGCGGCGACGCCATCCCACGGATCGCTTTCGAGCTGCTTCATGCCCAGCGAGATGCGCTGCGTGTCCTGGTTGATGCGGACGATCTGGACGCGCACCGTGTCACCGATGGCGATGACTTCGCTCGGGTGGTTGACGCGCTTGTAGCTCATGTCGGTGACATGGAGCAGGCCGTCGATGCCGCCCAGGTCGACGAACGCACCGTAGTCGGTGATGTTCTTGACGACGCCGTCGATGATCTGGCCTTCCTTGAGGTTCTGGATCAGGCCCGAGCGCTGTTCGGCGCGGGTTTCTTCCAGCACCGCACGGCGCGAGACGACGATGTTGCCGCGACGGCGGTCCATCTTCAGGATCTGGAACGGCTGCGGCATGTCCATCAGCGGGGTCACGTCGCGGACCGGGCGGATATCGACCTGCGAGCCGGGGAGGAAGGCCACGGCGCCGTCGAGATCGACGGTGAAGCCACCCTTCACGCGGCCGAAGATCACGCCTTCGACGCGCTTGCCTTCGCCGAATTCGTTTTCAAGCTTGTCCCAGGCGGCTTCGCGGCGGGCGCGGTCGCGGCTGAGCATCGCTTCGCCGTCGGCGTTTTCGACGCGGTCGACGTAGACTTCGACTTCGTCACCGACCGAAAGGCCATGCGGCTGACCGGCCATGGCGAATTCGCGCAGCGGCACGCGGCCTTCGCTCTTGAGACCGACGTCGATGACGGCCTTGTCGTTTTCGATTGCGGTGACGGTGCCCTTGACGACGCGGCCTTCGAAACCGCCATTCGCGGCGGCGCCCAGCGTCTCGTCGAGCAGCGCGGCGAAGTCGTCGCGCGTGGGAGTGCTAGCCATGCTATGCTTCCTGTATCGTGTTATTCCGGCCAGGCGGTTGTCTCCGCCGGTCTTTCCTCCGCCTTCCGCACCATGCGGAAACGACGGGCCAAAAAGGGCCGAACCGCCCGCCGGGCCTCATGCCATGGCGGGCATCCGTACATCGGGCCGGTGAAGGCCGTCCGAGGGACCGCGCGCCCCTAGGCCAAGCCCCCGCAAAACGCAAGCAAAACCGTGTCTTTTGCAAGCGCGCGATTGCGCTGGATCAAGGTGCACGATGCTGCGGTTGCTAACGTCGCCGCATCACAACGCCAGATCGACGGAGATCCCGCCATGCCCCAGATCACCACGCTTGCGGAGCTTGCCCCGATGACCCAGATGACCACCCGTGACGGAACCGTGCTGACCGTGCGCGCCGCCTTTTCGGAAGACGAAGGCGTGCTGGCCGATTTCTTCGACAAGGTGAGCCCGGAAGACCGGCGCTTTCGCTTCCTGACCGCGATCGGCCATCTCGAACACGCGCAACTCCAGCCACTGACCCATGTCGACCACTGGCGCACCGAAAGCTTCGTGGCGTTCGATGCGACCACAGGGGAAATCGTCGCCTCGGCCATGCTGGCCTGCGATCCGCGCATGCAGACCGGGGAGATCGCCGTTTCGGTGCGCAGCGATTATCGCGGCCGGGGCGTGGGCTGGACGATGCTGGACCTGCTTGCGGCCGAAGCAGACAGGCGCGGACTGGAGCGGGTGATCTCGATCGAGGATCGCGACAACCACGCCGCGATCGAGCTGGAGCGCGAAAAGGGCTTCGAGGCGCATGGGCTCGATGGCGACCCGCACCTGGTGCTGCTGGAAAAGCGCTTCGCCTGACCTCGGGCTTTCGCGTCAGGCCGCCCGGCGCATGGCGCCGGGTTGCCGGCCTGAGGTGCGGAACTGCGAGACGATTTCGGCGAGCGCTTCCGCCTCTTCGGCAAGCGAACGAGCGGCGGCGGTGCTTTCCTCCACCATGGCCACGTTCTGCTGGGTCAGCCGGTCGATATCGCCCACCGCGCGATTGACGTGATCCATGCTGACGGCCTGCTGTTCCGATGCGCGGGCAATGTCGGCAATCAGGGCACCGACACCGGCGGTGCGCTCGACGATGGCCGACAGCGCTTCTCCGGTATTGCCGACGAGGGCGACGCCGGCGGCGACTTCGCGCGTGCTGGTGGCTATCAGCGTCTTGATCCCCTGCGCAGCTTCAGCGGATCGCTGGGCGAGCGCGCGCACTTCGGTGGCGACCACGGCGAACCCGCGTCCCGATTCGCCAGCGCGCGCTGCTTCCACCCCGGCGTTCAGCGCCAGCAGGTTGGTCTGGAACGCGATGGCATCGATCAGGTCGACGATCTGCCCGATCTGCTGTGACGAACTCTCGATTGCGGTCATCGCCCGCACTGCATCGTCGACGATCCGGCGGCCGTTGGCGACTTCGCTGTTGGCCGCGCCGATTGCGCCGTGCGCCTCGGCAGTGCGGCGCGCGGTATCGTGGACCAAGTCGACCGCCTGTTGCACGGCGGCGCCCGATTCCTCGATGCTAGCAGCCTGGATCTGGTTGCGCCGCGACAGGTCGTCGCTTGCGCCGCGGATCTCGGCCGCGCCCACCTTGACGTCTCCCGCCGACACCGAAACCTGGGCGACGAGGCGGTCCAGCTTGACCGCGGCGGTGTTGTAGGCGGTACGCAGGCCTTCGTAGTCGGGCGCGAATGGCTGTTCGATGCGATGGACGAGATCGCCGCCGGACAGGCGATCCAGCGCGCCGCGCATCACGCGCACCACCTCGGCCTGGGCTTCTGCGGCTTCACGGGCGGCTTGCCCGGCGCTGCGGAACACGGCGATGGCCCGGCTCATGTCGCCGATTTCGTCGGCCCGGTCGGTATGATCGGGGGTGCGGTCGAGGTCGCCCCCGGCCATGTCGGTCATCAGCTCGGCGGTGGCCGCAAGCGGGGTGAGTACATGTCGGCCCAGCAGCCGCAGCGCCACGAACACCATGGCCAGCACCGCGATCCCGGCGAGAGCCATCACGCCGAGCGTCAGCCGCATGGTCAGGTGGACATGGTCCGACAACGCTTCGCGCACCTTGGCCGTGTGCCCGGTCAGCTGGCGCACCGCATCGGCGTGCTTGCGATAGAGCAGGCGCGCCTTGCCCTGACTGAGCGCGGCGCCATCGGCATCGTTGCGCTCCAGCGCGGGGACAAGGTTCTGGTCGATCTCGGTCCAGAAGCGATCGCCCAACGCGCCGGCCCCGGCGGCAAGTTCAGCCTTGAGCGCGGGGTCGAGTTCCGACTTTGCCCAGCGATCGCGCGCCGTGCGGTATTCGCGTTCAAGGCGCGCGAGCGTTGCCTTGTCCTCATCGAGCGAGCCGCCGATGTTCGCGGCATCCGATGCGGTCAGCATGGCTTCGGTCAGGAACAGCGGCGGGGGAAGGATATCGGCGTTGAAGTCGGCCAGTTCCTCGACGCGGGTGTAGATGGGTCCACCGACGCGGACGCGCGCCACGCCGACGGCAAGCGCGGTGGCGGCGGCCAGGAGGATGCAGGTGATGCTGAGCCCGCCTTTTCGGCTCGTTTCGCGGATCGTCATGGCCAGGCCCCACGCTGCCCCGGCCGGCGCGGGGATGCCGGCGGGTTAGCGGGGACCTAGCACCGCGCCCGGCACCAAACGGTTGCCGTGAACTCGCGACGATTTCGTACGGCCCGGGGGCTTTTTGTTAAGGCGGGGGGCGATCTCAGGCGAGCCGGGCGAGGATGTCGCGCGCGAACGTGGACAAGGTATCGTCGCGCGCGCCCATGATCACGATGCGATCGCCGGGGCGCGCAAGCGCGACGATGCGGTCGGCGCAATGATCGCGCGACGCGATGTGTTCAGCCTGGCCGCCGTGGCCTTGCACCAGCGCGACGATGCGTTCGGAGCCGACCGAGCGGTCGACCGTGCCGCCGAAATAGACCGGATCGCACAGTATGGTCACGTCATCGCTGTCGAGCCTGGTGGCCAGCACCTCGGCCAGTTCCGCGCCCATCTGGCGCAGCGGGCCATAGCCGTGGGGCTGGAAGAAGGCGATCACGCGGCCGGGATGGGCTTTCAGCGTAGCGAGCGTGGCGGCGACCTTTTCGGGGTTGTGGCCGAAATCGTCGATCACGGTGACACCCGATGGGCTGGTGCCCACGATGTCGAAGCGGCGGGCAAGGCCGGTGAACCCTTCCAGCGCCCGCGCCGCTTCGACGAGGGGCAGGCCGGCGGCGTTGGCGGCAGCCAGCGCGGCGAGCGCGTTGGCGAGGTTGTGCCGGCCAGGCACTTGCAAGGCGAGCGGCACAGCAGCGCCGTCGCGGCGATCGATCACGGTGGCCGCGATGCCGGTGGGATGCTCTGCGATGGTGGCGGCATCGACTGAAATGTCGCCCTCGGTCGAAAAGCCGAACGTCAGCGAAGCATGGGCGCGCGGGCGCAGGGCGAGGCTTTCGGGATCGTCGGCGTTGATCACCGCGATCGCGGCGCGCGCCAGAAAATCGCCGAACAGCGCGCGCAGTTCCTCCAGGCTCTTGTGATCGAGGCTGACGTTGTTGAGCACCGCGATCGCCGGGGTGTAGAGCGCGATCGAGCCGTCGCTTTCGTCGACCTCGGACACGAACAGCTCGCCGCTCCCGACGCGGGCCGAGGCGAAGGGCGCATCGGGCGTGCGGAAGTTCTTCATCACCGCGCCGTTCATCACCGTCGGATCGCGGCCCGCCTGCGTCATGATCCAGCCGATCATCCCGGTGACGGTCGACTTTCCGCTCGTGCCCCCGACGGCGATGCCGGTCCTGCTTGCGTTGAAAAGGCGCGAGAGAAGTTCGGCGCGGCTCATGCGCGGGCAGCCAAGCTCGCGGGCGCGGACCATTTCGGGCACGGTGTCCTCCACCGCAGCGCTGGCGACCAGCACCTGTTCGGACGAGGTGACGCCGCTGCCGTCCTGCGGGAACAGCGTGAAGCCCAGGCTTTCGAGCCACGCGAACTTCTCCGGCGTGCGGCCCTGGTCGCGGCTGCGGTCCGAGCCGGCGACACTTGCGCCAAGGCCGCGCAGGATCAGGGCGAGGGGTAGCATGCCCGATCCGCCGATGCCGCAGAAGAACCAGGGGCGCGAGGTAAGGTCGGTGGCTGTGGCAGAGGTCATGGGGGCAACGCACTACAGCAACGGCCACGCCAGTCCAGACTTCGGCCCCCAAACGTTGGCCCATTGCTTTGCGCCGGCTTGTGGTTGTCGCTATGGCAAGTCGATGCGTGTCGCCATCTGCGCCCCTTCGACCCCGTTCACTCGCGACGATGCGGCGCGCGTGGTGGCGCTGGCCGGGGCGGAGTTCGCCTCCATTGCGCTCGATTTCCACGAACAGTGCTTTGCAGTTGAGGGCCACTTCGCCGGAAGTGACGCCGTGCGGCTGGCGGCTTTTCTCGACTGCGCCAACGATCCGGCGTTCGATGCCGTGTGGTTCGTGCGCGGCGGCTATGGTGCCAACCGGATCGCTGCCGATGCCGTGGCGCAGGCGGGCGCGGCGGCGCGCGACAAGCTCTACCTCGGGTATTCGGACGGCGGCACGTTGCTGGGCGCGCTTTATCGTTCAGCGATCGGGCGGCAGGTCCACGCGCCCATGCCGACCGATATCCGGCGCACCGGCGGCGAGGCGGCGGTGCGGCGCACGCTCGGCTTCCTGAGCGGAGCGCGCGACGGGATCGAGCCCTCGGCGGGGGCGCGCCCCCGCGTTGCGTTCAACCTCATGACGCTGGCCATGCTGCTGGGCACGCCGCTGATGCCCGACCTTGCGGGCCACGAGGTGCTGGTCGAGGAGGTGGCCGAATACGACTATGCCGTTGACCGGTTGCTGTTCCACGTCTGCCACGCCCTTGCCGCGCAAGGGGCTGCCGGCCTCCGCCTCGGCCGCGTCAGCGACGTTCCCGAGAACGACCGGCCGTTCGGCTTTGCGCCGGAAGCCATGGCGCGGCACTGGTGCGGGGTTGCCGGCCTCTCCTTCCTGGGTTCGGCCGACATCGGCCACGATATCGACAACAAGATCGTCCCGTTCGGGCTTGCCCCGCGCGAGTGACGGCAATAGGGCGCGCGCCCAAAGGAGCGTAGAGGACATGAGAGCTTTCGTTTTCCCGGGGCAGGGCAGCCAGAAGGTCGGCATGGGGCTGGAACTCGCCGAGGCGAGCGCCGCCGCGCGCGAAGTCTTCGAGGAAGTCGACGACGCGCTGGGCCAGAAGCTGTTCCAGATCATGAAGGAAGGGCCGGAAGACGCGCTGACGCTGACCGAGAACGCCCAGCCCGCGATCATGGCCAACGCCATCGCCGTGCTGCGCGTGCTGGAAAAGGAAGGCGGCATTGCGCTCGCTGACAAGGCGGACTTCGTCGCGGGCCACAGCCTGGGCGAATATACCGCGCTCTGTGCCGCAGGCGCGTTCAGCCTTGCCGACACTGCGCGCCTGCTGAAGCTGCGCGGCCAGTCGATGCAGGCGGCCGTGCCGGTGGGCGTGGGTGCGATGGCGGCGCTGCTGGGTGCCGATATCGAGAAAGCCTCGGCACTGGCCGAAGCGGCGGCGGAAGGAGAAGTCTGCACCGTTGCCAACGACAACGATCCCACGCAGGTCGTGCTTTCGGGCCACAAGGGCGCGATCGAGCGCGCCGTGGCGCTGGTCAAGGACCACGGCATCAAGCGCGGCGTCCTGCTGCCCGTCTCCGCGCCGTTCCATTGCCCGCTGATGCAGCCGGCGGCCGATGCCATGGCCGAAGCCTTCGAAAAGACGCCGCCGGCCGCGCTGCGCGTGGCACTATTCGCCAACGTGACTGCAGCGGTCGTGACCGACCCTGCCGAAGTCAAGCGCCTGCTGGTCGAGCAGGTGACCGGCCGCGTGCGCTGGCGCGAAAGCGCGATCGCCATGAAGGACGCCGGCGTCGAACAGTTCATCGAACTGGGCGGCAAGGTCCTTTCGCCCATGATCAACCGCACCGTGGCCGATGTGTCGGTTACCAGCGTCGTCGGCATGGCCGACATCGAAGCCATCCTGAAGGATATCTGAGCCATGGAAAACCGCCTGTTCGATCTTAGCGGCATGACCGCCCTCGTGACCGGTGCGGCCGGTGGCATCGGCTCGGCGATCAGCCACGCGCTGGCGCGGCAGGGGGCGCGGCTGGCGCTTTCGGGGACCAACCCGGCAAAGCTGCGCGCCTTTCGCGAGGAACTCAACGAAACCTACGGCCACGATCACGTCGAAATCACCTGCGACCTGTCGAACACCGAACAGGTCGAACATCTCGTCCCCGCCGCGCTGGATACGCTGGGCAAGGTCGACATCCTTGTGAACAACGCCGGGATCACCCGCGACAATCTCACCATGCGGATGAAGGACGAGGAATGGGACGCGGTGATCAAGGTCAACCTTGAAGCGGCCTTCCGCCTGATGCGCGCGGCGACCAAGCCGATGATGAAAGCGCGCTTCGGCCGCATCATCACCGTGACGAGCGTGGTCGGCGCCACGGGCAATCCGGGGCAGGTCAACTATGCCGCGGCCAAGGCGGGCCTTGTCGGCATGAGCAAGTCGCTCGGCCAGGAACTCGCCAGCCGCAACATCACCGTCAACTGCGTGGCACCGGGCTTCATCCGCACCGCCATGACCGACGTTCTGCCCGATGCGCAGAAGGATGCGCTGAACGCCCGCATCCCGATGGGCCGGATGGGCGAAGGCAGCGACATCGGCGCAGCCGTGGCCTATCTTGCCAGCAAGGAAGCAGGCTACGTCACCGGCCAGACGCTGCACGTCAACGGCGGCATGGCGATGCTTTCCTGATGATGCGCAAGGTCCTTGTGGCGCTGGCGCTGCTCGCTGGCGCGCAAGGGGCGCAGGCGCGTTCGCCCGAGGCGCTGGCCTGCGCGGTCAAGGCAGCGCCCGTGGGGCTCGATGCGCGCGTGGCCGATGCGATCGTGGCGCAGGATCCCGATCGCAACCGCCCGGTGATCGATGAACTGCGCCGCGTGGTGGAAGGATGCGCGCGCGACCAGTTCCTCGATGCCAAGCAGACCGATGCCTATGTCGACTACACGCTCGGGCGGATGGGGCGCGACGTGCTCGATGCCCGGTTGGCGGCGATCGGCATTCCGGTGTCGCTGATCGACGATGCGCTCGATATCGGTCCAGGCAAGACCAACAACCCGGCCGAGAAGGTGACGCAGGGCGATCTCAACCGCATCACCACCGCCTTGCGCGATGCGGGACAGGATCCCGCAGCGGTGACGCCGGACGGCTGGCGGCTGATCACCGCGTGGATCGCGGCGACGGCCAACATGTTCGATGGGCTGCGCCGGCTCGATTGAGGCGCAATTCCTGCAGTTTATGCACAGCTTCGCTTGGCAGCGGCGCCGGAGCGCTTGCCCGCGCCGGTCCGCGCGCTAAGGAAGGTAGTCCGAATTGACCTGTGTTTCCGGGCGATTCCGCCACAGGAAACCTTAGCTGACACCGACCGGCCGGGCATGCTGAACCCTGCCGACTGGGGGGACGAGAGACGAGAATGAAGGCGACGATCGAACGCGCGACGCTCCTGCGCTGTCTGTCCCACGTCCAGTCCGTGGTCGAACGGCGCAACACGATCCCGATCCTGTCGAACGTGCTGATCGAGGCGTCGCCCGACAATTCGGTTCGCCTGATGGCCACCGACCTCGACCTGCAGATCGTGGAATCGATGCCCGCCGTCTCGGTCGAAGGGCCGGGCGCGATCACCGTGTCGGCGCACCTGCTGTTCGACATCGCGCGCAAGCTGCCCGACGGTTCGCAGGTGAGCCTTGAAACCGCCGACAACCGCATGGTGGTCAAGGCCGGGCGCAGCCGCTTCCAGCTGCCGACGCTACCGCGCGACGATTTCCCGGTGATCGTCGAAGGCGATCTGCCCACCAGCTTCGAGATTCCGGCGCGCACGCTGGCTGAACTGATCGACCGCACGCGCTTTGCGATCAGCACCGAAGAGACGCGCTATTATCTCAACGGGATCTTCTTCCACGTCGCGGACGATGTGCTGAAGGCCGCCGCGACCGACGGCCACCGCCTGGCGCGCTACACCCTGCCGCGGCCCGATGGCGCCGAAGGCATGCCCGACGTGATCGTGCCGCGCAAATGCGTGGGCGAACTGCGCAAGCTGCTCGAAGAAGTGCTCGATACCGCCGTGCTGGTCGATCTTTCGGCCAGCAAGGTGCGCTTCACGCTGGGCGGCGAACATGGCGTGGTGCTCACCAGCAAGCTGATCGACGGCACGTTCCCCGATTACAACCGCGTGATACCCACCGGCAACGACAAGCTGCTCAAGCTTGATCCGCGCTCGTTCTTCCAGGGCGTCGACCGCGTGGCGACCATCGCCACCGAGAAGACCCGCGCGGTGAAGATGGCGCTCGAAGCCGACCGCGTGACGCTGTCGGTGACGAGCCCTGACAACGGCACCGCGGCCGAAGAGCTTGCGGCAGACTATCGCGCCGAAGGCTTCGAGATCGGCTTCAACGCCAACTATTTGAAGGATATCCTCAGCCAGATCGACGGCGATACGGTGGAATTGCACCTCGCCGATGCCGGAGCGCCCACGCTGATCCGCAAGGACGACAAGGCACCGGCGCTCTACGTGCTGATGCCGATGCGGGTGTGAGATCGCCCAAAAGCCAGATGTTCTCTCGGACGCCGTAATCGTACCTAATCGGCGGCCAAGGTTGATTGAGAGCCTTGTGACATAACGCAGCAACCATTTTCTGGAAGCTGCGTCATGTCCCAAGCAACGCCCTCCCTTTCCCGCACGCTCGATTTCTTCAGCCTGACCGACGATGACTATCGCCGGTTTCCAGCGATTTCGGCGGCGATGGCGCGCTTGGCGCCGCCGGCGCTCGAACGCCTTTACGACCGGATCGCGGTGAGCCCCGAAATCGCCGGTCTGTTCGGTTCGCGCGCGGCGATGAACCATGCGCGCGACAAGCAGCTGCAGCATTGGCAGACGATGTTCTCAGGCCGTCCGGATTCGACGTACCTTGAAAGCGCGCGCACGATCGGCCGGGTCCACGCGCGGATCGGCCTTTCGCCCGACTGGTACATCGGCGCCTATGCCAGCGTGATCGACGAGGTCATGGTCGGGCTCGCCGGTGCGCTGCCGACGCTTTCGCCGCGGCGCACCGCGCGGCTGGCGGGCACGATGGTCAAGATGGCGCAGCTCGACATGAACATCGCGCTGTCCACCTATTTCGAGATTGCGGAAAAGGCGCGTGTCGAGGTGATCGGCCATCTCGGCAGCGCCTTGCAGCGCATGACCAACGGCGATTTCCACTCGGCGATCGAGAACCTTCCGCAGGAATTCGCCGCGATCCAGTCCGACTTCGAAACGATGCGCGCCAAGGTGGCGGAGGCGCTTTCCGAAGTGGCGCAGGCTTCGACCTCGGTCGACACCGGCGCCAAGCAGATCCGCCAGGCTTCCGACGACATGGCGCGGCGCACCGAGCATCAGGCGGCAAGCCTTGAAGAAGCATCGGCGGCGATGACCTCGCTCGCGGCCAGCGTGCGGTCCACCGCCGACGATGCGGGCAACCTGCACGATGCGGTCCGCCAGACCCATACCGATGCGCAGGATGGCGGAACCGTGGTGGGCGAGGCGGTTCAGGCGATGACCGACATCCAGCGGTCGGCGCAGGAGATCGGCAAGATCATCGCGGTGATCGACGGCATCGCCTTCCAGACCAACCTCCTCGCCCTCAATGCCGGCGTCGAGGCGGCGCGTGCGGGGGATGCAGGCCGCGGCTTCGCCGTCGTCGCCAACGAAGTGCGCGCGCTGGCGCAGCGTTCGGCCGAAGCGGCGCTCGACATCAAGAACCTGATTGGCGCGAGCTCGGCGCAAGTCGATCGCGGTGTGGCCATCGTCGGACAGACGGGCGAGACATTCTCGCGCATCGTCGGCCGGGTGGGCGAAATCGCCGACCTTGCCAGCAGCATCGCCGCATCGGCGCGCGATCAGGCGACCAACATCGGTCAGATCCGCGAGACCGTGGGCGAGCTCGACACGATGACGCAGCAGAACGCGGCGATGGTTGAAGAGGCGACCGCGGCGGCGCGCAACCTGGCGGGGCAGGCCGACCGCATGGCCGAACTCGTCGACCGCTTCCAGCTGGGCAATGATTCTCGGGTGGCGCGCCGGATGCGCCGCGCGGCCTGAGCCGTTGGGCGCACCCGGGCGGGCGATCAGATATCGACGACGATCTTGCCGAAGTGGGCGCCGCTGATCTGGTGGCGGAAGGCATCGCCCAGCGATTCCAACGCGAAATGACGATCGATCACCGGGCGGATGCCGTTGGTTTCGATCGCGGCTATCATGTCGAGCTGGCTTGCGCGTGATCCCACTGTAAGTCCCTGGACGCGCAGGTTCTTGTTCATCAGCAGCGCGGTGTTGACCGGCCCGGCGAACCCGGCCAGCACGCCGATCACCGCGATATGGCCGCCGACGCGCGTGGCCATCATCGACTGTTCCAGCGTTCCGGCACCACCGATCTCGACCACGGTGTCGACGCCGCGTCCGCCGGTCAGCTCCGCCGCCTTGACGCCCCAGTCGGCATGGGCGCGGTAATTGATGAGCTCGTCCGCGCCCATGGCCCGCAGCCGCTCGAGCTTTTCGTCCGAAGAGCTGGTGGCGATCACCCGTGCCCCGGCAGCCTTGGCGAACTGCAGCGCAAAGATCGATACGCCGCCCGTTCCCTGGATCAGCACGGTCGATGCCGGGCCCGTCGTGCCATCGACGAACAGTGCGCGCCACGCGGTCAATCCTGCGCAAGTGAGCGTCGCCGCCTCGCTATGGCTGAGGCCCTTGGGCGCCCGGGTGAACCAACGCGCCGGGACCACGACCTCGGTGCGGGCGTAACCATCGGTGCTGTCGCCCGGCACGCAGAACTGCATCGGCTGGTGCAACGTGCCATCCTCCCACAGCGGGAAGAACACCGAGACGACCGCGTCGCCCACCGCGAATTCGGTCACGCCATCGCCGATGGCCACGACTTCACCCGCGCCGTCGGACATCGGGATGCGATCCGCCGGAGCCGGCAGCATGCCGGCAACGACGGCGTAGTCGTGGAAGTTGAGTGACGAGGCGTGGATGCGCACGCGGATTTCGCCAGCACCCGGCGCGCCGGGATCGGGCAGCTCCACCGCCTTCAGACTGTCTAGCGTGGCCGGCTTTGCGCCGAGCTGCATCGCGCGAACGGACATTTCCTCTCTCCCTAAATCGCCTGGCAACGGCAGCTGTCGCCGCACGCCCCTTACTTAGTTAAGCGATTAAGGCAGAGGGTTGCGGCCCGGTCAACCTCGCGCGCGGATCATGTCGGCTACGTCGACGAACTTTTCGCGCGGCGCGCCGTCGCGGGCGCGGGCAGCTTCGGCTTCCTCGATCCGCTTCCAGTCGCGGAAGGTGACGACGTCCAGCCCGCGCTGCGCCGCGAGCGCGTCGAACCCCTCGCGCCCCGCCTTGTGGGCGAAGGCGGGCATGTCCTCGGCGATCTTCTCGATCACCGCGAAGCCATCGGGGCGGTTGGTGCCGATCGTGCCGGATGGGCCACGGCGCGCCCAGCCGACGCAATAGAGGCCGGGCAGGATGCGCCCTTCGTCGTTGGCGAAGCGGCCGGCGCGCTCGTCGAACGGCACGCCCGGAATCGGCGCGGTGCGATAGCCGATGCAGGCGACGACGAGGCTGGCGGGAATTTCGTAGAATTCGCCGGTGCCGACGGCGCGGCCGCTCTCGATGCGGGTGCGCTCCACTTCGATCGCCTCAACCCGCCCATCGCCGAGCAGGGCGCGCGGAGCGGCGAAGAAATCGAACTCCACCTCGATGTCGACGTCGGCACGGTGGCTTTCCGGGATCGCGGCGAAGCTGCGCAAGTGGTTGACCGATTTGCGCAGGCCCGGTTCGAGCAGCGCATCTTCACCCACATCGGGCAGGTCCGCCGGATCGACGCGTGGCGCGGCGCGCGAAAGATGGCCCAGTTCGCCAAGTTCCTTGGGCGTCATCATGATCTGGTGAGGGCCGCGCCGGCCGAGGACGACCACACGGCGGATCTTCGAGGCGACGAGCGCTTCGAGCGCGTGGCCGACGATGTCGCTGCCGGCGAATTCCTCGCGCGTCTTGGACAGGATCCGCGCGACGTCGAGCGCCACGTTGCCCATGCCGATGACGACCGCGGTTTCGCCCGACAGGTCGGGATCGAGCGCGGCGAATTCGGGGTGGCCGTTGTACCACCCGACGAAGGCGGCGCTGCCGTGGATGTTGCGCAAGTGGTCGCCCGGCAGGTCGAGCCCGCGATCGCGCGGCGCGCCGGTTGCGAGCACCACCGCATCGTAGAAACCCTGCAGTTCCTCTATCGAAACGTCCTGCCCGATGGTCACGTTGCCGACGAAGCGCACGTTGTCGGACAGCGCGGTCTGTTCGTAGCGGCGCGAGACGCCCTTGATCGACTGGTGATCGGGCGCGACACCGGTGCGGATCAGGCCGTAGGGAACGGGAAGGCGGTCGAAGATGTCGACTCTGACGTCATCCCCCCACTGCTTCTGGGCGGCTTCGGCTGTATAGTATCCGGCAGGTCCTGAACCGATGATCGCGATGTGACGCATGCGCTCTCCCGCGCGTTTGTTGTGATTCTGCGGGAGATGCTAGGCGGCGTGGGCAAATTCCGCAACGCCACGGTTACCCTGTAAGAGGCCCCCGGCAAGGAGCGAGGCCGCAGGTGGAGTGGGCCTCCATCAAGGCTGAGCGACGCCGCAGGGGCCTCTTACAGGGCAACCCAGAAGGGGCTGGACCAAAAAGCGCCATCGCAGCGTCGGCTCGGCTCGCAATATTCCCGATATTGCTCCGCCTCTCCTTCTCGCGCTGGCGCTTTTTGCCTCCAGCCGTGGCGCTGTGGAATTTATCCACGCCGCCTGACGGACCGGCGGCAAAAGGAAAGCGTTGAGGCGGGTCAGGCGGCCCGCTTGGGGTAGTGCGGCCGTTCGTCGAGGAAAGCAGTGAGCTTCTCGCCGAATTCGTGCGACTTCGACAGCATGAACAGGTGGCCGCCGCCTTCGAACATCTCGAGCCGGCTGCCGGGAATGGCATTGTGCAGGAAGTGCGAGTTGGTCGGCGGGATCAGCTGGTCTTCCTCGTCGGCCATGATCAGCGTCGGCACCGAGATCAGCGGCAGGAACGGCACGCTTGTCCAGGTGGCGAACGCGGTCATCTGGCAGGCCCAGCCGAGCGGCGAGGGCGCCTTGGCGGCGTTCAGCGAAACGCGCGCCGATCCGCCCCCGTTGTAGAGCATGGCGAGGTTGCGGCGCAGCGCCTTCTCGACGGTATATTCGCGCGGATCGGCCATCTTGCCGAGCAGGGCGAAGTTGCCCGGCACCATCGTCGCGCCGCCCGAGGCGGTGGCGGCGAGCACCAGCTTGCCGAGCCGGCCGCGATGCTGGAAGGCAAACTGCTGGGCGACCGCACCGCCCCAGCTGATCCCGAGCAGATCGACCTGTTCGATGCGCAGGCGATCGAGCAGCGAGGCGAGCGCGAGCGCCATGCAGGGAATGGTATAAGGGAACACCGGATCGGGCGAGCCACCGATGCCGGGCATGTCGACCGCAATAATACGACGGTCGGTCAGCACCCGCGCGATCGGTTCGAGCAGTTCGATGTTCATGCCGATGCCGTTGAGGATGACGAGCGGCCGGGCCCCGGTCTGTTCGGCATGCCACTGGCCCACGCGAAGCCTGCGCCCGGCAACGCCGATCATCGAAAATGCCGCAGTCGAAGCCAATTTTCCCTCGCAAACGTGACGCCGTCGGGCGAGCGACTAGCAGGTTCGATCCGGTGGCAAAAGTCGCAAGGTTCCGGCTGCGGTTTCAGGTCCGCGTTAAGCCTTTTTCAAAGCAAATGGGGCAATCGGGAAACCATGTCCGATGAACCGGCGGTCGTGATGGCCGATTTCCCCGCCAAGCCCCAGACGGGCCGTGATTTCGCCCGCACTCAGAAGCGGCGCGAACGCATCGCGTCGGTGCCGCCGGGAGACGTCTTCCTGTTCGGCGATCGTCGCAATCGCACGCTGATCGGCCCCGAATGGCCGCACATGGCCTTGCCGATGGCCGCCGGAATTGCCGGGCTCGCGGTCGTCAACGCAGCGTTTACCTCGTGGACCGCGCCGGTGATGGCGCTGGTCGCCGCGATCATCGTCTTCGCCGGTCGATTCGCCGTGCGGCTCGAACAGACCGCGCGGCTTTCCACTGCCGTGCGCACCGCAAGTCTCGCGCTTGCCGTGGTCCTGCCGATGTTCGTCTACGGCACGGCCGTCGGCCTGTGGGCGAACGGTGGACATATCGCGTGGGATCAATCGCTTGCGCTTCTGGTAACCATTTCGCTGTTTACCACGGTTACCCAGTCGGGGCGCCTCGCCGCCATGCTCGCGGCACAGGTCGCGCTGTGGTCGGGTGTCACCTGCGTGGTCAGTGCGCAGGGCGGCCTGCTTGCGCTGCTGATCGGTCTGGCGATCGCGGGCGTTGCCTACATGCGCCAGCGCGAGATCGACTTGCGCACCGAGGAGCGCGTTCAGGAAGAAGCCCGCGTGCAGACCCGCGCGCAGGAAATCCTCGCCGACTATGAAGAGACCGGGCAGGGCTGGTTCTGGGAAACCGACCGCCGCGGCCAGATCACCTATCTTTCGCGCCCCGTGGCCGACACGCTCGGCCGCGAGGTTGAGGAGCTGATCGGTCGTCCGCTGGCCGAACTGTTCAACCTGGCCGAACAGTCGGGCGAGGGCGAGCGCACGCTGGCCTTCCACCTTTCCGCGCGGTCGAGCTTTTCCGACCTGGCGGTTCGCGCCGCCACGCAGAACGAGGAACGCTGGTGGTCGATCACCGGCCGCCCGACCTATGACCTGTTCAACAACTTCCAGGGTTTCCGCGGCTCGGGCACAGACCTGACCGAAAAGCGCCGCTCGCAGGAACACGCCAGCCGCCTCGCGCACTTCGATTCGCTGACTGGCCTGTCGAACCGCTTCCGCATGTCGCAGTCGCTGGAAAAGATCCTCAACGCTCCGCAAGCCAGCCACCGCGCCTGCGCCGTGTTCCTGCTCGATCTCGACCGGTTCAAGCAGGTCAACGATACGCTGGGCCACCCGGCGGGCGATGCCCTGCTCAAGCAGGTGGCGCAGCGGCTGGAACGTGTGATCGGCAAGCACGGCCGGGTCGGGCGTCTCGGCGGTGATGAATTCAAGGTCATCCTGCCCGGCAAGACCGAGCGCGAAAAGCTGGCGCCGATCGCGGCACAGGTGATCGAAGCGCTTTCGCAGCCCTATTCGATCGACGGTAGCCGGGTGATGATCGGCGCGTCGGTCGGCATCGCGCTCGCGCCCGATGACGGCGTCACCAGCGAAGCGTTGATCCGCAACGCCGATCTTGCGCTCTATGCGGCCAAGGATGGCGGGCGCGGACGCTACCACTTCTATGCGCCGGATCTTCACAGCGATGCCGAAGAGCGCCGCCAGCTCGAAGAAGAGCTACGCGATGCGGTCGCCAATGGCGGGCTCGAGCTGTATTACCAGCCCGTGGTGCAGACCGCGACCGAACGGATCACCGGGTTCGAGGCGCTGCTGCGCTGGCACCATCCAGAACAGGGCTTCATCTCGCCCGCCAAGTTCATTCCGATCGCCGAGGATACCGGCCTGATCGCCACGATCGGCGAATGGGCGCTGCGCACCGCGTGCCAGGATCTGGCCAAGTGGCCGACCAACGTGCGCGTCGCCGTCAATGTATCGCCGCTGCAGTTCGCCAATCCCTCGCTGCCCTCGATCGTCACCAGCGCGCTTGCCCATGCGCAGGTCGATCCGCAGCGACTGGAGCTCGAGATTACCGAGAGCGTGTTCCTCAACGACGATTCCGACACCGAGGCGATGTTCCGCGCGCTCAAGTCGGTCGGCGTGCGGCTGGCGCTCGACGATTTCGGCACCGGCTACTCCTCGCTCGGCTATCTGAAGAAGGCGCCGTTCGACAAGATCAAGATCGACCAGTCCTTCGTGCGCGGCGCGACGCAGCCGGGCAGCCGCAACGGTGCGATCATCGGTTCGATCGTCAGCCTGGCCGAAGCGCTGGGCATGGAAACGACGGCAGAGGGCGTGGAAACGCTCGACGAGCTCGACCTGATCCGCGTTCTGGGTTGCAGCCACGTGCAGGGCTACATCTACGAACGCCCGCTTTCGGCCGAAGCCGCCGCATCGCGCCTGACCTCGGGCCTGATCGCCGTGGCGCAGGGTCCGCGTTCGGCACGCGCCAGCCGCCAGACGATGCTGCGCAAGGTCGTGCTCGACCACGCGGGGCACCGCTACCATGGCACCGTGCGCAACATCAGCCGCACCGGCGCGCTGATCGAAGGGCTGTGGAACGTGCCGCCCGGAACGATCTTCCGCGTGCTGCTGTCGGAAAACTACCCGGTCACGGCCACGTGCCGCTGGTCGAACGACGACCGGCTCGGGGTGGAATTCTCGATGCCGCTCGAACTTGACGAGGATGGCCGCATCGCCGCCGTCACGCTGCGCAGCGTTCCGCAGGAAGTGGCCCAGCGCAAGGTCGGCTGATGCTTTCGCCAGTGAGGCTTGGGGCCAGCAGACTGCTGGCCGTCAGCCTTCGGGCTGGTTGCCCATGTGCCAGGCAAGCGCTTCGACCTTTGCCATGATCGCGTCCGCAAGCGGCGAGGGCGCGATCACTTCGCCCCACGCCTGACCGAAGCAGAGCAGCCAGCCTTCGATCTCGGCCCGGCCGATGGGGGCGACGAAGTGGCGCATGCGCAAGCGCGGGTGGCCATACTTGTCGGTATAGAGCGGCGGTCCGCCGAGCCAGCCCGTCAGGTAATCGTAGAGCTTTGCCTCGGCATTCGCCAGTGACGGCGGATGGACCGCGCGCACCGCGTGCGCCTCGGGCAAGGTATCCATCAGCTCGTAGAACCGCGCGCACAGCGCCCGCACGGTCGGTTCGCCGCCGAAGAGTTCGTAAGGGGTCTGCTCCATGGCGGCGCCTTGGCGCAGGATCGCCCGTGCTGCAACACGCGCCACACGAAGAAGGGCGCCCCGTTCCGCACAGGGCGCCCTCCGTTCGTTTGCGGCATACCGCGATCAGGCGGCGGCGGCAGCCTTCTTGCGGCCGCTGGTCGGGATGTCCTTGAACGCCACGTCCTTGTCGACACGGATGTCGCCCGGAAGCCCCAGCACGCGCTCGCCGATGATGTTGCGCAGGATCTCGTCCGAACCGCCTTCGATGCGCGTGGCGGGCGAGCGCATCAGGATCGCCTGGAAGCGGCCATCGTGCGGGCCGTCCTTCTCCCAGATCACGCCCGACTGGCCCTGCAGATCAAGCGCGAACATCGCGAGGTCCTGCATGGTGGCGCCGGCGACGAGCTTGCCGATCGAGTTTTCCGGCCCCGGCGTTTCGCCCTTCGACAGCGCGGTGATGGCACGCATGCCGGTGTACTTGAGGCCCATCTCGCGCACCGCGAACTGCGCGAGCTTCGAACGCACATTCGAATCCTGCACCGCCGGCTTGCCGTCCACTTCGACGTCCATGCACAGCGACAGCAGCTGCGGGAACCCGGTCGACATGCCCGAACCGATCGACAGGCGCTCGTTCATCAGCGTGGTCAGCGAAACTTCCCAGCCCTGGCCCACCGCGCCGAGGCGCTGGCTGTCGGGGATGCGCACGTCCGTGAAGTAGACTTCGTTGAATGACGATTGGCCGTTCGCCTGCTTGATCGGACGGACCTCGACTCCCGGCGACTTCATCGACAGGAAGAACATCGTCAGGCCCTTGTGCTTGGGCACATCCGGGTCGGTGCGGGCGATCAGCAGGCCCCAGTCGGAGTTCTGCGCGCCGCTGGTCCAGATCTTCTGGCCGTTGACGATCCAGTCGCCCGAACCGTCGTCGGCCTTGACCGCGCGGGTGCGAAGACCGGCAAGGTCGGACCCGCTGGCGGGTTCGGAGAACAGCTGGCACCACACTTCCTCGCCCGAGGCGAGGGGGGGCAGCATGCGGCGCTTGGTCTCTTCATCGGCCCAGGCCATCACCGTGGGGCCGCACATGCCCTGACCGATAGTGAACAGCCCGCCGAGCGAGCGGAAGATGCCCTCTTCCTGGTTCCAGATCACGCGTTCCATCGGCGTGCGGTTGCCGCCGCCGTATTCCTTGGGCCAGTGCAGGCAGGCCCAGCCGGCTTCGGCCTTCTTCTTCTGCCACGACTTGCAGGCCTGGATGGGGTCCTCGCTGGTCACGCCCATGTCGCCGAAGTTGGCGCGCTTGAGCTGGTCCTCAAGGTGCTTGGGGGCGTTGGCGTCGATCCAGCTGCGCACTTCGGCGCGGAAGGCGGCTTCTTCTGGGGTATCTTCGAAGTCCATGTTTGCTCTCCGAACGAAAGGGGTCAGGCGGCAGCGGCGACGTTGCCGGTGGTCATGCGGTCAACCAGCATGTCCTCCCACGTCGAAACCGAACCGAGCGCGAGCGCGAGGGCGTTGGCGCGGCGATAGAACAGGTGGCAATCGTATTCGAACGTGAAGCCCATGCCGCCGTGCACCTGGATGTTGTTCTTGGCGCAGTGCTGGAAGGCCTGGCTCGCCGATACGCGCGCGGTGGCAGCGGCAACCGGCAGTTCCGATGCGCCGGAAGCCAGCGCCCAGGCGCCGTAGTAGCAGTTCGAGCGCGCGAGCGTCGCCGAAACGTACATGTCGGCCAGCATGTGCTTGATCGCCTGGAACGAGCCGATCGGCCGCCCGAACGCCATGCGCTCAAGCGCATAGTCGCGCGCCATTTCCAGCGCGCGGTCGGCACCGCCCAATTGCTCGTAGGCCATCAGGATCGCCGCGCGGTCGAGCACCTGCGTGGCGATGTGCCAGCCATCGCCTTCGCCGCCGAGCAGTTCGGCGGGAGCGCCGCTGAACGTCAGCACCGCCTGCCCACGGCTCGGGTCGATCGAATTGAGCGTGCGGCGCTCGACGCCGGGGCCGTTGAGATCAACGACGTAGAGCGATACAGCACCGCTGTCCGACTTGGCGGCGACAATGGCGACATCGGCGCAATCGCCATCGGCCACCGGGCTCTTGGTGCCGGTGAGCTTGCCGCCGGAAACGCTGGCCTTGATCTTTTCAGGCCCCATGCGGCCTTCGCCTTCGTTCAGGGCGAAGGCGCCGATGGCCTCGCCCGCGGCCAGCTTGGGCAGCCAGGCTTCCTTCTGCGCCTGCGATCCCGCCTGCACCAGGAATTCGGCGGCGAGGTAGATCGAGGAGGCGACCGGCACCGGCGCGATCACGCGGCCCAGTTCTTCAGCCACCACGCACAGGTCGAGGTGCGACAGGCCGACGCCGCCGAATTCTTCCGGGATCGCCGCGCCGAGCACGCCCAGATCGGCGAGGCCCTTGTACAGATCCTTGTCGTAAGAGGCGTCGCTCGTCAGCACGGCGCGCATCTGCGCAACGCCGCCGCGGTCCTCGAGGAAACGCCTTACCTGTTCCTTGAGCGCTTTCTGCTCGTCGGAGAAATCGAGATTCATGCCGCCACTCCCATTGGCCATGTTCTTGAGCCACGCGGAATCACGCGCGGCCTCGAACGTGAAGCTGCGACATCTGTGTTAATTGAGCAATTAAAAAATGCGACCGCATGGTTTGCCCGCGCGGGAATCGGGGCAGATGACAGCTTGGCGAAGCACTGCTAACGGGCGCGGCATGACCGAGCTTTCGCTGATCCGCAATTTTTCCATCATCGCCCACATCGACCATGGCAAGTCGACCCTGGCCGACCGCCTGATTCAGTACACCGGCGGCCTGACCGAGCGCGAGATGAGCGCGCAAGTCCTTGATAACATGGATATCGAGAAGGAGCGCGGGATCACCATCAAGGCGCAGACCGTCCGCTTGAACTACAAGGCCAAGGACGGGCTGACCTACGAGCTCAACCTGATGGACACCCCCGGCCACGTCGACTTCGCCTACGAGGTCAGCCGCAGCCTTGCCGCCTGCGAAGGCGCGCTGCTGGTGGTGGACGCGGCGCAAGGGGTGGAAGCGCAGACGCTCGCCAACGTCTACCAGTCGATCGAGCACGACCACGAGATCGTGCCGGTGATCAACAAGATCGATCTGCCCGCCGCCGAGCCGGAAAAGGTCAAGGACGAGATCGAGGAAGTGATCGGCCTCGATGCGAGCCAGGCGGTGCTGACCAGCGCCAAGTCCGGCATCGGCATCGAGGATGTGCTCGATGCCGTGGTGGAACGCATCCCGCCGCCCAAGGGCGACCGCGCCGCGCCGCTCAAGGCCATGCTGGTCGACAGCTGGTACGATCCCTACCTCGGCGTCGTCATCCTCGTCCGCGTGGTCGATGGCGTCATCAAGAAGGGCTTGCAGGTCAAGTTCATGGCCGGCGGCACCGAGCACCTGATCGACCGCGTCGGCTGCTTCACGCCCAAGCGCGAGGACCTGCCCGAACTGGGGCCGGGCGAGATCGGCTTCATCACTGCGCAGATCAAGGAAGTGGAAACCGCCAAGGTCGGCGACACCATCACCACGGTGAAAGGTGGCGCGCTCGAGGCGCTGCCGGGCTACAAGGAAGTGCAGCCGGTGGTGTTCTGCGGCCTGTTCCCGGTCGACGCGGCAGACTTCGACAAGCTGCGCGAAAGCATTGCCAAGCTGCGCCTGAACGATGCCAGCTTCAGCTTCGAGATGGAGAGCAGCGCGGCGCTGGGCTTCGGCTTCCGCTGCGGGTTCTTAGGCCTGCTGCATCTGGAAATCATCCAGGAGCGCCTCAGCCGCGAATACGACCTCGACCTCATCACCACGAGCCCGAGCGTCGTCTATCGCATCCAGCTGCGCGCCAGCAAGACCGACGACGCGCGCGAGATCCTGCTGCACAATCCGGCCGACTATCCCGATCCCAACCGGATCGAGCAGATCGACGAGCCTTGGATCAAGGCAACGATCTACACGCCCGACGAATACCTCGGCTCGATCCTCAAGCTCTGCCAGGACCGGCGCGGCATCCAGACCGGCCTGACCTACGTCGGCGGCCGTGCGCAGGTGAACTATGAACTGCCGCTCAACGAAGTGGTGTTCGACTTCTACGACCGCCTCAAGTCGATCAGCCGCGGCTATGCGAGCTTTGACTACGAACAGATCGGCCTGCGCGAGGGCGACCTCGTGAAGATGAGCATCCTCGTCAACAACGAGCCGGTCGATGCGCTGTCGATGATCGTGCACCGCGCCGTGGCCGAGGAACGCGGGCGCGGCATGTGCGAGCGGCTCAAGGACCTGATCCCGCGCCACCTGTTCAAGATCCCGATCCAGGCGGCGATCGGCGGCAAGGTCATCGCCCGCGAAACCATCGCCGCGCTGCGCAAGGACGTGACCGCCAAGTGCTATGGCGGCGACATCACCCGCAAGAAGAAGCTTCTGGAAAAGCAGAAGAAGGGCAAGGCCCGCATGCGCGAATACGGCAACGTCTCGATCCCGCAGGAAGCCTTTATCGCCGCGCTACGGATGGGCGAGGAGTAAGGCGGACGCCGGGGCTGGTCTGGCGCTTGCCGGCGCTGCGATGGGCCGCCCGCCGGTTGTTATGGCAACATACGCCAGAGTGGACGGAGTGGAGGAGCAGGAAGGGCTGAGACCGCCTGCATTGCCCGCTGCGCACTCGTGCGGCGGGTAAGCGCTCGCTGGGCAAGTCTCTGGTGCGTGAAGCCAGCCGTCCGCTGCCGCCCACTTGCGGACGTTAGCGTTCCTTGCGAACAAGCAATCGAAAGGCTCAGCTATGACGATACACATCCCCAAGATGCCTTCACCATCTGCGGCTGCGCTGAGCGACTTGGAAAGCTGGTTGGGCCAACAGCTGCCTGCGACATATGTCGAATTTGTTCGAAATCATGATGGCGCCGAACCCCAAGAGAATTCGCTCGTCACAAATGAGAACGAAGTGGCGCTCTCACGTTTCATCTCGGTGAATGAAGCGGCGAAGTTGGCAGAACAGATTGACGGCTTTCCAGTTGGCGTCATTGCTTTCGCCGAGGATAGCTGCGGAAACTACTTTTACGTGGAGCCTCGGTCCGGCTCCGTTCGCTTCTGGGATCACGAAGTTGAGAGTGAGGACGAGGTAGTTGCCAGCGACGTATCGGGCCTCATCGCTAAGCTGACGCCTTTCGACATGACAAAGGTAAAACTCACGCCGGGACAGGTGAAGCGAGTCTGGGTTGACCCCTCGTTTACGCCCGAATTCTAAGGTCCGCTTCCCACCATTTCCTGTCGTTTCGGACCACCCAGAAGCATTCTGCGCCAATTGGCGGTTAACGCTCGTCTTAAAACCTTAAGGAGTAGGAGCGCTTCCGCCGGAAAAGTGCGCTGACGATGCTTGCAAGCAGACATGGCCGGTGAATATCACCGCACCTTGACCTCCGGCTGATCGGAGCAGCATGGCAGATGCAGGTCACAAACTTGCTTTTCCTGTCAATTGCACATCAGTAGCTAGCGATCACCAATGGTCGCATCGCCTCCACGGGCCGCAATCAGCTAGACAACAAGGGAAAGAGATATGAGCGAAGAAAGCGAATGGTGGTGGACCAAGGGGCGCCAATACATCACATTAGGCATCGGGGCATTTTTTGTCATTGTATGGGGGATTAGATATCTGGTCGAAACTTTATTATGATTATCCTGCGGGATCACTGCCGACCTGAACAACCTCACTTAAGGAAGTTGGCACCCCCCAAAAGAGGCGCGGCGGGCGGTCGGCGAGGAGAAGGTCACCGTGATTCAATTGCCTCGGCTCTGCCGATAAGCCGCCTCCGCTTCGTCCAAATGCTTCAGATCAACGCAAGCGTAGCTTTACCCCGGTAGGGCAGGGTCTCGTCAATGCCGGCCACTATCGCCGCCGCTCCTGCGACCGCACACGTCGTGATGTGGCGCATGTCGATACCTCGGCTTGAAGCCCAGTCCTCACTTGCGGATCCGCCCCGGGAGCAGGTCAATGACTCTCCCATCTTGGTGCGACCGATCGCACCGGTGCCGCCGCACGAATTCTATTAATTGAGAGTGGGTCAGCTAAATGGCGTCAAAAAACATATCTCTGAGGTGACATATTGCGGCGCATCCCCGGCGTCCTCTTTGCACCGCCCTCCGTGTTGCGGCTCATCAGGACATCGCTCGGTAAGCAACGTCCTTCCATCGTTTGCCGAGCGACAGCGCCTGACACATTTCTGACGCGGGCGTCAGTTACGTGTCAACTTGCACCTGTCCTACACGCTCGCCTGCGCCCATAAGAGGCGGAGGGAAGGGCGCTGAAATTGGCGCTTTTTGAAGTGTTGAGCGCGCTTTTGCCGGGCCTTGGAGTCTTTTTCCTGAACACTGTCAACTTCGTCAACTTGGGTGGGATTCCAGATCAAGACTCGGTCGCATCTGGAGCGCTATCGCCAAGGCCGCGCGGGCGTCCGGATCGGCTGTCGTTCCATCAATGCCGCTCATGCGTTGATGAGGATTATGTGTTGGTACATGGATTTCAGGCGGGCTAGCCGCCCTTGATGCTGCGGAGCCCTTTGGGACATCCCAAACGAAGGTGTTGCATCCGGGGCGCTGCCGAACGAAGGGCCGCTGCAAATGAATGAAACGGGGTTTGCATGATCGAAGCGCGGCAGTTCCGCGATGTACTGGGGTCCTATCCCACCGGGGTGTGCGTGATCACCGCGATCGGGGACGATGGCGCGCGCCACGGGCTCGTGGTCGGCTCGTTCACGTCGATCTCGCTCGATCCGCCGCTGGTCGGCTTCTTTCCCGACAAGCGATCGACAACCTGGGCGCGGATCGCACCGACCGGGCGCTTCTGCGTCAACGTGCTGGGATCGGACCAGCTGGACCTGTGCCGCCGCTTCGCTTCGCGCGCCGAGGACAAGTTTGCCGAGCTGGCCCACGGGCACAGCCCTTCAGGCCTGCCGCTGCTCGACGACGCGGTCGCGTGGATCGACTGCGCGATCGAGCGTGTGGTGGAAGTGGGCGATCACTGGCTGGTGGTCGGCGCGGTCGAGGCGCTGGGCCATCGCGAGGCGGGCGCGCCGCTGCTGTTCTTCCGTGGCGGCTACCACGACCTGGCGAAGCTCGACGATTGAGTGGACGGAAACGCGGCCCTTTTTTGCAGCGCCGCCGCGTTTTTGACATCCGTCAAGGCGGGCGGGCACGGGTTGGGCGAGAAAGGGCCTGTCGAAGGAAAGATCGCCATTTCGGAGATCGGACCTTCGCCGATTTCTCCCCGACTCGGGCGGTCATTTCGTGGCCGCCCAATTTTTTTGCGGGTCCGTCGCACTGCATTTCGTTGTGACCGGGCCGCTATTTTGTTACGCGCCTAAGTCATGTCCTCTTGCGATACCTGCGTCGTCCGCAACCGGGCGATCTGTGCCGGCCTGGATAACCAGGAAATCGCGGCGCTCAACACCATGGGGCGCAGGCGCGCGGTATCGGCGGGCGAGCCGCTGATCTGGGAGGACGACGATTCGCTGCTCGTCGCCAACGTGATCGAAGGCGTGCTGAAGCTCACCACCTCGACCGAGGACGGGCGCGAACAGATCGTCGGCGTGGCCTATCCATCCGATTTCATCGGCCGCCCGTTCGGCCAGACCAGCAAGGCAAGCGTCGTCGCGCTGACCGATGCGCGGGTCTGCGTGTTCGCCCGCAACGATTTCGACCGCTTCGCCCGCGAACACCCCGAGCTGGAACACAAGCTGCTCGAACGCACGCTGGCCGAACTCGACCGCACGCGTTCGTGGATGATGCTGCTGGGGCGCAAGACCGCGCCCGAAAAGATCGCCACGTTCCTGCTCGAAATGAGCGAGCGGCTGAACGAGACCGGCTGTGCGGTGAAGCTTGGCCCCGCGCGCCGCTTCTCGCTGCCGTTCAGCCGCCAGCAGGTGGCCGACGTGCTGGGCCTGACGATCGAGACGGTGAGCCGCCAGTTCACCAAGCTGAAGAACGACGGCGTGATCGAACTGCCCTCGCGCCGCGAGGTCGAGATTCTCGACCGCCCGGCGCTGGTTTCGCTGGCGGGCTGAACCGCCCCCGTCAGGCGACGGTCACCGAAACGCGCTGGTCGTTGAACCGGGCGAAGCCGAAGGCGGTCAGGAAGGGTACGTCGGCGGCATCGCGACCGACGCCGATGATCGCGGTTTCGTCGCACCTGGCCATGCCCGTGGCGTCGACGATGTGCCACGATCCCGCCAGCCAGACTTGCGCCACGGCGTGGAAGTCCTGCGGCTTAACCCCTGCGGCATAGACGCTGACGAAGCGGGCAGGCAGCCCGGCGGCACGGGCGAGGGTGACCATCAGGTGCGCATAATCGCGGCAGATGCCCTGGCGCCGGACGAACGTGTCGGTGGCATCGGTGCCGGAATCGCTGACCCCCGGGACGTAATCGACGTTTTCGGCAATCCAGTCCCGGATGGCGAGGACGCCTGCGCCGGTGGTGATCTCGCCGAACTTGCGCAGCGTGAACGACTGGAATTGGTCCGACGGGCAATAGCGCGACGGCATCAGGTACGGGATCGTCTCGCCCGGAAGCAGGCGGTGCGCGGTCACGGCAAGCGGCGCGATGTCGAGGCTGGCGCGCTCGATCTCGACGCGGGCGCGGTAGGAGACCTGCAGGCGCCCCTGGCGGTGCAGCCAGATCCGCTCGCCGATGGCATCGAGCGCGGCGATGCGGGTACCGGCGTCGTCGGCGGTGATGTCGATCCTGGCGTCGAGGATGCGCTGTTCGGGCAGCGGCGCGGCTTCGATCTGGAGCAGCAGGTCAGTCGCTGCATCGAACTGGTAGTCGAGAAGAACGTCGATCGAAAGCTGGCGCGACACAGATGCTCCTGGGACCCTTGGGTTTGTTTATCGGCAACCGCTTTGACAGGGGAAGGTTTCGGTTGCGATAGGGCGCATCTGTTCATTCCCCAAAAAAGAAGCGGGCGGGCCAAGGCCGGGGTGATCCCAGAACCCCGGTTGACCCGCCCACCGTCCCCCGGTCCCGCCCGTGCGTGGGGGCGGGGCGGGACCGAAGGAAGCTGGAATCAGAAGCGGTAGCTGACGCCGGCGCTGAGCACCCAGGGATCGAGCTTGTGCTTGGTTTCGAGCGCGAGCGTGCCGTTGTCGTAGAACTTGGCCGTGGGCTTGATGAAGTACTTCTTGGCATCGAGCGAGAGGCCGAAGCCCTTGTCGCCGAGCGCGATGTCGACACCACCCTGCAGCGCGACGCCGAACGAATTGCTCATCCTGACCTTGTCGATGCCCAGCGCCTTGGCGGTATCGCCCGGCTTTTCGCCGAACACGAAGAACAGGGCGGGGCCTGCGCCGACATAGGGCTTGATCGCGCCCAGCGGCAGGTGCGCCTTGGCGGTGACCGTGGCGGGGAGGATCAGCACGTGATCGACGATGCGGCCGGCACCGGCGAGACCCTTGTCGCCTTCGACATGGTGCCCGGTGAAGCAGCAGATCGTTTCGACCGAGACGTTGGGGGTGAAGAAGTATTCGACCGCGAGCGTCGGCACCACGTTGTCGTTCGCCTTGACGTCGGGGTTGGTGACGGCGGCGAGGGTCGAGCCCAGCGTGGTCGCTGTGTTGATCGACTTGATTTCGTCGATCCTGCCGTTGGGCAGAACGGCGGTGCCGAGCACCTTGACCTGCCACTTGCCATCGGCCGAGCCAGCGTGCGCCGCGGTCGGGGCGACCAGCGCGGTGGTGGCGAGGGTGGCGCCGAGGGCGGCGGAGAGCATTGTCTTCATGGGGTCCAATCCTGACGACCGCGGGTGGCCTGCCCCTCGCAGACCCGGTTGCTGCCTCGCGGTGTGACAGCGTGATGCACCCCTTGCGAATCAGCCTCATTGACCGAGCGCAAAAATCGGACCGGCGACCCTAGACCTTTGTAGGGGTCTGATTTTCCGGCAATTTGACCCGCATCAATGTTTGCCTGCCCACATGGGCCCACGGCGGCGAGACATCATTCATGGAAGGGAAGGGTCCATGGTCTCGTTAGTGACGCGCAGCGGCATATGGCTCGCTGTGCTATTTCTCGCCGTCATTGCGATCGCGCTCGCAAAAGACACCCCGTTCGCCATCCACATGGGCATCTGCGCTCTCGCCGCGCTGATCGGCCTGGTCGTCTCGCTGCGGCAGGCCGACGTGGATTCGCTCGCGCGCGGCATCCTCAAGATGCCAGACCAGGGGCGTTACGATGACGACCCGATCCGCTGGGGCGTGATCGCCACGGTGTTCTGGGGCATGGCGGGCTTTCTCGCCGGGCTATACATCGCGCTGGAACTGACCTGGCCGCAGCTCAACTTCGGCCTTGAATGGATCAACTTCGGCCGCCTTCGCCCGCTGCATACCAGCGCGGTCATCTTCGCTTTCGGAGGCAATGCGCTGATCGCGACGTCCTATTACGTCGTCCAGCGCACCTGCCGGGCGAGGCTGGCCTTCCCCGGCCTCGCCCGTTTCGTTTTCTGGGGCTACCAGCTGTTCATCGTGCTGGCCGCGACCGGCTACCTGCTGGGCGTGACGCAGGGCAAGGAATATGCCGAGCCCGAATGGTACGTCGATCTGTGGCTGACGATCGTGTGGGTGTCGTACCTCGCCGTGTTCGTCGGCACGATCCTGAAGCGCACCGAGCCGCACATCTACGTCGCCAACTGGTTCTACCTCTCGTTCATCCTGACCGTGGCGATGCTGCACCTGGTGAACAACACGGCGATCCCGGTGAGCTTCTTCGGTTCGCACTCGATCTCGGTGTTCGGCGGCGTGCAGGGCGCGCTGGTGCAGTGGTGGTACGGCCACAACGCGGTCGGCTTCTTCCTGACTGCCGGCTTCCTGGCGATGATGTACTACTTCGTGCCCAAGCAGGCCGAACGCCCGATCTACAGCTATCGCCTGTCGATCATCCACTTCTGGGCGCTGATCTTCCTCTACATCTGGGCGGGTCCGCACCATCTGCACTACACCGCGCTGCCCGACTGGGCGCAGACGCTGGGCATGGTCTTCTCGGTCATGCTGTGGATGCCGAGCTGGGGCGGCATGATCAACGGCCTGATGACGCTGAACGGCGCATGGGACAAGATCCGCACCGACCCGATCATCCGCATGTTCGTGATGAGCCTGGCCTTCTACGGCATGAGCACGTTCGAAGGCCCGATGATGAGCGTGAAGAGCGTCAACTCGCTCTCGCACTACACCGACTGGACCATCGGCCACGTTCACTCGGGCGCGCTGGGCTGGAACGGCATGGTGACGTTCGGCACGCTGTACTACCTCGCGCCGCGCCTTTGGAACCGCGAGCGGCTGTACAGCCTGCGTCTGGTGAACTGGCACTTCTGGCTCGCGACCACGGGTATCGTGTTCTACGCCGCGAGCATGTGGGTGGCAGGCATCACCCAGGGCCTGATGTGGCGCGAATACGGGCCTGACGGCTATCTGGTGAACTCGTTCGCCGAAACCGTCGCCGCGCTCCACCCGATGTACGCGCTGCGCGCCTTTGGCGGGCTGCTGTACCTCACCGGTGCCAGCATCATGGCCTACAACATCACCCGCACGATCATCGGTTCGCCGCTCCGCGTCGAAAAGCCGATGACCGAGACCCCCTACGACGCGAACCGCGACGTGCCGCTGGCCGGCATCTCGGCGGCGCACGCCTGACGCCTTGGGGAAGGAGACACGACAATGGCATTCTCCATCATGGAGCGTCACAAGAAGCTGGAACGCAACATCACCCTGCTGGGCGTGCTCGCCTTCGCAGCGGTGACGGTGGGCGGCATCGTCGAGATCGCGCCCCTGTTCTGGATCGATAACACGATCGAGAAAGTGCAGGGAATGCGCCCCTACACCCCGCTCGAGCAGGCGGGGCGCGACATCTACATCCGCGAAGGCTGCTACTTGTGCCACAGCCAGATGATCCGTCCGTTCCGCGACGAGGTCGAACGCTATGGCCACTACAGCCTTGCCGCGGAATCGATGTACGACCACCCCTTCCAGTGGGGATCGAAGCGCACCGGGCCGGACCTTGCCCGCGTGGGCGGCAAGTATTCGGATGAATGGCACGTCCAGCATCTGAAGGACCCGCGCTCGGTCGTGCCGGAATCGATCATGCCGACCTACCAGTTCCTGGCCGAAAAGGAGCTGAACCCCGGCGACATGACGGCGGAGCTGCAAACGCTCTACCAGGTGGGCGTTCCGTACTCGAAGACCGACATCGCCAAGGCGAACGACGACCTGCAGGCGCAAGCCGATCCCGAAGCGGATACCGCCGACCTCAGGAAGCGCTATCCCAAGGCGCAGGCGCGCGATTTCGACGGCGATCCCAAGCGCCTGACCGAGATGGATGCGCTGGTGGCGTACCTGCAGGTGCTGGGTACGATGGTCGACGTCAACGCCCCTGCCGCGCAGGAGGATCTGGCCAAGGAGAAGGGGCGATGAGCTTCTTCTCCATGTCCACCCACTCCACCTACGACCTGCTGCGCCATCTGGCGGACAGCTGGGGCCTCGTCGCGATGGGGATCGTGTTTCTCGTGCTCTGCCTCTGGCCGTTCCGGCCGGGCGCGCGGGTGACGAACGACGAAGCGGCGACCTCGATCTTCAAGGATGAGAACGATGGCGAACGATAAGCGCATCGACGAGGCCACGGGCGTCGAAACCGTCGGCCATGAATGGGATGGCATCGAGGAATTGAACAATCCGCTGCCGCGCTGGTGGCTGTGGACGTTCTACGCCTCGATCGTCTTCGCGATCGGCTACTGCGTGGTCTATCCGGCCATTCCGGGCCTGCACAGTGCGACCGCGGGCACCTCCGGCTGGTCGAGCCGGGGCGCACTGGCGCACGAGATGAAGGAAGCCGACGCCGAGCGCGCCGGCATCCGGGCCGAGATTGCGGCCACGCCGGTGGAACAGCTCGCCAGCAACGAAAAGCTGCTGCGCGCCTCGATCGAAGGCGGGCGCGCCGCGTTCAAGGTCAACTGTGTGCAGTGCCACGGCGCGGGCGCGGCGGGGGCCAAGGGCTATCCGAACCTCAACGACGACGACTGGCTGTGGGGCGGCGATATTGCGACGATCCACCAGACGCTGCAGCACGGCGTTCGCCAGCCCGGCGAAGATGCCACGCGGATGAGCCAGATGCCGGCCTTCGGGCGCGACGGCATCCTCACGCCGGCGCAGGTGCAGGACGTGGTCAGCCACGTCCGCGTGATCAGCGGGCAGGAAAAGCCGAGCGGTTCTTCGCAGCGCGGCGCGGCCATCTTCGCGGCCAACTGCGCGGTGTGCCACGGTGCCGGCGGTGAAGGCGGGCGCAACGTCGGCGCGCCGCGCCTCAACGACGCGATCTGGCTCTATGGGGGGGACCGCGCGACGCTGACCGAGACGGTGACCAACGCGCGCTATGGCGTGATGCCGGCCTGGGGCAGCCGCCTCGATCCGGTCACGGTCAAGATGCTGGCGGCCTACGTCCATTCGCTGGGCGGTGGTGAAGCGGCGCCAGCACCTGCTGCCGCGCCAGCTCAAGCGGCCGCCAAATAATCGGGTGCGGCCGCCGCACCCGGCAACGGACCGGCGGCCACCCTTTTCAGGACAGATCCCATGAACCTCGCGCACGATCCCAAGCTCACCCGCGCGGACCATTCCGAAGAAATCGGCTTCTACGAAAAGCGCAAGGGCGTGTTCCCGCGCGGCAGCGACGGTCCGTTCCGCCGGCTGAAGTGGGCGATCATGGCGTTCTGCCTGATCGTCTACTGGGGAACGCCCTGGCTGCGCTGGAACCGGGGGCCCTATGCCCCCGACCAGGCGGTGCTGGTCGATCTCGCCCATCGCCGCTTCTACATGTTCCAGATCGAAATCTGGCCGCACGAATTCTACTTCGTGGCGGGCCTGCTGATCATGGCGGGGATCGGGCTGTTTCTCGTCACCAGCGCGGTGGGGCGCGCGTGGTGCGGCTATGCCTGTCCGCAGACGGTGTGGACCGACCTGTTTCAGCACGTGGACCGGCTGATCGATGGCGACCGTAACGCCCAGATCCGTCTGCAAAATGCACCGTGGACGCCCGCCAAGATCGCGCGACGCACCTTCAAGTGGGGCGTCTACCTTGCCATCAGCTTCCTCACCGGTGGCGCGTGGATCTTCTACTTCGCCGATGCGCCGACGCTTCAGCGTGAGTTCTGGACCGGCACGGCGGCACCGGTCGCCTATGCCACCACGGCGGTGCTGACTTTCACCACCTTCTGGCTTGGCGGGTTCATGCGCGAACAAGTGTGCATCTACATGTGCCCCTGGCCGCGCATCCAGACCGCGATGCTCGACGAACGCTCGCTCACCGTGACGTACAAGGACTGGCGGGGCGAACCGCGCGGATCGGTCAAGGCGGCGCAGAAGCGCGTCGAATCCGGGCTCGATCCGCTGGGCGACTGCATCGATTGCAAGCAGTGCATCGCGGTGTGCCCCACCGGCATCGACATCCGCGAAGGGCCGCAGATCGGCTGCATCACCTGTGCGCTGTGCATCGATGCCTGCGACAAAGCGATGGCCGACGTCGGCCGCCCGCGCGGGCTGATCGACTACTTCACGCTGGAGGATGCCGACAAGGTCAAGCGGGGCGAGGCGCCGACGCCGGTGCTGCGCACGATCTTCCGCCCGCGCACGCTGGTCTATTTCGGCGTGTGGGCGGGGATCGGCGTGGCCATGCTGTTCCTGCTGGGATCGCGCACCCGGCTAGACCTGTCGGTCGCCAAGGATCGCAATCCGGAATACGTCATGCTGTCCAAGGGCGAGGTGCGCAACGGCTTCACCGTCAAGCTGCGCAACATGGAGGACCGGCCGCGCCCGGTCACGCTGTCGATCGAAGGGCTGCCGGGCGGGGCGATCTTCACCGACGAGATGGATGCGGCGCTGGCAAGGACTGTGCTCTCGGTCGAGGTGCCGGCCGATACGACCAAGCGCATGCGCGTCTACGCCATCGTCCCGAAGGGCGCGAAGCCGGCCGAATTCTTGTTCCAGATCAAGGCGCTGGACAAGGAAGGCGGGCAGGACAGCGTCCGCACCACATTCACTACAGCGGAAGGAAACGGCCAGTGACCCAGCAGCGCCGTGCAGACGAGCCCCGCCACAGGGGGCAATTCACCGGAAAGCATATGGCCGCGATCATGGTCGCGTTCTTCGGCGTGGTCATCGCAGTCAACGTGCTGATGGCCCGGCTCGCCACCTCGACCTTCGGCGGCGTGGTCGTCGAAAACTCCTACGTCGCGAGCCAGCACTTCAACACCTGGCTCGACGAGGCGAAGGCTGAGAAGGCGCTCGGCTGGAAGGCGCTGGTAGAACGGACGGGCGGCGATCGCGTGGAAGTGCGGCTGCGCGATGCGGCGGGCAGGGCGCTTGGGGGCGTGAAGCTCAGCGCCGTGGCGGAACATCCGCTCGGCCTGCGTGCCGATGAAACCCTTGCCTTCCGCGAGAGCGCGCCGGGCGTCTATGAAGCGCCGCTGCCCGCCGGACGCTGGCGCCTGCGGCTAGCCGCGCACGTGCAGGGCCGCGAATGGCGCACGGTCGGAGACGTCCAGTGACCGCCGCCGCACGCCGGATCGCAGGCGAAGCGGCCTTCGAGCTCCACAGCGTGTTTTCGGTCCCCGGCATGCATTGCGCCGGGTGCATGGGGAAGGTCGAGCGCAGCCTTGCCGCCGTTGAGGGGGTTTCCTCGGCGCGGACCAACCTGACCGCACGGACCGTCGAGGTGGTGCACGAACAGGGCGTCGAGACGCCCGACCTGATCGCCGCGCTTGCCGGTGCCGGGTTCGAAGCGCAACCGCGTGTCGATATCGAGGAAGCGCCCTCGGCGGTGAAGCCGCTGCTCGCACCGCTCGCCGTGGCGGCCTTTGCCTGCATGAACGTGATGCTGCTTTCGGTCAGCGTCTGGTCGGGCGCGGAAGGCACCACGCGCGAAATGTTCCACTGGCTGTCGGCGGCGATCGGCGTTCCCGCCATCGCCTATGCCGGAAAGCCGTTCTTTTCCTCCGCCTTCGCCGCATTGAAGCGCGGGCGGACCAACATGGACGTGCCTATCTCGATCGGCGTCACGCTCGCCACCAGCCTTTCGGTCTACGAGACCGTCACCGGTGGCACCGATGCCTGGTTCGATGGCACGCTGATGCTGCTGCTGTTCCTGCTCGCGGGCCGCGCGCTCGACGCGATGATGCGCGATCGCGCCCGCGCGGGCGTGGATGCGCTGCTGCGCCAAGCGGCGACAGGGGCGATGGTCGTGGACGCCGATGGTGCGACGCGCTGGGTCACGGCGGCGGCGCTGGTGCCCGGCATGGTGATGCGCGTGGCGGCGGGCGAACGGCTTGCCGCCGACGGTATCGTGATGCGCAGCAACAGCCGGTTCGACCAGTCGCTGCTGACCGGCGAAAGTGCGCCCGTCCCTGCGCGCGAGGGCGAGGCGGTCCATGCGGGAACGCTCAACGTCGATGCCCCGGTCGACGTGCGGGTCACGGCGGCGGGCACCGATACGGCGCTTGCTGAAATCGCGCGGTTGATGGAGGCGGCGGGCCAGTCGCGCTCCGCCTATGTCCGCATCGCCGATCGCGCCTCGCGGCTCTATGCCCCGGCGGTGCACACGCTGGCGGCGCTGACGTTCGCGGGCTGGATGCTGGCAGGCGCTGGGCTGTATCATTCGCTGGTCATCGCCATCGCGGTGCTGATCATTACCTGCCCCTGCGCGCTGGGCCTTGCCGTGCCGGTGGCGCAAGTCGTGGCGGCGGGCGCGCTGATGAAGCGCGGCATTCTCGTCAAGGACGGCTCGGCGATGGAGCGCCTTGCCGAAGTCGACCGCGCGCTGCTCGACAAGACGGGTACGCTCACGCTCGGACGGCCGGTGCCCGATGAAGCCGCGCTTGATGCACTGTCGGCTGCCGACGCTTCGGTCGCGCTGGCACTCGCCAGCC
Organism: Novosphingobium olei; assembly: GCF_037076535.1. Classification (NCBI taxonomy): domain Bacteria; kingdom Pseudomonadati; phylum Pseudomonadota; class Alphaproteobacteria; order Sphingomonadales; family Sphingomonadaceae; genus Novosphingobium; species Novosphingobium olei. The sequence goes on along the minus strand of NZ_AP029021.1, from coordinate 1,842,607 downwards.
ACAGCCGCCATCCGCTCTCGCTCGGCCTGGCGCAGGCGCTCGCCGCGCGCGGCGTCCATGCGGCGGAACTGGGCGATGTGGCGGAAGAGCCGGGCCGGGGCGTCAGCGCAACCTGGCAGGGCCGCCGCGTTTCGCTGGGCCGTCCGGCGGTGGCCGATGGCATGGCCGCCGCACTCGATACCGGTATGGGCCCTGCGCGCGTGATCGGCTTTGCCGACCGCCTTAGGCCCGACACGCTGGACGCGCTAGATGCGCTAGAAGGGCTTGGCATCGAATGCTCGATGCTGTCGGGCGACGGAATCGCCGCCGTCACCGAAATCGCGCGCCAGACCGGGCTCACCGCGCGCGCTTCCGCCTCGCCGGCCGACAAGCAGCAGAACATCGCCAGCCTGCAAAGTGTGGGGCGCAAGGTGCTGATGGTGGGGGACGGGTTGAACGATGGCCCCGCGCTCGCCGCTGCCGATGCCTCTATTGCGCCGGGCAGCGCGAGTGACGTCGGGCGGCAGGCTGCGGACTTCGTGTTCACCGGCGACAGCCTGCTGGCCCTGCCGCGCGCCGTCCGCGCGAGCCGCCGGACGATGCGGGTGGTGCGGCAGAACTTCGTGCTGGCGATCGGCTACAACGTGCTGGCGGTGCCGCTGGCGATGGCCGGGATCGTCACCCCGCTGATCGCGGCGGTGGCCATGTCGACCAGCTCGCTGATCGTGGTCGCCAATTCGCTGCGGCTGCAGGGGGCGGCGCGATGACATCGATCGCCTTCCTGTTGCCCATCGCGCTGGGCATGGGTCTTTGCGGATTGGCGGCATTCTTCTGGGCGCTGAAGCGCGGCCAGTTCAGCGATCTAGATGGCGCGGCGGCGCGCATCCTGATCGAAGAGGACGAGGAGCGGTGAGCCGCGCGCTCGCCTTCCTCGCCCCGCTCGCGGTGCTGCAGATGGCGCTGCCGGCGCCTGCGCAGGCGGCCTTCGTTCTCGTGCCGATCTGCGGCGAGCCGGGCCATTCCGCACCGATCCGCATTCCTAGTCGGAACGAGGGGCCCGGTCGCAGCGACGGGCCGGGCGGCGCGCCGTGCTGCAAAATTTGCCATATCTCAATGCGCAAGCGGATCGGCGGCGATAGCTGTTGCGACCATGGCGAACCTTCTGAGGATGAGGCCGATGTCGGCTGACGCGTCGCGCAGCGAAAGCTACGGCGACTGGACCTATTATCCGGAGCTGCTGGCAACGCCGGTGCCCCGCTACACGAGCTATCCCACGGCGGCCGAGTTCGTCGAGGAAAGCTTCGAGGAGGCGCAGCGAAGCGCGTTGCAGGCCGTTCGCGGCAGTGCCTCGCTCTACATCCACATCCCCTATTGCCAGGAAATCTGCTGGTATTGCGGCTGCAACACCGGCGCCGCCAACAAGCGCCAGCGCCTCGCCTCCTATCTCGAGGCGCTGCATCGCGAGATCGAGATGATCGGCGAACTGCTCGATCCGTCGGTACGGATCGGGCGGATTTCGTTCGGCGGGGGCAGCCCCAACGCGATCAAGCCGACCGACTTTGTCCGGCTGATCGATGCGCTGACGCTGAACTTGCGGATGGAGAGCCCGGTGCTTTCGATCGAGCTGGATCCGCGCAGCATCACGCCCGACTGGTTCATGGCGATCCGCGGCATCGGCGTGATCAAGGCGAGCATGGGCGTGCAGACTTTCGATCCGCACGTGCAGACGGCCATCGGGCGCGTGCAACCGGCCGAGATGATCGAGCGCGCGGTCGAAGGTCTGCGCCGGGCTGGCGTCGATTCGATCAACTTCGACCTGATGTACGGCCTGCCGTTCCAGACGGACGAGGTGCTGGCCGAAACGCTCGACCGGACGGTGGCGATGGGCGCGGACCGGGTGGCGCTGTTCGGTTATGCCCACGTGCCGCACATGATCCCGCGCCAGCGCCGGATCGATGCGAGCGAGCTGCCCGACCAGCTTGCGCGCTTCCGCATGGCGGCAGAAGGGCACGTGCAACTGGTCGATGCAGGCTATCAGGCGGTGGGCTTCGATCACTTCGCGCGGCCAGGGGACGATCTTGCCCGTGCGGCGCTGGCGGGCACGCTGCGGCGCAATTTTCAGGGCTTCACCGATGACGATGCCTCCACGCTGATCGGCCTTGGCGCGAGTTCGATCAGCGAGTTCGACGGGCTGTTCGTGCAGAACGAAAAGAACGCCGGGCGCTATCGCATGCTGGTGGGGGCAAACCTGCTGCCGGGGCGCAAGGGCGTGGTCCGCACAGTGGAGGACCGGCGGCGCGGGGCGATCATCACCGACCTGCTGTGCCAGGGCCACGCCCGTGTGGACCGCGACCTGCTGATCGCCGCGCGCGACCGGCTTGATGAATTTGCCGATCGCGGGATCATCAGCCTGGACGGGGATATGCTGGTGCTCGAACGGGGCAGCGAACCGTACGCCCGGTCGGTGGCGGCGCTGTTCGACGCCTATCGCGGCGGGGCGCACCAGTTCAGTTCGGCGGTTTGAGCGCACCTGTCGTGGGGTAATAGCTATGCGCGGGCGCGGTTAGCGGCTGCACAATAAGGTGTTGCGCGTTAGTCGTGAGGCAGACCATCATCTGTCCCATGAAAGAGTAGCGCCCCATGAAGCCGATCGAAACCATCATGCGCACCGCGCCCGTGATTCCGGTGCTGGTGATCGACACGGTGGAACATGCCGTTCCGGTGGCCCGCGCGCTCGTCGCCGGCGGCCTGCGCGTGCTGGAGGTGACGCTGCGCACGCCCGCCGCGCTCGATGTGATCCGCGCGATGAAGGGTGTCGAAGGTGCCATCGTCGGCGCCGGGACCGTGCTCAACCCTGATCAGCTGAAGGCTTCGATCGATGCGGGCGCGGAATTCATCGTTTCGCCCGGCCTGACCCCGCGCCTGGGCGAAGCGGCGGTGGCTTCGGGCATACCGTTCCTGCCCGGCACGGCGAATGCGGCCGATCTGATGCTGGGGCTGGATCTCGGCCTTTCGCACTTCAAGTTCTTCCCGGCGGCAACCTCGGGCGGGCTGCCCGCGCTCAAGGCGCTTGCCGCGCCGTTCCACACCTGCAAGTTCTGCCCCACCGGCGGGATCACGCTCGAAACCGCGCCGGACTGGCTAGGGCTCGATCCGGTCCTTTGCGTGGGCGGGAGCTGGATCGTTGGCAAGGGCGTTCCCGACGAGAGCAAGATCGAAGCCGCGGCGCGCGCCGCTGCGGCGCTGGCACAAGGCTGAAGCGCGCGCATCGTGGCAAAGAGTGCGCGCAAGGGGGGTAATCGGGCGATGAAGACGGTAGAAGCCTTGCGCGAACGCCTGCAGGTCCTGCACCAGCGGACGGCGGAAACCCCGCTGTTCAATCCCGTCTTCCAGTTGAGCCACGACTTGTCGCGCCAGCTCGAAGGCGGGGCGCTCTCGCTCGACGGGGTTGAGTCGCTCGTGGCAGAGCTGGAGTGCGAGGCGCTGCAGAGCCGCGCCGCGCGCCTGCGCCGTCTGGTTGCGCCCACCGATCCTGCCCAGAACCTCCAGCGCGTCGCGGCGCTGCTGAATGAAGAGGACGGCTTTTCGGAATTCCGCGCGCGCTGGGAAAAGCCGCTGCTGCATGCGGTGTTCACCGCGCACCCGACGTTCCTGCTCAACCCGGTTCAGTCCGACGCGGTGGCCACTGCCGCGCTGGCTGATGATCCGCTGGCCGCGACGGTCTGCACCGTGCCTGCCGATGGCCCGGCGATCACGCTCGATTTCGAGCATGTCGAGGCGATGGACGCGATCGAGCGCGCCGGCGCCGCGCGTGACAGGATCGTCGCCGCGCTGCTCGGCCATGCGCGCGCACGCTGGCCGGGCCGCTGGCTCGATTTCCGCCCGCTGCCGTTCCGCTTCGCCACCTGGGTCGGATATGACATGGACGGCCGCACCGACATCGGGTGGCACACCTCGATCTCGTATCGCCTGGCCGAAAAGGCGCGGCGGCTTGCAGGGTATCTCGCCTCGCTGCAGGCGATCGATGCGGCCCATCCGCTGGTCGCGACGCTCGAAGCGGCGCAGGCCCATGCGGCCGAGATGGCCAGCCTGTTCGTACGCCCGCTCGATGCGCCCGATGCGCTGGCCGCAGCGGCCAATCGCCTGACGGCGGACGATCCGGCAAAGCTGCTGAGCCTTGCCCCGCTGATCGCCACCCTGGAGGCCGATGCCAAGGCAGCGGACGGCGAGAAGGCGCTGGCGCTCGCGACTCTGGCGGCGGCGATGCGCGCCGATGGTCTGGGCATGGGGTGGATCCACTTCCGCGTGAACGCCAGCCAGTTGCACAACGCGTTGCGACGCCGGATCGACCCCGACGCCACGCTCGACCTTTCAAGCAAGAGCGCGATTTCGCGGCTGCGCGAACTGCTGGCCGACGTGAAGCCGCTGCGCGTCAACTTCGCTGCGCTGGCGATCGAGACCAGCACGGCGATGCGCCAGTTCCTGGCGATGGCGCAGATCCTGCACCATATCGACGCCGATGCGCCGATCCGCATGCTGATCGCCGAATGCGAACAGCCGCAGACGGTGCTTGCCGCGCTCTATTTCGCCAGGCTGTTCGGCATCGACGACAAGGTCGACGTATCGCCCCTGTTCGAGACGGAGACCGCGCTGGAACACGGCGGCCGCTTCCTCGAAGCGCTGCTGGCCGAGGAAAGCTATCGCGATTACGCAACGCTGCGCGGCCGCGTATCGATCCAGACCGGCTTTTCGGATGCCGGCCGCTTCATCGGCCAGCTTCCAGCAGCGCTCGCCATCGAACGTCTGCAGGGCCGCCTGGCCGAAGCGATGAAGGCGAGCGGCCTCACCGATGTGGCCGCACTGATCTTCAACACGCACGGCGAATCGATGGGTCGCGGCGCGCATCCCGCCGGCTTTGCCGATCGGCTGACCTGGCCGCTCTCGCGCTGGGCACGGGCGCGCTTTGCCAAAGCCGGGATCACGCTCGAACCCGAAGCAAGCTTCCAGGGCGGCGACGGCTACCTGTTCTTCCGCAACGACGACCTCGCGCTCGCAACGCTGACCCGGATTGCCGAGGCCGAAGCGGCCATCGCCGGGGAGCTCGTAGAAGGGGCACGCGATCCGTTCTACGACCGCACCGACCTCAGCCTAGATTTCTACCGCTCGATCCGCCGCGTGCAGCGCGAACATCTGGAAAGCGCGACCTATTCACGGGCGGTCACCGCGTTCGGCCTGGGCCTGCTGAAGGCCACCGGCAGCCGCGTGTCTCGCCGCCAGTCCGACGTGGGCTCGGACCGGACGATGAGCCTGCGCCAGATCCGCGCGATCCCGCACAACGCGATCCTGCAGCAGATCGGCTATCCGGTGAACGTGATCGCCGGTGCGGGCACGGCGGCAGGTGACGAGATGGAGGCGATCGCCGAACTGCTCGGCCATTCGGGACGCGGCAGCCAGCTTGTGCGCCTGCTGCGCAGCGCAAACGGGCTCGCCTCGATCAAGACGGTCGCGGCCTATGGCGAGCTGTTCAATTCGGCCTATTGGGCGAGCCGCCCCTATCGCGGCACCGAAACCGCGCTGGAGACGGCGTGCCTGACGATGGCCGAGCACCTGACCAAGGACGATCGCGCGGGCGTGTTCCGCCGCCTGGTTTCGCGCCTGCGGGTCGATTGGATGAAGCTCCACCGCCTGCTGGCGCTGACCGCCGGGGGGTCGACCGAGCGCGATCCGGCGGCCGATGCGGAACGGCGCAATATCGGGCTGCTGCAGTCGGTCCGGCTCGCGCTGCTGATGCACATGTTCCTGCGCGCGGTACAGGTGCCGCCGTTCGCGCGGTCGAACGACGTCAGCCGTGACGATGTGCTGGAAATGGTGCTGTCGCTGCGCGTGGAGGATGCGCTGGCGCAGATGCGCCGTGCCTATCCGGTGGTCGAGCCCGAAATCTCGGACTTCGCGGTGGACGAGCCGACCGACTTCCCCGACAGCCAGGGTGAGGATTACGGCGCGATCCGGGCGCGGTTCATCGACCCCATCGAACGAGCCCACGCGCTCAACCTGCGCATCGCAGTGGCCATCGCCAACTATTTCGGTGCCCACGGCTGAGCAGCGCAGCTGGGCCGCTTGCGGGCTCGCGGCTCAATCCTCGGCCAGCACCGCAACGCCCCAGGCCGGCAGGTCGATAGGCTGGCGCGCTCCCACGGCCTTGCCGCTCAGCAGATCGTGCGCGGCAGGCAGGGCGATCGGTACGCTGGCGGGCGTTGCGGCGTAGTTGAGCACGTAATGCACCCGCTTGCCATCGGTCAGGATGCCAGATCGCTGGATCAACGGCCAGTGCAGTGCCGGTCGTTGCACCCCGGCGCGATCGCTCGCTTCGGCAAGGATCTTCTCGGCCAGTTCCGGTGAGGGCATGAAGCCCAGGTATTCCACTTCGCCCTTGCCGTAGGCGTTGCGGGTCAGGGCTGCCGTCCCGGGCCAGCCGCCGCCATCGTAACGCGCCAGCACGCTGGCCGTCGTCGGCTGAAGCATCTCCTGCCAGTCGCTGGCGGTGTTCGCGGGGCCCGCTTTATAGGGATCTCCGGCCAAGGTGACGCCCTGCGGCACCGCGAACTGGCTGAAGGTAACGCCCGCCGCTTCGGCCAGCCCACCCGGCTGGACGCTGGCGCGTACGCGGGTGTTCTCGTCCGAAAAGCCGCTCTTGAAGGTGTAAAGCACGTGCCCGCCTGCCTTGGCATAGGCATTCAGCTTGGAGATTTCGGCATCGCTCGCGGCATAGAGCGCAGGCACGATGACCAGCTTGTAGCGCGAAAGGTCGGCTGCGCCGTCGGGCGAGACGATGTCGGCCTCGATGTTCTGGCGATAGAGCGCATCGTACATCCGGCGCACCACGTCGTTGTACTTGAGCTTGTCGCCGGTGACGAAGGCAAAGGAATCCATCCCCGTAAGCGCGGCGTTGCTGACATAGAGCGCGACCTTGTTATCCTTCTTCAGGTTCACCAACCGCTTGCCGAGACGCTTCAGGTCGGCGCCGATTGTGGACGCTTCGGCCAGGACAGGATTCGGCGCGTAGTCCTGGGAAAGCAGCCCCTTCCAATAGGTTTCCAGCCCGGCGCCGGTGCTGGCCCAGTGCCAGTAGGCGATCATGTTCGCGCCACTGGCAAGGTGGCTATACGCCTGCAGCCGCAACTGCCCGGGATAGGGCGTCCATTGCGGAAAGCCCTGTGCCTGCGTTTCCACGACAAGGTAGTTTTGGCCACCCTTGATCGAGCGGGCAAGGTCGCCGCCAAAGGCAATTTCGGCGCCGGTCAGCGCACCTTGCGACGGGTGGTAGATATCGACGCCGGCCACGTCGAGCGGGCGCGCGGCCTGCCAGTGGTTTACCTCTGGCTGGACGCCATAGGAATAGCCGCGCCATTCAAGGTCGAAGTTCTGCGTCAGAAATTGCTTCGGCCGGGCATGCGCGCGAACGAGGCCAGCCTGCCAGGCGAGGTATTCGTTGACCAGCCCGCGCTGGTATTCGGCGAAGGCGTTGCCAAGGCTTGCGTTGATCGTGCCGGTCACGTCGGGAAAATCCTCCCAACTGTTGATCCGGTTCGACCAGTAGTCCAGCCCGAACGCCTTGTTCAGCGCATTGGTGGAGCCGAAGCGCTCGCGCAAGCTTGCTTGGAACGCAGCCTGAACGCGGGCGGAGGCTACGCCATAAGCCTTGGTTTCATTGTCGAGCTGGTACCCGATCACAGCGGGATGATCGCGTACGTGGTCGATCAGAGCCACGATCACGCGTTCTGCTGCCGCGCGGAAATCGGGGTCGGTGATGTCCATGTTCTGGCGCGGGCCATAACGCGCGGGGCCGTCCTTGCGCACCACCAGCACGTTGGGATGGGCCTTCGCCAGCCATGTCGGAATGGCATAGGTCGGTGTGCCGACGATCACCTTGATGCCGTTGCGGTGCATCGCGAGAAGGGTGCGGTCGATGCTGGTGAAATCGAACTGGCCAGGCTGGGGTTCGAGCGTCGACCACGTGCTTTCGGCGATGCGCACCACGGAGATGCCGGCCGCCTTCATCATCGCGGCATCCTGCTCTGCGCGAGGCGATGGCGTGTATTCGTCGTAGTAGGCCGCGCCGAACAGGACCGTATCGGGGAGCGAAGGCGCTGCCTGCGCGGGCACCGCTGCGATCGAAGCGGCAATTGCGGCGACGCTGCAGACAAACTTCACCACGTTCTCCCACCTTTATGACTTGCGCTGTCAATCGATAGCGGGCTGCATTGCCTGCGCAAGTCAATTGTATGAGTAATTGCAGCGATCGAGCCATCAAGGGTTTTGCCGCGCCACGCTTAAGCGCGTAGCATTGCGGATCGGACGCGAAGGGCCTTTGCCAGCTCTGCGCGCGTAAGGGGAGTGTCCTGACAAGGCGCCAAGCGCCGGTTCTTGCAAGATCTTGCGGGAGTCCGTGCGCCAGTGCTGGGGGGCACAAGGCATGGATGCATATGACCTGATCGTCATCGGCTCGGGACCGGCGGGCCGCCGCGCGGCCGTGCAGGCGGCCAAGCTGGGCAAGCGGGTGCTGGTGGTGGAAGGCCGCCGCCGGGTGGGCGGGGTCTCGGTCCATACCGGCACGATCCCGTCGAAGACGCTGCGCGAAACCGTGCTGAACCTTTCGGGCTGGCGCGAGCGCGGGTTCTATGGGCATTCGTATCGTGTGAAGCAGGAGATCGGCGGAGACGACCTGACCCACCGCCTTGGCAAGACGCTGGAGCACGAAGTGGCCGTGCTGGAGCATCAGTTCCACCGCAACATGATCCGCACGATTTCGGGCACGGCGCGCTTTACGGGTGCGCACGAAGTCACGATCACGCGCGGCGACGGCAGCGAACTTGCGGTGCATGGCGAGCGCGTGCTGATCGCGGTGGGCACGGTGCCGTTCCGCCCCGACAACGTGCCCTTCGATGGCACCCACGTGATCGATTCCGATACGATCATCGAGGACCTGCGCGTGCCGCGCAGCCTGTGCGTGGTGGGCGCGGGCGTGATCGGCATCGAATATGCGACGATCTTTTCCGCCATGGACGTGCCGGTAACGTTGGTGGAGCCGCGCGAGACGTTCCTCGATTTCGTCGACCGCGAGATCATTGACGAATTTACCCACGAACTGCGCGATCGCGGCATGATCATCCGCCTCGGATCGCCGGTGGCATCGGTGGTGAAGGACCCCGGAGGATGGGTCACCACGACACTGGCCGACGGACGGAGCGTGCGCAGCGAGATGCTGCTCTATGCCGCCGGGCGCACCGGCGCGACCGCAGACCTCGGGCTCGAGCATTGCGGGCTGGCCACTGACCATCGCGGGCGCATCGCGGTCGATCCCAAGACGTTCCAGACCAGCGTACCGCACATCTATGCCGCGGGTGACGTGATCGGCTTCCCCAGCCTTGCCTCCACTTCGATGGAGCAGGGCCGCATCGCCGCCTGCCACGCCTTCGGCCTGCCGCTGCCGCCCGCGCCGCAGTACTTCCCTTATGGCATCTACGCCGTGCCCGAGATCTCGACCGTGGGCATGAACGAACAGGAAGTGAAGGCGCGCGGCATCGGTTACGAAGTGGGCATCGCGCGCTTCCGCGAAACCAGCCGGGGACACATCATGGGGCTCAACTCCGGCATGATGAAGATGCTGTTCTCGTTGAAGACCCGCCGCCTGCTCGGCGTGCACATCATGGGCGAGGGTGCGACCGAACTGATCCACATCGGGCAGGCGGTGCTGAACCTCAAGGGCACGCTCGACTACTTCATCGAGAACACCTTCAACTATCCGACGCTGGCCGAAGCCTACAAGATCGCCGCCCTCGACGCCTGGAACCGCATGCCGAAGTGAGGTGATCTAGTTCTACATCAGCGTGGGGCGCACCAGCGGGAAGTGGAGCAGGGCGGCGAGCGGCGCTGCAGGATCGGGCACCCCTTGCGCCACGTTGTCGGCCACTTGCAGCAGCGCACTTTCGTGGTCGCCCATGAAGCGCGCGATCGCTGCCGCCTCGGCGTCCTCCTCGGGCGACACCAGCATGCCGAGTTCGAGATAGCGGGGAAGGTAGGTCGCGCGGATCATGTCGCCCAGCGCGTCGAAGCGGTCCGTCCAATGCAGGGAGCTGAGCTGGTTGGCCGCCGCCGCGCCGCCCACGCTGGTGCCCTCGCTGTCGGTGATCGGAAGGCCAAGCCGGGTGAGCAGCGGGCGCATCACCACCTTGGCCTCGGTTTCCGCCTGCAACAGAGTGGAAAGAATATAGCGCTGTTCGGCGTCTTGCGCCCGCACCAGCATGACTTCGAACACTGCTTCGGCGGCATAGACGCTCAGATAGACGTCGAGCAGGCATTCCTTGAACTGCGCCGAAACCATCGCTTCCCCCTTGTTCACCAAAATATATGCGCGACGCAGCTTGCGGGTGATAGTGGCCCAAGGGGTGAGCCTATGACCCGCAGTCGTTGCGGCGGGGATTGACGTCTGCCGTGCAAACGCCACTTTGCGATGAGGGTGACCGACCCTTTGTGCATAGGCCCGCCATGACATTCAAGACACCCGCTCCGTGGTTTGCCGCCAAGCGATACGGCTATGGCGCGGGGATGCCCATCGCCTGGCAGGGCTGGGCACTGCTGGTCACCTATATCGTGGCGATGGCGCTATCGAACGCGATGCTATCGGGTTGGCAGCGCCCGGTCGCGATGGGCGTGGCAACAGTGCTGCTGGTGGTCATCGCGTCGCGCCGCACGCAAGGTGGCTGGCGCTGGCGCAACGGGCGGGATTAGGTCGACCAGGTCCGCCCCTGCTTCACCGGCCGCGCCGGCGTGGTGAAGATCGCGCCCGCCGAAAGGCGGCTGCCGCGCACCACCAGCATGACCTGGTCGCCCGCCTCGATCTTCACGTCCTCGCCCGGATGCTCGATCGACTGGCCATTGGCGCGCTCGATGCGCACGATGAAGAACGCGCCGTTGCCGCGCCGCTCTGCTTCGCCCACGCTTTCGCCGGTCAGCGCGCCCTTTTCGGCGGCCCGCACCACCTCCAGGTCAAGGCCGAAGTCGTGGAGGTTGCGCTTGACCGCCCCCATCTCCGCGACTTGCGTCACCGCATCGGTCGCGGGGTACAGGATCAGCTCGGTGATCCGTTCGGCGCCGATGTGCGTGGGCAGCACGACCTTGTCGGCGCCGGCGTGGAACAGCTTGCTTTCGGTGCTGGGCGCTTCGCCGCGCGCGATGATCTGGACGCGGGGGTTGAGGTTCTTGGCCGAAAGCGTGATGAACACGTTGGCGGCATCGTCGGGCAGCACTGACGCGAGCACGCGGGCACGTTCGATCCCGGCATCGCGCAGCGTCTCCTCCTGCGTCGCTTCGCCGATCAGAGTGAGGTAGCCATGCGCCTTGGCCTCCTCGGCCTTGGCCACACTGCGTTCGAGGATCAGGAACGGGTGCCGCGCCTCGGTCAACGCCTTGGCCAGTTGCACGCCGATCCGGCCATAGCCGCAGATGATCGCGTGGTTGTTCAGCTTTTCGATCTCGGTCTGCATCTTGTCGAGCCCCAGCAGGCGACGGAACTGGAAGAGGGTGAAGACCTGCACGAGCGCGCCGGTCAGCACGATCATGCCGGTGCAGCCGAGCACGATCGTCATCGTCGTCCACAGCCGCAGGAACGTGGTGTCGACCGGGCGGATCTCGCCATAGCCGACCGAGAAGATCGTCAGCAGCACCATGTAGGCCGCATCGCCGAGCGGCCAGCCCGCGCGGACGTAGCCCATGGTCGAGATGACGAACAGCGTGGCGACATAGATCACCGTGCCCGACAGCAGCCGCAGCGGCGAGCCGAGCACGGAATTGGCGCCCGCCGAGAGTGCCGAGAGGTCCCCGTTCCTGTCCATCCCGCGTGCGATCTTGGGGGAAGCGCGTGGAGCTTGTCCAGTGTGTCTCGACTTCGCTCGACACGAACGGATCGGTGTGAGCTTACGGTGGCCGTTCCACCCCGTCCGCCCTGAGCTTGTCGAAGGGCTGCCCTTCTTGTCGGTCAGGGAGGGGCTGCAACGAAGAAGAACGGCCCTTCGACAAGCTCAGGCTACGGAGAGGGAAACCTTGCCTCCGATACTGGCGAGCGAAGTCGAGCGGTATTACAGGCCTAAACCGCGTCGAGCGCCTGCGCGAAGTCGGCGATCAGGTCGTCGGGGTCCTCGATGCCGATCGACACGCGCACGAGGTTGTCGGTGATGCCGAGCGCGGCCTTGCGCTCGTCCGGCACCGAAAGATGCGTCATCGCGGCAGGATGGCTGGCGAGCGTTTCGGTGCCGCCGAGGCTGACCGCCAGTTTGGCGATGCGCAGGGCGTCGAGGAAACGGAAGGACTCCGCCTCGCCGCCCTTGATGAACAGCGAGAAGGTGGAGCCGGCGCCGCTGCAGTGGCGGTCGAAGATGTCCTGCTGGCGTGCGTCGGAGATCATGCCGAGGTAGCCGAGGCCGTCGACCTTGGGATGGTCCTTGAGGAAAGCACAGACCTTGGCGGCGTTCTCCCCGGCGCGGGTCATGCGCAGCTCGACCGTTTCGAGGCTGCGCAGCAGCATCCACGAGGAATGCGGATCGAGGATCGTGCCCATCACGTTGCGCAACGAACGGATCGGGTCCATCCACTTCTTCGCGCCAGAGAGGCCGCCTGCAACAAGGTCGGAATGGCCGCCGACGTACTTGGTCAGCGAATAGACCACCACATCGGCGCCATGGCGCAGCGGCTGCTGCCACAAGGGGCCGAGGAAGGTGTTGTCGATCGCAATCGGCGCGCCGTCCGCGCCCAGCACCGCGTCGCGCGCGGCGCGCACCGCCTCGATGTCGACCAGAGCGTTGGTCGGGTTGGCCGGGCTTTCGAGATAGACCAGCGCCAGCTTGCCGCCCTGCTTCGCCGCCTGCGCCTTGCCCTGTTCAAGCAGGGCCGCGATTTCGGCCTGCGTCGCTCCGGCAGGGAAGTCCAGATACGTCACGCCGAAGCGAGAGAGGATCTTGGCGATGAAGGTTTCGGTCGCGGCATAGAGCGGGCCCGAATGCACCACGACATCGCCTTGCCCGCATTGGGCGAGCAGCAGCGTGGCGATGGCGGACATGCCGCTCGAGAACACGAGGCTCTGTTCCGCTTCGTCCCAGATGGCGAGGCGATCTTCGAGGATTTCCTGGTCGGGTCCGTTGAACCGGCCATAGACGAGCCCGTCCGCGCCGCCCGGGCGCTTGCCGGTGATGCCTTCGAAATGGCGCTTGCCCGCCGCCGCGCTTTCGAAAGCGAAGGTCGAGGTGAGGAAGATCGGCGGCTTCAATGCGCCTTCGGACAACTTGGGGTCGTAGCCCGCGCCCATCATTCGGGTGGAAGGCTTGAGCGTGCGGTCGGGCGGGCTGGCGGTCATCGGAAATCCTCTGGCAAAACTCTATTGGTTTCAACTGTAACCAACAACCGACTGCTATGCCAGCCCGGTTCGCTCGGCGAGCCAGACGAGCGCGGCAAGGCCGGTCGCGCCCGCCAGAACGAGCCGCACTGCGTTGCCGTTCCGCAGCCGGGGCAGCGTCATCAGAACGGGCAGAGCGACCAGCACGACGATCAGCTGCACCGCCTCGATGCCCAAGTTGAAGCCGAGGATTGCGGTGGCGCGCGTCGCGAGGTCGAGCCCGAAGTTGGCGATGGTGGTGGCGAAGGCGAGGCCGTGGACAAGGCCGAACAGCCCTGCGACGACCGCCTCGCGCCCCGGAAACAGCGGCCTTGCCGCATGGATCGCAGAGACGAGGACCGAGAAGGCGATCCCGGCTTCGACCGGCGCTGCGGGGAGGCGTGCGCCGAACAGCGCGGCGAGGATCAGCGTGGTGCTGTGACCGATGGTGAAAGCGGTGACGATCGCGGCGAGATGGCGAATTGTCTCGCGGGTCGAGCGCCTTCCGCTCCAGCGACCGCCGCTCGCCAGCAGCGGCGCGGGGAGCAGCAGGGCGAGCAGGAACAGCAAGTGGTCGGTCCCCTCCGCGATGTGCACCGCACCGAGGCGGAACGCGCTGGCAAGGAGCGAGGGCAGGCCGACGTTTCCCCGGTCGACCCTAAGGCTGGGCCGCGCGGCGGTGAGCGCGCCGACCAGTTCGCGCGCCTCGGCGGTGCCGCCGACGAGATCGCCGCCGACGACCAGCAGCGCGAAGTGGGTCGGGACTTCACTGGTTATGACCCGCCAGTCGAAGCGGAAGGCGCGGTCGCTGGCACCGGGAGGGGGCACCAGCACGAGGCTGGCGTGGAGATCTGGCGGTCCGGCGATCGTCTCGAAGCGCAGCCGGCGTACTTCCACCTTCCAGTGCGCGCCCGACGGGGCGACGACGGCCATGTGCGAGAGCAGGTAGCGCGATGCGGCACTTATGCTGTGAGGGCTGTTGTCGGTGGCAAGCCCGGTCGCGTAGCCGAATTCGCTCTGCGGCACGACCACGTCGGCGGTGACTGCACCGGGGGCGAAGTCTAGCCGAATTTCGGAATTGGGCGTGAGGTGTGCGGCGGCAGGCGTTGACAGGAATAGCAGGAACAGCGTCGCCAGCCAGCGCCGCAATTCAGTCATGCCCGAACCACACGTACCGCGCCGCGGGATCGGCGGCGTGGGGATTGATCGCCAGCGCGGCCTTGCGCGAGGCTTCTGCCTCGCCGTTGCGGCCCAGCGCGTCCAGCGCCTCGGCTCTTTGCATCAGCAACAGCGCAGAGCGCCAGCCGCCCTTTTCGGCGCGCTCGATCGTCGCCAGCGCAGCCTTGGCATCGCCGGTCAGCAGTTGCGCACGGGCGAGCAGCGCCAGCGTCGCGCCGTGGGGCCGCAGCGCGGCGTCCTTGCGCGCAAGGTCGAGCGCGCGGGCCGGATCGCCGACCGCCAGTTCATGCTCGGCAGCGTGGGCATAGGCTGCAGTGGGTAGGGCCGCCACGCGCCTGGCCCACAAGCTTCCGGCGCGCGCAGCCCACGCATTGCTGGCATCGCGCCGCCCCTGCAGACGCAGCAGGTGGGCGAGCGCGTCCATGACTTCGGGCGCATTGCTGCGGTTCGCAAGATCGGTGTAGCGGTGCACCGCTTCGTCCGCGCGCCCCTCCACTGCGGCTTGCTGCGCGACGAAGGCCTGCGCCAACCATTGCCCGGGAAAGACCGCATCGGCCCAGCGGACCCATCGACCGGCCGTGGCCCAGTCGCCCGTGGCATAAGCGATGGTCGCGCGCTGCAGCGCGGCGGTCTGCAGCGCCTGGCGCGTCAGCCGCTTACCGCGAAGCACCGCATTGACCCGGCGGCGGGCAAGTTCCGGATCGCCGGTGCGCAGCGCGAGCATCGACTGGCGCAGCGCAAGGCCAGCATTGTTGGCCGCTGCCTCTGCCTTGCCGTAAAGATCGCGCGCTGCTGCATAGTCGCCACGCTGCATCGCGACATCGCCGCGCAGGGCGAGGGCGCTCGATGCTTCGTCGGGCAAGGGCTTTGCGGCTTGCGCGTCAAACCTCGCCAGCGTCGTTTCGACTTCCGGCAGGCGGTGCAATGTGTTCGAAAGCGCTGCGCGGCTGAGGCTCGGCCCGGCGGGATAGTCAGCCAGGGCCATCGCTTCGGTCAGCGTGCGGTCCGCCTCGGCTAGATCGTTCCAGCTGCCGGTCAGGCGGTAACGACCGACCAGCGTGTCGCCCAGGATTTCAAGATGGAGCCAGTCCTTTTGCCCGCGCTCGATCCGCTCGCGCGCACCGGTGATCTGGCTATCGGCCAGCACAATGGCTTCGGCCGCGGTCTTCGGGCCGAACCACGGACGGATGGCGGCGGGGTCGGGGTCCGGAGGGCCCTGATGGTGCTGGCGCCATGACCGTACGCCAAAGCCTGCCGCCAGCACCACCAGGACGGCGATAAGCAGGAGCAACGGCCACGGCGCGCGGCGCCTGCTTTCCCCGGTTTCGTTCATTTAAAGGGCGACCGAAACGCGTGGGTCAGGAGGTCTTGGCGCAAATCTTGAGGCCCAGCCCAACCAGATCGTCTCCGATCAGGTGGAACAGCTCGCCAAGATCGGCCTTCTCCTCCGCGAAGTACTTGTCCGTTTCGTCCGTAGCGGGATTGTCGTCGTTGTACTCAACCTTTTTAGGGCTGCGGATCAGTGCGGTGGCCACGGCCGGATTGCCCATGCGGTCGACGTTGACGTAGGCGCTGTCGGCATCGGTGCGGAAGTTGAAGCCACTGCCCGTGCCGCTCGCCACCTGCGGTGATCCGTTGGGCGTCGCCAGGAACGGGAAAGTCAGGCTGAAGGGCTTGTCGTTCGATGGCGGATCGAGCGGGATATTGGCCAGTGTGTTCGGCCCCTGTCCCGAAGCGCTCATGTCGAGGAACAGCGTTGCCAGCAGCAGGTCGACAACCGGATCGGACGGGTGGCGGCCATTGGGCCAGCGTGTGGCGCGGGTAAGATCGAGCTTGAGCGTATCGGGGATGATGATCCCCTTCAGGGTGGCGGTAGCCCCCGTCTGGCCCTGGATCGTCTGGGTGAAGCACGGGCTGACATCGTAAGCGATCTCGGTCGCGGTGGGCGTCGCGGTGGGCGTGCTGGTAGTGCTCGGCAGCGGAGCCGGCACGACGACGGTGCTGCCCGCGCCATCATCGCCACAAGCCGCGAGGGTGAGGATCAGCGCAAGCGGCGCGGCAAACAACGCAGCGGCGCGGATGGGGAACGTGTTGGCCATCACAGGTTCCCTCCGAAGCGCAGGGTCTGGCCCCACAATTCCAGCTGGCTGACATCACCGCCGAACTTGGCGTCAGGAATTTCGAACACGATTGCAGTGTCGTTCTGCCCGTCGAAGAAATTGCGGTTGTTGCGGATGCGGATCTCGCCGAACGAGCGCGTTTCTCGGAAGCCGATCAGGTCGAAGAAGAACGGCTCATCGAACAGGCCGGCGCGCGCCTTGACCCCGTCTTTTTCCAGCGTGGCTTCGACCGGCCCTTCGATCGTGCCGACCCCGGGCACGCCTTCGAAGCGCACGCCCCAGTCCTTGTCGCCCGATCCCTTGCCGAAGCGGGCCCGGATCGTGAATTCGTCGGTGGTGCCGGGCGCCTTGGTCGAGATGTGGATCTTGTAGAGAACGTCTCGATCGTAGTGCAGCGGATCGGTCGTCGCGACAGGGCCGGCAAAGGTCATCGCGATCTTGACCGTGCCGTTCGAATGCCAGGCGAAAACGTCGGCGATATCGGCGGGCACATCGGGCGTCGCGTCGAAGCCGGCGTCGGTGCGCGTCGGCGGATCAAGATGGTCGGCGCTCATCGCGCTGTCCGACGGTACGAATGCGATACCAACGAGCGCCGCGCTCAAGGCGCCGCCTGCCAGCAATGACGTGATGATCCTGCGCACGGTATGGCCCTCTTCCCGTTGCCGGTTTGTGGTGGTGCGCCCTATCTGGCCTGCTCGCCCGGTTCTTGCTGTGTCGCCGGTCACAATGGTGAACGACGACGGGGCGGCGGCCTACGCGTGATATCTTAGTGCCAAATTGGCGGAATGGGGAAGAGGGAAATGTGCGGAGCGCACTGGTCAGAAGTGCAGCACCTGCGCCACCGACCAGACCACCACGACAATCAGGACCGCGCCTGCAAGATCGAGCGCAAGCCCCGCCTTGAGCACGCGCGGCATGGCGATGTGCCCGGTGGCCCAGGCGAGCGCGTTGGGGCCGGTGCCCGCAGGCAGCATGAAGCCCCAGCTTGCGGCAAGCGCGGCGGGCAGGGCAAGCAGGATCGGATCGGCCCCCAGGGCGCCGCACAGCGCGGCGACAACCGGCATGATCCCGCTGGCCGCGGCAATGTTGCTGGCAAATTCGGTCACGACCACGACGAAGGCGACCAGTACCAGCGCCACGATCGGCAGCGGCACTTGGGCCAGCGGCAGCATCGCCTTGCCGAGCCAGTCGGCGAGTCCCGATTCGCTCATCCCCATGGCCATCGACAGCCCGCCGCCGAACATCAGCACCACGTCCCAAGGTGCGCGGTTCGCTTCCTTCCACAGCAGCATCGGACGGCCCGTGCCATCGGGCAGCACGAACAGGACAAGGCCGGCGATGGCGGCGATGGTGCCGTCGGTCAGCCCGCCTTTCGGAAACAGCGGCTCGGTCAGCGGCTGCGTCACCCAGGCGAGCACGGCGAGCGCAAACACCGGGACAAGGCGCTTTTCGGGAAGCGTCCATTCGACCGAGTGCTCGATCGCGTCGCGCGCGGCGGCGGGATCGAAGCTGTCGGCGCGCAGGCCGTGGACCCGCGCGATCAGCCACGCGGCAAGCGGCACACCGATCAGCACCACCGGCATGCCGAAGGCCGACCACTCGATGAAACTTATTTGGACGCCCAGCGTGCGGTCGAGCAACGCGACGGCGATGGCGTTGGTCGGCGTGCCGACGATCGTGCCGTATCCGCCCAACGTGGCGGCGAAGGCGACCCCCATCGGCAGCGCACCGGCCATGCCGCTGGTCTCACCCGGCTTCACCCCGCCCGAAGCGAGAATGGCCAGTGCCATCGGCATCATGATCAGCGCGGTCGAGGTGTTGGAGATCATCGTCGAGATTGTCGCCGTCGCGGCCATCACCGCCAGCAGCAGGCGAAACGGACTGGACCCCGCGTGGCGCAGCATGGCGAGCGCAAGGCGGCGGTGTAGACCGGTGCGTTCAATCGCGAGGGCGAGGAACGCGCCGCCGACGAACAGGAACATGATCGGCGAATAATAGGCGGACGCGGTCTTATTGGCATCGGCAACGCCGGTGAGCGGCAGGACGATGAAAGGCAGCAGCGCGGTGGCCGACAGCGGCATCGCTTCCGTCATCCACCACACCGCCATCCACCACAGCAGGCCGGCGGCGTACCACGCGGGTTGCGGCATGCCTGCCGGGGGCGCGAACATCAGCGTGGCCGCAAAGCCGAGCGGGCCGACGACGAGCGCCAGCTTGCGTAGATCGAATGCCGCCACGGTGTTCCCCCAAATCCCTTTGGCATGTGGGGTAGCATGGCACGGCCGGCACGGGGAAGGGGGGCTGCCTGCAAAGCCCGACCCGCTCCCTTCTTGGCTATCCCGCCTTGAACTGCGCAGACGCATCGCCGAGAAGGAAGGCGTAATTGTTCGAGGGGGACGTCATGTTCAAGCGCTGGATCGTTCTTGCGGGCCTTTGCACGGGCCTTGCCGCCTTGCCGTCAGCGCTGGCGGCGCAGCCCGTTGCCGCGCCCGCTGCACCGGCGGCGGCGCCAGCCCGCGCGCCCTTGGTGCTTATGACCGACTTCGGCACCGTCGATGGTGCCGTCTCGGAAGTGAAGGGCGTTGCCTATGGTGTGTCGCAGGACCTGCTGATCTCGGACTTGTCGCACCAGATCGACGGCATCTGGGACGGTGCCTATCGTCTTTACCAGGTCGCGCCGTACTGGCCCAAGGGCACGGTGTTCGTCACCGTGGTCGATCCGGGCGTGGGCACCAGCCGCCTGTCGATCGGCGTGCGCACCCGCGCCGGGCATTACTACATCGGCCCCGACAACGGGCTCTACACCCTGATCGACGAGGTCGAGGGCATCGACGAGGCGCGGGTAATCGACGAGAAGGTCAACCGTCTGGCCGGTTCTGAAAAGAGCAACACCTTCCACGGGCGCGACGTGTTCGGCTACACCGGCGCGCGGCTCGCATCGGGCACGATTTCATGGGAGCAGGTCGGGCCCAAGGTCGATCCGGCCAAGCTGGTGCGGCTGTCCTACCAGCATCCTGTGCTTGAAGCCGGCGTGCTCAAGGGCATGATCCCGGCGCTCGATGTCGCGTATGGCAATGTCTGGACCAATGTGCCGCAGGACCTGTTCGCCAAGGCCGGGTTCAAGCTGGGCGACAAGGTGAAGGTCGAATTCCTGAACGATGGCAAGGTCGTCGATACGGTGGTCGCGCCTTATACCCGCACGTTCGGAGACGTGCCGGTGGGGCAACCGATGGTCTATATCAACAGCCTGCTCAGCGTCGCTGTGGCGCTGAACCAGGGTGATTATGCCAAGGCGCACGGGATCAAGGCAGGCGCGGGCTGGTCGGTGCGGATCACCCGGCCGTAGACCCTGATCCCGACGCAGAGGCGGTCACGCGTCTGCGCGGACCCAGACGCAGACGCTGCCGCCGTTTACGGGAAAGCGCGCGCGGCCTTCGCCGTCCGTGGTGACAGTGTCTTCGCGGTGGGCCAGCCAGCAGCGGAACGTGGTGTCGGCCTGTTCGGGGCCGAGATCGACGTCCTTGCCGTTCTCCCCGCCGTTGGAAACCACGACGACGCAGCTTGGCTCTTCGGCGGTGCCGTGACGCACGAAGCCGATGCAGGACGGATCGTCGTCGACCAAGTCGGTCTGCGGCCCGTTGGCGAAACGGGCGCGCGCGGCGATCAGTGCGGGCAGGCAGCCGAGCGCCGGCAGTTCGACTTCGTGACTTTCGCCATCGCCCCCCGTGTCGGAATAGCGCGCGCCGTAAAGATCGGCGTGGAACACGCAGGGAATACCCTGCTCACGCAGCAGGATCAGGGCGTAGGCGATCGGTTTGAACCACGGCTCGACCGGCGTTTCCAATGCCTGCAACGGCTGCGTATCGTGGTTGGCGACGATGGTCATGGCGTGATCAGGCAGGCACTGCACCAGTGTGCCGTCGAACAGCGTGCGCAAATCGTAGTCCGCCCCATCGCGCGATGCGTGATGGATCGCGTGCTGCAGGCCGACGTCGAACAGCATCAGCTGATGATCCACCGCATCGAGATAGCCGCGCAGCACATCGACATCGGGATGCCAGTATTCGGCAACTACGAGTGCTTCAGGCGCCACGCAATCGCGCATGTGGCCAACCCAGTCGCGGAAGAACCAGGCTGGCACGTGCTTGGCAGCATCGAGGCGGAAGCCGGCGATGGGGAACTGTTCGCCCATCCAGCGGCCCCAGTGCTTTAGCTCTTCCTGAACCGCAGGGTTGCGCATCTCGATGTCGGCGCCCATCAGGTAGTCGAAGTTGCCGTTCTCTGCGTCTACCTCTTCGTTCCAGCCGCCCAGATCGTGCTCATTCTCGATCTTGAACAAGCCGTTCTCGTCTGGCTGCTCGATATGGTCGACCCCGCCGAAGCAGTGCTTGTCCCACACGAAGTCCGAATGCGCGCCCTGCCGCCCCGGAAAGGTGAAGCGCGTCCAGGCAAGCGCGGTGAAGGCATCGTCCTCGATTTGGTTACGGTCCTCCGGGTTGACACGGCGCACGGTCACTTCCTCGCGTTCGTCCGCACCCATCTTGTGATTGAACACCACATCGAAGATCGCGCCGATGCCGTTGGCGCTGAGCGCATCGACAGCGTCTCCCAGTTCGGCGCGGGTGCCGTACTTCGTCGCGACCGTGCCCTTCTGGTCGAATTCGCCAAGGTCGAACAGGTCGTAGGTATCGTACCCCACCGACATCGCCCCGGCTGCGCCCTTGCACGCGGGCGGCAGCCAGACGTCGGTCACCCCCATCTCGGCGAGCCGCGGCGCCTCGTCCCGCAACTGGCGCCATATCGCTCCGTCCCCGGGGGAGTACCAATGGAAGAACTGGATCAGCGTGCGGTTGGCCATCTATCGCTCCATGCTGCCCCGACATGCCGCGATAATGTTGCGCTGCAGCGAGACGGGAGCGATACGCCGTGCAAGCAGAAAGGTTGCGGCAGAGGCAAACAAAAAGGGCGCCGGACCAGATCCGGCGCCCTTTTTTGGCCATTGTCGGTGGCGCCAGTGCTTACTTCGGCGCGAGCACCATCAGCATCTGCCGGCCTTCCATGCGGGGGAAGGCTTCGATCTTGGCGATTTCGGCAACATCGTCCTGCACCTTGCGCAGCAGGTTCATGCCCAGCTGCTGGTGCGAAAGCTCGCGGCCGCGGAAGCGCAGGGTGATCTTGACCTTGTCGCCTTCGCCGATGAACTTGACCACGTTACGCATCTTGGTTTCGTAGTCGTGGTCATCGATGTTCGGACGCATCTTGATCTCCTTGATCTCCTGCGTCTTCTGGCTCTTGCGGGCGAGATTGGCCTTCTTCTGTGCCTCGTAGCGGAACTTGCCGACATCGAGGAACTTGCACACCGGCGGATCGGCGTTGGGCGAGACTTCGACAAGGTCGAGGCCGACTTCGGCCGCCTGCTCGATCGCCTCGCGGGTGTACATCACCCCCAGGTTTTCGCCTGCTTCATCGATCACGCGCACCTTGGGCACGTTGATCATGTGGTTGTAGCGGGGCCCGCTCTTGACGGGGGGCGCCATCATGCGCCGGGGAGGGGGTGCTATTGTGTGCTCTCCTGATGTGGTCGGATAATGCGGCTTTGCGCGCGCTCATATCACAATGGCGCAGCAGATAAAGGCCTAGTCTTGCGAGATGGTGCGCAAGGACCTCCGGTTCAAGCCGGAGCGCGTCCATCCTGCCACAGCGGGTCGCGCCAGACCGGGAAGCGGGCAAGCCGCTCGCCAGCTGGAACCAGCGCATCGATCGCCGCGGCGGGCTGCATCGCGCGTACAATTGCCGGGTCGCCTGCGTCGAGCCCGCCGGTCAACGCCCCGAAGGCGGGCAGGATCAGCTTGCGATCGCTCATCACCGCGCAGGGGCGCGCGATACGGCGGCCGCGCGCGGCGATGCGCAGCTTGGGATGGTAATGGCCGGAAAGTTCTGGAGCGGTTTCGCCCGCCTTCGCCTCGTGCCGCAGGGCCACGCCGCGCACCGCCAGTTCGGGCACATAAGTGCCCGGCGCCGCGCCGCCTTTTTCATCATGGTTGCCGGTAATCCACACCCAGTCGACCGCGCGGGTCAGTGCTTCGAGCATGCCGGCAGCGTGGGACTCGAGCCGTTCAGGCCCGGCAGCATCGTGGAAATTGTCGCCCAGGCAGAAAACCCGCGTCGCGCCGGTTGCGCGAATCGCATCGGCCATTCGGCCCAGCGTCTCGCGGCTGTCGTAAGGAGGCAGCATCTGGCCGAACCGGGCAAACCAGCTTGCCTTTTCGAGGTGCAGGTCGGCGACGAGGAGCGCGTTCTCCTCTGCCCAGAACAGCGCGCGTGCCGCCCCGAGATGCCATTCCTGCCCTGCGAACGAAAAGGGAACCATGGCTTCCCCTTGCCGCAGGGCGGATTGCTTGGCAAGGGCCTCGCCATGGACACGCCCAAGACTGACTGGTCGCAGGAGACCGCCGCCGCTCGCGCCTGGTTCGAATCCCTGCGCGACAGGATCTGCGCCGAGTTCGAGGCGATCGAGCGTGAGGCGGGAAGCGATGCGCGCTTCACGTACACGCCGTGGGATCGCCAGCACGACGGCGAGCCGGTCGAGAACGGTGGCGGCGGGGTCCAGGGCCTGATGAAGGGCCGTGTGTTCGAAAAGGTCGGCGTGAACGTCTCCACCGTGGGCGGTGCGTTCTCGAAGGAGTTCGCAGGGTCGATCAACGGGGCGAGCGCGGAGAATCCGGGCTTTACCGCCACGGGCATCAGCCTTGTCGCGCACATGGCCAATCCGCACGTGCCGGCGGTGCACATGAACACCCGCTTCCTGACGACGCAGAAGGCATGGTTCGGCGGCGGCGGCGATCTGAATCCGCCATTGCCCTATGCCGAGGATACGGCGGAATTCCATGCCGCCTACAAGGCTGCGTGCGACGCCCATGATCCCGAATACTACCCGCGCTTCAAGGCCTGGGCCGACGAGTACTTCTATATTCCCCACCGCAAGGTGCATCGCGGCGTGGGCGGGATCTTCTACGATCACCTGGAATGCGCAGACGAAGCGGGTTTTGCCGCCAACTTCGCCTTCACCCGCGACGTGGGTGAAGCCTTCTTGTCCGTGTTCCCAAAGCTGGTGCGGCGGCGGATGGGCTTGGCGTTTACCGATGCCGACAAGCTGCAGCAGTTGCAGTGGCGCGGCCGCTACGCCGAGTTCAACCTTGTCTACGACCGGGGCACGCTGTTCGGCCTGAAGACCGGTGGCAATATCGACGCGATCCTGATGAGCCTGCCGCCCGAAGCCGTGTGGAGCTGAGCGTTCCTATCCGTTCTCGCTGACGGCGCCGGGCCCAAAGCTGAGCGGGGTGCGGCTCTTGAGTTTGCGCAAGGTGGCGGTGAAGCCCATCACCGCTTCGCCATCCTGCCGCAACGTGCCGCGGATGAAGGCAAGGCGGCCTGTCTCGCGGATGCACGCGATCTCGCCCTCGAGCGGCACGCCCAGCGCAGCGGCGGCGAGGTACTGCATCGCAAAGTCGACCGTCAGCGTGCCGCCGGCCGGCGCCCTGTGGACGATCAAGAACCAGATTTTTCAAGAATTGTAGCCTTTTGCCGCGCGCGCCGAACAAGCGCGCGCTGTTGTCCTGTCGTGACAGACGGAAGCGTTCAGATGCGCGCGATGGCGTCCATGACCTGGCGCCCGTCACTTGCGAACGCGCCCAGGACCAATGCGTCACCCTCGCTTCGCAGTGCGAGGTTCAGCTCCTCGCCGCAAATCGCGGGCGACGTGCCGCGAAAGGCGAAATGGCGCAGGCTGTTCTCGCCAAGCTGCCGCCGCGCAAGATCAAGGAGGAGCGTCGCGGTCAGTGGTCCATGGACGACGAGCCCGCGGTAGCCTTCTTCGCCAGTCGCATAGGGCAGATCATAGTGGATGCGGTGGCTGTTGAAGGTCAGGGCCGAAAAGCGGAAAAGCAGCGCCTCGCTTGGCGTCACGCTGCGCACCACATTCCAGGTGGAGCGATCAAACGTGCTGCTGCCGGGTGGCGGTGGCGCCGGGGGAACTCCTGCGGGAGCAGGCTCACGGTACACGAGCGACTGCACTTCGCGAACGCAGATGACCTGATCGGCCAGCGTTTCGTGCTCGATTTCGACAAAGACGAGGCGACCCGAGCCACCGCTCTTTTCCTTGACCGAAATTACGCGGCTGATCCTTTCGACGTGCGCCCCCTGCGGAAGTACCTCGCAGAAATCAACCTTGCTCGATGCCCACATTCGCCGTGGCAGCGGAACCGGCGGCAGAAAGCTGTCGGCGCTTTCGTCTCGAAGCGGGTGTCCGTCTTCGCCAAGGCCTGCGGTCTGCGCGTCTGGCAGGCACAGACACCAATGCAGGCCTTGCGGAATCGCGGCAGGGACGGGGCGATCAAGCGTTGCGCACCAGCGGGTCAGCAGGCCATCAGTCACCGTGTCGCTGCGGCGCTGCTCGCGCCCGACCCACGCCTGCCAGTCCATCAGTTGCGACCACCGACGAGGCCGCGCGCGATGACCTGCGCCTGAATCTCGGCCGCGCCTTCGAAGATGTTCAGGATGCGGGCATCGCACAGTACCCGGCTGATTTCGTATTCGAGCGCGTAGCCGTTGCCTCCGTGCACCTGCAGCGCCGAGTCCGCGTTGGACCAAGCCACACGTGCCGCGAGGAGCTTGGCCATACCGGCCTCTATGTCGCAGCGCTTGCCCAGGTCCTTGGCGCGCGCCGCGTCGTAGGTCAGTTCGCGCGCCACGACGAAGTCGACCAGGCTCATCGCCAGCTTGTCCGACACGCGCGGGAAATGGACGATTGCCTTTCCGAACTGTTTACGGTTCAGCGCATAGTCGAGCGCAAGTTCGAGCGCGCGGCGGGCAACGCCCACGGCACGGGCTGCCGTCTGGATGCGCGCGCCTTCGAAGGTGCGCATCAGCTGCTTGAAGCCCTGGCCCTCCTCGCCGCCGAGCAGCGCGTCCTCCGGCGCGGTCATGCCGTCGAACTGCAGTGCGTATTCGCGCATCCCGCGATAGCCGAGCACCTCGATCTCGCTTCCGGTCATTCCTTCAGCGGGGAAGGGATCGGCCTCGCTACCGCGCGGTTTGGGCACCAGCAGCATCGAGAGGCCGGCGTAGCCCTTGGCATCGGGCAGGGTGCGCGCCAGCAGCGTCATCAGGTCGCTGCGGCTGGCGTGGGTGATCCAGGTCTTGGCGCCGTCGATGACCCATTTACCGCCTTCGAGACGTGCGCGGGTCTGAAGTGAGCCGAGGTCGGAGCCGGTGTCGGGTTCGGTGAACACGGCGGTCGGAAGGATCTCTCCACTGGCGATCTTTGGCAGCCAGTAGGCTTTCTGCTCCTCGGTGCCGCCGCCCGATATCAGTTCGCCGGCGATTTCGGACCGGGTGCCGAGCGAACCCGCACCGATCCACCCGCGCGAGAGCTCCTCGGTCACGAGGCACATCACCAGCTTGTTGAGGCCCAAGCCGCCATAGCTCTCGGGGATGCAGACGCCAAACGTACCCAGATCCGCCATCGCCTGAACGGTCGCATCGGGGATCAGTTCGTTGGCGAGATGCCACTTGTGCGCGTGGGGCAGGATCTCGCTATCGGTGAAGCGGCGATACTGGTCGCGGATCGTGTCGAGATCGGCATCGTGGAAGCTTTCGCTAGGCCATTGGCCCTCGGCCAGCTTCTGCGCCAGTTCCAGCCTTGTTGCGGCATGGTCGGCTTCGATGAGCGCTGCAAACGCAGCGTGAAGGGCGCGCGCGGCATCGGTCAGGTCCAGATCCGCCGGGCGGAACATCTCGTTCTGGCCCATGGCAAGGCCGCCGGTGAGCTGCGCGCCGAGTTCGGCAAAGGCGAGCCTGGCAACGAGCGCGTCGACCGGGTTCGAAGCGCCGTTGCGTTCGAGCCATCCCGCAACCGATTCCAGCGCCGCGACGGTGGTGGCAACCCAGGCAAAGCCGTGGGCGGCGCGCTGTTCGTCATCGACCTTGCGCGTCTCGAGACGCTTCGCCAGCGCCGCTTGCGCGGCAGCACGGTAGGTCCGGGCGGCATCCAGTTCGTGCGTGAACATCAGGCCCTCTCGAACACTGCGGCAATGCCCTGTCCGCCGCCGATGCACATTGTCTCGATCCCGTAGCGCCCGTCGCGTCGCACCAGTTCGCGGGTCAGGTTGGCAAGGATGCGCCCACCAGTGGCACCGATCGGATGGCCGAGCGAAATACCCGAGCCGTTGACGTTGAGTATCTCGTGGCGGCTGTCGTCCTTCGACCAACCCCAGCCTTTGAGGCAGGCAAGAACCTGCGGCGCGAAGGCTTCGTTCAGTTCAACGAGATCGATGTCTTTCCACGAAAGGCCATTGCGCGCGAACAGCCGCTCGACCGCAGGGACGGGGCCGATGCCCATGCGGCTCGGCTCGCAGCCCGCTGCCGCCCACGAATGAAACCACGCGATCGGTTCGAGGCCCAGTTCCTCGAGCTTGTCCTCGGCGACGAGCAGGCAAGCCGCCGCTGCGTCGTTCTGCTGGCTGGCGTTGCCAGCCGTGACCACGCCGCCCTCGATCGGCTTCAGCGCGGCGAGCGATGCCATTGTCGCATCCGGACGATAACCCTCGTCGTGATCGAAAAGCTTCGGCTCGCCCTTCTTCTGCGGCACGGGAACGGCGACGAGTTCGTCTTCGAAGAGCCCCTTTTCCCAGGCAGCCGTGGCGCGCTGGTGCGAGCGCACGGCGTAGGCGTCGGCTTCCTCGCGGGTTATGCCGTAATCCTTGGCAAGATTCTCCGCCGTTTCGATCATGCCGGTGATCACGCCGAAGCGTTCGACCGGCTGGCTCATCACGCGGCCACGCGTCAAGCGGTCATGGATGGTCAGGTTGCCCATGCGCACGCCCTTGCGCAGATCCGTTGTGTAGTGCTCCACGTTGGACATCGATTCCACGCCGCCCGCGACCACGACGTCCGCCGCGCCGGTCTGGATCATCATTGCGGCGTTGACCACCGCCTGAAGCCCGGACCCGCAGCGGCGATCCACCAGATAGCCCGGCACTTCGAGCGGCAGCCCCGCGGCAAGCCACGCCCAATGGCCGATGGCGGGCGCCTCGCCACTGCCGTAGCCTTGCGCAAAGATCACGTCGTCGACCCGCGACGGGTCGATCCTGGTCCGCTCCATCAGGGCCTTGAGGATGACTGCGCCCAACTGGCCGGCGTTCATCGAGGCGAGCGAGCCACCGAACTTGCCGACGGCGGTGCGGATCGGGGCGACAATGGCGACGCGGCGCAGGGTCATGACGTTATTCTCCGGTTCGTCCGACGCCGACGATGCCGGTGTCGATCAGGCGGGCGATCTCGCCCGAGGAAAGCTTGAGGCGGGTGCTGAGCACTTCCTCGCTGTGCTGGCCGTTCAATGGGGCAGGGCGGGGCTCGCCCCGTTCGAGACCCGGCAGCGTGGCGAAGGAACCGGCAGCAGGATAGGCGCAGCCGCTGGGGTTGGCACTTTCCCCGAAGATCGGGTTGTCGTCGACCAGCGCCGGATCGCGCGCGGCATCGAGCATCGTGCGATAGGCCGAATGGACGATCCCGGCAGCATCGAAGGCGGTGGCAAGATCGGCGTGGCTGCGCGCGCCGATGGCGGCT
Organism: Novosphingobium olei; assembly: GCF_037076535.1. Lineage (NCBI taxonomy): Bacteria > Pseudomonadati > Pseudomonadota > Alphaproteobacteria > Sphingomonadales > Sphingomonadaceae > Novosphingobium > Novosphingobium olei. Next base: position 1,814,281 of record NZ_AP029021.1, on the reverse strand, counting down.
TCGAACAGCGGGAAGAGCGCGTCGCGATGATCGAAGCGCAACCCATCGTCCTTGGCGAACGAGACGCCGCGGGCCGCTTCGATCGCCGCGACCGCCTCTTCCATCCCCAGGGTTTTCAACAGGTTTGCCCACTGGCGATGCGTAACCACCACGATCATCGTGCGCACCCCATCGGCGGTGACGAAATCACGCCCGAACAGGCCATAGACGGTGTTGCCCATGCGCGGTCGGTTCTGGCCGCCGACCAGCACTTCGGCAAGACTGCCGAGGTTGGCGACGGTGCCGATGGCGACATCGGACAGCGGAAGGCGCACTTCACCGCCCGTGCCGGTGGCATCGCGGCGGCGCAACGCGGCCAGCAGGGCGAAAGCGGCATAGGCGCCGGTGAGCAGATCCCATGCCGGCAGGACGTGGTTAACCGGCTCTGGCCCGCCTCCTGTGAGCATCGGATAGCCGACCGCATTGTTGACGGTGTAATCCAGCGCCGGGCTGCCATCGGCCCAGCCCATCACGCGCACGGTGATCAGGTCGGCGCGTTCGCGCGCGAGCAGATCATGGGCGAGGAAGCCCTCGGCCGGGAAGTTGGTGATGAACTGCCCGGTGGCGCGAACCAGCGCCTGCAGCAGTTCGCGCCCTGCCGGCTTGCCCAGATCGAGCGCGACTGACTTCTTGGCGCGGTTGAGGTTTTCCCAGTAGAGCGAATCTCCCGAAGGTCCCAATGGCCAGCGCTTGAAGTCCGGCCCGCCGCCGATCTGATCGACGCGGATGACTTCTGCGCCCATCTGCGCGCAATAGAGGCCGGCGGTAGGCGAGGCGACGAACGACGACGCCTCCACCACCGACAATCCGTTCAGGAGATCGTACAAGCGTCAGCCTTCCACGCCGGCGGCGAAGTTGCGCAGCATCTGCTTGGCGATGACCAGCTGCATGATCTGCGTGGTGCCTTCGTAGATGCGGTAGATCCGGCTGTCGCGGAAGAAGCGTTCAGCTTCGTATTCGGCAAGATAGCCGGCGCCCCCATGGATCTGCACGCAGCGATCGGTGACGCGGCCGCACATTTCCGAGGCGAACATCTTGAACGAGGCGGCTTCCATCAGGACCTTCTGCCCCGAGTCCGCCTTGGCTATGGCGTCGCGCATCATGCACTGCGCGGCATAGATTTCGGCCTGGCTGTCGGCCAGCATTGCCTGGATCAGCTGGAAGTTGGCGATGGGCTCGCCGAAGGCCTTGCGCTCGTTGGCATAGCGCACCGCAGTGTCGAGCGCGCGCTTGGCATAGGCGGTAGCCGCCGCGCCGACCGACAGCCGCCCGTTGTCGAGGCTCTGCATGGCCACGGCGAAGCCCTTGCCCTCTTCGCCGCCGAGCAGCGCCTCGCCGGGGACGTAGACGTCCTCCATGATGATGTCGGCGATGTGGCTGCCGCCCTGACCCATCTTCTTGTCGCTCTTGCCCACGGTGATGCCGGGCGTGTCCATCGGCACGATGAAGGCCGAAACGTGGGCGTTCTTGGGCAGCGATTCCTTGTTGGTGCGCGCCATGATCAGCGCCACCTTCGCGAAAGGCGAATTGGTGATGTAGCGCTTGGTGCCGTTGAGCACGTAGCCATTGCCAGAGCGCACGGCGGTGGTCTGCAGGCCTGCCGAGTCCGAACCCGAGCCGGGTTCGGTCAGGCCGAACGAGGCGATTTCGCCGGCAGCAAGGCGCGGAAGCCATTCCGACTTCTGCTCGTCCGTTCCGTTCAGCTTGATCGCCGAACAAACCATGCCGAGGTTGATCGAGGTGATCGAGCGATAGGCTGGCAGCGCGTAGCTGAGCGTGTGGATCGTTTCCACATACTGGGTGATGTTCATGCCCGCGCCGCCGTATTCGACTGGCATGGTGAGGCCGAACAGGCCCATCTCGCGCATCTCTGCCAGGATGTCGTCGGGGATCTTGTCCTCAGCGATCACCTGGGCTTCGGCCGGGATCAGGCGTTCACGGACGTAACGCTTGAGCTGTTCGTGGAACTGCTCGAAAACGTCAGCGTCCATACCGGGGTTGGCTGTGGTCATCTGGGTCTCTCCTCAGACCGGATCGTAGGGGAAGACGTGCGCCGAAACTTCGTCGGCGCGCGCGAAAGCGGGCTTGAATGCGGGCACCAGTTCGTCGGCGATCGCCTGCGGGGTCCAGCCCTCGAGCTTGACCATCGAACGCACCGGGCGGGGCTTGTTGAACAGCAGGATCTCGTTCTTGCGCACGGCGAAGATCTGGTTGTTCACGCCTTGCGCGGCATCCGAGGCGAGGAAGGCGACGAGCGGCGCGATCTTGTCCGCGCTCATCGTCTTCATGCGTTCGACGCGCAGCTTCTGTTCGGGCGTTTCGGCGGGGATCGAGGCGGTCATGCGGCTCCACGCGAAAGGCGCGATGCAGTTCGAGCGAACGCCCCAGCGCGCCATGTCGAGCGCGATCGAGTGCGACAGCGCGACGAGGCCGAGCTTCGCGGCGGAGTAATTCGCCTGGCCGACATTGCCGATAAGGCCGCTGGTCGAGGTGAAGTGGATGAAGCTGCCGGAGCCCTGTTCGCGAAAATAGGGCGTGGCGGCTTTCGACACGTTGAAAGCCCCGGTCAGGTTCACGTCGATGACGCTTGTCCAGTCCTCGTAACTCATCTTGTGCCAGATGGTGTCGCGCAGGATGCCGGCGTTGTTCACCACGGCGTCGATACGGCCGAAACGCTGCACCGCGTCCTCCACGATGGAGGCTGCTGCTGCGGGATCGGCGACGTTGGCAAGATTGGCATGGGCGCGGCCGCCAGCGGCCACGATGTCCGCAACCGTGGTGTCGGCTGGGCCAGCATCTCCGCCATCCCCACCTTGGGCGACGCCAGGGTCGTTGACCACCACTGCGGCGCCTTCGCGGGCGCACAACAATGCGATCTCACGGCCGATGCCACGCCCCGCGCCGGTGATGGCGACAACCTTGCCTTCAAGAATGCCAGGCATCGCGACTCTCTCCTCTTCCTCGTTCTCACCGCTAACTGCTCGGTTAAAACAGTTCAACGTATCGAATTGCTTTTCACAATCATGAAACCTATGCCGGTGGGCATGTCAGGTCCCGTGCGCTCCGTTTCCCAGGCGTTCGCCATCCTGCGCCTGCTCGCCGAGCAAGGCGCACTCACCTTGTCAGAGGTCGTGCGCGAGACGGGCCTGTCACCGTCCAGCGGGCTCAATCTGCTCCGCACGCTTGTTGCCGAGGGCGTTTGCGAGCGTGAGAGCATTGGCAAGCGATATCGCCTTGCCGACGCCTGGGCGCAGGCCGGTGTGCTTGATGGCGGAGACTTTGCCAGCCGGATTGCCGCGGCGCGCCCCGCCCTGGCGCGCTTTGCCCGCGAACATGATACGGCGACCGGGCTTTGGCAGGTTGTCTCAGGCGAACGCCTCGCGCTTGTGGCGCTTGGCGAATCCGGTGAAGCGACGCGCATCCATATGGTGGTCGGCCAGCGTCAGCCGATCGGAGGCGGATCCACGGGCAGGGCGCTGGCTGCCGCGCTGAAGCTGGATCATGGCGAACTGGTTCGCCGCTTTTCCAAGGTGCGCTGGCGCAGGCCGATCGATCTCGCCGCGTGGGTCGAGCAGGTCGCCCGTGCGCAGGGCCTTGGGTATGCCGTGGACGATGGGTTCAACCATCCTGGCATCTGCTCGCTTAGCACAACGGTGCCACCTCGCCCCGGCGAGGATGGCAAGGTGCACTTCTGCGTCTCGGCCTCGATCTTCGCCAATTCGCGAAGCGAGCGGGAAATCGAGATGCTGGGCCGCGCGCTGGTCGATCTAGCAAGGGGGCCGGCGTTTGACGGTGCCGGGGCTAAGTAGTTTTAGCTAGTCAGCGGAAGCGGGCTTCGAAGCGGAGAAGAGATAGCTAGCGGATACAACCATTTGCGGTCCGGGGCATGCTCAAGCGCGTCGAAACAAACGAAGTCCGACTGGGAATGTTCATCCACAAGCTGGAAGGTAGCTGGTTCAAGCACCCCTTCTGGAAATCGCGCTTCCTGCTTGAGGATGAAGATCTGCTCCAATCTCTGCGCGACAGCGCGGTGCCTGCCGTGATCATCGACACGGCGCGAGGAGCCGACGTGTCTCGTGCCCGCATGGCGGCGCCTGGCATGCCGGAGCGCCATAAACCAATCCAGACGTCGATGCCTCGGGCAAGCTTCGGCCAGGCCAGGCGGTCGCCGGTAAGCGGAAACCGTCTGCCACCGGCGACGGCCATGCGCGCTGTGGGCACGAGTACCGCGGCAGAATTCGGCGCGGCGCGGCGGGTTGCGGGGCGGGCGGGGCGCGTCGTCAACAAGCTGTTTCTCGAAGCGCGCCTGGGCAAGACGCTCGCGGCAAGCGATGTCGAGCCGTTGATCGAAGACATCTATGCGTCGATCCAGCGCAATCTCTATGCGTTCAACGGTCTGCTCCGTTGTCAGCAGGATGGGGGGAACATCTACCGGCACTCGCTGGCCGTCAGTGCCCTGATGATAGCGCTGGCGCGGACGATGCGGCTGACGCCGCTCGACACCCGCGAGGCCGGCATGGCGGGGCTGCTGATGGACATTGGCGTGGGGCAGCTGCCCCCGGATGCCTTGCCGCAGGACGGCGATTACAGCCGGCTGCCCGACGATCTGCGTGATGGACACGTGGTTCTGGGTCACGCCCTGCTCAAGGCCGCGGGCGACATACCCGACCAGGTGCTGAGGGCCTGCCTTCGCCATCACGAACGCCTTGATGGCAGCGGCTATCCCTATCGCCTTGGCGCGGAGGATCTCGATGTAATTTCACGCATGGCAGCGGTCTGTGACAGCTATGATACGCTGGTGAATGGGCTGGCGGGAGGTCAGGCTCTCGATCCTGCCCAAGCCATTCTGGCCTTGCAGGCGATGGAACCGGCGCTTGATGGCGAGGTGATCCGGCACTTCATCGACAGCGTCGGTGTCTATCCGATCGGATCGCTGGTGGTACTGCGATCGGAACGGGTGGCAATGGTCGTCGACGAGGACCCGACCGACAACGCCAAACCAACGGTCCGCGTTTTTCATTCGCTGCGCCAAGGCAGCGCTGTCCGTCAGGCGACGATCGTGCTGTCGCAGTGCTATGGCGAGGACGAGATTGTCGGCATCGCAGATCCAGTTGCGCTCGGCCTCGGCGATGTGGCGGCGCTGCGCGCCTCTCTGCTTGGTGCCGTCGAGCGCGGAGCGTCGTGAGCCTGCAAGCGACTTTGCAGGCGCTGGACAAAAAAGGGGCCGCCTGGTTGCCCGGGCGGCCCTTTGAAGTCTTGGGAGAGGATGCCTGAAAGGCCTGTCCTATGTGTCCCCGACTCGGATTTTGTGCAAGTGCGAACAGAGCAATTGATGTTGCAGTTTATGCAATCATACGAATGCACGCCGAGAAACGCTGACTTTTGCCGCCGTAGCTCAATGCCATTCAGCCGCTGACGGACATTTTTTCGCGCTGCAAAAGATCGAGCGCGAGGGCTTCTGCCACCTTGATGCCGTCCACTGCCGCTGAAAGAATGCCGCCCGCATACCCGGCCCCTTCGCCCGCGGGATAAAGCCCCGCGGTGTTGATGCTCTGGAAATCGTTGCCGCGCCGAATCCGCACGGGTGAGGACGTGCGGGTCTCGACCCCGGTCAGGATAACGTCCGGATGATCGTACCCCGGGACTTGGCGGCCGAACACCGGAAGCGCCTCGCGGAATGACTGCATCACATAATCGGGCAGGCACTGCGCAAGGTCGGTCAATTGAACTCCGGGCTGATAGCTGGGCACGACGGCGCCAAATTCGCCGCTCGACGCCCGGCCCGCCAGCACATCGGACAGCTTCTGGCCGGGCGCCTTGTAATTCGATCCGCCGGCGATGAACGCAAGGCTTTCCCATTTGCGCTGGAAGGCGACGCCAGCCAAGGGTCCACCCGGATAGTCGCGAGAAGGGTCGATATCGACGACAAGCCCCGAGTTGGCGTTGAATTCTGCGCGCGAATACTGGCTCATGCCGTTGGTGACGACGCGGCCTTCCTCGCTGGTGGCGGCAACGACGCGGCCGCCCGGGCACATGCAGAAGCTGTAGACCGTGCGGCCAGTCGATTTCGCCTGATGCGACAGGGCGTAGGCCGCAGCCCCCAGTATTTCGTTGCCGGCGAAGGGGCCATAGCGCGCCTTGTCGATCCAGCTCTGCGGATGTTCGATGCGCACACCAATGGCAAAGGGCTTCGCCTCCACGTGCACACCGCGATCGTGCAGGACCTGGAAGGTATCGCGCGCCGAATGGCCCACCGCCATGATCACGTGACTGGCTGGCAGGAATTCGCCGTTCGAAAGATGCAGGCCCTTTAGCTTCCGCGCGCCGTCCCGTTCCTCTACCTCGAAGTCCTCGACGCGGGTCTGGAAGCGATATTCTCCTCCAAGGCTTTCGATCGTTTCACGGATCGACATCACCATGGTCACGAGGCGAAATGTGCCGATGTGCGGATGCGCTTCGGTCAGGATGTCGTCCGGTGCGCCCGCCTTCACGAATTCGACCAGCACCTTGCGGCCAAGATGGCGCGGGTCCTTGATCCGGCTGTAGAGCTTTCCGTCGGAAAAGGTACCTGCGCCGCCCTCGCCGAACTGCACGTTTGATTCCGGCGTCAGTACCGAGCGCCGCCACAGGCCCCAGGTATCCTTGGTGCGCTCGCGCACGGCCTTGCCGCGCTCGATTATGATCGGCTTCAATCCCATCTGCGCCAGGATCAGCGCAGCAAGCAGGCCGCAGGGGCCCGCGCCGATCACCACCGGCCGCAGTCCCGACCAGTCGTGAGGAGCCATGACGGGAAAGCGATAGCTAGTATCCGGCGAGGGGCGCACGTGCTGATCATCGACATGGCGCGCAAGGACGGCGGGTTCGTCCCTGACGGTCGCGTCGATCGCATAGACAAGCTTGATTGCCGACTTCTTGCGTGCATCATTGCCGCGCCTTGCGACGGCAAACCGGACCAGATCGGCTTGTTCGATCTCGAGCCGTTCGCAGATCGCGCGCTCCAGTTCCTCCGGTGTGTGGTCGAGGGCAAGTTTCAGTTCGGTCAGGCGGAGCATCATTCTGCCCTAGACGGTGGAGGCCGCCAAGAAAAGCTGCTCAGGCGCCGCACCGCGCGATGATCGCGTCATAGATGGCGGGGTGGAGCGGTTCGGGAAAAGAACAGCCCGCGATGAACCCTTGCGACCACATGACGATTGCACGACGCGGCTCAAGCCCGGGCAACGTAACCCACACCGTTTCGCCAACGTCCAGACGGTCTGCACAACTCAGCCGCAAGCCATGCAGCGAAAGGTCGATCACATCCGCCCCAAGGCGGGCAACCCGTCGACGATACTGGGCACGCACATTGAGCACACGCCGGGGAGAGCGGCGCTCTATCTGATCCGTCTTGCGTTCGGGCGAATTCATTTGCAGCCCCCCGGGCGCCGCACTTTCCTCGCAAGTGCGGAGCGTGATTTATAACATGGTCCGATGTGAATGGTAGTTAACTCGATGTCAGACTTCATTGCCCTTCAACGAGCTTGCACAACGGATTTGACTTGCCACGCTCCCTGCGGTGCTATGGTCGCGATGAGATCCTTCAGACTTTCCACGCTCGCCCCTGTTGCCCTTGCGGTGTCGCTCTGCGCCAATGGGGCCCAGGCAAAGGCACCGCCGCGCCTGCAGGATCGCTTGCTCACGCTCGACACCCACCTCGACACGCCGGCATCCCTGGAAATACCGGGCTGGTCCATCGTCGCCGAACACAAAGGCGATTACACGCAGGTCGATCTGCCGCGCATGAAACGCGGTGGCCTGGATGGCGGTTTCTGGGCGATCTACACCCCACAAGGGCCCCTTGATCCTGTTTCGACCGCGAAGGCGCGGGATTTTGCCTTTCACCGCGCCGTGCAGATCCACGAGATGGTTGCCGCCCATCCCGAAGCCTTTGCGTTGGCGGACAAGGCCGACGATGCCGCCCGCATCAAGGCTGCGGGCCGGCGGGTCGTCTACCTCTCGATCGAGAACGCCTGGCCACTGGGCGATGATCCCGGCCTGCTGCAGACGTTCTACCGCCTCGGCGTGCGGATTTCCGGCTTCGCACACTTTCGCACCAACCAGTATGCTGACAGTGCAACCGACAAGCCGAAGTGGGATGGTCTGAGCCCGCTTGGCGTGCAGCTGCTGGCCGAGATGAATCGTCTGGGCGTTGTCCCCGACCTGTCGCACAGCTCCGATGCCGCGCTCGCCGATGCGCTGCGGCTGTCGAAGTCCCCCATCATCCTGTCGCATTCGGGCTGTCGCGCGATCTACGACCACCCGCGCAACGTGTCGGACGACCAGTTGCGCGCGCTCGCTGCACAAGGCGGCGTCATCCAGATCAACTCGGTGTACCTCCGAAAGGCCGAGCCCAATCCCGAACGCGAAGCGGCGATGAAGGCGCTCGAGGCGAAATATCCCGAGGGCAGGGCGCTTCCGGCCGAACAGTATGCCGCTTTCCTCGCCGAGCGGCGTGCCATCGACAAGGCCTATCCCGAACGCGGCCGCGCCACATTTGGCCTGTTCATGGCCAACATGCTTCACGCGCTGAAGCTCATCGGTCCTGACCATGTCGGTATCGGCGCGGACTGGGATGGCGGTGGTGGTGTGGAGGGGATGGAGGACGTTGCTGACCTGCCCAAGGTTACCGCTGCCCTGCTGGCCGCCGGCTACAGCGAAGCCGACATCGCCAAGATCTGGTCGGGCAATGTCCTGCGCGTGCTTGCCGCTGCCGAAGCGGAAGCCGCACGCGAATCCGCCGCGGCCACGTCATCCTGATTCAGGAGCCGGCACCCTTCCTCGCCGATGCGATCAGCGTGTCCCAGGTTGCCCACGGGATTGCGCGGCCGGGATAGGCTACCCTGCGGAATGGCCAGTCCTTGGCGATCCACTCCGACACCCAGTCCTGCAGTTTGGCATCGAACCCTGCGTCGTACTCTGCCTTCGTCACCCAAAGCTGCACCAACGCATCGTAGCCGGGCACGGGGCTGGGATAGACGTAGACGCAGCCCCGCTCGCGCTTCCCGTCCGGCGTCAACACCGAATAGGCAAACGACGTGCGGGCGCTGAACCGGGCCTGCTCCGTCTCCATGTCCTTCAACGCATCAGCATCGGATATGCCGGCGGTCGGCCAATCGTTACTACGGGTGAAGGTGCGCTGGAGGTGTTCGATCGAGGACATGTAGGCGTCGAAATCGATCTTCACCAAGGCGGGCCCAAGCGGCACAAGGACAAATCCCGGGCCTTCGATCCTGGCAGGTGGGGCAAAGTCTGCGGGCACGAACTGCGGGGCTGGCGAACCGGCCTTGGCCGACGGCTCTTGCGCTGCTGCGGGAAGAGCGCCAGCCAGGGCCAGCATCAACCCTGCGGCGGCAAGCGGTATTCTCATCCGGTCGGTCCCCGAAAGCCTTGTGCAGGGAAGGTGTCGGGCGCGGACGCTTTCCGCAATACGCCGTTCTGCGCCTATCCGATGCGGATTTCGGGCTTGAGCGCCATGAAGTTGGCAAGTGCCCGCAAGTCGCGCTCGGTGCCATCATTCACCAGCGCTGCGATTTCATCGCTGACGGTAAGGATTAGCCTGTCCCCTTCTGCGTGCAGCGAACTTCCGGTCAGGCCTTGCGCAGTGCAGCCGCTGAACCGGCGGCACAGCCGGGTTGCGAGGCCCCAGGCGACGGCTTCTCGCAGCTGTTCTTCCGAAGCGATCCGCAGCAGGTCCTGCGGCAATTCGGTCTTGCCAGTGTTGGCGACGAGCGCGGCGGCAAGCATCGCCCGGTCGCGCGCATTCGCGCCGATCCAGCGCTTGCGCAGTGCCCAGTCCCGGGCGAGGTCCGGGCGCAGGTTGGGTTCTACCATGGCGGAGGCAAGGCAAAGCATGATTGCCGAAAGCCGGAGGCGCTCGCGGCGCTCCGCCCCGTCGGACAGCGACGCACTGGCCGTCCATCCCGCAACCATCGTCGCCGTTCCAGGCGAGATTCCTTCGTCGCGCACGAAATCAGCAACACCCGCCACCAACGGATCCTGCGAGCGGACATGGGCCGGCATGGCTTCCCACAGCAACCCTTCGCGAAGCCCCCAGGCGGAAAAGACCAGGCGGGAGGGTTGCAGGGTCTTTACCAGCACGCTGATCAACGCGGCCGCATCAGGAAGGCCCGCAAGGCGCGAAGCTGAGACATTGGCGATCGGCGCCAGGTTTTCCGGACTGACGCGGGCGAGGGGACGCGCAAGCTTGTCCGCCGCGGCTGCATCGATGGCAAAACCATGTGGATCGTCGATCGGCCAGCCTGCATGGTCCATGGCGTATCGGGCGAAGGCCCGCAGCGACCCACCCACTAGGTAGAGCGTCGAACCGGGCTCGACTTGCCAGTCGGCCTTGGTGAGCGCCTTGGCAACCTTGCGCGCGAATGCCACTTCACCTTCCGCCCGCAACGCCGGCAGACGCAGCGTGCCCAGCGGCATGGAGATGCCGTGCCGACATTGCCCGTTTTCGATGTCGACCAGTTCCAGGCTGCCGCCGCCAAGATCGCCGACCACGCCCTTGGCTTGCGGAAACGCGCCGATCACACCGTGTGCGCTGGTAACCGCCTCTTCCTCACCCGAAAGAAGGCGGGGGGCAAAGCCCATGGCCTCCACCGCCGCCAGAAACTCCTGTCCGTTCGCCGCATCGCGCACGGCGGCCGTTGCCACGACTTCGATCTGTTCCACGCCCTTCAGGCGAAGCAGCGCGCGATACCTGCGCAGCGATGCGAGCGCCGCGTTTCGCGCCTTTTCCGACAGCAGACCCGTTTCAGCAACCGCCTTGCCGAGCCGCGCCGTGACCTTTTCGTTGTGCAGGACCGCAGGCGCACGCGCCGGTCCCCCGTAGATCACGAGGCGCACGGTGTTGGAGCCGATATCGATGGTCGCGCGTGGCGGGACGACGATGGGCTTCTTGCGATTGGTGGCCATGATCCTCGTGCGCCGGGCTAATCGTGCTTTGCCGTAGCGCCCCCCCGGCGCAACGCAAGCTTCGGTACCTTTCGCCCTTTGGTAAGCGCAGCGCCTCGCCCGGAAAGCGAGGGGTTGGTCATGAAATAGCGGTGGACATTGAACGGCTTGGTCACATCGCCGATCCGGTGATAATTCCCGTCGGCCTCAAGCCGCCAGCTTTGCTCGGTATCGATCAGGTTTGCCAGCATCACCTGATCCAGAACCTGATCATGCACTGTCCGGTTCCGCACCGGCACCATGACTTCGACGCGGCGGTCGAGATTGCGCATCATGCCGTCGGCCGAGGTGAGAAACACCCGGGCGCGCCGATTGGGCAGGGCGGCGCCGTTGCCGAACGCCCATATGCGGCTGTGTTCGAGGAACCGGCCGATGATCGACTTCACGGTGATCCGCTCGGACAGCCCGGGCACGCCGGGGCGAAGGCAGCAGATTCCGCGCACGACCAGCGCGATCTCGACCCCCGCAGAACTGGCCTCATAAAGCCGGTTGATGAGCTGGCTGTCGGTCAGCGAATTCAGCTTCGCCCATATGGCGCCGGCCTTGCCCGCCTTGGCGAAGGCGATCTCGCGGTCGATGCATTCGTAAAGCTTGCGCCGCAGGCCGACGGGCGAAATTGCCAGCATCTCCGTTCCGCGCGGCTCGATGTAGCCGGTAATGAAATTGAACAGTTGCCCCGCATCGCGGCCAAAGCGCGGATCGGCGGTGAAGAAGGACAGGTCTGTGTACACCCGCGCGGTCACCGGGTGATAGTTGCCGGTGCCGAAGTGGCAGTACGTGCGGTATCCATCGCCCTCGCGGCGCACCACCATCGAAACCTTCGCGTGAGTCTTCCAGTCGACGAAGCCGTAGATTACCTGCACGCCTGCGCGTTCCAGCTGGCTGGCCCACATCAGGTTCTGTTCTTCGTCGAACCTTGCCTTGAGCTCCACCACGGCGGTCACCGACTTGCCCGCCTCGGCAGCCGCGATCAGCGCGGCGATGACGGCAGACTGCTTGCCGGCGCGATACAGCGTCTGCTTGATTGCCACGACGTCAGGATCGGATGCGGCCTGCCTGAGGAAATCGATCACCACGTCGAAGCTTTCGAACGGGTGATGGATCACGATGTCCTTTTCGCGAATGGCAGCGAAGCAGTCGCCGTCATGCTCGAGAATCCGCTCGGGATAGCGCGGTGAATATGGCTCGAACTTGAGGTCGGGCCGTTCCTCTTCGACGATCGCGGCAAGGCCGGTCATCGAAACGAGACCGGGCGACTTCAGGACCAGCGCGTGGTCGAGCCGCAGCTTCTCGCGAAGCAGTTCCTCCGCGCCGGGATCGAAGTCGGCCTGCAATTGAAGCAGGATGACCTTGCCGCGACGGCGACGCTGGATCGCCGTGCGGAAATGGCGAACAAGGTCCTCTGCGTCTTCCTCGATTTCCATGTCGCTGTCGCGCAGCACGCGGAAGACGCCGCTCCCGTTGATCTTGAATCCGGGGAACAGCCGCGCAGCCTTTCGGCGGATCATGTCCTCGATCGCGATCCACGCGCCTTCCTTGCCTGGCAGGCGGACGAACCGGGGGAAGGCGGGCGGGATCACGATCATTTCGCGCACTTGCGCGCCGTCAGCCGCGCGGGTGAGCGAAAACAGGATGCCGGTCCCCTGGTTCGCGATGAACGGAAACGGGTGCGCCGGGTCGATCGCCTGCGGGGTCAGAGCAGGCAGCATGTGCTGTTCGAAGTACTGCGCCAGCCATTCGGCCTCGTGCTTTTCAAGGCGGCGATCGTTGATCAGGCGGACGCCGGCCTTCTCGAGCTGCCGCGAAAGCGACGCCAGGATCGCGTGCTGCTCGTGGACGAGATCGGAAACCGCGCCGTTGATCGCCTGCAGCTGTTGTCCCGGCGTCAACCCGTCGATCGAGATCTCCTCGATCTGCTGGCGGACCTGCCCGGCAAGACCGGCCACGCGCACCATCATGAATTCGTCCAGGTTGCTGCCGGAAATCGACAGGAAGCGCAGACGCTCCAGCAGTGGGTAGCTCTTGTTCTGGGCTTCGGCGAGCACGCGGCGGTTGAACTGGAGCCAGCTCAGCTCTCGGTTGAAGAAGCGTTCGATTGGAGGCTTCACCTCTGCAGCAGCGTCAGTTTCGGCGCCACTTGGCGATCGCATCGGTTCGGTTTCCACTTTCATGGTCATGGCAATGGTCATTGTGCCACGGCCATGGTGTCACTGTGTTACATTAAGATTGCATTCCATCCGAGTGCAACCTTGGCGACACCGGATCCCGCAGCCGTCGGATGGCGCAATACTCTGTGCGGCATCTCTACTCATTTGGTCGACAATATGGCGCGCTTGGGCGCAGGGCCATTATCTACTGATCAGGTTGAGTTAAGCTTCGGGCACCGCGCTGAGGACCCCGATTCGGTCAACCTTTCAACGCAGCAGAGGAGCTTACGCGGCGTATCGCCGCTCCTTCTGCAACTGCGCCGGAAAGGTAGGCTTTAGAGGGCAACAGAACTCCTATAATGTCTACTTTGTAGATTGAGTTTAGTCCGACGGCGCCAACAGGGGAGTACGCACCATGAATCGCCGCACGTTTGTTTCGGCTACCCTCGCTCTCGGTCTGATCGGGCCGGTGCTCGCAGGATGTTCGAGCAAGCCGACGAATCCCAACGCGGTCGAGCTGACCAACGTCTCGTACGACCCCACGCGCGAACTCTACCAGGCGATCAACCCGGCCTTCGCCGCTTATTGGAAGCAGAAGACCGGCAAGGACGTGAGCTTCCGCATGAGCCACGGCGGCTCGGGCAAGCAGAGCCGCGCGATCATCGATGGTCTCGAAGCCGACGTGGCAACGCTGGCGCTCGCCTACGACATCGATGCGATTGCCACGAAGGGCAAGCTGCTGCCGGCTGACTGGCAAAAGGCGCTGCCCGACAATTCGTCGCCCTACACCTCCACCATCGTGCTGCTCGTCCGCCAGGGTAATCCCAAGGGCATCAAGGACTGGTCGGACCTGGTGAAGCCCGGCGTACAGGTCATCACGCCCAATCCGAAGACCAGCGGCGGTGCGCGCTGGAATTTCCTTGCCGCCTGGGCCTATGGCAAGAAGGCTGGCGGCGGTTCGGATGCCGCAGCGGAAGCCTTCGTCAAGAAGCTTTACGCCAACGTGCCGGTGCTCGATAGCGGCGCGCGTGGCGCGACCACCACCTTCGTTGAACGCGGCATCGGTGACGTGCTGATCTCGTGGGAAAACGAGGCATTCCTCGCCGAGAAGGAACTGGGCAAGGGCAAGTTCCAGATCGTGGCGCCGTCGCTCTCGATCCTGGCCGAACCGCCCGTGGCAGTCGTCACCGAGAATGCGAAGAAGCACGGCACGACCGAAGTTGCCGATGCCTACCTGCGCTACCTCTACACGCCCGAAGCGCAGACGGCGATCGCCCACGCTTTCTACCGCCCGCGTGATCCCAAGATCGCCGAGCAGTTTAAGTCGCAGTTCCCGCAAATCCCGATGGTCACGGTCGACAAGGATTTCGGCGGCTGGACCAAGGCGCAGAAGCAGTTCTTCGACGATGGCGGCGTGTTCGACCGCATCTACACCGGCAAGAAATAACACTCCTTTCCCTGATCGAGCAGGCCACTGCAGATGTCGACGCAATATCCTTCGCCGAAGGCGCGCGCCCGTAGCTGGCGCAAGCCGTCGGTCCTGCCGGGGTTCGCCCTGACATTCGGGACCACGATCGGTTGGCTCACGCTGATCGTCCTGATCCCGATCGCCACCATCTTCCTGAAAGCGGCCGGTCTCGGGTGGCAGCAGTTCATTGAGGTGGGCTTCAGCAGCCGCGCGCTTGCCGCCTATCGGCTGAGCTTCGGCACGGCCGCTGCAGCTGGCCTCGTGAACGCGGTGTTCGGCCTGCTCGTCGCCTGGGTGCTCGTGCGCTATGCCTTTCCCGGCAAGCAGATCGTGTCCGCACTCGTTGACCTGCCGTTCGCCTTGCCGACGGCAGTCGCGGGCATCGCCCTGACCGCGCTCTACAGCCCGAATGGGTGGATCGGCCAGGTTCTCGAACCGCTGGGGATCAAGGTGGCCTTCACGCCGCTTGGTATCACCATCGCCCTGGTGTTCATCGGTCTGCCTTTCGTGGTGCGCTCGGTGGAGCCGGTGCTTGCCGATCTCGGTCGCGATGTGGAGGAAGCCGCCGCGACCCTTGGCGCCAACCGCTCGCAGACCTTCAGCCGCGTGATCTTCCCGGCCATTGCGCCGGCCCTGTTGACCGGCTTTGCCATGGCCTTCGCTCGCGGGGTCGGCGAATACGGGTCGGTGATCTTCATCTCGGGCAACATGCCCGGCAGGACCGAGATTGCCCCGCTGCTGATCGTCACCCAGCTTGAACAATATGCCTACGCCGGCGCGACTGCGATAGCGGTGGTGATGATGCTGGTCTCGTTCGGCATCCTCCTTGCCATCAACGCGCTGCAAGCGGCCGGGCGTCGGAGGATGGGCGCATGAAGCTGCGAACCGTCACCGAAGGGAAAGGCACCCAGATTGTCCTGATCGCCATCGCGCTCGCTTTCCTTGCCTTCTTTGTGCTGTTGCCGCTGATTTCCGTGTTTAGCGAGGCTCTGAAGGCCGGGATCGGCGGGTTCGTGGCTGCCATCGAGACTCCCGATGCGCTCTCGGCCATCAAGCTGACCCTGCTGATCGCGGCGATCAGTGTGCCGCTCAATGTCGTCTTCGGCATCGCGGCGAGCTGGGCGATCACCAAGTACAGCTTCCCTGGCAAGAGCCTGCTGATCACGCTGATCGACCTGCCGTTCTCGGTCTCGCCGGTCGTGTCGGGCCTCATCTTCGTGCTGCTGTTCGGCGCGAACGGCCTGTTCGGGGGCTGGCTGGCGGCGCACGATCTCAAGATCATCTTTGCGGTCCCCGGGATCGTGCTTGCGACGGTGTTCATCACCTTTCCCTTCGTAGCCCGTGAACTGATCCCGCTGATGATGGAGCAGGGCAAGGACGACGAGGAAGCCGCGCTTTCCCTGGGCGCGAATGGCTGGCAGACGTTCTGGCACGTCACGCTGCCCAACATCCGCTGGGGCCTGCTCTATGGCGTGCTGCTCTGCAACGCGCGCGCCATGGGCGAATTCGGCGCGGTCTCGGTCGTCTCGGGCCACATTCGTGGCGAGACCAACACCATGCCGCTGCATGTCGAGATCCTCTACAACGAATACGACTTTGTCGGAGCCTTCGCCGTTGCTTCGCTGCTGGCCGGCCTCGCGCTGGTCACGCTCGTCGCGAAGAGCGTGCTTGAGTGGCGCTTCGACCTCCATTCGGGAGCAAGGCATTGATCAAGGTTCAGAACATCACCAAGCGGTTTGGTGATTTCCCGGCGCTCCACGGCATCGACCTGGAGATCCAGGATGGCGAATTCGTTGCCCTGCTCGGGCCCTCCGGCTCGGGCAAGACCACGCTGCTGCGCATCATCGCGGGCCTGGAATTCCAGGACACGGGTGAGGTGTTCTTCAACGGGAACGACGTTTCCCGGCTGAAGGTGGCAGATCGCCAGGTCGGGTTCGTGTTCCAGCAATATGCGCTGTTCCGCCACATGACCGTGGCCGAGAATGTGGCCTTCGGACTTACCGTCAAGAAGCGCCGCGAGCGGCCGTCGAAGGCAGTCATCCGGGAACGAGCGGACGAACTGCTCCGCCTTGTCCAGCTTGAAGGCCTTGGCAAGCGCTACCCCGGGCAGCTTTCCGGTGGCCAGCGCCAGCGTGTCGCGCTCGCTCGTGCGCTCGCCATCGAGCCCAAGCTGCTGCTGCTGGACGAACCGTTCGGCGCGCTCGATGCCAAGGTCCGCAAGGACCTGCGACGCTGGCTGCGCGATCTGCACAAGCAGATGGGCCTTACCTCGATCTTCGTGACGCACGATCAGGAAGAAGCGCTCGAACTCGCCGATCGCGTCGTGGTCATGGATCACGGCAGGATCGAGCAGGTCGGCACGCCCGAGGAAATCTACATGAACCCGCAAACGCCGTTCGTTTCGCACTTCGTGGGCGAAACGAACCGCGTCGCGGGCGAGGGCGGTGAAGTCCACTTCCGCCCGCATGATGTCGACGTGGTCGAAGAGGGCGGCGAACTCGTCCTTGTCGACAATGTCTTCCGCAAGGGTGGCGCATGGCGCGTCGAAGGCATGCTGGTCGAAACCGACCTGCTTGTCGAATTCGACGTGGATGCCGCCCTTCCGCAACCCGCCGCCGGGGATCGCCTGCGCATCGTTCCGCGCCGATCCCGCCTGTTCAACCCCGCCTGATTTCGAGAAGGAGCACAGCCATGACAACTCCACCCGCTGCGCCCCGCAACGATGCCGAGCGCCACCTGGAAGAATCGATCGCCAGCGTGCGCGAAGCTCTTGCCGGCCTGCGTTACGGCAATGTTTCGCTGACCATTCACGAAGGCCGCGTCGTCCAGATCGACGTGACCGAGAAGAAGCGTCTCAAGCCGAACTAAAACTCAAGAAAAACAAAGACCCATTCAAGCGTTCCCGACTGCCAACCGGACCACTGGAGGCATCGTGACCCTGACCTAAAGGATCACCTCAAGATGTCTCGTGTAACCCTGCTTGCGGGTGCCGCGCCGCTTGCGCTGCTCGCGCTTTCCGCTCCCGCCTTCGCCGCCGACGCGGCGGCCGCTACCGCCGCCGATGAAGCGACCGCTCCTGCCGCTGAACGCACGTCTGTGGGCACCGGCCAGTCCGACGTGGACGACATCGTCGTCACGGCCCGCCGCCGTCAGGAAACGGCGCAGGATGTCCCGCTCGCCATCTCGGTCGTCGGTGGCGATCACATCGATTCCACCGGCAGCTTCAACGTCGGCCGGCTTCAGCAGCTGACGCCGACGCTGCAGTTCTACAGCTCGAACCCGCGCAACACCTCGGTCAACATCCGTGGTCTAGGCGCTCCGCTCGGTCTGACCAACGATGGCATCGAGCAGGGTGTCGGCATCTATGTCGACGACGTCTACATGGCGCGCGTGGCATCGAGCACGTTTGACTTCCTCGACGTGAAGCAGATCGAAGTGCTGCGTGGGCCGCAGGGCACGCTCTACGGCAAGAACACCACCGCCGGAGCGATCAACATCACCACTCGCCAACCGACGTTCACGCCCGAAGGCCGCGCCGAAATCAGCGTCGGCAATCTCGGCTTCATGCAGGCCAAGGCCGCCCTGTCCGGGCCGCTGACCGACACGCTGGCGGCTCGCATCGCGGTTTCCTCGACCCGTCGCGACGGTACGATCCTGAATGTCGCCACCGGGCAGAAGGTCAACGAACAAGACAACCTTGGTATCCGCGCACAGCTGCTGTTCCAGCCCAGCGATGGCGTTGCCTTCACCCTTGCAGGCGATTTCAGTAAGCAGAACCCCCGCTGCTGCGTGCAGATCTACGCCCGCACGGGTTCGACCCAGCGTGCGCTCAACCGGCAGTACGCGGCGCTTGCCGCATCGCTGGGTTACAGCGTGCCGAGCACCAATGCGTTCGATCGCCTGACCGATGTCGATGTGCCGCTGCAGGCCAAGAACAAGATCGGCGGCGTGTCGCTGCGCGGCAAGATCGATACCGGGATCGGCACGATCACCTCGATCACCGCATGGCGCTTCTGGGACTGGAACCCGTCGAACGATCGCGACTTCCTCGGGCTTCCGATCACCACGAAGTCGAACAACCCGTCCAAGCAGAACCAGTACACGCAGGAACTGCGCCTTTCGGGTGAAACTGGCCGCCTGGGCTACGTCCTTGGTGCATTCGGCTTCTACCAGACGATCCGCACCAGCGGCGTGCAGCAGCAGGGCGCTGCAGCGTCCAAGTGGCTCATCCGTCCGTCGGATGCCCTGTCGAAGGACCCGTCGGTGCTCAACGGCCTGACCGCAACCAACGACATCAGCCTCAAGAACACCAGCGCAGCCGTGTTCGGCCAGCTGACCTTCAAGGTTACCGATGCCTTCAAGATCCAGCCCGGCTTCCGCGTCAATTATGACAAGAAGGTGGGTGACTACAATTCGGTGGTGACCAACGGCGCGGGCCAGTTGGTCGTGTTCAAGACCGCCGCGCAAGGTGGAAACACTGCGCGCGAGAAGGCCCAGCTTGCAGTGCTCGCGCCGCAGCAGTTCAATGTGCGCTTCTCCGACTGGAACTTCTCGTACGACGCCACCGCATCCTACGATGTGGCGCGCGACATTCATGCCTATGCGACCTACGCACACACGTTCAAGTCGGGCGGCGTCAATCTGAACGGTGTTCCTGCCGATACTGCGGGCGTGCCGATCCTCAGCCTGGCGACGGTGAAGCCCGAAACGGTCAACCACTACGAAGCGGGCATCAAGACCCAGTTCTGGGATCGCAAGGCCACCTTCAACGTCTCGATCTTCCGCACCGAAATCGAAAACTACCAGGCCCAGGTGTCCAACTACACCGTGGGCGCGCTGCGCGGCTATCTCGCCAATGCCGACAAGGTGCGCACGCAGGGCGTGGAATTCGACTTCTCGGCCCGCCCGAGCGAGCGGTTCAACGTCTACGGCAACGGTGCCTATACCGATGCCACGTACCGCAAGTTCACCAACGCGCCGTGCCCGCCTGAGCTTTCGGGCGGTACGCAGAACGTTGATGCCAATGGCAACCTGATCGGTACGCCGGGAGCAGCGGGAACACCGGGCGCGATCAGTCCGCTGTCGTGCGACATTTCGGGCCAACGGCTGCCGGGCGTGTCGAAGTGGTCGTTCTCGTATGGCGCGGAGGCGAACGTTCCGGCAAAGCTGTTCGGCACCGACGGACAGGCCTACCTCGGCTTTGACGGAAACTACCGCTCGTCGTTCTCGTCCAACCCGTCGCCCTCGGCCTACACCTGGATCGATGGCTATGCCCTGTCGAACTTCCGTCTGGGGTATCGCACGGACAACGGGTTCGACATCTATGGCTGGGTTCGCAACGCGTTTGACGTGAACTACTACGAACAGCTTGCCGTCGCATCGGGCAGCACTGGCCTGATCGTCGGCCAGCCGGGTGACCCCCGCACCTGGGGCGTAACCTTCAAGGCCAGCTTCTGATCTGAGGCTGATATGGATTGCCCGCCGGTTCGGGGAGTCCGGCCTCTTCGGGCCGGCGGCAATCACCAGATTGAATATTGTATACCCTTGGCCTCGTCCCGGACGCCTCATAGCAAAGGTCGGGCAGGGTTGGGGGGGCGCATGGCAAATCTGAAGTCTTGGCTGGTGGCAGCGGTGGTCGCGTGGGCGCTTCCCGCGCCCGCTATGGCAAACTGGCTAGAGGCTTCGAGCGCGCATTTCGTGGTCTATACAGACGACAACGAAAAGAACGTGCGCGCCTTTTCGGACCAGCTTGAACGCTATCACGCGGCGATTGCCCTGCTGACGTCGAGCGAGGCGATCATTCCCAGTCCGTCCAACCGGGTGACCGTCTATGTCGTCCGGACAGAGGGCGAGGTGCGCAAGCTCTATGGCGAGGGCAACAAGTATCTCGGCGGCTTTTATCTGCCCCGTGCCGGTGGCTCGATCGCCATCGTTCCAAGGGTGAAAGCCGCCAATGGCGATCTGGAATGGTCGATGATCGCCCTGCTGCATGAATACGCCCACCACGTGTCGATCTCATCGTCGATGATGAGCATGCCGCGCTGGTACACCGAAGGCAGCGCCGAGTTTTCTGCATCTGCGCGTTTCGACACCGACGGCGCCATGGAGATCGGCCGGCCGGCCATGCATCGCGGCGCAGAGCTCTATCTTGCCAAGGACGTCTCGGCCGAGGATCTGCTCGACCCGGCCGTGTACGAGAAGCATCGCAGCAAGACCTACGACGCCTATTACGGAAAGGCATGGCTGCTTTTCCACTACCTGACCTTTCACAAGCCGCGCGCTGGGCAACTCGACAAGTATGTGAAGCTCATCACCAGCGGCAAACCGCAGCGTGAAGCAGCGCTTGAAGCGTTCGGGGACTTCAAGGTGCTCGAGAAGGAGCTCGAGACTTACCTCACCGGCAACAAGTGGAAGTACATCAAGGTGGGATCGTCAGCCTTGAAGGTCGCTGCGATCCAAGTGCGCCCGCTCAGCGCCGGGCAGGCGGCAATGATGCCGGTGCAGATCCGTTCGCGGCGCGGCGTCAACACGGAGCAGGCAAAGGAATTGCTGGTCGAGGCAAGGGCCGTGGCAGCCAGATATCCGCAGGATCCGGCCGTGCTGGCGGCGCTTGCCGAGGCGGAGCACGATGCGGGCAACGACATTGAAGCGATTGCCGCCGCCGACAAGGCGCTTGCCATCGATCCCGGCCAGACCAACGCCTATGTGCAAAAGGGCTACTCGCTGTTCCGGCTCGCCGAAAGCGCGCCCGATCGCGACGCGGCGTTCCGCAAGGCCGTGGCGCCGTTTGTTGCGCTCAATCGCATCGAGAACGACCACCCGCTGCCGCTTTTCTACTTCTACGAAAGCTTCGCCAAGCGTGGAAGAGATCCCACGGAACTTGCCTACCGCGGGCTTGAGCGGGGATTGAACCTCGCGCCATTCGACGTCTCGTTTCGCATGACGCTGGCGCTTGAACAGATCCGCAGGCATGCCTTGGCAGACGCACGCGCGACGCTGCTGCCGGCCGCTTACGAACCGCACGGTGGTTCGGCAGCGCGTGCCGCACAGCGGCTCGTTGCCAGGATCGATGCCGACCCGAAGTGGGATGGGGCCGGTGTCGATGCGATCATGCATCCGGCCGACGCAGACGACGATTCCTCTGACGATGCGCAGCGGGACGGCGCGGGGGATCACATGTCCAAAGGGCCAGGGCTAGCGGCGCCAGCCGACGACTGACCCTCAGTTGTTGCCTTCGATGAAATCGCCCAGCGAGCCCAGCATCGATCCTTCGCCCCGGTTTTGCCCGCCGCCGCGCGCTGCCGCCGCCATCCGACCGGCGAGCCGGGCAAAGGGAAGCGACTGGATCCACACCTTGCCTGGTCCGGTCAGGCGGGCAAAGAACAACCCTTCACCGCCGAACAGCACGCTCTTCACCCCACCTGCGGTGACAAGGTCGAAGGTGACTGACGGGGTGTAGGCGGCAAGGCAGCCGGTATCGACGTGGAGTTCTTCACCGGGGGCCAAGGTCCGCTCGACGAGCGTCCCGCCCATTTGCACGAAGACCCAGCCATCACCGTCCAGCTTCTGCATGATGAAGCCTTCACCGCCGAACAGGCCGGTCATCACTTTGCGCTGGAAAGCGATTCCAATCGAAACGCCGCGGGCTGCGGCCAGGAAGCTGTCCTTCTGGCAGATCAGCGTTCCGCCCACGTCGGATAGCTTGATCGGCAGGATGCTGCCTGGCGTTGGCGATGCAAAGGCAACCCGGGCCTTGCCTGTCCCGCGATGGGTGAACACCGTGGTGAACAGGCTTTCCCCGGTTACCAGCCGCTTGCCCGCGCCGAGCAGCTTGCCCATGAACGAACCGTCCCCTGCAGAGCTCCCATCGCCGAACACGGTGGTCATGTCGATGCTGGCGTCCTTCCACACGAACGCGCCGGCTTCGGCGACGGCACTTTCGCCCGGGTCCAGCTCGATCTCGACGAACTGGAGTTCCTGCCCCTTGATCTCGAAATCGACATCGTCCGCGACCGACTGGTTTCGCGCGTGTTGCCAAGGACTGTTTGCCATCTCTTCCAAATCCCCATCTGCCGTTGTGACGCAGATAGACATTTTACCGACCTTGCAGAAGTGACGTTCGCCTAGGCCGCACGTCGTTGGTCGATCAGCGCGAAGGCCGACTTTTCATCAAGCGGCACGCCAAGATGGAAGCCTTGGCCGAATTCGCAGCCCATCTCCACCAGCACACGCCCCTGTTCCGGGGATTCGATCCCTTCGGCCACGACGGAAAGGTTGAGGTTGTTGGCAAGGTCGAGGATGGCGCGGATGATGTTGCGGCTTTTGGGATCTTCGATCGAAGCCACGAACGACCGGTCGATCTTGAGCGTGTCGAACGGCAGGTTTTGCAGATAGCTGAGCGAGGAATACCCCGTGCCGAAGTCATCGAGGCTGGTCCTGACCCCCCAGGCGCGAATTTCCTCGAGCACCTGACGCGTCCGGTCTGCATCGATGATCGCGACACCCTCGGTCACTTCAAGCCTCAGGCAATCCGACGGGACTCCGGTTTCGATCAGCACGCGCTGAACCTGCTGCGCAAAGCTTGGCTGCAGGAACTGCTGCGGCGCGATGTTGATCGAAACGAAGGGCAATTCGCAGCCGGGCGTCTTATTTACCATCCGCTTGTGCAGCGAGGCGAGGGCGGTGCACCCTTGCCGCAGGACCCAATCACCGATGAACACGATCAGGCCGCTCTGTTCGGCGGCGTCGATGAACGCACCCGGATCAAGCAGCCCGCGCGTCGGGTGCTGCCAGCGGATCAGCGCTTCATAGCCCATCAGCCGCTGATCTTCGGTCAGCGCGAAGATGGGCTGGTAGAACAGCAGGAACTGCTTGTCGCGGATTGCCTCGCGCAGCTCGCGCTCCAACGCCATGCGGTTGCGCGCTTCGGTGCCGAGGGCATCGGTGAACGTGACAGTATGGCCCGATCCCGACGCCTTCGCCTCGTACATAGCAAGGTCGGCATCGCGGCGGATCTGTTCGACGTCGTCGTATTCCGGGCCGGATAGGGCAATCCCGATCGATGCTCCTGCCGTCACCTGATCGTTGTCGACCTGTGTGGGCGGGCGCAGAACGTCGTGCAACAAGGTTGCCAGTTTTTCCGCTACAGATTCGTCCTTGATCGAATCCAGCAGGATGACGAACTCATCACCGCCCACGCGGGCGAGCGTGGCATGTCCTGCCTGCAAGTGGGATTGCTGGAAGGCGTTGATCGCCGCCTGAAACCGTCCTGTCACGTCGACCAGAAGCGCGTCGCCTGCGTGGTGGCCGTACTTGTCGTTGATCGCCTTGAAGCCGTCGAGATCGATGACCATGATCGCCAGCCGCGCGGTTCCCGTCGACAGGCGCTGGAAGGCCGATCGGCACCGTTCGTCCAGCAGGACCCGGTTGGGCAATCCTGTCATCGCATCGTGCAGCGCATCGTGCAGCAGGGTCGCCCGGGCCCTTTCCCGCTCGATCACGCGGCCGAGCTGCGTTGCCGACTGGGTGATGGTCAGCAGGATCGCATCCTTGTCGATCATCGGCTTGGACGAGAAGAACTCGATCACCGCCACCAGCTCGTCGCCGATGCTGATCGGGAAGGCGCAAGCCGACAGCAGCTTTGCCTCAACGGCTTGCGGCCGCCGGGCAAGCCAGTCCTCGGCGGCTATATCATCAATCCAGTGCGGATGGTGGTCGCGCAGGACGCGTCCTGGCAGACAATCGCCGACCCCCACCCGGATGGCCCGCGAAGCCTCAACGAACGGAAATAGGCGATCCGGCTCGGATGCGAACCAGGTATCGCACGCCGCCGCCACGCGACCATTGTCTGACACACGGATGCCGTTGCCGAACTCCCAACTCATGTGCAGGCAGATTTCCTTGAGCGCCATGTCGAGCACTTCGGCAAAGCTGTTTGACTGGTTGGCAAAGTCGGTGATCCGCTGGAGCAGCGCGAGCCGTACCTGGCTTTCGTAGAGTTCGCGCAGACCTCGCTCGGCGATCGCCTCGGCCTCTAGCCTGGCCTTCCTCTCCTGCTCGAGTTGGCGCTCCAACCTGTCGACAAGGTCGGTACCCCTTGGCTCGGTCTTGCCGGAAAGCGGGATCCTCTCGTACTTCATTGCCAATCCAGCGCCAGACGGCAAAGGGCATCGCCCTTGCTGGTGCAGGCGAGATGTTCGACATCGATCACGTCACCGAAAAAGGCAGCCGTGCCCAGGACGAAGCCGTGAGCAAGGTGACAGAGCTGCCGGGGCGATTGGTAAGCCATCGCCAGTCGACCATCCGCAAGATCGTGGAAATGGAAGTGTGGACAAGCAGCGCCTGCGTAGAGCTTGCGGACTTCGAGGTGGATCACATCGTTCACGCTTGTGATGAACGAGCGACTGCCGCGGTGATTTGCGAAAAGCGTGGGGTAGCGTTCCGCTAATCGGGGAATGGCGCCTTGGCCAAACCATCGCAACACGTCGGGAACGGGCAGGGCAAGGCCCGCGGCGGCATGATCGACGATGGCATACAGTTCCTCGTCGGGATAGGAACCGAGCGACGAATAAGTCCCGCGCGCGCCCGCAAGGTCCATGATGTCGACCCAGGCAGCGACACCATGTTCCGCGACAATCGCCTCTTCCAGCAAATTGAAGATGACGCCTTTCATTCCGCCCCACGCTGACTTCTGTCGCGCAGGGTTCTGCCTTCAAATGCTGGGAAAGCGATGAAGACCGTCCCCCGGTTCGCCCACCGGGGACGGATCAGGAACGATTAACCATCCCATCAATGCCACGGAAAAAGAACTGGGCGTATTCGCGTGCCCATTCCGCTCTTCCGTTCAGTCCTTCGGCACCCTCGCTTGCGGCAAGGCGCGCATGGCCAAGCAGACCTTCCAGCCAGAAGCGCGCGGCCAGATCGACATTCGGCACAGAAGCGCGGCCAGCTTCGTTCAACTCGGCAAATTCCTGGGCGATGGATTGCAAGGCGCTGCGGTAGACTTCGCCGCGAGCGTTCCCGGCGCCAGCTTCCAGATCGACCCAGTCGATCAGGCGCTCCAGCAACATTCCGTCGGGCGAGAAGAGGACTTCAAGCACGCGTTGCGCACGGAAGGTGAAAGCCTCGACCGGCTCCATTGCGCTGCTTTCAGCCATGATCTGGGTTCGCTGCCGCTCCACCCGCCAGGTAAGCAGTGCGCGCATCAAGTCGGTCTTGCCGGCAAAACGCGAATAGATTGTCGCCTTGCCTATGCGGGCATGGCGGGCCACCCGATCGAACGTGAAGTTCTCGAACCCGTGCGCAAGCAGTACCTGCCAGCTCGCCTCCAGGATGCGATCAAACAACAACCTGGCTTCGGCAACGGAAGGCCGGCCCCTCCGGGGGTTCAGGCAATCATTGCCGCAATCGCCATGGGTGCCGTCCAGTACGGCGGGCTCATCAGTGGCGGACAGTGACGCTTTGTTGGAGGAAGACTTCGACGTCATGCTGACGCATGTCGATATGACAGGGCGAAGCTGCTGCCTTTGTCTCGTCCTCGCATACAATCCGGTACACCGGGCAGCTCATGGTAAGCCCATCGGTGTAAGCCTTCAACAAGCGACGACCCATGTCCGAAAACCAGTCCATCTCTCTTCCCGTTCATTCGCCTTTGCGGCGTTCTGAGTGGAAATGAGACTGCTACGGAAATGATCCGCTGAAAAGATAGAACAACGAGACGCTGAAGGTTCATTTTCGCTCCCTGCGGCAACGACACTGGCGCGTTTTCAGCCGCTGGTCCAGCCCAGTCCGAGCGACTTTTCTACCGCTATGAAGCTGTTTGTCAGATCGCCCCGTGCAGTCGCCGCGCCAAGTGCGCTCTGCAGCGCCGTGCGCTCGGCTGACAGCGCATCGCTGCGCCCAACCGTACCAGCGCTGAAACGCTGGCCCTGCAACGTCGCGGCGCGTTCGGCCTGCTGCTGCGCGATCACGCTCTGGGCATAGGCGGTGCGCTGCCCCCCGAACCGCGTGAGCGAGCCTTCGGCATCCTGCAGGCCGCGCAGCACCGCAGCGCGATAGTTGGCTTCCGCTTCGGCATAGGCGCCCTTGGCATTGCGAATCTGCGCTTCGGTGCGGCCACCGTCGAACAGGCTCCACTTCAGCTGCGGCAGGGCTAGGCCGATAACCTTCGACGGATCGAGCACGTCGCCGATGTTCTGGCCACCAAGACCGATGAGGCCGAGGATCGAGAGCTTCGGGAAACGGTTGGCGATCTGCACGCCGACATCGGCATTCGCTGCGGCAAGCTTGCGCTCGGCGGCGCGGATATCGGGCCGGCTGCGCAGAAGCAGCGAGGGATCGCCGATTGCCACTTCGGCCGGGGGGAGGGGGATCGGGGCGGCGGTGGCGAGCTGTGCGTCGAGCGAGCCGGGCTCACGCCCCGTCAGGACGGCCAGCTGATCAATCAGGACGGTCGTTTCTGCCCGCGCCTTGGCACGGTCAGCTTCGGTCTGTGCCCTTTGTGCGCGCAACTGGTCGAGCGGCTGCTCTGGCGCGGTCCCGCTGCTCAGCCGTTGTCCCGCCAGCGAAACCAGCGCATCGTCGATTTGCGCCTGCCGGTCGAGCACGATCAGCGCCTGCTGCCGCGTGCGCAAGCCGACATACGTCCGCGCGACTTCGGCCGAGAGGGTAACCTGCGCATCGGCGAGGCTGGCTTCGGCAGCCTGCGCCCGCGCAGAAGCAGCCTCGATCTTGCGCCGGGTGCCGCCAAACAGGTCGATCTCCCACGAAGCGTCGAAGCCGACGTTATACACCGTGAAAGAATCGCGCCCGCCCGACTGGCCATCGCTGCTAAGCAGGCCGCCCGGTACGTTGACGTAAGGCGTGGCGGCCGAAACGTTGAAAGTCGGCAGAACGGCGGTCTTGTTGGCGGCAAGGCCTGCACGAGCCTGCGCTATCCGCGCATTGGCAACGGCGATATCGGGCGAGCCGGCAAGGGCATCCGCGATCAGCTGGTCGAGAACCGGATCGTTGAGCGCGGTCCACCATGTTGCGGCCGGGGCGTCTGGGCGCCCGGCATCGCCCGCCCGGACGAAGCTGCCGCGGGCCGCGGCATTTGCGGCGACTTGCGGCGGGCCCTTGTAGTCAGGCCCCACCGTGCAGGCCGAAAGCAGCAGCCCCGCGCAAAGGACAGGGGCAATCGAAAGAAGTGTCGTGCGTCGCATCAGTGCATCGCCATTTTGAAGCGGCCCTTGGGAAGCGGCCGGAGAAGAAAGACAAGCGGCAGAACCACCGCAATCGCCACCACGAGCGCGATGAATTCGTCGCTGAAGGCCATGACGAGCGCCTGCTGCAGCACCGTGCCGTCGATCGATCGGATCGCGGTGGCGAGGCCTTCGGGGCCGCCACCCGCGCTCATCGCCTGGCTGCTGACCCAATCCTGGACCGAGGGGTCGTTGCTGCCAAGCGACGCGTTGAGCGTCCAGTGGTGGAAGTCGAGCCGGCGTTCCTGCAGCGTTGCCAGCAGCGCAAGGCTGATCGACCCGCCGAGGTTGCGGGCGGCGTTGAACAACCCCGACGCATCACCCGCATCGTCCGCATCCACGCTGGCAAGCGCAGCCTGGTTCAGGAACAGCATGCACAGCGCCTGTCCCAGCCCGCGCATCAGCTGCGAGACGACGAAGTCCGACCCGTCGGACGTCAGGGTCAAGGTCGTGTCGAGGTAGCACGACGTCGCCATGATCAGCATGCCCATGCCCACCGCGACGCGCAGGTCGATCCGGGTGATCAGCAGGGGGAACAGCGGCATCATCATCGCGGCGGGAATGCCGGACAGGAACACGATCTGCCCGGATTGCAGCGCGTTGTAGCCAGCCACAGCGGCAAGGAACTGCGGGATCACGTAGCTTGTGCCGTAAAGCACCGCACCGATCAGCAGGCCGAGCACGAAGACCGAGGCAAAGGCCCGGTTGCGCAGCAGCGCAAGTTTGACCACCGGCCGCCTGGCGGTCAGCTGGCCAACGCCGATCAGGATGAAGCCCACGACCGTCACCGCCGTCAGCTGCCAGATCAGGGTCGACTGGAACCACTGCTCGCGATTGCCTTCCTCCAGCACCACGGTCAGCCCGCCGAGCCCCAGCGCCATCCCGGCAATGCCGAGCCAGTCCGCGCTCCACAGCTCATCGAGCCGCGCCTTGGCCCCTTTCAGGCCGACCAGCAGGAACACCATCAGGATGATGCAGATCGGTACGTTGATGAAGAAGGCATAGTGCCAGGACAGGTTTTCGGTCAGCCAGCCACCGGCAAGCGGCCCAAGCACAGGTCCCAGAATCAGCGTCGAGCCGAACATCGCCGTTCCCACCGGTTGCTGGTGGCGCGGCAGGCGCGTGGCGATGATCGTCATGCCGGTCGGGATCATCGCGCCGCCGGTGAAGCCTTGGCCGACGCGACCGATGATCATCTGCGTCAGCGAGGTAGACAGACCGCACAGGATCGAGAACGCGGTAAACAGCAGCGCGGCGATCAGCAGGAAGCGGCGCAGGCCGAAGACCCGCTCCAGCCATCCGGTCAGTGGGATGATCACGATCTCGGCAACGAGGTACGACGTGGCGATCCACGTTCCCTCGGTAGACGAAGCGCCGATTTCGCCCTGGATGGTCGGAAGCGATGAATTGACGATCGAGATGTCGAGCGTCGCCATCAGCGCGCCGATCGCGCCGGCAAACACCGCCAGCCATGCCGACAGATCGGCCTTCTGCGATTGCGCCGGGGAGGGGCGCGGCGCGCTGCCGGCCGGCACCGCGTCAGCGGGAAGGGCGGCGCTGCTCACTTCGGTGCCTGCACCCGATCCTGCTCTTGCTGGATCGCGTTGATCGCGCCCTTGGCGGCGGTGGTGTCGACTTCGACGTGGAGCGAAAGTCCGGGGACCAGGACCTTGCGGGATTCAGGGCCGGCGTTGATGCGGATGCGCACGGGCACGCGCTGGACGATCTTGGTGAAGTTGCCAGTCGCGTTCTGCGGCGGGATCAGCGAGAAGTTCGCGCCGGTGCCGGGCGTGATGCTTTCCACCTGGCCGTGGAATTCCACGTCGGGCAGCGCATCGACCTTGATCTTGACCGGCTGGCCGGGGCGCATCAGGCCGATCTGCGTTTCCTTGAAGTTTGCCTCGACATAGATCTTGTCGGTTGGGACGATCGTCAGCAGCCGCTGGCCGGGCTGGACGTACTGCCCGATGCGCACGCCGGAAGAGGCAACCTTGCCATTGATCGGCGCGATGATACGCGTGGTGGCAAGATCGTTGCGCGCGGCCTGTTGCTGGGCCCGTGCGGCTTCGATCTGCGCGGCGGTCTGGCCCACCTGTGCCTGCGTCGTGGCAACCTTGGCCCGGGCAGCCTGCAGCGCCGATTGCTGCGCGCGCACCTGCGCCGCGGCCTTGTCGCGGTTCGACACCAATTGGTCGAGCGCCTGCTTCGGCTCGGCCCCACTCGCGGCGAGTGGGCGGTAACGGGCGACTTCGCCGTTCAGGTAGGCAAGATCGCGCTGCGCGGCGGCAAGCGCGGCTGCGGCCTGCGCCACACCGGCCTGCGCCTCGCCGATCCCGGCACGCGTCGCCGCTTCGCTCGCCCGCGCGACCTCGACTTGGGCGGCGGCCTGTTCGAGCTTGGTCGAATAGTCGGTCGGATCGACCTGGATCAGCAGGTTGCCCGCGGTCACCGCCTGGTTGTCCGTCACGTTCACGCTGCGGACGTAACCCGCAAGCTTGGAACTGACCGCCACACCGTCTGCCTTGACATAGGCATCTTCGGTTTCCTGGAAGTACCGGCCGTACGTGCGGTATTCGAAATAGGAATAGCCGCCGTAGAGTATGCCCACGGCGAGGACGCCCAGCGCGATACGCCCGATCAGGCGTCGCTTGCCAAGATTGGGAGCGGCCGCCGTGGGCTCGTCGGCAGGGGCCGGGCTGGATGTGGAGGGGGTGGCAGTGGGCTCGTCCATCGTGGGATCCTGTAATGAAACGAGATCGTTTCGTTTATTCTGGGGCGCAGTTGGGCCGTCGCGCAACTGGTTTCAAGTGCAAAGACCGCAACTCGGATGACGGAAACGCAAGCGTCTGCGCGCGCTGCGTCGGCCGGAGTAACATTTGATGCACCGACTGGTTCCGGCAGCTTGATCGCCTTTTTCGATCAATTTAGCCGGAATTGATCATTGGAAATTGAAACATCGAGGCGCTAGCTCAACCCTCGTACCGGCGCTCTTTCGTGTGCCGCCCCGTTTCATAACCTGCGACTGCAAAGGAAATCGCATGTCTCTGCTGAGCACCCCGATCAAGCCCTTCGCCAACACGGCTTACAAGGAAGGCAAGTTCGTCGACATCACCGAGGCCGATATCGCCGGCAAGTGGGCGGTGTTCTTCTTCTACCCGGCCGACTTCACTTTCGTGTGCCCGACCGAGCTGGAAGACCTCCAGGACAATTATGCCGAACTCCAGGAACTCGGCGTGGAAGTGTTCGGCGTGTCGACCGACACCCACTTCAGCCACAAGGCCTGGGCCGACAGCTCGCCGGCTATCGGCAAGATTACTTACTACCTCGTCGGTGACCAGAACCACACGCTGACCAACGCGTTCGACAACCTGCGCCCCGGCGTCGGCCTTGCCGATCGCGGTACCTTCGTGGTCGATCCCGATGGTGTGATCCAGCTGATCGAAATCACCCCGGAAGGCGTGGGCCGCAACGCCGCCGAGCTGGTCCGCAAGATCAAGGCCGCGAAGTACTGGCGCGAACACCCCGGCCAGGTCTGCCCGGCGAAGTGGGAAGAGGGCGCCGAAACGCTCGCCCCGTCGATCGACCTCGTCGGCAAGATCTGACCCTGACGTTTCGGGAGAGATCCCGATACCTGCCGGGCGGCCCGTTACAAAGTCGGCCGCCCGGCCACTACCGAAACGATGTTCCCCAAATGTTTCCCCGGGGAAACATTCTGCTCTCGACAACAGACAAGCCACCTTCGCGCCCGGCATACTCGCCGTGGCGGTTGCTGCGTGCTGCCTGAAGGAACCCTGACAATGCCCATGCTCGATGCCGCCACCACCGCCCAGCTGAAGGCCTACCTCGGCAATCTGCGCCGGCCGATCGAGCTGGTCGCATCGCTCGATGAAAGCCCCAAGTCCGCCGAAACGCGCGCGCTGGTCGAAGAAATCGCGGCGCAGTCGGACAAGGTCTCGGCCCGCTTTGATGGAACCGACGCCCGTCGCCCCAGCTTCGCCATCCGCGCCGATGAAGGCCGCGCCGAAGCTGTCTTCGCCGGCCTGCCGATGGGACATGAATTCACCTCGCTGATCCTCGCGCTGCTTCATGTCGGCGGGCACCCGCCCAAGGAAGACGCCGAACTGCTCGATGCGGTGCGCGCGCTCGACGTGCCGCTGCACTTCGAAACATTCTTCTCGCTGACCTGCCAGAACTGCCCCGACGTGGTGCAGGCGCTCAACATCATGGCGGCGCTCAATCCTAACGTTACACACACCGCGATCGATGGGGCGCTGTTCCAGGACGAGGTTGAACGGCGCAAGGTCATGGCCGTGCCGATGGTCTTCCTCAATGGCGAGATCTTCGGTCAGGGCCGCATGGACCTCGCGCAGATCATGGCCAAGGTGGATACCGATGCGGTCGCCCGCGCGGCCGAAAAGATCAAGGCCAAGGAGCCGTTCGACGTGCTCGTCGTCGGTGGCGGCCCAGCCGGCGCGGCCGCGGCAATCTATGCCGCGCGCAAGGGCATCCGCACCGGCGTCGTCGCCGAACGCTTCGGCGGGCAGGTGCTCGATACCCTTGGCATCGAGAATTTCATCTCGGTCCAGCACACCGAGGGCCCCAAGCTTGCCGCCCAGCTGGAAAGCCACGTCAAGGAATATGACGTCGACGTGATGAACCTGCAGAAGGCCAGCGCGCTCAAGCCTGCGAACGGCGATGGCTATGCCACCATCGAACTGGAAAGCGGCGCCAGCCTGAAGGCCAAGACGATCATCCTGTCGACCGGCGCCCGCTGGCGCCAGATGGGCGTGCCGGGTGAAGAAGAGTATCGGAACCGTGGGGTCGCCTATTGCCCGCATTGCGATGGTCCGCTGTTCAAGGGCAAGCGCACGGCGGTGATCGGCGGCGGCAATTCGGGCGTGGAGGCGGCAATCGACCTCGCCGGGATCGTCGCGCACGTCACCCTGATCGAATTCGACAGCGTGTTGCGCGCCGACGCGGTGCTGCAGGACAAGCTGCGCTCGCTGCCCAACGTCACAATCATCACCTCGGCACTCACCACCGAAGTGATCGGCGATGGCGACAAGGTCACGGGCCTGCGCTATCGCAACCGGAACACCGAGGAGGAGCACGAGGTGACGCTGGAAGGCATCTTCGTGCAGATCGGCCTTGTTCCCAACACCGAATGGCTTGATGGCACACTTGCTCTGAGCAACCGGGGTGAAATCGAAATCGACGCGCGGGGCGAGACCAGCCTTGCGGGTGTATTCGCGGCCGGGGATGCGACAACCGTGCCCTACAAGCAGATCGTCATTGCGATGGGCGAGGGCAGCAAGGCAGCGCTTTCCGCGTTCGATTACCTGATCCGACACTGAGGCGCGATTGCACCGCGATCGTTGATGCGTCGACCGCCAAGGCCGCTCCGGGGCGAACCCGGAGCGGCCTTGCAACGCATTGTGAATGCGATATGTCCTGCGCTGTCAAAAGAGTGCGTGGGAGAATGCGATGGGCAAGCGTTGGGTGGCGGCGGCCGTGGGTCTGGCCGGATTGCTGGGTACGACGGCGCTGGCCGATTCGCCGCGAACGTGGCGGGATCTCAATCACAACGGCGTGCTCGATGCCTATGAAAACCCCGCCGTGCCGACCGCGCGCCGGGTGGATGATCTGCTGGCGCGGATGACGCTGGCGGAGAAGGTCGGCCTGATGCTGCACGGCACGTTGCCGGGGCAAGGGGGCAACCCAATCGGCCTTGGGCAAAGCTATGACCACGATGGTGCCGCGCGGCTGATCGGTTCGGGCGTCAACAGTTTCATCACCCGGCTCGATGCGGATCCGGCGCACTTCGCCGAAGAAAACAACGCTATCCAGAAGATTGCCGAAGGCACCCGCCTCGGCATCCCGGTGACGATCAGCACCGACCCGCGCAACCACTTCGAGGTGATCGTCGGCGCGTCGTCGTCGGGCGGCGGCTTTTCCAAGTGGCCGGAACCGCTCGGGCTGGCGGCAATCGGCGATGAAAGGCTTGTCGAAAACTTCGGCCGGATCGCTGCGCGGGAATATCGTGCGGTTGGCATCCAGATGGCGCTGTCGCCGCAGGCAGACCTCTACACCGAACCGCGCTGGCCGCGTGGCAATGCTACCTTCGGATCCGACCCGGCCACCGTCTCGCGGCTTGCCGGGGCATACGTGCGGGGATTCCAGGGCAGTGCCAATGGGCTGGCGCCGGGCGGCGTCGCTACGGTTGTAAAGCACTGGGCGGGCTATGGAGCTGAACCCGAAGGGTTTGACGGACACAACTATTACGGCCGCAACGCGAAGCTGGATGCGGCCAGCTTCCAGCGCCATCTTGCCGCGTTCGACGGACCGCTGGCGGCCAGGAGTGCGGGCGTCATGCCCACTTACGTCATCCCCCATGGTGCCACCCGCAAGGGCAAGCCACTGCCCCCGGTCGGCGGGGGATTCAACCGGCCGCTGATCGAAGGGTTGCTCCGGCAGGACCGGCATTTCACCGGGCTGGTGGTGTCCGACTGGGCCATTACCAACGATTGCCCCGAACAGTGCCGCGCGCCCAAGGCGGAAAAGCCGCAGGGCTTTGCCATTGCGATGCCGTGGGGCGTGGAGGACATGCCCGAAAGCGACCGCTTTGCACTGGGTGCCAATGCCGGCATCGATCAGTTCGGCGGCGTGGCCGATCCAGCGCCGCTGCTGGCTGCGATCAAGGCGGGCAAGCTGTCAATCGCGCGGGTGAACCAGGCGGCGCGCCGGGTGCTGGCGCTGAAGTTCCAGCTGGGCCTGTTCGACAATCCCTATGTCGATCCGCAGGCGGCCGCGCACGTGCTGGGCGATCCGGCGGTACAGGCCCAGGCCGACGCGGCGCAGCGCGCAGGTCAGGTTCTGCTGGAGAACCGCGGCGGCCTGCTGCCGTTGCGGTCTGTGCGCAAGGTCTGGCTATCGGGCGTTTCCGCCGATGCAGCGCGGGCGGCCGGGCTTGAGCCCGTGGACGACATAGCCCGCGCCGATGTGGCGCTGGTGCGCGTGGCGACGCCGCATGAACTGCTGCACCCCGGCGCCTTCTTCGGATCGCGCCAGCATGAAGGGCGGCTCGATTTCCGTGCCGATGACGAAGCAACACGGACGGTCGCCTTTGCCGCCGCGCGGGTGCCCACTGTGGTCGCGGTCGACCTGGACCGGCCCGCTGTGCTGACCGCGCTGAAGGATGCACTGGCTCTGAACAAGGCGAGTGCGCTGTTCGGCCTGTTCGGCGCCAGCGACGCGGTGCTGCTCGATCTGGTGACGGGCAAGGCAAAGCCGCAAGGACACCTGCCTTTCGAACTGCCGTCCTCCGCGCAAGCCGTGGCGGCGCAGGACCCCGCGCGCAGCGACGACAGCCGCAATCCGCTGTACCGGCGCGGCGCGGGGCTGACGTATCGCTGAACCCTTCGCCGCAAAGCCGGGCCATTCAACGTAAACCCGGGGATGACGCGCCTGGCGGGGCTTGCCGATTCGGCCTTGCCCCGCCAGAGCCTCGTCCTGTGAGCGCATCCATCGTCATCGGGGCAGAGCGCACCGGCTCCCCCGTCCGGATCGACATCGAGGAGCTTCTTGCGACCCGCCTGCTCGTGCAGGGCAATTCCGGGTCCGGCAAGTCGCATCTCCTGCGCCGCCTGCTCGAACAGAGCGCCAGTGTGGTGCAGCAGGTGGTGATCGATCCCGAAGGCGATTTCGCCTCGCTGTCCGAAGCGTTCGGCCATGTCGTCGTCGATGGCTCGGCCTATGACCAGGCGGAAATCGCCAAGCTCGCCGCGCGCATCCGCAAGCACCGCGCCTCGGTGGTGCTGACGCTCGACGGTCTGGAACTCGAAGCGCAGATGCGTTGTGCGGCGGTGTTCCTCAACACCCTGTTCGATGCGCCGCGCGACGAATGGTATCCCGCGCTGGTCGTCGTCGATGAAGCGCAGATGTTCGCGCCTGCCGCCGCCGGGGACGTGACCGACGAAGTGCGGCGCCTCTCGCTCGGCGCGATGACCAACCTGATGTGTCGCGGTCGCAAGCGCGGGCTTGCCGGCGTCATCGCCACCCAGCGGCTTGCCAAGCTTGCCAAGAATGTCGCGGCCGAAGCCTCGAACTTCCTCATGGGGCGCACCTTCCTCGATATCGACATGGCGCGCGCGGCGGACCTTCTGGGAATGGAGCGTCGCCAGGCCGAACAGATCCGCGATCTGGAACGCGGCCACTTCCTCGGCCTTGGCCCGGCGATCGCGCGTCGGCCGGTGGGCGTGCGCATCGGCGATGTCGAGACGCGGGCGCGCAACGTGGTGCAGGGGCTGATGCCCTTGCCCAATGCCGCCGGGGCGGAGATGGAATCGATCCTGCTGTCAGAACCGCTGGCGATGGAGCCGCCGCCGCGCGCGCCCGAACCCGAAGCGGCGCCGGTCGATAGCGAGCAACTGCTTGGGCAGATCGAAAGCACGCTGCCGGTATCGGAACAGGTGGAGCCGCCGGTCGAACCCAGCCTGTTCATGCAGGAAGAAACCGCGGCGCAGGTGGCGGAAATCCTGGCCGAAATGGCGCGCGAACCGGACTGCACCTTCCAGCCTGCCGCGCAGCTCTATCAGGATTTCACCGTCCGTTGCCGGATGCAGCGGCTTGCCAACACCGGCATCGACCTTGCCGCGTTCCGCCGCCGTTTCGCGATGGCGGTTGCCGGCATCCCCGATGACGCCGATCCCGCATGGCAGCCGTTGCTCAAGATCGCGCGCAACGTGCCCGATGATCTGCTCGCCCCCTTCCTGCTTCTGGCCGTGGCCGCGAGCGAGGGGGCGCCGTGCCCCGACGACGAACGCCTTGCCGAAGCCTATGGCACGCGCTCGCCCGGGCGCATCCGGCGTCTGCTCGAACATCTCGAAAAGAGCGGGCTGATCGTGGTGCGCACCGATTACGGCGGCCGCCGCTCGGTCGGCATCCCAGAGCTGGGGGCCGTCAGCGCGCCGGTAGCGGCTTGAACGAAAAGGGGTTTGCCTCTGCCGCCGGAAGTGTTCAGAGGCGCGAAAGCTGACAGCGGGTATCAGGTCTCTGCAATTCGGGAGTTTTCGATGGCGTTTCTTCGTTCGGGGATCGGCTTTGGCATCATGGCAGGCGCCGCGCTGGTGGTGACCGCCGCCAGTGCGCAGGCTGCGGGGGATCCGGCCAAGGGCAAGACGGTCTACGCCCGCTGTGCCGCCTGCCATGATCTCAACACCGGCGCCACGCGCCTCGGCCCTTCGATGAAGGGCATCATCGGCCGCAAGGCTGGATCGGTCGCGGGCTATGCCTATTCCCCAGCGATGAAGGGCAAGGGCGTGACGTGGAACGCACAGACGCTTGACGCCTATCTTGCGGCGCCCGCCAAGTACGTTCCGGGCAACAAGATGCCGTTCGCCGGCATCCCCAACCCGCAGGACCGCGCCGACCTGATCGCCTATCTCGCCCAGGCGACCAAGTAAGCGCTTTCATCGTGCTGAAACCTGCCGGCTGCGCTTGAGCGCCGGCAGGCCGCCCCCTATCGCAGGCCTCCTGCAGGAAAGGGCGATCCCATGAATCCGACCAAGGCCGCGCTCGATGGCGTACGCGTGCTCGATCTGGCTCGCGTGCTTGCCGGGCCTTGGGCAACGCAGATCCTGGCCGATCTTGGTGCCGACGTGCTCAAGGTCGAACAGCCGGGCAGGGGCGACGATACCCGCGCCTGGGGCCCGCCGTTCCTGCAGATGCCTGAAGGCGGCGAAGACCGGGAAGAGAGCGCCTATTACATCTGCTGCAACCGCAACAAGCGCTCGATCGCGATAGACATCGCAACGCCCGAGGGTGCTGACCTCGTCCGCAGCCTTGCGGCGAAGGCCGACGTTTTGGTCGAAAACTTCAAGGTCGGCGGCCTCGCGCGCTACGGACTCGATTACGAGGCCATCCGCGCGATCAACCCGCGTATCGTCTATTGCTCGATTACCGGCTTCGGCCAGACGGGCCCCTATGCCGATCGGCCGGGCTACGATTTCGTGGCGCAGGGCATGGGTGGGTTCATGTCGGTGACGGGGAAAGAAGGTGGCGGGCCGCTGCGGGCCGGCGTTGCCATGGCCGACCTGTCCACCGGCATGTACGCCGCTGTCTCTATCCTCGCCGCCCTGCGCCATGCCGAACGCACGGGCGAGGGGCAGCAGATCGATCTTTCGCTGCTCGACACGCAGATCGCGATGATGGCCAATCAGGGATCGTCGTGGCTGGTCGGCGGGATCAATCCCGGGCGGCTCGGCAATCGCCACCCGACGGTGGTGCCCTACCGCACGTTCCGCGTGGCCGATGGTGAAATCATCATCGCGGTCGGCAACGATGGTCAGTTCCGCGCGCTGTGCGGTCTGCTCGGGCGGCCTGACCTTGCCGAGGACCCCCGCTTTGCCACCTCCGCCGGACGGCAGGTCAATCGCGATGCCATCGAACAGCTTATCCAGGACGCGGTCGCCCACGAAACCGGGCTCGCCCTGATCGACCGGCTCGTCGCCGCCAACGTCCCCGCAGGACCGGTCAACACGCTGAAGGATGTCTATGCCGATCCGTTCGTGACCGCGCGGGAAACGGTCCAGTCTTTCGAACGGGCAGATGGGGCGGTCATCCCCACGGTGGCGTTCCCGGCGAAACTGTCGGCAACGCCTGCCACCTATCACACTGCGCCGCCGCGCGTTGGCGAACATACCGACGAAGGCCTGCGTGCCTGGCTCGATCTTTCGGGTGATGAACTGGACGGGTTTGCACAGGCCGGGGTCATCCGCCGGGGCACACCCGTACCGAACCGGCATTGAACCTGCGCTGTTGCAGTGCAAAAGTATGCGCGCGCCCTGACCGGGGCGCTCGCATACTTATGCAGTCTGGACCGGTGCGCTCAGCGTTCTAGGGCTGCGCGTGGCGATAACGGTCGGGCCTTGTCCCGACGTGCCAAGGGAGACCTCGTTCGATGGCCCATGCAAGCTGCTCCGCCCTTCTCCTGTTCGGAGCGACGGGGGACCTTTCGCGGCGCATGCTGCTGCCTTCGCTCTACGCCCTCCACGAAGACGAACTGATCGATCCCAACCTGCGGATCGTCGGCACAGCGCGATCGGAACACGACGACGCCGAATTCCGTGCCTTCGCCAAGGCCGCGCTCGATGAATTCCTGCCCGCCGATCGCAAGGACGAAGCCAAGCTCGCCACGTTCCTCGATCGGCTCGAATACCAGGCGCTCGATGCCTCGCAGGTCGATTCCTTCGGCGCCCTGGCGGAAAAGCTGGGCGATACCAGCTGCGGCCTGTCGATCTTCCTTTCCACCGCGCCCGCGCTGTTCGAACCCACCATCGAAGGCTTGCGCCGCGCGGGGCTTGCCCATGCCGACGTCCGCATCGGCCTTGAAAAGCCGCTCGGCAACGATCTCGCTTCCAGCGCGCGGATCAACGACGCCGTCGCGGCCGGGTTCGACGAACGGCAGATCTTCCGCATAGACCACTATCTGGGCAAGGAGACGGTGCAGAACCTGATGGCGCTGCGCTTTGCCAACATGATGTTCGAACCGCTTTGGAACAGCGCAGGGATCGATCATGTGCAGATCACGGTCAGCGAAACCGTCGGGCTGGAGGGGCGCAAGGGCTTCTACGACGATACCGGAGCGCTGCGCGACATGGTGCAGAACCACATGCTCCAGCTGCTCGCGCTCACCGCGATGGAGCCGCCACGAGATTACGACGCTACCTCGATCCGCGATGAGAAGGTGAAGGTGCTGCGCGCGCTGCGGCCGGTGAAGCCGGAAGAGATGGTGCGCGGCCAGTATCGCGCCGGCGCGGTGAAGGGTGAAAGCGTCAAGGGCTACACCGAGGATCTCGGCCAGGATTCCGACACCGAAACTTTCGTCGCGATCAAGACCCACGTCGACAACTGGCGCTGGCAGGGCGTGCCATTCTACTTGCGTCACGGCAAGCGGCTGGCCGAACGGCGCAGCGAAATCGTCGTCGAATTCAAGCAGGTGCCGCACAACATCTTTTCGGATCGCGGCGGCAAGCTGCGCGCCAATCGCCTGGTCATCCGCCTGCAGCCAGAGGAATACGTGCGGCTTCAGGTGATGGCGAAGGAGCCGGGGCTCGATCGCGGCGGGATCGTGCTGCGCGAAGTGAACCTCGATCTCTCGCTCGCGACCGCGTTTGCCAAGGCGCGCAAGCGCATCGCCTACGAACGCCTGCTGCTCGATCTGATCGAGGGCGAACAGACCCTGTTCGTCCGGCGTGACGAGGTCGAGGCGCAATGGAAGTGGACCGATGCCATTCGCGAGGTGTGGGCCAAGGGCGACATGGAGGTGAAGCCCTATGCCGCAGGCTCCTGGGGGCCAAATGCCGGCATCGCCTTGACCGAGCGCGATGGGAGAAGCTGGAATGACTGAGCCGGCGACCGTCCGCTGGGCCGAGCCGGGCGATGCCGCCGCGGTGGCCGACCGGATTGCGGCAGAACTGTCGCGGCCGGGCGAAAAGCGGATCGCCTTCACCGGCGGCTCCACGCCGATCAAGGTGCTCGCCCTGCTCAAGGATCGTCCGCTCGACTGGAGCACGGTGACCATTGCGCTGACCGACGATCGCTGCGTGCCCGACGATCACGCCGCGTCGAACTTCGGCAAGATCCATGCGGCGCTGGGCCATTCGGGCGCGAAGTTCGAACGGCTTGAAGAAGGCATGGAGGTCACCCCGTTCGATCTCGTGTGGCTGGGGATGGGTGAGGACGGCCACGTTGCCTCGCTGTTTCCGCACATGCGCGCGATGGTCCGTCCGGGACCCAGCGTCATCGCCACGACCCCGATCCCGCTTCCTCCTGAAGCGCCGTTCGATCGGCTCAGCCTCAACAAAAAGGCGTTGAAGGCAACGAAGGAGATCATCCTCGTTGTGACCGGCGCTTCGAAACGCGCGCTCATCGAACGCGTTCTCAAGGGCGACGACCGTTATCCGGTCGCCGACTTCCTGCGCGGCTTCGGCCCGCCCGTCACGATTTACTGGAGCGAATGATGGCCCTGCATCCCACGGTCGCCAAAGTCACCGACCGCATCGTCGCCCGCTCGCGCGACAGCCGCGCCGCCTATCTCGACCTGATCGCGCGCCAGCGTGACGCAGGGCTCAACCGTCCGCAGCTTTCCTGCGGCAACCTTGCGCATGGCTTTGCCGCCTCGGGCGAAGACAAGCCGGTGCTGCGCGCGGGCAAGGCGATGAACATCGGTATCGTCACCGCCTACAACGACATGCTTTCGGCGCACCAGCCCTATGGCCGCTATCCGGAACAGATCAAGGTCTTCGCCCGTGAACGCGGCGCCACGGCGCAGGTCGCAGGCGGCGTTCCGGCGATGTGCGACGGCGTGACGCAGGGGCAGGATTCGATGGAGCTGTCGCTGTTCAGCCGCGACACCATCGCGATGGGCGCGGCGGTTGCGCTCAGCCACGCGATGTTCGAAAGCGCGCTGCTGCTGGGCATCTGTGACAAGATCGTGCCCGGCCTGCTGATCGGCTCCCTCCGCTTCGGCCACCTGCCGACGATCCTCGTCCCGGCAGGGCCGATGCCTTCGGGCCTGGCCAACAAGGAGAAGGTGCGGATCCGCCAGCTCTATGCCGAAGGCAAGGTAGGGCGCGACGAACTGCTGGAAAGCGAAAGCGCGAGCTATCATTCGGCGGGCACCTGCACGTTCTATGGCACGGCCAATTCGAACCAGATGATGATGGAGATGATGGGGCTGCACATGCCCGGCTCCAGCTTCGTCCTGCCGGGCAGCAAGCTGCGCCAGGAGCTGACCCGCGCCGCCGTCCACCGCGTGACCGAGATCGGATGGGACGGCGACGATTATCGCCCGCTGGGCCGCTGCGTCGATGAAAAGGCGATCGTGAACGCCATTGTCGGCCTGCTCGCCACGGGTGGTTCGACCAATCACGTGATCCACCTGCCGGCGATTGCCCGGGCGGCGGGTGTGCAGATCGATTGGGACGACATGGACGAACTGTCGCGCGCCGTGCCGCTGATCGCCAGCGTCTATCCCAACGGCGCGGGCGACGTGAACTATTTCCACGCGGCGGGCGGCATGCCCTACGTGATCAAGGAACTGGTCGGCGCCGGGCTGGCCCACGGTGACATCCTTACCGTCTATGGCGATGGGCTGGGGGAAGGCGCGCAGGAACCGTTCATGGACGGCGATGCGCTGCGCTGGAAGCCGGCTCCGGACAAGAGCGGCGACGATGCGATGTTGCGCCCGGTTTCCGCGCCGTTCCAGAGCGAGGGCGGTTTGCGGCTGCTGGGCGGAAGGTTGGGGCGCGGGACGATCAAGGTCAGCGCAGTCGACCGCTCACGCTGGACGATCGAGGCACCCTGCCGCGTCTTTTCCGACCAGAATGAAGTGCTTGCCGCGTTCAAGGCGGGCGAGTTGGAACGCGATGTAGTGGTGGCGGTCCGCTTCCAGGGCCCTGCCGCCAACGGCATGCCTGAACTCCACAAGCTGACCCCGCCGCTCGGCGTGCTGCAGGACCGTGGGTTCAAGGTCGCGCTGGTCACCGACGGCCGAATGTCCGGCGCATCGGGCAAAGTGCCCGCCGCCATTCACGTTTCGCCTGAAGCCAAGCTGGGCGGTCCGCTCGCCAAGCTGCGCGATGGCGATGTCGTTCGGGTCTGCGCGGAGACCGGCGTCCTTGACATCGCTGTCAGCGAAGAGGAATGGGCGTTGCGTGAACACGCGCAAGCGCCTGCGGAATCGTTGGGTGTGGGGCGCGAGCTGTTTGCGTTGATGCGCCACCATTCCGATCCCGCCGAGCGTGGCGGATCGGCCATGCTGGCCGCAGCCGGTCTCTGATCGGCCGCAGGGAGGGGTTGGGAAAATGAAACTGGTCACCGTCGATATCGGCGGCACGCACGCGCGGTTTGCGCTGGCCGAGGTGGATGCGGGCCGCGTGGTCTCGCTGGGTGAAGCGGTCACGCTCAGGACAGCCGAGCATGCCAGCTTCCAGCTCGCCTGGCAGGAATACGGCCGGCAGATCGGCAAGCCGCTGCCGGGCGCGGTGGCCATCGCGGTTGCCGGACCGGTCGGCGGCGAGATCATCAGGTTCACCAACAATCCGTGGATCATCCGCCCGGCGATGATCCCGGAGAAGCTCGGCGCCGAAAGCTACGTCGTCGTCAACGATTTCGCCGCGGTGGCGCACGCCGTGGCGCAGGCCGGGCCAGAGCATTTCCAGCACCTGACCGGCCCGGATGCCGGCCTTCCCGAAACCGGCACGATCAGCGTGGTCGGCCCCGGTACCGGCCTTGGCGTTGCACAGCTGTGGCGCGATGGCGGTAAGTACCGGGTGCAGCCGACCGAGGGCGGCCACATCGACTATGCCCCGCTCGACGGGATCGAGGACGCCATACTCGCCCGCCTGCGCAAGCGG
This sequence comes from Novosphingobium olei, assembly GCF_037076535.1. Taxonomy (NCBI): domain Bacteria; kingdom Pseudomonadati; phylum Pseudomonadota; class Alphaproteobacteria; order Sphingomonadales; family Sphingomonadaceae; genus Novosphingobium; species Novosphingobium olei. The sequence continues at coordinate 1,770,972 of NZ_AP029021.1, read as the reverse complement.
CACCGGCGCGTTTCGGCCGAGCGCGTCGTCGCCGGACCCGGGATCGTCGACATCTACGAAACCCTGGCCGGGATCGAAGGGCAGCCGTTCACCCCGCGCGAGGACAAGGAGCTGTGGACGCTGGGCACCAGCGGGCAGGACAGCCTTGCCGCCGCAGCGGTCGATCGGTTCTGCCTGTCGCTGGGAAGCGTGGCGGGCGATCTTGCGCTGGCGCACGGTGCTTCGGCGCTGGTGATGGCGGGCGGCCTGGGCCTGCGGATCAAGGACACGTTGCTGCGATCGGGCTTTGCCGACCGATTCCGAGCCAAGGGACGTTTCGAACAGATGATGGCGGCGATGCCGGTCAAGCTGATCACGCATCCCCAGCCGGGTCTGTTCGGTGCGGCGGCGGCTTTCGCGCAGGACAATCACGGCTGATCGATTGGCCTTGAATGATTGGCTGTGTTGGCGCTTGCCAACGCCGCCAAGCTGGCATAGCTCCTGAGTTAATCATTCGATTAAATCAGGAGAGGGTGCCTCATGGAATTCGAAACCATCCGCCTCGAACGCATCGGCGCCGTGGCGAAGATCGTGCTCAATCGGCCCGAGCGGCTCAATGCCTGTCCGCCGCACATGGCGGTCGAAATCGCCGATGCCCTGACGCTGATGGGCAAGGACGTGCGCGCGCTGATCATCACGGGCGAAGGCCGGGCGTTCTGTTCGGGGGCGGACCTTGCTGCGCGGGGCGATCGTCCTTCGGCCATCACTGGCGGCGCTGGCAGCTACAAGGCGCTGACCGAGGCCTACAATCCGATGGTGGCGAAGCTCGCCAAGCTGAACGTGCCGGTGATCACCGCGGTGAACGGTCCGGCGGCGGGCGTGGGCTGCTCGATCGCGCTGGCGGGCGACTTCGTCATTGCCGGGCGCAGCGCGTATTTCCTGCAGGCCTTCGTCAACATCGGGCTGGTGCCCGATGGCGGAGCGAGCTGGATCCTGCCGCGCCTGATCGGCAAGGCGCGCGCCACGCAGATGATGATGCTGGGCGAAAAGATCGGCGCGGAACAGGCCGAGGACTGGGGCATGATCTACAAGGCGGTCGACGACGCTACGTTGCAGGATGAAGCGCTGGCCCTGGCCGAGCGGCTTGCCAAGGGGCCGACCGTGGCGCTTGGCCGCATGCGCCAGAACCTGCTGCGCGCGCTGGAATGCGATCTTTCGGGTGCGCTCCTGGCCGAAGCCGAAGGACAGCTTGTTGCCGGCGACAGCGAGGATTCGCGCGAGGGCGTGATGGCCTTCCTGGAAAAGCGGAAGACCAACTTCCAGGGCAAGTAAAAGGCGCTTGCCCGGTTGGCGGTGGACGTGGTGTGGGTTGCCGATGCACCTGGACCACGATCCCGCCGCCCCGGCCGCCGAGACGATCGGCTTCGACGACTTCCTGAAAGTAGACATCCGCGTCGGCACGATCGTGCGGGCAGAGCCGTTCCCCGAAGCGCGCAAGCCCAGCATCAAGCTGGAGATCGACTTCGGCCCGGCCATCGGCGTCCGCAAGAGCAGCGCGCAGATCGCCGCACGCTATCACCCCGAAGACCTGGTCGGCCGGCAGGTGGCCGCCGTGGTGAATTTCGCGCCGCGGCAGATCGGCAAGTTCATGTCGGAGGTGCTGACTCTTGGGTTCGCGGACACCGAAGGACGGGTGATCCTTTTCTCTCCAGACGACCGCGTGCCGAACGGTTCCAAACTTTTCTGATACTTGTCAGGAAATTTTAAGAACCCATTTTACGTTCATGCAAATCTGGACAATTGGCTACGAACAGAGTTCCATGCCCGCGTTCATTGCAGTGCTTCGGGCCGCTGGGGTCGAGGTCGTTGCAGACGTGCGGGCCCTGCCGCTTTCACGAAGACCGGGCTTCTCGAAATCCGCGCTGGCGGCGAACCTCGCGGAGGCAGGAATCGGCTATCGTCATTTCAAGGCGCTCGGCACGCCGCCGGAGGGCCGTGTCGCAGCGCGTGCCAGCGATCATGCGAAGCTTGAGCGTATATACAGCGGTCAGTTACAGCTGCCCGAGGCGATGGTCGCTGGCGCGCAGCTTGCAGAGCTTGCAAAAGACAAGCGGACGGCGTTGCTTTGCTATGAGCGCGAAGCCAGTGGTTGTCACAGAACGCTTCTGCGAAAAGCGTTTCTGACAGATTTTGAGGCGGTCGATCTGGTCCCTTAGGCAGCCAGTTCGTCGTCTAGGAACGCGGCGACTTCGCCCAGGTCCACGTCCTTGGCGAGGAACGTCTGGCCGATGCCGCGCATCAGCAGGAAGGGCAGGGTGCCTGCGTCCATCTTCTTGTCGTGAAGCATGTGATCGGCAAGCCGCCGTCCATCGCAATCAAGCCCCAGCGCCCGAAGCGAGGCGGGAAGGCCCACCGCACCGATATGGCGCACCACGCGTTCGGCGTCCTGCCCCTGCATCAGCCCCTGTCGTGCGGAAAAGCGGGCGGCGAGGACCATGCCCAGCGCAACGCCTTCGCCGTGAAGCAGGCGATCGGAAAAGCCGGTTTCCGCCTCCAGCGCGTGGCCGAAGGTGTGGCCAAGGTTGAGCAGGGCGCGCACGCCTGTCGTTTCCTTTTCATCCTGCGCCACGATCCGCGCCTTGGCCGCGACCGAACGGGCGATGGCATGTTCGCGGGCCTGGGCATCGCCGGCGAGCAGCTTTTCCCCGTTAGCTTCGCACCATTCGAAAAATTCGGCATCGTCGATCAGGCCGTACTTGACCACTTCGGCATAGCCCGCGCGCGTATCGCGCAAGGGCAGCGTATCGAGCGCGAGCGGATCGGCCAGCACCAGCGAAGGCTGGTGGAACGCGCCGACGAGGTTCTTGCCCATCGGCGTGTTGATCGCGGTCTTTCCGCCCACGCTGGAATCGACTTGCGCCAGCAGCGTGGTGGGCATCTGGATGAAACCGCAGCCGCGCTTGACCATCGACGCGGCAAAGCCGGTGAGATCGCCGATGACGCCGCCGCCAAGCGCGATGACGTTGTCCTTGCGTTCGACTTCCTGGCCGAGGAGGAAGTCGACCGTCTGGGCGAGATGGGCCCAAGACTTCGTCGCTTCGCCCGCTGGCAGGACCAGCCATTGCGACACGATGCCTTCGCCCGCCAGCGAGGCTTCAACCGTGGCGCGCCACTTGGCCGCAACGTGTTCGTCTGTGACCACGGCGACACGGTTCTTGCGCACGAAGGGGCGGCAATGGCGCCCAGCCTGCGCCAGGATGCCGGCTTCGATCCGCACTTCATAGGGTGCGCCGGCGATGGCGACGGGAATCACAGCCATGAATCGATTGCCTTCAGGATCTTGTTCGCGGTGACGGCATGCGGGTGCTGGCCACTGACGACGTGTATGGCGGCCTGCGCATAGTGCGGGCGCCGCTCTTCACGCAGGCGCGACAGAATTTCACGGGGATCGCCCTGCTTGAGGAGGGGGCGATTATCCTTGCGGCCGACGCGTTCGACCAGCGTGTCGATATCGCTGTCGAGCCAGACCGAGATCGCCTTGTCCAGGATCAGTTGCCGGGTATCGGGATCGACGAAGGCGCCGCCGCCAGTGGCCAGGATCTTGCGATCGCGGCTCGATCCGTCCCCGACGAGGCGCGCGATCACGCGGCGTTCGCCATCGCGGAAGTACGGTTCACCGAACTGCGCGAAGATTTCGGGAATGGCCATCTGCGCCGCGCGCTCGATCTCTTCATCGGCGTCGACGAACGGCAGGTCGAGCATCGTCGCAAGGCGCCGGCCCACCGTTGTCTTGCCCACGCCCATCATGCCCACCAGCACGATCGGCCGATCGATGCGTCGGGCAAGTCGCATCAGTTCGACCGGGGTGATGGCCGGGGCGGGCTGGCCAAGGGAAGAGCCAGGGGAAGGGGAGGCTTCGTGCTCCATTGCGGCGCCGCCTATACTTGCGCTACTGCCCAGCGCAAGCGCTACGGCGGCGGGGCAGCTGGCCCTCGAACCGGGGAACAGCTGCTATAGGTGAGGTCGCGTGAACAAAGTTGTCCTGGCGGTGGCGATCGCGGTTGCGGTTCTGCTCGCAGTTCTGGTGGTGGCATGGATCAAGGGTGGGACAAGACCGGTAGCATGGATCGAGACGCCTGTTCCCGTTCCGGCGTCCGTTTCCGCCCCGGCGCCCGGTGCTGCGCCGACCGGGGTGCGTTGAGATGATCCGCAAGCTTCACGCTCTGCTAACCTGCGCCGCGATCGTCGGGCTGACCGGCACGCTGGCGGCCCAGCAGTCGTTGCTGCCGCCCGGTTTCGACGACAAGCCCGCGCCGCAGCCGAGCCGTTCGGCGGCGCCGCGCCCCGCAGCGAGCGCCCCGGCGCGCCCGGCGACAGCGGCACCCCGCGCGGCCAATGCCGCCGGGCCGTCCGCAACCCCCAGCGCAGCACCTGTGCCAGTAACGGCAACGGCAACGCCGGTGGTTCAATCGCTGCCGACCGACGCTGCACCAGCCGCGCCGGTCGCAGCCGATCCGCTGGCGGGGATCGATCCCGCGCTGATCGATGCGCTGGTCGAAAAGGTTCGGCCGAAATACGACATTCCGCCCAACGCGCAGCGCAGTCTTTCGCGCGTGGGACTGATTGCCGAGGCCGATGGTGGCTTGCCGGCTGTTTCCAGCCATTACCTGAACGGCCCGTTCGTGGCGGGTATCGTCAACGGCACCAAGGGGCCGCTGGTTTCGCGCTGGGGGCACATCCTGCTGCGGCGCGCGCTTGCCAGCAGGCTCGATACCCCCGTCGCCATGAACGGCGCGGACTGGGCGGCGATCCGCGCGCAGCTGCTGCTGCGCATGGGCGAAGCCGACGCGGCGCGTGCGCTGGTGCAGCAGGTGGACAGCGGGTTTTACACGCCGGGACTGGAAGATGCCGCGATGGGCAGCTTTCTTGCCACCGCCGACCCGGTTGGCCTGTGCCCGATCAGCAGCCTGACAGCTGCCGGCCGCGCGGGCTGGGACTGGTCGCTGACCCGCGCGATCTGTTCGGCCTTCACCGGCGATGGCCCGCCGGCGATGGCGCAGCTCGACCTTGCCATGCGCCGGCGCGGCGGATCGCTGCCGAGCGGGGACAAGATCGATATCCTGCTGGCGCAGAAGTTTGCCGGATCGGGCACCAATGCCCGCCGCGCGGTGCAGATCGAATGGAAGGACGTGGACGGGCTCACCCCGTGGCGTTCGGGCCTAAGCCTTGCGACCGGGATCGAGCCGCCCGAGGCGCTGCGCAAGAAGGCCGGCGGGGCATACCAGTTCCTTGCCGTGCGCGCGCCGATGCTGCCGCTGACGGCACGGGCGCAGGCGGCAGATTTCGCCGCCGCGCGCGGCGTGATGTCGAGCGCGGCGATGATCGACCTGTGGTCCGAGATCGCCGCCTTCGACGAGGATGACGCAACCTGGGGGCCGCTCGCCTCGCAGCTGCGCACCGCCTATGTCGCGCAGGATGCGGCCGACCGCCTGGCCGCGATCAAGGGCCTGTGGGGGGACAGCAGCGATCCGGACCGCGCCTATTCGCGCCTGGTGCTGACCGCCTACGCCGCCGCGCGGATCGTGCCGGGCGAGAGCATGGCAGACGACGCGGCGGGGCTGATTTCCTCGATGCTGACTGCTGGACTCGATCGCAATGCGGCGCGCTGGGCAGCCTATGTGCCGGTGGGCAGCGAGGCGTGGGGTCTGCTCGCGCTGGCCAGCCCGAACAAGCTCTCTGCGGTGGGCGGTGATGCGCTGAACAAGTTCAACGACGACGATTCCAGCAGCGGCAGCATCCGTTCGCGCTTTCTGCTTGCCGGGCTGATGGGACTCGGCCGCGTGGATGCCGACACGGCGAAGGGCTTTGCGCAGAAGCTGTCGCTCGACATCAATCGCCAGACGCGCTGGACCAGGGCGATCGATGCCGCGGCGGAATCGGACAATCCCGCGCTTGTCGCGATGCTGGCGGGCTTTGGCATGCAGGGCGCCAGCTGGGACAAGATGACCGCGGTGCATCTCTACCACATCGTTGCCGCGCTGCGGCGCGTGGGGCTGGAGGGCGAGGCGCGGATGATCGCGGCCGAGGCGGTCTCGCGCGTCTGACACGGCGATGATCCCGCCGGCGATCGCCTCATTCCTGTCGATGCTGGCGGCAGAGCGCGGGGCGGCTGCCAATACGCTGGCCGCCTATCGCCGCGACCTGCTCGCGGCTGTTGAGATTGCTGGCGATCTGTTGACGGTGGACGAAGGCGGCATCGCGCGCCTTGCGCTGGCTTGGGCGGACCTTGCGCCGGCGAGCCTGGCGCGCAAGTCTTCGGCGCTGCGCCAGTTCTTCGGCTTCTGCATGGACGAGGGACTGCGCCAGGACGATCCCTCGCACGCCTTGCCACGGCCCAAGGCGCGACGACCGCTGCCGCGCATTCTCGACCATGGAGAGATTGCCGCGCTGTTCGCCACGGCCGAGGCGGAAGCCGCATCGGGCAAGCCGGAAGCGCTGCGGCTGCAGGCTCTGCTCGAACTGCTCTATGGTTCCGGGCTGCGGGCGACCGAACTGGTTTCGCTGACACTGGCCGCGGTGCCGCGCGATGCGCCGTTCCTGACCATCACCGGCAAGGGCGGCGCGCAGCGGATGGTGCCGATCGGTTCGCGCTCCAATGTCGCGCTGGCGCGGTGGCTTGCGGCGCGGGGCGGAGGTGGGCGATACGTCTTTCCATCACCGCGCGGCGGGCACCTGACGCGGGTGCGGCTGTTCCAGCTGTTGCGTGACCTGGCCCTGCGGGCGGGCCTTGCGCCGGAAAAGGTCAGCCCGCACGTGCTGCGCCATGCCTTTGCCACGCACCTGCTGGAAGGCGGGGCCGACCTGCGCGTGCTTCAGACCCTGCTGGGGCACGCCGACATCGCCACGACGCAGATCTACACGCACGTCGATTCGGCGCGTCTGGTGGCACTGGTTAACGCACGCCATCCGCTGGGAAATACGGCAGGGCGTTGACCCGAGCGCGAAGCGCCCGTAGCGCACCGTTCATGATCTCTTATCTCGAATTCGAAAAGCCGGTAGCCGCGCTCGAGGCCCGCATTGCCGAGTTGCGCGATACCGCTGCGAGCGGCGAACTGGACATCGCGGCTGAAATCCGCCGGCTCGAGGCAAAGAGCGCCGAGCTGCTGACCAGCACCTATCGCGCGCTGACGCCATGGCAGAAGACGCAGGTCGCCCGCCATCCGGCGCGGCCGCACTTCAAGGATTTCGTGGCAGCGGCCTTCACCGACTTCATGCCGTTGGGCGGGGACCGTCTCTATGGCGAAGACCAGGCCATCGTAGGCGGCTTCGCCACGCTGGGCGAGCGCAAGGTTATGCTGATCGGCCACGAGAAAGGCAACGATACGCAGAGCCGCATCCGCCACAACTTTGGCATGGGCAAGCCCGAAGGCTATCGCAAGGCGGTGCGGCTGATGGAAATGGCGGGCCGGTTCGGCCTGCCGGTTGTGACGCTGGTCGACACGTCGGGCGCATTCCCGGGCATCGAGGCGGAGGAGCGCGGCCAGGCCGAGGCGATCGCGCGCTCGACCGAGGCGTGCCTGGCGCTGGGCGTGCCGATGGTGGCGACGATCGTGGGCGAGGGCGGTTCGGGCGGCGCAGTGGCGCTCGCCAGCGCCGAACGCGTGCTGATGCTGGAACATGCGGTCTATTCGGTGATCTCACCCGAAGGGTGCGCGTCGATCCTTTGGCGCACGTCGGAAAAGGCGCCCGAGGCGGCCGAAGCGATGAAAGTGACCGCGCAGGACCTGCTGGCGCTGGGCGTGATCGACCGAATCGTGCCCGAACCGGTGGGCGGCGCGCACAGGGATCTGGTCGCTACGGCCGAATCGCTTGGCAAGGCGATATCCGAGGAACTCGATTCGCTCGTAGGGAAGGACCCGCAGACCCTGCGCGCGCTGCGCGCGGACAGGTTCCTTCGCATCGGCGCCTGATTTCGGCTTCAGCGAAAAAGCAAGGCCGGGGTGGCTGGTCCGCTCTGGTTCCTGCTTGCCCTGTCTCGGCCTGGCTCCTGGACCCGCCGTGCCGCCATGCCAGGAAGCCCCGCGAGGAGCGCAGGCAAACGGTCGATGTATCGACGCTCAACGGTGGTTAGCAGCTACACTAACCGATGGAAACTACATACAAAAACGGGCGGGGATCACCCCGCCCGCTTGTAGATCCCGTAGTATCTAAGGAATATCAGCTGGTCTTGACCGTCGTTCCGACCTTGTTGAAGGTATCCGACAGGTTGCTTCCGAGCGACGTCATCGCCGTGATAGCCGCAACGGCGATCAGTGCAGCGATCAGGCCGTATTCGATTGCCGTTGCACCGGCTTCGTTCTTCAACAGCTTTGAAAACGTCTTCATCATTTCCCTCCAGCGCATCTTCAACACGTTCCGACCCCGTTGGAATGTCCTGCGGAACGGGAACTGGATTAGGCGAAAATCCTTAAGATGGGCTTATCATGGGGAAACGTTTCGGCAAAAAACGCTCTAGCGTTGATAATAAAACCAAACTTTAGATAGTTCCTTGTCTGTGCCGAACAAAGAAAAACGGGCGGGGAATGACCCCGCCCGTTTCCTATTTCGCTAGATCAGTTCGATCTTAGCTGGTCTTGACCGTCGTGGCGACCTTGTTGAAGGTGTTCGACAGGTTCGAGCCCAGCGAGGTCATCGCGGTGATCGCAGCAACGGCGATGAGGGCGGCGATCAGGCCGTATTCGATCGCGGTGGCGCCGTCTTCGTTGCGGACGATTTCGTTGAAAAGCTTCATGGTCAGTCTCCTAGAGTGTCTTCTTTCCCGTCCCGCTCCATTTTGTCCCCGGAGCGAGCATTCGTGTATTTACGCAGCAGTTCCTAAGAACCGATTAATGCTGCGACATCGCTGCGGCGCTTTTGTTAGAGACTTGCGACCACAGGCTGCCCGACCCGCTTGCGAGGGCGCGGACGCCGAACAGAACGAAGGTGGCGAACACGGTGAGAAGGAGGCCATATTCGACCACCGTCGCGCCGGTTTTATCCTTCAACAATTTGTGCAAGGTGTTCTTCACCACTCAGCCCCGTCCATTTCGGCAGCCTAGGTGTTACGCCCACGATGCTAACAAATCCTTGCCCGGGCCCGCGCCACGCGGGGGAACGCCTGGCCGAAGCGCCCTTGCTTGTCGTCGCAGCAGCGCTGATTTGTGCCGATGGCCGCGTGCTGGTGCAGCGCAGACGCAGCGACAAGCAGCACGGCGGGCTGTGGGAGTTCCCCGGCGGCAAGGTGGAGGCAGGCGAGACGCCTGAGGCTGCACTTTTGCGCGAACTGCACGAGGAGCTTGGCATCGGCGTTGGAGCGGGGGACCTTCACGCAGTGACATTCGCAAGCGGCAGCACGGACAAGGGCCGCCCGCTGGTGCTGCTGCTTTTTCGTTGCACGCAATGGCAGGGCGCGCCGGAGGTGCCGCAGGACGATACCGCCGCAGGGGCCGAGATTGCCTGGTGGGATGCGGCCACGCTGGATATTGCCGCGCGATCGTCGGCCGCGATGCCTCCGCTGGACGTTCCGTTGGCAAGGGTGATAATTCCCCTGCTGAAATGACTTGCCAAGGCGGAATCAGCCTCTTAAAGGCGCGTCTCCCAAGCACCCGTAGCTCAGCTGGATAGAGCATCAGACTACGAATCTGAGGGTCGGACGTTCGAATCGTTCCGGGTGCGCCACCTTCCTTCGGTAGGTGTTTTTGGGATGCTGCAGGCGGTCTTCGGCCGGCGCAGCGTGACATGGTTATGCACCCGTAGCTCAGCTGGATAGAGCATCAGACTACGAATCTGAGGGTCGGACGTTCGAATCGTTCCGGGTGCGCCATTTCCCCTGACCAGACCAGCGCTAGGCTCCGAACGCCCGCCGAAACCATGCGTTGTCGGGCTGGGCGGAGCGCATTTGCGCCACATCTAATAAGTCGCCGATAACGCTTATTGTCGCCTTGTGATTTGAATAGGTATCCGCGCGTCTGCCGGCTTCCTGCGGCGACGTTGCGGAATCCTCGTGTCCGGGCCATAGGAACGAGGACATTCGCATTCCGTGCGAAGCGAGGCTGCCAAAGAAAAGGAAACCGAAGACTTGGCCAAACCCGCCAGGCCGCGTGCCCCCCGAACCACGAAGCCCGCCGCAGCGAAGACACCGGCGGTCCAATCGAGCGACGCGATCGCCGCCGAGGACGAGGCCGCGTTCGCGCTGCGCTCGCTGCAGCAATCGCACGCCAACAACAAGCAGTACGAAGCGAGCGACGACGAGCTGCTGCGCTTCTACGAGCAGATGGTGCTGATTCGCCGATTCGAGGAAAAGGCGGGGCAGCTTTACGGCCTCGGCCTGATCGGCGGGTTCTGCCACCTGTACATCGGGCAGGAAGCGGTTGCCGTGGGCCTGCAATCGGCGCTGAAGGAAGGTCACGACAGCGTGATCACCGGCTACCGCGACCATGGCCACATGCTGGCCTATGGCATCGATCCCAAGGTGATCATGGCCGAGCTGACCGGCCGAGGCGCCGGCATCAGCCGCGGCAAGGGCGGTTCGATGCACATGTTCAGCACCGAGCACAAGTTCTACGGCGGCCACGGCATCGTTGGCGCGCAGGTGCCACTGGGCGCCGGCCTCGCCTTTGCGCACAAGTACCGTGAGGACGGTGGCGTTTGCATGGCCTACTTCGGCGACGGCGCAGCCAACCAGGGCCAGGTCTACGAAACCTTCAACATGGCGGCGCTGTGGAAGCTGCCGATCATCTTCGTGGTCGAAAACAACGGGTATGCCATGGGCACTGCGGTGAAGCGCGGTTCGGCCGAGACCCACTTCTACCGTCGTGGCACGGCCTTCCGCATTCCCGGCATGGACGTAAACGGCATGGACGTGCTCGAAGTACGCCAGGCTGCCGAAGTGGCGCTGGAGTTCGTGCGCGCCGGCAACGGCCCGGTGCTGATGGAGCTCAACACCTATCGCTATCGCGGCCACTCGATGTCGGACCCTGCGAAGTATCGCAGCCGCGAAGAAGTGCAGGAAATGCGCGAGAAGCACGATCCGATCGAAGCCGCCAAGCAGGAACTGCTGAAGCGCGGCGTGACCGAAGACCGCATCAAGGACATCGACAAGAAGATTCGCCAGCAGGTGGCCGAAGCCGCCGACTTCGCCGAAAGCTCGCCCGAGCCGGCAGTGGACGAACTTTATACCGACGTCCTGGTGGAGAAGTACTGACATGGCGATCGAACTGAAGATGCCCGCGCTCTCCCCGACGATGGAGGAGGGCACGCTCGCCAAATGGCTGGTGAAGCCGGGCGACGAAGTGAAGTCCGGCGATATCCTGGCCGAGATCGAGACCGACAAGGCGACGATGGAATTCGAAGCCGTCGACGAAGGCACGGTTACCGAGCTGGTCGTTGCCGAAGGAACCGAAGGCGTGAAGGTCGGCACCGTGATCGCGAAGATCGCGGGCGAGGGCGAGGACGCTGCGGTTTCTGCGCCAGCTGCGGCGCCGACCGAAGCGGCGCCTGCTGCCGCGCAGCCGGCCGTCGAGCAGAAGGCCGAGGAAAGCGATGGCCCGGTCGGCACCGATGCGAAGGCCAAGGCTGCCGCCGCGATCGCGCCGGCTGGTACGGCCAAGCCCGCGGCCGATCCCGAGATCCCGGCCGGTACGCCGATGGTTTCGACGACGGTGCGCGAGGCGCTGCGCGATGCGATGGCCGAGGAAATGCGCGCCGACGACCGTGTCTTCGTGATGGGCGAGGAAGTGGCCGAGTACCAGGGCGCCTACAAGGTGACGCAAGGCCTGCTCGACGAGTTCGGCCCCAAGCGCGTGATCGACACGCCGATCACCGAATACGGCTTTGCCGGCATCGGCGCGGGCGCGGCGATGGGCGGGCTGAAGCCGGTGGTCGAATTCATGACCTTCAACTTCGCGATGCAGGCGATCGACCACATCATCAACTCGGCCGCCAAGACCAACTACATGTCGGGCGGGCAGATGCGCTGCCCGATCGTGTTCCGCGGACCCAACGGTGCAGCAGCGCGCGTGGGCGCGCAGCATTCGCAGAACTATGGTCCCTGGTACGCCAGCGTTCCGGGCCTGGTCGTAATCGCACCTTATGACGCGGCCGATGCGAAGGGCCTGCTGCGCGCGGCGATCCAGAGCGACGATCCGGTCGTGTTCCTAGAAAACGAGCTGGTCTATGGCCGCAGCTTCGATGTGCCGCAGCTAGACGAATTCGTCCTGCCGATCGGCAAGGCGCGCATCGTCCGCCCCGGCAAGGACGTGACGATCGTCACTTACTCGATCGGCGTAGGCTTTGCGCTGGAAGCGGCAGAAACGCTGGCGGGCGAAGGGATCGATGCCGAAGTCATCGACCTGCGCACGCTGCGCCCGCTCGACAAAGCGACCGTGCTGGAAAGTCTTTCGCGCACCAACCGCATGGTTGTGGCCGAAGAGGGCTTCCCGGTCTGCTCGATCGCTTCGGAGATCATCGCCATAGCGATGGAAGAAGGGTTCGACCATCTCGACGCGCCGGTGCTGCGCGTGTGCGATGAGGATGTGCCGCTGCCCTATGCCGCCAACCTTGAAAAGGCGGCGCTGATCGACGCCGGCAAGATCGCCGCCGCCGTGCGCAAGGTCTGCTATCGCTGAGAAATGGATGGCCTCTTTCCCCCTACGGGGGAAGGGGCCGCCCTTTTACCGGTCAGGTCGTGTAGCTGCTGCAGCTCGCCACCGGATCGGGCTTTGACGTATCGCGCTGGTAGATCTGCGTCAGGTCTCGATCATCGCGCACGTTGAAAGCCGCTTGTACCTTGATCGTGCTCGACTGCGAGCCACCGGTGAACAGGTTCGAGATCAGCGGCTGATAATCGTACGTCAGTTCAACGAACATGACCGCATCGCCTGAGCTGGCCTTGGCCTCTTCACCCGATGGGCCCATGCCGACCAGCGATCCATCCTTGCCGGTACCTTCGCCGCCATAGGCGCTCGTCACCTTCTTGAGCCCGCGGCAGCGCTGCCAGTGGATATACTGCGTGCTGGTGGTGCCAGGCACGACTTCGAGACTGCTGACGATGACGCGGCCGTTGGTATAGAGATCGAGCGTGCTTGCCTGGACCTTGGCGCCGGCGAGCAGATCGTCGACGTCGGATTCATAGATCTTGCGGTTTGACAGCATCGACTGGTCGCCAATGCGCGAGGCATTGTCGGCGATCTGCATCGCCAGCTGCGAAAGTCGCATGCGCGTGACCATCTGATTGGCAAGCTCTGTCCCCCACATGCCGATCGTCAGCAGGAAGGGCAGGGCAAGCGCCATCTCGGTCGCGGCCGTGCCTGACCGGGCCTTCAGCAGGCGGCGGAGCAGGTACGCGTTCACTTGCACGATCCGATCGTCGTCGATCCTTCCTGCAGCTTGTAAGGCTGGTTGCGCAGCACCGTCTTGGCCGTGGCCGAAACAGTGGACGACAGCCCGACCAGCTTGGCCATCGGGAAGATGCGCGGGTACGTCATCGTCACGGTGTAGAGCACCGCATCGCGCGCACCGCCGACGCCATTGACGCCGCGATCGGCATCCCAGATCCCGTTGGAGTTCGCATCCTCGAACGGTTCGCCGTTGTCGCACACCCCGTTGCTATTGGTATCGGTGAAATCCTCCGGCGTGTTGACGTTGGAAAAGTTGGTGTAGGACTTGCGCGTAAACGTGAGCTGGGCCGAAGGCACCAGTTGCTGCACGCGGGTGGTGACCTTGCCGTCGATCGTCGAAGTTTGCGTTGCGGCGCTCTCCAGCGTGGAATTGCGCGCCGCCTGCTGCACCGCGCCCTGCAGGATGTTGAGCGCCCACATGTTGTAGCCCATGTCGAACAAGCCCATCAGCACGGTGACGAGCACCGGCAGGACGAGCCCGAACTCTGCGGCAGTTGCACCGTCGTTCTGCCGGGCAAGGCGCGGCAAGCAATGGCCCAGGCCGGTCATTGCGACAACCTCAGTTCGCCGATCGAGCGTGCGATCGTTTCGAACGCGGCGCTCAGTTCAGTGGCGTTGGCTGCGGAGAAGTAGTGCCCGGTGCCAGCGCATTCAGTCATGATCGGGTTGAGATCGGTGCCGAATGCGATGAACCACACGGTGACGTTCTTGTTCTTCACTTGCTGGCAGGCGAACGAAAAGCGCTTTTCGACCGTCTGGGTGAGCGTCAGCGTCGATGTCGGGCTCCAGCGCCGCTTGGCCAGCGGTTCAACGCCATAGGCGCCATAGCTAAGGTCGTAGGACGAGGTCTGGCCATCCGTAAGAAAGATGAGGTGGCGGCTCGTTGGTCGGGTTGGCGAAACGTTCGCATTCTCGCTGGCAAACAGACCAGTCGGCGAAAGCAGGCGCCCGGCCCAGATCATCCCGATGTCGTGATAGGTGCTGCCGCCCGCCTGCAAGCCGTCGATGTAGGTCGACAGGTCGGAGCTGGTCCAGGTCTGGAGCTTCTTGGCCGGGGCGGGACAATCGGCAAACCCGCCATAGTAGGGCGAGACGTACTCGGTCTGCGTCGTTACGTCGGCGGTCGACCAGCTTCCCGTGCCGTTCCACAGCCAGGCGCGATCGTAGACCACCGCCGGGTACTGCGGGCGCCATTGCGTTGCGGGCGCGCCAGCAGTCGGCACGGTGTCGATGTCGAGATCGAGGGCCTTGGTCAGGTCGACATTGTTGTAGTCGGTGATTTCGTATGTTCCGCGTTCCTCGATGCATCCGTTCGAGCCCGTGCGCCATCCGCTGACGTCCTTGGTCACATCCTTGTACCACCACTGGCTGCCGTTGCCGAGCTTGGGCTCGGTAATGGTCTGATATTGCAGCGTGTAGTTGGTGTAGGTCGTCTTGGTGGAAGTGCAGGTGGTGCCGCTGCGCGTGGCAGTGTCATAGGTCGCGCCGTTGTAGACCACCTGATAAGTCGTGACGGTGCGTGTGCCGGCCGGCGGTCCGGTCACAGCGGTCGACGTGGACGAGATAGTGTTGGTCTTGCTGGTCAGCGTATTGGCGGGCTGCGCGCAGAAGTAGGTGTGGGTCTGGTTGTTGTAGCTGGCGTTGAAGGTGTAGGTGCTGGGATAGCCCGTGCCCGAGACGAGGTCCGCGGACGTGTTGTAGGTATAGGTTCCGTTCGTGTTGCCGGACCCGACCAGCGTTCGCGAGGGATAGGTCCAGCTTTTCACCACCCAGTCGTCGGCCAGCAGAGCGCCGACGTTCACGTTGGTGGAGTAGGGGACGAAGCCGTAGCGCATCCGGCTGCCCGGCTGCTTGTAGCTTTCCATCGCAGTGTAGAAGTTCTTCACCACGGTCTTGAGGATTGCGATCTTCGGGCTGCTGTCGCCCTGGTTGATCTCGTTCATCGACCCGGTGACGTCGAGCGCCATCATGATATCGGTGTTCGGCGCGTTGAGCTGCGCGGTGCAGTTTGCCGTCATGGTGATTGGCTGCGCGCCGAAGATCTGCATCAGGGTCATCGGCACGGTCGTGGTGGCGACCCCCGCAATCGACTGATCGTCCTGGATCGTCATGGTGAAACCACGACCCGTGGAACCGTACATCCCGCCGCTGAAGTTGACGTTGAACATCCTCGTGCCGCGATCGGCTACCGTCTTGGTGTCAGTCGCGGCATTGAAGTTGGACATTGCGCCCATCTGCTTGCGCGCAGCCAGGATGCCCGCATCGCACGCCTGCTGCAACCGCGACTGGACGAGATAGAGTCGCCCGGCATCCACGCCGCCACCGACCATTGCCATCATCGGGATCATAGCGCCGGCGATAATCATCGCGGTGTTGCCCGCCGTGTTTCGTGCCAGGCGCGTCAGGAAGCCGCCTCCGCCCGTGTCACGCATGGGCGCGTGAGGCACTACTGCGGTCAGGAACCGCCAGCAGTAGAGGATGAGGCGCGAAGTCACGATCATCCCAATAACGCTGAACGCCGCATGATTTGGCAAATGAACACGGTTAACAACTTCTCCGAATAGAATACGTATTGCCCCGAAGAAAGGAGAATAATCTCCGTAATCGGGGAGATGTTCAGGCCTTTACGAAAATCGACCTTGTATAGGTCGTGGTAAAGCTCAACGGCGTGATCCACACGAAGATCGGTGCGTCGTAGCTCATCGTGAGCGTATATTCGCTAGCACCCGTGATTCTTTGTGGGCTGGCAAGCGCTGCTGTTACGGTAAGCGATGCGCTGTTGAGAAAGTAGGGTGCCGAAGAGGCACGGGCGATGGCAATGTCGCGCATCTGTGAAGATGTCAGGACGTTACCTGCCTGCGATTGGGTGACGACCTGGCGCTGTACGTCCGCCGCAGCGCTGCCGAGCGCGTTGTACGATTGCATGACGACCGAGAACTGGAACACGGCCATCATCATCAGGATGAAGATCGGTCCGATCAGCGCGAACTCGATCGTTGCCGAACCTTCGGTCGCGGCACGCAGCCCTGTCGATTTCGCTGCAAGGGGGCGAGCAGTGCGCTTCATGACAGCTGGATGGTGCGCTGCATCGACGACGTGATCGGGGCGCCGACGCCGAACTGGGTCCACATGGGGGTGAAGGTGTCGGTGATGCTGATCTGCAGGTATTTGCCGATCTCGCCGGTCACCGAGCAGTATCCCGGCAGCGAGACGAACGTCGTATCGACCCCGCAGCGGTACACGGTGGAAATCGCGATGTTAGCTGTCGACACCCCGGTCGTCGTCGAAAGCACGCTTTTGAGCGCGGTGATCTTGGCATCGTTGTCGGGCGTTGCGGCCAGGACGATCTGGGTGCTTTCGCTCAGCGCAGCCTGCAGCGCGGTGCGCCGCGCGACCATCCGTGTCAGGTCCACGGTGCCCAGCCCGAGCAGAGCCAGCAGCGGCGCGAGGAAAGCGAACTCGATCACGACCGAGCCATCGCCCGACCGGGTCAGGTGTCCCAGCGTGCGGTGCAGCCGCATCATCATGAGACGAGGATGACGCTCGGCGCATCGGTGCCGACCTGGGTCGAGGTCTGCATGCCGGTGGGGCAGAAGCTGGTCATGTTCACATTGCCCTGGATCGAGATCATGTTGGCGGTGATCTGCAAGCAGCGGCTCGTGACGCGGGCGGTGCCACCGAAGCTGAGCGTCGACTTCGGAAAGTAGACCGTGCCGTTGATGATCGAATCCGAGTTGCCGTTGAGCGTCGAGACGTTGCCCGTGCTGTTGCGGTCCTCGAAGATCAGCATGCCTTCGAGCGAGGTAGCCTGGGCCGAGGTAAGCCCGGCTGCCAGCAGCTGCGATTGCGTCATCGCCGAGAGGTTGATCGACGAGCCGCCGTTCAGCTTGAAGTATGCGCCGTTCTTCAGCACGAACATCACGCCGTTGGCTGTCACGGCATCTTGAGCGCGAATGGTTACGCCGCCGCCGTCGATCACGTAGATCCCGGGGTTAAGCACCGTGTTGCAGGATGTGGTGATGGTCGAATAGGTGCCGGGATTGAGCGTGGCGACGGTGGTATTGCCCGATTTCACGCACGAATAGGTCGTCCCTTTCGTCGGGTTGGTCGGTGGCGTCAGGCTCGCGAACGGGTCTGACAACGTGGTCATGTATTCCTTCACCACGTCGTCGGTATTCGTGTTGAACCAGTCGTCGATACCGCCCGCGCTCATCAGATAGTTGACGTCGATGGTGGGGTTGCCCGACACTCGGATCGAGTTGGTCGAGTTGGACAGCGCAGCAAGACCGCAGCCCGACTTCAGCACCGCGCTGCCACCGATGGTGATGGCGCCGTCGGCCGTCGCATTGGTGGCGATGATGCAGCTGGTGTAGGTCGCGCCCTTGGCGAAGCTTGCCTGCGCCGAAACCGAAACGGTGGCGGACTGCCCGCTGACGAACCCATAGAACGGCAGCTTGCGCGTGGCCGAAGCTGTCACGCGGACCGCGTTCGAGGTGCCGTTGTTGTAATTGACCAGATCGACGGTCGGCGTCGTCGCGAAATCCGCTGTGATCGCAAGGTTCGAGGTGAATTCCTGCTGGGCGTGCGTGGTATAGGCCGTCTTGCTGATGCCCTTGGCCAGCGACCACGCGGCGCTGATCGCTGCCTGGTCCGCCGCGTATTGCATCTCGCGCTTCCACAGGAACCATTGCGACGTGTCGATGGCGAAGCCCGCCGCCGATACCAGCACTGGCGCGGCCATGGCGCCCAGAACGATGGCGTTGCCCGAACGGCATTCGGCCAGGCGACGCAGGAAGCCAACGCGATCAGGAGAACCCTTCACAACAGCGCGCCCAAGCGCCGCGCGAGAGCGAACCATCAAGCCGATTTTGCCCAACATGTTCCGTTGCCCTGCCTGCCCGACAGACGGTACGGTGGGTTCAAAGTCCCCTAACCGATTGCGTCCGTTAGTTAGTGGTAATGCAACCGACGGCGTTAATTTGCCGTTACCGTCATACCGTATTCATAAGGTCCCGATGTCGCACATGCAGGCGATTGAAAACCAAGACAAAGCTCTCGATGACGTGCAGCTCGATCCGGTCGAGCGACTTGCCGTCGCCTATGCCCCCGCGGGCTTGCGCGCGCTGTGGATCGGTTTTCTGGCGTTCGATCATAGGCTGGCCGATGCGGCGCGCGAAGGGCGCGATCCGATCATGGTGCAGTTGCGGCTCGCTTGGTGGCGCGATCGGATGGGCGAGCCGGTTTCGCGCTGGCCGCAGGGCGAACCGCTTCTGGCCGTGCTCGCGCCGTGGGATGCCGAACGTGCCGCGCTGGGCGCGATCGTCGATGGCTGGGAGGCGCGCAACGTCGGCTCGGATGGCGGCGTTGCCCTGCGCGCGGCGCGGATCGGCGCCTTGGCCGCCATCGCGCGGCTTGGCGGGGCGCGGGACGGGGCGGTGCTTGCCGCCGTGGCCCAAGCTGGGGGTGAATGGCTCGACCGGAAGGCGGCGGCGAACGCTACGCCGCGCCTGCCGCGCTCCATGCGGCCGCTGGCTGTGCTGCGCGCGGCAGCGCTTGCAGCGGACGACACCCGCCCGATGCTCCGCTTCGGCAGGCTGCTGCGGGTGGGACTGTTCGGCCGCTAAAATGGAGCGATCTCTACCTTTGCGGGACCAGCCGCGCAGCTAAGCTTCCCGAGTCGCGCCAGCTGGGAGTTCGGCGATGAACCGCATCCTTATCGGAGCATTCGCAGCGCTGGCCTTGGTCGCATCGGGCACGTTCTGGTGGCAAGGCCGGGCCGCAACCGAACGCGCAACGCCGGTGGCTAAGCTTGCTACCGCCGCGAGCGCGCAGGCGGTCGAGGATGACCTGCCAGACGCGGACGCAGGTGACGCGGTGGGGCCTGCATTGCCGCACGTGTCCGAGCAGACGCGCGAGCAACGGCGGTTCGACCGGCTCGACAAGGATCGCGACGGGCGGATCACCCGGAACGAGATGCTCGCGCCGAGGGTCAAGGATTTCCGGAAGCTGGACCTCGATGGCAATAACCTGCTGACCTTCGAGGAGTGGGCCGTGGCGACGTCGAACAAGTTCAAGAAGGCCGATGCCGATGGTAACGGAGCGCTGGACAGGGCTGAATACGCCACGACGAAAGTCGCGCCCAAGAAACCGGCGTGCAAGTGCAGCTGAGCAGCTTTGGCGTCAGGGGGGTCAGGCGAGCGTCGGTAACCAGTCGCGCAGGTCCGCTTTGGCGCGTTCGGTGTAGGCTTCCTTGCGCTGCTTCTTCTTCACGTCGGCAAGCGGCGGGAACAACCCGAAGTTGACGTTCATCGGCTGAAAGCTCTCAGCCTCGGCATCGCCGGTGATGTGCGAAAGCAGGGCGCCCAGCGCGCTAGTGCGCGGCGGCGGGGTCCAGTTTCGCCCCGCTAATTCTGCTGCCGCCATCAAGCCCGCGAGCAATCCCACTGAAGCGCTTTCCACATAGCCTTCGCAGCCGGTGATCTGGCCGGCAAAGCGGATGTGCGGCGCTGATTTCAGCCGCAGTTGCCGGTCGAGCAAGGTGGGCGAATTGAGGAAGGTGTTGCGGTGCAGGCCGCCAAGCCGCGCGAACTCGGCGTTTTCAAGGCCCGGGATCGTGCGGAAGATCCGCACTTGCTCCGCATATTTCAGCTTGGTCTGGAAGCCGACCATGTTCCACAGCGTGCCGAGCTTGTTGTCCTGGCGCAGCTGCACGACGGCATAGGGCCAGCGCCCATTGGGGTGTTCGGCCGTGGCCCAGTGCGGGTTGTCGAGGCCGACCGGTTTCATCGGGCCGAAGCGCAGGGTTTCTGGCCCGCGCGCAGCCATCACCTCGATCGGCATGCAGCCGTCGAAGTACGGCGTGTTCGCTTCCCATTCCCGGAATTCGGTCTTCTCGCCGGCCTGCAATTCTTCCCAGAACGCGAAGTACTGCTCTTTCGTCATCGGGCAGTTGATGTAGTCGCGCCCGTCGCCGCCCAGCGCGAGGGAGGCTTCGGCGCCCTTGTCCCAGCGCGAGGCCATCCAGGCGACTTTCATGTCGATGCTGTCGCGATAGACGATCGGGGCGATGGCATCGAAGAATGCGAGCGAGTCCGCGCCGGTTGCCGCACCGATCGAGCCGGCGAGGGCAGGGGCGGTCAGCGGGCCGGTGGCAACGATGGCGAGCCCGTCTTGCGGCAGGACATCGACACGTTCGCGCACGATTTCCAGCGTGGGCAGCGATCGCAGCGCCTCTTCCACCGCAGCGGAAAAGACGTCGCGATCGACGGCGAGTGCCGATCCTGCGGGAACGCGCGCCTTTTCGGCGGCGGCCATGAGCAGGCTGTCGCAGCGACGCATCTCTTCATGCAGCAGGCCGACCGCGTTCTTTTCGTGATCGTCCGAGCGGAACGAGTTCGAGCAGACCAGTTCGGCAAGCCCATCGCTCTGGTGGGCTGGGGTCGTGTCTCCGCCACCGCGCATTTCGGACAGGCGGACGCGAATGCCGCGGCGCGCCAGTTGCCAGGCAGCCTCGCTGCCGGCCATGCCGCCGCCGATGATGTGAACCTGATACTCCATGCCACGCGCATTGGCATTGCATCGCGGGAGCCACAACCCCAAGGTGGCCGGGACGAAGGGGAAGGGGGTTGGATGCCGCAGGGAACACTTGCCCAGCGCCGGCCATGGCTGGCACTCAGCCTGGTGTTCGGTCTCAGCTACTGGCTGGCCGACCATACGATGGTGCCTGGCATCTACGAGATCGCATGGAAGGGCGGCGGCGTCGCGTTGCTGGCGCTCTACGCCTGGTCGCACCATCCTGCGCGCGATGCGCACCGCATCGCGCTGGTCATGGCCCTCTGCGCGATAGGCGACATGATGCTGGAGATCGATTTCACGTTGGGTGCAGTGGCGTTTCTGCTGGGCCATCTAGCAGCCATTGCGCTCTATCTCGGGCATCGCCGACCGACGCCCAGCGTCAGCCAGAAGGCTCTTGGCGTTGCGACGTTGATCGGCGTGCCGCTGATTGCCTTCGGGCTCTCCGGCCAACCGCAAGTGGCGCTCTATGCGCTCGGCCTTGGCGGGATGGGGGCTGCCGCGTGGTTGAGCGACTTTCCGCGCTACCGCGTCGGGATCGGCGCGATGATGTTCGTGGCTTCAGACCTGCTCATCTTCGCGCGGATGGGGCCGCTCGCGCAGAGTGCCATTCCCCACCTGCTGGTCTGGCCGCTCTACTATTTCGGGCAGCTGTTGATCTGCACCGGCGTCATCGGCGCGCTGAAGACGAGGGGCGAATTCCGGGCCGAATAGATTAGCTCGCGACGGGGAGCACGATCGCGCCCTGTTCGTCGCGGCGCAGCGGACCGTAGGCGAGCACGGCGCTGAGCGGCAGATCTGCATAGATGTGCGGGAACAACTGCCCGCCGCGCGACGGTTCCCATTTCACCGCATCGCCCAACACTGCGAGATCCACGGTGGCGAGGTGCAAGTCATCCTGCCCGGCAAAATGCTTGTCGACCGTTTCGGCAAGCTGCGCCTCGGTCGACAGGTGGATGTAGCCATCCGCCAGATCGACCGGCGCGCCCTTGAACACCGCGTCCGCTTCAAGCTGCGCCATCTGCGGTGCGGTCAGCACCTTGTAGGCAACCTGCGGTGTTTCACTCATTCCGACTGCTCGCCTGCTTCCTGTTCGCCCGGCACGTCTTCGCCGCCATCATCGGCAAGACGGACGGCGCTTACCACATGTTCCTCGCCCGAGACGTTGAACAGGCGGACACCGGCCGAACCGCGCCCGATCACGCGCAGCGATTCGAGCGGGAGGCGAATGAGCTTGGCCTGATCCGTCACCAGCATGAGCTGATCGGCCTGCGCGGCCGGGAAGCTAGCCACGACTGGCCCGTTGCGGGCGATATTGTCGATATTGGTGATGCCCTGGCCACCACGCCCGGTGCGGCGATACTCGTATGCCGAGGAGAGCTTGCCATAGCCGTTGGCGCAGACCGTCAGAATGAACTGCTCGCGCTCCATCAGGAAGGCATAGCGCTCCTGATCGGCCATTTCGCCATCCTTTTCAGGCTTCCACGGCGCGAAGCGCAGATACTCGTCGCGCTCGTCCTGGTCCTTCACGCCAACGCGATGGAGGATCGAAAGCGAGATCACCTCGTCGCCATCCTTCAGCGTCATGCCGCGAACGCCGGTCGAGGTGCGGCTCTGGAATTCGCGCACGTCGTCGGCGGGGAAGCGGATGGCCTTGCCCTGGCGGCTCGCCAGCAGCACGTCGTCGCCTTCGGACAGCAGCGCCACGCCAATCAGGCGGTCCTCGCTATCTTCCTCGAAGCGCATCGCGAACTTGCCGTTGCTGGGGATGTTGGCGAACAGGTCCATGGCGTTGCGGCGCACGTTGCCCTTGGCGGTGGCGAACATGACGTGGAGCTTGCCCCATTCGCCTTCGTCCTCGGGCAGGGGAAGGACGGCGGCAATCGTCTCGTCCTTGTCCAGTGCGGGCAGCATGTTGACCACCGGGCGGCCGCGCGTGGCGGGCCCGCCTTCGGGAAGGCGCCAGACCTTGAGGCGGTAGACCTTGCCCGCGGTCGAGAAGAACAGCACCGGCGTGTGGGTCGAAGCGACGAACATCGTGGCGATGGCGTCCTCGTCCTTGGTCGCCATGCCGCTGCGACCCTTGCCGCCGCGCGCCTGGGCCCGGAACGTCGAAAGCGGCGTGCGCTTGATGTAGCCGTCGAGGGTGATCGTCACGACCATGTCCTCGCGCTCGATCAGGTCCTCGTCATCGATGCCATCGGCAGCCGGAGCGATCTGCGAAAGGCGCGGCGTGGCGAACTGGTCACGCACCGCGACCAGTTCTTCCCGCATCACCGCGTAGAGCTTTACCCGGTCGGCCAGGATGGCGAGGTATTCCTCGATCGCCTTGGCCAGAATGCTCAGCTCGTCGCCGATTTCGTCGCGGCCAAGCGCGGTGAGGCGATGGAGGCGCAGGTCGAGAATGGCGCGGACCTGGATTTCCGACAGCTTGTAAGGCTTGCCCGACCCGTCGTCGGCATCGTTCTCGATCGCCTCGACCAGACGCAGGTAGGGCGCGATCTCACCCACCGGCCATTCGCGGGCAAGCAGCGTTTCACGCGCGATCGCCGGATTGGCCGAACCGCGGATGATCTTGACCACTTCGTCGAGGTTGGTGACCGCGACGACAAGGCCGAGCAGGATATGCGCGCGATCACGCGCCTTGTTCAGCTCGAACTTGGTGCGACGGGTGATCACTTCTTCGCGGAAGCGGACGAAGGCCTCGATGATTTCCTTGAGGCTCAGCGTTTCTGGACGACCGCCACGGATGGCGAGCATGTTGGCCGGGAAGTTCGACTGCGCCGGCGTGTTGCGCCAGAGCTGGTTGAGCACGACTTCCGGCGTGGCATCGCGCTTGAGGTCGATAACCACGCGCACGCCTTCGCGGTTGGATTCGTCGCGAATGTCCGAGATGCCCTCGATCCGCTTGTCCTTGGCGGCCTCGGCGATCTTTTCGACCAGGCTGTTCTTGCCGACCTGATAGGGGATCGACGTCAGCACGATCGAGCGGCGGTCGCCGCGGCCTTCCTCGATCTTGTGCTGGGCGCGCATGATGATCGAGCCGCGGCCTTCGTGGTAGGCCTTGCGAGCGCCGGCGGTGCCGAGGATCATCGGGGCGGTGGGGAAGTCCGGTCCCGGGATGATCTCGATCAGCTCGTCGATCGTGATCAGCGGGTTGTCCATGTAGGCCAGGCAGCCGTTGACCACCTCGCCAAGGTTGTGCGGCGGGATGTTGGTGGCCATGCCCACCGCTATGCCGCCAGCGCCGTTGACCAGCAGATTGGGGAAACGCGCGGGAAGGACGGTCGGCTCCTGCCGCGACCCGTCGTAGTTGTCGGCGAAATCGACCGTGTCCTTGTCGAGATCGTCAAGCAGGAAGTTGGCCACGCGGGCAAGGCGCGCTTCGGTGTAGCGCATCGAGGCCGGCGGATCGGGGTCCATCGAGCCGAAGTTGCCCTGCCCATCGATCAGCGGCACGCGCATCGACCAGTCCTGGGTCATGCGCGCCAGCGCATCGTAGATCGCGCTGTCGCCGTGCGGGTGATAGTTGCCCATCACGTCGCCGACGATCTTGGCGCTCTTGCGATAGGGCCGCCCGGCGACGAAGCCGCCTTCCTGGCTGGCGAACAGAATGCGACGGTGAACCGGCTTCAACCCGTCGCGCACGTCGGGCAGCGCGCGGGACACGATCACGCTCATCGCGTAATCGAGGTAGCTGGTCTTCATTTCGTCGACGATGTCGATCCGCTGGAATTCGCCTTCGCCGCCGGGGGCAGCCGGATCGATCATCTGGGTGTCGTCGCTCACGTGCAGGTTTCCGCGTTTTGGCTTATGATTTATGGGAAGGCTTACGCCCTAGGACATATGCCGCGGCAAAGCCAGCAAGGGCGGCTCTATCGCGGTCAAGAATGGCCAGTTTTCCACACATGCGACAAGTTGCCTGAATGGCAGGACAAGTTGCTGTTCAAAGCGCGTTCACGGCGCATGATCCAATGGTTGTGGGCGTTGCCAACGGCGCAATTCCGCGCCACTAGCGCAAAGGCGACCATGGAGAGGTACCGGCCCGGCAACGGGCGATCGGGCAAGACCGGGTCCGGGTCGAACAGGAGATCATGAAGATGCGGGGTTCTTTCGGCAAATTCGGCAAGTCGGCAGCTGCGCGCGCCGCGCTCGGACTGGCGATCGCCACGGGCGTTGCAGCCGGCGGGTTCGTTCCGGCGGTGGCGAGCGCCAAGGAAAAGGAAGCCAAGGGCGGCAAGGTCAGCAATTCGCCCGAATTCGTGAAGGCCGCTCAGGCGTTCCAACCGGCGTTCACCGCCGCGCAGGGCCAGACTGGCGACGCACAGAAGACCGCGGGCCAGGCGCTGGTACCGCAGCTCGCGGCGATCCAGCCCAACGTCAAGACGCCCGCCGACCAGATCATCTTCGGCCAGTGGCAGCAGTCGGTCGGCAACTGGGTCGGCGACGGCGCGCTGGTGCGCACAGGCCTTCAGAACATGCTCGATTCCGGCCAGCTGCCGGCCGACAAGGTGAGCCTTGTACAGTTCTTCATCGGCGCCAAGGCTTATGAAGCCAAGGATTACGCCGGCGCGATCAAGGCGCTGCAGCCGGTCGTCGCGGCGAATTACACCGATGACGTGGCGGCGGAAATGCTGGCTGAAAGCTATGCCCAGACCGGCAACCCCAAGGCGGGTCTCGATGCGCTGAAGCAGGCGATCGCGGCGCGCAAGGCCGCTGGCGGCGTTGCGCCCGAGGCGTGGTACAGCCGTGCCAATCGCATCGCCTACAATGGCAAGCTGAACGCCGAAACGGGCGAATGGGCCATCATGCTCGCCCAGGCTTACCCGACGTCGCTCAACTGGCTTGGCGCCACGCAGCTGGTCCGCAATTCCAGCCAGTTTACTGCGCAGGAAAACCTCGACCTCGGCCGCCTGATGGACCGTTCGGGCGCGCTGAAGGCTGATCCGAAGTACACCGAGCGGGAATACGTCGATTACATCCAGGCTGCAGACGCTCGCCGGAACCCCGGCGAAGTGATCAAGGTGGCGCAGGAAGGTCTCGCTGCCGGCGCGCTGAAGTCGACCGACACCTTCGTCAGCGACGCCATGACGCAGGCCAAGGGTCGCATCGCGGCCGACAAGGCTTCGCTGCCCGGCCTTGCCAAGGATGCAGCGGCTGCTGCCAACGGCGTCACCGCCAATGCGGCGGGCGATGCCTACCTGCAGTATGGCGAAGCGGCCAAGGCGGAAGAGTTCTACAAGCTCGCGCTTACCAAGGGCGGGATCGACAAGGATCGCGCGCTGACCCGTCTCGGCATCGCCCAGGCAGACCAGGCGAAGTGGGCCGACGCGAAGGCGAGTTTCGCCCAGGTGACCGGCATTCGCGCGCCGATGGCCAAGCTGTGGACCGTCTGGGTCGACCAGAAGGCTGCCGGCAAGTAAGCCGTCAGGCCGATACGCCAAAAGGAAAAGGCGGCTCCGGTGGAGCCGCCTTTTTTCGTTGCCGATCGAACCGAACGTGTCTCAGGCGACCGGCTCGAAGGTGCCGTTGCCCTCGTCAAGCACGTGCAGCACGCCATCGGAAATCGCGAAGAACGCGCCACGCAGCTTGAGTTCGCCGCTGCGCTCCTTGGAGCGCACGCATGGGAAAGTACGCAGGTTCTGGAGGCTGACCTTGACGGCGGCCTGTTCCATCGCCCGCTCGGCCGTGCGGCCTTCGGTGCCATGCTCGTGGACGACCGGCTCGCGCGCCTCATCGAGCAGCCCGATCCAGTCGGCGACGAAGCCGCCTTCGCCAAGCTCGGCGCCCTTCAGGCTCTGGGTCAGGGCAGCCTTGCAACCGCCGCACATGCCGTGGCCCATGACCACGATCTCCTTGACCTTGAGCACCTGGACCGCGAATTCGAGCGCGGCCGAAACGCCGTGGTGCCCGGGGTTGGTCTCGAACGGCGGGACCATTGCGGCCACGTTGCGGACCACGAACATCTCGCCGGGATCGGTATCGAAGATCTGCGCGGGATCGACCCGGCTGTCCGAGCAGGCGATGATCATCACCTGTGGCTCCTGCCCGTCCTTCAGCTGCTGCCAGCGTTCGAGCCGGGGCGTCCAGCCATGTTCACGGAAACGGCGGTAGCCGGCGATGAGCTGCTCCAGCTCGGGGGATCTCTCGGTTGCCATGACCAGTGCCCTTGCAGGCTTAGATTGAGTCTTTCAAGTGCGCTGCGATGAGCCTATCTGGGCCCCATGACCGAACCTGTCACCAAGCTAGAGATCGAAAGCCGCCCCGTCCGCCAGCGCAAGCCGGACTGGATCCGCGTGAAAGCGCCCGTCAGCAAGGGCTATGGCGAGACGCGCCAGCTCATGCGCGATCTCAAGCTCAATACGGTGTGCGAAGAAGCGGCTTGCCCGAACATCGGCGAATGCTGGACCAAGAAACATGCCACGGTGATGATCCTGGGCGATGTCTGCACCCGAGCCTGCGCGTTCTGCAACGTGAAGACCGGCATGCCGCGCGCGGTCGATCCGTTCGAGCCGGGCCATGTTGCCGAAGCTGCCGCCAAGATGGGGCTTGAGCACATCGTCATCACCTCGGTCGACCGCGACGACCTTCCCGACGGTGGCGCTGGCCAGTTCGTGAAGGTGATCAAGGCCCTGCGCGAGCAGACGCCGAACACCACCATCGAGATCCTGACGCCCGATTTCCGTGGCAAGATGGCCGCTGCCGTTGCCGCGATCGTCGAGGCGGGCCCCGATGTCTACAACCACAACCTCGAGACCGTGCCGCGTCTTTATCCCACCATCCGGCCCGGTGCGCGCTACTACGCGTCGCTGCGCCTGCTGGAGGAAGTGAAGCGCCACAATCCGATGATCTTCACCAAGTCGGGCATCATGCTCGGGCTGGGTGAAGAACGGCTCGAGGTGCATCAGGTGATGGACGACATGCGCAGCGCGCAGATCGATTTCCTGACCATGGGGCAATACCTGCAGCCGACACCCAAGCACGCCAAGGTGATGGAGTTCGTCACGCCCAAGGCGTTCGATGCCTATGGCTCGATCGCGCGGGCCAAGGGGTTCCTGCAGGTGGCGTCGAGCCCACTGACCCGGTCGAGCTACCACGCCGGCGACGATTTCAAGCAGATGCGCGCCGCGCGCGAAGCGCAGCTCGCCAAGGCTGCGCTGAAGGGCTGAGCGTCGACGTGCCGCACATTTCCGAGCAGCGCCCCATGCCGTGGTCGCCGGAGCAGATGTTCGACCTTGTCGCCGACGTGAAGCGCTACGGCGAATTCCTCCCCTGGGTCGTGGCAACGCGGGTGAAGTCGGACAGCGAGCAGGAAATGGTGGCCGACATGCTGGTCGGCTTCAATGCGCTGCGCGAAAAGTTCACCTCGCGAGTGAAGAAGGATCGTCCGCACCGGATCGAGGTGGAATACCTTGACGGCCCGATGAAGAGCCTGTCGAATTCGTGGGCATTCGCGCCCGACGGAAAGGGCGGCTGCGTGATCGACTTCTGTGTCGATTTCACGTTCCGCAATGCGATCTTCGAGAAGCTGGCCGGCCAGTATCTCGACCGCGCCTTCCGCAAGATGGTCAACGCCTTCGAAGCGCGCGCCGAAAAGCTCTACGGCCTGCCTGCACCAACGGCCTAAGTCCCGGGCCGCGCATTCGGCAGGGTTTCAGTCGGCCGGCGGCATCAGCAGTTCAAGGGCGCAGATCGCAGCTTCACGGCGGACGTCGGAGCGCGTCGTCGCGTTCTCGAAGAACTTGAGTTCCGCATTTACCGCCTCAGGGTCCTCGCCGCGTTCGGCCTTTGCGAAGACGACGGTGCCGACCGGCTTCTGCTCGGATCCCCCGCCAGGTCCTGCGACGCCAGTGATCGCCACCGCCACATCCGCCCTCGAATGCTTGAGCGCGCCTTGCGCCATTGACCAGGCGACCGCGATCGAAACCGCGCCGAACGTGTCGATCACGTCCATTGAAACGCCCAGCATCTCGTTCTTGGATTCATTGGAATACGTGACGAAGCTGCGATCGAGCACCGCCGAGCTGCCCGCGATTTCCGTCAGGGCCGCGGCAACAAGACCGCCGGTGCAGCTTTCGGCCAGGGCAACGGTACGACCGCGCGCCGCATTTTCCTCGATCACGCGGCGTGCAAGATCGACGATTTGGGACAAAATCAGCGTTTCCATGGCGGGCTCAATTCAGCGGGCAAAGATTGAGGGTGGCCTTCTTGCCCGGCTTGGGACGATCGGCGAGGCCGACGATGAAGGTCAGTAGCTCGGCCGTGTTTTCCGGCGGCAGCGGGGACAGCAGGCGGGTGGCCCGTTCGATGGCAACGCACTGGTCGGGCTTGATCCCCTCGGTCACCATCTGCGCCACCATGCCTTCCGCAAAAGGCTGCAGCGCGCTGTCGGGAAGATTGCCGATCATGTCTTTCATCCGGGCGTCGCGGGAATCTCCGATCTTGAGGATCGCGGCCTTTGCCGCCGGCCATGCCTCCTGCTTGCGCGCCGCGTAGCGCTGGACCAGCGCGGGTCCCTGCGTCGCGAAATAGCCCTGCGGTGAAAGGGTAGGGCGACAGGCTTTCATCGCGCCGTCCATCACGACGGGCAGGGCGAAGGTGACCATGCCGGTCAGTTCGGGTTGGGTCAGGCAGTCCTGCGCCAATGCGGTCTGCGCAGACGCCATGCCGAGCAGCGCCGCTAGCGCGACGAATTTCGAAGTCACCTGCTTCATCCCGGAAACTCCTCCTGCAGCGGGACCATAACGGCCACGGCCTGCGCCGCGATCCCTTCGCCGCGACCGGTGAGGCCGAGCCGCTCGGTCGTGGTTGCCTTGACGCTTACCTGATCGATGTCCGCGCCCATGATTTTGGCAAGCCGGGCCCGCATCGCCGGCTTGTGCGGGCCGATCTTCGGGGCTTCGCAAATGATCGTCACGTCGACATTGCCGGGGCGATAGCCCGCCTTGCGCGCAAGCGCGACGGCGTGGGCTAGGAAGCGGTCGGATGATGCCCCCTTCCACTGCGGGTCCGAAGGCGGAAAATGGTCGCCGATGTCTCCGGCACCGATCGCGCCGAGAATGGCGTCGACGAGCGCATGGATGGCAACGTCCGCATCGCTGTGACCTGCAAGGCCCTTGTCGTGCGGTACGCGGATCCCGCAAAGCCAGAGCTCCTCGCCCTCGGCCAGGCGGTGGACGTCAAAGCCGAGCCCTGTGCGCGGGTGACGTTCGGGCAAGCTGATCTCCTCAAGGTCGGTGGCGAAGGTGACCTTGCGCAGTCGCTGGTCACCTTGGACGAGGCCGATGGCAAGTCCTGCCGCCTGTCCCACTTCGGCATCGTCACCCGCATCGGCAACGCCCTGCCAGGCGCGATACGCGGCGAGTATTTCCGCGAAGCGAAATGCCTGCGGTGTCTGCACGCGGTAGAGCCCGTCGCGGCTGACCGACTTGACCCGCACGCCTTCGTCGCCGCGCACGACGCTGTCGACTACGGGCAACACGGGAATGGCCCCGGGCTTTGAAGCCAAGGCTGTCACAAGGTCTTCGATCACGCGCGCCGGCAAGTCGGGCCGGGCCGCGTCGTGGATCAGGACGTTGGTGGGGCGATGCTCCTCCAAGGCCTGGAGCGAGAGGCGCACTGATTCCTGCCGGGTCTCGCCACCGTGGACGAGTACGATTTCATCGAGGCCGGAGAGGGCTTGCGCGGCAACGTCGTCCCAGCCAGCGGGAATGGCGACGACGATCGGGGCAATGCCCGCCTTAGCCATTGCCTGGGCCGAATGGCGCAGCAAGGGCGCGCCGCGCCATCGGGCGAACTGCTTGGGCACCTCGCCACCGGCACGCAGGCCCTTGCCCGCCGCGACGATGATCGCGGCGACTCCGGCGCTGGTTGATGGGGGAAGGGGCGCAGTCATGCGAGCGCGCCTCTACCAGTCACCTGCAGCCACAGGCAAGCGGGCAAGCGTGTCGGCCGATGACCTTGCCCTTCAGCGCCGGTTCCACTATGTGCTGCCTGTTTTTTAGGCAGAGCACCCTTTTCATGAACGCTACCCCAAAGCCGCCCAAGCTGCAGCCGCTGGCCGTCGGTCCCGTTACCGTCGGATTCCCGGTCGTGCTCGCGCCGATGACGGGTGTGTCGGACCTGCCATTCAGGACGATGGTACGGCGCTACGGGTCGGGGCTCAACGTCACCGAAATGATCGCCAGCCCGGCGGCGATCCGCGAAACGCGCCAGTCGATCCAGAAGGCGATGTGGCATCCCACCGAAGAGCCGGTGTCGATGCAGCTCGTCGGTTGCGAGCCGGAGCAGATGGGCGAGGCGGCGAAACTGCAGGAAGATCGCGGGGCCGCGATCATCGACATCAACATGGGCTGTCCGGTTCGCAAGGTCGTCAACGGCGATGCCGGGTCCGCGCTGATGCGTGACATTCCGCTCGCGACGCGCCTGATCGAAGCGACCGTGAAGGCAGTGTCGGTACCGGTGACGGTCAAGATGCGCATGGGTTGGTGCCACGATAGCCTCAACGCGCCCGAACTCGCCCGCATTGCGCAGGATATCGGCGCTAAGATGATCACCGTTCACGGCCGGACCCGCAACCAGATGTACAAGGGCAGCGCCGACTGGGCCTTTGTGCGCAAGGTGAAGGAAGCGGTGGACATTCCGGTCATCGTAAACGGCGATATCTGCGCGATCGAGGATGTTGCGCAGGCGATCGAGCAGAGCGGCGCCGACGGGGTGATGATCGGGCGCGGCTCCTACGGTCGGCCCTGGTTCCTCGGCCAGGTCATGCACTGGCTCGAAACGGGCGAGCGCCGGCCCGACCCGTCGCTCGCCGAGCAGTACGCAGTCATTGTCGAACACTACCACGCGATGCTCGAACACTACGGGCCGGTCACCGGCGTCAACATGGCGCGCAAGCACCTTGGCTGGTATACGAAGGGCCTGCCGGGCTCGGCCGAGTTCAGAAACCGCGTGAACTTCATCGACGATGCCGACGCCGTGCTAGAAAGCCTGGCTGGGTTTTATGGGCGCCTTCTCGATGCAGACCATGTCGACCGGCGCGCCGCCGCATGATCCAGCGGCCGTGAGCCTGCCGGGCGAGACGCGGCGGGAAGGGCATCGGCCCGATCCCAAGCGTCTTGTCGCCAGCCTCCCGCTGGCGGTTTTCCTGCTGGGCCCGGATCTGGTCGTCTCGTCGGTGAACCCGGCGGCCGAGCAGTTGGCCGGCAAGGGCGCACGCCGCCTGATCGGTCGCAACGTCGCCGAAATCTTCGAATTTGACGAGCCGCTCATCCTCGGCCGCTTGGCTGAGGGCGAAGCACAGCTGTTTGCGCGAGATGCGCAAGTGCGCGTGCTGCGCGAACCTGCGCGGCGTTTCGACGTGATGACGTCACCGGTAACCCATTCGCCGGGCTGGCAGATGCTGATCCTGCACGAAGTGCTGGGGGTCGACGCGCTGTCCGGCGATGGGGGCGGCTCTGGCGGCGGGGAAGGGGTGGCGCTCCGCGCGCCGGAGGTCCTCGCCCACGAAATCAAGAACCCGCTGGCCGGCATCCGCGGCGCCGCGCAATTGCTCGATCGCAAGCTCGAAGGCTCGGACAAGGCGTTGACCGGGCTGATCACGGCGGAAGTCGATCGCATCGCCAAGCTGATCGACCAGATGCAGTCGCTCTCGCGGCGCAGCCAGGAGCCGGCGGTGCCTTGCAACCTGCACGAAGCCGTGCGTCACGCGCAGGCCATCATTGCCGCATCCAGCAGCGGAAAATTGGTCGTGGAGGAAGAGTTCGATCCTTCGCTCCCGCCGATCATGGCTAACCCGGATGCGCTGGTGCAGGTCCTGCTCAACCTGATGACCAACGCGCGAGAGGCCTGCGAAGGCAGCACGCCGCCACGCATCGCCGTGCGCACGCGCTTTGCCAGCGGCATCCAGCTTCACGCGGGGCCGGGGGGCAAGCCGCTACGCCTACCGATCGAACTGCGGGTGAGTGACAATGGGCCGGGCATCGACCCTGCGCTTCGCGACCATATCTTCGAACCTTTCGTCACCGCCAAGAAGAGCGGCCAAGGGCTCGGCCTCGCGCTCGTGCAGAAACTGGTGCGCGAGATGCACGGGCGGATTTCGCACGATCGCGACGAGGGCAAGGGCTGGACGCACTTCCGTCTGCACCTGCCCGTTGCGGGAACGGTGCCGGTCGAAGCGGTGGGAGAGGCAGCCAAGTGAAGAAGTCGATCCTGCTCGTCGAGGATGACGCCTCGATCGCCATCGTCATCACCGCCGCGCTCGAGGCCGAGGGTTTCAAGGTCGACCGGTGCGATTCGATCGCCGAACGCGACCGGCTGCTGGCGGACAGAGCCTATGGTCTGATGCTGACCGACGTCATGCTCACCGATGGTGATGGGATCGAAAGCCTTGGCCGGGTGCGTCTGAACTGCCCGCAGATGCAGGTCATCATCCTCAGTGCCCAGAACACGCTCGATACTGCCGTGCGGGCCAGTGATACCGGCGCGTTCGAGTATTTTCCCAAGCCCTTCGATCTCGAAGAACTGGTCCGCACGGTCCGCCAGGCCATCGGGTCGAGCCATAATGCCGAAGGCTCTGGCGAAGCTTCGGACGAGCCGCAGGCACTGCCGCTGGTCGGCCGCAGTCCGGCGATGCAGGCCGTCTACCGCATGATCACGCGCGTGCTGCGCAACGATCTGACCGTGCTGATCTTGGGCGAATCCGGCACGGGCAAGGAACTGGTGGCAGAAGCGATCCACCAGCTCGGCAACCGCGCGCAGGGGCCGTTCATCGCGGTCAACACCGCCGCCATTCCTGCCGAGCTGATCGAAAGCGAGCTTTTCGGTCACGAAAAGGGCGCGTTCACCGGCGCGCACGCCCGCCACATCGGCAAGTTCGAGCAGGCAGGCGGGGGTACCCTGTTCCTCGACGAGATCGGCGACATGCCGATGCAGGCCCAGACGCGCCTGCTCCGCGCCCTGCAGTCGGGCCGCATTCGCCGGGTCGGCGGTACGGAGGAGATCACGCTCGATTGCCGGATCGTGGCAGCGACCAACCGCGATCTTGTGCCGATGATCGCAGCGGGCCAGTTTCGCGAAGACCTATATTACCGCATCGCGGTGGTGCCGATCGAGCTTCCCCCGCTCAGGGAACGGGCCGACGATATCGAAGCCCTGTCGCGGCACTTTCTTGCGCTGGCGGCGAGTGAGGGCCTGCCGCGCCGGTCGCTGACGGCCGCAGGGGCTGCGCTGCTGGCCCGGCAGCCGTGGCGCGGCAACGTTCGCGAACTGCGAAATTTCATCTATCGTCTGGCCTTGCTGGCCCGCGACGAGGTGATCGATACGAGCACCATCGAGCCGCTGCTGGCCGGCGACGGTGGTGCACACACGCGTGACGACGGCGAGCCCGCGCGGCAGGCGGACTTCGGGGAAGCACTCGCGAGCTGGCTGGCCGTAGCCCGCCCGCAACCCGGCGCACTCTACGACGAGGCGCTTGCTGCCTTCGAGCGCCCACTGTTCCTCCACGCCCTGTCGACCACCGGCGGAAACCAGCTACGCGCGGCGCAGTTGCTCGGCATCAATCGCAACACCTTGCGCAAGCGGTTGAGCGAATTAGATATTGTACCGGAAGTAGCGCTCGCAAAGCCCTAACTTGCCCCGCCCAAAGGGCATCCGCGCGTAAATGCCTTGCAAACAAGCAACATGGGTGTTGTTTGTAGGCCACTATGATGCAGCAACTCCGATCCGAGTCACGCCGCTCGCCACGATGGTGGCGCAGGCTGCTCGTGACGCTGCGCAGGGCCAACGTCTTCCTGCTGCTCGAGCTAACCGCGGTCTTCATTCTCGCGGTGGCCCTGTGGGTCAGCTGGAGCACATTCAGCGCCAACACCGCGGCGAACCAGCTGCTTCCTTCGCGGATCACGTCGAGCCTCCTGATCGGCACGCTTGTGCCGGCGATGGCCTTGATCGTGCTGTTCGGCCGAAGGATCGCGCTGCGCCGCGCCTCGAAGAGCGTCCTTGGCAGCAGTGGCCGGCTGCATCTGCGGCTTGTCTGGCTGTTTTCGCTGATCGCAGCAATCCCGACCCTGCTTGTCGTGCTGTTCGCCTCGCTGCTGTTCCAGTCTGGCGTAGAGTTCTGGTTCTCGGACAATTCGCGCGGAATGCTGGAAAACGCCAACAATCTGGCGCGCGGCTACTACGCCGACAAGCTGCGCGACGTGGGCAATGAGAGCGTCGCGATGGCCGGCGACTTGCGCGATTATCTGGCCCAGGCGCCGATCACCAGCCAGGACTTCGCCGAAGGCTATTCGTGGCAGGTCATCAACCGCAAGCTCAACGAATCCGCGCTGGTGGAGCGCCGGCCCGACGGAACGCTGCGCACGGCCGCGATCGTCGATCCCAATTCGAACGACGATCGCCAGCGCATCACGCCTGACGAGTTGCAGAAGATCGATGCCGGCGAACCTGTCGTCGTCAATGCTTCGGCGGAACGGATCGAGGCGGTCACGCCGGTCGATCGGACGCGCGGCATCTACCTCTACGTCGCGCGCAACTCCGATGCGCTTGCGCTCAACCAGTGGCAGCGTGCGCAGTCGGTCCTGAAGGCATACGATGTCCTCACACGCCGTGCCCGTGCGCTGCAGCTGCGCTTCAACCTGGCACTTTTCGGCATTAGCCTCGCGCTGGTCTCGCTTGCGGTTTGGGTGGCGCTGCGGTTCGCCGACCGCCAGGTCGCACCGCTGGTGGAGCTGGTTTCGGCCGCGCGCAACGTCGGCAGCGGCAATTTTTCGATGCGGGTGACGCCCCATAGCGGAACCGACGAAGTTGGCCTGCTGACGCGGGCCTTCAACCGGATGACGGCGCAGCTCGAAGGCCAGACGCAAGCGCTGGTCAGCGCCAATGCGCAGCTCGAAGTGCGGCGCGCGTTCATCGAGGCGGTCGTTGAATCGATCACCGCCGGTATCGTCTCGATCGACAAGGAAGGCGCCATCCGCCTGATCAACAGCTCGGCCCAGAAGCTGCTGCGCGATCCCGATGCGAAGGATCTCGTTGGTACGCCGCTTGCGGAAATCGCCCCTCAACTGGCGCAACTGGTGGAATCGGGCGATCCGAGCGGGCTGGTCCACTATTCCAAGAACGGCGACCTGCTGACGCTCGCCGTCAAGGTGACGCACGACACGACCGGCCATGTGGTCACGTTCGAGGACATCACGCGGCAGCTCCTCGATCAGCGGCGCGCCGCGTGGTCCGATGTTGCTCGCCGCATCGCCCACGAAATCAAGAATCCGCTCACGCCGATCCAGCTGGCCACCGAGCGGCTCAAGCGGCGTTATCGCCGGCAGATCGAGACCGATCCGGAATTGTTCGAGGAGTTGACCGCCACGATCATCCGCCAGGTCGGCGACTTGCGCAAGATGGTGGACGAATTCTCGTCGTTTGCGCGCCTGCCCAAGCCCGTGTTCCGCAACGAGGATGCGAGCGATCTCGTGCGGCAGGCCCTGTTCCTGCAGGAGGTTGCCCATCCGGAGATCGACTATTCGTTCACGGGCGAGGGGGGTATGGTGTTCGAGGCGGATCGCCATCAGGTGGGTCAGGCCATGACCAATGTCCTCAAGAATGCCCTCGAAGCCATTGAACAGCGAGCAAAAGTCGAAGTGGGCGCTTACAAGGGCCGCATCGCCGTATCGCTTGCAGGCGATGCGCAATCTGTCACCGTTGCGGTCGCCGACAACGGCGTCGGCCTACCGGTCGATCGCGAGCGCATCCTCGAACCGTACATGACCACGCGCGAGAAGGGCACCGGCCTTGGCCTCGCCATCGTCAACAAGATCGTCGAGGAACACGGCGGCGAGATGCAGTTCGCCAACGAACCCGGCGGCGGCACCCGGGTAATCATGCGCTTCGCCCGCAATCCTCTCGATTCCAACCTATCTGATCCGGCCTCGGCGTCCGCGCCGATGGCGTTGTGACCGACAACCGCAGGAATTCTGGCATGGCACTCGATATCCTCATCGTCGATGACGAGCGCGATATTCGCGAACTGGTCGCTGGCGTGCTGAGCGACGAAGGCTATGGCTGTCGCACGGCGGCGGACAGCACCGCGGCGCTGGCCGCGATCGACGAGCGCCGACCCAGCCTGGTGCTGCTCGACGTGTGGCTGCACGGTAGCCCGATGGACGGACTGGAAGTGCTCGACGAGATCAAGAAGCGCGAGCCCGAGCTTCCCGTCCTGATCTTCTCGGGCCACGGCAACATCGACACGGCGGTTTCTGCGATCAGCCGTGGCGCCATGGACTTCATCGAGAAGCCGTTCGAGGCCGAACGCCTCCTGCTGCTGGTCGAAAGGGCCACCGAAACCGAGCGACTGCGGCGCGAAAACCAGCGCCTGCGCGAAGGCTTTGCCATCGCCGACGAATTCACCGGCAATAGTGCGTCGATCAACGCCGTTCGCGCGACTTTGAAGCGTGTGGCCAACACCGGCAGCCGGCTTCTGATCACGGGCCCGGCTGGAGCGGGCAAGGAAGTGGCCGCGCGCCTGCTCCATTCGTGGAGCCCGCGTGCGCAGAGCGCTTTCGTCACCGTAAGCGCCGCCCGGATCACTCCCGAACGATTCGAGCAGGAACTGTTCGGCGAAGAAGCCGATGGCAAGCTGGTGCGGGCAGGGCTGCTGGAGATGGCAGACGGCGGAACGCTGTTCCTCGACGAAGTTGCCGATATGCCGGCCTCCAGCCAGGCGCGCATCCTGCGGGTGCTGACCGATCAGGCATTTGTCCGCGTTGGTGGCAATCGCCAGATCAGGGTCGACGTGCGCGTGGTTTCATCGACTTCGCGCCCGCTCGAGAAGGAAATTGCCGAGCGGCGCTTTCGCGAAGACCTGTACTATCGCCTCAACGTCGTCCCCGTCACGATCCCGCCTCTCAACGAACGGCGCGACGACATTCCCTCGCTGATCGACCACTTCTTCACCCGTTATGCGAGTGAGCAGGGGATTGCGCCGCCGGTCGTCTCGGCCGAGGCGATGGCCGCGCTGCAAGCCTATGACTGGCCGGGCAATGTGCGGCAGCTGCGCAATGTCGTCGAACGCACGATCATCCTCGCCCCGCGCGACCGGCTCGAACGGATCGAGGCCGACATGCTGCCCTCCGAAATCGTCAGCACGCGCTTCGGAGGCGGGAACACCTCGTCCGCGCTGATGGGCGTGCCGTTGCGCGAAGCGCGGGAGAATTTCGAGCGCGAATATTTGAAAGTCCAGATCCGGCGATTTTCCGGCAACATTTCAAAGACTGCCAGCTTCATTGGCATGGAGCGGTCGGCTTTGCATCGAAAACTCAAGCTGCTCGGCATGGCCGAGCGGCGCGAGGACGAGGACGACGACGAATAGCGATCCCGCCAAGGCTGCCGGAACCGTGGTAGAACTTACATGTTTACCCGCAGGGCATCGGGCAATAAGTTGTCATTGAACCCGGCCAAGGTTTCCCGATCCAGATTCGGGAGACCGAGGCCAGATCGCGACGGTCAGCATAAAGGCCGCGCCAATACGAAGGAGTCACATCATGACCGGACGGACCCTTTCTGCCCGCCCTCGTTCCAAGGCGGCCGAACCCGCAAATGAAGCGGCACCTTCAGCCTCTTCGCCCGCTGCTCCGTCGCCATCGGCCGGACCTTCGGGAGGCAAGGGCCAGAACCTGCAGGACCTGTTCCTCAACCACCTGCGCAAGAACAAGATTCCTGTCACCATGTTCCTGGTGAAGGGCGTGAAGCTGCAGGGCATCGTGACCTGGTTCGACAACTTCTCGATCCTGCTTCGTCGTGATGGGCAGTCCCAGCTCGTCTACAAGCACGCGATCAGCACGATCATGCCCGGCCAGCAGCTTTCGGTCGCCCACTTCCAGGGCGGCGGGGACGACAACGGCAAGAAGCGCCTGCTGCAGGAAGTCTTCTTGTCCAGCGTGCGCGATGCCGGGGTCCAGGTCACGATGTTCCTCGTCAACGGCGTCATGCTCCAAGGCAAGGTCGCCTCGTACGATCTGTTCTGCATGCTGCTCGAACGCGAGGGCTATGTCCAGCTTGCCTACAAGCACGCGGTGTCGACCATCCAGCCTGCGGGCCATGTCGACCTGTCGGGCGACTGGGACGGCGAGAGCACCTGACCTTTGAGCACATTTGAATTCGGCCGCGACGCGGGTGATCTCGAAGGCGAGGTGACCCGCGGCGCGCGCGCCATCGTTGTTCTGCCAGATATCCGCAAAAAGGGCGGCGGCCTTGGTGAAGATGCCGAGGTGAGGCTGTCAGAGGGGCAGGGCCTTGCCCGCGCCATCGGGATCGAGGTCGTCGATGCCTTCGTGCTGCCGATCCGCGCGGTGCGCCCGGCGACGTTGTTCGGCGAAGGCCAGGTGGAGCGCATCGGTGTCGCGCTGGCGCAGAACGAAGCCGAACTCGTCATCGTCGACGGCTCGCTCTCGGCAATCCAGCAGCGCAACCTTGAAGAAAAGCTCAAGCACAAGGTCATCGACCGGACGGGCTTGATCCTCGAAATCTTCGGCGAGCGTGCCGCGACCGCTGAAGGACGCCTGCAGGTCGAACTGGCCCACTTGGATTACCAGGCAGGCCGGCTCGTGCGATCGTGGACGCACCTTGAACGCCAGCGCGGCGGCTTCGGCTTTCTTGGCGGGCCGGGCGAAACCCAGATCGAGGCAGACCGCCGTATGATCCGCAACCGCATGGCGCGGCTGCGGCGCGAACTCGAACAGGTGCGGCGCACGCGTGGCCTGCATCGCGATCGCCGCCAGCGCGCGCCTTGGCCGATCATCGCACTGGTGGGCTATACCAACGCGGGCAAGTCGACGCTGTTCAACCGCTTGACCGGTGCGGGCGTGATGGCCGAAGACTTGTTGTTCGCAA
This sequence comes from Novosphingobium olei, assembly GCF_037076535.1. NCBI lineage: Bacteria > Pseudomonadati > Pseudomonadota > Alphaproteobacteria > Sphingomonadales > Sphingomonadaceae > Novosphingobium > Novosphingobium olei. Next base: position 1,731,103 of record NZ_AP029021.1, on the reverse strand, counting down.
CGCTTGATCCGACGATGCGCGCGATCCGTCTGCCCGGCGTCGAAAAGGCGATCCTGTCGGATACCGTGGGGTTCATCTCGGACCTTCCGACGCAGCTCGTCGCCGCCTTCCGCGCGACGCTCGAAGAGGTAACCGCCGCCGATGTGATCGTGCACGTACGCGATATCTCCAATCCGGCAACCGCGCAGCAAAAAGCAGAGGTTGAAGAGATCCTCGCCGATCTGGGCGTAATCGGGGAGGATGGCAGTTCGGTGCCGATCATCGAGGCGTGGAACAAGTGGGACCTGCTCGCGCCTGACGAGCGCGACATGCGGCGCGATCTCATCACTCATGGCGTGCCCGAAGTGCCGGTCGTGCCGATCTCGGCGGTGACCGGGGAGGGGGTGACCGACCTTCTCGAACGGCTCTCCTCGCTGCTGACCGGGGGCGCGCAGGAACTCGAACTGACTGTGCCACTAAGCGACGGCCAGCGCCTCGCCTGGCTTCACGCCCATGGCGAGGTCTTGTCCGAACGCCAAGTGGAGGACGAGGCGGGCATGCCGTCGCTGCGCCTCAATGTACGGCTGAGCCCCAAGGATCTGGGACGGTTTACCCGTATCTAGCCCGCCACCGGCGGGTGTGCTTGCTCGGCACGCTCGGCCGCCTTTACCCTTTGCCATAGCGCCTCCTGCGCATCGAGCGACAGGGTTTCGAAACCGCCATTGGCGAGTGCCTCCATCGCCCGGAAGCGGCGCTCGAACTTGGCATTGCCGAACCGCAAGGCATCTTCCGGCGCAATGCCGTACTTTCGCACCACGTTCACCGCGGCGAACAGCAGATCGCCGGCTTCGGCAAGCCGTTCCTCGTCTGTTTCAGCCGCGGCAAGCTCGGCCACTTCCTCGGCAAGCTTGGTCGTCGGGGTGTCTGTATCGGGCCAATCGAAGCCTACGCGGGCGGCACGCTTCTGCAGTTTTTCCGCACGCATCAGTGCAGGAAGGGCGGAGGCGACGCCGTCCAGCGCGCTGGTCGCGCCCTTGGCCGCGCGCTCTGCCGCCTTGGCTGCTTCCCAGCGTTCCTCGCGGGCCTGGCCATCTGCGCTGGCGGTGCCGAAGATGTGTGGATGGCGGGCTTCCATCTTGTCCGCTATCGCTGCAGCGACGTCATCGAACCCGAACGTGCCGGCTTCCTCTGCAATCCGCGAATGGAACACGACCTGGAGCAGGAGGTCGCCGAGTTCCTCGCGCAGTGCCGCCATGTCATTGCGCTCGATCGCGTCGGCGACCTCGTAGGCTTCCTCGATTGTATAGGGCGCGATGGTGGAAAAGGTCTGCGCCTTGTCCCATTCGCACCCGCGCTGCGGGTTGCGCAGGGTCGCCATGATGTTCAGCAGGCGATCGAGGTTGTTCGAAAGGGCCTTGCGACTGGCAGGGGGGCCTTGCTCCACGCGACATGCTCCAGTTCGATAATAATGATTATGTTAAATCGCAGGTGGACGCGCGGATCCAAAGGCAAGCGCCACCACGACGATGATGGCAATCCAGCCTGCCGCCATCAGCAGCATCCTCTGCCGCGGCAACGTGCGCATACGGCCGTTTGCGCCCACGAGAACGAGCGCCATGACGATCCCGATGATCGCGATCAGCTTGTCACCGCTCACAGTTCGATCTCCATGCCGTCATAGCCCGGCTCGACATGTGCCGGCGTTTCCGCACACAACGCGCGGTAGTCCATTGACTTGTCGAGATGCGTCAGCACGCCACGTCCGGCACGGCTCGCTTCGACCAGTTCCAGCGCCATGCCCAGATGCGCGTGCGTCGGATGCGGCTGACGTCGCAAGGCGTCGACCACCAGTACGTCCACCTTGTCGAACAGCGCCACCATTTCGGCATTGATCTCGCTGAAATCCGTCGCATAGCCGATGGACTTCCCATTCTGGTCGAAACGGAATGCGGTCGATTGCGCCGGACCATGGAGCATCTGGCAATGACTGACGCCAATGCCGGCGATCATCCGCACGCGGTCAAGGTTATCCAGATTGCAGATAGTGGGATAGCCATGTTGCCCGGCAAAGACATAGCCGAACCGCTGCCGCAGCCGCCGGACCGTCTCGTCCGCCGCGTAGCCCGGAATTGGCGCGCCGCGCCCCATCCGCAACGGCCGCAAGTCGTCGATGCCATGGGTATGGTCGGCGTGATCATGCGTCCACACTACGCCATCGATCCGGCCGATCCCAGTTGACAGAAGCTGGTGGCGCAGGTCCGTCGGCGTGTCGACCAGGATGCGCGCCCCATCAGCGCCTTCCACCATGATCGCCACCCGCGTACGACGGTTGCGCGGTTCTTCAGGATCGCAATCGCCCCAATCATTGCCAATCCGCGGAACGCCGGTAGACGTGCCCGATCCCAGGACGATCAGTTTCACGCCGCCGCCTTCGCAAACAGCCTGAAGAAGTTGGCGCCGGTAAGCTCAGCCAGTTTCTCAGGTACCGTGCCCCGCAAGCCAGCGACGAAGCGCAGCGTGTCGGACACGAATGCGGGTTCGCAGGTCTTGCCCCGGTGCGGCACGGGGGCAAGGAACGGCGCGTCGGTTTCGACCAGCAGCCGGTCGTCAGGCACTTCGGCGGCAAAGGCCTGCAAGTCCTTGGCATTCTTGAACGTGACGATGCCCGAAAGCGAGATGGTGAGGCCCAGCTCAAGCACCGCGCGGCCAAATTCGGGCGAAGCGGTGAAGCAGTGGATCAGCGCGGGGAAAGTGCCCTTCCCCTTCTCTTCGGCAAGGATCCGCAGCGTGTCGTCCTCCGCCTCACGCGTGTGGATGATCAATGGCAGCCCTGTTTCGCGTGCCACCTGGATATGCACGCGGAACAGGTCTTGCTGCACCTGCCGATCCGAATGATCGTAGTAATAGTCGAGCCCGGTTTCGCCGATCGCGATCACACGCGGATCCTGCGTCGCTTCGCGTAGCACGGCTTCACCCAGATCGGCGTGTCCGTCGGCTTCGTGCGGATGAATGCCGACGCTCGCCCAGACATCCGGCTCGCGATGCGCCGTAGCCACCACATCGGCCCACTCGCGCTGGCGGGTCGAGATATTGAGAAATCCCCGCACGCCCGCTTTGCGCGCGCGAAGGAGCACCTCTTGCTGCTCTTCGATCAGACCCTTGTAGTTGAGGTGGCAATGCGAATCGATCAGCATCAGGCGGCGTCTTCCTGCGGCAGTTCCAGACGCGGGAACGCGCCGACCGGTGCGGACAGGCGTTCGCCGGCGTTAACCCGGTCCATGTACCATTCGGCATGGCCGAGATCCGCGATCCGCCGCTGGTCCGCCGGGATGCCGAGCTGGTCAAGCACCTTGGCGGCCGCGCCCGGCGCGACCGGGGCAATGGCGATGGTAAGGTCGCGGATGGCCATGAACAGACAAAGCAGGACGGCGCGCATGCGTTCCGGATCGGTCTTGCGCAGCGACCACGGCGCCTGTTCATCGATATAGGCGTTGCAGGCGAACACCGCGCGCATCCATGCATCGATCCCGGCGGAGAAGTTCAGCGCGGCGAATTCGCGCGGAAGGTCGACCGCGCACGCTTCGCGCACCGTGGCGAGCAGCACGTCATCCGCCTCGATCGTCGAAAAGGTGGCAAGTTCGCCGTCCATGTTCTTGAAGATCATGGACAGCACGCGCTGGACCAGGTTGCCGTAGCTGTTCGCCAGCTCGGCATTGCAGCGCGTGACGATCGCCTCTGGCGAATAGGAGCCGTCCTGCCCGAACGCCACTTCGCGCATCAGGAAGTAGCGCAGCGCGTCGACGCCGAACCGCCCGGCCAGCTCGACCGGATCGGTCACGTTGCCAAGGCTCTTGGATTCTTTCTGGCCGCGATTGAGCAGGAAACCGTGGCCGAACACCTGCCGGGGAAGCGGCAGGGCGGCGCTCATCAGGAAGGCCGGCCAGTAGATCGTGTGGAAGCGGACGATGTCCTTCCCGATCAGGTGCAGGTTTGCGGGCCAGTACTTTTCAACCGCAGAAGTTTCCCCGGGGAAACCCAACCCGGTCAGGTAGTTGGTCAGCGCATCGACCCAGACGTACATGACGTGGTTGTCGCTTCCCGGAACCTTCACCCCCCAGTCGAAGCTGGTGCGCGAAACCGATAGATCGCGCAGGCCCTGGCTGACGAACGCGATCATCTCGTTGCGGCGCGCGTCGGGCTGGATGAACTCGGGGTTCTCCCGGTAGAGCGTGAGCAGCGGTTCCTGATACTTCGACAGGCGGAAGAACCACGATTCCTCTACCGTCCATTCGACCGGCGTGCCCTGCGGCGAGAGCTTGGTGCCCCCTTCCCCTTCGACAAGCTCGCTCTCGTCGTAGTAAGCTTCGTCGCGGACCGAGTACCAGCCCTCGTAGCGATCTAGATAGAGGTCGCCATTGGCTTCCATCCGGCGCCAGATGGCTTGGCTCGCTTCGTGATGGCGCGCTTCGGTGGTGCGCAGGAAAACATCGTAATCGATATTCAAAGTGGCGCACATATCGATGAAATGCTGCGACATTTCATCGGCAAGTTGCTTCGGTGTAATGCCCAGGTCGCGCGCCTTCTGTGCCATCTTGAGCCCGTGCTCGTCGGTCCCGGTCTGGAAGCGCACGTCGCGGCCCATCGACTTTTGGAAACGGGCGATGACGTCAGCGGCAATCGCTTCGTAGGCATGGCCGATGTGCGGCTTGCCGTTGGGGTACGAAATGGCGGTGGTGATGTAGTAGGGTTCGCCCATTGGGACGGTCGCTTCCTTATGGATTTTGCATGCCTATCGGCTTGCAGCTTCCCTAGTGCGCGCGGCCGATGCCAGCAACCCGCCGATTTCCAGCACCAGCAGGCCGGGGTCGTAATTGTAGATCGGAGCCTGCGCGGCGAGGTTCACGATCCGGGCATGCGCGTCGGCAATCCGCACGCGCCGCGCATCGTCTTCTGCGCCAAGTGCAAGCACCAGCACCATGCGCGCTGCCTCGATCGCCGCCATCTGCCGTTCGCGATCGGGTCGCGCGCCGATCACCTCGGTCAACCGCCCGCGCAAGGCGAAGTCCGGATCGCCCCGCTCGACAAGCTGCTGCATCACGGCGAAGACCTGCCCCAGGTCCTGCTCGGCAAAATGGAGCGCCGCGCCCGGCGATCCCGCCGCCACGGCCACCGCCGCGCGCCGCGTGGCTTCATCCAGCCCGGGCGCCCCCATGTCGAGAGCACGCGCCAGTTGATCGTTATCGAGCGTGTGGAACCGAAGCACCTGGCAACGCGAACGCACGGTGGGCAGCAATCGCCCGGGCTGGTGCGTCACCAGCAGGAAGAACGTCCCCTGCGGCGGTTCCTCCAGGCTCTTGAGCAAGGCGTTCACGGCCGCCTTTTCCAGCAGGTCAGCACTGTCGATGATCACCGCGCGCCGGGCACCGAGCGTTGGCCGCGTGACGAGCCTGCGCTGTATGCCCCGGATCTGGTCGACGCTGATGCTGCGCTTTTTCTGATATGGCCGACGATCCTCCATCTTCTTCGCCTCGTCATCGTTGGCGGGAAGCGGGATCAGCAGATGGATATCGGGATGGCTCTCCGGCGCGGGTTGCGGCATGCCGGCTTCGGCCACCAGTTCGGCCGCCGCTGCCATTGCAAAGGTAGCCTTGCCCAAGCCTTCGCGCCCGGCGAGCAACCACGCATGGTGCATGCGATGGCCGTTCATCGCCGCGCGCCACGCCGCCCACGGCTGTTCGTGGCCCAGCAAATCAGTCACACGCGGCTTCCGAGCGCGGCAATGATGCGGGCGTGCACATCCTCGGGCGACCCGGCAGCCTCGACCGTTGCGAAACGCGCCGGCTCGGCTTGTGCCAAACGGTCGAATGCGGCGGCGACCCGCGCGTGGTAGTCGGCAGCGCGACCGCCGATCCGGTCGGTATTCCCGCGATCGCGCAAGGCAAGGCGGGCTGCCGCCTCCCCAGGCGAAAGCGTGAGCAGCAGCGTTACGTCCGGGAGCAGCCCTTCGCTGCCGATGCGGTGCAGGTCCAGCAGATCGGCGTCGGACAGCCCCCCTCCGCCGCCCTGGTAGGCTCTGCTGGAATCGAGATACCGGTCACAGATCACCACCGCACCGCGCGCCAGCGCCGGGCGGATCAGCTTGTCGACATGATCGGCGCGCGCTGCGGCGAAGAGCAGCGCTTCGGCGCGCGGCCCCCAGCCATCCCCCTCAATGGACAGGAGCAGCGAACGGATCGCCTCTGCACCGGATGTGCCACCGGGTTCGCGGGTCAGGACAACTTCGCGGCCCTTCTGGCGAAACGCGTCGCCCAGCAGGCGCGCCTGCGTGGACTTACCCGCGCCCTCGCCGCCCTCGAGCGCAAGGAACAGGCCCGATGGCGACATCAGCGGCCCGCCATGGACAGAAAACCGTTGCGAAGACGCGCAATGACGCCCCCCTTGGCAACGTCGTTCGCCGCCACCAGCGGCAGGGCCTCTTCGGGCTGCCCCGGAATGCGCACGAGCAGCGTTGCCACCTGCTGTCCCTTCGCGATCGGCGCGCGCAAGGGTCCCTTGTAACGGATCGCCAGCGTCGGCCTGCCTGCTGTGCCCGCCGGCAAGGTCAAAGCGAAATCGTGCGGCGCGACGAGATCGACCCCGGTATCTTCGCCCCCTTGGACAGCGGCGCTGCCAAGCCGTGAACCGGCCTTGTAGAGGGGGTGCGACGACCACGCCGCAAAGCCCCATTCGATCAGCGCGCGCGATTGTTGCGCCCGGTCGTTGGGGCGGTCGTAGCCGCCCACCACCATCATCAGCCGCCGTCCGTTGCGCGTGGCAGAGCCGACGAGGCCGTAGCCAGCCTCGTTGGTGAAGCCCGTCTTCACCCCGTCTGCGCCTTCGGTATGGCCGTAGAGGGGGTTGTGATTGTTCTGCGTGATGCCGCCCAGCGTCGCCTGATGATGGCCGTAGAACCGCTTGTAAAGCGCCGGATGGCGGGTGATGAGCGCCATCGACAGCTTGGCGAGGTCGGCCGCCGAAACCCAAGTTTGCCCTTCATCCATCCAGCCATTGGGCGTGTTGTAGTGCGTGTCGCGCATGCCCAGCTTCTTGGCTTCAGCGTTCATCATCGCAGTGAAGCCGGGAACCGAGCCGGCAACGCCTTCAGCCAGCACCACGCAGCCATCGTTCGCCGATACGGTTACGATGCCTTCGAGCAGGTCGGCGACGGTGGTCTGACTGTTGTTGCCCAGGAACATCGTGCTGCCGACGCCGTGCCACTTGGCAAAGGTTTCGGGCTTCATCGTGAACGTCTGGCCAAGCTGAAGCTTGCCCTGGTCGATCAGTTCGAAGGCGACGTAGCTGGTCATGATCTTCGTCAGCGATGCCGGGACGAAGCGCCGGTGCGACTGGCGCTCGAACAGCACGCGGCCCGAATTCACGTCGATCAGCAAGCCGATCGGTGCGCTGATTTCCGGCATCGGGGCAACCGCGCCTGCGATTGCGGGCAATGCGGGCGCACTGCCGGGTGCAGCGGCCGAAACGGGAACGGATGCGAGCGTCAGCGCGCCAAGAAAAGCAATCGGACGATACAAGCAGCAACCCCATGGATCGGGGGTTCCGAACGCCTTACCTGTCGATCAGAACCCGGGCGTCGGCATAGCCTGCCCGCTTCGCCTTCGCCAGAGCGGCCTGCGCGTCCGTCGTGGACGAAGCGGCAATCCGCACGCGCCACAACTTGCCTGCCGCCGAAACGCTGCCGCCAACCTGCCTGGCTGCAGCTTCTGCGCGATCCCGGGTCGAAAAGGCGCCGACCTGGACGAAGCGCGCGCTTTTGACTGTCGTTTGTTCCGAAGACTTTTGCGCCGGCTTGCGGGTCGCTGCCGTTGACGCGGGGGCTGGCTGGGGGACCGGCTGAACCGCTGCTTCGCTCACGGCCGGTTTCGCCGTGGTCGCAGGCCTGGGCCTGACGACGGGGCGCGGCAAAGCGGGCTTGGCGGTCGCTACCGGGTTCTTCGGGGTGGAAACCTGTGGCGGTGGCGGCAGGACCGGGGCCGAAGGCGCGGCGGCCAAAGGTGCGACCGGCACGATGCCGAGCTTGCGCTTGAGCGCCGCGAGCAGTCCTGGCGGCGTATCCATGCGCGGCGGCACTTCCTGCCCGGTGCGCAGCAGGGCTCGCTCGTTTTCCGGTGGGTTGACCCGGCGGACCCGAACCGCCGCGCGCGATCCTTCGGCAAGCCCCAGCTGCGCGCGTGCCATGGGGGTCAATTCGATCAGGGCATCCCCCGTCATCGGCCCGCGGCGATCGATGCGGACCAGCGTGGTCTTGCCCGAATCCAGCGCCGTCACTTCGACGTAGGAGGGATAGGGCAACGTGCGGTGGCCCCCTGCCACGCCAGCGCCATCGGCCGTCACCGCATAGCCGACCGCGTCATAGTTGAGCGTGTCGACGGGGGTGTAGATGACGCCATCGATCGTGATCGGATCGCCAACAGTAACCGGATAGTCCCCCGCCGGCCCGAACCGGTCGACCGCGGGCGGCGGCGCCGCGCCCAGCAGGGCAAGCGCAAGAAGCGGTGCAAATCGGTTAGCGGGCAATCTCATCAGCAAGCAATCCCACGGACAGGGCATAAAAGTTCGAGCAGTTATAATCGAGGATGACTCGATAATTTCCGGTTAGCAGATAACCGGTCCGCCCTTGTCCATCGGGTTCGATGAGGGTTGCCTGAACGTCGTCGGCAAGGCCCGCGCCCTGCGGCGTTACGCCGAGCACGCGCCATTCGCGCATTGTCTTCCAGCCCGAATGCCGCGCGAAGACCTGCGGGCAGCGCGGGCTGACCAGCGTCGTGGCAAGGCTCGCCCTGTCGAGCGATGCCGGCACGTCCACGGCCACGCCCCACGGTTGACCCGGTCGCCAGCCTGCATCGCGGAAATAGTTCGCGATCGATGCCAGCGTGTCGGGCGTGCTGGACCAGATGTCGGCGAGGCCGCTGCCGTCAGCATCCTGGGCCACGCGGAGGTAGACGCTCGGCAGGAACTGCGGGTTGCCGAAGGCCCCTGCCCAGCTGCCGACCAGCTTCGACCGCGGTACGCCCCGGTCGATCATCTTGAGCAGCGCGACGAACTCGTCGGCGAAAAGCTCGCGCCGGCGTCCTTCATAGGCCAGTGTCGCCAGCGACCGGGCAAGGTCGAAGTCGCCGGTATAGCTGCCGTAGTTGCTTTCGTGCCCCCAGATGGCGAGCACGATCTTTCCCGGCACGCCGTACTGTCGCTCGATCTGGGCAAGCAGCGCCGAATTGGCTGCGTACTGGCGCCTGCCGCCCGCAATCCGCGCCGCATCGACGTGCGTGCGGCGATAGGGCGCAAACGGGCTGAAACCGGTGCTGGGCCCGCCGCCTGGCTGGCTGCGGTCGAGCTGGATGACGCGTGGGCTGAAGGTCAGCGTCGGGATGACACTGTTTATCGTCGATTCCCGCACGCCGGCGGCCCGGGCACGCGCGGCGAGGAGTTGCAGATACCCCGGAAAGCCCGCCTCATCCTCGGCGGTCTGGGCCCGGGCAACCGGCATTGTCCCGACCATTCCGGCAAGGGCGCAGGCGATGAGCATGGAGCACGGGAAACGGCGGCGAAGCGCTTGCAGGAAAAACATCATCGGATAGCTTGTCGCACAGCCGCGCAGGTCTTGGGAATGCCCCGCCGCAACAATTCCCCTTCCCGACAGGCCCGGCCATCGCTAACGGCAGTGGAGCAAACGGATAGGTGGCCGAGTGGTTTAAGGCAGCGGTCTTGAAAACCGCCGTGGGTGCAAGCTCACCGTGGGTTCGAATCCCACCCTGTCCGCCACCGCTTTCTTTGCCGTGCTTTCCCGCAGGGTTAGACCCTATTTCCATCGGAAATTGCGTACGCGCGCGGATCGTCCTACCGTCAGGATCTTGGTCGAAGGAAGTGCTGGGGTGTCATCTCTCACGGCTGCAGAACAACGCACGCCAACGGCGTCCTGGTGGTTTGCGCTGCGCGCGCGTTTTCGCACCCATCCGTTGCTGCGGATCCTGCTTCCGGTCACGATGGTCGCGCTTTCTGCAGCGGCGCGATATCTGCTCGGGCCGTGGTATCCGGCCCCCTTCATCCCGTTCTATCCGGCGATCCTGGTCAGCACGCTGATCGGCGGACGGCTGGCTGCCAACCTCTCGCTCGCCCTGTCTCTGGCGTGCGCAGCCTATTTCTTCTATTATCTGTCGGGCAACGCAGAGGCCACGAACGTGCCCGTTGCGCTTGCGATGTTTGCGTTGGTTGCGCTGACCGTCATCGAAATTCTCGTGCGGCTGACCAGCCTTGCCGATGCGCTGCGCGCTCGCGAGGTCGTCCTTCTGGCGCAAGCCGAAGATCTGATGCGGCGGGAGCACGCCTCGGTCGAACGGCTTGCCGAACTTGAAGCGATTTACGAGCAGGCACCGATCGGCCTTGGCCTGCTGGACGACCAGATGCGCTTCGTGCGGCTCAATTCCGCGCTGGCGGAAATGAACGGCTACAGCATTGAGGACCATGTCGGAAAGTCGGCCTGGGACCTGGTGCCCGATCTGCGATCATCGGCCGAGCCCATCCTACGCAGCGTGCTCGATACGGGTGAGGCGGTCAGAGACGTTGAAATTTCCGGCCAAACCGCCGCTAACCTTGGTACATCGCGCTACTGGAAGGAAATGTTCTATCCGGTGCGCGGTCTCGAAGGGCGTACCAGCGGGATTGGCATCCTTTGCGAGGACGTTACCGACCAGAAGCAGTCACAAGAGCGCGAGGCCCTGCTGATGGGCGAAGTCGATCATCGCGCCAAGAACCTGCTGGCCGTTGTCCAGTCGGTTGTTCAGCTCACCCGCTTCCATGGCGATCCTGCCGCGTTCAAGGCATCAATCGTCGATCGAATCCAGGCGCTCGGCCGGGTTCATGCGCTGCTCGCCGCACACCGCTGGTCCGGGGTGGCGCTGGACGAGATAATCGCGCAGGAACTCGCGCCATTTGGCGATGCGATCACGGTCCATCACCTCGACCAGCCGCTGCAGCTCAATCCCGGTGCGGCGCAGGCGCTGAGCATGGTCCTGCACGAACTCCTGACGAACTCGGTGAAATACGGCGCCCTTTCGGCATCTGGCCGAGTCGAGCTGTCATTAAACAGCGCCGGCCCGGATTCGAGCGACGTCGAGCTGCGGTGGCTGGAGCTGGACGGCCCCGCCCCCGTCGAGGGCCGCCCAAAAGGTTTTGGCACGAAGCTGTTGGCAACGGCGGTGACGGGCACCCTATCGGGGCAGCTCGACTACGACCTCAGACCCGAAGGGCTGCGCTGCGAAATTCGCTTTCCCCGATCGGCGGCATCGAGCCGAACGGCCGAATCAAACCCCGCCTGATTGCCCTTCCGCGTCGATCAAGGCGCTTTGCGACGCTGGGATGGCTTCCAGCGCATCGGTAAAGCGCTTCAGCCACCACATGACATCCTGTTCGACGACCGTGTTCATCAACTTTCGCCAGCGCTCGATCCGTTCCTCGCGCGGCATCGAGATCGCCTGGCGCAGCGCGTCCGAAATCTCTTCGGCGCTGTGCGGATTGATCAGAATGGCCTCCTGCATCTGTTCGGCAGCACCGGCGAAGCGGGACAGGATCAGGACGCCCGGATCGTCCGGATCCTGCGCGGCGACATATTCCTTGGCGACAAGGTTCATGCCGTCGCGAAGCGGCGTCACCAGCCCGACCTTGCTTGCGCGGTAGACCCCGGCGAGCATTTCGCGCGGGTATCCCTGGTTCACATAGCGGATGGGCACCCAGTCGAGCGCCGCATGAGCGCCGTTGATGCGCCCAGCCAAGCCTTCAAGCGTGCTGCGGATCCGCTGGTAGCTATCCACCGTGCCACGGGACGGCGGCGCGATCTGCAGTAGGACCACCTCCTTGCGCTCCGCTGGATGCTCGGTCAGGAACCTCTCGTAGCCGAGAAAGCGCTCCTCCAGCCCCTTGGAATAATCCAGACGATCGACACCGACGATCAAAGTCCGCCCGACGGCGCTTTCCTGCACGCGCTCGAACGTCTGGCGGGCCTTGTCGGTCTGGCTGAGGGCGGCGAATTCGGTCGCATCGATGCCGACCGGGCAAGCGATCAGGCGCACCCTGCGGCCAAGCGCGGAGAGCACGTTTTCCTCATCCACGACCCCCCCCAGTTCATCGCGGGCAAAGTCGCAAAACGACTGCAGCCATTCCTCGGTGTGAAAGCCGATCAGGTCGTAGTCGAGCAGCCCTTCGACGAGCGCGCGCGCTTCCGGCAGTGTCGCGAGCAGGCGCCTTGGCGGCCAGGGAATGTGCAGGAAGAACCCGATCCGGTTAGCGATGCCACGCTCGCGCAGTTCCCGGCCCAGCGGGAACATGTGGTAATCCTGCACCCAGACAAGGTCGTCGGGCTCGATCAGCGGGCGTACGGTATCGGCAAAGCGTTCGTTGGCGCGCTGGTAGCCACCGGCAAAGCTGCGCTCGTATTCGGCAAGGTCGATGCGATAGTGGAACAAGGGCCACAGCGTCCTGTTGGCGTAGCCGTTATAGTATTCCTCGATATCCTGCTCTTCGAGATCGACCGTTGCAGTGGTCACGCCGTCGATCCGCTCTAGCGAGATCTGGCCAGTGAATTCACTGGTTTCGTTGCCGGACCAGCCGAACCAGATCCCGCCATGCTCGCGCAGCGCAGCCGACAGGGCGACGGCAAGACCCCCTTGCGCACCACCGCCAGTACTCACGCGGTTGGAAATGACAATCAGTCTGCTCATCGTACCGAATTCCATGGCTTGCTCAGCAGGACGGCACAGTTGATCAGACCGACAAGCGAGTAGGTTTGCGGGTAATTGCCCCAGAGTTCGCCGGTGACCGGATCGATGTCCTCGGACAGCAGCCCCGCCTTGGTGCAACGCGCCAGCATCTCTTCATAAAGCGCGCGGGCTTCGCTGCCCCGACCGGTGAGGTGAAGGGCTTCGATCAGCCAGAACGTGCAGACGTTGAAAGCGGTTTCGGGGAGGCCGAAATCGTCCTCGGTTGCGTAGCGCAGCATGTGCGATCCACGGCGGAGACCTTGCTCGATTGCGGCGAGCGTCGAGGTGAAGCGCGCATCGTCGGGCGTCAGAAAACGCAGGTCGAGCAGCTGGATGACGCTGGCATCCAGATCGTCCCCCTCGAATGTGGCCGACATGCGCTGCGTATCCTCGCGCCACGCTGCCGATTCGATCCGAGCGCGCATCGCTGCTGCGCGTTGGCCCCAGAACTCGGAGCGTTCATCCAAGTGCAGTGCAGCTGCCGCATTCCCGAGCCTGTCGCACGCCGCCCAGCACATGGCCGCCGAATACGTGTGGACCGATTGGCGTGTGCGCAGCTCCCACAGCCCGGCGTCCGGCTGATCGAACAACTGCCAGGCACGCTCTCCCACTTTCTCGAGCGCCTCGAAATCGGAGAGGCCGGACATGCGCAGCAATCTTTGGTCGATGAAGGCTTGCGTATTGCACAGCACGATCTGGCCATAGGCGTCGTGCTGGACCTGAGAATAGGCCGCATTGCCCACGCGCACGGGGCCCATCCCGCGATAGCCGGTCAGCTGCGCGGCCTCGCGCTCCTCGATCTCGGGTTCGCCCAGCACGCCGTACAGGGGCTGGATATGGCCGCCCTTGGCATCATCGACGATGTTGCGCAGGAAGGCGAGATAGCTTTCCAGCACATCCAGCGCGCCAAGGCGGTTCAGTGCCTGAACGGTGTAATAAGCATCGCGGATCCAGCAATAGCGATAGTCCCAGTTACGCTGCGATCCGGCATGTTCGGGGATCGAGGTGGTCATCGCGGCGACGATCGCGCCGGTCTCCTCGTGCTGGCACAGCTTGAGCGTGATGGCCGAGCGGATCACCACGTCCTGCCATTCCACCGGGATGGCAAGGCCGCGCACCCATTCCTGCCATTCGGCAGTGGTCTCGGTCAGCATCTGGTCGACCGTCGCCGAAAGATCGCCGGCAAAGCTCTCGTCCGGACCGAGGAAAAAGGTATGCGCCTGCTCCAGCCGGAAGGTCCGTTCCTCCAGCACGAGACCGACCGGCGCCGTGGTCGTCAGCCGCATCGTCATGGCATCGGCGGGGAAGCGGATGTGGTTCGACCCGCCCGCGGCGATCTGGCGCGGCTCGCCCCATTCCTGTGTGGGGCGAAGGCGCACGGTGATCCGCGGCGATCCTGCCAGCGGGCGAACGATGCGCGCGAAGGCCACGGGCCTGTACGAGCGGCCATTGCGCCGGAAATAGGGACAGAAATCGACGATCTCGACCTCACCGCCATTGGCATCCCGGTGGCGGGTGACCAAGACGGGGGTGTTGCGCAGGTATTGCTGACGCGTCTCGACGCGATCCTCAATGTCGATCGACCAGAAGCCGGTCTGGGGCGCCTCCCCCGCCAGCAGCGCTGAGAACAGCGGGTCGCCATCGACGCGCGGCACGCAACCCCACACGAAGCGGCCATCGGCATCGACGAGCGCGGAGACCTGGCAATTGCCGATCGGCCAGAGATCAAGCGTCGCCGTCATCGCGCCGCCTCCGAAAGCCAGCGGCGCAGGTGCTCAGGCGATGGAAGGCGGAAGTTGGCCGCCGTCGCGCGCTGGTCACCGACAAGCACCGCGATGCCGTCCAGTTCACGCACGGCAGCAAAGCCCGGCTCGTCGGTCAGATCGTCGCCTGCAAAGATCGGCACGGTACCTGCCATCGCGCTGCGGCTCATCAGCCGGCGCACTGCGGCGCCCTTGTCACCGCCCGCAACGCGCAGTTCGACCACCATCTTGCCGCGCTGAAGATGAAGGTCGAACGAATAAGCCAGCGATGTAGCTAGCTCAAGCGCCTGCGCTTCCGCACCGGGCTCCTTGCGATAGTGCAGCGCCACACCGAAGCTCTTGTCCTCGACAAGCGTTCCCGGATGCTTGGCGGCGAACCGTCGGAACAGCCCGGCGACTTCGTCCAGGCTCGCCGGCCGCGCCGGATGCGCATGAACGCCTTGCCAGCGATGCTCGCTGCCATGACTTGCCGAGATCGCCAGATCCGCCGCGCAGGGGCCCAGGATCCTGTCGATTTGTTCTAGCGACCGCCCGCTCACGATAGCTACCCGGCCATCGAGCCGCGCTATCAGCGTCGCCAGCAGCTTCTCTGTCTCCGGATCGAAGCGCACCTCGTCCGGGTCGTCGACAAGGTCAAGCAGCGTACCGTCCAGGTCGAGGAACAGGCTGGCCCCCTTCAGCGCGTTCGCCGGCGGCGGGGGAAGCGTGGTCAGGGCATCGGTAATCTCGGATCTCCTTGCGACGGGGCAGCGGCTCCCGGCATAGTGACCAACCCATTACCCTGCATCGGGGTCCCGCCCTTTTATCCTCTCCGCCCGTCCGCAACGAAGAAGGGGTGCCGTCATGGCACCCCTTCCCGTCACTCGCGTTTGCTGGCGATGTCCTGCGTCAGTTGGTCGATCCCGACGCCGACTTGGTGATCTGGGCCGCGCTCATGGCCGAGACCAGTCCATTGCCGCTCGCGCTGAAGTTGCTCGTGGGCAGCGTGGCCTTCTGCCCGCGCACCTTCACCACCAGCGCTTCGACATGGCCGCGCGCGTCGCTGACCACCTGGGTTACGGTCCCGAGCTTGGTGGCATCGGGGCCCAGCACGCTCATGCCCTTGCTCACCGAGAATGCGCCCTCGGCCGACGAAGCCGCGCTACCTGCCAGCGCCAGACTGCCGCCGCTCAGGTTAGCCGCCGAGGAACCGGCTCCGCTCGCACTGCCCTGCGCGGTGCTGGCAACCGAACCTGCTGCGTTCCGCGTGCCCGAAACGAGCGCCTGTCCGGTGCCGGTTGCGGTGCTGCGGGCCGAACCGGCGGCAGACTTTACGGCGTCGGTGCCGACAAGCTGGCCGTCGATCGATCCCGAGCCACTGCCCGAAGCGGACTGCGAGCCGGTGATTGAGGACGCCGCGTTCAGCGGTCCCGTCGTCGTGGCAAGGCTGGTGTTCGTCGTCGAAGCAAGCGAGCCGTCCGCGCTGCCATCGGCGTGGACCTTGCCGCTCTTGCGATCAACCGACTTGTGCGCCGAAGCCGAACCCGATCCGCGAACGCGGCCCGTGGTCGAGCTTTCGACCGAATCCATGGTCGAGCCAAGGGGACCGCCATTGAGCGTGCCGCCCGTAGCGCCGCTTAGCGTGCCGCCCAGACCACCGGCCAGACCACCGCCCAGCCCACCGCCAAGTCCGCCACCGCCCAGCAGTTGCGCATGGGCCGGCGTGGCAACGATCAGCATCGCGGCCGAAGCTGCAAGAATAGTACGCATCAGATCATCCTTTCATCGATTGGCGGACACGTCGCTTGTGTCCTTCGAAAGGAGAAACGGATGCCGGGGTGCGCTTAATCCATCGCCCGCACGATTTTTTCACCGCCTGCACTGGCCGCAGATCAGGCCGCGTCCGAAACTGCCGTCAGCCCCGCGCGGGCCAAGATCCACTGCCTCGCGATCCAGCACCTGGCGCACGTCTTGCCCCGTGGCCGCGGCCGCGCGGGCCGCGACGAGCGGTGCCGCGAACGAAGTGCCGCGCACCGGCACCATCTGCCCGGCAGCGTTTGCCGCCCGCATGTCCGCCCCGGGCGCTGCGTAATCGAGATGAAGCGCGCGCCCCGCCTCGATCAGCGGACGGTTGCGCGCATCCACCCCGGTTACCGCCAGCACCAACGGAAAGGATGCCGGATAGGCTGGCGGCGCAGCCGGACCGTCGTTGCCGACCGGCGCCACAACGACGACGCCGCGCCGCTGCGCTGCGGCGACGACCTTGGCCAGAACAGGGTTGGCGGGCCCGACAAGGCTGATGTTGATCGTACGCACCCCGCGGCCGACTAGCCAGTCGAACGCCCGTGCGATCGCCAAGGCCGATCCACCGGCGCGGTCCTTGCCATAGACATCCGCCACTAGCACGCGCCGCACCCCGGCGCCCTGCAGAAGGGATGCCACGGCGCTGCCATGGGCGCTCGGCATCGGTGCGCCCAGCGCAAACCCCCGCTGTTCGGCAACCGCGCCGGCGGCGCCTCCGTCCACAATGCCGACCGGCGCCGCAATCTCGGGCGCTGCCGTCAGACGTCCGGGAGAACCGCTACGCGCTGCCGCAGCCGAGCCGCTCTGGAAAGACAGCGTATCGGCTGAAATCTCGCTATCAGGCATCAGGCGGCGCAGCGCCGCTTCGGCTTTGGCGAGCGGCAAGCCCTCCGGCACACGCACTGCCGCCACGGCGATCCCGACATCGCCAAGTTGATCGATCCCGGTCACGCTGAATCCCGAACCTGCCAATCTTTGCGAAAGATCCGCGGGCGGGTCCGTGATCAGAAGCACGCCTTTGCGGGCGGGTTCCCCGTGGCTGTCGCGCTCCACCGCGTCGCGCCGTTCGCGCACGAACTGCGACAGGCGCTCGACCCGATCCCGCGCCACCCGCGACGCCCGCTCCGGCAGGCTTTCAAGCCCGCTGATCGAGCCGTCAAGCGCCCGCCTTGCCGTCTGCGCGACCGTTCCGATCGCGGAATCGAGCGCGCCGCCGGAGACAGGCGCTGTCACCGGCATCGCGATCTGCGCTGCGACGGGTGCCGAGGCCGTGGCAAGGAACAGCGCGCCGGGGATCAGGTTCTTGTGCATGCCTCGTCAATCTCACATTTTCGCTTGGCTATGGATGAAACGTACGGCCTTGTCCGTTGCATCCTGCAGAAAGGTCGAAAGCCCTGTCTGATCCATTTGCAAGTGCCCTGCTCGAACTGCTGCCGCGGCTCAGACGCTTCGCGGTGGGCCTGTCGCGTGACCGTTCGGAAGCGGACGACCTGTGCCAGGCAACGCTCGAGCGCGCCTTGCGCAACCGGACGAAATGGCAGGATGGCTCTCGCCTCGACAGTTGGGTTTACCGGATGATGCGGAACATGTGGATCGACGAAGTGCGCGCCAGAACGCGGCGCGGGCAGACGTTCATAGCCGAGGAGCTGGGGGGCGATATCGGCAGCGACGGCGGACAGGAGGCGACCGCGATGCTCTCGGACGTCGATCGCGCGCTCGCGCACCTGCCCGACGAGCAGCGCGAGGCAGTCATCCTCGTCATGGTCGAAGGCTATTCCTACAAGGAAGCGGCCGACATCATCGGCTGCCCGGTCGGCACGCTCAATTCACGGCTCGTAAGGGGGCGCGATGCGCTGCTGGCGCGACTGGGAGAAACCGCATGACGCCCACCCCCGAACAGGTTGCCGCCTTCGCCGACGGACAGCTGACCGGCATTGATGCGGATGAAGTCGCCCGCGCGGTGGAAGGATCGCCCGAACTCAAGGCGCAGGTCGCTGCACACCAGGCGCTTCGGGCCCGGCTATCGGCGCATTTCGGCGCGCTGATCGACGAACCGGCGAACCCGCAGCACCTGCGCCTGCTGCAGGAAAGCTCGAACGTGGTCGATTTCGCCGCGGCAAAGGCAAAGCGGCGGCGCTGGATATGGATCGCTGCCCCTGCCCTCGCGGCGTCGATCGCTGCCGCAATTCTGATACGCCCGGCCACTCCGCAGCAGGGCTACGCCTCGCCGGAGCTTGCAACGATGCTCGATCAGCGCCTTGCTACGCAGCAAGGCGGAAACGAACCGAGCCGTATCCTGCTCAGCTTTCGCGCGCATGACGGGCGGTACTGCCGCGCCTTTGCGGCACCTGATCGCAACGGCATAGCCTGCCGCGATGATCTGGGTTGGAAGCTCGAACACATGGGGCAAGGCGAAGGGCCCGCTTCCGAGTATCGTCAGGCGGCTTCGCCGGCCGAGATCATGCAGTTCGTGCAGGAAATGGCCGACGGTCCTGCGCTCGATGCAGCGGGTGAGACGCGGGCGCGCGCCGATGGCTGGCAGAGCAGGCGCTGATCGGTTGAAAGTTCAGGAGCCCTGCCCGCAAAACATTACTGCAACCGCGTGCGGTGCAGACGGAAAATACCCGTGCAGGAAACTCGCCCATAGCGACCCCATCTGAAACACGGGCTCTCCCGCGCGGCCATCCGGACTGCGTGCGACCGCTTGCGGCGCAAGTGGCGTTTCCAATTGGGCATAGTGGAACGTGTGGCCCCGCAGGTCTCCTCCTGCAGCCGGCAAGGCTTGCAGGCCCAGCGCAGCGAGACGCGGTTGCATGGCAGCTTGTCCCGGCAGGATACCAAGCAGGGCGTGGCTGATCCCCGCACCGTCAGTCAGGCTTTCTGCACAAAACAGCATGCCCCCGCATTCGGCGACGATGGGCTTGCCCGCTTCATGATGCGCCCGAATGGCCTGTAGCATGGGTGCATTCGCAGCAAGTTGTGCCGCGTGAAGCTCGGGATAGCCACCGGGGAGCCAGATCGCGTCGCAGGCCGGCAGCGCGGATGCGCGCAGCGGCGAAAAGTAGGCAAGTCTCGCCCCCATCGCTTCCAGCAAGGCAATGTTGGCCGGATACAGAAAGGCAAAGGCCTCGTCACGGGCTACGCCGATGGTTCGCCCATCCAGCAGACGCGGGATCGGACTCTGCTCCGGTGCAGCGAACGTAACTGGCAGGGGCAACCACAGCGCATCGATGGGCAGCAGGTCAGCGGCACGATCAAGCCTTGCCTGCAGATCGCCAATCTCCTCGGCCTGGACAAGGCCGAGGTGTCGCTCGGGCAGACCGACCGCAGGATCGCGTGGCAGCGCGCCCAGCCACTGGCAGCCTTCGGGTGTGCTCTCTGCCAGCATTTCGGCATGCCGTTCGCTGCCGACGCGATTGGCCAGCACCGCTGCAACAGCGAGATCATCGCGCCATGTCGCGAGGCCATGCACAAGGGCTCCGAACGTCTGCGCCATGGCGGATGCGTCGATCACGGCCAGCACCGGCACGCCGAACATCGCGGCAAGATCGGCGGCGGATGGAGCGCCGTCGAACAGCCCCATCACGCCTTCGATCAGGATCAGGTCGGATTCGCCGGCGGCACGTTGCAGCAGCGCGCGACATGCTCCTTCTCCCACCATGAACAGGTCCAGCTGGTGAACCGGTGCTCCGCTCGCCGCTTCCAGTATCATCGGGTCGAGGAAATCCGGCCCGCACTTGAACACGCGCACGCGCCGCCCGGCCCGAACATGGGCACGGGCGAGCGCGGCGGTGACGAGCGTCTTGCCCTGCCCCGACGAGGGCGCGGCGACCATCAGCGCAGGGCAAGATGCGGCCATGTTCACCGGTCGATTCCTTCCTGCGCACGAACGCCATCGCGGAAGGCATGCTTCACGTCGCGGATCGCGCTGACGGTATCGGCGGCCGCGATCAGCGCCTCATCGGCGGCGCGGCCGGTGATGACGACGTGCTGCATCTCTGGCCTCTTCTCGATCGCAGGCATGATCTCATCCAGCGACAGGTATCGGTAGGTCACGAGGTAGGTCAGCTCGTCGAGCACGACCAGGCTGATGTCGGGATCGGCCAGCGCCGCCTTGGCCTTTTCCCAACCGGCACGCGCCGCGGCGATGTCTCGCGTGCGGTCCTGCGTCTCCCAGGTGAAGCCTTCGCCGCACTTTTCCCAGATCACGTCGGGATGGCTGGCGAAAAAGGCACGCTCGCCCACGTTCTCCGCCCCCTTGATGAACTGGAACACGGCGGCCTTGCGGCCATAGCCGAGCGTGCGCGCGACCATGCCGAACGCGCTGGACGACTTGCCCTTGCCGTTGCCGGTCAGAACCAGCAGCAGCCCCTTGTCGCGGGTGGCCGC
Source organism: Novosphingobium olei (assembly GCF_037076535.1). Lineage (NCBI taxonomy): Bacteria > Pseudomonadati > Pseudomonadota > Alphaproteobacteria > Sphingomonadales > Sphingomonadaceae > Novosphingobium > Novosphingobium olei. The sequence goes on along the minus strand of NZ_AP029021.1, from coordinate 1,710,381 downwards.
CGCGATCTTCGCGTCGACCACCTGCTTGTGCTTCTGCGCGCGCGCCTTGTGGGCAAGATCGCGCGCGACGTCGTCGTTCTCGCTCATTGCGCGGCTTCACGCGCTGCCGGGCGCAGCGCCGGAACCAAAGCGACCGCTGCGGCAGCGGCCGACGTCCACACCAGCGTGGCGAACAACGTCGGCGGGAAATAGCGCAACAGGCGCGGTGCGAAGCCGGTCAGCGTGGGATCCTCGAACCGGCCGCCAAGGAAGTAGAACCCGCCGCTCGACATCAGCTCGGACACCAGCGTGGCCACCGCCACCAGCAGCGCGGCGGGCGCAATCGAACTTGCCGTGATCGGCAGCTTCCGGGCCGCAAAGCGTCCCGCAGCCCACATTACGCCATAGGCGGGCAGCAGCATCGCGTAGGCCGGGGTGAAGCAGAAGCCGGAACCGCCCATCACATAGATCACCACCACGTCGATGGCGAAGGCAAGGCCGAACAGTCCGGCAAAGGCGATGCGGTTGCGCACCAGGTATCCCAGCGCGAAGAAGCTGGCGAGGCTGGTGTCAGGCAAGTGCATCACATTGCTCAGCGAATGCGTACGCGTGACGAGCATGACCACGGCAAGCGCGGCCCAGACGGCAAGATCGAATCGGTTTTGACGGACCATCGTCAGAAGTTCCTCGTGATGGAATGGAAGGGACGGCGTCGAACGCCAGGGAGCCGCACGCGCGTTTGCGCGCCGCCTTGCGCGGGTAATGCGATCAGGACTGGCACACGGGTTTTGGCTCCCCTTGTCGACACAACACACTGGTGTCGTCCGCCAAGGGCTGATCCTGCCACGGCACGCGGCAGGTCCCTCGTCCGCCCGGTACATCCCGCCCGCGCGAAGGAACGACGGCAAGGGCCGGTTTCCTGACTTCCGGATCGCCGCGCTTTTCGCCGCCTTCTCAGGGCCGTGGCCCCAATGGCATGATGGCGATGCGCTCACCGGTTACAGTTGCGGGAGCAGTGCCGGATTGTGGCGGATTACCGCCGCCCGGACTTCCCGATTAAGCCCTCTCGGGCACCCGTTGCGGGTCAAGGGATAAGCGCAAAGTGCCGATCGCGCAAGCAAGATGCCTTGCGCAATGGCGCAACGCACGATAGTTGCCCGCCTCGCGACAGGTTCCCCGCAAGGGGATCAAAAGGGAACTCGGGTGAAAGCCCCGGGCTGCCCCTGCAACTGTAAGCGGCGAGCCATCCGGCCACTATGCCATTGGGACTTCACGGTTCTGAGAAGGCGGCCGGACCGGCGCTGACCCGTGAGCCAGGAGACCTGCCTGCCGCAGTCGTTCTTCATCCGGGCAGGGTGCACCGGGTGTTCGAGGTTGCCGCCCAGCTCATCCAGGCGGACCATCCCTCGCGCAACGACAGCAACCGCCTCGCCGGCTCGTGCCGCGCGGGCTGCGTCCTGTCGTGCCGGCATCCTGCCCGGCGATCCGCGACATGGCGTCGCCCCGTTGCGTCCCGAAAAGGCGCGGCCCCGTGCCGTTTGCCAGAAGGGACCATCATGTCTCGCATCATTACCCGTACCCTGTTCGCAGCCGCTCTCCTTTCGCCCGCTGCGGCCCATGCCCAGCACGCCCCGGAAGAGGTCGCCCCCGGCCCCGACATCGTCGTCACCGCCCTGCGCACCCCGGTGGAGCGCGATCGCGTCTCCTCCAGCGTCACCGTGCTCGACGAAGCGGCGATCCGGCAGGAACAGCCCATCGCCCTCACCGACATCCTCGTCCGCACGCCCGGCATCAGCATCACCCGCAACGGTGGCTATGGAACCGCCACCTCGATCCGCATCCGCGGCGCCGATGCGGGCCAGTCGGTCATGGTGATCGACGGCATGCGCCTTGCCGATCCGTCCTCCACCGCCGCGGGGTACGGGTATTCCAACCTGTTCATCGACGATCTCGAACGCATCGAGATCCTGCGCGGCCCCCAGTCGATCCTGTGGGGCAGCGATGCCATCGGTGGCGTGGTCAACGTGACGACGCGTTCGCCAGAAAAGCCGCTCGAGGGCAGCTTTGCCGCAGAAGCCGGCGGGCTTCAGACCGTGTCCGCCAAGGCCGGCATCGGCGGTGCATCCGCTCTCGTGGACTGGCGCCTGTCTGGATCGACTTTCACAACCGACGGCATCTCGGCCCGCTCCAACGGCACCGAGCCCGACGGCTATCGCCGCACCGCCGCCAACGGCACCGCGCGCGTCCACCTTGCCCCTGCCGTCAGCCTGGACCTGCGCGGCTACTGGTCGGATTCCCGCAACGATTTCGACGGCACGTCGGGAGACAGTGCGGCCTTTGGCCTGACCAGCGAATGGTCGGGCTATGCCGGACTCAACTTCGCGCTGGCCGATGGCCGCTTCACCAACCGCGTCGCCTTCCTCCAGACCGAGACCGACCGCACCAACTACGATCCGGCGCGCAAAATTCGCCAGCTGAACTTCGATGCCCACGGGCGCATTCGGCGCTACGAATACCAGGGCACGTTCGCCTTCTCGCCCGCCGCGCAGGTCGTGTTCGGAGCAGAACGCGAAGAGCAGCGCATGACGACCGCCTCGCCGGGAGACAATGCAAAGCCCTACGCGCTCACACCGAACAAGGCCGATACCAACAGCGTCTACGGCGAACTGCGCCTGACCCCGCTCTCCGGCCTCACCCTCAACGGTGGCCTGCGACACGATGACCAGTCGCGCTTCGGCGGCAATACCGTGGCAAGCGCGGGCGCGGTATATACTCCCAACAAGGGACAGACGATCCTGCGCGCCAGCTATGACGAGGGGTACAAGGCGCCCTCGCTCTACCAGCTGTTCAGCTTGTACGGTGCGGCCGATCTTCAGCCCGAAAGAGCACGCGGATGGGAAGTGGGCGCTGAACAGGCGCTGGGCCAGGCATTGCGCGCATCGGCCACGTGGTTCGAACGCGATACCGACAACCTGATCGACTTCGCATTTTGCCCCACCAGCGGAACCTTGCCGGTGGCCTGCTACGTTCCCGGTACCACCACAACCCGGTTCGGCTACTACGCCAACGTCCGCAAGGCCCACGCGCGCGGACTGGAAATCGCCGCCTCGGCGCGCCTGGGCGTGTTTTTCGCCGAAGGCAACTACAGCTGGATCGAAGCGCAGGACCGCACCAGCGGCAGCGCCTCGTTCGGCCGCCAGCTTGCGCGCGTGCCGCGCCATCTCGCCAATGCAGAGGCGGGCATCGACCTTGCCCAAGGCGCCTTCAAGGGCCTCCGCGCCAGCGTCGCCGTGCGGCATGCCGGGCAGACGTTCGACCGCGCGACCGGGACTACCACGCTCGATGGCTACTGGCTGACCGATCTGCGCGCGGAATGGCAGGCGGCATCCGGCCTGACTTTCTATGGCAGGGTCGAAAACGTGGGCGACGTGCGCTACGAAACCGCCAGCGGCTACGGCAGCCTTGGCCGTGTGGCGTACCTCGGCGTGCGGAGTCGCTTCTGATGCTGCGCGCGGTCGAAACGGGTCCGGCGGTGGTCGTGTGCAACACCTGCCGCCTGTCCGCCGACGCGCGCGAGGACGAAGGCGGGCAGCGCGGTGGCGCGCTGCTCGCCCGGGCCTTGCGCCAGGCGCAGGAGGAAGACCCCACGCTCGCCGGCGTTGCGGTGCAGGAAATGCCCTGCCTGTTCGCTTGCACCCGCCATTGCGTCGTCCACATCCGCGAAGCCGGCAAGATCGGCTATGTCCTCGGCGGCTTCACCCCCGATGCCGAAGCGGCCAAGGCCATCCTCGGTTACGCGGCGCGCCATGGGCAGAGCGAAGAGGGCGTCGTTGCCTACGCGCAATGGCCTGACGGGGTGAAAGGACACTTCATCACTCGCACGCCACCCGAAGGATACGTCTGCGCATGATCGCCTTTTCCGATCCTGCGGCCTTCGGGGACGCCTTGCGCAACCTGCCCGCGCCCGATGCAGACGCCATCGTGAATGCTGCGGAGCGTCAGGCTGAGCTGACGAAGCCATCGGGATCGCTCGGGCGGCTCGAAGATATCGCGCTGTTCATGGCCGGGTGGCAGGGGACTGCCTGCCCCGGGGTTGATCGCATCCATATCGCGGTCTTTGCCGGCAACCACGGCGTCGCCGCCCGAGGTGTCAGCGCCTTCCCGGCCGACGTCACCGCGCAGATGGTCGCCAACTTCCAGGCAGGGGGTGCGGCAATCAACGCGCTGGCGCGCGCCTTGAGCGCCTCGTTTGCCGTTCATGCACTCAATCTCGACCGACCGACGGAAGACATCGCCGAGGGCCCGGCAATGACAACGGAAGAATGCCTGGCCGCGCTGACCGCCGGCGCGGCATCAGTCCCGGCGGATGCGGAACTGCTGATCGTGGGCGAAATGGGTATCGCCAACACCACACCGGCAGCGGCCCTGGCTGCCATCGCCTATGGCGGTAGCGCGCAGGATTGGGTGGGGCGCGGCTCAGGCGTCGGCGCGGAGGCGCTCGATCGCAAGGCCCGCACCGTGGCGCAGGCGCTGGCGCTTCACGGGCCCCATTGCACCGAACCCTTCGAAACGCTGCGCCGGCTGGGCGGGCGAGAAATTGCCGCCATGGCGGGCGCCATGCTCGCTGCCCGCCACGCGCGCATCCCCGTCCTGCTTGACGGCTTCATCGCCAGCGCGGCCTTGGCAACCCTTGCGGCAGCGCATCCCGCCGTGGTCGACCATTGCCTTGCTGCGCACCGGTCGGCCGAAGGCGCGCACGGCGCCTTGCTGGAGCGTCTCGGGCTTGTCCCGTTGCTCGATCTCGGCATGCGGTTGGGCGAAGGTTCGGGCGCTGCCGTGGCGGCGCACATCGTGCGCGCAGCGCTCGCCACGCACGGGGAAATGGCAACCTTTGCAGAAGCCGCGGTAAGCGCGGGGACCAGCTGACGATGCGAGAGATTACTGTTCACCTCCTTCGTCACGGCGCACCGATCCGCGAAGGGTTGATGCTTGGCCGCACCGACGAAGCGCCACTGCCTGCCGGGATCGATCGATGCTTCGCTCGGGCAGAAGGGCTGGACATCGCTGCCGTCGTTGCGTCGGATCTGGCCCGCGCGGCCCTTCCCGCCGCCCGTATCGCCGCCTCTATTGGGCTGGTGCCGAACTTCGACGCTCGTTGGCGCGAACTCGATTTCGGCCACTGGGATGGACAGACGCCGGAACGCCTGCCGCGCGAAGCCCTCGCCCGGTTCTGGCAAGACCCGGATCGTAACCCCCCCCCAGATGGTGAACGCTGGTCAAACCTTCGCAGCCGGGTTGCAGCCGCGCTGGCCGAAATCGATCGACCGACGCTGGTCGTCGCGCATGGCGGCTCGATCCGGGCCGCGCTCTCACTCCTGCTTGGCCTCGATCACCGACAGGTGTGGGCTTTCGATCTACCTTATGCCGCCTTGGTCAGCCTTCGCCTATGGCAGGGCAGCATCCCCACCGCGCAGGTCACGGGTTTGCAGACGTGAACGGCCCCCTTCTGGCGGTCCGCTTCCTGACCCGGTTGCCGTTGCCCCACTCCGTTCCGGACGAAGGTGATTTTGCGCGTGCATTTCCATGGTTTCCGCTTGCGGGATTGCCGGTTGGGCTTTGCCTTGTCGCAGCCTTCTTCGTCGGATCGATGGTAGATCCATGGGTCGCGGCGTGCGTGGGGCTGGCGTCATGGATATTTTTCACCGGCGCCCTTCATCTCGATGGTCTGGGCGACATCGCCGATGCGGCAGGGGCGAGCCATGCCGACAAGTCCCGCCTGTCACAGGTGCTGGCCGATCCGCATATCGGAAGTTTCGGTGTCGTCGCGATCGTCCAGCAATGCCTTGCCAAGCTTGTGCTGCTCCACGCTCTTGCCGCCCCTGGTGTTACCCTCTCGGCACCAGCCCTGATCCTTGTGCCGATGATCGCACGAACCGCACCACTCGGCTGGGCGCTTGTCCTGCCACCGCTTCACAAGGGACTTGGAACCTTGTTCGGGGCTGCGGTGCGCTGGCGAGACATTGCAGCGTGGGCGGCACTGCTGCTGTCGGCAAGCGTGCTTGTCGCGCCCGCGTTGCTGATCGCACCGGTCGTCGCTTGGGGCTGGGGTTTGTGGCTTAGGCGCAGGCTCGGCGGTATCTCGGGCGACGGCCACGGCGCGGGCATCGAACTCGTCGAAACTGCGCTCCTGCTCGCGCTGGTCCTGGCCCGATGACTTTCGCGCTTCTTCAGCACGGCGGTCGAGTTGATGCGGCCGCGCGCCGCTATGGCGGTTCACGCAGGGATTGGCTCGACCTTTCCACCGGGATCAATCCCCGGCCGTGGCCTGTTGCCAAAGCGGGGCCTGTCGAATGGGCGAATCTACCCTCCCCCGAAACGCTGGTGGAGCTGGAGGCTGCGGCGGCCGCACACTTCGGATGTGCTCCGGAATTGTGCTGCGCCATGCCGGGAAGCGAAGCGGGCATGCGTCTGCTCGCGCGGTTGATCGCGCTTCCCGGCCGGGCCGTTCCGCCAACCTATCGCACCCATGTCGATGCCTTCGCCGAAAGTGCTCCCATTCTGTTCGGCGAAGATCCCGGTGCTGCGGCCACTGTGATGATCGCCAACCCGGCCAACCCGGATGGAACCTTGCGCGACGGCTCGGCTCTTCTGGCGTGGCACGACCGGATCGCGGCACGGGATGGCTGGCTCGTCGTCGATGAAGCCTTTGCCGATGCAACCCCTGCGCAAAGCGTCGCGGGCAACGTCGCTGCACGAGCCAACCTCGTCGTGCTGCGCTCTTTCGGGAAGTTCTTCGGGCTCGCCGGCCTGCGCCTCGGTTTCGCTATCGCGCCGCCGCTGCTGATCGCATCGCTGCGCAGAGCCATGGGGGATTGGCCGCTTCACGCCGCAGCGCTCAGGATCGCGTCGGCGGCATACCGGGACCAGAGCTGGATCGCGCAGGCACGCATCGATCTGGCGGCGCGGGCGGTTGCGCTCGATGCCATGCTGGACCGCCACGGGTTGATCGGAATGGGTGCCAGCCCGCTGTTCCGCTTAGTCGTCACGCCGGATGCGGCTGCGCTGTTTGAACGGCTTGCCCGCGCCCGCATCCTCGTCCGTCCCTTCGCCGACAACCCGAACCACCTGCGCTTCGGCGTCCCCGCCGATGGCCTCGCACTCGCGCGGCTCGACCGGGCACTGCGCGATGGCTGACCCGCTCGCCATCGCACTCGCCTTCGCCCTCGAAGCAGTGCTGGGCTGGCCACGATGGCTCTACCACCTCGTCGGGCATCCGGTGGGTCTCGCCGCGCGGCTCATCGCGGCCTGCGACAGGCGCTTCAACCGAATCGGGCTGCCGCGCCGCACGCTTGGCATCGTGGCGCAGATCTTCCTGATCGGGGCGGCGGCTGGGCTTGGGCTGCTCCTTCAGACGCTGCTGGATTCTCATCTGCTGCTCGCCCTCGCCGCCTGGCCCACGCTCGCCGCCCGCAGCCTCGACGATCACCTCCGCCCGATCCTCGCCGCCCTGCGCGCCGGCGATCTCCCCGCCGCCTGTGCTGCGCTCGGCAGGATCGTCGGCCGCGATACGCATGAACTTGGCGAAGATGGCATTGCCCGCGCCGCCATCGAAAGCCTCGCAGAAAGCCTTTGTGATGGCGTCTTCGCCCCCCTGTTCTGGCTCGCCGTTGGCGGGCTGCCGCTGGCGTATGCGTACAAGGCGGCGAACACGGCCGACAGCATGGTTGGCCACATCGAGGAACCCTATCGCGCCTATGGCTGGGCCGCCGCGCGTTTAGACGATCTGGCCAACCTGATCCCTGCCCGCCTTTCCGCGCTACTGATCGTCGTGGTGGCTGGCAAGGGCGCGAGAGTATTGTGCCGCGACCATGGGCAACACGCATCACCCAATGCGGGATGGCCCGAAGCTGCCATGGCGGGAGCTCTTGGCGTTCGGCTTGCAGGACCGGTCCGCTATGACGGAGTGGTGTACGACAAGCCATGGATCGGCGATGGCGTCGCGCCCGGCATGGCCGATCTTGCCCGTGCCATCTTGATCTACCGGCGCGCGTGGATCGCGCTGGCAATCATGACAGGGATAGGAGCGCTATGGTTTCGGTGATGCTGCAGGGAACCGGCTCGGACGTGGGCAAGTCCGTTCTGGTCGCAGGCTTGTGCCGTGCGCTTGCCAACCGCGGGCTTCGCGTCCTGCCGTTCAAGCCGCAGAACATGTCCAACAACGCCGCTGTGACCGTCGACGGCGGGGAAATCGGGCGCGCGCAGGCGTTGCAGGCGATGGCGTGCCGAGCGCAGGCCCATACCGACATGAATCCGGTTCTGCTGAAACCACAGGCGGACCGGACCGCGCAACTGGTGGTCCAAGGCAAGGTTCGCGGCACGCTTGGCAGCGCGAACTTCCTCGAAGGTCGGCGCCCGCTGCTGCCCGAGGTGCTGGAAAGCCATGCGCGCCTTTGCGCCCGTGCGGAAATCGTGCTGGTCGAAGGAGCAGGAAGTCCGGCGGAGATAAACCTGCGCGCGGGCGACATTGCCAACATGGGCTTCGCCCGCGCGGCAAACGTTCCGGTAGTCCTGGTCGGCGACATCGACCGGGGTGGCGTCATCGCCGCGATCGCCGGCACACGGGCGGTGATCAATCCCGAGGATGCGGCGATGATCCGCGGCTTCATCATCAACAAGTTCCGCGGCGATCCGGCGCTGTTCGCCGATGGATATCGGGCCATTGAACGTCTGACCGACTGGCCAGGGCTGGGCGTCGTCCCGTGGCTACCGGCTGTTGCCCGGTTGCCGAGCGAAGACGCGGTGATCCTGGAAAGGGGACTTTCTGTAGCGAGCGGACGCTGTCTTGTTGCCTGTCCTATCCTTCCCCGGATCTCGAACTTCGATGATCTCGACCCCCTTAGACAGGAGCCTGATGTCGATGTCGCTATGGTGCCCCCGGGGATGCCAATCCCAAGGGAGGTGGACCTTATCGTCCTGCCCGGCTCAAAAGCGACTCTTGCCGATCTGGCCTTCCTGCGCGCCCAGGGCTGGGACATCGACGTAATCGCCCACCATCGTGCCGGAGGCGTCATCCTCGGGATCTGCGGGGGATACCAGATGCTCGGCCGCCGCATTGCCGACCCCACCGGTATCGAAGGGGAGAACGGGGCTGCCGAGGGCCTGGCTCTGCTCGACGTCGAAACGACGCTGACGTCCCGCAAGGCACTGATGCCGGTATCGGGGGCCGCCATGGGAGGCACATTCGATGGATACGAAATGCACATGGGCGTGACCGCGGGACCAGACTGCTACCGCCCGTTCGCCGTGCTGGATGACGGACGGCGGGATGGCGCCATGTCGGCCGACAGGCGCGTGTTCGGCACATATTGCCACGGCCTGCTTTCGGCGCCCGGCTTTCGCGGCCAGCTTCTGGCGTTGCTCAAGGCCGGCAGTGACGGCGTCGATCACACCCATCGCATCGACACCGCGCTAGACGAGCTGGCCGACGCGCTGGAACGACACCTCGATATTCCTGCCTTGCTGAACATCGCAGGATATCGGCCATGAGCGAAGCAGTGCTTGTGGTTGGGGGCGTGCGGTCGGGCAAGAGCGCGCATGCGCAGACTTTGGCCGAGAAGCATCACGGGCCGCTCGCCTATGTCGCGACGGCGGAGGCCTTCGACGAAGAGATGGCGAACCGGATCGCCAGACATCAGGCAGATCGTGGTCCGCGATGGTGCACTTTCGAAGCTCCGCTCGAACTGCCTGCGATGCTTGAGAACATCGGACCGGATTACGGTGCGGTCCTTGTCGATTGCCTCACGCTATGGCTGTCGAACATCATGCTGGCCGAACGCAACGTTGCCATTGCCGGCGACGAACTTGTCCAGGCGATCACCCGGTGCCCGAGACCGGTGGTCCTTGTCGCCAACGAAGTCGGCATGGGCATTGTCCCCACCAACGCGCTCGCCCGCGCGTTTCGCGACGAGGCGGGCATGCTGAACCAGAAAATCGCCCGGCATTGCTGCTCGGTGGTGTTGACCGTCGCGGGCATTCCGCTCCAGATCAAGTGAGCGCCAGTCCAGCAGGACACAACTCGATTATGCGTCGGCGACTTGTGCGATGGGTGACCTAGACCGGAGTGCACGATGACCGAAATCACCATTTCCAAGGAAGACGACGGCCGTCACGGCCGGTACGTGGCGAAAGTGACCGGCATTTCCGCCGAAGCCGAACTGACCTTCACCCATCGCGGGCCCGGGCTCATCAGCGCCGACCACACCGGCGCGCCGGATGAGCTGCGCGGTACGGGAGCGGCCGCCGCGCTTGTCGACTTCCTGATCGAAGATGCCCGCAGCAGCGGGTTTCGCATCATCCCGCTGTGCCCGTATGTACGGGCGCGGTACCTCAAGCATCCCGAATGGCAGGAGCTAATGACCGTCGGCCCAGGCGAAGTCCCTTCCATTCAGAAAGGGCATGCATCGTGATCCGCCTGATCGGAGTTTCCGGAAGCCTGCGAAGTGCGTCTTTCAACACCGCCCTGCTGAGAACAGCGGCCGAGCTGATGCCGGCCGGCGCTACTCTAAACGTGCACACGCTGCATGGCGTTCCGCTGTATGATGCAGATGTCGAAGAGGCTGATGGCATCCCGGGACCGGTGGCGGCGCTGAAAGAGGCGGTCGCAACCGCGGACGGGGTGATCCTGGGGACGCCCGAATACAACAATGGCATTCCCGGCGTGTTCAAGAACGCCATCGACTGGGCATCGCGTCCACCGGAGGATTCGGCGCGCGTATTCAAGGATCGCCCCTTTGCGATCATCGGCGCTTCTCCGGGAGGATTCGGGACGATCCTGTCGCAGAACCACTGGCTCCCGGTGCTGCGCACGCTGGGCGTCGATCTGTGGCCGGGAGGGCGGCTGCTCGTGTCGCATGCCGCCAAGGTGATCGGCGAAGATGGCAAGGTCATCGATCAGGAGACCCGAGACCAGATCGAGCGATTTATCGCCGGCTTTGTCAGCTATTTAGCCGATCGCGGGCGCGCTAAATCGACGTAATCAATTATTATATCCATCTTTAGTCGTTTCTCAAATCACAGGCGCCCCGTTACCTTCGCTGCAATTAGGAAGTGGAGAAGCGCGATGAACGAGACAACCGGACAAATGCGCGGGCAGTGCCCGTTCCAGGCCGAAGATGGCGGCGTGCGTGCCTTGCTGGGGCGAACCAACAAGGACTGGTGGCCCGGTGCCCTGCAGCTCGACATCCTGACGCAGAATGGCGCTTCCCCCGATCCGATGGGCACGGAATTCAAATACGCCGATGTGTTCAAGAAGCTGGATTATCAAGCTCTCAAGGCCGACCTTCGCGCGCTGATGACCGATTCACAAAGCTGGTGGCCGGCAGACTACGGGCACTATGGCCCGTTCTTCATCCGCATGGCTTGGCACTCGGCCGGCACTTACCGCACGGCCGACGGTCGCGGCGGCTCGGGAAGCGGGCAGCAGCGCTTTGCGCCACTCAATTCCTGGCCAGACAATGGCAACCTGGACAAGGCGCGCCGCTTGCTATGGCCGATCAAGCGCAAGTACGGCAAGAACATCAGCTGGGCCGACCTGTTCATCCTGGCCGGAAACGTGGCGATTGAATCAATGGGCGGGCCGGTCTTCGGGTTCGGCGGTGGGCGCCCCGACAGTTTCGAGCCGGAGCGCGACATCTACTGGGGTACCGAAGAAGCCTGGGTCGACACCGGTGCCCAGACCCGTATCCAGCCCGACAAGGGGTGGGAGCTAGAATCCCCCCTCGCCGCGATCCAGATGGGCCTGATCTATGTGAACCCGGAAGGACCCGGCGGCATCCCCAACCCGTTCCAATCGGCCCGCGACATGCGCGTCACGTTCGAGCGGATGGGCATGAACGACGAGGAAACTGTCGCCCTGACCGCTGGTGGTCATGCGTTTGGCAAGGCACACGGCGCGGTGCCGGCCGACCAGCTGAGCGGCGCGCCCGAATCCGAAGCTATGGAGCTGATGGGCTTTGGCTGGGCGACGGATGCCGACCAGATCGAAAAGGGACACATCACGACCTCCGGCATCGAGGGTGCGTGGACGCCGAACCCGACGCAATGGGGCGGCGACTACTTCCGCCTGCTGTTCAAGTACGAGTTCGAACTGGTTCGCAGCCCTGCCGGCGCGCATCAGTGGCAGCCGATCAACCCGGACCCGGAGGACATGGCCCCCGACGCCCGTGATCCATCCCGACGCGTGCCGACGATGATGACCACCGCGGACATGGCGCTGAAGATGGACCCGGAATATCGCAAGATCTCCGAGCGCTTTCGTGACGACCAGGCGGCACTCGATGATGCTTTCGCGCGCGCCTGGTTCAAGCTGTGCCATCGCGACATGGGGCCCAAGGCCCGATACCTCGGCCCTGAGGTTCCGGCTGAAGACCTGATCTGGCAGGATCCCGTGCCAGCGGGGACAACACCCTCTGAAGACGATGTCGCAGCGTTCAAGAACGCGATCCTTGCAAGCGGCTTGCCGATCTCGGCACTGGTCAAGGCGGCCTGGGCCTCGGCATCGACCTACCGCCGATCGGACCACCGCGGCGGTGCCAATGGTGCACGCATTCGCTTGGCACCGCAGAAGGATTGGGCGGTCAACGATCCGCAGGAACTCGCAGGCGTCCTCTCCCGGATCGACGAATTGCGCGGCAGCCTTTCGATGGCTGATGCGATTGTGCTGGCTGGGTCGGCAGCGGTCGAAAAGGCGGCACGCGACGCCGGGTTCGACGTTACGGTGCCGTTCACAGGCGGTCGCGGCGACGCGAGCGAGGCGCAGACCGATGCGGACAGCTTCGCCGTGCTCGAACCTCGCGCCGATGCCTTCCGCAACTACCTAGCGACCAAGCAGACGGTGAAGACCGAGGAAATCATGCTCGATCGCGCGCATCTGCTGGGACTGTCGATCCCGCAGATGGCCGTGCTCGTGGGTGGATTGCGGGTGCTCGGCGCCAATGCCGGCAACAGCCGCAACGGCGTGCTGACCGACCGGCCCGGGCTGCTGACTAACGACTTCTTCGTCAACCTGCTCGACATGGGCACGAAGTGGAAGACGGTGGACGAAAGCGGGGACGAGGAATTCGTCGGCACCGACCGCGCAACGGGCGAGGAGCGCTGGCGGGCGACGCGGACCGACCTCGTCTTCGGATCGAATTCGCAGCTTCGCGCCGTGTCCGAAGTCTACGCGGAGATCGGGAACGAGCAGAAGTTCGTGGACGACTTCATCGCCGCCTGGGTGAAGGTGATGAATGCCGACAGGTTCGACATCGCCTGACCGTCTTCAAGAACACCATGTGAAGGTGATGACCCCGGGGATCTCCTCCCCGGGGTCATTTGCGCTTGAGCCAGGCGACCATTCAAGCTCGGTTGTACCGATTTCAATTCGGGAGACGGGATAATTTGGGGCATTCAGCGCGGACATCTACCGTGACGCCACGGACCTGTTCCGGCGGGACGTTCATAAAGCGCACCGCGAACGAGCCCACGGGATCCTTGCGGCGAGAGATCGGCTCTTCAACACAGCGCTGCTGAAATGGCATTTCCGAGCCCGCGTCGAGCGTGATGACCACGCCGCCGCGATGTGCGTACCCAAGACGCGGGCCATCGGCCTGTCCCGAGACAAGGACGCCATCGCGATCAGATCGCGCCTTGACGTGATGAAGATGCAACGGATCGGCAGCGCCCGCCTCAAGCTTCACGGGGACGGCAACCTCGGGCGCGCAAGAGCATAGGGCCAGCGCCGCAAGCGCTGTAAAAGCGTGGAATCTGTTCATGGTCGGCCGGTGCGTCACTTTGGCTCTGCCTGCACATTGCCGCCCAACGCGGTGAACAGGGCGACCGAATCCGACAGCCGCATGGCGATGGCGCTGATCGCCTGGCTTCGCGCGGATTGGGCGGCTGCGTTCGCCACGTATACATCGAACGTTCCGCCGACACCGATTCTGAGGCGCCGCTGGGCATAGTCGAGGTTGCGGCTCGCGGCGTCGTCCGCGCGCTTGGCTGCATCCAGCGCATCGCCATCGGTGGCGAGCGCCGTCAACGCGTTCGATACGTCGGCGAACGACTGAAGCGCGGTGGCCCGGTAATTTGCCTTTGCCGCTTCCAGGGCCGCCTCGGCTGCCTTCTGCTGGTGCTTCAGAGCGCCGCCGTGAAACAGTGGGGCGGTCAACCCACCGAGCAGCGTCCAGAACGGATTGCCATCCCGGAACATGTCGGAGAAGGTCTGCGCGGTGCCGCCCGCTGTCGCGCTGAGCGAGAGGACGGGTAGCCGCGCGGCGATGGCTACCTTGACGTCGGCCCCTGCCCCTTCGAGCGTCGCTGCGGCCGCCGCGACATCGGGTCGCTGCGCCAACAGATCGGATGGCAGGACCAGTGGCAGACGATCCGGGAGGCGCAGATCGGCCAAGGCGGGTAATGAGGGCAGGTTTGTACCCGGGTCCTCCCCAAGCAGTACCGACAGCACGGCAAGGTTCGTCCTGCGCACCCGTTCGAGCCCGGCGAGCGTGGTTTCGGCCGATGCGAGGGCAAGTTCCTGCGCCGCGACGTCGGCCTTACCGACGGCTCCGAGTGCTTCGCGGCGGCGGGTAAGGTCAAGCAGTTCGCGATTGCTGTTAAGCGCTGTGCTGGCCGCTGTTTCCTGCGCTTCGAGCATGGCGTTCTGGATCACGGCGAGGATGGTGTTCGCGACAATCATGTTGCGCTGTCCGACGAGCCGCTCGGCCGCCACGCGTTCTGCAGCCTTCGCAGAGCGGACCCTTGCCGCGTTGCCGCCGAACAGATCAGGGGCATAGCTGACGCTGACTTGCGCGGTGTGGAGCGAGAATACGGTCGGCGCTGGATCGTTCAACGGAGAGGAAAGCGTTCGCGAAAGGCGCTGGCGCTCTACGTTGTAGCCAAGGTCGGCTTGAGGCAGGGCTCCGCCACGGGCTGCACGGGCAAGCTCGTGGGCTTGGGCCAGATTGGCCTTGGCGACGGCAATGTCGTTGTTGGCAAGGAGCGCGCGATCGACCAGCGTATCGAGCGCGATACTCCCGAACGCGTGCCACCAAGAGGGCGCTACCCGTTCCGCGGCCACGACTGTCTGCGCAGGTCCACTGGCAGGTGCAATCGGCTTGCTGAGCACGGTTTCCGGCGCGGTGCCCACCAAGGTCGGTGGCACGGGAACATTGGTGCTGTCCCCCTTTGCGGCAAAGGCCGGGCTGGCGAGGCAAACCAATGCCAATGGCGTGAGGTAGGCGCGCATCAGACAGCCCCCTCGCCCAGCTCTGCACTATCAGGCTCGTCCGAACGCGTTTCCGCAGGGTTGCCACCGTGCAGCCGGCTCGAAAAGCGCGCGATCAGCAGGGGCAGGACCAGCAGGATCAGCACCGGCGAAAGCGTCATGCCACCAACAACTACCAAGGCGAGCGGCTTCTGCACCTGGCTGCCGATGCCCGTCGACAGTGCGGCCGGCAGCAGGCCGATGGCTGCCACAAGGCACGTCATCACCACCGGGCGCAGCGAGTTCGTTGTCGCCGTCCGCAAAGCATCTTCGCGCTCTGCGCCTTCGTCCATGGCCTGGTTGAAATTGGTCACCACAAGGATGCCGTCCATGACCGAAATGCCGAACAGCGCGACAAAGCCGATCGCGGCAGAGATCGAGAACGCCGTGCCTGTGAGCAGAAGCCCGAGCACGCCCCCAACGATCGCCATCGGGATCACGCTGAACGAGAGCAGCGTGTCGCGCAGGTTGCCGAAGTTTGCGTAGAGCAGGCCCAGCATCAGCAGCAGGCTGATCGGCACGACGATTTCAAGGCGATGGACGGCGTTCTCCAGGTTGGCGAGTTCGCCCGCCCATTCGAGCGTATAGCCGGGTGGCAAAGTCACATTGCGGGCGATGTTGCGCTGTGCTTCTGCCACGGCGCTACCGAGATCGCGGTCGCGCACCGAGAACTTGATCGGGATATAGCGCGACTGGTGTTCGCGATAGATGAAGGATGCGCCGCTGGTCAGCGTCACGCTGGCGAGATCGGACAGCGGCACCTGTATCGTGCTGCCATCGCTTGCCGTGGCACCGACCGTGATGCGCTTCACCGCTTCCAGACTGTCACGCTGGTCGGATTTCAGGCGAACCATGATCGGGAAGTGGCGGTCGGTGTGCGTTTCGTAGAGATCCCCCGGGCTGGCACCACCGATCGCGGCTTGCACCGTCTGGTTCACGTCATCGACAGTCAGGCCATAGCGCGCGGCCTTGATGCGGTCGACGTCGACCCGGACGGTCGGCTGCCCCAGCGACTGGAAAATGCCAAGGTCGACGATGCCGTGCACCTTGGCCATCTGGTCACGGATCTGGCCCGCCAGGTTCTCGAGCGTGGCAAGGTCGGGGCCAAACAGCTTGACCGAGTTCGCGCCCTTTACCCCGGAGGCCGCCTCCTCGACGTTGTCCTCGATGATCTGGGAGAAGGAGAAGTCCACGCCGGGGTACTTGTCAGCCAGCTTGCGCGACATGTCCGCCACGAGCTTTTCCTTGTCCATGCCGGAAGGCCATTCGTCGAAGGGCTTGAGTGGGACGAAGTATTCGACGTTGAAGAAGCCGGTGGCATCGGTGCCATCGTCCGGGCGACCATGGGCGGATAGTACCGCCAGGACTTCGGGATTGCGCATGATGTCGCGGCGGATGGCCCGCGCCATCGGCTCGCCGGCCTCCAGCGAGATCGATGCCGGCAGTGAAGCGCGGATGTAGAGGTTCCCCTCCTCGAGATGGGGAAGGAATTCGACACCGAGCGAGCGCACTCCGATGAGCGCGCCAACCACCAGCACCACTCCGCCGCCGATCGCAAGCACCTGGTTGCGCCAGGCGAAGCTTGCCGCGGGTTCGTAGATCCGGCGCAGACGGCTTACGATCCACGTTTCGACTTCGCTCAACCGGTCGGGCAGGAGCATCGTTGCCAGCACCGGAGCAACGGTGAATGTCGCGATCAGGCCGCCGAGGATGGCGTAAGCATACGTCTTGGCCATCGGGCCGAAGATGTGCCCTTCCACGCCGGTGAGTGTGAACAGCGGCAGGAAGCTTGCGATAATGATCGCCGCTGCAAAGAAGATTCCGCGGCTGACCTCGCTCGAAGCGGCGAGCACAGCGGATATGCGGCTGGCAAAGGTGAAGTGTGCGCCTTCGCCTTCATGGTTTGTCACGTGATGCGATCGCTCGGCCATGTGGCGGAATATGTTTTCGACCATGATCACCGTGGCATCCACGACGAGGCCGAAATCGAGCGCGCCCACCGACAGCAGATTGGCCGATTCCCCCTGCAGCGTGAGGATCAGCACTGCGAACGCGAGAGCAAAGGGGATTGTCGCTGCCACGATCAGCGCGCTCCTGAGATTGCCCAGAAACGCCCACTGCAGGAAGAAGATGAGCAGCACGCCGGCGACCAGGTTCTCCATGACCGTGTGGGTGGTCACGCCGATCAGGTCGGATCGGTCATAAATCCGCTCGAGGCTGACGCCCGGCGGCAGAATGCCGCTTGAATTGATATGCTCGATCTCGGCCTTGACCGCCTTGATCGTCGGCATGGACTCCGCGCCACGGCGCATCAGGACAATGCCCTGGACGATATCGTCCTGATCGTTCAGCCCGGCGATGCCGTTGCGCGGCAGGTTGCCGATCTTGATCTCGGCCACGTCGCGCACCAGCACCGGTACGTCGCCATCACGGCTCACCAGCGTCGAGCCGATCTGGTCAGGTGACTGGATCAGGCCGATCCCCCTGACGATCGCGCTCTGCGCGCCGAAGTTGATCGTTTGCCCGCCGACGTTGGCGTTCGCGTGCGAGAGGGCCGAAATGACCTGGCCGACCGTGGTGTGATGCGCGGCGAGCTTGTCCCGATCGACAACCACGTCATAGCTGCGCAGCTTGCCGCCCCATCCCGTCACGTCGATCACGCCGGGGATCGCCTTGAAGCGGCGCTGCAGCACCCAGTCCTGCAACGTCTTGAGATCCTCTACCGAATATCCCGGCGGCGCCTTGATCTGGTAGCGATAGATCTCGCCCACGGGGCTCGTCGGCGAGATGGCCGGGACGACACCACCCGGCAAGGGCGGCAGCTGCGACAGGCGGTTGATGACCTGCTGCTGTGCCTGATCGTAATTGAAATCGTACGTGAACTGGATCTTCACGTCGGACAGGCCGAACAGCGAGATCGCCCGGATCGCCGTCATGTGCGGCAGGCCGGCCATCTGCACCTCGATCGGCACGGTCACGCCGCGCTCCATCTCCTCGGCAGACAGGCCCGAGCTCTGGGTCACGATCTCCACCATCGGCGGGACCGGGTCGGGATAGGCTTCGATGTTGAGGTTGTAGAAGGCTATGCCGCCCGCAAGCACCATCGCGACAAAGAAGCCGACGATGGTAAGGCGCTGGCGAAGCGCGAGCCGGACGAGCCCGATCATCCGTGCAGCCCCGCCTCGTTGACGAACAGCGCGCCGCTCGTGACGATCCTTTCGCCTGGTCTCAAGCCTGAAATGATGGTGGCGACGCCGTCGTGGCTGGGTCCAGTGATCACCGGCCGCGCCACAACCCTGCCGTTGCCGAGATAGACCCACACGCGCGCGGAATCGCCTTCATGGATAACCGCATCGTCGGGCACCGAAGCGCCGCCCGCCGGCTGCTGGCCCGAGACTTTCAAACCCGGCGACTTGATCACGAAGTCGGCAAACATCTGCGGCTTGAGCAGACCTTGCGGATTGGGGATGGTGGCGCGCACCGTAAGGCGATGAGACACCGGATCGATCTGGGCCGCCACATTGTCCACCACTGCGTCGAACGTCTGGCCGGGCAGCGCGGTCGTGCGAACTTCCACGCGATCGCCAGCATGGATCCGTGCCGCGCTGGTTTCGGGCACCTGCGCCACCAGCCAGACGCGGGACAGGTCCGCGATGACGAAGGCCGGTTGGGTCCCTCCGCTCGTGACATATTGTCCATCGGCAACGGACCGGGTGACCACGACACCCCCGATCGGCGCCCGCAGGTTGGTGTCGGCGTGAAGCCCGCCGATGTCGCTTGCCCGGCCCAACCTTGATATCTCGCCCGGAGTCTTGCCGAACACGACCAGCTTGTCTCTGGCGGCGGCGGCCGCGGACTCGGCAATGCGCAAGGCAGCCTGCGCGTTGGCGAGATCGCTACGGGCCTGCTGCAGATCCTTGAGCGCGCCGCCCGCTTCCCGATAGACTTCCTCGGCGCGACGGGCATTGTCCGCTGCCGCCCGCGCTTGCGCTGCTGCCCCGGCGCGCTGTGCTTCGGCCGCGAACAGCGCATTGCGCGCATCGACGATATCGCTCGTCCTGATCCGCAAGAGCACGGCGCCGGGCGTGACCCGGTCCCCGTTCTGGACCATGACCTTCAGCACTTGCCCCGAATACGGGAGGAACACGGGCGTGCTGCGCGTTTCGTCTGCGGCGATCTGGCCGCTGGCACCGGTGCGCTCTACGCCGTCGTCGGCGCGCGCCGTTGCGATCGTCACGCTCGCCATCTGCTGGCGCGTCAGTTGAACTTCGCCCTGCGGCAGCGAGGCGACCGGAACAGGCTTCGGACGAACGAGCGCCCGAATGCCGGCGAACGCTGCGAACATGGCGGCCACAGCCGCGACTGCCAGCGCGAGTAACCGCAGCTGCTGCTTCCGGCTCAGTTCCGGGACGGTATTGAGGAAGTTCATCGGAAAGCCATGAATTTGGTGGGGGTCCGCCCGCCAAGCCCGCTAGCCATCGCCGCTTACAGTCCGCTTACGTGTCGACGCCCGGAAGCCGCCCTTCTTCGACCCCAGCCAAAATTTAATGTTCCGGCAAAGCCTTTGGCATTTCGCCGATCCGATAGGACTTGCGTGCTTCTTCCCCGCACCAGCTTACCAGGGATGGCTTTCACGCATGCGCATGTTGGTTGTTGAAGAGACGAGGATGCTGGCCGGCGCCATGGCCAGCGCACTGGCTCGTGCCGACCTGACGCCGGAGTCGGCGCGGACCGTCGCCGAGGCGGAAGAACTGTTGTCGAGCTATGCTTTCGACGCCGTGGTTCTCGATCTTGACGAACCGCGCGAGGAAGACGGCATCGCCCTTCTTCGCAAGCTGCGCAAGGCCGGCAACAAGACGCCGATGGTGGTGCTGAGCGATCGCGTAGATCCCTACGCCCGCGTCGAAGGACTGAAGGCTGGAGCCGATGACTATCTCAGCAAGCCCTTCCTGTTCGACGAGCTTGTGGCCCGGATCGAAGCGGTCATGCGCCGCGTCGACGATCGCCTCGGTCCGTGCATCAGCGCAGGCAATGTCTCCTACGACCTGGATAGCGGCATCGCGACCGTGGACGGCGGCGTCCTCGCGCTATCGCCCCGCGAGCGCAAGCTGCTGGAATTGCTGTTGCGCCGTAAGGAACGGGTGGTTCCGATTGGCACGATCCAGGACCATCTTTGCGGGCTGAATGATCTCATCAGCACCAATGCGCTCGAAGTATGCGTTCACCGTCTGCGCAAGAAATTGGCAAACAAGGGTTGCGGCCTGACCATCGAGAACGTGCGCGGACTGGGATACAAGATTGCGTCTGCCGAGAGCGTTCTTGCGTGAGCCGTGACGGCGCCAGCGAATGAACGCGATTTAATCTGCCGGCTACGGGGGTGCCAGCCGATCTTTGCGAGGAGTGATGACGGTGTCCGAGACGGCACCCGGCCAAGGGGAGTTGGCCGATCCGACGCCGGCAGGGATTCCTGCCGGGCAAGCCAATGCTGATCCGAGCAGGGGGAGTAGCAAGGAGTGAACGCGATCGCGCAGAAGTCCATCAGCGCCGGGATCGACCCGGCGCGCAGCTGGGCATGCCTGGCGGAAACCGAAGGCCCGCCAAGTGCGGAACGCTGTCGCTGGACGGTGGTCCTGCCTTTTCACAACGAACGCGGCTATCTTCCGATCAGCCTGCACAGTCTGGCGCAGCAGGATCGCCCCTTTCGCCTCATCCTGGTGGACAATGCATCAACCGACGGCGGCGGAACTGAGGCACTCGATCTCGCGCGCAGGCTGGGGCTCGACGTCACGTTCGCGAACGAGATGCAACCGGGCAAGGTCGCCGCTCTCGCCCGCGGCATGACCTTCGTCTGCACAGACTTCGTCGCCACCTGCGATGCCGACACCGTCTACCCACGCGATTATCTCTCGCGGGCTGAGGCGCTGCTCGACCAGCCCGGGGTGGCCGCCGCGGTTGCGGCAACGTCTGAGCCCGGCGCCTCCGCGCTGACCAGGCGCGTAGCCGGACTGCGCATGGCACTCATGGCGCGGCTTCTGCCGCAGCAATGTCTCAACGGAGGCGCCGGACAGGTCTTTCGCAGCTCTATGCTTGAGCGGGCAGGAGGATTCGACCCGGCGGTCTGGAACTGGGTCCTGGAAGATCACGAGGTCATGGCCAGGATCGAGCACCAGGGACGGATAGCCTACGATGCAGGCTTCGAATGCGCACCGATCTCGCGCCCGCGTACGATCAGCAGCACGGGCTGGAATCTTCCCGAACGCCTGCGCTATCACCTGACCACGCAGCACAGTCGCCTTGCCTTTTTCCACGAATACCTGGCCGTGCGCCTTCGAGATCGCAAGCTGACCAGCGAGCGCCTTCGCCGCGATGGAATGAACCAGACCAGAGGGTCGAGCGAAATTGCCCAGCTACACCCTTTGCGCGGATGACTTCGCCCTCTCGCGCGGGATCAGCGAAACCATCGCCGATCTCGCCGAACGGCGCTGCATCAATGCTGTGAGTTGCATGGCAAGCCTGCCCGGATGGACGGAAGACGCGGCCCTGATTGCCCCGCTTGCAGTCCCGGAATCCGGCGTGCAGATCGGCCTGCACCTCGTCCTGTCGGACGAACTCCCCCTCACCCGCCTGTCGCTGCAGGATAGTCGGGGAAGGCTGCCTTCGCCCGACCGGATGATGGCGCTCGCCTATCTTGGCAAGCTCGACGCCATCGAACTCGCCAATGAAATCGACGCTCAGATCGTTGCGTTCATCGAGAGGATCGGGCGTCCTCCCGACTTCGTCGATGCGCACCAGCACGTTCATGTCCATCCTGGCGTGCGCGCACTGGTAATTGCGGCAACACGGCGACACGCGCCGCACGCATGGATCCGCAATCCCGCCGATGCCCTGCGTTCGATGGCGCAACGCCCCTTTGCCGGCAAGGCGCTTGGCTCCGCGTTTCACGCGCTTGGCCTGCGTCGCCAGATCGCGAGGGCCGGCCTCTCCACGAATGTTGGATTTGGCGGACATTACGACTTCCGCGGTAACTACGAATGGCTTCTGCCCCGGTTCTTTGCCGCAGCCGGTCCGCTTCATCTGGTGATGTGTCATCCCGGTGCTGGACATCCTGCCGGCGACGCGATCGCAGACGCGCGCATCGCGGAAGCGGCTGTTTTGCGGAGACAGCCGCTGCAGGCAAGGCTGCAGTCTTGGGGTATTGATCACACGCCCTGACGTGTTGACGGCGTCAGACTGTCGGTGGCTCCGGCGCGCTTCTGCAGACCTGAGCCCACATTGCCGAAACCCCCAAAGCAAGCCCGACCAGCAGGTGCGCGCAAACCGTGATCGTGGCGAGCATGGCGATGACACCCACCACCGGCACGTCGTGACCCAGCAGCGCGGCGGCGCATCCGGCGAAGACCACGTCTGCATTCGCGACGAATGGCAGACGTGCCAGCAGAAGGCGCAACCCCATCAGCACGGTCCACACTCCCCACGAAACAGCTGGCAGGCAAAAATGCCAGAGCAAGATCGTGGCAACGGTGGCGAAGACGAAGCGGCAAACGTGAACCTGCGTGACGAAGCGCAGGTCGGATGCCGGGAGGCTGAATATGCGGCGGCTGAACCAAAGCGACGCGCAAGTCACCAGCAGAAGGACCGCTGCCGATCCGCCGATGGCAATTGGATCGATGCGATCTATGCCGACACGATCCGCAACCGGCAGGGCGGCAACCAGCGCCAGCAGCGTGGCAGCATTTCCGACGAGTGCGGACAGGATGCCGACATCCTTGATCGCCCTCGACGGTGCCACGGCTAGCGGCAGGTTACGCCGGATCCAGCTGTAGAAATAGACCTCGCCCGAATACCCGAGAAGAACCTCGTTGGCGACGAGCTTGCGCAGCAAGGGCTCGAAGCCTGAGATACCAACACCGAACAGCCGTCGAAAAATGAGCCAGTCGCCAACCGGCAGCGCCAGATACCCAATCCCGAAAACGCACCAGAACATCGTGCCATGGGGCACAAGCGCGCTGGCTTGCACGAAGTCGATCTCGCTGACAGCGATCAAGGCCGCAACCAGCACGCCGATCGATATGACGGGGCCGGCGATCCGCACCAGGACCCGAGCGAAGGTCTCCTTTACCCATTCACCAGCGCTGACGATCCGTCTACGCCCCCCGGAATTGTCGACCGATGCCAACCAGCTACTCCAGATGCCCTATTGCGCCTGTGGCCTTATCCCCAGCGCGAACGCGTCGGACGAGTCAAGACGCGGGTGCCTTGGCAGGGCATTTGTTCACGCCTAGCATCTCGCGATCCAAAGCCGGAGTCATCGATGCGCCTGAAACTTTTGCCTGCTCTTGTCCTCGTATCGATCCCCGCGCTGGTTGCCGCACAATCTGCCACGCCACGCTACCAACCGTGGGGCCTGGAACTGCAGCATCTCGATACCAGTGTGAAGCCCGGTGACGATTTCTACGTCTATGCTCTGGGGACCTGGTTGAAGAATCAGCCAATCGCCGCCGACAAGGTTGGTACCGGCTACAACTATGACCTGCCTGACGAGATTGAGGGGCAGGTTCGGCGGATCGTCGAGGAAGCCGCGGCGAAGCCTGCAACAGCCACCGCAAAGAAGGTTGGCGATTTCTACGCAGCATGGATGGACGAAGCCGCCGTCGAGGCGCACGGCTTGCAACCTCTCAAGCCATGGCTCGCCAGGATCGATGCGATCCGCACGAGGCCTGAACTCGTCCGCCTGATGATGCGGCCGGGCTATCCGTCCCCCGTAAACATCGGCATCTCGGCCGATGTGGATGATCCGACCCGGTACATGGCGGATTCCGGTCAAGCTCGCCTCGGCTTGCCAACCCGTGATTATTACCTCCTGAAGGGTGAGAAGTACGACGCCATACGCCAGGCCTATCGCGCCTATCTGATCAAAATCCAGCAACTGGCTGGCATTCCGGACGCTGCCGCCAAGGCTGATCGGATCATCGCGCTGGAAACGCGGATTAGCCAGGACCAGTGGACGCCGGAGCAGCGCCGCGACCCGGTAAAGACGCACAACCCGATGTCGCGCGCCCAACTTGCCAAGTTCGCGCCGGAACTTGACTGGAATGCGACGCTTGCGTCGATGGGACTTTCCAGCGCCGCCAAGGTCAATGTCTCTGAACCGAGCGCGGTGGCGGCCACGGCCAAGCGGTTGGGTGACGTGCCGCTTTCGACGTGGAAGGAGTGGATGACGGCCCGCTTCATTTCGGAAGTCGCGCCGTTCCTGCCCAAGGCGTTCGACCAGGCGAACTTCGATTTCTACAGCAAGACGCTGCGCGGCGTCGCCGAGCAACGCGCCCGCTGGAAGCGCGGGATGGCCCTGATCGACGACGCGCTTGGAGAAGCGGTCGGGGCAATCTACGTCCAGCGCTATTGGTCGCCCATAACGCAGGCCAAGGCCGACGAACTCGTCAGTGACATGGAGGCGGCCTACAAGGAAAAGATCCAAGCCGCGACGTGGATGGACGAAGCCACGCGCAAGGCAGCGCTGGAAAAACTCGGCATGTTCGATCCGCGCGTGGGACACCCTGCGAAATGGATCGATTACACCACGCTCGCAGTCAGCCGCACCGATCCGCTGGCGAACCAGATGGCCGTCGCCGACTTCCAGTGGCGACTTCAGTTGAAGCGCTTCCCCAAGCCGGTGGACCGGGGTCTGTGGTACATGACGCCCCAGACGGTGAACGCCTACTACGATCCCACGATGAACCAGATCACGTTGCCGGCGGCGATCCTGCAACCGCCGTTCTTCGATCCCAATGCCGACCCCGCCGTCAATTATGCCGAAACGGGTGCAACCACGATCGGCCACGAAATGGGCCACGGTTTCGACGATGAGGGGCGCCAGTTCGACGCAAAGGGACGACTGCGCGACTGGTGGTCCAAGGAAACGGCGGCCCAGTACACGGTCAAGGCTGACCGCCTTGCCGAGCAGTTCGACCAGTACGAGCCGATCCCGGGAGTCAAGATCAAAGGCCGTCTGACACTGGGCGAGAACCTTGCGGATCTCGGCGGCTTGGAAACCGCCTATGCCGCTTACCGCCGTTACGTCGCCCGCCATGGTGAACCGCCGGTGCTGAACGGCATGACCGGCGATCAACGCTTCTTCCTGGCCTACGCCCACGCGTGGCAGGGCAAGCGACGGGACGAAGCGGTGCGCCAGCAGTTGCTCAGCGATCCGCATTCGCCGGACAAGTACCGTGTCAATGGCATCGTCCGGAACTTCGCGCCGTGGTACCAGGCTTTCGGCATCAAGCCGGGCGACGCAATGTACCTTCCCCCGGAGCAGCGGGTCAGCATCTGGTAGGCTTCGTGTTGGAGGAGATCCAACCCTAGTGCACCCGACTGATTGCGATCAGTCCTGCTTATCCGGACGGGCTGTTTCAGGCATGGTCAGAAGCACCGGCAGAATGCACAGCGCGACGACCGCGATCATGGCCCCCGGCAGCGGTGCCCATCCCGTGCGACCGAGCAGCGTCTGGGCAACCCACGGGGCAAGGCCCCCGAAGATCGCCGTGGCGGTGGTGGCGCCGAAAGCAAGGCCGCTCAGGCGCCCCTCACCGGGAAACTGTTCGGCCGTTGCCACCGCGCCTACCGCGCTGACTGCGCCAGCCAGCGCAGCGAGCACCACGGCTGCGGTGGTGGCCAGCGCAAGCGAGGCATGGGTCATCAGTCCGAAGAGCAACGCCGGCAGAACCGCGGCAGCCAGCGCGCACGCGATCAGCACCGGCTTTCGTCCGATCCGATCGGACAGCGCGCCAATGGGTGGCGTTACCACGATCACCGCAGCGGCGGCGATCGTCGCCAACTGCAGCGTCTGCGCTTCCTGCAACGCTCCGGTAGAGGTCAGGAACACTGGTACGTAAGTGATGCCGACGTAATAGGTGATCGATCCAAGGGCGGAAATCGCAAACCCGCGCACGATTCCGGCGCGGTGATGGACAAGAGCGTGCCGCAATGGCCGGACAGGCACCGTACCGGCACGGCTCTGGCGTTCGAATTCGGGCGATTCCTCCATCGCGAACCGGGCTGCCAGTAACGCGCCTGCTAGGACTGCGCCGAACAGAAAGGGTATACGCCAACCCCACGCGACGAGATCGGCGTCGCTAAGCAGGCTGACGGTGAGCGCCGAGATACCGGCGGCGAGAAGCGCGCCGACTTCGCTTGCGGCGGAAGCAATCGAAGTGACAAGACCGCGCCGATGCGGTCGCGCCCCCTCCATCAGGTAGGCGACGACGCCGGTGTATTCGCCACCGACCGAGAAGCCCATCAGACACCGGATGAGCAAGAGCAGGCCACCGGCAATGTCGCCGGCCTGATCGCGTGTCGGAAGAAGCGCGGTTACCAGCATGGCGACGGTCATGAGCAGCATCGATGCCAGCATTGAGCGCCGACGGCCGAACCGATCGCCGACGTGGCCGAACACGATCGCCCCGATCGGCCGCATCAGGTAGGCGACTGCAAAGCCTCCCAGCGTGACCAGCACCCCCGACTGCCCGGCACCGAAGAATACGCGCGACAGCACCGCAGCAAGATAGAGGTAAAGCGTGAAATCGTACCATTCGACGATGGTTGAAAGCGCCGCGATGCCCTGCGAGGCGCGCGACAATACGGATGATTGGGCGTTCACGCCTCGTCCTCGTCTGTTCATCGCTTGAGGAACTAACACAGGCTTTGCTGGTTCACGCGATAATACGGTGTGGGGGAATTGAGGATGCCGCGCGGGCTGTATTGAAAAGGCCACCGGGCCGGTCCGAACAGCACTTCGCCGACTTTGCGCCGTCCGCTCGGGCAGGAAATGTCCGCTCCAGCAGGAAGGCCGACTATGACCGAAACGCTTACCCGCCTCGACAGTCCCTTCGCACGCGATGTGGTGCGCGGGCTTGCCCAGCACCGCAAGACGATCCCTGCGCGCTATTTCTACGACATGCGCGGCTCCGAGCTGTTCGAGGAAATCACCCGGCTTCCCGAATACTACCCCACGCGCACCGAGCTCGGCCTGCTGCGCGACCATGCAGCCGATCTGGCGCGGTTCGCGGGCCGCCATCCGACGGTGATCGAATTCGGCGCGGG
Organism: Novosphingobium olei; assembly: GCF_037076535.1. NCBI lineage: Bacteria > Pseudomonadati > Pseudomonadota > Alphaproteobacteria > Sphingomonadales > Sphingomonadaceae > Novosphingobium > Novosphingobium olei. The sequence continues at coordinate 1,683,005 of NZ_AP029021.1, read as the reverse complement.
CTCTGCCACCAAGACCCCGCTGCTGCTGGATGCGGTCGCGGCGCAAACGTACGTGGGGATCGATATTTCGGCCGACTTCCTGGAAGAATCGACCGCCGCACTATCTGCCTCGCGTCCGGGGCTGGAGGTTGTTGCTGTGCCCGGCGATTTCACCCACGCGCTTGATCTTCCTCCACTGAAGGGGGAGCGGATCGGATTTTTCTCCGGCTCAACCATTGGCAATTTCGAACATCGCGCAGCCGTCGAACTGCTGCGCTCGTTCCGCGCGACGCTAGGCGAGGATGCCTTGCTGGTGATCGCCATCGACACGCGGAAGAACCCGCATCTGCTCGAAGCCGCATACGACGATGCCGCTGGCGTGACGGCCGAGTTCAACCTCAACCTGCTGCGGCGGATCAACCGCGAATTGGAAGGCACGATCCCTGTCGAGGCGTTCGAACATCGCGCCATCTGGCACGACGGGCTGGGCCGGATCGAGATGCATTTGGTCGCGCGCGAGGATGTGACGTTCGAGGCAGCGGGCGAACATTTCGCCATGCGCGGGGGCGAGACGATCCACACCGAGAATAGCTACAAGTACACCCTGCCAGAAGCGCGTCTGCTGGCGCGAACCGCCGGGTGGGAGCCTCTGGCCTTCTGGACGGACGAGCGCGAGATGTTCGGGCTGCACGTCTGGGCCGCGGCCAAGGACGACATGCAGCCGTGAGCGGGCCCGTCCCTGCAGGTGCGGCCACGCTCTATGAAAGCGCGACGCAGGTGTTGCGACGCTTCCGCGAAGTTCGCGCCTACACCGAGGCATTGGTCGCGCCGCTGTCACCAGAGGACTGCCAGGTCCAGTCGATGCCCGACGTCAGCCCGGCTAAGTGGCACCTCGCCCACACGACGTGGTTTTTCGAGACATTCCTGCTGCAGCCGCTGCTGCCAGATTACCGGCCTTTCGATCCGGCCTATGCGGTTTTGTTCAACTCGTACTACGTCGGCGTGGGCCAGCGGCACCCGCGCGCCCATCGTGGCCTTCTTACTCGCCCCCGCCTGAACGAAGTCATGGACTATCGCGCGCACGTCGATCGCGCGATGGAACACCTGATGGAACAGCTGGCACCGTCGGCTTGGGGGCCGCTGGTGGAACTTGGCTGCCAGCACGAACAGCAGCATCAGGAATTGATCCTGATGGACATCAAGCACGTGCTGTCCAGCAATCCGCTGCAACCCGCTTATGCCGATACCTTCGAACTGCAGCCGCTGGGTGAGGCGTTCGGCTGGCGGGAGCAGCCGGGCGGCCTTTACGAGATCGGGCATGGCGGCGCAGGCTTTCACTTCGACAACGAGACACCGCGCCATCGTGTCTGGCTGGAACCGTTCGAGATGGCGACGCGGCTGGTAAAGGCGGGTGAATACACGGCGTTTATCGCCGATGGCGGCTATCACCGGCCCGAGCTGTGGCTGTCAGAAGGTTGGGACCTGGTCCAGCGCGAAGGATGGACCGCGCCGCTCTACTGGCAAGAAGAGGCCGATGGCTGGAGCCGGTTCACGCTGTGCGGCCGCCGGCCAGTAGATCCGGATCAGGCCGTGCTCCACGTCAGCCAATTCGAGGCAGACGCCTACGCCCGCTGGGCAGGCGCGCGCTTGCCGACGGAAGCCGAATGGGAAGTCGCGAGCGTTCACGGCGGGCTGCATGGCCTCTACAACCATGCCTGGCAGTGGACCGCCTCAGCCTATCTCGGCTATCCGGGGTTTATGCCGCCTGAAGGCGCGGTAGGCGAATACAACGCCAAGTTCATGAGCAACCAGATGGTGCTGCGCGGGGGATCGCTGGCGACACCAGACGGCCATGCGCGGGCAACCTACCGGAACTTCTTCCCTGCCTCTGCCCGCTGGGCTTTCAGCGGCATCCGTCTGGCCCGGTGATCAGCGCAGGGCGAAGTCGACGCAGGCGCGGCATTGCAGCACCAGTGGATCGACCAGCGGCAACACCGAAGACGCTGTGGTGATCGCCAGCGGCAGTTCGGTGCACCCCAGGATCACTGCCTCGCAACCTTGTGCAGCGTGGGCTTCTATCAACTGCGCGAAATAGCTGGTGAATGCTGCATCCATCTCGCCATTGGCAAGACGGGTCTGGATTGCGCCGATGCGGATGCGGTCTTCCTCTTGCGGGATGACCACCTCGATGCCGGCCGCGACCAGCGGGTCGGCATAGTAGCCGTCCTCCATGGTGAAGCGCGTGCCCAGAAGCAGCGCTTTGTGCGTACGACTTTCCAGCAAATGCGCGCGCACGAGCTTTATGGCGTGAAACATCGGCGGAGCTGCTGGCAAGCCGGGGGCCAGCTGGTCATAGATCTTGTGCAGGGTGTTGTTGGCGATCATCCAGCAGTCCGGAGCAAAGCGCAGCAACGTATCGATCTCGCGCCGCAACAGCGGAGGAATTACGCTCCAGTCGGCCGAATAGGCACTTCGGATGTCGTGATAGTCGATGCTGTAAAGCACGATCCGCGCCGAATGCCTCTCACCCAGGCGGCGCTCGACCTCTTCGTTGAGCAACCGATATGGCAGGATGGTCGAAGGCCAGCTGGTTCCGCCGAGCACGCCGATCAACTTCATGGCGTTGCCCTCTGGGCGCTCCTCGCCAGGAGAGACCGCTCGCACCCCCGTTCCAGTGCCGGTCTGCAGGCAGTCGCCGCCATCACGGCCCCTCCGATGGCGACCACCCTCCACCGAGCGCCTGATACAGGCTGATTCGCGCCGAATAGGCGTCGGCCTTCGTCTGGATCAGCGCAAGCTCTGCCGACAGCAACCCGCGCTGCGTGTCGAGCTGTTCCAGCAAGGGCGAATACCCTTCGCGATAGCGGTTGGTGGCCAATCGATTGGCTTCGGCAAGAGCATCGCGCTGTCGTGTCTGGATCTGGACCTGACGATCCTGTCCGTCGACGGCGGCAAGCGCATCGTTCACCTCGCGGAAGGCGGTAAGGGCCGCCTTGCGGTAAGCGAAGGCAGCCGCGTCGCGCTGGGCTGCGGCTGTCCCAACGCCCGCCCGCAGTCGCCCACCCTCGAACAGCGGAGCAAGAATGCTTCCGCCCACCGACCAAAGCGCGATTGGCCCTGACAGCAGCGAGGAGAACGCTGCACCGGTCGACGCCGAAAGCTTAACTTGGGGGAGAAAGCGCTTGCGCGCAGCGGCGAGATTGCTGTCGCTGGCCGCGAGCTGATATTCGGCCTGAGCCACATCCGGGCGGCGTCGCAGGAGTTCGGACGGTAGCGACCCCGGCAACGGCGGACGGGAAAGGGCATCAAGCCCGCGCCCCCGCTCCACCGGTCCCGGCACCCTGCCGACCAGCACGCTCAGCGCGTTTTCCTGGCGAGCCCTCGCCTGCTCGATCGCGGGGATCAGCAGCAGCGCGGACTGATAGTCCACTTCGGCCTGCTGAAGCTCCAGCTTGGGCGAATAGCCGGTCTCGACCCGTCGCGCGATCAGATCGCGCGCGCCCTTGCGGATATCCGAAGTGCGGCGCGCGAGTGCTAGCCTGTCGTCCAGCGCCAGCAGCGCCACGTACGCACTAGCCGTTGCCGATGCGACCGACAGCCGGGCCGCATCTCGCGCCGCCGCGCTTGCCAGCCAGGCCGACCGCGCGGCACTGACCTGATCCGAAAGCCGGCCGAACAGGTCGATCTCCCATGCCGCCTGGAGTTGTGGCTGGGCCGCGCGCTGTTCGACCGGCTGGCCAAACGGGTTGACGCTGCGCGAATCCGATGCGCCAACGCCGGCGTCGAGCGTCGGCAGGAGGGCGGACCCGGCAAGGTCCTGCTGCGCACGCGCTTCGCGTACCCGCGCCGCCGCGATCGCGACATCCGCGTTCCGGGCGAGAGCTTGCTCGACGAGTGACGATAGCTGGGGGTCCCCGAATCCTCGCCACCATTCGGCATCGACCGGAACGCCGGGACCAAGGTCAAGCCGCCAGTCCTGCGGCGGAACCACCGGCGGTATCTTTGCGGTCTCCACGTTCGGCCCTGCGCACGCCGTCGCAAGCAAGGGCAGAACAAGCGAAATGCGTGCGATCCCGCGGATCATTTCGAGGTGTCCACGCGGGCTTCGACAGACATGCCGGGGCGCAGCCGGCGTGCCGCCGTCTGACCCGGATCGACCCGGATGCGCACGGCAATGCGCTGGGCGACCTTGACGAAGTTGCCCGTTGCATTGTCCGCCTTCAGCACGGCAAATTCCGAACCGGCAGCGGGCGAAATATTCTCGACGTGGCCGGTCAGCTCCTGTCCGGCAAGCGCATCAACGGTAAACCGGGCCGGCTGGCCAACGGCCATGCGGGCGGTCTGCGCCTCCTTGAAATTGGCGATGACCCAGATGTCGTCGGGAACCAGGAACAGCAACTGCGTGCCCGCGGTCACGAATGCGCCAAGCCGGACGCCGATCTCCGAAAGCTGGCCATCTTCCGGTGCGCGGATCACGGTGTTTTCAAGATCGACCTGCGCGGCGTGAAGCTGCGCGCGCGCGGCTTCCACGCTGGCCGCAAGCCCGCCGCGGCCGACCAAGACACTGCGGACGTCCTGTTCGCCAACGCCCCTTGCCGCCTGTGCCTGCTGAACGGCCGCCTGGGCCGCCAGCAGCGCCGCGCGCGTCTGGTCCCTTTCGCGCTCGGAGATGGAGCCGTCCCGAACAAGCGCGCTTGCGCGATCCATGTCCGCCCGCGCCTTCACCAGTTGCGCCTGCGCGCTGGCGATTGCGGCATCCTGGCCGCCAATGGCAGCCTTGCGCGATTTCTCGCTCTGTTGCGAATTGGCCAGTGCCGCTTCCTGTGCGGCCAGGTTTGCCTGCGCCTGCTCTACCTTGGCGCGATACTGGCGGTCATCGACGACGGCGATCGCCTGTCCCTTGCGGACACGGGCGAAATCCTTGACGAGCACTTGCGTCACATAGCCGCTGACTTGCGGGCTGATCACCGTGACCTTGCCGCGGACATAAGCGTTGTCGGTCGATTGGGACAGGCTCGCAAACGGCGGCAAATGCCAGGCATAGAGAATCGCCGCCACCGATCCGAGCAGCGCCACCACCACCAGAACCAGCCGCGCCCCAGTCGGCCGCTGCGGTCGCCAGCTGTCAGACGGAGCCGGATCCGCGGCCGCAGGAGGGGTGGGCGTGGACGCATCTGCACCGATCGCCGGTTGTGTCATTCGGAAGTCCTTGAAGGTGTGGGGTCCGCAGCTGGCGAAGGGGATGTAGCCGCCGCTGCTGCCGCTGCCTGCTGCATGCGCTGCAGCTTGACCAGCGGCGATTCCTCGCCCGACCGGACGATGCGCCAGCGGATCAGGATCGACCACGCCACCGCACATACGGCCAGAATGCCAAGCAGCAGGAACACGTCGTTGAAGGCCAGGATATTGGCTTCGCGCGTTGCCTGTTGCGAAAGTATCGCGGCGCCCTCGGCGCTGCGCAAAACCGGATCGCCGATGGTTCTTGCCACAAGCCGCCCGCCGGCCGCGATGCGCGCCGCAACCTGCGGATCGGTCATCACGATGCCTTGCACGATCTCGGCCGAATGCATCTTCTCACGCACCGTCTGGAAGGTGCCTAGCAGTGCACCGCCGACAAGCCCGCCAAGCGACTGGCTCATGCTGAACAGCACGATGAAACTGACGAAGTTGCGCGGGCCGGCAAGCAGCGTGCGCGCAAGGCCGATCACCATCGCCTGGCTCAGGAACAGCACGCTGGCAAAGCCGATCAGCGCCTGGCTGAGGTAGAAGTTCTCGGGCCTCGTTAAGTTCGTAGCGTCCGCATCGAGAAATGCGCCGATAGCGATCAAGACCAGCGATATCGTGATCGGGCGGGTGACGTTGGCAGGATTGAGCGTGACAAGCGCCGTGACCAGCCCCGCAATCGAGGCTGCAATGATGATGAGGTTCAGTCCGACCATCTGTTCGTTGGTCATGCCGACCGCCGTTAGCAGGCCGACCGATCCGAACGCCTGTTCGGAAAGCAGGATGCGCACGGCCGCAGCGATCGACATCAGCCGCAGCATCTCACGGGTACCCAGCCACCGGGTGTTGATCAGCGGGCTCTTGCGGAAATGCTCGAAGACGAAGGCCGTGGTTACCATCACCAGGCCGCCGGCCAGCGCGTATCCCATCCAAGGGCGCGAGGTCCACCACTCGATCCGCCCCTGGCTGAGTACGGCGATCAGCATCGCCATTCCCGGCACGAGCAACAGCACGCTGATGATGTCTCCCTTCTCGAAGGCCTTGACACGCTCGCTTGGCGGCAAGGGCAAAGCGACGATCGCGGCGAGGCAAGACAGGCCCAGCCCGAGTTCGAACCAGTAGAGCATGTGCCAGTCGCCCGACACAAGCAGGCTGGGAGAGAGCGCGCGCGCCAGCGGTGTCGCGATCTGGGGAACGGATATGCCGATCATGAGGCCGGCCAGACGCTTGGTCGCCGGCATGGCCTGCATGAGATAAAGCACGGTCAGCGACGATAGCGCGCTTCCCGCAAGCCCGCCGGCCGCACGTACCGCTATTGCCGACCAGAACCCGTGAACGAATAGATGGAATATGGTCGCAACGACATAGACGCCCAGCATCCAGCGTATGAACGGCTGCAATCCGAATTGCTGGCGGTATTTCACGAGCACCAGGTTGGCCGACGTGTTGGTCATCAGGTACGCGGCCGTCAGCCAGGTCGCCTCGTCAGGTCCGAGGCCCAGCGTTCCTTGTGCGAAAGGCAGGTTGACTGCCACCAGCGCACTGCCAAGACCGCCTGCCAGCCCTATCAGAACGCCTATCCCGAAGTACGCGATACGCCTCGCCTTGGGATGATCCGGATTGGCCGGCGATCCCGGAAGAGTCGGCCGCTCATGCGGCTTGAACTCATAGGCCGCAGCCTGCGCCATGTATTTCCGATCCCCAGCGTGCCCGGCGCCCTGCCGTCATATGGGGCCGGGAGCGTCGTCGCGCGGAATACTCAGATGTCGCTTCTCGGTTCCCAGAATGTTTGCATCGCGCGGCTCATCATCCCCTGCGCCAAGCATGGTATCTTTCGACGAAGCCCAGCACGCGGTGCGGCACATGCGCTTTGCGCCATTCGCCGGCTGCGAACTTATTCGCCTCGATCATCGTCGGATAGGCGTGGATCGTCCCCATGATCTTCTTCAACCCGAGCCCGTGCTTCATCGCCAGCACGTACTCGCCCAGCAATTCACCCGCGTGTTCGCCAACGATGGTGACGCCAAGGATACGGTCCTTGCCGGGAACGCTGAGCACCTTGACGAAGCCGGTGGTCGCGCCTTCGATGATCGCACGCTCGAAGTGGTCGAGATGGTAGATCGTCACCTCGTGCGCGATCCCCTGCCCCTTCGCCTCGCGCTCGTTCAGCCCGACGCGGGCAATCTCCGGGTCGATGTAGGTCGTTCGCGGAATGACGCGGTAGTCGGCCTTGAACTTCCGGAACTGACCGAACAGCGCGTTCACGGCCGCGTACCAGGCCTGATGCGATGCGGTATGGGTGAACTGGAAGGGCCCTGCGACGTCGCCCGCTGCAAAGATGTTCGGAAATTCGGTCGCGAGATATTCGTCGGTCACCACAGTGCGGTCGGTCGAAATGCCAAGCTCTTCCAGACCATAGCCAGACAACCGCGCCTTGCGACCAACCGCAACGATCAGCGCGTCGAACCCGATCGTCCGCTCGCCCTTCGGGCCCTTGACGATCAGGCTGCGCGCATCACCTGCCCCTTCGACCCGCACGGCGGCGTGGCTGGTCAGCACCTCGACCCCGCTCTGTTCAAGCGCGGCTTTTGCCAAGGCGGAAACGTCGTCGTCTTCGCTGGCAAGAACACGCTCGGCCATTTCGACCTGCACCACCTTCCCGCCCAGCCGGGCCATCGCCTGCGCCAGCTCGCAGCCAATCGCGCCACCGCCGAGCACCACGATTTTCTCGGGCACGCGATCGAGCTTAGAGAAAGCGTCCCACAGCGTATCGCTGGTGAGATATCCCGAGCCTTCAAGCCCGGGCAGCCGGGGAACGACCGGTTCGGCGCCGGCGGCAATCACGATCGAACGGGTCGTCAGAAACTGAACCGAACCATCGGCGCACTTGATCTCCACTCTCCAGGGATCGACGATCCGCGCGTATCCCTGAACAACGTCGACACCCAGCCCCGTGTAGCGCTCTGCGCTGTCATGCGGCTCGATCTTGGTGATCACATCGCGTACCCGCGCCATCACGCCGCGGAAATCCACCCGGGGCTCCACACCCGCAATACCGTAGGCATCGGCATGACGGATGGTATCGGCGACGGACGCGCTCTTGATCAGCGCCTTGCTTGGGACGCAGCCATAGTTAAGGCAATCACCGCCCATCTTGTGGGCTTCGACCAGCGTTACCTTCGCCTTCACCGTCGCACCGATGATCGAAGTGACAAGACCAGCTGCGCCAGCGCCGATCACCACCATGTTGCGATCATAGCGCTTTGGCCGGCTGAAACCTGCATAGACCCTGCGCCGCTTGATCGCGTTCATGATCGCCCTGCCCGCCCACGGCAGCAATCCCAGGGCAGCGAACGACAGCAGCAGCGCAGGCGATGCAACGTCCTTCAGGCTCTGAATCTCGGCAAGCCTCGTCCCCGCGTTCACATAGACCGCCGTGCCTAGCAGCATGCCGACCTGGCTGACCCAGAAGAACGTCCACACGCGAATGGGTGTCAGCCCCATGGCCAGGTTGATCACGAAGAACGGGAAGACCGGCACCAGCCTCAGCGAGAACAGGTAGAAAGCTCCGTCGCGCTCTATCCCGGCATTGAGCGCCTTGAGCTTGTCGCCAAAGCGCGCCTGGACCGCATCACGGAAAAGGTACCGTGAGGACAGGAACGAGAGCGTCGCCCCGACGGTCGAAGCCACTGACGACAGGACGAGGCCGACGCCCAGGCCAAAAATCGCGCCTGCAGCCAACGTAAGGATCGCGGCGCCGGGAAACGAGATCGCCGTAAGCACGACGTAAAGCAGGACGAACAGCCCGGCGACCTTGGCAGGCGACGCCTGATAGGCCGCATCGATCGCACCCTGCTGCGCCTTCAGATTCGCCAGCGTCAGCATCTGGGCCACATCGAAGTGAACGAATGCCGCAATCGCCACGACGAGTGCGAGCAGGATGGCGATGCGTTTCATGCTGCGGTTCCGTTGCTGTGATGATCGTCGTCTTCGGCAATCGTGGCGTAGTTGCGCGCCGCCTCTCCAAGCATGTCGACATGCTCGCCAAAGCGCGCGCAGGCCGGGCAGACCACACCGTGGATCTTGACCCGCAGCCGTTCTAGCCGAGTCAGATTGCGTTCGCGCTGCTGCGAAAGAAGGAAGGTCGCATCGTGGCAGTTCATGGCGTTGGCGCTTTCCTGGAAAACCAGCGCTTCTCCATGCAGTCGCGCAAGGCCAGGCGCGCGCGATGGAGGATGACATAGACATTGGCAGTCGACAGACCGAGTTCGTCACAGATGTCGTCGACGGGAAGCTCCACGACTTCACGCATCAGGAAAACGCGGCCCTGCTGCGGGGGCAGGCAGTTGAGGCATGCATCGAACATTCTCAGGAACTGGCGGCTGTGAATGGCGGCTTCCGGATCTTCCCACGACGCAGGTCGCGCGGCATTGCGCCACACCCCGAAGCGGTTGAACAGATCGGGCAAGGGCTCGTCCGCAGGTTCCTGTTCAAGCTGGCTTGCCGCCAGCGGCCCGCGACGCCGCTGGCGCAGGATGTCGGCCACCTTGTTCTTCAGGATCGCGATCAGCCATGTTTTGAGAGCGGCTTCCGCCCGGAACGCCCGCGCATTGCGCAGGGCGCCCGCGATCGCTTCCTGCACCGCATCCTCGGCTTCGTCGTCATTACCAAGCTGGAGCCGGGCAAAGCGCACAAGATCGGGACGCACCGCGCGCACAAAAGTATCGTCGATCACGATCTGCATCGCACCAGCGGATGCCTGCCTTGCGATCAGTTGCTCCACGCCATGCCCTTCGCGCCGGAGCCGAGCCTTGCCCATTCCCTGACGAACCGCCGATCGATATGGTTCTTCAACCGCTGGACCCAGCGCCCCGCCATCGCAACGCTTCCCCACGACAGGATGGCACGGCCATCACCCGTTGAAAGCAGATACAGGCTCCGGCGGCGGGGGCGATAGACGCGAAGTCGCGCACCGGCATCACGCGCCGTTCGGCGCAGGTTTTCCGCGAGCACGGGCCCCATATGCACGGCATGGACGCCGGACCGCGCCACCGTTCGACCGCCCCGACGATCCCGCCAGCTAGCAATATCGCCCGCAGCAAACACATGGGGATGCGACTGGCTGCGCAGGTCCGGGCCAACCGAAATGAACCCCTGCCCGTCAAGTTGCAGGCCCGAACTGCGAAGCCAGCGTGGCACTCGTGTTCCGGTCGCGGCAACGACACACCCTGCCGTGATGCGCCGGCCGCCATCCAGCAACAGGCCATCGGGCGTTGCGGAGGCATGCCCTTCCACAAGCTCGACACCGGCATGTGCCAATCGCTCTTGCGCCAGACGACGCGCACGACTTGAATGCCCTGGCAATAGCGCCTCCGCATCCGAAACAAGCATCACCGGCGCGGCGCAGCTGCCCGCAAGGGTGGAACTGATCGCATGCGCCAATTCGACTCCTGCCGCTCCGCCGCCAACAACCGCAACGCGAAATCCCGGCGTCCTTATCGCCGTGTCGCGAACCAACGGCCATCGTCGCACAAGATCGGGCATCGGCCGCACGGGCAGCAGTCTCGGGCCGAGATCGGCCAGGGTCGACGTGTCGATCTCTCCACCGGTCGCGATTGACAGCAGGTCGAACGACAAGCGCTCGCCATTGTCCAGAACGACCTCGCGCTGGTTCGCATCCATCCCCACCACCGAGCCAATGATGCAGTCGATCCCGGCGCGGTCCGCCAGCGAAATCAGATCGATCCGAAAGTCCTCGTCGACGGCCGGATCGGTGATCCAGGCCGGCACCATCCCGGAATAGATCAGGTATCGCTCGCTCGTGATCAGCGATGTCTCGATGCCGTGTGGCGGCCGCGCAATCCAGCTCTTGAGCACGCCGAGGTGCGCGTGCCCACCGCCGGCGAGCAACAGCCGGATCGGCCGCCCGTTCGACGACTTCTGGCCAGACCATCCCGGTGTCACGACAATCGCCCCTTCCCCCCGTGCCCCTGAGCCCATTGGTCGCACCATCGGCGCGATCCTTACAGCGTTTTTGACGCGGCATCTTTTGCTGGCGAATATCGCCGCTGGTGTAAGAATGCGCGCTGCGCACCGACCAAAGCCTGCACGGTCGGTAGCGACGGTAAATCAGGAGGGGGAATTATGTCTAACGCGAAGGACGAAAACGACGGCAAGTGGACGCGGCGCCTCAGCACCTGGGCGCGCACTCTCGCCATTCTTGGCCTGATCATAGCGATCATCGGCGTCACGCTGGGGCGGTATGACGTGGTCCCCAAGCTGGTCGGCTTCGGCGGCCTTGCGCTTGGCGGACTGGTAGCGCTTATTGCGTTCGTGCTCGGCGTTATCGGGCTGCTGCTCGGTCTGCGCCATCGCTCGCCTGCACGCGGCAAGGCAATTCTCGCGATCGTCCTGTCCTTGCCGTTCGTGGCCTTCATCGCGACCCGCCCGGCGCTCTCCGGCAAGGTTCCTGCGATCCATGACATCACCACGGACCTCGCCAATCCGCCGGCGTTCACCAAGCTGCCACTTCGCGCCGACAACCTGGCTGGCGTCGGCACGGTGGACAACTGGCGCAAGATTCATGCGGCCGCCTATGGGGATCTCAAGACCGTCCGCATTGCCAGGGCGCCGGCGCAGGTGATCGCCGACGCGGCGCGCATCGCCAAGGAGAACGGTTGGGAAATCGCGCTCAACGATCCCGCCGCGGGCAAGCTCGAAGCGACGGCTTCGGTCTCCTTCATTCGCTTCCACGATGATATCGCCGTGCGCGCAACGCCGGCCGACAATGGGACGGCAAGCATCGTCGACGTGCGCTCGGTCAGCCGGATCGGCGTGTCCGACATGGGCGTTAACGCCAAGCGTATCCGCAGTTTCCTGGCGCAGCTTCAGGGCGCCTGAGCGAACGTTGCGCGGGCGACGAGGGTGCGCTGCACCACCGTCGCCACGCATAGCGCCGCGTAAACATAGGCAATCTGCGGGAAATGAACCGGCAGCAGGCACATCGTGATGAAGGCGATGATCGTCTCGCTGCCTTCGGCAAGGCCCGTGTTGTAGAAGAAACTCTTCCGGCCGTGCGCCGTCGTCTCAAGCCCGCGCTTCGCAGCAATCGTAGCGAAGGCAAGGAAGCTCGTGCCGGTCAGCGTGAAGCTCGCGATCAGGACCACCGCGGGCAGCAGGTTGCCAGGCGATAGCAGGGCAAAGCCCACCGGCACCGCGACATAGAACGCGAAGTCGGCCACGATGTCGAAGTACCCGCCCCAGTCCGTCAGCTGCGTCGCACGTGCGATGGCCCCGTCGACGCCATCGAGCAGCCGGTTGGCCAGAATGAGCGCCAGACCAAGGCCGACATGCCCTGATGCCAGCGCCCAGCCAGCGCCAATGCCCACCGCCAGCCCGGCAAATGTCACCCCATTCGCCGAAAGTCCCATGCCGGCCAGCAACTTTCCCAGCCGGTTGAGCGGCGGGTCGATCAGCGGTCGCAGGCGGGCATCGAACATCGCGTTAGCCTCCCCTCAACCCGCCAATGTGACAAGGCCGATCACCGCCCCGCACATGCCCGAGGCAAGATTGCCGGCGAGCCAGCTTTTCATCCCGAGTTGCGCGGCCTCGCGTCGCCGACCGGGCGCGAGCGTGCCGATCGTCGTCACCAGCAAGCCCACGCTGGCAAGATTGGCGACGCTGCAAAGCGCATAGGTGACGATTAGCTCCGTTCGTGGGGTGAAGGTACCAGCGGGCACCTGCGAAAACTGCAGATAGGCGACATATTCGTTGAGGATGGTCTTCGTGCCCATCAGCGCCCCGGCCGGTACCGCTTCGCGCCACGGCACACCGATCGCCCACATGAAGGGCGCGAAGAACCACCCGAACAGGCGCCGCAGCGTGATCGGCCCACCATCGACCAGCGGCAGGTTGGCCAGGATCTGGTCGGCAAGGTTCACCAGCGCGAAGATGACGATGATCGTGCCGATGACGGCCAGCACCAGTTGCACGCCTTCGGTCGTGCCGCGCAGGATGGCATCCATCGTGTCCTCGTAATGGACTTCCGGTTCCGCCGCGGCGCTGTCGCGCTCGCCCTCGCTTTCGGGCACCATCATCCGCGCGATCAGGATCGCCGCCGGCAGCGACAGGAACGACGCTACGATCATGTGCCCCACGGCATTGGGCAGGATCGGCGCCAGTGTCGTCGCATAAAGCACGAGCAACGCGCCCGAGATGTTGGCCATCGACAGCACCATCACGGCGAACAGTTCCGAGCGCGACATCGTGGCGCACCAGGAACGCACGATCAGCGGAGCTTCCACCACGCCCAGAAAGATGTTGGCGCCGGCATTCAATCCGACGACGCCGGTAACCCCAAGCGTTCGCCGCAGCACCCACGAAAGGCCGTTGACCAGCCAGCGCAGCACGCCCCAATGCCAGAACAGCGCCGTCAGCGCCGAGAACACGATGATCAGCGGCAGCACCTGGAAGGCAATGATCATCGGCGGCGATACGCCGGGCTTGAGCACGAATGGCAGCTCCGCTCCACCGAGATAGCCGAACATGTAGCTCGATCCCGCCAGGGTCGCCTGCTCGATCGCGCTGACGCCACTGTTGATCGCCTCTACCGCGCGCCACACCAGCGGCACGCGGATGAACGCAAGCGCGATGGCCAGCTGCATGATCAGGGCGCCCGCGATCCAGCGCCAGCCCGGCATGGCTCGTCGATTCTCGGAGACACCCCAGGCGATCAGCAGGATCAGCCCGATGCCGATCAGCCCCTGGCCCTGCTGCAGGATCGCCATCGCCTATTTCACCCCTTCAAGCTGATGCCAGACCTTCGACGGGTCAGAACTTCCACGCAAGCCCGAACTGGAACTGGCGTGGTGGCCCCGCATTGCGCTGCACGAACGGTGCGCCGCCACCGAACTGGATCTGGTTGGACGTGGTCGCCGCGTTGGCAAAGCCGGACTTGTTGTTGGTGTTCAACACGTTGAATACATCCGCGCTCAGCTCGAGCCGCCCGTCGAACGCGGGGATCCCATAGCGCAGGCCGATATCGATGGTTGCCGACCATGGCAGCCGGGCGGAGTTGCGCTTGGCGCCGGGATAGCGGTCCGAATTCCCGACATAGCTCTCGCCGAAGGAAGCGCCATCGCCGTTAAGGTCCTGCGTCCCGAAAATGCGAGCATCGGGCACGAGGTTCACTGGCTGTCCGGACTGGAAAAGCCCCGCCACGCTCACGCTCAGGCCATCGAACGGGTAAAGGTAGCCCACTGCGGAGATCACGTGCCGCCGGTCGTTGGCCGATGGCCCCCACTCCGTGCTGTAATCGTTCGAGTTGGCGGCGCGGAAGTTGATGTCGTCGGTATCGTTGGACAGCTTGGACAGCGTATAGCTGATGCGGAAGGCATAGGCATCTTCGCCGCGCGCCTTGTTCACCTGCAGGATCAGCGCCTTGTACTCGGACTCGCCCTTCGTTTCCGACACGGTGATCTGCCTGGCCCCACCTGCGACCAGCGCGACCGGCCGGGTGGCGTCCGCATCCGCCTGGCTGCGCACCAGCCCCAGAGACTGCGCCAGGGCAAAGCGCGATGCGTTGTCCGGCTGCGCCTTGAGCAGGGCGATGTTGGCGTCGGTCAGTGCGGCAAGGTTGGGCGTGAACGGTGCCGGCGCATTGAGATCACGCAGCCGCACCAGATTGTGCGATCGGCTGTAGATCACGTCCGCGCTCAGTGTCAGCGTATCGCTCGCCTGAACCTGATACCCGGCGCTCAGTTGCAGGCTCCACGGACTCTTGTAGCCTTCGGGATTGAGGATCCGCGCTTCGCCCAGCGTCGCGCTGTCGCGCAGGGCCTGAACCTGCCGGGGCGCGGGGCAGGCCGAAACCGTCGTGCAGGCGGGCGAAACCGCAAGGTTGCCGTCGAACGTCACCTTGGCCAGATCGACACCGGCCGGAACCAGCCCCTTGGCCTGCAACGCCCGCAATTGCGAAACGAAGCCAGGCGAGGTGGTATTGCGCTGCAGGGCGTCGGAGATCACCGAGTATGGCAGCTTTCCAGTGAATATCCCGGCCCCGAACCGCACAGTCGATCGGGCGTCGGGGCGGTAGTTCAGCGATAGGCGCGGCGCGAAGTTGTCAAGGTCGGCGCCCTTCCCGCCCTTGCCCGTCAGGCTGTCATAGTCCCAGCGCAGCCCGAATGTTGCCGTCAGCCGGGGGCCGACCTGCCATTCATCCTCGACATAGAAGCCCAACTGCGTCTGCCCTGTGCCGAAGGCGCGCGGCCGCAGTTCCACGGAGTAGTTGGCAACGGCCGGATTGAGCGAAAGAACGTCTTGCGCCGACAGTGCAAGGCCCTTGCCGCTGCCGGCCAAGGTCGCCAGTTGCGCATCGGTCAGGTCCACCGTGTAGTTCCCGTCCGGATTGCCTCCGCCCAGCAGCGCGAAGTCCGAATGAAGCACGTCCGCGCCAATCGTCAGCTTGTGCGCACCAAGCTTGCGTTGCAGCCGGTGCGTCGTCTGCCATGTCTTTTCCAGATCGTTGAAGACATAACCGGGATTGCCCAATACTGCGACGGCAAGGCCCGACGGATCACGCACGGTGACCTGCGGCCCGGGCTCTCCCTTGGGCCGGGCATAGTCCCAGCGGAACCGGCTGAACTGCACCGCGCCGTCATAGCTCCACGCGTCGCCCGAATAGCTGGCCGATGCCGCCACGAGCGTGGAGAAGCGCTGCTGGTCCGATCCGGCCGAAGGGAACGTGACATTGCCCCCGCCAAGGCTTCCTCCGGGCCGGTCCACCGTGACTCGCCCGACATTGGCGCGCAGGCTCAGCGTCCAGTCGTCTGTCAGGCGATGGTCGATTCGCAGCGAACCGAGGTAGGCCTCGTTGTGGCCGGTCACGTTCGCCACCGTGCCCAATGCCGGCGCATCGACCACCTGCACGTTGCGATCGCGGGTGTATTCGAAGTTCGCGTAGAAGAACGTCCGGTCCCGCGCGATCGGGCCGCCCATGCTGGCGCCTGCCTGATATCGCTCGAAGCTTTCGCCAACCGGATTGCCGGAAAGGTCGCGCCGCGGATAGGGCGAAGCCGCGTCTAAGGGGCGGCCCGGACGAACCAGCGCGTAGACTTCACCGTGATAATCGTTGGTCCCCGATGGTGAAGTGTAGTTCACCACGCCATTGGCCGTCCGGCCGTAGGCCACCGAATAGGAGTTCGCGAGGACGGTGACGTTGCGGGTGAAACCCAGCGGAACAGGGAATTTGATCCCGCCGAGGAAGTTCTCGTTATTGTCGAGCCCGTCGAGCAGATAGTTGGCGTCGAGACCGTTGGCCCCGTTGATCGAGATCGAGGGGGATTCTGCGAAAAACCCGGTCGACGGAACCACGTTGGGCAGCCGCACCAGCGCACCCAGCACATCGCGCCCCTCGATGGGCAGCGCAACCAGTTCCGCCTTGTCGAGCGAAGCCGAAACCTCGGCATTGACCGCGTTGATCCCTGTCACCGCGCGATGGCCTTCGACCACGATCGCTCTGCCACCATTCCGGCGCAGGGTCACGCTGCTGGTGAAGTTCGCCCGCAGCGCAACCGTCACCGCCTCGCTGGCAGGCGCGTTGCCCAAGCGAACGCTGTAGCGCCCGGCCGTGGACACGCCGTCCAGCCGCACCATCCCGTTTGCGTCGCTGCGGACCATGCGCCGGAAACCGATCTCGGCGTTCTCGATGATCACATCGACGCCTGCCGCCGGCTGGTCGCCCTGCCCCTCCACCAGCGACACCTGAAGTCCGGCCTGCTGGGCATGCACGGGTGCCGAATATGCAACAGCCAGCGCAACCGCTGCGGCGGCGTGCAAGAACCTCGAGTGTAAGAGCAAGATGTCCCCCCTGGATGACCGTCCCCCTGGTTTAGCAGGGGATCATCCGCTTTGTCGCCGAATGTAGCCGAAACTTACAGTCGGGGGTGGGCCTTGGCTCCGAATAAAAAGGCGCGCCCCCACGAACGTGAGAGCACGCCGTTTTTGTACTGATGCCGGGGGAATTTCCTCAATAGGCAGCCGAAAGCGTCAAGAACCACTGCCGCGGCGCAATCGGATAGGCCGAGTAGCTGTTGGTGGCCGAGCCGATCGACAGCGTCGAAACGCCCTTCTTGTCGGTCAAGTTCGTCACGTTCAGTGCGAGCTCAACCTTGCGCAGTGGCAGCGAACCTTCCGGCACACGCGCTGCAATGCGCAGCGAGGTCAGGAAATAGGACGAAACGCTAACATCGTTCGTGAAAGTCGCGAAGCGCTTGCCAACATAGTCGCCTATACCCTGGATCTCGATCGGCCCCACGTTGAGCGTGGCCACGGTCTTGTTCATCCACTTGGGCGTGCCGGGCAGCTGCTTTCCGCAGGTTGGCACGATGCCGCCCGTGACAAGGTAACCACCGATGCAGGTATCGGTCGCCGCACCGATCCCAAGAGCGGTCGAAGTGTAGTCGTTCTTGTACTTCGACAGGTTGTAGGACAACGCGTTGTAGACCGAGAACGTGTTGCCAAAGCGCAGCGTAAGGGCTGCATCGAAACCATCGGTCTTGACGCTGCCGACATTGACGAGCGTCGACGTGCCGCCCGTGATACCGCTGCCGGCAATGCCGCCGGGGTTGGTCGGGATGGCCAGCAGCCGGTTGCTGAAGTCGACATGGTAGTAGTTCAGCTGTGCCTGCAGCGCCACGCCGGAGCCTAGCTGGCGATTTGACCGGACGCCGGCCTCATAGGTCCAGCTCGTCTCCGGCTTGCCTTCGCGGGCGAAAGCATCGAACGCCGCCTGGCTGCCCGTGAACCACGGTCCGCCACCGCCTGCGAGATAGGCCTGATACTGCCGAAGGTTCTTCTGCACGTTGAAGTAGAACTGCTCGTGGCCGTTGACGTTATAGGTCGCACCCACGGCTGGCAGGAACCAGTTGAACGAATTTATCTTCCCCTGGGGCAGCGCGGTGGTGCCACCAAGCGATCCGACCTTGGGCTGCACCGGGAAACGGCCGTTGGCCCACTGGGCGCTGGTCTTGAAACCGGCCTGAACCAGCAGCTGATCCGTGACCTGCCAAGTGTCCTGCAGATGCAATTGCAACTGCTTGATCCGGGCTTCACCCTGATACTGCGTGAACAGCGGTTCCATCACGTCGCCCGGGCGGATGTAGGGCGTGCTCATCGCCGGGCTTCCCACCGGCACGGCGTACCAGCGGCGCCACTGCGTGGTGCTGTTGTGTTCGAACCATCCGCCCAGGTCGATCTTGTGCCGGCCCAATTCCGCGCTGATCGAAGAGATCAGCCCGACGCGATCGATGCGGTACTCAGTAGTGCGCGTGATCAGGCCCGATCCGCCCGTTGCCGCCACCAGCGCCGCGCCGGCCGTAGCCGCCTGCGCCGAATTCAGCGCGGTGCAGGCTGCCGGCTTCGTCCCGTTGTTGTTGGCAGTGAAGCGGCAGTTGGATGGCAGGCTGCCGTAATTCGGATCGAGATAGGCCTGCGCGGTGGTGATCGATTGGCCCAACGGTCCGGCTACCACGCCCACGCCGTCGTTGTGGTGGTAATAAGCCGTGTTCGACCAAGTCACCTTGCTGGAAAGCCGCGCGTCGTAACGCAGGTAGCTGAGATAGTCGGTGCGCTGGGCATCGGAATAGTAATTGCGATAATTGCTGCCCTGCGCGGCCGGCGAATTGCCGAACGCGTTGAGGTAGCCCGAACGGTAGCCGTCGAAATCAGGGTAATAGAACGGCTTGGTATAAGGCGTGTAGAGCTGCGCCGCAGTTGCCGTGCCGCCCGCCGAAGGCTTGAAGAACACGGTGGCGTCCTCGTTGGGCTGCACCATGTCGTTGTAGTCGAAATAGAGGGTGAATTTGCCCGCTTCGCTGTCGTGGACGAACTTGGCGTTCGCCTGCCACCCCTTCTGGATGCCGTTGAAATCCCAGGCGCGTGCGCGCTGGCGCACGCCGGAGATATAGGCCGAATTGCCGCCCGCGAAATCGCCCGTGTCGATCCGCAGGTAGGTTCGCGAAGCATCATAGCTGCCCACGGTCTGGGCGCCCTGGATGCCGAACTTCGCCAACGGATCGGACGAGAACGTTTCTACCGTACCGCCCAGGTTGCTGTTGGATGGCGTGGCAAGGTCACCCGCCCCCGTCGCCACCACCACGCGCCCAACGTTTTCGGAAATGACCGCACGCTGCGGCGAAAGGCCGTTGTAGTTGCCGTAGCTCTGGTCGCCCAGCGGCAGGCCATCCATCGTGTAGCCAAGCTGGTTGCCGGCAAAGCCGTGCACGAACGTCTGCGCGTTCTGCTCGTTGTTGCCCCACGGATCGGCCGTGATGTACAGCACCCCCGGAAGGGTCTGGATCGCCTTTAGCGGTGAAACGCCGGGCAGGATCTTCTGGATTTCGGTCTGCTGGATCGCAGTTGCCGAACGCGTCGTCTTGGCGCCGGTAACGATGATCGCATTCGCATCGACCAGGCCGTTCCCTGCGACCGGCGCTGCCGCCGCTTCGGTCTCTTCAGCGTTGCCAGCCTCGCCAGCGATGGCTTGCGAAGAAAATCCCAATGACATGATCGTGCCTGCCAACAAGCCCGCCCGCAAGGCGCACGCCGTCGATCTGAATGCCCTCATAGATATATCCCCCTAGCCACGTAACGCTCGAACGTTGGAGCGATTGGTCCGCTAGGCGCTGCACGTGGCAGTTTGGATAAACTTCGGTGACAGAACGATGGCACGCTTGAGGGGCCACCGGCCTAAGGCCGTTGCGAATACCTGAGATCGAAGATGCGAGGCCCGAGTAAGGATATACCAACTGGCGCCAATGGCGCCGACGCTTGGATGATTACATCCGCTCAGCGCTTCGGCGTTGATTCAGGCGAGATGCGCAATACCGCTTCCTGCATCGCGGTGGCTACCAGGCGACCGTCGCGGGTGAAGATCTTGCCATGGATCAGCCCGCGACCGCCGCCGGTCCAGTCACTGGTCTGGTGGTAAAGCATCCATTGGCCCATATCGACGTCGCCGTGGATCCACAGCGTGTGGTCGATGCTTGCCGAACGGATTCCTGGGCGCGACCAATGGATGCCGTGCGGTAGCATGGTCGTTGCAAGCAGCATCTTGTCCGACGCGTAGGCCAGGAGCGCGCGCTGAAGCGGCTGATGGTCCGGCACCTTCGCAACTGCGCGGAACCAGTACGACTGCACGGGTTCGGCGGGTTCGGCCGAAAAGCTTCGATGCGGATCGGTGGGCCGGAACTCGATTGCCGATCGCTGGCCGGGCCAGCGCGAAGCAAGCTCCGGCACCATTTCGTCCAGAAACGGCAAGGCTGCGGTGATGTGATCGACCAGCGTTTCGGGATCGGGCGCTGCGGGCATCGCCACCTGATGCGATACCGAAACCTCCTTGCGCTGATAAGAGGCGGCAAGCCGCAGGATTACCTGCCCGTCCTGCATGGCGTCGACCGATCGAAACGAGAATGCTCCGCCATCGCGGTCTCGCCCGACTTCGTACTCCACGGGATCGCGCCCATCGCCGGCAAGCAGGAAGTAGGCGTGGATCGAATGGACCAATCGACCTTCGGGAACGGTGGTCTGCGCCGCCATCAGCGCTTGGCCGATGACCTGCCCGCCGAACAGGCGCGCCTGCGCGTCGCGCTCGCACCCGCCTTCGAAACGGTCGTCGCCGAGCGGTGACACCTGCAACAGCGCGATCAGATCGCCAAGCAGGCTGGATGGCGCGTCGGTTTCAGACAAGTTCTGCACGGCTGCTTCGCTACTCCCGGAATGCCTTCGCGCTGTCACAGCGTGGCTGCATGGTCAACCGCGCGAAAGCGGACGAGCGTGTCAGATCGTCTGGATGCTGAACGCGAACCAGGCCTCTTGCCCATGATCGTACAGCTGGACGATCTGGTCTTGCGCGCGCAGCGAAAAATGACTGGACGTCGAACGGTCGAACCCGCGCGCGGTCGTCCCGTCGAGCTCGAACGAAATGTACGCGCCGGTGCTGGAATCGCGCACCTCGGGAAGCGTCCCTGCAAATCTGACGGAACGGGCGCCGTCCACCGCCTGCACACGCCCCTCGCGCGCCTCGGCTGCGATGTCGAGGTCCACGCCCGAAGCGTGATCGTGGACGCCCGCCACCTTCTTGCCGAAGATCAGGGCATAGGCCGAGGCTGCTATCATCGCGCGCGTTTCGGGTTTCATCCGACCACCTGACAGCGCCGACCGTTCGAAGCAAGCCACAAACGCAGCCATCGCAAGAGGCCGGGTTGCAGGCTTCGCTTCGACGCCTTGGTTGAGGCTCGGACCGGGCGGCACCCCGTGCCGCCCGGCCCCTGGCTCAAGCCGTTCAGTGCAGCCCGAGTTCGTGCCGGCCGACCACCATGTGATGCACCTCGTCCGGACCGTCGGCAAAGCGCAGGTGCCGCACGTCGGTGTAGAGTTCCGCCAGCGGGGTCCACTGCGAAATGCCGGTGGCGCCGTGGATCTGGATCGCCTGGTCGATGATCTGGCAGGTCTTTTCCGGCACCATCGCCTTGGCAAGGCTGACCCAGACGCGCGCTTCGCGGTTGCCCAGCACGTCCATCGCCTTGGCGGCCTTGAGCACCACCATTCGCATCGCTTCGATCTCGATGCGCGCACGGGCGACCAGTTCCAGGTTCTTGCCCAGCATGATCAGCGAGCGACCGAACGCCTCGCGCGAGGAACCGCGCTTGACCATGTAGTCCAGCGCCACCTCGGCCTTGCCGATCGTGCGCATGCAATGGTGGATGCGGCCCGGTCCGAGGCGCACCTGCGAGATTTCGAACCCGCGGCCCTCGCCCAGGAGGATGTTCTCGTGCGGCACGCGGACATTGTTGAAGCGGATGTGCATGTGGCCGCGCGGCGCGTGGTCTTCGCCGAACACGTGCATCGGGCCGACGATCTCCACGCCCGGGGTGTCGATCGGCACAAGGATCTGCGACTGCTGCTGCGATGCCGGACCGTCGTCGCTGGTGCGCACCATCGTGATCATGATCTTGCAACGGGGATCGCCTGCGCCCGAAATGTAGTACTTTTCGCCGTTGATCACCCAGTCCTTGCCGTCGCGCACGGCGCGGGTGCTGATGTTCTTGGCATCCGAAGAGGCGACGTTCGGCTCGGTCATGGCATAGGCAGAGCGGATCTCTCCCGCCAGCAGGGGCTCCAGCCAGCGCGCCTTCTGCTCGGGCGTGCCGACACGTTCGAGCACTTCCATGTTGCCGGTATCGGGGGCCGAGCAGTTGAGCGATTCCGAAGCCAGCGGCGACTTGCCCAGTTCGGCCGCGATGTAGGCATAATCGAGGTTGCTGAGGCCCTCGCCGGTTTCCGCGTCGGGCAGGAAGAAATTCCACAGACCCGCAGCCTTGGCCTTCCCCTTGGCGCCATCGAGCAGTTCAAGCTGGCCTGGCGCGAAGCTCCACCGGTCGGCCCGGCCTTCGCCAAGGCGGAAATATTCCTCGGTGATCGGATCGACGTTCTCGGCGATGTGCCGCTTCACCGCCTCGAGCAGAGGCCGCGCGCTTTCGGACATGCGCAGATCGTCAAGTTCGGGAATGGAATAGATATCGGTCATGGTTGGCTCCCTCTCTGCGGCAAGCCTAACCCAGGCCGATGCCATGCACCAAATTGCATTTGCAGATAGCGGTCATGAATCCTCTGCATGTTGCTCGCTGAGCAGACCGGTGATCGATTCACGCAGCCAGGCGTTCCCACCGTCACCCTCGACCACCTCGTGCCAGAACAGCTTGAGCGGCCGGGGCGGCACTTCCAGCGGCAGCGGGAACAACGTTACACCGCCCCGGTGCAGCAATGTTTCAGCGTGCGACTGCGGCAACGTCAGCAGCAGGTCCGAACGCGCGACAATATCCCAGGCGGTGGAAAGGCCCTGGCAGCGCATGCCGATTTGGCGCTCCGCCCCGATCGCCTGCAGCGCAAGGTCTTCCGTCCCCTGCCCCGCCGGACGAGGCGATGCGAAAACGTGCTGCGCATCTAGATAGGCAGCAAGCGTCAGGCCATCGGCGACCAGCGGGTTGTCGCGGCGCGCCGCAACCACCAGCACGTCGAGCCGCAGCTTTCGCGATTGCAGTCCCGCCGTCGCCTCGCTTTCGACGTCGAGAGCCACGTCCAGTTCGCCCAGCGCCAGCGCGCGCGCCAGATCGGCGCGCCGGAAATCGACGCTGGCCAGCTGCACGGACGGAGCCACCGCCCGCGCCGCGACCGCCAGATCGGCAAACATCCTCGCCTCGATATTGGGGCGAAGGCCGATGCGGAACTGGCGGGCAGAGTGCGCGGGATCGAACTCATGCGCGGCCCCGATCGCGCTCTCAAGACCATGCAGCGCCCTTCGCACGGGCTCTATGATCGTCGTCGCAAGCGCGGTGGGCACCAGCTTGCCGTCCACCCTGACGAAAAGCTGGTCGTTCAGTTCGCGCCGCAACCGCGCCAGAGCATGGCTGACGGCGGACTGCGAAAGGTTGAGGTGCCGGGCCGCGTGGGTCACGCTGGATCGTGCGTAGATCGCCTCGAAAACGCCCAGAAGGTTGAGGTCGAACCGCGAACCCAGCCTCACGCCCATCTCCCCTGCAAGTTACGCCAGATCGTCCCTCAACGCGGCCTAGCACGGTACCGATGGCGAAGCACCCACGGCCGCACCGCCTGCGCATCCATGCAAGCAAGGCATAGGAGGCACGCACTTCCGCGCTCGTCTCGCGTTAGAACTTGAGCATCGCTTCGGTGCCGACCATGTGGATAGGACGTGCGGCCCCGGTCTCCTTGAGAAATCTGCCCGCGCGGAACAACGATAGCGAGGCTGCGAAGGATACCGTCGCGCTTGCCTTCCAGGAGGTGCTTAGCTCGATCTGGTCGCCAATGTGGCGTGCCTTGCTTGCTCCGGCGGCCCGGATTTCCTGCCCGGGAACGTCATAGACTCCATCGCTCGTTGAGGCGCGCCAGTAGGACACCTCGGTCAGTTCGATGCCCACCCCGTGCGCCACCACAAGGTCGATCCCAGGGTGGATGTTGATGATGTTGCGAGGGCCGATCGGGGAAAGTTCGCCGAAATACTTTCCTTTCGGGAACATGGCGTTGAACGTTTCGAGCTTGCCGTCACCGGTCTTGCTGTCGCCGCTCGCCACATTGGCGCGAAGCCGCAAACGCGGCTGCAGCCGCACGGCGGGAAAGGAAATGCCCGTCTCCGTCGCCAGGGACCAGGCGCGGATCGGTTGCCCCGCGAACCAGCCGCGCTGGATCATCAGCTCCCAATTCCACGACAGTCCGCCGCGTTTGCCGAACGCGCGAACGCCGTAGGTCCTGCGCCTTTCCACCCCGGAAATGCCGTCGAACCGCGCCAGGTCGTTGCGATAGCCGAGGAGATAGAGATCAACGCCGATATTGGGCGCAACTGTCCAAGTGGCGTAGGCCCCTTCCAACTTCCGCGTCTGCGAAGTGCGATCGTCGAAGTTGCCGAGCCCGATCTGCACCGGACGCAACCGCATCAGATCGAGCCGGACCGCGCCATGAGCGATGATCGCCCGCATTCCGTCGAACGGCTGCGGAATATTGGGGCCATAGCGCAGGCCGACAAGTCGCTCCGATCCGAGACCAAAAAGTTCGCGGCCGGCGCGCAACGTGATCGTGCCATGGGTCGCCAACGGCACCCGCCATTCGCCGAAGCCTTGCAGCAGGTCAATCCCGGTCTGGTCGGCAGGGCCGTTGCCGCCGTTGACGCCGCGGGCATAGCCGGCGATCGGTTGGACGAAGGCTCGCAGGGGCCCCGCCTCGACATCCAGCGAAGGCATCGCCCGCAGCCAAAGATAGCCGTCGTCGCGGGACGCGCCCCACAGCGGATTATCGAATCCTTCGTAGCGTGTTCGCAACTCAAGACCGAGCGTTGCGTAAATATCGCCCGATGCGTCCAGCCGCACGTACTTCAACCGGTCGATGCCCTCTGCGCCTGCAGCGCTTGACCAGTCCTCGTCGTAGCGCACGTTGGTACGATCGGGCGCGGCGCAGGCGGGCAGCGGCGCGAGGACGAGCGACAGCAGGCTTGCCGCAAGGTACCGCATCAGCGGCGAAGGTCCGCCATCAGCGGATGGCGGGTGAAGATGACAGTGCCGACGAGCACGATCAGCGCGGTCAGCAGCAGGGTGGCGGCAAGCCCTGCGTGGAGGACAAGTGCCGCGCCGATCACCGCCCCGCCGAAGATCATGGCCACGGCGGCAAGGCGCGCGTTCCGGTTGGCACCAGATCCGGCGGCGAACTGCGAATCCGACGCAAGACCGGTGATCGTGAGCGTCAGGACCGTCGTGGTGAGATCGGGCACCTTCAACTGGCGCACGATCGCGTTGCGAAAGCCCATGGCGCTGGCGGTCAAGGCAAGGATGGCGAACAGGCGCCAGGGCGGCAGGTCTTCAGGCCGGGCAGCGCCAAGGGCGGTCAGCCCTGCCACGATCAGCAATGCAGCCTCGATCAGCGCCGCCACCACAAGCCAGTGCTGCAGCGACCGTGGCCCGGGCATGCGCCAGACCCGGCCCGCGACGATGGCCCCCACGATGAAGGCCGCAAGCGCAATCAGGTACGGCGTGACGGTAAAGCCCGGCGCGCCCGCTGCGGCAAAGGCAAGGAACACCACGTTGCCGGTCATGTTGGCGGTAAAGACCTTGCCCAGGCAAAGGATGCTGGCCGCATCGAGCATGCCGGTGGACGCCGAAAGCAGCAGCAACAGGCGAAACAGCGGTGCCGGGGTGCGAACCGGAGCGGGTGGGGAGGTCGCCATCGTCAGGGACGTCCTTCGCGCCGGGCGTGTTCGGCGACGAGCGCAGCGAGGATGAAGCCGCCGACCAGGCCCACATGCTCGAAGAAGGCATTGGTAGCGGCGAAGCGCGCGGGGCCCTCCATCGTCCAGAACGCGTTGGCGACGAACGCCGCCAGCAAGGTGAAGACACCAAGCGCGCCCGCGCCGAGCCAGATCATCCGTCCCGTCAGGATCAGCACCGGGCCGACGATTTCGACAAGGATCGTGATCGCGGCCCATAGCGGCGCCGGGGCCATGCCGAACCGCGCCTGCTCGGCGACCGCGGCAGGCCAGTCGGCCAGCTTCGCGATGGCACCCAGCACATAGGCACCAACCAGCAGCAGGCGCGCAACAAGCCAGATCGGCGGCCAGTCCAGGATCGCGTGGATCAGAGGCGGCTCGGTGTCGCCCATGTCAGACCGCCCAGCACCCGCAGCCCAGTGCCCCCCAGAAGGTCTGGACATCGGCCACAGGCGTCGCTGCGCCCAAGGCCCGGGCGTGATCGTGTCCATGCACTTGACATGCGCTGGCACAGCCGCAGGCCGCGGCAAGCATGGCATTCGCCTCCGGCGTGCGATGGTAGCCGCCAACGGTGCGAACCGGCGACCAATCCGGCATCGGCGCGGGCAACTGCGGGGCAAGCGGCGCAAAGTCGCCCTCGCCATGCACCACCGCGCCGCCCAGTAGCGTCAGGACCGAGCGGATGTGGGCGATGTCGTGTTCGGGTACCGCGAAGAAGTCCGCAGAGAGCAGCGCAAGGTCGGCCAGCTGGCCAGCCTTGATCTGGCCCTTCTTGCCGACCTCGTTCGAAAACCAGGTGTTCTCGCACGTCCACATCATCAAGGCCTTTTCGCGGCTCACCCGGTTTGCGCCGGGATAGAGCGACAGACCGCCCACCGTGCGGCCGGTGACCAGCCATGACAGCGAGACCCACGGGTTGTAGCTCGCCACGCGCGTCGCGTCGGTGCCAGCGCCCACCCGCAGGCCCGCCGCAATCATCCGGGCGATGGGAGGGGTGCGTTCGGCGGCGCGGTGGCCGTACCGTTCGACGAAGTATTCGCCTTGATAGGCCATGCGATGCTGAACGGCGATCCCGCCGCCCAGGGCCGCGATACGGTCGATATTGCGTTCGCTGATCGTCTCGGCATGGTCGAAGAACCAGTTGATCCCCTGGAGGGGAATGTCGCGATTGACCTTCTCGTAGACATCGAGCGCGCGCCCGATGGTTTCATCGTAGGTCGCATGCAGCCGCCAGGGCCAGCGATGTTCCGCAAGCAGGCGGATCACCGGCTCGAGATCGCCTTCCATGCTGGGCGGCATGTCCGGCCTTGCCACGCGGAAATCTTCGAAATCGGCGGCGGAATAGACCAGCATCTCTCCCGCGCCATTGTGGCGATAGGTATCGTCGCCCTGCCCCGGGGTCACCTGCTTCACCCAGCCGGCAAAGTCGGCCAGTTCCTCCTTGGGCTTCTGCGTGAACAGGTTGTAGCTGATCCGCACGGTCAGCTGCCCGTCCTCGTGCAGCTTCTCGATCACGTGGTAGTCGTCGGGGTAGTTCTGGAAGCCGCCGCCGGCGTCGATCACGCTGGTCACGCCCAGCGAATTGACCTCGCGCATGAAGTGGCGGGTCGAATTGATCTGGTAGTCCTCGGGCAGCTTGGGCCCCTTGGCCAGCGTGGAATAGAGGATCGTGGCATTGGGCTGCGCCAGCAACAATCCGGTGGGATTGCCGGCGGCATCGCGCACGATCTCCCCGCCCGGAAGATCGGGCGTGTCCTTGCCATAGCCGACGATCCGCAATGCTGCGGCGTTGAGCAATGCCCGGTCGTAGAGGTGGAGGATGAACACCGGCGTATCGGGCGCCACCGCATTGAGTTCGGCAAGCGTCGGCAGGCGCTTTTCGGCGAACTGGTGTTCGGTGAACCCGCCCACCACGCGTACCCATTGCGGGGCAGGCGTGCGATCGACCTGCGCCTTCAGCATCGCCATCGCGTCGGCAAGCGTGGGCACTCCGTCCCAGCGCAGCTCCATGTTGAAGTTCAGCCCGCCCCGGATGATGTGCATATGGCTGTCGATAAGTCCGGGGATCATGCGCCGCCCCTGGGCATCGATGACCGCGGCGCCCGGCGCAGCGGCCCGCACGTCCTGTTCCGATCCGACCGCCAGGAAGCGCCCGTCGCGGATGGCCACCGCCTCGGCCCGGGGATTTTCCCGATCGAGCGTGGTGACAAGGGCGTTCACGATGATGAGGCCGTCGTGCATGGGCTGTGGCTTTCTATGGGTCGCGCGGGCGATGCCGGGCATCAGGGACATGGCCGAGACCCCAAGCGCTCCCGCCAGTGTCTGGCGGCGACTGGCGCTCAAGGCTCCTTATCCGCCTTGGGTGGCAGGCCGGTCACACGCTCGGCGCAATTGCTCTTCCAGAACGAGGCGACCTCCTGTCCATGAACCATCCGCTTCACCAGCGGCACGGCCTGCTCGCCCAGCAACATGCCGAGCAGGCCCAGCAGCGCGATCGCGGGAGGGGCGGGCGACCGCGTGCCGAGCAGGCTGTACAGCGCACCGACCAGGAGGCCGATGCCAAGTGCTGCGAGATAAGGTTTCATGGGCAGGAGGCTCCCTTCGGCCGTGAAGTATCAATGGCCTTCGGGGTGGGGTGCTTCGTGCGGGAAAGCGCCTCGCTGCGGTGCCTTGTGTACCATCGTATAGGCGTAGTCGACGCCCATGCCATAGGCGCCGAAATGTTCGCGCACGATGTCCATCACGCCGTTGTAGGTATCGCGATGCGCCCAATCGCGCTGTAGCTCGAGCAGCGCGTTGATCGTGGTCAGCGGATGCGCCCCGGCCTGTTCCATGCGCCGGATCGCCGCATCATGCGCTTCGAGCGACGTGCCGCCCGAGGCATCGGTGACGAAATAGATCTCGAACCCTTCCTCGATCGCGCACAGCGTGGGGAACAGCAGGCAGGCCTCTGTCCACAGCGCGGCGATCACCAGCTTCTTCTTGCCGCTGGCCTTCACCTGCGCGACGAGCTCGTCGGAATCCCACGAATTCATCGAGGTCCGCTCGATCGGCTTCTGGCGAACCACATCGAGCAGTTCGGGCCAGATGTAGCCGGAAAAGGCCTCGGTCTCCACCGCGGTCAGGATGATCGGCACGTTGAACAGCTTCGCAGCCTTGGCCAAGGCCACCGTGTTGTTCTTCAACGTCTGCCTGTCGATGCTGGTGACGCCGAACGCCATCTGCGGCTGGTGGTCGATGAAGATGAACAGCGTGTCATCGGCATTGATCAGCTTCTGGGACCGGAACGACATGGGAATTCTCCTTGAAATCGTGATGCTCAGTGCGCTTGCAGGTGCGCTTCGAGGAACCAGAGCTGCTTGTCGCATTCGCGCGAGATCTGGGTGAACAGGTCGGCGGTATCGGCATCCCCGGTCATGCCCGCCCGATCGATCGCCTCGCGCACGGCCTTGCCGAAGGCGCCAAGGTTCGCGCTGATCGCCTTGAGATGCGCTTCCCCGCCGGTGGCCTCCAGCGGATAGCCATAGAGCGTGGTGGCTGCGGCGGTGGTGGCGATGCGCCCGTCGGCCACATGGCCGAGCGCGGTGATGCGCTCGGCCAGTTGATCGACGAATTGCTCGATCTCGTCATGCAGGCGGTCGAACAGCTCGTGCAGTTGCAGGAAATGCGGGCCCTTCACGTTCCAGTGCGCCTGCTTGGCCTGCGCTTCCAGATCGAGAGCGTCGGACAGGCGCGCCTGCAGCAAGGCGCAGGCTTCCTTGCGCACATGGTCGGAAAGGTCGATGCGGCTGGTGTAGCTCATCGCATCAGCCCTTGATGAACGCGAGAAGGTCGGCGTTGATCACGTCCGGGTGGGTCGAAGCCATGCCGTGTGGCAGGCCCGGATAAGTCTTGAGCGTGCCTTTCCTGACCAGCTTGATCGCCAGATGCGCGGAATCGGCGATCGGTACGATCTGGTCGTCCTCGCCGTGCATGATCAGCACGGGTACATCGATCTTCTTCAGGTCTTCGGTGAAGTCGGTTTCGGAAAAGGCCTTGATGCAGTCGTAGTGCGCCTTGGCCCCGCCCATCATGCCCTGCCGCCACCAGTTCTGGATCAGGCCCTGGCTAACCTTCGCATCGGGGCGGTTGAAGCCGTAGAACGGCCCGGTCGGCACATCGAGGAAGAACTGCGCGCGGTTGGCGACGAGCGCGGTGCGGAAACCGTCGAATACCTCCATCGGCAGGCCGCCGGGGTTGACCGCGGTCTTCAGCATGATCGGCGGCACCGCGCCGATCAACACGGCCTTCGCCACGCGTCCCGGGCGCGCCCGCGCGACGTAGTGCGCCACCTCCCCGCCACCGGTCGAATGGCCGACATGGACGGCGTTCCGCAAATCGAGATGGTCGGCCAGCGCCGCCACATCGGCGGCATAGGTGTCCATCTCGTTGCCGCTGTCAGTCTGGGTCGAGCGCCCGTGCCCGCGCCGGTCGTGCGCGATGACGCGGAAACCCTGGCCCAGGAAGAACATCATCTGGTTGTCCCAGTCGTCCGCGGTCAGCGGCCAGCCGTGGTGGAAGACGATGGGCTGCGCCGTCTTCGCCCCCCAGTCCTTGTAGAAGATCTCGGTGCCGTCCTTGGTGGTGATCTTGCCCATCGTGCGGTCTCCTGGAGTTGATGCGGCGTTTGAATACGGTGCGATCGGCAGGGTCGCGGCGACCGCGACCAGTGCCCCGGCGGCGAGCACGTCCCGGCGCACGACCATGCCAGCGCTGGCTGGCGGCAACTGCTTGTCCATGTCTGGTCCCCCGTTCGAATGCGGCGGGAGAATGCGCTGCACAGGCCACGCCGGGAACACCCGGATGGGGGATGGCTGAAGCCCGAATTCGAGTGGCTACCAACCGCGCACCCCTCGTGGTAACCGTCGGCCCGATCGGGCCAGTGGTGGCCCATGCGCCGGCCCCACCGCACGGGCAGGACGGCGTGCCACAAGGCCGCCGGCGCAGCGACTACGCGGGGACTGTTTTGGGATGCCGGCAAAAGCAACAGCCCCGATCCGCATCCTGATTGCCGACGATCACCCGATGTTGCGGGAAGGCGTGGCAGCGGTGATCGGCCTGCAGACGGACATGGTCGTCGTGGGCGAAGCGGCGACAGGCGCAGACGCGATCCACCTGTTCGAGGAGCTCCGGCCCGATCTGGTGCTGATGGATATCCAGATGCCCGAGATGAGCGGCGTTCAGGCGTTGGAGACGATCAGGGCGCGCCATCCGGATGCGCGCATCATCATCCTCACCACCTATTCCGGCGATGCCAAGGCGCTTGCCGCGATGCGCGCCGGTGCGGCGGGTTTCCTGCTCAAGAGCAGCCTGCGCCGCGAACTGCTCAACGCCATCCGCGCAGTCCACCGCGGCCAGCGCCATCTTCATCCCGATGTCGCCCAGGAGATCGCATTGCACGCGATCGAGGACCCGCTCACCCCGCGCGAGATCGACATCCTGCGCATGATCGCGGCGGGACATGCCAACAAGCAGGTGGCGTGGAAGCTGGGCGTGGCCGAGGAAACGATCAAGTCGAACATCAAGAGCATCTTCGCCAAGCTCCACGTCAGCGATCGCACCCATGCTGTGACCGTCGCCGCCCGGCGCGGCATCATCGACCTGTGATCGCCCCGAACGCGGTGCGGGCGAAGGCGCCCTGCCTTCTCGCGCTTCAGAAGCTCGAGGCGAATTCCACCCGAACATAGCGGCTGCTGTCGCGTCCGGGCGTCCACTTGGTGGCATCGCTGATCGGCGCAGATGTCGCGCCATAGGGATTGATGTTCCAGTTCCCGTCGCGCCCTCGGTTCAGCGCATAGTTCTGGTCGAACAGGTTCGAGCAATAGATGCGGAGGCGGCGCCGGCCATCGTGCAGCTCGGCGCCAAGCCCCAACAGGCCATAGGCGCGCTGAACCGAGTTCGGGTCCTGCAACAGGCTCTGCACCACGCGCGATTGCCAGACCCAGTTCGCGGTCAACCGCAGCCCGGTTTCGGCGCGAAGCCGGATTTCGCGCTCCGCGCTCAGGCTGAACTTCCACCTTGGCGCATTGGGCAGGCTTTTGCCCGCAAGATCCTGCTGGCCATTGATGCAGCCCCGTGCGGCGGTCTGGCTGGAATAGCACGTTGCATTGGGGAAAGCCCCGATGCGCGCGTCGTTCCACGTGCCGTAGCCGTGCACGCTGAAGTCCGGCGAAAGTTCTGCCGCCACCTCCATCTCTACACCCTTGGTAGTAACCCGCTCGATACTGTTCAGGATGTTCTGGCGGGTCAGCTCGTCGCGGCTCTGCGCCTGGAAGCCGTGGAACATCTCCAGGTAGAAGGTCACGTTCCAGGTCAGCCCGCTCGCCGGCCGGCTCTTCCAGCCAAGCTGGAACGCATCGACCGTTTCCGGGCGGATCGGCTGCTTCGCCGCTACCGCGTCGGCCACCGGGAAGCCGCTGTATGGCCCGGCCTGGGTCACCGGCGTGCGCGTGGTGTACGTGCTGGAAAGATCGTAGGCCGCGCCCTTGTACCCGCGATCGTAGCCTGCGAACACGAGGAACGCCGGTGATGGCCGGAACTCCAGCGCCACCCGCCCCGCAACGGCGTTGAAGGTGTCGCAGGTCGAAATCGCAAGCCCGCTCGGGGTTGCCGACGAACAATCCGGCACCCCGAAGCTGACACTGGCCACCCGGTCGATCAGGCGATAGCGCATGGCATCGCGATTGAAGCGAATGCCGGCGGAGAGCGCGAAGCGGCCGGTCAGGTCATACCTCGCCTGCCCGAACGCCGCGATGTTGGTGTCGCGCGCCTGCGCGAAATAGCTCGAATAGGCTGACGTGGTCGGCGGCACGATGGCCAGCGAACCGTATGGACCCAGCGAATTGCTGCCGCGCACGAACGAGCGCTGCGCGCGGGTGTCGCTGAAGAACAGGCCGGCGACGAAGGACAGCCGTTCGGCAGCGGGGGATGTCAGCCGAAGTTCCTGCGTGACCGAGCGGATGCGGAACCAGCCGCCGTTGGCCGAGCCACCGCGGGCCGCGCCTGGGACGCCGGCGCCGCCCGGCCCCCAGTTGAACGCGGTGCCGTCCGTGTCCTGCAGATCGTCGAGCGCATAGGTCGCGAACCCGCTGATCGCGGTTAGCGCATACTTGCCCAGTCGCCAGTCCATCTTGACGCTCGCCCCGCTTTCGGTGGCGTCGCCTCGCGGATCGACATCGGCTGAAATCGTGCGGTTGTCGGGCCCGGGCACGATGTTGCCGAGGATCACGCCCTGTGGCACGCGAACTCTCGCAAAGTTGCCAAAGCTCACCCCAGGTGAAACGGCGTAATAGGCCGAGGTGCAGCAGCTCGTTCCGGCGCGATCGTGGTGTGCCGCCGCAGTGATGGTGATCGCGTCCGACGCGGACCACACGAGCTTGCCGCGAAGGTCGATGCCTGATTGCCCGCCCACCCAGTTGCCGGTGTAGATGTTGCGCAAGTTGCCGCGATAGCGATTGGCGCTGGCCGAAAGGCGGAACAGCAATCGCTCTGCCAGCGGGCCTGACACAAAACCGTTCGCCCGCTGCTCGCCATCGCTGGTGAAGCCGCCCGTCATTGCCGCCGTCAGTCTCGTCGTCGGCGCAGCGGTGGTGATGGATACGACCCCTGCCGTCGCCGAACTGCCGAACAGCGTGCTCTGCGGCCCCCGAAGCACCTCGATCGAGGCGATGTCGGCAAGCTCTCGGAAGGCCTGCGCCTGAAAGGCTTGCGGCACATCGTCGACAACGACCGATACGCTGGCCCGCGTCGCGATCGAAAAGGCGTAAGTTCCGACACCGCGAATGTTGATGCTGTTGTTGCCAGGCTGCGTGGTCTTGGTGACGGTCAGCGAAGGTTCGACTTTCACAAGGTCGTCGAAATCGCGGACCTGCGCGCGATCGAGCTGCTCGGCCGACATGGCCCAGAGCGACATGGCAATATCCTGCTTGCGTTCCGGGCGCTTGTTTGCCGTCACGATGATGTCGGCGTTGCCCGGCGGGGCTGCTGCGTCCGGGCCGTCCGGTGTAGCCGCTCGTGACGCTGCTGGTTCGACAAGCAGGGCCAATGCAAGCACTGCCACCGCCGGCAGCCTCGGGTTCGGCGACTGCCCCGCCCTCCTCGCGCTTGACGGCCGCGGCCATACGCCGAGCAAAGACCCCCCGTCAGTTGCCACACCAGCCCCGATCCGCAACGAAGGTGAAAATGCTAATTGAAAACGGTCGACGATACCATGCTCGATCGTGATAAGAGCCCGGTCCGGCCAGGAGGCATGCGCCCACGGTGCCGGCGGCCACCCATGCCGAGTGATGGAAGACTGCATTGCGCAAATCGACGAAGCCCACCTGCAGTGCGTCACCCTGCCTGAGGGTGGCAGCAGGAAGGCGCCGTCGGCAATCCGGGTTGGCCGTGCTTGCCTGCTTCTTGGTGCTGCTGGTTTCCGGTCCTGCCCGCTCGCTCGATCCCACCCGTTCCATCGCACAGTTCCATCACACCGCCTGGACCATCGCCGATGGCATGCCGGCCAACATCTGGGCGATCACGCAGGCACCCGATGGCTACCTGTGGCTAGGCTCGGTCAATGGCCTGTATCGCTTCGATGGCGTGCGTGTGGAACGGATCGCGGCGGACAAGCTGCCCAGTCCGAGCATCCATGCGCTGGCAGCGACCGCCACCGGGGGGCTCTGGATCGGCTACGAACGGCCGGTGGGCGTGATCTCGTACCTGCACGATGGCAAGGTCACCAACTACCCGGTCAGCTCGCGCAGCTCCACCAGCGTACACGCCTTTGCCGTCGGCGCGGACAAGACCGTGTGGGCATCGACGCCCGACAACATCCTGCGCTTCGATGGCAAGCGGTGGGTGGTCATCAAGGGCGATTTCGGTTTTTCCTTCAGCGAAGGCAGCGGCGGGGTCTGGTCGTTCGGGGTGGCCCGCGATGGCACGGTCTGGTCCAAGAACCTTGGCGGCCTGTTCTATCTCAAACCCGGCCAATCGCAGTTCCAGCGCGCGCAAGGCTACGCCGGCGGGCCGGAAGGTTTCACCACCACCGCCGATGGCCGCTTGTGGACGACCGACACGCGCGTCACGCACCTCTATCCCATGCCCGATCTGGCCGGCTTGCGCACGCCGGCCAAGCCGTCGAACAATCCCGGGCTCGTTCTGCCCAAGGCGATCGAGGGCCCGATCCTGCTCGATCGCGACGGCACGTTGTGGTGTACCAGTGTCGGCGGCGGGGGGCTGCGCCGGGTGCGCACCGCACATGGTGTCCCTGTGCTCGATCAGGGGGCCGACAGCCGCGGTCCTTCGGTCTCGACCAATGGCCTGTCGTCGGATCTCGTCCACACGCTGTTCGAAGATCGCGAAGGCAACATCTGGATCGGCACCAGCCTCGGTCTCGATCGGTTCCGTCCTGCCAATATCGTCACCGAAACGCTGGTACCATCGGGCTTTCGCGCGCGCTTCGTCGGTGCAGCCGGGGACAGCATCTTCGCCTACACCGGTTGGTCCGGCACTGCGAGCCGGGCGGTGGACGGCACGCAGGCGCTCTATCGCATCCAGCCCGGGCACCCGCCCGAACGCTATGTCGCGAATGTCGGCCGCCTGCGCGGCATGGTCACCAACCGTCGCGACAGTACCATCTGGCTGATAACCCAGGACGGCATCCAGCAGTTGGTCGGCCGCACGCTCGCCAGGCCCCTGCCCCTTCCCGAAGGCGTGGAGGGCAAGGCGGTCTATTCGGCAGCCTATGACACGGGCGGCACCTTGTGGATCTCCACCTTCGTGCGCGGCGTGTTCAGTCGGTCGGCGACTGGCTGGCGCCGCTTGCCCATCGAATCCAAGGTCGGCGCAACGGGAGTGCTGATCCCCGATCCGGATGGCAGCATGTGGATCCGCTATTCGGGCGGCACCCTGTTCCGGTTGCGCAACGGCAAGACCGAGGACTTCTCACGCAACGGGCTGAACATCGGAGACGTCACTTTCATCCAGCCCCATGGTCGCGGCCTGATCATCGGCGGGGAAAATGGCATCGGCAGCTTCGCCGATGGCAAGTTCCACGCCTTGCGCGCGGCAAGCATCCCGGCTCTCTCGGGCGTGACCGGCATTGCCGACACAGCGGACGGAAGCTCGTGGATATTTACCCAGGCCGGCATCCTGCGCGCCCGCACACAGTCGCTGGAGAGCGCGCTCGATCGTGCCGATCCGCGTCTGCTGCAATACGAACTGCTCGATTCGCGCGATGGCCTGCCCGGCGCTCCTTACGGTGCCGTCTATGGCAGCAGCGTCGTCGCAGACGCAGCCGATCGGGTCTGGTTCACCACCGGCAACGGTCTGGTGTGGATCGATCCCAACAACCTGTTCCACAATCCCCTTGCGCCGAACGTGGTGATCGATTCCATCACCACCAACGATCGCCGCCACCCGGCGCAGGGGAATCTCCAGCTTCCGGCGGGCACTTCCAACATCGAGATCGAATTCACCGCGCTCAGCCTGTCGATCCCGGAACGCGTTGCCTTCCGCTACAAGCTGGACGGCATCGATCCCGATTGGGTCGACGCGGGCAACCGCAGACAGGCGTTCTACACCCGGCTCGGCCCCGGCACCTATACGTTCCAGGTGATCGCAGCCAACAGCGACGGGGTGTGGAACAACACCGGCGCCCGTTTCACGTTTGTGATCGCGCCCACGTTCTTCCAGTCGCGTGTGTTTCTGCTGCTATGCGCGCTGGCGGTCGGGCTGCTGCTCTGGCTGGCCTACACCTTGCGCCTTGCCCAGCTCTCGGCGCGGCTGCGCACGCAGCACGAAGCGCGTCTTTCGGAACGCGAACGCATCGCGCGCGATCTGCACGATACGCTGCTGCAAGGGTTCCAGGGTCTGATGCTGCTGTTCCAGTCGGTGGCAGACACGATCCCGCAGGACCAGCCCGCCCGCGAAAAGCTGGAAAACGCGATGAAGCGGGGGGACGATGCCCTCGTGGAAGGGCGCAACCGCGTGCAGGATCTGCGCTCGGTCGAACTCGGGGCGGACCTTGCCAACGTGCTGCGCCGGATCATCGCGAACATGACGCAAGGGGACGAATCCTCGGTCAGGGTCACGGCGAAAGGCATCCCCCGGCCCCTGCATGCCCAGGCGCTCGAACAACTGCTGGACATCATTGCCGAAGCGATCTGCAATTCGCTGCGCCACTCGGGCCGCAATGTCGTCGACGTCATCGTGAACTACGATCAGGATCAGCTGTGCATCTTTGTCGAGGATGACGGGGTCGGCATCGCCGAACCGATCATCAGCGCGGGACGGCGCGAGGGACACTTCGGGCTGATCGGCATGCGCGAACGCGCTGCCGCCATCGGCGCCCAGCTTTCGATCGCCCGCCGCGTGCCGGCGGGCACGACAATCGGTATCGTTGTGCCCGCGGCATCGGCCTATGCGGATGGTGCAGACCACCGCTGGGAATTCAGGCTGGTCCGCCACTTCCGATCCGCGTGGGATTGGATCGTCCGGCATCTTTCGATGAGGCGATAGAGCGGCAGACGCCAGACCGCGCCACCGCTGCACTCGCCCCCTTCCCGTCAACCGCGCCGCTTCCCCTTGCGCACGGGCGGCTTCGCCTGTGCCGGCGGTGGTGGCGGGGGCGGAGGGGCCCGCAGCGCGACGAACGAGGGCAGGTCGTCCACCACCCCGGTCATCGCGTCGAACTGCGTGCCCATCGCCAGGTCGAGCCGGTCGATCCGTTCGGCAGCCAAGGGATGGGTGCGATCGTGCAGCGCGCGGCCGGTCGTATCGCTCTGCCCGCTCAAGGTCTGCAGCACGCCGACCAGTCCGAATGGCGAAAACCCCGATCGCGCCGCGATGACGACGCCATTGCGGTCGGCATCGAACTCGTCACCCTTGTTCAGGCCATGGGTGTAGATGTCCTTGCCCGCCGCCAGCAGTGCGGTGGTGAACTGCGAAGCGATCCCGCCCGGTCCGCGGAAATACTGTTGCATGTCGCCCAGCGCCTGTTCGCGCATGCTGCGCTGCAGGGCATTGAGGTGATCCTTGCGCTCGACATGGGCGATCTCGTGGGCCAGCACGCCGGCCAGTTCGGATTCGTTGCGCATCTGGTCGAACAGGCCACGCGTGATCAGCACGTACCCGCCCGGCATGGAAAAGGCATTGTAGTCGGGACTGTCGATGATGCCGAACTTCCAGGGCAAGTCGGGACGGCTGCAATGGCTCGCCAGCCAGCTGCCCAGTTCGTTGACGTAACGCTGCTTGGCATCGTCCTTGACCAGCGGCGCCGCGCCCAGGATCATCCCGGCAAGATCACCCCCCAGCTTGATCTCCTCCTCCTGGGAAATCGAGCGCAATCCATCCCCGATCTTCTTGGCATTCTGCGCCTTGTTCAGAAGGCTTCCCAGATTGGGGAACTGGGCCTGCGCGGGGCTGGCTGCAATGCCGAACAGCGACAGCGCCATGGCGGTTTTGAGCAGGATCTTCATCAGTCTCTGCCCTTCGGCTTCTTGAGGTATGCCACCTGGTTTTCGGTAAGGTTTTCAGCCTGCGCCTTGGCGCGGGCCGCCCCCGGATCGACCGCCAGCGCATCCAGCATCGCCAACTGCGTATAGTCGGGCGATGCGTTGTTGATGTCTTCCTCGTCCAGTCCCTTGACCCCGGTAGTCACCGTGCGGCCCGAACTCCCCGTGCGCAGCAGGGCCGCCGGGTTCGACAGCGCGTTGCCGGCGGTGGGCCGATTGTCCGCCACCGCAGGTCTGGCAGCTGCACCACCTGCTCCTTCCAGGCGCAGGTTCAGCATGCGCACCCACCCGGTCTTCCCGCCCGCGCTGACCTGCACCCAGGCCCCTTGCCGAGCTTCGATCGTCACTGGCTGGTTCGCCGCGACAGCACCGGCCTTTTCAGCGTCGATGAACGGGCGGGCAAGCAGATCGCTGGCGCGGATGGCCACGCCCTTTTCCGCGGCCAGGGCCGGCGTTGCCGTCAGCAGGGCCACCCCCGTCACCGGGACGAGCGCAGACGCCAGCATGAGCCTCAAACGCACGATCATGCTCCCCATGAATTCGTTCAGGTCACTTACCATCTTTGCGCAATGGTTCATACAGTCGAACCTGTTCTTCACGCCCTTTGACCGAATAGAGACCGACGTCTCGCCAATCAAAGGCATCACCCGCAGCGTCACGCGTGGTTTGCGTCACCAGAACTCGGGCGATTCCCTTCGTCAATCCTTCCACCCTGCTGGCAAGGTTTACTGTGTCGCCGATCACAGTGTAGTCGAGCCGGTCGCTGGATCCGATGAAACCCACCACCGCGCGTCCGGTGTGAATGCCGATGCCGATCTCGAGCGTGCTCGCCAGCCCATCCATCTGGCCGCGCATCGTTTCCAGCGCGACCGACATGTCGAGCGCCGCGTTCACGGCGCGCACGGCGTGGTCGGGCTGCTCCAGCGGCGCGCCCCAGAATGCCATGATCGCGTCGCCGATGAACTTGTCCAGCGTTCCGGAATGCGCAAAAATGACGTCGACCTGGCGTGAAAAGTAGGTGTTCAGCATCGCCACCACATCTTCCGGCGTCGAAACCTCCGACAGCGAGGTAAAGCCTCTGATGTCGGAGAAAAGCACCGAAATCTCCCGCGCCTGTGCCGTGTTGCGGTGGTCGAACTCGCCACGCTCGATCAGGTCGCTGACGACATTGGGATCGAGGAACCGCTTGAACATCTGCGACGTGCGCAACCTCTTCGTGCGCTCTTCGAGATAGGCGAGGCCCACGCCGGCGATGTAGAACGCCCATGCATAGGCCAATGCCGCGAAGATCGGCACGAAGGCGCCGCGCCCCAGCAGAACCCACCCGCCTGCCAGCACGACAGCCGTCGCGCCGATCAGGATGGCCATCAGCCGTCCCGCCGTCACCTGCCGGGCAAAGCCCAATCCGACAAGTCCGATCAAGGCGAGCACCAGCGGCAGCATTGCCGACCGCGGCAGCTCGCGCAGCCAGTCGCCCCGGTCGAGGTTGTCGATCGCGGTCGCCAGCACTTGCGCCCCCGGGTAGGTGCTGGACAGCGGCGTCACTCTCAGGTCGAGCAGCCCCGGCGCGGCCGTACCGATGACGACGATCCGGTCGCGGAATTCATCGCGCGGGCGCTGCGCTCGTTCGCGCAGGGAATCGAGGTAGACGTCCGCGAAGGAAACGTGCCGCCAGGAACTGCGCCAGTTCAACAGCACGCGCTGCTGCGCCGGCAAGGGCCGGCCAAGGCTCGCCATCACCTGTGCCGGCAACGAAGGAAAGCGCCAGCCCTTGCGCTCCAGCCAAAGCGAATGATGCCGGCCCACCCCGTCGCTGTCCGGCGTGAAATTGATCAGGCCGCCGCGCATCGCCTCCGGCCGCGATGCCACCACCAGCGGCAGCATCAGGGGAACCCGGGCGTCGCGCACGCCGGCCCCAGCGGGCCTTGCGCCCGCACCCGCCGGCATCGCGCTGACCCATGCGCCCTCGCCATCGGCGTTGAGCGACATCGCCAGCCAGACGTTGGGATTGCGCGCAACGGCATCGACGAACGCCGCGTCGTGTTCCGGGCGATAGATGTCGGGTTCGTTGAACAGCACGTCGAACACGATCGCGCGCGGATGCTGTCGTTCGATCGCATCGATGATCTCGCCATGCACCGAACGCGGCCAGGGCCAGCTTCCGGCAAGGTCGTTCATGTCCTCGAGCGATTTCTGGTCGATGTCGACGAACACGACCCGATCCGACGCCGGGCGCGATCGGGCATGAAGCGCCAGCGCGATGTCACCGCCGCGCTGGTCGATGATCCGGGAAAAGCCGAACCACCCGAAGTCCACGATGGCCAGCGCACCAAAGGCCAGCGCCAATCCAAGCCATCTGGCGCCTGCCAGCAAACCCCTCATCCGCTTGCCCCCGCAGCGATTGTGTTGTCAGGCGATTGCGTGCGCTTGATTGTCATGCGCCGGACGATGAACGCCATCTCCGGCCGCCATATCGCTTTCACCTGGAAATATCGCGCCAGCAGTATGACCCGGTTTGCGCCCGATCACCAGTCATTCGCAAAGCGATGCGCAGCCCCTTCCCGGCGCCGGACACCAGATCAAATTGTCAGGAGAAAATGGCGGAGCGGGAGGGATTCGAACCCTCGATACGCTTTTGACGTATACTCACTTTCCAGGCGAGCGCCTTCGACCACTCGGCCACCGCTCCGCACGAGCCTGATCGGTTCGTGACCTGCACGGACCGTGAATCAGGCGACCATCCAATCGCACTGGAACGGCGCCCCTAGCCGCACGGCGGCGCTTTCGCAAGGGCGCGAAGGCTGGCACAAGCGTTTCATGCACAAGCCGCTTCTTGCCGCCGTCCTGCCCCTGCTGGCAGCCCTCGCCCCGAGCCTGGCAGCCGCCGCGCCTCCGGTCGCTCTGGCGAGCGAGCCCAAGCCGCTCGCCCCGCTCGAGATCGTGGGCCAGGCGCCCACCGCCGACTGGAGCGCGATCGCGCCGGCCGACCTGCTCGTCATGGACCTCGCCCCCGATGCGGCGGGCAAGCTCCGGCGGGTGGTGATCCAGCTGCTGCCGCCGCCCTTCTCGCAAGGGTGGATTGGCAACATCCGCAAGGTCGCCGCCGCGCACTGGTGGGACGGCACCAGCATCAACCGCGTGCAGGACAACTACGTCGTGCAATGGGGCGATGCCGATGGCGAGGATGCCGCGAAGGCCAAGCCGCTGCCGCAGGGGCTGACGGTGGTGGCGCAGGACCAGTACACCGCCAAGGCCGCCCCGGAGGGCTGGGCCAACGCCCAGCATGACGCCTATGCTGCCGGGACTGGCGTCGTACTGGGATGGCCGGTTTCCTATGCACCGGGTGGCGTCGCGCCCGTCCACTGCTACGGCACCGTCGGCGTCGGGCGCAACATGCCGCCAGACACCGGTACCGGCGCCGAACTCTACGCCGTGATCGGGCACGCGCCGCGCCAGCTCGATCGCAACATCGCCGTCGTCGGCCGGGTGATCGAAGGGATCGAGCATCTCTCCAGCCTGCCGCGCGGCACGGGCGATCTCGGCTTCTACAAGACCGCCGCCGAACGCACCCCCATCCGCGCCATCCGCCTCGGCACCGACGTGCCCGATCTGCCGCACTACCAGTACCTTTCGACGGAAAGCGCCAGTTTCGCCCGCTATGCCGATGCCCGCGCCAACCGGCGCGATCCGTTCTACATCCGCCCCGCGGGCGGCGCCGACATCTGCAATATCCCCGTCCCCGTCCGCCACGCGCCGTGAACTTGCCTGCCATGGACGAACTGCATGCACTGTCGCCGCCGCTGTGGCGCTGGACCGGCGGCAATGGCGGTGACTGGTTCTTCGTCACCATCGACGGCGCGGCGGGTGAAGCGCTCAGCGCCACCGCGTCGATGCGCCGGCTCGAAACCGGCCGCCGCGCCGGCTGGGGCTCGGTCAAGGTCGCAATCGAGGTGGGCGAAAGCCGCTGGTCGACTTCGGCCTTCCCGTCGAAGGACACCGGCTGGATCGTGCCGATCAAGGCTGCGGTGCGCAAAGCCGAGAGGCTTGCCGAAGGCGAGCCTGTGCCCCTGACGCTGCGGTTCTGAGCCGCAGCGCGCGGCTTCAGATTCGCTCGGCCTGCGCCACGGCATCGCTGGCGCGCAGCGCGCTGATGATCCGCGTCAGGTGCGCCAGATCGCGAACTTCCAGGTCCACCTCATAGGTATGAAACGGATTTTCGCGCTGCGTCATCTCCAGGTTGACGACGTTGGCGTGGTTCTTGGCGAAGATCCCGGCCATTTCGGCCAGCGTGCCCGGGCGGTTGTACAGCTCGGCGCGCAGGCGGCCGATCGCGCCGTCGGTGCGCGCATCCCAGCTGAGATCGATCCAGTCGGCATCGACCCCGTCGGCCAGGCTCATGCAGTCGATCGCATGGACTTCCACGCCGCGCCCCGGCCGGCGCAGGCCGACGATGCGGTCGCCCGGCACCGGGTGGCAGCATTCGGCCAGCTGGAACGCCATGCCCGGGGTCAGCCCGCGCACCGCGATCGCGCGCTGCTGCTTGGGCCATTCCTCGCTTGCCGGCAGGTTCGCCGCGCTGCCCGGCACCAGCGCTTCCATCACCGCGCGGTCGTCCAGCTTGGCCGAACCGATGGCGACCATCAGGTCCTCTTCCGAAGCCAGCTTCAGCCGCTTCACCGCATCGGCCAGCGCCTTCTTGCCGATCTTCGAAGGCAGCCGCTCGGCAATCTCCTCATAGAGCTTGCGCCCGATCGCGGCGATCTCGGCGCGCTCCTTCTGGCGCACGAAGCGGCGGATCGCGGCGCGCGCCTTGCCGGTGACGACGAAGCCCAGCCACGACAATTGCGGCTCGGAATTGCGGCTCTTGATGATCTCGACCACGTCGCCATTGGCAATCGCGGTGCGCAGCGGCACGTGGCGGCCGTTGATCTTCGCCCCCACCGCCTGCGCGCCCAGGTTGGTGTGCACGGCAAAGGCGAAGTCGATCGGCGTCGCACCCTTGGGCAGCTGGAACAGCGCGCCCTTGGGAGTGAAGGCGAAGATGCGATCCTGGTAGATCGCCATCTTGGTATTCTCGAGCAGTTCCTCGGCATCGTGGCTTGCATCGAGGATCTCGACCAGGTCGCGCAGCCAGCCCACCTGTCCATCAGGCCGCCCGCCCTGCTTGTAGGCCCAGTGCGCGGCGAGCCCGTACTCGTTGAGCCGGTGCATCTCCTTCGTCTTTATCTGAACTTCCACGCGCATCGCATTGCTGTAGATCAGCGCAGTGTGCAGCGAACGGTAGCCGTTCATCTTCGGCGTGGAGATATAGTCCTTGAACCGCCCGGGGATCATCTGCCAGGCGCGGTGGAGCACGCCCAGCGCCTTGTAGCAATCGTCCTCGCTGTCGGTCAGCACCCGGAACGCCATGATGTCGGTGATCTGTTCGAAGCTGACG
Source organism: Novosphingobium olei (assembly GCF_037076535.1). Taxonomy (NCBI): domain Bacteria; kingdom Pseudomonadati; phylum Pseudomonadota; class Alphaproteobacteria; order Sphingomonadales; family Sphingomonadaceae; genus Novosphingobium; species Novosphingobium olei. Next base: position 1,639,009 of record NZ_AP029021.1, on the reverse strand, counting down.
TGCCGTTCGGCCATCTTCTTCCAGATCGAATAGGGGTGCTTTTCGCGCCCCGAAACTTCAACCTTCATGCCAGCTTCGGCCAGCACCTGCTTGATCTGAAGGGCAATGGCGTCAACCTGCGCGCCTTCCTCGCTGCGGATCGCGGCGAGCCGGCCGGTGATCGTGGCATAGGCTTCGGGCTCCAGCTGCTCGAACGCCAGCAGCTGCATCTCGCGCATGTATTCGTACATGCCCACGCGCTCGGCCAGCGGCGCGTAGATATCCATCGTCTCGCGCGCGATGCGCCGGCGCTTGTCCTCGCTCTTGATGAAGTGCAGCGTGCGCATGTTGTGCAGCCGGTCGGCCAGCTTGACCAGCAGCACGCGCAAGTCCTCGCTCATCGCCAGCAGGAACTTGCGCAGGTTCTCGGCCGCGCGCTCGTTCTCCGTCATCGTCTCGATCTTGGAGAGCTTGGTCACCCCGTCGACCAGTCGCGCGACGTCGCCGCCGAACAGGCGCTCGATCTCGTCGGTGGTCGCCAGCGTGTCCTCGACGGTGTCGTGAAGCAGCGCGGTTACAATGGTTTCCTGGTCTAACTTCAGCTCGGTCATGAGGCCCGCGACCTCGACCGGATGCGAGAAGTAGGGGTCCCCCGACGCGCGCTTCTGGGTGCCGTGCTTCTGCACGGTATAGACATAGGCGCGGTTCAGCATCGCCTCGTCCGCATCGGGAGCATAGGCGAGCACACGTTCGACAAGTTCGTACTGACGGAGCATCTGGCCTTTAAAATGGAGGCAAAGCCCCCGCTTCCGCAAGGGAAAAGGCGGGCAAAAGGCTTTGTTTACCCCTTGTTTGCCATAAACGCCGGCAACCAGCGGCAATCCAGAGCGATCCTTGACGTCACCCCGTGCCATCCCTGCCCCGCCCGCCGCGCCGTCCGCCGCACCCCTGGCCGCGCTGCGCTCGCTTGCGTTCCTGAACCTTGGCCGGGTGCGCGCCTATGGCCTGATGATCGCGCTCGCCTACCTGCCGATGCTCGCCAAGGTCTATGTCGAGGCGACCGGCCATATCGGCAGCGATTTCCTCGCCTTCTGGGGCGCGGGCAAACTCGTTGTGGCGGGCACGCCGGCCCGGGTTTACGATATCGCCGCCGAACAGGCGGTGCAGGCGCTTTCGGGCACCGGCCAGCTCGTCGTCTTCGTCAATCCGCCGCCCTACCTGTTCGTCGCCGCGCCGCTCGGCCTGCTGCCTTATGCCAGCGCCTGGGTGGCATGGGTGATCGCGGGCTGGGCCGCCTGGTTCCTGCTCTGCCGCCGCCTGCTGCCCGATGCGCCCATCGCCGTGCTCGCCTTTCCCGGCGCCTATCTCGCGGCGAGCCATGCGCAGAACGGCTTCCTTACCGCGCTGCTGCTGATCGGCGGCTGCCTCGCCCTGCCGCGCCGTCCGCTGCTGGCCGGCGCATTGCTGGGCGCACTGATCGTCAAGCCGCACCTTGCGCTGCTGGTGCCGTTCTGGCTCGCCGCCGGGCGCAAGTGGAGCGCCTTTGCCGCTGCCGCCGCGAGCGCCATCGCACTGTGCCTGGCCAGCTGGCTGGTGTTCGGCAGCGCCACCTGGCTCGCCTATCCCGAAAGCTTCAAGGCCAGCGCCACGCTGATGGCCGATGACAGCGGCCCGTTCTTCCTGCGCATGGCGACCGTCTATGCCGGCCTTCGCTACCATTTCGACGCGACCACCGCGCTTGTCGGGCAGGGCTTCGTCACCATTGCGACCGGCGCGCTCACCTGCCTGTACTGGCGCCGCGCCGGGGACGATCGCGCCGCCGGGGCCATGCTGCTCGCCGCCACCGCGCTCGCCTCGCCTTACCTCTTCTCCTACGATCTCGCCTTCCTCGCCCTGCCGGTGTTCTGGCTGGTGGGCGAAGCACGGCGCGAAGGCTGGCGGCCTTGGGAAAAGCTCGCCCTCGTCGCGCTATGGCTCGCCCCTCTCGCCACCCGCGCGGCGGCGCTGCCACTGCACCTCAACCTGATGCCGCTCGCCTCTGCGGCGCTGGTCTGGATGGTCTGGCGACGGGGCGTCAGGCCACCGGCACGGGCCTGAGCACCGGCTGCTGCGGCGCGCTGTCTTCGGGCAGCACGCCGGCAAGGCGCGGATCGGGGAAGATCTCGACATAGCGGGCAAAGGGCACGAACCCCTGCCCCATGTAGAATGGCAGCGCCTGCGGCCCGTCGAGCGTGCAGGTGTGCACCCAAACCCGTTCCACGCCGGATGCCCAGGCCAGCTGCAGCGCGCGGCGCATCAGCCACTTGCCCAGCCCCTTGCCCGTCGCACCCTTCACCAGCCCGAAGAAGGCGATCTCGCATTCACCCGCCACCCGGAAATCAAGCTCGAGCATGCCGACCTCGACACCCGCGCGGTCGGCCACGGCAAAGACCTGCACCTGCGGATCGTGAATGATCGCGGTCAGCTCCTCGTCGCCTTTCGCCAGACGCGACCACCAGATCCACGGTGACCCGACCCGGGCATAGAGCATCCGGTACTTCGCCGGCGCCGCCGCTTTCCATCGCACCAGTTGCAACGGCACCTCCGGCTCGGGCACCAGACGCCGCAACCCCTCGGGAGGCGCCCGCATCTCGAGCGCGGTCACCACGCAGGCAAGATCTCCCGGCGCAACGGCGTGATAGCCGGACGCCAGCGGTTGAGTATGGTCAGGCACGATCATGTGCAGCGCCATGCAACATTTGCCCAGCGGAGGGTAGAGGACCTGTCCAAAGAAGAGAGCGATCCTTCAACAAGCTCAGGACGGACGGGGTGTGGGAGCGCACATAACGTCATCCCAGCGAAGGCTGGGATCGCTGGCCGTGTCGCGCCGCCAATCGTTCCGCAAACCGCCAACGATGCCAGCCTACGCTGGCATGACGGTTGAGTAATAAAGAGCCCCCACCCCAAACCGCCTGCCCTGAGCCTGTCGAAGGGCCGCCCTTGTTATCCCAGGCGCAACACCGAGACAGCACGCAACACCTCCCCAAAGCGCTTGACCAGCGCCGGAAGACGTCCCGGGAGCGCGAGGGGGTGACCCCCTCGCATCTGTCCTGTTCTTTGGCCTTCCCACTCCAACCTTGACAAAACGTACCATATAGGTTATACGCCCGCCCACGGACCGGGAGCGGCATGGCCGGCTTGCTCTTCGCTCCTTCGGGCCAATCTCCACGTGGGGTATGGCCCGACGCGACCGGCGCGGGTCGGCGCTGCGGGAACCGCATCTCTCTCAAGGGATACGGCAGAGAGGGCGTTAAGCCCCAAGTCCCTCAGGGCAACCCAACGCCACTGCAACGGACGGGCGGATGTGGTGCGGTGGTTCAACCGCGTGGCAGCGCCTCCCTGAAGTCACAGTGCCCCATGATCCGCCGAAGATCCGCTTCCACGCCGATCCGAGGCCGTCCGGGCTGATCCTTCAGGGACTTATTCGCTACGGACCGGGCCGCCTTGCGAGCCGCCGCCCGGGTTTCGAGCCCCCGTCCGAATAAAGGCTGAGCCGATCCGGGATAGCCAACGCCCCGCCGGCCACTCGCCACAGCGTTCCTCTTGCCCTCCACGCGCACGCGCCACGCATGGCGCCCGCGCCGGTCGCGCAGGTCCGTACTCTTCCCAACGGCGTTATCGTCCGGGCTCGCCGCCGGATAAGGCGGCGTGGGCAGGCAGCGCGCGCTTCAGACCGGCCGCTTGCCCTCGTGCGACTTGCACAGCACGGTCGAGGCGATGAATTCGTCGAGCAGCCACTGCGCGGCGGGTCCGGGCGGCAGGTCGCGCCGCCAGATGCCCCAGAACCCGTAGAGCCCTTCGGTGCTGTCGGGCATGATCAGGCGGACCAGCGCGCCCGATTGCAGATCGCCTTCGACCATGTGCATCGGCATGTTGCCCCAGCCGATCCCTTCCTTCAGCAGCGCGTGTTTTGCCGAAAGATCGGCCAGACGCCAGGTCTTGGGGCTGACCACGGAAAAATCGCGCCCTTCGGTAAAGCGCGACCGGTCGGACAGGACGAGCTGCGTGTAATCGCGGGCGGCACCGGCCGGGATCGGGTCCATCCGGGCGAGCGGGTGGTCCGGCGCCGCCACCGGCACCATCAGCGCCTGCCCTGCGGCGATCCGTTCGACCCCTTCGGTGATCGGGCCGGAAATGCCCACCGTCGCCTTGCCGTCGAGCACCATGGCGGTCACCGCGCCGAGCGCTTCGACATGGAGGCGCAGCTGCACGGTGGGGAAGGCCCGGGCGAATTCGCGCAGCACTTTGCCCAGGCGATCGGACGGCACCATCACGTCGACCGCCACGTCGATCTCGGCCTCCAGCCCGTCGAGCAGGCCCTTCACTTTCGCGCGCAGGCCATCGAACCCCGCCGCGATCGCCCGCGCCTCGGCCAGCAGCGATCGTCCCGCCGTGGTCAGCGTCGGCTTGCGCGTGCCTTCGCGGTCGAACAGCATGACGCCCAGCTGCGCTTCCAAATTGGCGATGCCGTAACTGATCACCGACACCGCGCGGTTGAGCTTGCGCCCCGCCGCGGCAAAGCTGCCGGTATCGACGATGGCCAGGAAGATGCGGAGCTGGTCAAAGGTCGGCGTGCCGGGATTGGCCATCAGATCGTTCCACTTGATCGAACATTTCGCATCATTTTATCCCCCTGATCAGAAATGCGCGCAAGGCCTATCTGGGGTCCAACGAAGCAAGGCGCTTCCGCCCGCTTCCCGCCGGAGACCACCGATGATCGAACTTCGACCCTTTGACAGCCTTGGCGGCGAAAACCACGGCTGGCTCGATGCCAAGCACCACTTCTCGTTCGCGGGCTATCACGATCCGGCCCGCGTCCACTGGGGCAACCTGCGCGTGTGGAACGACGATACCATTGCGCCCAAGACCGGCTTCCCGCCGCACCCCCACCGCGACATGGAGATCGTCACCTACGTCCGCGAAGGCGCGATCACCCACCAGGACAACCTGGGCAACCAGGGCCGCACCGAAGCGGGCGACGTCCAGGTGATGAGCGCAGGCACCGGCATCCGCCATTCGGAATACAACATGGAGGATGTGATCACGAAGATCTTCCAGATCTGGATCATCCCCACGCGCCAGGGCGAACAGCCGAGCTGGGGTTCGCGCCCCTTCCCCAAGGGCGATCGCACCGGGCAGTTCGTCACGCTCGCCTCGGGCTATGAAGGCGATGGCGATGCCCTGCCGATCCGCACCGACGCGCGGGTCGTCGCCGCTTCGCTGAAGGCGGGCGATACCGCCGAATATCCGCTCGGCGCGGCGCGCAAGGGCTACCTCGTCCCCGCCACCGGCAAGGTGCGGATCGACGAAGTGACCGTGAACGCCCGCGACGGCGCGGCGATCAGCGATCTCGAAGTGCTGCGCGTCACAGCGCTGGAAGACAGCGAGATCGTATTGGTCGACGCGGCCTGATCCCGTCTGGCCGACACATCCGGGGGGCGTCCCAACAGGCGCCCTCCACCCTCCTGCACGCGGATCCATGCCATGACGCCTGCCTCACCCCAATGGCCGCACCTCGCCCAGCCTGAATGGCACCGTGTCCGCCAGGCGATGCTGGCGATGGGCGAGGCCGACTGCCGCACGCGGCCGGGATTTCTCTCGCGCGTATTAGGCCGGAAAGCACACGCCCATGAACGCGACGCGGCGGCCCCGCTCGACGTCTTCATCTGCCGCTCGCGCCGTGGCCGGCCGAGTCCGCAGGCGGTGGTCGATGCGCTGTTGGCCGATGGCTTCAGCAAGGATCAGCTGGCGGCGATTGCCCTGCTGGCGCTTTAGGCGCGCGTTCAGGCCGGTTCGACCAGCGCGCCTTCCTTCGTGAGCTTGAGCACCGGCGCGCGCCGCGCTTCCTTCAGCGCGTCCTCGAGCAGAGAGACGATGCCGCCGGGACTGCAATCACGATCGCAAGCAAAGTCGATCGAGCGACGCAGCCAGTCCCGCACATGCCCATCATCATCGAGTTCGACCTCATGGAGCACGAAATGCTCTCCGTGATCCACGATGCGGTATGTCCATGGCATTGGTACTAGTTCCTGGAATTCGATCCTTACTGCGCAATCCACAGCGATTACGATCGTTCCCACTGAGGGTTGCAACGTAACGTCAAATCTATGGTTTCTAAAGATTATTTAAGGAAACAGCACTGTTGATTGTCCCGACGTTCTGATAAGCCCCGGCAACACGCCAGCCCTTTGGACATGTCGCATGAGCTTTGATCTTCCGTCCGAAATGCACGATCGCGTCGGTCGCGAACACCGTCGCGCGCGGATCGTCCGCGCAACGCTCGTGACCGATACGGGGGAGGAGCGCGACGTCATCATCCGCAACCTGTCCGAATTCGGCCTTGGCGGAACCTGCCGCAGCATCGCCCCGGTGAAGGGCGAATCCGTGCTGGTCCGCCTGCCCGGAGACGTCGCGGTCCACGGCACCGTGCGCTGGGTGAAGGGACAGGCGTTTGGCGTGGCGCTGGACGACAAGCTGGCGGCGACCGATGTCGAGGAGGCGATCCATCGCAAGGCGAGCGAGCCCGCGCCGGGATCGACCTGGCAGATCGAGGACCGCCACCGCGTCTACACCCCGCGGGTCGACCCGACGCGCCTGCGCCGGGTCTGATTGCCAATCAGGCCTTCAGCCGCTCGGCGTGCCAGGCGACATGGTCGGCCATGAAGGTCGAGATGAAATAGTACGAGTGGTCGTAGCCGGCCTGCATGCGGATTGTGGCGGGTTGCCCGGCGCTGGCGCAGGCTTCTTCGAGCAGGTGGGTCTTGAGCTGATCGGCCAGGAAGCCGTCGGCATCGCCCTGATCGACCAGCAGGTCGGGCACCCGCGCCCCGTCCGCGATCAGCGCGCAGGCATCGTATTCGCGCCAGGCCGCCTTGTCGGGGCCAAGGTAGCCGCCCAGCGCCTTTTCGCCCCAGGGGCAGTTGAGCGGGCTGACGATCGGTGAAAACGCGCTGACCGAACGAAAGCGGTCGGCGTTGCGCAGGCCGATGGTGAGCGCACCGTGCCCGCCCATCGAATGGCCGGTGATCCCCTGCCGCGCCATGTCGACCGGGAAATGCGCGGCGACAAGCGCGGGCAATTCCTGTTCGACGTAATCGCGCATGCGGAAGTTCGCCGCCCAGGGGGCTTGCGTTGCGTTGACGTAAAAGCCCGCGCCCTTGCCGAAATCGTATCCCTCGTCATCGGGCACGTCATCGCCGCGCGGCGATGTGTCCGGGCAGACGAAGACGATCCCGTGCTGCGCACAGGCCGCACGGAATTCGCCCTTTTCGGTGACGTTGGCGTGGGTGCAGGTCAGTCCCGAGAGATACCACAGCACCGGCAGAGTTTCGCCTTCGGCATGATCGGGGACGAACACCGAAAAGGTCATCGGCGTGCCCGTCGCCGTGCTGTGATGGGTGTGGACGCTCTGGATACCGCCGTGGCTGCGGTTGGCGCTGACCTGCTCGATCGTCATCTCGCTATCCGGCCGGTCAGAACACGACGACCGAACGGATCGACTTGCCCGCGTGCATCAGGTCGAAGGCGGTGTTGATCTCCTCCAGCCCCATGACGTGGGTGATCATCGGGTCGATCTCGATCTTGCCGGTCATGTACATGTCGACGATCTTGGGCACGTCGGTGCGGCCCTTGGCGCCGCCGAACGCTGTGCCGCGCCAGTTGCGGCCGGTGACGAGCTGGAACGGGCGGGTCTCGATGGTCTTGCCCGCTTCGGCCACGCCGATGATGATGCTGGTGCCCCAGCCCCGGTGACAGGCTTCGAGCGCGGTGCGCATCACTTCGGTGTTGCCCGTGGCATCGAAGGTGTAGTCCGCGCCGCCGTCGGTCATCGCGACGACCTTGGCGACGACGTCCTCACGGCTCATGCCCTTGCTGTTGAGGAACTCGGTCATGCCGAACTTGCGGCCCCACTCCTCGCGATCGGGATTGATGTCGACGCCGATGATCTTGCCCGCCCCGGCAAGGCGCGCGCCCTGGATCACGTTGAGACCGATGCCGCCCAGGCCGAACACCACGACATTGTCGCCCACCTGCACCTTGGCGGTGTTGATCACCGCTCCGACGCCCGTGGTCACGCCGCAGCCGATGTAGCAGCTGGTCTTGAACGGCGCGTCCTCGCGGATCTTCGCCACCGCGATTTCGGGCAGGACGGTGAAGTTGCTGAAAGTGCTGCAGCCCATGTAATGGAACACGGTCTGTCCCTTGTAGCTGAAACGCGACGTACCGTCGGGCATCAGCCCCTGCCCCTGCGTGGCGCGGATCGCGGTGCACAGGTTGGTCTTGCCCGAAAGGCAGCTTTTGCACTGGCGGCATTCGGGGGTGTAAAGCGGAATCACGTGATCCCCGGGCTTCACGCTGGTGACGCCCGCACCGACCTCGCGCACGATCCCCGCTCCTTCGTGGCCCAGCACCGAGGGGAAGATCCCTTCGCTGTCGAAGCCATCGAGCGTGTAGGCATCGGTGTGGCACACGCCGGTCGCCATGATTTCGACCAGCACTTCGCCGGCCTTCGGGCCTTCCAGATCGAGCTCGACGATCTCGAGAGGCTGCTTGGGAGCAAAGGCAACTGCGGCGCGTGTCTTCATGGAGAACCCTTTCGAGTGGATGCGGGCCGCTTAACATTGCTGCGGCCCTGCGATAAACCGTGAAATCCGATTTTCACTTTTGCAATCTGGGGACAATGCGGTGTCGCGATGGGACGGGCTCGACGAAGTGGTGGCGATTGCCGACACGGGGAGCTTCGTTTCCGCCGCACGGCGCCTGGGCGAATCCACCTCGATGATCAGCCGGGCGGTCGCACGGCTCGAGGAACGGCTCGGCCTGCGCCTGTTCGAGCGCACGACGCGTTCGGTGGCGCTGACCGATGCGGGCCGCTCGATCGTCGAGCAATTCCGCCGGATCATCGAGGAGCGTGACGAGGCGCTGCGCCAGCTGCGCGCGCAGGGCGAGATGCGCGGCGAAGTGCGGCTTACGTCGTCCGTCGCCATCGGGGAGCGCTTCGTGGCGCCCGTGGTGGAGGAATTCCTGCACGACCATCCCGGGCTTTCGGTGACGCTGGAGACAACGAACCGCATCGTCGATCTGGTCAGCGAAGGCTTCGACATCGCGATCCGCACCGGCAGCCCGGTCGATGCGCGCCTCGCCGCGCGGCAGGTGGCCGAACGCACGCTGGTGACCTGCGCCGCGCCCGCGTACCTGGCGCAAGCCGGCCACCCTGCGCATCCTTCGGACCTCGCGGCGCACCAGTGTCTGGTGGGCACCAACACCAACTGGCACTTTCGTGTCGACGGGCAGCGGCTCAGCATCGTGCCCACCGGGCGGCTGCGCTGCAACAGCGGGGTGGCGGTGATGCGCGCGGCGCAGGGCGGGATGGGCCTGTGCCAGCTGCCCGCGTTCTATGTGCAGGATGCCATCGCGGCGGGTTCGCTGATCCCGGTGCTCGATGCCTTCGACGATCTGCCCGAACCGATCTGGGCGGTCTATCCCCAGCGCCGCTTCGCCGTGCCCAAGGTGCGCGCGCTGATCGACTTGCTGGAACGGCGGCTGCCTGCGCTGATCGCCTGAAGGATCACCCCGGCAGCACCAGCGGACGCCCGCGATAGGCGTGGGTCCAGCTGTCGAGATCGTCGGTCAGGAGCGCGGTGACCCGGCGCACGCGCAGCAGCAGCCGGTCGAATTCGACCGGTTCGGCCAGGATCGCCTGTTCGAGCCGGGCAAGTTCGCGCTCCGTCGTGTGGCTGCGATCGGCCACCCCGGCGAAATCGCCCTGCATGCGGATGCCGTGGAGCGCGGCGCCCAGCGCCGGGAACGCGGCGGTCGCCACGGTGACCCACACCGCCGCATGGTGCAGCGCCTCTTCGTCCATCCGCGCAAGGTGAAGGCCGAGCAGCGCCTCCCACCCAAGGAACCCGGCACAGACCAGCGCGGTGGCGGCAAACAGCAGCAGCCCGACGCGATGGAGACGATGATCGAGCCGGTGCATCGTGCGGCTTTCCCGCGCGAAATAGGCGCGCTGGCTTGCCATCAGCAGCAGGAGATCGCCCCGCACCCCTTCCAGCCAGGGGCGATCGACGCGGACATCGGGCAGGCCGACCGCGCGCGCAACGGCGCTGGCGCTGGCCTGCACATCGGCGGCGGTCCTTGCCCCGTGCGCGCGCAGCCCAAGTTCGCCGAGCCGCGCCGCCACGCCCAGGCAGCGGAGCCGCTCTGCCAGTTGCCGGCTTTCCATCCAGCGGCGGTGCCAGTCTTCGCGCGTGCCGATCCGCGTGATGGCGAGGATGCAGCCGATCAGCGCCAACTCGGTGGCGAGCAGCACCGGCTTGAACCCCACCGGGAACAGCAGCCCCGACAGCGCGACCAGCACCGCTGCGGCAGCGAGCGTGAAGTTCGCGACATAGGCCCCGCGAAACGCCGATGCCGCCGCGCTGGCGGTCCGGTCGGCGCGGGTGAACGGCTCGGCAATTTCGGGGGCGAGCGGCAGTTCGGCGTGGGCCGCCCCGCCCGCTGGGGCATCACGCGCGCGGGTCAGGCTCAGCATCAGGCGATAGGGCACGGCGAGGAGGCGCGCCCGCAGGCCCATCGCATCGCTGCCTTGCGGCGCTGGCGCCGACGCGACGCCCGGTAGCGCGCGCAGCACATCGCCGATCCGTTCGAGCGGAAGGCGCGCCACGGTCTGCAGGGTATCGCCGCCCGCATCGCCTTGCCCGCCGCTTCCCCACAGCAGCACCGGCGCGGCGGCGGGCGTGGTCGGCACATGCACGACGGGGATGCCGTCGCCCACCGCTTCGGCAACGATCTGCCCGGTGCCGCCGATCCCGGCCGCGGGCCCGCCGTTCCATATAGCGATGACGATGTCCGACTGCGCCAGCATGACCCGGCCCGCGCGCTCGTACGCCTGCGCCGCGGCATCCGCATCGGAGCGCGCGCCATCGAGCGCGAAGGTGCGGGCAGCGCCTGCCAGCGTTGCGTCGAACTGCGCGCGCTCTGCCCCTTGCGCAAAATCAAGCGCGAAGTCGGCGGGTGCAAACGGAATCACCAGCTCGTGCCGCCAGCCCAGATCGAGCGCGCAGCGCGCGGCCAGCTGGTCCGCCCCGGCAGCGCCGCACGAAACCAGCGTAATGGCGGCATCAGGGGCCAGCTGCGCGGCGAGGGCGCGCATCGTGGCGGTAATGCGGGTGCAAAGGTCGGCGGGATCGCACTGGTCCAGCAGCCGGGGGCGATGACCCGTGACGCCAATCCGGACAAGCGCAGCGCCGGCCATCTCCAACCTTTCGCAACGGGTTCGTGAACCATCACTCCTTAACCCAGCGGCGGGCGAGATAAAGCCCGCTCGCTGCGTATCGGGCGTGGAAAAAACGATCGCCGGCAAAAGCGTGACCACCGTCACGCGCAGCGCGAATCGCACCGGCGTAGACGTCTCCTTGTCGAGGGAAACAACCCCGGCCCCAAGGACCCAGGAGACGCACGATGACCAAGACCTTCTTCCGCCCCGCCCTGATCGCCGCGCTGATCGTCGCCGCCCCGGCAGGCGCTTTCGCCCAGGCTTACGAAGCAACCGGCAGCCAGGCGATCAACACCGAACGGCTCACCCTTGCGCAGGCACAGGCGCAGATCGAGATCGCCGCGCGCAAAGTGTGCAAGCCCGCCGACCTCAGCATGGCCGAAGTGCGCGCTGCCCGCGATTGCTACCGCCGCGCCAAGGCAGGGGCCCAGGCCCAGCTTGCCAAGCTCGAAGCGCAGAAGAACGCCAATGGCCAGGCGCTCGCCGCCGCCACGCCGCGCACGCTGCCGGTCGGCAACTGACGGCCAGAGCGATTGCCGGACCGGGCGGTCCGGCAACTGGACGGGAAAGCACCAGCCCGCTTTCCCGTCCAGCACGATTCCGGGCTGCTTCAACCCAGGCGTGTTTGCACAATGGCCCTTCTTCCGGCATACCGCGCGCTCATGAAAATCGCGCAGCGAGCGCCGACCCTGGCGCAGGTGGTTACCGCAGCGAGAGCGGGTGCGCTGGGCCATGCGACCGCGCTGTTCGAGGCCGGCGGTTTCGGCTCTGCCACCGATGATGCCGCTGCGCTGGCGGTTGCCGGACGGCTTGCCCGCGACCGCGCGCTGCAGGCCCCCCAGGACCACAAGCCGCGCCTGTTTGCCGAGGCGGCCGCCGCTTTCGCCGCCGCCAACACGCTCGATCCGCAGGCCTATAGCCAGATCAACCAGGCCACGATGACCTGGCTTGCCGGAGAGCGCGAGCGCGCGCAGGAGCTGGCCCGCGCGCTGCTCGCCGCGCTCGATGGCGGCGGGGCATTGCAGGAAACGCCGAGCTGGCTTGCGGCAGCGCGGGCCGAGGCGCTGCTGCTGCTGAGCGACACTGCCGGGGCCAAAGCGCAGCTGGCCAAGGCCGCCGCGCTATCGCGCGACGATCCCGAAGACCATGCCGCGACGATGCGGCGCCTAGCGCTGATCCTTGCCGCCGCGGGCGAGGACGCCGCCTGGCTCGATGCCTATCGCCCCACCCGCGCGCTGCATTTTGCTGGCCATCTCGGCGTGGCGGAAAGCGCGGCGGCGGTGCTGGGAGAACGCGTGGCTGCCGTCATCGGCGATGAAAACATCGGCGCGGGGTTCGGCGCGCTGGCGGCCGGGGCGGACCTCGTCGTCGCCGAAGTGCTGCTCGAACAGGGGGCCGACCTGCACGTGGTGCTGCCGACGCCCCCCGATACCTTTCGCGCGCAATCCGTCACGCCTTATGGCCCGGCCTGGGAACGGCGCTTTGCCGACGCGGTCGAGCGCGCGACGAGCCTGCGCTGGGTGACCACGATCGATGGCGGCTACCAACCGCTGGCGACACGGCTTGCCGCCGACGTGGCGATGGGCGCCGCCCGCGTCCATGCCCGCCGTCTGCAGACCGAGGCACGCCAGCTGCTGGTGATCGACGATGGCGAAGGCCCCTTCGGCCTGGGGCTCAACACCCGCTACATGGGCGAGCGCTGGAAGGACGGGCGCGGCACCGGCGGTTCCGGCCAGGTGTGCCTGCGCGTGCCCCGCTCCGCCCCGGTCACCGCATCGGGCGCGAAGGCCCCCGAAGGGCGCCGCGACCTGCAGCTGATCGCGATGCTGCAGATCGGCTTCGAAGGGCTCGACCAGCTGGACGACAACGCCTTTGCCGATGCGCTCGATCGCGTGGTCGAACCCTTCCGCGCCCGCGCCGCGCGGATCGAGCCGCGCCCCGACCTGCTGCTGCCCGCAGGCAACGCGCGCATCGTTGCCTTTGCCGATCCCGACGCCGCCTGGCACCACGCCGCCCGCCTGCTCGATGCCGGGGGCGCTGCCGAAAGCTTGCGCATCGTTGGCCACTATGGCCTTGCCCACCGGCTGCGCGATCCCGATGCGCTGGTCGGCAATGCGGTGGCCGAACTCGACGCGCTGTCGCGCCGGGCGCTGCCGGGGGTGCTGGTCGCGACCGAAGCCTTTGCCGCCGCCGCCAGCGTCAATTGCGCCGAACAGATGGAAATCGAGGAGGTGGGGATGCTGGACGAAGCGCCGCTGTTCGCGGTGCGCGCAGCTCAATAGACCAGTTCTTCGAGCCTGCGCGCCGAAACGATGCTAAGCGCACCCTCGTCGCGCCGGATCAGGCCCTTCTTTTCCAGCTGCGAGATCGTGCGCGAAACCGTCTCGCGCGTGCTGTCCACGCTCAACGCCAGCTGCGCGAGCACGGGCGCCGGAGCGATCTTCACGCCATCGCCGCTGCGGGCAAGGCGCAGGATTTCGGCACAGACGCGGCCGCGCACCGACAGGGTCGATCCTTCGGCAAGCCGCCGCTGCGCCTGATCGAGCCGAGCCACCAGCAGGCGCGAAACGGCGAGCGCCACGGCCGAGTAGGTGTTCATCAGCGACAGGAAATCGCCGTTGGCAAAGGCGCCGATCTGCGAATGGCGCACGGCCACGACATCGTGCGCCGAACGCGCTTCGCCGAACAGGCCGCGTTCGCCGAACAGGTCGCCATCGACGTAGTCCTCGATCACGCTGGCGCGCCCTTCCATCGCGATGGCGATCATCCGGGCGTGGCCATCGACGACGAGGTGGACGTGATCGGCCTCGCTTTCGCCCGCGACGATCGTGCTGCGCGGCCGATGCGCGCGAACGCGGGCGCGACCGGCGATGACGCCGGCAAGGTCTTCGGAACATCCGAACGTGCGGCGGACAATGGCGTGCAGGCCGTCGGTAGGGACGTTGGTCGCCGTCGTGGTGTGCTGCACTGTCCCGCCCCCCTTCGAGGGCGGAGGCTATCGCGTTGCGAAGGGGCGGACAAGTGGTGCGGTCGGGCCCTAGGCGGCGTTGACACTCCGCCTAGCAATTACGCTATTTCCCCGGTGTTCAGAGGAAGGCTATGCGGTCATGAAGCTGCCGGAAAACAGGCCATAAAAATCGGAGAGAAAATGCCAAGCGACGTTGCGGAATGGCTGGAATCGTTTTCGGGCGCGCTGGATTCGGGCGATGATGCGGCGGTTGCCGCCCATTTCGCGCCGCACGGCCTGTGGCGCGATTTCCTGGCCTTCGACTGGACGCTGGCAACGCACGAAGGGCGCGAGGCGATTGCGGCCTTCGCCGCCCGCCGCGCCAAGATCACGCAGGCCCGCAACTGGACCAGCGAGGCAGCCCAGGGTGCGAGCGAGGGCTTCTTTTCGTTCGAGACCGCGAGCGGGCAGGCCAGGGGCTATCTCCGCCTGGTCGATGGCGTGGCGCTGACCTTCCTGACCGTGCTGCGCGATCTGCGGGGGCACGAATTCCCGTTCGGCCACCGCCGGCCGAGCGGCGCGGAACATGATCCGACGGGGCCCAACTGGCAGGACCGGTTGCGCGCCGAACAGGCCGCCATCGGGCGCGAGGTGCAACCCTATGTCCTCGTCGTGGGCGCTGGGCAGGCCGGGCTGGCGATCGGGGCCACGCTGCGCCTGCTGGGCGTGCCGCACCTGCTGATCGACAAGCATCCGCGGGTGGGCGACCAGTGGCGATCGCGCTACAAGTCGCTGACCCTGCACGATCCGGTGTGGTACGACCACATGCCGTACCTGCCCTTCCCCGAACATTGGCCGGCCTACACGCCCAAGGACAAGATGGGCGACTGGCTGGAGCACTATGCCGCGATCATGGAGGTCAACGTCTGGACCGAGACCGAACTCGTCCGGGCGGAACGCAACGAGGCCGAGGGCACCTGGATCGCGAAGATCCGGCGCGAGGGCGAGGAGATCGAGCTGCGCCCGGCGCATCTGGTGATGGCGGTGGGCAATGCCGGGTTCCCCGTGGTGCCCACGATCGAGGGACAGGAAAGCTTCCGCGGGGCCCAGTACCATTCGAGCGCGCACAAGGGCGGCGAAGGCCTTGCCGGCAAGCGCGTGGTGGTGATCGGGGCCAACAACAGCGCACACGACATCTGCGCCGACCTGGTCGATCACGGCGCGCTGCCGACGATGGTGCAGCGATCCTCCACCCACATCATCCGCCAGTCGACAATGAGCGAGGTGATGATGCGGCCGCTGTTCTCGCAGGAAGCCGTTGACGAAGGCGTGACGACCGAGACGGCCGACATGATGGTCGCCTCGCTGCCGCTGCGGCTGATGGAAGCGGGCAACCGCGAGGCGTGGAAGATGATGCGCGAGCGCGACAAGGACTTCTACGCCGGGCTCGAACGGGCTGGCTTCCGGCTCGATTTCGCCGAAGACGGCGCCGGGATCGCCGCCAAGTACCTGCGGTCGGCGTCGGGCTATTACATCGACGTGGGCGCCAGCGCGATGATCGCGGACGGACGCATCGCGCTAAAGACCGGGACCGAGATCAGCCGCATCACCGAAACCGGCGTCGAATTCGCCGACGGCACGCACCTTGATGCCGACATCATCATCTATGCCACAGGCTTCGGCGCGATGGAGCAGTGGGTGGCCCGGCTGATCGGCGAGGACGTGGCGGAAAAGGTCGGCAGGTGCTGGGGCTATGGCTCTGGCTTCAAGGGCGACCCCGGCCCGTGGGAGGGCGAGCTGCGCAACATGTGGAAGCCCACCGCGCAGGATGGCTTGTGGTTCATGGGCGGGAACCTGTCGCAGGCGCGCTTCTATTGCCGCCTGCTGGGCATGCAGCTGAAGGCCCACTACGAAGGGCTGCTGCCCGAACCCGCCTGACCCCGCCAGCGTCGCTGCCCCCGCAGGCAGGACGCGCGCGCCCTTTCCGCAAACGATTGCCAAACGCTTGGAGCTGTGCCAGTTATCCTGCAAAACGGGATAAGGCTGGGAGAGAGCAATGAGCACGGGTCGACCGCACCTGCCATGGTGGCGCATCCTCGAGATGAACCTGGGGTTCCTGGGGCTGCAGTTCAGTTTCGGCCTGCAGCAGGGCAACATGGGGCCGATCTACAGCTACCTCGGCGCGGACGAGGCAGCGCTGCCGATCCTGAGCCTTGCCGGTCCGGTCACCGGCCTGCTGATCCAGCCCCTGATCGGCGCGATGTCCGACCGGACGCAGAGCCGCTGGGGCCGGCGCACCCCCTACTTCGTGGCGGGCGCGGTGCTGTGCGCGGCGGGGCTGCTGGCCATGCCGTTCTCCTCGTCGCTGCTGATGGCGGTGTCGCTGCTCTGGCTGCTGGATGCCGGCAACAACATCACGATGGAACCCTATCGCGCCTATGTCTCGGACCGGCTCGATCCCGACCAGCGCCAGTTCGGGTTCCTGTCGCAGAGCGCGTTCACCGGGCTGGCCCAGATGCTCGCCTACCTCACCCCGTCGCTGCTCGTCGCGCTGGGCATGAGCAAGGACTGGGTCGACGATCACAACATCCCCTATACCGTGCACGTCGTCTTCATCTTCGGCGCGGTGCTGTCGCTCTCGACGATCCTGTGGTCGGTGCTGCGCGTGCCCGAGCTGCCGCTGGGGACGGAGGAACAGGCGCGGATCGCGGCCGCCCCGCGCGGCGCGGCGGCGACGCTTGCCGAAATCGGCGAGGCCATCGTGGAAATGCCGCGCGCGATGCGCAAGCTGGGGGTGATGAGCCTGTTCCAGTGGTTCGGCATGTACGGATACTGGACGTACGTCACCTACTCGATCGGCCGCACCGTCTATGCCACGGCCGATGCGCAGTCGCCCGCGTTCCACAGCGCGGTGCTGACCAATGGCGAAGTGGCGGCGTTCTACAACGCGGTGGCGTTCGTGGTGGCCTTTGCCATGGTGCCGCTGGTGCGCCGGCTTGGCCCGGGCATCGTCCACGCGCTGTGCCTGACGCTGGGCGGTATCGGCATGATCGCGCTGCCCCACATCGCCGACAAGGCCCTGCTGTTCCTGCCCGCCGCCGGGGTCGGCTTTGCCTGGGGCAGCATCATGGGCAACCCTTACGCCATCCTCGCCAGCTCGATCCCGGCCGAGCGGACCGGCGTGTACATGGGCATCTTCAACATGATGATCGTCATCCCGATGATGCTCTTCTCGATCCTGATGAGCTCGCTCGACCTCGGCTTCGTGACGCTGGGCTTCGGGCTATATGGCAAGCTGCTGGGCGGCGATCCCGGACAGATGCTGACGCTATGCGGCGTTGCGCTGATCCTCGCCGCCTTGTCGGTGCTGTGGGTCAAGGAAGGGCGGCGCGCCTGATCGGGGCCGCCGGAAGGCTCGGCCGCCCGGAGCGTCAGTCGCCGAGCCAGCGGATCCACGCGCCATAGGGGTGGGCATGGGCCAGCACCTCGCGCGTGCCGGTGGGCCAGGTGGTGAGGACAAGCTCCACCACGCTGCGCGATGGCGTCCATTCGAGCGAAATGCGGGCCAGCGGCGCGGCCTCGGTCGCTGCTGCCCCCGCCTCTGCGAAGATCGCCTCGACGTCTGCCTTGTCCTCGTCGCCGAGATACTGGTGGAACATGGTGTGGACGATGCACTGGACGACGCCGCCGGTGCGCGGTGCGGCCAGCTTGTCGCGCAGCCATTCCACCGCGCTGCCGGCCTGAAGATCGACGGTGCGATGCCGGGCGAGCTGGATCGCCAGGCGCAGCCGGCGCAACCGCTCCGCGCGATCGGGCCAGACATAGGAAAACAGTCGTTCGCAATCGCCGGGATCGCGGAAATCGAGCGGCGTGCGATCGACCCCGCAGGCCTGCACGATGGTGGGCTGCGCACCGCGCGGGGCCTGCCCGGACCAGCGCGGGCGGATCACCAGGGGGCTCGCCGGATCGCCCGCGCGCACGCCGCCCAGATCGAACGCATAGCCATCGAGCAGCAGGTTGAGCCCCGCGCTCGCGCCCATTTCATGCAGGTGGATGGGCAGCCGGAAGCGCCCCGCCACGACCCGCAGCGCCGCCATCGTCGCGGCACTGCGCGCCACCTCGTTGGTCTGCGTCGGGCGCATCAGCCATGGCGCGATCATGGCATCGCCTGTCGCCAGAGCCAGGGCGACCGCCTGTTCGCAATCGGGATCGAGCGTGGCGAACGCGGCGGACAGTTCGGGGACGACGCCCCGGCGCGCCAGGTTGTGCAAGCCGGCGAGCAGCCGCAGCGGCAGCGCGGCGGAGCGGCGATCGCCGGACCAGCCTTCGAACATCGACAGGCAGAATGGAGCCTGGGGCAGATGGATCGCCGCTGCATCCATGACGCGGGCCGAGAACGGCGCGTGCTGCTGGCGCATGAAATCGGCTTGCCGCCGAAGATCGATCCCTGTCCACTCCTGCGCGGTCGCCGAGGTCAGATTTGCAAGTATACCCATGGCGTCCCACTGAAATTCAACGGAAAGCTATCGGTGCCGCGGTGCATATTTGAATAACCGGCGCTACGCAGAAGCCCCGCTTGCGCGGTAATCACCCGTTTCCCATCACGAATACTAAGATAAAATGCATACTTGCCGATATCCGCCGGCTTTAATCTGCGCCCTTATGCATGACGGCCAATCTCCAGCGAGGATGCAGATGGCAGCATGGCACTATCCACCGGCGACAGGGTGAGCGATCCGGCCCGCGGACCCGGCATTCGCCGACTCGGCACTCGCCTGCCCTGAAGGATCCGCGCTCCGATCCCGGACCCCTGACCCCGATCCTGCCCACGCGCTCTCGTGCGGATACTCTAGAAAACAAAGGTGCATCGTGTTCGATCGCATGAACATTCCCCGCCGGCTTGGCATGTCGTTCGTGGCCGTGATCATCTCCGCGGTGGCGATGATGCTGGTCTTCGGCATCAGCCTGGCGATGATTTCGCGCATCGCGGTCCGCAACACGGAAAGCCAGTCGATCCTGGCCGATGCGCTGACGCTGGAGACCGCGCTGCTGCGCCAGAACAGCCAGATGCGCGGCTATCTGGTCACGGCGGATGAGAGCTACCTCAAGTCGTACTACGAAGGCCGTGACGACTACGACAAGACGTCGCAGCAGCTGGAGGCGCGGCTGACCGATCCCGCGCGCCAGGCGCTGGTCCGCACCTCGCGCGAGGAAACCGCCAAGTGGCGCCAGGCCTGGGGCGACCGCTCGATCGAAACCGTCAAGGCCGGCCATCTTGACGACGCCGTCGCCGCGATCCGCGCCGGGGGCAAGGCCGTGCTGGTGAGCGATGCCGTCACCCCGCTGCGCGACCTGCGCAAGGCGCAGCAGGCCGAGATCGATTCCGACACCGCATCGCAGGAACGCGCCGTGTTCTTCGCGTGGATCGCGCTGGTGCTGGGCGGTGCGACGATGATCGCGCTGGCCGTGCTGCTGTCACGCAAGCTGGCGCAATCGCTGGCGACCCCGATCGGGCAGCTAACCCAGACGATGACTGCGCTTGCCGACGGCAACAACGCGGTGGTCGTGCCGGGCACCGAGCGCACCGACGAACTGGGCGACATGGCCCGCACGGTGGAATACTTCCGCGATGCCGCCATCGACCGGCAACGGGCCGTGGCCGATCGCGAAGCGGCGATGGCCAAGATCGGCGACAACCTGCACGCGGTGGCGATGGCGGATCTTTCGGTGCGCGTCACCGATGTGCCGCCGGCGTTCGAACCCGTGGCCCGCGATTTCAACGACGCCATGTCGCGCCTGTGCGAAGCGATGGGCCAGGTGCAGGAAAGCATCGGCAACATCGACCTGACTTCCAACGAAATCCGCCAGGCAACCACGGACCTCGCCAGCCGGAGCGAGATGCAGGCCGCCAGCCTGCAGGCATCGTCGAACGAGATGGACTCGCTCACCCGCCAGATCGAGGACTACGCCAAGATCGCCGCCGACGTCAGCACCTCGATGGTCGAAGCGCGCGGCCATGCCCAGACCGGCGGCGCGGTGGTGACCAAGGCGATCGACGCGATGGACAAGGTCGACCGCGCCAGCGCCGAGATTTCCGACATCACCGCGATGATCGACGGGATTGCGTTCCAGACCAACCTGCTGGCGCTCAACGCCGGTGTAGAAGCAGCGCGAGCAGGTGAAGCCGGCAAGGGCTTCGCCGTCGTCGCCTCGGAAGTCCGCGCACTTGCTCTGCGGGCGACCGAAGCTGCCAGCGCGATCAAGCAGCGGGTGGAAGCAGTGACGCAGCACGTTCGCGCGGGCGTTGCGCTCGTCAACGAAACGGGCGAGGCGCTCGAGACGATCATCGGCCAGGTCGGCACGGTGACGATGTCGATCTCCACGATCGCGGACACGGCGGGCCAACAGTCGGTTGCGCTGCGCAAGATCAGCGAATCGATCAGCGCAATGGACCAGATGACGCAGCAGAACGCCGCGATGGTCGAGGAAACGAATGCCGCGACCAAGAACCTGACGCAGGAAGCATCGCACCTGTCGAAGACGTTCGCGAGCTTCCGCATCGGCGACAGCGCGCCCAAGCCGGGCGCCCTGCCCGGCCGCGCGATCGGCGATCGCGCACCCGCAGTCGTCGCGTTCACGCCCCCGCCCCCCGTCTCTCCGGTGGCTCGCCCCGCGGTCAGCCGCAGCAGCCAGGCGCTCGCCGAGGACTGGTCGGAGTTCTGACGTCAGGCGACCGAGGTCGATTTCTCCTGGGCCGGGGCGGCGACCGAGTCGCGCTGGACCAGATGAAATTGCAAAGTGCGCAACGCCGGCTGGGAATCACGTCGATCGAGCAGGAAGGTCGCCGCCGCGTGCCCCATTTCCTCGATCGGTTGTGAAATCGTGGTGAGGTATGGCCACACCGATTTGGCGATCCAGCTGTCGTCGAACCCGCACAGCGACAAGTCGGCTGGAACCGCCACGCCCGCCTGGCTGCAAGCCACCATCACGCCCGCGGCCGAATCGTCGTTGGTCGCGAAGATGGCCGTCGGCTTGTGCTGCGCGGCGAGCAGCTGCTGACCGGCCGTGATCCCGCCTTCGAACGAGAAACCACCGGCGGCTTCGGCCACCGGTTCGGTTAGGCCGAGTCCCGACAGCATGTCGAGAAAACCGGCGCGTCGCTTTGCCGCGGCACCGTGCTCGACCGGGCCAGTGACCAGCCCGAAACGCCTGTGTCCCAGGTCCCACAGGTATCTGGCAACGCTGCCTGCGGCAGCCTCATCGTCGATCAGCACGCCGGGCGATCTGTCCACCTCGACCGAGGGTGCAATGCGAACGTAACGAACGCCACGTGCGTCGAAGAAATCGAGGACCTGCGGATTGTCCGTCAGCGGCGGCGTGAGGACGAAGCCGTCGCAACGGCTGTTGCGCACGATGGCATCCAGCCGCGATTCGAGCACCGCCGGCGAACACGACGAATCCACGTTGTCGATCCGCAGATGATAGCCATGCTCGGTGCAGGCGCGGTAAACCCCGGCCTGCAGCTTCATGGTGTAGTTCGGACTGGGATTGTCGAACAGCAGGCCGATGATGAACGTGCGCGATCCTGCGAGCGAGCGCGCAGCGATATCAGGAATATAGTTGAGGTCCGCGATCGCGGCTTCGACCTTCATGCGGAGCTTTTCGGAAACGTGTGGTTCCCGATTTACCACGCGACTCACGCTCTTGAGCGAAACCCCCGCATGACGCGCGACATCCTGCATGGTTGCATGCCCGGCACCCGCCAAATCGGATTCGATTTTAGCCTTCATGATCCTCTTCATGGTTCATCTTATGGCCGCTTGTGGGGCCGCCGTCACCCACCCTGCGAAAAAGGACAGCAATTGACAGCGCAATCTTGACAGCGTTGCCAATCGGCATCAAGACCCTCGCTCGAAGCGGACGAGACAGTCCGTCGATGGAGAGGACAGCCCCTATCCCGGCATGGCGATGCGACCGCATCTCGCCACGTCCGGACCTCCGCCGACGAGCTGCCTGACCGTTTCGATCGCTCGTGGGGAGCGATGGTTTGGCGGCTTGCGAGCCGTCGACAGCCAAGGGAGGAACAACCAATGAAGCTTATCAAGACCGCCTGCCTGGTCTCGGCGATCGCGCTTTCCGCGCCGGCCTACGCCCAGGATGCAGCGCAGACCACCGCGCAGCAGAGCGCCGATGCCGTGCCGACCGGCGACATCGTGGTGACGGCGACCCGCCAGTCGACCCTGTTGTCCAAGACCCCGATCACGCTTTCGGCCATTACCGGCGACGGCCTGAAGAGCTCGGGCATCACGGACGCGCGCGCACTGACCACCGCCATTCCGAACCTTGCGCTGACCGAAAGCGGCGATGCCGTTCGCATCTCGATCCGTGGCGTGACCAGCACCGACACCACCGAAAAGGGTGACCCTTCGGCCGCCTTCCTGCTTGACGGCATCTACATCGCCCGCCCCGCCGACACGCTGGGCAGCTTCTACGACGTCGAGCGCGTCGAAGTCCTGCGCGGGCCGCAGGGCACGCTCTATGGCCGCAACACCACGGCGGGCGTGATCAACGTCATCGCCAACCGGCCGGTCGATGCCTTCCACGCCTCGGTCGATGCAAGCTACGGCAACCTGAACACCGTCGATGCATCCGCCATGGTCAACGTCGGGCTCGGCAACGGCCTCGGCATCCGTGCTGCCGCCAACTATCAGCGCCAGGACCCGTACTACACCGTCGAAGGCGCGTCTTCGCGACTGAACCCGTTCCGCGACGTGCTGTCGGGCCGTCTCTCGTTCGGTGGCGAGACCGGCAATCTCAAGTTCGTCATTCGCGGCGACTACACGCAGACCCGTGGCACCGGCACGAACGGCAATCTCGTCACGCTTGATCGTTTCTTCGATCCCGCGACGGTGACCCCAACCAACAACCCGGTCTATGTCAATCGCAGCAGCGATGAACAGCGCCTGCTCACCGTCAACCCCACCTATCGGAACTGGCGCAACAACAAGGCCTACGGCATCATGGGTGAGTTCACCTATGATTTCGGTCCGGTCCAGCTGACCTACCTCGGTTCGTATCGCAAGACCGACCGTGACGACACGCGCAACCTGCTGCTGTTCAGCGCGCTCAACAATCCCGCGTTCTTCTTCGGCCATTTCAAGCAGGACAGCCACGAACTGCGTCTGGCGTTCGGTCAGGGCTCGCCGCTGCACGGTCAGGTCGGTGGCTATTACTTCCACGAAAAGTCCGACCTTGAATTCAACCTGGGTGCCCCGCTGTCGAGCCTCGTCGTCGCCGGCGCGACTGGCTTCGCCTTCCCGCAGGGCCCGACCGTTTCGCGTTCGAAGGCCGTGTTCGGCCAGGTCACCTATGACCTGACGTCGGACCTGCACGTGACGGGTGGCGTGCGCTACACCAACGACTTCAAGTCGCGGAACGGTGCCACGGTCCTTGACTTCCCCACGGTGGCATCGTCGTTCTGCGGCGCGCTGCGCTGCACGCTCAACGAAAACATTGCCAAGAAGACCTGGAACAAGACCATCTGGAAGGTGGGCGTCGACTACGATGCGCCGGGCCTCGGCCTGTTCTATGCCAACGTTTCCACCGGCTACAAGGCGGGCGGCTTCAACGACGGCTGCGTGACCGGAAGCGGCGTGGGCTGTTCGCTGACGGCAGCTGCGCTGTACTACAACCCCGAGAACCTGACCTCGTACGAAGTTGGTGCAAAGCTCCGCTTCTCGAACGCGTTCCGGCTCAACGCTTCGTTGTTCCACTACGACTACGACAAGCTGCAGGTCAGCCAGGTCGTGACGGTTCCGATCCCGGCCACGCTCATCAGCAACGCCGCAAAGGCCAAGGTCGACGGGCTTGAGCTTGAAGCCACCCTGCAGCCGGGCGACAACGACCGCTTCGATCTGGGCTACACCTACACCAATTCGCGTTACACCAACTTCACGCCCAACCCGGTCGCGTATCCGAGCTTCAACTTCAACGGCGCCCTGCTCGACCATGCTCCCAAGCATGTCGCGACGGCCGCCTGGACCCACACGATCGTCCTTGGAGACGCGGGCAAGCTGGACCTCGGCGTGCGCAGCCGCCTCAGCTCGGAATACTTCATTCTCGATCTGAACAACCTGTCGCAGTTCCGTCAGCCGGCCTTCACCAAGACCGACGCGACGATCACCTACACCGCCCCGAACGACCGTTACTATGTTCAGGGCTTCGTGAAGAACATCGAAGACAACATCACGATCGCGCATGCCGCGTCGGGTCTTGGCGCCGGTGTGACGATCGAAGCACCGCGAACCTACGGCGTGCGCGCCGGGGTCAAGTTCTAAGCAGATCCACCCTGAACTGGGCCGCAGTCTTCGGATTGCGGCCCAATTTTTTGGGGTTCACCCCCGATTCCAGATTTCATCCAAGGAGTTCGCATGACCCTCTCCCGGATTCTTGCCGCCGGCGTCGCCCTTGCCGCGCTTTCGCACGGTGCGGCAAACGCCCAGCAAGCGCCTGCTGTCGATCTGAAGGCGGCCGAGGCCCGCGCTGCTGCGACCGTCAAGCAGATGACGGCCGAAGAGAAGGTCATCCTGACGCACGGCCCGATGCCCCTGCCCTTCTTCCCGGGCACAGTCATGCCCAAGGAAGCGATTCCGGGCGCTGGCTATATCGCTGGCGTGCCCCGGCTGGGGGTACCCGCGCTCACCGAAACGGACGCCAGCCTTGGCGTCGCCTGGGTTGGCGGGTTGCGCAAGGACGGGGCGACCGCCCTTCCCTCAGGCCTTGCTCAGGCCGCGTCGTGGAACCCGCAGCTGCTCTATCAGGGCGGCGCGATGATCGGCTCGGAAGCGCGGGCCAAGGGTTTCAACGTCCTTCTCGCCGGTGGTGTCAACCTGATGCGCGATCCGCGCAACGGCCGCACTTTCGAATACCTTGCCGAAGACCCGCTGCTGTCTGGCATGCTGGTGGGCGCGGCCATTCGCGGCATCCAGTCCAACCACATCATCTCGACGATCAAGCACTTCGCGCTCAACGGCCAGGAGACCGGGCGCAAGTACGTCGACATCAAGATCAACGAAGGCGCCGCGCGTGAAAGCGACCTGCTCGCCTTCCAGATCGGCATCGAGCAGGGCCAGCCCGGCTCGGTCATGTGCGCCTATAACCGCGTGCATGGAGACCAGGCCTGCGCCAGCGACTGGCTGCTGAACAAGGTGCTCAAGCAGTCGTGGGGCTGGAAGGGCTTCGTCATGTCGGACTGGGGCGCCGTCCCCGGCCTGGATGCTGCGATCAAGGGCCTGGACCAGCAGTCGGGCGAGCAGCTCGACAAGGGCGTGTTCTTTGCAGACCAGCTCAAGGCGAAGGCTGCCGCCGATCCGGCCTGGAGCGCGCGGCTCGACGACATGAACAAGCGCGTCCTGACCGCGATCTACGCCGCGGGGCTGGACAAGAACCCCGCCAAGCCGGGCGGCGCGATCGACTTTGCGAAGAACGCGCAGGTGGCAGAAGAAACCGCCAAGCAGGGTATCGTTCTGCTCAAGAACCGCGAAGGCCTGCTGCCGCTGGCCAAGACCGCCAAATCGATCGCGGTGATCGGCGGCTATGCCGACAGCGGCGTGGTCGCCGGCTCAGGATCAAGCCTTGTCCACGACGAAAAAGGCCCTGCGGCCACGCGTTCGCTGGGCGGTGATGGCCCGTTTGCCGCGCTGATGCAGCAGTCCTACCACCGGTCTGCCCCTTTGAAGGCGATCAAGGCGCTTGCACCGCAAGCCACCGTCACCTTCCGCGATGGCCGCTACATTGCCGATGCGGTCGAAAAGGCCAAGCAGGCGGAAGTCGCCATCGTGTTCGCCACCGAATGGCGCACCGAAGGGCTCGACCAGCCCGACCTGTCGCTGCCGGACGGCCAGGATGCGCTGATCGCTGCCGTTGCCGCCGCCAATCCGAACACCATCGTCGTCCTCGAAACCGGCGGCCCGGTCGCGATGCCCTGGCTCGACAAGGCCGGCGCCGTGGTCGAAGCCTGGTATCCCGGTGCGCGCGGTGGCGAGGCAATCGCGTCGGTGCTGTTCGGCGATACCAACCCGGGTGGCCGCCTGCCGGTCACATTCCCGGCCAGCGTAGACCAGCTGCCCCGGCCCAAGCTTGACGGAAGCGACTGGGTCGAGCCGAATTTCTCGGGCGATCCCGAGCCCGGCAAGGACAAGCTCGTCGCGGATTACGACGTCGAAGGTTCGGACGTCGGATACCGCTGGTTCGCGCGAAACGGGGCCAAGCCGCTGTTCCCGTTCGGTTACGGCCTCAGCTACACGACCTTCTCGCGCAACGCGCTGAAGGTTGCCGGGCTTTCCGCGAGCTTCACCCTGACCAACACGGGCAAGGTTGCCGGCGATGACGTCGGGCAGGTCTATCTCGTGTCGCGACCGGACGGCGCCAAGCAGCGTCTCGTCGGGTTCCAGCGGGTGAGCCTTGCGCCGGGCGCGTCGCAGAAGGTTACCGTCAAGATCGATCCGCGCCTGCTGGCCGACTGGAAGGATGGCGGCTGGACGATGCCGGCGGGCGAATACGGCTTTGCGCTCGGCGCCAACGCGCAGGACCTTGGCCCTGTGGTCAAGGTGAAGATGGCCGCACGCAACTGGAAGGACTGACCATGGCGGGCCCGGGCGTCAGTCGCAGGGAAGCATTCGGTCTCGTTGGTGCAGGTGCACTGGCGAGCGCGGTTCCGGGTCTCGCCGGAGCGGCCACCGGATCGACCCCGGATGAACGTTCGGGCCCGCTCTGGTTTTCGACCCGGGCAGGGCAACCCTGGCGCCCCGTTGCAGTGCCGCAACTGACAGCGGCAGCAGCCAATCCGTTTGCGATGAGCGCGCAGATCCGGCTCGATGCGCCGAAGCAGACGATCGCCGGCTTCGGCGGTGCCTTCAGTGAAAAGGGCTGGGAAGCGCTCTCGGCCTTGCCAGCACCGGCCCGCGCCACCGCGCTCGAGCGGTTGTTCGGCGATGATGGCTGCGCCTTCAGCCAATGCCGCACGCCGATCGGGGCGAACGACATCTCGCGCAAATGGTACAGCTACGACGAAACGCCCGGCGATTTCGCGCTGTCCCACTTCTCGGTCGCCAACGATCGCGAAACGCTGATCCCCTATATCAAGGCGGCAAAGGCCTTACGCCCCGACCTGAAAGTCTGGGCCTCGCCCTGGTCCCCTCCGACGTGGATGAAGAAGGGGGGCCACTATGCGCAGGCCCCGGCATGGCCCAACAATCCCGACAACGGCATCCGGCCAGACCAGCTGGGCAAGGAAGGAACCGATTCCTTCATCCAGGAAGATCGCTACTTCGAAGCCTACGCGCGCTATTTCGCGCGATATGTCGAGGAATACGCCAAGGACGGCATCCGCATCGACACGGTGATGCCGCAGAACGAATTCAACTCGGCACAACCGTTCCCGAGCTGCACATGGACGCCCGAAGGGCTCGCCAGGTTCATCCCGTTCCTGGGGCGAGAGATGGACAGGCTGGGCGTGCGCGTGTTCTTCGGAACGCTCGAGCGCGGCAACGCCGATCTCGTCTCGGCGGTGATGGCGCATCCGGAAGCGGCGGCGGTCATCAAGGGCCTGGGCGTGCAGTGGGCCGGAAAGGCGGCACTTCCCGCCCTCGCCGAACGCTTCCCCAAGCTTGAGCTCTGGGGCTCGGAGCAGGAATGTGGCGTCGGCACCAACGACTGGCACTATGCCCGCTATGGCTGGGCTACGCTCAAGCGCTACTTCCAGTACGGCGCGAGTGCGTGGACCTACTGGAATCTGGCCATGCCCAAGGGCGGCTGGAGCGGCTGGGGTTGGCCGCAGAACAGCCTGGTCGAAGTGGATACCGCGGCGGGCACATTCCGGCTGACCGAAGACTATTGGCTTATCCGACACCTTGCCGCGTTCGTGCGCCCGGGTGCCCGCTTCGTGCCGGTCGACAGCTTCCTGGGCTTCGATGACCAGCTTGCCTTCCGCAATCCCGACGGTTCGCTCGTGCTGGTGACCAACAACGCCATCGCGCAGCCGTTGACCGTGCGCAACATGATCGGCGGCAGGATGCTGTCCCTTGAACTCGCGCCCGATTCGCTCAACACGATCGTTCTGCCGGCAAGCATGATCGGCTGAAGCCCAAGGAGTTGCGCGTGGATCGACGGTCATTTCTCGGCACGTCCGGCGCCCTGCTTGCCGGCCTCGCCGCAATGCCGGCGTTCGCTGAACGGCCCGCGATTGCCCGTCTTATCGTCGACAACGATTTCGGTGGCGATCCGGACGGGCTGTTCCAGCTTGCCCATCAACTGCTGTGCCCGGCAACCCGGACCACGCTCATCGTCGGCACGCATCTTCAGCCCGGATCGCCTTTCGATCCGAGCAGTCGGCAGGCCCGCAATGCTGCCGACAAGGCCAAAGACCTGCTTGCCCTGCTTGGCATGCAGACGCCGGTGATCGCTGGCGGAGAGACCGCCCTCGCCTCGCTGCAGGATCGCACGAGCAGCCCGGCCACCAGCGCAATCGTGCGCGAAGCGTTGCGCGAGGATACCGGCGAACCGCTGATCTATGCCGCCGGCGCCGGGCTGACCGAGATCGCCCGCGCCTGGCGCTCCGATCCGCGCATCGGCAAGCGGTTGAAGCTGATCTGGATCGGCGGCAACGAGCACGCAGGGCTTGGCCCCGTGCTGCCGGGACCGCCCGAAGTCGAATACAATCTGACGATCGATCCCCTGGCCGCGCAGGTCATCTTCAACGAAAGCGACATCGAAATCTGGCAGGTGCCGCGCAACGCCTATCGGCAGATGCTGGTCGATATCGCCGAAATCCGCGCGCTCGCCAGCAGCGGCCCACTGGGCGCCTACCTCCATGGCGAGCTTGAAGCATTGCTGGGGAAACTGGATTCCATGCCCCCGGCGGTCGCCGAAACGCTTCCTCGAACCGAGACTTACGTGCTCGGTGACAGCCCGCTGGTCACGTTGACGGCGCTGCAAACGCCGTTCCAGCCCGACGCGGCATCCAGCGACTATGTCACCATGCCCACCCCCCGGCTCGGACCTTCGGGCGAATATCGGGCCAATCCCGGCGGCAGGCCGATGCGCGTCTATACGCGGATCGATGCGGGGCTGACGTTCCGCAGCATGTTTGCCCGCATCCGCGCCCATGATGGGCGCTCTCGGTCCGCCTCCGGGACCTAGCGCGCGGCAGGCAGTCTTGCGCCGGGATCGGCCGTGGGAAACGCCTGAAAATACGCCGCCTTGACCTCGGAGATAGCACCGGCTGCGGCCTGCTGCGCGGTGCGACCGGATTTGTCCGCGACGTCCGTCCTCGCGCGATGGTCTGCCAGCAGCTTCAGCATCGCGCCCTGCTGCGGGTGGTAGCCTCCATCCAGAACGCGGTGCAGCGCCGTCTGGCCGTTCGCGTCCTGCACGTCGACATTGCCGGCAAGTTCGATGGCCATCGCCAGCGCCTCCGGCCTCTGGCTGGAAGCTGCGGCCAGCAGCACGTTGGTCCCGTCCGCGGCGACGAAGGTCTTGTCGGCGCCGCCTGCGACAAGTTGCCGCATGACCGCGGCCTGTCCCGACTGCGCCGCACGCAGCAACGGCGGCGTCGGCGGAACGGGCGGCGGCGGCACGCCGAAGTTCGCCTCGGTCACCCAGGTGATCCGAGAGGGTCCGGTCAGGCCATTGGCATCGGCCCCGTGTGCCAGCATCGCGGCGACGAGCGCGTCCGCCCCTGCGGCAGCGGCGACGTGGAGCGGGCGGTTGCCGTTGCGGTCGATCTCGGCCAGATCGCCGCCGCGTTCGACCAGCTTCTGCGCCACGGCCCAGTTCTTCTGGTAGAGCGCCATCTGCAGCGCGCTGGTGTTTTCCGGCCCCCGGCGGGCGATGTCGGCACCGGCCGCGACGATCGCATCGAACACTGCAGGGTTGCCGCCGGCAATGGCGAAGAACAGCGGGGTGAAGCCGCCCTTCGCTTCCCGTTCGACCTTCGCGCCGGCCTTTAGCAAGATCGCCACCGCTTCAGCCTGTCCGGCAGAGGCAGCCCACATCAGCGGGGTCTGCCCGCGCGGGTCAAGGCTTTCGACCGGGGCGCCGCGATCTAGGAGCGCCCGGACCGTGGCGGGGGTCGAAAAGCGCGCGCACAGCGCCAGCGGCCAGGCGCCCTCCGCCGAGGCCCGGTGCACATCGGCGCCGGCGTCGACAAGCGCCAGCACGATCCCAGGATCGCCGCGTTCGCAGGCAAGCCCCAGCGGCGTGAGCCCCGAGGCATCGGCCACGCCGGCTTTCGCGCCATGGGCCAGCAGCATGCGCACAAGGTCGGCGTCCTGCACCTCCACCGCGCGCGCCAGCGGGGTTTCGCCATAGGCGAGCCGCTGGTTCGCATCCGCGCCCCCGGCGAGTGCCGCCCCGAGCGCGGCCACATCGTCGCGCCCAATCGCATCGGCCACGCGATCGTCCTGCGCGTGCGCGGCACCGGCCGTAACGCTCGCCGACAAGGCCACCGCCAGCAGCAGCCTACGCATCGGTGAGTTCCCGCAAGGGGCCGGTGCTGTCGCCGAACCTGTCGGTCTGGACGCCCAGCAGGTTGAGCCCGGCGAGCATCAGGTTCGACATCGAAGTGCCCTTGGCCACTTCGACATGGCGCCCGCCCTTCACCAGCCCGCCGGCGACGATCACCGGCAGATCCATGAAGTCGTGATCGTTGGAATCGCCGAACGCCGATCCGCGGATCACCAGCGTGCTGTCGAGCAGCGAGCCCGCGCCATCGCGCGTGTCCTTCATCCGCTGCAGCGCGTAGGCGAAGAATCCCATGTGATAGCGGTTGATCTGCGCCAGCTTGGCCATCTTGTCCGGGTTCTTGCCGTGATGGCTCAGCATATGGTGCGAATCCGGCACGCCGATTTCGGGATAAGTGCGGTTGGAAATCTCGCGCCCGATCATGAACGTGCCCACGCGGGTCAGGTCGGCCTGCATCGCCAGCACCTGCAGGTCGATCATCAGGCGCACATGGTCGGCAAAGGTGGCGGGGATGCCCGCCGGCTGCTGCAGGCCGGTCTGCACCACGGCGGGCCCGGCTTCGGCTCGCTGGATGCGGCGTTCGATCGCGCGCGAGGCTTCGAGATATTCGTCGAGCTTGTGCCGGTCCTCAACACCGAGCGCACCCGAAAGCCGCGCCGCATCCTCGCGCACGAAGTCCAGAATCGAGGTCTGCCGCCGCGCCTGCGCGGTGCGGCTTTTCGCATCCAGCGCCTCGCCATCGCCGAACAGGCGCTCGAACACGTCGCGCGGGTTGGCGGTGACCGGCAGCGGCACGGTGGGCGTCAGCCAGGAAATGCCGTTGGTGTAGGCACAGGAATAGTTGATGTCGCAGCTGCCCAGCAGGCTCGCCTGGTCGATCCCCAGTTCGAGTGAAGGGATCTGCGTCGCATCGCCCAGATGCGCGGCGAAAACCTGGTCCATCGACACGCCGCAGCGGATATCGGGCCCTTCGGTCTGCTTGGCGTGGGCGCCGGTCAGGAACGCGGGGCACGACCGGCCGTGACCCGCCGGACGATCGCCCATCGCCGCCGCCTGCGGATGGCCCAGCCCGGACACCACGACCATGCTGTCGCGATGCGGGGCGAGCGGCGCCAGCGTGGGTGGCAACGCATAGTCGCGCCCCGTTGTCGCCGGACGATACGCGTCCATCGTCATGCCGTTGGGGGTATAGAACACCTGCAGCCGCTTCGGCCGCTGCGCCGTATCCGCCATGGCACTGTTCGGCAGCATCGCTTCGAGCAGCGGCAGCGCCATGGCCGTGCCGGCGCCGCGCAGGACGGTGCGGCGTGACAGGGGCTTGCGGATGATCCTCACTTCGCTCTCCTGCCCGATGCTGCGCCCGGAGTGGCGGCGGCGACGCTCATCGCGGCCTTGCGCATGGTGAATCCCGGACTCGTCACGATCCCGCGCACGATCGTCTGCGCGCGATAGTCGTCGCGCGCCGCCTGCCGGGCGATGGCGCGCACCGCCGGCATGTCCTGCGGCCCCAGCCCGCGTGCCAGGGCATAAGTCATCAGCCGCTCGGTAAAAGCCTGCGCGAATTCGTCGCGCCGCGCCATGAGCACGTCGCGCAGGCCGCCGACGCCCGCGATGTTCGCGCCAGTCGGCAGCGTGGCGGTATTGTCGATCGCCTGCCCGGCGTCGCTGGTGCGCCAGGCGCCCACCGCGTCGAAATTCTCGAGCGCGAAGCCCAGCGGGTCCATCTTCATGTGGCAAGCGGCGCACGATGCGTTGGCGCGATGCAGTTCGAGCTGCTGGCGCGCGGTAAGCAAGCGGCCGTCGTGCTCAGTCTTGAGCGCGGGAACGTCCGGCGGCGGCGGCGGCGGCGGCGATGCCAGCATGTTGTCGAGGATCCACTTGCCGCGCTTCACCACAGAAGTGTGGTTGCCATACGACGTCACCGTCAGGATGCTAGCCTGCCCCAGCAGCCCGCCGCGCGGCGATGCCGGATCGAGCGCCACCTTGCGGAAGGCAGGGCCGCGCACGCCCGCAATCCCGTAGTGCTCGGCAAGCCGCTGGTTGAGGAACGTGTAGTCCGAGCGGATGAAATCGGTCACCGGCCGGTTGGCCGACAGCACGTTGGCGAAGAACATCCGCGTCTCGGTTGCCATCGCCTCGCGCAGGCGGTGATCGAACTGCGGGAACACGGTAATGTCGGGGCGCTGCTGGTCGAGATTGCGCAAGTAGAGCCACTGACCGGCAAAGTTGTCGGTCAGCGCGCCTGCCCTGGGATCGGCCAGCATCCGCGCGATCTCGCCATCGAGCACCGCGGGCGTGCGCAACCTGCCCTGCTCGGCGAGCGCAAGCAGGCGTTCATCGGGGATCGAGCTCCACAGGAACAGCGAAAGCCGCGTGGCAAGGTCTACGTCCGAAACCGGGTAGGCCGCGCCCGCTGGCGTGCCCGGCGGCGGACTTTCCACCACGAACAGAAAGCGCGGCGAGACCAGCAGCGCCTCGATCGCCGCCTCGATCCCGTGCCCGAAGTCCGACCGCTTGCGCTCTCCGTTATAGATGGCCAGCAGCGGCGCGACATCGGCCGGGCTGACCGGGCGCCGCCACGCGCGCCGTGCGAGCGTTCCGAGTATCTGCCGCGCGCACGGCTCTTCCTGCGCCACAGAGCGGGGCGTGCAGGTGAAGATCGCCCGGCGCGAAGGCGTTTCGGTAAGGCCCTTGGCCTCGAAGGGGCCGGCGACGTCCAGTTGCAGCAGATCGCGCGGGAAGTTGCGCTGCGAATAGCGCGGATGCATCCGCCACGATGGCACCATCAGCGTGCTCGCCCGCACGCCATCGACCCACACGTCGAGCGGCAGCAGCGCCGGCTTGTCGATCGGCAGCGGCACGTAGGACGTGTCGTTGCGCAGCGTCTGCACCGTCTCGTCGGGCCAGGTCTGGCGGCGGAACGCCATGCTGACCGTGTGCGGCCCGGCCTTCATCGGCACCCGCGCCACATAGCGGTCCTCGATCAGCCGGTCGCTTTCGTTGTTGGTGTTCGAATTGAGCCAGGCGGCGATGTCGTACTTGCCGTCGTAGCGCGCGTTATAGCGCACCGCGATCCCCCCGCGCGACGCCAGCGGCAGGTCCGCGCCCGCGCGCTCGTTGTAGGCGGGAATGCCCGAATTCATCACCGACCCGTCCTTCGCCACCTGGAACGTGGTGACGTAGTCGCGCTTGGCGGTAAGCCCGGTCGCCTGCCGCGCGACCTTTCCGGCAACGGCGACGTATCGCTCCATCAGCGTTGGCGAAACGCTCAACACATCAGCGATGTTGTCGAAGCCGAATCCCGAATTGTCCGCCGGCAGCTCGCGCGCGAAATCGCCCTCTACGCCAAGCAGATCGCGCACTGCGTTGGCGTATTCGGCGCGGTTGAGCCGCCGCAGCACGCTGCGCCCAGGATCGGGGTTCGCCGCGACGAAGCTCGCCCTGCTCGCATCGAGGAAATCGACGAAGGCGGCGCGCATTTGCGGATCGGGCTGGGGCTTGGAATGCGGCGGCATCTCGCCCGAGGCGACGCGGCGCAGGATCTTCTCCCACGCCTCGGCATTGCGGCCGGTGCGCAAGTCCTCGACCTTCAGATCGGCAACCGACAGCCCGGCGACAT
This sequence comes from Novosphingobium olei, assembly GCF_037076535.1. NCBI lineage: Bacteria > Pseudomonadati > Pseudomonadota > Alphaproteobacteria > Sphingomonadales > Sphingomonadaceae > Novosphingobium > Novosphingobium olei. The sequence continues at coordinate 1,604,623 of NZ_AP029021.1, read as the reverse complement.
TGTCGACGTCGTTATGGCAGCGCGAACAGTAGGTATCGAGCATGGGTTCGATCCGCGCGGCGGCGGCCAGCATCGTGCCGTCGGTCTCTACCGCGCCCGCGCCGCGCGTGGCGACAAGGGCGGACGTCGCGGCGGTCAGCGCGCTTGCGAAAAGCAGCGCGCGACCAAGAACTGCGCGGCGGACTGGCTTGATCAATGAACTGCCCCGAACGGAAAGCCGGCGCGCATCCGCGCCTGTTACGACCCGGGTTCGGGGACTAGGACGGGGCAGCAGGAGCGTCCATTGCCATTAACATCACGTCGCGTCGCGATAATGTGCGCACTTGCAGCAAAACGCTCTGTAGAGCGCAGGCGCGCGCGGATCAGGCCGCTGCGCGCCTGTTCCCGGCCGTTGCCGCATAGACGATCAGCGACAGAAGGATGAAGATCCCGCCGCTGGACCACAGCGCGGCATCGACCGACCAGCGATCCACCAGCAGCGCCGCCGCCGAGGGAAGGAAGGCCGCACCGCCCAGCTGGAACGCAGTGAGATAGAGCACGGCGCGGCGGGCGGGATCGATCTCGATCAGCCAGCCTGCGAAGAAGGGCGGCACGAACAGCCAGACGAAGCCGAAGCACACGCCCACCAGCACCAGCCCCGCGCTGCTTTCGCGCGCCAGGAAGAACCCGGCGATCAGCAACCCGGCGACAAGCGCGCCCCCGGCGATCGCCGTACGGTAATGCAACCGCTCGCCCCAGCGCGCGGCAATGCTTGCCCCCGCGATCTGCGCGACCAGCGAGGAAGCGACGATCAGCCCCTCGAACTTTGCCGAATGCCCATTCTTGGCGAGCCAGATGCCAAGATAGCTCCAGGTCGTGACGATCGCTCCCAGGAAGAGCCCCGAACAGCACAGCGCCACAAGGCTCGCGGTCGAAAGCGCGCCGCCGCTCTCGTCGGCAGCAACCGGCCGCATCGTCGATGGCACCGCCAGGGCCAGAAGCGCCGCCAGCACCGCCGCGCCGGCAAGCGCTGCGAACACATGATCCGCAGCAGACCCCGCGCCTTCGACATACGGCAGGGTAAAGGCGACAATGGCCTGCAGCAGCGTCTGCCCCGCCAGAAACAGCGCGCTTGCGCGCTCTACATGCGCGGACAGGGCAATCGCCACCAGCGCCGCCGCCACGAGCACGCCTTCGCACAGGCCGGCCGCGCCGCGCAGCAGCAGCAGCCAGGCGTCATGCCCGCCCCCGATGCAGAGCAGGTCCACTGCGGCGAGACCGATTGCCGCAAGGATCGCCACGGCGCGCGGATTGGCCCGCCGGAACAGCCAGACGCCGGCCAGTGAGCCAAGCGCGATCGCCAGCATCTCCACGGTGACGAGGTTGCCGATCTCCGCTTCGGAAATGCGGCGTTCGAGCACCAGCCCGCCGAGCAGCAGCGGCTGCAGCCCCAGCACCAGCAGCCCGACCGAGCCGATGGTCAGCGCCACGGTCAGCACGCCGCCGCCGATGCCGCGGACCGCACCCCTCATTCGGCGGCGTCCACCGGCGCGCGCCGCGTCAGGTATTCGGGCAGGAACGTGCGGGAATAGGCGATGCGCGCGCGTCGCGCCTGTTCCTCCATCGCGTCGGTAATCTGGCCATGGCGATGGACCGAAAGCGACCAGATAGCGTCGCTGATGACGATGACTTCCACCAGCCTGTCGCGCAGATCGGGGATTTCCGGCAGCACGAACAGCGCATCGAGCAGCTCGAGCATCCGGCCAGCGGTGACGTAATTGCTGTCGTGATCCTGGATGCCGATGTCGGGCGACCAGGCCGGCCCGCCCAACAGCACCTGCCGCGCCGCAGGATGGGCGTTGAACCAGCGCTGCGCCGATCGGAACTGCCGCGTCTGCAGGTCCTGCCAGCTTTCCACCTCGGTTGGCGGATCGGCCAGCACGGACTGCTCGAAGCGCGTCAGGTAGCGTTCGGCCAGCGCGCTGAAGACGAGCTGGGGTTCGGGAAAGAAGTGATAGATCGACGGCGGCGAGATGCCGACTTCGGCGGCAATCGCGTGAATGCTGAGCGCCGCGGTCGGCACCTTTTCCAGCAGGCGCTCGGCCCCGTCGAGGATCGCCTCGAAACGCGCCTTGCTGCGCTTCTGCGCCGGGCGGCGGATGTCGGCGCGGGTCGATCCCCGCTCTGCGGTGCGTCCTTCGGTCATGGTGGCACGATCCTACGGGACCGCGCGAAAATCAATCATCTGTCCGAAAAAATTATCTCGCCAATTTTCAAACTTGACACATTTCGAGATTCGGTCACTCCTAATGCGACAAATGTCGAAAACGGCAATGAGGGAATGACGATGATGCGCGTTGCTGCCCTGCTATCGGTTTCGTTGCTGGCTCTAACCCCTCTCGCCGCACAGGCGCAGGAAGCCGCTCCCCCTGAAGGCGCCCCCCAGAAAAGCGAGGGCCTCGGCGAAATCGTCGTCACCGCCCAGCGGCGTGCCCAGAACGTGCAGGATGTGCCGATCAGCATCGCTGCCATCAGCGGCGAGGCCCTGTCGCAGGCCGGCATCCGCGATCCGCGCGACCTGTCGCTGCTCGTCCCCGGGCTTTCCTCGCAGGCGGGCACGGCGGCCACCACCACATCGCTGTTCCTGCGCGGTGTCGGCATCGGCGATTTCAACTCGAACACCACCGGCGCAGTCGGCGTCTATGTCGACGACGTGTTCCTCGGCGCGAATGCCGGCAAGCTGTTCAACGTCTTCGACAGCGATGGCATCGAAGTGCTGAAAGGGCCGCAGGGCACGCTCTATGGCCGCAACACCACCGCAGGCGCGATCCGCTTCACATCGCGCAAGCCGACCGACACCTTCACCGCCAACGGTTCGGCCTCCTATGGCCGCTACAACGAGATCCAGCTCGAAGGCGGCGTGGGCGGCCCGATCGCGGGCGATGTGCTGAAGGCCCGCGTTTCGGGCACCTATCTCAAACGTGATGGCTGGCTGCTCAACCGCGTGACCGGTCACAAGCTCAACGATCTCGACATGTGGGCGGGCCGCGCCATCGTCGATTTTACCCCGAACAGTGACGTGCTGGTCCGCGCCATCGTGCATGGCGGCCAGAACCGGGGCGGCGCGCGGCAATTCCAGCATCGCGGCCAGGGCGTCGATTTCGCCGGCAACCCCAACTTCAGCGCCAGCGGCGTGCCGCTCGACGGGCTCGGCTATGCCGATACCGACAACAACCTGAACGCAGGCGACTACGACGTCGAGGGCAAGGAACGGGTGGACGTGTTCGGTGCCTCGCTCACCGCCAGCGTCCAGTTCGACAAGGTCTCGCTCACGTCGATCAGCGCCTATGAACAAGTCCGCCGCAAGACGCTGGAGGATACCGACGCCAGCCCCAACAATGTCCTGACCGCCACGTACATCGACCGGCCGGACCAGTTCAGCCAGGAAATCCGCCTGCAATCGCGCGACAGCACCAAGGTGAACTGGATCGTCGGCGGCTACTACTTCCACGACAACCTCGTGACAAAAAGCTCGTACGACATCCTGCGCGTGTTCCGCGATCCCAATGACCTGCTCGGCACGTTCGATCCGGTCAACTCGATCGGCAACTTCGCCTTCCCCTACACGCAGAAGACCGAGAGCTGGGCTGCCTTCGCGCAGACCGACGTCAAGCTCACCGACAAGCTGACCGTCACCGGCGGCTTGCGCTATTCGACCGACAAGATCGACTTCGATTTCCATTCGGCGTTCGACGACGTGATCTTCGTCCCCGTGCTCGATTTCACGGGGTCGAAGACGTTCCACGACCTGTCGTGGCGCGGTGCGGTGTCCTACCAGGCGAGCCGCGACGTGCTGCTCTATGCCAGCGCATCGAAGGGCTACAACAGCGGCGGCTTCGCGGGCGGGTCCTCGTCCGATCCGGCTCAGTTGAAGCCGTTCCGTTCGGAAAAGCTCTATGCCTACGAAGCCGGCTTCAAGAGCGAGTTGCTCGGCCGCACGCTGCGCTTCAACGCTGCCGGGTTCTACTATAATTACAAGGACCTGCAGGTCTTCGTTTTCGATACTTCGGGCACCATCCCGGTGCAGCGCAAGCTGAATGCGGGCAATGCCGAGATCTATGGCGTGGAAGCCGAACTGCAGGCGCAGCCGAGCCGCAACTTCAACGCCTTCGTCAACCTCAGCCTGCTGCACGCGCGCTACAAGACGTTCACCGCGTTGAGCGCGGCCGACTATTCGGGCAACCAGCTGGTCAACGCGCCGTCGGTCGCCGTGTCGGCCGGGTTCACCGTCACCCAACCCCTGCCCGGCGACAGTGCGCTGCGCCTGCGCATGGACGGCAGCTTCCAGTCCGAAACCTTCCTCGCGCCCGACAACCTCGCCAGCAACCGCGTCGCGCCCTATGCGCTCGCCAACGCGCGCCTCTCGTGGCTCTCCCGCGACGAGAAGCTGGAGCTGGCGCTGTGGGCCAAGAACATCACCAACACGCGCTTCATCACTTATGTCTCGCCGGTGATCACGATGGACGAGGTCAACTACAACGATCCGGCCACCTACGGCGTGCAGGTCTCCTTCAAGTTCTGATGTCCCCCTTCAACGATCGAAGAGCACCCCATCCATGAACCGCTCCGCTGACGAGGCGCTGCGCGCCCGCGCCCTCAAGGTCATCCCCAACGGGATGTACGGCCACGAATCCACCCGCCTGCTGCCCGCGCTCTATCCGCAATTCTTCAGCAAGGCCGAAGGCGCCTATATCTGGGACGCGGATGGCAACCGCTATCTCGATTTCATGTGCGCCTATGGCCCCAGCCTGCTCGGCTATCGCGACGAACGCGTCGAAGCCGCCGCCCGCGCGCAGGCGGCGCTGGGCGATACGCTGACCGGCCCCTCCCCACTGCTGGTCGATCTGGCCGAAACGCTGGTCGAAATGGTCGATCACGCCGACTGGGCGATCTTCTGCAAGAACGGCACCGATGCCACGACCATGGCGATGAGCGTCGCCCGTGCGCAGACCGGGCGCAAGGTCGTGCTGCTCGCCGCCGGCGCCTACCACGGCGCGGTGCCGTGGTGCACCCCGATCCCGGCCGGCGTGGTGCCCGAAGATCGCGCGCACCTGCGCTATTACACCTACAACGACGTCGAAAGCCTGGAAAAGGCCGTGACCGAAGCGGGTGACGACCTTGCCGCGATCTTTGCCTCGCCCTTCAAGCACGATGCCTTCATCGATCAGGAACTGCCCGATCCGGCCTATGCCCGCCGCGCGCGCGAACTGTGCGATGCTGCCGGCGCCAAGCTGATCGTCGATGAAGTGCGCGCGGGCTTCCGCCTTGCGCGCGGCAGCAGCTGGACAAGCCTTGGCGTGCAGCCAGACCTGTCCGCCTGGGGCAAGTGCTTTGCCAACGGGCACCCGATTTCGGTCCTGCTGGGCAACGATTCCTGCCGCGATGGTGCGGGCCAGATCTACGCCACTGGATCGTTCTGGCTTTCCGCCGTGCCGATGGCGGCGGCGATCGAAACGCTGCGGATCATACGCGAAACCGACTACCTCGAACACACCGTCCGCCTCGGCAATCGCTGGCGCGATGGGCTCGATGCGGCGGCCGCCCGCCACGGCTACACCTTGCGCCAGAGCGGCCCGGTGCAGATGCCGCAGATTTTGTTTGCCGAAGATCCGGATTTCCGCACCGGCTACGCCTGGGGCGAGGAAATGCTCAAGCGCGGGGTCTATGTGCACCCCTGGCACAACATGTTCCTGTGCGCGGCGATGACCGATGCCGACATCGACTTCGCTCTCGAAGCGGCAGAGGCGGCGTTCGCCGCGCTCAAGGCCCGGCAGCCTTCGCTCGAACCGCATCCGGTGCTCGTCGCCATGTTCGGCGCGCATTGAGAGGCGCATTGTGAGCGCTGTCGATTCACGCCCGATCGACCTGATGGCGGTCGGCCTCACCACGCTCGATATCGCCGTTCATCCGGTCGCGTCGCTGCCGGGCGAGGAAGGCCAGATCGTCGAGCGCATCGCGCTGTCTCCAGCGGGGACGGCGGCGGGCACCGCCTATGTCGCGCAGCGTCTCGGGCTGCAGGCGGCCGTCGGCTCGGCCGTCGGAATCGACCCGCAGGGCCAACTGGTGCGCTCGATGCTCGAAGCCGAAGGCGTCGATACCACGCTGCTCGTCGATGACGGCGCGATGCCCACGTCGACGACCGTGCTGCCGATCAGACCCAACGGCGACCGGCCGAACTGGCACATGCTCGGCGCCAGCCTGTTCGCACCGGTCACGCCCGCCATGCTCGAAGCGCTCGACCGCACCGCGGCGGTGCACTGGGCGGCAGTTGGCTTTCCCGGAACTGCGGGGCAAGGCGCCGGGTTCCTGGCCGCGGCAAAGGCCAGGGGCGCCTTCGTCACCTGCGACCTGATCGCACCATCGCCCGCCGCCGCGCAGGACCTCGACGCGCTGCTGCCACACGTCGACATCTTCATGCCCAGCCTGGCCGAAGTGGCGGTCCTGTTCGGCAAGACCGATGATCTGCGCGCCGCGGCCGATCACTTCATCGCCAAGGGAGCCGGCGCCTGCCTGTTCAAGCTCGGCGCGCGGGGTGCCGCGCTGTTGACGCGCGACAGCGTGATGGAAGTGCCGGCCTGGCGGATCGATCCGGTCGATACCACCAGCTGCGGCGATTCCGTCTGCGCGGGATTTCACGCCGCGCGGCATCGCGGGCTTTCGGATCGCGATGCGATGGCGTTCGCCTGCGCGACGGCGGCGCAGGTCGCCTCGGGCATCGGCACAACCGGAACACTTGCCAGCTATCAGGGCGTGGTCGATTTCATGGCCACCCACCAGACGGCCACGGACGCTTCCCATGGGTAACGAACAGGCGCTGCGGCAATCGATGGTCGATGTCATGCAGCAGATGGATGCGCGCGGCCTCAATCGCGGCACTTCGGGCAACGTTTCGATCCGCGTCGATGGCGGCATGCTGGTCACGCCCTCGGGCGTCGTCCCCGGCCGGCTGACGGCGGAGCAGATGGTCTTCGTCGACAATGCAGGCAACTGGGACGATCAGGGGCCGCGCCCCTCATCCGAGTGGCGGATGCATCTCGGCCTCTATCTCGCGCGCGGCGAGGTTGGCGCGGTGGTCCACTGCCATTCGCGCCACGCCACCATCCTGGCCTGCGCAGGGCGAGAGATACCCTCGGTCCATTATATGGTCGCGGTCGCGGGTGGTGCCAAAGTGCCGCTTGCCCCCTATGCCACCTTCGGTTCCGAAGAGCTCGCCCAGGCGATTGCCACCACGCTCGATGGTTACCGCGCCTGCCTGATGACCAACCACGGCCAGATCGCCGTCGGCCGCACGATCCACCAGGCGCTCGCCGTGGCCGACGAGGTGGAGGAACAGGCCGCCGTCTATTGCGGCACACTCACCATCGGCGGGCCGCTGTTGCTGGATGACGCCGAAATGGCGCGGATCGGCCAGGCTTTCATGCGATACGGACAGCAGAAACAGGGCTGATCCGCTTCACCGGATACGCGCGGCCAATCGAACGGGAGCTCTCGATGATCGCCTTCTATACCGACCGTCTCAGTGCCTGCCCGGGCGAACCGGTGCAGATCTTCGCCAGCGACGACAGCGGCGGGCCATGCACGCTCGAAATCGCCCGCGTCGGTGCGGATCGCCGGGTATTCAACACGGTCGCGGGCATCGCACCGGGCCATCATCCGACGCCCGACGATGCCGATACCGCCGGCTGCGACTGGCCGCTGGCGCATACTTTCACCATCGGCAGCGACTGGCCGACCGGTTACTACGATCTGGCGCTGACCAATGCCGCGGGCGAACGCTGGCACCATTTCGTCTGCGTCCGCCCGGCGCGGGGCGAAAAGACGGCGAAGGCCCTGCTCGTCCTCGCCACCAACACCTACCACGCCTACAACTACTGGGGCGGGCGCTCTGCCTATTGCGACGTCGGCGCGCTGATGAGCGGGCGCAAGCGCCTGCCCGATGCGATGGCGGGGGCGATCGGCGTGCTTTCGACCCGACGCCCCTTCCCCCAGGCGATCATCGCCGCGCCTGACGATGTGCCCCGCCTTGCCAACCTTCGCTCCCGGGGTTTCGGCGAACGGCCCTGGGCGTCAGATCCAAACTGGCGGCTGCGAGCGCAGATGACGCCCTACGATGGCTCGGCGGGCTTCCTCAACAAGTGGGAGCACCGCTTCGTCGAGTGGGCCGAGAGCGAAGGCATTGCGCTCGATTACGCCACCGATCGCGACATCGAATGCGAACCGGCAATGCTGGATGGCTACGCCGCCGTCATGGTCGTCGGGCACAGCGAATACTGGACCGCCGGCCAGCGCGACGCGATCGAGGCTTACGTCGATAGCGGCGGCAACTTTGCCATATTTTCGGGTAACACCGCCTTCTGGAAGGTCCGCTTCGACGACGGCGGCGGCAGCTTCATCTGCCACAAGTGGCGCGGTTTCGAAGACGATCCCGCCGCCAGCGCCGATGCAGCGCAAGGCACGCACCTGTGGTCGCACAATGCCTTCGCGCGGCCCGAAGCGGCCATCACCGGGCTCACTTTCCTGTTCGGCGGCTACCATCGGCTGGGCCTGTGCGCGGCGCGCGGCCAGGGCGGATACACGGTCTACGACAGCTTACACTGGTCGCTTGCGGGCACCGATCTCTACTATGGGGACTTGATCGCGCCGGAACTGCCGCTGCTGGGCTACGAGAACGACGGGTGCCGCTTCACCTTCGGCAGCGACGGGGTGCCACGCGCGGTTCCGACGCTCGGGGTGCCGGAAAACCTGGAGATCGTCGCCATCGCGCCCTGTGCCTTCGGGGAGGAGCCGGGCAGTCCCTACCCCCCGATCATTCCGCCCGAAAACCTCGACATCATCGCCCGCGACGTATTCGGCGATCCCGCCTATGCCACCAGCCCCGGGATCATTCGCGGCCACGCGGTGATGGCCTCGTTCAGGCGGGGGCGCGGCGAAGTGTTCAACTGCGGCACCACCGAATGGGCCCATGCCCTCGCCGCCCGCGACCCGTTCGTCACCCGCATCACCCGCAATGTGCTGAGCCGCTTCGGCATCGAGTGACGGCCCGGGGATTCGCGGCGCCTTCCCGTCACGGATCGACATTGCGCCGGCGGCTGCTCTGTGCAGGTGCAAAACCAGTCAAGGCAAAGGGTTAATACGAATTTAAGAAGATGTCCCATTCTCCTTTTGGGACCCCCAAAGATCTCGAATTTCAATATTTTGACTGCAGCTCAGCGCCTTTTCATCATGAACAGGTTGTAAAAAGGCGCTTGCATTTGCCACCATAGTGGTGGGAGATGAGAACAGCGAGGCAGCGTTACGTTGCGCTGCATCAGAAAAACATGGGGACTTATTCGATGATCACAAAGGCTCTTCGCCATGGCCTGTCGGCCGTGCTCGCCGCCACGCTCGTTCTTCCGGGCGTCGCCTCCGCTGCCGAGACCCGTTCGGGCAACGCTCTCCCGGCGAAGAAGGCACTGACCCGCACCAAGGCTCCGGTGCGCGGCGTGCGCAGCAACGCGCTGCAGCTGATCCCGATCATCGCGATCGTGGCCGGCATCGCCACGGTGACCTGGGTGGTCGTCGACAACGGCAACAACGACAGCCCGGGCTGATCCAGCTTTCATCCAGTCCCGCGAGGAAGGCCCCCCGACAGCAGTCGAGGGGCCTTTTTCTTGGTGTCCGGCCAGCCTGCGGGCTTAGCGGCAGCGCACGTTCGACCGGCCGCTATCGGCCGCAGCACCCACGGCCGCGCCACCGATTGCGCCGATGATCGCGCCGAGCGGCTTGCTGTCGCCCTGGGCGATCAACGCGCCCGCCGTGGCGCCAGCCAAACCACCGACGATCAGGCCGGTCGACCCGTCCGAACGGCGGCAATAGTAACGGCCATCGTTGCCGCGGTACACGCGATCGTTGTAGCTGAGATAGCGTTCGCGATAGCGCGGGCTCTGGCGGTAGTAACGGTCAGCGTAATAACCGCCGTAGTTCGGATCGGGATTGTTGTAGTCGTAGCGGCCGTAGCGGTCGTAGTAGCCGCGATCGTAATAGCCCCAATCGCCGGCGTAGCCGTCGCTGGCGTAGCCGGGGCGATCACCGTAGCCATAGGTATCGGTGCAGGCCGACGTCAGCGACGCGGCGGCGAGGGCGGAAAGCAAGAGGGCCTTCTTCATGGCGCCTGCTCCTTCTTTTCAGGGTTAGGGCGCAACGCCGCGCCCGGTGCGTCACGGCAATGGTTGTGCGCGCACGCGGTTCCCGAAAACGATACTAACGCAAGGTCACGAAGATTTCGGCGATCAGCCGCCAGGCGCCGTCCGTCTGCCGCCACTTGGCACTGTAGACCCCGCCCGCGACAAGCGTCCCCTGCCCTTCGATCGTGCCTTCCCAGATCCCCTGTTCCAGCGCGATCGGTTCGATCGTGGAGGCCGTGACCGATTGCGTCGTGCGGACATAGACGGTGCGCGGCCGCGCGGAAAATTCGCGTTTCCAGGCTATCAGCTGTGCCTGCCGCCCGGCAACGACGCCGCTGTCGCTGCCGGTGATGAGCACCACGTCGCGGGCGAGCAGAGGACCGATCGCGCCGAGATCGGCTTCGGCAAGGGCGCGGTTGAAAGCGGCCCGGGCGGAGCGGACGGCGAGTTCGGCAGCGGGATTCGATGGGGTCATGCGGCTCTTCCTAAATCGGCCAAGTTGACGAAGTTGACAGACTTCAGAGATGAAATGCACGAACCGGCCCATGCGGCCTCCCTCGCCAAACAAAAGTGCGCGATTTCAGGGAGAAGCGACGCGGTCATGGCGTGCTCTTACCCGAAAGGGGCACTGTAGGACAGGGCGGGACGCGTTGTGGATACAGGTTGCATATGCATGCCGTGTCAAACGGGGATCGGGATAGTGCAACGCGTCTTGCATAGCCCGCGTGCGCTACCAAATTGTCGAGCAAAGTTGCATAGCCGAAGCGGCTGCTAAATCGGTCAGGCCCCGGTCATCGCGATGTCACGCCGATACCGCGCGACGGGGCGCGCGCTGGCCGACCTCCACGGCTCGCAACGAGACGCTGGACAGCGCAACGTGATGCGACAGCTGGCCAAAAAAGAGGCGGCCGCTTCACCTTTGGAAGCGGCCGCCTGGATTTCAGACAATCAGGGCGGTGGCCGGTCAGTCGTGCTCGCGCCCGCCGGCACCGATGTAGAGTTCGCGGCCCATCTCGTCGTACTTCGCGCTCATCGCCTTCATGCCCTCTTCGGCCTCGGCCTCGCTGGCGACGAAGCTTTCGACGGGCGCGTTCTGCTTGGCGGCGAATTCGCGGACTTCCTGGCTGATCTTCATCGAGCAGAACTTCGGCCCGCACATCGAGCAGAAGTGCGCGGATTTGGCGCCTTCAGCGGGAAGCGTCTGGTCGTGGTACTGTTCGGCGGTGTCGGGATCGAGCGACAGGTTGAACTGATCGCGCCAGCGGAATTCGAAGCGCGCCTTGCTCAGCGCATCGTCGCGCACCTGCGCCGCCGGGTGCCCCTTGGCGAGGTCCGCCGCGTGGGCGGCCAGCTTGTAGGTGACCACGCCGACCTTCACGTCATCGCGATCGGGCAGGCCGAGGTGTTCCTTGGGCGTGACGTAGCAGAGCATCGCCGTGCCGTACCAACCGATCTGTGCCGCGCCGATGCCGCTGGTGATGTGGTCGTAGCCCGGCGCGATGTCGGTGACGAGCGGCCCGAGCGTGTAGAACGGCGCTTCGCCGCACGCTTCGAGCTGCTTGGTCATGTTCTCGCGGATCTTGTGCATCGGCACGTGGCCGGGGCCTTCGATCATCACCTGAACGTCTTCCTTCCAGGCGCGCTTGGTCAGTTCACCCAAGGTGTAGAGTTCGGCGAACTGGGCTTCGTCGTTGGCGTCGTAGATCGATCCGGGGCGCAGCCCGTCGCCCAGCGAATAGGCGACGTCGTAGGCCTTCATGATCTCGGTGATTTCGTCGAAACGTTCGTAGAGGAACGATTCCTTGTGATGCGCCAGGCACCACTTGGCCATGATCGAGCCGCCACGGCTGACAATCCCGGTCATGCGCTTTGCGGCAAGCGGGATGTAGGGCAGGCGCACGCCGGCGTGGATGGTGAAGTAATCGACGCCCTGTTCGGCCTGTTCGATCAGCGTATCGCGGAAGATCTCCCAGGTGAGGTCCTCGGCGATGCCGCCGACCTTTTCGAGCGCCTGGTAGATAGGGACGGTGCCGATTGGCACGGGGCTGTTGCGCAGGATCCATTCGCGCGTGTCGTGAATGTTGCGTCCCGTGGACAGGTCCATCACGGTGTCCGCACCCCAGCGGATCGACCAGACCATCTTGTCGACCTCGCTGGCCACGTCTGACGCGACGGCCGAGTTGCCGATGTTGGCGTTGATCTTCACGAGGAAGTTGCGGCCGATCGCCATCGGTTCGGATTCGGGGTGGTTGATGTTGCTGGGGATGATCGCCCGGCCGCGCGCCACTTCGTCCCGCACGAATTCGGCAGTGACGTAGTCGGGGATCGAAGCGCCCCAATCCTGGCCATCGCGGACCAGCGCTTCCTTGAGCTGCTTGCGGCCGAGGTTTTCGCGGATGGCGACGTATTCCATCTCGGGCGTGATGATGCCCTGGCGCGCGTAGTGCATCTGGCTGACGTTGCCGCCGGCCTTTGCCCGCAGCGGGCGCTGCACGACGTTGGGGAACGCCGGCACGCCGGCCGAGCGGTCCGGGCCCTTCAGCCCGTTGTCTTCGGGCTTCACCGCGCGGCCGTCGTAATCTTCGACGTCACCGCGTGCGAGGATCCAGTCGCGGCGGAGTTGCGGCAGGCCGGCGGAGATGTCGATGGTCGCGTTCGTGTCGGTGTAGGGACCCGACGTATCGTAGACGCGCACGGGCGGTTCGCCGCTCGACGGTTCGAGCGAGATTTCGCGCATGGCGACGGTGAGGCCGGGGAAGCGCGCGCTTTCCACGTGGATCTTGCGGCTGCCGCGGATCGGCCCGGTGGTGACGCCGATTTCCAGCCTGGAGTTGATGTCGGCCATGCGCGTGTCCTCTCAAGAGGCGGACGGACCGAGCGCGGGTTGAAGCCGGCCCTTCCCTCCGCCCGTGCTAACGGGTTCAGGTTCGACGGGTCGGGCTGCGTGACCAGCCCCTCTCAGCCGTTCGGTCCGCGCGATCGCTCAACGATGAGCGCCCGCCCGGACCCCACTGGCTCCCCGGGGTATGACGCCTTTTAGGCTTGTGAGCGGGCGGGAGCAACCGCCTAGAAAGGCGAGGTATGAATAGAGTTAATGCGAATGATTCCTATTTGCATTGACTCTTGAGAATCGCTCGCATTAAAGGCGGCCCGTCATCGACGGGAGTTCAAACGTGCAGTTTCGCCAAAGCCTTCTTGCCACCGCCGCCGCCTCTGCCCTGGCCTTGGGAACTGCCAGCGCCCACGCCGAAGAGGCGAGCGAGGCCGAGCGCATCACCGTGATCGGAAGGGCTGGCGAGCAGGTTCCTTCTGGGGCAACGGGGCTTCCGCTTTCGGTGTTTGATACGCCGCAGGCGGTCACGGTGGTGGACCGCGCGGCGCTCGACACCTTCGGCCTCGATGAGACCAACGAGGTGCTGCGCTATGTCACCGGCGTGAACGTCGAGCAGGCCGAGACCGACCGGACCTATTACAACGCGCGCGGCTTCGACATCAGCGAGGCGATGGTCGACGGCATCGCGATCCCGAATTTCTGGGGCCCGACGATCGGCGCGGTCGATACGGTGGCGTGGGATTCGATCGAGGTGATCCGTGGCGCGAACGCGATGATGGCGGGCGTGGGCAACCCTTCGGGCACGATCAACTATCACCGCCGCCACCCGACCGGCGAGCGCCATGTCTCCACCGAGCTCTCCGCAGGATCGTGGGGCAAGGTGCGCGGCGAGTTCGATCTCGACACGCCGATCACCAAAGACGGGCGCTGGGCGATCCGGGTGACCGGCGCAGTGCAGAACGCGGATTCGTACCTGCGCGATTACCGCTCGAAGCGGTCGGTGGTGCAGGCCGTGCTTGACGGGCAGATCACCGATACGCTCAAGCTCTCGGCCGGTTATACCCGCCAGACCGGCACGTCGCGCGGGGTGCTGTGGGGGGCGCTGCCCCTGCAGGATGCCGCTGGCAACCAGCTGGAGTGGGACACCGGCGCTTCCACGACGCAGGACTGGACCTACTGGAAGCGGACCGACCAGACCGCGTATGGCGAGCTTTCGTGGGAGTTCGCGCCGGGCTGGACCGCGCGCCAGCACGTGACCCGGCGCGTATCCGACGAACCTTCGCGGTTGTTCTATGTCTATGGCGCGCCCGATGCGGAGACCGGCGCGGGGCTCTATGGCTATCCCGGCGGCTATCTTTCGACCGCGCGAGGCTGGATCTCGGACAGTTCGGTACGCGGCACGTTCCGCCTTCTGGGGCGCGAGCAGGCGATCAGCCTCGGCGCGCAGTATACCGAGGCGACGTTCGGCTACCTCAGCTATCCCGTGCCGACGACCGATCCGGCCTGGGGTGCGCTGCCGGGTGACGTCAATAGCTGGGACGGGACCGAAGTCCCCTACCCCGCGTTCGGCGATGCCGTGGTCAGCGCGCGGATCAAGGACCGCCAGTGGCGCCTGCGCGCGGCGACCGACCTGTCGCTGGCCGAGCGGCTCAACCTGGTGCTGGGGGTCAATTACCTGAACGTGCGGACCGATGGATTCACCTTCGGCGTGAGCGCGCAGCGGCGCGAAAGCGGGGCCAATCCGTTCGTGGGGGTAACCTGGGGCGTGGTGCCGGGCGTGAACCTCTATGCCAGCTATAGCGGGATCTTCTCGCCGCAGAAGGAAATCTCGACCGCGCTCACTCCGCTGGGATCGGCCAAGGGCAAGAGCTGGGAGGGCGGCGTGAAGGCGCAGACCGCGGACAAGGCGCTGTTCGGCTCGATCGCGGTGTTTCGCTCGGAGCAGTCGAACCTTGCCGAAGCGGCCGGGTTCGACACCACGCTCGGCCAGACCCTCTATCGCGGGATCGACGTGCGCAGCACTGGCGTGGAAGCGGAAATCGGCGGCAACATCACTTCGAACCTCAGTGTGCAGAGCGGCGTGACCCACCTTTCGATCAAGGACAGGGCGGGCAATGCCGCGCGCACCTATGTGCCGCGCACCACGGCGAACCTGCTGGTGCGCTGGAGCCCGGTGGAGAAGGTGCACGTGGGCGCGGGGCTGCGCTGGCAGGACGACGTCTATATCACCAACGCGCTCGGCACGATCCGGCAGCCGTCCTATGCCACGGTGCAGCTGCAGGCAGGCTATGACCTGACCGAGAACGTGGCGTTCAACGTCAACGTGGCCAATGCGACCAACCACAAGCACCTGACGAGCCTGTACTGGGATCAGGCGTTCTACGCCGCGCCGCGCAGCGTGCTGGGTTCGGTGCGGCTGTCGTTCTGATGGCCGGGCTGCCGGGGCGCCCGTTCTGGGTCATCGCGCATCGCTGGGCCGGGCTGTCGCTGGCGCTGTTCCTGGCCGTGGCGGGCCTGACGGGCGCGCTGATGCCGTGGATCGAGGAGCTGGAGGCGCTGACTGCGCCCGAGCTGCACCTGTCGCAGACACCTGGCGCCCCCGATCCGCTGGCGATCCGGGCGCAGGTGCTGCGGCGCTATCCCGGCGCTGCGGTGGATTTCCTGCCGTTGACGGTGGAGCCGGGGCATTCGTTGCGGCTGCACCTGCACTGGCTGGATCCCGTGACCGGTCTGGAGCGCGAACACGGCGCCGGCGTGCCCGATTGGGACGACCTGTTCCTCGACCCGGTGACCGGCACAGAGCTGGGTCGGCGCGAATGGGGCGATATCGGCCAGGGCGCGAAGAACCTGATGCCGTTCGTCTATCGCCTGCACTACACGCTGGCAGCGGGCACGGCCGGGCTGCTGGTAATGGGCGTGGCGGCGATCGTGTGGACGGTCGACTGCTTCGTAGGGTTCTTCCTCACCCTGCCGCCCCGCGCGCCGGGGGCGCCGTTCTGGAAGCGCTGGCGGCCGAGCTGGCAGGTGCGGCGGGGCAAAAGCGCCTACAAGCTGAACTTCGACCTGCACCGCGCGGGTGGGCTGTGGCTCTGGCCGCTGCTGCTGGTGTTCGCGTGGTCAAGCGTGTCGTTCAACCTGCCGCAGGTGCACGCGCCGGTGATGAAGCTGTTCGGCGCCGAGGACGCGCGCGAGGTGTTCGTTCGCAACGCCCTGCCCGCGCCGCGCAACGCGCCGAGGCTGGACTTCACGGCCGCGACGGCGCGGGGCGAAGCACTGGCGCGTGATCTGGCGAAAGAGCATGGCCTCGCCCTGCGCAGCGAAGGGGAGCGGTGGCTCTGGCACGTGCCGACGAGCGGGCTCTACGTCTATGGCTTCACCACCAGCGCCGACATCGGCGAACACGGCGGCGGCACCCGCATCGCCTTCGACAGCGACAGCGGCGCGGTGCGAGGCGTCGAACTGCCGAGCGGGGCGAACGGTGCCAACACCTTCACCAACTGGCTGACCGCGCTGCACATGGCGCAGGTGTTCGGCCTGCCTTATCGCGTGTTCGTGAGCTTGCTGGGGCTGGCTGTGACGATGCTGTCGGTAACGGGCGTGGTCATCTGGATGAAGAAGCGATCGGCACGGGCCGGACGGCGCCTTAAGACGGCGGCGCGGCCCCGGCTCTCCCTAAAGCGCGCTAGACTTTAATTGCTTGATTAACGATACTCCCGGTCAAGGCCGACCAGAATCGATCCGGCCACGGGAGAATTTGTCATGGCATCCGCTCCGTCCGCGCGGGACAAGGCGCTCAATCCGTATGACGTCAGCGTCAACGCGTTGTATACCGAGGACAAATGGCGCGAGCCCTTCGCCTGGCTGCGCGCCAACATGCCGGTCAGCCTGCGCGAGGAGAGCCCGTTTGGCGCCTACTGGTCGGTCGTCACCCACGACCTGATCCAGAAGGTCGAACTCGATACCGAGACTTATTCCTCGTCGTGGGATCGCGGCAACATCACGATTGCCGACAACGTCAACGACAACCCCTTTCCCAACTTCATCGCCATGGATCCGCCGGTCCACACCGCCCAGCGCAAGGTCATCGCGCCGGCCTTCGGCCCCAGCCAGATGGTGAAGCTGGAAAAGCTGGTGCGCGAACGCGTGACGCAGCTGCTCGACGCGCTGCCGGTGGGCGAGACGTTCGACTGGGTCGACAGCGTATCGATCCCGATGACGCTGGGCATGCTGCTGATCCTGTTCGACATGCCATTCGAGGAATGGCCCGACATCAAGCGCTGGTCCGACTGGGGCAGCGGCGTTTCGGAAGACAACCTCAACGATGACTATCGCGCCGAATTCCTGGTCCAGATGGGCCAGATGCTGGAACGCTTCGACCGCGAGCTGGAAGCCCGCCGCAAGGAAGCGCCGCGCGACGACCTGCTGAGCCGGATGGTGCATTCCGAGGCGATGGGCAACCTGACCCCGCCCGAACGCATCGCCAACATCGCCCTGCTGATCGTGGGCGGCAACGACACCACCCGCAATTCGATGAGCGGGCTGGTCGAAGCGCTGCACAAGTATCCCGACCAGCTGGAAAAGCTGCGCGCAGACCCGAAGCTTGCGGTCAATGCGGCGCAGGAGATCATCCGCTGGCAATCGCCGGTGACCCACATGCGCCGCACCACCACGCGCGACACCGAACTTGCCGGGCAGCTGATCCCCGAAGGTTCGAAGGTGGTGCTGTGGTACATTTCGGGCAACCGTGACGAGACGGTGTTCAGGGACGCCGAGCGCTTCGACGTGACCCGCGAAAATGCCCGCCGCCATGTCGCCTTCGGGCACGGCATCCACCGCTGCGTGGGCGCGCGCCTGGCCGAAGTGCAGATCACCGCGCTGATCGAGGAGGTCGTCGCGCGGCGCTGGCGGATCGTGCCGCAGGCCGCGCCAACGCGCCTTGCCAGCCCCTTCCTCCACGGCTTCACTGCCATGCCGGTGAAGATCGAGATCGACTGACAACCAGCCATAACGTTACGGGAGATTTGCGGCCATGAGCCTGCCGAAAGTGTGCATCATCGGCGCCGGGTGTTCCGGCTTCACCACCGCCAAGCGGCTCAAGGACTATGGCATTCCGTTCGACATCTACGAGGCGTCGGACGACATCGGCGGCAACTGGTACTACAACAACCCTAACGGGGTTTCGTCCTGCTACCAGAGCCTGCACATCGATACTTCGAAGTGGCGGCTGGCGTTCGAGGACTATCCCGTGCCCGCCGACTGGCCGGACTATCCCCATCACGCGCAGCTGCTGCAGTACTTCCACGACTACGTGGACCATTTCGGCCTGCGCCCGTCGATCCGCTTCAATACCCGGGTGGAGAAGGCAAAGCGCCTGTCGGGCGGCGGCTGGGAGGTAACCCTGTCGACCGGAGAGACGTTACGTTACGACGCGCTGGTGGTGGCGAATGGCCATCACTGGGCGGCGCGCATTCCCGAATATCCCGGCCATTTCGACGGCGCGCAGATCCATTCGCACCATTACCGCACCCCGTTCGAGCCGGTGAACTGCATCGGCAAGAAGGTGCTGGTCGTCGGCCTTGGCAACAGCGCGATGGATATCGCGAGCGAACTTTCGCAGCGGCCGATGGCGAAGCGCCTGTACGTTTCGGCGCGGCGCGGCGTGTGGATCTTCCCCAAGTACTATCGCGGGCAGCCGCTCGACAAGAACCCTGCACCGGCATGGATGCCCAAGAGCCTTCGCCAGTGGCTGGGTTCGCGGATGATCAAGAAGCTCGTCGGCCGGATGAGCGACTATGGCTTGCCCGAGCCAGAGATCGAACCGTTCGAAAGCCACGGCACCGTTTCCGGTGAATTCCTGCTCCGCGCGGGATCGGGCGACATCGTGATGCGCCCCGGCATCGAGCGGCTGGATGGCAATGGGGTGGTATTCACCGACGGCACGCGCGAAGAGATCGACGTAATCGTCTGGGCAACGGGCTATGACATCAAGTTCCCATTCTTCGACGAGCCTTCGTTCTGCGCCGATTCCGACAACCGACCGCCCGCGCTGTACAAGCGGATCATGAAGCCCGAGGTGCCGGACCTGTTCTACATGGGGCTGGCACAGCCGCTGCCGACGCTGGTGAACTTTGCCGAGCAGCAGTCAAAGCTGGTCGCAGCCTACCTCTCGGGGCAATACGCGCCGCCGCCCGCCGACGAGATGCACCAGGTGATCAAGGCGGACGAGGAATTCTACACCGGCAGCTATTACCAGGCGCGCCGGCACACCATCCAGCTGGACTTCGACCATTACGTTCGCGCCCTCAAGAAGGAACTGGAGCGCGGCGCGAAGCGGGCGGCGGCCAAGGGCAATGCCCTGCCCGTGCCCGCAAGGGCTGCGCTGGCGGAAGCGGCCTGACGAGCGCAGCCCCTTCCCGCCAGTGGAAGGGGCCAGGCGCCACGAAAAAGGGGCGAGCCTTGCGGCCCGCCCCCTTTTCAGCGTCGTAACGTGACGGTTATTCGGCTGCTTCGAGCACCTCGGCCGCGGCGGGCTGGTTGTCGTACCAGAATTCCGGTCCATCGAGGTCTATCGCCGGGATCGCGTCCTTTTCGGCCCAGTAGTTCTGGTTGTGGCGCCATACTTCGTTGTCGCCGCGCTTGGGCAGCTTGTCGAGATCGCGGATCAGGTAGTTCGGGTTGAAGTTCTCTGTCTCGATCCAGGGCAGGATTTCCATGTCCTTGTCCTCTGGCCGCAGCTTCACCTCGATCTTGCGGGCGCCGCGTTCGTCCATGTGCTTGAGCATGCGGCACACGAAATCGCCCAGCATGTCGACGCGCAGGGTCCACGAGGCGCGGAAGTAACCGAACACCCACAGCATGTTGGGCACGCCGGTGAACATCATGCCGCGATACGTAACGGTGTCGCCCCAGTTGACCTTTTGTCCGTCGACCTCGAACGGGATGTCGCCCAGGACCTTCAGGTTGAACCCGGTGCAGGCGACGATGATGTCGCCATCGACCGCCTCGCCCGAGCTGACGACAAGGCCGGTTTCGGTGAAGTGGTCGATCGTGTCCGTGACCATCGACACCTTGCCCTGTGCGGCGAGCTGGAACAGGTCGGCATCGGGGCAGAACGCAAGGCGCTGCTGCCACGGGCGGTACTTGGGCGTGAAGTGCGGCTCGAACTGGAAATCCTCGCCGACATAGGCGCGGACGAGCGCGCGCAGTTCCTCGACCACGACGTCGGGCTCCTCGACGCAACGCTTGTCCATCACCGCCTGGTCATGCATCACCTGCATGCGCACGATGCGGTGGATGGTCGGCTCGTCCACCCCGATCTCGCGCAGCCGGTCGGCCAGCTCGTTCTGGTTGGGATGGCAGAAGAAGTAGGTGGGCGAACGCTGCACCACGGTGACGTGCGCCGCCTTTTCCGCAAAGGCGGGGACGACGGTAGCGGCCGTGGCGCCCGAGCCGATCACGACGATGCGCTTGCCCGTGTAATCGATGTTCGGGTCCCACAGTTGGGCGTGGATGAACTGGCCCTTGTAGGCATCGAGGTTCTTCGCCTTCCATTCGGGCGGAATGTACGGCGTTTCATGGTCGTAATAGCCCTGGCACATCCACAGCAGCGTGGCGGTGAAGACGTGGGTCTTGCCGTCTTCGGTCCGTGCCGTAACGGTCCACAGGTTGCGCTCGCTCGACCAGGAACAGCCGGTAATCGTGTGGCCATAGCGGATGTGCTGGTCGATGCCGTTTTCCTCGATCACTTCGCCCATGTAGTCGAGGATCGCCTGTGCGCTGGCGATCGGCGCGTCGGTCCACGGCTTGAAGCGGTAACCGAAAGTGTAGAGATCGGAGTCGGAACGGACGCCCGGGTACTTGTGGGTTTCCCACGTGCCACCGAAAGTGTGCATCCTCTCGAGCACGGCGTAAGTCTTGCCGGGGCACTGATCCTGCAGGTGATAGGCCGAACCGATCCCGGAAATGCCGGCGCCGACGATCAGCACGTCGAAATGCTGGGCCCTTTCACCTGATGCGTCCGCTTGTGCCATGTCGCTCTCTCCACTCGATTATCGCTTGATAGCGTCGTTCTGCCGTCTTCCGCGGCTAGGACGCCTTGACCAATATCAAATCGAAACCGGATTCGGCAGGGCTTTTCGTTGGTCGACTAAAAAAGGCCGGATGAACCGTTTCAGGCCGCCGCTTGCCAGTGGCGCACCGCTTCGATCGGCCAGGCCAGCATCAGCACGTTGAGCGTAAGATTGTCGCGGATCATGGCGAGCGTGAACAGCTCGAAGGCAAGCGCGACTGCCACGGTGACGCGGGCCGGCACCCGGGCGGCGAACAGGAAGCCCAGCACCATGCAGGCGATGTCGGACGCCGAATTGAGCACGCTGTCGCCGCTGTAGCCGTAGCTCACCGTTACGGCACGATAGCGATCGATGATGATCGGCGAGTTTTCAAGCAGTTCCCACCCGCCTTCGATGGCGACGGCACAGGCCAGCACCCAGCGCGAGCTGATGAAGCGGCCAAGGCCGCCCCGGCGCCAAAGCAGGTGCGCCGCACCATAGAACAGCATGCCGTGGATCAGGTGGCTGAAGCTGTACCAATCCGACAGTTGCTGGCTGTTCTCGGGCGATTGCACCTGCCCTGCCCACAGATGGATCGTGCCGCAGGGGCAGATCGGCCGGCGATGCATCGCGAGAAGGATCGCGACGACCAGCAGAGCGACCACCAATGCGGCGATCGCGCCCCGCCGGTCGGGTCGTAACGTTGCGGTGCTCCCGGCGATCATGCGCGTGCCTCCCCCAGATCGCGGCGAGGTTTGCCTTGCCCGGCGCCCCGCTGCAAGCACGCGCCCTGCCCTTTGGTGTCCGCGCGGGGCCTCGTGACAACGCTGCGGTTGCGCGTGGATCGGCTTGCCCCTAACGCCAGAAGCATGAGTGCGCGGCATTGTGACATCGCCATCCTCGGCGGAGGCCTTGCCGGCGGCCTGATCGCGCTGGCGCTGGCCCGCCATCGGCCGGACCTTTCGCTGTTGCTGGTCGAACAGGACGCGCGGCTTGGCGGCAATCACGTGTGGTCGTTCTTCGGCAGCGACGTCGGCAAGGCGGGGCGCGAGCTGCTCGGCCCCGCGGTGGCGGCAGCCTGGGCGGGGTACGAGGTGCGCTTTCCGGCTTTCGAGCGCACGCTCGGCACGAGCTATTACGCGATGACCTCGGACCGGTTCGACCGGACCATCCGCGCCGCCCTGCCGGCGCAAGCGATCCTGTCGGAAGCGCGGGTGCTGGCAACGAGCGCAACGAGCGCGACGCTGACAGATGGGCAGCGGATCGAGGCACGCGCGGTGATCGACGCGCGTGGTATCCGCAATCTTGGCCATCTGACAGGTGGTTGGCAGAAGTTTCTGGGACAACGCCTGAAGTTGAAAGCGCCGCACGGGATCGAACGGCCGGTGATCATGGACGCGACGGTCGAGCAGCTCGATGGCTACCGGTTCGTCTATGTCCTGCCGTTCAGCGAGGACGAAGTCTTCGTCGAAGACACCTACTATTCCGACAGCGCGACGATCGACCGGGACGCACTTGCCGGGCGCATCGCCGAATATGCCCGGCGGCGTGGCTGGAGTGTGGACAGCGTGGTGCACGAAGAGCAGGGCGTGCTGCCCGTGGTGTCGGGCGGCGATTTCGACGCATTCTGGCGATCGACCGGCAAGGATACCGCCCGCGCCGGCACCCGCGCGGGACTGTTCCATGCCGTGACCAGCTATTCGGTGCCCGATGCCGTGCGCTATGCCATGGCGATCGCACGGCGTGCCGACTGCAGCGGGGATGAACTCGCCAAGTATTCCGAGCAATATGCTCGAACGCACTGGAAGAATTCAATTTTCCTGCGGCATCTGACCGCCATGCTGTTCGGCGCTGCCGCACCGATGGATCGCTACAGGGTGCTGGAACGCTTCTACCGGCTGGACGAGCGGCTGGTCGAACGGTTCTACGCCGGGCGCACCACGCTGCGCGACAAGATCCGCATTCTTTCCGGCAAGCCCCCCGTCCCCGTCCTTGCCGCGATGCGCGTGCTCGGCGGGTTCGGGGAAAAGCCCCAGGCGCTCTCGCTCGCCGGTACACGGACCAAATGAAGGGACCAACGATGAAGAAGGCCTGCGTGATCGGTGCAGGGTTCGGCGGGCTTGCGCTCGCCATCCGGCTGCAGTCCGCCGGGATCGAGACCACGGTGGTCGAAGCACGGGACAAGCCGGGCGGACGCGCCTATTTCTGGGAACGCGACGGCTTCACCTTCGATGCCGGCCCCACCGTCATCACCGATCCGCCGTGCCTGCAGGAGCTGTGGGCGCTCAAGGGCCACAGGATGGAGGACGACATCGAACTGATGCCGGTGATGCCGTTCTACCGGCTGAACTGGGCGGACGGGACGAACTTCGACTACTCGAACGACGAAACCGGCCTGCGCAACGAGATTGCCAAAATTAATCCACGCGACGTAGCAGGTTACGACGCGTTCCTCGATTATTCGGCAGGAGTCTTCGAGGAAGGGTACGTCAAGCTCGGCTCGGTGCCGTTCCTCGATTTCGCCAGCATGATCAAAGCCGCCCCCGCGCTCGCCAAGTACCAGGCGTGGCGCTCGGTCTATTCGATGGTGTCCAAGTACATCGAGAGCGAAAAGCTTCGCGAGGCGTTCAGCTTCCACACGCTGCTGGTAGGCGGCAACCCGATGAAGACAAGTTCGATCTACGCGCTGATCCACAAGCTGGAAAAGGATGGCGGGGTGTGGTGGGCCAAGGGCGGCACCAACCGCCTGATCGATGCGATGGTTCGCCACTTCGAGCGGCTCGGCGGCACGGTGCGGCTCGGCGATGCGGTGACGAAGATCCATTCACTGGGCAACCGCGTGACGGGCCTCGAGACCAGGAGCGGCTGGCAGGGCAGCTTCGACGCGATCGCATCGAACGGCGATCTGATGCACACCTATCGCGACTTGCTCGAAGGCAACACCCACGCCGCGCGACAGGCGAAGTCTCTAAAGCGCAAGAAGTTTTCGCCCAGCCTGTTCGTCGTGCACTTCGGTATCGAGGGCACCTGGCCGGGCATCCCGCACCACATGATCCTGTTCGGTCCGCGCTACAAGGGCCTGCTCGACGACATCTACAGCCACGGCGTGTTGCCCGAGGACTTCTCGATCTACCTGCACCATCCGACGGTGACCGATCCGTCGATGGCGCCCGAAGGCATGAGCACGTTCTATGCGCTGGTGCCGGTGGCCAACATGGGCAAGCTGCCGGTCGACTGGGACGAAATCGGCCCGATGCTGGAAAAGCGCATCCTGGACGAGGTCGGTCGCCGGCTGATCCCGGACATCCACAGCCGTATCGTAACGAAGTTCCATTACGCCCCCAGCGACTTCGCCACCGACCTTTCGGCGCACCTGGGCAGCGCCTTCAGCCTCGAGCCACTGCTGACGCAGAGCGCGTGGTTCCGGGCGCACAACCGCGACGACCAGATCCCCAACCTCTACCTGGTGGGTGCGGGAACCCATCCGGGCGCCGGGATTCCTGGTGTCGTCGGCAGCGCCAAGGCGACAGCCAAGATCATGCTAGAGGACCTCTTGTGAAACGCATCGCCGTCTATTGCGGCTCCGCCTCGCCCGCCGATCCGCGTTACGTTGCACTGGCGCGCGAGGTGGGCCAGACGCTCGCCACGCGCGGGATCGGCGTCGTTTATGGCGGCGGCAGGCTGGGATTGATGGGCGCCGTGGCCGCTGGCGCGCTGGAAGCCGGTGGCGAGGTTATCGGGGTGATCCCCGAAGCGCTGGCCAATGCCGAAGTCGCCAACCACGATTGCACCGAACTGCACGTGGTGGCCAACATGCACCAGCGCAAGCAGGCGTTCACCGACCTTTCGGACGGGTTCCTCACCCTGCCCGGCGGGGTCGGTACGATGGACGAGTTGTGGGAGGCAGTCAGCTGGGCGCAGCTCGGCTATCACGCCAAGCCGGTCGGTCTGCTGAACGCCTTCGGCTTCTATGACGATTTGCTGGCATTCAACCGCCGGATGATCGAGGTGGGCTTCGTGCGCGAGGCCCATGTGGGCATCCTGATCGCCGAGCCCGGGATCGACGTGCTGCTTGCCCGCATGGCGGCGCACGAGCCGCACCGGCCGATCTTTGCGATGACGCCAGACGACCTGTAACGTCGGCGCAGATGGAAGATCGAAGTACCCTTGTCGCCGCAGCGCGCGATTCGATCCGCAAGGGCTCGAAAAGCTTCGCCGCGGCCAGCGCGCTGTTCGACCGGGAGACGCGCGAGCGCGTCTGGCTTCTCTACGCGTGGTGCCGACGCTGCGACGACCTGATCGACGATCAGGATCATGGCGGCGCGCTCGGAAGTGCTGTCGGCGTTACGGAACGGCTGGCAGCGGTGCGCGACAGGACCGCGCTGGCCTTTGCCGGCAAGCCCAGCGGGGACCAGGCGTTCGATGCGCTCGGCCTCGTGGCGCGCGAGACCGGGCTGACGCTCGAGATGGCGGGTGCGGTGATCGACGGCTTTGCGCTCGACGCCGCCGACTGGCAGCCGCGCAGCGAAGCCGACCTGATGCGATACTGCTGGCACGTCGCCGGCGCGGTGGGCGTGATGATGGCGGTGGTGATGGGCGTATCGCCCGCGGACGAGGACACGCTCGACCGCGCCTGCGACCTTGGCCTTGCCTTCCAGTTGGCCAACATTTCGCGCGATCTGGCCGAGGACGATGCGGCCCAGCGCTGTTACGTACCGCTGGAATGGCTTGCCGAACTGGACATTCCCCCGGGCGAACAGATGAAGCCGATGCACCGCAAGGCGATGGCCAAGTTGGCCCAGCGGATGTGCCGCATGGCCCACGCGCACGAGTGTTCGGCCCGGATCGGCGCCGGGCGCCTGCAGCCGCGCCAGCGCTGGGCGATCCTTGCCGCGGCGGGCATTTATGGCGAGATCGCGCGCGAGGTGGAGCGACGCGGCACGAGTGCGTGGGACAGCCGCACCGTCGTGAGTAACGGCCGCAAGCTGCAGTGGATCGCGCGGGCCGGCTTGCGAGCGCTGCGCCCGGTTCCGCGATCGTGCCACAAGGGTGCTGATGCCCGGCGCCACACCCGGAGCGACCTGATTGCCTATGCCAGCAAACAAGGCGTGCCGCTTCCTTGACCCGCCCTCGCCCATTGGTTACATTGGAAACCAACTGGAGAGATGCGATGGCTGACCTGTTCGACAATCCGCTTGGGCTCGACGGTTTCGAGTTCGTCGAATTTTGCGCACCGCAGCCGGGCATGCTCGAACCGGTCTTTGCCGCCATGGGCTTCACGCTGGTTGCCCGTCATCGCTCCAAGGCCGTCACGTTATGGCGGCAGGGCGGCATCAACCTGATTGCCAACTACGAACCGAAAAGCCCGGCAGCCTGGTTCGCCGCCGAGCATGGCGCTTCGGCCTGCGGCATGGGCTTTCGGGTCCGCGATGCCCGCGCCGCCTATGAACAGGCGCTGGAACGCGGGGCCGAACCGGTCGAGGTCCGTACCGGACCGATGGAACTGCGCCTGCCCGCCATCCGGGGCATTGGCGGCTCGATCATCTACCTGATCGATCGTTACGATACGGGCGCGGGCGAACTGTCGATCTATGACATCGACTTCGTGTGGGAGCAGGGCGTGGACCGCCACCCCGTTGGCGCGGGCCTGCAGATCATCGACCATCTGACCCACAACCTTTACGGTGGGCGCATGGCGCACTGGGCGGCGTTCTACGAGCGGATCTTCAACTTCCGCGAGATACGCTATTTCGACATCAAGGGCGAGTACACCGGGCTTACCAGCCGCGCGATGACCGCGCCCGACGGCAAGATTCGCATTCCGCTGAACGAAGAAGGAAAAGCGGGCGGCGGGCAGATCGAGGAATACCTGCGCGCCTATAACGGCGAGGGCATCCAGCACATCGCCTTTGCCTGCGACGATCTTCTCGCCACTTGGGACAAGCTCGCCGCTTCTGGCGCGCCGTTCGCGCCCGCGCCGCCCGCAACTTATTACGAGATGCTGGAAGAGCGACTGCCGGGCCATGGCGAGCCGGTCGACGAACTGCAGAAGCGCGGCATCCTGCTCGACGGATCGACCGAGGCGGGCGATCCCCGGCTGCTGCTGCAGATCTTCTCGCAGACGATGATCGGCCCGGTCTTCTTCGAGTTCATTCAGAGGAAACGCGACGAAGGCTTTGGCGAAGGTAACTTTACTGCGCTGTTCAAGTCGATGGAAGCCGACCAGATTCGCCGCGGCGCGCTCAAGGTAGAGGAGCCGGCATCGTGACGGCAGACCATCCCGTGCAGCTCGGCGGCATCCATCACGCCGCCTATCGCTGCCGCGACGCGAAGGAGACGGTCGAGTGGTACGAGCGCATGCTGGGCATGCGCTACGTGACGGCATTCGCCGAGGACCACGTACCCTCGACCGGGGCCTATGATCCCTACATGCACGTGTTCCTCGACGCCGGGAACGGCAACGTGCTCGCCTTCTTCGAACTCCCGCAGCAGCCCGAGATGGGGCGCGATCCGAACACGCCCGCCTGGGTGCAGCACCTTGCCTTCCGCGTGGCGGACATGGATGCTCTGCTGGCGGCCAAGGCGCATCTCGAGGCGCATGGCGTCGACGTGCTGGGACCGACGCACCACGGGGTGTTCCAGTCGATCTACTTTTTCGATCCCAACGGCCACCGGGTGGAGCTGGCCACGGATATCGGCACCGAGGAACAGTATGCCGAGTTGGCGCGCGTCGCCGGGCCGATGCTGGACGAATGGTCGCAGACCAAGAAGGCGCCGCGCCACGCGGACTGGCTGCACGCACACGCCGGCAAGGCCTGAGCTTTCGGGCTAGGCCGCTCGGCCGTTACGTGGCATCTTCCGCCCCGGACGACGGGAGACAGGCGATGGACGGCAAGCTGGTCTATCGAACGAATCTGCCGGTGCGGATCTGGCACTGGTTCAATGCCTTGAGCGTGTTCGTCATGCTGATGAGCGGGATGATGATCCTCAACGCCCATCCGCGACTCTACTGGGGCAAGTTTGGCGCGAACCCGGACAAGGCCTGGCTCGAACTGCCGAAATTCCCCGGCTACGACGATCCATTCCCGCCGTTAGTCACGATCCCCAGCAGCTATGACCTCGCCGCGGCGCGGCAGTGGCACTTCTTCTTCGCGTGGGTGCTGGCGATCGGCATCGTGCTGTTTCTGGTCTATGCGCTGCTATCGCGCCACCTGACGCGGGACTTGTGGCTCAAGCGCGAGGAACGTTCGTTTGGCCACTTGTGGCACGACATCAAGGAACACGCCCGGCTGCGCTTTCCCACCGGCGAGGCGGCGCGCGGCTATAACCCGCTGCAGAAGATCGCCTACCTCGGTGTCGTGCTGGTGTTGATCCCGCTGGTGATCCTGACCGGCCTGACCATGAGCCCGGCGATGAATGCCGCCTTCCCCTTCCTGCTCGACCTGTTCGGCGGGCGGCAGTCTGCGCGCTCGATCCACTTCCTTTGCGCCGCAGGCCTTGCGCTGTTCATCGCGGTGCACCTGCTGATGGTCCTGCTCGCCGGGCCGATCAACGAACTGCGCTCGATGTTGACGGGCTGGTATCGCCTGCCAGAGGAGAAGCGGCCATGACGATCGTCACCCGCCGCAATGCGCTGGGCGGCGGCGCCGGGCTGATGCTGGCGGGGTGCGATCGCATCGTCGCCTCGCCCACGGTCAGGAAGGTGCTGACGCTGGGCGAAAAGGCCACGATGAGCGGGCAGCGTCTCGTAACGGACCGCACCGCGCTGGCGCCCGAGTTCTCCGCAACCGATCTTTCGCCCAACTTCCGCGTTAACGGCACCACCGCCCCCGGCGACGCGGCCTATCAGGCGCACGTGGCACGCGGCTTTGCCGACTGGCGCCTCGTCGTGGATGGAATGGTGGCGCGCCCGCTTTCGCTCAGCCTGGCGCAACTGCAGGCGATGCCGGCGCGCACGCAGATCACCCGCCACGATTGCGTCGAGGGCTGGAGCGCGATCGGCGAATGGACCGGGGTGCCGCTGATGCTGCTGCTCAAGGCGGCGGCGTTATCGTCGAACGCCCGTTACGTGGTGTTCCACTGCGCCGACGATTACCACGGCACGCCCTATTACGAGAGCATCGACCTGGTCGAGGCGTTCCATCCCCAGACGATCCTGGCGCACCACATGAACCGACAACCGCTGTCGGTCGGCCACGGCGCGCCGTTGCGGCTGCGGGTCGAGCGGCAGCTGGGCTACAAGCAGGCGAAGTACGTCATGCGCGTGCAGGCGGTGGCCAGCCTTGCCGGCATCCACGGCGGTGGTGGCGGCTACTGGGAAGACCGCAAGGGCTACCAGTGGTATGCCGGGATCTGAAGTCCCGGCGTAACGTCACACCTTGACGATCTTGAGGTCGATCAGGCTGCGCGCCGTGTCGACGATGGTCTCCTCGACCGGGTGCAGCGTCCAGCCGACGCGCTGCTGGGCATGCGCGGACGTGCCTGCGCGGACCTTGCCCAGTTCGCCGGCGATCTGCTTGAGCGATGGGCTGAACAGAGCCCCGATCTTGACCACGAAGTCCGGCAACCGCCGGGTGGGCACCTTGCGCGCCTCGTGCCCCAAGCGGCGTTTCAGGACCGCGGCGATCTCCGCAAAGGTCAGGAACGGGCCGGTGGCGAGGAAGCGTTCGCCGTCGAGGTCCGGCTGGGTCAGCGCGCGCACGTGCAGGTCCGCAACGTCACGCACGTCGACGATGCCGAAACCGACGTCAGGCAGCGCAGGGATCGCGCCTTCAAGCAGTTGCTTAACCAGTTCGATCGAGGTCGAAAGGTCGCCGTTGGTCACCGGCCCCAGTACGGCGACCGGATTGACCGAAACGTACTCCATCCCTTCGCCCTCCGCGGCGATCCAGTCGCGCGCGGCGCGTTCGGCGACGGTCTTGCTGCGCATGTAGGGGGCGACATTGGGGTTCGAGAGGTCGGTCCAGTCAGCCTCGGTGAAGACCTGGCCCGCAACGTAACGCCCGGCCGGGTGCCCGTAGCCGACTGCGGCGAACGACGAGGTCTGGACGAAGCGCTTCACGCCCGCCTTCTTCGCCGCGCGCAGGGCCCGCAGGGCGCCATCACGGGCCGGGCCGACGAGTTCCTCGGGATCCTTCGGGACATGCAGCGGGAACGGCGAGGCGACATGTGCAACATGCGTACACCCGGCGGCCGCATCGTCCCACCCGGCGTCCGAAGTCAGGTCCGCGGCGAAAAACCGCAGCATTTCCTTGGTTCCGCCCAGGACCAGCCGCAATTCGGCTTCGCGCGACAGGCTGCGCACGGTGGTGTGGACGGTCCAGCCGGCATCGAGCAGCTGGCGGATCAGGAAGCCGGCGATGTAGCCGCTGCCTCCGGTGACGAGCACGGTCTGGGGCATTGTCGGAACCTCTTCAGAAGGCGAGCATGATGCGGCGTGCGAGCGCCGGCGAGAGCGAATAGACGCGGCGCAGGAACTTCACCTGCCCGACGTTGGCTTCATCGGCGTTACGTTCCATTGCCCGCACGATCTCGGCAGCGCACGCCTCGGGCGCGAGCTTTTTCATGGCGAGGTCCGCGGTCATCGCGGTTTCGACCACCGGTGGCAGGACCTCGAGCACGTGAATGCGTGTGGCCTCAAGTTGCTTGCGCAAGGACATGGTGTAGCTGCGCAAGGCGGCTTTAGTGGCGCAATAGATCGCGCTGGCGGTGTTGGGTGCGATGGCGAGGCCAGAGGTGACATTGACGATCATCGCTTCGGGACGGGCCTTGAGCGGTTCCATCAGCCCAGCGATCAGCCGGATCGGGGCATGGACGTTGAGCTGCAGCGTGCGTTCGTCAGCCTGGGCATCGGGTGTCGCGACCCGATAGTCGTGCGGCGTGCCCATGCCGGCGTTGTTGACGAGGACGTCGATTGGGCGTCCGGCCACCGCAGCGAGTAGGCCCGTGACGCCTTCGGAGGTGGCGAGATCGGCGGCAAGGACCTCGAAGCCCTCGGCCTGCGCGGCCGCGATCCGTTCGGGCGTGCGTCCCGTAACGACAACCTGCGCGCCTTTTTCGCGCAACTGGCGCGCGAGGCGCAGGCCGATTCCGTCTGTGCCGCCAGTCAGCAGCACGAGTTTTCCGTTGAGATCCAAGCGACCGTCTCCCCCACAAGTGTCGTTGCGAGGGAGACTAACATATAGGTTGCAATGCGCAACTTTATTTGAGGAGGACCAGTTCCTCGGCCATGGAAGGATGCAGGGCGACCGTATCGTCGAACGCGGCCTTGGTCAGCCCGGCCTTTACCGCCACGGCGGCCGCCTGGAGGATCTCGGGCGCCTCTGGGCCGATCATGTGGATGCCGAGCACCTTGTCGGTGTTGGCATCGACGACCATCTTGTAAAGGCCGCGCTCGGGGCGATGCCCGAAGACGTTCTTCATCGGGCGGAAGTCCGAGGAATAGACCTTCACGTTGCCGTACCGGTTCCGAGCCTGGCCCTCAGTAAGCCCCACGGCCGCAAGTGGCGGCTGCGAGAACACTGCGCTCGGGATGCAGTCGTAGTCGACCTTGCGCTCGATCCCGCCGAACACGCGGTCGGCAAACGCCTGGCCTTCGCGGATGGCGACGGGGGTGAGCTGGACGCGGTCCGTTACGTCACCCACCGCATAGATGCTGTCGCAGCTGGTGCGGTTGTGCTCATCGACCTTGATCTCACCGCGCTCGCCAAGCTCCACCCCTGCGTTTTCCAAGCCCAGCCCTTCGACCTTGGGCTTGCGGCCGGTGGCAACGAGGATCACGTCCGCGACGATCGGATCGGGCTGGTTCTTGAGGTAGGCTTCCATGCAGCCGTCCTCGCGCTTCACAACCTTTTCGAACGGGCAGTTGAACTTGTATTCGATGCCGCGTGCCATGGTGATCTGGAGCAGGCGGTCGCGCAGCGTTTCGTCATAGCCGCGCAGGAGCGTCTCGCTGCGGTTGACGACCGTTACGTGACTGCCGAGCGCATTGAAAATCCCCGCGAATTCGAGCGCGATGTAGCCAGCGCCGGCAATAATGACCTTGCGCGGCAGTTCGGGCAGATGGAACACCTCGTTCGACGTGATGCAGTGCTCGGCACCCTCGAAGGTGGGGGTGACGGGCCAAGCGCCGGTGGCGACAAGGATGTATTTCGCCGTGATCTCGCGCCCGCTGTCGGCCAGTTTCACCGAATGCGGGCCGGTGATAGTCGCGCGTTCGAGGAAGCGTTCGACCTTGTTGTTCTCGAGCGTGGAGGTGTAGGCCGCGTTGAGCCGGTCGACGTCCTTATTCACCGCATCGCGCAGCGTGGGCCAGTCGAAGTTCATCTTATCGACCGTCCAGCCATAGTTGGCCGCGTCCTGCAGTTCTTCGGCGAAGTGCGAGCCGTAGACCAGCAGCTTCTTGGGCACGCAGCCACGGATCACGCAGGTGCCGCCGACGCGATACTCCTCCGCCACCGCCACGCGTGCGCCGTGCGAGGAAGCGATGCGGCTTGCCCGTACCCCGCCCGAACCCGCGCCGATGACGAAAAGATCGTAGTCGTATTCCTGCTCGGCCATGCAATCCTCCAGTACGTGCGCATATTGTGGGCGCACGTTGCGTTGCCAAGAGCCCCAAAGGCCGATGGCGCCCTGATTCAGCGCTTCTTCTTGGCGATCGTCGCGGTGAAATCGGGGTCCTTGTTCGCCACCCAGTCGACGAACTTGCGCACCGTCGGGTTGGCGAGCAGCTGATCGACGTCCAATCCGGCGCGCTGCAGCTCGGAATTGGTGAAGTTGGCGATCAGGGTCTGCTGGCAGATCCCGTGCATCGGCACGACATCGCGCCCGCCCCGGCTCTTGGGTACGGGGTGGTGCCAGACGATGGTGCTTCCCGTCGGCCGGCCACAGAGCCAGCAGGGCACCGGCGGCGGCGCTTCCTGCTCGGGCTCGTCGTCCGCGTAAGGATCGTATTTGTTCTTGCGGGCCATAACTTTACGCGCCGATGCCGGCTGCGGCGAGCAGCGCCTCGGTCGAAGGATCGA
Source organism: Novosphingobium olei (assembly GCF_037076535.1). NCBI lineage: Bacteria > Pseudomonadati > Pseudomonadota > Alphaproteobacteria > Sphingomonadales > Sphingomonadaceae > Novosphingobium > Novosphingobium olei. Next base: position 1,571,517 of record NZ_AP029021.1, on the reverse strand, counting down.
AGCCCTCGCCTCCACCCGCATCGATCTGCTTGGCGATCGCCTTGCCCAGTTCGACGCCGAACTGGTCAAACGGATTGATGCCCAGCAGCATCGCCGAAACGAAGGTGCGATGCTCGTGGAACGCGATCAGCGCCCCCAGCGTGCCCGGCGTGAGGTCGTCGCACAGGATCGTGGCCGAAGGACGGTTCCCCGGATAGGCCCGCGCGCCATCGTCCGAAGCCTTGCCCGCCATCAGCGCGGCGCCTTGGGCGAAGCAGTTCGACAGCAAAATCTGGTGATGCAGCGGATCGAGATCGTGGCCGGGCACCTTCACCGCGAGGAAATCGACCGGGATCAGGTGCGTGCCCTGATGCAGCAGCTGGAACACCGCGTGCTGGGCATCGGTGCCGACGCCGCCCCAAGTGATCGGCGCGGACGGCCGGGTGAGCGGTTCACCTTGTGCCGTAACGCGCTTGCCATTCGATTCCATCTCGAGCTGCTGGAGATAGTCGGGCAGCAGGGCAAGCCGTTCGTCATAAGCGAAGACCGCGCGGGTCTGGCAACCCTTGGCCTGCGTGTAATAGAGATCAGCAAAGGCCGCGCGCACGACGACGTTGGCATCGTACGGCGCCTCGATGAAGTGCGTGTCGATCGCCGCGGCGCCATCGAGGAATTCGGCGAAGGCATCCCAGCCCAGCGCCAGCGCGACCGGAAAGCCGATCGACGACCACAGGGAGTAACGCCCGCCCACGGTTTCGCTGAACGGCAGGACTCGCGTTTCGTCGACGCCCCATTCGACCGCCTTGTCCGGGCTGGCCGTCAACGCGACGACGCGGCCGTAGGGATCGGAGACTCCACCCTGGCGCAGCCAGTCGAGCGCCGAGTTCGCGTTGGTCATGGTTTCGGTGGTGGTGAAGGTCTTCGACGCCACCGCCACCATGGTCGTGGCGGGATCGCACTGCTTCATCGCCGCTTCAAGCGCGCAGCCGTCGATGTTGGAGACGACGTGGATGGCGACTTTCGCTTCGTCACGGGCAAGCGCGTCGATCGCCAGCGCCGGGCCGAGCGCCGATCCGCCGATGCCGATGTGGATCAGGCTCTTCACCTCTCCCAGCAGGCCTTCGTGGATCGCTTCGACAAGTCCCTTCATCCGGGCGTGAAGCGCCTCGGCCTCGACCACCGCGGTGGGCGCGCCAATGCCGCGCTCGGCGCTGTGCTGGGCGGCGCGGCCTTCGGTGTTGTTGATCGCCTCGCCCGCGAAAAGCGCATCGCGCTTGCCATCGAGGTCCATCGCACCCGCGATACGGCCGAGGACATCCTCAACGGCCGGGGTCAGGTGGGTCTTGCTCCAGTCGAAGCGAATCGGGCCGCCGGGAATTTCCAGCTCCGAACAGTAGCGGGCAAGCCGGTCCTGCCCTTCGAAGAGCGCGGAAAGGCTTGGCGTTTCGAGGCTTTCGAGCTCGCTCCAGAGCGCTTGTGCCGGGTCCGCCATTCGTCTGATCCTTTCGCAACTGCGATATGCACCGCCTCAATGCCCGCTTGAGCTTCGTCCGCCAAGCACTGCTGTTGGTCGATCGTCCCTGTGCGAAATCGTATTTTGCCAGCACTCGAAGCGCGAAATCCCGCTTGACGTAGGCAAGGCCCCTCCACATGACCGCGACGATGACCGATCAGCCCGAAAATGCCCCCGTCGAAGGGATCGCCGCACCGGCACAGCCGCAAGGCGGCTCAAAAACCCCGAAAACGCGGAAGGAGAAGAAGGAGGACAGCTTTCCCGTCTTCCTGATCAAGCTGGTGCTGGTGGTCGCGATCTTCCGCAGCTTCATCTTCTCGCCGTTCAACATCCCGTCCGAATCGATGCTGCCACGGCTGGAGAACGGGGATTATCTGCTCGCTGCCAAGTGGCCATTTGGCTATTCGAGCTACTCCCTGCCGTTCAGCGCGCCGCTGCTGCCCAAGCGCATCTTCGCCAGCCAGCCCAATCGCGGCGATGTGGTGATCTTCAAGGCGCCTCCGGGTAACGACGTCGACTACATCAAGCGCGTGATCGGCCTGCCGGGCGACACGATCCAGATGATCGGCGGCGTGCTGAACATCAACGGAAAGCCGGTGAAGAAGGAAAAGATCGCGGACTTCGTGATCCCGGTTTCGGCCAACACCAACTGCGTCGCCCCCGAATTCGAGGCGCTGGAGCAGGACGGTTCGGCCAGCTGCCATTACCCGCAGTTCCGCGAGACGCTGCCCGAGGGCAAGAGCTACAACGTGCTCGACCTCGGCTATCGCCCGCAGGACGATACGCCGCCCGTCGTGGTGCCTGCAGGCCACCTGTTCCTGATGGGCGATAACCGCGACAATTCGATGGACAGCCGTTTTCCGGCGGTCGAAGGCGCAGGGATCGGCATGGTGCCGCAGGACAACCTGGTCGGTCGTGCAACGATCGTGATGTGGTCGACCGACGGCAGTGCAAACTGGTTCCTGCCGTGGACCTGGTTCACCGCCGCGCGCTGGAACAGGATCGGGGGCACATTCTGAGCAAGGCCCCTGCCCCCGTCCTGACCGACGAGACGGCGCAATTCCTAACCGACTTGACCGGCGCGCCGCTGCAGAACGGTGCGCTGTGGCATGCCGCGCTGACGCACGGTTCGCTGGGCGAAGCTTCGGATTACCAGCGGCTCGAATTCCTGGGCGATCGCGTCCTCGGCCTCGTCATCGCGGATTGGCTTTATGAGACCACCGGGGCTGCCGAGGGCAAGCTGTCGCAGCGGCTCAACGCGCTGGTGGCCCGCGAAACCTGCGCCGACGTAGCGCGCGCCCTTTCCGTCCCCCCGCACATCCGCATGGGCAAGCAGGCGCGTGACGATGGCGGCGCCAACAGCGACAATATCCTTGGCGACGTGATGGAAGCGCTGATCGGCGCGCTCTTCCTCGAACGCGGGTTCGATGCGGCGCGGGCGTTCGTGCGCAAGGCCTGGACCAAGCCGATGGCCGGCGGCACGGGGCAGCGCAAGCATCCCAAGGCGGCGCTGCAGGAGTGGGCTGCGGGCAACCGGCGCAAGCCGCCGGTCTACACGCTGGCGAGCCGGGATGGCCCGGACCATGCCGCCGTGTTCACCGTCCGCGTCAGCGTCGGCGGCGTTGGCGAGGCGGAAGCCCGCGGTTCGAGCAAGCAGGAGGCCGAGACGGCTGCCGCACGGATGTTCATGGAGCGCTTCGGCTGATATAGTCGGGCGCACAGCAAGTCCTCCAAAAGAACGGAATACACGTAACGTGACGGAAAAGTGCGGCCTCGTCGCCGTGATCGGTGCCCCGAATGCGGGCAAGTCGACGCTCGTGAACGCGCTCGTCGGCCAGAAGGTCGCGATCGTCTCGGCCAAGGCCCAGACCACGCGTGCCCGCCTGATGGGCATCGCGCTCGAAGGCGAAACCCAGATCATCCTTGCCGACACGCCCGGCCTGTTCGAGCCCAAGCGGCGGCTCGATCGGGCCATGGTCAACGCGGTGTGGGAGGGCGCGGCCGAGGCCGACGCGATCCTGCTGGTGGTCGATGCCCGCAAGAAGAAGCGCGATTATCTCGAACCGATCCTGTCGAGCCTGAAAGACCGCCCCGAGCGCAAGATTCTCGTGCTCAACAAGGTGGATGCAACGCCCAAGGAACCGTTGCTGGTTGCAGCGGAAGAGCTGGTGCCGCTGGGCAATTTCGACGAAGTGTTCTTCGTTTCGGCGCTGACCAACGACGGCGTGGCGGAACTCAAGACGCGGCTCGCTTCGCTGATGCCTGAAGGTGTCTGGCATTACCCCGAGGACCAGGTGTCCGACGCTTCCGAACGGCTGCTGGCGGCCGAGATCACGCGCGAGCAGATCTATCGCCAGTTGCACGACGAACTGCCCTACGACAGCGCGGTGCGGCCCGAGAGCTATACCCATCGCAACGACGGGTCGGTCGAGATCCACCAGCAGATCGTGATCGCCCGCGACAGCCAGCGCGGGATCGTGCTCGGCAAGGGTGGGTCAAAGCTCAAGTCGATCGGTGAGGCCGCGCGCAAGGAACTGGCTGACCTGCTGGGCCAGAAGGTGCATCTCTTCCTTCACGTGAAGGTCGAGGAAAACTGGGCCGAGAGCAAGGAAATCTACGAAGAGATCGGGCTGGATTGGGTCAAGTGATGCGCAGGGCTCTGTTGCTAGCGAACTTGCTCGTTACCTCCACGGCCATGGCGCGCCCTTCGCCCTTGCAATCCGGTGACCGTTATGTGGCGCTCGGCAGTTCCTATGCGGCAGGGCCAGGCCTTGGCACGGTGGAAGACGGTGCGCCGCAACGCTGCGGTCACGGGGCAGCGAGCTATTCGCGCGTGCTTGCGAGGACGCTGTCGCTCAACCTGGTCGATGCAAGTTGCAGTGGATCGACCACCGAACACATCCTTGAGCCGTGGAACGAGATCCCTCCGCAGATCGATGCCGTGACTGCGAACACCAAGCTCGTCACGATCACCTCCGGCGGCAATGATGTGGCTTTCGTGACCAATCTTGGCGCAGCGGCCTGTGCGACCATGCCCGTGGGCACGCGCCCCACTCAGTGTCCAACCCGCCACACCGTGTCGGAGGCAGACTGGCAGGGCGTGGAGGCACGTTTGCACAAGATTGCACAAGAAGTCCGTCGTCGCGCGCCCGAGGCAAAGCTCGTGTTCGTCGATTACGTTACGGTCGTGGGACGCAAGGCAGGCTGCGCCAGCCTTCCCGGTAGCGCGGACGAGCTTGCCGCCAGCAAGGCGACAGCGCAGCGGCTCGCCGCGTTGACCGCCAAGGTGGCCCGGCGTGAGCACGCGGTATTGATCAGGGCCTCGAAGCTGACTGCCGATCATGCGCCGTGCGATGCGCAGCCCTGGAGCGCGGGATTGACGCCGCCTCCGGCCGATCAAGGCGTGCCGCTGCACCCCGGTCCGCTGGCCCACGGCGCCATCGCCCGGACCATCGCAGCTACTCTTTCCCCAGGGAATTGACGCTCGCTGCGGGGTGCCGCATTTCCTCTGTCGGGAGGCTTGGGGAAATGATGGACGATGCGCCTTTGATGCTGGTCGGATCTGGCCTGCTGCTCGCCATGATCGGCAGCTATGGCTTGGGCTCCGTGCTTCATGGCGTGCTGTTGCGGGGGCGTCCGGACACGTCGACGAACGACGAAAGCTACGTCCTGTCGGGCGTTTTCGGGCTGCTGGCTTTGCTGATGGCCTTCGGTTTCAGCCTCGCCATTGGCCGTTACGAGACGCGCCGCGAGTTGGTGACCAGCGAAGCCAACGCGATCAGCACGATGGCAAGCCGGCTGAGCCTGCTCGATGAAGCACAGCGCGCCGCACTGCTGACACCGCTTGCGACCTATGCCCGGGCGCGCGCGCAATCGGGGCTGATCGACGACGATACGCGGTGGGAAAAGGCGGCGCGTGAGGCTGCCCTGCAGTGCGACGGTTTCGGCAAGCGACTGTTCGCGACGCTGCGATCAATGCCACCCGACACGCGCGGGCCATCGCTGACGCAGGCCTACAATGATATGTGCGACGTCGCCACGGCGCGCCATGCGGCGCGCAAGGCGCGGCTTCCCGCCGAAGTGCTGCTCCTTCTGGCGCTCTACTGCTGTGCCGGCGCGACGATGCTCGGCTACACTCTTGCCGGCACCGGCAAGCGGCATCTGCTGGCCTCCGCGATCTTCTTCGCGCTGCTGTCGAGCGCCTTCGTGACCATCCTCGATCTCGACCGACCGCGCGGTGGCGCCATCCTCGTGCCGCAGGAGGAGCTCGAGACTGTCGCACGTTCCATCGCATAGCCGCGAAGGGATAAGCCAGATCCGACGTTAGTTGTCCCGGAAGCCGCGTACGACGGCCGATGGAGCGACTTGATGTCAGATCACCACCGCAGCGCTGCTGCGGTTCTGCGCCTTGCCCCTGCGGAAAGCGTTACCCCTCCCCTTTCGCTGCCATCCTCGATCCGGACGGGCGCGGTGCCCTGGACGCTCGTTTCGGCGGCCCTTTATATCGGCGTCGCACTGGCCGTCCACTTCGTCCAGCTCGGCAACCCTGTCCTGCATGTAGACGAAGAATTCTACCTGCTGGTCGCGCACCACATGCGCGAGGGCGCGGTGCCGTTCATCGACATCTGGGATCGCAAGCCGCCAGGCCTGTTCCTCCTCTACCGCCTGTTCCTCCTGCTCCCCGGCGACGGGGTGCTGACATACCAGCTGTGCGGGATCGCCGCCTGCGCCGGCACCGCTTTGGTCATAGAGCGTCTGGCGCAGCAGATCGCAGGTCCCGCTTCGGCAAGGCTCGCCGGGCTTGCCTACGTGCTGTTCATGCCGGTTTTCTGCTACGGCATCGGGCAGGCGCCGGTGTTCTACAACCTGCTCGTCGCGCTGGCGGCCGTCTACACATTGCAGGCCTGGCGATCGCAGGCTTCAACGCCGCTGCTGATCAACGGCGCCAAGGCCATGGCGCTGATCGGCCTTGCCATCCAGATCAAGTACACGGTCGTGTTCGAAGGCGCTGGGTTCGGTTTGGCGCTGCTTCTGCGCGGCCATGCGATGCGGATGCCCACCGATCGCCTGCTGCGGCACGGGCTTGCTTGGTGCAGCCTTGCCCTTGCGCCAACGCTCGCCGTCTTTGCCGCCTATGCCGCCTTCGGCCATGCCGAGCTGTTCCTGCAAAGCAACGTGTTCTCGATCATGCTGCGGCGCGCCGACGGCATGGCTTCGTGGAACCGCCTGGCAAGCGAGATGCTTGCGCTGACGCCATTCTGGATCGCACTCGGCATAGCGGCCCGGACGCAAGTGGCCGACAGCGATGCGCTGAAGCTGCTGCGCTGGTGGGGGGCCTTATCCTTCGCTGCGTTCCTGGCGTTCGGATCGTGGTACGATCATTACGTAACGCCGGTTCTGGTCCCGCTCTGCGTGCTGGCGGCGCCTTCCTTGTCGCTGGCGAGCGTGCGCGGACGCCGCTGGTCGATCGCGATGCTGGGCTTCGGCCTGATCGCCTGCATCGTGGTGATCGCGGACAACATCCGCCGCCATGGCACGCGCGAACAGGCCGAAACCATCGCTACCGCGATTGACGGAGAGCTTCGCGGCGGCTGCGCATTCGTGTTTGACGGGGAGCCGGCCTTCTACCGCATGGCCAACAGCTGCCTGCCGAGCCGCTACGCTTTCCCCAACCATCTCAACACCTGGACCGAAGCCAGGGCGCTCGACGTCGACCCCAATCTGGAGGTTGCACGGATCATGATGACGCGGCCCGACGTGGTGGTCACGGCGGAATGGTGGCCTTTCTACCTGCCGAACTGGGAGACGCGGGCCATCGTCACCGATTTCCTGCAGCGTGGCTACGAGCGCTACGCCAGCGTCAGGATGGGTACCCACCAGTATGGATTGTGGCGGCGCCGGCGGACGTAACGTGACGCCCGCCGCGCTCTACCGCGCCTAGTCTTCCTTGCCCTTCGCCTTTGCCGGAGCCTTGGCCTTGGCAGACGCCTTCTTCTTGGGCGCAGCCTTCTTTTCGGCGCCATCCTTGGCCACAGCCTTCTTGGCGGGCGCCTTCTTCTTGCCCTTCGCAGGTCCCTTGGCGGCGCGCGCGTCGATCAGCGCAATCGCTTCCTCGGGGGTGAGCATCTCGGGCTGCTTGTCGCGCGGCAGGGTTGCATTTGTCGTGCCATCGGTCACGTAAGGCCCATAGCGCCCCGCCATCAGCTTGATTTCGCCGCCCGAGGTAGGATGCGGGCCGAAAAGCTTGAGCGGCTCGGCTGCGGCGCCGCGGGCCGGGCGACCGCCCGCCGCCGCCTCGGCCAGCTTGACGACGGCGGCATTCATGCCCGTTTCGAACACCTCGGCGGTCGATTTCAGCCGCGCATACTTGCCATCATGGGCGAGGTAAGGCCCGTAACGCCCGATGCTGGCGGTGATCGGCTTTCCGCTTTCAGGATGCGGACCAATCTCGCGCGGCAACGACAGAAGCTTCAGCGCCCATTCCAGGTCCAGTTCACCGATGTCCTTGGGAATGGAGGCGCGCTTGGCCTCCTTGCCTTCGCCAAGCTGGATGTAAGGGCCAAAACGCCCGGCGCGCCGCGTGACCTCAAGCCCGCTTTCCGGATCCTTGCCAAGGCCCGCGTCTTCTCCCCCGTCCTCGGCGCCGCCGGGCTGGGCAAACTTGCGCGTGAACTTGCATTCCGGATAGTTCGAACAGGCGACAAAAGCGCCATATTTTCCGCCACGGAGTGCAAGGCGCCCCTCCTGGCACTTGGGGCACAGGCGCGGATCGCTGCCGTCGGCCTTGGGCGGGAACAGATAGTCTTCGAGGAACGTGTCGAGTTCGGCGGTCACCTCGCTCGGCTTCTTCTCCATCACTTCGTCGGACTTCGGCTTGAAGTCGCGCCAGAACGCTTCGAGCACCTTCTTCCAGGCGGCACGCCCGCCCGAAACGTCGTCCAGTTCGTCCTCCATCCCGGCGGTGAACTGGTAGGCGACGTAGCGATCGAAGAAGCGTTCGAGGAAGGCCGTCAGCAGCCGCCCGCTCTCTTCGGCGAAGAAGCGGTTCTTCTCGGTGCGGACATAGTTCCGGTCCTTGAGCACCTGCAGCGTCGCGGCGTAGGTCGACGGGCGACCGATGCCGAGCTCTTCAAGTCGCTTGACGAGACTCGCTTCCGAATAGCGTGGCGGCGGCTGCGTGAAGTGCTGGCTCGCGTCGACACCGCGTTTGGCCGGTGTGTCACCTGCGGCCATCGCAGGCAGCAGGCCGCTCTCGTCGTCATCAGCATCCGCCTTCTGGTCACGCCCTTCCTCGTAGACTGCGAGGAAGCCGGGAAACTTGACGACCTGGCCGGTGGCGCGCAGTTCGTGCTTGCCGGTGCCTTCGCGCAAAGTGACGGTGGTCCGCTCGAGGTTGGCCGAAGCCATCTGGCTCGCCATGGCGCGCTTGTAGATCAGGTCATAGAGCCGTGCCTCGTCTCCCGCACCGTGCCGGTCCTTGCCGAAATCGGTCGGGCGGATAGCTTCATGTGCTTCCTGAGCATTTTTGGCCTTCGTCTCGTAATGACGTGGCTTTTCGGGGAGGTAATGCCCGTCATAGCGATCACTGATCGCCTTGCGCGCGGCCGAGATCGCGCTCGGGTCCATCTGCACGCCGTCGGTTCGCATGTAGGTGATGGCGCCAGCTTCATACAGCGTCTGAGCCACGCGCATGGTGTGGCTGGCAGAAAAACCTAGCTTGCGCGCCGCCTCCTGCTGGAGAGTCGAGGTGGTGAACGGCGGCGACGGATTGCGGCGGGTCGGACGGGTCTCGACATCCTCGACTCGGAACGTCGCGGCTTCGACCACCGCCTTGGCGCGCAAGGCAATGCCTTCTTCACCAAGCGAAAGCCTTTCCAGCTTTTGCCCCTCGAACTTCACAAGCCGTGCGAGGAACTCGGTCCCTCCCTTCTCCATCTTGGCGACGACCGACCAGTACTCCTGCGCGGTGAAGGCCTCGATCTCTCGCTCGCGCTCGACGATCAGGCGCAGCGCCACCGACTGCACGCGTCCGGCCGACTTGGCGCCAGGCAGCTTGCGCCACAGCACGGGCGAAAGGGTGAAGCCGAACAGGTAATCGAGCGCGCGCCGTGCAAGGTAAGCATCGATCAGATCCTGATCGAGCTCACGCGGCTTCTTCATCGCATCGGTCACCGCCTGCTTGGTGATCGCGTTGAACGTGACCCGCTCGACCTCCTTCGGAAGCGCACGACGTTTTCCGAGCAACTCCTTGACATGCCAAGAAATAGCCTCGCCCTCACGATCGGGGTCGGTGGCGAGGATCAGGCGGTCTGCCTGCTTGGCCGCATCGGTGATCGCCTTCACCCGGGCCTGCTTGTCGCCATAAAGCTCCCAGTCCATCGCGAAGTCCTCGTCCGGGCGGACCGAGCCGTCCTTGACGGGAAGATCACGGATATGACCGTAGGATGCGAGGACCTGGAAACCGGGGCCGAGATACTTCTCGATGGTCTTGGCCTTGGCCGGGGATTCAACGATGACAAGCTGCATGGCGATGAAACTATAACCCTTACACGTATGCGTACGCGCGAGGGTGGGGACCGTGAGCCCTTCCCGTCAACCCGTCTCGTGGATACCCGGCAATGCCGGCGTCACCCGGCGGGCGACTACGAACAGGATGGCAAGCAACAGATCGACTAACGCAAAGAAGGCGACAATCGGCAGCACGCGACCTTGCGCGAACAGCGCAAGTGCAGGCACGCCAAACACCAGCTTCTCGAAAATCGCCGGGAGCATGAGCGCGCGGTAGCGAACCGGATTTCCGCCAATGATCCAGAACACAACCTGGAACACGAGCGCGCATCCCACGAAGCCGAGATAAGTTTCAGCCCCCAACACGGGGAGCGGCACGAGATAGAGTGGCGGCAGGACGATGAAGCCCCAGATCGCCGCACCCCGGAAGATTCTGCGCGCCAGTCGCGTCTGCCCCGCCGCTGCTTCCATGCTGCCTCCCCTCGATATGCGCATCAAGTCACGAAACCGATACGCGGCCACCCGCGTGCCGAACCAACCGGCCAGCCAGTTCCAGCTCGATCAGCGCCATCTGAACCGCACCAGCGCTTGCCCCGCTTTGCCGGACGACTTCGTCCACCGCGACGGGGGCCGCACTCAAGAGGCCGGCGATATCGGCGCTTTCGATCTCCTCGACCTCGGCAAACGGCACGGATGCCTCTTCGCGGAAGGTCGAGCGTGGCTTGCCGGTGAAGCCGAGCAGCAGTTCCACCACGTCTTCGGGCGTCTGCACAAGCACCGCACCTTCGCGGATCAACTGGTTGCAGCCCTGCGAACGGCTGTCGAGCGGCGAGCCGGGGATGGCCATGACCTCCCGCCCAGCTTCGGCGGCGAGCCGCGCTGTGATCAGCGAGCCCGACTTCGGTGCAGCTTCGACCACCAGCGTACCTGTGGCCAAACCCGCGATGATCCGGTTGCGCCATGGGAAGTGCCGAGCGAGCGGCTCGGTGCCGGGCGGCATTTCGGCTATGAGCAGGCCACGCGTCGCCACCTCTTCCTGCAAGGCCGTGTTCTCGGGCGGATAGGTGATGTCGAGCCCGCTCGCGATCACGCCCACCGTTCCGCCCCCTTGCGCCATTCCGGCAAGGGCACCGGTATGGGCGGCGCTGTCGATGCCGCGGGCAAGACCGGAAACCACCGCATAGCCCGCCTCGGCAAGGGCGGTCGCAAACTGGCGGGCAAGCTTTACGGCGCCGGCAGAGGCATTGCGGGCCCCGACGATCGCAACCGAGGGCCGATCCAACAAGGCACCATCGCCCCGCACGGTCAGGATCGGCGGCGGGCTTTCGAGTTCGCACAGCGCCGCGGGGTAGCCCGGCATGTCGTGGAACAGATAGCGCGCGCCGAGCCTGCGGACCGCGGCAATCTCGTCCTCAATCTTGGTGACGGCCGCCGGCTGATAGGGCTTACCGCCGCGACCGATCAGGTCAGGCAATGCCGCAAGGGCTTCGGCCGCTGTGCCGAAGCGGCGAAGCAGCTGGGCGTAGCTGACAGGGCCTACGTTGGGCGAGCGGAGCAGGCGGATGCGGGCGAAGGCTTCGTCGCGCGTCAAGACCGCTCCCTCACCGCTCATCCGCGATCGGCCGACTTGCTGCCGCCGATCTTCGGCTCGGTCCCTGCCCTCAGACGGGCGATGTTGGCGCGGTGGAGGAAAACGACGAGCAGGGCGATCGCCGCAAGCACCAGCGCATACTCCTGGTATCCCAACACTGCCGCGGCGATCGGCGCTGCGATCGCCGCGCTGAGCCCGCCCACCGAGGAAATGCGCGTGATGGCGAGCATCCCGAGCCAGACGACCGCATAGGCGAGCCCGATCGGCCATGCGAGGCCGAGGGAGACGCCCATCGTCGTCGCAACGCCCTTGCCGCCGTTGAACTTCAGCCATAGCGGGAAGCAATGCCCCAGCACCGCGCCAAGCGCGGCCAAAGCCTCGTCTCCGGGCCAGAAGCGGCGCGCCAGTTCCACGGCAAGAAGCCCCTTGCCCATGTCGAGCAGCAAGGTCGCCGCAGCAATGCCCTTGCGCCCGGTACGCAGCACGTTTGTTGCGCCGATATTGCCCGAGCCGATGGCGCGAAGATCGCCTGCTCCGGTAAGGCCGGTGAGGATGAGGCCGAACGGCACAGAGCCGAGGAAGTAGCCGAGAGCGAGAGCAAAAACCTGTTCCACCCCGGCCTCATATCGTCGCTGATCAACAAAAGGGAGAGGGCGCCTTTCCTTTTTGCCGACAGTGCCGATAGAACGACGCGATGAGCGCAGGAATCATGGATCGAGTTGCATCCGAAATGGCGGTTGCCGCCCCGCCGGGCGTCGATCCGACTGCCCCGCTGCTGCTGTTCGATTCGGGTGTCGGCGGGCTTAGCGTCCTTGCCAAGGTGCGCGCGCTGCTGCCCGATGCACCGGTGATCTACGTCGCCGACAACGCCGGCCTGCCCTATGGCGACAAGAACGAAGCGCAGATCGCAGCGCGGGTTTCGGGCCTGCTAGGCAGGATGACGGAGCGGTTTCGCCCGCGTCTGGTCTGCATCGCCTGCAACACGGCCTCAACAATCGCGCTCGCTTCTGTGCGCGAAGTTTTGGAAGTTCCGATCGTCGGCACCGTCCCCGCGATCAAGCCCGCAGCGGCGATGACGCAAACCGGCGTGATCGGGCTGCTCGGCACGGCAGCAACCATCCGCCAAGGCTATGTCGACAGGCTGGAGGCAGAATTTGCGGCAGACAAGGTGCTGCTTCGGCACGGCGCGCCCGAACTGGTCGCAGCAGCCGAGCGAAAGCTGCGCGGCGAACATGTCGACAAGGATGTCTACCGACGGGCCGCCGCCGCGTTACGCACCATGCCCGGCGGCGATCGGATCGATACCGTTGTCCTTGCATGCACGCATTTCCCGCTCGTCGCCGAGGAGCTGGGTGAGGCATTCGGCAGCGACGTTCGCTTTATTGACGGATCGGACGGCATCGCTCGCCAGATCGCTTTCCTGACCCAGGGCCAGGGGTGGCAGAGGCAGGGCGACGATATTGCCATGTTCACCCGCGACGAACCGGAACTGGCGCGGCTGAAACCGGCGCTCGAAGCGCAACGGCTTTTGCGCAGCGCGATCTTCTGAAGGACGGGCGAGGTGGGATTGTTCTCCCGGATTTTCATCGCGATCATCGTAATCGTGGCAGTTCCTTATTACTGGCTCCTGCTCGACGCGCGGACGGGAAGCGTTCCGGCGAGGCCAATCGACATTGCTGCTATACGCAAGCTGGCCGACCAGCTTCCCGGGCAACGACCAGTTTCGATCGAGTACGCGCCACTGGCGGTGCGGCGCATGCCGGGAACGTTGCTTGTGGCAGGCGGTGGTCTGCAGACGCACACGGTGGCGAAAGTTGCCTACCGCCTCGTCACCCCGGGGGGCGACACGGTGATCGACGTCGGACCGACGCGGGCCCAGGCGGCTGACGTCAACTTCGACCAGTTCGACGACCTCGCAAGGAGCGCCGTCGATCGTTGGATGCGCGATGCCAAGCGGATCTTGTTCACGCACGAACATCCGGATTTCGTGGGGGCGTTCATTGCATCCGATGCGTTCGATTCCCTCGCTCCGAAGGTCACCGTCAGTCGCCGTCAGGCCGACGTCATGGAACGCATGCGCTCAGGCGTGGCGAGCGGCGGGACGCAGATTGTGTCCTCCGACCAGGCAGAGGCAATCGCGCCCGGCATCGTCTTCATCCCGGCGCCCGGCCACTCGGTGGGCTCGCAGTTCATCTACGTGAAGCTTGCGAGTGGCCGCGAATACCTGTTTGTCGGCGATACCGCGACCATGCAGCGCAACGTCAGCTGGATACGCCCCCGTTCGCGACTCGCTTCGAGCTGGCAGGGCGGCGAAGATCGCGATGCGGTGATCGGTCATCTCAAGGGGCTCGAACAACTGGCGACCGCAGCGCCCGGCGTAACGATCGTCTACGGCGGTGATGTCTCTTGGCTTCAGACGCGCAGGGGCGGTCCCGGCTTCACTTCGGCGTTCCGCTACGGTTCGCAGGATTCATCGGAAAGTAACGAGGAAACCGAACAATCTTCCCTCAAATGACGCTGGCATTGAGTTTTCAACAGGCGTAAGAGCCCCGGCATACGCCGAGGGAGGGCCTCAGGGATCAGGTGCCTTCCTTGGAGACAGCAGTCTCCATGCAGCAGAGGAGCGGCGGGGTGAATTACGATCAGGTTTTTGATTCCGCCATCGAGCGTCTGCATTCCGAGGGCCGGTACCGCGTCTTTATCGACATTTTGCGAAACAAGGGCGCCTATCCAAACGCCCGCTGCTTTGCAGGCCACAACGGTCCCAAGCCGATCACCGTGTGGTGTTCGAACGACTACCTCGCGATGGGCCAACACCCCAAGGTGATTGCCGCCATGGAAGAGGCGCTGCACGATGTCGGCGCAGGCTCTGGCGGCACGCGCAACATCGGCGGCAACACGCACTACCATATCCAGCTCGAACAGGAGCTGGCCGACCTGCATGGCAAGGACGGCGCGTTGCTGTTCACTTCGGGCTATGTGTCAAACGACGCCACGCTCTCGACGCTCGCCAAGATTCTGCCGGGCTGCGTGATCTTTTCGGACGAGCTGAACCATGCCTCGATGATTGCGGGGATCCGCAATTCGGGTGCCGAAAAGCGCGTGTTCCGGCACAACGATGTCGAACACCTCGAGCAGCTGCTGGCCGAAACCGATCCTGCGCTGCCCAAGCTCATCGCTTTCGAGAGCGTCTATTCGATGGACGGCGACGTCGCCCCGATCCACGCGATCTGCGACCTTGCCGAAAAGTACAACGCGCTGACCTACATCGATGAGGTTCATGCCGTGGGCATGTATGGTCCGCGCGGTGGGGGCATTACCGACCGCGACGAAGCCGCGCACCGCATCGACATCATCGAAGGGACGCTTGGCAAGGCATTCGGCGTGATGGGCGGCTACATCGCAGCCGACACCCGCATTATTGACGTAATCCGCTCCTATGCGCCGGGCTTCATCTTCACCACCTCGCTGTCGCCTGTGCTCGTCGCAGGCGTCCTTGCGAGCGTCCGTCACCTCAAGGCGTCGAGCGTCGAGCGCGAAGGCCAGCAGGCTGCCGCAGCGCGTCTCAAGGAGCTGTTCCGTGACGCAGGTCTGCCGGTGATGCCATCGACGACGCACATCGTCCCGCTGATGGTCGGAGATCCGGTGCGCGCCAAGAAGGTCAGTGACATCCTGCTCGCGGAATATGGCGTCTACGTTCAGCCTATCAATTTCCCGACGGTGCCGCGCGGGACCGAGCGCCTGCGTTTCACGCCGGGACCGCAGCACACCGAATCGATGATGATCGAACTGACAAAGGCGCTGCTCGAAATTTGGGAGCGGCTCGAACTGGAAATGAAGAAGGCTGCCTGAGCCACTGATCCCAAGCGATTTCTAAAGGGCCTCTCCTGACGGAGGGGCCCTTTTTCATGGAGCGACACGCTGGCCGCCCTGCCCCCACGATCAAGCTGCTCGACAACGAAAAAGGCCCGACCTTTTGGCCGGGCCTTCGATCTTATTCTCAGCAGCCTCGCTCAGCGCAGCGAGACAACATTGTCCGATACGCGAGGATCGCGGCGGTCGCCACGATACTGGCTGGCCATCGGCTCGTCCGACACGGTGTAGACCTGCGTTGCATCGAAGCCGTTGAACGCGGTCTTCATTGCAGCGCCATAGGCGCCGAGCATGCCGATCTCGATGTAGTCGCCCGACTTGATGTCGGACGGCAGTTCGAACGGGCCATCCATATGGTCCATGTCGTCGCAGGTCGGGCCCCAGAACGAGAACCCTTCGACTTCGTCGGACGTGCCATCGCGCAGCAGACGGACCGGGAAGCGCCAGCCGACGTGCGCCGCATCGAACAGCGCGCCATAAGCGCCGTCGTTGATGTACAGCTCTTCACCGCGGCGCTTTTCCACGCGCACAATCATCGAGTTGTACTCGGCGCACAGCGCGCGGCCCGGCTCGCACCACAGCTCTGCCGAATAGGACACCGGCAGCGATTCGTAGGTGCGGTCGATCACGCCGAAGTAATCTTCGAGTGGCGGCGGCTCCATGCCCGGATAGATCGACGGGAACCCACCGCCGACGTCGATGATGTCGACGGTGACCGAGGCATCGACGATCGCGGCGCGAACGCGTTCAAGAGCCTGCACATAGGCATGCGGCGTCATCGCCTGGCTGCCGACGTGGAAGCAGATGCCCAGCGAGTCCGCCACCTGTCGCGTGGCCTGAAGCAATTCGGCGGCTTGCGTCAGGTCGCAACCGAACTTGCTGGCAAGGCTGAGCTCGGAATACTCCGACGAAACGCGCAGACGCACGCACAGCGTCAGATCCTCGGGCGGGACGCCATCGTTCGCTTCAGTCGTCGCCGCTGTGATCTTCTCAAGCTCTTCAAGCGAATCCAGGCTGAAAACGCGCACGCCGTGCACGCCATAGGCTTCACGGATTGCGCTGGGCGTCTTGACCGGATGCATGAAGCACAGCGTTGCCTGCGGCAGCGTGCCGCGTACAAGGCGCACCTCGGCGATCGACGCGACGTCATAATGCGTCACGCCTGCGTCCCACAGGACCTTGAGCAGATCTGCCGACGGATTCGCCTTTACCGCATAGAGCGATCGGCCCGGGAAGTTCTCGACAAAGAACTTCGCGGCCCGCGCCGCGGCATGCGGGCGGTTGAGAATGGCGGGTTGGTCGGGCGCGAAGGTGCGCGCTACAGCCAGTGCGTCAGGATGGATGTGCAACTCAAGGGACCCCCAAACGGACTTGTTGAACGAAGCTGCCTTGCGGTTTGGAAGTCCCCATGGGGCAGCGAGAGCGGGCTAAATAGGACCCTCGCGCTGAACATCAAGTGAAAAAAAGGGCGACTCAGAATTCGGTCACAAAAATGAAACACCGCAGCGCCGAGCCGCGGATTTCTCAGGGTTTGAGGTGCGCGGCAAGCGCAGCCCAAGCAGGCAGCGACCAGGGATCGTTCGCCCCGTTCGCGGCCGTCGGGTGCGAGGCGAATCGTGCGACGACCATTTCGGCCGCTGGATCGATCCAAAGGGTCTGTCCATGGATGCCGCGCGCACTGAACGCGCCATTACGATTGTGGCTATGCCACCACTGGCTTCCATAGCTCCAGCCACCGAGCTGCGGATATCGAACCGGGTCGAACTTCGCAGGATCACCGCCGCCACGGATCGCATCGATCGCTCCATGGGGCAGCTTTCCTGTGCGGATCGCCTCGCCGAACTTGGCAAGATCCTCGAGCCGCAGATTGAGTCCTCCACCGGCAAAAGGCGTGCCGATCTCATCGACGATCAGATCGGCGTCGCCCAGCATGCCGCACGGTTGCCAAATCCGCTCGGAAAGCACGGTCGCGAAGGGCTTGTCCTCCACCCGGGCGATGATCCATGCCAGCACCTCGGTATTGATCGTGCGATAAGTGAACTTCGCGCCATGAGCGGAGCCGTCGCCGCGTATGCCGGCAAGGAAACTGCAAAGATCGCGAGGACCGGCATAGCCTTCCGGCCGAGGCGTCAGCCCGAGCGCAGCGCTGTAGGCGCCTATGCCTGATGACGGGTCGCCATAATCCTCGGAAAAATCGAGCGCGGTAGTCATGTCGAGCACGTGCGCCACGCTGGCATCGCCATAGCCGCTTTACGCAAGCTCCGGCAGGATCGAGGACACCGAGTTCGAAGGATCGAGCCGCCCTTCGTCGATCAACAGCCTTGCGATCGTGCCGACAAAGCTCTTGGTCACCGAGAAAGCAATATGCCGGGTTTCAGGGCCGGTTACACCGAACCAACGCTCGAAAACCACCTCGCCGCGGTGCACGACCATTATGCCGTCGGTGAAGCCCTCGACGAGCGACTCTTCGAAGCGGATCGGGTCGGCCTGTCCGGTCGGGACAAAGCAGACGTCAGCGACATCCGCCCGCGTTGCACGCGGAAGCGGGCTCCCCTTCCCGGAAGCCGCGATGCGCACGGTGGGCAGGAATTGCCGCATGTTCGAATAGGACCACCGGATCATCGGAAAGCGCATGTGATCCGCCCTCGATGGCACTATCCAGCGCTCAGGCGGCGGTGGATTGCCTTTCATCCAGCCCATCAACGCCGGATCGCTGCTGCGTCCGTCGAGCAGTTCCTGCGGCATCCTTGCTCTCCTGTCCTTATCGTTCTCGGACAGGAGGATGCCTCAGGAAAGCCGATCGCGGAAGTCCTGATAGGAGAAGCTCCGAACGCGCTCGAGCGCATCGGTCTCACTGTCCCAGAGCCAGATCGACGGCAGCGGGACGCCGTTGAAGGTGGTCGTCTTGACCATCGAGTAGTGCGCCTGGTCGAGGAAGGCGAAGCGCGCACCGGGCTCGCAAGGCACAGGCAAGCGGTAGTCACCGATCACGTCGCCTGCGAGGCAGGAGGGTCCGCCGAGGCGCACCGGCGCATCGCCCTGCCCGTCCTCGTATTCATCGATGGGCAGTTCGCCGAGCATCGCCGGGCGATAGGGCGCCTCGATCACGTCGGGCATGTGGCATGTGGCCGAGATGTCGGTGATGGCGAGCGGCATCCCGTTCCAGTGCGTGTCAAGCACGGTGCCGACAAGTATCCCGGCATCGAGCGCCACCGCCTCGCCGGGTTCGAGATATATCTGACAGCCCGTCTCTTCCTTGACCCTCTTCAGAAACTCGATGAGGTCTTCGCGCTGGTAGTCGGCGCGGGTGACATGATGCCCACCACCGAAATTCAGCCATTCCAGCTGGGGGAAGAACCGCTCGATGCGCGGCCTCAGCGATTCCCAAGTTCGCTCGAGCGGTTCGAAGTCCTGCTCGCACAGCGTATGAAAGTGGAGGCCGGTGACTCCTTCCAGATGCTCATCTCGAAGTTGATCGACCGGGAAACCCAAGCGCGAATGCGGTGCACAAGGATCGTAACGCGGAACTTCGCCTTCCGCATGCAACGGATTGATCCGCAGAGCGATATCAAACGATTCACCTCGCGCCCGCGCCGCCTCGATCTGCGGGCTGAAACGGGCGTGTTGACCGGGCGAATTGAAAATTACGTGATCGGACAGGCGCAGGATCTCGGGTAAATCCTCCGCCTTGTAGGCTGCGCAATAGGTCGCAATCTCACCTTGGTAGTGTTCTGCGGCGAGCAACGCTTCCCACAGGCCCGACGTACACACCCCGTCCAGGTATTCAGCTACGACCGGCGCCACGCGCCACATGCTGAAGGCCTTGAGCGCGGCCAATACCTTTATGCCGGCAGAGTCACGGATGTCGGCCAGCACCTTGAGATTTGACCTGAGCTTCTGGACGTCGACGACGAAGGCCGGGCTATCCACCCGCGACAAGTCGAACTGCGCAAACGCGCCCGGATCGCCGGCCCTCGTTTCCATCGGATCAGAACTCCAGCGGCCCGGCAAGTTCCTTCACCTGCCAAGGCAGGCCATGCTTGTTGAGCATGTCCATGTAGGGATCGGGATCGAACTGTTCGATGTTGAACACGCCCTCGCCCTTCCAAATGCCCTGTACCATCAGCGCCGCGCCGATCATCGCGGGGACGCCGGTGGTGTAGCTCACCGCCTGGTTGCCCGTCTCGCGATAGGCATCCTCGTGGTCGCAGATGTTGTAGATGTAGAAGGTCTTTTCTTCGCCATCCTTCAGACCGGTGGCGATGTCGCCGATGTTGGTCTTGCCCTTGGTCGTCGGGCCGAGCGAGGCCGGTTCGGGAAGCACGGCCTTGAGGAACTGGAGCGGAATGATCTCCTTGCCCTCGTAGATGACAGGGTCGATGCGGGTCATGCCCACGTTCTGCAGCACGGTCAGGTGCGTGATATAGGCATCGCCGAAGGTCATCCAGAAGCGGATGCGCTCGATCTCGGGCAAGTGATGCGCGAGGCTTTCCAATTCCTCGTGGTACATCAGGTACATGTTCTTGGGGCCCACCGCCTCGAAATCGAACTGGTGGCGGATCGTCAGCGCCGGGGTTTCCACCCATTCGCCATTCAGCCAGTGCCGCGCCGGCGCGGTCACTTCGCGAATGTTGATTTCCGGGTTGAAGTTGGTGGCGAAATGCTGGCCGTGGTCGCCGCCGTTGCAATCGAGGATGTCGAGCGTGCGGATCTTATCGAGCTTGTGCTTCTTCAGCCAAGTGGCGAACACGCTGGTCACACCGGGATCGAACCCCGAACCCAGCAGCGCCATCAGGCCAGCTTCCTTGAACTTGTCCTGATAGGCCCACTGCCACTTGTATTCGAACTTGGCCTCGTCGATCGGCTCGTAGTTCGCGGTGTCCATGTAGTTGACGCCAGCGGCAAGGCAGGCGTCCATGATGTGGAGGTCCTGATACGGCAGCGCCAGATTCACGACCAGCACCGGCTTGACTTCGTTGAGCAGCGCGGTGGTCGCGGCGACGTCGTCCGCGTCGATCTGGTAAGTCGCGATGTCGCGTCCGGTACGTTCCTTTACAGAAACAGCGATGGCGTCGCACTTTGACTTGGTGCGGCTGGCGAGCGCGATTTCGCTGAAGATGTCCGGGTTCATCGCCATCTTGTGAACGGCAACCGAGCCGACGCCGCCGGCGCCGATGACGAGGACCTTGGCCATGAGAAACTCCTGGTCGAAACATGAAAGGTGGTCGCGCATATCCACATCGGGGCGCGACAGGCATGGCGTGCGCCTTTAGGCTAAAGGCATGACAAACCCAAGTCCCCACGAACCGACAGACCAACTGCCGCTGCCAGAACGCGAGCCGACCCGTGAGGGCGTTCTTCGGGCAGACGCAAAGATCGGCCAACTCCTTCCTGAAACTCCCTTGGTAGAGCTTGATCTGCCAGCAGGTGGATCGGTGCTGTGCAAGGTCGAAAGCTTGCAGCCAGTCGGCGCTTTCAAGATCCGCGGCGCCTGGCACCGTCTTTCGGACCTGAGCGAGAGAGAGCGGGCCCGGGGTGTGATCGCCGTATCGAGCGGAAACCACGCACAAGGCGTCGCATGGGCAGCGGCCAGGCTGGGAATTGCTGCCACGATCGTGATGCCCTCCAATGCACCGGAGGTGAAGCTTGCTGCGACACGCGCGTTGGGAGCGGACATCGTGCTTTACGATCGCATGCGCGAATCGCGGGACGCCATTGCGCGCGATCTCTGCAATGAGCGGGGCGCGGTTCTGGTCCACGCCTACGGCGATCCATGGGTCATCGAGGGACAAGGCACGGCAGGCATCGAGATTACTCTCCAAATGGCCGCTCGCGGGCTGGGGTCACCGACGCGCATCGTTTGCCCTTGCGGGGGCGGTGGACTCGCATCCGGTCTCGCACTGGCGTGCCCGGATGCGCAGGTCGTGCCAGTCGAGCCCGAAGGGTGGGACGACGTCACCCGCAGCCTTGCAGCCGGTGGAATCCTCACACTCGGCTCCGCTCCTCCCCCCACAACATGCGATGCCTTGCAGACGCCGTACACTTTTCCCGTCAACTTCGCGGTCATGTCGGCGCATGGCATGGTTGGCGTGACCGTCAGCGAGGCCGAAGTTCGCCGGGCACAGCGCCTTGCCTTCGCACGGCTGAGACTGGTCATCGAACCGGGTGGAGCCGCCGCGCTCGCCGCCATCTTGGCCGGAAAGGTGCCGCACGATCACGGTACGGTGGTCGTGCTTTCAGGCGGGAACGTCGATCCTGCCGCCTTTGCACAAGTGCTGGTGGGGTCTGACTGAAACGAAGACTTGCCACAATATCGCAACGCGACGGTCGTAGCCGGCGCGGCGGAAGGGTGTTCCCGCCCGACGCTCGTGCAAGACCGGAGCCACGCCTATGCAGATCAGCACGCCCCAATTTGCCGCCGAAACGCAGAAAAAGGTTGAAAGTGCCGTCGTGCGCAAGGGCGTCGGCATGGGCACGCGCCTTCTGGACCAGGCTTTCACCTTTGCGTTTCGCGGCTTGGTCTATGCCCAGATCTGGGAAGATCCGGCCGTGGACATGGAGGCGCTGCAGGTTGGGCCTGACAGCCGCGTCGTCGCCATCGCAAGCGGCGGATGCAACGTGCTGTCCTACCTCGTCGCCGATCCGGACAGGATCACTGCCATCGACCTCAACACGGCGCATGTCGCGCTCAACAAATTGAAGCTCGCATCGGCGCGCCATCTGCCCGATTATGCGTTGTTTCGCCGCTTCTTCGCAGAAGCAGACAGCAAGGCGAATATCGAAGCCTACAAGACTTTCGTCGCCCGACACCTCGACGAAACGACGCGCCGTTACTGGGAAGGTCGCGATCTGACCGGGCGCCGTCGCATCAATGCCTTCGGGAAGAACATATACAAGCGAGGTTTGCTGGGTAACTTCATAGGGATAGCTCACCTTCTTGCAAAGATTTATCGCATCGATCTGTCGCGCATCCTCGCCGCGAATTCGGTCGAGGAACAGCGCGCCGTGTTCGAGGCCGAGATGGCCCCCGTGTTCGATCGAAAGTTCGTCCGCTGGCTGACCGAGCAGCCGGCTTCGCTGTTCGGCCTTGGCATCCCGCCTGCGCAGTTCGATGCGCTTGCTGGCGATCAACCCATGGCGGAGGTGCTGCGCAGGCGCCTGGCCAAGCTCGCCTGTGACTTCGAAGTCAGCGACAACTACTTCGCATGGCAGGCTTTTTCGCGTGGATATGGCCGCACGCCCGATTGCCCACTTCCACCCTACCTCCAAGCCGAAAACTGGCAGACGGTCCGCAACCGTATCGATCGGGTCGAAGTGCTCCACGCCAATATGACTGAATGGCTCTCGAGCCAGGCCGACGCATCTCTCGATCGCTATGTGCTGCTCGATGCGCAGGACTGGATGACCGACGCTCAGCTCGATGACTTGTGGCGCCAGATCACCCGGACCGCGAGCAGCGGTGCTCGCGTGCTGTTCCGCACCGCGGCCGAGCCGAGCCTGCTGCCGGGCCGCGTGGACGATGCGCTGCTGTCACGATGGACATATCACGCGGATGCCAGCCTCGATTACACCCGCCGCGATCGCTCATCGATCTATGGCGGCGTCCATCTCTACGAGTTGAAGTGATGGCAAGCGTCGCAACGCCGAGCACAGGACATGGAGCCCTGATGGACGCGGTCTACCGCCGACAGAAGCACATCTATGACGTCACGCGGAAATACTACCTGTTCGGGCGCGACAGCCTCGTGGCAGAGCTTGACGCGGTGCCAGGAACCTCGGTGCTGGAAATGGGGTGCGGGACTGGCCGCAACCTCGCCCTGATCGGCCGGCGCTGGCCAAGGGCGGAGCTGCACGGCATCGATATCTCGAGCGAAATGCTTTCGGTAGCGCGAGAGCGGGTTGGCAAGACTGCCGTGCTCGCCTTGGCTGACGCCACGAGCATCGATGCACAAGCGCTGTTCGGCCGAGACCAGTTCGACCGGGTGGTCATTTCCTACACCTTGTCGATGATCCCCGTGTGGCGGGAAGCGATCCATCATGCGGCGTCGCTGCTTGCGCCGGGAGGTTCGCTGCATGTCGTCGATTTCGGCGATTGCGATGGCCTTCCCGCGCCGCTCCGCGCTGGCTTGCGCGCTTGGCTGAAGAATTTCCATGTCACCCCTCGCACCGATCTTGGAGCTGCACTAGCCGCGGTCTGCGAGGACGGCCCCTTCACTGCCACGACACGCCGCGGTCCTTTGGGATATTTCCAGATCGGGAGACTGACCCGCAGCATTTGACAACTTTCTGAGCGTTCCGCACTCTCCCGGGCAAAAGACGGGAAGGAAGATATGCAGAAAGAGATGCTCGCGCCGGCAAGCGTGCTCGTCCTGTGGTCGCTGGTCATGCTGGTATGGATGGCCCTCGCCCGCCTTCCCGCGCTTGCGAAGCTCGGTGGCCTGGCCAATGCAAAGCCTGGTGGCCGGGGGCAGGATCTCGAAGGCGTTCTCCCCGACGCAATAAATTGGAAATCGCATAATTACAGCCATTTAATGGAGCAACCTACGTTGTTCTATGCGGTTTCGGCGATCCTTGCGCTGACCGGGGCGAGTGCCGTGGATGTGGCGCTCGCATGGACGTATGTCGGAATCCGGATCGTCCATTCCTTGTGGCAGGCGCTCGTCAACCGGGTGCCGATCCGCTTCGCGTTGTTCATGGCCTCGACGCTGGCGCTGGCAACTCTTGCCATACGGGCAGTCGCGATTACGCTGACCTGAGACAAAGGTTGAAGAAGGGGGAGAATGACAATGATTGGAATGACCATCCTTAAACCAGTCGTCGCACTGGCGGCGTGGACGATGATCATGTGGATCTGGATGTATGCCACGCGCATCCCGGCAATCTCCAAATTGCCAAAGCCGACCGAACCCGGCGCAGATCAGGGATGGACAGGGGCCATGCTGGAATCGCTGATCCCGCGCGAGATCCAGTGGAAGGCCCACAATTACAATCACCTGCATGAAGCACCGACGGTGTTCTATGCGGTGTGCATCGTACTGGCGATGATCGGGCAGGGCGATGGCCTGAACACAACGATTGCGTGGGTCTATGTTGCCCTGCGCATCGTTCATTCGATCTGGCAGTCGACCGTCAACAAGGTCGGCATCCGCTTCCTGTTGTTCGCGCTCTCCAGCCTGGCGCTGATGGCGCTCACTCTGCACGCCGCGCTAGCGGTGTTCTGAGCACGCATCTGCAGAAATTGGAGCGGATAGCGAGGACTGCCGGACCTGAGTCCGGCGGTCCTCAGCCGGCGCGAACGAACAGGCTGGCCAGTTCGACGTGCGTGGTCCACCGGAACTGTCCGACCGCACGCAGGGCCGCGAGCCGATAACCTCCAGCTATGAGGCTCGCGGCGTCCTTTGCCCAGCTTGCCGGATTGCAGCTGACGTAAACAACCCTTGGCACCTTGCTGGCGGCGATCTGACCGACCTGCTCCTTGGCTCCTGCCCGCGGTGGATCGAGCACGACCCCGGCAAAGCGATCAAGCTCGTCGGTTCGCAACGGATTGCGGAACAGGTCGCGGTGCAGCGCATGGACCTGCCGCCCATTTGCGCGGGCGGCCGCCTGGCAGGCCAGATGAGCATCGCGCGCCGCCTCGACCGCGAGAACCTTTGTCTGCCCTTCGGCCAACGCAAAGGCGAAGGTGCCGAGCCCCGCAAACAGATCCGCAATCGTCGCGCTACCCGCGAGCCACTCGCGCGCCGCGGCAGTCAATGCAGCTTCCCCATCGCGCGTGGCTTGAAGGAAGGCCCCGGGCGGAAGGCTCACCGGCGTTTCGCCGAGCGTCACGGTGACCGGATCCGGCTCCCACGTTGATTCCGGCCCGAAGCCGCTATCGAGCGTGAGGCGGGCCAGATCATGATCCCGGGCAAAGTCGAGCAGTGCTTCGGTTCGCGCAAGATTGTCAGCGCTCAGACCATTCAGCCCAAGCGCGACGCCTTGGTCAGCGAGGGTCATTTCGACGTCGACGACCAACTTGCGCTCGCCCCAGCCTTCCAGCAGTCGCCGGATCGGCGCCACCACTGCGAACAGTTCGGGCGCGAGAACATGGCATTCGCGCATGTCGACGATCTTGTGGCTTCCCTGCTCGCGAAAGCCGAGAACGACGCGCTTGCCGATGGCCTGCGCGTGAAGTGTCGCGCGCCGGCGAGAGTTGGCCGGCGACAGATGGGCAGGTTCAGCTGGAGGTGGGTCGATCCCCTGCCCCAGCGCCGCCCCTTCGACGCGACCGAACACGTATTCCTCGAGCGCACGGTCCGACAAGTGCTGCAACTGGCAACCACCGCAGGCCGGAAAGTGGCGGCAGGGTGGATCGACATGATCGGGCCCTCGTGTCAGCGTTCCGTCGGTCTCAACGACGTCACCCGGAGCCGCAAGCGCGACGTACCGCCCATCTGCAGTCTGCCCCTCGCCCTTTGCGGCAATGCGGATGATCCGGCTGCCGCTCATGCGAGCGCTCCGGCAAGAGCACGTCCCGCTGCCTGAGCAAGCTCATTCGAGGTAAAGGCCGGGCCACACAGCCGCGCAGCTTCGCCATGAAGCCAAACCCCCTCGCAGGCCGCCCGCAGCGTTTCGCCATGAACGGCAAGCCGGCTTGCAATCAGGCCGGCAATCACATCCCCCGTCCCGGCGGAAGAGAGCCAGCTCGAAGCTCGTGGGGCGACGACCACGCGACCCGAGGCATCGACAACGATACTGTCCGGCCCCTTCAGCACCACCGTCGCGCGCGCTTGCTTCGCCAGAGCTTTGGCGCGGTGGAGCCGGGTGCCATTAGCAGGCAGCAGGAACGCGCGTTCGAGCGCTGCCATTTCGCCTTCATGAGGTGTCAGGATTGTGGGGGCTTTCAAAGGAATGTCTTGAGCAAGCAGCATCAGTGCGTCTGCGTCAAGGACGGTGGGGACGCCGCGCGTGACGACGGTCTCCAGATGGCGGCGCGCCGTGTCGTCCCGCCCGAGGCCAGGCCCCAGCAGCAGCGCAGCCAGGCGCGGATCTGAAACCAGATCGTCGATGGCACCCGCCGTCGTCACCAGTTCTGGCAAGGGCGCTACACACGCCGCGAGCCGTGAATCAGGATGCAGCAGCTTGACGTACCCTGCCCCGACCCTGAGCGCGGCCGTTGCAGACAATATCGACGCCCCCGGCATAGCTCCAGAAACGATACCGAGCAGTCCGCGACGGTACTTGTGCGCGTCAGGCGCTGGCGCTTGAAACCGTGGGCGGTGCAAAAGGCAGGGAGCGTCCTGTCGCAACGTAATGCCGATATCAACGAGGCGGAGCACGCCCATATTGGCGCAAGCGGGCATGGTCCAGTGGGCCTGCTTCCAGGCGCCAAGTGCAATCGTCACATCGTTCTGAGGCAGATCGTGGTTGAGCGGCGCACCGCTGTCGCTTTCGATTCCACTCGGCAAGTCCACCGCTACGGTCAGGTGGTGAGCGGCGGACAATCCCTTGACCAAGGCCAGGAGGTCTTCCGGCAAGGCCCGGGTCAGGCCGCTTCCGAACAGGCAGTCGACAAAAACATCACCCGAAACAATGACATGGCCGTCCGTTACGTTACCCTCAAACAAGTGTCGCGCATTGATCGCAGCGGCTGTCGCAGGCTCTCGCGCCGCCACAACCGTCACCGGATTGCCGTGCTCCATCAAATGGCGCGCAATGACGTAGCCATCGCCTCCGTTGTTGCCAGGGCCACAAAGGACGGTGACGGATCTCCCTGCGGCAAGACGGCGAACATATTCGCCCGCGCCACGTCCCGCCACTTCAATGAGTGCTTCTACAGACAGCCCGCCCGCCACCAGTTCGTCTTCCGCCGCACGCATTTGTGCGACAGTGAGGATCTGAGACAGCGTTACGTCACGGGGTTGCGTCATCGGATGGACCGGTATCCGGCTTGAGAGTGGCGGGGAAGCGATATCGATCCTGTCCGACGCTGACTTCAAGCACGCGATCACTTACCCAGTGGGCCATCGATTCCTCGACGCCATCGGCGGCGATCACACCACGCCCGTCTGCAACCTTTTCAAACCGGCGGAACATCCCGTCGGGGGCGGCAACGACGAGCACCGTCCGGCCGTTCTGCTGCGTTTCTTCGACCGTGCAGTCGAGCGTAAAGTCGCTTGCGCCGGCCAGTGCGCAATCGATGTGGCGCAAGGGTGGCCCCGCCTCACCCCCGCGCCCGCAGGCAGCGAGGGCGAGCAACGGAAGAAGTGCCTCAGTTCTTCGCATCGAGCTGCGAGAGATCGCGCACCGCGCCGCGGGCCGCGCTGGTCGTCATGGCAGCATAGGCCTTGAGCGCGGTCGAGACCTTGCGCGACCGTTCCTTGACCGGCTTCCAGCCTTTGGCATCCTGCGCTGCGCGACGGCGAGCGAGCTCATCCTCGGACACCTGGAGCACGATGGAGCGACCCGGAATGTCGATGGCGATCACATCACCGTTTTCGACGAGGCCGATTGCCCCGCCTTCCGCTGCTTCGGGAGAGACGTGACCGATCGACAGGCCCGAGGTGCCGCCCGAGAAGCGCCCGTCGGTCAGCAACGCACACGCCGCGCCCAAGCCTTTCGACTTGAGATAGCTCGTCGGGTAGAGCATCTCCTGCATGCCAGGGCCGCCCCTGGGCCCTTCATAGCGGATCACCACGACGTCTCCTGCAACCACCTGTCCGGTGAGGATGGCGGTAACTGCGGCGTCCTGACTTTCGAATACCTTGGCAGGGCCCGTGAACTTTAGGATTTTTTCGTCGACGCCGGCAGTCTTCACGATGCAGCCATCGAGCGCGATGTTGCCGGTCAACACCGCGAGGCCGCCGTCCTTCGAGAAAGCATGCTCTGCCGAACGGATCACGCCGTTCTCGCGGTCGACATCGAGCTCCTTCCAGCGGCGATCCTGGCTGAACGCGACTTGCGTCGGCACGCCACCCGGCGCGGCGCGGAAAAATTCTTGGACGGAGGCGGAGTTTGTGCGGGTAACGTCCCACTGATTGAGCGCATCGCCCAGCGTGCGGCTGTGCACCGTCGGAAGGTCGGTATTGAGCAGTCCGGCGCGGTCGAGTTCGCCGAGGATCGCCATGATCCCGCCGGCGCGGTGCACATCCTCCATGTGGACGTCGGCCTTGGCCGGGGCAACCTTAGAAAGGCACGGCACCTTGCGGCTCAACCGGTCGATATCAGCCATCGTGAAATCGACCCCTGCCTCGTGCGCCGCTGCGAGCAGGTGAAGCACGGTATTGGTCGACCCGCCCATGGCGATGTCGAGGCTCATTGCGTTCTCGAACGCCTCGAAGCTGGCGATGGCGCGCGGCAGGACGCTTTCGTCGTCCTGCTCGTAATAGCGCTTGCACAGATCGACAGCCAGCCGCCCAGCTTCCAGGAACAGGCGCTTGCGATCTGCATGGGTGGCAAGCGTCGAGCCATTGCCAGGCAGCGAAAGACCGAGTGCTTCAGTCAGGCAGTTCATCGAATTTGCAGTGAACATGCCCGAGCACGAACCGCAGGTCGGGCAGGCCGAACGCTCGATCGTCTGCACTTCTTCATCGGTGTATGCTTCGTCGGCGGCGGCAACCATGGCATCGACCAGGTCGAGCGCGACTTCCTTGCCGCGCAGGACGACCTTGCCCGCTTCCATCGGGCCGCCGGACACGAACACCACCGGAATATTGATCCGCAGCGCAGCCATCAGCATGCCGGGCGTGATCTTGTCGCAGTTGGAGATGCAGACCATGGCGTCGGCACAGTGCGCGTTGACCATGTATTCGACGCTGTCGGCAATCAGGTCGCGGCTCGGCAGCGAATAGAGCATACCGTCGTGCCCCATTGCGATCCCGTCATCGACCGCAATGGTGTTGAATTCCTTGGCAACACCGCCCGCTGCCTCGATCTCGCGCGCAACCATCTGGCCAAGGTCCTTGAGGTGGACGTGGCCCGGAACGAACTGGGTGAACGAATTGACCACCGCAATGATCGGCTTGCCGAAGTCGCTGTCCTTCATGCCCGTTGCGCGCCAGAGGCCCCGCGCGCCGGCCATGTTGCGGCCATGGGTGGTGGTTCGGGAACGATAAGGGGGCATGCGAAGGGCTCCGGCTTTCAGTGCGTTGTTTGCTTTTTGCGACCTTCGCTTCCCCTAACGCAGCAAACGTCACCCGTCGAAAGTTAATTTTGTGACGATTGTCCCCCTCGTCACCCCTCGAGAGCGATCGCGATGAGGTTCGCGATGCGAACCAGACGATCGGCCCACGCCCGCTGTGCCGAAGGATCGGCAATGAGATCCTGCCGGATCTCGATGCCAAGATAGGGCCGTCCATCGGCCTCGGCGTGGCGGTTCATGGTCGCGTTCAGCAGGCGACCGGAATACGGCTGCTGATCGCCGACATTCAGGCCCTCTGCCTCCAACAGCGGAATTGCCCGGCGGGCGGCGCGATCGTCCTCGTTATAGAGTATGCCGACATGCCACGGCCGCGGTTCGTCGCTGCTGGCAAGCTGCGGCGTGAAGCTGTGCAGCGAAAGGATCAGCGCGGGCGGCGCTGCCTCGATCGTCGCTGCCAGTGCAGCGTGATAGGGCCTGAAAAAGCGGGCGAGCCGCGCTTCATGGCCGGCGTGATCGAGCGCATTGCCGGGAATGGCATGGCCATCGCTGGCGATCGGAACCACGCTCGGAAGGTGTTCGTCGCGATTGAAGTCGCACACAAGCCGGCTGACATTGCCCTGGAACGCGGAGATCCCGGGATTGCCTGCCATGATCTCGCCGATTGCGCCGACACCGATGTCGATAGCAACGTGCTGCTCCAGCAGGGAAGGCGCGATGCCGAGGTCGATATCGTCGGGAACGCGGTTGGACGCGTGATCGGACACGACGAGGATGCCGCCAAAACGTGGCGTTCCGACGATCCGGAAGGCTTCGTGCTCCATCAGCGCAGCGCTCCTGCAAGGCTCCACCATCCGGTCGGCAGGGCGCTCTGTGCCGCGTCCCGTTGCTCTGCAGTGTCGTAGAGCGCGAAACAGGTCGCTCCGGAACCGCTCATCCGCGCGAGCCACGCGCCGCTCGCGGACAAGCCGGACAAGACGTCCGCAATCTGCGGGACGAGCGCGAGCGCCGAAGCCTCGAGATCATTGCGTCCTCCGCTTGCGATCTCGCGAACGCTGCCCTCGGGCATAGGGCCACGATCGACACCATCCCACCCCTTGAACACAGGGCCCGTCGAGAGCGGGATGCGCGGATTGACGAGCAACACGGGCGATCCTGAGAGGTCGTTCGCGACAGGTTCCAGTTCCGTGCCCGTGCCCCGCCCGATGCAGGTCCTGCTTTCGACGCAGGCAGGAACATCCGCGCCAAGCCGCGCTGCACGGGCATGCCAGTCTTCGGGCAAGCCATATTCGTCCCGCACCATCCGGAACACGGCTCCCGCATCGGCCGAGCCCCCGCCCAACCCGGCGGCAACCGGCAGCCGCTTGTCGAGCGTCACGTGCCAGCCGCTCCCGCGAGGCAAGGCACCAAGCGCCTTCGCCACGATGTTGTCGAACGGGTTGTCGAGCGTTCCGGCAAATTCCCCGACAACATGCAAGCGGTCCTGCCCACAAGCCTGGGCGGTCAGGCGGTCGCCCGCATCGACGAAGGCGAACAAGGTCTCAAGCTCGTGGTAGCCATCGTCACGCCTTCTGCGGACGTGCAGCGCTAAGTTGATCTTGGCGTAAGCGGTTTCGGTATGGGCCATGCCGATGCTCTGAAACCAAACGAGGCGCCGGAGCAAGCCCCCGGCGCCTCGCATTTCGAACCGCGCGATCGATTGCGTTACCGATCACATGTTCGGATAGTTCGGGCCGCCGCCGCCCTCAGGCGTGACCCATTCGATGTTCTGGGTCATGTCCTTGATGTCGCAGGTCTTGCAGTGCACGCAGTTCTGCGCGTTGATCTGCAGCCGCGGAGCGCCTTCCTCGACGCCGACATACTCGTACACGCCTGCCGGGCAGTAGCGCTGTTCCGGACCGGCATAGATCGGAAGGTTGACCCGCGTCGGGATGGTCGGATCCTTCAGCTTTAGGTGGCTCGGCTGGTCTTCCTCGTGATTGGTGCCCGAAAGAAACACGCTCGACAGCCGGTCGAAGCTGATCACGCCATCGGGCTTGGGATACTGGATCGGCTTGAACAGATCGGCCCGCTGCGTCGCCTCGCTATCGCGGTGGTGCTTTAGCGGCTTGGCGATACCGAATTTGAACAGCTGGCGTAGCCACATGTCCGCGCCGGCGAGCACGGTGCCGAGTTCGCCGCCGAACTTGGCGATCAGCGGCTGTGCGTTCTGCACCTTCTTGAGCTCGGTTGCGATCCAGCTTTCCCGGACGGCGGTGTCGTATTCCACCATGTCGTCCTTTTCACGGCCTGCGGCGATGGCGGCATTGATCGCCTCGGCGGCGAGCATCCCGCTCTTCATCGCGGTGTGGCTGCCCTTGATTCGCGGCACATTGACGAAGCCTGCCGAGCACCCGATCAGCGCACCGCCCGGGAAGGACAGGCGCGGCACGGACTGCCAGCCGCCTTCGTTGATCGCGCGCGCGCCATAGGAAACCCGGCGACCGCCTTCGAGAATCTTGCGGATTTCCGGGTGCTGCTTCCAGCGCTGGAATTCCTCGAACGGGTAGACGTAGGGGTTGGCGTAATCGAGCGCCGTCACGAAGCCCAAGGCAACCTGGTTGTTGGCCTGGTGGTAAAGAAACCCGCCGCCCCAGGTGTTGCTTTCCGACAGCGGCCAGCCCTGCGTGTGGATCACGCGGCCTGGAACGTGCTTTTCGGGATCGATGTCCCACAGTTCCTTGATGCCGATGCCATAGACCTGCGGCTGGCAATCGCGCTCCAGATCGAAGTGCGCCTTCAGTCGCTTGGTCAGGTGCCCGCGCGCGCCTTCGGCGAACAGCGTGTACTTGGCGTGGAGCTCCATTCCCGGCTGGTAGTCCGGCTTCTTTTCGCCATCCTTGCCGATGCCCATGTCGCCCGTGGCCACGCCCATGACGGCGCCATTTTCGTCGAACAGCACTTCAGCGGCAGGGAACCCCGGGAAGATCTCGACCCCCAGCTCCATTGCCTGTTCAGCCAGCCAGCGACACAGGCTGCCCAGCGAGCCGGTATAGTTGCCGTGGTTCGACATGAAGGGCGGCATCGGCCAGTGCGGGATGCTCATCTTGCCCTTGCGGCTCAACACCCAGTGCCAATTGTCGGTCACCGGCGTTTCGGCCATCGGGCAGTCCATCGAGCGCCATTCCGGCAACAGTTCGTCCAGCGCCTTCGGATCGACGACTGCGCCAGACAGGATGTGCGCGCCGACCTCGGACCCCTTCTCGAGAAGGCAGACCGAGATATCGGGGTTGACCTGCTTGAGGCGGATGGAAGCCGCCAGACCGGCCGGACCGCCCCCGACGATCACGACGTCGTACGGCATCGATTCCCGTTCACTCATTCCCCAGGCTCCGCTTAAACGCTCGATTGAATTATTCCCCTGCCTTGAAAGCTGCGGCGAGCAAGGTCAATACCGCCTTCGTGACTGGACATAGAGACAGGTGAGCGGCGCGACGGACTCCGATGGCGCCTGGCTGGGCGAAGCGATCAGCGGCGCGCTGGACTGGTGGCGTGATGCTGGGCTCGACTTCGCCTTCGTCGATACGCCGCAGGATTGGCTTGCAGCTGCCGCCCCGACGCCAGCTGACGGCAGGATGGCCCATGCCCGGACCAAAACCGAACCAGAACAATCCGTAGCGGCGATCCCGCTGGCAGGTGGAGCTCGCGATAGCTGGCCCGCCGTGCTGGAAGCATTTGCACCGTGGTGGCTGGAAGAGCCCTCGCTCGCTCCGGCCGGGTTGCAACGTGTTTCCCCTTCCGGCCCTACCGGGGCGGCGCTGATGGTGCTGATTGCCATGCCGGAGGCCGAAGATTCGGATACGCTTCTTTCCGGCCGTGGAGGCAAATTGATCGATGCGATGCTTGGGGCAATCGGCACAGATCGGAGTAAAACCTACCTAGCCTCGGTACTACCGGCGCGAATCACAGCTCCCGATTGGGCCGATTGGAAGGCGCGTCGGCTTGGCGACGTCCTGCAACATCACATCGCGCTCGTAAGGCCGCAGCGACTTCTTGTGCTCGGCAGATCCCTCGTCTCGGCGCTGATCGACAACGATTCGCCGCATAGTCTTTCGAATTTACCGTCGTTTAACCATGAAGGGGGCAGCACGCCTGCAATGGCGACATACGACTTGGATGCGCTGCTCGCGCGCCCGGCCTTCAAGGCAAGTCTATGGAACCGCTGGCTGGAATGGACGGGGAACCAAGAAGCGTGATCAAGGGACGACAATCCCGGGCGGGCCTTGCGGCCTTGGCCACATGCATTTCGCTCGCCGCAGCGATACCCGCACAGGCCAACAGCGCGGCGGTCGACTACTTCCGCAGCCGCGCCGATCGCACGGCTGTTCCCACTTTGCTCAGCCAGGACGATCGCACTTATTATAAGAGCCTGTTTGGCGCGATCGAGCGGGAAGACTGGAACGCTGTGCAGCAGATGCTTGCCCAGCGTGCTGATGGTCCGCTTCATGCCGTGGCCAAGGCGCAGTATTACCTCGCCGCAAATTCGCCCAAGGCAGAGCTTCAGCCGTTGACCGACCTGCTGTCGCAGGCGCCGGACATGCCGTGGTCGGACCAGATCGGCCGCCTGGCGCTCAAGCGGGGCGCAACTGCGCTGCCCATCACGCCCCCTGCCACGCAGGCCATGTTCAACGTGCCGACGCTGTCCAAGCGGCTGAAGCCGCGCTCGATTGCCGACGGCACGATGCCTGACAGCATCGCAGCGGCAATTACCGACCGCATCAAGAATGATGACCCGCTGGGCGCTCGCCTGCTGCTCGACGGGGTGGATGCCACGCTGTCGAACGAAGCGCGCGCCGAATGGCGCCAGAAGGTGGGCTGGGCCTTCTACATCGAAAACGACGATGCAAATGCTCGGCTGATTTCGCTCTCGGCGTTCGAATCGGGCAGCGGCGCCTGGGTTCCCGAAGCACTGTGGACCGCAGGGCTTGCCGCCTGGCGCATGGACGATTGCATGGCGGCGGGCGAAACGTTTGAACGTGCCGCAGGCATGGCTTCGAACCCGGAGCTTGCGGCCGCAGCAAATTATTGGGCAAGCCGTGCCTGGCTGCGGTGTCGCAAGCCTGAAAAGGTATCAGCCTCACTACGCGCGGCCGCCCGGAACCGGGATTCGCTGTACGGCATGATGGCTGCAGAGGCGCTCGGGCTGCGCGAAGCAGTGCCCGCCGCCGCGCCGGATTTCTCGGATCAGGACTGGCAGCAACTGCGCACGGTCAACAACGTGCGCCTTGCCGTCCAGTTGGCGGAAATCGGCGAAGATGGCCTCGCTGACGAAGTCTTGCGCTATCAGGCCCGCATCGGTGCGCCCGGCCAATATGCACCGCTTTCCCGCCTTGCTCGTGATCTTGGCCTGCCCTCCACCCAGCTGTGGATGGCCTACAACGCACCAGCCGGCGCCCGTGCGGATGAAGCTGCTCGCTTCCCCGCGCCGAAGTGGACCCCGGCAAACGGGTGGAAGGTCGATCCGGCACTTCTTTTCGCGCACTCCCTGCAGGAATCGAACTTCCGCACCGCGGTCACGAGCCCGGCAGGCGCGAAGGGCCTGATGCAGGTTCTTCCCGGCACGGCGCGCGATCTGACGAAGATCGATCCCCTGATGATTGGGCGTGAAAAGCAGTTGGACCTTCCCGACGTGAACCTCGCGTTCGGCCAGACCTATCTCTCCCAGCTGAAAGCCCGGCCGGAAACCCAGGGCCTGCTGCCCAAGGTAATCGCTGCCTACAATGCGGGGCCGATGCCCATCGGGCGCTGGAACGTGGAAGTGCGCGACAAGGGCGATCCCCTTCTCTGGATGGAATCTATCCCTTACTGGGAAACGCGCGGCTACGTTGCGACGGTCATGCGCAATTACTGGATGTACGAAAAGCAGGCGGGCGGACCTTCGGAAAGCCGCGTCGGACTCGTCCAGGGCATGTGGCCGAAGTTTCCCGGCCTCGATGGTGCGCAGAACGTGCGGATGGCCTCGCGTGGCAATTGACCAGACCCGCACTTTCAAGCCGATCAACATAGCTGTCCTCACCGTCTCCGATACCCGGGGACCGGCAGAGGACACTTCTGGCGACATCCTTTGCGAGCGCATCAAGGGCGCCGGTCACAAGCTCGCAGCGCGCGCGCTGGAAAAGGACGATGCCGACCGCATTGTCAGCCGCCTCAACAACTGGATTGACGATCGGGCCGTGGACGCCGTGGTGATCACCGGCGGAACCGGACTCACCGGCCGCGATGTTACGCCCGAGGCGCTGGAGCGGATCAAGACCCGCGACATTCCCGGATTTGGCGAATTGTTCCGGTGGCTCAGCTTCAAGACCATCGGCACGAGCACCATCCAGTCGCGGGCCTGCGCAGTCGTCGCTCGCGGAACCTACATCTTCGCGCTTCCCGGGTCCAACGGGGCGGTGAAGGACGGGTGGGACGGCATCCTTGCCGAACAACTCGATAGCCGCAATCGGCCCTGCAACTTCGTCGAATTGATGCCGAGGCTGCTCGAGAGCTAAGTGCGCGGTCGGCGCTTGCGCCACTGTTCTCTTTATGTTCTAATCGCCGCATGTCCCAGCCTGCGCCTCGCGGGCGCGGCGCAGTGAGCGGCGCCGTGCCAACCCGCTTCGGTCTCGCCACGCGCGAGGCCGATGGTGACTGGCTCGATATGCAAGCAGACATCGATGGACCGGGATCAAAGCTGCGCACCACGGTCGTCGAAGAATTCCCCAAGACGATCGTCAGCTTCAATCGCTCGCCGGACATCCCGTTCGATCGTTCGCTCAACGCCTATCGCGGCTGCGAGCATGGCTGCATTTACTGCTACGCCCGGCCAACCCATGCATTTCACGACCTTTCGCCGGGGCTCGACTTCGAAACCAAGCTTTTTGCCAAGCCAAACGCGGTCGAAATCCTGCGCAGGACCTTCGCCGGCCGCGGCTACAAGCCCCAGCCCCTGGCCATGGGTACAAATACCGACCCCTACCAGCCGATAGAGCGCGACTATCGCATAACACGCGCCGTGCTCCAATTGTGCCTCGAGGTGCGCCATCCGGTCACCATCACCACCAAATCCGCGCGCGTGCTCGACGATATCGACGTTCTTGAAAAGCTTGCCCGTGAACGGCTGGTGGCCGTTGGCATCTCGGTCACCAGTCTTGACCCGAAGCTGTCCGGCTTGCTCGAACCGCGCGCCTCGGCTCCGGCCAAGCGTTTGGCGGCGCTCGGCAAACTGGTGGAAGCAGGAATACCGGCGCACGTCTCCGTCGCACCGGTCATCCCATCGATCACCGATTCGTTTCTGGAAGCCATTCTCGAACGGGCCGGCGCGATGGGCGTGCAATCAGCAAGCTGGATCATGGTCCGCCTACCCCACGAAGTGGCCCCCCTATTTCGCGAATGGCTGGAAACCCACTTTCCCGACCGGGCGGGCAAGGTGATGGCGATCATCCGCGACGTGCGCGGGGGCAAGGACAACGACGCGAATTTCTTCACACGGATGAAGCCGCAGGGTGTCTGGGCCGACCTCATCCGCAGTCGCTTCCACCTCGCCTGCCGCCGCGCCGGGATCGGGCAAGTGAAGATCGATCTCGATTGCAGCCAGTTCCGGCCCCCTGCCGCCGATGGGCAGCTGGCCCTTTTCTGACAGCTAAACGCCCTTGCGACCGAAACCACGGATTGATGGTGGAGCAACTTGCGCACCAGCGGGACGCTCGACGGCGTCGGGCAGCCGCGTATCATGCACCGGTGGCGGCGGTGTGTAATCGACCACGCCGAACAAGCGCCGCAACGTCCTGGGAGAAAAGATCGCCATCCCCACCAGCGAAAACATCAATAGCGGCATCAGGAACGCAGCACTGCCGAAACCGGTGTCAGGCGGACCGTCGGAACCATCGGACACGCGCGTGCCGGAGTGGGCGAAGGGATCCGGCGGAATGGGAGGCGGTGCGTTTTGGCCGACGTTCGTATGGGCGTTCAGCGCGCGGATAGTCTGCCCGCAATGGCTATCGGTACTGGCATTCGATGAAGAGCAGAATACGGGCTCTTCACGCATCTGGCTTGCCATGGAGACGATACTGGACGGGCTGAATACCTGCAGGAACTTGGCCGGATCATTGTCGCGCGGCCAGTGAAACACTGCTAGAAATGCAATCAGCGCCGCCATTGGAATCAACAGTTGCGGTCGCATGCCGAACGCGTTGCGTTTATCGTTGGCACGCCATTCGTACCAGGCGATCGTCGCCTCGCGCCACCGGCGGTATGCCGCCGGGTCGGTGAGCATCATCGCATGGATCTTGAGCGTATGCGTCGGCGGCTGGTTGAGCGGCCTGCCATCGGCATCGTATGCAAACTGCATTGGTGCGTCGGCCGTTAGGACGTCGCCGCGAATTCCGGGTACTGCACGCGCCGCCACGCCAAAGCGTCGGACTGGGCCCCCGCTGCGGGTGTCGCGACGCGAACGCCCCGGCGCTAGCAGCTCTTTCCCGAGCGAGCTGATCGCCGCGATCCGTTCCTCCACCGGAGGGTGGGTCCCGCCGTCGTGATCATTCGGTCCATCGAACAGCATGCCTTCGACGCGGAGACTGCCTGGAAACGAACCCCGGCCCGCAACCTTGCGCAGCGCGTCGACCAAGGCTTCGGGAAAATGGGTCATCCTGATCGCATCGCCGTCGGCGATATGATCGCGCGACAGCCGCACGCCGCGGCGGGCATGGAATGAAAGCTGCATCGCCACCATCGTGGCCGCCCCACCTGCCAGCAAAAGGATCAGGAAAGGCGGCAGAACCAGCGGGACGATCAGTTGTCGCCAGTCTTCGATACGGAATGGATTGTCACATTGGAGCAGTACCGCCGTGCGCTGCAGCGCATGGTTGGCCGCCAGCACGCGCGTATCGCCATTCCGGATATGCGCCGCCTCGTGCGCCAAAACGGCGGCGAGCTCGTCGTCGTCGAGCGCGTCGAGCAAACCCCTGGTGACCGCGATCAGCCCATGATCTGGTCCCTCTCCCACCGTCAGGCAGTTGCGCGCATCGACCTCGATGACGGCGAATGCGGGAAAGCGCACGCCGAGTGCGGTGCACTGTTGTTCGCCGATTGCCACGAAGCGCGGCTCCTCCGCGCGGCCTACCTTGCGGATCGCCAGCGTGCGCATGACAGCCTTGGCATGTCCCCGGTATATGTGCCGGAAGATCAGCCCGCTCACCACCGCAAGCGGCAGCATGTAGCGAACGGCATAGCCCACAGGGTCGCTGAGCATCGTATGCTGCGGATCGAACATCAGCAGCGGGAGGATCAGCACAAAGGCGCCGATCAGCTCGTACGCCATGACGTAAGCGATCAGATAGCCCCAGACATGGCGACGGTTCGCAGCAGCATGCGCAAGATATCCGGAAGGTTCCAGTTTGCTTCGGGCCATGGGGCGCCCCCTTGCGTCAAAGCGCGATTTGCTGAACTTCGCTGAGTTCGGCCCGGCGCTGCTCTCCCAGCGAGAAATTGTCGCGAGGCGCGGTTGCACCACGCATCAGGTTGGCCGGAAACGCGCGCAGCGCGGCGTTGTGTTCTTCTACCGCAAGGTTGTAGAACTTGCGCGCCGCGGTGATCTTCTCGTCGATGCGGATGAGATCGCTCCGTAGCGTCACGAACTGGCCGTACGTCGCAAGCTCGGGGAAGCTTTCGCTGAGATCGGTCACGTTCTGCAGGATGCCTGCGGACTGATCCTGCGCGATCATCGCGCCTTGTCCCAACGCAGCAATCGCGTCGATCCGGGCCTTGAGCACATCGCGGATCATGACCTGTTCGCGATCGGCAAAACCCCGCACCACTTCGACCAGATTGCCGACGAGCGTCCGCCGTTCGAGCAGCAAGGCATCGACATCGGCCATCGCCGCATCGGCGCGCTCATCGAGACGTGCAAGCATTGCATGTTGCGAGCGGAGCCGCCGGTAGAGCCAGAGCGCCAGCGCCAGCACGACCCAGAGCCACCAATTGTCGAGCGCGAAATTGCTCGCGCGCACCATGCGACCCTGCAGGTCGATCTGCTCGAAAAAACTGCCGGTTTGTGCCATCTGCATCGAACCTGTGCCCCCGTACGAGATGCGATGGGGCTAGGATCTAGGCGAAATTACTTAATTTATCTTACAGAAGGGACCAGAGCCGCCATCACGCTGGTTCAGCGACGAAGCCCTTCCAGTTCTTCATGTAATGCACAAAGGTGGGGCTGAGCGCTTCATCGATCAGATGCTGTTCGGTGACAGGCAATGGCGGTGATGTATATTCTGCATCGGCCAGCACGCGTTTGGGGAAATCGTGGCGCAAAATCGCACCGCGTCCGATGGCCACGAAATCGCAGCCTTTCTCGAGAGCCCAGGCGCAATCGTCGGCCGCCAATATCTTGCCGGCCACGCCCAACTGGGTGCCGCCGCGCGGCAGATCCATGAACCAGTCGATCAGCGGCCGCCCCTTGCCTTCGGGATCATTGGCAACCTTACGAACGTCCCATAGCGAAAGGTCAACGTAGTCGAGCTTTCCGCCCGCCATGACGTCCGCGATCAGACTGCGAATTTCGAGCAGCTTCTGGCCAAAGCGCTCGGGCGACACACGCAGGCCCAGCTGAAACTGGGCGCCGCAGCTTGCACGGATGCCGTCGATGATCTCCAGCACCAGTTGCGCCCGGTTTTTAGGGCTTCCACCATAACGATCTTCGCGCCGGTTGATCTCGGGCGAAAGGAATTCGGCGAGGATGTATCCGTGCGCGCCGTGCACTTCGACCCCGTCGAAGCCCGCTTTCTCCGCCCGGACCGCCGCCGCGACAAAATCGTCGCGCAGTCGCTGAACCTCGTCGGTCGAAAGGCCGCGAGCCCCTGCGGCTTCCACATCAGACGCGCTAACAGGATGAGCGACCACCGCCTTGTCAGAACGCGATCCGGCATGGTGCAACTGCACGGACGATACGGCCCCATTTTCGCGGATTCCATCAGCCAGGCGTGAAAGCCCATCGAGATGTTCGTCCGCGAACGCCCCGATCTGCCCGACAAACCCCTGCCCAACCCGCTGGACGTGCGCGGCAGCAGTCATGACCATGCCAAAGCCGCCCTTCGCACGCGCGACCAGCCAATTGTACTCGTCGTCTGAGAGCGTTCCGTCGTCGTGGCTCTGCTGATTGGTCAGCGGCGCCAGCATGAAGCGGTTCTTCCACGAAGGACCGCGTGTCAGGGTCAGCGGCTGCGCCAGCTTCTCGTATGCCACCTGTTTATCCTTCGACCGGAGCGAAGCGGACCAGCCGGCTGTCTTCGACCGCCGCCTGGCGATGCACGACGACCGGCGCATAGTCGGGATCCTTGACCATGCCCATGAACGCGGCCGCACTGGGATAGGCCATGATGAAGGTTTCGTCCCATTCCCATTCGGACGGCCCCGTCACCATGGCCTCGAAGCCGCCCTTCCATACAATCCTGCCCCCTGCCCGCTCGAGCACCGGCTGGATCGTGCGGAAATACTCCGCATAGGCTTCGGCTCCGGTCAGCCCCTTGCCGGCGAGCTCATGCCCTTCGGGATAGTCGGCCAGCGCCTTGAACCGCACCAGGTTGAGCATGTGCACCGGCGTATCGCGTGGCAGGCTCTTGAAACGGTCGAAATTCTCGCGGCTCGGATCAATGTAGTTGGTCATCGCGACATCCTAAAATCTGTTCAGGCAACGCCGGTGAGCGACGGCCAGGCGTAGTCCCTGAACTGCTCGCGCAGGTCCTTCTTGCTGATCTTGCCGGTTCCGGTGTGCGGGATCGCGTCCACGAATGCGACCGCATCGGGCACCCACCACTTCGCGACGTGCGCAGCAAGGAAAGCGCGGATTTCGTCGCCGTTACAAGACGCACCGGGCTTGCACACCACCACCAACAGCGGGCGTTCGTCCCACTTGGGATGATAGACCCCGATCGCGGCCGCTTCGGCAACCGCCGGGTGCCCGATCGCCGCGTTCTCCAGTTCGACCGAACTGATCCACTCGCCGCCGGATTTGATGACGTCCTTGGTTCGGTCAGTCAGTTGCAAGGTGCCGTCAGGATGGATAACGGCGACATCGCCGGTGTCAAACCACTGCTCCGCGTCCGTCGCATCCTTCTCTGCCTTGAAGTAGCGTTTGACCACCCACGGCCCGCGAACCTGCAGGGCTCCCGATGTTTCCCCATCGCGCGGAAGCACCTTCGTCGGATCGCCGAGATCGACACAGCGCAGTTCAACCCCGAACGGCACCCGCCCCTGCTTGGCCTTGAGATCGACCTGCTCCTCGAAGCTCAGCTCGTCCCAGTCCGCCGGCTCGGCGCCGGTCGTACCGATCGGCGACGTTTCGGTCATGCCCCAGGCGTGGGCGATGCGGATGCCCTTTTTCATGAAGCGCTCGATCATCGCCCTAGGCATCGCAGAGCCACCGCAGACCACCTGCCGCAGGCTTGCCGGAATATCCCGGCCGTTCGCATCGATGTACTGCAGCAGGCTCAGCCATACGGTCGGCACGCCGGCCGATGCCGTGACCTTCTCGTTCTCGAACAGGTCGCACAGCGTCGCTGCATCGTTGGTTGCGCAATAGACAAACTTGGCCCCGGCCGCCGCACCGGCCCAGGGAATGCCCCAGCTGGCCGCATGGAACATGGGCACGATCGGCATCATCACCATGCGCGTGTCGATCCCGAAAACCCCCGGGGATTGGCAGGTGATCGCGTGGAGCATCGTCGAGCGGTGCTCGTAAAGCACGCCCTTGGGGTTGCCCGTCGTTCCGCTGGTATAGCAGAGCATGCAGGGGTCGCGCTCGTCTCCGTCGGCCCACTCGGCATTGCCGTCCTCAGCGGCGATCCAGTCCTCGAAGCTTTGTGCCGATTCGTCGCTGTCGAAGCAGATATAGTGCTCGATCGTCGACCAGCGCGGCTTCATCCGCTCGACCACCGGTGCCCAGACCTTGTCGAACAGCAGGACTTTGTCCTCGGCGTGGTTGGCGATGTATTCAAGCTGGTCGTCGAACAGGCGCGGATTGATCGTGTGGAGAA
This sequence comes from Novosphingobium olei, assembly GCF_037076535.1. Lineage (NCBI taxonomy): Bacteria > Pseudomonadati > Pseudomonadota > Alphaproteobacteria > Sphingomonadales > Sphingomonadaceae > Novosphingobium > Novosphingobium olei. The sequence goes on along the minus strand of NZ_AP029021.1, from coordinate 1,528,891 downwards.
TGCCGCCCACGCCGACCGCCCCATACCAGGTGACGAGATGGCGGTGATGGTTCATCGCCAGCGTGGCGATCCGGTCGCCCGGGCCGATGCCGACGCGGCGCAGCGCCTGCACCATTCTTAACGCATCATGGCGGATCCCGGCCCAGTTGGTGCGGCTCTCGGTGCCATCGGCCCAGCGCGTCACGATCTCGCGCCCACCGTGTTCGCGCGCGGCGTGGTCTATCAGATGAGTGACCCGCAGCTTCCAGTCCTGCATTGCACCCAGCTGAAACATCGCTCTCTCCCTATTCGACGAGCCGCAGATGCCGTTCCGGTCTTGCGGTCAGCGCCACATTGGCAAGCCCCTCGATGGGAATCAATCGTTCAATCAAGTCGCTGTCGAGGCGGAAGTCGGTGCCGAGCCGGACCAAGGGTTCACGCCCCCTGCCCGTCTTGAGCCGCGCCACCACCTCGCCCTTGGCATCGTTCCCACGCGGCAGCAGCAGGGCGAGCTCCGCCATCGCCTCGGGTGTCGTAACGTCCAGCTTCAGCATCATGCGCGCCGCGCTGGTCACAGAGGACAGCGGCCGCGCGTTGCGAACAGTGACGCGCGGCGGCTCATCGGGGTTCGGCCGGTCGAGTTCGACATTCAGAAGCACGCAAGTGCCCTCGCGCGCCCAGGTCACGAAATCGTCAACCAGAGCCTCCTCGAAGCACGATGCGGAGAACAGTCCCGACGAATCGGAGAAGTCCGCCATGACGAAGTCCTTGCCCTTCTTCGTCTTGCGCTTCTGCACATTCTCCACCAGCGCCGCCATCACCGCACCCGACCGGCTGCCGCCGCCCTCGCCGCCGCCGGTCATCAGGCTTCCGTACGATCGCGCGCCATTGGCCGACGCCACCGCGCGATATTCCTCGACCGGATGCGCCGCGAAATAGAAGCCGAAGTTCTCGCGCTCGGCCGCCATCTGCTCGGCCCGGCTCCATGGCTTCGTCTCGGCGAGCCGCGTTGCCGGCGCTGCATGGTCATCACCACCGAACAGGCCGCCCTGGCCCGACGTGCGCGACCGGGCCGCCTCGTCGGCCACCGCCATCAGCAGTTCGGCATTGGCGATCAGCTTGGCGCGGTTGGGCTCGAGACAATCCAGCGCCCCGCCCGCGGCCAGCGCTTCCAGCTGCCGCCGGTTCATCGATCCTGCCGGAACCCGCTTGAACAGGTCGTCCAGGCTCACGAACTCCCCGTTCGCTTCGCGCTCGGCGACGATCGCTTCCATCGCCTTCTCGCCCACGTTGCGCAGGCCTGCCAGCGCATAGCGCACGGCAAAGCCGTCGTCCGTCCGCTCGACGGTAAACTCCGCTTCGGAATGGTTGATGTCCGGCCCGGCGAGCGACACGCCGTTGCGCCGCATGTCATCCACAAACACCGCAAGCTTTTCCGACTGGTGCATGTCGAAGCACATCGAGGCCGCGTAGAATTCGTGCGGGTAATGCGTCTTGAGCCACGCCGTCTGGTAGGCGAGCAGCGCGTAGGCGGCGGCGTGGCTCTTGTTGAAGCCGTAGCCTGCGAACTTGTCGATCAAGTCGAACAGCTCGTTGGCCTTCGCCGCCGGGATGTCGGACACCGTCTTGCACCCGTCGACGAAGCGCTGGCGCTGCGCGTCCATCTCTGCCTGGACCTTCTTGCCCATGGCGCGGCGCAGAAGATCGGCATCGCCCAGCGAATAGCCCGCGAGGATCTGCGCGGCCTGCATGACCTGTTCCTGGTAGACGAAGATGCCGTAGGTCTCGGACAGGATCCCGGCGAGCTTCTCGTGCGGGTACTCGATGCTCTCGAGCCCGTTCTTGCGCCGCCCGAACAGCGGAATGTTGTCCATCGGCCCCGGGCGGTAGAGCGAGACCAGCGCAATGATGTCACCGAAGTTGGTCGGCTTCACCGCCGCCAGCGTGCGCCGCATGCCTTCGGATTCCAGCTGGAACACGCCAACCGTGTCGCCAGACTGCAGCAGCTTGTAGGTATCGACATCGTCCCAGGCGAGTGTCGACAGATCGATCTCGATCCCGCGCTTCGCCATCAGGTCGACCGCCTTGCGCAGCACCGACAACGTCTTCAGGCCGAGGAAGTCGAACTTCACCAGCCCCGCATCCTCGACGAACTTCATGTCGAACTGCGTCACGGGCATGTCCGAACGCGGATCGCGGTAGAGCGGCACCAGCTGCGCCAGCGGCCGGTCGCCGATCACCACGCCCGCCGCGTGCGTAGAACTGTTGCGCGGCAGGCCTTCGAGCTGCATCGCCAGGTCTATCAGTCGCTTGACCTCGGGATCACGGTCGTATTCGCGCTTCAATTCCAGCACGCCGTTGAGCGCGCGCGGCAGCGGCCAGGGGTCGGTCGGATGGTTGGGCACCATCTTGCACAGCCGGTCGACCTGGCCATAGCTCATCTGCAGGATGCGCCCGGTATCGCGCAGCACCGCGCGCGCCTTCAGCTTGCCGAAGGTGATGATCTGCGCAACGTGATCGTCGCCGTACTTGCGCTGGACGTAGCGGATCACCTCGCCGCGCCGGGTTTCGCAGAAGTCGATATCGAAGTCGGGCATCGACACGCGTTCCGGATTGAGAAAGCGTTCGAACAGCAGCCCGAGCTTGATGGGATCGAGATCGGTGATCGTCAGCGCCCACGCAACGAGCGACCCCGCGCCCGAACCACGGCCGGGTCCGACCGGAATGCCGTTCTCCTTGGCCCACTTGATGAAGTCGGCCACGATCAGGAAGTAGCCGCCAAAGCCCATGCGGTTGATGATCGAGATCTCGAACTCGAGCCGCTCTCGATATCCAAGCACTTCTTCGAGCACGCCCGCGACCAGCAATTGCGGGTAGTCGGCATGGTCGGGCTCGGCGTCGGGCCCCAGCGTCAGCAGCGCCGCCAGTTCGGCGTGCGCGGCTTCGGGGTAATAGGGCTTCAGCCGCGTGACGAGACCGGTCCGGCTGTCGGCGGCGCAGGCCTTGGCCTCGCCCTCTTTGTCACCGGCAAGGCTTGGCAGGATCGGCTTGCGCTTGGGCGGCGTGCAAGCCGTTCGCTGCGCCACGACCAGCGAATTGGCCAGCGCTTCGGGACAATCCGCGAAGAGCTGTTCCATCATCTCGACGGGCTTGATCCACCACTCCTGCGAGGAACGCGGCCGGTCCGCACTGTCGACATGGGTGGAACTGGCGATGCACAGCATGGCATCGTGCGCGGCATAGAACCCGGCTTCGGCAAAGCAGGCCGGATTTGTCGCGACGAGCGGAATATCGCGCGCATAGGCGAGGTCGAACAACCCGTCCTCGCCCCCGCTTTCGACCGGATCGCCCGTGCGGGTGAGTTCAATGTAAAGGCGGTCGCCAAACAACTCCTGCAGCCGGTCGCAATATGCCTCGGCCGCCGCCTTCTGACCACCAGCGAACAGTCGCGTCAGCGCCCCTTCGCCGCCACCCGTCAGGCAGATCAGGCTGTCGGTATGGCCAACCAGATCGGCCAGCACGACATGCGGCGCGAATTCGAGGGGGCGGTCGAGGTGCGCCCGGCTGACGAGGTGGCAGAGGTTGTCGTACCCCTTCGAATCCTGCGCATAGAGCCCCAGCCAGTCGATCGTAGGCGCTGCCGGTCCGAAACCCGTCGCCGCACCTTCGCGCTCCGGCCGCGCGACGGCGAGCATGACGCCGATGACCGGCTGCACCCCCACGTCCTTGCACGCCTTGGCAAAGGCCGCGCTGCCATAAAGCCCGTTGCGGTCAGTGATCGCGATCGCCGGAAACCCGCGCTCCGCCGCCGTCTTGGCAATGATCTTCGGGTCGACCGCGCCATCGAGCATGGTGTAGGACGAAAACACGCGCAGCGGCACGAAGGGAGCGTAAGGCATTTTCCGAATGTAGGTAACGCTGGCCGCTTTGGCGAGCGACCGACGCCCCGTTTTCAACCGATCACAGCAGCGCTTCGATATCCTTCTGGATGCTTTCCGGCTTGTCGGTCGGGGCGTAGCGTTTCACGACTTTGCCATCGCGGCCGATGAGGAACTTGGTAAAGTTCCATTTGATCGCCTTCGTCCCCAGCACGCCCGGCGCTTCCGCCTTGAGCCAGTCGTAAAGCGGATCGGCGTTGGGGCCGTTGACCTCGATCTTGGCCATCAACGGGAAGCTGACGCCGAAGTTCACCTTGCAGAAGCTGTCGATCTCTTCCGCCGTGCCCGGCTCCTGCCCGCCGAACTGGTTACAAGGGAAGGCAAGCACCTCGAACCCCTTGTCGCCGTAGCTCTTCCAAAGCTTCTCAAGCCCGTCGTACTGCGGGGTGAAGCCGCACTTCGATGCCGTATTCACCACCAGCAGGACCTTGCCCGCCTTGTCGGCAAGATCGATCGTATCGCCATTGGGAAGCTTCGCCTTGAAATCGGCGATGGTGTGCGGACCGGACATGAGAGGCTCACCCTATTTGGTTGCGTACAATCAAATAGGGTGGTGTCACAGCCCGCCGGCGCGTTCAACCCGGAAAGTCGTTGCGGCGCGACATCGCCATGATCTCGCCGGGACCATATTGGCGATCCCCCGCTTTTTCGATCACCAGGCTGTTGCGTTCGGCTTCGGGCATGCGCGAAACCAGCCGCACCATGGCGGCAAAGGTGCCAGAATGCAGCGTCGCAAAGTTGTGGAACACGCCATCGGCGGCATCCCGGCGCAGGACCGTTGCATGGTCCTTCCAGAAATCTGCGCTGGCGTTTGACGATTCCCCACGGATCGTTGTGTTCATGACGGTACGATCTCCTTTCGCCGCTGCAACGCGCGAACCGGGTTCCCGTATCCCGTCCCCCTATGCGAGCACGCCTTCATGCAGCCGGACGACCCGGTCCATGCGCAAGGCGAGGCGTTCGTTGTGCGTCGCGATGAGCGCCGCACTGCCCTCCCCGCGCACCAGCTTCAGAAACTCCTCAAGCACGCGGTCGGCCGTCGCTTCGTCAAGATTGCCCGTCGGCTCGTCCGCCAGCACCAGCGCTGGCTGGTTGGCAAGCGCTCTCGCCACCGCCACGCGCTGCTGCTCGCCGCCGGAAAGCTGGTTGGGACGATGGTCGAGCCGATGCCCGAGCCCCAGCGCCGCCAGCAGTTCCTCCGCGCGCGCCTTTGCATCCGCTGCAGTCCTGCCTGCCACCATCTGCGGCAAAACGACGTTCTCGGTCGCATTGAAATCGGGCAGCAAGTGATGGAATTGATAGACGAAGCCCAAGTGATCGCGCCGCAGAGTGGTGCGCGCATCGCCCGACAGTGCCGAAGCGTTGATGCCGGCGATCTCGATCAGCCCCTCGAACCCGCCTTCGAGCAGTCCAACCGCCTGGAGCATGGTCGACTTGCCCGAACCCGATGGTCCCAGCAGGGCGACGATTTCACCCGGACGGATTTCAAGGTTCACGCCGCGCAGGACGTCGATGGTCACCCCGCCTTGCGTGAAGCTGCGGCGCAGATTGTCAAGCCGGACCACCGGAGCGGAGTTGGCCGCGTCACTCATAGCGCAGCACCTGAACGGGATCAGTGCTTGCCGCCTTTAGCGCCGGATAGAGCGTGGCAAGGAAGCTCAGCACAAGCGCCATGATGCAAATCACCGTGATTTCGACCGGATCGCTGCGGCTTGGCAGGTCGGTCAGGAAGCGGATGGATGGGTCCCACAGGTTCTGTCCCGTCAGGTACTCCACCGCGTGGACCACCGGCTGACGGAAAAACAGGAAGACGAAGCCCAGGATCAGGCCGCCCAGCGTTCCGCACGCACCGATCACGAAACCGATGGTGACGAAGATCTTGAGCAGGCTTCTGCGTGTCGCCCCCATGGTCCGCAGAATCGCGATGTCGCGCGTCTTGGCCCGCACCAGCATGATCAGCGACGAAAGGATGTTGAACACGGCGACCAGCACGATGATCGACAGCACCACGAACATCGCCACCCGCTCCACCGCAAGCGCCTCGAACAGGCTGGCGTTCATCGTCTTCCAGTCCGTCACCACCGCGCGGCCCGCCAGCGCCTGCTTGATTGGCGCCATCGTCTGCATTGCGGTGTCGGCATTGGTCGTGGTCACCTCGATCATGCCGATGGTATCGCCGGTCAGCAGCAGGGTCTGAGCGTCGGGTATCGGCATCACGACATAGGCGTTGTCGTAATCGTAGACGCCGATCTCGAAGATCGCCGACACTGTATAGCCGACCTGGCGCGGCACCGTGCCGAATGGGGTCGAGCGCCCCGCCGGATTGATGATCGTGATCGTGTCGCCGATCCGCACGCCCAGGTTTTCAGCCAGCCGCGATCCGATTGCGACGTTGCCCGAATTCTCGGTCAGGGACGCGAAATTGCCTGCGACGACTTTCTCCGACAGCCGCTTGAGGTCGGGCTTCGTATTGCCGCGCACCAGGATCGCCTCGACCCGGCCATTGAAGGTCGCCAGCAACGGCTGTTCGATCAATGGCGAGGCGCGGGTGACGCCGGGCGTCGCCTCGACCTTCTTGAGGATGTCCTGCCAATCGTCGAGCCGGCCGCCATAGGCCTGGATGATGGCATGGCCGTTCAGCCCCACGATCTTTTCGAGCAGTTCCGCGCGGAAACCGTTCATCACGCTCATCACGATAACCAGTGCGGCGACGCCCAGCGTCACCGCGACAAAGCTGATGCCGGCAACAAGAGCGATGAACGCCTCCCCCCGCCCCGGCAGCATGTAGCGCTTGGCGATGGTCCATTCGAACGGCGAGAGGATCAAGCAGCGGGTCTTTCGCTTAGGCCGAATGTTGGCCTGATGGAATGCGCGATGGGGGACTTAAGGGGACTCGCCCAAACTGGCAATGCCTCCCCACCAGCCCACTCGGCGCGCTCAACCGCGCGAGGGCGCTATCGGTTCCCGCTCAGTCGAGCGCCATTACCAGCGTAGCCCGGCGGCGATGTCGCGCGGCGCGCTCACATACCAGCGGCAGCACGCACAGCGTCGCGGCAGCGGCATAGAGTGCAAAGAGCTGCATCCTGTCGCCCAGCGGCAGATCGAGAAGCTGGAACGGGCCGTATCCCGCGCGCGTCAACCGGCCACCGATCATGGCGAGCACGACCGGCAGCGAGGTTGCAATCAAAGCGTTGCCAAACCAGGCGACACAGACGGCCAGTGCCATCGGCAGCAGCAGGGCGATCGGCATGGTCTGGGTAAACACCGCGTAGGTCAGCAGCGCCATCACCGCGAGTTGCAGCACACTCGAAACGACCTCCTCGTGCTCGAACCGCTCGCGCCCTCCCGCCAGGCGCGATAGCGTCAGCGAGACCGGGATAGCCATGATCAGGCCGACCGCGTGGCCGATGAACCAGTGAAAGAAACTGTGCGCGCCATGGAACGGCACGATCAGCGGCAATACCAGCGTGCCCAGAGCCGCGCCGCCAAGCGGCACGAGCAGGCCGATGCCGAGGTAATACCCCGCCACCAGCTCCAGCGCATCTTCGGGCCAGCACGATCGGAGCAGGACACGCAATATCAGGGCCGCACCCGTCGCCTCGGCCACGTTGACCACCGCGAGGGGAACCGCCGGCCCCCAGCCGAGCCCGATGCAACCGGTGATGACGACATTGACCAGCATGCACCACAGCAGGGTCCGCAGCCACAGCGGGCGGGGCGTTTCGACCAGCCGCGCAGCCAATACCGGCCCACCGACCCAGATCATCGCGATGCCGCCTTCGAAGCGGCTGACCAGGATCGAATAGCTGACCGCCATCGCATAGACGATGACGGTGACCGTGCACGAACGGGATTCGCGGGCGCGTTGCATCGCCCGTTACATGACGGCCAATGATTAAGGCGGACCTAACCCCGGCATGAGCCTGCTCGGCGGCTCAAAGCACCACGTGCGTTGCGTAGGACAGCGTGAGCAGCCCGACGAACAGCGCAACGACGACAATGATCGCGTTGCGGATGAGATCGGTCGACATTGCTCTTCAGCTCCTTGAAAAATCTGACATCGATACGATTGGATAGCGCCCCCGGTTCCGGGCGGGACAGCGCACCTGCAGCAATCCCCTTGCGTTCTGTGACAAAGGTCGCCACATGGGCGCCGACCCTGGCCGGCGGCCCAGCGCGCCCCAGTAAGTCCAGCGCGTGAGTCCACCAAAACCATGAATATCACCGATCCCTTTCACGACCGCGACGGCGACAAGCTGCGCGAGGAATGCGGCATTTTCGGCGTGCTCGGCGCGCGCGATGCCGCCGCCATGGCCGCTCTCGGGCTGCACGCGCTGCAGCATCGCGGCCAGGAAGCCGTGGGCATCACCAGCTTTGATGGGCGCGAGTTCTATTCACGCCGTGGCATCGGCCATGTCGCCGCCAACTTCTCTTCGGGCCAGGCGATTGCCGAGCTGCCGGGGATGATGGCCGCCGGCCACGTCCGCTATTCCACGACCGGTGGATCGGGCCTGCGCAACGTGCAGCCGCTGTTTGCGGATCTCGCTTCGGGCGGCTTTGCCATCGCGCACAACGGCAACATCTCGAACGCGATGTTCCTCAAGCGCGACCTCGTCCAGAAGGGCGCGATCTTCCAGTCGACGTCCGACACCGAAGTCATCATTCATCTCGTGGCGACGAGCCGCTACCCCACGCTGCTCGACCGCTTCGTCGATGCGCTGCGCCTGGTCGAAGGCGCCTATTCGCTGATCTGCATGACGCCCGAAGGCATGATCGCCTGCCGCGATCCGCTCGGCATCCGTCCGCTGGTGATGGGCAAGCTCGGCGATGCGGTGGTCTTTGCCAGCGAAACCGTCGCGCTCGATGTCGTCGGTGCCGAACTGCTGCGCGAAGTCGAACCGGGCGAACTGATCCAGGTCAGCCTCGATGGCGAGATCAGCAGCCACCGCCCGTTCGGCGATCAGGCTGGGCGTCCCTGCATTTTCGAACACGTCTATTTCAGCCGCCCGGACTCCATCATGGGCGGACGTTCGGTTTACCAGGCGCGCAAGGCGATCGGCGCCGAACTCGCCGTGGAAGCCCCGGCCGATGCCGATCTCGTCATCCCGGTGCCCGATAGCGGCGTGCCCGCAGCGCTCGGCTATGCCCAGCAGTCGGGCCTGCCGTTCGAACTCGGCATCATCCGCTCGCACTACGTCGGTCGCACCTTCATCCAGCCGTCGGACGGCGCGCGCAATCTGGACGTCAAGCGCAAGCACAACGCCAACCGCGCCCTTGTCGAAGGCAAGCGCATCGTGCTGATCGACGATTCGATCGTGCGCGGCACCACCAGCCTCAAGATCGTGCAGATGATGCGCGATGCCGGCGCCAGCGAAGTGCACATGCGCATCGCCAGTCCGCCGACCGAGCATTCCTGCTTCTATGGCGTCGACACGCCCGAACGCTCCAAGCTGCTCGCCGCGCGCATGGATGTGGAGGCGATGGCCAAGTTCATCCAGGCCGACAGCCTCGCCTTCGTCTCGATCGAAGGGCTCTACCGCGCCGTAGGCGAGGCGCAGCGCAACAAGGCCTGCCCGCAGTACTGCGACGCCTGTTTCTCGGGCGAATACCCCACGCGCCTTACCGACATGGCTGAGCGCGAGGATCAGGGCCAGCTCGCGCTGCCGGTGGGCAAGGTCGCCTGATGAGCGCTGAATCACGGCCGTTCGAAGGGCAGGTTGCCCTCGTCACCGGTGCCAGCCGGGGCATCGGCGCGGCCACGGCCAAGGCGCTCGCCGCGGCCGGCGCGCACGTCATCCTCGTCGCGCGCACCGCCAAGGATCTCGAGGCGATCGAGGAAGCGATCTTCGCCGCCGGCGGCACCGCCACGATCGCCCCTGTCGATCTCGCCGAGCCCGAAGGCATCGCCCGCCTGGCGACCGCCATCGGCACGCGCTGGGATGCGCTCGACATTCTCGTCATCAACGCCGCCGTGCTGCCGGTGCTGACGCCCGTGTGGCAGATCGAACAGCGCGACTTCATGCGCGCGCTGACGCTCAACATCCTTGCCACGCAAGCGCTGATCATGGGCTTCGACCGCATGCTCAAGAAAAGCGCCGACCCGCGCGTTGTCGGCGTCACCAGCAGCGTCGGCGCCTCGCCCCGCGCCTACTGGGGCGCCTATGGCTCTTCCAAGGCCGCGTTCGACAACCTGCTCGAAAGCTATGCGCTGGAAACGCGGGGCACTTCGAAGATCCGCGTTGCCGTTGTCGATCCAGGCGCCACCCGCACCGCCATGCGCGCCAAGGCCTACCCCGGCGAAGATCCGCTGACGGTCAAGGAGCCCGAAGTCGTGGCCGACCGTATCGTCGCGATGCTGGGCGAATTCTTCGCCAGCCCGCACCGGGAGCGCGTTAACCCTCCCGCGTAAGCCCGCGTTAACGTCGTCACGTCACACTCAGCCCATCCTGCCGACCGTTACGGGAATGCGGATTGGGTCGATGAGCACGACATGGCGTGATTCCCGGTTCGGACCGGGCAGCTACGAATACTCGGCGCAAGAGGACCGCTGCGCCCCGCGCAACCGCGTGGCCATCCCGTCGACCTTGCGCGCATCTGCCGCCAAGAGCTTCCCGACCACGGTTCAGGACCTCTCTCTCGGCGGCTTCTCGGCCGTGGCGCTGCACCGAATGCACGTGGGCACGATGTGCTGGCTGACGCTTCCGGGGCTGGAATCGATGCAGGCCGAAGTCGTCTGGTGGCAGGACGGCATGGTCGGCTGCGCCTTCGCCAACCTGCTCAGCGTCGTCGTGCTCGACGATCTGTTGGCGCGCTACGGGGCGACGCCGCTGCAACCGCCGCTTTAGGAGCTACGGCAAGGTCGAGCGAAGGGAGGACCTTAAGTCCCTTTGCGCAGCTCCGCCAACATCTCGGCGCTGTGATCGTTGTTCGGGTTCAGCTCCAGGGCTCTCCCGTACGCCGCCATGGCACCGGCTTTGTCCCCTATAGCAGACAAGGCATCGGCGTAGCTGTCATGCGCGTTTGCACTGAGCGGATTGGCGGCGACATTGTAGGCAAAGATCGCAACGGCGGCTCGGGCGCGCTTGCCGAACAACAGGCGATAGCCCCACTCGTTCAACCGATCCTCGTTCAAATGCAATTCGGGGTGCTGATGCCGCACCCCGGCAATGCTGGCTGGCACATCGGCATAGTCGGTGGCTTCGAGCGCACGTCGCAGTTGCGCCAGGCCCACTGGGGCACCGCACACGATATCGTGGATCTCGCCTGCAAGCTGCTCCAGCTGATACTGCACGTCTCCATTGCCGCGATTGGTCAGCAAGACGATCCCGTAACGCTGCGAAGGATAGAATTCGCAGTAGCTTGAGCAGCCAAAGCTGCCGCCGCTGTGCCGATAATACAGGCGGCTGTCGGCTGCCTTGGCGATGATCCAGTGAAAACCGATGGCTTGATGGTCTGGCGTTCCCCACAACGGCTGCTGAGTCTGAAGGATTGCCGGATCGTCTGCTGCAATCTGCGCATTGATGTAGCGGGCCATGTCCGCCGTGCCATACCGCAAACCGCCAGCGGGCATTATCAGGGGCACTGCGAGCGGCGGCATCGCTTTTTCGTCATAGCCGATTGCCAAGCGCTCAATCGGGATATCGCCCGTTCCTTCGCGCATGCGCAGGGGCTTTTCGATAAAGCGCGCGACCAGTGCCGCGTACGGCTGTCCATAGATCCGCGAAAGCACGATACCGAGCAATTGCGACGCGGTGTTGGAATGGCGCGGCTCCCTGCCCGGTGTGTCTGTCAGGCTGGCTTTGGCAAGATCGCGAAGAAAGTCCCCCTGCGTATAGTCCTTGTAAAACTCCACGACGCGCTGCGGTAATTCAGCGGGGCTGGGATTGCCGAGCCCTGCCTTCCAATCGGGAACGTTGTCCGGCAAGGCCGACGATGTAGTGATGATATCTGCAAGGGTGACGGCACGCCCATCCTTAGACAGATTGTCGAAACCGGCGGGCAGATAGCGCCGTACGTCGTCGGTCAGCGCGACGCGCCTTTCCCTGATCGCGTGCGCGAGGATCAGCCCCGTGAAAGTCTTGGTGATCGAGCCAATCTCGTAGACTGTACCCTTGCTTGCGCGGGCACCGCCACGCACCGCGAACCCAGCATCATGGTATCGCGTCAATCCATCGCGCACGATAGCAATCGAAATGCCATCAGCCTTGGCATCATTCAGGAACGCATCGAGCCGAGCGGCGATTGGATCGCCTGGAACACCGGCGCGCAATGCAAACGGCACTGCGCCAAGAGCCAAAGCGGGTGCCGCCTTCAACAGATCTCGCCGCAGCCACCCACTCTTCATCGCCATTCCTTCTCCGGAAGGCGAGGCTTAACGATGGCTCTTTGCAGCGTCGAGGTTCCGGGAAGAAATGCTGAACAGACCCGTGGATAGAAGGCAACCACAATAGTTGACTATGCGGGCTCCGCTTTACGCCTCAGTGGAACGTGGCCGCCGCTAAGCTTCTTCCTTCATCGCCGCATGCGCCGCCAGCGCCCTCGCCCGCGCCTCGGCATGGCCGATGATCTTTGCCGGATACCCCTTCGGCGCTCGCTTCGGATCGTGAATGTCCTCGTCCGAAAGGTGCTTAAGTTCGGGCACCCATTGCCGGATGTAGCCCGCCGCATCGAACTTGGGCGATTGGGTCAGCGGCGCCATGATCCGCACGAACATGTTGGAATCGATGCCCGTTCCCGCGATCCACTGCCAGTTGACTGCATTCGAGCCATAATCCGCATCGACCAGCGTGTCCCAGAACCAGCGCTCGCCTTCGCGCCAGTCGATCAGCAGGTGCTTCACCAGAAAGCTCGCGGCGATCATCCGCACGCGGTTGTGCATCCATCCCGTGTGCCACAACTCGCGCATCCCGGCATCGACGATCGGATAGCCGGTCTGCCCCCGCTGCCACGCCTTCAGTTCGGTTGTCGCGTGCCGCCACTTGATCGCATCGAACGCATCGCGCGCGTTGCGCGAGCCGTATTCAGGATACTGCAAGATCACGTTCTGCGCATAGTCGCGCCAGCCAAGCTCACCCAGGAACGTGCGCACCGAACCGCCCGCATCGGCCACTTCATGCCACACCGTCGCGGGCGATATCTCGCCGAAGTGGAGGTGGGGTGAAAGCCGCGAAGTCCCCTCGATCGAGGGCAGGTTTCGGCTCTCCTCGTACTTGCGCGCCTTTTCGACGAAGGCATTCAGCCGCTTACGCGCACCCGCTTCGCCCGGCTTCCATTCCTCGCGCATGCCGCCCGCCCAATCGGGCTTGCTCGGCAGCAGGTCCCAGTCGGCCAGGTCGTCGCTCGCCGGCCAGTGCGCTGGCGCTTCCAGCTTATGCGGCTTTGCCAGCGGATCGTGCGGCGGCATCCGTTCGGACAGCGCGCGCCAGAATGGGGTGTAGATCTTGTACATGCCCCCGCTGCCCGTGGTTACCGATCCGGGTGGTGCAAGATAGTTGCCGTCGTGGCATTCGAGCGACAGCACCTTTGCCACCGCCCTCTCGGCATTGCGCCACCACGGCTCGTAATGACGGACCGCATGGACCGTACGCGCACCGGTATCGCGGCGGATCTTCGCCAGTTCCTCGTGCACCTTGCCCCGGCGCAGGATCAAGCGTGATCCGAGCTTGCGCAGGTCTGCGTCGAGGCTGGCAAGGCTGTGGTGCAACCACCAGCGCGAAGCGCCGCCCATCGCATATTTTTTGGCGACATCGTCATCGAGGACGTAGACCGGAATGACGGGCGCGCCGCTTTCTCCAGCGGCGGCGAAGGCAGGTTGATCGGCCAGGCGCAAATCACGCCGCAGCCAGACGATGGTGGGGGCGGTCCCCGAAGATGTCACGATTGCTCTTTCCTGTTGCGCCGAAGGCAATTGGGCGGGAACACCCCGCGATACTTCTGTGTTCCGACCTGCCATGAGCGAACGAACCTCCCAAGGCCGATTGCCCCAAAGGACGTACAGCTGGCGCATAGCGCCGCGCCATGCGCTGGCCGCATCCGCCCTGTGCTGGGCAGGGTTTGCCTTCGTTGCGTGGGCGGTCGCGACGGGACGCAGCGGCCCGATCGATGATGCCGGCTTGCTGTTCTGGCGGCGCGGCACGGAACTTGTGCCTGCCGGGCCGACCTGGCTGCTTGAGGCGGTGCGCGATCTGACGTCGCTCGGCGGTGTGCTCCTGCGCAACCTGGTGCTCGTGGGCGTGCTCGCCGCGCTGCTGTTCCTGCGCCTGCGCCGCGAAGCGGTGCTCCTTGCAGGAACCGTCGCCGGCGGCTGGATCGTCAACTCGCTGGTCAAGGCGGCTGTCGGCCGACCGCGCCCGCTGATCGTGCCGCACCTGACCGAAGCAGGCGGGCAGAGCTTTCCCAGCGGGCACAGCTTCAACTCGGCCGTGGTCTACATCGCCATCGCCTTGGCCTTCGCCGCGATGAGCCCGCGCCGCTCTGTGCGCTGGACGCTGATCGTCACCGCCGTGATCCTGAGTCTGGCCATCGCCTTCACCCGCGTCTGGCTGGGCGTTCATTTCCCCAGCGACGTTGCGGCGGGCTGGCTCGGTGGCGCAGGCTGGGCCTTCCTCGCGTCGGCCCTGCTCCACCGCCCCGCCAAGGCCGTGGCCGAAAAGGCCGAAACCACGCTCGATGCGCTCACCCCTGCGGGCGACACATCTCCAGATCGACCGAGCGCGTGAACGAACCCTTGATCGGCGTCGATGCGAAGCGCGCATCGGCGAAGGTCACCGTGGCCGTGCAGCCCGACCGCTCGACCCTGGCCATCGGCATCTGCGACCAGTCCAGGAAGCGCTGCACATCAGCCGATGCGCCCACCGCCTGCCGCACCAACGGAAGCGCCATGTTGTCGGGCACTGGGGCGGTCGAAGTCGTGAGCTTGCGCAATGACACAAGCGGATCGTAGCTGCCGCGTCCAATCGCGCCATCCTGACGCCAGACCACCTCGCGCCGCCAGAACGCCAGCGGCTCGGGCGACGCGAACACGCGGTCCGGACGGCCCGGCGGCGCCTGCCACGCGAAGGCAGAAATGGCGACGTTGGCGACAATGAACGCTACCGATGCCACCAGCGCCGCCACGGCCGCGCCGCCCGTGCGAGCCTTGCGACTGCGCCAGATCCCGACACCGAGCATGGCCAGCAGCCAGGGCGACACGATGAACAGCCCATCGCTGTGGAACCACCGCTGGCTGGCCGGGGAGAGAAGCTGGATGGCATAGACGTTCTGCAGATCGAGCAGCGGATGCGTCAGCGCCGCCAGCCAGCACAGCGCCAGCAGCCAGCCCAGGCGCAACGGCGGCGCATCCGCCGCGATCCGCCCGCGCGCCACCTGCCAGCGATCGAGCAGCCACAGCAGCCCCGCGAGCACCGGCGGTAGCAGCAGCACGCCACCCACCAGTCCATGCGTGAACCCGCGATGCATGGCGAGCGGAGGCCAAGGCGCCCACCCGAAGAAAACGTCGATGTCCGGAAGATTGGCCGCCAGCACGCAGGCGGCAAGACCCTTGCGGGTCCGGTGCTTGAGCCCGGTTTCCGCCAGCGCCCAGCCGAACAGACTGTGGGTCAGGTTGTCCAACCGGGCCCCCTACCCACAGTCCTTCGTCTGGTCCGGTGTCAGACCGGGTCCGCCGCCGTTCCCGAAACGGTCCAGGTCTGCCCCTTGCCCAGCAGCTTGGCGAGATTGGCGTCCTTGCCCGCGCGGGCCTGTTCGTCCTGAGCCAGCGCGGTCGCCTCGTAGGTCGGGCGCGGATCGTCGTAGATCACGCCCAGCGCCATCGGGAACGGGCCGAACGGCATCTCCACCAGCATGTGCGCGATCGCGCGGTTCTTCACGTTGTGGACGATCACGCCCGCCGACTGCCAGTCGCCATCGACCACGTCGACGACCTTCAGGCTCAGCGTCTCGAGATCGAGCGCGATGCCCTTCACGCCGCCCGACTTGACGCTGCCGAACAGCATCGGCTCGCCATCCTTCACCCACAGCTGGTTCTGGTCGGCCACACCCTTGGCGGTGAAGTCGTCGAAGCGGTCCTTGTTGTAGACGATGCAGTTCTGGAAGATCTCCACGAACGCCGCGCCCTGGTGCGCGTGCGCCGCCTTGAGCACGCCGCCCAGATCCTTCGACACGTCATAGGCCCGCGCGATGAAGCGCGCCCCGGCGCCCAGCGCGAACGCACACGGCAGTGCCGGCCGATCGACCGAGCCCAGCGGCGACGTCGGCGAATTGGTGCCTTCGCGGCTGGTCGGCGAATACTGGCCCTTGGTGAGGCCGTAGATCTCGTTGTTGAACAACAGGATCTGCGTGTTCACGTTGCGCCGCAGGATGTGCATCGTGTGGTTGCCGCCGATCGACATGCCGTCGCCGTCGCCGGTCACCAGCCACACGTCGAGTTCCGGATTGGCCAGCTTGATGCCGGTCGCAAAGGCCGGGGCACGACCGTGGATCGTGTGGAAGCCATAGCTTTCGACGTAATAGGGGAACCGGCTCGAACAGCCGATGCCCGATACGAACACGGTCTTCGAAGGGTCCGCGCCGATTTCGGGCAGCGTGCGCTGCACCGCCTTCAGGATCGCGTAGTCGCCGCAACCCGGGCACCAGCGCACTTCCTGGTCGGTTTCCCAGTCCTTGATCGTCGTCTCGAACTTGGTGATCGGGGTCATGTCGTTCATGGATTGACACTCTTGATGCTGGGCAGCTGGGTACCGTCGGCGTCCACTTCGCCACCGATATCGCCACCGAGCGCGTCCGTGATCGCGGCTTCGATTTCCGCGATGGTGAAGGGCTGGCCGCTGGTCTTGTTGAGCGGCTTGGCATCGACCAGGAACTGGTCGCGCAGCACGGTCTTGAACTGGCCGGTGTTCATTTCGGGCACGAGGATCTTGTCGTAACCCTTGAGCAGCTCGCCCAGGTTCAGCGGCAGCGGCCACACGTGGCGCACGTGGATGTGGCTGACCTTCAGACCCTTGCGGCGCGCACGGCGCACGGCCTGGTGGATCGGGCCATAAGTGCTGCCCCAGCCGACCACGGCCAGCGTATCACCTTCCTCGCCCAGCGTGATGTCCTGCGCAGGGATACCCTTGGCCACGCCGTCGACCTTGTCCTTGCGGGCGTCGGTCATCGCCTGGTGGCTTGCCGGGCTATAGTCGATGTTGCCGGTGCCGGGGTTCTTCTCGATGCCGCCGATGCGGTGCATCAGACCAGGCGTGCCCGGCTTGATCCACGGACGCGCGCCCTTTTCATCGCGCGAGAACGGCAGCAACTCGCCATTGGGCCCGTTCTTTTCGGTCAGGAACTTGGCCGGGAACGGCTTGAAGCTCTCCGGATCCGGCACCTTCCACGGTTCGGCCGCATTGGCGATGTAGCCATCGGTCAGCAGCATCACCGGGGTCATGTACTCCACCGCGATGCGGCAGGCTTCGATGGCCACTTCAAAGCAGTCGGCCGGGCTGCGCGCGGCGATCACCGGCATCGGCGCATCGCCGTTGCGGCCATAGATCGCCTGATACAGGTCCGACTGCTCGGTCTTGGTGGGCAGGCCCGTCGAAGGGCCGCCGCGCTGCGAATTGACGATCACCAGCGGCAGCTCGGTCATGATGGCTAGGCCCATCGCCTCGCCCTTCAATGCGATGCCCGGCCCCGACGAGGAGGTTACGCCAAGCTGGCCCGCATAGCTCGCCCCAATGGCCGAGGCGATCGCGGCGATCTCGTCTTCCGCCTGGAAGGTGGTGACGCCGTATTCCTTCAGCTTGGCAAGGTTGTGCAGGATCGCCGAAGCCGGCGTGATCGGATACCCGCCGAAGAACATCGGCAGGTCGGCCAGCTGCGCGCCCGCCACCAGGCCGAGGCTCACCGCTTCGGCGCCCGTCACAGTGCGATAGAGGCCCGGTTCGCTCTCCACCGGAGCGATGTGATACTGCTTCAGCGGCCCGGCCAGTTCGGCGGTCTCGCCATAGGCGTGGCCTGCATTCAGCGCCGCGATGTTGGCCTCGGCCAGCACCGGGCTCTTCTTGAACTTGGCGTTGAGCCAGTCGATCAGCGGCTGCCGGTCGCGGTCGAACATCCACAGCGCAAGGCCGAGCGTCCACATGTTCTTGCAGCGCAGCGCTTCCTTGTTGCCAAGGCCGAAGGGCTTGACCGCCTCGAGCGTCAGCGCCGAGATGTCGAACGCCAGCAGCTGCCACTTTTCGAGGCTGCCGTCTTCCAGCGGATTGACCTCGTACTTGGCCTTTTCGAGGTTGCGCTTGTTGAACTCGCCGGTGTCGGCGATGATCAGGCCGCCGGCCTTCAGCGCGCCGACATTGGTCTTCAGCGCCGCCGGGTTCATCGCCACCAGCACATCGGGCTGGTCGCCCGCCGTCTCGATGTCGGTCGATCCGAAATTGATCTGGAAGGCCGAAACGCCGAACAGCGTACCCTGCGGCGCGCGGATTTCCGCCGGAAAGTCGGGGAACGTCGCCAGGTCATTGCCGGCAAGGGCGGTCGAAAGCGTGAACTGACCACCGGTCAGCTGCATCCCGTCACCCGAATCGCCGGCAAATCGCACCACGACCGCCTCGGGAGCGGCGGGGATTTCCTTGCCGCCTGTCAGGGCGTCCGGTCCATCTGCAAGTGTAGCCATACTATCCTCTGCTGCGCGCCGGAGAGTCGCCCTCCGCCGATGCTCGTGTCGCGCCTATTCCCCCAAGCGCTCCGGGGCAAAGAAGAAAATCTGCCATGCCTCAAAACGTGAAGCAGACTTGATTCTGTTAGCCGGGACTAGTCAAGTTGCAAAAAGCAGACTCAATATGGTCCTGCGGGCCAGCTACCCATCAAGGGCGGGCCTGCGAAACGAGAGGAAAGCCGATGTCCGAAAGCGATACGATCGAAAAGCCGCAGCACTACGTCCGCCCGGACGTGCAGGCCTTCCTGGCAATGATGAACGCGGTCGAGGCCCCGCCGATGAGCGCGGTCGGCCCCGAAATGGCCCGTGCAGGGTACGTCGCCATGGGTCAGATGGCCGAAGCCGATCCGCGCCCGCTTGCCGTCATCCGCGATCTTTCGTGCCCCGGCCCCGCCGGCGACATCGCCCTGCGCCTCTACGACAAGCGCGAAACGCGCGACGCCAGCCCTGTCGTCGTGTTCTATCACGGGGGCGGCTTCGTCATCGGCGATCTCGAAACGCACCACAGCCTGTGCACCGCGATTGCCGACGAGCTCGACCTGCCGGTCGTCGCGGTCGACTATCGCCTCGCGCCCGAACACCCCTTCCCCGCCGCGCCCGACGATTGCGAGGCAGCCACCCGCTGGATCGCCGGCAGCCCGGCAGAGCTCGGCCGCACCGTCACCGGCCTTGTCACCACGGGCGATTCCGCCGGCGGCAACCTCACCATCGTGGTCAGCCAGGCGCTCGCGGCCGATCCTGCGGCCGTGCCGGTGCTGGTCCAGGCGCCGCTCTACCCCGTGGCCGACGACAATCTCGATGACTGGTCCTACCATGCCTTCGCCGAAGGCTTCCTCCTGACGCGCGAAACGATGATCTGGTTCGGCGAATGCTACGCGCCCGAAGCCGGTCATCCCCGCTCGGCCCCGATCAAGGGCGATCTGTCGAAGACCCCGCCAACGGTGCTGGTCACCGCCGGCCTCGATCCGCTACGCGACGGCGGACGCGCCTATGGCGCCGCGCTGATCCAGGCGGGAGTTGACGTCAGCTATCTTGAGTTGAAAGGCACGATCCACGGCTTCGCGCAGACCCGTAAGGCGCTGCCTTCGGCCAACGATGACCTTTCGGCAATCCTCGGCGAGGTAAGGCTGAAACTGGCGCGCGCTGGCGCCTGATTCGAAAAGGAATGAAGACACAATGACGGGTGATTTTGCCGGGCTGCCTTATCGTCCCTGCGTGGGCGTGATGCTCGTCAATGCACAGGGCCGCGTGTTCGTGGGCCAGCGCATCGACAGCAAGGAAGGCGATGCCTGGCAGATGCCGCAAGGCGGGATCGACGATGGCGAGGAACTCCATGCCGCGGCGATGCGCGAATTGCACGAGGAAACCGGTGTCACGCCGGACCTCGTCACCGTCATTGCGGAAAGCCGGGAAGAATTCTTCTACGATCTTCCCGGCGACCTTCTGGGCAAGCTGTGGGGCGGAAAGTACCGCGGCCAGCGCCAGAAGTGGCTCCTGCTGCGCTTCAACGGCGAAGATGCGCAGATCGATCTCGAAGCGCATCACCCCGCCGAATTCCTGGCGTGGAAATGGGTCGAGCCCGAACTGCTGCCCGACCTGATCGTGCCGTTCAAGCGGCGCGTCTACCGCCAGGTTCTCGACGAATTCCGCGCGCTGATCTGACCGAGACGGTGCCGGCCGGCGTGCGCTGCCCGGCTCCGTTACGCTCGCCTATAATTTGCGCTGGTCCTAGTTGCGCTCCACGGTCGGCTCGGGCTTGACCGCTTCGGCCGTCACCACCTTGGGCGTTGCACCCTTGGCAATCGCCGCGCTCAGCGCCTGCGTTTCGGCGCAGCCCTTGCCGCACAGCCCTTCGAGCCGCGACAGGTTGGTGCGCGCCTTTTCCAGCGCACCCTTTTCGGCCAGCGCACCGCCCTCGCCGGAGATGGCCGACAGGTTGTTGGGGTCACGCTCCAGCGCCTCGCGGTAATAATGGATCGCCTTGCCCTGCAAGCCCGCCTTGCGCGCCGCTTCGCCCAGCGCGATGTAGGTGCCGGTATAGCCCGGATCGACCGCCAAGGCGGCCTCGAAGCTGTCGGTCGCGGCATCGACCATGCCCTTGGACAGCTGCGCGCGCCCATCCTCGAGCAGGATCTGCGCCCGCGGATCAATCGTCTCGCTCACCTTTGCCGCGCCCATGCTTCCGGTGACCAGGACCAGCAGGGAAAGTGCAGCAGCAGCAGGCGTGTAGCGCATCAA
The DNA here is from genome assembly GCF_037076535.1 of Novosphingobium olei. NCBI lineage: Bacteria > Pseudomonadati > Pseudomonadota > Alphaproteobacteria > Sphingomonadales > Sphingomonadaceae > Novosphingobium > Novosphingobium olei. The sequence continues at coordinate 1,508,041 of NZ_AP029021.1, read as the reverse complement.
CAACTCCTTCAGCCGGTTATCCGGCTTGCGAGACCCCCGAACGATCATGCCCCCGGCCATCCGCATGGCCTATCACAGACGCCGCAGGCTTGCGAAGAAAAACCCGTCCGTACGGTCTGCCCCGGGGGTCAGGCGCCAGCCCATTCCGCGCGGTTTCCCGATGGGACAAGAAGGCCCTTCCGCTCGCCAGTCACGATGCCGTCCGAGGAACGCATCGATCCGTTCCGCACCTTCGGCGTCAAGTAGTGAGCAAACGATGAACAGCATGCGCCCGCCCGGCCGCACCAGGTCTGCCGCAACGTCCAGCACGCCGTCCTGCATCTGCGCATAGCGCGCAATGGCCTTGGGACTAAGCCGCCAGCGCGCCTCCGGATTGCGCCGCCAGGTGCCCGTGCCCGAACACGGCGCGTCCACCAGCACGCCGTCGCATGCGCTGATCAGGTCGGACAGGCCGACGCGCTCCTTGCCCGGATCGAGCAGCCGCGTCTCGGCGCGCACCCCGGCCCGCGTCGCGCGCTCGGGCAGGCGCGAAAGCCGCGCCCGGTCGATGTCGCAGGCGATCAGCCGTCCGCTGTTGGCCATCGCCGCGCCCAGCGCCAGCGTCTTGCCCCCCGCCCCGGCGCACAGGTCGACGATCGTCTCGCCCGGCTTCGCGGCAAAGGCTTCGCAGGTCAGCTGGCTTCCGGCATCCTGCACCTCGAACAGGCCCTCGGCATATTCGGGCCAGGTTTCCGCCGCGGCCCCGGTGTCGAGCCGCAGCCCGTGCGGCGCCACCACCTCGCTCGAAGGCGCCGGCAGGCGCAGCCGCAGCGCGTCGCGCGATGTCTTGAGTGTGTTGGCGCGGATATCCAGCGGCGCGCGGCTCAGCAGCGCCTTGCGCTCCGCCTCGTCGATGCCCGATGCGTCGAGCGCCTCGACCAGCCAGCCCGGCGCGACGCCGCCATCCGCCACCGGCTCGCCCGGCGCGATCTCGGCCGGGCCATAGCGTGAACCATCGAACAGTGCGGCAAGCGCGGCATCGCCCTGCGCCAACCGCAGCATCGCCGCGCGGCCCGTGTCCGGCACCTCTCCGCACGCGCGGATAGCCGCCCAGACCAGGTCGCGGATCGCGCGTCGGTCCTTCGATCCGATGAAGCGCCGCGCGCGCAGCCATTCGCTTGCCACGCGGTCGGCCGAAGCCCCGCCGGCACGCGCTGCGGCGATCACGGCATCGAGCAGGTCGATCGCCGACTGGACGCGCGCGGCCGGCGTCATTGTCCTGCTGAGCCGAGCTTGATCGACCGCCCCCGCTCAACCGACCTTGTAGTTCGGCGCCTCGCGGGTGATTGTCACGTCGTGCACGTGGCTTTCGCGCAGACCGGCGTTGGTGATACGCACGAACTGCGCCTTGTGCCGCAGGTCGTCGATCGTTGCCGAGCCGGTGTAGCCCATCGCCGCCTTGATTCCGCCGACAAGCTGGTGGATCACGTCCTTGGCGGGGCCCTTGTAGGGTACCTGGCCCTCGATGCCTTCGGGCACCAGCTTCATCTGGTCCTTGATGTCCTGCTGGAAGTAGCGGTCGGCGCTGCCCCGCGCCATCGCACCCACCGAGCCCATGCCGCGATACGACTTGTAGGCGCGGCCCTGGTACAGGAACGTTTCGCCCGGCGCTTCCTCGGTGCCGGCCAGCATCGAACCGATCATCACCACCGAAGCCCCGGCGGCCAGCGCCTTGGCCGCATCGCCCGACGTGCGCAGGCCGCCGTCGCCGATCACCGGAACGCCCATCTTGTCGGCCGCTTCGGCCGCTTCCATGATCGCGGTCAGCTGAGGCACGCCAACGCCCGCCACGATGCGCGTGGTGCAGATCGAGCCCGGCCCGATGCCCACCTTCACGCCATCCGCGCCCGCATCGCACAGCGCGCGCGCCGCTTCCGCCGTTGCCACGTTGCCGGCGATCACCTGCGCCGAATTGGACAGCTTCTTCACCCGTTCGACCGCGCGGCTGACGTCGCGGTTGTGGCCGTGCGCGGTATCGATCACGATGACGTCGCATTCTGCGGCGAGCAGCGCCTCGGTGCGCTCGAAGCCCTTGTCGCCCACCGTCGTGGCGGCGGCAACGCGCAGGCGCCCGGCCTCGTCCTTGGTCGCAGAGGGATAGGTGACGGCCTTTTCGATGTCCTTCACCGTGATCAGGCCGACGCAGCGATAGGCATCGTCCACCACCAGCAGCTTCTCGATCCGGCGCTGGTGCAGCAGGCGACGTGCATCTTCCTGGTTCACGCCCACCTTCACCGTGGCAAGGTTCTGGTGCGTCATCAGCTCGCGCACGGGCTGCGCCGGATTGTCGGCAAAGCGCACGTCGCGGTTGGTCAGGATGCCCACCAGCGTGCCGCCGGCCTCGACCACCGGGATGCCGCTGATCTTGTTGGCGAGCATGATCGCCTGCGCTTCGCCCAGCGTCGCGTCGGGCGCGATGGTGATCGGGTTGACCACCATGCCGCTTTCGAAGCGCTTCACCGCGCGCACCGCGGCGCACTGTTCCTCGACCGTCAGGTTGCGGTGGAGCACGCCGATCCCGCCCAGCTGCGCCATCACGATCGCCATGTCTGCTTCGGTCACGGTGTCCATGGCCGAAGAAATGACCGGGATGTTCAGCGCGATGCTCTTGGTCAGGCGCGTGCGGGTGTCGGCCATCGAAGGCAGGATGTCGGACTCGGCAGGACGCAGCAGCACGTCGTCGAATGTAAGGCCGAGAGGGATATCCATGCTGGTCGCCACTTCCTGTCCGGGGAGATTCGTGGCGGCCCATGTAATCAAGCCGGGCGCATTGCGCTAGGGGGTACGGACCCCGCCCCGCACCGGGCTGGAATAGCGCCTTGCATCGGCGAAATAGCGCGCCAGTTCCACCTGCATCAACACGTCGTCGGCCATGCCGCCGTACTGCACCTTGCGCGCCTCGTCCGATGGGCGGTGGTAATCCTCGTCCATGAACTTCTCGAGCCGCGCTTCGTCCGAATAGCTCGTGCTGACCATCACCGCGGGCACGTCGTGCTGGCGGAACACCCAGCTGTCCTGCCGCTTGATGTAGGCGTTGGCATTTTCACTGCTTGTCAGCTTGCGCCGCATCGCTCGCGCCACTTGCGCAATTCCGGGATCGAGCGGCGTCGCCCCCTTGCCGATCACGCTAAATGGCTGGCCTGCGGGCGCAAGGCCGGTGCCGTCGACATTCAGCACCGCGACGATCTTGTCGAGCGGCAGCGGAGGGTTCTCGGCAAAGGCCAGTGCCCCCAGCAGGCCCAGTTCCTCGCCCGTCGTCGCCAGGAAATAGACGTCGCGATCGAGCGGCCTTCCGCGCGACAGGATGCGCGCCGTCTCGGTAATCACCGCAAGGCCGCTGGCATTGTCCACCGCGCCGTTGCAGATCAGGTCCTCGGCCGGCGGCTCGGCGCAGCGGCCGAAATGGTCCCAGTGCGCCATGAACACCACCGCCCCCGCCGCAGGATTGCGCCCTTCCAGCTTGCCGATAAGGTTGTGCGTGCTGATCCGCGTCTCGCGACTGGTCGCCTCCAGCGTGCCGACGATACCCAGCAGACGCGGCGAGAAATCTGCCCCGTCCGCCTCGCGCCGCAGGTCGGCCATCGTCGCGGTCGATCCCAGGCCGGTCAGCAGCGATTGCGCCGCCGCCGGGCTGACGAAAGCCTCGATCTCGTCGCCAAGCCGCTCGCCGGAAAGGGCGTAGCCTGCCCGCTTGCGCCGCGCGATCACGTCGTCGATCGAACGCTTGCCATCGAGCACGGTGACCACCGCGGCCGCGCCCGCATCCAGCAACCGGTCGGCGCGCGGATCGCCCTGCGCCCCACTGCCGCCACTGTCGAGCATCAGCGCGATTCGCCCGGCAAGGTCGGTGCGCGGCGGAACCCGGTCAATGGCATGGCCCACGAACAGCACCGGTGCATCTTCGACCAGGCTGCGGATGCCCGATGTAACCACCAGACCTGCATCCTGCGGCAGGATCACGCGCTTGCGCCCCTTGGCAAAGCTCGCGCGGAAGGAAAGCGGCTCGCGCTCGACCAGCTCCACCGGGGCGAACCAGCCATGCGCGGGATCGTTGGTGCCCGATTCCATGCCGATGTCGAACCACTGCCGCGCCAGATAGCGCAGTGTCTTGGTTTCGCCCGGCGTACCGGGTTCGCGGCCCTCGAAATCGTCGCTGGCGAGTGTTTCGACATGCTGGCGCAACGCGGCTTCCAACGGGGTTTCGCGACGCGTGGGCGCTGCGGCAACGCACAGCACAGCGGCAATGGCGAGAAGCGCGCCCCGCCCTGTCGTCCGCCGCAATCCCCAACGACTCATCGACGCCCCCAAACGACCTGCCGCACGATCCTGACTGTCAAAACCGCATGTTTCCCGCAAGTTCCCGATCTTGCATCGCGCATGAACGATTTATGAGCGTTGTGCCGCTGCATCAGTGTTCTTCGCCAGACATCGCGGCAAAGCTTGCGGAACCATATGCCTCGCGTGCATTTTGGCTTTCACAGGCAAGGCATGTGCCGCGCACTGGGGCCGCGCACAGGGAAGGACCGACCATGCGTCTCGATGATTATGATGACTCCATCCGCGTGGAGGATCAGCGCGGCAGCGGTGGCGGCGGCTTCGGCGGTGGCGGTGGTGGGCTGCCGCTCGGCATTCTGGCGATGGTCGGCAGTCGCTTCGGCATCGTCGGGGTCGTGGTCGTGCTGATCGGCTTTGCGCTGTTCGGGGGCCTCGGCAACATTCTCGGCGGTGGCGGGCAATCCGCGCTTCAGGCTCCGACCGAGCAACAGGGCGGTTCGAATCTCGCCGAAAGCTGCAGCGTCAACGCCTTCAGCAAGGAAAGCTGCAACGCCCTGTCCTCGCTCAACAAGACCTGGCGCCCGCTGCTGACCCAGGCCGGGATCCAGCCTGTCGCGCCAAAGCTCGTGTTCTATTCGCAGGCGGGTCAATCGGGCTGCGGCGCCGCGCAGAGCGCGATGGGGCCGTTCTATTGCCCGACCGACCAGGGCATCTACATCGACACCGACTTCTATACCGAGATGGACAAGAAGATGGGAGCCGGCGGCGATTTCGCCCGCGATTATGTGATGGCGCACGAATATGGCCACCATATCCAGAACCTTACCGGCCTGTCCGAACAGGTGCAGCAGGCGCAGCGCCGCAATCCTTCGGCCGCCAACCAGCTTTCGGTGCGTCTCGAACTCCAGGCCGATTGCTACGCCGGCGTGTGGGCGGCGAACAACCGCGACCGGATCGAACCCGGCGATCTCCAGGAAGGGCTCACCGCCGCGCACCAGATTGGCGATGACACGCTGATGAAGGCCGCCGGTCGCCGTCCGGTGGAAGCCGCCTTCACCCATGGCAGTTCGGCCCAGCGCATGCAGTGGCTCAAGAAGGGGCTCGACACCGGTGACGTGAAAGCCTGCGATACTTTCGCCGACATCGCCTCGTAATCAGGAACCGCGCCAAGAATCCAGCGTAGTGCAGCCAAACCGGGGAGTACCACATGACCAAGACCCTCTCGACCCGCGCTGGCATCAGCGCTGCGCTGGCTTTCGCCCTTCTTTCGACCGGCGCTTCGGCCCAGACGGTCGTCGCACCCAAGGACGTGACTGCAGGCGATGTCCTGACCAAGCCGCTGTCGGACGTGAACCTCAAGAAGGACTCCATCCCGCCGATCCTGATCGCCGCGCGGGAAAACGCCTACACCACCGCCGGCCTGCGCACCTGCCCGGCGATCCAGGCCGAAGTGCGCCGGCTCGATGCGGTGCTGGGCGATGACATCGACATCGCGCAGGACAAGTCGCTCGGCGAAAAGCGCGGCAACACCGTTGGCAACATCGCAAAGTCGGTCGTCGGTTCGCTGATCCCGTTCGGGGGCATCATCCGCGAAATCAGCGGTGCCAACGAAAACGAACGCCAGTGGGCCGTTGCGCTCTACGCCGGCTCGGTCCGCCGCGCTTACCTCAAGGGCATGGGCGCGGCGAAGGGATGCCGCTACCCGGCGCGCGCCGCCACCGCCAGCGACATCGCGCAGGTGAAGGCAACCCGCGCACGGGAAGAAGCGGCTGAGGAGGCCGCGAAAAAGGCCGCCAAGGCAAAGGACGATGGGGCCGGCAAGCCCCAGCGCCGCTGACCCCCTCCGGCCTCGCTGATCAGCGTCTGGCGCGCTGACCAGCGCCGGCCTTGCCGATCAATCGCGGTCGCGCGCAAAATCGCGTTCGACTCTCCGGACTGCCGCGTCGAGTTCGGCCAGCACCTTGGCCCGGATCTCGCGCGGCATGTTCGGCTCGCGCGCCACTTCGCGCCGCGCGTCGCGGATCGCGTTCAGCGCCTCGCGCTGGCTGTCTGCCATGATCCTGGCCACGTCACGCTCCTTGATACCGGAAAACTCAAGCGCATCGGGGGCCTCGGGTGGCTCCGGCGGCTCGGGCGCTTCGGGTGGTTCCGGCGCGGCGGGTGGTGATGGCATTGCCGGCGGTGCGGGCGGTGCTGGCGGCGCAGGTGGAGCAGGTGGCACTGGCGGGGTCGGGCAATCGTGGCCGCTGCCATGCGCGCTCGCGGCAACAACGGGCACACTCATGGCCAGCGCCGCTGCGATCGCGATCAACGCGGGTCTTTTCGGAAACTCCATGCCGGCTCCTTTTGGCAAGGTTCCCCCGAACCTGCAGCCGCTGGTTACCAGCCCGCCTCGCCAGCGCCCGCGCGCATCGACGAAGGCCCGCGCTGGTCTGACAAACGGCAAGAAAGGCGGGGCGTGACGGTTTCTGACACGTGCGTCAGGTATTCGTCACTTTCCTACAACCGACCATTTGCGGCAGACCACGCGGATGATCACCACAATTCCTCTTGTTTCAACATCTTGCTCGCCGTCGATGGCCCCTGCCAGGGCCTCCAAACTTTCTCTCAGAACACTGTCAACTTCGTCAACTTGGGGCCCGTTTCGGCCCGACCCGGCCCCCGACTCGCAAAGAAAAGGGGCCGCAGATCTTGCGACCTGCAGCCCCCTGCCCGTGCCTCTCGGCACCGATCTTTCCAGCGTCAGTACACGCGCTTCTTCGGCTTGATGTACTCGACGTCGTCGGTCAGCGTGAACTCGTGCACCGGGCGGTAGTCCAGCTTGACCGCGCCGCCCTTGCCGCCCCAGCCTTCGAACCAGGCGGCGGTGTGCTTCATCCATTCACCATCGTTGCGGTCGGGGAAGTCTTCGTGGGCGTGGGCGCCACGGCTTTCCTTGCGGTTGAACGCCGAATGCATCGTCACCGAAGCCTGCGCGATCAGGTTGTCGAGCTCGAGCGTTTCGACGAGGTCCGAGTTCCAGATCAGCGAGCGGTCGGAAACGTGCACGTCTTCCATCCGCTTGTAGGTGTCGGCAAGCTTCACCTTGCCTTCGGCCATCAGTTCGTCCGTGCGGAACACGGCGGCGTGGCCCGACATCGTCCGCTGCATTTCGGTGCGGATCTGCGCCGTTGGCGAACCGCCCTTGGCATGGCGGAAGTGGTCGAGGCGGGTCAGCGACAGGTCGGCGCTGTCCTTGGGCAGCGAATTGTGCGCGGTGCCCGGCTTGATCAGTTCCTTAAGGCGCAGGCCGGTCGCGCGGCCGAACACCACGAGGTCGATCAGCGAGTTAGAGCCGAGGCGGTTGGCGCCGTGAACCGAAACGCAAGCCGCTTCACCCACCGCGAACAGGCCGGGGACAACCGTTTCCGGATTGCCATCCGCGCCGATCGTCACGACTTCGCCGTGATAGTTCGTGGGAATGCCGCCCATGTTGTAGTGCACGGTCGGAACCACCGGCAGCGGCTGGCGGGTCAGGTCGACACCGGCAAAGATCTTGCCGCTCTCGGTAATGCCCGGCAGGCGCTCGGCCAGCACCTTGGCGTCGATGTGGTCAAGGTGAAGGTAGATGTGGTCCTTGTGCGGGCCGACACCGCGCCCTTCGCGGATTTCCATGGCCATCGAACGCGAAACGACGTCGCGCGAAGCAAGGTCCTTCGCCGAAGGAGCATAGCGCTCCATGAAGCGCTCGCCCTCGGAGTTGGTGAGGTAGCCACCCTCTCCGCGCGCGCCTTCGGTGATCAGCACGCCCGCGCCGTAGATCCCGGTGGGGTGGAACTGCACGAACTCCATGTCCTGCAGCGGCAGGCCAGCGCGCAGCACCATGCCGCCGCCGTCGCCGGTGCAGGTATGGGCCGAGGTGGCGGTGAAGTAGCAGCGGCCATAGCCACCCGTCGCAAGCACGACAGCATGGCTACGGAAGCGGTGGATCGAGCCGTCGTCCATGCACAGCGCGATCACGCCGCGGCATTCGCCGTTCTCCATGATCAGATCGATCGCGAAGTATTCGATGAAGAAGTCGGCGTCGTACTTCAGGCTCTGCTGGTACAGCGCGTGCAGCATGGCGTGGCCGGTGCGGTCGGCAGCGGCGCAGGTGCGCTGCACCGGCGGGCCTTCGCCCATGTTCTGCATGTGGCCACCGAACGGACGCTGGTAGATCGTGCCTTCGGGGTTGCGCGAAAACGGCACGCCCGCGTGCTCGAGTTCGTAGACCGCAGCCGGGGCTTCGCGGACCATGTATTCGATCGCGTCCTGGTCACCCAGCCAGTCCGACCCCTTGACGGTGTCGTACATGTGCCAGGTCCAGTGGTCGGGCGAATTGTTGCCGAGCGAGGCGGCGATGCCGCCCTGCGCCGCCACGGTGTGCGAGCGGGTGGGGAAGACCTTGGTGATGCACGCGGTGCGCAGGCCGGCCTGGGCCGAACCCATGGTGGCGCGCAGGCCCGAACCGCCCGCACCAACGACGACGGTGTCGTAGGTGTGGTCGATGATCTTGTAGGCAGGCTGTGTCGAAGTCATGGCTCAGGCGCCCCCGAGAGCGATACGGATAACCGAGATGATGCCGAAGGCGGCAGCGGCGAAAGGCACGATGTTGACCAGCAGCCAGGCAGTGATCTTGCCGCCTTCCTCGTGGATGTAGTCTTCCAGCATCACCTGCACGCCAAGGCGGGCATGGGTGATGGTGTTGATCATGATCAGGATCAGCGCGGTCGACGGGATCGGCTTGGCGACCCACGCGTGGACCGTGGCATAGTCATGCGATGGAAGCAGCACGAGGCTGATCATCAGGAAGGGGATGAGGACGAGATTGCCGACCGCGGTCAGGCGCTGCACCAGCCAGTGGTGAGTGCCCTGGTGGCTGGAGCCGAGCCCGCGGACGCGGCCGATGGAGGTACCGTTACCCATGGAAACCCTCTGCTATGTGAGGTTCGGATCGTGCCGGCGCGTCAGCGCAGCAGCACGAAGGCCCAGAACAGGATGGTGGCAAGCACCGAGAACACTATGGTGAGCGTCGACCACCGGGCATTGGCTTCGAGTTCGTACCCCGCACCAACGTCGAGGACCAGGTGGCGAACGCCGCTTGCCGCATGCTGGAAGAAGGCCCAGGTCAGGCCGATCAGCACGACCTTGCCGAGCAGCGCGGTCACGACGGCGAGGCCGCCCGAAGCGCCGGTCCAGGCGTAGTCGATGAACGTCTGGTATGCTTCCGGCCCGCTCGCGATCGCGCCGACCCACCACAACAGCAGGCCGATGCCCGCAAATGCCAGGCCGTTGCCGGTGACGCGATGCAGGATCGATACCAGCATGGCCGGACCCCACCGCCAGATTTGCAAGTGCGGTGAAAGCGGCCGATTGCTGCGCGCCTGCGCCATGGTAACCCCCTCGATAAGAATATGCGCCACGCCTTAAGCGTGGCCGGGACGCGATTCGTATTAGTCGAAATGTCCGGTCGTGCAACCGCACCAAAAGTGCAAGGCCCAAAGCACGGTTGCGGCCCGGCAAAGCGATAGCCTAGAGAGCGCCATGACCAGCAGCCCCCCAGCCCCGACCATCCTTGTCACGGGTTCGACCCGCGGCATCGGTGCGGCCATCGCCGCCCACCTCGAAGCGCGAGGCGCCCGCGTCATCCGCCACGGCAGCCGCGCAGCGCCCGGAGTGATCGGCGCGGACCTGTCCGATCCGCAGGCCCCGCAAGCGCTGTGGCAGCAGGCGCTCGACATGGCGGGCGGCACGATCGACGTGCTGATCAACAACGCCGGGCTGTTCGAGGCAAACCCGATCGACCGCTCGGACATCGCGTGGCTCGATGCATTCGAGGATACCTTGCGCATCAACCTCACCTCCGCAGCGCAGCTGTCGCGCTTCGCGCTGCGCCACTGGCTGGAACGCGGTTTCGCGGGGCGTTGCGTCCACGTTGCGAGCCGGGCCGGTTTCCGGGGCGATTCCCCGGCGCACTGGCACTATGCCGCCGCCAAGGGCGGGATGATCGCCATGCACAAGACCATCGCCCGGGGCTATGCCGCGCAAGGCATCCTGAGCTTTGCCATCACCCCCGGCTTCACCGATACCGACATGGCGGGCGATTATCTTGCGAGCCGGGGCGGGCCCGGCCTGCTTGCCGACATCCCCCTTGGCCGGGTGGCCACACCCGACGAGATCGCCACCATCGCCACCTTCTGCGCGCTCGACGCGCCGCCGAGCATGACCGGCACCACCATCGACGCCAATGGAGCCAGCTATGTCCGCTGATGAAAGCTGGAAGATCACCGTCTTCGGCCCGCGCGACCTGGTGCAGGCGGCGCTCGTGGCGCACGAGGACGCGTTCGACTGGGACGCCGACATCGTCATCGCCGGCAGCGAGATCGCCGAGGACAAGCCCGAGGACTGGCAGCTCGAAGCCTGGATGGGCCGCAAGCCCACCAAGGCGGACAAGGCCGCCGTCACGGCTCTTTTCGGCGCCGCGAAAGTTGACCTCCAGATAGAAAAGCTGCCCGACGAGGACTGGGTGACGCTGAGCCAGCACGGCGTCGAGCCGATCCGCGAGGGCGTGTTCCACGTCCACACGCCGGAATATCCCGATCTCGACGAGCCCGGCGTCCGCAACTTCCTGATCCCGACCAGCCAGGCCTTCGGCACCGGCCAGCACGCGACGACCGCCGGATGCCTCGCCATGCTCGACCACATGAAGCGCGAAGGCGTCGTGGTGCGCAACCTTGCCGACATCGGCACGGGCACCGGCCTGCTCGCTTTTGCCGCGATGCACCTGTGGCCGCATGCCCGCGCCGTCGCCAGCGACATCGACGCGGTGTGCGGGCCGGTCGTGGCCGACAATGCCGACGCGAACGGCGTGACGCTGGGCGATGGTCCCGGCCGCCTCGCCATGGTGATCTCCGCCGGCATGGACCACCCGCTGCTGGTGGCCGCCGCCCCTTACGACCTGCTGATCGCCAACATCCTGGCAGGGCCGTTGGTCGAACTGGCACCAGAATTCGCCGCCGCCGTTGCGCCGGGGGGCAGCGTGCTGCTCGCAGGGCTGCTCGAAACGCAGGAGGCCGCGGTGCGTGCCGCCTATCGCAAGGCGGGCCTGCGCCTTGCCGCGCGCATGGTGCGCGGCGATTGGTCGATCCTGTGGTTGCGGCGGCGCCGGGCCGGCAGTGTGCGGTCTACGCGAGTTGGCACCCTTCCGGAGTGGTCGCGGCACTGGTAGCGCCTTGCGCAGCGCGTCCGGCTCGTTTATCCGCCTGACTTAATCAAGCGGTTAACAAAGAGGACGGCGGCGATGGGCTACAACACGATTGCGATCGAAAAGCGCGGGGACGCGGACTGGCTCACGCTCAACCGGCCCGATGCGCTCAATTCGATCTCGTCCGAGATGGTGGCCGAGCTCAACGACTATTTCGGCAAGCTCTATCACGACCGTTCGGTCCGCGTCGTCGTGATGCGCGGCGCCGGGCGCGGGTTCTGCGCCGGGCTCGACATCAAGGAGCGCAGCGAGGAACGCGGCGAAATTCCCTTCGGCGGCGGCTTCGGCTTTCAGGGCTGGCTGGCCGACGTCTACATCAAGATGCGCCGTTGCCCGCAGCCAATCGTCAGCCTGATCCATGGGCCGGCCTGCGGCGGCGGGTTCGCCTTTGCGCTTGCTTCGGACATTCGCATCGCGGGAGAAAGCGCGCGGATGAATGCGGCCTTCATCAAGCTCGGCCTGTCGAGCTGCGACATGGGCGTGAGCTACTTCCTGCCGCGCATAGTCGGCGCAGGCATCGCTTCGGAACTAATGCTGACCGGCCGCTTCATCCACGCCCAGCGTGCGCTGGCGGTGGGGCTGGTGTCGGAAGTCGTGCCCGACGACCAGTTGGAAAAGGCGGGCGAAAGCTGGGTCGAGGACCTGCTCGCCGCGTCCCCGATGGGGCTGCGCATGACCAAGGAAGGCATCAACGTCTCGGTCGATGGGTCGAGCCTGGAACACGTGATGGCGCTGGAAAATCGCAACCAGCTGATGACCGCGGGCAGCAAGAATTTCGCCGAAGGGATGCGGGCCTTCCTCGAGAAGCGCAAGCCGAACTACGTTCCCGAGTAAGGCGGCTTCAAAGCCCCTGCAGCGTATCCCGGAGCAGCGTGAGCGCCGCTCCGGCGAACGCCTGCATGTTGCCGAGGCGATCCTCGCTGCCGGTTTCGACCAGGATCGACGCGGTCAGGCCCCCTGGCCCCACGAGGCCGATCGCGCTGGTGCCTGAAGCGACGCCCAGCGGATGCTTGCCCGGCCCGGCCGCCCCCGTTTCGGCAAGGCCCCAGTCGGTTTCGAACCGGGCGCGAATCAGCTCTGCCTGACGCAGGGCATAAGGTTCGGTGGCCGAGCGATACTGGCGCAAACTGCCGGGCTCGTGCCCCAGCAGGATGCGCCGGCCTTTCAACGTGTAGACGATGCCCGCGCCCGAGAAATAGGCCGATGCGCCCGGCATGGCGAGCAGGCCCGCCGAGATCAGGCCGCCTGTGGCGCCGTCGACCACGGCAATCTTTTCGCCCCGCGCCTTGAGCACGGCACCCGCCTCGGCCCCGATTGCAGCCAGTTGTTCCAGCATCCCCATCCCTCTTGTCGCTTTTGCCGCCTTATCAGGCGCGCGAGCCGAGCATGGCAAGGCCGAACGCGACGAACACGGCAGCGGTGGTGCGGTTGAACGCCTTCTTCAGTGCGGGACGCGTCAGTGCTGTGGCGATCGAGCGACCGCCGATCGCATAGATGAAGTACCACGAGATTTCGATCACGCCGAACGTCAGCACCATGATGCCGAACTGTGGGGCTTCAGGCTTCGAGGCATCGATGAACTGCGGCAGGAAGGCGGCCGCGAACAGCAGCGCCTTGGGGTTGGAGATGCCGATGGTGAACGCGGTACGGAATACCCTGGCGGCCGATAGCCGGGGCGCGATCTCACCTTCGCCGATATCGACAGGGGCATCGTTCGATACCCATGCCTTGTAGCCGAGCCATATGAGGTAGCCCGCGCCGACGAGGCGCAGCACCAGGAACGCGCCGGGAATGGCCACGAGCAGCGCGGTCAGGCCCAGCGCCGAGGCGGTCAGCAGGCTGAGCACCGCGACGAAGCAGCCCGCCATCGCCAGCGTCGAACGGGCAAGGCCCAGCTCGACGCTGCGCGCCATCACGTGGAGCATGTTGGGTCCGGGCGAGGCCGAGACGAAGAAGACGGTGACGACGAACAGCCACCAGGTGTGCAGAGCCATGATGCGCGTTTTTCCCTTGGCCACCCGGTCAGGGCAGCGTGTCCCAGTGCTCCGCCTCTGCCAGCAGGCGGCGCACCGATGAGTTCCCGGCATAGCGCCTTTTCAGCGCGCGCGCATCCGCCTCTACCGAGCGGCAGCGCAGCTTGCGCACCTGCGCATCGATGTAGGCGGCGCGCTCCTTGTCATAGGGCTCTTCGCCGGCGAAGTGATTGCAGCCGGCCTGCCGCACCAGCAGCGCGCGCACCGGGGGCGGTGCAACCTTGACGGCATGGCGCGCCTGCGCCGGAGTCATCGCCAGCAGCAGCAGTGCGGTCAGCATTTCGAGCCCCCTTGTCTGCCGGTCAGCCGGCGCTGCGGACGATTTCCGCCCAGGCGGCTTCGTCTATCACCTCGATGCCGAGTTCGGCAGCCTTCTTGAGCTTCGAGCCCGCGCCGGGGCCTGCGACGATCAGGTCGGTCTTGGGTGAAACCGAGCCTGCCGCGCGGGCGCCAAGGGATTCGGCCTGCGCCTTGGCTTCGTCGCGGCTCATGGTTTCGAGCTTGCCGGTGAACACGACCGTCTTTCCGGCGACCGCGCTCGCGCGCGTTTCGACGATGTAGTCGGGCGGGGTTACTTCCGAGAGCAGGTCGTCCCACACTTCGATGTTGTGATGTTCGTGGAAGAAATCGCCCAGCGCTTCGACCACCACCGGGCCGACGCCGTCGATCGAAAGCAGATCGGCCACCGCGTCGCTGTCCCCTTCCCGCGCCTTTTGCGCTGCTTCGCGCAAGGCAGGCAGCGTGACGAAACGCTTCAACAGGTCGCGCGCGGTGACCGCACCGACGTGGCGGATCCCGAGGCCGAACAGGAGGCGCGCGGCATCGGGCGTGCGCTTCGCCTCGATCGCTGCCAACAGGTTATCCACAGACTTGTCCTTCCAGCCCTCGCGCCCGACGATGTCGCTGCGGCGCTTGCGCAGACGGAAGATGTCTGCAGGGCTTTCGAGCCAGCCGAGCCCGAAGAATTCGACGATGGTCTTCTCGCCCAGCCCTTCGATATCGAGCGCTGCGCGGCTGACGAAGTGCTTGAGGCGCTCGACGCGCTGGGCGGGGCAGATGAGGCCGCCAGTGCAGCGCACATCGACCTCGCCCTCTTCGGCCACGGCTTCGGACTGGCATTCGGGGCAGTGGTCGGGAAAGTGGTAAGCCTCACGCGGTTCGTCGCGGGTGAGGTTCTCGACCACTTGCGGGATCACGTCGCCCGCGCGCTGGAGCACGACGCGGTCGCCGACGCGCAGCCCATGGCGGGCGATCTCGTCGCGATTGTGCAGCGTGACGTTGGTGACAGTGACGCCGCCGACCAGCACCGGCTTCAATCGGCCGACGGGGGTGAGCTTGCCGGTACGGCCGACCTGGATGTCGATGGCTTCGAGCGTGGTCTCGGCGCGCTCGGCCGGGAACTTGTGCGCCATGCCCCAGCGCGGCGCCTTGGCGACGAAGCCCAGGCGTTCCTGCCAGTCGAGCCGATCCACCTTGTAGACGACGCCGTCGATATCGTAGGGCAGGTCCGCGCGCGCCTGCTGGATAGCGCGGTAATGCGCGATCATGTCCGCGCTGGACGAGCAGCGCACCAGCAGCGGCGAGACGGGCACGCCCCACGCTGCAATCTTGCGCATCATCTCGAACTGCGTCGCCGCCGGCACTTCGCTCGCCGCGCCCCAGCCGTGGGCGAGGAAGCGCAAGGGGCGGGCGGCGGTCACGCTGGCATCCTTTTGCCGCAGCGAGCCAGCGGCGGCGTTGCGCGGGTTGGCGAAGACCTTGTCGCCCGCCTCCGCCTGCCGTTCGTTGAGGCTGAGGAAATCGGCCTTGGCCATGTAGACCTCGCCGCGAATCTCGAACATGGCGGGCACGTCGAACAGCCCTTCGCCCTTCAGCTCCTGCGGGATGTCAGCAATGTGCGCGACGTTGGCGGTCACATCCTCGCCCACCTGCCCGTCGCCGCGCGTGGCGGCGCGCACCAGCTTGCCGTTCTCATAGCGCAGCGAGCAGGACAGGCCGTCGATCTTGTCCTCGGCGGTCATCGCCACTTCCGCATCGGCCGGCAGGTTGAGGAAGCGGCGGACGCGGGCGACGAATTCCTCTACCTCTTCATCGCTAAACGCGTTGTCGAGGCTCATCATGCGAACCTCGTGGCGCACCTTGCTCAGCGGCGAGGCGGCGACTTCGTGTCCCACGAGCGCGCTCGGGGAATCAGGCCGGATCAGGTGGGGGAACGCGGCTTCGAGTTCGGCATTGCGGCGCACCAGCGCGTCGTATTCGGCGTCCGGGATCTCGGGCGCGTCCTCGGCGTGGTAGAGCCGGTTGTGCTTCGCTATCGTCCTTGCCAGCCGCATCAGTTCGTTGGCGGCATCGGCTTCGGACATTCCCTCGACGCTCATTCGGCCTTCCCGAGTATGGTGGCAACCATCGTCCGACGCGCCCGGAACCCGAGGCTTTCGTACAGGCGGATGGCGCCGGCGTTGCCGGCATAGCTGTGAAGATAGGGCACATCGCCCCGCGCGCGCTGTTCGGCCATGACGCGGCGGATCAGCCGGGCGGCAAGGCCCTGCCCGCGAAATTCCGGCCAGGTGCACACGCCGCTGACTTCGGCAAGTCCCGGGGCAGGCCGCATCCGCTCGCCCGCCATCGCGGCAAGACGACCGTCGATGCGGATGCCGTAGAACTGGCCATAGCGCCACGTCGACGGGCCCCAAGGGCCCGGTTCGGTGGCGAGCGCCAGCTCTGTCATTTCAGCGACATCGGCTTCGCCCAGCGGCAGGATGTCGGCCTCTGGCGCGTAAGGTTCAGGCTCGCCGTCCGCGATCATCTGCAACAGCGGCGCGCTGCGGACAAGGCGCATGCCGGATGGCGGCGCGACCTCGTCCGGTTCGACCAGCCAAACTTCGCCGCCATCGGCAACGAGCGTGGCAAGCGCTTGTTCATGGCCCGGAGCGCATCCGGCGAAAGGGCCGTACGCGGGATCGATGCGGCGCAAGGGCCCCTGCCCCACGTCGAGCGCGGCCTGCGGACCGCCGAGAGCATACCACATCGGCCGGTCGAGCGGGTTCTCGGGCAAATGGTCCCACGTCATGCCTGTTCCAGCAACCGGTCTGCCTGCGCGCGCGCTTCTGCGGTGATTTCCGCACCCGACAGCATCCGGGCGATCTCTTCCTGGCGACCCGCGGCATCCAGAAGGGTGACCGAGGTGCGGGTAACGGTGCCTTCAGACGACTTGGCGATCAGATAGTGCGCATTGCCCCGCGCGGCGACCTGCGGGCTGTGCGTGACCGCGAGCAGCTGCCCACCCGCCGCAAGCCGGGCGAGCCGTTCACCGATGGCACTCGCCACCGCGCCGCCGACGCCGCGGTCGATCTCGTCGAAGATGATCGTCGCCGCCCCGCCTTCTTCGGCAAGTGCAACCTTGAGCGCGAGGATAAATCGCGAAAGTTCGCCGCCGGACGCGATCTTGGCAAGCGGGGCGAAGTCGGCTCCGGGGTTCGTGGAAATGAGGAATTCGACCGCATCGACGCCCTGCCCGCTCCAGCGATCTTCGGGCAGACGGATCACGGCGGTGTGGAACTTCGCCGCGTCGAGCTTGAGCGGGGCGAGTTCGGCGGCAACCGCCTGGTCGAGCCGGCGGGCGGCTTCAGCCCGCGCAACCGAAAGCGCCTCGGCCTTGGCGCGGTAATCGAGCCCCGCCTCCTGCGCCGCGCGCTGCAGCGCCGCGATCTGGGCGCCGCCACCTTCGATCGCGTCGAGCGCTTCGCGCATCAGGCGCATCTTTTCGGGCAGTTCGTCGACCGTGCAATGGTGCTTGCGCGCGGCGGCCCGCAAGTCGAACAGGCGGGTTTCGATGCGGTCGAGCAGGGCGGGATCGTGCGCCAGTGCGTCAGCTGCCGCGACCAGCTTGTCCTCCGCCTCGCCCGCCTCGATCACCGCGCGGTCGATCGCGGCCAGCGCTTCGGCAAGCAGCGGATGTTCGTGCGCGATGCGGTCGAGCCGGCGCGCGGCGCCGCGCAAGGAGGCGAGCGCGGAATCTGAGCCGCTCCACAGGTGCTGCAGTTCGGCAAGGTCGCCCGAGAGGCGTTCGCCCTTCTGCATGTCGGCGCGGGTGGACGCGAGCTCCTCTTCCTCGCCTTCCACGGGTTCCAGCGTTGCCAGCTCGGCCAGGTGCGCCAGCAGCAGGTCCTGTTCGGCTGCGGCTTGTTCGACATGCGCCTTCGCCTGAGCCAGCGCCGTTTCCGCTTCGCGCCACTTGTCCCATGCGGCGGCGACGCCGGCGGTATCGGCGCGGGCGTAGCGATCGAGCAGAGCGCGGTGACCGCGCGCGTTGACCAAGCCGCGATCATCGTGCTGGCCGTGTAGTTCGACGAGGCTTCGCGCCATTTCGCGCAACAGGGCAACGCCCACTGGCTGATCGTTGACGAAAGCCTTGCTGCCGCCATCGGCGCGCACGCGGCGGCGCACGATCAGCGGCTCGCCGGGCTCGACATCGACTTCCGCTTCGGCAAGCGCGGCGCGGATCGGTTCGGGCAGCTCCAAAAACTCGAACGTCGCGGTAACGTTCGCCTGATCCTCGCCCGCGCGGACCAGTCCGCTATCGGCGCGATCGCCCAGAATCAGCCCGAGCGAATCCAGCAGGATCGACTTGCCCGCTCCGGTTTCGCCGGTGAGCACGCCGAGACCACGCGGAAACGCGAGATCGAGCGCCTCGATCAACACGACGTTGCGGATGGAAAGCCCGGTCAGCATCTGAAGCCGGTCTTAGCGCGCGGATTTGCCCGCGTCACCATCCGTTCTTGCCTTGTTCGCATGCCTTGGAGGGCCGCAAAAAGACACGTTGCAGTCGCGTGACAGGGTGCCACGGACACGAAACGTGATTGTGACAGAGGATTCGGGCAGGACCACCAAGGAGAAGGCATCGTCATGCCGACCCAAGCCGCCCCTCGCGCCAAGGCCGCCCGCAAAGGCCTTCCCTCCGTTGCGCAGCTCGCCACCTCCATCCCCGCGTGGCTCGATCATCCAGAACCGGTGAGCTTCCGCCCCAAGCGCAAGCTGCGCACGGTGTGGATTTCCGACCTTCACCTGGGCACGCGCGGCTGCAACGCGCCGATGCTGCTCGACTTTCTCAGCCAGATCGAGTGCGAAACGCTCTATCTGGTGGGAGACATCGTCGACGGCTGGCGCCTGTCCAAGGGCTGGTACTGGCCCGATGCGCACAACGAAGTGGTTCGCCGGGTGCTGAAGATGGCACATCGCGGCACGCGCGTGGTCCTGATCGCGGGCAACCACGACGAAATGCTGCGCCCTTATGCCGGCATGAGCTTCGGCGGTGTGGAACTGGCGCTCGACACCATCCACGAAACCGCCGACGGCCGCCGCCTGCTGGTGACGCACGGCGACGGGTTCGATGGCGTGGTGCTCTATGCCCGCTGGCTCGCGTTCCTGGGCGACAAGGCCTACGAAGTGCTGCTGCGGTCGAACCGCTGGGTCAACGCGGTGCGCCGCCAGTTCAAGCTGCCGTACTGGTCGCTGTCGGCCTACATGAAGAAGCGCGTCAAGAACGCCGTCCAGTTCGTCTGCGATTTCGAGGAAGCCGTGGCGCACGCCGCGCGCGATCTCGGCGTCGACGGCGTGGTGTGCGGCCATATCCACTGCGCCGAAATCCGCGAGATCGGCGGTGTGACCTACTACAACGACGGTGACTGGGTCGAAAGCTGCACCGCGCTGGTCGAAGATTTTATGGGCGCGATGAGCATCGTCGATTGGGCGGAAGAAACCCGCAAGGCCCACGCCTCGCGCGCGGCCATGCCCGCCGTCGCCACGGTTCCACAGGACCAGGAGGAAAGGCAGCCGGCATGAGGATCGCGATCTGTACCGACGCGTGGGCGCCGCAAGTCAACGGCGTGGTTCGCACGCTGGCGACGACCGTCGACCGGCTGATCCGGCGCGGGCACGAAGTCGAGCTGGTTACCCCGAGCCAGTTCTTCACCCTGCCCCTGCCCGGCTACAGCGAGATCCGCCTGGCCATGGCGCCGCGCTTCGGCACGCGCCGGACGCTGGGCGATTTCGCGCCCGACATTGTCCACATCGCCACCGAAGGCCCGATCGGCTGGAGCGCGCGCGGCTGGTGCAAGGCGAACCAGGTGCCGTTCACCTCGGCCTTTCACACCCGTTTCCCCGATTACGCCGCCGTGCGCACCGGGATCGATGCCGCGCATTTCTGGCCGCTGATGCGCCGGTTCCACAGCGCGAGCCATGCCGTGCTGGTGTCGACGCCGACGCTGGCGGCCGAGCTTGCCACCCACGGCATCGGCCATGCCCAACTGTGGACGCGCGGGATCGACGGGGATCTGTTCCGCCCCGATCATGAAGCCTTGCCCGAATACGCCGACCTGCCGCGACCGATCATGCTCAATGTGGGTCGCGTGGCAGTGGAGAAGAACCTGGCAGCGTTCCTCGAAGCGCCGGTGGAAGGAACGAAGGTGGTCGTGGGTGACGGCCCCGACCTTGCCATGCTGCGCGCGCGCTATCCGCATGTGCGGTTCCTCGGCTCGATGTCGGGCAAACGGCTGGCGCAGGCCTATGCCGGTGCCGACGTGTTCGTGTTCCCGAGCCGGACGGATACCTTCGGCCTCGTGATGATCGAGGCGCTGGCCTGCGGCGTGCCCGTCGCCGGCTTCCCGGTCGCCGGGCCGCTCGACATCGTCGGCGCTACCGGCCGGGGCGCGGCAGGCGATCTGCCGATGACGGTCGGCGCGCTCGATGAGGATCTGGCCATCGCCATCGCCAAGGCGCTGCGTTGCGACCGCAGGGGCGCGGCGGTCCATGGGGCAAGCTACAACTGGGATCGCGCGACCGACCAGTTCCTGACCGCGCTGACCGCCGCCGCCACGCGGACCCTGGCCGAGCCCGTCGCGGCATAGCTCTGCACTACTCTACCTGCCCGTCCGACCCCCGAGAGCCGATCCGGGACGGGCACACTGAAAAGGGGCCGCGCCATTGCGGCCCGGCCCCTTTCTTTTTGTTTCGAGCCCAGTGGCTGCGACAGCCGCCATAGCCGCATGCAGACGATCAGGACGCGGTCGTGCCGGGCGCCTTGTCGTTCATCAGCTTGTACGCCCGCGCATACCATTCGCTACCAGGGTAGTTGTTCGCCAGCACGGCGGCCGCCTTCTGCGCTTCTTCCGGTATGCCGAGCGCGAGGTAGGTTTCGACCAGGCGATACAGCGCCTCGGGCGTGTGGCTGGTGGGCTGGTACTTGTCGACCACGGTGCGGAAGCGCAGCGAACCGGCCAGCCACTTGCCGCTGCGTTCGTAGAAGCGGCCGATCTCCATTTCCTTGCCCGCGAGGTGATCGTTGACGAGGTCGATCTTGAGGCGGGCGTCGGTTGCGTACTGCGTGGACGGATAACGGCGGACGACTTCGTTTAGCGCTGTCAGCGCCTGGCTGGTGATCTTCTGGTCGCGCGTCACGTCGCTGATCTGCTCGTAATAGCACAGCGCGATCAGGTAATAGGCGTAAGGCGCGTCCTTGTTGCCCGGATGGATCGAGAGGAAGCGCTGCGCCGACTGCACCGCCTTGGGATAATCACGCCCGGCGTAATAGCTGAACGCGCTCATCAGCTGGGCGCGGCGGGCCCAGGGCGAATAGGGATGCTGGCGTTCGACTTCG
Source organism: Novosphingobium olei (assembly GCF_037076535.1). Classification (NCBI taxonomy): domain Bacteria; kingdom Pseudomonadati; phylum Pseudomonadota; class Alphaproteobacteria; order Sphingomonadales; family Sphingomonadaceae; genus Novosphingobium; species Novosphingobium olei. The sequence continues at coordinate 1,486,758 of NZ_AP029021.1, read as the reverse complement.
TCGAACAGCGCGGCAGCCTGCTTCGGGTTGCCGCGATCCAGGCGGTCCTTGGCGGCGGCGTAGAGCGTGTCGACGTCGCGCGCGACATAGGCGACGTCCTTCTTCGCCTTGGCTCCCCCGGCGCACCCCGCGGTCAGGCCGATAGCGGCGGTGGCAGTCGCAAGAAGGGCGAGCCGCACGGGCGTGCGGAGCGAAGCAGCAAGGGTCATGGCCCAGCGCTATAGCCAGCCGCCAGATGAACGCCAAGTGAAGTTAACCGAACTATCCGGCAAAAGCGCGCCGTCGCTCAGGCGGTTGCTTCGGCGTCCTCGAACGGGGGCACCACAGGGATCGCGTCGGCCAGCGTCATGCGGTCGAGCATCGCCGCCATTTCGTCGCGCAGCTGCAGCATCAGCCCGCGCAGACGGCATTCGGATTCGGGCAGGCAGTTGGCGCAGGTTTCGTGCGCGTTGCGGCTCGCGCACGGGACAAGCGCGAGGCTGCCCCGGGTCAGGCGGATGATGTCGCCGTAACGGATGTCGACCGGCGGCAAGGCCAGTTCATAACCGCCGTCCCGACCGCGCTGGGAGATAACCACGCCTTCGCGCGCCATCTCCGACAGGATCACGGTCAGGAACTTGCGCGGAATGTTCTGCGCTTCGGCAATGGCGTCCAGCCGCACCGGCCCCTGTCCGAAACTGTCGGCGAGGTGTTGCAGCGCGCGGATGGTGTATCGCGTCTTCTGCGAAAGCATGGGACGAAATTGGCCACCCGCGCCCGAAAGTCAACGCTTACGGTAGATTTATACGCTGCTCATACGAAAATGGATCGGTCCTCAGGCCTCCGCACCAGCCGGACGGCGGGCGTAAAGGCCAAATCCGCCGATGACGGCATAACAGACCGCCGGCAACACGAGCGCCGTGGCCAGGTGGCCCGAAACGTCGGCAATAGTTCCGGTCAGCAGCGGCACGACCGCGCCGCCGAAGATCGCGATGTTGATCAGGCCCGATCCGTCCGCGGCGCGGCGGCCAAGGCCTTCGCTGGCAAGGGTGAAGATCGTGGGGAACATGATCGAATTGGCAAGGCCGACCAGCAGCAGGCTCCAGGCCGCGACATGGCCGCCACTCGCAGCCGAGATCGCGATCAGGGCGATCGCGGCCACGGCGTTGAAGGCCAGCACCTTGCCGGGATTGATCTTGGCGAGGATGGCGGAGCCGAAGAACCGGCCCACGAGCGCACCGCCCCAGTAATAGGGAATGTAATGCCCGGCAGCCTCTGCCGTGATCGCAAGGACGTGCGGCTGCTGGAAGTAGTTGACGATCAACGAGCCGATCGAGACCTCCGCACCGACATAGAGGAAGATGCACGCGGCGCCGAAGGCAAAGCGCGGACGGCGCAGCAGATCGAAGCTGGCGAGCAGCGATCCCGCCTCATGCTTTTCCCCCTTGAGCCGATTGCGGTTCATCCACACCACGCCGGCAACGAGCGCCAGCGCCACGGCGAGCGCGATGTAGGTGCGCACCACGGTCTGCGTTTCGGCGACGCGGTAGGCATCGAGCGCCGGGCCGGAAAGGTCCGCCGCGCTGACCTTGGCAAGGCTGCCGAGGATCAGGCTGGCGCCGACCGCAGGAAAGACCACGGTGCCGAGCGAGTTGAACGCCTGCGCGAAAGTAAGCCGGCTGCTGGCCGTCTTCGCCGGCCCGAGCAGCGTGATCAGCGGGTTGGTGACAACCTGCACCACCACCACGCCGCTGGCCAGCACGAACAGGGCGAACAGGAACAAGGGATATGTCGCGCTCTGCGATGCGGGGATGAACAGCAGACATCCCGCCATCATCGTCAGCAGCCCGACCGTTGCGCCCCGCATGTATCCCACGCGCTTGACCAGCGCCGCCCCGGGGATGCCGATCAGGAGGTAGGCGGTAAAGAAGCAGAACTGAACCAGCATCGCCTGGGTGTAGTTGAGCGTGAACAGCTCCTTCAGCTTCGGGATGATCACGTCATTGAGCGAGGTGATGCCGCCGAAGATGAAGAACAATGCCATCACGAACAGGCGCAGTTCGGGTGCGTCGACGTGATCGGAATCGCCGTTCCCGGCATTCGGCTGCGCGGCAGGGGCTAGCGCCATGGCTTCAGTTCTCTCCTTGATCGCGAAGGCTGGCCCCCCGCAAATTGTACCACGCTGTCATGCCGCATTCCTGCGGTTTGTCCATGGCGAAACTTCGGCTCACGGCGCGATTTCCACGCTTTTCGCGTCGGACGGATCGCGCAGCAGCCAGCGCAGCACCTCGGGCAGGCGCGACGCCCAGGCGTTCTCGTCGTGTGCCTCGCCTGGGAAGACTTCACTTCGAAAGTCCACGTTTCGACGCCAGCCTGCGCCGGTGAAGGCTTCGTCGATGCGCTGCTGGTAGGGGGCGTAGTATGCATCAAGCGTGGCATCGCCATGATCCATCCAGATCCGCCGCCCATCCGGGGCGCCGAGATGCGCGCCGAAATACTGCGTCCAGACCGAGGCAGCCTGTGGATCATGGCCGGAGACCGTCGAAGGGTCTGCAGCCGGCCAGTGCGAACTCATGCACGCCGCACGACCGAAGGTTTCGGGATGTTCGACGATGGCATAGCAGCTCATCAGTCCACCCATGCTCGAGCCGATCGCTGCCGTGTGATCACGGTCGGCAAGCGTGCGGAACCGGGAATCGACCCAAGGCTTGAGCACGCCAACGATCCAGCCGAGGTAGCGGTCCGACACGACCGGCCCCCGCGCCATCGCGTCCATCCTTGTCCGTAGCGCTGGTGGAGCCGCATCGTAGGCGGGCCTAGGCAAGTATTCGCGGAAGCGGTCGGCGCCGGGTGCCCAGATGCCGACGATGATATAGGGCGCAATGCCTTGGCGCGTCACCTGCTCCATCGCGCGGTCGGCCGCCCAGATCTTGTTGAAATTCGAGTTGGCAAGATCGAACAGGTTGTGCCCGTCCTGCATGTAGATCACCCCGAACCGGCGGCCGCGCATCGCCGGCGCATCGTAGCCCGGTGGCAACCAGATCGTAAGGCGCTGGGGCGGAAGGCCTTGCGCCGCGATCTCGCGATACTCGAGCTTGCGGCCCGCACTGGCCCGCGCCTCGGTGAACGCGGGTGCCGCGAGCGCGGCGAGCGTTGCGAGAATACCGAGGAACGCGCGCACGGAATGGATCACTTGCCGGGGTGAAGCCGGATGGCCGCACCGCCGCCGGGGGCGAGCCACAGCTTGACCACGTCGCCGTTGCGCAGCGTGCGCGTTTCATAGGCAATGCGATGGCGGGGGTCGGTTTCGTAGGTGGCCCCTTCCCCATCCTTGTAGATCGTGGCGGTGTAGGTCTTGCCCGGATCGAGGAAATCCATCGCCAGCGTCACGTCGCGCGCGGTCGCGTCGTTGACACCGCCGACGTACCAGTCCGCGCTGTTGCGATCCTTGCGCGCGAAGATGGCGTGGGTACCGACTTCACCGGCGATGAGGTGGCTTTCCGACCAATCGGCCGGCACCTTGGAGATGAAATCCAGCTCCTTGGGGTACTTCGCCAGATTCTCGATGAAGTCCGCCGCCATCTGGATCGGCGAATAGATCGCCAGGTACAGCCCGAGCTGTTTGGCGAGCGTGGACGCAAGCGGCACGTGGTTTGCGCCTTCGAGGCTGAGCACCCCGGGGGTGAAGTCCATCGGTCCCGACAGCATGCGCGTGTAGACGAGCGTCGGCTCATGGCTCGGCCCGTTCGCGAACTGCCCCCAGGCGTTGTATTCCATGCCGCGCGCGCCTTCGCGGTCGATCCAGTTGGGATAAGTGCGGCGCAGGCCCGTGTCCTTGACGGGTTCGTGCGCATCGATGGCGACCTGGTACCTTGCTGCCGTTTCCACGACCTTGAGGTGATGTTGCACCTGGCGCTGGCCATCGTGGTATTCCATGCGCGTCTCGCCCGGCGCATCGCCAGGTGCGATGATGCCGCCGGCATCGGCGACGTATCCGGTCTTGACCGAATGCATGCCGAGCGACTGGTACAGCTTCATCGCATCGTCGAGCTGGGCTTCGTAGTTGGCGATGTTGCCGCCAGTCTCGTTGTGGCCGATCAGCTGGACACCCTTCTTCGCGCCATAGGCGGTGACGGCCTTCAGGTCGAAATCGGGGACCGCCTCGGTAAAGCTGAAGTCCTGCCCGTGGCCGAACCAGTTGCCATTCCACCCCTTGTCCCAGCCTTCGACGAGCACCCCGCCGAAGCCGTGCTTCGCGGCAAAGTCCATGTACTGCTTGGTCCGGGCGGTGGTGGCGCCGTGCCTTGGACCTTCGGCCCAGGTCCAGTCCCCGCGGATCATGCCCCACCAGATGCCGATGTACTTCATCGGCTTGAACCACGACACGTCGCCGATCTTGTTCGGCTCGTTGAGATTGAGCTCGAGATCGTTTTCCACCAGCCCGGCGGCGTTGTCGGCGATGCGGATCGTGCGCCAGGGCGTGTTGAACGGCAGATCGCGGGTAACGCGCGCACCGTGTGACGAGGGCGATAGCGTGGCGCGGAAGGTGGTGCCGGTGATCCGCTTCAACCACATGCCCGAATAATCGACCAGCGCCGCTTCGTGCAGCGCAAGGTGCGTGCCATCGTCGAGCTTCATGGTGATCGGCGTGTGCGCGGTAGAGACCCCGTCGATCGGCGTCTTCTGGTAGACCTGCTCGTAGCGGTTCCATTCGCCGCCGGGGATCCACCATGCGGTACCGTTCTGCGCGACGGCGAACTCGGTGATCTCGTCAGCGATGCGCATGGTCTTCAAGCCCGCCTGTTCGGGCATTTCGTAGCGGAAGCCGAAACCGTTATCGAACAGGCGGAAGCGCACGTTCATGTCGCGCCCGCCCCAGTCGGCGCTCTGATGGAAGCGCACGAGCAGTTCGGTGTGATTGTCGGTGACGAACCGGCGTTCGCCCCACGGCTGCTCCCATGTCTCCTTGGCTGCCCCCGGCGTGCTGCCGACCAGGGCGAAGCCGCGCTGCAGCGATGTCGCATCGGTCAGGATGAAGCCGAGCTTCGAAGCGCCCACCAGCAGCTTGCTCTTGCGCGTCAGGCTGTAGGTCGGGCGTCCATCGTTGTCGGTGGTGACGGTCAGCACGATCGACCCATCGGGCGATGCGGCGGTCGCGCTCGCCGGCTCGGCTTGCGCCGCGGCGTTGCCCGTCGACAGGGCGCAGGACATCGCCAGCGCCAGCGGCGCTGCGAGGGCAGCAGTGATGCGCATTTTAGATCCTCTCTTCGACCAGCAGCGCGGCAAATGCCGGCAACTGCTCCAGCGTTGCGCCATTGACCGACGCCAATTCGTTTCCGCCCCCGGTCAACCCGGCAGGAACGGCGCGGGGCTGCGCGCCCATATTGAACACGCCGACAAGCGACTGCTCGCCATATTTGCGCCGCACCGCGAGCACCGCGTCGTCTGCATGGACCACGGTGAAATCGCCCCAGCGCAGCGCCGGGTTCGCGCGCCGCAGATGCAGCAGCCGCGTCGTCAAATTGAGCAGCGAGGCAGGGTCGGCCTCCTGCCGATCGACCGCGCGCGACAAGTTGCCACTGCCCACCGGAAGCCACGGCGTGGCGGTGGTGAAGCCGCCATGTTCGTCCTGGCTCATCCACGGCAGCGGCGTGCGGGCTCCGTCGCGCGACAGGGTCAGCGGCCAGTTGGCGATCGCTTCGGGATCCTGCAGCAGCTCGAACGGGATCTCGACCTGATCGAGGCCCAGTTCTTCGCCCTGGTAGACGATGATGTTGCCGCGCAACGTGGCGAACAGCAGAGCTTTCATCCGGGCAAAGGCATCGACCGTTTCGTGGTTCGCCCAGCGGGAGACCGCACGCGGTGCATCGTGGTTCTCGAACGCCCAGCTCGGCCAGCCAAGGCCCGGCTCGTCGGGCCACTTGGCCAGCGCGTTCTTGACGAATTGCGGCGTGATCTTGTCGGCATAGAGGAAGTCGAAGCCGTAGGCGCTGTTGAGATGCGTTTCACCCGCGGTGAAGGCCTTCATCTCGGTTTCGGCAAGATCGCCGCCGACTTCAGCGACGGTGAACACCGCGCCATAGCTGTCGCACAGCTGGCGGATACGCTCGATGAAACCGACGATGCCCGGGTGCGACTGGTTGTAGATCTTGAGCTGGTAATCGAACGGACGGGTGCGGCGGCGGCCGTCCTCGGGCGCGGGCGGATTGTCGCGCAGTGCCGGATCGTGCATCAGGAAATTGAGCGCATCGATGCGGAAGCCATCGACGCCGCGATCCAGCCAGAACTTCATCACGTCGAGCAGCGCTTGCTGCACATCGGGATTGTGCGCATTCATCTGCGGCTGGCTGGCGAGGAAATTGTGCAGGTAATACTGGCACCGCCGCGCATCCCAGCGCCAGGCAGGTCCGCCGAACACCGACTGCCAGTTCGATGGCGGCGAACCATCGGGCTTGGGATCGGCCCAGACATACCAGTCGGCCTTGGGATTGTCCTTCGACTGGCGGCTTTCGACAAACCACGGGTGCTGGTCGGACGTGTGCGCGTAGACTTGGTCGATCGTGACCTTCAGTCCCAGTTCGTGCGCACGCGCGACCAGTGCATCGAAGTCTGCCAACGTGCCAAAGATCGGATCGACATCGCAGTAATCCGCAACGTCATAGCCGAAATCGTCCATCGGCGACTTGAAGAACGGCGAGATCCAGATCGCATCCGCGCCGAGCCGGGCGACATGTTCGAGGCGCGCGGTGATGCCGGGAAGGTCGCCGATGCCGTCGCCGTTGGAATCCGCGAAGCTGCGGGGATAGATCTGGTAGATCGCCGCGCCGCGCCACCACGGCTGCTCGACGGGCGGCTGGTCGGTCACGGCGATGAAATCCTGGGATGCGGGCTGCTTCATGTACCTGGCTTGTCCGGGGAGGGATCGGAATGGGCACGGCAGACGACGCTGCCGAAAGCGGGGAGTTCGAGCACGACCGATCCGGGCGCGGCGACGTGCGCCGGGCACTGGCCAAACAGGCTCTCGAGGCCCGTTGCCGCGGTTCCGATCGTCGTTGCCACGTGGATCGGCTGGTCGCTGGTGTTGAAGGCGACGAGATATTCGGCGCCCGAGACGGGATCGAAGCGGGATACCGCGAACAGCCCCGGCGTCTCGCTGTAACTGCGGGTTTCCTGCCTGCCGCTGACGAGCGCGGGATGCGCGGCGCGAAGCCGGCCCAGCTCACCGATCAGCTTGTAGAGCGGATGATCGGGCGCGAAGCTTTCCTGCGCCGTCGTGCGCGTGCTGCCAAGCAGGTGATTGTCGTTGTAGCTTGCGACCTTCGAGGCAAACATGTCCTCGCGCGCATCCTGATCGTTGCCATCGCCGACGAAGCCCTGCTCGTCGCCGTAGTAGATCACCGGGGAGCCACGCAGCGTCATCAGCATCACGTGCCCCAGGGCGACGCGGTCAAGCAACTCCTTATCCGCGATGCCGGGACGATCGGCACGGACCAGCGTGGAAAAGCGGCCCATGTCGTGGTTGCCAAGGAAGGTCGGCATGGCCAGCGCGGCTTTCTCGCCACCTTCGTAAAGCACATCGCCATCGAACATTTCGGCGAGGACCTTGGTCCCCTTGCCTTGGCCGAGCACCGCGCGAACCGCCCCCTGAAAGGCGAAGTCGAGCACGGCCGGATAGCCATCGCGCCGGGTATATTGGGCGATGTAGCCGTTGTCCGGACTTTCATGCGCCACTTCCCCGAAGATGTGGAAGTTCGGTATGCCGCGCTTGCGCGCAACGTCCTGCATTGCGGGGATAAAGGCGCGCCAGAAGCCGGGATCGACATGGCGTGCGGTATCGATGCGGAAGCCATCGACGCCGAAGTCCTCGATCCACTTCGCGTAGATCGCGATCATCCCGTCGCGCACGACCGGGCTTTCGGTGAACAGGTCGTCCAGCCCGACGAAATCGCCGAAGCGGCTGCTCTCGCCGGTGAAAGTCGAATTGCCGCGGTTGTGGTAGTGGATCGGGTTGTTGAGCCAGTCGGGAACCTTGGCGTGTTCCTCGCCCCTGGGCACATAGGGCGTGTAGGCGAACGACGGATCGGTCAGCTTCGCGAAGTTGGCCTTTGTGGAATCACCATCACCGGCAAAACCCGGGTTGATCGCAGCACCCGCCAGTCCGCCACGGCGCGAATAAGGATAATCCGCGCGCGAGCGGTACGGATAGCCCTCCGTCGTCGCTTCGCGGTACTGGATCACGTCCGCCGTGTGGTTGGCGATGATGTCCATGTAGACCTTCATGCCGCGCGCATGCGCCGCATCGACCAACGCCTTGAAATCGGCATTTGTGCCAAAGTGGGGATCCACGCGGGTAAAATCGGTGATCCAGTAGCCATGATAGCCTGCGCTTTCCTGGCCTTTCGGCCCCTGCACCGGCTTGTTCTTGAAGATCGGCCCCACCCACAGCGCCGTCGCGCCAAGGCCCTGGATATAGTCCAGCCGCTTGACGAGGCCCTTAAGATCGCCCCCGTGGTAGAAGCCCTTCGCTGCGGGATCGAACCCGGTGACGAGCCTGTCGCCTTTCAGCCCGCCGCGATCGTTCTTCGGATCGGCGTTCTCGAACCGGTCTGGCAGCACGAAGTAGACGGTCTCGCCCGCCGGGGTGCGCTCCCGGTAGCCTTGCGCCTGAGCGGAGGGAGGAGCCGCCGCAAGGATGACCGGGAGCGCGAGGGAAAACAGACGCTTCATGCCGCAGCCATCGTCATGGCAGGTGCCGCGCAGTTGCGGGCGATATAGTCGGCATGGCTTGGATAGCGGCTCGCCTCGCGCTGGTAGAGCGCGTTGATCGTGTCGAGCCAGGCCTTCAGGTCATTGACATCGAGCGCCTCGGCCATGCCGTGGCTGCGCGCGGGCACGATCCCCTGCCCCGCCATCACCTGAAACCAGGCGACTTCGCTGAACAGTTCGTCGGCATCGCGGAAGATGTGCCCGCCTTCGCGGAACAACGCGATGCGATCGGCCAGCGTGCCGGGCAATTCCATCTCGCGGCAGGCGCGCCAGAACGGCTCGTCGCGCTCGTTCAAGGTATAGTGGAGCACGATGAAGTCGCGGATGCGTTCCATCTCGAAAGCGAACTGGCGATTGTATTCATCGCGCTCGGCCTGGGCGGTGACCTTGCCCGGCATGAATTTGAGAATGCGCGAAATCGCCGACTGGATCAGGTGGATCGAGGTCGATTCCAACGGTTCGAGGAAACCGCTCGACAGCCCCACGGCAATCACGTTGTTCTTCCAGACCTCGCGCCTACGGCCCGTGACGAAACGGATCGGGCGCGGATCGTCGAGCGCCGGCGCATCGAGGTGCGCGAGCAGGCTTTCTGCCGCCGCGTCGTCGCTGATGAATGCGCTGCAATAGACCCGGCCGTTGCCGGTGCGGTGCTGTAGCGGAATGCGCCATTGCCAGCCCGCATCGTGCGCCGTGGAACGGGTGTAAGGCGTGAAATGCTCTACCCGCGCGCTGGGCACGGCTAGCGCCCGGTCGCACGGCAGCCAGTGGCTCCAGTCCTCGTAGGGCGAACCGAGCGCCTGGCCGATCAGCAGCGCGCGCATGCCCGAGCAATCGATGAACAGATCGCCCGAAACCGTTTCCCCCGAAGCGAGCCGCAACGCCGTGACGTCGCCGCTTTCGCCATCGCGCAGAACTTCGTCGATCATGCCCTCGATGCGCTGCACGCCACGCGCTTCGGCAAAATCGCGCAGGAAGCGGGCATAAAGGCCGGCATCGAAGTGGAAGGCGTGCGGCATTTCCGGCACCGTCGGCGCGGTCAGCGCCCTGCCCCGGTGCATCCGGTCCTGCTTCGCCACGATATCGTTGAGGCAGTAATCGTGCGTCGGCCCGGCTAGGCCCAGGCGGACCCCGCGCGACCAGACGTGGTGAAAGGCGCAAAGGCCCACGGCGCGGCCAACGTCGCCGAACGCGTGCATGTAGCTGTGACCCGGCTTTTTCCAGCCGGCGAATTCAATGCCGAGCTTGAAGGTAGCCTGCGTTGCCCGGATGAAGGCGTTCTCGTCGATCCCGAGCGCCTGGTTGAACATCCGGATCTGCGGGATGGTCGCCTCGCCGACACCGATCGTCCCGATGGTTTCGGATTCGACAAGGCGGATCTTGTACCCTTGCCCGGTGCTTCCTTCGTCGAGGAAATGGCCGAAAGCCGCCGCCGTCATCCATCCGGCGGTCCCGCCGCCGACGATGACTACTTCAACGGGCTGAACTTCGGCCACGGCAAATCTCCCCGGAACTTCGCTGGGTGTGGCCGGGCGGCGGTGTGCGGACACACCCCCGCCCGGCCGTGCGACCCGATCCTCAGAACTTGTAGCTGAGGCCGATGTAGTAGTCGCGTCCATAGCGCTGGTAGTCGATAACCTGGCGCGGATCGTCGTTCTGGTAGGTGATGAACGGACGGTCGGTCAGGTTCTTCGCCTGCACCAGGATCGACAGGCCGGCGAGCGGCGAGCCTTCCTGGAACTCATACCCGATCTGGGCATCGAGAATGCCTTCCGCCTTTGCCGTGCGGTAGGTCGGGTTGGCCGAAAGACCGGCGACTTCGGCGAGGAACTTCGAACGGTAACGGTACGAGGCGCGGACCTGGAAACCGTTCTTTTCGTAGTAGACCGAAGCGTTGGCGACCCAGTCCGACAGACCCGGCAGGGTGATCGGGTTGCCTGGGTTGCTGGCAAGCGTGATCTTGCTGCTGGTGTACGATCCCGAACCGAAGAAGCCGAAGCCATCCAGCGACGGGGTCAGCAGCGAGAAGGGCAGCGACAGCGTTGCTTCGAAGCCCTTGATGTTGCCCTTGCCGCCGTTGTTCGGCGCCTTGACCAGACCCAGCGTCGTGCCGAGCGCGGCCTGCTGTGCCGGCGAAAGCGACGAAGCAGCAGCAGCGAAGTCATAGACGAAGCTGGCGCTCGGATCGACGTAGTCGGTCAGACGCTTGTAGTAGCCTGCCAGCGAGACGTAGCCGCCCTTCGGGAAGTAATGCTCGAGCGAGGCATCGACGTTGAACGACTTGTACGGGCGCAGGCGCGAGTTGCCGCCGTTCGAGCTGAACACGCTGTTGGCCGGGTCGGTCGACCCGAGCTTCGACGGATCGATCCCGAATTCCTGATTCACGCGCTCCTGGTCGAGACGCGGGCGCACCATGGTCAGCGAGGTCGCGAGCTTGAGGTAGCTGGCGTCGGCCACTTCCACCGCCAGGTTCGCGCTGGGCAGGACGCGCCAGTACTTGTCGCCGCCCGAAGCCGGGATCACCGTGACCACGCCATTCGAGAAGTTCGAGATCGAGCCGTCCGAGCTCTGGTCGGTGTGGACGACCTGGACGCCGAAGCCGCCGGTCACCTTCTTGCCGCCGACATCACCGTCAAGCTTGATCATGGCATAGCCGGTCCAGACCTTCTCGGTGACCGAGTTGTCGCGAACCAGCGAGACCGGGCGGTTATCGTAAACGCCCTGCAGGCTGTTGTTGTACAGGTACAGCGGATCGAGCGCGAGCATCGACGGCACGCCGAGGTAACCCAGCGGAACCGAGCCGACGATGGCCTGCTGCGGGATCGCGGCGAACTGGGTCGTGCCGCTGGCAACGGTGCAGTCGGTGCCGGCGCCTGTCGGGCACAGGAAGTACGACTTGAACGCCGAGGTCTTCTTGCGACGGCTGTAGTTCGCGCCGACTTCCCAGCCGCTGATCACGCTGCTGCCTTCGAATTCGCCATCGAGGCTGGCGCGAAGGGCGAACAGGTCGTCCTTGAAGCTCGGGCGGTTGAGGAAGCCGGCCTGGACCACGGCCGTGGTGCCGTTGTAGCCCCAGCCACGCGGATCGGTGATGCCGAACAGCGAGGAATCGGCGTAGTTCAGCGTCGGGACGATGTCGAACGTACCGTTCTTGTTCGCCGAAATGTGCAGCGTGTCCGAAGCGCCGGTCGCGCCGTAGCCGGTGCCGGTGTAGGTTTCGAGCAGGAAGTCGGTGCGCTTGGCGTGGCTGTAGCTGGCATCCACGGTCAGGTGGGTCTTTTCACCGATCCCGATGACGTTGTTCCAGCCCACCGAGAAGTTGTCGGCATCACGCTTGTTGTAATCGTTGCGCTGAACCGCGTGGACGCCCGTGATCGTGGCGTCGGTGACGAGGCCATTGTCGACGGTGTAGCCCGGCTGCACGGTCGCACCCGAACCCCAGTCCGGCGCGATCGGGAATTCGATGCCGCGCAGGCGCTGCGTTTCCTTGAACTTCGAGTACAGCACGTCGAGCGTCGAGTGGAAGTTGTCGCTCGGCTGATATTCCAGCGTCGCCACCGCGCCATAGCGCTGCAGCTTGTTGGTCTGCACGTAAGGCTTCGCACCGCCAAGCAGCAGCGCACCGCCGGTCGCGGTCGAGTTGGGGAAGCCCCAAGCGTTGTAGCGCTCGTTCTGCGAAGGGGCGTCGGTCGCCGAAACGCCGATGGCGATGCCGAAGGTGTCGTCGGCGAACTTGTCGACATAGGCCGCCGAGGCGCGGTAGCCATAGCGGCTTCCATCGGGGTTCAGCTTCTTGATGCCGTTCATCTGGCCGCGCAGCTGCAGCGCGACGATGCGGTCCTGCTGTGCCAACGGGCGCAGCATGCGAAGATCGACGGTGCCGGCGATGCCAGCGGCGATCAGCGAAGGATCGGCGGCCTTGTGGACGACGACGTTCTTGAAGAACTCGCTCGGATACTGGTCGTATTCGACGCCGCGATTGTCGCCGACGGTGACCTGTTCGCGCCCGTTGAGCAGCGTGGTCGAGAAATCGGGACCGAGGCCGCGGATCGACAGGCGCTGGTCGCGACCTTCGAGACGCTGCGAGGTGACGCCGGGCAGACGCGCCAGCGAGTCGGCGATCGACACGTCGGGCAGCTTGCCGATGTCTTCGGCGGACACCGCTTCGACGATGGCGGGGCTGGTGCGCTTGATCGCGGCCGCCGCGTTGAGCGAGGCGCGGATGCCGGTGACGACGATGGCGCCGTCATCGGCCGGTGCGGCCGCGTCGGCCTGCGGTGCGGCCTGCGCGAAAGCCGGCGCGGCGACGAGCGCGACGCTGAGTGCAAGCAGCGATCCGCCGATGCGACCTGCAGTAATTGCGTGCTTATTCATGGTGCTGGTCTACTCCCCCAACCGGACTCCGCCGGCCTGAACCCTGTCGGCGCATGGCGCCATAGCGAAGGGGATGCGGCCATCGTGCCGCAGCGTTTCAGGTTCGCATCCTCTCCGAAATGCCAACTACGCCTGCAGGCTCGCGCCGCGAACATGGCATACGTATACCATCGAGCAATGGTTTGCTGCCGATCAACGTTGCAAGGTCCGAAACGGAGGTCTAATCTTTTGATCCATAAGGGGAGAGACGCAGATGGGGCGCCGTCCGTCTAACAAGCCGACAAGCTTCGACATCGCATACCTTGCGGGCGTCTCCCAGCCCACGGTCAGCCGTGCCCTGCGCGGCAGCAAGGCGGTCAGCCTCGCCACGCGCCAGAAGATCGAGGCGATCGCGCGCCAGCTCAACTACACCGTCGACAAGAACGCGTCCTCGTTGCGCTCGCAGCGATCGAACACCTTGGCGTTGCTGTTCTTCGAAGACCCGACGCCCGATGAATCGAACATCAATCCGTTCTTCCTGTCGATGCTCGGCTCGATCACCCGCCATTGCGCCGCGCGCGGGCTCGATCTGCTGATCTCGTTCCAGAAACTCGATGACGACTGGCACAAGAAATACCAGGAAAGCCACCGCGCCGACGGCCTGATCCTGCTCGGCTACGGCGACTACACGCTTTACGAAGCGCGCCTGCGTCAACTGATGCGCAGCGGTACGCATTTCGTACGCTGGGGGTCGGTCGACCAGGCGACGATCGGCGCAACCATCGGCAGCGACAACTTCGGGGCCGGCCGGCTGGTGGGCGAACACCTGCTCGCGCGTGGCCGCCGCGCCATCGCTTTCCTCGGCCAGGCGGATTCGCACTATCCCGAATTCGAACAGCGCTACGCCGGCCTTTTGCGCGCGATGCAGACCGCGGGGGTCAAGCCGGACCCGCAACTGGCCGTCGATGTCATCTCGTCCGAGGAGCTGGGCTACGAAGCGGCCAAAAAGCTGATCGCGCGCGGAAAACCGTTCGATGCGATCTTTGCGGCGAGCGATCTGATCGCGATCGGCGCCTTGCGCGCGCTGGGCGAAGCGGGCCTTTCGGTGCCGGGCGACGTCGCGCTGGTTGGTTTCGACGATCTGCCCGCAGCCAGCCACACCAGCCCCCCGCTCACCACCGTGATGCAGGACATGCGCCACGCCGGCGAAGCGCTGGTCGAAACCGTCCTGGCGCAGATCGAGGACCGTCCGCCGCCGCCTGCGGTCTTGCCCACCCGCCTAGTCGTTCGCGCCAGCAGCGGGGGCTGAATCCTTTCCAAAATCCGCGGATTTCCGCCATGCATCGGAATGGTATTCGTATGCAATGCGATTGCCGCCCGGTCCTGATCGTGCAATCCCCGCGTCAGAAAACGGGCACGCCGCGCTTGCTGCGCGCGATGTCCGGCCGGGAGACGCCATGACCACCGCCAGCGCCATCGTTCCTACCGCCAAGCCGCGCCAGAGCTTTGCGGGGCTGTGGAACATCAGCTTCGGCTTCTTCGGCATCCAGATCGCGTTCGGCCTGCAGAACGCCAACGTCAGCCGCATCTTCCAGTCGCTGGGCAGCAATGTTGACGACCTTGCGTTCCTGTGGATCGCGGGCCCGGTCACCGGCCTCTTGGTCCAGCCGCTGATCGGCCACTTCTCGGACCGGACCTGGGGCCGGTTCGGACGGCGCCGGCCCTATTTCATGGCGGGCGCGCTGCTGGCCGGGCTTGCGCTCGTCGGCCTGCCCTATGCAGGAGCGCTGCTGCTGGCTGCTGCATTCCTCTGGCTTCTCGATGCCTCGCTCAACGTATCGATGGAACCTTTTCGCGCATTTGTCGGAGACATGACGCCGCCCGAACAGCGCGCAAAAGGGTTCGCAATCCAGACCTGTTTCATCGGGGCGGGCGCGGTCATCGGCAGCCTCGCTCCAGCACTCTTCACCGCGATGGGCATTGCCAATACTGCGCCTGAAGGGGTGATCCCGCCGTCAGTCCGTGCGAGCTTCCTGCTCGGCGCGGCATCGATCGTGCTCGCCGTGGCGTGGACAGCGTTCACCACCCGCGAATACAGCCCTGACCAGATGGCCGCCTTCGAGGGCCGTGCGGCCGATGCGGACCATGCCGCCGAACCGCTGGTCTATCCGGCACGCGGTGCGCTTTGGGCGGTGGCCGGCGTCGCCCTGCTGGCGTTGGTGATCGCCGCTGGGCTCGACAAGCAGCTGCTCGTGCTGGGTGGCGGGATGGTCGCGTTCGGCCTCGCTCAGGTAATCTCCCGCGCGCGTCGCTCCACCGGGGCGGTCGCCCATATCATGAGCGACCTGGCCCAGATGCCGGCGCAGATGAAGCAGCTGGCGCTGGCGCAATTCTTCACATGGACCGCGCTGTTCGTGCTGTGGATCTACACCACGCCGGTGGTCACGCAGTATGTGTTCCATTCGACCGACACCACCAGCGCCGCATACAACGCGGGCGCGGACTGGGTTGGCGTGATGTTCGCCTTCTACAACGGCGTTGCCGCGCTTGCCGCGTTCCTGCTGCCAGTGATGGCCCGACGCATCGGCAACGTGAAAACGCACATGGTCTGCCTGACCGCAGGCGCCGTAGCTTTTGCGCTGATGCTTGTGATCCGCGACAAGACGCTGCTGCTCGTACCGATGGCGTTGGTGGGACTTGCCTGGGCCTCGATCCTCGGCATGCCCTACGTCATCCTCACCAGCGTGCTGCCGCCGCGCAAGTTCGGCATCTACATCGGGGTGTTCAACTTCTTCATCGTGCTGCCGCAGCTGCTGGTTGCGACGGTGATGGGTGAAGTCATCCGCAGCTTCTTCCCGACCGAGCCGGTCTGGACAATGCTGGTCGCCGCACTGGTCATGCTTGCCGCAGCACTCGCAACCCTGCGCATTCGCGAAGCGACCTGACCTCACTTCCGCCGCGCCGTCGGCGCATGAAAATCGGGGGGCTTGGAGGCGATCCAGCGCAGGAAAGGCTGGAGCTCCACCCTTCCCCTCAGCGCCAGCGCGTCATCGCCGAACCGCGCGAGTTCGGCATTGGTAAACGTTGCATGCAGCGTGCGATGGCAAATCGGGTGAACCGGTGCGGTCATCTTCCCGCCGCGGGACTTGGGCACCGGGTGGTGCCATTCCACCGTGCGGCCCAGCGGTCGCGTGCAAAGCCAGCAACTCTGCGCCCCGCCCGCCGCGCCTCGTCCGTTTTGCTCGCTCGTTGCCATCGAATCCATCCCGGTTAGGGAATCCTGAACCTTTCCAGCGTATTCACCATGTCACGATACCGACTGCTGACCAAAGGGCTGGCATGTCGGTCAAAGGGTACGGGAAACGGTTCTGATGAGCGCATTTGGTCGCAAGCCTGGCATCGGCGGCTCCGCAGCGGGGCGTCCCGCCTTCGGCGTCGCACGCCCGATGAAGGGTGGTGAAACGGCCTCGTCGCCGCAAAGCCTGCAGACGCCGGCGCCCCAGCAGGTGCCCCTTGGCGGCGGCGATCAGTTCCCGCCCCTTCCGCCGATGGATTTCGCCGACCAGCCGATGAGCGCCGCCGCGCTCAAGGCCGACGCGATGACGCGCCTCGCCGATCGCGCCAACGCGGTCGTCGACAACCAGTACCAGGCCGAAGGCTTCGAAGCCTCGGTCCACAAGATCAAGGAACAGGTGCTGCCGCGCCTGCTCGAACGCGTCGATCCCGAAGCCGCCGCCACGCTCACCAAGGAAGAACTGTCGGAAGAATTCCGCCCGATCATCATGGAAGTGCTGGCCGAGCTGAAGGTCACCCTCAACCGGCGCGAACAGTTCGCGCTGGAAAAGGTGCTGATCGACGAACTGCTCGGCTTCGGTCCGCTCGAAGAGCTGCTGAACGACCCCGACGTGTCGGATATCATGGTCAACGGGCCCGAGCAGACCTACATCGAAAAGAAGGGCAAGCTCCAACTCGCGCCGATCCGCTTCCGCGACGAAAGCCACCTGTTCCAGATTGCGCAGCGCATCGTCAACCAGGTCGGCCGCCGCGTCGACCAGACCACGCCGCTGGCCGACGCCCGCCTCAAGGACGGCAGCCGCGTCAACGTGATCGTGCCGCCGCTCTCGCTTCGCGGCACCGCCATCTCCATTCGTAAGTTCTCCGAAAAGCCGATCACGATCGACATGCTGCGTGATTTTGGTTCTATGAGCGACAAGATGGCGACGGCGCTGAAAATCGCCGGTGCGTGCCGCATGAACATCGTCATCTCGGGAGGTACCGGTTCGGGCAAGACCACGATGCTCAACGCCCTGTCGAAGATGATCGATCCGGGCGAGCGCGTGCTGACCATCGAAGACGCCGCCGAACTTCGCTTGCAGCAGCCGCACTGGCTGCCGCTCGAAACCCGCCCGCCGAACCTTGAAGGCCAAGGTGCGATCACCATTGGCGACCTCGTGAAGAACGCGCTGCGTATGCGTCCTGACCGTATCATCCTGGGCGAAATTCGTGGCGCGGAGTGCTTCGACCTGCTTGCCGCAATGAACACCGGCCACGATGGCTCGATGTGTACGCTCCACGCCAACAGCCCGCGTGAATGCCTGGGCCGTATGGAAAACATGATCCTGATGGGCGACATCAAGATCCCCAAGGAAGCCATCAGCCGCCAGATCGCGGAATCGGTCGACCTGATCGTGCAGGTCAAGCGCCTGCGCGACGGTTCGCGCCGCACCACCAACATCACCGAGGTGATCGGGATGGAAGGCGATGTGATCGTGACGCAGGAACTGTTCAAGTTCGAATACCTCGACGAAACCGACGACGGTAAGATCATCGGCGAATTCCGCCCGTCGGGCCTGCGCCCCTATACGCTGGAAAAGGCGCGGCAGTTCGGGTTCGACCAGGCTTATCTCGAAGCCTGCCTCTGACACCGCTGCATTAGGGCCTTGCGCACGGTCGCGCGGGGCCTAAGGCCTGCCCCCATGCCCGTTGCCCAACGCCCGATGCTCGCGCTTGCGCTGCGCCTGGCAGCCATGCTGATGCTCTCGGTGATGCTGCTTCTCGTCAAGATGACCGGGGAGCGCGGCGTATCCCTGCCCGAAACGATGTTCTGGCGGCAGGCGATACCGGCGCTGCTCCTCGCGATCTGGCTTGCCGGGAAAGGCCAGCTCGGCCGCCTGGCAACCAAGCGCCCCTGGATTCACGCCCGCCGCGCGGCGATCGGCACGACCGGCATGTTCATGACGCTGGGCGTGGTGCAGATCCTGCCGCTGGCCGAATCCACCGTGCTCGGCTTCACCGCGCCAATCTTCGCCGTGATCCTGTCGGCTGTGATGCTCAAGGAGCATGTCGGCCCATGGCGCTGGACCGCCGTCGCGCTCGGGCTGACCGGCGTGATCGTCATTGCCGGGCCTGACCGCGGCCATCTGCCCCTGTTCGGCCTTGCCGTCGGCATCGGCGCGGCCTTCTTCGTCGCGCTCGTCTCGATCCAGCTGCGCGATCTGGGGCGGACGGAGGAGCCGCTGACCGTGGTGTTCTGGTTCTCGGCGATGAGCGCGCCGGTGCTCGCGCTGTTCCTGCTGCGCACCGGCGTGCACCACGATGCGGTTCAATGGGCCATGCTCGCCGGGATTGGCGTTTCCGGCCTCTTCGCGCAGATCCTGATGACCGCCGCACTGCGCCTAGGCGCCGTGTCGAGCGTGATCGTGATGGATTACTCGCAATTCGGCTGGGCAACGCTGTGGGGCGCGGTGTTCTTCGGCAACCTGCCCCCCGCCACGACCTGGACCGGCGCGCCGCTGATCTGTGCCGCGGGCCTGATCATCGCTTGGCGCGAACATGCCCTGTCCAAGGAACGCGCCGCCCTGCTCAACGCATGAGCCCCGCCCTCGGCGCTGGCGCGCGCCAGGGCGGGCACGGCGATCAGTTCACGCGGCGATCCATGCCTTCCCAATACGGCTCGCGCAGGTTGCGTCGCAGGATCTTGCCCGAAGGGTTGCGCGGCAGCGCGTCGATGATGTCGACCGACTTGGGCACCTTGAACCCGGCGAGCCGCTCGCGCGTCCATTCGATCACGCTGGCAGGATCGATGGTGTGCCCGGGCTTCGGCGCGCAGACGGCCTTGACCGCTTCGCCCCACTTGGGATCGGGAACGCCGATCACCGCCACTTCCGCAACGTCCGGGTGACCATAGATCGCGCTTTCGACCTGCGCCGGATAGACGTTCTCGCCGCCCGAGATGATCATGTCCTTGATGCGGTCCTGGATGTAGATGTAGCCTTCTTCATCCATGTAGGCGGCATCGCCCGTGCGCACCCAGCCGTCCTCGGACAGCGTCTTGGCGGTCGCTTCGGGCAGGTTCCAGTAGCCGAGCATGTTGTTGGCCGACCGCGTTTCGATCTCGCCCACCGTCCCGCGCGGCACTTCGTTGCCATCCGGATCGACGATGCGCACTTCGACGCCGGGATTGGCCCGCCCCGCCGAACGCATCTTGGGGCTGCCGTTCAGGTCGTGATCGTCGGGCACCAGCGAAACCACCGTGCCGGTCGTCTCGGTCATGCCGTAGCACTGCATGAAACCGGCGTTGGGGATCGTCTGGCACGCTTCGCGCAGCAGTTCGAGCGGGATCGGAGCCGCGCCGTACATCACGTACTTGAGCTTGCTGAAATCGGTCTGAGCGGCCAGCGGGTGCTGGATCAGCATCTGCAGCGCGGCGGGAACGATGAAGAAGCGGGTGATCCCCTGCCCGATTGCCGTCAGCGCGCCTTCGGCCGTGAATTCGGCGTGGATGATGCCGCGCACGCCGGCGCTGAACGCCATCGTGCCAAGGCCCGTCCCGCCGATGTGGGCGCAGGGCATGCAGACCAGGATCGCCTCGTCCTTGTCCCATTCGGCCCAGGGCAGCCCTGCTTCCAGGCTCGCCTTGCGCAGCCCGAACATGTTGCGCTGGCACAGCACAGCGCCCTTGGGATTGCCGGTCGTGCCGGAGGTATAAAGCTGCAGGAACGCATCCTCGGGGCCGGCCGGCACGATCTCGTCGGCCGGCGGCGTCGCCATGATCGCGGCGCGCGCTTCGGATTCGCCCAGAACATGCTCGAGCGCCGGGCACTTTTCCTTCAGCTGATCGGCAAGCCCAACAAACTCCTCGCCCAGCACCGCCAGCTTCGTGCCGGTGTCGTTGAGGATGTAGATCATTTCCAGCGGAGCGAGGCGCCACCCGATCGGCGCCATCACCACGCCGATGCGGCCCGCGCTCAGCAGCAGCTGGAAGTACAGGTCATCGTTCTTGCCGATCCAGGCGATGCGGTCGCCCTTCTTCACGCCCTTCGATTCGAGGAACGCAGCGATCCGGCGCGAGATGACCTCCAGTTCGGCGTAAGTAGTCAGGCGATCGCCCTGCTCCATCGCCACGGCATCCGGGCGGTCGCTGGCCCAGTGCTTGAAATGCTCGTCGAACGTCAGGAAATCTGCGGTTTCACGCATCGGCTCATCCTCTCCGTACCCGTCATCGGAACCCGCGCGGGCTGCAATCGTTCTTGCCCCGTCTAACCAACGGAACAAGCAGCGACGGACCGGACCGCTCCCTCAAGCGCCCCGATCCATCGCCTGTTAATTATCCGATTAAAGGAGCAAACGCGATGGTTCGCAAGATGCTTTTTGCCGCCGCGCTGGGCGGTCTGGTGCTTTCGGCTTCGGCCTGCAACACCGTCAAGGGTGCGGGCAAGGATCTCCAGTCGGCGAGCCAGTCGACCGAGGATGCCATCAACGGAAAGTAACGTCCGGGTTCCAGCCCAAGGGAAAAGCCCCCGCGTCGCAACCGGCGCGGGGGCTTTCTCGTTTCAGGTTTTCCACACCAGCTTGGGCTTGCGCGCCGCCAGCGTTTCATCCAGTCGCCGTCGCGGCGCAAGGTGCGGTGCGGACTTCAGCGTCTCGTCCCCTGCCCGCGCCCGTTCGGCCAGCGAACGCATCGCGCCGATGAACTGGTCAAGGCTGCGCTTGCTTTCGGTCTCGGTCGGTTCGACCAGCATCGCGCCATGGACCACCAGCGGGAAGTACACCGTCATCGGGTGGAATCCCTCGTCGATCAGCCCCTTGGCAAGGTCCAGCGTCGAAAAGCCTTCGGCAAAGCCATCGTCGCTGAACAGCGCCTCATGCATGCAGGGCCCCGCCGCGCCGAACGGCGCATCGAGCACGTCGTCGAGACTGCGCAGCACATAGTTGGCATTGAGCACCGCATCGCCCGAAACCTGCCGCAGGCCATCGGCGCCATGGCTCAGGATATAGGCGAGCGCGCGGGTGTACATGCCCATCTGCCCATGGAACGCGCACATCCGCCCAAACGCCTGCCCGTGGCCTTCCTCCGCCGCGGTTTCTTCCTCGACCAGATGGACAGTACCATCCACCTGGCGCGCGGTGAACGGCAGCGGCCCGAACGGCGCCAGCGCTTCGGACAGCACCACCGGTCCCGAGCCCGGTCCGCCCCCGCCGTGCGGCGTTGAGAAGGTCTTGTGCAGGTTGATGTGCATCGCATCGACGCCCAGGTCGCCCGGACGCACGCGCCCGACGATGGCGTTGAAGTTGGCGCCGTCGCAATAGACGAAGCCGCCCGCCGCATGCACCGCGTCCGAGATCGTCTTGAGATCGCGTTCGAACAGGCCGCAAGTGTTGGGATTGGTGATCATCACCCCCGCAACGTCCGGCCCCAGCCGTGCGGTCAGCGCCGCGACATCGACGCGGCCGTCAGCGGTCGCGGGGATGTTCTCGACGCGGTAGCCGGCGAAGGCCGCCGTCGCCGGGTTGGTCCCGTGCGCGCTCTCGGGCACCAGGATCACCTCGCGCGCATCGCCCCGCGCTTCCAGCGCGGCACGGATGCACAGCAGGCCACAAAGCTCGCCATGCGCGCCGGCCTTGGGCGTCATCGCCACGCCGTGCATGCCGGTCAGCGTGATCAGCCACTGCGCCAGCTCGTTCATCACCTTGAGCGCGCCCTGCACCGTCGACTGCGGCTGCAGCGGATGCACATCGGCAAAGCCCGGCATCCGCGCGACCTTTTCGTCAAGGCGCGGATTGTGCTTCATCGTGCACGACCCCAGCGGGAACAGGCCCAGGTCGATCGCATAGTTCTGGCGCGACAGCCGCGTGTAGTGGCGCACGGCTTCCGGCTCGGTCAGCCCGGGCAGGTCAACCGGCGCGCTGCGGCGCGATGGCAGGCCAGCCAGCAGCGTCTCGTCGAAGTCGTCCTCATCGAAGTCGACGCCGCAATGCTCCAGATTGCCGATCTCGAAGATCAGCGCTTCTTCCAGCTGCAGCGCGCGGTTGCCGGTGAACGTCTCGATTGCCGAGGCCGGAACGCCGGATTCGCGCATCGCCGGGCGCCAGCCCGAGGGGTTGATCTCGTTCATGCCAGCACCTCCTCGAGTGCGGAGACAAGCGCCGCGATATCGTCCGCCGTCGTGCATTCGGTCGCCGTCACCAGCAACCCGCCCGAAAGCGCCTCGGCTCCTGGGTAAAGCCTGCCCAGCGACACGCCGCCAAGCACGCCCTTGTCGGCAAGCGAGCGCACCACGGCGCGCGCATCCTTGGGAAGAACGACTGCGAACTCATTGAAATAGCTGTCGTTCACGATCTTCACGCCGGGCACCTTGGCCAAGGCTTGCGCCGTCTGCGCCGCACGGATGCGGCTCAGCTTGGCCATCTTTTCAAGACCCTTGCCGCCCAGCAGCGTCATGTGGATAGAGAAGGCCAGCGCACAAAGACCGGAGTTCGTGCAGATGTTGCTCGTCGCCTTCTCGCGCCGGATGTGCTGCTCACGCGTCGACAGCGTCAGCACGAAGCCGCGCTTGCCATCGGCGTCGAGCGTTTCGCCGCACAGGCGGCCCGGCATCTGGCGCACATACTTCTCGCGGCACCCGAACAGGCCCAGGTACGGTCCGCCGAACTGCAGGCCGACGCCGAGCGACTGGCCTTCGCCCACCACGATATCGGCACCCAGCGCACCGGGGCTTTCGAGCAGGCCCAGCGCGACCGGCTCGGTCACCACCACGATCAGCAGCGCGCCCTTGGCCTGGGCCGCCTGCGCGATCCGGGCGACGTCGGGAATGCGCCCGAGAACGTCGGGATACTGCACCACCACGCACGCGGTCTCGCCATCGATGTCGGCGATCACCGCATCGTCATCGCTCGCCGCGACCAGCTCGGGCTGCCGCGTCACCAGCGTGTCGCCGGTGAACTTAGCCATCGTGCGCGCCGTCTCGACATAATGCGGGTGCACGCCGCCCGAAAGCACCGCCTTCTTCCGCTTGGTCACGCGGCCGGCCATCGTTATCGCTTCCCAGCACGCGGTCGACCCGTCGTAGAGCGATGCGTTGGCAACGTCGGTACCGAACAGGCGCGCCACCTGCGTCTGGAATTCGAACAGAACCTGCAGCGTGCCCTGCGCGATTTCGGGCTGGTACGGCGTGTAGGCGGTCAGGAACTCGCCGCGCTGGATCAGATGATCCACGCTCGCCGGCACGTGGTGGCGGTAAGCGCCCGCGCCAAGGAAGAACGGCGCCTCGCCCGCAGTCAGGCTCTCACCCGAAAGCCGCGCCATGTGGCGCTCGACCGCCATTTCGCTGGCGTGCATCGGCAGGCCCGGCACCGGCCCTGCCAGCCGCGCCTCCGCCGGCACGTCGACGAACAGGTCCTCTATCGAACCTGCGCCGACGCGCTCGAGCATCGCCGCGCGGTCCGCATCGTTGAGGGGAAGATAGCGCATCGGCTCAAAGCTCCGCGATGTAGGCCTTGTAGGCGTCTTCATCCATCAGATCGGCCAGCTCGCTGGTGTCCGACAGCGTCATGCGCCACAGCCAGCCCGCGCCTTCGGCATCCGAATTGACCAGCTCGGGCTGGTCTTCCAGCGCGGCATTGCCTTCGGTCACGCTGCCCGAAACCGGCGCATAGACATCGCTTGCCGCCTTGACCGAATCCACCACCGAGCAGCTGTCGCCCTTGCCCACGCTGGCGCCCGCCTCGGGCAGCTCGACGAAGGTGATGTCGCCCAGCTGGCTCTGCGCGTACTCGGTGATGCCAACGGTGGCAGCATCGCCCGAAACCTCGATCCACTCATGGTCCTTGGTGAAATAGCGGGACATCAGGCGGCTCCTTTGCGGTAATAGCGGTGGGGAACGAAGGGCATGGGAACGACGCTGGCGGAAAGCTTGCGCCCGCGCACGTCGATGGAAAGCTGGGTACCCGGCGCGGCGTGTTCGCTGGCGACGTATGCCATGGCGATCGGCCGCTCGAGGCTCGGCGAAAACCCGCCCGAGGTGACCACGCCCACCGGCGCATCGCCGGCAAGCACGACGGCGCCCTCGCGCGCGGCCATCCGGCCCTCGATCGAAAGGCCGACGCGGCGGCGTGCCGGACCATCGTTCAGCGCGGCGATCACGCGATCAGCCCCCGGAAAGCCGCCTTCGCTGCGGCGGCGCTTGTTGATGCCGAAGGCAAGGCCCGCCTCGATCGGCTCATGCTCGGGCGTCATGTCATGGCCATAGAGCGGCAGCCCCGCTTCCAGCCGCAGGCTGTCGCGCGCACCCAGCCCGATCGGCCTGACCTGCGCCTGACCGGCGATCAGCTCGGCGATCGCGGCCGCGCTTTCCGCCGGGATCGAGATTTCGAAGCCGTCTTCGCCGGTGTAGCCGGAGCGGCTGATCCACGCATCCACGCCGCCAAGCTTGAAGGCCGCGCCGCGCATGAAGCTCAGGTCGCCCAGCGCCTGTTCGCCCGTCACCAGCGGCGCCAGCGCCTCGGCCGCCTTGGGCCCCTGCAGCGCCAGCAGCGCGCTGTCGTCGAGGTGGTTGATCGTCACGTCATCGGGCAGGATCTCGCGCAAGTGCGCGATGTCGTCCCACTTGGTCGCACCGTTGACCACCAGGTAGAACCCCGTGCCCCAGCGCGTGACCATCAGGTCGTCGAGGATGCCGCCGGTCTCGTCGAGCAGAAGAGAATAGCGCACGCCGCCCAGCGGCAGCGTCGACAGATCGATCGGCAGCGCGGCTTCGAGCGCGGCTTCCACGCCCTCCCCCGAAATGTACAGCTGGCCCATGTGGCTGACGTCGAACAGCCCGGCGCTCTCCCGCGTCCAGAGGTGCTCGGCGATGATGCCTTCGTATTGCACCGGCATCGAATAGCCGGCGAACTCGACCATGCGGCCGCCGCGCGCGCGATGCCAGGCGTCGAGCGGCAGTTCGAGCGGGCCCGAAGGAACGTCCGGATCTTCGAAATCGTTCGCAGGAATGTCGTTCAAGTCGCTCACAAACAGGGACTCCGCACGCAAGGATGGCACCATTTCCGGTGCCCCCTCTGTCACGGAAACCTGAGAGCTTTCCCCCGGCGCCATCGGATGGCGGCGAGGTTACCCCTTCGGCGGCCCCCGACACGCGGGGACACTTTCCAGAGCGACGCTATCGACCCACGCGGTCCTTTTGCCTGAGAGATTCCGGGGCGGTTGCTCCTTCGGCGCCCTGCGAACCCGGCCTCCGTCACCGGAAGCCCGAATCGCAGGACCTCTCCCGCGCGATCAGCGACTTCGGTGCTTTCGCGCATGCAGCACGCCCAAGTCAATGCAGGGCCGCCGCCTTTTCGGTGGAACGGCGCCTCAGCGCGCCAGCAACCGCCGGAATTCGGGGTTGTGGTGCACGTACCGCCCATCGGGACGCGCGCCGATCAGCGCCACGATCACCCGCGCCAGGTCCCGCGCCCGCACCGAACGATAGCGCGCAAGGCTCCCGCGCAGCAACCGGTCGACAAGCGGGCTCAGGATCATGCCCAGCCGCTCGGCCGGGCGCGCCGGCCCTTCGCGCGTCCCGCGCAGCAGGCCGGGGCGCAGGATATCGAGCCGGGCGAAGTGCAGCTTGGCCAGGCGATCTTCCACCTCTCCCTTCACCGAAAGGTAGAAGTTGCGCGAAGAAAGCTCGGCACCCACTGACGAAACAACGATAAGTTGCCGCGCCCCGGCGGCCTTGGCCGCTTCCGCGCAGGTCAGCACAAGATCATGGTCCACCGCACGGAACTTCGCCTTGTCGCCGCCCACCGCCTTGATCGTGGTGCCCAGTGCCACCACCACCGTATCGGGGCGCGCATCGGCAATCGCCTGCGGCCAGTGCGCGGTGTCGGCCAGCAGCAGCTCGATCCGCGCGCCTTGCGGCAGCGGTATCTCCCGCCGGGCAAGCCCCGACAGCGTGATGTCCGCCCGCGTCGCGCAGGCCGCGATTACCTCGCGTCCGACAAGGCCTGTCGCGCCCACCAGCAGCACGCGTCTCGGCTCAGACATTGCGCAACCCCTCCGGCACTTCCCCGAACAGCCTGGCATAGCAGTCTGCCGCATAGCGGTCGGTCATGCCAGAGATGAAGTCGGCGATGTGCCGGCTGCGCGCAGGCTCGCTCTCGGGCAATCGCGCGGCCCAGCCTTCGGACATCGCCGCCGGATCTGCGCGGTAGGCCTCGAACAGCCGATACACCACGTGCCGCGCCCGCTCCGCCGCGGCGATCTGTTCGGGGTGGTAGTAGAGCCGGTCGTACATGAACTTCTTGAGCGTGCGCTCTTCCTCGCGCATCGCGGGCGAGAAGTGGCACAGCGTCTGCCCGGCGGCGCGCACGTCCTCGACCGACCGCACGCCGCTCGCGGCGATCCGCGCCTGCGTTTCGGCGATCACGTCGTTGACCATCCGGCCGATCTGCCCGCGCACCAGTTCGCGCTGCATCCGCTCGCGCGGGGCGCCCGGAAAGCGCTGTTCGATCGTGCGCCACTGTTCCGCCACCGAAGGCAGTTCCATCAGGTCGTCGATCGTCAGGAACCCGGCGCGCAGGCCATCGTCGATGTCGTGATTGTCGTAGGCGATGTCGTCCGAGATCGCCGCCACCTGCGCCTCGAGCGAGGCATGGCTGGCAAGGTTCAGGGGAAACGCCGCGTCCAGCTCGGCCAGGGCCCAGGTCGGTTCGTGGATCGGCCCGTTGTGCTTGGCGATGCCTTCCAGGCTCTCCCACGAAAGGTTCAGCCCCTCGTGCCCGCAGTACGGGCTTTCAAGGCGCATCAGCACGCGCAGGCAATTGGCGTTGTGGTCGAACCCGCCGGCGCCGACCAGCGCCTCTTCCAGCGCGTCCTCGCCCGCGTGGCCGAACGGCGGATGGCCGATGTCGTGCGCCAGGCACAACGCCTCGGTCAGGTCCTCGTCCAGCCCCAGCGTGCGCGCGATGACCCGGCCGATCTGCGCGACTTCCAGGCTGTGCGTCAGCCGCACGCGATAGTGGTCGCCATCGGGCGCGATGAACACCTGCGTCTTGTGGCGCAGCCGCCGGAACGCGATCGAATGGACGATGCGGTCGCGGTCGCGCTGGAACGCGGAACGGGGCCCGCGCGCCGTCTCCGGCTCGAGCCCGTATTCCCGCCCGCGCGAGCGCGCCGGGTCCGAAGCGTAAGGCGCGCGTTGGCTCACCCGCCCAGGATCCACTCCACCGCGGCCTCGGCATGGATGCGCGTGCCGTCGTAGATCGGCAGCACGTTGGCATCGACGTCGATCACCATGTCGAGCTCGGTGCAGCCCAGCACCACGCCTTGCGCGCCGGCCTGCCCCATGTTGGTCAGGATCGTGCGGAACGTGCGTTCTGCGCTGCGCGTGGCGCGGCCCTGCATCAGCTCCTCGTAGATGATGCGGTCGATTTCCTCGACGTTGTCCATCACCGGCGGCAGCAGCGTGATGCCGTGCTCGACTAGCCGCTTGCGATAGAAGCTTTCGACCATCACGTTGCGCGAACCGATAAGAGCGGCGGTCTTCACGCCGGCCGCCTGCATCTTCCGCCCCACCGCATCGGCGATGTGCAGTACCGGCACGCCGACAGCAGCGGCGATCCGGTCGTAGACCTTGTGCATCGAATTGGCGCCGATCAGGATTGCGGTGGCACCCGCCTGCTCCAGCCTTTTCGCGCTTGCCTCCAGCACGTCGCCCGCGCGCGCCCATTCCTCAGGCGTCGAAAGGCGGACGAGGTCGGTAAAGTCCAGGTTCTCGATCAGCATCGGCGCGCTGGCGAGCTTGGTGGTGCGCGCCTGCACCAGCTTGTTGATGTGTTCGTAATAGGTCCGGGTCGAAACCCAGCTCATGCCTCCGATCAGGCCAATCTTGCGCAACGTGAATTCTCCCCGCGGGATGACGGTCCCCCTGTCCCGCCGGGGCTTACGCAACCGCCGCGCGAGCGGCAAGCGGCCCCCGGGCCGCTGTCACCGCTTCATCGCGGCTATCCACCGCTTCGCGTGGCGCACCACGCCGACAGACGTGAACCGGAGGCGCACCTTGTCGCCCCCGGTTCATGCTATCCCAAATCAAAGCGCGAAGATCAGTGCGCCAGCGCCTTGACGATGTCTTCGACCATCTTCTTGGCGTCGGCCAGAAGCATCATGGTCTGGTCCATGTAGAACACGTCGTTGTCCACGCCGGCATAGCCCACGCCGCCCATGGAGCGCTTGACGAAGAAGATCGTCTTGGCCTTGTCCACGTCGAACACCGGCATGCCGTAGATGGGCGAGGACTTGTCGGTCTTGGCCGCCGGATTGACCACGTCGTTGGCGCCGATGATGAAAGCAACGTCCGCCTGCGAAAATTCGCTCTGGATGTCCTCCAGCTCGAACACTTCGTCATAGGGCACGTTGGCTTCGGCCAGCAGCACGTTCATGTGGCCGGGCATGCGGCCTGCCACCGGGTGGATGGCGTACTTCACGTTGACGCCTTCCTTCTTCAGCACGTCGCCCATTTCGCGCAGCGCGTGCTGCGCCTGGGAAACCGCCATGCCGTAGCCCGGAATGATGATGACGTTTTCGGCTTCCTTCATCATGTAGGCGGCGTCTTCGGCGCTGCCGCGCTTCCACGGACGCTGCTCCTTGGCCGCGCCGCCGCCGGCCGCCGCCGCGTCGGCACCGAAGCCGCCCGCGATCACTGACAGGAACCCGCGATTCATCGCCTTGCACATGATGTACGAGAGGATTGCACCCGAAGAGCCCACCAGCGCGCCGGTGATGATCATCGCGGTGTTGTGGAGCGTGAAGCCCATCGCCGCCGCGGCCCAGCCCGAATACGAGTTGAGCATCGAGACGACCACCGGCATGTCCGCGCCGCCGATCGGGATGATCAGCAGGAAGCCGATAAGGAACGAAAGCACGGTGATCGTGGCGATCACCCACTGGCTCTGGTCCTGCGTGAAATAGGCGACAAGCCCCAGGATCGCGATCAGCGTGCCAAGGTTCAGCACGTGGCGACCCGGCAGCAGGATCGGTGAACCGCTCATCTTGCCGGCAAGCTTCAGGAACGCGATGATCGAGCCGGAGAACGTGATCGCACCGATCGCGATGCCAAGGCCCATCTCGACGCGGCTCTGCGGCTCGATCAGTCCGTCGGCGCCAAGGATGCCGAACGCGCCGGGGTTGAGGTAGGCGGCAAGGCCCACCAGCACGGCAGCAAGGCCGACCAGCGAGTGGAACGCTGCCACCAGCTGCGGCATGTCGGTCATCTTGATCTTGCGCGCGGTAACAAAGCCCACGCCGCCGCCGATGGCGATGGCGCCCGCAATTTCCGGCAGGCTGGCGATGCCATGCGTGACCAGCGTGGTGACCATCGCGATGGTCATGCCGATCATGCCATAGCGGTTGCCCGCGCGGCTCGTCGCCGGGCTGGAAAGCCCGCGCAGCGCCAGGATGAACAGCACGCCCGAGATGAGGTAGGCGAGCATCGCCCACGAAGGAACCGAAGCGACGTGTTCCATCACTTCTTCTCCTTCTTCTTGTACATCGCGAGCATGCGCTCGGTCACGGCAAAGCCGCCGAAGATGTTGACCGAAGCCAGCACTACGGCGCCAAGGCCCAGCCACTTCGAAACGGCAGACCCTTCCGCCGCCGAAGCGACCAGCGCGCCGACCACGATCACCGAAGAGATCGCATTGGTCACCGCCATCAGCGGGGTATGCAGGGCCGGCGTGACCGACCACACCACGTAATAGCCCACGAAGCAGGCCATCACGAAGATGCTAAGGATTGAAATGAAGTCCATTGGTCCGGCCCCCTCAGCCAAGCAGACGTTCGTTGACCACCTTGCCGCCGTGCGTCAGGCGGATGGCGTTGCCGATTTCCTCGTCGAGCACGGGCTTGCCCTGCTCCTTGTCCCAGAAGGCGGAGAGGAAGTTGTAGAGGTTGCGGCTGAACAGCGCCGAGGCGTCGGCCGGCAGGTGCGCCGGCGTGTTCGAATAACCGACGATCTTGACGCCGTGCTTCACGACCACCTGGTCCGCCACCGAGCCTTCGACGTTGCCGCCCTGCGCCACGGCGAGGTCGAAGATGACCGAACCGGGCTTCATGCTGGCGATCTGCGCGTCCGAAATCAGGCGCGGCGCAGGCCGGCCCGGGATCAGCGCAGTGGTGATCACGATATCCTGCTTGGCGATGTGGCTCGACACCAGTTCGGCCTGCGCCTTCTGGTATTCCTCGCTCATCTCCGTTGCATAGCCGCCGGCGCCCTCGCCCTCGATCCCGGCGACGTTCTCGACGAAGATCGGCTTGGCGCCCAGCGACTGGATCTGTTCCCTGGTGGCCGAACGCACGTCGGTCGCAGAAACCTGCGCGCCAAGACGGCGGGCGGTGGCGATCGCCTGAAGCCCGGCAACGCCGACGCCCATGACGAAAGCCTTGGCCGCCGAAACGGTGCCGGCGGCGGTCATCATCATCGGGAAGGCGCGGCCATAATGGTCGGCCGCCACCAGCACGGCCTTGTAGCCGGCAAGGTTCGATTGCGACGAGAGGATGTCCATGCTCTGCGCCCGCGTGATGCGCGGCATGAATTCCATCGCCAGCGCCTCGAACCCGGCGGCGGCATAGGCATCCACCCGGTCGCGGCGGCGGAAGGGGTCGAGCCCTGCCGCAACCCACGCACCGGGCTTTGCCCCGGCGAGAAGCTCCACCTCGGGCCCTTGCACGCCGAGCACGATGTCCGCGCCCTGCGCCGCGCCTTCGGCCACGACTTCGGCGCCCACGGCACGATAGTCGTCGTCCCCGATCGAAGCCGTGGCGCCTGCGCCGCTCTCGATCCGCACGGCTGCGCCCAGCGCGATGAATTTCTTCACCGTCTCGGGCGTTGCCGCGACGCGCGTTTCGCCTTCCGCCCGCTCGCGCAGGACGGCGATGGTGGTTCCCCCCGCCATGATGAGCTTACTGGATGATCAGGATGACGAACGCGACGATCGCGATGATCACCGGGGTCGAATACTTGATCATGTTGATGAAGCCTTCGTAGGTCGCGTTCGCGGCCTTCATGTCGTTTGCAGGAGCCATTCGTCGTTTCCCTCAAAATACTGCGCTGCAGCGCGGCGCATGCTCTAACCACAGGACCCAGCACGACTCAAGCACAGGCTTGCCCTGCGCGATAACCGAAAGGGCGCGGCGGTTTCGCTTAATCGCGTCTTTACCCGATCCGGTTATCAGTGCGCCTGTCCAAATGAGGGGCTCTCCAAAAGAAGGGGGCGCCGGTGCGGACAGGATTGCGAGAGACGTTTCCACGATGGCCGAGCCCGAAGATCGCCTGCTGCTGCTGATCGACAGCGACCCCGCGCAGTGCCGCCTTGTCACAGCGCTTGCCGGCCGTGAAGGCTGGCGCACGATCGTGGCGCGCGATGCCGAAACCGGGATCGCCACGCTCGGCACGCGGCAGGGCATGCAGCTGGGCGCGATCATGCTTCAGCAGAGCGCGGTGGGTGACGAAGCCTGCGCGCTGATCGCCGAATTGAAGGCGCGCCGCCCGGCGCTGCCGATCCTGATGGTCACCAACAGCGCTTCGCCGCTGCTTGCGGTGGAAGCCATGCGGGCGGGCGCCACCGACTACCTGATCAAGCCCGTCTCGCCTGACCGGCTGCTGCTGGCGTTGCGCAGCGCGACGACGCGCGAACAGCCGAGCGCCGAGCTGCAGCCGCTGACCGAAAAGTTCGACACCGCGCTCGATTTCGATTCGATGATCGGCGCCGCCCCCGCCTTCCGCGCCGCGCTGGCGGTTGCCGCCAAGGCCGCGCGGACGCAGAATACCGTGCTGATCGAAGGCGAGAGCGGGACCGGCAAGGAAATGCTGGTCCGCGCGATGCACGCCGCGAGCCCGCGTTCGAAGGCGCCGCTGCGCATCGTCAATGCCGGCGGCATCCCCGCCAACCAGATCGAATCCGTGCTGTTCGGCCACGAAAAGGGCGCCTTCCCCGGCGCGTTCGACCGGCAGGCCGGCGCGCTGCAGCAGGCCGACGGCGGCACGCTGGTGATCGACGAGATCGACCGCCTGCCCGAGGGCGTGCAGGACCGCTTCGCCCAGTTCCTTGAGCGCGGCGACGTCCAGCCGATCGGCGCGCGCCATTCGTTCCGGGTCGACGTCCGCCTGCTGCTGTGCGCCAACGCATCGCTGCGCGACCTGGCCGACGCCAGCATGTTCAGCCCCGCGCTGGCCGATGCGCTGTCGGGTCACGTGGTGCTGCTGCCCCCGCTGCGCCAGCGCGTGGCCGATATTCCAGCGCTGGCCCGCCACTTCCTGACCCGCATCGGCGAGCAGCCCGGTTTGCGCCCGCTGGGCGTGACCGACGGCGCGCTGGCGCTGCTGTCGGCCTATGACTGGCCGGGCAACGTGCGCCAGCTGCAGGCGACGCTGTTCCGCGCTGCCGTATTCTGCGACGGCGAGATGCTGACCGCGCAGGACTTCCCCCAATTGTCCAGCGTGGTGGGCGATGCCCCCCGCCCCGCCCCGCAGTTTGGCGACGGCGCGGGCGTCACCCTGTTCGCCCCCGACGGCAATCTGCGCCCGCTGGAAGACATCGAGGCCGACGTCATCCGCCTGGCCATCGGCCACTATCGCGGGCGGATGACCGAAGTCGCCCGCAGGCTCGGGATCGGTCGGTCCACGCTGTACCGCAAGCTATCCGAACTCGGCATCGATTCGGCCTCCGATCGCGCGGCCTGAGGGGGCGCGAAAGGCAGGGGGTTGACGGGGTTGACACGGTCCTGAAGCAAAACTCCGGGTCCCGGTTCGCACCCTGACCCTTCAGGACAAGATATTGATAAAAGAGGATTTTCGTCCATCACGCGGCGATTGTGCGCATGCCGGCGGGTGTAGGAAAGCGCGAAATACCTGACGCAGACGTCAGCTAAGGGTCAATCACCGCTGAGCTGCGAAAAGTCGGTCAGCGCGGCATCGCGCAAGCCTCGCCAGACGTGGAGCGCCTGGACCGTTTCGGCGACATCGTGGACCCGCACGAGCTGGCAAGCGGCATCGAACGCCCTTAGCGCCAGCGCGAGCGATCCGCCCAAGCGCTGGTGCGCCGGCGCTTCGTTCGACAGCGCGCCGATCAGCCGCTTGCGGCTGGCCCCGAACAGCACCGGCTGGCCCAGCGCATGGAACAGGGGCAGCGCGTTGATCAGCGCCAGGTTTTCGCCCAGCGACTTGCCGAAGCCAATGCCGGGATCGAGCACGATCCGATCGCGCGCGATGCCGGCGGCGACGGCGGCGTCGCGCCGTTCGGCGAGCCAGTCGAAGACGTCGAGCACGACATCGGCATAGTCGCCATCGGCGTGCAGGTCCCCTTCCCCGCCCGGCGCGTGCATCAGCACGACCGGCGCGCCCGAACGGGCGACGACCTCGAGCGTGCGTGGATCGTGCCGCATGGCCGAAACATCGTTGACGATCTGCGCGCCCGCGGCGAGCGCCGCCTCGATCACGCTGGAGCGGCGGCTGTCGATCGAGATCGCCGCGCCGCTGGCGGCCAGGCGCTCGATCACCGGAACCACGCGCTTGACCTCGTCCCCCTCCCACACGGCGGCGGCGCCAGGGCGGGTGGATTCCCCGCCGACATCGATCACCGAGGCGCCCGCTTCGAGCATGGCGTGGGCGTGTTCGAGCGCCGCTGCGGGATCGTCGAGAAACTTGCCGCCGTCCGAAAAGCTGTCGGGCGTGACGTTGAGGATGCCCATGACCTGCGGCTGATCGAGCCGCAACGTGCGCGCGCCGCACTGCAGGGGCGGATGGGCCATGCGCAGGGCCGACCATTGCGCATCACCCTGCACGGCCAGTGCATCGGGCAGCCGCGACAGCGCACCGGGCACATCGGGCGCGGCGACGATGGTGCGCGAGGCAACCTTCCCGCCTTCGCGCACGATCAGCGCGAACCGGCTGGCATAGACGAGGCCGCCGGCAAGACGGACGGCGGCGCCATGTTCGCTTTGCGGGCTATCGGCAAAGGCGATCGGGCGGAGGTAAAGGCGCTGGGTCATGGCGCGGCTTGGTATCGCGGGGCGTGCGGTTGGGGAAGGCATCCGGGGGCGATCCAGCGTTCGCGTCGGGGGAAAAAGGCAGCCCTTCGACAAGCTCAGGGCGGACGGTTTCGGGCGGGAGCGCCGGTTAGGGGCTACTCCGCGCGTCATCGGGTCCTTAGATCGCACCCATTTGATCCCCGCCTAACCGTCCATCCTGAGCTTGTCGAAGGATTGTCCTTCGTTCGGCAGGGCATCCTTGGCGAAGGGACAGCAGCCGACGGGCTCAAGGCATACGGGTTGGGAGGTTGGCGCGCGACGGCCGCAGTCCTGCCCCTACCGCACCAGCCATTCGGCCTTGAGCGTGCCCTTGTGGCCTTCGGGCGCGAGCGCGGTGCGCAGGGCTTCGAGCAGGGGCAGCAGGTCTTGCGTGAAGGCGTAGGGCGGATTGACGATGAACAGGCCGGCGCCGTTGTAGATACCGGGCTGGTCGGCATCGTAGAGCCAGTGCTCCACGTTCAGGAATTTGGGGATGCCGAGCCGGCGCAGCTTTTCCTTCCAGCGTGCGTGGGCGGCGCGGTCCTTGAGCGGATACCAGATCACGGTGACGCCATGTGCCCACTTGCGATGCGCGGCGGCGAGCGTCGTGGCGATGCGGTCGCGCTCGTCGGCCTGTTCGTAGGGCGGATCGACAACGACAACGCCGCGCGGGGTCTTGGGCGGCACCATCGCCAGCCAGAGCTCATAGGCGTCGCGCTGGTGCACGGCGGCGGGAGTCCCGCGCATCGCATCGCGCAGGGCCAGCGCGTCCTCGGGATGCTTTTCGTTGAGGATCAGCGCATCCTGCGCGCGCAGCAGCTGGGACAGGAACCGGGGCGAGCCGGGATAGAGCAGCGGCTCTTCGCCCGCATTCACTGATCGCACCGCCGCGCGATAATCGTCGAGCAGGGGATTGGCGTCGGCAAAGGCGCGCACCACGCCCTGCGCCGCCTCCCCCGTGCGCTGCGCCGCATCGCCGTGGAGGTCGTAGATGCCGCAGCCGGCGTGGGTGTCGATCAGGGTGAGCGCGCTTTCTTTGATCTGCAGCGCGCGCACCAGCGCGATCAGCAGGGCGTGCTTGACGACATCGGCGCTGTTGCCGGCGTGGAAGGAGTGGCGGTAGTTCATGTGTGACTGCGTTTGTGCGCGCAGCGGTAACGCCTGGCGCGGGAGGATGAGTTGCCCCGGTAAACGCCCGGCGGAAAGCTTGAAAGCACTTCTGCGTTTGAGTTGCGGAAGCCTGGGGCGTTTGGCCAGGAAGCGGGACCCTTGGTCAAGCCCGGGGTGACGGGTATCGGGTGATTGGCAGTTGAGCGATCGAGCCCACTATCCGTCGCCCCGTGCTCGACACGGGGCTTGGCTTTCAGTTCAGTTTTTCCGGTTAGGAAATGGTGCCGCTAATGGCACTTCGCGCCGATCGAGGACGACGTTTGCATCGGCTGGAGCATCGGGACCACGGATATCCGTAAGCGGCGGCGCAAGGCGAGAGCGCGAAGTAGCCAAGCCCCGTGTCAAGCACGGGGCGACGACGGACAGCGGTGAGAACCAGTTACCGCGCGATTGCAGCGAGGCAGCCAAGCGACGACACGATGGCGGTCATCGTTGCAATGATGTTGCAGGTATAACGAGAGACCGAGCCGACGCGCGTTCGTGGCCGAATAATGAATACAGCCACGATGAAGACGAGTGCGAACCAAATTGAAAAAATCGCGACCTCTATTGGCGACAGGGGTGTCCCAATAAGGATAATCGGACATCCAATCAGGGCCAAGGTCAGATAAGCGAAGAACGTGGCTTTAGTCAGGTTCCTGCTACGGCGCTTGTTTTCATTCTGCACGCGCAGCCATTCGGGTTGCTCGGTTTCCATTGCTCCGTTCTCGCATCGCCCCTCAACGTCCGCAAGGGGGCGTGACCCGACGTTCGCCTGTGCGTCCCCCTCCCCTCAGTCCTCCACCGCCAGCAGGTAGCGCTGGCGCAGGGCGTCGATGGGCTTGATCTCGCCTTCGTGCTCCATGTGCCAGAAGGTCCAGCCGTTGCACGAGGGCGCGCCTTGCAGTTTGGCGCCGACGCCGTGGATCGAGCCGCTTTCGATGCCGTCGGCGGCGAGCGAGCCGTCGGCGCGGACGGTGGCGGAGAGGCGGTGCTTCTTGTCGAACAGGCGGGTGCCGGGCGCGATCCAGCCGGCTTCGACGAGCTGGCCGAAGGCGACCTTGGGCGCGGTGCGCTTGGACTGCATCGTGGTGAGCGCGCTTTCATCCAGGGGCAGCGCGGCGGCGATGCGTTCCTCGGCCACTTCGATGTAGGCGTCCTCGCGCTCGCAACCGATGAAGTGACGGCCGAGGCGCTTGGCGACGGCGCCGGTGGTGCCGGTGCCGAAGAAGGGATCGAGCACGACGTCGCCCTTGTTGGTGGTCGAAAGCAGCACGCGGTAAAGCAGCGCTTCGGGCTTCTGCGTGGGGTGGGCCTTGGCACCGTTGCGCTTCAGGCGCTCCTGCCCGCTGCAGATCGGCAGGACCCAGTCCGAGCGCATCTGCAGTTCATCGTTCAGCGTCTTCATCGCGCGGTAGTTGAAGGTGTACTTCGCCTTCTCGCTCTTCGCCGCCCAGATCAGCGTTTCGTGCGCATTGGTGAAGCGCGTGCCCTTGAAGTTGGGCATCGGGTTCGCCTTGCGCCAGACGATGTCGTTCAAGATCCAGAAGCCCAGGTCCTGCAGGATCGCGCCGACGCGGAAGATGTTGTGGTAGCTGCCGATCACCCAGATCGAGCCGTTGGGCTTGAGCAGGCGGCGCGCTTCGGCCAGCCATTCGCGGGTGAACGCGTCATAGGCGGCGAAGCTGTCGAACTTGTCCCAATCGTCGGTGACGGCATCGACGTGGCTGCCATCGGGACGGGCAAGGTCTCCGCCCAGTTGCAGGTTGTAGGGCGGATCGGCGAAGATCATGTCGATCGAAGCGGACGGCAGCGCACGCATCTCGGCAATGCAGTCGCCGCGCAGGATGCGGTTCAACGGCAGCACCGGCGCGGCGACGATTGCTTCGTCCCTGGTCCGGAGCGCGCGGGCGCGCGGCTTCACCGCAATCGTCATGGTCTGGGTCTCTTTCCTTGAGGGAGGAGCCGGAATCTGACCGAAGCGGGGACTCGCGTCAAGCGGCGACTCGGCGGATTCCCGCGAGTCGCGCTGGCCAATCGATGAGAACGGAACGAGTCCGAAGCTAGATGTTGAGTCCGGCGATGCGGTGCGGACTCAAGATGTGGTGGTGTGGCGCGAAGGACTCTTGGATCGAAAAGTTTCGCGGCTCACAGCAGCACGAGCTGCGCCACGGGGGCAAAGCTGCGGCGGTGCAGCGGGGTCGGGCCGTGGGTGCGCAGCGCGGCAAGGTGTTCGGGCGTGCCGTAGCCGGCGTTGCGGTCCCAGCCATAGTGCGGGTGTTCGCGCGCGGCTTCGCGCATCAGGCGGTCGCGGTGTTCCTTGGCGATGATCGAGGCGGCCGAGATGCACGGTTCGATCGCATCGCCGCCGACGATCGGGCGGGCGGGCCAGCACCATTCGGGGCGGCGGCCGTGTGGGGTGAGGTTGCCGTCGATCAGCACCTCTCCCACCGGTTCATCGGCCAGCTGTTCGCACAGCGCCTGCACCGCGAGCGTCATGGCAAGCATCGTGGCGCCGAAGATGTTGAGGCGGTCGATTTCCGCGACGTCCACCACGCCCACCGCCCAGCGGCAGCGGCGCTTGATGCGTTCTTCGAGTTCGGCGCGGCGGGCGGCCGACAGCTTCTTGGAATCATCGAGGCCCGATGGGCGCGGCTTGCACAGGACGACGGCGGCGGCGACCACGGGACCTGCCAGCGGGCCGCGGCCGGCTTCGTCCACGCCGATGGTGACCCCGTTGGGGAGCATGACACTTTCGCGCGCGTCGGGCATTGTGGAAACCATGCGATTCAATCCGATCCTGTCCGCCCTATCGCCGCTGGCGCTGCTGCTCGCAAGCTGCAGCGCGCCAACATCGGCGCAGAATGACCCCCAGTCACAGGCGCCCTCGCCCGAGCCCGCGCACTTACGCATCGAGGACAAGGGCACTTTCAAGGAGCCGTGGGCGATGGCGTTCCTGCCCGATGGCAGCGCGCTGATCACGGAAAAGGCGGGGCGGTTGAAATGGTGGCGCGAAGGCGGCCCGGTGGTGGAAGTCGGCGGCGTGCCGCCGGTCGACTATGGCGGACAGGGGGGCCTGGGCGACGTGATGCCGGCGCCCGACTATGCGACAAGCCACAAGGTCTACCTCACCTGGGTGGAAGCGGGCAGCAGCGATACGCGCGGCGCGGTGCTGGGCACGGCGGTGCTGAAGCCCGCCGACGCACCGAAGCTGGAGGACCTGAAGGTGATCTGGCGGCAGGTGCCCAAGGTGACCGGGCGCGGCCACTTTTCGCACCGCATCGCCTTTTCGCCCGACGGCAAGTACCTGTTCCTGACATCGGGCGAGCGGCAGAAGTTCACACCGGCGCAGGACCTGTCGAACAACCTGGGCAAGGTGCTACGGCTCAATCTCGACGGGACGCCCGCCGCGGGCAATCCGTTCACGGTGAAGGGCGGCGTTTCGCGCGAGATATGGTCCTATGGCCACCGCAACCTGCTGGGTATCAAGTTCGATGGCCAGGGCCGGCTGTGGGAGCTGGAGCACGGGCCCGCAGGTGGCGACGAGCTGAACCTGATCGAGCCGGGCAGGAACTATGGCTGGCCGCTGGTTTCCGATGGCGACCACTATGACGGCAAGGCGATCCCGCGCCACAGGACGCGGCCCGACCTTGCCGCGCCGGCGATCAGCTGGAACCCGGTGATCGCGCCCGGCGACTTCATCATCTACGACGGCGACCTGTTCAAGGAATGGAAGGGCGAGGTGCTGATCGCTTCGTTCGCGGCGGCGGGCATCGTGCGGGTGAAGATCGAAGGGGAGAAAGCGAAGGAGGTCGAGCGGATCGGGCTGGACAATCGCATCCGCGAGATCGAACAGGGGCCCGATGGCGCGATCTGGGTGCTCGAGGACGGGGACCCGGGGCGCCTGCGCAAGCTGACCCCCCGATGAAAGCCGAGTGATGCCCTTCGACCCCACGCGCGTGAATTGCTGGATCTTCGATCTCGACAACACGCTCTATCCGCCCGCGCTCAACATGTTCGACCGGATCGACGTGCGGATGGGCAAGTTCATCGCCGACCTGCTGGGCTGCGACGCGACCGAGGCCCGGCGGGTGCAGAAGCTGTACTTCCACGACCACGGCACGACGCTTTCGGGGCTGATGCATTATCACGGCGTCAACCCGCACGAATGGCTGGAATACGTCCACGACATCGATCTGGACCTGCTGGAGCAGGCCCCGCGGCTGGAAGCGCAGCTGATGGCCCTGCCGGGCCGCAGGGTAATCTTCACCAACGGGGATGCGCCCTACGCGGGCCGCGTGCTCGACGTGCTGGGCATTGCGCACTGCTTCGACGGGATGTGGGACATCCATGCGATGGAATACCGGCCCAAGCCCGAGCCGAGCGCCTATAGCGGGATCGTCGATGCGCTGGGCATCGATCCCGAACGCGCGGTGTTCGTGGAGGATTCGGCGCGCAACCTGGCCCCGGCGAAGGCGCTGGGGATGCAGACGGTGTGGCTGGACGCCGCCACCGAATGGGGCGGCCAGGCCAAGGACGACGCAGCGATCGACCTGGTGATCGACGATCTCGTCCAGTGGCTCGACGCGGTGCTGGCGGAGCTTGCCGTTACGCGCCCCCTCGGCTAACCGCCGCGCCGAATTCAGAAACGCCAAGGACCCTGCCATGACCGCACAGCTCGAAGCCGCCATCGAAGCCGCCTGGGAAGCACGCGCCGACGTTACCCCCGCCAGTGCGGATGTGCGCAAGGTCGTCGAGGAAGCGCTCGAACTGCTCGATGCCGGCAAGGTGCGCGTGGCCGATAAGGTGGACGGCGAATGGCACGTCAACCAGTGGCTTAAGAAGGCGGTGCTGCTGTCGTTCCGCCTGAACGACAACGCGGTGATCGAGCACGGCGCGGGCGGCGCGCCGGCGTTCGACAAGGTGCCTTCGAAGTTCGAAGGCTGGGGCGAGAACCGCTTCCGCGACGCAGGCTTCCGCGTGGTGCCCGGCGCCGTGGCGCGCAAGGGCGCGCACGTCGCCAAGGGCGTGGTGCTGATGCCGAGCTTCGTCAACATCGGCGCCTTCGTCGATGAAGGCACGATGGTCGACACCTGGGCGACGGTCGGTTCGTGCGCGCAGATCGGCAAGAACGTGCACATTTCGGGCGGCGCGGGCATCGGGGGCGTGCTGGAGCCGCTGCAGGCCGGGCCGGTGATCATCGAGGATGGCGCGTTCATCGGCGCGCGTTCGGAAGTGGCCGAAGGCGTGATCGTGGGCGAAGGCGCGGTGCTTTCGATGGGCGTGTTCCTGGGCGCTTCGACCAAGATCGTCGACCGCGCGACCGGCGAAGTGCACATCGGCCGTGTGCCGCCCTATGCCGTGGTCGTGCCGGGTTCGCTGCCCGGCAAGCCGCTGCCCGACGGCACGCCCGGACCGTCGCTGTACTGCGCCGTGATCGTCAAGACGGTGGATGCGCAGACCCGCAGCAAGACCGGCATCAACGAGCTGCTGCGCGACTGACGCGGAGCCTTGCGCAGCGGGTTCCCGCCCATATGGGACAGGAACCCGATGCGGCTACGGGCGTAGGTTCGGCAACATGGGGCGTATCATCGCCCCGCCGAACAGGAGAAGCCCGTCATGGAACGTCAGGGCGCAGAAACGCACCTCACCACAGAGGAAGCCCGCAGCGGCGAAACGCGCAACATCATGCGCTGGGTGCTGCTGATCGGGGTCACGCTCGCCGTGCTGGCGCTGTCGGCGATCTGGATCACCGGAGCGCTGACCTCGGCCCAACCCGACAAGAACGGCCCGATCAGCGGGCAGGCCACGCCGGCGGCATAATCCGAAGATGAGTGGCAAGACATTTCGCAAGGGAGCCCCGGTGACCTG
The DNA here is from genome assembly GCF_037076535.1 of Novosphingobium olei. Taxonomy (NCBI): domain Bacteria; kingdom Pseudomonadati; phylum Pseudomonadota; class Alphaproteobacteria; order Sphingomonadales; family Sphingomonadaceae; genus Novosphingobium; species Novosphingobium olei. Next base: position 1,445,321 of record NZ_AP029021.1, on the reverse strand, counting down.
GCACTGGGGCTCCGGCACCGCAAAGGGCAAGGTTGCCGAGGTTTTCGAACGGCGCGTATCGCGCACGATCGAAGGCAAGCGCATCAGCCGCAATGGCACGGCAGACAACCCCGCCGTGCTGGTGGAGCAGGAAGACGGCGGCAAGGCATTGAAACGCGCCTCCGAACTTTCACACCACTAGGCTCGACACATTCAGATTCGTCGCATTGCGCGCTTCGGGCTGGAACCCGGTGCGCGCAATGCGTTGTAATTGCAGGAGGACCTGATTTCTGCACTGGGGAGTGCGCCGCGATGGCCGTGGGCTGGATTGTCGAAGAAGATTGTCGCGCACAGCTGCTTGAGCGCTTTCCGCCGCGCTATGCCCGCACCGTGGCCCACCATGTGACCCGCCATGTCGAGGGTTCGACTGAAAGTCCCCTGCCGCCGCGCATCGGAAACGCCCGGGTGGTCGGCCGCAGCGACGACGGGCAAGGTTGTGAAGCGCTGGTCGTGGCGCTGGATGGCAGCACCACGCGCACCGATGGCGGAACCTGGCACATCACATGGTCGCTTGCCGAAGGGCGCAGCGCGCGCGAATCCAATGATGTGATCGCTCGGCTTGGCTGGGAATCGCTCGACGGTGGGCCGCTACGGCTTGCCCCTGCAGCCTGGTGAAAGGCCAGCCTCTGCGTTGACAGGCAGCAAGCGCGTGGCAAGGTTCGTGCGATGACGACGGCGCGCAACCTGATCGAGAAGCTCAAACTTCAACCCCATCCCGAAGGGGGCTGGTATGGCCAGACCTGGCGTGGCCCCGCCAATGAAAGCGGGCGTCCCACCGCGACGCTGATCCACTTCCTGCTCGAAGCCGGGCAAGCCTCGCACTGGCACACGGTGGATGCTAGCGAGATCTGGCTTTGGCATGCCGGCGATCCGGTGCACCTGCGCATCGCGCCGGGCGATGCCGGCCCGGTGACGACGACCGTGCTGGGGCCCGAGGTGCTGGCTGGGCACGCGGTGCAGCAAGTCGTGCCGACGGGGCACTGGCAGGCGGCGGCCCCGGTACCCGATGGCACGCACGGATATGCGCTGGTGTCGTGCGTGGTGGCGCCGGGGTTCGATTTTGCCGGCTTCGCGCTCGCCCCGGCAGGCTGGGAGCCCGGAGCATGACGGCGCGCACGGTGCTGCGCTGGGTGCTGGTGGTGTTCTACGCGCTGGCGGGCGTGCTGCACGTGATGATCCCGAAGCCTTTCCTGACGATCACGCCAGACTGGGTGCCCTTCCCCGGCACCGTCATCCTGCTGACCGGCCTTGCCGAACTGGCGGGTGCGACGGCGCTTGCGCAGGGGTGGTCGCTACGACTGCGGGCGTGGGGCGGGATCGGCCTTGCCGCCTATGCCGTCTGCGTGTTTCCCGCCAACATCAATCACTTTGCCATGGACATGGGCCGCGCCGACCACGGGCTTGGCCTTGCCTACCACGTGCCGCGCATGTTCGCGCAGCCTCTGCTGGTGTGGCTGGCGCTATGGTGCAGCGGGGCGATCGACTGGCCGTTCGGTGGCCGATCGATCAGGACCGGATCGATCAGGGGTTCCCGTTCGTCATCGTCCAGAAGTGCGGACCGCGCGCGCTGACGTCCCATTCGCTGAGCAGCGTGTAGCCGAGCCGCATGTAGAGCCCGACGTTGCTTTCGGTCGCAGTCTCGAGGACGGCCGGCAGCCCGCGCTCGGCCGCCATGGCGTGCCCCGCGCGGATGGCAAGGCCGCCAAGACCCTGCCCCTGGTAATCGGGATGGACCCCGGCCATCCGCAGGTAGAACCAGTTCTCACCATAGGGCAGGTGCTTTCCGATCGTGCGGTCGAGCTTCTCGCCGCGCAGCACGGCGGTGCCGAGGATCGAGACGAAGTTGACGATGGCGCCCGGCGTGAGCGGGGCGTGGACATGGATCAGGCCCGGCGGGCGCCACAGCGTGACCGCCTCGGCACCGGGCGTGCCCAGCAAAATGGCGTTGGCCAGGTGATCGTCGAAGATCCAGCCCATCAGTCGCGGCAGGCGGCGCGCGCGGTTGGCGGTATCGGGAAGCATCCAGCACATGGCGGGATCGTTCTGGAACGCGGCGGCAAGAGTGGCCACGGCGCGTTCACGGTGTTCGGCGCCGAGGCGGATGATGGTGCGATCCACGAAGTTCCCTTCCCTTTTGCCGGGAACATGCCATGGGCGCTGCGGGGCGCAACGGGAAACTGCAGGGGGATCACGCGATGAGCGACGACGATTACGTCTATGACGAAGACAGCGGCGAATGGCTGCCGGCGAGCGAGCTTGCCGCCAGGCGCGCGTCGGAAGGCGCGGTGGAAGTGCGCGATGCGGTGGGCAACCTGCTGGCCGATGGCGACCAGGTGACGCTGATCAAGGACCTGGACGTCAAGGGCGCAGGCCAGACGCTCAAGCGCGGCACGTTGATCAAGTCGATCCGCCTGACCGGCGATGCGCAGGAAATCGACTGCAAGTTCGACGGGATCAAGGGGCTCGTCCTGCGCGCGGAATTCGTGCGCAAGCGCTGATGCGCGGCTGGAGGGCGGCGCGTCGCAGCGAGTACGGAACGGGGAGAGACGCGCTGCGTTTGCTGGCGACGGCGTGTCTGCCACGACGTTTCCAGACGAAAGGAATTCCCCAATGCCCACCAGCACCGCTTCGGCGCGCTATGACGGTTTCGGCAAGGACGGCAAGGGCGCGATCAGCACGCGTTCGGGCGTGCTGTCCGACCAGCCCTATGGCTTTGGCACCCGCTTCGAGGGCAAGCCCGGCACCAATCCCGAAGAGCTGATTGCTGCAGCGCACGCAGCCTGCTTCACGATGGCGACGAGCTTTGCGCTGGACCGCGCGGGCCACAAGGATGGCACGCTGGAGACGACCTGCAAGGTAACGCTCGACCAGCAGGACGGCGGGTTTGCGGTGACCAAGTCGGCGCTGTCGCTCAGCGCGAACATCCCCGGCATCGATCAGGCAGAATTCGAACGGATTGCCGACGAAGCAAAGGCAAACTGCCCGATCTCTAAGCTTCTTTCGTGCGAGATCACGCTCGAAAAGACGCTCTCGGCATAACGTCGCTCGCGGTCGGACCTGTTCCTTGGTGCAGGTCCGGCCACTTGCAGGCGACGGCGATTGCCTGATTTTTCGCGCAAATCTTCGCATTCAGTACCAAAACGCAACCCAATTGCATTTGTCGCAACCGGAGCAGCGACGATTGCAATTGCTCGCACCTGCAGCATCCTTATATCGCACTGCAACCAGAACAAAGTGATGGGTGCTCGAAGGCAAGATCCAGCCTCGCCGCGGCATCCCCGCGACGCAGAAAAAGGGATATTGCCATGATCAAGACTTTCGCACTGACCGCCGCCGCTCTCCTCGTTGCCGCTCCGGCTGTCGCCAACGCCGACACCTTCAAGCACAAGGGCGTCGAGTACAGCTACACCACCGAAACCAAGGACGGCGAGCAGGTTGTCCGCGGCACCGCCTATTCGGGCAAGGTTCCGTTCGAACTGCACGTGCGCAAGAAGGTCGTCGAAGGCACCTTCAACAACAAGCCGGTGACCTTCTCGCTGGCCGAAGCGAAGAAGGCCGGCATCATCGTCGACGCCCAGTAAAGCTGTCACGATCGCGCCGGGTGCAACAGCGCCCGGTGTCGCCAGAATTCCGGAAGCCCCCCGCTCGAACAAGGCGGGGGGCTTTCGCGTTCTGGAGTTCCGCCACCGCGTCAGGCGGGAACATCGTTGCGCTTTCGCGGATTGATGCCGTGGGCGGGGCGATGGAGACGATCTGTGGCGAAGAACCTGCGCTATCGCCTGCCGATGATGCTGGTGGCTGGTGGCCTTGCCTTCGGTGGCGTTCTGGCAGCGACAACGCCGACGCGGATGCTCGATGCACCCGAACCGTCATGGCGGCTGCCGACGTCACAGCGGCTCAACGTGCCCGGCGAGGACCAGGCGGCAGGCGCGCCCTATTTCTCGGCCTCGACCTACGAAGTCTATCCGGCGCAGCGCTGGCTGCACGGCTATAACGAAGAGGCGGTGCCGCCCGCGAGCGCGCGGTTTGCCGACGATGACGACTGGCGCATGGATGATGTGCGCAGCGATCCATCACGCAACGATCGCGCAGTCGATCCATCGTATGACGACACGATAGCGGTCGATGACGGAGACTATGGTGGCGACGACCATCGCGAGGCGCGCGATGTCTCCCCCTATGACGACGATGTCGGGGAAGCGCCGGCCGACGACGGCACGCAAGGCGACGTCGCCCCTGCCTGAGCGATCAGCCTGGAACGGTTTCGAACCCAGGCAAGGCGCCAAGATCGACCCAATCCTGCCGGCTCTTGGTCCAGAACTGCGCCGAGGGCTTGAACCCGGTTGTGTCGTCGAGCGTGCCTGCCTTGACGAAGACCAGCCCCGGCGCGCTTTCGACAAGCGAGAACAGCGGCGAGCCGCAGGTGCCGCAGAATTGGCGGGTAACCGACGCGCCGCTGTCGCCCTTGTCCATGTAGACCTTGGGCTCACCGGTGATGGCGATCGCCGACTGGGGCACGCCGACGAGCATCGAATAGGCGCTGCCCGCCTGCTTCTGGCAGTTCTTGCAATGGCAGACGGCCTGGATCGGCGGATCGATCGCGATGGTGTAGCGGATCGCGCCGCAGAGACAGCCGCCGGTGTGTTCGCCCATGACCGTTTTCCTTTTTCGAATTCCGTGGAGACGCTGATTGCACCAGCGTTCGCCGGGCGGCAACCCGAATTAATCGGGCGATTAAGCCGTCAGTCGCCCAGCAGGAAGGCGTCGGGCACCTCGTAGTGTTCAGGGCCGGCATCGATGATCGTCGTGTCACCATCCTTGCGCGACGACACCTTGAATCCGGCCGAACCATCCGCTTGCGCCGAATTGATGCTGAGGAACTTGCCGTCCTTGGTGAAGAACAGCGTGCGAGGGCGCCCGTCGGGCTTGGTCACGTCGATGTAGGGCCCGGTTTCGGCCTGACGGTTGACGCCGGCCTTGCAGGTCTTGCCACCGCCGCAGGGAATTTCCGCAGTGGCGTTGTAATCCGTGCCGGCAACCTTGGCGTCCCCCTGCCCATCACCATCGCCCGCCGTTGCAGCGGCAGCAGGCGTCGCGGAAGGAGCAGCATCGATCGAGGCAAGTGCGCTTGGCTCTGCGCTTGGCGCAACTTCTGGCGAACCGCCCGAGCAACCAGCCAGCATGGTGCCGGCGAGAAGAACAGCAACAGATGTTTGCAGCAAAGAGGTACGCAGGACAGGCATCGCCAATCACCCTTGATCGATTGATCCGGTGTCGCGTCCAGGATGAAGCCTAGACCAAGTGGCAGCCCTTGTCGCCGCTCAAATGGCGCATTGGGCGATGATCAGCCGATCGCGGCGCGGCTGGCAGCCTCGATCTTCGCGTTGGACATGAGGCGGATAGTCGAGGTCCCCTTCGCCAGAACCTTGCCCGAGGTATCGAGCAAGTGGCCTTCGGCAAAGCAGGTCGAACGCCCGCCCTGCTCTATCCAGCCCTCCGCGACCAGGAGACCGGGACGAGCGGGAGCGAAGAAGCTGATCTTGAGTTCGAGCGAGATCGGCGAGACATCGAAATCCCCCCTTTCATGGTGGAGCCCCAGAATGGCGTGGGCCATCGCCGCGTCTATCCAGCCGCTGACGAACCCGCCCTGCACCACGCCCCCGGAATGACACATGTGCATGCCGGCGAGGAATTCCATGCGCGAACGCCCACCTGTCATCGACACGATCCGCTGCAGGCCAAGCGTTGCGAGCATTTCGTTTGGCGGCGTGATGGTTTGCGCCATGAGCGTCATTTTCCTGCAATGCTTGTGGGTGGCTGCAGTGGGTGGAGTCGGCTGCCCTCTCATGTCAAGTAATCGGTTAAGCAAATTTTGGCACCGGGGGGCACTGTGACTTTTTGTCAGCGGACGGGAACCGGGAACCGTAGTCATGCGTAGTGGCGGTCTGGCGCGCTGAACGAAGGCAAGATGACCCCAGATTTCGTAAGAAGGCTGTCACGGTCGGACGGAGTCCGACGGAATCCTTCGCGTGGGTGAGATCCGGGCGTGGCTGCGCGATAGCACCCGTGACGATCATGCGCGCGTCGATGACGCGTTTGCGTCGTTTCGCCTGAGCGACCGCTCATCCTACGCTGACTTCCTTGCCGCCCACGGCCGGGCGCTTCTGCCGCTTGAACGCTGGATCGGCGCGGGCGCGCTGTTGCCTGGTTGGCGCGGGCGCAGCGAGGCCGTGGTAGAAGACCTGCACGCGCTTGCCGAACCGGTGCCCGAGGCGCCCGCGCTGGAATGGCCCCGCGACGAGGCAGCACGGCTTGGCGCGCTTTACGTTCTCGAAGGATCGCGGATGGGTGCCGCCGTGCTGGCCCGCGATGTTTCCGACGATCTTCCGAATGGCTATCTCACCTCGCGCGCGGCGCCGGGACAGTGGCAGGCGCTGCTGACCCTGCTCGAGAGCAAGGGAAGCGAGGGCGGCACGCCTTGGCGGCAGCGCGCCCTCGAAGGCGCAAGTCGTGCCTTTGCCCTGTTCCACGCCGCAGCGCAGGAGGTTCAAGCTGCATACCGTTGATCGCCTTGACGACCCCGTCGACCTGACCAACTGCGATCGCGAGCCGATCCACATCCTTGGAACGATCCAGCCGTTCGGCGTGCTGGTCTCGCTCGATGCCGAATCCCGCGTGCGCCGTGCCTCAGCCAACCTCGGCGATTTCGCGACGTTGTCAGCCGAGGACGCGCTGGGACGCGAGGCGGAAGAGATCTTCGACGCCGGCGCGCTGGTGGCGCTGCGCGAGCGGATGCAGTTGCTGCGTGGCGGCGACGCGGTGGAGCGGCTGTTTGGCGTGAAGCTGTTCGACCGGCGCACCGCCTATGACGTGGCGGTGCACTTTTCGGGCGAGGAGTTCGTCGTCGAGGCGGAGCCTGCGTCGAGCAATGCCGCCGAAGCCGGCAACCCGATGCGCACCTTCACCGGGCGGCTGCGGCAGGCGGAAACGACGCAGTCGTTCCTGCGCGAAGCGGCGCGGCAGGTTAAATCGCTGACCGGGTTCGACCGGGTGATGGTCTACCGCTTCGACGAAAGCGGATCGGGCGAAGTCGTGGCCGAAGCGCTTTCGCCCGGCATCGACAGCTTCTACGGCCTGCACTACCCGGCGTCCGACATTCCGGCGCAGGCCCGGCGGCTGTATCTGCGCAACATCTTCCGCGTGATCGCCGACGTCACCGCCCAGCCGGTGCCGCTGCTTTCGGCCGAAAGCGCACGGGGCACCGCGCTCGACCAGTCGATCGGCCTGCTGCGCGCGGTATCGCCGATCCACGTCGAATACCTGCGCAACATGGGCGTTGGTGCGTCGCTTTCCATCTCGATCATCGTCGAAGGCAGGCTGTGGGGACTGTTCGCGTGCCACCACTACGGTCCGCGGCTGCCCAATCTTGGCATGCGGACGACCGCCGAGCTGTTCGGCCAGCTGTTTTCGTTCATGCTCGAAAGCCGGCTGCGCAGCGAGACGAGCGAATACGAGCTGCGCGCAAGGCGGGCGAGCGACCGGATCATGGCGACGGTGGCGCAGAACCCCTCGCTGCTGAACGATCCGGCCTGGCTGGGCGAAGTGACGTTCGAGCTGATCCCTGCCGATGGCGTGGCGGTCTTCCTGGAGGGCGACGTATCGCTGAGCGGCCTGACCCCGACGATCGAGCAGTGCGGCGAAATCCTCGACTATCTCAACGCCGAGGCGGCGGGCAACGTGGTAACGACCGATTCCATCGCCAGCCTGGTGCCGGCGGCGCGCGTCCATGCTGATATCGCTGCGGGCATGCTGGCAATCCCGCTGTCCCGTTCGCCGCGCAACCACATCGTGCTGTTCCGCGCCGAGCAGCTTCGCACGGTGCGTTGGGCCGGCAATCCGGAAAAGTCGGTCGAGCATGGGCCCAACGGCGACCGGCTGACCCCGCGCAAGAGCTTCGAGGCGTGGACCCGTCTGGTGCAGGGGACCAGCCTGCCTTTCACCAAAGCCGAGCGGCAAGTGGCCGAAACGCTGCGCAACGGCATGCTCGAAGTGCTTCTGCGGCTGGCCGACGATGCCGCGCTCGAGCGTGAGCGGGCGCACGACCGGCAGGAAGTGCTTATCGCCGAGCTGAACCACCGCGTGCGCAATATCCTGTCGCTGATCCGCGGGCTGATCTCGCAGACCGAGCGATCAAGCGCGACGATCGAAGAGTTCGTGTTCAACCTCGATGGCCGCGTTCAGGCGCTGGCGCGCGCGCACGATCAGGTGACGCGCGACCACTGGGGCCCGGCCAGCCTGATCGAGCTGCTCGACGTGGAAGCGAGCGCCTATCTCGATGAACGGCGCGAGGCGCTGGTGATGAAGGGCCCCGACATGCTGGTGGAGCCGGTCGCCTTCACCGCGCTGGCGCTGGTGTTCCACGAGCTGATGACCAACGCTGCCAAGTATGGCGCGCTTTCGGGCGAGCACACGGGCACGGTATTGATCTCGTGGCGGCGCGATGCAGAGGGCGACCTGCTGCTCGACTGGGTCGAAAGCGGTGGACCGCCGGTCGCTCCGCCGACGCGGCGCGGGTTCGGATCGGTGATCATCGAGACCTCGATCCCCCACGACCTTGGGGGCGAGGCCTCGATCGAATATCGCCGCCACGGCTTCGAAGGCCACTTCCGCATTCCGGCCCGGCACGTGATCGGAACCGGTGGCACGCCCGCAGCCGAACGCCCGCGCCCTGCCCCGCCGCAGCCCGACGCCGCTCCGCTCAAGGGGCTGAAGGTGTTGCTGGCCGAAGACAACATGATCATCGCGCTCGATGCCGAAAGCCACCTGTTCGATCTCGGCGCCGCCGACGTGCTTGTGGCACCGACGACCGAGGAAGCGCTGGAGCTTGTCGAGCAGGCGGCGCCCGATTTCGCCGCGCTCGATTACAACCTGGGCGACACCACGAGCCTGCCCGTAGCCGAGCGGCTGCGCGAGCGGGGCATCCCGTTCGCGTTCATGACCGGACTGGGCGACACGCTGGAAATCGAAGGGTTCGACGACGTGCCGATGGTGCAGAAGCCCTACAGCGCGAGCCAGATTGCGGCTGCGGCGGCCCGGGCGCTCGCCGCCGCCGGAGCGGGCGACGGCAAGCGCTGAGCCAGATCGGGCCGGCGATCAGGCGGCGGCGGCCAGTTCGGTCGCCTGCTTGATCGCCGCCTTGGCATCGAGCTCTGCAGATTCGTAAGCACCGCCGACTAGCTCCGACTTGATGCCTTCGGCCGCGAGCGCATCGTGCAAGTCACGCAAGGGATCCTGCCCGGCGCAGACGATGATCGTGTCGACATCGAACAGCACCGGCTCGCCCCCGACGGTGGCGTGAAGGCCGGCGTCGTCGATCCGGTCGTAGGTGACGCCCGCGATCATCTTCACACCGCGACGCTGCAACGCAATGCGGTGAGTCCAGCCGGTGGTACGGCCGAGCCCTGCGCCCACGGCGGTTTCCTTGCGCTGAAGCAGCGTGACTTCGCGGCCGCTGGTGGCGACCTGCGGCGTGACGCCGGTGACGCCGCCGCGCGGATGGTTCTTGAAGTCGATCCCCCATTCGCGCGCGAAGACATCGACATCGAGCGCGCTGCTGGTGCCAGCGTGGGTGATCAGTTCGGCAACGTCGAAGCCGATCCCGCCTGCGCCGATGATCGCAACCTTCTGCCCGACTTCGGCGCGGCCGGTGATGACGTCGACATAGCTGACGACCTTGGCATGGTCGATGCCGGGGATCGGAGGCGTGCGCGGTGCGATGCCGGTGGCGATGATGACTTCGTCGAAGTTGCCCGCCTTGATCGTCGCGACGTCGGCGCGGGTGTTGAGGCGGACGTCGACGCCGAGCTTTTCGAGCATGCGGCCGTAGTAGCGCAGGGTTTCGTAGAACTCTTCCTTGCCCGGAATGCGCTTGGCATAGTTGAACTGCCCGCCGATTTCGCTCGCCGCGTCGAACAGGGTGACCGCGTGGCCGCGCTCGGCAGCGGTTACGGCATAGGCGAGACCTGCTGGCCCGGCGCCGACGACGGCGACCTTGCGCTGCGTCGACGTGGGAACGATCGACAGCTCGGTTTCACGGCAGGCGCGCGGGTTGACGAGGCAAGTGGTCAGGCGGCCGGTGAAAGTGTGGTCGAGACAGGCTTGGTTGCAGCCGATGCAGGTGTTGATCTCGTCCTCGCGACCCTGCGCGGCCTTGTTGACGAGTTCCGGGTCGGCCAGCATCGGCCGCGCCATCGACACGATGTCGGCATCGCCGCGCGCCAGCACTTCTTCGGCCACCGAGGGCATGTTGATGCGGTTGGAGGTGATCAGCGGGATCGACAGCTCCTTGCGCAGGCGGCCGGTGACTTGCGTGAACGCGGCGCGCGGGACCATCGTGGCGATCGTCGGCACGAAGCTTTCGTGCCAGCAGAAGTGGGTGGAGATGACATCGACGCCTTCGGCCTCGAGCGCCTTGGCAAGGCTGACGACTTCGTCCCAGGCGAGCCCTTCCTGCAGCATGTCCATCGCCGAAATGCGGAAGATGAGGATGAAGTCCTCGCCCACCGCCGCGCGGGTGCAGCGCACGATCTCGACGGGGAAGCGCATGCGGTTGGTCCATTCGCCGCCCCAGCGGTCGGTGCGCTGGTTGGTCTTGGAGACGAGGAAGGTGGAGATGAGGTAGCCGGCCGAACCGATGATCTCGACACCATCGTAGCCCGCTTCCTTGGCGAGCGCGGCGCAGCGGGCGAATGCCTCGATCTGTTCCTCGATGCCTTCCTCGGTCAGTTCGTTGGGCTGGTAGCGGCCGATACGCGACTTGACCGGCGACGGGGCGACGCAATCGGGCGTGCCGGCGAGCGGTCCGGTGTGAAGCACCTGCATCACGATCTTCACGTCGGGCGCCGCATCGTGGACGGCACGCGTGACCTGGCTGTGCAACGCGACGCCTTCGGCATCGATCAGCTTGGCGCCGTGGCCAGCCGTGGGATGCGGGCCGATGCCGCCGGTGATGATCATGCCGACGCCGCCCTTGGCCCGCTCGACGAAATAGGCAGACAGGCGCTCGGCCGCGTTCGGCACGTCTTCCAGACCCGTATGCATCGAACCCATCAGGATGCGGTTCTTGATCGTGGTGTGGCCGACTTTCAGCGGCGAGAACACGTGCGGGTACTTGGTGCTCACGGCGAATCCCCTCATGCTAAACACTGTTTGGCGTGGACGTAACGAACAGTGTTCACTATGGCAAGCGCATGGCCGTGCTGCTCACCAAAGAACAGGTCGCCGACGTTCGGCAGAAAATCCGTGAAGTGGCGGAAAGGCACATCGCGCGCGACGGGCCGCAGGGCGCGTCGATGCGCGCGATCGCGGCGGAGATCGGTTGGACGGCTGCGTCGCTGTACCGGTATTACGCGAGCAAGGCCGAACTGCTGGATGCGACGCGCGCTGCCGCGTACGAGCGGTTTTCGAACTGCATCGAGGCGGCCGGACAGAGCGGCGCTGACTTGTGGGACAAGTCGCGCGCGATCGGCGATGCCTATGCCGACTTCGCGTTTCGCGAGCCAGCCGCCTACCAGCTGATCTTCGCCTTCGAGCAGGACGAGAAGGACAAGAGCCCGGAACTGCGTGCGGCGCAGGCCCGGGCGGCCGACCTGATGACGCGCTACGTGCGCGAAATGGTCGAGGCCGGACTGCTCGACGGCGATGCCAGCGAGATCGCGCATGCCTATTGGGCGGTGCTGCACGGCCTGGTCGTGCTGCAGATGGCGGGCAAGCTCGACCCGGCGCTGCCGTTCGACACGCTGCGCCACAGCGCGGCGCGGCTGATCACGCGCGGCGCCCGCGCCGAGGGCGCCGGTCACGCAGCGCGGCGATCCTCACCTTCCTGAATGATCATGTCGGCCTGCCAATCGAGGCCGAGGAGCTGCATCATTTCGACGCGCTCGGGCCCGGGCGGCGGGGGATAGGCGGCGGCGTTGCGCGCCTTGCCGCGCGCCCAGTACCATAGCACGCCCGCCAGATTGCGTGGTCGCTTGAGCCAGGCGTCGGGGTGTTCGAGCATGTGGAAGCCGCGCATCGCTTCACGCAGCAGGCGGGTGTCCGAGCGCAGCGCGATGCGCACGCCGTCCTCGACAAAGCCGGTGGCAAGGCGCGCCTTCAGCTTCGGCACATGGCCCGGGATGAGCGCCCGCCGCGCACGCTTGATCGCGGAGCGGTCCTGCTTTCGCTGATTGAGGTAGTAGGGCAGCAGTTCGGCGTGGATCGCCTTGTGAAAGGCGCGCGAGCGTTCTGTCGGATCGGTCGTCATGTCGAGCACCTGGCGGAGCGCCTGCGCGCTGACCGCGGCGAAGGAACAGCCGCGACCATAGAGCGGATTGGTCCGCACCAGCGTATCGCCAAGGGCAAAGTAGCCACGCGTTACGGGCTTGTCGTCGATGACAAGGTCGCGCCAACGGCTGACGAGATCGCCCATGCCGATGACCTTGCTGGTCGGTTCGGCGCGGGTGGCGTTCGTCCAGGGCTGCAGCCCCGGCAGCGCCAGCGTTGCGGCGTGGAATATATCGGGATCGACGATGCCCTGGCGCAGCACGGTCTCGACTTCGGGTATCGCGACCGTGACCGAGAAATTGCCGTTGTCGCCGGGGAAGATGCCGAACTTGAGATAGCCGAGATCGCCCGAGGCGGGTGGATGCGCGCTGCGTTCGGGTTCGACCTGCCCCGGCAGCAACCGATAATGGCGGGTGAAGTACAGGATGCCCGCGCTTTCGTTTTCCTCGCGGATCGGTGCGCCTTCGTCGATCAGTTGCTTGATCGTGGTGCCGCCCTTGCCCGACGCATCGACGACGATGTCGGCTTCAAGCCGCACGTCGTCACCGTTCCATTCGCCCGCAACGCCACGCACTTCGATGACACCGTCCCCAGCCTTGCGCGTGATCAGGCGGCGCACCTTGAAGCCGCAGCGAAGTTCAACATTGGGCAGGGTTTCGACGTAGCGACGCATGGTCATCTCGAGCGTGGTGCGCCTGCTGGTGACGATGGTCAGTTCCTCGTCACCGGGCGCCGGCTGGTATGCCTGCTGCTGCGCCTCGGTCAGCATCAGCTCGAACGGCAACTCGCGCACGCCGTTGGCCAGAAGCTGGTCGAGCAGCGCGGGATGCTCGGTCTTCATGATCGTGCGCAAACGCGCGAGAAACGCGTGGCTTTGCCGTACGTGGGCAACGCCGTTGCGCTTCCAGGTGCGGAACAGCTCGTCCGGGTCCGCCGTTTCGAGCGGGCCATCGCGTTCGAGCAAGACGATATCGCGGCCCGAGGGCGCGAGCATGAGCGCGGTGCAGAGACCGCCGATCCCTGCACCGATTACCAGAACCTTTTCAGGCATGATTGGTCGTCCCTTCCCTAGCCGTCGACCATCTTGAGAAATTCGAGGATTGCCGCGTTCACCGCTTCGGGCGCTTCCTGCTGCGTCCAGTGGCCGATACCCGGGATCATGCGATTGATCCTGAGATCGGTGACCGTCTGCGGCAAAGCCTCTATCGCGGCGGCGGCCATCATCACGACCCCGTCCGCCGTACCGGCAACGAACATCGCCGGCTGGTGGATCTGGGTCGGCGCGCCGTGGGTCAGCCGCCAGGTGAGGTCATGATTGCGGTAGTAGTTCAGCGGTCCGCGCATCCCTGAACGCGTGAATTCCCCGGCATAGAAATCGAGGTCCGCTTCGCTGAGCCAGTGCGGCAGCACTTCGGGATCGGGCAAGCTCGTCAGCATGTCGTCATGCTCACCCTTGGGCGCCAGCTTGGTCAGATCGGTCTCGCCCCCCGCCATGACCAGGAACTTGCGCAGCGCGGTCCTGATGTCCTTTTCGAACTCGGCCTCGGCCACGCCCGGCTCCTGGAAATAGAGCTGGTAGAAGAACTGCCCTTTGAACATCTCGCGCATGGCCGGCATCGGCTGGACCGGCGAACGCGGCATGAACGGCACCGACAGCCCGCCGACCGCGCGCACCTTGTCCGGATGGAACAGCGCGGTGGCCCACGCGGTGGGCGCGCCCCAGTCGTGCCCGATCACGATCGCCTGTTCGTAGCCCAGCGCCGGGATCAGGCCGATGATATCGTTGACGACTTCCACCTGATTGTAGGCGTCGATGGCCTCGGGCTTGTCGCTCTTGCCGTAGCCGCGCATGTCGGGCGCGACGACATGGTAGCCGGCGGCCGCCAGCGGTGCGAACTGGTGGCGCCACGAATACCAGCTTTCGGGAAAGCCGTGGAGGAGCAGCACCAGCGGCCCTTCCCCGGCTTCGGCGATGTTGAGCGCGATCCCGTTCGTTTCGATACGACGCTCGGTAACCCCCTCCCAGCTCATGCGGCTTCGAGCTCCGCCGAGGCGGCGATGGCGGGCGGCACGATCGCACCACGCGCGTCATCGGTGTAGCCTTCGGCCGCGCTCCAGGCGACACCTCCCGCGACGATCACGGTGTCGACGCCATGGGCATCGCGAACATAGCGGCTGCCCTCGCCCGGCACATCCTGCACGTAAACTTCCTCGCCCCGATCGATCGCAGCGGGATCGAACACGACGATGTCGGCGATCAGGCCCTTGGCGATCAGGCCGCGCTCAGGAATTGCCCAGATCGCAGCGGTATCGGAGGTGATCTTCTTCACCGCTTCCTCAAGGCTCAGCAGCTTGGCATCACGGACGAAGTGGCCGAACAGGTAGCCGGTATCGCCATAGGTCGAGAACGAGAGGATGTGCGCACCACCGTCGCTCGCGCCGATGTGGACGCGCGGATGGCGCAGCAGCGAGCCGACCTTGCCGTCCTCGTTGTGGCCCATGTTCTCGGCCATGAAGTGCGCATCGAGGTTCTCTTCGACCGACAGATCGATCATCGCCTCGAGCGCTGTGACGCCGCGCAGCTTGCCGATTTCGGCAAGCGTCTTGCCGACATACTGCTGGTTCGCCTCGCTGGCGACCTGGCGCAGCTTGAGGAATGACCACAGGTCCATCATCGGCGTCGCTTCGGCAATCAGGCGCTCACGGCTTTCACCGCCGGCGAAGGCTGCAACGATTTCCTCGGGGCTGCCGAAGCGCATGATGTTGTACCAGCCGGGCAGACGGATGAAGATCAGGCTCGGCACCGCGAAGCTGAAGCTGATGTCGATCGGACGGGTCTGCACCTGCGGCCAGACGCGCGCGCCGCGGGCAAACTGTTCGTCCACGCGGGCCATGACCCGGTCCACCGCGGCAATGTTGTCGGCATTGACGAACAATGGCGAGAACGTGGTCGAAATGCCGTACTTGAGCGAAATCTCTGCCAACTGGTCCAGCCGGGCGATGGTGAGATCCGGATCGTAGAATTCGGGCACGATCTGAAGGATGCGGCCGTATTCCGAAAGAACGGCGGCAAGCGCCTCCACCTCACCCGCATCGGCATAGCGGCTCGGCACGGGCTTGAGCGTTTCGTCCATGTCGACATAGCTGGTCGACAGGCCGATTGCCCCGGCGTCGAGGCATTCGCGCAGCAGCGCCTGCATTTCGGCGATCTCTGCGTCTGTCGCGGTACGCTCCATCGCGGCTTCGCCCATCACCCACAGACGCAGGACGCTGTGGCCGACGAGCTGGCCCACGTTGATCGACAGGCCCTTGCGGATGCGGGCGAGGTATTCGGGGAACGTCTCCCAATCCCACACGACGCCTTCCTTGAAGGCCTTGAGCGGCATTTCCTCGATCTGGTTGAACATGCCGACCAGCTTCATGCGGTGCTCGGCCTTGAGCGGGGCGAGCGAAAGCGAGCAATTGCCCGAAACGATCGTGGTGACCCCGTGCGAGAGCGCGGGCTTGGCGGCGCCATCCCACAGCAGCTGCGCATCGAAGTGGGTGTGCGGATCGATGAAACCGGGCGCCACGACCTTGCCGCTGGCGTCGATCTCACGCGCGCCGGCCTGCTCGACGCGGCCGATCCTGACGATGCGATCGCCCTTGACGGCGACATCGGCAGTGAAGGCCGGCATACCCGAGCCGTCAACGACGCGCCCGTTGCGGATAACAAGATCGTACATGTCCATTCTCCCGGTGTTCTTGTTCATTCGGCCGCGTCGGCGAAGCGGTTGGAGGATGCGATCAGGGCATCGCGCACCCGGTCCCACCCCAATCCGATCAACTGGTCGGCGTGTGTTGCGTTGGCGGACGCCATCAGGCTGCGCGCCGCGAATTCATCGAGCGTGACGAGTGACTTGCCGCCATTCGGAAAAGTCAGCGTGACGACCAGCTCGGCGTCGCCGTCGTGCGCGGCGGCAATGCGGACGTCACTGATCGCAGCGGCACCCATCGCTCAGGCGCGCGGTGCTTCAACGAAGATGACGTCGCTCGGAAGGATCGGGTTGTCGCCACGCATCCGGCCAACGCCACCAGCGGCGCGCATGAACACGTGCAGGTTCCAGCTCTGCAGCATGCCAACGGCATCGGCTTCGGCCACGCCGGGCAGTTCGCGCGCGGCGATGCTGGTCCAGGTATCACCGCCCTTGGGCAGAATCGATTTGCGGACGGGCGACAGCTCTGCGGTCATCGAGGTCACGATCTTCTCTCCACCATTTGTGTCGATCAGCCGCGTGCAGGGCACGGCGACTCTCGCACACTTATCAGGTGATATAGGACCATGATTCGCCGGCGAGGGCAAATCGAAATCGCACATGGTCGAAGCAATGCCCGGAACTACCGGCGAGGACCGATGTCAGAATCTACGGAATGACGCTGCCTTCCCTGGCAAATCTTCCGCAGCATTGGACGTATGCGATTGAGAGAGGACCTCCGGCAATTTGCCAAGTCATCTCAACACGTTTGCGCGCAGATCACTGATCTTTGTCGTCAGAAAAAAGATCGATCAACGCTCGCTCCACACCCGGAGTGATTGCGCATCGCACGCTATCGATGTCTTAGCCACGACGCTGGGCAGCCACGATGCGCCGTTTTGAGCGGACGCTGGCGCTCAGTCGAAGCAGTCGCTGGCTTCGATGCTGACGCTTGGCTGGGTCTGGCGTACGCGGCTGCCGGCCGGCACGGAGCGGGTCAACCAGACGTTGCCGCCGATAACCGAGCCCCGGCCGATCGTGATCCTGCCGAGGATCGTCGCCCCCGCATAGATCGTGACGTCATCCTCGATGATCGGATGGCGCGGCTCGTCCTTCACCAGGCGGCCTTCCTCATCGGTGCTGAAGCTTCGCGCACCAAGCGTGACCGCCTGATAAATGCGCACGCGATTGCCGATGATGGCTGTCTGCCCGATCACCACCCCGGTGCCATGATCAATGAAGAAGCTGTCGCCGATCTGCGCGCCAGGGTGAATGTCGATCCCGGTCCGCGAATGCGCGATCTCTGCAATGATGCGCGCCACCAGCGGCGCACCGAGCGTGTAAAGCTCATGCGCGATGCGATGGTGGATGATCGCAGTGACACAGGGATAGCATAGCAGCACCTCGTCGACGCTCCGGGCTGCCGGATCGCCGTCGAATGCCGCCTCGAGGTCGCTGTCGAGCATGCGGCGGATGTCCGGCAGGCGCCGCGCCAGTTCCTCGACGATCGCGGTAACAGCACGCTCGATCGCTTCGGAACCGCGCTCATGACGGCTGTAGTGCAGCTCCATGCGGACCTGGGCGGCCAGCAGGGGCAACGCGGTTTCAAGGCTGGCTTGGACGAACTCGTCCTCGCTCTCGAGATGAAGGTCGGGCGGCCCCAGCCGCAGCGGAAACAGCGCTGCCGACAGAACGTCGATCACACGGGACATTGCCTGGCGCGAAGGGAACCCCAGCGCACCAAACTCGGCATGGCGATCCTGGGCGCTGCGCCAGTCGTCGCGCACCTGGCGCAATCCGCTGATCACCGGTCCCAGATCGAATGGCGCGGCTTCATTAGCCGGACATGCCTGACCCATAAGAAATCCCTCACTTCAGGGCCGTGCCATGCACGGAATTTGCAAAAAGTCGCTTGAGGAATACAAATAGTTAGTCAAGCAGAACTCAAGGGAAGCGCGGCGGATCCGATCGACTTCTCATTATCGGAATGAGGTTGCCGAATGACGTGCCAGCCATACCCCATTTGCGGATCGAACCGCGTCGAGGTCCATCACGCGAACTCGCCCTGTCGGTTGCCGCAATGGGGGCAAGCTTGCCCATCAAGCTTCCTTGCCAAGTTTCGCTGGTCAAACACTTCGGCCGGACAGAGCAGTCGATGAGGCCGCTGCTTCAATCGCGTTCAAATATAAGAACGCACATAGCGCCTATCTCAGGGAATTAAGGTGACGAATTTCATCTTGCATATTGGAGACGGCAAGTGTGGCAGCACTGCCATCCAGAATTCCTTGTATGCTTCGCGCGCTCCCTTGGCGGGTGCCGGAATTCATTATGACACACTTGCGCCGAATTCCGGACATACAGTACTCGCTCTTCTCGCTGGACAGCGCAGCAGGGCCGCGAGCCCTGCAAGAGAGGCTGTAGCTGCGCGAACTCTGCAATTGCTTCAGGACGAATGCCAACGATACGAATGGGTTGTCCTGTCGGCGGAAAACTTCATCAACCTTTCCCCGGAAGCCGCAATCGATCTGGTATCGCGGGTCAGTTCGGATATCGGAGTGATCCATGTCGTTGCGTACGTTCGCAATCCATCGGAAATGTATGCTTCCAGCGTTCAGCAACTGCTGAAAGGAAGCCATCTGTTTCCCGCGCCGGAAGCATATCATCGCCGTGTCGACCACAAGTTGAAGGCGTGGAAAGATCGGGTCGGTCAAGACCGTCTGCACGTCCGCCAATTCAGCAGGAAATTCCTTCCACGGGGCGACGTCGTAACTGATTTCTCGCAGATACTCGGTACCATCGTCGGCACTGAGATATCGTTGTCACCAGCTTCTTCAAATCGCTCGCTTTCTGCGGAGCAAACCCGTGTCCTGCAAATGTTCAGGAAAGCAGTCTATCCGAACGAAGCAGGAAGCCTGCTGCCCCGTAGCACGGAGCTGGTGCGATTTTTCACGGCGCTCAACGAAATCAAACTGGTCGGCAACCAGATTGGGCTCTCGGTGGTAGCACGCGAGGTTGTCGCTAGCCGGAATGCAGATGTCGCGCGCGGCCTCATGGATTGCTTCCCCGAACTCGACCTTTTCGAGGCCTGCGAAGGCCGCCTCCCTGTGCCGACTGGCCCCTTCCCCTGGACTGACAACGACAGCGTCGAATCAATTCTGGCAGTCTGCGACCGAGAGCTCGTCGAGCACATCGCAGCGATGTTACCCGAGTTGAACGGCGGAAATTGCGCGGATGGTCAGGTCATCGTGACGGCCATGGATCAACTGGGCTTCCATACCGATAGTGAAAAGCAGGCGTTCCTTGGGGCGCATGAAGCCTACCAGGAAGCGCGGCTCAGGTGCCGCCGATAGGTCACCCACAGGGGCAGGCCAAGCAAGCCACCTAAGAGAAGGTTTTGCGCGGAATGGCTGGCGGAGAGGGTGGGATTCGAACCCACGGTACGGTTGCCCGTACACCGCATTTCGAGTGCGGCGCATTCGACCACTCTGCCACCTCTCCGTGAAGTGCCAAGGAAGCGGCGGGTGCCTGCTCCCGGTCGGGAAGCGCGCCGTTAGCGCATGGATTCCACCCTTTCAAGCGAAAAGGGCATTCCATCCACAGCCGCTCGCTTGTTTAGCTTCCGCCGAAAACCTATATCGGTTGCATGAACCGCACGAGCTTCTTTTCGCCCCAGGCCGGTCGCGAGATTTCTGCTCCTCCTGTCGCAGAGGCCCGCTTCGATATCGGCGAGGTTGTACGCCACAGGTTGTTCGGATTCCGTGGCGTTGTGTTCGATATCGACCCCGTCTTCGCCAACAGCGAAGAATGGTACGAATCGATTCCCAAGGATATCCGTCCGCGACGCGATCAGCCGTTCTACCACTTGCTCGCCGAAAACGACGAAAGCAGCTATGTTGCTTACGTCAGCCAGCAGAACCTGCTTGCTGACGCCGAGGCTGGCCCAGTGGACCACCCTTCGCTCGAGCAGATCTTCGAAGACTTCCGCGACGGCCGCTACCGCCTTCGTCGCGCCCTGTCGCACTGAGCCGAAAGGGGCAATCAAGCCCCTCGGTCAAGCACCAAGCTCAGTTCTTGAGCTTCCAGCCCGAGCGCAGCAGCAGGTAGATGATCACCGCCAGCACGGCGTTGAGGACGCCGAGGCCAATGGCGCCGTGCAGCACCGCTAGGTTGGTATCGCCGATATCGCTCTGCCCAAGAAATCCGAAGCGGAAGCCCGAGATCACGTAAAAGATCGGGTTCACGCGGCTAACAGCCTGAAACGCGGGGGCAAGGTTGCTGATAACGTAGAACGTCCCCGACAGCATCGACATAGGGGTGATGACGAAGTTGGTCACGGCAGCCAAATGATCGAACTTTTCGGACCACATCGAGGTCGCCACCCCGATCAGCGACAGCAGGATCGATCCCATCAGGCCAAACCAGGCGATCGCCCAGGGGTGGCGAATTTCCATATTCACGCCCGGCCACAGCAGCATCGCGCCGTAGACGACGAGCCCCACCAATATCGCGCGCGTCACGGCTGCGCCGACCAGCGCGGCGAGCAGTTCTCCTTCGGAAATCGGCGGCATCAGGTAGTCGATGATCGTGCCCTGGATCTTGCCGCCCAGCAGGCCGAAGCTCGCATTGGCGAAGGCATTGTTGATCATCCCCATCGCGATGAGGCCCGGGGCGACGAAGCTTGCAAACGGCACGCCGAGCACTTCGCGTCCGCCCCGGCCAAGCGCCAGGGTGAAGATCATCAGATAGAGCAGCGTGGTGACCGCAGGCGCCCAGATCGTCTGGGTCTGCACCTTGAAGAAACGGCGGACCTCCTTCATATAGAGGGTCCACAGCCCCAACCTGTTGATGCTGCGGAACAGCGGCTCCCCGGGGTTTGGAAAACCTCCGGTCGCACGGATGTTCACGGTCGGGGTTTCACCCCCGGTCAGGGGTAGAGATTGATCGGCCATGCCCGGTGCGGTATCGCGCTGGCGGCCCTATGGCAAGGCAAGGGATGCACGCGTTCGCGCTTGCAACTCCACGAAGGAAAACTGACGGCATGAGTTGGACGGACGAGCGCATCGAGAAGCTGACCAAGATGTGGGAGGGCGGTGCGACTGCCAGCCAGATCGCCGACGAACTCGGCGGGGTCAGCCGCAACGCCGTTATCGGCAAGGCGCATCGCCTCGGGCTGAAGGCCCGACCTTCCCCGGTCAAGCCGAACGACAAGGCCGACGTGCCCGCAGCGGCGCCGAAGGCTGCCAAGCCAGCGCCAGCGCCCGAACCGCGTCCTGCTCCTGCACCAAAGGCAGCCGCGCCGGTTGCCGCCGCTCCCGTCGCGCCGCCGCCCCCGCCAGCCCCGCGCCCTGCCTCGCAGGCACCTGCGGCCCCAGCCGTCGCCGCTACGAACGACGCACCCGCCGCGCCGCAGCCGCGCATCGTCTCGGTCGGTCCGGGCGGCTTCCTGCGCCAGGGCCCTGGCGATCAGCAGGCACCGATCCCGCCGGCGCCCCCGCGTCGCCTCGTTCCGGCACGCCCGAGCCCCGAGATTGCCGACAAGACGAGCCTGCTCGACCTGAACGATCGCATCTGCCGCTGGCCGATGGGTCACCCGGGCGAACCGGACTTCCACTTCTGCGGGGAAAAGGTGAACCCCGGCTTCCCATACTGCGTCGATCACTGCGGCCGCGCCTATCAGGCGCAGCTGCCGCGCGGTCATCGCCGCCCGCCCCCGCCGATGCCGTTCGGCGGCCCCCGGGTGCGTTAAGGTCCGATTTCCGGGGCTTCTGGCGGTGAAGTTGGCGTTACTTAAAGTCTACGCAACCGACCGGGATTAAGGGAAGCGCCGCCAGCCCGTTCTCCTTACGCATGAGCGAAGAGGACTCCGCGGAGAATGGGCGGCGCAGCCGCTGGCGCCAATGGTTTGGCTTGGGTCAGTATGACGATGACGACGAAGGCAACGCTGGTGCCTCCGTCGCATCGGCAGTACCTGCCGCGTCAGGCAGCTATCGCGATCCGACAGCCCGGGAGATCTGGCTTCCTGCCAAGCGCCGGATGCTCGGCAAAGTTGCCGATTTCCTGATCGACCACGATCTCGAGATCCTGCCCTATACGCTCGGCATCGCCTATGATTGCGTGACGGGGGCAAGCCCTCGCCTTGTCCAGATGATCCTGGAGCGGACAGAGCGAGGATTGCCCGTGACGTTGCGCTGGCTTGACGAGGCCGTGCGCGATGCCGGGACCGCGAAGGCCGAGGATACGCTTCACGCGCTGATGGAGCAGCTGGAAGGCGACATTGCTTCGTTCGGCGACACCATGAAGGGCGCGCAGGACGCAACGAGCGAATACAACACCGCGCTGACGAGACACGTGGATAGCTTGCATGCCGCATCGTCTACCCAGGCGACGATCGCCGAGCTGACGGCCCTCACCCGGGCGATGATCGAACATACGCGCACGATGCAGGGTGATCTTGCCCGCAGCGAGAAGCGCGCCCAGGAACTGCAGGCGACGCTGGAAGAAACCCGGCGCGCTGCCGATCAGGATCACCTGACCGGCCTGCCCAACCGTCGCGCCTTCGATCACCTGTTCGACCGCGAACTCCGCGAAGCACAAGCCAGAAAGGAACCGCTATCGGTTGCCTTTGTCGACATCGACCATTTCAAGCGCATCAACGACACCCATGGGCATCCCGCCGGGGACAGGGTGCTGCGTGTCGTGGCCGAAACGCTCGACCGGATTTCCGACGCGCGCTGCCATGTCGCCCGGCACGGCGGCGAGGAATTTGCGGTCTTGTTCCGGGGGCTGACGTTGCAGCAGGCCTGGAAACGACTGGACGGCGCACGAGCAGAGATTGCGGAAAGACGGTTGGTAAATCGGGCAACCGACATGCCGTTCGGGCAAGTCACATTCTCGGGCGGCCTCGCCGATGTGTTCGCCTATCCAGGCAAGAGCGCTGCCATGAAGGCCGCCGATGAAGCCCTGTATACGGCGAAGGAGAGCGGTCGAAACCAGATCGTGATGGCATGTGCACCGCCGGGTGAACCGGTGCGCAAGGCTGCCTGACAGCGGCTTTTGACCCTTTGGCAGGTGCAAAAGCAAAAGGACCCGCGATTGCTCGCGGGTCCTTTCGTTTTCAGCCCTTCGTCGGGACGATCAATCGTCCGACTTGAGGAATGCCGGCATGTGATCCGGGGCCGGACCGTCTTCGCGGTCACGGCGCGGGCCGCGATCGCCACGGCCTTCGCCGCCGTCACGACGCGGACCACGATCACCGCGACCGCCGCGGTCGCCACCGCGGCCGCCCGGACCACGACGGTCACCGCCACGATCACCACGGTCGCCGCGCGGTTCACGCGGTTCGCGGGGCGGACGGGTATCTTCCAGTTCGGCGCCGGTTTCCTGGTCGACGACGCGCATCGACAGGCGAACCTTGCCGCGGTTGTCGATCTCGAGGACCTTGACCTTCACGGCCTGGCCTTCTTTGACGACATCCGTCGGCTTTTCCACGCGCTCGTTCTTCATTTCGCTGACGTGGACGAGACCGTCCTTGCCGCCCATGAAGTTCACGAAAGCGCCGAAGTCGACGATGTTGACGACCTTGCCGTCGTAGATCTTGCCGACTTCCGCTTCCTCGACGATGCCGAGTATCCAGTTTTTGGCCGCTTCGATCTGACCGAGATCCGACGAGCTGATCTTGATCAGGCCTTCGTCGTCGATGTCGACCTTCGCGCCGGTGGTGGCGACGATCTCGCGGATCACCTTGCCGCCGGTGCCGATCACGTCGCGGATCTTCGACTTGTCGATCTGCAGCGTCTCGATGCGCGGAGCGTGCGCCGAAAGTTCGGTGCGCGCTTCGCCCAGCGCCTTGGTCATCTCGCCCAGGATGTGCGCACGGCCTTCCGAAGCCTGACGCAGGGCGACTTCGAAGATCTCGCGCGTGATGCCCGCGACCTTGATGTCCATCTGCATCGTGGTGATGCCTTCAGAGGTGCCAGCCACCTTGAAGTCCATGTCGCCGAGGTGATCCTCGTCGCCCAGGATGTCCGAGAGAACGGCGAACTTGTCACCTTCCAGGATCAGGCCCATGGCGATGCCCGAAACCGGACGCTTCACCGGAACGCCCGCGTCCATCATCGAGAGGCAGCCGCCGCAGACGGTCGCCATCGAGGACGAACCGTTCGACTCGGTGATGTCCGAGAGGATGCGGATCGTATAGGGGAACTCTTCCTTGGTCGGCAGCACCGGGTGCAGCGCGCGCCATGCCAGCTTGCCATGGCCCACTTCGCGACGGCCCGGAGCACCGAAGCGACCGACTTCGCCCACCGAGTACGGCGGGAAGTTGTAGTGGAGCATGAAGTTTTCGTAGCGCAGGCCTTCGAGGCCGTCGATCATCTGCTCGGCGTCCTTGGTGCCCAGCGTGGTCGTGCAGATCGCCTGCGTTTCACCGCGGGTGAACAGCGCCGAACCATGGGTGCGCGGCAGGAAGCCGACGATCGCTTCGATCGGGCGGACCTGCGTGGTGGTGCGGCCGTCGATGCGCTGCCCGTCCTTCAGGATCGCGCCACGGACGATGTCGGCTTCCACCTTCTTCATCGTCTTGATCGCGACCATCTGGGTCTGCGCGCCGTCCTCGGCGAACGCGGCCTTGGCCTTGGCGCGGGCTTCGTTCAGAGCGTTGGAGCGCGCCGACTTGTCGGTCAGCTTGTAGGCAGCGGCGACGTCGGCACCGACGAGGTCCTTGAGCTTCTTCTTGATGTCGGCGGTGTTGTCCGACAGGTCGATTTCCCAAGGATCCTTGGCGGCCTTCTCGGCCAGCTGGATGATCGCACCGATGACCTTGCGGATCTCGTCATGCGCGAACATCACGGCGCCGAGCATCTCGTCTTCGCTCAGTTCCTTGGCTTCCGATTCCACCATCATCACGGCGGTGTCGGTTGCGGCAACGACGAGGTCGAGACGACCGTCGGCCAGAGCCACGTCCTGCTTCGGGTTCAGGACATATTCGCCATCGACGAAGCCGACGCGCGCAGCGCCGATCGGGCCCATGAACGGCACGCCCGAGATGGTCAGCGCAGCCGAAGCGGCAATCATCGCGACGATATCGGGTTCGGTCTCGCCATCATAGCTCAGCACCTGGGCGATGACGTTAATTTCGTTATAGAAGCCTTCCGGGAACAGCGGACGGACCGGACGGTCGATCAGGCGGGAAACCAGCGTTTCCTTTTCCGTGGCACCGCGTTCGCGCTTGAAGAAGCCGCCGGGGATGCGGCCGGCTGCCGAATACTTTTCCTGGTAGTGGACGGTCAGGGGGAAGAAGTCCTGGCCTTCCTTGACCGACTTGGCGGCCGTGACCGCGCAGAGCACCACGGTTTCACCGTAGGTGGCGATGACCGCGCCGTCAGCCTGACGGGCAATGCGGCCGGTTTCGAGGGTGAGGGTCTTTCCGCCCCACTCCAGCGATACGGTTTTGACGTCGAACATTTCGTTTCCTTCAGCCCGCGCGCCCTATTGCGAGCGGGGTTTGCTGCCGGGGAATGCCGTCCCGGTCCGGTGTGGGGCCTTTCACCTGGCCCCGAAGGCGCTTCGCCGGATTGCGTGGGCGCCTAAAAGCAAAAGCGGCCCGCTAGGGGCCGCTCCGCTTGGTTACTTGCGAAGACCGAGCTTCTGGATCAGCGCGTTGTAGCGCTCGACGTCCTTCTTCTTGAGGTAGTCGAGCAGCGAGCGGCGCTTGTTGACCATCATCAGGAGGCCACGACGCGAATGGTTGTCCTTGTGGTGGGCCTTGAAGTGCTCGGTCAGCGTCTGGATGCGGCTGGTCAGGATCGCGACCTGGACTTCCGGCGAACCGGTGTCGTTGGCAGCGCGAGCGTTGCTCTGGATGACTTCCTGCTTCTTTTCCGCGGTAATCGACATGTCATTCACTCCGCGACATCGGGTAGGTTGAACCCCCTGGCAACCGTCAGGCTTCCGCCCGAAAGCTCAACCAGCGCGACGGGCACCCTGCCCAGTCTTGCCCAGAAGAGCCCGTCGTTGCAGGGCAATCCCGTCAGAACGCGGCCCTGTCGGACCGCCCTTGCCTGCTCGGGATCGAGGTCTAGAGCCGGGATGTCGACCAGCCCTGCCTCCAGCGGCAAGAGTATGTGTTCAAGGGGCGCGCCTTTACCGACCTCGTTCAGTTTGTCCAGCGAAATCGCCTCTGACAAGCCGAACGGCCCGGCCCGCAGGCGGCGCAGCATCGTGACGTGGCCTACCGTGCCCAGCGCATGCGCGATGTCGCGTGCCAGGCTGCGGATATAGGTGCCCTTCGAAACATAAGCGACGAGCGTTGCGGATTCGACGGAGTGATCGGGTCCTTCTTGCGTTTCCAGCGTCAGCGCACCGATCGTCACCGTGCGCGTTGGCATTGCGACGTCTTCGCCGGCACGCGCGCGATCATAGGCCCGCTGCCCGTCGATCATCAGCGCCGAATAGGCCGGGGGGACCTGCTCGATGGGGCCTTGGAAGCGAACGAGAGCAGCCGTCAGGGCATCCAGCGTAGGCCGCGCATCGCTTTCCGCGATGACCTTTCCTTCAAGGTCGAGCGTGTCGGTTTCCCGCCCGAACTCGATCGTGAACGCGTACTCCTTGGTCGCATCCAGCATTCGCCCGCACAGCTTGGTCGCCTCCCCCACCGCGATCGGCAGAACGCCGGTCGCCAGCGGATCGAGCGTGCCGCCGTGGCCAACCTTCACCTTGCCATGCCCCGCCTGCCGCAGGTTGCGCTTCACCGCAGCCACGCCTTGCGTCGAGCCAAGCTCGAGCGGCTTGTCGAGAATGATCCAGCCATCAACCATCGGCGTTACATCGGCTCCGGCCCGGCGGCCCAGGCGGCGACATGCTGGTACTGCTCGACCAGCCACTGCACCGGCGGCAGCACGATCCGATCGACGAGGTGCAGGCCGGGGACGAGATAGGGCAGCACAAGGAAAATCCCCATGAACACCAGGATTCCGTAAGGCTCGATCCGGTCCATCATTCGCGCGCCCGACATCGGCAGGATGCCGCGCAGGATGCGCGAACCATCGAACGGGGGCAGCGGGATCAGGTTGAACATGCCCACGAAGGTGTTGATCAGGATGAAGTTCTGGAGGTTGTCGGCAATGAAGCGCAGCCAGAACGCAGGCTCTGCCTGGGTATCGGCCACCCGCACCAGCAGCCCCAGCGCGATCGCGGCCAACAGCGCCAGGATGAAGTTGGTCACCGGCCCTGCCGCGCCGACAAAGGCCATGTCCCGCTTGGGATTGTTCAGCCGGCGATAGTTTACCGGCACCGGCTTTGCCCAGCCAAACACCGGAAGGCCCATCAGCTTGAGTGCGCCCGGCAGGATGATCGTGCCGACCGGATCGACATGGCGCAGCGGGTTGAGGCTCAGCCGGCGCCGCTCCCACGCCGTCGGATCGCCCAACGCGCGTGCCATCCAGCCGTGTGCCACTTCATGGAACACGATGGCGAAGACCAGCGGCACGACCAGCGTGGCGATGGAATAGAGCGTGGCATTCATCGGTTGATCCATTCGTCGCGCAGGATGCTGAAGGACACGGTGTCGCGCACATGGCCGGTCCAGGTCTTGCGTTCATGGCGCAGCACGCCTTCGCGTACCGCGCCGAGCTTGAGCACGGCCGCCTGGCTGCGCTTGTTGCGCTCGTCCACCTTGAAGCCGACCCGTTCCAGCCCGCAGGCGAAAGCATGGTCGATCATCAGCTTCTTGAGCCGGGTGTTGAAGCCTGTGCCACGCACCTCCGGCACGATATAGCTGTTGCCGATCTCGATCGACCAGCCTGGCTGTCCCTGCTCGATCCAGGCGGTCATGCCGACGACGTCGTCACCGCGAAGTATCGCATAGGCGCGGCGCCGCAGCCCTCCGTCCAGCAGGCTATCGAACTGCGGATCGAAGGCCGCACCTTCATACGTGAACGGATAGATCCGCCAGATCTCGCCATCACGCGCGCAGGCCTCGCGAAGGCCCTCGCGGTGCGCCTCGGCAATCGGTTCAAGCCGCAGATCACCGTCGGTCAGTGGCACATAGAGGCTTTCGTCGCTCATCGTTCGTCCCCGTGCAGCGCTTCGGTGAAATGCCGGCGGCACAAGGCGACATAGCGATCGTTGCCGCCGATCTCGGTCTGCGCCCCTGCCCGCACGGCGCCGCCATCGGCATCGACGCGCAGGTTCATCGTTGCCTTGCGGCCGCAGTGGCACACCGCCTTCAGTTCGATCAGCGCGTCCGCGATCCCGAGCAGCACGCCCGAACCTTCGAACAGCGCCCCCTTGAAATCGGTGCGCAGGCCGTAGCAAAGCACCGGAATATCGGCCTCATCGGCAAGCCGCGCGAGTTGCCATACTTGTGCACCGGTAAGGAACTGCGCTTCATCGACCATCACGCAGGACAGTGGCTGGACAAGATGCGCGGCATGCACCCGCGCCCACAGATCGGTGGACGCATCGAAGCGGTGCGCATCGGCGTCCAGCCCAATGCGACTGACGATCCCGCCGCTGCCCGAACGGGAATCGACGGCCGCCGTCCACAGCATGGTGGCCATGCCGCGTTCGCGGTAATTGAAGTCCGCCTGCAACAACGTGGTCGATTTGCCCGCGTTCATGCTGGCGTAGTAGAAGTAGAGCTTGGCCATGTCCTGCCGGGAAATAGGGGCATCGCGCGGGAACGCCAGCGGGATACGCACTTTTTGTCGGAAAGTCGCAGAACAAGGATCGCCGATTGATGATGCACCGATCCAGCACCCGCCGGGCCATCGCCGCCATCGCGATCTCCCTGCTTTGCGCGAGCCCCGCGATGCCGGCATCTTCCGCACCGGCCCAGCCCTTGCGCTATCGGCTCGATGCCCAGGCAAGCAGCGTCCATGCCCGCGTTGGCTTCTTCGGCATTGCCAGCAAGACGGCGCGCTTTCCCTCCATGAGCGGGGGAATTCAGATCGATCCAGCCCGGCTCGATGCCATCCGCCTGGACGTCCAGCTTGATGCTCGCGCGTTGCAGGCCGGGGATTCGGTCACGCTCGCCCGGCTCAAAGGCGCCGACTTCTTCGACGTGGCCCACTATCCCGACGTGCGGTTCCTCGGCCGGACCATGAGCATGACCGGCCCCGTCACCGCCTATGTCGATGGAGATCTCACCGCGCGCGGCGTGACCCGTCCGGCGCGGCTTTCCGTCACCTTCACCGCCCCTCCAGCACAGGCCAACGGGCAGCAGCCGATGCATCTCTCGGCGCGAACGACAATCGACCGTACCGATTTCGGCATGACGGCCTATCGCCTGATCGTCAGCCGGAAAGTGACCATCACCATCGACGCACAGATGGTCCCCGCCTGACCCGGCTAGCCTGAGGCTCAGGCCGCGCCATCGTCCTCTTCGGTTTCATCGGCACCTATGTCGCGCTGGACGCGCGGATCGGACAGCAGCATGTCGATCCGGCTGGCCTCGTCAAAGCTCTCGTCGGCGAGGAACTTGATCTTCGCCGCGTACTTGAGCTTCAGCTTGCCGGCGACCTCCTTCTGAAAGAACGCGGTATTCGTGCGCAGCGCCTTGAGCACCTCGTCCTCGTCCTTGCCCAGCAGGGCCTTCACGAAGACCGTGGCATGACGCAAATCGGGCGACATCCGAACTTCGGTCACCGAAACGGTGTGCCCGGTCAGGACATCGTCATGCACGGTCTGCCGCGCAAGAAGTTCGGAAATCACGTGGCGCACCTGCTCACCCACTTTGAGCAAGCGGACCGAGCGAGTTTCGGGAGTGGTGTGTTGACGGGCCAAGGCTATCTCATTTTCGCGAGGATCCGGGCAAGCGAGCGCACGTTGCGCGCGGTGCCGCGACATCCCAGCCGTTTTTCCATGAACGCGGCAGTCAGCTTCGAATTGCCGATGCCATCGACGTAATCGATATAGAGGCAGCGCTCGCCGATTGCGAGCCTTTCGGGACCGCGTCCCGCGTGGTCGGCGCAAAGGCGCTGGAATGCGGCCTCGTCCGGTTGCCGTTCAAGGAAGTGCGTGTGCACCAGATTGTCCGCGCCGATGCCGGTGAAGGGGTTGCCTTCGACACCTGCACGCACGTCTTGCACCGTGCGCACCGCTGCGAAAGTGCGGATGGCAAATCTCTCCAGAATGGTTGCCGTCATCAGTTCGCTAACGGCGATGTCAGATGAATTGGGGTGATCGAACAGCACATTGCCACTGGCAACCACCGTCTCGACATCGCTGAAACCCGCCCCCACAAGAACTTCCCTGAGTTCGGCCATGCCGAGGCGGTTGCCACCCACGTTGATGCTGGAAAGGAAAGCCGCGCGTCTCATTCGGTGCCTTGGCTGTCGTATTCGTCCATCGTCCTGCGACACAATGCCACACTTTCCGACGGATAGAGCCAGGTTTCGGTGCGTTACCCCCAACGATCCTCCACAGGAAAGGGACCACCATGAAGAAGACCGTTCTTGCCACACTGGCGCTTTCGCTCACGCTGCCGCTGGCGACACCTGCATTTGCCCAGCCGCATCGTAACGACGACCACCGCGGGCCGAGCGCGCACGCGAACGTGCGTGCAGACCGCAATCATGGCGCCAGCGTCCGCGCCAAGGCGCACGGCAATCCGTTCCGCAAGGGCCAGCGCTTCGTGTCGAGCCGCGCGCCCAACTACCGCGTGGTCGACTATCGCCAGTATCGCCGCCTTGGCCCGCCGCCGCGCGGCTACCACTGGGTGCGCTCGGGCAACGACGCGCTGCTGGTCGCGATCAGCAGCGGCATCATCGCCTCGGTAATCGCAAACAACTTCTAAGCGAAAGCTGACAGAAGAAGGGGCGGCCTGCTTGCGCAGGTCGCCCCTTTTCCTTTGTGCATCGCGGAAAGCGAGGCCCCGCCGTCACAGAGTACGGGCGCGTTCCTCAACCTCGAAGACTTCAAGCATGTCGCCCGGCTTGATGTCGTTGGTGTCCTGCAGCACCACGCCGCACTCCAGGCCGGCGCGGACTTCGGGCACG
Source organism: Novosphingobium olei (assembly GCF_037076535.1). Classification (NCBI taxonomy): domain Bacteria; kingdom Pseudomonadati; phylum Pseudomonadota; class Alphaproteobacteria; order Sphingomonadales; family Sphingomonadaceae; genus Novosphingobium; species Novosphingobium olei. Next base: position 1,414,228 of record NZ_AP029021.1, on the reverse strand, counting down.
TCGTCCTTGAAGCGACGCAGAGAAGCGATGACCGTCTTGCTGACGATGACGTCCTGGCGCGTAAGACGGGCGTTGATGCCCTTGCGGATGAACCCTTCGAGCACCAGCAGGCCGGCAGCCTTGTCCTTCTTGCCCGCGGGGAACACTTCCTTGACCTCGGCGCGGCCCACGACGGTTTCGATACGCTCCGGCCCGAGTTCGCCCGCCATTTCCGAGCGGATGTCGTCGGTGAGCTGATAGATCACGTCGAAGTACTTCATCCGCACCTTGTTGCGCTCGACAAGCTCGCGCGCCTTGGCGTTGGGACGGACGTTGAAGCCCACGATGGGTGCGCCGCTTGCCTGGGCAAGGTTGACGTCGCTCTCGGTGATCGCGCCCACGCCAGACTGCAGGATGCGAACCTTGATCTCGTCGGTCGAGATCTTGTTGAGCGCGTTGACGATCGCCTCGACCGAACCCTGTACGTCGGCCCGGATGACCAGCGGATACTCGATCACCGCAGCCTTTGCCGCCAGCGCGGAGAACATGTTCTCCAGGCTGGTCGGTGCCGTTGCCGTACGCTTCGCGGTCGCCTGCTCCTGACGGTAGGCGGCAACTTCGCGGGCACGTGCCTCGTTTTCGACCACGGTCAGCGTGTCACCGGCCATCGGCACGCCGCCGATGCCAAGCACTTCAACCGGCAATGACGGCGGCGCGACCTTCACCTGGCGTCCCTTGTCGTCGAGCATGGCGCGAACGCGGCCCGACTGCGTGCCCACGACGAGGATGTCACCAACCTTCAGCGTGCCGCGGTTGACCAGCACGGTCGCCAGCGGACCCTTGCCCTTGTCGAGCTTGGCCTCGATCACGGTGGCTTCGGCCGCGCGATCGGGGTTGGCCTTCAGTTCGAGCAGTTCGGCCTGCAGCAGGATCTTCTCGATCAGATCGTCGAGACCCGCACCGGTCTTGGCCGAAACCTCGACATCCTGCACGTCGCCCGACATCGCCTCGACAATGACTTCGTGCTCGAGCAGGCGTTCGCGGATCTTCTGCGGGTTGAATTCAGGCTTGTCGGCCTTGGTGATCGCCACGATCATCGGCACGCCGGCCGCCTTGGTGTGGTTAATCGCCTCGATCGTCTGCGGCATCAGCCCGTCGTCGCCCGCAACCACCAGAATGACGATGTCGGTGACATTGGCACCGCGCATGCGCATTTCGGTGAAGGCTTCGTGGCCCGGGGTATCAAGGAAGGTGATGTGGTCACCGCCCTTGGTCTTGATCTGGTAGGCGCCGATATGCTGGGTGATGCCGCCGGCTTCGCCGCGAACCACGTCGGTGCCGCGCAGCGCATCGAGCAGGCTGGTCTTGCCGTGGTCGACATGGCCCATGATCGTGACCACCGGCGGACGCGGCTGCAGCGTGTCTTCGGCATCGACGTCGGCTGCGGTGTCGATATCGACATCGCTCTCGCTCACGCGCTGGATGTTGTGGCCGAATTCGGTGACGAGCAGTTCGGCGGTGTCCTGGTCGATGGTCTGGTTGATGGTGACCATCATGCCCATCTTGAACAGCGCCTTGACCAGGTCCGCGGCCTTTTCGGCCATGCGGTTGGCCAGGTCCTGCACGGTGATCGCTTCAGGCACGACCACGTCGCGCACCTGCTTCTCGCGCGGCTGCGACTGGCCGGCGAAGTGCGCGCGGCGTTCCTTTTCCCGAGCGCGCTTGAGCGCGGCAAGCGAACGGGCGCGGGCGCCTTCATCCTCGTTGAGCGCACGCGTGACGGTCAGCTTGCCACCACGGCGCTCATCGCCACCCTTGCGATCGCGCGCCGGCGGCTGCGGCTTCTTGGCAGCAGGTTCGGGGCGCTTGACCGGAGCAACCGGCGTGAACCGGCGCGGCGCGGGTGTGACCGGCGCCGCAGCCTTGGTTTCGGTCGCGGCTTCGGCTGCAGGCTCTGCAGACGGGGCGGCGGCAACAGCCGGCGCTTCCGCAGGCGTTGCAGCAACGGGAGCAGGCGTAGCCGCAGCAGCGGGCTCGGCCGCAGCCGGAACTTCCGCGACCGGAGCAGCCTCTGGCTCGCCAGACTTGGCAGCTACCTGCGCGCGGTTTTCTTCCGCCCGGCGACGCTCTTCTTCCTGCGCGCGCTGACGTTCTTCGTGTTCGCGACGGTTGGCCGCCTCAAGCGCGGCAAGGCGCGCCTCTTCGGCTTCGCGCAGCAGGCGGGCCTGAAGCTCCTGGCGGGTCTCGCGCGACGCGGTGGGCGAAACCGGCGGCGGGGGAGGCGGAGTCGGACGGGCGACGGGGGCAGCGGGCGCCGGAGCGGCAGGCTTCGCCACTTCGGGGGCAGGCGCGGCCGCAGCCTCGCCCGGGCGGCCCATCAGCTTGCGCCGCTTGACCTCGACCACCACCTTGTTGGTGCGGCCGTGGCTGAAGGTCTGCTTGACCTCGCCGGCCTCGACCGAAGTCTTCAGGCCCAGCGGCCTGCGGCCCAGCGTCGGCTTCTTGTCATCGCTCATCGAACTTATTCGCCCTTCGTATCAATATCGTCGTTCGCCGCGGCGCCATCGGATGGCGGAGCGGCGGAGTCGGCCTCAACGAGGCCTTCATTCCCAACCCCGAGAAAACGTGTCAGTCGCCGCAAATGGCCGGCTATGCGCTCGGCCGCGGCGGCATCGGTTACGCCCAGGTGCACGACGTTGTCGCGGCCCAATGCCACAGACAGCGCCGCCCGGTCCAGCGGCAAGATAGTGCCCTTGAGCCCCGAGCCTTCGGCCTCTTCGCCCACCCGCCACGCCTGTGCGAGCTTGTTGGGCCCGTCGCTTCCGGCATCGTTGGCGTGCGCGAGCAAGCGCACGGCGCCAGCCCTGCATCCTTGCGCGATCTTTTCCGTGCCGAGCAGGATGTTGCCCGCGCGCAGTTCGATCCCCAACCTGTCAGTCAGCGTGCGCCGAAGTGCTGTTTCGATGCGAACGGCCAAGTCATCTGGAATGGTCAGTGGCGCACCCTTGAACGCGCGCGCCATCGCCCCCTTAAGCTTGCCATTGGCAATCGCTCTTTCAAGGTCGGCCCGTGCAACACCCAGCCAGGCCCCTCGCCCCGGCGCACGCGCCAGCGGGTCGGGCAGGACCAGTCCATCGGGCGAGATCGCAAGGCGCAGCAGCTCGTCCCGGCCGCCGTGGCTGCCGGAAAGAACGCACTTGCGCTCCGGCAGGGTCTCCCCCGCCGGGCGTGCCTTCGGCCTTTCGGCGCCTAGCGTGTCATTGCGAGGATTCCGCATCGGCGGCCTCCTCAGTTGCCGGTTCGTCGTCGAACCAGTGCGCACGCGCTGCCATGATGATTTCGTTGCCCTGCTCTTCGCTCAGGCCGTATTCGCCCAGCACGCCACCCTTGTCCTGCTCACGCTCGGTACGCTCGCGCCGTTCGGGGCTCGGATTGCGGCGACGCTGTTCGCCACCGCGCTTCTTCGCGATCAGCTCGTCAGTCGCCAGGTCGGCGAGATCGTCGAGCGTCTTGATCCCCGCCTTGCCCAGCGTGACGAGCATCGCTTCGGTCAAGTGCGGAAGTTCAGCGAGCGCATCGTCGACGCCAAGGCCGCGACGTTCCTCGCGCTGACCTTCCTCGCGACGTTCGAGCGCCTCGGTTGCGCGGCTCTGCAGTTCCTCGGCGAGTTCCTCGTCGAAGCCTTCGATCGCAGCCAGTTCGGCAATGTCGATATAGGCGACTTCCTCGAGCTCGCTGAAGCCCTCGGCGACGAGCAGCTGCGACAGCGTTTCGTCGACGTCGAGCTCTTCCTCGAACATCTTCGAGCGCTCGGCGAATTCCTTCTGGCGCTTCTCCGAAGCTTCCGCTTCGGTCATGATGTCGATCGCTGAACCCGTCAGCGACGAGGCAAGGCGCACGTTCTGGCCGCGACGACCGATGGCGAGCGAAAGCTGGTCATCGGGCACGACGACCTCGATGCGGCTCTCTTCCTCGTCGATCACGACGCGGCTCACGGTCGCGGGCTGCAGCGCGTTCACCACGAAGGTCGCGGTGTCCTCGCTCCAGGGAATGATGTCGATCTTTTCGCCCTGCAGTTCCTGCACGACGGCCTGGACGCGGCTGCCCTTCATGCCGACGCACGCGCCGACCGGATCGATCGAACCGTCGCGGCTGATCACGCCGATCTTGGCGCGCGACCCGGGATCGCGGGCCGCAGCCTTGATCTCGATGATGCCGTCATAGATTTCGGGCACTTCCTGCGCGAACAGCTTCTTCATGAATTCGGGGTGCGCGCGGCTCAGGAAGATCTGCGGGCCACGGTTCTGGCGCTCTACCTTCATGATCCAGGCGCGGACGCGCTCGCCCACGCGCGGCACTTCGCGCGGGATCTGCTGATCGCGACGGATCACGCCCTCGGCGCGGCCGAGGTTGACGATCACGTGGCCGAATTCGACCGACTTGATCACGCCGGTAATGATCTCGCCGGCGCGGTCCTTGAATTCCTCGTACTGGCGATCGCGCTCGGCATCGCGGACCTTCTGGAAGATCACCTGCTTGGCCGACTGCGCGTCGATGCGGCCGAGATCGACCGGCGGCAGCGGATCGACGATGAAGTCGCCGATCTTGGCACCGGGCTGCAGCTTCTCGGCCTGCTTGAGATCGACCTGCTTGAAGTAGTCCTCGACGTGCTCGACCACTTCGACGACGCGCCACAAGCGCAGGTCACCGGTGCGCGGATCGAGCTTCGCACGGATGTCGTTCTCCGCACCATAACGGTTGCGGGCCGACTTCTGGATCGCCTCTTCCATCGCCTCGATGACGATCGACTTGTCGATCATCTTCTCCGAGGCCACCGAGTTGGCGATGGCGAGCAGCTCGGCGCGGTTGGCGGAAATCGCACTGGCCATGACGTTCAGTCTTCCTGTTCTTCGAGGATTTCATCCGCACCGCTCGTATCGAGCGGCCGGGAAGCGGCGATAAGCTTGTCGGTCAAAATCAGCTTGGCATTGGCGACAAGGCCAAAAGGAACTTCGAAAACGGTGCCTTCGTCGTCGATCGAGATCGTCTGCGTTTCAGCATCGAACCCGACGAGATCGCCGCGATAGCGCTTGCGATTGTCGATCAGCTCGGACAGCTCGATCCGCGCCTCGTGCCCGATCCAGGCGGCAAAGTCCTTGGGGCGGGTCAGCGGACGATCGATCCCGGGCGAGCTGACCTCGAGGCGATAGGCCTCTTCGATCAGCACATCGCCGGCTTCTTCAAGCGCATCGATGCGATCGGAAATGCGGTGCGAGAGCGCGGCGCAGTCCTCGATCACCAGCTGGCCGGTCGCGGGCCGCTCGGCCATGATCTGGAGCGTGTGCTCCTCGTCGCCGATCTCGCCGCCCTTGAAATAGCGCACGCGCACGAGATCGAAGCCGAGCGCCTTGGCCTCCGGCTCCACAACCTCGATAATCCGCGCGATATCCGCCATATTTCCAGTACCTGCTCCAAATGCATCCAGCCGACATGGCCAAAGCCATCCGGCGCCGGCCCCTCGCGGCGCCAGCCCTGACTTTGCCTCAACAATGTCGGGATTGATGGCGAGATACGCCCATGCTTGCGAAATTGCAAGCGTGAAGACCCTGACTTCACGGCCAGATGTCGGGAGCCGCCGGATTTCTCCGGAAGCGACGAGGACCCGTACCCACGATCGTCGCCTGCCGAAAAGGGGGAACGGCCGGCTCCCTGCCCATCCACTGCCAGTCAGGGCATGGATCGGGTTTACCAAATGATCGGTGAATGACGCCAATATTTGGCATTCAACTGACGTTCACAAAAGTCGGAGCGTCCGCATTTTCCCTGTTTTCTGCGGCTTTCACGATTTGGCACGGCTTCTGCAATGCATTGTGCATCGGCGGTTCACCCACGGATCGCCCACCCAAATCAGTTGAAAAGGACCCAGACCATGACTGCCATCCGCTCTCTCTCCGCCCATGTCGCCACCGCCGCGGTCGCACTCGCGCTCTCACTGACGCTGATCAGCGGCACCGTATCCGTCCCCTCGGCAGTCGCGCCTGCTGCCGCCCATTCCATGGAGTACGTCGCATGACCGACCTGCGTTTCGAAGACTCGTCCGTTCGCCCCCTCGAAGCGCCGCGTCGCGGCTTCCGCCTCAACAAGCAGCGCGGCAAGCTGATGGGCGTGTCCGCCGGCATCGCCGACTATTTCGGGATCGACGTCACCCTCGTCCGCATTGCCTGGGTGATCGGCACGCTCGCCGGTTTCGGTTCGCTGCTGCTGGTCTATCTCGCCATTGGCCTGATCGCGGACTGAGCCTTCCATTAGCCGGCTTCCCCGCCGCGCGACACGCCGCCAGCCCAATCCCGGTTCATGGACGTGTCCGCGGCCCCGATTTTTCAATTGCCCCTTCGGCACTTGCGCTGCGGCTGTGGACGATCCGACGCTGATCGTTGCCTCTCCCGAAGCATCCAACGATGATTGCCTCGTCATCCCGGAGGGATCATCGTCGTGCCGACCGCTGCCATCGCCACGCGCATCCGTGTCATCACGGCCGTTCTTGCCGCAGTATTTGCGGCACTGATCCCGTTGAGTGCGCAGGCCTCTGCCGCCAAGGCCGTGGGGGAGACAACCTCCCCCCCGCCCGTTCCGGCAATCTCCGCGCGTCCAGCACCGCCAACCTACCTCGATCTGTGGTCTCGCCATGCGGTGCAGGCGCGGCAGGTTCTGCTAGCCACGCCTTCCTTGCCGGAAGACATCAAGCCGCTCGAGGCCATGCGCAAGGTTCTCGCCGCTGATCGGGAACAGGCCTTCCGCGCCGCGCAGACACCCAGCGTGGCACTGCGCATTCTTGAAGCCCAACTCGCCGCGCTGGGACCGACTCCCGGAAAGGATCAGACTGAGCCCGCGTGGGCTGCCGACAAGCGGGCCGAACTGGAAGCGCAGATCAAGATTGCCCGCGCGCCCATGCTCGAAGCGCAGGACGCCCAGGTTACGGCAGACGTTCTCATTGGCGAGATTGATCAGAGGATCACGCGCAAGACATCGACTGACCTGTTCGCCCGCGAGCCGACGCCTCTTTCGCCAGTCTCATGGTCCCGAACACCGGCAGAGCTCGCTTCTGCCTACGCCAGGCTTCGGCAGCAACTGAAGCCTTCGGACGGAACAACCGAGAGCCCCTCCACGCTCGGCTTGCTGCTGACCGCCATGCTCGCCACGGTCGGCCTCTATGTCGCGATTGCCGTCCAGCGCGCTTTCCGCGTGCGCCTCGGCGGTGCGCTTGTCCGCGCCCAGAGCCGTGGCGGCGCGATCCTGCTGACATTCCTGCTCGATGTCGGCACACTGATCATCCCGTCCGCCATCGTGCTGATCGTCGTGCTCGTGGTGATGACGCGCGTCCCCAAGGTCGATGCAGGCTATGCCATCATCAGCCTCGTCGCCACTGCGGGCGTGCTGCTCACTTTTGCGCTTTGGGTTGGGCGCAGCCTGTTCTCGCCAAGCACCGCCGAACAGCGCTTCATCGCAGTCAGCGACGCGGCGGCGCGCCGGGCGGTGCTTCTGGTGACGCTGCTCGGCCTCGCGCTGGTTGGGGAAATCGCCGTGGAAGCCGCGAGCCAGAATTACCCCTTCTCGCCTGCGGTAAAGGCGGTTCTCGCCTTCCCGGTGCTCGTGGGGAGCAGCATTCTGCTATGGCTTCTTGCCGAGATCCTCTCTCCTCTTGCCCGCGGAGATGGGGCCGGCGAGCTGCGCGCGATCGATGTCCGGCTTCACATCGCGTGGCTGATCCGCCTGATCGGCATCGGCGGGCTCGTGGCCGGCGCGGCCGGCTATGTCGAACTGGCACGCGAATTCCTGATGCCCACGCTGCTTACACTCGCCGTCATCGGGCTCGGATTACTGACCTTCTGGCGGCTGACGATGATCTCCAACGCCGTGATCGAACGGACCGGCACGGAGTCTCGCCATGGTATCCGCTTGCTGCCAGCGCTGTATGCCGTCGTGATCGCCGCCGTCAGCATTCCCGTGATCGCCATGGTCTGGGGCATCCGCGCAGCAACCATCGGCGACTTCTTCACGACCTTGCGCAATGGCGTGGCGATCGGAGCGTTCCGGATCTCGGCGGGCGACGTCTTGGTATTCTTTGCCGTTTTCGCCATCGGCTACGGCGTCACGAAGTGGATCCAACGGATCATCCAGTTGAGCTTGTTCCGAGCACTTGAGCTGGAACGCGGAGTCGAATCCGCGCTGCTGACGGTGATCGGATACGCCGGACTGCTGCTATCGCTGCTCGCCGCGATCGTCTCGGCGGGTCTCGACCTTTCCAGTCTCGCCATCGTCGCGGGCGCGCTTTCGGTAGGCGCGGGCCTGGGCCTGCAGGGTGTCGTCGCCAATTTCGTCAGCGGGATCATCCTGCTCGTCGAGCGCCCGGTCCGCGTCGGCGACTGGATCGAGGTTGGCGGATTTGCCGGCACGGTCGAGAAGATATCGGTGCGATCGACCCGCCTGCGCACGCTGGCGATGGACGACGTCATCATTCCCAATTCCGAAATCATCACCGGCGCGGTCCGCAACAGGACGCTGGCCGACCGCACCGGGCGCACCGATCTCGAAGTCGGCGTGGCATACGGCACCGACCTCGGCCGTGCCTTCGCTGCGATCACCGATGCGACACGCGCCGTGCCGGCGGTCGTGCTCGAGCCTCCACCGCTCGTCGTGCTGGACCGGTTTGACGATAGCGCGCTCGTGCTCAAGCTGCTGTGCGTGGTGGAAGACGTGGCCGCTGCACCGCTCGTGCGATCGCAACTGCGGATGGAGATCTATCGCCTCTTCGTGGAGAGGGGAATCACCATACCCTTCCCCCAGCGCGAAGTGATCCTGCGCAACGCATCCGAAGCCCCCTTTTCAGCCTGATCAGGGTACGCGCTTCCACACATAGATGCCGCCGTCTGCCATCAGCGAAAGCGACAGCGTGTCGCCAGCTACGCGATAACCGCGCACGTACTGCAGGTCACGCGCGATCTTGGTGTCTAGCGATCCCGGTGGACACATCGCCCGGGTCAATGCCGCTGGCCCGAACGTGACACTGCCCGCCCCGGGCTCACTCGCCGGCACGACCGTGTAGCTCGCCCCACCCCGGTTGCAGTCCAGCTTCAGCGCAGCGCGGCCGTCGGCGCCGAAGTCGATCTCGTACACCCGCTCGCCCACCTTGGACGTACCTTGCGCATCGTCCATCGATTGTACCTCGACCAACCGCCAGCTCGTCCCCGTCAGACCGCCGGGCGAAGCGGGAGCCGGCGCGATCGCCGTTGTCGGCGGCGGTACTGCATCGGCCGCACAGCCGCCGACGAGCCAGGCCCCCGACAGAACCGCAGCGAGTGCAAGCAAGCGATCATGTGTCATGACGTGTCCTTCCGCCTTCCAGGTGCACAGGCGTGTGCTCGGGAAAGGTCTGGTGTCAACCGGATCCGATCAAAGCCGTCCAGCGTGTCACGTGTTGCCCACGCTGTGACGCCATTTGCCCTATACTGGCACACGCCCGGCAGGACTACGCTCCACCGCGTATCTGGAGTGCGCGGTTTGGGGGGCAGATGATGGCGAAACGACTGATTGCGGAATTTCTTGGAACGGCCTGGCTGGTGCTTGGTGGCTGCGGCAGTGCCGTGCTTGCCGCGACCTTTCCCGAAGTCGGCATTGGCCTTGCGGGGGTCTCCCTGGCCTTTGGCCTTACAGTGCTCACCATGGCGTATGCGATCGGTCATGTCTCGGGATGCCACCTGAACCCCGCCGTCTCGGTGGGTCTCTGGGCCGGCGGCCGTTTCAGCGCATCCGATCTTCCTGGATACATCGCAGCGCAAGTGTCGGGTGCGATCTTCGGGGCCGGCGTGCTTTATGCGATCGCCAGCGGCACGCCGGATTTCAGCCTCGCCGGTGGCTTCGCCTCGAACGGCTTTGGCGAGCACTCGCCGGGCGGCTACTCGCAAGGCGCTGCCTTTGTCGCCGAAGTCGCGATGACATTCGCGTTCCTGTTCGTGATCATGGGTGCCACGCATGGCAGCGCCCCCAAGGGCTTTGCGCCGATCGCCATCGGCCTGTGCCTGACGCTGATCCACCTGGTCTCGATCCCGGTGACCAACACCTCGGTCAACCCTGCGCGCAGCACCGGCCCGGCGCTGTTCGTCGGTGGTTGGGCGCTGCAGCAGCTCTGGCTGTTCTGGGTTGCTCCGCTCATTGGCGGAGCCTTGGGCGGTGTCGCCTATCGCCTGCTGAGCCCCGATATGCCCACTCCCACGGAAGTCTCGGGGAATTGAGCGTCTGACCAACAGGACGACCGTCATGAAAATTCGTCACCTCCTAGCCACGGCATCCGCGGTCATGGCGCTCTGCGCGCCAGCCTTCGCTTCCGATGCCCCGCAGTTCGGGACCTGGGGGGTCGAGACGAAGAACTTCTCGACAACCATCCGCCCGGGCGACGATTTCTACGCCTACGTCAACGAGGGTTGGCTCAAAACCGCCGTCATTCCGCAAGGCTTGACGAGCTACGACGATCCGACCCGGATCTATCTTGCGAACGAGCAGCGCATCGGCGCCATCATCAACGACCTGCTTGCCGAAAAGCACGCTCGCAACTCGCCGGAGCAACAAATCGCGGACGCCTACCGCGCCTTCTCGGATCAGGCCCGACTTGACGCACTCGGCATGAAGCCGATCTTGCCGGACCTAGCGTTGCTGAACGAAGCGCGCACCCACGTGCAGTTGTTCCACCTGATGACCCAGCCTGGGCAAGGCGGCGTCGTGGTCGGTGGCGTATTGGCTGACCCTGCCAATCCGAAGAGCAATCTTGCAGCACTGCAGCAGGGTCCGCTGACGCTTCCCGCCCGTGACTACTACCTGGGTGACGGCGAACCATACGCGACGATGCGCAAGCTGCTGCGCGACTATATGGCTGCAACGTTCAAGCGGGGCGGATTCGACGATGCAGAAGGCCGCGCGAACCGGACGCTTGCCTTCGAGATCGAGGTGGCGCGCCGGCAGTGGCCGCTCGACCGGTTGCGTGACCAGGAGAAGATGTACCACCCGATGACTCTCGCCGAACTGGACCGGTATGCGCCGGGCGTCGGCTGGAAGTCCTTCCTGGCGGGCCTTGGCGGACTGGATGTTTCCCCGAAGATCAACGTCCGCACGGACAGCGCCATCAAGGACATTGTGGCGCTGACTTTGGCCACCCCTGTCGACACTGTGCGCGACTACATGCGCTTTTCACTGCTGGACGGTGCAGCGCCGTTGCTGAGCAGCGAGTGGCAAGAGGCGAACTTCGATTTTCACAGTCGCAAGCTTCTCGGGATCAAAGTGCGGCGCCCGGCGCTGCAACGCGCGATCGCCAGCACGAACGGGCTGGTCGGGGAGCAGATCGGCCGCATCTACGTCGCGCGCCATTTCCCCGAGAGCTATCGCGCCCAGGTTTCCGACATGATCGGCTACATGCGCTCGGCATTCCACGACCGCATCGCTGCGCTTCCATGGATGGACGACGCCACGCGCGCGGAGGCACAAGCCAAGCTTGCGAAAGTCAGCCAGCACATCGGCTTTCCCGAAAAGTGGCACGATTACTCCTCGATCGTCATCCGGCCCGATGACCTGTTCGGCAATGTCCGGCGCAAGGAAGCCTGGAGCCGTGACGACCAGCGTGCGCTGCTGCTCGAGGGACGTCGCGACTGGGAGTGGCCATATCATCCTCAGGAAGTGAACGCAGGCTACATGGCCTCGCTCAACTCGATCACATTCCCGGCAGGATTCCTGCAGCCACCCTATTTCGATCCCAAGGCTGATGCGGCCGTGAACTTCGGCGCGATCGCCGCGGTGATCGGTCATGAATTCGGTCACGGCTTCGACGATTCCGGAAGCCAGTCGGACGGCGACGGCCGTCTTCGCAACTGGTGGACCGACGCCAGCCGCACCGAATTCAACAAGCGCACGGCCGGCCTGATCGAACAGTACAACCAGTACGAGCCGGTGCCCGGCACCCACATCAACGGCAAGCAGAACCTTGGCGAGAACATCGGCGATCTGGGCGGGCTGTCGATCGCCTATGACGCCTATAGACGCTATGTCGCCGACAAGCTGGGCGGGCAGGACAAGGTGATCGACGGCCTCAACGGCGATAAGCGCTATTTCCTGTCGTGGGGACAAGTCTGGCGCAATGTCACCGTGCCCGAGGAACTGCGCCGCCAGGCTCTGTCGGACAATCACAGCGCCAACCCGTTCCGCGTCAACGGCGTCGTCCGCAACATCGACGCCTGGTACGATGCCTTCGGCGTCAAGCCGGGCGACAAGCTCTACCTGCCGCCCGATCAGCGCGTGAAGATCTGGTGATTACTTGGCGCCGTAGCCGCTGGAACCCTGCTCGCCTTACCTGTCGGCGGCCGATGCCAGTACAGTCATGTGCCTTCCGCTGTTGCTCTTGAGCACTGGTGCGTCCGTCACGAGGATCGATGCGCCCGGCTGGAGGTGTGACCGCACGCGTGAAAGGAACTCAGCCGGAATGTCGATCCGTTCAGCCAGCCACGGCTGCACCCGGTCACTCGCGCCCTGACCATGGCCGGGAACCCCCGCTACAGTCCACAGGTACTTGCCCTCAACGATGGCGCTGAACGTATATACGTGCGTTTCGTCGCTGACGTCGGGCATGGTAATGCGTGAACGACCTATCTCACGCCCGTTGCGCAATACGATTACGCGTTGGTCAGCGCGCGACACGATCAGTGACAGCGGTCCAGTCGGCGATTTCTGCGGTTCCCACCGCCATTGCTGCCCGCCTGCTAGCGGCAAATGCTCGGCCGGCTTTCCGAGATGATCAACATCGGACAGCACGCTCGCCTCGCTGGCCGTTGTTACCACGCCAGCACTTCCGCTGACGATTACCGTCCCACCCATCTGCGTCGTTCCAAACAACAACTTGGCGAACGCGATAGGCAGGTGAACGCAGCCGTGACTCTCTGGATAGCCGGGCAGTCCGCCCGCGTGGAGCGCCACTCCGTCCCAGGTCAGCCTTTGCTGGTAGTACATCGGCGCATTGTTGTACTTGCTCGATCTGTGATCCTTGTCCTTTTGCAGGATGGTGAAGACGCCTGTCGGCGTTGCGTAGCCTTTCTTGCCGGTCGAAACAGTCGAAACCGCAAACCGGACGCCATTGCGATAGACCGTGGCAATCTGGCGCGCGACGTCGACGTAGATCAGCACTGGCCCCGCCGGCGCTATGCTTTCAGCCCAGACCCACTCACCGGGACGAAGCGCGTCCGCATCGCGCGCGAACTCCACAGGAGAAGACGTCTGTCTGCCTTGCGCTTGTACAGTTGCAGGGGCGACCAGAAGCAACAGCGCACAGACCATCGGAAATGACCGACTGGCGCGGCGCGTCCCTTCTTCGTGCGACATAACGTCGGATCTTGACCGCTATCAGCGATCGCAAGTGCGCGGCGACGTATCCTCGATCGACCGTACTGTCTCGTAGCGCGCCCGCACGATGATGCACTGGCCGGAACGCTGACGCCAGAACGTGGCATAGCGCTCGTCGCGGTTGTACTTGTCATCGCGTACACGAAAGCCGCGGAATCCCAGTTCGCGCCACGCCTGGCCGGTGGAGCGGTTCACCAGATCGTTGACGTTGACCCACCCGCTGCCGTTGTTGTTCCACGAACCGCCATTGCCGCCCCAGTTGCCGCCGCCCGGCCGGTTGCTCTGGCGCCGGCCCTCGTTGTAGCCGTCCGAATAGCCCGAGTTGTTGTCGTAGTTGTCGTAGCGACGTCCGTCATAGCCATCGCGGTATCCCCGGTCGTAGGCCCGGCGATAGTTTTCGTCCTTGTCCTTGTGACCGCTGCCGGCGATCGCCAGGGCACCGATCAGCGCCGCCGCGCCAATGGCGATCGCAGCCGTCTTGCCGCCATCGCCCTTCTTCTTGCAGTCTTCGTGGTTGGTGACGGCCAGCGCCTCGTAGCGGCCGTCATAGGTCGTCACGACGATGCACTCGTTGGTGTTCTCGTTCCACCATGTGCCGTATTTGCGCGAACCGCTGGTGCTGGTGTGCACTTCCTTGAACCCCCGCCGGGTCATCTCCTGCTCGCCGCCCGCGGCCCTCGCTCCCACAAGGTCGCGCACCGATCCGGGCAGCCCAGCCTGGGCCTCGACCGGCATTGCCTGCACAGCCATCGCCACGGCGGCTGCAATACCCGTTGTAAGCTTGAAGGTGTGCATCGTCGCTGTCCCCTGTTACCGCCCGACATTGGCGTGCAAGCTGACAGTAGAGATGCCGACGCATCAGTCCATTTGACAAATGACGACCGAAAATGGGCAACACGCGCCAAATGAGGCAATGCGATAGCCTGGTCTGCAGCGCGTCATGGTGAACGGTCCGGCAGCAACTTTCCCCAAAAGACATGATCCGGCATTCCGGAACAACTTGGCTAAATGCGCCACACCATATACCCTTAACGCTCGGATGCAGTGGTTTTGCATCCGACAAAGCGGTCGCGACAAAACAAAGACGAATTTTCGCTCTGAATTATCTTTCTGGTTTTGCTGGATAATTTGAAGAGGCGCGCAGCGCTTCCTCGTTTGTCCAGCCAGATCCGGGGACTGCGACTGATGATGCCGCCATCGAACCATTCCATCGAGCCCGTGGCTGTGGCAACGGGCTTCTTTGAGCCGGCACCGGGTCCGGTCCCGGACGGAACCGCCCTCGTCGGCGCGGCCAGGGCGGCGGCGCTGCGTGGTCTGATTGCGCTGCAACGCGATCTGGACCGCCCCGTCCGCTCGGGCATGTTGCGCAGCTTCGCGCAGTGGCTCGGCTGGCCCGAATGGCTCTATCGCGGGACCGGCCTTGCCGGCCACCAGGGCGCGTTACCTGTGACGATCACGCTGTCGGACGACGTGCTGCTTCTTGCCAACATCATCGATGCCGGTCACCTGCCCGCACTGGCCGGCCGCCTCGCTGAAATGAGCTGGCCGGTCGTCTCCAGCGCTGACATGCTGTTGATGCTTGGCGCGCCAGACCTTGCCTCGACATTCGGGATCATGGCCGATGCCGCCTCCGCCGGCATCCCGCACGTTTGTTACTGCTATCGGACAGTCCCGCATGGGCGCGCGGCGTTCGAGGTGGATCACCCGGTCGAAATGGGTCCAGTGTCCGATGCCACCGCGCTTGTCGCGCTGATCGTCGCGGCCAAGCTGGCGCAGATCTACGCAGGTCCGCGAATGGTCGAAGCCTGCTTGCACCTACGCTCTTCACACACCGCAACCGTTGGGGTGATCGAGCGCAGCTTCGGATGCTCGGTTGTTACCGAGGCAGCGCAAGATCGCTTCGAATTTCCCGCATCCTGGGCCCAAATTCCCAACGCGCAGCACGATCCGGTCGAATGGAGTGCCATGCTGGCGGCGCACCGCGACCGGATGCAGCGGGCCAAGCAAATCGACGTCGTCGGCCGAATCCGCCAGATCGTGTGCGACCATCTCGCACGCGATCGCCGCGTCCCACGGCTGAAGGAAGTGGCAGGGCGGGAAGGCGTTTCCAACCGGACGATGGTGCGCATGCTCGCGAGCGCCAAAACGAGCTTCCACGCGATCGTGGATGAAGAACGCAAGCGGCTGACCGCCGACCTCATCCGGCGCGAAAGCCTCTCGCTCGCAGAGGTCGCTTCCGCCATCGGCTTTACCGACATGTCGACGTTCGGGCGCTCGTTCCGCGCGTGGTTCGGAACGCCCCCGGGCCGCTACCGCCGTTCGCTGATCGCGCCCGCGGACACGTCCAGAGCGGCCTGACGCTCAGCCCTCCTTGACAGTCGCGAAGGGGGAGAAATTGGTGTCGGTGTCGAACACGTCCACCCCTTCCCGCTTCTTGAGCGTGCCGACAACCACGTAGGTCACCGGGGTGAGAACCACTTCCCACAACACTTTCATCGCCCAGTTCGTCACCATCACCGTCAATACTGCCTGCGTGGTCCAGGTGCCCAGGAACGCGACCGGATAGAAGATCGCGCTGTCGACCGCCTGCCCGAACACCGTCGAGCCGATCGTGCGGGTCCACAGGTGCTTTCCATCGGTCCACACCTTCATTCGGGCAAGCACGAAGGAATTGACGAACTCGCCTGCCCAGAAGGCGAGGACCGAGGCGAGAACGATGCGCCACGTGCTGCCGAACACCGATTCATACGTCGTCTGGCAGATCGTGCCGGGCGATGTCTTGGCGACAAGTTCGGCGAACATCGGGTCCGCACTCGACGCGCAACCCCAGACCTGCGCGGGCGGCATGGCGACGACGACGAAGCTCATCATCGCCATGAACAGCAGCGCGAAGAAGCCAACCCAGACGCAACGACGCGCATGGGCATAGCCATACACTTCGGTCAGCACGTCGCCGAGAACGTAGGAGACAGGGAAGAACAGGATACCTGCGCCGAACGTGATCCCCTGAACACTCGCCAGCTTGGCCGCGCCGATCAGGTTCGACAGCAACAGGATGGCAACGAAGGCGGCCATCATCACGTCGAAGTAACGGAAATGGCGCCTTCCCCCCGCTGTGCCTCCGATGCGGGCAAGATGCGACGGGTCGGCGGGCGCGGCTGCTGGATCGTGAGGCGTCTGGGTCATGGCTCAGCTTGCTATCGCGGTTTGCACGGCGCGCAAAGCACGCTTATGGGAAGCCCGAACAAGGACGCGCGCCCTTAGCTCAGCTGGATAGAGCACCCGCCTTCTAAGCGGGTGGTCACAGGTTCGAATCCTGTAGGGCGCGCCAACCCCTGCCCGCGCAAGGCTGCAGCACCCGTCTCATCCGCACCCCGGCCCATGGCCATTTCCAACCCGCCCCGCACGGTGCGCAGCGAGCTTTCGCTGCGGTCGATACCTCACATTCGGAAAGACGCGTTTCTTATGGCGCGCAACTTGAAGCAATAGCGACAAGCAAAGCGCGTACTGCGCGAAAGATGGGGAAATCGGGTGAGCGCAAAGGCCTTTCTTGTCGTTGGTGGGGGCGTTGGCGGGATGTCGGCTGCCATCTCGCTGCGGATGCATGGCGTTGACGTCGATCTTATCGATATCGATCCCCAATGGCGTGCGCTGGGCGCGGGCATGACCATTACAGGTCCGACACTGCGTGCCTTCGATTCGCTCGGCGTATTGGATGCTGTCCGCGAAAAGGGCTACATTTCCGACCGCACCAAGTTCTTTTCCGCCGACGGCACCTTGCAGGGCGAGATGCTGCCGCCACCGATCGACAAGGATCTGCCGGTCGCCGGCGGCATCCTGCGTCCGGACCTGCACGGAATCCTCTCCAAGAAAGTAATGGAACTTGGCACCAATGTCCGGCTTGGCATCACGATCACCGATTTGTCGCAGGACGCTTCGGGAGTCACCGCCACCTTCAGCACGGGTGAAACCGGCCGCTATGACGCCGTGATCGGTGCCGACGGGTTCAATTCCGTGGTCCGAGGTTTCGTCCGTCCCGATGCACCCAGACCCCGTTTTACCGGGCAGGGTTGCTGGCGGCTTCTCGCGCCGCGCCCCGAGGCGGTCACCAGCCCGGAAATCTATTTCGGCTCGGACTACAAGGTCGGCGTGAATCCCTGCTCACCTGACCAGATGTATCTGTTCGCGAACGTGAAGATGCCCGGCAATCCCCATATTCCCGATGACGAGCTGCTGCCCCGGATGCGCGAATTGCTTGCTCCGCTCGCCGGCACGATCAGGACGGTGCACGACGGGCTGAGCGAAGATTCGGCCATCAACTATCGTCCGCTTGAAGCCTTGCTTGTGCCCCTGCCGTGGCACGCAGGCCGCATCGGCCTTATCGGCGATGCGGTTCACGCAACCACGCCGCACCTCGCCTCCGGGGCCGGCCTTTCGGTCGAAGACGGCCTGCTTATCGGCGAGATGCTTGCCGATGCCGAAGATGTGGAGTCCGCCCTCGCCGCATTCGGCGAACGTCGCTGGCAGCGGAGCAAGGTCGTCGTCGAAAACAGCGTCAAGATCGGCGATCTTGAACAGGCCGGCGGTAACGATGCGCGCGTCGCGCAGATCATGGGCGAAAGCATCGTCATCCTGGCGCGCCCGATCTGAACCTGTGGGATGACCGCTGAACGGGGCTTCAGCGGGACAGTCCAACTGGCTGGCCCACTCCCCTCCCCCGCTCAGGAATGACCTCTCACTAGCTTTCGATCATTGCATCGAGCGGCGGCGCACCATCACGTCGCCCTCCCCCCGTTACTCGCCGTGATCCTTCCGGAAGTCCGCATCTATCACCGTCCGATCCATCGAAAGGTGCCCTGCAATAGACACCACGTTGTTTGTCGCGCCACTATCGGAGGTTCCTGCAGCCACGAACCTTTCGACGATCCACTGCAAGCAGCGGTCGTTATTGTTCGTAATGTTCCACTGGATGCATTCGCGAATGGAGGGAATGTCGAACGGAATCTCGCGCGTGACGACGGGATGCGACCAGACGACGATCTCGGCCATTCGCCGGTGCATCGTGGCAACCCGCGTGGTGCCGACGATCAGCCCTGGCAACGACATGAAGGTCGGCGCGACGACTTCCACGCGCCGCTGCAGCTTCTGTCTGCGAACGAACCAGTCCTCGAAGGCCGGGACCCGCGACTTGCCGAACCGTGGGGTCACATGGCCGAGGCTGAAATAGACATCCCGCGTCATTTCACCTGCCAGCGCAGGATTGCCGCGATCGCCCACCACCACGAAATCGTCCTCGAACAGCACGCGGCTGGGGTGGTCAGGAGAAATCGCGTAGTCCAGCGTCAGCAAAAGATCGATGTAGCCGCGATCGATCGCTTCGCCCGGAGCATCGTTCATCGGCTGGATTTCGAAGCGAATGCCCGGTGCAACGCGCTCGAGTTCCGCCAGGACGCCGGCCAGCAGCACTTCGGTCGAATAGTCGGACGCCATGATCCGGATCACCCGATCCGCCGTCGCCGGATCGAACGGGGGTGCGACCGACACCGTCGTACGGATCTGCTCGAGCACGGCCCGCACCGGATCGATCAGCTGTTCGGCACGCGCTGTCAGGATCATGCTGCGGCCCTTCACGACGAGCAATTCGTCGCCGAAATATTCGCGCAGTCGTCCAAGCGCGCTCGATGTCGCTGATTGCGAGAGGCAGAGCCGCTCTGCCGCAAGGCTGACACTGCGCTCGGCCAGAAGCGCGTCGAGAGCGACGAGAAGGTTAAGGTCAAGCCTTCCGAAACGCATTGCCATCTCCGCAGCGCCTCAATCTCCCGCGGGCGCGTTGGAGGTGTAGTAGCAGGGAGTGCGTCATGCCCAAAATGTGCGCGGTTGACCGTCGCCGCTGCCAGATCCGTGAGGAACGCGGCGGCCGCCGAGCCGGCTTACAGAAAGTGGTGGCCACTTTCGAGCGGACCGCGATCGAGCCAGAGCCCGTCGAAGCCGTCTTTCCAGTGGCCCCCTTGTTCGTCCG
Source organism: Novosphingobium olei (assembly GCF_037076535.1). Lineage (NCBI taxonomy): Bacteria > Pseudomonadati > Pseudomonadota > Alphaproteobacteria > Sphingomonadales > Sphingomonadaceae > Novosphingobium > Novosphingobium olei. The sequence goes on along the minus strand of NZ_AP029021.1, from coordinate 1,394,796 downwards.
GCCGGAACCTCAGAAGTTGCCCGAAAGGCGCAGACCGTAGGTCCGCGGCGCCGAGAAGTGCCCCACCGCAACGCCAAGCGGCGACGCCTGCGGTGCGAGATTACGGCGCTTGTTCTCGATGTTGCGCACGTAGCCGGTGAGCGACCATGCTCCACCCGGCTTGCGCAGGGTCAACGAAGCATCGGTCGTCCAGTATGCAGGGATCCGTTCGAAATCGAGGTATTCGAACGCCCCCCACTGGCTGTCGCGCCAGGCCGTATCCACGTTGGCGACCAGTTCAAGCGCATCGCTTAGCGGAACGACTTGTTCGGCGCCAAGATTGACCGTCCACTTCGGGCTGAACAGCAACGGATTGCCCGAGCAGTTGAAGTCTTTCACCGGCGCACCGCCGGCAACTGCCCCCGTTAGGGTGAACGGGCAGCCGAAGTTGTCACGCGGAGCAGCAGTGAACAGGTGCAGGTCGTCGTACTTGCTGTCGAGGTACTGGACCTTGGCGCTCAGCGTCGTCGTCGCCATCGGCTTGACCACCAGGTCGACGTCGAAGCCCTTGATCGTCGCCCTGCCCGCGTTTTCGTTCGAACTGATCAACGTGCCCGACGTGTCTACCGTGAAGTAGGTGATCTGCTGGTCGCGATACTTCCAGATGAAGCCTTCAAGGTTCAGCTGCACCCGGTTGTTGAAGAAGCGGTTCTTCGAGCCGATGGTGTAGGCGGTGATGAATTCGGGCTTGTAGGTGGTCTTGCTCTCGGTCATCTGCAGGCCGCCCGCGCGGTAGCCGGTTTCCACCGTGGCATAGAGCAGGTTGTCTGGTGTCACATCGTATTCGGCCGAAGCCTTCCACGTCACGCGCGAATAGCCTTGGGTATCGACCACCGGGTTATAGGTCTTGAGGATTGCACCCACGCCGTTGTTCAGCGGGAACACCTGATAGCCGGGCTGGTCTGTGCTGTTCGCGGCAATCCAGCCGTTGGAGACCAGCCAGTTGATGGTATCGCCCGTGGTCAGGAAGTTTGGGAAATGGGGCATGTTGCCCGGCACCGCGCACCCCGCGCCGAACGACGCCGGCGGGGTGAGCAAAGCGGGGGGCAGACCGCCGCAGAAGGTGATGAAGTTGTTGATCAGTCCATCGATCGACTTCTTGTCGTGCGTATATCGCGCACCACCGATCAGACGGAAGCTGTCGGTCACGTGGGCCGTCAGCTGGCCGAACGCGGCATAGCTTTCAGTCTTCTGCTTGTATGTCTGCAGCGGAAGGACGAATTCCTGGTTGTATTGGTTGAGCGCGTTGATCTTCTCGTTGTAGTAGAATGCGCCCAGCACGTAGTCGAACATGCCAGCGCTGCCGGAGAGACGCGCTTCGAGGCTGGCTTGCTTGGCCTTTTCATTGGTGTTGGCGATGTTGAACGCAGGACCGTAGAAGAAGCTGTGGTCTACGCTCTCGCGATAAGCCGGGATCACGGTCACCTTGCCCAGCGACGTCTTCCAGTTGATTTCTGCGTTCACGCCCCAGTACGTGCTGTCCTGGCTCTGATCGCGGTTCATCGCCGAAAGGAAGCCAAACGCCGGAGCGCCGAGGTTCTGCTGGCGAAAGGCATTCGCAGTCGGGGTGTTGAAGCCCTCGCTCGAATCCAGGCCCGAAGGCACGAATGTGTAGCCAGATGCCCCGGGGATGAAGCCGCCGATGTAGGTGCCGCCGGCGCCCCGTCCGCCCAGATGGGTATAATCGGCGCCAACGCGGATCGAAAGATCGCTCGAGGGCTCGACCAGGAACTGCGCACGAAGCGAACCGCGCTTGACGTCGTCGGTACCATCGCGGTTGTAGCCGTCACGGGTCGAATAGGCGGCGCCAAGACGCAGGGCGCTGTTTTCGCTGACGCCAAGGTTCACGTGCGCATCGGCGTCAACCGCGTCGTAGTTGCCGAACGCGACATTGAAGCCCATCGCATTCTTGCCGATTTCGGGGCGCGCCGGAATGATGTTCACCGCACCGCCCGTGGCGTTGCGTCCGTACAGGATGCCCTGCGGCCCCTTGAGCACTTCGACGCGCGACAGATCGTAAAAGGCCGCGCCAAGAAGACCGCCGCCGCGACCCAGCACGACACCATCGTAGCTGGGCGTCACGGCAGGATCGTTGTAGCTGCTGGTGGTGATGTTGCCGACGCCGCGGATGAAGATCGAAGCGACGTTGCCGCCCGGCAGCGGGATCGAAAGCGATGGCACCGCCTTGGTCATTTCGCCGGCATTGGCTATGCCGCGTTCGAGCAGATCGCTGCCCTTCACCGCGTCGATCGCAAGGCCGGCCTTCTGCAGCGATTCCTCGCGACGCTGCGCGGTGACGATGATTTCGCCGATGCCGCTATCGGCCGTGGCAGATGCTTCAGGACCGGCAGCAGGCTGGGCCTGCGCCTGTGCGGCATGAGCCGACACGGATGACATGATAAGAGCGGTCGATGCCAGTAGCATGGTGCGCATGATTTTCCTCCCCAGGTAAAAAGCGCGTTTGTCTTGTTCTCGTGTCGTTAGGGTCGGCCAGCGAGAATATCCCGCCGAAAAAATAGATGACGTGATATCCACGAATCAAATTCGTGGGGGCCCACGAGCACCGCGATCATGGATCCAAATCGGCACCCTGCCACGGTGTTGGACCCGTCATCTCCACGACATGGATAACTCCAGCGGCGCGTTTCCCAGTCCACCAAGTTGACGAAGTTGACAGTGTCCTGGCGTAAAACTTCAGGCATTGTGCAGGCCATCGCGCCGACGCCTTCGCGTCACATCAAGCATCTGGTTTTGATATTTTTTTCTGCCATCATCGACCGCAATCTAGGCCGCGTCGTTGATGTAGGAAAGCGCATGGTATCCTTGCATACGCAAGGTTCGTGTCAACTTGCCTGTGGCATGCTTCGAACAAGGGCGTTGGCGGCAACCTGTTGTCGCCGATAACCTCTCAACAACCGCATTCCGGACCCATCATTAGCGAGACGGATTGCCATGACTACGTTGCAAGCCCTGCTCGCGTTCGTCGCCGCAGCGTCCCTGCTGACGGTTACGCCCGGCGTCGATACTGCCATGGTCCTGCGCGCAGCGACGGCTGCAGGGCCGCGCCCGGCAGCTTTCGCCGCGGTCGGAATCGGGCTTGGCTGCCTTGTCTGGGGTGCGGCGGTGTCGGTCGGCCTGGGCGCCTTGCTTGCAACGTCGAAAATGGCCTTCACGGCGGTGAAGTGGGCGGGCGCGGTCTACCTGTTCTATCTCGGCGCGCGGCTCGTACTGCATCCGCGTTCGACGTTCGACGCCGTGCTGCCCAGCTCGACAGTTAAGAACGAATCTGCCCGCTTGCTGCGGCAGGGCCTGCTGACCAACCTGATGAACCCCAAAGTCGGTGTATTCTACGTGACTTTCCTGCCGCAGTTCATTCCGCCCGGAGCGAGCGTGGCGGCCTTTTCCTTCCTGCTCGCCATGATCCATGTGCTTCTGGGTGCGATCTGGTTCGCCATCCTGATCGCAGCAACCGCGCCCGCCGGGCGGCTGCTGCGACGGCCAACGGTGATCCGGGCGCTCGACCGGGTGACCGGCGGCGTTTTCATCGCGTTCGGAGTCAGGCTGGCGCTGGCGAAATAGGCGTTGCCGGCTGCGGAAGGCCCGCAAAGCCGCGCACAAACGCACGCATCGCGTCGAGCGGCATGGCCGGATCGAGCTGGTGCTGGATGGCAACGCCCAGCTGGAAGCAGCCGAGCGCCAGCGCAGCGGTTTCGGGGTCGATGTTCGCCCTGAGCGTGCCGTCCGCCATGCCTTCCCGGATCAGGCCGACGAGCAGTTGCTTCACCTTTTCATGCTGCTCAAGGAAATAGCGTGCCTGAGGCAAGAGGTTGCCGAGCGCGCCGGCGAGAAGCACGAAATAGGCACGGGTGAGACGATCCTCTTCCAGCCGCAGCATGAACACATCGACGAAATCGAGCATCTTTTCGCGACCCGAACGCGCGGTTTCGAGGCGCTCGCGATATATCTCCTCGAGCTGGTTGCCGAGGAATTCGATCATCGCCGCGACCAGCCCGTCCTTCGAGCCGAAGCGCAGCGTGACGAGGCCGCGGCTATAACCCGCCCGTTCGCTGATGCGGTCGAATGTAGCGCCGGTGTAGCCGTGTTCGAGCACGACCTCTGCCGCGGCGACGAGCAGGCCCTGCTCGGATTGCTGGCGGCGTTCCGCCTGGGTCTTTCGCACTTTCGTCATGGTCAGGAGGCCAAATGGCAGAAAATTTGACCGCGGACAATTTGCAACTTGCTGGACGGCCATATAGTATCTTAATTGCGACAAGCCAGAAGCCGGGAGTGGATAACCGTGACCATCAAGACCGAGATTGCCCAGACGATCGTCGATCCGCGCGCCTATGCGGACCGCGACCGGCTCGATGCCGCCTTTACCGAGTTGCGACACAATGCGCCGTTCGACATTGCCGAGCCCGAGGGCTTCGACCCGTTCTGGGTTGCGAGCCGCCATGCCGACGTGCTCGAGATCGAGCGCCGCGCCGACGTGTTCCACAACGCCGCCCGTTCGGCGACGTTGACCGACAAGGCCGGCGATGCCTTCGTCCAGTTCGTCACCGGTGGCGAGCGCAACCTGATCCGCTCACTGGTGCAGGTGGACGGACAGGAGCACAAGGACCTGCGTGCCCTTACCTTCCCCGCCTTCACGCCCAAGGCGCTGAAAGTGCTGGAAGAGCAGATCCGCGAGATCGCACGCGAATTCGTTGCCGACATGCTGGCCAAGGGGCCGGAAGTCGACTTCGCTTCGGAAGTGGCGTTCCTGTACCCCTTGCGCGTGGTGATGCGCGTGCTGGGCGTGCCGCAAGAGGACGAGCCGTTCATGCTCAAGCTGACGCAGGAGCTGTTCGGGCCGAACGATCCGGACATGAACCGCGAGAAGAAGGAAGTGCCGCCCGAGCAGGTGATGCAACTGATGCAGCAGACCATGCTGGACCTGGAAGGCTACTTCGGCGAGGTGACCAAGAAGTTCCGCGCCAACCCCGAAGCGTGCATCAACAGCCTGATCGCCAATGCCAAGATCGGCGACGATTACCTCACCCATCGGCAGATGATGGGTTATTACATCATCGCCGCGACCGCCGGGCACGACACTACCGCCAACACCACCGCTGCGGCGATGTGGGCGCTGGCCGAGAATCCCGATGTGCTGGCCAAGTTGAAGGCCGAACCTTCGGCGATGCAGGGCTTCATCGAGGAAACGATCCGGTGGGCATCGCCGGTCAAGCACTTCATGCGCACCGCGATCGTCGATGCCGAAGTGGGCGGAAAGCCGGTGAAGGCGGGCGACTGGATCATGCTGTCCTACCACAGCGCCAATCGCGACGAGGACGTGTTCGAGGCTCCGTTCGAGTTCCGCATCGACCGGCCGATCCACAAGCACGTGGCGTTCGGATCGGGCCCGCACGTGTGCCTTGGCCAACACCTGGCGCGCATGGAAATGCGCATCCTGTGGGAAGAGCTGCTGCCGAAGATCGACACGGTGGCGCTGGCCGGCACCCCGAAGCTGACGCAATCGAGCTTCGTCAGCGGGCCGAAGTCGGTGCCGATCCGCTTCACGCTGGCCAACTGACGGGAGCGGCGCGATGTCGGATCGGCCGTTCCGTAAGTTCCGCTGCCGCTACTGCGCCTTCGTCTATGACGAAGAGCTGGGGCTGCCCGAAGATGGCATAGCGCCCGGCACGCGGTGGGAGGATATTCCCGACGACTTCTATTGCCCGCAATGCGGCGTGGGCAAGGAAGACTACGACATGGAAGAGATCTGAGGCCTGAGATCCGAGGCTGGAGGGCCGGGGCGACGCTCCGGCCCTCTCCTTCTATCAGCCCTTCCCCAGTAACGCGTCGTTGTGTTCGCCGATGGTGGGCGCGGGACCGGGTTCGTCCAGACCGACCGAGAAGCTGACCGGCGCGCGGGTGCGCAGGTATTCACCTTCGGTGGGATGCTGGCGATGCTGGAAGAAATCGACCGCCTGCAGGTGCGGATCGTCGACGAGGTCCTCAAAGTCGCGGATCGGCATGGCCGGGATCTGATTCTCGGCGAAGATGCGGCACCATTCCTGGGTTGTCTTCGCAGGGGTGCGCCTGGCGATTTCGGCATAGAAGGCGGTCATGTTCTGCATGCGCGAAAGCGGATCGGCGAAGCGGGGCTCCTCGATCAGTTCCGGCGCGCCGAGCAGTTCCGCCAGCAGGCCGATCGACTGGTCGGTGTAGGGCACGATCGAAATCCAGCCGTCGGCGGTGGGAAACGGCTGGCGTTCGGCATCGATCTGGCGCGGGTAGCCGGCGGGATAGGGCTGCGGCACGAACGTCTTGCCGTAGAGATGTTCGAGCATCATGAAATGGCTGAACGCTTCGAACATGGGCACTTCGACGAACTGGCCGTCACCGGTGCGCAGGCGGTGGACGATCGCCGCCAGCGTCGCATAGGCGGCGTGGAGACCGGCGACCTTGTCGGCAATGAGCGAAGGGATGTAACGCGGGCGCGGGTTGCCATCGGCGCGCGGCAGCAGGCCGACGGTGCCGGTCGCGGCCTGGATAACGTCATCGTAGGCCTGCAGATCTCGGTAAGGGCCGCCCGAACCAAAGCCGACGCAGTGGACGTAGACGATGTCGGGCTTGATCGCCTTGACTGCTTCATACCCGAAGCCGAGCCGCTCAACCGCCTTGCCGCGGACATTGTGGATGAACACGTCAGCGGTTGCGAGCAGCCGGGTGAGGCCAGCCTTGCCGTCCTCGGTCTTGAGATCGAGGGCGACCGACTGCTTGCCCTTGTTGAGGTTCATGTGACACGCGCCCATCCCGCGAGTCTTGACCGGCATGCCGGCGTAGCGGAACTGGTCCCCGGTCGGGCCTTCGACCTTGATCACCTCTGCGCCGAGATCAGCGAGCGTGAGCGTGGCGTAAGGGCCGAACACCACCGAGGTCAGATCGACGACGCGCATCCCTTCGAGCATCCTTGGACCAGTCATGCGCATCTCCCTTTTCCGCTACGTCTGCTTGGCTTAATCGAGCGGTTAAACGTCCGCCATCGCAGTGGCAAGCCCGTTCGAACGGGGCGGCCGCGTAAAACCGGCGGCAATCGACCGCAGGAAATACTTTGTCACGGCTTAGAGGAGCGCCGGAAAAGCTGGACACATTAGCTGGTCGTCATCGCAATCCCTGCGGTGGAGATTTCCGATGCTGCTTTCGACCCTCGCTCTCGCTTTCGCCGCTCCGGTGTCGCCGGCCGGCGCTGCCCTTGCCTGTAACCCCAGCGGCCCGCGCCCGCAGCACTGCGGCAGCGCGCTCGCCGTGTTCGACAAGCCGGGTGCCGGCACAAAGACCGCCGAAGCCACCCCGCGCAAGTTCTGCCATCCCGATCCGAGCAAGAACCGCGGCTGCACACGCCCCGATCCCCATGCCGAAGCGCTCGCTCTGCGCAAGGCGGCGGTGACCAAGGAAGAGGTCCGCTGATCCGACATGGCGCAGGGGCGTGGTTGAAAGCGCCCCTGCCCACCCCTAAACACCTCTCTCGACAACCACTGCCCATCGGAGCCGCATGACCGCCCCTTCCATTGTCCTTGTCGAAGACGACGGCCCCCTGCGTACGCTGACGGCGCGGGCGCTGCGCGAACACGGCTATGCCGTGCGTACCGCCGCGACCGGGGCCGAAATGTGGGTGGCGCTCGAAGCCGAGCCCGCCGATCTGGTGGTGCTCGACATCATGCTGCCCGGCACCAGCGGGATCGAGCTGTTCCGTCGGCTACGCCGACAGAGCGACGTACCGATCATCTTCGTTTCGGCGCGCGGCAGCGAAGAAGACCGCGTGCTGGGCCTCGAGCTTGGCGCGGACGACTACCTGCCCAAGCCGTTCAGCTCGCGCGAGCTGCTCGCCCGTATCGGCGCGGTGTTGCGCCGGACGGAAAGCACGGGCGAGGACAGCTCGGGCAGCACCGGCGGCCGGCGCGGCGGCGAAGTGCGCTTCGACGGCTGGACGCTGTCGCTGGCACGGCGCGAGCTGCATTCGCCATCGGGCGCTATGGTCGACCTGACGGGCGCCGAATTCGACCTGCTGGCCACGTTCGTGGGCCAGCCGCAGCGGGTACTTGGCCGCGAGCGCCTGATCGAACTTTCGCGCACGCGGCTGGGCGACAGTTCGGACCGCAGCGTGGACGTGCTGGTCAGCCGCCTGCGTCGCAAGCTCGCCTCGGCCGGGGGCAATGCCCCGATCGTGACGGTGCGGGGGGTCGGCTACATGCTGCGGGCCGAAGTCGAGCGCGACTGAGCCGCGCAAATCCGCTACAGACACGGAGTGAACCTGTTGCGACGCTTCGGTCTGCCCGAACGGCTGCTTGCGATCCTGCTGCTGGTCGCGCTCATCGACTTTGCCGCCAACACCCTGCTGTTCGACCGCGCCAGCGCCTTCGCCCTGCGCCAGGACGATGCCGCGCGCATCGCCGAAACGCTGGTCGTGGCGAGCCGCGCAATCGAGCGTACGCCGGTGAAGGACCGGCCTGGCGTTGCGCAGGCGTTGAGCTCGCCGCGCTTCGTGATGGCCTGGACTCCGAACGGCAGCCGGGCGAGCGGGTCGCTCGCGCTGTCGACGCTGCGCGCACAAGTGGTCGAGCATTCGCCCGAACTTGCGCCATCCGACCTCCAGCTCTCGCTCAAGTCGCTGCCCGGCGGCGGTAACGTCTCGGGCACGATGATCCTGCCCGACCGCACCGTGCTGCGCTTCGAGACCAGCGCCAGCGGTGCGTGGACGCTGAACCTTGGCCGGATCGCGTCGTACCTGCTGCCCACGGTGGTGCTGGCAGTGCTCGCCTGGGCGCTGTTCCACTTCACGCTGCGGCCGCTCGAACGGCTGGTCGAGGCTTCTCGCCTTGTCGGTTCGGGCCAACCCCGCCCGTTGGAGGAAGCGGGGCCCGAGGAAGTGCGCCAGCTGATCCGGGCGTTCAACCAGATGCAGCAGCGCATTCACCGTTCGCTGCAGACCCGCACGCAATCGATGCTGGCGATCGGCCATGACTTGCGCACGCCGCTTTCGCGGTTGCAGCTGCGGCTAGAAAATGCGTCGCTAAGTCCTGCGACGCTGGCCGAGATGGACGGCGACATTTCCGAGATGCGCCACTTGCTGGCAAGCCTGCAAGCCTTCGTGGAAAGTGGCGGCACCAACATTCCCGCCGAACGCATCGACCTTGCGGCGATGGCGGCGACCCTGGTCGACAGCGCACAGGACGAAGGCAAGGACGCGACCTACGATGGGGAGGATCGGCTCGAGATCATGGCCCGCTCCGTGTCGATCCGGCGCGCGCTGTCCAACCTGATCGAAAACGCGATCCATTATGGCGAGCGCGCACGCGTGTCCGTCCGGCGCGAAGGACGCGATGCGGTGATTCTGATCGAGGACGACGGCCCGGGCATCCCCGACGGCCGGCTGGACGATGTGCTCCAGCCGTTCGTGCGGCTCGATAACGCGCGCCAACGCGACACGCCGGGCATGGGGCTTGGCCTGCCCATCGTGCGCCGCGCTGTGAAGCTGGAGCGCGGGTCGCTGCACTTGCTCAATCGCGATGGCGGCGGGCTGACAGCGGTGATCCGCCTGCCCGGCGCGGTGGTCTGAAGCCTTCGGGAAACAGCCGAAACACTTCGTTACGCGGGGGCCCGAAAGCCGCAAGGTAGACCCATTAACTTTTGTTCGCAGTCGCGGCATATCGCCGCGGTCGCCTGATCCGCTACGGATAGGAGACGCGAACATGAACGAATTGATCGGCAGGGTCTTCAGCTTCGAGAAGACCGTATTTCCCGACAGCCGCGAGCTGTTCGGCAAGCTTTCCACCGAGGGCCAGAGCCCCAAGGCGCTGATGATCAGCTGCGCGGATTCGCGTATCGTGCCCGAACAGATCATGCAGGCAGAGCCGGGCGAGCTGTTTGTCTGCCGCAACGCAGGCAACATGGTCCCGTCCTATGCGACGATGAACGGCGGCGTGTCCTCCACCGTCGAATATGCCGTCGTCGCGCTGGGCGTGCGCGACATCATCGTCTGCGGCCATTCGGACTGCGGCGCGATGAAGGCGCTGGCCGCCCCTGAGGCGCCCGAAGGAATGCCCAACGTGGTCGCGTGGCTGCGCCACGGTGCAGCAGCCGAACACGTGGTGTCGACCTGTTCGCCCCACCTTTACGGAAATGATCGCGTCCGCGCCGTAAGCCTTGAAAACATCAAGGCGCAGATCGCGCATCTGCGCACGCACCCATCGGTGGCGGCGGCAATCGCGCGCGGTGAAATGGCGCTGCATGGCTGGTTCGTCGACATCAGCGCAGGCCAGGTGCTGGGCCTCGATGGCGACAGCGGCCAGTTCGTGGTGATGCGCGAGGACCGCACGTTGCCGGTTGCGCTGCCTGCCGCGCCGCGCTTTGCCGTGGAACCCGCGCTGGCCGAGGCTGCCGAATGACCTCGCTATCCGCAACCGCGGACGCCCCGCCGCGCAGCGGCCTTTTTGCGCACGGCGCGCGCGATTTCACCGCATCCATCGTGGTGTTCCTTGTGGCGATGCCGCTGTGCATGGGCATCGCCATCGCTTCCGGGGTTCCGCCCGAAAAAGGACTGGTGACCGGGATCATCGGCGGAATCGTTGTCGGCCTGTTCGCGGGATCGCCGCTGCAGGTGAGCGGCCCTGCCGCCGGCCTTGCCGTGATCGTGTTCGAATTCGTGCGCGACAACGGCCTGTCGGCGCTCGGTCCGGTCCTGCTGATCGCGGGTGCCATCCAGTTGGTGGCGGGCGTGGCCAAGCTGGGCGGCATGTTCCGCGCCATTTCCCCGGCGGTGGTGCACGGCATGCTTGCAGGGATCGGCGCGCTGATCGTGATCGGCCAGTTCCATATCCTGTTCGACGCGAAGCCGCTGTCGAACGGCATCGAAAACCTGGCCGCGATGCCCGGACGCATCCTTGGCCTGTCGAGCGATATCCGTTCGACCGAACTGGCGCTGATGCTCGGCCTGCTGACCATCGGCGTGATGATCGGCTGGGACAAGCTGAAGCCCGCCAGACTTTCGCTGGTTCCGGGTGCGCTGCTGGGCGTGCTGGCGGCTACCATGGTGGCGTGGCTCGGCGGCTTGCAGGTCGCCAAGATCGCCGTGCCGGATTCGATCGCCTCTGCCTTTGCCCTGCCCGAAGCGGGCGTGCTGGGCCTGCTGACGAGCCCATCGCTGATCGCGTCTGCCATCGCCATCGCATTCATCGCCAGCGCCGAGACGCTGCTTTCGGCCGCAGCGGTCGATCGCATGCACGATGGCCCGCGCACTGACTACAACAAGGAATTGCGCGCGCAGGGCATCGGCAACTTCCTGTGCGGCGTGTTCGGCGCTTTGCCGATGACCGGAGTGATCGTGCGATCTTCGGCCAACGTGCAGGCGGGCGCCCGCACCCGGCTTTCCACGATCCTGCACGGTGCGTGGATCCTCGGCTTCGTGGCGCTGCTGCCCTGGCTGCTGCGCGAAGTGCCGATGGCGGCGCTGGGCGGTGTGCTGGTGGTGACCGGGTGGAAGCTCGTCAGCCTCAAGCATCCGACCCATCTGTTCAAGACGCACGGCGTGGTGCCGGCGCTAATCTGGGCCGCGACCTTCGTGCTGGTGGTGGCAACTGACCTGCTGACCGGTGTGCTGGTGGGCCTTGCGCTGTCGCTGCTCGAACTGCTGCCGCACGCTCGCAACCTCAAGCTTAAGGTTGCCGAGCGCGAGATGGTCGATACCCACAAGGTCGAACTGGAAGGCGCGGCGACGTTCCTGGGCCTCACCCGGATCAACGCCGTGCTGGAAGGCGTGCCGGCCGACAAGGGCGTGCACCTCGACCTCAATGGCGTGAAGGTGATGGACCACACCACGGCGGAAACGCTCGGCGAATGGCTTGCGCGCCGACGCCAGCGCGGCGCTGCGGTGCACGTCACCGGCCCCGAACCGATCCTCAGGCCGCTGGCCCATTCGGCCTGATGGTTCCCCGTCCGGTTCGTTGCGGATCGGACGGGGTGCGCCGGAAGCAAAGACCCCCGTTTTCCGGCAACCCTGGCTGGCCGGGCCGGCGCCGATCCCGATCGGCTGCCGGTCCGGCATTTTTTTGCATTTGCGAACACAGCAACGTTTCGTCACGAAATAGCCAATGGAGGGCAACGCGTGGTGCGTAGCTAGGAACAGTCCCGGGCGATGGTCTCCACATCCAGAGAGGCCGCACCAGGACCGCAGGTGGAACGGAAACCCACGTCAGGGAGGACGTTCCAAGATGAAGTTCCGCAACCTCTGCGCGCTGTCCGCGGCGCTGCTGTCGATCTCGTTCGCCGCGCCCGCAATGGCACAGGACGAAGAAGCCAAGCCGATCACCGTTTCGGGCAGCGTCGGCCTCGTTTCCGAATACCGCTTCCGCGGCGTGTCGCAGTCGGACCGCAATCTCGCCATCCAGGGCGGCCTGACCATTGCCCACGAAAGCGGCTTCTATGTCGGCACCTGGGGGTCGAACCTGGCCGGGTGGGGCACCTTCGGCGGCGCCAACATGGAGCTGGACCTGATCGCCGGTTACAAGAAGACCGTCGGCAACGCGACGATCGATGTCGGCGCGACCTGGTACATGTACCCCAAGGGCTTCGACAACACCGACTTCATCGAACCCTATATCAAGGTTTCGGGCACGACCGGCCCGGTCACGCTGACTGCCGGTGTCGCCTACGCTCCGCAACAGGAAGCGCTAGGCGCCTGGTACGCAACCGGCGCGGATGCCGCCGCCGGTGTCTATACCAACCCGGGCGACAAGAACGACAACCTCTACCTGTGGGGCGATGCCGCAGCGGGCGTGCCCAACACCGGCCTGACGCTGAAGGGCCACATTGGCTATTCGAAGGGCAACAAGGGCCTGGGGCCGTTCGCCACCTCGGTCGCGCCGACCGGCGAATACTGGGATTGGCTGATCGGTGCAGACTACGCCATTGCCGGTACCCCGCTGACCGTGGGCGTCGCTTACGTCGACACCGACATCACCAAGGAAAAGGCCGCCTACCTGCAGCCGAGCTTCTCGCGCGGGCAGGATGGCACCGGCTCTATCGCCGGCGCAGCGGTGGTGTTTTCGCTCACCGCGGCGTTCTGACGAACGACACCCTGCCGCACGTTACAAGCTTGACGCGACTGTCCCCCGGCCACGATGTGCGGCCGGGGGACTTTTTTGTCGCTTGACCTGCGCCCCTTGCCGTCGCAGCGGAATCGCCATGACGACGCCACCCACTCCCCCGTTCAATGGCGGCTATCTGCGCCAGGTTACCGACGCCCCGTTCGAGGGGTGGTGGGAGTGGTTCCCCGAGGACCCGTTCGAGGGCCTGGCCGGCCCGTTCAGGGTCTGCCGCGACGAACGGGGCCAGATCCTGTGCGGCTTCCTGCCGACGACCAAGAACCTCAACGGCCACGGGATGGTCCACGGCGGAACGCTGATGACCTTTGCGGACTTCGCGCTGTTCATGATCGCAGCCGAGGACGGCGACGTGGTTCACGGCGTGACGGTGACGATGAATTCGGAATTCGTCAGCGGCGCACCCGCCGACGTGCCGCTGTATGCCCGGGGCGAAATTGTCCGCAAGGGCGGCGGGCTGATCTTCGTGCGCGGCATGATCACCAGCGAAGGCGTAAACGTGCTGGCATTTTCAGGCGCGATCAAACGGGTGAAGACGAAGTTCGTCTCGCACTGATAAGGCGCCCCACGCACGGTGGAGCGCCTTGAACGGAAACGTCAGCCGACCTTCTTTCCGGTCATCGGGAAGGTTCCGAAGGGACCTGCCTTCACTTCGCCGGCGAAGGAATCGCCATCGACGGTGGCCTTGCCTTCCAGCGTCATCGGCATCGGCGCGGTCAGCTTCATCGTCCAGGTCAGCGTGTTGCCGTCGATCTTGCCGTCGCTGATGTCGACCGAACCCATCGGGCCTGCATTGGTGCCGGTAAAGCTGTCGCCATCGGCGGTGATCGTCAGGGTAGACTTCTGCTCGCCCATCGGGCTCTTTGTAATGCATTCATAGGTACCGGAAATCGACATGGGCATCCTCCTTCTGAATGGGCGATACGTCACCGCAACCTACACCGGTGTCAATTGATTCCTATCGTTCGACATGAATTGGACGCACGCTTGACGATGCAGGCATTCGCCATATCGTCGCCCGGTCAACTGAAAGGCGGCCATAAGTGAACGAAGCCGGATCAATGCTCCACGATGGCTTCCTGCTGCTGGGCTTTGCGCTCGTCTTCGTGCTCGTGTTCCGGCGGCTGGGCCTTGGCGCCACACTGGGCTACCTGCTGGCAGGCGCGGTCGTGGGGCCCCAGGCGCTGGGCCTTGTCGGCCAGGCCGAACAGAAGCTGGGCTTTGCCGAGCTGGGCATCACGCTGCTGCTGTTCCTTGTCGGGCTGGAGCTCGATCCGTCGCGGCTGTGGCGGATGAAGAAGGACATCGTCGGCCTTGGTGGCCTGCAGGTGATCCTGTGTGGTCTGGCCATTTCGGGCGTGATCTTCGCGTTCACCGACTTCTCCGCGCCGGCGGCATTTGCGCTGGGCCTGCCGCTCGCGCTGTCCTCGACCGCGCAGGTATTGCCGATGCTGCAATCGGCGGGGCGTCTGCGCACGCGCTTTGGGGAACGCACCTTCTCGATCCTGCTGTTTCAGGATCTTTCGATCATTCCCCTGATCACGATCATCACAGCGCTGAGCCGCAATCCCGCCGATGCGGGCGGACCTCCGGGCTGGCTGCTCGGGCTGGAGACGATCGGCGCGATTGTGGGGCTCGTGCTGGCGGGCCGCTTCGCGATCCGGCCGCTGTTCCGCCTGATCGGCAACCTTGGCGAACGCGAGATGTTCGTGGTCGCCGCGCTGTTCACGGTGATGGCGAGCGCCGCGGTGATGGAAGCACTGGGGCTTTCCACCGCGCTAGGCGCGTTCATCGCCGGCGTGATGCTCGCCGACAGCCCCTATCGCCACGAACTGGAAGCCGACGTCGAACCGTTCCGTTCGATCCTGCTCGGCCTGTTCTTCCTGGCCGTTGGCATGATGCTCGATCTTGGCGCGATCGCGCGCAATCCAGTCTTCGTCCTGTCGATGGCGCTCGCGTTGATCGCGGTAAAGGCGGTTGTCATCTTCGGCCTTGCTCGCCTGTTCGGGATGGGATGGCGCCCCGCGCTCGCCATGGGCTTGCTGCTCAGCCAGGGCGGCGAATTCGGTTTCGTGCTGTTTGCACAGGCGCAGAACGCACTTCTGATCGCACCAGAGGCCGCGAGCATCTTCGGAGCGGTGGTGACACTGTCGATGGCGACGACGCCATTCCTGATGATGGCCACGGCACGCTTCCGCGAGGCCCCGGCAGGCGCTGCCGAGGTTCGCGAAGGCCCCACCGGCGAGCGCGCCGGCGCGCTTATCGTGGGCTATGGCCGCTTCGGCCAGACAGTCGGCCAGATGATGCTGGCGAGCGGGATCGACGTGACACTAATCGACACCGACGTGGAAATGATCGACGTTGCCGGACAGTTCGGCGCCAAGGTCTATTTCGGCGATGGCACGCGCATCGACATGTTGCGTCAGGCCGGGGCGGCGGAGGCGGAGGTCATCCTGTTCTGCCTGGATGGCGATCAGCTTTCGCCCGACCTGATCGAAGCGGTACACGAAACCTTTCCTGACGCAGCCATCTTCGTGCGGGCGTTCGATCGTCGCGCCATGGTAAAGCTGCGCGATGCCCCGACCACGCTGGTGGTGCGTGAAGTGATGGAATCGGCCGTGCTGATGTCCCGTTCGGCGCTCGACACGCTTGGGCTGAGCCAAGAAGCGATCAACAAGGCCGAGGACCGGTATCGCAACAACGACCGGGAGCGGCTCGAAGTGCAGATCGCGGCGGGCGACGTGCGCGCCGCGCGCGACCGGATCATCACCGACCGGCTGGCGCCGGGCAGCGCACCGGCCTGACCGACAGACGCGACGGCATCGCAACCACGGGCTGGACGGCATCCATTTTCTAGGATAGCTTGACCAGAAAATAGCTCATGGAGATGGATGCGCCGATGGCCTGCTGTGCTTTCGCGGTTTTCCTGTTGATACGCCTGCTCGCACCGCTGCGGGCCATGATGCGCGCGTTGGGCTTTGCCCGCACCGAGCGCAAGGACGCCGCCGTCGCGTGGAGCCTTGCAACGGTGACACCCGCGCCGAAGCGTGCGGCCGCGTCGCGGCGCCATGGCCTGTTGTCGCACCCTGTTCTCGCGGTGGAGGCGCTGGTGCTCGCCGCGCTGGCGGGACCGGCCGTGGCTTCCGCCCCCCTTCCGGCCTCCGCGTCCGCGACCGATCCCGCGATCATTGCCCTTATTCACAAGAACATCTGCGCCCCGCTGGGCTGGAGGAACTGATGGCCACGATACCCCTTTCCCGCGACATTCCCGGGCTTTCGCCACACCGTGGCCGCAAGGGACCGGTGACCGCAGCGCGCCAGCGGCGAACCTGGACGATCTACCTCGGCATGTGCGCGCTCGGCCTTGCCCCGACACTGCTGGGATCGAGCCCGGCGCTTCAGGCGGCCGGTATCGGCCTGATCGTGCCGGGTGGCGGCTTCCTCGCTGTAGGGGGTTGGGCGATGCTGCTGTTCGCGTTGACGGCAGTAATATTCGTGGCCTCGCTCGTCGCCTGGTTCTGGGCTGGCGCCGTGATCGCGCCGGCGACCGTCTGGCTTGGCAGCGCGATCCTGGCCAGCGCGATGGCAGGCGAGACGACCTGGGCCGGCGCACCGATTGCCGCACCGCTGGCAGCGGGCGCTATCATCCTTGCCTTCGCCCGCAACAATCGCAGGGCGCATGCCGCAGGGCTCGAAAAGGCGAAGGC
This sequence comes from Novosphingobium olei, assembly GCF_037076535.1. Lineage (NCBI taxonomy): Bacteria > Pseudomonadati > Pseudomonadota > Alphaproteobacteria > Sphingomonadales > Sphingomonadaceae > Novosphingobium > Novosphingobium olei. The sequence goes on along the minus strand of NZ_AP029021.1, from coordinate 1,377,908 downwards.
ACGCGAGGCATTCCTGCCGCGCGCGTTCATGGACGTGACGCAGCAATCGGCGCGCGAGCCCGATCCGGCAAAGCGCGAGATGGACGACGAGCAGCTTGCAGGCTTGCGCTATCTGCTCGACCGCGCGCTGCAGCCGGTGGGCGAGTTCGGCGGCTTCACCGTGATCGACCAGTTCCAGCCTGCCGCGCTGCGCTACCAGATCAACCACATGGGCTTCGCGCTGGCGATTGCGCAGACCGCCTACGTCCCCAATTTCCGTGGCTACATGGGCCTTGCCCAGCGGAACCTGATCGAGAAGTACCTCGAGAAGAAGGTGTGGGACTACTGGGTGCTGGAGAGCTGCTGGGGCCACTTCAACTTCACCGATTGGGACCCGGCAGCCAAGGACAACATCATGTTGACCGGCTGGTTCGGCGCCCATGTCGGCGGCTATACGCTCGCGACCGGCGACCGGCGCTATCTCGAGCCGGGCAGCCTGACGTTCCGGCTGAACGACAGCAAGGCCTGGAAACACGATTTCGGTAGCCTCAACGCCTCGGTGGATCGGAACTACGCCGTCGCCAAGTTCGGCATCTTCGCCTGCGAACCCAACTGGCTCTATCCGATCTGCAACCACTACGGGATGCTGAGCCTGGTCACCCACGACGCGGTCACCGGATCGCGGCTCGTGGACCGGCACATGACCGACTGGCTGCGCGGCATCGACGAGGAGTTCACTGATAGCTCGGGCTCGATCGTCGGCCTGCGTTCGCAGTGGACCGGGATGCCGGTGCCCTTCCCCGTCGGGGAGGCAGGCTATGCCTTCTTCGAAAGCGCCTTCCTGCCCCAGCGTGCCCGCCAGCTATGGGCCATCGCCCGCGAGGAAATCGAGCCCATTATCGTCGAGGAAGCGGCCGGTCCACGCATGGTGATGCCCGGCGAAGGGCTGGATGCCGGCAAGTACGGTACCGGGCATGTCGGCGCCTATGGCACGTACCTTGTGTCGGCGCGCGAGTTCGGCGATGCGCGGATCGCACATGCGGCAAAAGCCGGGCTGTTCCACGATTGCGATCCGGAGGTGCGCGACGGCGTCCTTCGCTTCAACAAGGGATCCAACATCAGCAACGCCACCGCGATCATGGGCCTGCTGATGGAAACCGGCGACTTCCGCCGCACCTTTACCGAGGGGCCGGCCAAGGCAGCGCTCGCCGGGCCGATGATCGAAACGCTGGAATACCCGGCGGTACTGGTCGCGCGCGCCTGGAGCGACGGAACCGATCTGGAAGCGACGCTGGTGCAAGGCGCCGACGCCGGCCCGCGGCGAATTGGACTTTCCCAGCTGGAACCGGGTCGGCGCTATGTGCTGGAAGGTGCATTGGAGCAAGAGCTGGTCGCCGACGGTGCAGGCAATGCGGACTTCACCGTTCAACTCGAAGGTCGCGTAGCTATCGCTTTGCGCGCCGCCTGACCCCGCAGCGAACCAAGCCGGACCGCTCAGGCTTCGCTGGCGCGAGAAACGCGGTGCCCTCGCAGCATCGAGAGTGCCTGATCGACATAGGCTGCCGCGATCAGGTTCTCGGTCAGGTCCAGATGGACCAGCGCTTCACGCAGGTGGAATGCCGCGTCATCGAGTGCGGTGTCGTTCGCCCTGTTGGGCTGGGCGGCGGTGCCGATCGGATACCCTGAGGGCGTGGTAACGGTTATCGTGGAGTTGCGGGTGCGGATCGTCAGGCTCATCTGGCGCATTTCTCCACGCTTGGTCGGGATTTTCCCGAAGGGCGCGGCGCTGGTTGATCCGGCAAGCGCGACACCTGCCTTTACGGGAGACAGTCGTTATTTACTGCCACCGTTCCGTTCCCTGCCAATGTTCGTTGTACAAATGTGCAGGGACCGGAAGTGGTAAATTTCTCCACAACGAAGCGACCTCGCCAACCGATTGTCCGGCAAGACAATTAAAGAAACCGGTTCGGGTCTTCTTGAGTGATCGGACATTTTTTGGCTGGCGCTTCGCACCTGCGGGATTGGCGACTCAACCCTGCTCAACGGCACCGGGCGCAGTCGACGCGAACGCCGAGAGGGAAAGGCACGCCTCCTCGATCGCCAGCAAGCGCGGCCAACGCATGTCACAGCCAAAGCGACGGGCGTTGGCAAGCTGGGGGACGAGGATCAGATCGGCAAGGCCCGGCGCGTCGCCCAGGCAGAACGCGCCCGCGCCTTCCCCGACCAACTCGGCAAAGGCATCGAGCCCCTGGTCGCAGGTTTCGCGGGCCCAGATCGTCCCTGCATCGGCATTCCCGGCAATCGCGCGAATGCGTTGGAGCACGCGCAGGTTCTGCACCGGGTGAAGATCGCATGCGATCGCCTGGGCCAGCGCCCGCGCCCGTGCCCGTCCGGCCGCGTCGGGTGGCAGCAAGGGAGGCTGTGGATGGGTCTCGTCAAGGTATTCGCAGATCGCCAGGCTTTGGGTGAGAACCAGTCCATCTATCTCGAGTGCGGGGACCAGGCCCTGCGGATTGAGCGCAAGGAAGCCTGGATCGCGCTGTTCGCCATCGACGAGCGAGTGGGGGATGGTCTCCCACGATAGGCCTTTCAGCGCGAGTGCGATGCGCACGCGCCAGGACGCGCTCGAGCGGAAATAGCCGTGCAGGCGGATTGGCGATGCCATCGGCGACGTCTCCCTTTCGTTTGACGCCGGTCAAGCATCCCGAAGGCCGCGCTGCAAGCTTCGTGTCCTTTGAACGTCAGGTCGAAAAGCGAAGGCCCGGAAAACCCTCTTCAAGTATGGCATTCAGGCGCTTTTTGTAGTCGGTGCCGACATAGGGAAGCATGACCCGCGGTTTCCCGGGAATATTGGCCCCCATGTACCATGAGTTGGCGCGCGGAAAGAGCGTGCCCTCCGCCTCGCGCCGGACGTGATCGACCCAGGCATCCTGCGCTGCTTCGTCGGCGGCGACACGAGCATGTCCCTGGCTGCGCATGTGTTCTACCACGGCATGCACGAATTCGACGTTGTGTTCTCCGGCAAGGATGACGTTCATCAGCACCGAGGGGCTGCCGGGTCCGGTGATCGTGAAAAGGTTCGGGAAGCCCGCGACCATCATGCCCATCCACATCGCGGGGCCTGCATACCACGCATCCTTGAGCGCCCTGCCCTCCTCGCCACGAATGTCGACGCGGGTGAGCGCACCTGTCATGGCATCGAAGCCGAGCGCCCAGACAATCATGTCGACTTCGTATTCCGCCTTGGCCGTGCGGATACCGCGCGTGGTGACCTCCTCGATCGCGCCTTCGTTCAGGTCGACGAGGGTGACGTTGTCGCGGTTGTAGGTGACGTAGTAATCGGTATCGACGCAGGCGCGCTTGGTCGAGATCGGGAAGCTTGTCGGACAGAGCTTCTCGGCTGTCACAGGATCCTTGACGAGCGCGCGGATCTGGCTGCGCACGAAGTCGCAGGCGGCATCGTTAATACGTTCGTCCTTGGTCAGGCGCGGGATCTGCACCGTCGAGACAAGGCCGCCGCCGTTCCACAGGATCTTCACGTGTTCGGCGAGTTCCTCGTCGGTCGGGTCCCAGTCTTCGGGCAGCAGTTCGACGCCGGCCTCGCCCGTATCGATCGCCTGCTTGTATAGCGGCCAAGCCGCTTCGAACGCCTCGCGCTCGTCGGCAGAGATCGGGGAATTGAGCGCAGGCAGGCTGAAATTGGGCGTGCGCTGGAACACGTAGACCTGGCTGGCGGCCGCCGCGATGTGCGGCAGCGACTGGATGGCCGAACTGCCGGTGCCGACAACGGCAACCCGCTTTCCGGCAAAGTCGACCGGATCGTGCGGCCAGCGGCCGGTAATAAGTTGGGGACCCTTGAAGCTGTCGAGGCCGGGGAAGTCAGGTTCCTTTGGCACGGACAGCGCGCCCGTCGCCATGATGACGAACCGGGCCGAAAGGGCCTCGCCCTTGTCCGTGTCCACCAGCCAGCGGTCCGCCGCCTCATCCCAGTGTGCGGCAGTGACCCGCGTCTTGAACCGGTACAGCGGGCGGATGTCGAGGATGTCCGCACAATGGTTGGCGTAGGCAAGGATCTCGGGCTGGGTCGCGTACTTCTCGCTCCAGTTCCAGGAGGTGCGGATCTCCTCGTTCCAGCTATACTGGTAGAGAAGGCTGGGAATGTCGCAACGCGCACCGGGGTAGCGGTTCCAGTACCACGTCCCCCCGACGTCGGCCGCCGCCTCGATGCCTTGCACATCGTAGCCTGCCTGCCGCAGCAGATAGCTCATGTACATGCCGGCGAATCCGGCTCCGACAACAACGGCATCGACCTCGCGGCGCTGCATTCCCAAGCCTCCCTTTCCTTATTCTTCCGTCATTTACCGCAAGATGTTGCGGCTTACTTGAACAGGGTCCGCAGCGTGACACCCCAGGTACGGCTATGGCCGGGGAAGCGCACCGCAAGGTTGGCGTTGGTCGCGGCCGAGACCCAATAGTATTCGTTGGTCAGGTTGCGTGCCCACAGCGACAGGTCCCACTTGTCATCGACATCATGGACGCCGATGCTGGCGTTGATCGTGCCGTAGGGCTTCAGATTGAGCTGCGGATCATCCTCGAGCGTGTTCTTCGCCGACGACTGGTAGCGACCGTTGACGATCGCGCGGAACGCCAGCTTGTCGTTGATCGGCGAGTCCCAAGTGACCGTCGCCGCGCCCGAGAACTTGGGGCTGAGCGGGAAAGTGGCACCATCGTAGCTCTTGGGAAGACCGGCCGCGTCGATGCCGACGTAGCCCTGGATCTCGGTCTTGAGCAATGTCGCGGCGAGCGCGACGTTGAGATGCTGCCCGATGTTCACGCTCATGTCGCCGTCGAGGCCGTAAGCGCGCGACTTCGGAATGTTGTCGAGCCGCAGTAGCGTCGTGTAGATCGGGTCCGCGAAATAGACCGCGAGCTGCTTGTCGCCGTAATCGTAGTAGAACCCGGTCAGGTTGATGTTCACGGCCCGGTTGGCGAGCGAGACCTTTGCGCCGAGTTCGTAGGACGTCAGCTTTTCCTGCCGCGCCGGACCGTTCTGCGTTGAAATGTTGGCCGCATTGACCGGTGTCGAACCCGACTTGTAGCCGCGCGAAACCGACGCAAAGAGGTGCGCATCCGGAGTGACTTCCCAGCCAAGCGCGAGGCGCCAGGCCACGTTGTCCTCATCGAGCTTCGACTTGACGATGCCGAACGTTCCGGTCGCCGGATCGAAGGTGTTGCACTGGTTGACGCCGATCGGCGCGGTGAAGGCACCGTAGACCTGGTAGAAGAACGCGCGGTTGAACAGATTGACGTTGGGCTGCATCGAACCGTTGAAGTCACGCGAGCAGCCGGCGTAGTCCTGCGTATCGCGGGTATAGCGGATGCCGGTGGTCAGCGTCAGGCTGGGCGTCAGCGTCCAGTCGGCGCTGGCGAACACGCTCTTGGTCTCGACGTCGAAATCGGCCGTATCACGGTAGGTGCGGAACGAGGTCGCAACATCGGCAGCAGTGTAGCCGGGCGAATTGAACGGCGAGTTGAGCAGGCCAAGGCCGAAAATCAATCCGCGTACCGCCCCGACGTTGGCGTTCTGGCCGAGCAGGGTGCGGTTGTTGTCAGTCACCTTGTCGTTCGAGAAGTACCCGCCAATTGTCCACTGCGCGGGTCCCGTCTTGCCCTGGAAGCGCACTTCCTGGCTGATCGATCGCGCCTCGCCCTCGGCCTTCTGGATCAGGATCTCGTAGGGCGCGCCGGACCAGTCGAACGTCGCCTTGCGCTTGACCTTATTGTAGCCGGTGAGCGCGACGAACGTGACGTCAGGGGTGATCTCGAATTCGAGCAGGCCGCGGAAGCCGATGAACCAGTCGTCCTCGCGCAGCGGATCGCTGATGCCGGCGCCGCGACCGATGTCGGGGCCGCGCTGCGAAAGCGGCGCCCAGTCGGCATGGTCCTGGTCCCACTTGTTCTTGTTGGCTGCGACGTAATCGGCGACGCCCGCGGCATTGAACGCACTGAACAAGGTGCCATTGGCTGGATCGGTATTCGGCGTGAAGCCGACAGCCTGCCCGGCTAGCGCATCCGACTTGTTGATCCAGCCGTTTGCGGCGAGTTCGATCTTCATGCCGTCAACGGGACGGATCGTCAGCGTGAGGCGCCCGCCATAGCGGTGATTTTCGCCCAGCGTTTCGTCACGGCTGGCGCTCTTCTGCCAGCCATCCCAGCTGTCCTCGGTACGGAAGGCGGCACGCAGGGCAGTGCTTTCGCCCAGCGGCAGGTTGATGAAACCTTCCGAATTGAAGGTCTTGAAGTTGCCAGCCTCGACCGTCAGCCCTGCCTGAAGCGTATCTTTTGGCTTGGCGGTGATGAAGTTGACCAGACCCGCAGTGGTGTTGCGGCCATAGAGCGTGCCCTGCGGCCCCTTCAGCACTTCGACGCGTTCGAGATCGTAGACGGGGCCCGAATTCATGAACGGGTAGGCGAGTGCCACTTCGTCGAGATAGGTGCCGACGGTCGACGTGGCCGACAGGTTGATCGTGTTGAAGCCGACGCCGCGCAGCGTGTAGATCGGCACGCCTTGATACCCGCGCGAAATGTTCAGCGACGGCGCCACCGACGGCAGGTCTTCGGTCGAGGTAACGCGTAGGTTCTTGAGCGATTCGCTGCCGAATGCCTGGATCGAAACCGGAACTTCGCTCAACGATTGTTCGCGCCGCTGTGCCGTGACGATGATTTCCTGCGTATCGCCGGCATCGGCCTGATCGGCCTGAGGCGTGGACTGAGCCTGAGCAAGAACTGGCGTGGCCAGAGCGGACCCGGCGAGAAGCGCGCAGAGCAGGTGCGTCTTGGTGAAGGACATTTGTTCTCTCCCTTGAAACCTCTTTCGGCGCGCTTTTATCATGTGATAGGTAGTTATCAATCATGATAACGAACAAACATAAACGTGTGGCATTTTTGCCAGACAGGCGCGGCAAAGGCTTGCCAAGTGCCGCTTTGCGCGATCAAACCGGGTCATGAGCAAAAGCGATCGCGCAGACCCTTCCCCCCTTCCCGCCAACGCGGGACGCGGATCGCGGGAAAACAGTCGGGAGGCGCTGCTCGATGCCACCAGCGCGCTGATGCGTGAACTCGACACGATCGAGATAGGGATCGTCGACATTGCGCAGCGCGCGGGCGTGAACCACGCGATGATCCGCTACTTTTTTGGCAGCAAGGAAGGGCTATTACTCGCGCTGCTGGATCGCGACGTCTATCGCCGCATCCGCCAACTGGACCGGCTGTTCGCGCTCAATGTAACCCCCACCGAGCGCATGCGGGTGCACCTGCGCGGCATCCTCGATACCTATTACCAGATCCCGTACCTCAACCGCCTGATCCAGGTGATGGTGCGCGAAGCCGATCCGCAACGCGTGCAGCACATCGCCGATGAACTGCTGATCCCGATCGCCGCCGCCCAGGCCCGGATCATCGCTGAAGGGATCGCGGCGGGAGAATTCCGCGACGTCGACCCCAAGCTGTTCTATTTCAACACTATCGGATCTGCCGACGGTCTCTATTCCAACCGCTTCACCTTATCGGCGGTTTTTGGCGGTCTGCCGAGCGCCGACCAGGCGCTGCACGAACGTTATCGCGAGCATACGGTCGAAACACTCATGCGCGGCTTGCTTCTCTGAAAAGGCTCGTTATCAGAACTGATAAACGACCCTTGGGAGAACGCTCGGTGAATCTCGAACTCGACGAAGACCTGCGCATGCTGGCCGACAGCGTGTCTGGCTGGCTGAAGCAGTACCTGCCCTTTGACCGTCGGCGCGAGATGCGTGGCGGGGCGGCAATGCGGGCCTTCTGGGACGAGATGCAGGGTGCGCTGGGCCTTGCCGGTGCGGGCTTGCCCGAGGCCTGGGGCGGATTCGGCCATGGATCGCAGGCGCATATGGTGGTGGCCGAAGCGCTTGGCGGCGCCTTGGCGGCAACGCCCTATATCGAGGCTGCAGTGACGGTCGGCACGCTGCTAGAGCGCCTCGGCGGACAGGACGAACTCGGCACGGCGCTTGCGGCCGGCAAGGTCGTGGTGCTCGGCTGGGAAGAGGCGCAGAGCCGTGGGGATGCACTTTCGGTGCTGACCGAAGCAACCCTGGACGGCGACGTATGGCGGCTGACCGGTACCAAGCGCGCGGTGCGCTGGGCTGCGCAGGCGGACACCGTGCTGGTGACGGCGCGGACGCCGCAAGGGCTTGGCGTCTTCCGCATCGATGGTGACGTACCCGCCCGGGATTACCGCCTGATCGATGATCATCCTGCCGCCGATCTGCTGCTCGACGGCACGGCGGCGACGCTGATTGCTGCAGGCGATGGTGCAGCGGCTGCCATCGCAGCGGCAGTTGATGCCGGCACTGCGGCCGTTTGTGCCGAGGGTGTTGGCCTGATGCGTACGCTGCTTGATGACACCGTCGAATACACGAAGCAGCGCAAGCAGTTCGGACAGGCCCTGGCCTCGTTCCAGGTGCTGCAGCATCGCATGGTCGACATGCGCATCCAGCTTGAGCAGAGCGCCGCTGCAGCAATTCTTGCCGCTCTGCGCGGCAACGATCCAGCAGCGGTTTCCGCCGCGAAGGCCCAGGTCGGTGAAGCGGCACGCTACATCGGACAGCAGGCGGTGCAATTGCACGGCGGCATGGGCCTCACCGAAGAACTGCGCGTCGGCCATTATTTCCGCCGTACGACCGCGATCGAAAACCAGTTTGGCGATGCCGACGCGCACACCAGGCGGTATCGCAAACTGAAGGTCGCCTGAGCCGCAACCAGGACAAAAAAGGGCCCCGGTACCGTGCTGGTACCGGGGCCCTTTTTGTGTCCGACAGGGTCAGAGACCGAGCACGCGCTTAGCGAGAATGTTGCGCTGGATCTCGTTCGAGCCGGCGTAGATCGGCCCCGCACGTTCGTTGAAATAGCGCAAGGGCGCAAGGGCCTGCCACACATCGCCGATGCTGCCGCCATCGTCGGGCGGCGTGTAGTTGGGCACCGCGCCGCCGGGCCGGGTAACGTGTGGCTGGTAGACCGTGCCGGTGGTACCCGCGGCTCGATAGACGAGTTCGGTCATCTCGGTCGCAAGCTCGGTGCCCAGCACCTTCATCATCGAGGAAAGGGCGCCGACCGAACCATCGTCCCGCGCACCTGCAAGCAGCTTGAATTCCAGCACTTCAAGCACGTCGAGCTTCATCATCAGGCGCGCGAGGCGCGAGGCGAACACCTCGTCGTCGAGAAGCATGCCCTCCGGCGTGGGCGTGGTGCGCGCATGCTCGCGCAGCGCCTCGGCTCGAACCTTGAGACCCGCGGAATAGCCACGCGCACCACGCTCGAATTCGAGCAGGTACTTCGCTACCGTCCAGCCATCGTCGATCGCGCCGATGACGTTGGACTTCGGCACGCGCACGTCTGTGAAGAACACCTGGTTCTGCACCGTCTCACCCGATGTCATGACCAGCGGGCGGACAAGCACGCCAGGTGTGGTCATGTCGACCAGCAGGAAGGTGATGCCCTGCTGGGGGCGAAGCCCGCGCGTGGTACGCACGAGGCAGAACATCCAGTTCGCCTGCTGCGCGTGGGTTGTCCAGATCTTGGAGCCGTTGAGGACGAGATCATCGCCATCGGAATCGGCGCGCATCTGCAGCGAGGCGAGGTCCGAGCCGGACTGTGGTTCGCTGTAGCCCTGGCAGAAGAACACTTCGCCCGACAGGATGCGTGGCAGAAAAAACGCCTTCTGCTCTGGTGTACCGTAAGCCTGGATGACGTAGGCTACCATGTGGATGCCCATGGGCGAGACCGGCGGCGCGCCCGCCAGGATGCGCTCGCGCTCGAACAGGTAATGCTGCGCGTCTGTCCAGTCCTGACCACCGTGTTCGACCTGCCAGTGCGGGGCTGCCCAACCCTTGGCATGCAGCTTGGCCTGCCATTCCATGCCAAGGTCATGATCGCCGTAGACGCTGGTCATCAAGCGGCCGGCATCGCGCAGTTCGGGCGTCAGTTCGCTTTCGAAGAATTCGCGCGCCTGCGCAGCGAAAGCCAGATCCTCAGCCGTCCAGTCCAGGTCCATTCCACTCTTCCTGTCACTTGTTTATCAAGCTTGATAACAAGCGGGGGATAGACCTGCAAGGCGTGTTACGAGGCAATAAGTCCTGAAAGCATACGCAGAGCGCATTCACCGATAAGCGTCTTGTGCGGGTCTTCGGACGCGCTCCCGCCAAGGAAGGCGCTGGCCACCGGCTCGTCACGAGTAAGCGAGGACAACGAAGCAAGCAGCATCATCGCGCCCACCCGATCGCTCTGGTCGGCGGCTCCCTTGCCGCGCGCGATGGCAATCAGCTCTGCCACCAATTCCATGCCCGGCTTCCACAGCTCCTCGTAAAGAAGGTGGTAGCCCGGCCCCTGCTCGCTGAGTTCACGCAGGACGAAATCGGTAGCCAGCCGCTGCTCGTCGTCGGCGGTGATGGCCGCGACAAGCGCGGCGAGGATCTTTTCAAGCCAGACGCGCGCCTGATCGCCGGTCAGGCTTCCGTCATCAGCGGCACAGCGCGCAGCCGCTGCAACGGGCAGCAGGCGCCGGCGGTGCTGCTCCACGATCTCTTCGGCGCAGGCGAGGTGCAGGCCATCCTTGTTGCCGAAGTGATACGCGATAACCGGCAGCGTCACACCCGCCGCACTGGCGATCATGCGCGTGGTTGCCCCGGCGAAGCCCTCCTGCGCAAAACAGGCCATGCCCACCCGCAGGATGCGTTCGCGTGTCGTTTCGGGCAAGGCTGGCGCATCGTGGGTGGTTACGGCGGCGGAAAGCAGGCTGTCGATCATCACACCGTACATAGCCGCTAAGCGCTTGCGGGGAAACCTATCGGATGATACGCCGTATATCATGTGATAGGTTCAGTGAGTTCGAATAATGGCGCTACGTGATCCCGAAGACGGTCAATTCGATTCCACGGTGGAAGAGCGCGCCAGAGCTGCCGCAAAGCGCGAGTGGACCGTCGACTACCGCCATCCGGCTGGTGAGCCATCGCTCGTGCCGCCCGATTCCGTTCAGTGGAAAGTGTTCCGCAACATGATCGCGATGGGTGTCGGCGGTGTCGCGGCTGTGCTGCTGGAGTTCGCGGATGCCCGCATCCGGACTGGAGTGTGGGAGCATTCGGTCTATCCGGTCGATCCCATCGGCCGTTCACGCCGCACCGGGATGGCGGCGATGGTCGGGGTCTATGGCCCTGAATCCATGGCGCGCAAGGTGATCGGCGGGGTCAACCGCATGCACGCCAAGGTGGGCGGAACGACACCTGCGGGTCGCCCCTACAAGGCGCTTGAACCCGAACTGCTCAACTGGGTCCATGCGACAGCGGCATATGGCTTCATGAAGGCCTATCACACATTCGTCAGGCCTCTATCTCCAGCTGACCAGACCCGCTTCTTCGAGGAAGGCGCACCGGTTGCCGCGCTTTATGGCGTAACCCAAGTCGCCGCTTCGGAAGCGGACTTCCTGACCATGATGGAGGAACTTCTGCCCGATTTCGAACCGCACCCGATCAACACGGAATTCCTGAACATCATCGCCTCGGGCAAAGCCGCGCCGGGCACGCCGAAGGCCCTGCATCGCGCGCTTGCCAGAGGCGCGGTGTCGATCCTGCCACCAGTGGTGCGCCAACGGCTCGAACTGGGGCCTGAATGGGACCTCTCCCCGATCGAGCGTGTTGCACTCAAGGCTGCCGGACGCCTGGCCGATGCTTGGCGCGACACGACCTCTCCTGCCTGGCAGGCGGCGGAGCGGCTCGGTCTGCCTGGTCATTTTGCATGGTTGCCAAGCGATAGGCAGCGACGCATGCTCACAAGAAGTTAAACAAAAGCAGCCCGCCACGAAGCAGGTTGCAGGGGACTGGGATGAAACAAGGCACGATCGCCCGCGCGGCGACGGATACGGTCGCACGAACGGCGCATCTGTTCACATTCGACGGGTTCATCCGCTTTTGGGCGGCCGACCGGCCGCAGCGCATCGCGCTCGACGGGCCCGACAGGACGCTGGATTTCGCGCAGCTCGAGGAGACGACGGCGCGGATCGCGGGTGTGCTGGCGGACCTCGGCATTGGCAAGGGCGATCGAATTGCCTGGATCGGCAAGAACTGCACGCTGTACTTCTCGCTGTTCTACGCGGCAGCACGCGCCGGTGTCGTGATGGTCCCCATCGGCTGGCGGCTTGCAACTGCCGAGGCAACCTGGATTGCCGAAAATGCCGAGGCCCGGGCGGTATTTCTGGGCGACGGCTTCGACCACCTCGTCGAACCTTTCAAAACAGCGGCTGACACCCACGCCTGTCTTACCGCAAGCGAAGCGCGCGCACGGATCGCCGCTGCGAGGCCCGCAGTCTTTGCGCCCGCCGGGCCCCATGATCCGGTGCTGCAACTGTACACCTCCGGCACGACCGGCAATCCCAAGGGTGCGGTGCTGTCCAACATGAACCTGTTCGGGTTGCGCAAGCAGCATGAAGGGCAGGAGCCGCACCAGGCCTTCGACGATGACGAGGCGATCCTTGTCACCATGCCGTGCGCCCACATCGGCGGGACCGGGCTTGGCGTGAATGCGCTAGCGGCGGGGCTCCCGGCGGTGATCCTCGCCGAATTCGACCCGCGCGAAGTGTTCGACGCGGTTGAGCAGAAGGGCGTGACACGCTTCTTCATCGTGCCCGCTGCGCTGCAGATGCTGCTACGCCATCCCGATTGTGCACGCGTGGATTTCAGCCGCATCCGTTATATCGTGTACGGAGCAAGCCCAATCCCACTCGAGCTGCTGCGCGAATGTATTGCGATGTTTGATGCAGGCTTCGTTCAGGCCTATGGCATGACCGAGACTGCGGGCACGTTCTGCACATTGCCGCCCGAGGATCATAGTCCCGAGGGCAATGCGCGGATGCGCTCTGCGGGGCGGCCCCTGCCCGGCGTCGAGGTGCGGATCGTCGGCGAAGATGGGCGGGTCCTGGATGCCGGCGAAGTCGGCGAGATCCAGACGCGTTCGACCAACAACATGATCTGTTACTGGAAACTCCCGCAGGCAACCCGCGCGACGTTGACCGATGATGGCTGGCTGGCGACGGGCGATGCGGGATCGCTCGATGCCGATGGCTATGTTCACATCCAGGACCGGATCAAGGACATGATCATTTCGGGCGGAGAGAATGTTTATCCGGCGCAAGTCGAGAGCGCCATCTACGGTCATCCTGACGTTGCAGAAGTCGCGGTGATCGGCGTCCCGGACGAGAAGTGGGGTGAAGCAGTCAAGGCGGTCTGCGTCCCCCGCCCCGGCCACAGCATCGAGCCGGCAAGCGTAATCGCCTGGACGCGCGAACGGCTCGCCGGGTTCAAGGTCCCAAAGGGCGTCGACGTGATCGAGACGCTGCCGCGCAATGCCTCGGGCAAGATCCTTCGCCGGGCGCTGCGCGCTCCCTATTGGGAAGGAATGGAGCGGCAGGTTCACTGACGGCGGTGCACCCGGCCAGGCGCAAAAGGTCAGTCGGGCGACCTTCCGTTGACCAGGCCCAGCCCTTCCGTCTTGAAACCGAGCAAGGTCAGCGCGTCATCGCTGGCGAACTGGCGCGTCTCGGGGCGCAGTGACAGGGCCCAGTTCTCCTGCTGGCGATAGATTGGCTTGGTATACCAGGCAAAGACACCCGCACGGGTCTGGTCAGACGTGCGATTGTGACCGGTCTTGTGCCAGACACGGCTTTCAAAGATCGCGATCGAGCCCGCAGGGGCAACGATCGCCGCCGTCTCGACTTCGGCCTCATCGGGTCGCGGCGCGCGGTTGAGCTTGTGGCTGCCCGGCACGAAGCGCGTGCCGCCGTTTTCCTCGGTAAATTCGTCGAGACACCACGCCACGTTCATGCCTTGCGGTTCGACCGACCAAGGTTCGGGCACGAAGATCTGGTCGGCGTGGAGGATCATTTCGCCCCCGCCCGGCCCGGTGATGTTGGCAGAGAGATTTCCGAGCAGCGCGGGCCATCCAAGCAGAGCGCGGACATATTCGATGGCGATGGGATGGAACGCCAAGTCCTCGAACACCGGATCGCGGCTGAGCACGTTCCACACGCGCTGGTTGCTGTCATCGTGGCCGTAGTCGAGCGAGAACTTCTGCTCGCGCCCCCTGGCCCTGTCGGATGCGGCCGCACGATACAAGGCGTCGCGGGCGGATTTCAGGGCGTCGCCGGTCAGGACGTCGGGAACCAGCGTAAGGCCGTGTTCGGCGATGTTGCGCAGCCCTTGGGCAAGATCACGCGTCGGTTCTGGCAAGACGACGGGACGCGCGGTTTCGAGGGCGGCGCTCACGAACGGCCCCCGTTCCCGGACTGCCGATTGACATGTCCATCGACAATGCCGGTATTGGCGGTCAGGCCGAGCCCCAGCCAGATCTGCATGCGCTCATCGAGCGAAGCCTGGGTTTCATGGCTAAGCGCAACGTTCCAGTTCACCTGGGGCCGCAGGAACGGCTTGGTGTAATAGCCAAAGAGCAGCGGTCGCTCCTCATCCTTGGTGATGTTCGCGCCCGACGTGTGCCACATGCGACCATCCATCGCCACGATCGACCCCGCCGGGGCAACGAAGGATTGCAGAAGGTCCTGCGCATTGTCGGGCACGTCTGCGCGGGTACGCCACCTGTGGCTGCCCTTGATGTGCAAGGTGCCGCCATTTTCGAAATGCACGTCGGACAGGCACCAGATGATGTTGATTGCCCATGGTTCGAGCCAGGGCTCGGGCACGACGAGCGACTGGTCGGAATGAAGGAACATCGATCCCGAGCCGGGCCGGGCGATGTTGGCAGTAAAGTTCGAAATCAGGAATTCCTGCCCCAGCAACGCCTGAACTAGTTCGACCGCCAAAGGGTGCCGGATCAGATCGCGGAACACTTCGTCATGTTCGAGAAGATAGAACACGCGCACATTGGCTGCGTTGGGATCGAGGATCGGCATGTAGGTGGCCACACCATTGCGCTCGCTCGCCTCCGCCGCACGATAGAGGCGGCGAACGACTTCGGCGACTTCACCCAGCGGCAGCACATCGGGCACGACGCAAAAGCCCTCTTCTGCAAGCTGCTGCTTTTCCGCGCAAAGATCTCGAGGGGGCGCATCCGCCCGGGCAAGGGTCGCCATTTCAGCTCCACTCCAAAGCGGCGGCCATCTGCGCGGCCTGCCTTGATTGGTGCCAAGGTCCTGCGGGCGAATTGTGTTGTCAACGCTGATAATGCCTTCCACCATGAATTAGTGGTCAGAATCGACCAGTTCGGGAGAGATGCGTGACAAGATTGACGATGACGAAGCTTGTGGTGGCTGATCTGGAGGCATCAGTGGCCTTCTACGCCGCCGTGTGCGGCTTCAAGGAAACAGGACGGTTCTCGGCCGGACCGATGACCGAAGTGATCATGGCCTCGGCCGACGGCAAGGGCGCTGGCCTGGTTATCCTGACCGATGACACCTCGCCTGGCACGGGCGAAGCGATCCTCGTGTTCGATACCGACGATCTGTCCGCATTTGCCGGCCGCGTGGAGGCCAATGGCGGCAAGACCACCACGCCGATCACGCGGCTCGATCAGCTTGGCATCAGCTATGCCATGTTCACCGACCGAGAGGGTCACATCGTCGAAGGCATCCAGCGCGGCTGAGCGTGAAAGGGAGACAGGCTCATGGATATCGAGGATTTCAACCGGCGGTGGCTGGAACAGTGGACAGCGAAGTCGGTGGAGGGCGTACTCTCGTTCTATCACGAGGATATCGAGTATTACGACGAAGGGGTGCCGGCCGGGCTGAAGGGGAAGGAAGCCCTGCGCGCCTACCTTGCAGGGCTGTTCGCAGCAGTGCCTGCGTGGGACTATGCGCCCGAATGGGTTCAGGCCATCGATGGCGGCTTCATCGGTCGCTGGTACATGGACTTTGGCACGGGCGCGGAAGCGATCCGCATGCGCGGGTTCGACCACTGCCGCCTGCAGGATGGACTAATTGTTTTCAACGAAGTCTACACACACAAGTTCGCACCGGCTGCGGCGGGTTGATGCCGATCGCCATGCACGCTACTTGTCCAACCAAGTAACAAGCTGGCCGCTCCCTTTCTGGACGGGCGCCAGAAGGGGAGTTTCTGCCTGATGAGCGCGATGTCGCATCCCGGCCTGTTCGACCTGTCGGGCAAAGTGGCATTGATCACCGGCGGATCGCGGGGCCTCGGCCGGCAGATGGCTCTTGCCTTTGCCGATGCCGGTGCAGATGTGATCATTGCCAGTCGCAAGATCGAGGCCTGTAACGAAGTCGCCGACGAAATTCGTGGGAAAGGGCGGCGCTCGGCGGCCATCGCGGTCCACGCCGGACGCTGGGATGACGTCAACAGCCTGATCGAGCAGGCTTACGCCGCGTTCGGCCAGATCGACATCCTTGTCGCCAATGCCGGAATGTCGCCGGCCGTGCCTCCGCAAGACGTGACCGAGGCGTTGTTCGACAGCGTCATGAACCTCAACTTCAAGGGCCCGTTCCGGCTCTGTGCCGAAATCGGGCATCGGATGAAGATGGGACGGGGCGGCACGATCATCGTTACTTCGTCCAGCGGGGCATTGGTCCCCGCCCCGAACACCATTCCCTATGGCGGCGCAAAGGCCGCGCTGAACGCAATGACCGTGTCGCTGTCGCATGGTTACGGCCCGAACGTGAGAGTGAACGCCATCAGCGCAGGCCCCTTCCTGACCGACATCGCCAAGGCCTGGCCCGAAGAAATGCGCGAAACGTCGGCCAACGCGCTCGGCCGTCCGGGCAGGCCGGAAGAAATCGTCGGCACCGCCTTGTGGCTGGCAAGCGATGCGTCGAGCTTCGTCACAGGCGCAATCATCCGCTGCGACGGCGGGATGCACTGAACACCAGATGTCCGGCCACACCCGGCACGCGAAAGGAACGCAATCGATGCTGATCGTCCACCACCTGGGAGTGAGCCAGTCGGACAAGGTCGTCTGGCTGTGCGAGGAACTGGGCCTCGACTACGAACTGAAGTTCTACGCTCGCGATTCCGTTACCCGGCTGGCCCCTGCCGAATACAAGGCCCTGCATCCGGCAGGGACAGCGCCAACGATCCAGGACGGTGACGTAACCCTCGCCGAAAGCGCGGCGGTGTTCGAATATATCCTCGGCAAGTACGGTGCGGGGCGGCTGACCGTGGCGCCGGATGCACCGAATTATGCCGACTACCTCTACTGGTTCCATTATGCAGCAGGCACCGTGCAACCGGCGATGCTGGTGGAGATCATCATCGCAATGTTGGGCGTTGATCGGGCGCAAGTAGCAGCATTGACCGCGCGGGGCGACACTGCGTGGGCTTCGCTTGAGGAGCGTTTGGGCAAGGTTCCCTACCTTGCTGGCGAGCAGTTTACGGCAGCGGACATGATGAACTTCTTCACGTTGACGACCGGTCGGTTGTTCGTGCCCAAGGACCTTTCCAGCTTCCCGAATATCCGCGCCTACATCCAGCGCGTGCTCGACACGACAAAGGCGCGCGCGGCGCTCGCCAAAGCGGATCCGGGGCTCGAGATCCCTTTCGCCTGAACAGGAAAAAGGGTTAGCATCTCTTCACCGCACTCCCCTTAGGGATAACCTGTGTCCTGACGGGGAGCGGACGGTAAGGCATCAGCGCCATTTTCCGTGACGAGCCGGCTTTCCGGGACGTCTGAGTCCCATCCTCTTCTTGCCGGCAGGTCCGCAACGGAGAGATGGCGATGGCCCTGGTTAAGAAGGAAAACCTCAATGGCGCCGGCCCCGACAAGGGCGTGCTGGCGAACCAGGCGCTCGCCGAACGACGCGCGCCGAAAGCGCGTCCGGCGGCTGCAAGCGATGGGGCGAGCAGCCGCGAGGCCGATGCCCGCAAGCGCGCTGCTCGCACATACGCCCGCCAGCAGCAGGCAGCCGAGCGCATCGCCGCCGCCAGCATCCAGCTCGCCGGCGGGGTGACGGAAGCCTCCGAAGCGCTGGACCTGCTCCAGTCCGCGATGACCCAGATTTCCGCCGGTGCCGAGCAAGCCTCCAGCGCCGCCCAGCAGTCGCTCAACAATGTCGGCGCGATCGCGAACCTTGTCCGCGATTGCCGCGTGGCAGCCGACCAGTCGCTCGGCAAGACCCGCGCCCTGCAGAAGCTGCTCGATGAAAACCGCGTCCAGATCGGCGCCTCGGTCCGCGCGCTCGAAACCGCTTCGGAGCGTCAGGCCGCATCGGTGAAGACTGTTGCCGACCTCGAAGCCCAAGCGACCAACATCGGCGATATCGTCAAGGCGGTCGCGCGCATCGCGGACCAGACCAACCTCCTAGCGCTGAACGCCGCGATCGAGGCAGCCCGCGCGGGCGAGCATGGCAAGGGGTTTGCCGTCGTCGCCGATGAAGTGCGGACGCTTGCGGAAACCTCCGAAAAGAGCGCGACCGAAATCCAGTCACTTGTTGCGCAGATCCAGGCCGAAGTGCAGGTCATTGCCGAGGGCATCCTCCATTCGGCCGAAGGCGCGCGCAGCGAAGCGCAGAAGGGCGCCGAAGTGACCGAGCGCCTGGGCGAACTGCGCGCGGACATGGATGCTATCCTTGCCGGGGCAAGCGACATCGCCCGCCTGAATGCGGAATCGGAAACCGCGGTGGTAGAGGCGCAGAAGGGTTCGGAAGCGATCTCGAGCGCCGCGGCCGAACAGTCGGCAGCGTGCGAGGAAGTCCTGGCGACGCTCGAGCAGCAGGGCTCTGCGCTGCGCGAAAGCGATCAGACGGCACAGAACCTGTCCGAAATCGCCGAAGACATGAAGAATTCGACCGACGTGCGCAAAAGTGCCGAGGAAGTTGCGTCAGCGGCGGAAGAGCTGTCGTCGGCCGTCGAAGAAATCAACCGGTCGGCAAGCCAGATCCTGGTGGCCATCGACCAGATCTCGGGAGGCGCACGGACGTCTGCTGCGGCGGCCAACCAGTCGGCGGCTGCCATGGAGCAGATCCGCAAGGGGGCCGAGCGATCGAGCGAGGCCGCAACGGCGGGCCTGGAGCGCGGTGAAGCCGTTTCGCAGCTGATCGCGCAGAGCCGCGCGTCAGTCGACGAAATGATCAGCGGGGTGGCGGAATCGGTAGAGGGCAACACGCGACTGCGCGCCCAGGTCACGCAGCTTGGGCAGGTATCGCGCCGCATCGACAAGATTGTCGAAGCGATCACCACGGTCGGTATCAAGACCAACATGCTGGCGGTGAATGGATCGGTCGAAGCCGCGCGCGCGGGCGAGTTCGGCCAGGGGTTCGCGGTAGTGAGCAACGATATCCGCAACCTTGCCGAGGAATCGTCGGAGAACGCCGATCGGATCAAGGACCTGGTCAAGACGATCCAGGAGCAGATCGCCAATGTTGCCCGCGATCTCGACGAGATAAGCCGCGCAGCTCTCGACGAGGTCGAGAAGAACAAGGTCATTACCGCAGACCTCGCCCGCGTGACCGACGACATGTCCGAAGTGCTTCAGGGCAATCGCGCCATCCAGACCAGTGCCAGCGAAATGCTGCGACAGGTGACCGAAGTGCAGACGGGCATCAACCAGATTGCTGCGGCCGCCACGCAGGCCGATCAGGCGAGCACCCAGGCCGCAAGCGCAGCCAAGCAGCAGAGCCAGGGTGCCGAGGAACTGGCTGTTGCGATCGAGGAAATCGCGTCGATGGCGGACGAGCTGCAGACCAACGCCTGATCCGCAAGGATCGGCGCCAGGCTGCCGCCCCCACTCATCCCGCCAAGGCGCGAGGACTCAAGCGATGTACCAGTCAAAAATCGTTCCCGGCGAAGTGGCCGGTCCGGCGCCGGAAAGCATGACGCCGGGCGACCTGCGGACGTCGCGACAGTTCACCATCTTTACCGTGGAGGGAGAGACGTTTGCGGTCTCGCTCGACGAGGTAAAGGAGATCATCCGCATGCCCGACGTGGTGCGGGTGCCGCTGGCGCCGGAAAGTCTCGAAGGTCTGACCAACCTTCGGGGGACGGTCCTGCCGATCGTCAATACGCGTAGCCTGTTCGGCAGCGAACCTGTTGCGCCCGACGATGCCACGCGTGTCGTGATCCTCGACCACGGCCAGCCGATCGGCATTGTCGTCGATCGCGTGGTCAGCGTCGTGACGATTGAGACCAGCCGCATCGAGGATGCCGCCTCGGTCGAAACCAGCGTTCGTTCCGAACTGCTGCGTGGCGTGATCAAGGATCAGGGCGAGCTCGGCCTTGTCATGATCCTCGATAGCGGGCGCCTCATCGAACAGGAATTCGAAGCGCTCGCGTTGGCACGGAGCGAGGCGAGCGATATCGGAGCCACGGCCAACGCGGGGGTGGCGCATTCCGAAGCGACCGATACGGCGCAGGACGAAATCCAGCTGGTGAGCTTCGAGGTAGCCGGCCAGGAATATGCGCTGCCAATCCACAGCGTGCGGGAAATCGTACAGCTCCCGGAAAACGTCACCCGGGTTCCCCGCGCCGCGCCAAGCGTGATGGGCGTGATCAGCCTGCGTGACCGCCTGCTGCCCGTGGTCTGCCTGCGCCGCCTGTTCGGACTGCCTGCTGCAGAGCGCGCCGACCACAACCGTGTCGCGGTTGTCTCGGTCGGCGATGGGGGCCTGATCGTCGGCGTGGTCCTCGATCGCGTGAACGAGGTCCTGCGCGTTCGGCGCGGCGGGATAGACGCGATGCCGCCGATGCTGGCCGAGAATGCCGACTTGTCCGAATTCAGCGCGATCTGCCGTCTCGATGGCGGCAAGCGCCTGGTCTCGATCCTGTCGGCCGAAGCCATGTTCGATCGGCGCGCGATCGAGGGAGCGCTCGAAAGCGCGATAGAGGCAGCAGGGGGAGAGACGATGGCGATTTCTGCAACGAGCCATGCACGTGCCGCCGGCGGTACCGGCGAAGAGGAACAGTTCGTCGTATTCCGCCTGATGGACGAAGAATTCGGCGTCGACATCGCCGCTGTGCAGGAAATCGTCCGCGTGCCCGAGGATCTCGCCAAAGTGCCGCGTACCGAGGACTATATCCGGGGAGTGATGAACCTGCGCGGCGCGGTGATCCCGCTGATCGACCAGCGCGCCCGCTTCAATCTTCCTGCACTTGATGACAACGACCGCCAGCGCATCGTGGTTTTCACCATGGGCGGCGTCCAGACCGGCTTCATCGTCGATTCCGTGTCCGAGGTGATGCGTATCCGACGCGACCTGATCAAGCCGGCACCTGAAATCTCGGACCGCCAGCGACGGATGATCCGCCGCGTCGCCAACTTGCCTGAGGCAAGGCGGATGATCCTGCTGCTGGATGCCGAGCAGATGCTGGCAACCGCCGTTCCCGCAGCCGAGGCGGCCTGACCAGCACCCCCAGGAAGAGAGAGGCCAAAGGTTACGAGACTGCCGCGATGAAAGCCTTAGTCGTTGACGATTCCGCGCTGATGCGCCGCCAGATCGGAGACATCCTTATGCGGGGCGGCTTTGCCGTCACGACCGCACGCACGGGCGCTGAAGCGCTCGAGCGTGCGCGCGAAGAGCGCCCTGACGTGGTCACGCTCGACATCAACATGCCCGAGATGGACGGCCTTACCTGCCTCAGCCGGCTCATGTCGGAATGTCCCGCGCCCGTTGTAATGATTTCCTCGCTAACCGAGGAAGGCGCGCTGGCAACGCTCGAGGCCATTGCGCTTGGTGCGGTCGACTTCGTGCACAAGCCCGGTGGGACCGTGTCGACCGCGTTGCGAGAGCAGGAAGACCTGATCATCGCCAAAGTGAAGGCGGCCGTCGGCGCGCGCGTCCGGAGGAGCGATGGCCTGCGGCAGCGCCTTGTCGCCAAGCGCGAGACGATCCTGCGCAATCCGCCGCCCCTGCGCGGCCGAAACCTGGCGAGCTACGGCCCGGGTAGCGAGGCGCTTACGCTGATCGGCGCTTCCACGGGCGGGCCGGCCATCCTCGAGGACCTGCTTGGTGGTCTCAGCCCGGACTATCCGATGCCGGTGCTCGTCTGCCAGCACATGCCCGGAACGGTCACGCGCCACTTTGCGGAACGGCTGAACAGCTGCTGCGCGCTGCAGGTGGAGGAACTGCGCCGCCAGACCGAGCTGGAAGCCGGCACGATCTACGTTGCCCGCGGCGATGCGGACATGCTGGTGGTCGAGCGTGGTGGCCGATTGATGGCCACCACCACACCGCCATCGCGCGAGTTTACCTGGCACCCGAGCGTCAGTCGCATGGTCGCGAGCGCCATGAAGACGCTGACTCCCGATTCCCTGATCGGTGTCCTGCTCACCGGGATGGGCGACGATGGCGCGGCGGAACTGGCCGAATTGCGGCGGCTTGGCGGCCACACCATCGCCGAAAGCGAAGACAGCTGCGTGGTTTACGGCATGCCGCGGGCATTGGTCGAACGCGGCGGGGCGAGCGAAATCCTACACGGTTCGCAGATCGCGGCCCGGCTGGAACGAGTGGCGTTCGCGCGGATGCGCGCGATGCGCACCAACACGGGGAGTATGACATGGGCCTCCTGAAAGCGCGTTCCGGCTCTGCGATCCCTGCTGCGGCAGACGCTGCAGAAGAACCGCGGCTCGATCATCCCGATCCGATGCTGCGCCGTCGCGCCGTGCAGGCTCTTCATGGCGACCCCGAGAGCGTCAGCGTGCTAGTCGCGCTTCTGCGCGAGGAAGGCGATAACCTCGTCCGCCAGGCTGCCTTCCTGGCGCTCGCTTCGCTCAATTCCGAGAAGGCCGCGCACGGCGTTGCCGTCATGCTGTCTGACGCGGATGCCGCCCTGCGCAATGGCGCGCTGGAAACACTCGCCTCGATGCCCACCCACGCCGGCGGTCTGCTCGAACCGCTCGGCCGCGATGAAGATCCGGACGTGCGTATCTTTGCCGTGCTGCTGGCCGGCGAACTGCAGGACAGCGCCGCTGGCGCCTGGCTCCTCAGCCTCGCAGCGAGCGAGACGGACCCCAACGTCTGCTCCAACCTCGCCGAAGCGCTTGGAGGAACAGGTTTGCCAGATGCCGTGCCCGCTCTCGAAGCGATCGCGGCCCGGTTCCCTGACGAGCCGTTCCTGGCCTTCGCGGTCGAGACCGCGCTGCAGCGCCTGCACGAGGCCTGAAACGTGGCGAGCTTCCCAGCCCCAGACCTTGGCGCGGCGCGGATATCCGCAGAAGACGTCACGGTGTTCTGCGACTTCTTCTACAAGAAGACGGGCATCAGCATGGATGCCAGCCGACGCTATTTCATCGATCGCAGGCTTGAAGAGCGCATGGCGGCGAACGAGTGCCGCAGCTTTCGTGAATATCTCTCGTTGGTGAAGTTCCAGCCCGGCGGTGCCGAGATGCAGGCGCTGATCAACGAGATGACGGTCAACGAGACCTATTTCTTCCGCGAGGACTACCAGTTCAACTGCCTGACCAAGCGGATGCTGGACGAGATCGCAAACCGCAAGGATCCGCGTCGCGAACGCATCCGCATCTGGTCAGTGCCCTGCTCCACCGGCGAAGAGCCGTACTCGATCGCGATCTCGATCCTGGAAAACTGGCCCAGGGCCAGCGATTTCGACATCGAGATCATTGCATCGGATATCGACACCCGCGCTCTGGGCAAGGCCCGCAACGGCATCTACCAAGCACGCGCGCTTCACCGGGTACCCCAGCGGGTGCGCGATACCTATTTCCGCAAGGTCGATAGCGAAAGCTGGCAGGTCGTCGAGGACCTGCGCGATTCGATCGACTTCGGAATCGTCAACGTGAGTGACCCGGTGCAGATGTCGCGGATGCGCGGGATCGACGTGATCTTCTGCCGCAACCTGCTCATCTACTTCGACGACCTTTCCCGCCGCCAGACCGCCGAAAACTTCTTCGACGCGCTCAACCCCGGCGGCTTCGTGGCTCTCGGTCATTCCGAGAGCATGAGCCGGATTTCGCCCATCTTCCTGCCGCGCAAGTTCCCCGAAGCGCTGGTCCATCAGAGGCCGCTCGCATGACCATGACTGCTACCGAACGCGTGCCTGCCGAGGCCAACTCGACCACTTCCGATGGCGCCCAAAAGGCGCGGATCCTGATCGTCGACGACACCCTGACCGTCCGCCTGTACTGCTCCCAACTTCTGAAGCGCGCCGGCTATGCCGTGAGCGAGGCGATCAACGGGCTCGAGGGCCTTGAGCAAGCGCTGCACCAGCGCTTCGAATTGTTCGTCGTAGACATAAACATGCAAAAGATGGACGGTTACGCCTTCCTCGCGGAAGTGCGGCGTCATGCCGATCTGCGGACCATTCCCGCTGTCATGATGAGCACCGAACAGGGCCGCGAGGATATCGCCCGAGCCTACCAGTCGGGCGCCAATTTCTATCTGACCAAGCCGATTGACCCCACGCGGTTTCTTGCAACCGTAAACCTGATGACAGGTGTGCCATGCCCCTGAGGTCCAGCCAACCGCTTAGCCCGGCTGAGGAAGCCGCGCGAGCTGCAGAGACAGCCGATCTCGCGGCGAGCTTCGTCGAGGAGACGCGTGCGCTTCTCGAAGAGGCGAACAGCGCTCTTCTAATTCTGGAGCGGCATCCCGAGGATGCCGAGGCGATAAATGCGCTGTTCCGCTGCGTCCATTCGATCAAGGGCGCCGCGGGGCTGTTCGACCTGCCCGCGCTGATTCACCTCGTGCATGCAGGTGAGGACCTGCTTGGCGCCATGCGCGAGGGCGAACTCTCGATCGATGCGGAACTGACCGACCAGTTGCTTGCCGGGTTGGACCGCGTAGCCCGCTGGAACGAGATGTTTCGTGCCGATGGCGTGCTGCCGGCCGAAGCCATGGAAGAGGCGCGCAGCTTTGCGTCGATCTATCGCGCACGCCTTGGACGCAAGAACGAGCTGGCGGCGACATCTGCCGGGCAGACGGAGAACGAAGGCGCCCAACTGCCGGAATGGGCGCGCACCAGTGGCGAGGCTATTTCAGCGGTGAGCGACGGCAGTGATGACGCCGTGCTTGTCGAATATACTCCGGACGAAGGATGCTTCTTCGCCGGCGAGGACCCTTTGCGCGTCGCGCTTGCGACACCCGGGTTGATCTGGCTGGACATCGGGACACAGGCGCCTTGGCCCGCTCGCGAAGCCTTTGATCCCTTCGCCTGCAACTTGCGTTTCCGGATTGTCTCCAATGCCAATCGGGCCGAGGTCGAGCATCACTTCCGCTACGTGCCGGACAATATCGCTCTGACCGTCGCCGCAACGAAGTCGCTCGCCGAACCGGACGAGGCTTTCTGCGAAAACATGAGGGGCGGCCTGGATCCGCTGGCTGTAGAACTTCTGGAGGCGCAGCAGCGTGCGCTGGCGCTGCCCGGACGGCATGGCCAGGTTGGCGACATCGAAACGACATTGCGAAACCTTTGCCGCTCACAGAACGTACCTTGTCCGCTTCACGATGGTCCGGCCGACGCGGACGTGTTGGGCCGGGCCATTGCGGATCTCCTTTCGCAGACGAAGCCTGCCGGCAGCGACGCCCTGACGCAGACCCCGGCATCCGACATCGCGCTGGAACGGCATGAGGCAAGCGGCGAACGGACGCTGCGGGTCGAACAGGGCAAGGTTGACACCCTGATGAACCTTGTCGGCGAACTCGTCGTTGCCAAGAACGCGCTGCCGTTTTTGGCTCGCGATGCCGAGACGCGCTTTGGAAGCCGTGAGCTTTCGCGTGAGATCAAGGACAAGTACGCGGTCATCGACCGGATTTCGCGCCAGCTGCAGAATGCGGTGATGGACATCCGGATGATGCCGGTGTCCGACCTGTTCAAGCGCTTTCCGAGGCTGGTGCGCGATATTGCCCGCAAGCAGGACAAGAAGGTGCGCCTTCTGATCGAAGGCGAAAGCACCGAGGCCGACAAGAACATCATCGAGGCGCTGGCCGAGCCGTTGACGCACGTCCTGCGCAATAGTCTCGACCATGGGATCGAGCAGGCAGGCGTCCGGACGATCGCGGGCAAGCCGGAGATCGCAACGCTCAAGCTTCGTGCATTCCAGGATGGCGACAGCGTGGTGATCGAAGTGATCGACGACGGTCGCGGTATCGATCCGGACAAGGTCCGGAGCAAAGCTGTCGAACGCGGCCTGCTGGATGCAGAGCGCGTGACGCAACTGTCGGACGCCCAAGCGGTGCAGCTCGTCTTCTTGCCCGGTTTTTCGACGGCGGAGGCGGTATCGGACCTTTCCGGTCGTGGCGTGGGCATGGACGCAGTGCGCGCCGTGGTAGAGCGCTTCGGCGGCCACGTGACGCTGGAAAGCAGGAGCGGCGAAGGCACGACGGTGCGGCTGAAGCTGCCGCTGTCAATGGCGGTCACGCGCGTTCTCACAGTGGAGATGGCAGGACGGCTGTATGGCGTCCCGATGGACCTGGTGGTCGAGACGGTCCGTATCGAGCCCGGATCCATCCGCCGCCTGAAGGCGTCGGAAGCGGTGGTGCTGCGCGATCAGGTCATCCCCATTGCGCGCCTGCGGGACATGCTGGGAATGGAGAGGCATCGCCCCGCGCTGGAATCCGTCCTGATCCTGCGCGTCGGCAATGCCACCGTCGGCATGGTCATCGATGACTTCGGCACCGGCATGGACATCATCCTCAAGCCGTTTTCCGGCATCCTCGCGAACCTCAGCGGCTTTTCAGGGACCGCAGTGCTGGGCGATGGCCGGGTCTTGCTTGTTCTCAACCTCAAGGAGATCCTGTGATGCCGATCGCCTTCGAAGGAACGATCGCCCGGCTGAGCGGCCAGTGCGTCGTCGAGGAAGCGGGCGAACTTACCGAATGGCTCCTGGCTGATCGCACACGCGCCGTCGATCTTGCGGCATGTGAAGACATGCACAGCGCAATCCTGCAGACCTTGATGGCGCTGACCCCAGGACTTGCTTCAGCTCCGGCAGACGCGACGCTGGCGCGCTGGCTGAAGCCTTCGCTTGGTCACCTGCCAGCGACCACGATGCCCGCCAACCAACAGGAAACTTCCGCACCAGCGCAACCCCGAAAGCCGCGCGCGCGCGTCTCAAATTCAAACCCGAAATCCCCTGCGCGCGCCCGGCGCGCCAAGAAGGCCGATCCGTCATGAAGACCGTGATGATCGTGGATGATTCCCCGACGATCCTGATGAGCATGGAAGCAATCCTCACGCGCGCCGGCTACGGCGTGCTGAAGGCTGACAGCGGCGAAAATGCGTTGCGGGCACTGCAAGGCGGCGGCAAGCCGAACCTCGTCATTACCGACCTCAACATGGCGGCGATGAGCGGGATCGACTTGATCCGCAACCTTCGACAGCTTCCGCAGACGAGATTCACGCCGATCATCATGTTAACCACCGAATCCTCGCTGGACAAGCGTCAGGAGGCGCGCAGCGCCGGTGCAACGGGCTGGATCGTGAAGCCGGTTCAACCGACAGACCTGCTTGCGGTCGTCAAGCAGATGGTTCCCGGGTCCTGACCGTGCTTGCGTTTCTCTCCCGCCTTTTCGGCAAAAGGGGTCCGCAATCGCCCGACGATGAGCCGCGGGTCGACCTCTTTCCCGCGTCTCCGGAACCGCTGGATATCGTGATCCCGCCTGAGCTGACCGTGAGCAACGTCGTCCAACTCGATCCCCCAGACAATCGACTGCACCGGATCCATCCGCAGACGATGGCCCTGGTCGAGGAGATGAAGAGCTACGCTGGCTTCGTGGAGATCATGCAGCATCACCTCGCAAATGTCTGCACGGAGACCCAGAGCGCTGCTGAAGACATTCTGGGCCAGGCGCTCGACATCGAGGGAAGCGTCACCTCGCTTGTTCGGCACGTCAGTGACACGATGCAGTCCGATGCCCTGATGGACGCGAGCGACACATTGCAGCTGAGCGTGTCTACAGGCCGTTCCGTCATCGCCGACCTGATCCGCAATCACAGCGAAACCCAGGCGGAAATCCGGCATAGCCTGTCGACCGTGCGCGCGTTGTCACACAGGATGCGCGCGCACCTCGACGAGATCGAGGATATCCGGCGCTATACCGATCTTCTCGCAATCAACGCGCGTATCCGCATAGCCAGCCTGGGCAGCAATACGGGCCTCGACGTTATCGCCGAAGAAATCCGAGCTTTGGCAACGCAGACCGGTTCGCTCGCCAACAACCTGAACGTCGAACTGACCGAGATGGACCGTCTGGTCGGAGAGGATCTTCTGAACAAGGTTTCGAGCCAGAAACACTCCGACGACGCAAAGGCCAAGGCTCTTCAGGACAGCTTCGAAAAGCTGTCTTCGCACATGGCCCTGCTTAACCAGTTCCAAGCCGAGCTAATCGGACAGGTTCAGCAGCGCGGAGAGGAAATGCGCACCCCGCTTAACACGCTTTGCGGTTCGATCCAGTTCCAGGACGTCGCCCGGCAGCAGCTCGAACAGGTCAGCCGAGCGCTATCGATGATTTCCGACCACTTCGTCTCGCTCTCGAACGCTATCATCCATGATGATGCGCCCCCCGACAGCTCGATCGCAAACTGCCTTGCTTCGATCCTTGAAAACTACGTCATGGAACAGCAGCGCGCCGCACACCGTGGCGAAGCTGCGGCAACCGCCCCGAAGATCGAATTGTTCTAAGAGCTCAGGCGGCGCGTCTTGTTTGCAGGTCGCTAACTGCTTCCCCGATTGTTGCAAGGCTAGCAAAGCGTTCGACACCGGCGCCTGTAATGTGACCGAGCCCGGCACAGCCGCCTCCCACCCACAAGCGAACGGTCGGCGCGAGCAGATTGCGAAGTGCTTCAATCGTCCGGGCGGCCCTGCGCGGTGCATGGAAGGCCGAGAACGACAACCCGACAACTTCCACCTGGTGCGCAAGCGCAGCTGCAGCAATTTCCTCGAGCGGTGTCTGCAAGCCAAGCGAAAGGCAACATCCTCCTTCGAGCGCGATCATTGCTTCGGCCATGGAGATCCCAAGGCCGTGCGCCTCTCCCGGCGTTGTGGTCAGGACGAATTTCGGCCCCGCGGCAGACCCGGCATTCAACACGACAGTCCGCAGGACATGCTGCAGAATTTGCGAAAAGGCGTGTTCCTGGTGCACCGATATCTGTCCCACCTGCCAGGCACAGCCCACTGCCGTCGTCAACGGTGCCGCAGTTTCGAGGATGAACGATCGCGCACCTCGATAAGCCAGATCGCGCCTCAATCCTTGGGCAAGTGCGTCCAGATCGTTGCGCGCGAGCGCTTCGACCAGCTGCTCGACGACGTCGGAATAGCCGACGAGCGGTGATCCGGCAGTGACGGCCAAGGGGCTGGCATGAAGCAGGGCTACGAGCTGTGGCTGAGGCAGCGCAGCGATACGCGATGGACGGTGCCCTGCGTTAACCAGTTGGCATAGCAACTGCAGCCGGTCGACTTGGGTCACAGGATAGACGCGGCGGCCCTGCCGATCCCGCAGAGGGATGGGAAAACCGTAACGTCGCTCCCACGCTCGTAGCAGGTCGCCCCCCATACCGGTCATCGCGACAACGTCGCTCAGCGATAGAACGGTTGCAGGCGCATAATCATCCATGCCTCCGGGCATGACCAGGACCCACTACCTAATCGTGAACGGGGCGATCCGTTTGTCCAACCTCTGCTGTCCAATCGAGCGCCCTTACGTAATCTCGCGGAGCCGTTTTCGTGTCGCCTTAAGCGCGCTGCGCAATAGTCCCTTTCAGCTTCCGGGCGCATGGGGTGGGTCGACCACCGGATGTGGTCGCGCCGATTGCCACAAGGGGACTTGGCGCAAGTTGGACAAATTGTGTTGGACAGTGCACCGCGAAGCACCCGCTTCGTCCGCGCCGGCCCGCCATCAATGAGGGGAATCCGGAACATGAACAAGACCATCCTGATCGTCGACGACTCCCCGACGATGATCATGAGCGTCCGCGCGACGCTAGAGATGAATGGCTTCCGCGTGGAATCGGCCGCCGATGGGGCCCGCGCGCTAAGCGCCCTGTCCGCCGGCCTGAAGCCCGACCTCATCATCACCGATATCAACATGCCGAACATGGGCGGGCTAGATTTCATTCGCAATGCGCGTGGGCTTCCAGGCTGCCGCTTCACGCCCATCCTGACGTTGACCACCGAAAGCGAGCGGACCAAGCGCGAGGAAAGCCGCCGGCTCGGTGCGACCGGCTGGCTCGTCAAACCTATTTCCGGTCCCGACTTGCTCGGCGTGATCCGGCAAGTGCTCCCGGCCTGATTGATCTTGACGATGCGCCGCATCGCGCTGTTGCCGCGTTCTCGCCTTGCCATTCTGGTGATGGTGGGCGGAATCGCGGCGGCACTTGGCGGTGCCTCGGCGCTTGCAGGGGTTGCCGCCGGCCTTTGCGCTGCTGTCACGCTCATGCGTGATCGGAGCAACGACGAACAGGCACCGACCGAAGCCGAGACGGTTCCAGATGTCGAACACGCCTCGCCGATCGCCTCGCTTGCCTTTCTTAACGACCCGTTCGCCATCCCCCCGCCCGTGCTTGCCGACATGCAGGCAGTCGAGCCCTTCGTCGAAACCCTCTGCGGCCAGATCGAAGGCATCCAGAACGATGTCGAAAACGGCGTCGTGGCCGTGGTGGACAAGGTTCGGGCGGTAGATCGGGCATCACAGTCGCAGAGGGACCGTATCCGCGCGACGCTGGCGGGCGCGGATACGATCATGCGCGCGACCGAGGTCCCGGGCGAAATCGTTTCTCGCTTGGCGACCATGCTGGCCGAAAGGGACCAGCAGATCGAGGCAAACTTCGCAGGATTGCAGACACTGGCCGATGAATTCCAGGGCCTGCGCTCCACAGTCGACATGATCACCAAGATTGCCGACAAGGCCTTCTTTCTATCGGTCAATGCTGCAGTAGAGGCGCAGCATCGCGGTGGCGCGGGGAGCGCCTTTGCGTTGATCGCCGCGGAAATGAGGTCGCTGGCCAAGCAGACGGCGGAAAGCGCCCATGACGTGGGCGTTGACATCAACGCATTTTCTGAACGCATGCACGACCAGATCACGGCTGCCATGCCGAGCAAGAAGGCCGGGCTGGAAACGCTCGACAGCTTGGTAGACGAGTTGCGCCAGGCGCAGGATCGGATACTCGAAAGCAGTTCCGACCTGGATCGCGTTATCCAGACGCTTGACGCTGGCCATTGGGAAATTGTCACGACCTTGTCAGACATTCTCGGCAATCTACAATTCCAGGACGTCATGCGGCAGAGACTGGAGCAGGTGTTCAATGCCTTGCGAGCGCTGGAAGATCTCGTCGCGCGCGCCAATCGCGGCGCGCCACCGGCGCGATCGCTTCTCGAGGTGCTCGAGGATCAGCGGAATGGCTACGTGATGGAGAGCCAGCGCAACGTCTACAGCACGATGCTGGCGGGTGAGGAAGCGATACAGCCGTCCGATGCCAAGATCGAGTTGTTCTGATCAGCTCCTTCCCGTTCAAA
Source organism: Novosphingobium olei (assembly GCF_037076535.1). Taxonomy (NCBI): domain Bacteria; kingdom Pseudomonadati; phylum Pseudomonadota; class Alphaproteobacteria; order Sphingomonadales; family Sphingomonadaceae; genus Novosphingobium; species Novosphingobium olei. Next base: position 1,346,492 of record NZ_AP029021.1, on the reverse strand, counting down.
ACAACACCCGCGTTTTCCGCTTCCAGCGTTCTGACCATCACGAATAACGACAGCATCGATGATGCACCGGTGGCTTCGTGGCCAAGTGCCTCCCCGCCAAGCCCACATGGATCAGGCCAGCTTGAATGCCATGGCAGGGCACACTGCAGTCATTTAGTGACCGTCCCGTACAGAAGGTGCTTGACACCATAGCAGCAAGCGGGCATCGCACTATTAGTGACCGATCTGTACACTAATTTGCGAGTCCCCATGACCACATCGCGATCCAGCAGAGGACAATCGCTGTCCATCTCTACCGCGCTGACCGCGATCGCCCTGTGCCTCGGCGGCTGTGCGGCGGTCCCCAACCTCGGTCCGAAACCCGAAGTGCGGTCAGCGCCATCGGTAACCCGCGGACTGAGTCCCGGCGGACAAGCCGAATTCCCCAAGGCCGATTGGTGGTCGCAATTCGGCGACCCGCAACTCGCCGCCCTTATCGACGAGGCACTTCGCGGTTCGCCCACCCTTGCCGCCGCCGACGCCCGGGCCCGTCGCGCCGAGGGTTACTCCCAAGCCGCGGGCGCCGCTTTATTGCCGACGGCGTCGGCATCAGGAAGCGCAGGGTGGTCAAAGCAGAGCTATAACAACGGCTTTCCAAGGCAGTTCGTGCCCCAGGGCTGGCAGCAGACCGGTCGAGCGAGCCTCGATCTTTCCTACGAGATCGACTTCTTCGGCAAGAACCGGGCCGCCCTCCGCGCAGCACACGCCGACCAGCTAGCCGCGAGGATCGAAAGTGAGGCAGCCCGCCTTGCCTTGGCGACTTCGGTCGCCGCGACCTGGGCCGATCTCGGCCGAGCCGGCGCTGATCAGGCATTGGCGCGCGATGCCTTGCGATTGCGGCAGGAAAGTGCCGATCTAGTCCGGCGCCGGGTCGCAAACGGGCTGGATACAAGAGCTGAACTGCGTCAGGCGGATGCAGCGGTCGCATCGGCGAAAGCCCAACTCTCATCGGCCGATGAACAGATCGAACTGATCCGCAATGCGCTCGCGGCGCTCCTTGGCGCAGGTCCCGAGCGTGGCGCAACGATCGCGCCGCCGGACACTGTGCCCCATGCGGTGTCCATACCAGCCAATCTGCCGCTGGAGCTTGTCGCCCGCCGGGCAGACATTGCTGCTGCAAAGGCCCGCGTCGAAGCTGCAGCCGCACGCATCAAGGTGGCGCGCGCCGCCTTTTATCCGAACATCAACTTGCTGGCGCTGGTGGGCGTGCAATCGCTGGGATTGAGCAACCTGACGGCGTCGGGTTCGGACATTGGCCAGGCGACCGGAAGCATCAGCCTGCCGATCTTCGAGGGCGGCCGACTGTCAGGAAACTATCGCATTGCCCGCGCCGACTACGATGAATCCGTTGCCCAATATGACGAAACCCTCGTTCGCGCAGTTCATGAAGTGGCCGACGCGATTGCTTCGCAGCAAGCGATCGAAAGTCAGGCTGCTGCCGCCACGGAGGCCGTGACTGCTGCTCGCGAAGCGTATGATCTGGCGCGGCGACGGTATCAAGGTGGGCTGTCCGCTTACGTGTCAGTTCTGTTGGCCGAAGATTCGCTCCTTGCTGCACGCCGGCAGCTGGCCGCGACAGAGGCTCGTTCCTTCAGCATCAACGTGCAACTGATCCGCGCGCTTGGCGGCGGTTTCTCTGCACAATGACCAATCCAGTCGAGAGCTCCATGGCCGATATCGATCCTGCTTCGATCCACCCCGCCACAGATCGCGACGCGCACGATGCCGCTCTTGGCACGTCGAAGCGAAAGCGCGCGTTTACGATGTTCTTTGTTGCACTTGCGCTCGTGGGTGGGATCACACTTACCTACCGGTGGATCACGGGTGGTCGCTACGTAGAAACAGACAATGCCTACGTCGGAGCCGAGACCGCTCAGGTCACTCCGCAGGTCGGCGGCTCGGTAAAGGCGGTCGCTGTTTCTGATACGCAGATGGTCAAAAGGGGCGATGTGCTGGTCGTGATCGACGACAGCGATGCAAAGATCGCCCTAGCCCAAGCCGAGGCAAACTATGCGCAGGCCTTGCGCCGCGTACGCCAGACATTCGCGACCGCGTCCGCGCTGGGTAACCAGGTGGAAGAGCGGGCCGCCGATATCAGCAAGATGGAAGCGCAGGTCAGGATTGCCGTGGCAGACGTGGAACGTGCCCGCATCGACCTGACCCGGCGCGAGTCCCTTGCCAAGGACGGGGCAGTTTCAGGCGAGGAGCTGAGCAGCGCGCGCAACGCCTTTGCGTCGGCCAGTGGATCACTGGCAGCAGCCAAGGCCGGGCTCGTTCAGGCACGGGCGGCGCGAGGATCTGCGCAAGGCCAGAAGGGCGCAAATGCAGCTCTGATCGATGGCACTTCGGTCGAAAACAATCCCGAAGTCCTCGCCGCAAAGGCGCAACTCGACAAGGCCAGGCTGGACCTTGCCCGGACGGTTGTCCGAGCGCCCATCGGCGGCGTGATCACGACCCGCTCGGTTCAGGTCGGTCAGCGGGTTCAGGCGGGATCAACGCTGATGACCATCGTCCCCGTCGGGCAAGCTTATGTCGATGCCAACTTCAAGGAAGGCGAACTGAAGGGGGTCAAATCCGGCCAGCCTGTGGATCTCGTTTCCGATCTCTACGGCGAGGACGTCGTCTTCAAGGGTCGGGTCGTTGGTCTTTCAGGCGGCACCGGCTCGGCGCTTTCGGTCATTCCGGCACAGAACGCGACGGGCAACTGGATCAAGGTCGTGCAACGTGTGCCGGTGCGGATCGCGCTCGATCCAGCACAGCTCAGGGATCACCCGCTTCGGGTCGGGCTGTCGATGACGGCTACCATCGACACGAAGGCGGAGTGAGTCCCGTGTCGTCGGACACGCAATCGCTGAGCGGGTTCAAGCTGATCCTTGGCGGCGCAGCACTGGCCCTTGCCAACTTCATGGTGGTGCTCGACATCACCATCGCCAATGTCTCGGTTCCCCACATTTCGGGGGCGCTCGCGGTGGCCCCCACGCAGGGCACTTGGGCGATCACCTCCTATTCGGTTGCGGAGGCGATCTGCGTCCCCTTGTCAGGGTGGATTGCATCCCGCTTTGGCGAAGTCCGCGTGTTCATGCTGGCGGTGCTCGGCTTTGGTATCTTCTCGCTGCTCTGTGGTCTTTCCACCAGCCTGGAAGCATTGATCCTGTTTCGCGTCTTCCAAGGCTTCTGCGGCGCGCCGATCATGCCGATGTCACAGACCCTTTTGCTGCGAATCTTTCCGAAGGAAAAAGCGCCGGCCGCGCTGGGGCTGTGGAGCATGACCACGGTCGTGGCACCCATCGCGGGACCGATCCTGGGCGGGACGATTTCCGACAATTGGTCGTGGCACTGGATATTCTTCATCAACCTGCCGGTCGTGGCGATCTGCGTCACGCTCGCGTGGCAGTTGCTGCGGCGCTACGAGACCGGGACCACGCGCAACCCGGTTGATTACGTGGGCCTGTTGCTGCTCGTGATCTGGGTGGGTGCGCTTCAGATCATGCTCGACAAGGGACGCGAGGTTGACTGGTTCGCGAATGGCCTGATCGTTTGGCTGGCCGTGATCGCGGCTGTGTTTTTCCTCGCATTCCTCATCTGGGAACTGACAGAGGCCAACCCGATCATCGACTTGTCGGTTTTCCGACAGCGCGGCTTCACGATCGGCGTTATCGCGCAAAGCTCGACTTACGCGGCGTTCTTCTCGTCAGTCGTGCTGATCCCGCTCTTCCTGCAGACAAACCTTGGATATACCGCAACCTGGTCCGGCTATGCGACGGCGTTCGTGGGCGTCATGGCCGTTCTGATGTCCCCAGTTGCTGCTGCATTCGGCAGCCGTTTCGACATTCGCCTGATGGTGAGCGGCGGGGTAATCTGGCTCGGGATGGTTTCGCTGATGCGGACCGGCTGGGTCACGCAGATGGACTTTTTCACCTTGTCGCTTCCCCAGTTCCTGCAGGGCATCGGCATGCCGTTCTTCTTCATCGGCACGACACTTCTCGCACTTGGTTCGGTTCGGCCAGACCAGACCGCATCGGCTGCCGGCATCCAGAACTTCATGCGTACTTTGTCCGGCGCGATAGCTACCTCCATCGTGCAGACAATTTGGGAGACACAGACGCGGCTGCAGCGTGCAGAGCTCGTCAACGTGATGCACCCAGGAAAAGTGCTCGACAGCTACGGTGCCGCCCAAGGACGGATAATCCTCGACAGGCTGGTCCAGTCGGAGGCGGTGACTCTGGCCACCGACAAGATTGCTCTGTGGAGCGCCGGCATCTTTGCCTTCGCGGCAGCGGTGATCTGGCTTGCCCCCAAGCCAAAGGCAAAGGTCGACATGTCGGCGGCACACTGACTGCGCCGCCGACAACGGCTAGCCCCTTCTTCCGCCAAAGCCCGCTACGCGCTCGGCAAAATCAGGTCCGTGCCCTTCATTTTCGAGGATCTCCCACTGCAGGCCGGCATCGAGTGGCATTCCATCAGTTGCGGCAAGCAGGCGCTTGTTGGCGCGATGGGAAAATGCTGACTGCGATGCGATCCGGCTGGCCAGCGCGGCAATTTCCCGATCGAAATCGGCGAGCGGGACGACATATTCCGCCAATCCGATCCGCTCGGCCTCGACGGCATCAATCATGTCGGCGGTGAACATCAGCCGCTTGGCGGTCGCCACGCCGACACGTCGCGGCAAGCGCTGGCTCATGCCCCAGATCGGAGTCAGGGCCCATTTGGCGTGAGTATCGCCGAAGCGTGCATTGTCTGCCGCGACAATGAAATCACACGCTAGGGCGACTTCAAGCGCACCGGTGTAGCAATGACCATGAACCGCAGCGATGACCGGCTGGGGCAACCGTTCAAGCATCTGCAGCGTCTCGCTGTGCCATCCTCGTGACGGTACCGCCTCGCCAGTCGCGATGTCCCCCAGATCATGCCCGGCCGAAAAGCACTTGCCCGCTCCGCGCAAGACGACGCAGCGCACGGTGTGGTCATTTGCGAGCAACTCTATCTGCGCCCGAAGCGCGCGGAAGATATCGACGGTCAGCGCGTTCAGCTTGTCGGGACGATTGAGGGAAAGAATGGTCCATCCATCGTGATCCTCGCGCAGCACCAAGTCATCCATTGCCAATCTCTCCCACTTACGCCTCATCGCTTGCGGCAATTTTCTTAATCGATCAACCAATTGACTTTTATCGCTTGATATACGAGCAAGCTCGAAAGCTGCAAAACATGGTTTGAATGACTGGGAGAGGATCGATGGTGGTCACGCTTGATGCTGTGCGCGATATTACGAGCGTTCCGTTCAAGCCCCTGCCGCAGAAGGGGCCCGATGTAACTGTCGAGCGCCGCGACGACGGCTCGATCCTGATCCGCTCCAATCATCCGCTCGCACCGCCAGCGCGATCGATTGGTCATCTGTTTGCCCAGCACGCCGCCGATCATCCCGAGCGCAAATTCCTGATGCAGCGCGAGCCACTTCATGGACCCTGGCGCGGCGTTACCTATGGTGAAGCGAAACGCATCGTGGACGGGATCGCCCAAGGCTTGATCGATCGGGGCCTAAATAGCGATGACTGCGTGCTTATCCTCTCGTCCAACTCGATCGAGCACGGCCTCCTCATGCTGGGAGGCTACACCGCTGGCGTTCCCGTTTCGCCGATCAGCCCGGCACACAGCCTCGTGTCGAACGACCATGCTAAGCTGAAACATGCCTTCGAGACACTTCGCCCGAAAATCGTGTTCGCGCAGGATTCGGAACAATATGCGCGAGCATTCCGGACCCTCCGAGATCTGGATCCGACGATCCTTTGTGTCTCGGTGGACGGGGCAAATGACTCGGTGGGCTTTGCCGAACTTGCTTCGCCGTTGCCAACGGCAGCCGTGCAGGACGCTCTCGACACCGTGGACCATCAGAGTATCGGCAAGTACCTCTTCACCTCGGGCTCGACCGGCATGCCGAAATGCGTGCCGCAAACCCATGGTATGATGACGCACGTCGTCGCAGCATCAGAAGGGCTACGGGTCGACGACGGGATGGAGCGCGACCCACCGCAATCCCTCGAGTGGATGCCCTGGAGCCATATCTCTGCCGGAAACATCGCCTTCAACGGCAACCTGCACGCAGGCGGAACGCTTTTTCTTGATGAAGGAAAACCCGTACCGGGCTTGTTCGAGACAACGATCAAGAACCTTTACGACGTTTCGCCGCTCGTATTCGGCTCCGCTCCGATCGCCTTTGCGATGCTGGCCGAAGCCATGGAGAAGGACGAAAAGCTGCGCAAATCGTTCTTCAAGAACCTTATCTTCATGGGATACGGCGGGGCCACGCTCTCGAGCGATGTCAACGAACGGATGCAAGCGCTTGCCATCGCCGAAACCGGCCACCGCATTCCGATGACCACGATGTACGGCGCCACCGAAACCCAGGGCATAACGGTCGTCCACTGGGCAACCGAGCGGGTCGGTCTTATCGGTTTGCCGCTCCCCGGCACAACGCTGAAGCTCGTCCCCAGTGGCGACAAGATGGAAGTCCGCGTCAAGGGTCCAACGGTAACAAGCGGCTATCACAAGGACCCGGTACGGACTGCCGAAGCTTTCGACGACGAGGGTTTCTACAAGCTGGGCGACGCCGCGAAGTTCGTGGATCCCGATGATCCGGCGCAGGGACTAGTGTTCGATGGGCGTATTACCGAAGACTTCAAGCTTGATAGCGGTACGTGGGTTTCGGTCGGAACCCTGCGCCCCGATCTGATCGCCGCCTGCGCGCCATACATCCAGGATCTTGTCGTTGCCGGACAGGACAAGCCGTATATCGGCATTCTGGCCTGGCCTTCGGCCGCAGCCCTCGCCGATATCGAGCAGGAGGTGCCGGGTGCCGACGCGTTGACCATACTGAGCGAGCGTGTGCGAGAGAAGCTCCATGCCCACAACGCTACGGCCGGCGGATCTTCGCGTCGGGTCAAAAGCGCAATCGTGCTGCGTGAGCCGCCATCCATCGACGGCGGCGAAATTACCGACAAAGGCTATGTCAATCAGCGTGCCGCGTTGACGCGACGCGCCGACGATGTCGCACGGCTTTACAACCCGACGGAATCTGAAAGTGTTCTAGATCTGGGATGATCACGCGCTGCGTGCGCGTGATCTTGCTGTCAGAACCAGCACGATCACCTCTGCGACGACCGTGTAGACGATCGCACAGACGATCGCTGACACACCCTGGTGCTCCAAAAGCATTTTGGACAGTGCATAGCCCGCCAAACCAGCAAGGCCACTGAAGGCAAGCAGGCAAAGACGCGCCCGTGCCGATTGCCGCACGGATAGCCAGTAGACGATCGAGGTGACTGCGATCCACCCGATGCAAAGCGAACTTACGAGCGCCAACGGATGCGCAACCTCATGCTTGAATACACGAGGTTGTCTAAGAGGCACCATAATTTATTCAAGTGTTTGAAAGACTTATTTACAGAAAAATTACAGTCCAGCCTCGACTGCGACACGGATTGCGTCGGCACTCGTCCTGACGCCCAATGCCTTGAACATGGCCGCGCGATGCATCTTGATCGTCCTCTCACTCAGGGAGAGTTCCCAAGCGATCTGCTTGTTGAGTTTTCCTGCCGCCATCATCAGCAGGATCTCGCGCTGACGGCTGGTGAGCCCGCCAATCTTGTCGAGTGCGGCCTGGCGCCGAACTGGAGGCGTATTGTCATCCACGACCTCGACTTGGGAGCCGAGGAAATACTCCACCTCGCCATCGGCATCGAAGATCGGCGCCACCATGACGGCGTTGCGGAAAGGCGTGCCGTCCTTCTTGTAATTCAGGATCTCGACCATGACCGGTTGGCGCGCGTGAATATTCTCGCGCAATTGCTGCGCCAATTCAGGCTCCGTGTCCGTGCCGCGCAGGAACCGGCAGTTTCTGCCGACAATCTCGTCCTTGGAATAGCCGGTGAGGCGACAGAACGCCTCATTGCAGGCAACGATAGGATTATCCGGCAACCGCGGGTTGCTGATAACGGCGGCGACTGAGCCCGCTTCGATCATGTCTGCAATTGGCATCTCACATTTCCATACCGCTTCGATCGAACTTGTCCAATGTCTTCCCTGAAGTGCAGTTTGCAAGGGCTGTTCCCCTATGTGCAGGTATCGACTGAGGGGGGGCGGTGCCATCTCGATGGCTCAACAAGCGAAAGCATTAGCCATGAACGTGATGGTACGTAACCTTTGCCCGGTCGGCGACGACCACGAGCACGACCATGACCACGATGTGCTTGAAGAAGGGAAGATCCCTGTCCCCGATCACGTTCTGGCCGCCGTCCGCACTTTGCTCGAATGGTCGGGCGACGACCCGCAGCGCGAAGGCCTGCTCGATACGCCCAAGCGCGTGGCGCGAGCCTGGAAGGAATACTGCAGCGGTTACGAAATGGACCCGGGCCTGCATCTTTCCCGCACGTTCGAGGAAGTAGGCGGCTACGACGAGGTCGTGCTTCTCAAGAACATTCCGTTCCAGTCGCACTGCGAACACCATCTGGCGCCGATCACCGGCACTGCATCAATCGCCTACCTACCCAATGAGCGGGTCGTCGGGATTTCGAAGCTGGCCCGCGTGCTGAACGGATTTGCGCAGCGCTTGCAGGTGCAGGAAAGGCTTACGGCCGAAGTGGCACAGTGTATCCAGGATCACCTGCACCCCCGCGGCGTGGCGGTGGTGATCGAAGCACAGCACGGATGCATGACGGGACGCGGCGTTCGCACGCACGGGGTGAACATGGTGACGAGCCGCATGCTCGGCGTGTTCCTCGATGATCCTCGCAGCCGTCGCGAAGTGCTGAGCCTGATGGGCCGTCCCTGAACTCGACAGCCCTTCACTCGCAAACGGGAATTATTTTGTGTCTTCGCGTATCGTGATCGTCGGGGCCGGGATGGCCGGTCTCGCCTGTGCGGAGGTTCTGGCCTCCGCCGGAGCATTGGTCACCTTGCTCGACAAGGGCCGCGCTCCTGGTGGTCGGATGTCCACGCGCCGAGTAGACACTTCCATTGGTCAAGCTGCCTTTGACCATGGCGCGCAATACTTCACGGCTCGCGAGGATCGCTTCCTCAATCGCGTCGTAAACTGGGCGGCCGAAGGTGTGGTAACACGATGGCCCGAGGCCGGAGATCATGCCTGGGTTGCTCGCCCGGGTATGAGCGCGCTTCCCCGCCACATCGCCAGATCGCATCACGTACGTCAGGGCGCGTTGGTCCGTGCGATGGTCCGAAAAGCGGATGGCTGGTACGTTCGACTGGAAGAAGAAACGGAAGGTCCCTTCGACATCGCGGTTGTCGCACTCCCAGCGGAGCAGGCCGCTGCGTTGCTCGGAATGTGCGATTTCACATTCGGCCGCGTCGCAGCCTCGTGCAAATCCGAACCCTGCTGGGCCGGCATGTACGTTTTGCCCCAAGCAATCGACGCGCCATCAGTGATCCGAAGCAGAGGCGCAATCGGATGGGCCGCGCGCAACAGCGGCAAACCCGGGCGGGGTGGCCCGGAGTCCTGGATCGTCCAGGCTGATACTCGCTGGAGCACCTCGCACCTCGAGAAATCGGCCGACGAGATTGCACCGCTGCTGCTGGCCGAATTCGCAGCGGCAATCGGATGCGAAATACCCGCTCCGATCCACGCCGCCGCCCACCGTTGGCGATATGCGCGCTCAGGCAACGCCAATAAGCGCTTCTTGTGGAACCCTGCTCTCGCACTCGGCGCATGCGGCGATTGGTTACTAGGACCGAGAGTCGAAAATGCGTGGCTATCCGGCAATGCCCTCGGCGAAGCCATGTTGCCATCGATCCACGCCGCGGACGCAGAGCACGCCAGCCGCGCATCGGCATGAGCAAGCAGGTTCAAGGATCAGCCAGATGGCTTGGCGTAGCCGGCCTTTTGCCGCAGCTTGCAGCACTTGTGGCGGCGCACACCGAAACGCTGCATTGGTCCGCAATCGCGGCAGGATGCGTCTATGCAGCGCTGATCTTCAGCTTTCTCGGCGGGATCTGGTGGGTCCAGGCGCTGCTTGCAGATCGGCAAAGTTTGCCTGACCATTTGCTGGCAGTGACACCGAGCCTGATCGCACTGGCCGCCATGCTGCCATGGTGTTTCGGATTACCATGGCCGGGACCATCGCTCGTTGTCTTGGGCACATGCCTGCTGGCGAGCCCGTTCGTCGACGCAAGATTGGCGAAGGCAATGCCTCTTCCCCAAAGCTGGCTTGCTCTACGGCGCCGTCTCTCTACTGGCCTCGGGCTGCTGACGCTCGCGCTTGCGTTTGCCTAGACGCGCTCGATGATCACCGCAGGCGCCATCCCGCCGAATGCGCACATCGTGATGAGAGCATAGCGGCCGCCTCTGCGTTCGAGTTCATCGAGGGCAGTGCCGATGAGGATCGAACCCGTCGCACCGATCGGATGGCCCAAGGCTATGGAGCCGCCGTTTACATTCACCTTATCGCGGTCGAGTCCCAGATCGCGGATCGCTTTTTCCGTGACCACGGCAAAGGCCTCGTTGATTTCCCACAAGTCGATGTCCTCGACCGAAAGCCCTGCTCGCGCCAGCGCCTTGCGCGCGGCTGGCACAGGGGCATTCAGAATCAACGTAGGGCAGTCGCCCTCATTCACCGCTGTGACGATCCGGGCGCGTGGTTTCCAGCCATTGGCCGTCAGGCCATCTTCGCTGGCAAGAAGCAATGCCGCCGCGCCATCGACGACGCCTGAACTTGTGCCGACATGGTGAACTGGCTCCCACCGAAGGTCGGGATACTTGCGTTCGATCATCTGCCGCATGGTCGTGCCATCCGGTGCGGCCGCCAACTGCTCCACTGCAAGGAACGCGGGTTTGAGCGCTGCCAGCGTTTCCGCCGTGGTCTCCGGACGCGGGTACTCGTCGTGGTCGAGTGCGAGTGTGCCATCGCGATTGCACACGGGCACGAGGCTGCGAGCGAAGCGCCCTTCGTCGATGGCAACCTTGGCCCGGCGTTGGCTTTCCACGCCCAGTGCCTCAAGGTCGGTGCGCGAAATACCTTCCATGCCTGCGATGGCATCCGCCGCCACGCCGACCGCGGAGATCGGATGCTGTTCATAGAGCGCATAATTGCCTCGCGCACGACCGAGCGTTGCGTAAGGGGTGCCCTGATCCCAGCCATCAGCTTCCTGATGATGGCTCATCATCTCCGTACCGCCGGCAATGATGACATCTTCGAAGCCGGCTATGATCTGCCCGGCGGCAAGGCCGACGGAAGTGATGCCCCCACCGCAGAAGCGATCAAGAGTCATCGCGCTTGCCTTGACGTCATACCCTGCCCAGAGCGCGGACAATCGACCAAGATCACCACCTTGCTTCCCGCGCTGCTGGCTGCAGGACCAGATGATGTCGTCGACCCTGGACGTATCGAGATCGTTGCGGTCGCGGATTGCGCGAAGCACGGCAGCGCCAAGATCTTGCGGATGGAGGTGCGCAAGCGCCCCCTTCCCGGCCTTGCCGATGCCCCGCGGGGTGCGAACGGCGTCGACGATATAGGCAGCTGTCATGGAACTTCCCTCAGGGCGTGACGATGGGGAACAGCGGATCTGGCCTGTCCAGATAGGTGACAAACCTCTGCAGCGCCGTCAGGTCCCCGGCAAAACTTGCATCACCTGACGCAATCCTGGCCGCGAGAGGCTGGCCGCGCAGCAAGGCGTTGACGAGATCGGGATACCGCACCGTTAGCGTCGCATCGGGTGCACCGACAATGCCCGGGCGATGCGTAAGGACGCCGTTGGCGACGACGAGCGTGTAGGACGCGTTGCGATCGGGAAATGTGAAGCCCAGACGAAGCGACACATCCCCGACCCTATCGGGATCAAGCCGGGTCGCCAGGACGTCGAACAGATCGTCCGGCGGCAGCGACGTCGCTATCGTCGACCGTCCTCCGCCTGCAAGCGGCTTGATTCCGGTGGTAAGTTCCTGTGCGCCGGTCAGATACATGTTGCGCCACAGGGCATTTTCGCTGCCCCAGGCCATCTGGCGATAACTGCTGGCGAGCAAGGTGCGCGCTGCCTGATCGCCCGGGTCGGCAAACACCGCCTTGTCGAGCAACTCTGCTGCCCAAGGGTAGTCCCCCTTGTCGAATGCAGCCTTGGCAAGCGCGCGAACCTTCGCCGCTCCCCCGATCGCTGCGACATAACGCTTGGCAGCGTCTTCAGCAGGCAAGGGCGCAAGGTGCACGGGGTTCGCATCATACCAGCCGAGGTAGTACTGATAGACCGCCCGCGCATTGAATGCGTACGAGCCATAGTATGGCCGGTCGTACCACTCTTTCTCGAGCGCGGCCGGAAGCTTTAGTCGTGCGGCAATCTCCGGCCCGGTAAGGCCCTTGTTCATCCATCGCACGGTCTGGTCGTGGAGGAATGCGTAGGCGTCCCGGTGCTTGGCGAGATAATCGGCAATCTCGCCTGCGCCGAACCGGGGCCAGCCGTGGCTGGTGATCATCACCTCTGCGCCGGCAAAAAAGTCGATCGCCTCGGTCAGGCCTTGGGCCCAGCCGCGCGCGTTGCGGATCTGTGCCCCACGCGGCGTCAGGATATTGTGCTGGCTGACATTGGCATTCTCGGCGAGGTCAGCCACCTTCCAATCCGGGAAGCCCAGGTTCATTTCCGCAGGCGCCTCGGTCGAAGGCGTAACCTGGAAACGCACCCTGACCCCGTCGAGCACGAGTTCGGTGCCGGTGGTTTCAATCTCCTTGGTCGGCGGAACGAGCGTTTGTGTACCGACCGGTACGGCCAGACCTATCCCTGAATTGACGGTCCCTCTGGGACCTGGATCGAGCGGCACACCAAATTGGTAGGCCGCGCGCCGTGCCATGGCAGGTCCGGCAATCACATTTTCGGACACGGCTGCTTCACGGAACCCCTTGGGCGCAACGATTGGGGCACCCGGAGCAAGATCCGCTACAAATGCGCCTGTGCCTCCGAAATGATCGGCATGGCTGTGGGTATAGATGATCGCCGTGACCGGTGCCTTGCCGAGTTTTTCGGCAACGAGCGCCCATGCCGCTCCAGCCGTCTCCGAGGTCGTGCCGGTGTCGATCACGATCCAGCCCTTCTCCCCACGGACGAACGTGAGATTCGAGATATCGAACCCGCGCACTTGCCAGATACGGTCGGTAACCTTGAACAGGCCACTTTTCGCAAGAAGGCCGGCATGCCGCCACAGGCTGGGATTGACGGTGTCAGGCGCCGCTCCAGTCGCGAACTTCCATTGGTCGAGGTTCCAAACCACCCGCCCGTCACTATCCTTGATGAGCGGATCGGCACGCGTTGCAACGAACCCTCTGCCGGCAAAGTCTTCGTCACGCTTGTCCGACATCGGTGCAGCAGCAAGAGCCGCTGCATTGGCGGCGCGGGTCGTCTCAGTCGGGGCATCAGGATCGGCGGGTGCAGCGTGCGCAACGGAACCCAGCAGAAGCGACGCCAGCAGAGCCAAACGCGGTCGCATCATCCATCCCCCCTCACAAATGAAATAGCGGGCAGGAGCTTACGCCCCCACCCGCCAGTTACCTGAAATTACTGCCCCACGCGGTCACGCTGGCAGTGTCAGCGCTTCGTAACGCTCCAGATGATAATCCGAGCTTCCGAACTGGCCCTCTATCATGGTCGTGCGCTTGAAGTAGTGCGCAGCGGCCAGTTCCATGGTGATGCCGATACCACCGTGGGTCTGCGTCGCGTTCTGGCCGATGAATCGCAGCGAACGCGCCACCTTGGCCTTGGCAAGGCTGACAGCCGCCTTGCGCTCGGCTGCCGGCAAGTCGAGCTTGAGTGTTCCCATGAGGACCATGGATTCAATCTGCTCCGCTTCGACCATCATGTCGGCCAGCCGGAATTGCAGCGCCTGGAACTTGCCGATCGGCTGACCGAACTGCTTGCGCTCCTTCGTGTAGGCAAGCGTCAGTTCGTGATGCCGGCGACCGGCGCCCAAGCCTTCAGCGCAAACCGCCATCGTGGCGTCGTCGACCAGACGCTCGATCAAGTCGAGGCCGCCTGGCAACAACGCATCGGCCCCGATGGCGACGTTTTCGAAATAGACTTCGCTGGCCATGAAGCCATCGACGGTCGGGTAATCGCGACGAGTGATTCCAGCAGCCTTTGCATCGACCAGAAACAGCTCGACGCCCTCACGATCAGCGCCAGAACCACCGGTCCGGGCCGTCACTAGCAGATGCGTGGCCCACGGGGCTGCATAGACCACTGCCTTGTGCCCATTGAGCACATATCCAGCGCCATCCTTCTTCGCGGTCGTCTCGATGCGCGCCAGATCGTAGCGCCCCTTGGGCTCGGCATAAGCGAACGCGAAGATCGCTTCGCCGCCGATGATTTGCGGGATAAGCGCGTCGGCATGCGCGCCACCTGCATACTTCAGGGCATTGCCGCCGATGACGACGGTCTGAAGGTAGGGCTCGATCGCAATAACCTTGCCCAGCTCCTCCATCACGATCATGTTCTCGATCGCGCCGCCGCCCATGCCGCCGTGCTCCTCGGCGAACGGCGCGGACAGGATTCCCAGCTCGGTCGCCAGCGCGTTCCAGATTCCGGGATCCCGGCCTTCGGGCCGTGCCAGCATCTTCTTGCGGGTTTCGAAGTCATAGGTATCGGCCAGGAAGCGCGCCAGCGTTTCGCGCAACATGTCCTGCGTTTCGGTAAAGCTCAGGTCCATTCTATTAATCCCCTCGTCCGGTCTCTGTGTCTGGCGTTCAGCTCAGAGGCCGAGGACCATTTTCGCGATGATGTTGCGCTGAACTTCGTTCGACCCACCATAGATCGTGGTCTTGCGCATGTTGTAGTAGCTCGGCGCGGCACGATTGGCCCATTCGGGTCCGATCGGATGCTCGTTGTCCCCTTCGCCGAAGCCACGGAAATAAGGCGCGCCGTAGTGGCCTGCTGCCTCGAGCACGAGTTCGGTGATCCGCTGCTGGATTTCCGATCCCTTGATCTTCAGCACGTTGGCCGCGGCCCCGGCGTCCCTGCCCGCCGCCTCGTTGGCGAGCGTGCGCAGTTCGGTGAACTCGAGCGCCGTAAGATCCATTTCCAGCTCGGCCACCTTGCGGCGATAGAACGGGTTGGAAAGCAGCGGTCGGTCGCCATCCATCTCGGTGCTGGCGATATCTCGGATCTTCTCGATCCCGCGCTTGGATGCGGCCACACCGGCAATTCCAGCACGTTCGTGGGCGAGAAGGAACTTGGCGCAAGTCCAGCCCTTGTTCTCTTCATAGATCCGGTTTTCGACCGGGACCTTCACATCCTCGAGGAAAACCTCGTTCACTTCGTGCTCGCCACCCAGCGTGATGATCGGACGGACGGTGATGCCGGGCGTCTTCATGTCGATGAGCAGAAAGCTGATGCCTTCCTGCTGCTTGGCATCAGGATTGGTGCGGACGAGGAAGAAGCCCCAGTCCGCATGCTGCGCCATCGTCGTCCAGGTCTTCTGACCGTTGACGATGTAGTGTGTGCCGTCATCGCTCAGCACCGCGCGGGTGCGCAGCGAAGCTAGGTCCGATCCCGCGCCTGGCTCCGAATAACCCTGGCACCACCAGTCATCGCCCGAAAGGATGCCCGGCAGGAAGCGGGCCTTCTGCTCCGGTGTGCCGAAGGTGTAAATCACCGGTCCCACCATGGTGATGCCGAACGGCATGATGCGAATGCAGTCTGCGCGCGCCGTTTCTTCCGACCAGATGTAGCGCTGCGTCGCGGTCCAGCCCGGGCCACCGTATTCGACCGGCCATGCGGGCGCGATCCAGCCCTTCTTGGCAAGCACGCGGTGCCACGAAAGGAAGTCCTCCTTGGTCAGGTCGTCGCCTTCATCCTGCTTGCCACGCAACTCGGCCGGATAGTTCTCGGCAATGAAGGCGCGAACTTCGTCGCGGAAGGCGATCTCCTCAGGGCTGAATTCCAGGTCCACAGCGGCTCTCCTGCTCGTACCGTCCCTGACCGGACGGCGTTGTTTAATCGAGCATTGAATATCACGAAAATCCGCCGTGGAAAGGTGGCGACACGCAACTGACCCCGAGGGCATGCCCCGGCCGTCACGCGGCTCCAGCATTCCCTAACGTCCGCCTCTCCAAGATTTTTCATGACGCGAATTTAATCCCTCCCTCACTGCCGCGAAGGCATCAGGATTCTAAGCCGGAAGCATGCCTTTGCGCGTAAGACCTCCCCGCCGGATCCTTGCCGGAATCGCAGCCGTCCCGGCGCTGGCGCTGTCGACCCTGGCTGTCGGAGGTTACTTCGACGCACAACCGATCGCATACCTCGATCCCGCAGGTCCCGTACATGGCGACGAAGCGGTCGTCTTTCTGTCGGGTGACATGGGCCTGCGCGTGGGAGCCGGCGAAGGTGCGGTGGAAGAGCTGCGCAAGCGGGGCCTTCCGGTGCTCGCAATCAATTCCTCGGGCTTGTTCGGCCGCGGTCGAGACCGCGCTTATGTCGATGCGCTGGTTTCCGATGCGATGCGGCAGGCGCTTGCCCGGCCCGGTGTGCAAAGGCTCGCTCTTGTCGGCAGTTCTTTCGGTGCGGATGTGCTTGGCACTGGCATCGGCAGCCTTCCTCCCGACTTGCGCGCAAAGATCGCGTCAGTGGTGCTCGTCGTTCCGGGGACCGATGTCTACTTCCAGGCAAATCCCAGCGGACTGACCTACCTCGGCAGACCCGACAGCGACCCCCGTCGCACGGCGCGACTGCTCCGCGGCTTGCCCGTCACCTGCATTTATGGCCTGCGCGAAAGCGAAACGCTCTGCCGCCAGCCTGAGCTTTCCAACGCTAACATCGTCGGCATCGACGACGGCCACCTCATGCTGCGCCACTACGGCGAGCTCGCCAGAAAAGTGGCCGATTCCGCCCTTTTCCCACCCAAACCCATGGATTGAGTACCCTAAAATGATGTCGGTGAAACGGCTCGGCCTCGCCTTGATGGCGCTGCTTGCGGTTCCTCAGCTTGCGCTTGCCAGTCTGACCACGAATGGCAGCGATCCGCTGTGCGGCTCGTGGCACAACGATGACAACTCTGTCGCAATACGCATCGATCCATGCGGCGGCGCGCTCTGCGGTGTCATCACCAGCGCCAACGCCACGGCAGTGGCCGATGCACGTGCGGCAGGCACGACACAACTGATTGGCCTGCCGCTGTTCCAGGGGTACAAGCGGGATGGCCAGAACCACTGGAGCGGGACCGTCTTCGTCCCCGACCTTGGCCACCGCTTTTCCTCACACATAACACTGATCGACCGCGATCACGCCAAGGTTGCGGGTTGTCTGTTCGGCAGTTTCCTGTGTCAGTCCGAAATCTGGCAACGGATATGACTGCCGCCATCGCCGAACTTCCGAAACGTCTGGATTGGCGGCGTTGCGCCGGCATCTTCGGTATGCTGGCGACCCTCGTGCTGCTGATCGTACTCTCGCAGCACGCCATCCAGAACGTCAGAGTGGACGAGGTCAAGGCTGCGTTTCGCGACCTCGGCACGCTCCGCACGCTTATGGCCGTGCTCTTCACTGCGGCGAGCTACGTCCTGCTCACGGTTTACGATCGCCTCGCATTGCAGATGCTCGGCGTTCGCGTTCCCGTGGGCGTCACCATGCGGGCGGCTTTCACCAGCTATGCCGTTTCCCACACGCTGGGCTTCGGGGCGATCACGGGGGGATCCGCGCGCCTGCGCATTTATGGCAAGGCAGGTTTGCCCACGCGCACGATCGCCCGGATCGTGGCGATTGCAGGCGTCGCCTTCTGGATTGGCGTCACGTTCGCCACCACGCTTGCGCTTCTTGCGATTCCCCGGCCGATCCACCTTCCAACCTTTGATCTCGAACCGGGCGTGGCCCATGCTGCAGGACTGGCGGTTCTGGCACTCGTCGCCGCCCTAATTTTCGGAGTCCGCCGCGCCCTGCCGGAAAAGCTGCGTGCCAGGATCGAACTGATCGCGTGGCCATCGATGGCGACCATGGCCCTGCTCGCGCTGGTCTCGGTTGCCGATCTGACATTTGCCAGCCTCGCTCTCTATGTCCTGCTTCCGCATGCAGGACTTTCGTTCGCTGGCTTCGTACTGGCCTATGCGCTCGCCATCGCCTTGGGCCTCGTCCTTCACGTTCCCGGTGGACTCGGCGTGTTCGAGGCGGTCATCGTCGCAACCATAGGATCGCACGCGAGCACCGCGTCCATCCTCGGTGCCCTCGTCGCCTATCGTGCGGTCTATTACCTGCTGCCGCTTTGCATCGCGCTGTCACTCAATGCAGCGATCGAAAGCGGGCGGAGCGTGAGCTGGGCGTCGGCTCTGCTGATGCGCGCCACCGCCCCCGCACGCCGGCTGGCACTGGCGTTGAGCCCGATGTTCTTTGCGGGAATGAGCTTTGCCGGTGGCATCGTGCTGCTCCTTTCGGGTGCCGTGCCGGCAGAGCATGATCGCTTGCATCACCTTGTGCACCTGGTGCCGCTGCCCTTCATCGAAACCTCGCACCTTGCCGCAAGCCTGGTCGGCACCGGCTTGCTGCTCGTTGCTCCAGCCCTGGCACAGCGGCTTGCCAGCGGCCTTCGCGCGGCTCGCCTGCTTTTCCTGCTCGGCGCGATGTTCTCGCTGGCAAAGGGTCTCGACTTCGAGGAGGCCATGGTCATGCTGGCCATGGTCGCGCTCCTGCAGTTGGCCGCGCCGGCATTCTATCGCGGACGCAAGGCTGCTTTCTCGACCCACAACCTCCCGTGGCTGCTCGCCGCTGGGGCGGCCGTCATCGCGGCGACAGCGATCGGTGCCATGTTTCACGATGCCGATCGGTTCCGGTCCGACTTGTGGTGGCACTTTGCGCTCTATGGCGATGGACCGCGCGCGCTCCGGGCGAGCTTCGCAACCAGCGTCCTGATCTTTGCCTTCGCAATGCGCGAATGGATGAGCAGACCCCGAGCAATCGGTGGGCAGACGCGCCTGCCTCAGGCCGTCATCGATCGCGCAACATCCGTGTGCCCTCGCAGCGACGCAGCGCTTGCTCATACCGGAGACAAGCGGTTCCTGGTTTCGACCGACGGTGAATGCTTCATCATGTTCCGTCCTCGCGGAAGGAAATGGGTGGTGATGGGTGATCCGGTCGGCACACGCGATCACTGGCACCAACTCGTTTGGGACTTGCGCCGCCTGGCCGATGCGAGCAACGCCCTGCTATGCTTCTACCAGGCAAGCGCGGAACTTCTGCCGGTACTCGTCGAACTGGGCCTTTCGGTCATGAAGTACGGCGAGGAAGCAATCGTCGATCCCCGGAGCTTCTCCCTAGTCGGCCCACGGATGAAAAGCCTGCGCAACAGCTGCGCGCGTGCACGGCGAGACGGCCTGACGTTGCGGATCATTTCGCCAGACGAAGTGCAAGACTGGATGGACCGGCTGCGTCCGATCTCCGAAATCTGGCTCGACGAGCATAAGACGCAGGAGAAAGGCTTCAGCCTCGGCCGCTTCGATCTTTCCTACTTGCGACACTTTGCCATCGCGGTCGTTCTGCGCGACGAACAGCCGGTCGCCTTTGCCAACATCTGGCGGTCTGGTGACGGCGGCGAGATGTCGGTCGATCTGATGCGGCAATTGCCTGATGCGCCTCCAGGGGCGATGGACTTCCTCCTGACCAGCCTGATCGAGCATGCTCGTTCAAGTGGTGCCGCTCGGTTCAACCTTGGCCTTGCGCCGCTTTCGGGGCTTCCGGGCGGCAGACTGGCCCCTTTCTGGGCCCGTCTTGCCCGGGTGGTCCACGATGTCGGAGGCCGGGTCTACAACTTCGCAGGCCTGCGCTTCTACAAGCAGAAGTATGCGCCCGCCTGGGAAAGCCGCTATCTCGCTTGTCCGCAAGGTCCCCAAGGATTCTTCGCGGTAGGAGCCGTCATTGCACTCGTTTCGGGCGGAAGCCGCGGGTGAAATGGCCTGCAGATGCAGGGCCGGTCTTAACTCGGGATCAACATGGAACGACAAGCAAACCGCCGGTTAACGGTTGGCTGGCGCACGTGGTGTCCCAGCTTTTGATGGTTGCGTCACAATGATATGGAAGCAACTTAACTAGGTTTGTTCCGGAGCTCTTCATGAGCGTTCGCGCCACCGTCTTGCTTGCCGCCTTGATCGTGACAAGCCTGCTTGGGCAGGCGCCGGCTTTCGCGCGGGGTCCGGACCACAAGATCGTGATCTTGCGATCGCTCAGGATCGGCGGCGAAGACGGCCCGACCATCCGGCGATCGGTAACGGTGCTGAAGCCTGATGACAGCGGCTGCCGCGCGGGCGACGCCGACGATTGCGAATATCTTGCGCGACGCTTCGAAAACAAGGCCCAGCTCAGGCTCGGCCATGAACTTTACTCGCCCGGTGCTGCCAGCGCGCTTTATTTCAAGGCCTGCAACCTTGGGCGCGGGCGCGATTGCATCAGGGTCATCGAACTCGGCTCGATGGAAAACGGCGGCAGCTTTGGGGAAAAGGACGCCCCCCCGAACAGTGCCACTTTGGTGACATTGGCGCGAGAACAGGCGTGCAATCTTGGCATATTGGAACAGTGCGGCCTCTTTGCCCGCGCGTTGATCGATGGAACCGGCATTGGAGCCGACCCTCCGCGAGCTGCTGCCCTCGCCTATCAAACCTGCCGCCGCGGAGATCGCGGGTCATGCCTGACCTGGGCAAGCCTGCTTGCCACCGGCAATGGGACCAAGGCCGAGCCGGCCCAGGCGCGTGAATTGTTGATACAAGGCTGCCGAAGGGCGGAGCCTGGCTTCTGCGGCGCCTTGGGCAATCTGGCGCTTGGCACCTCCCTCGGCGCCCCGGATGCCGAAATGGCGCAATCCACGCTGGCCAATGGCTGTGCCCAAGGCGATGCGCAGTCCTGTGTAGATACCGGGCGGACCATCCTTACGAACAGGATCACAGCCCCGGCAGCCCGCAGTGCAGCCGACTTTTATGACGATGCGTGCAAGATCAACCAGGACTTGTGCATCCTCGCCAGTGACGTGCGCAATTATCCCGACCGGTTGAAGCAGTGTCAGGACGGCACCTCGGAATTCGCGTGCCAGTCGGTCGGAGAAATGGCGGAGAAGCCTGACTCGCCATTCTACGATCCCGCGCAGGCCGTGCTTGCGTATGAAAGGATATGTGGACCGGACGGGATCCTGTGGTGCGTCGCCGCTGCCCGGCTTCTGGCGTCCTCCAAGGAGTTAGAAAGTCAAATCCCCGCAGCCCGGCGGCTCCGCCTTTACCAGTACGGATGCGCATTCGATGGCCTGTCCTGCAAACTTGCGGGCGATCTCTCGGCACGGGGCGAAGGTACGGAACGCGATCCTGGCGCGGCGCTTGCGCTTTACGGCAAGGCTTGTCGCCTGGACTATGGCGACGCCTGCATCAGCGCCAGCCAGTTTCAGATCGACAACCCGACCCTTGCGCCTCTCGCCGCCGACGTAACTTTCGGCACCAACGAAGACGTGATCTCCGACTATCAGGCAAGACATCCCTATTGCGGTCGTTTCGAAGTCCAGATCGAGGACCGTACCTACTCTGCGGACGATGGCCGCCGATGTCTGGGGGTCGTCAACGGCATTGCAGTGCCACGCGGCGGCGCGCCTTGGCAGGCGTTGGTGGAGCGCCCTGAGAAGGTTGCCGGCCGCACCTTTGCAGGTGGAGACAGGGTGCTGTGCGGGGGGAGCCTGATCGCAAAGGGCTGGATCCTGACGGCGGCACACTGCCTGAGCGATCATCTGGACAAGAATGGCGCCATCGACATCACCACGTCAGGGTACAAGGTGCGTCTGGGCACAAACGATATCTCGAAGCCCGGCGGGCAGCGATATCGCATCCTGCAAGCGATTCCCCACCCCAATTTCCTGAAGCAAGGACCAGAACAACGGCGCGTCGCTTATGACATTGCGCTGCTCAGGATAGATGACCTTCATCCCGAAGTGATTGGCGTCCCGGGCGAAATGCGGACGATCCGACTGGATCCGGAAAGCATCGATGAACGCAAGATCGAACAAGGGGACAATGTCAGGGTCTTCGGCTGGGGCTGGACCAAGCCCGAAGACAGCGCTGGCTCGCTAAAGCTCAATCAGGCTCCCCTCCAGCTCGCCAGCCTTGACGCCTGTACCGACCAGACCAAGCTGACGGATAGTCAGCGGAGGGATTCGGTGCTCTGCGCCTTCGGCTCGAACGGCCAGCAAGCCTGCTATGGAGACAGTGGCGGGCCGCTCGTTTCATACGACCCCGTGTCAGTCCTTGGAAACGGCCGAATGGCGTCAGACCGCAAGGTTCCAACGCTCATTGCGGTGGTAAGCAAGGGCGTCTGCGGCGTGGGCGGCGTTGCCAGCCGCTACACGCGCGTCGCCAAGTTTGCGGACTGGATCCGCAAGACCATCGATGCCCCGGGCAACCGCTGATCCTGCAGGTCCAGCCGACGTAAATTCAGTTCGACTTCGGCGGAACCGGGTTCCCGGTATCAGAGGCACCTTCCGAAGCCGCCGCGTCGACGGCCGGATCGTCCGAGGGCGCAGCGCTTGCATCGTCGGTAGCTTCGGCCGAGGCAGTCGCAGTGTCGGTAGCGGCCGGCTTGTCGTCACCTTGGCCACATCCGGCAAGAGCAAGCGATCCCGCACAGGCCAGAACAAGTGCAATCTTCTTCATGCAGATTCCCCCTTTTGCCGAAAGTGGCGGCATCGAAGCTATCGCGCTGTAAGCCCGGTTAGCAAGCGCCCAAAATCGCCCTCTTTGCGCAAGGGATCGAGCATCCAGTCGGTGGGAGCGAGCAGCAGCCCCGCATCGCGCACCTCGCGCGCTTTGCGCAGACGATCCAGCGCCGTTGGCACGTCGTTCCACTGGGCCAGCACCTGCGCCTGCTGGTACAGACCGTTGTTGCCAAAGTCGGCCACCAGCTTGTCAAAGTCGCGCTTCGCGCCCGCCTGGTCTCCAAGCCGCGCTCTGGCGATCGCCGAACCGGCGAGCGCGAACAGCGGCGTGGCTTCCTGCCGGTATTCCTCGAGCGCCGCTTTCGCGTCCCCCTTTGCCAACAGCACGTTGCCGATCGAAAAGTGTGCGGTCGCGATGCGATTGTTGAGCTCGATGGCCTTGCGCATTTGCCGCATGGCGTCGCCGAAATCGCGCGCGGCATAGGCAACGTATCCGGCCGTGCGGAACACCCGTGCGTTTAGAGGGTCGAGGCGGATGGCCTTGGCCGCTAGGGGTGCCGCCGTTGCATTGTCCCCGGCAAACGCGAAGTAGGTCGCGGCTGATCGGAGGACGTCCGCGTCGCCGATCGCAAGGTCCCGCGCCCGGCGATAATGGGGCAAGGCCGCCGCCGTGGCGAGTTCGCCGTTGTTGAGCGCATAGCCTAGCGCCAGATGCCCCTGCGCAAGTTCCGGCGCCAAAGCGATCGCGCGCTGCGCAGCCTCGATGGCCGATGCATAAAGCCCTCGCACGGCCCCAGAATCGCCCGTCTCGTTGGCAATCGCGGCCAGCATGGTCGAACGCATGGCGTGCGACTGCGCGTAGTTGCCGTCGCGGCTGATCGCGGCTTCAAATTGCGCAAGCGCCGCGCGATCCGTTTCTTCCCCCGCCGAAAGCTCGAAATAGGCGCGCCCGCGCAAATATGCGTCGTGCGCGGCGACATCGCTGGTCCCGCCGATGTCACGCTGCGCCACAGCGCTTTGGCGCGCCACGTCATCCCCCGCCACTTCTGCGACGAGAGCGACGGCAACCGTCTCGGCGATTTCCGTCTGGAGTGCAAATACGTCGGAAAGCTTGCGATCGAAGCGTTCCGCCCACCGCACCATCGCGTCGCTGCCTCTGACCAGCTCGGCCGTGATACGCACTGCATCGCCCGACCGCTGCACGCTGCCCCGAAGCACGTTGGCAACACCCAGCTTCGACGAAACGGCCATGACGTCGTCCCCCGCATCGCGCAGGCTGACGGACGAGGCAGGAGCCGCGACGTGAAGCCGTGGGTTGCGCGCCAGAACGGCCCGCACCTCTTCCGACAATCCGTCCGAAAACCATGCCTGTGACCGGTCCGGAGAGAGATTCTGGAACGGCATCACCGCAACCGAATTCTCACCCACGCTACCGGGCAGCCGCAGCAGTCCCCTGGACACCGCAAATCCGACACCACCGATGCCAGCGGCCAGTGTCGCCGCGCCCGCCCCGATCAGCACATTGCGCCGTGAACGCTTCGGCACCCGCCGCGGTATCGCCGGAACCTCGGCTCCGAAGCGCGCAAATACCGCGCGCAGGATCGCCAGCGCCTCTGCATCGTCGGCACGGCCGCGCCAGCGTGCGATATCGATGACCTGTACCTGCCGGAAGCCCAGCGGCGGTTCGGTACCATCCAGCCCCAACGGAACGAGACAACCTCGCACCCGGCCCTGTTCGGCTTCGTCGCGGACCCAGTGCGATGCTACAGCCGTCGCCGACCAGAGGACGACCACCGCGTCGGCGGAGGTCAGGGCCGCTTCGATCTCCGGCAGGAAGGCCTGTCCGCCCTCCAGCTGGCCATCCCACCACACCTTGCAGCCAGCGCCTTCCAGCAGCGCGACGACTTGGGCCGCTCGCGCGCGATCCGGCCGGGAATAGCTGACGAAAACGGAACCGGGGGAACCGCCTGTGACTGTCGCGTCGTCAGCTGCTGAACCAGTTTCCCCCATCAAGACTGCAATTTAGCGCCTATTGCGGGGCAAAGCCAGCATATCGCACCGCACACACCGCGCATGGCCGCCTTTGATCGGGGACAATGCAGGCTGCATCTGCGGAGCGCATCCCCAAGGGCGGCAAGCACATCCCAAGCCGGCCGGAGAACCAAGATGATTCACCTATCGAAACAGCTCCACAATGAATTTCCAAACGACGAGGCCATTCTCAGGAAACTGAAAAGCGAAAGCCCGCACTTCGAACGCCTCAACCGGGCACATTCCGAAATCGATGCACGCATCTATCACGCTGAAATCGGTGTCGAACCTCTGTCGCAAGTTCTGCTGGAAGACTTGAAGAAACAACGTCTTGCGCTGCTCGATGAAATCTCGGCGCTGGTCCGCAACTCGCGTCAGCCAGTCGACTAGGAAAGGCTTCTGGGCCGTCTAGACAATGCGCTGGTGGTCAGCGTTGCGAAGTTCTCCACAATTACACGCTGATGGGGCTTTAATTCGGATTTGACCACTGCTTCCGCATTCAACACCATGGCGCGCGAAGAGGGGGGGCTTTGCGTGCCGAATATTTCCTATGAATCCTTTGCGTGGTGGTCGAACTACCACATGACTGTGACTCGCCCGGATGTCGCAGACATCGGGGCGACAGACTTCGCCAATGGGGACTTGCCACCCGGCATCGTAGAGTTGGCACGCATACACCTCGCCGACATCGACGGACTTGGCCCGCTCGAACGGCTCGGCCACATCGCGCCGGTCCTGCAAGGTTATCTTGCCCACATCGCAGAGCGCATCGCCAACCCGGTGTTCGTTCCCGGCGTACCCCACCAGCCCGGGGTTCCATTCGCGGCCGGCATGGTCGGAACGGCGTGGAGTTTCGCCCCCCTCATCGGCGCGCCTATGTCGCAATTGATGTGCGGCGGCCTCTCGTTCGTCGGGCTTCTTCCGACCTCGCATCGCAATTCGGCGAGCCCCTATCCTGCGGATCGACTGGTAATCGCAGGGGGCGGCACGCGCGGGCGCGAGCTGGTCGATTGGGCCGAGCCGAAGGGGCTGAGCTTGCCGACGAGCGGCAGCTTTCTCGGCCCGACCGTCGCCGGCGCGGCAGCAACCGCGACCCATGGCTCGCGCCTCGGCTTCGGCGGAACGCAAGACATGATCGTCGGCATCCATCTGGTGGCGGGACCGGACAAGCACTGGTGGATCGAGCGGGATGGTGCGCCGGTACTTTCCGACGCCGGCATAGCAGCCCTGGCCGATGGCGGCACGCCACCTGAAGTACGCCGGGATACCGCCCTGTTCGAAGCCGCGCTCGTGCACCTCGGCGCCATGGGCATCGTTGCCGGCGTCGCCATCGAGCTTGCCCCGCTTGCCCGTTACCAGCGCTTTCGCATCGACCGGCCCCTGAAAGAGGATGTGCTGGACACCATCGCCCGTGGAGACTTCGAGGCGCTGGCCCGCGATCTCGGTCGAACCGAGCGGCCGGTCTTCTATGAGCTCACGATCGATCCGCACGCTCCGTACGGCCCTCACGCACTGCATACGCTCTATCTTGAACCTACGCCCGCGCACCAAGCCGAGCAGTGCAGTGCCGAACGGGCGCCGATCGCGGGCGAAGCCGTGGTGAAGATGGCGTCGAGCCTTTTCGCCCATGGACCGAGCGAAGCAGCCTCCCGGATTGCAGCCCAAGATGCTGTTGCGGCGTCCGACCCGGTCGAAGACCTGATCCGCGCCCTGCTGGACAACCATCCAAGCGCATTCGATTTCTATCGCGACACCGGCAGCTTCGGTGCAGCGGGCAAACTCTGGCCGCCGCAAAGCTGGGGCCAATTGCACGATAGCGATGCCTTGACCGGTGGCGTCCCCGGCTCGCTCTACAATGCGTCCTTCGCGATCGATCGCAGCCAGTTGCGCAGGGCAATCGAAGCGATCTGTGCCGCCGTTGCGCCACTTCCCGGGACGTTTGTCTTCACCGTTCGTTTCGTCAGCCACGCGAGCGGCACGCTGGCCTTCACCCGCTTTCCGGAAACGGCAGTGATCGAAATCGATGGACTGTCCCCCTTCATCTGCAACAAGGCCGCAGCCCATCCCGATGCTTCGGGCCATCCGCTGCCCCCACCGGCCGTCGCCGGCCTCAGGCAGCTTGCCACGGTGCTGCCCGCGGGGGCCAGAGCCGTGCGTGCCGCGCTTGATGGTGCCGGCGTTGCGTTTTCGATGCACTGGGGCAAGCTCGGCGATCTGGATAGCGCGAAGGTGCATGCAGACTACGGCCCGGTCAGCGACCCGGCATCACCGCTGATGCGCTGGCGCAAGGCTCGCGAAACGCTGCTCGACGATTTCGGGCGATCGATCTTCTGGAACCCCGCCGTCAAGCAATACGGGGTTGTGGAATGATCCGCCGCGTCTTCCCCCTCGCTCTGTCGCTGTTCGCCGCAGGGTGCAGCACCACCGGTCCGATCGCGTTCGAATGCAGGGGCCTGGAAGGCGATAAGGGCTACGCCCAGCCACAACCGCAATCGGCCTATGTCCGGCAGATCCGCGGCCAGGCGCGGCCCGGCGGATTGCCCCGCCCCCCTGCCGGATTGGCGGAGATGATGGCCCCCGTCGAAGCGATCGCACCGATCCAGGGGGGTGCTCCTGTCGAAGACGGCAAGGCCCCGGTGCTGACGCTGGAGCAGGCGTTGCAGCAATCGGAACAGGAAGCCAAGGCGGTCGAAAAGGCCGCCGTCAACGCGCATGCCTTTGCCGAAAGCTGGTCTTTCACAACGCCGAACCAGCCGATTTCGGCGGACCTGCTGCTTTCGGGTGGCGGTCAGTGGGGAGCATACGGCGCAGGCTTCCTCTCGCGGCTGCACGCCAAGGGGTTTGACCGGAACTACCACTTCGGCACGGTGACCGGGGTCAGCACCGGTGCCTTCCAGGCCCTGTTCGTCGGAGCGGGTGGGGACGAAGACTTCCGCGCACTTTCAGCCGTCTATGCACCGCCCAGCGAAGCTCATCTCGTTCGGCGCTATCGACCCACCATGCTGGCGGCGGTCACCGGCGAAATGGCCGCCATCGCCCGCCTCAGAGTCCGTCTCGAACACGCGCTCTGTTCGCGCGCGTTGCTCGCCCAGTCGCTGAAAGCGGGCCAGTCGCTCAGCCCGGAAGCTGTTGCTGCTACCTGCCCGATGATCGCGCGGCTTGCCCGGTCCGGCGGCACGAAAGTGCCCGGCCTTCCCGCGCCGCCCGCGCTGTCACGGAACGTGTTCGTTGGGATGGTGCGGGCCGACGATGGTGAATTCATGATGGCCAATGCCACGCGCATCGCCCAGGATCTGTTCACGGCCGATGCCGTCAGAAAGGGCATTTCCCCGACCTCGGTGCGCAACGCCCAGCAGTGCCTTGCCGGTATCGGCCTCGCCAGCGCGGCCATGCCGCTGTTCTACCAGCAGGTCCAGATCGCCGACCCGGGCACCGGCGGGAAGAAGCGCACGTACTACGACGGCGGCGTACGGCAATCGGTGTTCGAGGCCGAGCTTGCGCAGGCAAGGCAGAGTGCTGAAAACAAGCGGCCGATCTTCGTGCTTCGCAACGGCCCCACCGCATTGCTGAAGCGGATCAGGGCGCCGGGCAGCAAGGTCGAGCGGGACGTTCCGGGCGCGGACGAAAAGGTCAACAATACAGCCAACCCACTGGACGCTGCCATGCGTGCGGAAAAGATCGTCGTGAACCAGGTCGAGGTGCAGTCGATCGCCGACCTGCGCCTGACAAACCCGGATGGCCCCGTCTATTTCACCACGGCGGATGGTTTTCACGACTTTACCCCATACTCACCCCGCGCGTTCTGCGCCAAGCGCAACAAGGACATCATGTTCGATGACCTCTTCATGCTGTGCTTGCGCGATTATGGCGTCGCCCACGCGGATCGCGGGACCAGCGAAAAGCTGCTGCTCGATGCCTGGACGCGGTTGGTTACCGCGCAGGAACTCAAGCGCCGATAGCTAGCACATGAACCGGCAGTCGACGGCTAGCGTCGCCCGGCGAGCCTGATCGAAGCGCTCCCGAGGGCCGCCCCAAGAACAAGGTGAACGAACACGGCATCCCACTGCGCAAATCGCATCCAGCCGATCCCTGTACGCAACGACGTGTACGCCAGCCTTGCAGCGATGGCTGCCGGCACGATTCTGGTTGCAGAAGTCATCGTCGCTCTCCCCTGCTCGCGGCGCGGCTGCGCGCACCTTTTGAGGTTGAAGCGTCGATGGGCTCAGGCGGTTCCTGCCTATGCTGCGCAAATCGGCGACAGCTTAAATCGCCTGCCCCGCAGCATGGGCCGAGGCCCAGGCCCACTGGAAGTTGTAGCCGCCAAGCCAGCCCGTAACGTCGACAGCCTCGCCGATGGCGAACAGCCCCGGCACCTTTCGGGCCTCCATCGTCTGGGACGAAAGTTCTGCCGTGCTAATTCCACCGGCGGTAACCTCGGCCTTGGCGAAACCTTCGCTGCCGTTGGGCATGAAGCGCCATCGCGCCAGCCGCTCCTGCGCCGCGCGCAAGGTCTTGTCCTGAACGGCACCCAGTTCTTGGTTCACGCCGATGGCCTCGCCCAGCGCGCCGGCCAGCCGGTCGGGCAGCGCCTCCGACAAGGCACGGCGCAGCGTGCTGCGCGGACGCTCGCGCTTGGCCGACAGCAGCCAATCGGCCGGCGCGTCGGGCAGGAAGTCGATCAGGATCGGCTCGCCATGACGCCAGTAGGACGACACCTGAAGGATGGCCGGCCCCGAAAGTCCGCGGTGGGTAAACAGCGCTGCCTCGCGAAAAGCCGCTTTCCCCGCCCTCGCCAGCACGGGGGCGGATACGCCCGACAGCTCGCGAAACAGCGCGTCTTCCCCGGCGAGCGTCAGCGGCACCAGCGCCGGACGCGGTTGCACGACCTTGAGCCCGAACTGCCGCGCCAGGTCATAGGCGAATCCGGTTGCGCCCATCTTGGGAATCGATGGACCGCCTGTGGCGATCACCAGCTTGGGGGCTGCAAGCGCAGGGCCCGCTGACGTGCTCACATGGAACAGGCCGTCGGCGTGGTGCACCTTCGAGATGCCGCTACCTGTCCGGATTTCGACCGCACTGGCGCGACACTCCTCCACCAGCATGGCAACGATCTGGCGTGCGGAGCCATCACAAAACAGCTGGCCCAGCGTCTTTTCGTGCCAGGCTATGCCGTACCGCTCGACGAGAGTCAGGAAATCGGCGGGCGTGTAGCGTGCCAGCGCAGAGCGGGCAAAGTGTGCGTTTTCGGAAAGGTAGCGGTCCGGAGCGGTGTGCAGATTGGTAAAGTTGCACCGGCCTCCGCCCGAAATCAGGATCTTCTTGCCCACCTCGTCCGCATGATCGATCACGGTGACGCGGCGGCCGCGCGCGCCTGCGGTTGCCGCGCAGAACAGCCCTGCGGCGCCCGCGCCGAGCACGATGACATCATGGGTGGAAGGCATGGGCTCGCCCTAGCGTGCCGACACCCATGTGGAAAGGCGTTGTCGTCGCCGCCCCGACCGCGCACTCTCGGCCATATCATCATCGCTCGGGAGATTTCTGCGTGCCCCCCGTGATCACTGCATTCAGGGCCTCGCCCGACCGTGGCCGCGGGCTTGCCCGCGACATGCGCGTCCGCTGGGCTTTGGAAGAGCTTGGTGTCCCCTACGAAGTGCAGCTTCTGGACTTCACCGACCTGCGCGAGCCGCCGCACCTTGCGCGCAATCCGTTCGGCCAGATCCCTACGCTTGAAACCGATGGCGTAACCTTGTTTGAATCGGGCGCGATCATTCTCCATCTCGCGGAGACGACGCCGGGCCTTCTTCCATTTGATCCCGTATCCCGCGCCCGCGCGATCAACTGGATGTTTGCGGCGGTCAGCACCGTCGAGCCGCCGATCCTGGAGCTTCAGACCGCGGTGCTGCTTGAAGGACAGAACGATTGGACCGAGGAACGTCTCCCTTTGATCAGGGAACGTATCCATCACCGTCTTGCCGCACTCGCCGCGAGGTTGGGCGAAAATCCCTGGATAGATGGGGAATTCAGCGCGGGCGATCTGATGCTGGTGTCGGTGATGATCCGTTTGCGCGGGCACGATCTTCTCGAACCTCACGCAAATTTGATGCAGTACATCGCGCGTGCAGAAGCGCGGCCCGCCTTTCAGCGGGCCTTTGCCGCGCAGCACGCCGTTTATCTCGCATCTGTGAGCCTAGGCGACTAGGCCTCCTCGCTCTCCGGGATGAGCATGGCGCGTTTTTGCTGCACGGGTTTCCAGCGCAGCAACGGTGCGCGTTCGCTGCGCGCGCTGTCCTGCTCATCCTGCCAAGAGCGCGGATTGATCGGTTCTTCGATCTCGTATTCCACGGACATCGTCTCCTTGGGCCATCAATGCCCCATGGAGACGACAGTTCCGTTTCAGTTCAGCGGTTTACCGCAATAATGGACGCAATCAGATGTGCAGCGCACGACCATAGGCGGCGAGCACGCTTTCATGCATAGATTCACTGATCGTCGGGTGCGGGAACACCGTGTGCATCAGTTCGGCTTCGGTGGTTTCCAGCGTCTTGCCCACGACGAAGCCCTGGATCATTTCGGTCACTTCCGCACCGATCATGTGTGCGCCGAGCAACTCGCCGGTCTTTTCGTCGAACACCGTCTTCACGAAGCCTTCGCTTTCGCCGAGCGCGATCGCTTTGCCATTGCCGATGAACGGGAACGTGCCCACCTTCACCGCATAACCCGCTTCCTTGGCCTTCGCCTCGGTAAGGCCGACGCTGGCAATCTGCGGGTGGCAATACGTGCAGCCCGGGATGTTGGCGCGGTCCATCGGATGCGGGTGCACATCCTTGTTGCCCAGTTCCGCCGCGATGGCTTCGGCGGCGATCACCCCCTCGTGGCTCGCCTTGTGCGCCAACCACGGCCCCGGCGTCACATCGCCGATCGCCCAGACGCCCTTGACGTTGGTGCGGCCATAGCCGTCGATCGCGATGATACCCCGCTCGGCCTTCACGCCGACCGTTTCCAGGCCGATGTTCTCGGTGTTGGGCACGATGCCCACGGCCACTATCACATGGCTGTAGTCGGCTTCGGTGACCTTCCCGTCCTTGCCCTTGATCTTGGCCTTCACGCCTTTGCCCGAAACGTCGATGCTTTCGACGCCCGCGCCGGTCAGCACGGTCATCCCCTGCTTCTTCAGCGCCTTTTCCAGGAAGGCCGAAACATCGGCGTCTTCCACCGGCACCACGCGGTCCATCATTTCGACCACGGTCACTTCGGCGCCCATGTCGTTGTAGAAGCTGGCGAACTCAATGCCGATCGCGCCCGATCCGATGACCAGCAGCTTGCTCGGCATTTCCTTCGGCGTCATCGCATGGCGATAGGTCCAGATGCGCTCGCCATCGGCCTTTGCGAACGGCAGGTCGCGTGCACGCGCGCCGGTCGCCACGATAATGTGCTTGGCGGTCAGCGTTTCGGTGCCCCCCTTCCCGTCAGCGTCGCCCTTCACTTCGAGCGTGTTGGCGCTCTTGAGTGTGCCGCTACCCATGTGAACGGCGATCTTGTTCTTCTTCATCAGGTGCGTGACGCCCTGATTGAGCTGCTTGGCCACGCCGCGCGAACGCTTCACCACCGCGTCGATGTCGGCGCGGATGTTGTCTGCGGCAAGGCCATAGGCCGCCGCGTGCTTCATCTGGTGATAGACTTCGGCCGAGCGCAGCAGCGCCTTGGTCGGGATGCAACCCCAGTTCAGGCAGATGCCACCCAGGTTTTCGCGCTCCACGATCGCGGTCTTGAGGCCCAGCTGCGCGCAGCGGATCGCCGCGACATAGCCACCGGGGCCCGAACCGAGAACGATGACGTCGTATTGGTCAGCCACGCGAATGCTCCTTCAGGCCCTCTTTGTCGGCCCATGATCTAGCGGCGGGCGAAGCAATCGCCCGCTCCTCAAAGTGACAGTCTCAGGCCAGCAGGCCGAGCGGGTTCTCGATCAGCGTCTTGATCGCCTGCATCAGTTCGGCACCGTCCGCGCCATCGATGGCACGGTGGTCGAAGCTGCCGGTCACGCTCATCACCGTGGCGACGGCAAGGGCGCCATCCACGACATGGGGGCGCTGCTCGCCAGCGCCAACCGCCAGGATCATCGCTTGCGGCGGATTGATCACCGCGTCGAACTGCTTGATACCGAACATGCCGAGGTTGGACAGGCTCGCCGTGCCGCCCTGGTATTCGTGCGGCTGCAGCTTGCCTTCTCGTGCCTTGCCCGCAAGGGTCTTCATCTCGGTGGCGATGGTCGAGATCGACTTCGATCCGGCATCGACGATGATCGGCGTGATCAGGCCCGAAGGCGCGGCAACGGCGACCGAGATATCGGCGCGCGAGTACGTCCGCAGTTCATCGCCGGCAAAGCTGACGTTGCACTTGGGCACCATCAGCAACGCCTTGGCCAGCGCCTTGATGATCAGGTCGTTGACCGAAAGCTTCACGCCCTGCGGCTCGAGCGCCTTGTTGAGCTCGCCGCGCAGCTTCAGCAGCGCATCGAGCCGGATATCGACCGTGAGGTAGATGTGCGGGATCGTCTGCTTGGCCTCGGTCAGGCGGCGCGCGATCGTCTTGCGCACGTTGTTGAGCTTGGTCGCCTCGTAGGGAATGCCGAAGTCGGGGATCGACGCAGCTGCAGGGGCCGGTGCGGTCGCCGCGGCCGGGGCTGGCGCTGCTGCTGCGGGCGCTGCTGCAGCCGGAGCGGCAGCCGCAGGCTTGGCATCACTGACGTCCGCCTTGACGATGCGGCCATTGGGACCGCTGCCCTTGATCGCACTGAGGTCGAGCCCCTTGTCGGCCGCGATCCGCTTGGCAAGCGGCGATGCGATCACGCGATCACCCTTGGGCGCAGGCGCTGCTGCAGCAGCGGCCGGCGCAGCGACCGGTGCGGGCGCCGCTGCGGCCGGTGCCGGTGCCGGTGCAGCCTCTGGCTTGGCCGCAGGAGCAGGCGCCGCTTCAACCTTCGCTGCCGGAGCCGGTGCAGCATCGTCATCCTCGCCCGCGATGGTGGCGATCACGGTGCCGACCTTCACGCCTTCGGTCCCTTCGGCAACGTCGATGGAGACAACGGTGCCTTCGTCGACCGCTTCAAACTCCATCGTCGCCTTGTCGGTCTCGATCTCCGCGAGGATGTCGCCGGAAGAAACCGTATCTCCCACCTTGACCAGCCAACGGGCAATCGTGCCCTCTTCCATCGTCGGGGACAGCGCGGGCATCTTTATCGAGACGGTCATGGCGGGTTCTGTTCCGTTCTGGGTATCTTCGGGTGTCGCGTGGGGTCGCAAGGGCGCGATGCCGCTACGACTTCCGGTTGCGGCATTTCGCCACCACAGCGCGCAGGGTCAACCCCATTGCCACTTGCCCCGCATACGAATTAGGCCGATGGTCATAAGAACTGGAGCAGGTCAAGCCTCGTGGAGAGCCCGATGGCGCAGCAACGCGTCTACCTCGTCATCATGGACGAAACGCCCGAGGCGCAGAACGCACTCCGTTTTGCCGCTCGTCGCGCTGCTCGCACCAATGGCGCGGTGCATATCCTGGCGTTGATCCCTCCGCAGGAATTCGTCGCATTCGGCAGCGTGCAGGCAACCATCGAACAGGAAGCGCGCGACCGCGCCGAAGTCCTGGCGACGACCGCAGCCGGTGGCCTCGCCGCCGAATCCGGCCTCATGCCCACGATCACCGTGCAGCAGGGCGATGGCCCGCAGGTGGTGCGGGATTTCCTTAAGGCACATCCCGAAGTATCCGCACTGGTCCTCGGCGCCGCAGCAGAGGGCGGGCCCGGACAGCTCGTGGCCCACTTTGCAGCGCACGCGGGCCAGCTGCCCTGCGTGCTGATGATCGTGCCAGGTGCCGCCGACGAAAGCCGGATCGACGCGGTTTCGTAACCGCGGCCCGGCCGGATCTAGCGACGCTTTCCCTGGTGCCGGATATTGCCGGGGCGCCCACGCTTTCCGGCGATATAGTTACCCTGCTTCTTCGGCTTGGCCTCTATCCGGCCACCGCGCCGTTCGATCCGGCGCACGCCTTCTTCCACGTCCACGGGCTCGAATTTCAGCGCGCCGGTCAGCGGGTTTGCCTCGGCCAGCCGCAGCTTGAGCATCATGCCGATGGCGAACTGCTCGCCGCTCTGCTCCCCGATCAGCCGCTGCGCCTTCTCGTCATAGGCGAAGCGCTCTGCCCCCAACGTGGACACGGGGACAAGACCATCCCCGCCCAGCCCCACGATCGTGGCGAACAGGCCGAATTTCTGCACGCCGGTGATGCGCGTGTCGAACACCTCGCCCACCCGCGCCGAAAGCCATGCCGCGACATAGCGATCGATCGTCTCGCGCTCGGCTTCCATCGCGCGCCGCTCGGCCACGCTGATCGCCTCGGACACGCGGGTCAGATCGGCGCGGTCACGGTCGGCAAGGCCCGATGTCGGCGGCACATCCGCCTGCGGTCGCGGCTGCTCCAGGCCATAGGCATCGACCAGCGCACGGTGGACCAGAAGGTCTGAATAACGCCGGATCGGCGAGGTGAAGTGGGCGTATGAGCCCAGCGACAGCCCGAAGTGCCCAGCGTTGCGCGGGCCGTAATAGGCCTGCGTCTGGCTGCGCAGCACCGCCTCCATCACCAGCGCCTTTTCCGCCTCGTCGGTCACGTCCTTGAGCATGCGGTTGAACAGCGACGGCGTGATCACCTGCCCCAGCGCCAGCTTGCGCCCGAACGTCGCGAGATAGTCCTTGAGCGCAACCAGCTTCTCCCGGCTCGGCGGTTCGTGGATGCGATAGACCACCGGTGCGACCTTGGCTTCCAGTGCCTTTGCGGCAGCGACGTTGGCTGCGATCATGAAGTCTTCGACCACGCGGTGGGCATCGAGGCGTTCGCGCACCGCGACTTCGGCAATGCGACCCTGTTCGTCGAGCACGACGCGCCGTTCGGGCAATTCGAGCGCGAGCGGATCGCGCGCGTCGCGCGCCTTTTCCAGCAGGCGCCAGGCTTCCCACAGATGGACGAGATGCGGCGCGGCCTCGCCCGCATCGATGCGGCGCTGCGCTTCTTCGTAAGCGATCACTTCGGCGATGTTCACCAGCGCGCGGGTGAAGCGCCAGTCGGTGATGCGCCCCTGCGCGTCGATGGTCATGTGGCACGCCATCGCCGCGCGGGTCTGCCCCGACTTCAGCGAGCAGACATCGGCAGAAAGCACTTCGGGCAGCATCGGCACCACCCGGTCGGGGAAGTAGACCGAATTGCCCCGCTTGCGCGCTTCGCGGTCAAGCTGTCCACCCGGCCGCACATAGAACGAAACGTCGGCAATGGCGACCACTGCGCGGAAGCCGCCGGCACCGTCGGGTTCGGCCCAGATTGCGTCGTCGTGGTCGCGCGCATCGGCCGGGTCGATGGCCACGATCGGCAGCGCGCGCAGGTCCTCGCGCTTGTCCTCGCTCAACGGCAGCCTTGCGGCGCGTTCGGCTTCGGCCACCGCTTCGGGCGCAAAGCTGAACGGGATGCCGTGCTTGTGGATCGCGATCAGGCTGAACGCGCGCGGCGCCAGTGGGTCGCCCAGCACGGCGGTAACCTTCATTCCCGCGCGCGGGCTCTTGCCCGCCGGCTCTGCCAGCACAAGCTGCCCGGCTTCCGCGCCGCCCAAATCGGACACCGGCACCGAATTGCGCACGCGCTTGTCGACCGGCGCCAGCCAGCCCTTGCCCGTGCCATCCAGCTCGATCACGCCCAGCAGCTGCTCTTCGCGCAGCGCCAGCTTCTTCATCGGATGCGCGACCCAGCTCGCACCCGCTTCCTCGGTCCGCGCCAGCACGCGATCACCGGGCTTTAGGGCGGCCTCGCGGGTGCGCGCCCGGCCCTTGGGCTCAACGATGCGCAGGCGCGGCGGCGGGCTCGCATCGTCCGGCTGCCAGTTGTCCGGCACGGCGTAGACATCGCCCTCGTCGATCTCGACGATGCGCAGCACCGTCACCTTGGGCACCCCACCCATGGCATGGAACGCGCTGCGGTTGCCGTCGATCAGCCCTTCGTCAGCCATGTCCTTGAGCAGGGCCTTGAGCGCGATCTTCTCCGCCCCCTTGAGCCCGAAAGCCTTGGCGATCTCGCGCTTGCCAGCAGGCTCGGCACTCTGCGCGATGAAATCGAGCACCTGCTGGCGCGTCGGGAGTCCCTGGGGGAGCTTGGATTTGACCATCGCTCCCATGTGGCGCTTCACCGCAGGCGTGGCAACCGCCGAAGCCCGGAAATCACCCGCCAATCGGCCCGAAGCCACCGCCGGGCACGGCGGACGATACCGGACTCTCCGCTCCGTTCGCCGCCTTGGCGCTCACGCCGAAGAACCAGTCATCGCCCCGCACGTGTTCCAGTCGCAGCGTGGTGGCGGTCACCCCTTCCGCCACCTTTTCGGTCCAGCCGGGCGCATTGGTGCGCCGACGCCACACGGTGTAGGACACGGCACCGGTCACGGCCTTCCATTCAAGGTCGGTCCAGGTCGAAACCGCCGCCTTGGCCGTCACCACCGGCGGCATCGGCGCCGATGCCAGCGCGGCAAGCCCGCGCACGTTCAAACGCGTGACTTTGGCGAGGTAGGGAAAATCCATTTCGTCGATCGTGTCGCCGAACTTCACCCCGTTCTCGGTCCGCACGTCCTGATGCTGGTGTTCGTAGTCCTCGATCGCCACCGAAAAGCGCACCGCCGGGTAGCCTTTGTCCGAAAAGGGCAGCTGGTCCCCGCCCCGTCCCATGCGGTCGGCGCGCCAGATCTGACGCACGGCAAGGCCGGTTGCGTCCTGCGCCGCCAGACCTTCCAGCCAGCGCGCGATATTGCGCGACGGGCTGTCGTTCTCGCCCCCGAAGCGTCGCATCTGCGCGCGCAGGGCGTCTGTCGAATCCGCGCGCAGCCCTTCGGAAAGGACGCGCACGTGGGCATCGTCCTTCACCCCGTCGCTTCCGCGCGATCCGCCGACGATGTCGTTGTTGAACACCGCCTTCACCGTCCAGCCTTGCGCCTTGGCGTAGTCGGCCAGCAGCTTGCCGCCATAAAGCCCCTGCTCTTCGCCCGACAACACGGCGTAGACAATGGTCGCCGGGTACTTGTGTTTCGACAGCACGCGCGCGGCTTCCAGCACCAGTGCCGTGCCCGAACCATCGTCGTTGGCGCCGGGCGCATCGACTGTCGCGTTCATCACGTCGGACCCGCGGCTGTCGATGTGGCCCTGCACGATCACCACTTCATTGGGCCGCTCGGTCCCGCGCTGAATCGCCACCACATCCACCAGCCGCGTGGGCGTCGGCACCCGCTCGCCCGAAATCATCGTCTCGGGCAGCGCGATCTCGAGGCAGTTGCCGCAGGCCTTGCTGCTCTTTCGAAAC
This sequence comes from Novosphingobium olei, assembly GCF_037076535.1. Taxonomy (NCBI): domain Bacteria; kingdom Pseudomonadati; phylum Pseudomonadota; class Alphaproteobacteria; order Sphingomonadales; family Sphingomonadaceae; genus Novosphingobium; species Novosphingobium olei. Next base: position 1,308,406 of record NZ_AP029021.1, on the reverse strand, counting down.
TCCGCCTCGGCCCAGCGACGGGCGGCCCCGATCCCGCGCTTCGGGTCAGTCTGCGTCGACAGCGTGTGGCGCGTGCCGAAGGCCACCAGCTTTTCGATATCCGCCCGCTGGCGCGCCTCGGACACGGCCTGCGCCGGGTCCGGGCCTGTCTGGGCGGTTGCAGGCACGGCGAGCGCCAAGGCGAAGATGCTGGGAAGAAGACGTTGCATCTGCGCAGTCTAGCTCGACCGTAGTGCCCGACAAGGTTTCTTTCGAGACTATAGCACCCTGATTGCGCGCTTCTTTGCGCGTGCTTATCGTCGCTCATCCGAGGATTCCGAAGGGGACAGAATTCCGATGCGCCAGACGCTTTCCGCCATGCTGCTTGCGGGCAGCATGTTCGCCACGCCCGCCGTTGCCGCTCCGATGAAGCCCAACGCGGTGGACACCTTCGTCGGCAACGTCGCCGCAACGCCAGCCGATGCCGCCGCGATCAACGCGATGTGCGACAGGTTCGTGAACGAAATCGCGCGTCGCCAGGCCGCGCTTGAGGGCGAGAAGGGCCGCGCCACCATACCGACGACGCTGCAGGCTTACGACGATCTGACCGACCTGCTGTTTTCCTCGCTGGGAGAAATGACGCTCTATCGCGAAGTCATGGCGGATGCCCCGCGCCGAGATGCGGCCGCCGCCTGTGAAGTGAAGATCAACGCCGCGAACACCAAGATCAGCCTGTCGCGCCCGATCTACGAACGGCTCAAGGCCGTCGACGTGTCCAAGGCCGACAGCGCCACCAAGCTGCTGCACAGTCGAATCATCGGATCGTTCGAACGTTCAGGGATAGGCCTGCCAGACGCCGAACGCGCAAAGGCGCAGGAGCTATCGGACAAGATTTCCCAGGCCGGAACCGCCTTCGACCAGGCCATCGCTGCGGGTCGCAAGACGGTCACCGCCGATCCCGCCGAACTCGAAGGCCTGCCTGCCGACTACATCGCCGCGCACAAGCCCGACGCCAGCGGCAAGGTGACCCTCTCGACCGACTACCCCGACCTGTTCCCGGTCATGTCCTATGCCAAGAGCAGCGCGCTGCGGCAGCGGATCTACGAAGCGTTCCTGACCCGCGCCTGGCCCGAAAACGACGCCAACCTGCGCACGATGATCGATCTGCGCGACCAGCTGGCAAAGCTGGTCGGCCGCAAGGACTTCGCCAGCCTCGTGCTCGAAGACAAGATGGTCAACACGCCCGACAAGGTTGTCGCGCTGCTCGATGACATGGCAAGCGCGGCCCGCCCCGCAGCCGATCGCGATTATGCCCGCAAGCTTGCGGTCTACCGCCTCGACCACCCCGGTGCGACCAGCTTCAACGTGTGGGACAACAGCTACCTGACCAACCTCGTGCAGAAGCAGGACTTCTCCTACGATCGGCAGGAAGCCCGCAAATACTTCGCCTACAACAACGTCCGCGACGGTATCCTGCGGCTCACGCAAGACCTGTTCGGCGTAAAGATCACGCCTTGGCAGACCGCCAAGTGGGATCCGATGGTCGAAACCTACGAGATTTCAGAAGCGAGCGGGCCCGAGGCGGGCAAGCTGCTCGGCCGGTTCTATTTCGACAGCCACCCGCGCCCCGGCAAATACGATCACGCCAACATGATCCCGCTGCGGGTTGGCGTTGCCGGCCGCACCATTCCGGTCGGTGCGCTGGTGATGAACCTCCCGGCCGGCGACCATTCCACCGGCCTGATGGAGCACGGCGACGTGCAGACCTTCCTGCACGAATTCGGCCACATGCTGCATCACATCTTCGGCGGGCAGACGGTCAAGTGGGCCGGCGTCAGCAGCATTTCCACCGAATGGGATTTCGCCGAAGCACCCTCGCAGATGCTGGAGGAATGGGTCTACGACTACGACACGCTCAGCCGCTTCGCGGTGGACGCGCAGGGCAAGACGATCCCGCGCGACCTCGTCGAGAAGATGAACAAGGCGCGCTATTTCAACCTCGGCATGGCCGATCTGCGCCAGCTCGGCTATTCGAACATCTCGCTGCGCCTGCACCAGGGCCCTGCCCCCGCCGACTTGGGCGCCCGAACGCGCGAACTCGCCGCCGTATACGACCTGCTGCCCCTGCCGCCATCGACCCAGTCGCAGGCAAGCTTCGGCCACCTCAACGGCTATTCGGCGATCTACTACACCTACGAATGGTCGAAAGTGATCGCCGACGACATGTTCACCCAGTTCGCCAGGAACGGCATGCGCGATACCGCCACGGCCCTGCGCTATCGCACGCTGGTGCTCGGCCCCGGCGGGTCCAAGCCTGCGGCGGAACTGGTGGCCGATTTCCTCGGCCGCCCGATCAGCATAGATGCCTACAAGGCCGAAGTCGCCAAGGACAAATGACGCGAAGGGCGCGGCGGCCAGCGAACCGCCGCGCCTTTGCCAGTATCAATACGCGCGCGCCACCAGGATACGTTCGACCGCAGGCTCGCCGGTGAACGGGCAGGTGCCGTCCACGGGCGCTGCATCCAGCGGCGTGTTTCGGATGGTGAGCTTGAGCGCCTTCAACTGCTCGACCACCTTGTCGAGCGCGGCACCGGTCGGGCGCGACCACTGCATTTCGACCCAGCCGGGGAACTTGCGATCCTCGGCAAAATAGGTGGCAAGGCCGGCAAGGTCGGTTACCCCCCGCTCGATCTGTGCGTCGCGACGCGCGCGGGCTTCCTCATAGAGCGAGCGCTCGATGTCTTCCAGCTCGCTTGCCGCCATCGCCACGAATTCGCCCTGCGCCATGCCGGTGAAGTTCGCCTTCCCGGCATCGTTCCACAGCCGGTCGCGGCGCAGCACCGAAACCTGTCCGCCCTCGGCATCGCGCCCGCCGATCTCCAGGATCAGCGGCACGCCCTTCTTGACCCATGCCCACCGCTTCTGCGTCGCCTTGCCGGGCCGCTTGTCGAGCAGCACGCGCACGCGCTCCCCGAACGCGGAGAGCTTGGCCAGCTCCGCGCGCAGCTTCTCGCAATAGGCGAGCAGCGCCGCGTCGCCATCATTGTCGCGCAGCATCGGCAGGATCACGATCTGCTGCGGCGCCACCTGTGGCGGAGTACGCAGGCCGTCGTCGTCGCCATGGGTCATGATCACGCCGCCGATCATGCGGGTGGAAACGCCCCAGCTGGTGGTGTGGCACAGCGTCTGCTGGCCTTCCTTGTCCTGGTAGCGGATGCCCGCCGCCTCGGCGAAGCCGGTGCCGAGGTAGTGCGATGTGCCCGCCTGCAGTGCCTTGCCATCCTGCATCATCGCCTCGATCGAATAGGTCGCGACCGCGCCGGGGAAGCGCTCGTTTTCAGGCTTGGGCCCCGCGATGACCGGCAGCGCCAGCGGCCCTTCGGCAAAGGCGCGATACATTTCGAGCGCGCGCAGCGTCTCGGTCATGGCATCGGCTTCATCGGCGTGCGCGGTGTGGCCTTCCTGCCAGAGGAATTCGCTGGTGCGCAGGAACATGCGCGTGCGCATTTCCCAGCGCACAACGTTGGCCCACTGGTTGGTCAGCAGCGGCAGATCGCGCCAAGATTGCACCCAGCGCGCCATCGCCGCGCCGATCACCGTCTCGGACGTCGGGCGCACCACCAGCGGCTCTTCCAGCTTCGCCTCGGGATCGGGCACCAGCCCGCCCTTGGGATCGGCGATCAGGCGGTGGTGCGTGACGACCGCCATTTCCTTAGCGAAGCCTTCGACGTGGTCGGCTTCCTTGGCGAAGTAGGACAGCGGGATGAACAGCGGGAAATAGCAGTTCTCGACGCCGGCCGCCTTGATCTGTTCGTCCATCAGCTTCTGGATGCGTTCCCAGATGCCATAGCCCCATGGCTTGATCACCATGCAGCCGCGCACGCCCGATTCCTCGGCGAGCTCGGCCTCGGCGATGACCGCCTGGTACCACTGGGCGAAATCTTCCTCGCGGGTGACGGGAAGCGCGTGCTTGATCGTGGGCTTGTTCATGGCGCGGGGGTTAGTGCCCCGCGCGGATTCGGGCAATCCCGGATAGCGCCTGCCCCACCGTGGCAAGCGCTATCGGATCACCCCGCTCGCCGCATTACTTGACGAGCTGGTCCAGCTTCTTCTGCATGTCGGCCATCTGCTTGCGCAGCGCTTCCAGTTCGTCGGATTCGCCCGCAGCCTTGGGATCTTCCCGTCCGGGGGTGGCGGCGCCCGGCACGAACGCGGCGGCCGCAGCCTTGAACATTTCCATGTTGCGCTGGGCGATCTGCGCCAACGGGTTCGCGCCGATCGAGTCCTCGATCGCCTTGCGCAGCTTCACCTGGTTCTCGCGGAAGTGCTCCATCGAGGCTTCGAGGTAGCCGGGCAGCAGCGCCTGCATCGAATTGCCGTACATCGAGATCAGCTGGCGCAGGAAGTTCGTCGGCAGCATCTGCTCGCCCGCCGATTCCTCTTCCATAATGATCTGGGTCAGGATCGTGTGCGTCAGGTCGGCGCCGGTCTTGGCGTCGATCACCTGAAAGTCGACATTGTCCTTCACCATCTGGGCGAGGTGGTCGAGCGTGATGTAGCTCGACGTACTGGTATTGTAGAGCCTGCGGTTGGCGTACTTCTTGATGATGACCGCTTCGCCGTCTTTTGCCTGCTGTGCCATTGTATGTGCGCCCCCGCTGGGTTCTCTCCTGCTAATTAGCAGATGCAGCATGTGCAGCGCAATAAAAGTTAGCAGTTAAAGTTAAAATACTACAACCTTGCAAACCGCCGGCCCAAAAGGGTCAACATCTCGTATTGGGACAATCCTGTCGCGGCACTTGCGGTCGGCAGATCATATTCTGCACTCAGCCAGTCTCCTTCGGCACATTCGGGCACTGCGGAAAGATCGAGGATCACAAGGTCCATCGAAACCCGCCCGATCACCGGCAAGGTCTTCCCATTGAACGAAAATTTCCCGATCGAGGACCAGCAGCGAAGGTATCCGTCGGCATAGCCGATCGACACCGTCCCGGCGCGGATCGGGCGGTCGGCAATGAACGTGGCATTATAGCCGACCAGGTCCCCCGCGGAGAGATCGCGGGTCTGGATCAAGGCTACTTCCGGATAAGCGGTTTGCCTTATCGTGCCTGCGAAATCGCGGCGCGGAATCCCGCCATAAAGCGCGATCCCCGGACGCGTCAGATCGGCATGGTAATCCGCCCCCAGCGCAATGCCCGCGCTGTTGGCAAGGCTGTAGCGGCGCCCCTTCACGCCCGCGCGCACCTGCCGGAAACGCGCAAGCTGCGCGGCGTTCTGGTCGGTATCCTCGTCGGCGCTGGCAAGATGGCTCAGCACCAGGTCAATATCGAGTTCGGCCAGCGCGGGATGGCCCAGTTCGCTCATCGCAATGCCGAGCCGGTTGATCCCCGTATCCACCATCACATGGCATGTCCCGCCGCCCGCAGCCTGCCAACGCGCCGCTTGCGCGATCGAGTTGAGCACCGGGCGGACACCGCTGCGCTGCGCGAAAAGGACATCCTCATGCGTAATCGGTCCGTGCAGCACGGCGATGCTTTGGGCCGGCACATGCGCCAGCAGGCTTGGCACCTCGCTCCAGTGCGCCACGAACCAGTCGCGGCAGCCCGCCGCCGCCAGGACGGGCACCACGCGGCTGGCGCCGAGGCCATAGGCATCGGCCTTGACTGCGGCCCCCGCCCGCGCCGCGCCCGACATCCGGTCGAGCGTGCGCCAGTTGTCGGCCAGCGCCCCGGCATCGAGCCGCAGGCGCAACGAAGCAGGCGGCAGGCTCAGGCAGGTATCAGGCAGCTTGGTCTCCATAATCGCGCGGCTTCCCGCCCTTCAGGCCCCAGGCCGCGACGATCAGCGCAACCAGGACCACGCCCCAGGTGTACCACAGGCCCGAATAGGGATTGCCGGTCTTGGCGACGATCAGGGTGGAAATGAACGGCAGGAAGCCACCGAAGTAGCCCGTGCCGATGTGATAGGGGATCGACATCGAACTGTAGCGGATTCGCGGCGGGAACATTTCCGCCAGCAGCGCCGCCACCGGGCCGTACGTCGCACCCGAAAGCGCCATCAGCAGTACCAGCCCCAGCACCACGATCGCGGCGCGGCCGAAGTCAGGCGTCACCTTGGTGAAATCGTAGCCTGCATCGCCGAGCAGCGCCTGCAACTGCGTCGCCCGCGCCTTCTTGTCGTCCCAGGCATAGCCGTCGAGCGAAAGCACCCTGTCGCCCGCGCGCAGCATCAGCGCGCTGCCCTGCACCAGCGTGTAGGGGACGCCCGATCCCGTCAGGTCAGCCAAAAGCTTGCTGCACGGCGTCGCCTGCTCGGTGGCGAAGGCGCTGTAGCGGCAGTCGGGCCCGCTCACCACCACCGGCACCGATCGTGCGGTTTCGGCAAGCCCGGGATTGGCCGCGCCGCCCACCAGCCAGAACGCCGGAAACAGCAGAAGCAACGTGGCCACATAGCCCAGCACGATCGGCTTCTTGCGGCCCACCTTGTCCGACAGGTGCCCGAACAGCAGGTTGAACGGCATGCCAAGGACACAGGCGATGCCGACAAGGATTTCCGCCGTCGTATCGTCGACCCGCACCGCGGATTTCAGGAATGACAGGCCGGAGAACATCGCGGTGTACCAGATCACCGTCAGGCCAGCGGCCACGCCGAACAGCGCGATGAACAGGCGGCGCTTGTTGCCGGGATAGGTCAGGCTTTCGACGAAGGGATTGCCGGCAAGCTCGCCCTCCTCCTTCATCGCCTTGAACACCGGGCTTTCCGACAGCTTCAGCCGCATCCACATCGAAACCGCCAGCAGCGCAAGGCTAAGCACGAACGGAACGCGCCAGCCCCATGCCGCCCAGGTTTCCGCGCTCATCAGCGCCTTGCACGAAAGCACCACCAGAAGGCTGAGGACAAAGCCGCCCATCACGCTCGCCTGGATGAAGCTGGTATAGAAGCCGCGCCGTTCGGGGTTGGAATGTTCGGCCACATAGACCGCCGCCCCGCCGTATTCGCCGCCCAGGGCAAGGCCCTGCAGGATGCGCAGCAGGATCACCAGCACGGGCGCCGCCATGCCGATCGTTGCGGCCGAAGGGATCAGGCCGACACCCGCCGTGGCAATGCCCATCAGCAGCACGGTGACCAGGAAGGTATACTTGCGCCCCAGCCGATCGCCCAGGAAACCGAACAGCACCGCGCCCAGCGGCCGGAAGCCGAAACCGACCGCAAACACCAGCCAGAACAGCAGCATTTCCAGCGTGGCGTTACCGGTCGGGAAGAAGGCCTTGGACAGGATCGAGCCGAGCGTGCCGTAGATGAAGAAGTCGTACCATTCGAACACCGTGCCCGCGCTGGACGCGGCGATCACCAGCCGGATGTCGCTGGCGCTCGGTTCGCTCTTGCTGTCGCTCATGCCGGTCCCTTCTCCCGTTTCCGAATGCTCTAGCGAAGGCATGGCCAGCGCGAAAGCCTCGCAAAAATCATGGATGGTATAAGGAAAGGGCATCCAGCGCGGCGTCCCACGCCAGCACGATCGCGCCGTGGCGTCCGGGGTAGGCCTGGGCCGGTTCGATCAGTTCGAAGCCCGGCCAATCCGGCAGGGGCCCGTCACCCGCAAGCCACGCGGCGATCTCGCTGCGGGCGGCGGCAATCTCCTCCGCGTTGCGCCCCGCTGCCGCAGCCGCAAAGACGTTCGCGGCGGCCTGCCCCACGGCACAGGCATGCGGCCTCAACCCGACGCGGACAATCCGGCCTTCGCCGTCGACGGCAAGCGCCATGGCAAGGCTGCTGCCGCAGGACCGCGATCGCGCCTCTCCGCGCAGGGGCAGCGCCTCGTCCCACGGGTAGGTGGCAAGGCCGGTCGCGGCGGCGAGGATCGCCGGGGTGTAGAGCGCTTGTGCCATGATGATCAGTCGGCGGGGCGGCGCTTCTTGCGCGAAGCGGTGCGGTGTTCGGTCGCGGCGGCGCTTGCGCTGTCGTCCGGTTCGGCCGCCCGCGCCGCTTCCTCGCGCCGTTCGGCGATGAGCGTCATCAGCTCCTCGCTCGCGGCATTGAGCACCGGATAAGTCCGGCCGAGCGAAATCCACTCGGGCCGTCCGGATGCGCCCCACACCACGTCGTAGCCGAACACCAGAACCGAAAAGCCCAGCACGACGACGACGAAGGCCTTCACCGCGCCGAAGCCGAAGCCCAGCAGGCGGTCGATGGGGCCAAGCGTGGAACCGCGGCTTGCCTGCCCCATCCTGCGGGCGATGAAGCGGGTGGCGAAGACGGGACCGACCATCAGCAGCGCGAAAGCCAGCACACCGGCACCGGTTTCGGTCGAAAGGTGCGGTTCGAGCCAGAGCGTGAGCGGGGCATGGAGGTAGCGCACGGCGACGACTGCCACGCCCCAGGCGAGCAGGCTCAGCACTTCCTCGACAAACCCACGGAAGAAGCCACCGATCGCCCCAACCGCCACCACGAGGAGCACGACATAATCGAAGCCGGTCATTGCAACGGGTGCTACGAGCCGCCCACGATGCGGTCAACGAGATTTGGCAGGAGCTTGAGACTGCCAAAGCGCAGGCCCGGCACCTTTTCGCCCCCCACATCCGGCCCGTAGGCCGTGGTGAAACCTAGCTTTGCCGCTTCCTTCAACCGGATGCCGCCGTGCGCCACCGGACGCACCTCGCCCGCCAGCGATACTTCGCCGAACCAGGCGCAATCGGACGGCAGCGGCCGGTCGGCCAGCGCGGACACGAGCGCGGCGGCAACGGCAAGATCGGCCGCCGGATCGGTCAGGCGATAGCCGCCGGCCACGTTGAGGTAGACTTCGGCCGACGAGAAGCTGAGCCCGCAGCGCGATTCCAGCACCGCGAGCAGCATGGCGAGGCGGCCCGAATCCCACCCGACCACCGCCCGGCGCGGCGTCGCCCCGCTCGCCAGCCGCACGGTAAGCGCCTGGATTTCGACGAGGACGGGCCGCGTACCTTCGAGCGCGGGGAACACCGCGCTGCCCGCCACCGGCTGGTCGCGGCCGGAAAGGAACAGCATCGACGGGTTGCCCACTTCCTCGAGCCCCGCCCCGGCCATGGCGAAAACGCCGATTTCGTCGACGGCGCCGAAGCGGTTCTTGAGCGCGCGCAGGATGCGGTACTGGTGACTGCGTTCGCCCTCGAAGCTCATCACCACATCGACCATGTGTTCCAGCACGCGGGGGCCGGCGATGTTGCCGTCCTTGGTCACGTGGCCGACCAGCACCATGGCGACGCCATTTTCCTTGGCGTAGCGGATCAGTTCGAACGCGCAGCCGCGCACCTGGCTGACGGTGCCGGGCGCACCTTCGATCTGGTCCGAATGCATGGTCTGGATCGAATCGATCACCAGCAGCGCGGGCGGCTCCATCGTGCCGAGCGTGGTCAGGATATCGCGCACCGACGTGGCCGAGGCGAGCCGGATCGGCGCCTTGCCCAAGCCCAGCCGATCGGCGCGCAGGCGGACCTGGTCCGACGCTTCCTCTCCGCTGATATAGACCGACAGGCCGCCCGCGTTGGCGATGCTTGCCGATGCCTGGAGCAGCAGGGTGGACTTGCCGATGCCGGGATCACCGCCCATCAGGATGGCCGAACCCGGAACAAGCCCGCCCCCAAGCGCGCGGTCGAATTCGGCAAGGCCGGTCTTGCGCCGCTTCGGCAGTTCGACCGGCTCGTCCAGCGAGACGAAACGCACCGCGCGCCCACCGCTCGACAGGTCGTGCTTTGCCGAGAACACGGTTTCGGGCGCTTCTTCGGACAGGGTGTTCCATTCCGAACAATCGGCGCACTGGCCCTGCCAGCGATTCGACACGCTTCCGCACGCTTGGCAGACATAACGACGCTTGGGCTTGGCCATGGCTCCGACTAACGCGAACATAGGGCGAACACAAGCGACCTTTGGCGCCATATCGACAGTCCGCAAGGCGTGGCAAACGGCCTGTTAACGCTTTGCATTCATGACGAGCGGCGATGGCTTCACCCGCACCCATGCTCGGGATCGACCCGAAGATGTATCGCCACTTCGCGGCGATCACCCTGGTGCTGTCGATCGCTATCGCGATGTTCACCAACGGCAAAAGCGACGCGCCTGCGGCCCCACCGGCCGAGGCAGCGGCGCCCGCACCGGGCAAGCCGACGGACAAGGCACCGCCCCATCCCGAGGTGAAGACCGGCAACGGCACGCTGGTCGATGCCCGATCGAACCCGCCGCCGCCGAGCGATATGGATGTGGGGCCCGATCCGATCGACGGGACCGACACCAGCGTTTCCCCCTATGCCCCCGCCCCCAACCAGATCCAGATCGAGCTCGACCCCCGGCAGGCCGCGACGATGACGGCGGCACAGCGGGAGGAGGCGCTGAAGCAGTTGCAGGCGGAAAAGAAGCGGCGCGAGGAGGCCGGGCCCTACCGCCCCTCGGCCATGGAACTGCGCACGCTGCGATCGGCATCGGCGCTGCGTTCGGGTTCGGACGGGGCCGATTGAAGGGCCCATTTTCATCCCCCGGCGAGGCCCCAAGTTGACAAAGTTGACAGACTACAAAGGGCAAACTGCGGACAAGGCCCGGATTCAACGCGTTCGATCAAAAACCACGCATTATCAGAGTTTTAAAAGAGCGAAGCGGGGCTTTTACGCCGCCACGGCGCTGTAGGAAAGCAGCGGCCATGCTTGCATATGCAAGAGACGTGTCAACTTGCCCGCACGGATGCGGCGAGCAAGGGACAAATTGTCTTTGAAAAGGTGGTGCCCCTGGCCAGACTCGAACTGGCACGGATCTCTCCAACCGATTTTGAGTCGGTCGCGTCTACCATTCCACCACAGGGGCACTGCGGACGCGGCTTAGCCGCGCCCGCGCAAAGGTTCAACCGGCCTTGAGCGCGCCGGCAAGCAGCTTGTGCAGGCGCGAATGCAGCGCATCGTTGCCCGCGAGCACGGTTTCATCGCAGATGGGCAGCGAACGGCCGCGGAAATCGGACACGAAACCGCCCGCTTCGCGCACCAGCAGACAGCCGGCGGCGGTGTCATAAGGCTGCAGCGCCGATTCCCAGAACCCGTCGAAACGACCGGCGGCAACCCACGCGAGATCGAGCGAGGCCGCGCCGAAGCGACGGATGCCCGCAACACGCGGGCCGAGTTCGTGATAGATCCGCGTCCATTCGCCCATGTCGCCGCGATTGGCGAAGGGAATGCCGGTGCCGATCACGGCTTCATCGAGGTTGCGACGCGCCGAAACGCGCAGGCGGCGATCCTGCAGCCAGGCGCCACGGCTCTTTTCCGCCCAGAAGCTTTCGTCGGTGACCGGCTGGTAGACGATCCCGGCGGTGACTTCGCCCCAGCCCGAACCATCGAGCTTGGGCTCCTGCACCGCGATCGAGATCGCGAAGTGCGGGATGCCGTGGAGGAAATTGGTGGTGCCATCGAGCGGATCGACGATGAAACGCGGCTTGGTGGGATCGCCGGGCAGTTCGCCCGCCTCTTCCATCAGGAAGCCCCATTCGGGGCGCGCCGCGCGCAGTTCGTCCCAGATCGTGCGTTCGGCAGCCTGATCCGCCTTCGAAACGAAGTCGGACGGTCCCTTGCGGCTGACCTGGAGGTGTTCGACTTCGCCGAAATCACGACGGAGACGCTGCCCGGCCTTGCGGGCAGCCTTCTCCATCACGCGCATCAGACCGGACATCGCCATGATGGATCAGCCCGCCTTGCCGACGTAGGTACGCTCGTACACGTCAACCACGATGCGCGTGCCGCTTTCGATATGCGGCGGAACCATGACGCGCACGCCATTGTCGAGGATCGCGGGCTTGTAGCTGGACGAAGCGGTCTGGCCCTTCACCACGGCGTCGGCTTCGACGATGGTGGCTTCGACCTGTTCGGGCAGCTGCACCGAGATCGGGCGATCGTCGTACATTTCGAGCACGGCGGTCATGCCATCCTGCAGGAATGCTTCGGCGCCGCCGAGCAGGTCCTTGGGCAGGGTGATCTGGTCGTAGGTTTCGACGTCCATGAACACCAGGTCTTCGCCTTCGGCATAAAGGAACTGGAAGTCCTTGGTATCGAGGCGTACGCGTTCCACGGTATCGGCACTGCGGAAGCGGACGTTGGTCTTGCGGCCATCGATCAGGTTCTTCATTTCGACCTGCATGAACGCGCCGCCCTTGCCGGGCTGGGTATGCTGGGTCTTGGCAACCTTCCAGATGCCCTTTTCGTATTCCAGGATATTGCCCGGACGGATGTCCACGCCGCTGATCTTCATGATGGAAAGAGCCCTGCCAGAGATGGGGAAGCGCGGCCCTTAGCGCCAAGCGCCGATTGCTTCAAGCGCAGCCGTCGTGCTAGCGCGACTGGCGTGATGAAGTCGCGCCTTGCCCTGATCGCCGCGTGCCTGCTGGCGAGCGCCGGTTCCGCCGTTCCGGCCCATGCCGTCCCTGGCGGAAAACTGCACACCCTGGCCATCGGCCACTGGCTGTGCGAGCAGCCCGGCGATGCGACCAAGCCGCCGGTGCGCCTGGAAGCGGACGATTTCTGGGCGGTGCAGGATTCGAGCTATTCGCTGCGCAACGGCGAGACGGGCACGTACCTGCTGCTGGCCGATCGCCTGGTAATGACGTCCGGTCCGTTCGAGGGACGGGCCTATGCCGTGGAAAGCGCCGCGACCGTCCACCCGCTTGGCAGCGATGGCAAGGAAACCGGGATGCGCTGCGTCAAGTCGGGTACGCCTTCGGCCTATGTCGACATGGCCGAGACGAACCCGCCGCTGCCGACCAAGAACTGATCCCGCCGGGCGGGATCACGCCCGCCTGACGGAATCGCGCTGCATCGTAGCATAAGCGAAGGCGATGATCGTGCCGAACACGATGATCCCCATCGGCACGGCGACACCGGTTTCGCCCGCGACCGCCATCACGTCGGCATTGTTGCTGGCAGCGACCAGCGCGGCGTAGGCGATGTTGAACAGGCCGTCACCGACGATTAGCCCGGTGGCGGCGAGCACCCCCATGCGTTCGGCAAGCTCGGGATCGGCCTGCCGGGAAGCCCAGCGGTTGTAGACGTGCCCGAGCACAGCGCCGACGACGACCAGCGCGGTGACCTGCATCGGCAGGTACATGCCCATGCCGACGGCGAGCGGTGGCAGCGCGCCCTTGCCCGTCTTGCGCAGCACTTCATCGCCAGCGACGACCGCGACGCCGATGGCTGCGCCGATGCCGACGAGGCCCCAGTCGAGATTGCCGCCGAGCACGCCCTGCGCGATGGCGGAGATCAGCGCGGCCTGCGGCGCGGAAAGCGCGTTCTTGCCAGCGCCGGGCATCCCCTCGAACCCGAACGTCGCGTTGAGCAGATCGAGGATCGGCGGGATCACCAGCGCGCCGAAGCCGACGCCGAGGATGAGCGCGACCTGCTGGCGCCACGGCGTTGCGCCGACGAGCTGGCCGGTCTTGAGATCCTGCAGGTTGTCGTTGGAGATCGTCGCCACGCCGAACACGATTGCGGTGACGAACAGGGCGAAGGCCACCAGCGCCCGCATATCGGCTGGCGAGCCACCGCGTCCGAAGATCGCCAGCAGCACCAGCGAGATGCCGAGCGCGGCGAGGATGCCGACGCCCGAGATCGGGCTGTTCGACGCGCCGATCAGGCCAGCCATGTAGCCGCAGACCGACGCGATGACGATGCCGGCGATCAGCACATAGATCACTGCCGCGCCGATGCCGAGGCCGAGCTTGCTGGCGACCGGGCCACCCGCGGCGAAATCGGCGAGCAGCAGCGCGATGGGGATCATCAGCGCGAGGATGGTGCCGCCGACAACACCGATCGGCAGATCGCGCTCGGTGAGCTCCAGACCTTCCATGCCCTGCCCTGCCCGCGCGCGGTTGGCGGCGATGGCGGCGGCGATGCCGCGCACGATCGGCCCGATCACGCGCAGCAGCGTCCAGATCGCGGCGATGCCGATGGTGCCGGCGCCGATGAAGCGGATCTTCTGGCGGAACACGGTGCCGATGAAATCGGCAAGCTCGGTGCCCGCAGGCGGGCCGCCCGCGGTGTAGACCGGCAGCAGCACGCCGAAACTGATGACGATGCCGACCAGCATCGCGATGCCGACGGCAAGGCCGACGAGATGGCCCACGGCGACGAGCGCGAGCGAGAGCCCGCCCGCCACCGACGTGCCGCCAGACCCCACAGAAATGGTGAAGGAGGCTTCTTCGGCCACCAGCTTCATTTTGGCGAGCAGCGGGTAGAACAGGCCGAGGAACGCACCGCGTCCGACCGCAGCAAGGCCCTTGCGGTTTTCCTCTACCCCGCCGACGCCTGCACCGACCTTGAGCACTTCGGCGGCGGCAACGCCTTCGGGATAAGGAAGGTCCGAACCCGTCACCAGCGCACGGCGCAGCGGCACCGAATACATCACGCCCAGCGCGCCACCGATGGCAATGACGGCGACCGACTGCCAGTAGGGAAAGCCGCTCCACCAGCCGACCATAACGAGGCCGGGCAGCACGAACACGATCGCTGACAGCGTGCCGGCCGAGCTGGCGATGGTCTGGACGATGTTGTTTTCCTGGATCGTCGATCCGGGAAGCAGCCGCAGCAGCGCCATCGAGATGACGGCGGCAGGGATCGACGTCGCGAAAGTCAGCCCGATCCGCAGGCCGAGGTAGACGTTGGCACCGGTGAACACCATCGTCAGCAGCGCGCCAAGCACCACGGCGCGCAAGGTCAGTTCACGGATCGGTTGCTCTTGCGCCATGCGGTTCTCCTCAACCGTGCCGTAGTGGCACGTGCAGGCGGATCAGGGAAGCGCGCGCAGCAGCGGGAAGGGATTGATCGGCTCGCCCTGATCCCAGCGCGCTTCGGGCGTGGTGCGCAGCAGCGCAAAATGGAGATGCGGGGCGCCCGGATCGGCATTGCCGGTGGCGCCGACCGCGCCGATCACCTGCCCCGCGCGCACCGCCTGCCCTTCGGCGAGGTCCGGGGCGTAGGCGGACAGATGCGCGTAGTAGGCCATCGTCCGGCCATCGGGGCTGCGGATATAGATCGTGTTGCCGCCGTCGTTCGACAGGAACAACTTGTCGACCCGGCCCGCCATCGCCGCGAGCACGGGCGTGCCGGAAGGGGCCATGATGTCGATCGCATCGTGGATCCGCGCGCCGCCGGCCCGCGCCTGCGTATAGGTGTCCGTCAGGTCGGCGGGGCGGACGCCCTGGACCGGCAGGACGAGCGACCCGGACATCGCCGGAACTGGCGCGAGCGGGGACGCAGCAGGATGCGGCACGGCGGGGGCAGGACCTGGTGCGCCGACCAGCGACTGCGGCATGACTGACGAACGCGCGCCACCGTTCATCCAGAGAGCCCCGGCAACAAGCCAGACCGCCGACGTGATCGCGGCGGTGGTGGCGATCAGGCGCAGCTTGTCCTGCCACCGCTCCATCGCGATCACGCCCCCGACTTCACCGCGTCAGGCAACGAATTCCACCTTGGTCTTGGTCGAGACCATCTGGGCAAGGCGCGCGACGTCCCAGTTGGTCAGGCGCACGCAGCCGTGGCTCTGGCTACGGCCGATCGTCTGCGGTTCGGGCGTGCCGTGGATGCCGTAGTGTTCCTTGGACAGATCGATCCAGACCACGCCCACCGGGCCGTTGGGGCCGGGCGGAAGCAGGACCTTGGGCTTCTTGTCCGACACATCCCAGAACAGGTCCGGGTTATAGTGGAACTTGGGATTGTGATCGATGCCGTAGATCTTCCAGTTGCCCAGCGGCAGAGGATCGTGGCTCGACCCGGTCGTGACGGTGAACAGCGCGACCAGCTTTCCGGCGGTGTCGTATCCGCTCAGGGTGCCCTTGCTGCGGCTGACGACGATTCGGTCGAGCGGGGGCTGGTCGGTGCCGACGCCCAGCGAGGCAAGCGTGCGCAGCCAGTCTTCATCCTGCTTGCCAACGGCGGAGATCGCATCGTTGCCCACATTGGGCACGCGGATCTTCTGGCCAGCGGCGAAGGCGACCGGCGGCGATCCGTGTGGCGCAGGGTTGAGCGCGTGGAGCACCTCGGGCGTGGTATGGAAGCGTTCGGCGAGCTTTTCATCGAGCGAGGCGTAGCCGAGGGAGGGAAGCTTGGCCTGTTCGACCGGGTCCTTGGGCAGGGGCGCGAAGGGACCCGCGGCGAAATCGGCGAGGATGGTGACCACGCGCGTGGCGGCGATCTGCGACCAGCGCGACAGCAGGGTCTGCGTCTGGTCGTCAAGCTCGCCCGATTGCGGCAGGTCGTTCGCCTGTTGCAGGCCACGCAGCGCGTTGTGGGTGGACAGGCCCATCTGTCCGTCGATCACACCGGGCGCAAAGCCGAGGCGTTCGAGCACGACCTGCACCTTCATGATCGGGCGCGGCTGATCGTCGGCGGCGGCAGGATCGGGCGCCTGGCCGGGGCCCGGATCGTGCGAGGCCATCGAATCGGCGGTGATGCCCTGCTGTTCCTGCGCCGGCTCGGAAGCTGCTCCGGTATCGGTCGCACCCGTGCCAATTCCCGAACTGTTCGAATTGCAAGCCGCCAGCGAAAGGGCGAGGCAGGTAGTCAGCAGAAAGCGACGCATCAGTGTTCCCGGTGTTATATTTCCCGGGAAACACCTTGGCGTTCAATGGGTTCCTCAGCCCTCTCGCGCGGCAGCAAGGATCGCGTCGGCAAGGCGGCGGACACCCAGGGCTTCGTCGGCTCCCCAGATGGCCTGGCTTACCGCGAGAAAGTCGGCACCGGCCTGCACCAGCCCTGCGCAATTGTCCGCAGTGATCCCCCCGATGGCGACGCAGGGCAGTTCGAACAGCGTCGACCACCAAGTGAGCAATTCGGGCTCTGGCCGGTGCTTGGTTTCCTTGGTGCTGCTGGGGAAGAACGCGCCGAAGGCGACATAGTCCGCTCCGGCCTCGCCCGCTTCCATGGCAAGATGGCGGCTGTCGTGACAGGTGACGCCGATCTGGGCATCGCGCCCCAGCCGCTGGCGCGCTTCGGCGACGGTGCCGTCCTCCTGGCCAAGATGCACGCCGTCTGCACCCAGGCGCTTGGCGAGCGCCACCGAATCGTTGACGATGAACGCCACTTCGCGATCGGCGCAAATGCGCTGGAGCGGCTCGGCAAGCCGCGCGGCCTGGTGTTCATCGACATTCTTTACCCGGAACTGGAACGCGGCAATCGGCGCGGCCGGGTCCGAGGCATCGAGCGCGCGGGCCAGCCGGTCGGCAAACGTGCCGGAGACATCGAGCGGCGAGATCAGGTAGATCGAACAGGAAGGGTGAGCCATGGGACGAGCGCCCTACCCTTCCCGCCAGCCCTGCGCAATCGGGCGTTCCGGAACCGTTCAGCCCCAGCGCCGATTATGGCCGCATGAAGAAGCTGCTGCTCCCCCTGATCGCCTTCGCACCGCTTGCCGCCTGCGCTACGATTCCAGCCGATATCCGGACTGACGGATTTGCACGGCTGAACGAGGCGACCCGCGCCGGGCCCGTCACCGTCCGGCCGGTGGACGTGGTCGAGGACAGCCGCTGCCCGATGAACGCGCGCTGCATCTGGGCGGGCCGCGTGGTCGTTTCTGCCGTGATCACCGAAGACGGCCGCAAGCAGGAGCGCAAGCTGGTGCTGGGCGAACCGGCGCTGCTGACGTCTGGCAGCGTCATGCTCGATACGGTCGAACCGCCAACCCGCACCGACACCCCGATCCGTCCGCAGGATTATCGCTTTCACTTCAGCTGGACGGGCCGCTGACGAAGCCGCGCTTCAGCCCGAAACGGCAATTCCGTGTTGCGTCATGGCGGCATCGAAGGGTGACGGATCGTCCAGCCGTATGGCGAAGCGACGACGCTTGCCGGCGAGTGCCCCTTCCGCGACTTCGATGATGCGGTTGGGATAAGCCACGGGCACCAGCTTGCGCACATCTGGCGCGCCGAGCGTGCCCGCGGGCCAATCGCGCAGGATGCCGGCAATCTGATCAAGCCGCAGCTCGATCCTGCGCAGCGAGCCCATGTGCAGGACCAGGACATCGCCATCCAGCCGATGCGGCAACCGCGCGAACGAGCGGATCCAGCCGACCAGCCAGACGAGCGACAGGAAGGTCAGGATCGTGAGCGGCCAGGCGAGCGCCGGCCACTTGAGCGAAACCAACAGGTGAACGGCGAGCATTTCGAGCACCGCCAGACCAAACAGCGCCCAGACCATCGGCGCGACGCTGCGATGATAGGGAAAGGTCACGGCGGCATCCTGAGGCTGAAACGGAGACGCCCCGCCCCCGGTTGACGGGGTGCGGGGCGGCCTTTCTCCATCCTCACGCAACTTGTGGAAGGGGTTTCCCCTTCACGCATCAGGCCGCGACGGCGGCGGTCTTCTGCGTCGAACCGTTGTAGATTTCGTCGATCGCCGCACCGAGCGAGGCATCGAATTCGGCGTCGCTCATCTGGAAGCGCAGGTCTTCGAGCAGAGCGCGGCTGAAGCTGGCGATGATGCCGGTGTTCTTGGCAAGTTCGACGCAGGCTTCGGGGCGCTTGTAGCCGCCCGAAAGCGCGACGACGCGAAGGACCTTGGGGTGCGAGACGAGCGGATCGAACGTGCCCGGCACGATCGGCAGCGACAGCTTGAGCATGACCTGCTGGCCTTCGGGCAGCTCGTCGAGGTTCTTGAGGATCTCGGCGAGCAGGATCTTGTCGCAGTCGGCGCGGGTTTCGCTCTTGATGTTCACTTCGGGTTCGATGATCGGCATCATGCCGTGCGAAAGCACCTGCTTGCCCACTTCGAACTGCTGCTTGACCACGGCGGCGATGCCTTCGGCATTGGCCGAATTGATGACCGAGCGCTCCTTGGTGCCATAGACGCCCAGCGCCTTCGACTTTTCGAGCAGCGCGTCGAGCGTGGGCATCGGCTTCATCAGCTGGACGCCGTTGGCTTCGTCTTCCAGGCCCTTGTCGATCTTGATGAAGGGCACGACGCCCTTTTCGATCAGCGCGGCCGGCGTCGGCTTGCCATCGACGGTGCCGTCCATGGTGCGTTCGAACAGGATCGCGCCGATAACCTTGTCGCCGGTAAAAGCGGGCGACTTGATGATGCGGCTGCGCATGTCGTGGATCAGGCCGAACATTTCCTCTTCGGTGTTCCACGCGCCCGCTTCCACGCCGTAACCGGCAAGTGCCTTGGGCGTCGAACCGCCGCTCTGGTCGAGCGCGGCGATAAATCCGTTACCCGCGGCCATCTTCTCGGTCATTTCGGCGTAGTTCATGGCTGATCCCGTGCTGTGGAAAAGAATCGGGCAAGCGGCCCGTGCATACCTATGCGCAAACGCTCCATAAACAGGCGCGGGTTGCAGTGCAACATCGCGCCTGTCCGGTGGGTCGATTTTTTATCCGAGCGCGGCGACGCCGGGCAGTTCCTTGCCTTCCATCCATTCAAGGAAAGCGCCGCCAGCCGTCGAGATATAGGAGAAGTCGCCCGCCACGCCCGCGTGGTTGAGCGCGGCGACGGTATCGCCCCCTCCCGCGACCGAGATCAGCGAACCTTCCTTGCTGAGCGCGGCGGCGGTGCGGGCCAGCGCCACGGTCGCGGCATCGAACGGCTCCATTTCGAAGGCGCCCATCGGCCCGTTCCAGACCAGCGTGCGGCAGGTCTTGAGCACATCGCCCAGCGCTTCCACCGCCTGCGGCCCCACGTCGAGGATCATTTCGTCGGCGGCGACTTCGTGCACGTTGCAGGTGCGCAGCGAAGGCGGGTTGGCGGCAAATTCCTTCGACACGACCACGTCATAGGGCAGATGCACGGTGCAACCGGCCTTGTCGGCATTGTCGAGGATTTCCTCGGCCGTGGCCTTCAGATCATGCTCGCACAGCGACTTGCCCACATCGACGCCTCGCGCGGCGAGGAAGGTGTTGGCCATGCCGCCACCGATGATCAGGTGATCGACCTTCGAGACGAGGTGCTTGAGCACGTCGAGCTTGGTCGAAACCTTCGCCCCGCCGACGACGGCAGCGACCGGCCGTTCGGGCGCGCCAAGCGCCTTTTCCAGCGCCTTGAGCTCGGCCTCCATGGCCCGACCGGCAAAGGCTGGCAGCACCCGGGCGAGGCCCTCGGTCGAAGCGTGGGCGCGGTGCGCGGCGGAGAATGCGTCGTTGACGTAGAAGTCGCCCAAGCTGGCGAAGCGCTCGATCACGGCAGGATCGTTCTTTTCCTCGCCGCCGAAGAAGCGCGTGTTTTCGAGCACGGCGATGCTGCCGGGGGCAAGCGCGGCCACGGCGGCCTTGTCGCCCTCCCAGTCGATGTAGCTGACCGGACGGCCCAGCACGTGGGCGAGCGGGTCGGCCAGCTTCTTCAGCGAAAATTCTTCGGACGGCTGGCCCTTGGGACGGCCGAAGTGGGCCAGCACCAGCACCTTGGCGCCCTTGTCGGAAAGCTCGGTCAGCGTCGCCACGGTGGCGCGCAGGCGGGTATCGTCGGTGACCCTGCCATCGGCCATCGGCACGTTGAGGTCTTCACGGACCAGCACGGACTTGCCGGTCACGTCCCCGATATCGTCCAGCGTCTTGAAGCTCATGTCTCGATCCTCACTTCGTCGCCGATGGCGATGTCGCCATCGCTGATGACCTTGCCACACACGCCGCCGCGCCAATCGGGCAGCAGCGCGGCTTTCAGGCCGGGGGCAATTTCGTCCATGCGGCTGCAGGGGTCGCATTCGCAGTTGATGCGGATGCGCAGGGCTTCGCCGATGCGGATGATGGCGCCGGGTTGGCGTGGCAGGCGCAGACCGGAAACCAGGAGGTTTGCGCGGCGCACGTGCCAGGGCAGGTCGATCTTGAGATCGGCCAGCGCGGCGGCCCAGCTTTCCGCCTCCATGACGGTGATCTGGCGCTTGCCCGTCTTGCCGGGGCGGAGGGCGCCACGCAGATCGCCGTGGACGCCCTCGCCTTCGGTCACGCGTACGCGGGAGATGGTCTCGATGGGACCGCGCGGCCGATCATGCCGCGCGATTCCCTCCAGAACGCCTGAGCGCTGTCCCGCGTCCATCGCGGATGCTTAGAGGAACTTGCCCATCGCGCCCGCGGTATCGAGCATGCGGTTCGAGAAGCCCCATTCGTTGTCGTACCACGACAGCACGCGCACCAGCTTGCCTTCGAGCACCGCGGTTTCGAGGCTGTCGATGGTCGACGAGTGCGAATCGTGGTTGAAGTCGATCGAGACCAGCGGCTCGTCGGTGTAGCCGAGCACGCCCTTGAGCGCGCCCTCGGCAGCTGCCTTGAGCAGGCCGTTGACTTCCTCGACCGTGGTGTCGCGCTTGGGCGTGAAGGTCAGGTCGACGACCGAGACGTTCGGGGTGGGAACGCGGATCGACGAACCATCGAGCTTGCCCTTCAGGTCGGGCAGCACTTCGCCCACGGCGACGGCGGCGCCGGTGCTGGTCGGGATCATGTTCATCGCGGCAGCGCGGGCGCGGCGCGGATCCTTGTGCAGCTGGTCGAGGATCTTCTGGTCGTTGGTGTACGAGTGGATCGTCGTCATCAGGCCACGCTCGATGCCGATCGATTCATGCAGCACCTTGGCCAGCGGCGCGAGGCAGTTGGTGGTGCACGACGCGTTCGACACGATCTTGTGGTCGGCGGTCAGCTTGTCGTGGTTGACGCCGAACACGACGGTGAGGTCGACGCCCTTGGCCGGCGCCGAGATCAGCACGCGCTTGGCGCCCGCGTCGAGATGCTTCTGGCCGCCGGCGCGATCCACGAAGAAGCCGGTGCATTCCAGCGCAATGTCGATGCCGTTGGCGGCGTGCGGCAGGTTGGCCGGATCCTTTTCGGCAGTGACCTGGATGCGCTTGCCGTTGATGATCAGATCGTTGCCATCGACCGAGACATCGCCCGGGAAAGCGCCGTGGACGCTGTCGCGCTTGAACAGCAGGGCGTTTGCCTTGGCATCGGCGAGATCGTTGATCGAAACCAGCTCGAGCCCTGCTTCGGGGCGTTCGAGAATGGCGCGCGCGACGTTGCGCCCGATACGTCCGAAACCGTTGATCGCAACCTTGATCGCCATGTCAAAAACTCCCTTTAAATCACGAAAGACGTTCGAGGATCTGCGGGACGATCTTGTCCACGCTGAACCCGAAGTGATCGAACAGGACGTCGGCCGGTGCCGATGCGCCGAAGGTATCCAGGCCGATGGTCAAGCCATCGCCGACATACTTCTGCCAGCCGAAGGTGACGCCCGCCTCGATCGAGACCTTGAGCAAGCCGGCCGGAAGAACGTCGGCCTTGTAGGCGGCGTCCTGAGCGTCGAACAGTTCGAGGCACGGGGCCGAGACCACGTCCGCGCCAATGCCCTTGGCTTCGAGCGCGACGGCGACGTCCTTGGCGAGTGCCACTTCCGAACCGGTGGCGACGAGCACGACCTTGCGATCGGCTTCGGCGCTAACCAGGCGATAGGCGCCCTTGGCGCTCTTCATTTCGGCATCGAAGCGGACCGGCGGCAGGTTCTGGCGCGACAGGGCGAGGACCGAGGAGGCATGCTTGTCGGCCAGCGCGAGCGCCCAGGCTTCGGCCGTCTCGATCGCGTCGGCCGGGCGGAACACCTTGAGGCCGGGGATCATGCGCAGGCTCATCACATGCTCGACCGGCTGGTGGGTCGGGCCATCTTCGCCCAGGCCGATAGAATCGTGGCTCAGCACATAGATCGCGCGGGTGTGCTGCAGCGCCGACATGCGGATCGCGTTGCGACAGTAGTCCGCGAAGACCAGGAAGGTGCCGCCGTAGGGAATGATGCCGCCATGCAGCGCCATGCCGTTCATCGCCGCGGCCATGCCGAATTCGCGGATGCCGTAGAACACGTAGCGACCGTCGTAGCTGTCCGGGCCGAACGGCAGGGTCGACTTGGTCTTGGTAAGGTTCGAGCCGGTCAGGTCCGCCGAGCCACCGACCATTTCGGGGATGGCGGCGGTGAAGGCTTCGAGCGCCATCTCGCTCGCCTTGCGGGTGGCGACCTTGGGCGGGTTGGCGATCAGCGACTGGACATAGGCATCGAAGCCCGTGTCGGCGGGAAGATCGCCGGCCATGCGGCGGGCGAGTTCCCCGGCCTTGTCGCTGGCGGCGGCGCGCGCCTGCCATTCGGCATGGGCCGCCTTGCCCGCTTCGCCGGTCGAGCGCCAGTTGGCAAGGATCTCCGCCGGAATCTCGAACGGGGCCGAAGTCCACCCGAGGTATTCGCGCGCGGCGGCGATTTCGTCGGCGCCCAGCGGCGCACCATGGACGTTGTGGCCGCCCTGCTTGTTGGGCGCGCCCTTGCCGATCACGGTACGGCAGGCGACGATCGAGGGGCGCGGATCGGCAGCAGCTTCGGCCAGTGCACGGGCGATGTCGGCGAAGTCATGCCCATCGCACGAGGTGGTATGCCAGCCGGTGGCGGCGTAGCGGCCGAGGATGTCCTCGCTGGTGGACAGCGAGGTATCGCCGTCGATGGTGATCTTGTTGTCATCCCACAGCACGTTCAGGCGGCCGAGCTTGAGCGTGCCGGCAAGGCCGATGGCTTCGTGGTTGACGCCTTCCATCAGGCAGCCGTCGCCGGCGATCACCCAAGTCTTGTGATCGACCAGGTCATCGCCGAACTGGGCGTTGAGATGGCGTTCCGCCATCGCCATGCCCACGGCCATCGCGATGCCCTGACCAAGCGGGCCGGTGGTGCATTCGACGCCATCGATCAGGAAGTTTTCCGGATGCCCCGCGCAGACGCTGTTCATCTGGCGGAAGTTGCGGATGTCATCCATCGTCGGGCTGGCGTAGCCCGAGAGGTGGAGCAGAGAATAGATCAGCATCGAGCCGTGGCCGGCCGAGAGCACGAAGCGATCGCGGTCCGCCCACTTGGGCGCCGAGGGATCGAACTTCAGGAACTGCGACCACAGCACGGTGGCGACGTCTGCCATGCCCATCGGCATGCCGGGGTGGCCGGAATTGGCAGCCTGGACCGCGTCCATGGCAAGCGCACGGATCGCGTTGGCCATGGGACCGAGCGCGGCGGGATCACGAGTCATAACCTGAGAAAAACCCTTCTGGCGCGCAAATCGGCACGCATTATCGGTGATTCGGAGCGCGGCCTCTTTGGTGACCCCGCCCCCAAGCGTCAAGTTTGCGAGGGTGACGCGCTCACCCTCTCGTGTCGAGCCGACGCATACGTTCGCGTCCCGGCCGCGCATACGAATGCGGACGCCGATTCGCAAGCCCGGTCACGGAGAGGGCCCGCCGGCGCGCTTATCAACAGGTCAGCTTGGCTTGTGCCGAGGAGCGGCGTTACAACCCCGCCTGCTCTATGCTAGCGATTGGAATCATGGCGAGCGAACACGATCTCGAAGCAGCGCTGGACCGTATCGAGCAGGCCCTTGCCCGGCTCGAGGCCGCAGCGGCAAAGCAGGCCGAGCATGTCGAGCAGAGCGGCGCGGCCGTGGTCGAGCTGGGCGAACTCCGCACGCGCCATCGCAAGCTCAAGGATACCGTCGCCCAGGAGCTGCGTCAGCTGGACCTGCTTCTCGCCAACCTTCCCAGCCAGCGCGGTTAGCCCATGAGCAACGTCACCCTTACCATCGGCGGGCGCAATTTCACGGTTTCGGCAACCGATGGCGAGGAAAGCCACATCGAGATGCTGGGCCGGATGATCGACGAGCGCGCGCGCCGCATCGGTGCGCAAAACCAGTCCGAGCCGCGCATGCTGCTGTTTGCCGCGCTCGTCATGGCGGACGAGTTGCATGAAGCGCACAAGGCCGCGCCCCCGCCTGCTGCGGAGCCGCTGCCGCCCGCCGGTCCATCGCCCGAAGTGCTGGCGCGGATCGACACGATCGCGGCGCGGGTCGAAAAACTCGCGATGCACCTTGAGCATGTGGGCCCGGCGTCCTAGATCGGATGGCGACGGGTACTGCCCGGCACGAGCCGTTGAAACATCCCTGAGGCTATAAGCAAATCCATGGGGGCTGTCCCTGCCCTGGACCACTCTGTTTCCATTGGGGTCCCGGGTAAATGGTCCCCACCTGACGTTGAGGCGTCGGTGGATTTTCCGAGCAAACGACCCATGGTGGTCCCGTCACCCACCTTTCCCTGAGCAAAGCTGGAGTACCTGTGCCGGAAAGCAAGGCCGCCTTGCGCAAGACGTTACGCGCCGCGCGCCGCGATCACGTCGCCGCGCTCGATCCGCGCGTGAAGGCCCTGCTGTTCATGCGCCCCCCGGCTCCGCTCCTGAACATCGTGCCCGATGGCGCGACGATCGGGCTCTATGCCGCAACGGCCGACGAGGCTCCGGCGTTTTCCTATGCGCGCTTCTTCCATGAAGGGGGGCACCGCATCGCCCTGCCCTGGTTCGCATCCCGCGAAGCGGCGATGACGTTCCGCACGTGGGCATCTCCGCATGTCGACGAACTGCTGGTGCCTGGTCCCTACGGGATGGCGCAGCCAGTCGAGGACGCCGACGAAGTGGTGCCCGATCTGCTGTTCGTGCCGCTGGTCGGCTTCACTGCAAACGGACAACGGCTGGGCCAGGGCGGTGGCCATTACGACCGCTGGCTGGCAGCGTATCCCGAAGTGCCCGCCATCGGCCTTGCCTGGGATGCACAATTGGTCGACAGCCTGCCCGAAGAGCCCCATGACCGCCCGCTGCGCGCCGTGGTAACCCCGACACGGCTTTACGGGCCATGGTGACCGGAACGGAAAGGCAGTGAGCATGGACGAGTTCAAGGATGCGCGTCCCACCTGGCGCAAGCCGGTCGGCATCCTGGCGCTGTTCGCGGCCCTCATGGCCTATGCGGTGCTGGTGGCGGCACTGTCAAACTGGATCGGCGCGCTTCCGGTGCTGGCGCAGGTGCCGATCTATCTGGTGCTGGGCGTGGCCTGGCTGCTGCCGTTGCGGCGCTTCCTGATCTGGATGGAAACGGGCCGCTGGTCGGCCTGACAGATTTCCATTCGCCAGAGCATGACCCAAACGAAAAAGGCGTCCCGCAGGACGCCTTTTCACTTTTCGATGCATGATCATTTCGACGATGGCGCGAGTGACGGGGCTCGAACCCGCGACCTCCGGCGTGACAGGCCGGCACTCTAACCAACTGAGCTACACCCGCTCATCGTCAAAAAAGGGCGCCCGCAAGCGCCCCATTTCGTGTCCCAAAGCGAATGGCGCGAGTGACGGGGCTCGAACCCGCGACCTCCGGCGTGACAGGCCGGCACTCTAACCAACTGAGCTACACCCGCGTTTCCGCTTGGGAGCCGCGCCACTATGCCAGCGCAGCGCGCCTGTCAACAAAGTGTCGCGACAATTTTTCCACCTCTTCCACAGCGATCAGTCGGCGAGCAAAAGCACCGGCGTTTCGATCAGTTTCTTGACTGCCTGGACGAAGCTTGCCGCGTCCCAGCCATCGACAACACGATGGTCGCAGCTGATCGAGATGTTCATCAGCTTGCGCTTCTCGATGCGCTCGCCACCCATGCCGTCGGGCACGAACATCGGCCGTTCGATGATGCGGTTGGGACCGATGATGGCGACTTCGGGGCGGTTGATCACAGGCGTGGTGGCGACGCCGCCAAGCGGCCCGAGCGAAGTGACCGTCAGGGTCGAGCCAGACAGCTCCTCGGACTTGGCGGTGCCGTTGCGCGCGGCTTCGGCAAGGCGCCCGATCTCGCGCGCGAGCAGCCACAGGTTGAGGCCCTGTGCGTTGCGGATCACCGGGACCATCAGGCCGGCGGGCGTTTGTGCCGCCATGCCCATGTGCACTGCGCCATAGCGCGTCACCACGCCGGCTTCATCGTCATAGCGCGCATTGAGCATCGGGAACTGCGGCAGCAGCCGGCAGAACGCGGTGATCAGCAGCGGCAGCATCGTCAGCTTCGGCTTGTCGCCGCGATTGGCGTTGAGCTGTTCACGCATCGCCTCGAGCGCGGTCACGTCGCATTCCTCGACATAGGAGAAGTGCGGGATGTTGCGCTTGGATGCGGCCATGTTCTCGGCGATGCGGCGGCGCAGGCCGATGACCTTGATCGTCTCGTCCCCGCGATCGGGGCCCGCCGCGCGATAGCCACCCGCTGCGTTGTAGGCGAGGAACTGGTCAAGATCGGCGTGGCGGATGCGTCCTTCCTCGGACGGGCGCACTTCGGAAAGGTCAATGCCGAGATCGTGGGCGCGCTGGCGGACGGCCGGGCTGGCGAGGACCTTGGCGCCGTGCGCCGTGCGGGACGGCTGCAGTCCAGGCTTGGCTGCTGCAGGTGGCCGACTTGGCGGCGGTGAAGCCGGAACGACAGGCGCCGGAGCTGGAGCCGGAGCCGGTTCGGGCGCGACTTCGGCAACCGCGGGGGTTTCCGCCTCGATGCGCTGCTCGACGACTTCGGCCTTGGGTGCGGGCGCGGCTTCTTCGACCTCCCCTTCCCCTTCGGTCTCGATCACCACCAGCGGCGAACCGATCGCGACGACATCGCCGACGTCACCCGCGACCTGGACGATGATGCCCGAGACCGGGCTTTCCATTTCAACCGTGGCCTTGTCGGTCATCATGTCGGCCACGCGGCCGTCTTCCTCGACGCGGTCGCCGACCTTGACGTGCCAGGCGACGATCTCGGCCTCGGCGATGCCTTCGCCGATGTCCGGCAGGCGGAATGTGAACTTGCCCATGGGGTTCAAGCCTTCATCAAGCGGTCGATGGCCTCGCCAATGCGGACGGGACCCGGAAAATAAGCCCATTCAAGGCTGTGCGGATAAGGCGTGTCGAAGCCCGTCACGCGCTCGATGGGCGCTTCGAGGTGGTAGAAGCAGCGCTCCTGCACCAGCGCGGAAAGCTCTGCACCGAAGCCACCGGTGCGCGTCGCCTCGTGAACGATCAGGCACTTGCCGGTCTTTTCCACCGAAGCCTCGATCGTCTCGATGTCGAGCGGGACGAGCGTGCGCAGGTCGATGATCTCGGCATCGACGCCCTTTTCGGCGCAGACCGCCGCGGCGACGTGGACCATGGTGCCGTAGGCGAGCACGGTGAAGGCCTGCCCCGGCCGCACGATCCGCGCCTTGCCCAAGGGAATCGAATAATAGCCCTCCGGCACCCCGCTGTCGGCGTGCTTGTTCCACGGCTCGACCGGCTTGTCGTAGTAGCCGTTGAACGGGCCGTTGTAGATCCGCTTGGGTTCGAAGAAGATCACCGGATCGTTGTCCTCGATCGCGGCTATCAGCAGGCCCTTGGCGTCATGTGGGGTGGAAGGCACCACCGTCTTGAGGCCCGCCACATGCGTGAACAATGCCTCGGGGCTCTGGCTGTGGGTCTGGCCGCCGAAGATGCCGCCACCGAAGGGCGAGCGCACGGTCAGCGGCGCGATGAATTCGCCCGCAGAACGATAGCGCAGGCGTGCCGCTTCCGAGACGAGCTGGTCGAGCCCGGGGTAGATGTAGTCAGCAAACTGGATTTCCGGCACGGGGCGAAGGCCATAGGCCCCCATGCCGACCGCCACGCCGATGATCCCGCATTCGGAGATCGGCGTGTCGAACACGCGGGATTTGCCGTACTTCTTCTGCAGGCCGGCGGTGGCACGGAATACGCCGCCGAAATAGCCGACGTCCTCGCCCATCACGACGATGTTGTTGTCGCGCTCCATCATGATGTCGAGCGCGTCGTTGATCGCCTCGATCATGTTGAGGCGGCGGGTCGGGGCGTCAGCAAGGCTAACCGGGGCTTCCTCGATCATGCTCACGACTCCTTCCATTCCGGCCACTTGATGCGGCGCTCGCGGATCGCCTGCTCGCTCTGTTCCTTAAGGTGCCAGGGCAGGTCTTCGAACACGTCCTCGAACATGGTGTGGAACGGGTGGTGCAGGCCGTGGCCGAGCACGCCGTTCTTCTCGGCCTCCTTGGTGGCAGCCTTGACCTGCTCCATCAGTTCGCGGTCCATCGCGGCGTGCTGGTCTTCCGACCACTCGCCGAGCGCGATCAGGTGCTTCTTGAGCCGGTTGATCGGATCGCCCAGCGGCCACTCTTCACGCTCCTGCGCGGAGCGGTACTGGCCGGGATCGTCCGACGTCGAATGGCCTTCGGCGCGGTAGGTGAAGTGTTCGATCAGCGTCGGCCCGCCATTGGCGCGGGCACGGTTGGCGGCCCACTGCGTGGCGGCATAGACCGCGAGCGGATCGTTACCGTCGACGCGCAGGCCGGCCATGCCATAGCCGATGGCGCGCGCGGCAAAGGTCGTGCGCTCGGCGCCGGCGAACCCTGAAAAACTCGAGATCGCCCACTGGTTGTTGACCACGTTGAAGATCACCGGGGCGTTGTAGACCGTGGCGAAAGTCATCGCCGAGTGGAAGTCGCCTTCCGCGGTCGAGCCTTCGCCCACCCACGTCGCGGCGATGCGGGTGTCGCCCTTGATCGCGCTCGCCATGGCCCAGCCGACGGCCTGCGGATATTGCGTGGCGAGGTTGCCGCTGATGGTGAAGAACGAAGCCTCGCGCGCCGAATACATGATCGGCAGCTGACGGCCCTTCAGCTTGTCGGCCCGGTTCGAGTAGATCTGGTTGATCATCTCGACCATCGGATAGCCGCGTGCGATCAGGATGCCCTGCTGGCGATAGCTGGGGAACACCATGTCGTCGCCCGCCAGCGCCATCGCCGGCGCGACCGAGGTGGCCTCCTCGCCGGTGCACTTCATGTAGAAGCTGGTCTTGCCCTGGCGCTGGCCGCGATACATGCGATCGTCGAAGGCGCGGGTGAGCGCCATCGTGCGCAGCATCCGGCGCAGCGTTTCGGCATCAAGCCGCGGATCCCAGGGCCCGTGCGCCGCATCATCCTCGCCCAGCACGCGCACGAGATCCATGCACAGCGGGTGCGTTTCGACCGCTGCGCAGCCTTCGTCGGGACGCGGCTGCGCGCCAGCCGGCGGTACCTCGATATGTGAATAATCCACGGCATCGCCGGGCCGGAACTTGGGCTCGGGCACGTGGAGCGAAAGGGGCGGCAGGTTGCCGTTCGCCTTCGCGGTCATGCTGTGCAAATCCGCATGTCTGGACTCTCCCGCGAAGCGAACGCGCGAGGAACCGCCTCGTGCCGATGCTCGCAAAATTTTAGCGCCTTGTTATTTTATTACGCGGCGCTTTCCGAGTCAATCAGGGCCCCGCACTAGACGGCGACAGGCGCGGACAAGGCTTTCTGCGGCTCGTAGCCGTGCACGACAAAGTCCGAGATGGCGTAATCGAAGATGGAATCCGGGCGGCGAATCAGCTCGAGCCGGGGGTCGCCCGCAGGCGTACGCGCCAGCTGCTGCTCAACCAGATCCGCGTGGTTCAGGTACAGGTGAGTGTCTCCGCCCATCCACACCAGCTCGCCCGGTTCAAGGTCACATTGCTGGGCGAGCATGCGGATGAACAGCGCGGCA
Source organism: Novosphingobium olei (assembly GCF_037076535.1). NCBI lineage: Bacteria > Pseudomonadati > Pseudomonadota > Alphaproteobacteria > Sphingomonadales > Sphingomonadaceae > Novosphingobium > Novosphingobium olei. Next base: position 1,278,070 of record NZ_AP029021.1, on the reverse strand, counting down.
CCCCACAGGTTGAACGGCAAGCCCAGAGCAACGTCGCAACTGCGCTGGTAGAGCAGGCCATTGAGCCTATTGCCGGCCAAGTGAAACTGGTACGTCTTGTGGCAGGGCGGCAGGGCCATCGCGTCAAGCTCGGCGACGTTCCACCCTTCGACGATGTGCCGACGACTGCCAGGACTGTTGCGCAGGCTTTCGACCACTTGCGCGACCTGGTTCACGCCGCCGGCGCGCTGGCGAAACAGCCCCTCGCCCGCCGGCTCATAGACCGGCCAGTCGACCCATTGCTTGCCGTATACCGGCCCCAGATCGCCCCAGCGCGCGGCGAAATCCGCATCTTCGACAATGCGGCGTGAAAAGTCCGCGCGTTCGATCGGATCCCCCGTTTCGCGGCGGTAGCGATCGAGCGGCCAGTCCGTCCATATCTCCACACCCTGCGCACAAAGCGCGCGGATGTTGGTATCCCCGGTCAGGAACCACAGGAATTCGCGCGTCGCGGTCTTCCAGTAGACACGCTTGGTGGTGAGCAACGGCATGCGCCCGCCGGACAGATCGAAGCGCAACTGCGCACCGAAGACGGACCGCGTGCCGACGCCCGTGCGGTCGACACGCTCATCTCCATGCTCCCAGATCCGACGCATGAGATCGAGATACTGCCACTCGGGATGATCGGGCAGGGAATCGGACGGGGCCAGCCGGGATGCCATGCCCGCAGACTAGGCGCGCGCGGTCGGCAGCGGAAGGGGCGATCGCCCAAACCTTGCGCCAAAGCCTACGTAGTGTTCCGTTGCCCCTTTGGGCGAACCATCAAGCGCGGCTTGCCATAGCACTTCAATGGCCGGTCGTTTGTCCAGAATCGCAGCGAGTCAGGCAGTTGCGCCAATCCAGGCGATGCTTGCACTTGTCCTGTTTGCCCTCGCGACCGGCTATCCCTTCGCGGGGCGAGCCGCCGTTGCCATACCGTTTGCCGGGGAAACGTCGCGCCACGCGATCACCTCGCTGTCCGAGGGGGCCCAGATCCTCGGTCAGTCATCGGTGGGCGGGTGGCCAGTCGTGAAGCTCGCGCGAAGCGATGCGGCTTTCTCTGCGCTTCAGCACGGCTGGCTGCTGATCGCGGTGCCTTCCACACTTTGCGCCCTGCCCAAGCCAAAGGGCGGCGAACCATCAAGGACTTCTGAAAATGGATGATCTCGAAGACCTGCGCCGGCGGGGCGTCCGCGCGCTGGCAGCGATCGGCTGGCTGTGCACCGCCATCGCCCTGGGCCGCGCTCTGGCGGGTGGCGGCTATCTGCCCGCGCTGCTGGCCGTGGCGCTTTCGGTTCTTCCGACCCTGTTTGCAATTTCGGGCCGTTGCGACGCCCAAGTCCGCCTCGTGCTTGGCCTGACCATACCGCTCTATCCCGCGCTGTTTCTTGCGCAGTGGTCCGGCTCCGACTGGATTCTCGACCAGCACATGGTCTTCTTTGCCGTGATCGCCACGCTTGCGATGCTGGCAGACTGGCGCCCCATCTTGGTGGCGGCAGCGGTGACGGCAGTCCACCATCTCGCCACGAACTTCCTCGCGCCGACGCTCGTCTTTCCTGACGGCCCCGACTTTACGCGCGTCGTGATGCATGCCGTGATCGTGGTCGTGGAAAGCGGCGCATTGATGTTTCTTTCCAGCCAGCTCGAGACACAAGTTGTCCGCCAGGCGTCTGCCCGCAGCACGGCGGAAGAGTTCGCCCAGGCCAGTGCGCGCGAACGCGAACAGGTCGCCGCCGAGCAGAAGGCAGTGATCGATGCGCTGGAAGCCCGGCTTGCGGCCCTTGCGCAGGGGGACCTGGCAATGCGCATCGAGCAGGCGTTCCCGGCTGCGTATGAGCCGTTGCGCATGACGCTGAATGCCGCGACGAGCGACCTTTCCCGCCTCGTCCGCTCGGTCAGCGACAGCGCACTGCAGATCACCAATGGATCGGCCGAAATCCGCAATGCCTCCGACGACCTTTCGCGCCGGACCGAACAGCAGGCAAGCGCCGTGGAACACAGTGGCTCGGCAACGCACAAGCTGACGCAGGAAATCGAATCGACCGCCAGCCGCGCTGGTGAGGTCAATGTCTCGATCAGCACGGCGCAAGCCGATGCCTATAACGGCGGCCAGGTCGTGGAGCGCGCGATTGACGCGATGAACGCGATCGAGCAGTCGGCAGGCGAGATCAGCCAGATCATCACCTTGATCGACGGCATCGCCTTCCAGACCAACCTGCTGGCGCTCAATGCCGGGGTCGAGGCCGCACGCGCTGGCGACGCGGGCAAGGGGTTTGCCGTGGTTGCCAATGAAGTGCGCGCGCTGGCCCAGCGCACGGCAGATGCTGCGCAGACGATCAAGAGCCTGATCAGCGTCTCGAGCGAGCAGGTCAGCCAAGGCGTTGCGCTCGTCGGCGAGACCGGCACTGTGCTGCGCACGATCGTGGAGCAGATCACCGGGATCGGCAGCGCCATCGGCGACATCGCCAGCGCTGCGGAAGCGCAGGCGCGCGACCTTCACAGCGTGGGCCGCTCGTTCGGCGATCTCGACCGGGTGACCCAGCAGAACGCCGCGATGGTCGAAGAGAGCAACGCTGCGGCACACAGCCTGGCGCGGGAGGCAGAGAGCCTAAAGGCCCTTGTCGCGCGGTTCCGGACCGAAGCGGCAAGTGCCGGCTTCACGCTGCGGCACGCGGCTTGATCCGCGTAAATCCGCGGAAAACGGGAGGGTCGCAAAAATTGTGCCCTCCCCGCTTGCGTACCGGCAAACGCCCCCGTATAGGGCGCGCCTGCCTTGCAGCCGGGTGACCGGCCGCAGATCGGTCGGGGAATAGCTCAGCCTGGTAGAGCACTGTCTTCGGGAGGCAGGGGCCGGAGGTTCGAATCCTCTTTCCCCGACCACTTCACAAGCAATGAACCCTCGGGAAACCGGGGGTTTTTTGTTGCCTGCGCGCCATGCGCAGACATGGGTCGAAGCCCCATATTGAACCTCATGCGACACTCCCGATCGCGTTCGCGACCTTCGAAAGATAGCCCGGAGAATACCTGGCGTAGTGCTTGGCGGTGGTCGATGCGTCGTCGTGACCCATGAACTGAGCCAATTCGTCCATGCTGACGCCTGCCTCTGCCGCCCAGACCGCGCCGGTGTGGCGCAGCGTGTAAGGCGTCGCGCGGACATTGCTCCTTTCGGAGGCCGCCTGAAACGCCTTCTTGATGCAGGCGACGGGTCGGCCACCGCGCTCGATCACGTGATCTGTGGTGCGCGCAGCGTGGCCCTTCTGCAGCTCGACCATCAACTCGTCGCTGATCGGCACGACGGTGCGGCGCTTGGCCGTGCGCTTGTGGCCTGGCGGCGTGAAGTCGATCAGCCGGCGCATGAAGTCGACGCGATCCCAGGTCAGTTCGAGGATCGCGGACGGGCGGGCCATCGTGTAGAGGCCGAGCATGACGTAGAGCCGGGCGTGGTCGGCCTTCACCGCGGCGAAGAACCGCTTAAGCTCCGGGCGCGTCAGGTGCCGGGTCTTGCGCTCGGGCTGTTGCGGAAGCCAGATCGCCGGGCGCTTGTCGAGACGCGGGCCGTTGGTTGTCGCCCAGCCCAGCGCGGTCGATAGCTGCAGAAGTTCATAGCGCGCCGTGGCGTCACCGACCTTACGGGCGTTGCGGTAGGCGCGGCACATCGTCTCGTCGATCAGCTTGGGATCCACGTTGTCCCAGAAAAGCTTCATCGCCTTCCACGCATCCTGCCGCCGCCCATACGAGGGCTTGTGGCTGATGGTGGAAAGGTACGAGGTCATGATCCGGCCCACGGTCCAGACACCACGGTCGGCGCCGGCCCAGAGAGCGCGGGCTTCCGCCTCGGCGCTCTGCCGATCCGTGGCGGCGAGCTGGCGGCGGACGCGCTTGCCATCGAGCTTGTAGACGAGCGCGAAGCCGCCTCGCAGTCGTTGGACGCTGAACTCGCTATCATTTGCTGCTGGCATTCGAACTTCTCCACTTCCGCTGCGCTGATTCGGATCAGGCTACCAGGTCGGAAGCATTGCAAGCGGCCATCGCGAATCAGCTTGCGGACAAGGCCTTCGGAGACGCCCCAGCGGTCGGCCAGCTGGGGCACGGAATAGGGGCGCGGGTCGGTCATGCTGCGATCCTGTCGAAAAGGTCGGGCTGAGCCGGGTTGAGCAAGGCCGCGCCCCATTGATCAGCACAGGCATCCGCCAACCCGGGAAATGTTTCGCTCCGCAGGCGCGCGCGCTCGGCGCCCGGGGGCATGCGGTGCACCCGGCTCCACGCCTTGTGCTCATCCGTCCCAGCCTTGGGCGGGGTCAGCTTGTTCGTCGGCTGCAGGTCCGGCAGCTCGATCAGCTCGAACCCGGTCGACTTGAAGAACGGATCGCCGAACCACCACGGCTGCACGAACTGCGTCCGGCCGCGCTGCGTGCGCTCGATCGCGTGGCGGTGCATGACAGGATTTTCGAGAGCCCGCCGGCGGATGTTCCCCTTCTCTCGGCACGCGCGATAGAAGGCCGCCGCGGCGTCGAGTTCTGCCCAGCGCGGTTCGTCTCGCCCGTTCACCTTCTTCCCGCCGATGTAGAGCCAGCGGCCGCCGCTGTTGCATAGGATCGTGCACGGCGGGTGCATCACGGCCAGCATGTCCCAACCGTCGTCGAGATGGGCAAGAAGGTCATCGCGGATATGGCGGTTGCTGCCATCGTCGGCAGGCTCAAGGTCGCAAGACCAGGCATCGAAACCGAGCGCGAGAAAGGCGCGGCGCAGCACACCCGAACGTTCGCAGCCGATCAGGACACGCGGCGCACTCACGCCAAAACTCCTTCCATCTCCCGATAAGTCCGGCAGACATCGCCCACCGTCTCCCACCGCTCGATCACGGCGTCAGGTACCTCTTGGCCGAAGTGCTCCCGCAGCGCCTCGGACAGGTCGAGCGGGACCAGCGCGTCGCAGTGCAGGTCCGTTTCCAGCGACGCGGCCTCGGCGATGAGGTGGTGCGTGTGGACCGGGAGCCAGGTCTTGAGGCAGTCGTGGATCAGCGGGGGGATGGTCATGCCAGTCGATCCGCAACGAGCTTCGTGTATCCGATGATGTCGTGCCAGCTGTCGTGATAGGCAGGATCACCGTTCAGAATGCGTCCGGCCTTGTGCGCCAGCATTTCCAGCGCCTCGCGCATGTCGGCGTCGAGCTTGGCCCAATTCGGACTGTCGGCCATCGCCGCTTTGATCGCCTGCGTGATGCGGGCATGTTCGGCGAAGCTGCCGTAGCGGCTGCCGCGCTCGGCAAGCGTCTGGTCGATCGACAGGGGCGCTGTTCCACAGGCACCGCATGGCAGGTTCATCGGAACGCCGTGTGCGCAATCCATGGTGCTCATAATCTCCCGGCGCCGCTTCTTAGGCTGACGCGCCGTTCCCTTGGGGTGAAAGTCAGTCGAGCCCGAGCGCGTTCTTGTACGTCTCGACGACGCACTCCTGCTCGCGGCGGTCATCCGGCTTCATCTTGCGAAGGCGGACGATGATGCGCATCACCTTGGCGTCGTACCCGGTGGCCTTGGCCTCGTTGTAGACGTCCTTGATGTCGTCGCTGATGCCCTTCTTCTCTTCCTCGAGGCGTTCGATGCGCTCGATCAGAAGGCGCAGGCGGTCGTCGGCGGATTCGGCCATTGGTCAGTTCTCCTTGGTGGTTAGGCCGCAGCGGCCACGTCTTCGGTGCCGTTGTGCTGGTCACCGTGCTCCTCATCCGAGCGGCCCTGCGCGAACGGATCGTCGTCCGTCTGCAGCGCGGCAGCATCGGCGTCGGCACAGATCTTCTGGATTTCCTCCATGATCGGCCGGACGATGTTGCGAGCGAGCTTGCCCTCGTCGCCAGCCCACCAGGCCTTGAAGGCCTCGGACCCGCCGCGCGCCTTTTCGCGGGCAAGGTCCATCGTCTCCTTCTGCTTCTGCGCCCCGCCCTGCCCCTTGGCCCATTCGGCCATGGCGGCGCCGGTCGCCTCGGACATCGGCTTGCGCGGATCGAAGAGGTTCTTGAACTGGTCGGCGACCTTGATCTGGTGCACCGGGCAGCCGGGCGCGATCGGATCGAGGATGATCATCGCGGTCATCTCGAACATCAGGTCGGCATCGCTCGCCGGATCCCACGGCACATCGTCGCGCCGGGTCTTGGTCTTGCGCGCGTTCTTCGCCTTGTCGCCGAATCCCGCCTGCATCACCGGCTTGGCGCGGGTGCAGATGATGATGTTCGTCTTCGCACGCACGATGCGGTCGATCAGCCGGCGGTAGCGCGGCTTGACCTCGGCCCACGCCAGCTGGCTGAACTTGGCCGGATCGACGTCGTAGCGACCGTTGGCGCGCTTCTGCGCTTCCTGCACGAGGCGGTCGAGCACTTGGGCGTGAAGGTCGAGCACGCCGCCGACACCTTCCCATGCGTGGCTGAAACTGTCGAAGATCAGCACCGGCAATTCCGCGGCCTCGGCTGCGTCGATGACCTCGATCCAGCGCTCGGGACCGAAGCCGACCAGCTCACCGTCGTCGTTGATCGCGGTGAAGTCGAAGTGCGCCATCTCCGGGAACGCGGCCTTGTAGTGCAGCGCCCGCTTGTTCTCGGTGTCGACGTAGCCGATAGGCGCGCCCTTCTTGCCAGTGATGGCCTCGGCGATGCCGCGCGCGACGCGCAGCGACGTGAAGGTCTTGCCGGTGCCGGAGCCGCCGGAGATGCCCAGGGCGATCGTCAGCGGGTCGTGGATCTCGGCAACGGGGATGAAGCGGATAGGCATCAGCAATGCTCCTGCATTTCGCGCTCGACCAACCAGGCCGGCGCATCGATTTCGTGGAAGCCGGTCGGGTAGCCCGGCCAGTTGTTGGTGCGCGTGCACTCGGCCCATATCTTCCGGGCGCGCGCGGCGCGCATGGCGGCAAGGTCGAGGAACTGGCCCGACAGCTTGATCAGGCAGACCTCGTACGGCGCGCTCTTCTCTTGGAAGATGAACCCGAACTCGCGGTTCTCGCCGGTCACGGCCTTCCAGACCGCGCGGTAGTGCTCGGCCTGAAAGTCGTAGCCGTAGTTGATCACGGCGCGCAGGCAGGCTTGCGGGCTGGCGTCCTCGCAGGTCTTAAAATCCCAGATCGGCGACCGAGGATCAGCCGGCACGTTGTCGAACATGGCGCGGCACCAGACGCCGTCGATCTCGGCCACGGCGCAAAGCTCGGAACGCTCGGGGTCAAGCTGGACGCCGTGTTCTGCGAGCCGAACGCGGGCGAGCGCCGCCATCTGCTCGATCTCGTCGACAGCGTCTGGCTTGAGCGGCGTCCGTCCGGCCTCAAGCTGGGCCGCGATGAAGGCCTTCGCCTCGCTCGTGCTTGCTGCGCCGTTCTTGGCGAGGATCTCGGACGGGATGGCGACATAGTCCTCCCCGGCGCCGAGCACGGCCCGATGCGCAGCGCGGCCGACATTGAACGTCTCGCTGGTCTTGGGCTCCCAATCGGGGTTGAGACGCGGGCTGGCGTGCCAGGCATGGCGCGGCGACTTCGTCAGCAGCAGCTTGCCGAGCGTTGCCGACAGGCTGGGCACCGGTGCCGGGTCGGCATGGTACTCCGCCGCAGACATGCGGGTGACGAGCGGCGTGCCATCGCCAAGGCGGATCTTCGCGGGCGCGTTCACGACACCCACATCCCATAGGCGGCGCCCGCCTGAGCGCCGAGGATCAGGCCGAGCAGCACGTAGCGGTAGCGCAGGACGGGGGTCATGCTCCGGGCCTCCGAAGCTGAGCCAGTGCACGCGTCAGATCCATGCTGGCACGGCGAAGCGCGGCGGTGGCGGTGGTGTCGTGGTTCCACCAGTGGCCGTTGTGGTTCTTGAAGGCAGCCTTCGCGGCCTCAACGCGCTCGAGGAAGCGGTTTGCCTCGGCCTCTGCGGTTTTGATGTCCTCGATGTTCACCGCACACACTCCATCACAGGCATGAAAAAGGCCCACGCGGCGATCGCGATGCAGGCACCGGACACTGCGGCGAGAGCGAGCGAGAGGACGCGTTCTGCGCGGTCGGCGATGGCCTCGGCGCGAAACCGGGCGATCATCTCGCGCGCGGCTGCGGTGTCGGCGTCGTCCTGGTCTTGGCGAAGGTCGGCCAGCGTGCGATGCGTGGTGATCGGATAGGGGCCGGTGTAGGCGGTGGGGCGGGTCATCACCGAACCCCTCCCCGAACCTCGACAAGCCCACGATTGAGCCCGACCGGATCAGCACCCGGCGACCACGACCACGGCTCGACCGGAGCGAAGTCCTCGACGGCGACGCGGTACAGCTCGACCGGCTTCAACGGCACGAAGCGGACGTCGATCAGCTTGTCGGGGCACTTGCGGTAGGTCGGCGCACCCTGCTTGATCGCGTAGACCACAAGCAGGCGCTCGCCCTTGCCGTTGGTGTGAAGGACCTGCAGCACGTCCTTGTGGTTGCAGCGCGGGGCAGCGGGATTGACCGCGTCGGCCAGCGTCTGCGCTCCTTCGGTGTCGATCGGATAGGCCTGCGTCGAACCGGTGGGGATGCGCCAGGCGTGGAACGTGGTCGCGTGGACCGGGCGGATCGGCGAGACGGCGTTCATGCTGCAGCCCTCCCCGCCAGCACGCGCTCGAACTCAGCGTAGGCGATCGCCATGATGGCGTCGGGCTCACGGTCCCAGCGGCGGGCGACGGCGCGCTGCGTCAAAGGCCCGGCGATGATCGAACCGATCGCGCGGCGCCCTTCTTCGAGCAGGTGGATGTTGATCTCGTCCTGCAGCGCCATGTGACGCTCGGCCGGGCCCATCTGCCACAGCCGGGCAGCGCGGGCTTCGGTCAGGATGAACGGCCGCGGCTTCGGCTTAGGGAAGCGGGCTTCGATCTCGGCGAGGGTAAGAGCCATCGGGGGTCTCCAACTTGGGCCGGGTCTGCGCTTGCGGCTCACCGGCTGTTGGAGTTGCTCTATATTCTCATAGGCATATTCTCAAGAGAGAAAATTCTTATGGGAATATTTTATCTGTCCCTGGCCACCTTTATGTTAGCCGGGAGCGGCCGCGCGATCATGGCGACCGGCGAGCTTGCAGGAAGACGCTGATTTCGGGTTGCAGCAAAAAGGCTCCGCCAAAGGACGGAGCCTGATATGCCTGTAAGCCAATTCAATGTCTTTCTAATCCGCGCTCGCGTCCTTGACGCTATTCCCTGACTTAAGTCGTACTTCGAAGCTTGTAGCATTGACCATCGCCGGGAAGCGGAGCCGGGAGAAGCCTTCCAGCAGTACCTCGACAGGATTTGCAAAGACCCAAGCGCCGATGCGTAGTCCGCTACCTGGAATTGGCACCCCACCCATATTCGGTTCGCGAACCAAAGCGAGAACATCGCTGCATTTGGAACAATGGTAGCGGCGCGCGTCTGCACTGTCCTTGATCTTGCAAGAAGATAGTGGTGCCCACCGGTCGCATCGCTCACATTGGGCAATCAGTTGGTCATCCGTGATGGGCGGCTGATCAAGTGGCCTTGCTGCGTCAATAACTTCGCCAGCGGTAGGGAACTTTATCATATCCGCGCCTCTTTTCTCTGGTCAGCCCTTGTTAGGTGTTGCGCAAATCAGGTCGACAAATACCTCGCCGATAGTATCAGGGACGACTACACTAAGGCTTGGGTACGTAATGGGGCCATAAGACCGCGCCACTCCATTCACGGCGTAGGTGGTTGCTTGAACGGTGCCAGATCGGCGGGTGCTGCAATCTATCCGCTTTAGCTGAACTGACGAACGATCTTTTTCGGTTCTATCATTGCTGTAATCAATCTTGAACCAATAGTCGCCGCTACCTGCTCCCAAGGCGCGGTCATCCATATACCAGCGCGATCCGGTTGAAGAAGTGCCAACCGGGACCCAAACCGTGGCCGCTTGAACAGGTGACGCTAATGCGGCCATAGCGATGGGAAGGCGCTTCAGCATCTGTGTGGGAAACTTGATCATGTCGTACGCTCGGAAACATTTGGTCGCGGAAAGGTCAGCGAGGTAAGCAAGAATAGGTCACAGCAGGTGGACCGAGAATTGCTCCGTTCGGCAACCTTGTGCCCGCAGGGGGACCAGCCACCGCAGCCCTAGCAGCTAAGCAAGCTCTCATCGTCTTGTACGGGACCGTCTTGATCGCCGAACCTGACGCTATCACTAGATACGCCGGACCAGACGGTGCTGGCTTGACGACTGTATCATTGCGCCAAGGCACATTCTCGAACGCCTCAGACGGATTTGGCTTGGGCGGGTCTGCGGGAGCCGTCGAGGCCAAAGCTAGGGCAGCCAAAATCATCTGTTGGTCCCCTTAATAACTGAGCGGGAAAATTGACCACGGACTGCCCTGCTGCGCCGCTTTCGGGGTGGCTAGCAATGCCATAGGGATCAGTCCGCGCCTCACATCCGCCTTCCAATGAAGATCACCCTGCCTTGCAAGTGCAGCTCCCCGTCATAGGCTTCAACAGGGCGCACATATTGATTGTCGGGCATTAGCTGAATGCTGCCACTGGGCATCTGGCGCAGTCGGCGGATCATTCCGATGTCGCCATAGGTCACAGCCCAAATGACATCCTGCTCATCTAGCTCTTTGCGGCTGGTATCGATCAGGACCATGTCGCCATCTCGGATGGTAGGCTCCATACTATCGCCCGATCCCCGTACGACCCTAAGGTGGCTAGAGGCGCCGCGATAAATGCCGCGCAGCCAGTCTTCACGAAAGGGTACCAAGCCCGTGCTATCGGGGTGGCTCAGTTTGTCGATGAACGTGCCGCCCATACCGTAGGCCAAATCGACTTCCTCGACGAGCACCCAGCCCTGCTCTGCCGCGAAGTCCTCGATCGTCCATTCGCGGCGGACGTTGGTGGCGATCGCGGTGGGCTTTGGCTCCCAGGCCTCTTCCATGAACTGCGCCAGCGTGACGCCCGCCTCGGTGGCCATCTTCGCCAGCGGGAGGGCATCAGGTTGCGTTCCACTCTCCCACTTCGACACGTTCGCCTGCTTCGAACCGACCAGCTCGGCAAATGCCGTCTGGTTCAGACCCAAGTGCTTGCGCAACGCGGCGATGTTCGCGGCGAGAGTCGTTTGCCCCATGCGTGACGCATATCCGACCCCACAAGCATAATCTAATTCTTGAGAGAATATTCCTGCTTGCATGGTTATTCCTGTGGGAATATTGTGCATCCCATGGACGACATTCGACACATCCGGCGAAAGCTGAACCTGACGCAGTGCGAGTTTGCTGATCGGCTCGGACTGCACCAGTCAACGATTTCGCGCTTGGAGCGCGGCGACCTGCCGCTCGACAAGCGGACGTTGCTGGCCGCGCAAGCGCTGCTCTCGCAATCTCCTGCCTCCCAAGCCGCCTGACCTATGCGGCCGCGTCTTTCAATTCTCGCCGATCTGGTGCCGCCGAGCGGCAAGATTGGCCCATGCATTCCGGCCCTTGGCGTCGACCTGATGGCCAGTCGCGGCGCACCAGGCGACGAAATCGTTCGGATCGACGTAAGCTCTGACAGTGGCATGTCCCCGTCGCTTGAAGTCGGTCTCTGCGCGCTCGGCCTGACCTTGCCACTTGTCGAACGTGCGGGGGAGATTCTCTGCATCGAGCATGACTTCGAGAACGCGCCGGTAATCCGCGCGCCTGTACCAAACCAATCCGACGACCGGACGCATGCGAATCCCTCCTGTGACCGGGGAAACGTGCCGACCGCAGCCTCGGCTGGCAAGGCCGCCTGACCGATGGCCCCCGCGCTCATTATCGGCGTCATCGCCATCGTCGCCGCCTGCGCCTCGGGCTGCCTCAAGTTTTTCTCCGCCCTGCACGCCGAAGAGCAGGGTCTGAACTGGCCGCGCATCTGATGGCGGCTCACCCCATACCGGCCCTGCCTACTCACACAGCCGACCACCCCGGCGGCTGCGAAGCTCGGCCTGCGCGAAGGTTTGCATGCGCGTGCGGGTGCCCGGTCTTCGTAGTTAGCGCGCTCAAGGACGGGAACGGGGGATTTTTCCAAATCAACCATGAGGATGGCCTAGGCGATGCCTGACAATAACTCTGTCCTAAATCGCGGGATCACCTCGGACGGCGCGATCCGCACCGTTCTCACGCGTCATATCAAGCGCGCGCTCGACACCCGCGCGTTCACCCGGGCCCAGCTGGCGCGGGAAAGCGGCGTACACCTCGCCACGATCGACAAGATCATGAACCCGGGCGACACCACACGCCGCGTTGCGGCCGAAGATGCGCTCTGCCTAGCCTACGCGCTGGGCGAAAGCGCCGTCTCCGCGCTCGCTGGCTGCATCAACTATACCGCGAGCCGCCACGACGAGGACGATGTTCAGCCGGCGTCGATCGTGGCGACCCTGATGGAACAGGGAGCGACGATTGCGAAGGCCGCGGCTGACGGCCGGTTCGATCATGTCGAGCGCCCGCTTTGCCGGGATGCCGCCGACGCGATCATTGCGACGGTTCTGCCGCTTTCGAGCGCGGGGGTGCGGTGATGGGTTGCGCCACCTGCGGCAAGGATCTGAGCCGCGCCAATGTCTCGGGCTACTGCCAGTCCCATGTGTGGCAGGCGACGCGTGCGCTGCCGGATTTCAAGGAACGCATCCGCACCGGCATCAAACGGAAGATCGCCACCGATCCGATCTACAAGGACGGCCTCCGAAAGCGGGCAATCGCTTTGGGCCAAGACCCGGTGATCAATGAGAAGCGGACGCGGCACTTCGTTGAAGGTCGCATCTGGGAGATTGGCGCTAAAGCTGCCGCGACTCCAGAGGCTCGTGCGAAAGCCGGCCGTTCGATCAGCGACACCAAGCTGGCATGGTGCCCCCAGCACCTTCGCGAGCAATATCGCTTTCTGATCCGCAACCATTACGGCCGAGACGAAGCCCGTCGCCTGATCCTTGAGCAAGACGCCAAGGAGCGCCAGCGGCTTCGGATAAGAATGGGGGCCGAGCAGCCTCAGCGCATCCCAAGTTCGGAACCTTTCGGGCCGCCTTGCACCGCAGAGCTTAAGCTCGTGATGAACGCGGCGCGCACTTTCCATGTGCCTGTTGAGGAAATCCTCTCGCCGTCACGCGAACGGCCAGTCGTCCGCGCTCGCCAAGCGTTGATGCTGGCCCTCAAAAAGCACGGTGTGCCGATGCGCGAGATTGGCCGGTATGTCGGGTCACGCGATCGCACCACAGTCATCTACGGGCTTCGCCAGGCCGAGAGCCTTTTACTGCAGGACGAGAGTTTCGCCGACCGGTTGCGGAGCATCGCCGCATGAAGCCCCCCTACAACCAGCGCAAGCAGCCCACTCGCGACTACCATCGCGCAGCGCTCGTCTCGTCGATCATGCTGCACGCCGACCTCGACAAGCTGGCCGGCGACGAACGCGCGATCGACAGCATGGCGCGCTGCCGCAAGGTGGCGCCCGCTGTGGTGCGCCAGATCATCGCCAACGAGATCGATCGGCGGCGTTCGGTGGAGGCCCAGCGTGCAGTGGGCTGATCTTGAAAGCGCGCTCGATGCGCCGCCACGCTTTTTCGTGCAGGAACCCGACGGTGTCCGAACTTGGTCGGAAGACGAACGTTGCCGGACCTTCGTGACGCTCCTGCATCGCGGGAAGCGCGGGCCGATCAACTTCCACCACATTAAGAACGAAGGCCGCTACAACCACGCGCTCGCCAAGCGGATCGGGGTTTACGCGGGCGTCATGGATTATCGGATTGACGCCGAGCGGCCACTCAGCGCCATCCTCGAATTCAAAGGATACGATCGCCGCGGTCGCCCGGGCAAACTGTCTCAGGCGCAGATCGATTACGGCAATTCCATGCTCGACATGGGGTGGCTCGTTGCCTGTTATTTCGATCCCTACGACGCGTTCGACTGGCTCCGCCGCAATGGCTTCCCCCTTGCGAAACTGGAGCGCGCCGCATGAGCGTCCTCACCGCCATCGACACGGTCGCGCCGTCGTTCTGGCAGGACTTCACGCGCCGCATCATCCTCGCCGCGATCAAGGCCAAGTACATCAGCGACGCCGAGCGCAAGGAGCGCATCATGCTCGCGCGCCAGTGCGGCTTCATCAGCGATGACGAGTGCGAGGACTTCATCCTGTTTTGGGGGCTCGTCGAGGCGTGAGCGTGCACGATGCCATCGCCGACTTCATCGGGTTCATGGAATCGAACGGCGTCGTGCCGGTAGAGCCGATCGCGCAGCGCCTCGCCGGCGGCTCGCTGATCCGCTTCCGCTGCGAAGGTGACGGCAAGGGTCGGCAGAATGGCTGGGCGATCCTCTATCTCGACGAGCGTCCGGCCGGCGCGTTCGGCAACTATCGGATGAACACCGGCACGCTCAAGTGGAAGTCGAGCAGTGATCGGCCCGCCCTATCGCCGGAGGAGCGCGCAGCTCTGCAGCGCGAATGGCAACAGGCGCGCGACCGCCGCGAAGCCGAAAAGCGCAATAACGAGCACCAGGCCGCGCTTGCCGCATCCGATCTTTGGCAGCGCGCCGGGCCCGCCAACCTCTTGCACCCCTACGTGGAGATCAAGGGCATCGCCCCCAAGCCTCTGCGCCAGATCGGCGAGGAGCTGCTTGTCCCGATGTTCGGCCCCGACGGGTGCCTCTGGAACCTTCAGCGTATCCGGCCCGACGGCGAAAAGCGATTCCTGAAGGGCGGCCGGACAGAGGACCTGTTTTGCATTGTCGGAACTATCGACAGCACGACGCGAGAGGCCGTGCTGTGCGAGGGTTACGCGACGGGCGACGCGATCCATCAGGCGATCGGGTTGCCAGTCATCGTCACCTTCAGCGCCAAGAACCTGATCCGCGTCGCGCGACTGTTCCACGAGCGTCGCAGCGACATCACCTACACCGTCTTCGGCGACGACGATCGCGCCACCGAAGCCAAGACCGGCAAAAACCCGGGTCGCGAGGCTGCGCTAGCCGCAGCACGCGAGATCGGCGCCAAGGTCACTTTTCCGCTCGGGAGGGCAGCGTGAAGGTGGGCGACAACATCGACGCCAACGACGATTTCAATCTGCTCGGCTCAGAAGCAGTCGTGCAGGCCTTCGCACGCCGCGAGGACACGCTGCCGCCCTTCGCGCCCTACGACGACGAGGGCGAGACGGAGCGGCCGCAGATCAAGGCGACGCCATTTCTCTGGCGCGACCCGGCGACGATACCCCCTCGCCGGTGGCTCTACGGACGTCACCTGATCCGCAAGTTCGTCTCGCTCGACATCGCGCCTGGCGGGCTCGGCAAGTCGAGCGTCAAGATCGTCGAGGCACTCGCCATGGCCACCGGCCGCGCGCTGCTCGGCAAGGACATCCACGAGGGCCCGCACAGGGTCTGGCTCTACAACCTCGAGGATCCGAACGAGGAAACCGAACGCCGCATCCATGCCGCTGCGCAGTGGTACGACATTCACCCCGGCGAGGTCGAAGATCGCCTCTATGTCGACAGCGGCCGAGACCAGCCAATCTGCATCGCAGAGGAAACAGACGGCGGCGCGCGCATCGTCCGCCCCGTCGTCGAGGCCGTCGTCTCCCAGCTGCAAGAGCGCAAGATCGACGTTCTCAGCATCGATCCCTTCGTGTCGAGCCACGGCATCAGCGAGAACGACAACCGCGCGATCGACATGGTCGCGAAGGAATGGTCGCGCATCGCCGACATCTGCGACTGCGCCATCAACCTCGTGCACCACGTCCGCAAGACCAACGGAGCCGAGGTGACCGCCGAAAGCAGCCGCGGCGCGGTCTCGCTGATCGGCGCGGCACGCAGCGTTGTCGTCTACAATCGCATGACCAAGGAAGAGGCGGAGCGCGCCGGCATCGAGCCAAAGCTCATCGGCTTCTACTTCCGCACCCAGAACGACAAGGCGAACCTGGCCCCACCCGAGGCCGCTGACTGGTTCCGCATGAACAACGTCGATCTGCCCAACGGCGACAGTGTCGGGGTCGCCTCCCCGTGGAAGTGGCCCGATCCGTTTGAGGGTCTCACGTCCTGGCACCTCAAGGAAGTGCAGCGGCAAGTCGAGCAAGGCGACTGGCGCGTCGATGTCCGCGCGAAGGAAGCATGGGTCGGCGTTCTCGTCGCCCAGATCCTCGATTGGGATGCTGAAAAGAAGGCAGGCCGCATCAAGGATATCCTCAAGCAATGGTTCGCGAACGGCATGCTTCGCGAAGTCGAACGGGAGGACAAGCATCGGAAAAGCCGCAAGTTCGTGGAGGTCGGCACATGGCACACAGACTGATGCGGAACGGACTGGCGCAAACCGGCGCACAGTGTCGCGAAGGAAGCAGGCCGCAACAGACGCGCGCCCCTTCGGACATCGAAAATGCACGGTTTTCTGCCGTTTCCGGCGTTGCGCCAGTTACTCTCAGGGCTGGCGCAGAACTGGCGCAAACCGGCGCAGACCGGCGCAGTGCAGAGGCGGTGCGCCAGTGCGCCAGTTACCCCCCTAAAGGGGGGTTAACTGGGCGCTCACCGGCGCAGCCTCAGCCATCGGAACCGGACTGGCGCAGCGTCGACGAATTCGACCTCTCCGCCTGCTGGTCCACCCACACCGCCCAGATCCTCGCCGACACCATGCGCACCGCACGCGACGGCACGGACCCTGAGCCGATCCGCGACCACTACCGCGCCGCGCAAGACCCGAACCTTCGAGGCGCCATCGCCTATCTCATGGGGGCAAGCTCGTGATCCAGACCGCCGCGCGCCACGACGTCTCTACCCTCCCGCTCTTTGCCTGGGCCCTGACCATGCCGAAACGACGCCGCGACGGACGCCTTCACGACACCGGCCGGCTCAAGCCCCGCCGGCCTTGCCCGCGCGACTTCCGCGAGACCTACGTCCGCATGGGCTGGGACGGGATCATGGAACACTACCACGCGAACTGGCGCTGCATCAGCCGCTGGATCGACGAATGCGGGAGGGCTGAATTGAAGATTGAGCGTGCCGAGTTCGTGCGGGCGAACGGTGTCCGTCGGCTTCATGTGGAGCCGGGCGAGCAGTGCCTTGCCGATCGGCAGAAGCGGCGCAGGCGGTATGTCATGGGGCAGACGCTGAGCGGGAGGAGCGGGGAATGAGCCTCACACCGAAACAAGAGGCGTTCTGTCTCGCCTACATCGAGACTGGCAACGCGTCGGAGGCATATCGGCAGGCCTACGACGCGAGGAAGATGAAGGCTGGCGCCATTCACGTTGCCGCATCAAAGCTGCTCGACAACCCTAAGGTCGCACTAATGGTCGACGAGTTGAAGGCCGCGCACGCAGCCCGCCATGAAATGACCGTCGATCGCATCCGTGACATGCTGCTGGAGGACCGCACCTTTGCCCGGGATTGCGGCACACCAGCGGCGGCTGTCTCTGCTACGATGGGCCTTGCCAAGCTCTATGGACACCTGCGCGATAAGGTCGAGCACACAGGCAAAGACGGGAAGGACCTGCCAGCCCCCGCCGTCGCGATCTTCGCGCTTCCCGATAATGGGAGATGATCAGAGAAGCAGAATCTCACTTTATGCGGAGTGCTTCACTCTCCAGCTCTTCCACTATTTTTCTAACATCCCCCTGACAAGCCATCAGAAACTCTCGTACAGGCACGTCACGAAGCTTGGTATTTGCAAAAATAAGCTGCCCGGTCATCTGGAGATTAAATCGAGCCCTTCCGCCTTTACCTAAGGTGACGAGGGGAAATTCGTTGTTCTTTCGTTCCTGCAAAGGATGATGAAATATAACCTTTCCATTCTTACCAGGGAAAACTTCCAAGCATTGTAGCGTGGGAACAATATTAGGTGCAGCGCTTATTGCAATCCGATGTTTATGAGGTCCAGAAACGCGACCAAGCATCCGCAAGCGGTTGTTTCCGCCATCATACCCCTCCCCAGTTGGATACAATTCGAACGTGCGAAGAATGGGGTACAATTCAGAAGGTATATCCTTACAAACCGACTTAGTAATCGCGACCTCAAAATCGTCGGGGTTTTCACCAAATGGGAAGTGAGCGTGCCGGCAACGCTTCCCCTTTATATGTTCAGAGGCAGCTGAGCAGGCTTGGTCAAGAGCATCACGCAAATTTTTTATAACATTGGACGTGATGTATCTAATCCGTGACGGAACTGGCCTAAAGACGATCTTCGCATGTTCGTCGCCATTGATAGGGTTTTGCTCCTTAACAAGAGCATATGGGTTATTACGGAAATATTCTTCCGTAAGAGTCTTGATCTCATTGAGATCAGAATCGATTTCCTCAATAAGGAAACGGGCGCTTTCAAAGCCACTTCCATTATCGTCCCCGTACGTCAACTTTTCACTCCGCCAAATTATCATAGGCAGCGAAGTCCCAATCACGATTCGCTCGCCCTTAATAAACTGATGAAGGCGATTTTCTCGACGGGCAAGGCTCGCCAAATGCGACGGCGGTAGCTCTAAACAAGTTCACGCGCCAACGCGGAGAAATGCATGAGAATGCGTTTCAGATAACCGACGCCACGATCAAGCCGCAGCCCGGCCCACAGACCACGTTCCTCGCCAGCGCGGCCGATATCGCGATCTATGGTGGCGCGGCCGGCGGCGGCAAAACATGGGCCCTTCTGCTCGAAGACCTGCGCCACATCCACAACCCGGGGTTCGGCTCCGTCACGTTCCGGCGGTCGACCGTGCAGATCCGGAACGAGGGCGGTCTCTGGGACGAGAGCGCCAACCTTTACCCGCTGGTCGGTGCCGAGCCGAAAGAGCATGTGCTGACGTGGCAGTTCCCGAGCGGTGCAACTGCCAGCTTCGCGCACCTGGAGCACGATAAGACGCGCTTCAACTGGCAGGGCTCGCAGATCCCGCTGATCAAGTTCGACGAGCTGACGCATTTCACGCCGACGCAGTTCTGGTACATGGTCAGCCGCAATCGTTCGATGTGCGGTGTCCGGCCCTACATCCGCGCGACCTGCAACCCCGATGCTGATAGCTGGGTCGCAGAGCTGATCTCGTGGTGGATCGATCAGAATACCGGCTTACCCATCGCCGAACGCTCCGGTATCCTGCGCTGGTTTGTGCGCGTGGGCGAAGACCTCAAGTGGGCTGACAGCCCGCAAGACCTCGCCTGCTACACGATGGTGGACGAGAACGGTCAAAGCGTCCCGATCCCGCCTAAGTCGCTGACGTTCATTCCGGCCAAGCTGACCGACAACAAAGCGCTGATGGCGGCAGATCCGGGCTACATGGCCTCGCTGCTTTCATTGCCACTGGTCGAGCGCGAACGGCTGCTCGGCGGCAACTGGAAAATCCGTCCGGCTGCAGGGCTCTATTTCCAGCGGTCATGGTGCCAGGTCGTCGACGCAGTCCCCGCGGGCACGACGTTCTGCCGCGGCTACGACTTGGCTGCGACACCACGGACTGCCGAGAATCCAGATCCGGACGCGACTTCGGGCACGAAGGTCGGGCGCATGCCGGATGGGCGGTACATCGTGGTCGACAACACGAACGACTGCCTTACCCCGGCCGGTGTCGAGCGGCTGATCAAGAACACCGCGAGTGCCGATGGCAAGGGCTGCAAGATCAGTTTGCCGCAGGACCCGGGGCAGGCAGGGAAGAGCCAGGTCGCCAACCTCAAGCTAGCGTTGTCGGGCTACAACGTTCGATCCAGCACCGAGACGGGTGACAAGATCACACGTTTCAGCCCGTTCTCAGCGCAGGCAGAGGCAGGCAACGTCGTCGTGCTTCGCGGGACTTGGAACGAGCGCTGGTTTTCGGCTCTCGAAAACTTTCCGACTGCGAAGCACGACGACGACGTCGACAGCACCTCTCGGGCATTCGATGGCGTGGCGCTTGGGTCCCGCTACGATATCTCGGCGCTGACCTGACGGCGGTAACTGGGAGCCGCTCCCCGACGCAAGCCCACGCTCATGGGCACCGTGACGCGTCTCTTCGATGGCCTTCGCAATGCGATCACCGGCCAAGGCACCGGGCGCGATCCCCGCTCGGCCTCGACCTACGTTTCAGCACCGCTGACACAGCAGCAGGTCGAAGCGGCCTATCGCGGCTCCGGACTGCTGCGGAAAATCATCCAGATCTCCGCGCTCGATATGGTGCGGGAATGGCGCGACTGGTCCGGGCTCGATGACGACCAGGCTGCAGCGATCTGGGACGAAGAAAAGCGGCTCGGCCTGCGCGAGAAGATCAAGGAAGTGGAAACCCTGCGCGGCCTCGGCGGCGGTGCGCTGATCCTCGGCCTGCCCGGCGATCCTTCGCAGCCGGCACCACGCCAGATCGGCACCGGTGGCCTCGCCTTCGTGAATGTCGTTTCGCGCTGGCATCTGGCGTTCGACACCCTGCAGGACGACGCCCGCAAGCCCGACTTCGGCGAGCCGGTGATGTGGCGCTTGAACACCGCCGCGGGCGGGCAGCAGGAAATTCACCCCTCCCGCGTCATCACGTTTCGCGCTGACACCTCGGCGACGCTAATCTCGGTCAGCACGAACAGCGCCGATGCCTATTGGGGCGAGAGCCGCCTCGCGCAGGTGCTCGATGCTGTGAAGGACAGCGATGCAGCGCGCGGTGCATTTGCGTCCCTGCTGCACAAGGCGCGGCTGACACGCGTCGGCATCCCGAACCTTACCGACCTGGTCTCGACGGCTGACGGCGAGAAGGCGCTATCCTCGCGCCTGGGTACGATCGCGCTGGCCGAGAGCATGTTCAATGTGGCGATCTACGACGCCGGCAATGGCGACGGCCCTGCCGAGAAGATCGACGACGTCGCGTACAATTTCGCGGGCGCCAAGGACATCCTGAACGCGTTTGCCGAGTTCGTGTCGGCAATCTCGGATATCCCCGCCACCCGCCTCCTCGGCCGTGCGCCAGAGGGCATGAACGCGTCGGGCGATTCACAGCAGCGCGACTGGTCGAAGAAGGTCCGCGCGATGCAGACGCTCGACCTGGGACCGTGCCTCGACCGGCTCGATACCTACCTTGTGCCGTCCGCTCTTGGCGCGACGCAGCTCGATGCCAGCTACGCGTTCGCTCCGCTGGACGTCGAGACCGACAAGGAACGCGCCGACCGCTTCTACACCCAGATGCAGGCGGCCGAGAAGCTGGCCGGGCTCAACGCCATGCCGGAAGAAGCGTTCAAT
This sequence comes from Novosphingobium olei, assembly GCF_037076535.1. NCBI lineage: Bacteria > Pseudomonadati > Pseudomonadota > Alphaproteobacteria > Sphingomonadales > Sphingomonadaceae > Novosphingobium > Novosphingobium olei. The sequence continues at coordinate 1,256,959 of NZ_AP029021.1, read as the reverse complement.
CGCGGCGTCCAGTCGCTGATGATCGCCGAGGGTTACCTGCCTGAGCTTGAGTCCGCGTTGTCCGAGATTCCCGAGGATGAGCGCTACGGCATTTCACCCGATCCCTCGCTCGGTGATCCAAATGCAGACCCGTCAGCGCCGAAAGGAGGTGATCCGGTTATCTCGGCTCCGGGCGGGTCATCTAACGGCCCGCTCGCTGCTGCCAACGATGCAGCGCCGCGAACGCTTTACGTCCAGCGGAAGCTCCTGAATGCTGGTGAGCTGATCGACTGGGCGAAGGCTCAAGGCTTCGAAACAACCGCGCCTGCCGACCAACTCCATGTAACGGTGGCATATTCCCGCCAGCCTGTCGACTGGATGAAGGTCGGGCAGGACTGGCATGGCGATGAGACCGGCAAGCTTACGGTGCCCGCAGGTGGAGCCCGCCTGGTCGAGCCGTTGGGCGATAAAAGAGCGGTCGTGCTTCTGTTCTCTTCGTCGGCACTTTCTTGGCGACACGAGGCCATCAAGGAAGCGGGCGCGAGCTTCGACTTCGAGCAGTACCAGCCCCACGTGACCATCACGTACAACGCGCCCGAAGGTCTCGATCTGGCCAGCGTCGAGCCGTATCGTGGCAAGCTGGAATTTGGGCCGGAGATTTTCGAGGAAATCAATGAAGGTTGGGCGTCAAACCTAGAGGAAGCCTGATGCGCTACGACCTCGCCCAGCTCGCACGCAGGGGCAAAAAGGTTCGGCGCGAATCGGTGACACTGAAACCGATCACGGCCCCCGGCACACTCGCCACCGATCTGTACGCCGCTGCCTACGCGCCAGTGGTCAAGGCATGGGACAAGGCCCTGCCCGATCTGATGGCAGTCTACAGCCGCGCCCTTGCTACCATGACGCAGGACAGTCCCGAGGAAGTCGGCGGCACCCTCAACGGCATCGAGGCTGAGTTGACCCGCCTCCTCTTCTCGATCCGGCTTCGCATCGAGCAATGGGCGCTCAAGGTCGAGAAGTGGCAGCGCACCAAATGGGTGGCGAACGTGAAGGCCGCGACGGGCGTCGAACTCGGAACGTTGGTCGGCGCGGGTGACATGCGCGCGCCGGTCAGCACTGCGATCGAGCGCAATGTCTCTCTGGTGAAATCCGTTTCCGAGCAATCGCGGGCGCGTATCGGAGATGCGGTGTTTCGTGGGCTGCAACAGAACCGCGCTGCCGACGAGGTTGCGAAGGAAATCCGCGAGGCCGTCGACATGAGCCGCCGCCGGGCGCGCAACGTCGCGTCTGATCAGCTGGTGAAGCTGTCGTCGCAGATGAATGCCGAACGTCGTCGCGAGGCTGGCATCGATACGTGGGAGTGGGTGTCGTCCCATAAGGTGCATTTCCGGCCGGAGCATGCGGCGCGGGATGGCAAGCGGTATGCTGACGGCGACGCGCCCGGAGACCTGCCAGGCGAATTGCCGTTCTGCGGCTGCACCGAGCGGGCAGTGTTGTCGTTGGATGGGGAGTTTTGATATTGACCGCGCTGTGAAAGGAGGGCGCGATGTCAGGCTTCAAACCCGGCCAAGTGGTCACGGTGCTCAGCTTGGGGCGCAATCGCATCATCGTGGATGTCGTGATTGATAAGGCGCTATGCAGGTCATTCTCTACGGGGCGAGAGGATTGGTTTTCCCTCAGTGATCTGAAGCCTGCTGATAACAGCCCCATTCAACCCTATGTCAAATAGCGCCCACTTTCTGACGGCGGTAACGAGGCCACAACCTTCCCCCTACTCCCCGACCAATGCAACTGGCCGACCGCCTCATTCTGGACGCACCACGCCGCACCGCCGATGGCTACCTCGCCGTTCGTGCGAAAGCGGCGCGCACCGGGGTCTATGAATACCTCGCTGCCGAAGTAGGAGCGCCGGACACCTTCAAGCCAACCGATGTCGTCAAAGTCTACCGCGACGCCGCCGAGGTGTTCGCGGCTGACGCCGTGCGCAGCTTCATCGGCCGGCCGATCACCAACGATCACCCGCGCGAAGCCGTGACCGCCTCGAACTGGCGCGATCATGCGCGCGGTACCGTTATGGGTGCGATGCGTGACGGCGAATACCTCGCCTTCGATCTCGTGCTGATGGATGCCGGAACGATCACCGCCGTCACCGATGGCAAGCGCGAGCTGAGCAACGGCTACCAATGCACGCTGGACTGGACGCCGGGCACGGCGCCGGACGGCACCAATTACGACGCCCGCCAGGTCGGCATTCGCGGCAATCACGTTGCCGTTGTCGATCGAGGCCGCGCCGGTTCCGAGTGTGCGATCAAGGACGGCGAGCGCTTCGCCCTCTGCGATGCCAACCCCGCCGCGCTGTCGGCAATCTCCATGGAGAAACGCATGAAGACGATCACCCTCGACGGGCTGCCCGTCAATCTGGGCGATGAAGCCGCGGTCGAAGCGGCGATCGCCAAGCTGCAGGACAAGGCCGCGCAGGCGGCGACTGCCCTCACCGACGCCAATGCCAAGCTCGCCACCGAAAGCGGCAAGGTCGCGGCGCTCGAAGCCAAGCTCTCCGATGCCGACGCCAAGCTTGCCCCGGCCGCAATCGACAAGCTCGTCGCCGATCGCGCTGCGCTGGTCTCGCAGGCCAAGGCAGTCGTGGCCGACCTCGATGTCGCCGGCAAGACCGACGCCGAGATCCGTCGCGCCGTCGTCACCGCCAAGCTGGGGGACAAGTGCCCGACCGAAGACGCCGCCGTTGCCGGTGCCTTCGCGGTGCTGACCGCCGATGTGAAGGTGTCGGACGGCAAGCCCGCCGTCCAGAACATCGGCGCTCCGGCAGCCTTCAAGGACGCCGCTGCCGCAGAGCGCGATGCTTGGCAGCGCGCGAACGATCACAACGCCTGGCGCAAGGCCTGAAGGAGACTGAACCATGCCGTATCAGACCAGCTACAGCCAGTTTCAGCCGTCGGGCTATCCCGGCATGCAGGCCGACCTGTCCGAGTGGGACGCGTCGAGCAAGACCGCAACCGCCACGATCGCATTCGGCGCGCCTGTCCAGCGCAACGGTGACGAGAGCTGCTCGCCCTATGCCAGCGGCGGCGAATATCTCGGCATCGCGAAGGCCACCCACAAGGTGACCGGGACCGTGGCCGATTCCTACGAGCAGTACGACACCGTGCCGGTCGCCAACGAGGGCGTCTGGTGGGGCATCGCCGGGGCCGCCATCACGGTCGGCGCTGGGCTCAACTGGGACACCGTCGCGGGGCGCTGGACCACTGCCGCTACCTCCGGGACCGTCCTTGCCGTGGCGGGTGCGGAAGCGGAATCGGCTGCCGCCGCAAACGGCTCGCTCTTCAAGGTGCGGCTGCGCCGCATTCCGTCGTAAGGAGGACCTGAATAATGACTGCACAGCCTTTCGGGTTCGGCCACAACGGCGACCCCAGCATGAACTTCAACGACGCGCAGCAGGCCGCGCTCAACTTCGTCGTCGGGCAGGCCTACACGATCAACGCGCAGGTCTACGAAAACAAGTTCCCCGATCTCGACTTCGGGCGCCTCGTGTTCGTCGACAGCTCGGCGCCGGAATTCACTCCGGGCATCGTGACCTTCATCTCGAGCACCGTCGGGCAGGCTCGCTGGTACAACTCGGGCGCGAAGGACATCGCCAAGGCCGACGTCATCCGCGACAAGGCTGAAATCCGCGTCCACATGGCGGGCGTAGGCTACGGCTACGACATCGAGGAAGTTGGCCAAGCCCAGCTGATGGGCATGGACCTGCCCGGCGGCAAGGCTCTCGCTGCCCGTCGCGCCTACACCGAGTTCATGTGGAACGTCACTCTGACCGGCGACACCACCAAGGGCCTCAAGGGCCTCGCCAACCAGTCCGGCGTCACCACCGGCACCGCGACCGCCGATGGTACTGGCTCCGTCACGACCTGGTTCGACACCGCCGGCAACGCCACCAAGACCCCGACCCAGATCGTTCGCGATCTCAACGCGGTCCTGACCGGCGTGTTCACCGGCTCGCTGACCGTCGAAATGGCCGACACGGTGCTTCTGCCCTACTCGACCATCTCGTATCTCGGCGCGACGCCCATGTCGGCGACGAACAGCGAGACGATCCTGTCGTTCATCCTGCGCACCAACGTCTACACGCAGATGACCGGACAGCCGCTGACGATCCGCGGTGTCCTCGGCCTCGACACGGCCGGCTCGGGCAGCAGCAAGCGCATGGTGGCCTATGCCAACCGTCAGGACGTCTGCAAGCTGCACCTCCCGATGCCGCATCGCTTCCTGCCGGTTTACCAGGACGGTCCGACCAGCTTCGAAATCCCTGGCATCTTCCGCACCGGCGGTGTCGAAGTCCTGCGCACCGGCGCTTTCCGCTACCTGGACGGAATCTGACCCATGGCAAAGCACATCATCAGCAACGTCAGCGACGGCCCGAAGGTCGTCAACGCCATCCCGCCGTTCGTGCTGCAGGCGGCAGAGGCTACGCCGGAGCCGGTCGAGATCGACGACGCCGAGATCGCGGTCATCAAGGCGCGTGACTGGTTCGAGGTCGAGACGGTCGAGGGAGAAGCCGCCGATCTGTCCAAGATGACCGTTGCCCAGCTCAAGGCCTTCGCCGAGGCCAACTTGATCGACATCGGCGATGCGGCCAAGAAGGACGACATCCTCTCGGCGATCGAACTGGCGCTCGAAGCCAAGGAATAAGCTTCCACATCCACGGGAAGATGGGCCGCTCTGCCTTCGGGTGGGGCGGCCCTTTTCTTGTGGGGGCGGCTCACGTTAACTTGCACCAACTGTTGACGAGCGAATCGTGAGGGCCGGATGCAAGTATTCGACGAAAACGGTCTTCTGCGACTTCACATCGGATATACCTCGCCGCCTCGCGTCAGTGATTTAGCCATGCTTCTTCAGTCGCTGTCGAACGGATTCGACGAATTCAGCAGGGATATGGGTTATCCAGACCGCGCGCTGGTCGTCCGCCGGATATCGACCGGAAGCGTCGACGTCTTGTTCGACATCGCAAGCAAGGTCGGGGCAGTCTATGAACTAGGCGAAATGGTGCTCTCGCATCGACAGCAGCTCGCCATGTTCTGCCAGCACCTTGCCGTCACCGCTAATGCGGCGTTGAACAGCCAACCCCTTCCCGGCGGAACGCAGGTCTGGCGCGCGCTCGCGCGCCTTGCCCAACCAGTCAGAAAAGGCGAGGCCGAGGAAGTCACTGCCAAGGTGCAAGGCGCGAACGGCATTTCGCTGGAAATCAGGGGCAAACTATCTGCGGAACAATTGGAAGCCGTGGTGAAAGCCGTGGCCATCCATCGGCCCGCTGGTCCACCAGAAGAACCAGCTTTTCCGCGTGGCCTCACGCCTGACGAGTACTTCGAGGCCGAAGAAGACGCTGATTACGATGAAATGGCGGCACGCGATGTCAAAGCGCGCTATCCGTTGGTGTTCAAGGATTCCAAATGGTTCGTGGTGCTAGGTAGGAAGCCGAAAACGAGGTCGATACTGATCGAAAACGTGGATGAAAAGCAGGCGAAGGCGTTGCGTGAGGGTAGGAAGTACACTGTCACCGGTCGGGTGACCAATTCGCGCAAAGGCGAGCGGTTCATTGCTGACTGGGGTTCGGTCACCCGCGCTTAGTTGACGGCGGTAACGGTTCAACCTGCCCGGCGCGATGCAGCGCCATGGCCTACTCTGCGCCCTCCCCCGCCGACCTGAAAGCACGCTATCCTGCATTCGCAGCCGTCTCAGATGCGATGGTACAGGTCTGGCTCGACGATGCCGCCGCTTTCGCTGGCGAAACGTGGCCGGATGCAGATCGCCGCGCCGGTGTCATGGCCTATGCCGCGCACCGCATGGCTGAGCTGGGAATCGGCACGGGCAACATCCCCGCCGGTGTCGTATCATTTCGCTCCGGCTCGTTCAGCGCCAACGTCTCGGACGCCGCTGCATCCCGCGCCGGACTGACGGCGACGATCTATGGCCGTGAGTTCAGTGCGCTTCGTCGCCGCATCTTCGGTGGCCCTCGCATGGCATGGACGCCGCCGGCATGAATTTCGCCGACGCCTTCGCGGGTATCGCAGCGGCCTTCTCTGCTGATGGCGGCGGTCCCTACTTCGATGCGACTGCAAGCTGGGCGGGAACACCAGTCACCGACGATGGCGGCAGCATCGTGACGCCGGGATCGCCCGTTCAGATCGACTGTCAGGCGCAGGGCGACCGGGCAACAGAGGCCATGCGCCAGGCGGAGGGCTTCCTCGAGACGGACGTCGCATTGCTGGTGCTCGGGCTCGACCTGCTCGACACGTCTGCGCGCATCGAGATCAGCACCGGCCCACATGCCGGCGTCTGGACGCTCAAGAGCGTGGAGCGCGATCCAGTGGGCATCGGATGGCTGTGCCGGGGGCGGCGTCCATGACCATGAAGGTGCGCGACAAGTGGGATGCCCGGCTCAAGGCTCTGGCCGGACCCGAAGTCATCAAGGCGGCGCGGCGCGTGCTCTACGTGGGCTCGGACATGATTAGGGCGGAGGCGTTCCGCTCGATCAGCGAAGGGTCGGTGTCCGGCAAGGGCCATGTTCCGTCGAAGCCCGGCGAGCCGCCGAACCGCGATACCGGTGTCCTGCAGGCAGGCATCGAAAATCGCATGGTGTCCGATCTCGAAGCCGAGGTCTCGTCGAACGCGCCCTACGCGGCGCCACTGGAGTTCGGTACGTCGAGGATGGAGGCTCGCCCCTACATGCGGCCGGCGCGCGACAAAATGGCGCCAGAGGTGCAGCGCCTGTTCGCATCCGAGATCGGGAAGCTCGCGAAACGGAGCGCATGATGAAGACGATCACCCTGACCAAGAAATGGACCTACCTCTCGCCGATGCTGACTGTCGAGTTCGGCCCGGGCGAGCACGAGGTCGACGACGCAATCGCAGCGGCACACGAAAAGGAGAGCACCAATGGCAGTCGCACTGCAAAGGCTCGTGCGCCGCGCGCTGCTGACAAGGCTCAAGGCTGACGCAGCACTGGTTGCGGCGGTTTCGAAGGCATCGATCAACCCGCTTGGCGTCCCGACTTGGCCGTTCGTGATCCTGCGCGCGCCGCGGACAAGGCGCTTGCGCGCAACCGGCGTCAATGCGGGCACGGTCGCCTTCGACATTCATGCCTTTGCGCGCGATCGGGAGGATGCTGGCCAAGTGGTGGAAACCGGCGAAGATCATGCCGGGCGCATCGGCGGGCTGATCGAAACCGCGCTGGCCGACACGCGGATCACGTTCGAAGGCGTTACGATGCGCGTCTCGCTGTCGGACATGCGGCTGATCGACGACGGCGAGCCGGGCGCCTGGCACTACTTCGCGCAGGTCAACGTGCGGGTGCTGGCGGGGTAGATATTCGCTGCCATCGGCGGACTCCAATGGTCAGATTTCTGCGTCTGGCACCTTGATGGAGCAGGCCAACCTTTCCTACATGATTGCCAAGATGTATCGGCATCGAGGATCCTTGACGTTCAAAGGACGTTAACCGCTGACCCGCATATGATGTCATTGAAAGGCACTTGCTGTACGAAAATTTCGTACATATAGCGGTGTCAATGAAAGGGAGATCGACATGGCTACCCGTGAAGGTTTCGGCGGATAAGAGCCCTAAATGGCAGCTTTTTCCGAGATATATCAATTTTGGCATACCTACGGCTCCGACATCCAAAACGGAGCCGTAGTTGTATCCGCAATCACTGCATTTATAGTGATTCGAGATACCCGGGCAGTGTCGCGACGCCGCGGCACGCTAGATCTAATCATGCACCAAGAGTCTGACGCAGAGTTGATCGCTGCGCGCGAAGGATTCACTGCGCTAAAAAATGGGACAACGAAAATTTCGTCTTTCGGCGTTCGCGAGAAGCGGACTTCCGACGAGGCGCAACACCTGAAGAAAGTCATTAATCTCCACGAGTTAACGGCCGTCGCGATCCAAGAAGGTGTCATCGATGAGTGCGTCTATCGACGGTGGTTCAATGGAACATACATCGACGACTACGAAGCGACGAAAGATTACATCTCGGCAGTGAGAAGCAGCTATGGAAATCCCAAAGTCTTCTCAGAATTTGAAAAGACGGCCTTGAGATGGAAAGCGGACAAAACATGGGGGGCTCCGCCATCGTTCATCCGCCGCAAATGGGACGCTGTCCGGGAAGTCCTAAAGGCATAGCCGCCTAGGGACTATCTGAAGCCGCCCGCGGGCGCCGATCGTTCTCGGCGTCGACCATTGCGCAGCCCAGCGCCGACCTGTATCCTCGCGTCATGGACCCCGTCGTCGCCGAACTGATCGCACAGTTGGTGCGCAACGGGACGCTGTCGCAAGCCGACATCGGCGAGATCACGGGCCGGCTGTTTCGTGCGGGCCACGAAGTCGAGGCGCACAACGTGAACGTCAGCTGGGTGGAGGCGCATGCCGCGTCGCTGGCGGAGCAAGCCGATCAGCGACGCGCGAGCTTCCGGGTTATCGATACCGACGAGGATTAATCGCCTGGTGTGAAGTTGGGCTGCTTGCGCTCGAACTCGTGCGCCTGCTCCTCGAAGCTTTCCTTGTCTGCGTACTGCAGATCAGCTCGACCGATCGGATTTTGACGTGACGCCGGCATGCCCAGACATCGGGTGGTGACGTTGTTCGATATCTAAGGTTCGCAATCAATTCATAAGCCGTAGAGATCATCGGCCAAAGGTTTGAATGCGAAACTAACGCCGGACATGCTCAGGTGGTCAGGGTTGTAATACAACACGATAGAGCCATTGCGAACGCCGTGGCAGAAATCTGCGGCGCACAGCACAACCTTCGGATCATAGATCGCGAGACCGTACTCCCGACTCAATTTATCCAAAAAGGTATCGTAGGTCTTAGCGTCGGCACGAGCAGTGCTGCCCGGCAGGCCAAGGGCATCCATAGGTAAGTCATATTGCTCAGAAATTCCCGCCTTTTCTGCTATATCGTAAGGCATGTTGGGGATTTGCTTGATAAGCACCACCCTTTTTCGCGCCTTTAGCAATGCATTAATCGACGCTCGCATCCCCGTTTCCAATTCGAACTTATCGCCATAGCGGGCGCCATTGGCGGTGAGTACCACAGTGCGAATTGCGGGGTCTCGGATAAGAGCTGCGAGCGTCTCGCGATTGACTCTGCTGCAATAGGGCCGTTTCCGTGTGGCAAACTGTAACGCTGGCGGACAGGCCGAAGAGGTTAATTCACGGACAGATCGGCCCTCCCTCGCGGCGCGTTCGCCGAGATACGCGACGAGCTCTGCGCCATGGCTGTCGCCCCAGACTGCAAGATCGGGCTTAACGGTGCTCGCGCCAAAAACGCAGGATTTGGTATAAGCTATCCCGTCCTGATCGCCATTGTCATGGCACTCATCCCGGCGATGATTGAAATCTTGATTGGCGGCAAAAAACTGCTGCGCAGCGGGAGAAAAACGATGTGGTAACCCATGGGACAGGTAAATGGCGCCACTCACCAGCACCACAATGCCCGCCTCGATAACGAATAGCTTCCAATAATTGATTGTGCGACCCCAAGCGGATAGAAACGGCTGCTCAACGAAATGATAAGAAAGGGCTGCCAACACAAATGCAGATAATACGGCGCATGTTGCCAATGTAACCGGTAATTCAGCGCTTGTGAAATTACGAAGAAACGCCAAAATTGGCCAATGCCAAAGGTATAACGAATAGGAAATTGCACCTACATATACAATCGGCGCGAATGATAGCAGCCGACCGCCGATCGTTTCATCGGAAATACCAGCGTAGATGACCAATCCAGCCCCTACGCAAGGCAGCAATGCCGCTACGCCCGGAAACCTCGTGTCCGGCGTGAAGAAAACGATGGCGACAAGCATCATGCCAAGGCCCAGAAGCGAAGTGGCATGGCGCGCCCGTTCATTTGATAGGGGAGGCAGTCCGCAAATGCTGAAAAGGGCGCCAACCAGCAATTCAAACGCCCGGAAGGGGAGAAGATAATAGGCGGCGTTATGAAATAAATGAATTCCAATCTCGGAAATACCCAGCCCGGCAACTGCTAAAATCCACAGCAAACCTTGCGCATTTCTGCGGTCGATATAACGCCACAAAACGTACAAAAGGGGTGGGAAAATAATATAATACTGCTCTTCGACCGCCAAAGACCACATGTGAAGCAGTGGCTTTAAGTCCGCAGCGGTGTCGAAATAACCCGTATGCTTGGCAAAATCGAAATTGGAAACAAATAGAGAGGTCGAGATGGCGGTGCGTGCCAACTCTTTGTATTCCGATGGTGGCAGAATCAACCATCCACAAGCGAGCGTCGCGGCAAGAACAACAAAGAGCGCCGGCAAAATACGTCTAGCGCGCCGCCGATAAAAGGCAGCGATCGAAAATTTACCTGCTTCGATTTCCCGGACAATGATTTGTGGGATCAGGTACCCTGAGATGACAAAAAATATGTCTACCCCGACAAACCCACCGGTAAGAAGGTTGGGGAAGGCATGGTTCAACACAACCGCTACAACGGCAAGGGCACGCAGACCCTGAATGTCTTTGCGAAATTTTGGCTTAGGCCCTGATCGATCAATTGATGAGGCAGGTAGGGAGTTATGCATATCGCACTAAGCCAATCGCTCGGTTGAGTGCGGGAGATCCAAGAGCCCACACCGTGCCGCTCGTAAATTTGAACACTTCACCACGCAATCTCTTTCTAGCGACCCTAAAATATCGGTATTGAGCAGTCACAATCCCGCAGCTGCACTATCTACGCCACTTCAAATTGAGCTCTTATGCCGCTCATCGCAGACCGATAAATTGATAGTTCGCTTTATGTTTTTCCCTTGTGGTGACAGCCCTATTGACTCGCGGGCGATGCGGCAAAGAGGAAACTGACGGCGGTAACGAGCTGGACTGACGCCTCCTAGACCACCTCGCAAACCTGCGAGGAGCCCGCGCAAATGTCAGTTCCAGTCGAAGCCGATTTCGCGCTGATCAAGATCGGCGACGGCGCCACCCCAACCGAAATTTTCTCCACCCTGTGCGGCATGCGCCAAGTCGGCATCAATCGCACCGTATCGACGTCGGATCGGCTCGTCCGCGACTGCGCCAAGCCGAACAAGGTTGCCTCGCGAAAGGTCCGCGTAGCTGGTCGGCAGATCGACCTCACCGGCTCCGGCTTGACCAACAAGTCGGACATTGCAGTCTTCGATGCAGCGCTTGGCAAGGCCAAGAATTACAAGGTCGAGCTCTATATCGACGACGGCACGGACACCGGCGCGCTGATGGGCACCTTCGCGGCAGCTTTCGTCATGACCGCCGCAAACCTGTCGCTGCAGGAAGGTGGCGACGCATCGTCGGAGATCACGCTCGCCAGCCATGGCGACTGGACCTGGACGGCTGCGGCCTGATCCATGGAGACACGGGTCACGTTGCCGTTTGCCGACGGCAACTATGATTTCTGGCTTCCGATGAGCCGCGTTGTCGCGTTCGAACGGGAGGCCGAAAGCTCTATTTTCGCTCTGTTTTACGCGATCGGCGATAGTCTCGGGCAGGCCGTCGACGGCGCGAAGGTACTGATCGGCGCATCCGATGCGCGGCTCAAGCAGTGCCATTCGCTCATCCGCAACGGGCTCATCGGGGGCGGTGCCAGTGAACAGCAAGCACGTGAGCTGGTAGAAGTCTATTGCTATCCGGCGCGGCCGGCGATGCACGACATGGCTCTTGCCTGGGAAGTGCTCAGCGCTGCGATCTACGGCGTGAAGGTCGATGGCTCAAAAAAAAAAAGGAAGCCGACGGCCAAGCCAGTTCGTGAAGGGCGTGGTGCTGGTGAACTGCGGTGAGCTTGGCCTGAGCTGGGAGCGGACATCACTTTCCATGTACCTTGAGGCCTGCGCCGCGCGCGATCCCGAGGCTCCGAAGGCTGATCCCGTTAGTGATGAAGGCCTGCGGCGGTTTATGGCCGCGCATCAGTCGGTTCAGTAATCCGTCGGGTTAACTGGCGGGGCATCATTCGGCTCTTGCCGAAGTCGGGCCGCGATTTTGTCCAGCTTTTCGCCAAGATAGCTTGCGATGACGCACAACCATCCGGAAACGAACAAAGCTGAGCCGAGACCAATCGTGTCCGCTCGCGCAGCCATGAGATCAAGGTTGATGGTCTCTACTGACCCCGATAAATTCGTGATTCCCGAGAGCATAGCATTGTCCAGAAAAAATCCACCGACGAGGATCCCCAACGAACCAATCACCTTCAAGAAATCGCCCACTCCAGCCTCCCAGTGACGGCGGTAACGTCGCCGACCTGTGACACATAGCTTTCCGTCCGCCAAGCGGAGAGCCCTCGTGAGCCAAGTCGATCCCGTCATCCTCAGGCTCGAAGCCGACCTCAACAAGTACCGCTCCGATCTAACCAGCGCCCAGCGTCTAACGGATCAGAAGCTCGACGCCATCGAAGCGCGCGGCTTCGCGATGGGTCAGAACATCAAAAAGGGCTTCAACCTCGCGTCGACTGCGGCGAGTGGGTTCGTGGCCGCAATTGCCGTCGATAAGATTGTCGCGGCGACCAAGGCAGGCCTCGAGTATGCCTCCTCTCTCGGCGAAACCGCGCAGCAGCTCGGCGTCACAACCAACGCCCTGCAGGAGTATCGCTACGCCGCGACCCAAGTTGGCCTGAGTCAGGAAGAAATGGATCAGGCGCTGACGCAGCTGACGCGCCGTATCGGTGAAGCGGCCAACGGCACGAAGGCGCAGAAGGAGGCGTTCGAGAAGCTTGGCGTCTCGGTCAAGGATGCGAACGGCAATATCATCGAAGCCGGTGACGCCATTCCGCTGATCGCTGATGCTCTCGAAAAGCTGAAATCGCCCGCTGAGCGCGCCGCCGTACTGATGGACCTATTCGGTCGTGCCGGCCAAAAGCTCGAGCCGCTGCTGTCGGGCGGCAGCCGGGCGGTCAATGAACTGCGCGATGCCGCGCACAAGCTTGGCCTCGTTCTGTCGGAAGACCAGATCCAGAAGGCCGATGATACGGCGGACAAGCTCGCGGCGCTGAACGAGGTGCTCAAGGCCCGCGTAGCGGGGGTCGTCGCGGACAATGCCAACGCGATCTACGGTCTCGCCAATGCGCTGGCGACGCTTGCGGCACGGTCCGCAGAGGTCGCGAGCAAGTATCCCGGAGCCATCGGAGCGATCGGCGGCGCCGCGCTCGGCGGGCGGCTCGGAGGGGCGCCTGGTGCACTCGCTGGCGGCCTGCTTGGATATGCAACCGGCCAATCTGCGAAGGAGTCGCAAGACAACGGCAACATGGACCTTGCCTTCCGCACGCAGCAACTGCGCGAGGCAACGGCGGCGTATCGGCAGGTGCGGCGCGGAAACACCCAGCAGTATGCGCGGGGCACCTACGCCTACCAGCAACTGCAGAAACAGATGGCGCTCATGCGCCAAGCCCAAGCGGCAGCCGCGAAGACTGGCGGTGCAACGTCGCCCACCGGCAGCCCGATCGCTTCGATTGACACAGGCGCAGGCGCTGTCGGCGGCGGAGCGAGCGGAGCGCACTCGACCTCAAACGCCGCTGCCGATGAAGCACGCTACCAGGACGAGCTCGGGCACCTGCGCGTTGATCGCCTGCGCGCCGAGGCGGAATTCACCGGATCGATCGAACAGAAATATGACGCGATCGTCGCGGCGCTCGACGAAGAGCTCGCCTCGTATACGCGCCAGGTCGAAACGGATGACAGCCTCACGGCGGCCAAGAGGAAGCGCCTGATCGCGGACAAGGCAGCGGCGATTTCAGCCGAGAAGGCCAATGCGCACGCCGACAAGACCGCCGATCTCGCGGAAGAGAAGTATCGCCTCGAAACTGCCGGCAACAAAAACGCCAACGACATTGCGGACGCTGCATTGCGGATCGCGCGCGTCCGCTCCGAGCAATACGAGTTGGAAAAGCGCATTCTCGACTTGCGGCAGTCGCAGGAACGCGCCGACGCACAGTTGCTCGCCGATAGCCGTGACCCGACGAAAGCCGCCGAGGGTCGAGCACGCCTCGCCGCTCTGGACCAGATCCAGCCCAATCAGCAGACGGCGCTCAAGGACCAGTACGCATCGCCGCTCGATCAATACCTGCGCGGCCTGCAGACCGACGGCGAGAACATCAATGACCGAGTCGAGAGTCTGGTCGTCGACGAACTGCAGTCGTTCCGGGACAGCATTCACGACGGCATTACGAAGACGCTCGGCGTCAAAGACCCGCTGCTGTCGGGCCTCATCAACCTGCTGATCGATCAAGTCATCATGAAGCCCTTGGCCGAGGCGCTTTCGCAGGCATCCTCGCAAGGCGGCAGTGGCGGCGGGATCGGGGGATTCATCTCCTCTATCGGCACTGCAATCTTCGGCCGAGCCTCCGGCGGCTATGTCGCGCCGGGTCAAGTCGTACGCGTGAACGAGGCATCTGCACCCGGTCGCGTCGAGGGATTCCGGCCTCTCGGCGGCGGGCATGTCATCCCGCTGGGTCGCATGAATTCGCTAGTCGGCGGCAGCGGGGCTCAGCGCGTGTTCCACGTCAACGTCGATGCGCGAAACTCCGTCACGCCCGATGGGTTTGCCAGCGACCTTTCCGATCAGATCCTCCGGCGCGCTGCTCAGATGGATGCTCAGGCGTCACAGGCCACCCTGCGAGCGGTGCCTGCTCGCTCCGACCAATACCAGCGCGACGGCTACTGATGCCCGGCTATCGCGAATCCTACCTCTTCCGCATCGAGACCGACGACCCGGCCAACTTCTGGTGTGGCCACGGCAACCTGATCGTCCCGGCGGATGGCGTTTTGCCTGCCCCCACCTTGTTCCCAGGGGCGGGCGAGCTCGTGAACATTCCGGACCTGGAAAGCCTCATCAACGGCAAGGCGCAGCGACTGGACATTACGCTCTCAGGGGTTTCGCCCGATACGCTTGCACTGGCGACCGAGGAAGCGCCGCAGATCCTGGGTGCGCCGGTGTGGATCGGCCGGGTCATCTTCGATGAGCACTGGCAAATTGTCAGCGTGCTCTGGGAATGGTCGGGCGAAGGGCGCAGTCTTTCGGTCGGCAGCCAAGCGACCGAACGGGGTCGGCTTCGCAGCCTGACCCTTACCGTTGTAACCGGGGACACGCAGCGACGCCGCGCACCCAACGCCTTCTTCACCGACGCAGATCAGCGTCGCGACTATCCTACGGACGCCATTTTCAGCCACGTCGCCGGGATAAGCGTGGGCACGACGCGCCGTTGGGGCCCAAAATGACCGAGCTCGGCGAGTTCCTGCAAGAAGTGGCGCATCGCCGGCGCGAAATCGGCGTCTGGGACTGCTGCACCTTCCCCGCCGCGTGGCTGATGTGGCGCGGCCTGCCCGATCCTATGGCCGACTTTCGCGGGACGTACGACGGCAACGACGAGGCGACGGACCTAGTCGAGGCGTTCGAAATCGCTGCGAGCTCAGTGGGCTTGGTCGGGGTGAATGACCCGCGCGAGGGCGATATCGGTGTAGTGTCTGTGCTGGGCCATCAAGCCGGAGCCATCTTCACGGGGAAGCGATGGGCGCTTGTTGCCGATCGCGGGCTTGCCTTTGCATCGGTCGAACGCGAGTGCGTTTGGAAGGTCTGGCGCTATGGGTAAGGTGCTCGGCTCCATTATCCAGACCATCGCTGGCATCGCCCTCGTGGTGACGGGTAACCCGGCCGGGATCGCATTGATCGCTAACGGGGTCTCGAACTTCGTCAGTGCTGTGCTCAGTTCCCCGCCAAAGCCGGACACAGCCGAGACTTCCGTCAAGAAGCCCCGCCCCGAGCGCGTCTCAGCTTACGGTCGCATGCGTCTATGGGGGGCATCCATCCTCTACGAAACCGCCGACCCAGCGACCGGCGCGCCGTGGGCTTCATCGGGATCCAACGGTACCGCTGTCGATGTCTACGCCGTGCACGATGGCAAGATGAGCGCACTTGTTCAGCGCTACCTCAACGACGATGCCATTACGGTATCGGGGTCGGCTGTCAGCGCGGGCACCGATGGGCGATATGGCGGCGGCAAGGTCAATTTCTACAGCACCGACGGCTCCACTCCGGGAACGCCAATCTCCGCAATCGGAAGCCTGCTTGGACCCACGGTCTGGACGAGCAACCACCGCGGCGACGGTGTCGTCCTCATGGCGCTCACCTGCGCGCCGGTGAAGGCCGAGGACTTTCAGGACGTCTACCCGCAATCGACCCCGCCAACCCCGTCGATCGTTGCCGACTGGCAGGCCTGCCCCGATCCTGCCGGCGCATCGCCGCTCGATGAATCGACCTGGACGGCGACCGAGAACCCGGTTCGCCACCTGCTCCACTACATGATGGTGCGCGAAGGGCCACGACCGGCGCTACCGAAATCGGATGCCGGGTATGCTGCCGAACTGCTCGCCCTGCGCACGGAATGGTGGAACCGCAAGATTGCTCCCACCCTCTCATTCTGGATCGCGGCCGCAGCAGTCTGCAACGAGGCCCGCACGCTCAAGGCTGGCGGTACCGAAGCGAAGTACCGGGCCTGCCTCGCCCACAAGCACACCGATGCGCACGAGCGTGTGAAAGCCGCATTGCTGTCGACTTTCGATGGCTGGATGGCGCCGCGCGCCGACGGTGCGATCGTCATCTATGCCGGCAAGTTCATCGCACCGGCTGTCAGCATCGGACCAGAGGAGATCGTCTCCTATACGTGGAACGGCGGCGCGGTGGATGATGACCAGGCGGTCAACGAGCTGGTCTGCAGCTACGTGTCCGCCGATCACGACTACAACACCGTGGAATGCGATCCATGGCGCGACGAGGCGGACATCGCCGAGCGCGGCCAGGTGCTGTCGCAGACACTAGAATCGCAGTGCCCAAGCCATGCTCAGGCGCGCTTCCTCGCCAAGCGGAAGATGGCGCGGATAAATGCGCCGAACCGTGGTACCGTCACCACCAACATCGCCGGCCGCGTCGCGCGTGGGGAGCGCTTCGTCAACCTGCGCATCGAGGAGGCAGGAGCCGTATTCTTCGACGGCGTTGCGGAGATCACTGCGCTCTCACGCTCGCTCAGCGGCGGCGTTACCTTTGAGTGGGTCGAAGCCGATCCCAACATCGACAACTGGAACCCGACTACCGAGGAAGGCGATCCAGCAGCGAAGGGCAATCGCATAGCGCCGTCTCCGCTCGAGACACCCACCATCGCATCGGCATCCGCAACGACCGTGAGCGGGCTCAAGTACCTCGACCTTGACGTCGATGCGCCGGACCGGACCGACCTCACCTGGTACGCGCATTGGCGCATCAACGGTGCTTCGGTCTGGGGAGCAGATGCGAGCTATTCGGATACCGACCCCGGCACGCCAGTGTCCTTGCAGGTCGGGCCTGTACCGAGCGGCGAGACGATCGAGGTAGAGGTCGCTTATCGTGTCGGTGATGGCCGGCTTTCGCCTTGGTCTGCATCCGCGACGGTGACCGTCACCTGACGGCGGTAAAGCGCCGCTCACCCCTCCCCTACGCCTTCTCTCGTGATGCGCGTCTTCCCCACATATGCCTTTTCGTTCTCCGACATCGAGGCCGATGTGGAGCGCCGGATCATCACCGGCGGTACCGCTCTCTCGGGCAACGAAGACGTTGTCGCGGTGGACGGCGGCGGGCGCGTTTTTGCGCAATACAGCGACCCCTATCTCGACGACACCGAGCTTGCCCTTGCGTGGAAGGCATGCGCTTCCGTGCTCAAGGGCGGCGTCGTGCCTGTGATCGTGCCGCTCGGCGACCTGCGTCACCAGTTCGCCACCGACCTGCGCACCCCTCTCTCCCTGCCGTGGTGGACCGAAGCCGAGTACGCGACGGGCGAGAGCGGCGTCACCCTTGCCGCCGATGCTGCGCTTCGCGCAACGACGCTCAATCTCGCGATCAGCTTTCTTCCCGCGCCGCTCCGCGCTGGCATGTGGCTGTCGATCGATCACGCGACGTTGCGGCATCGCGCTTACCTGATCGACGATGTCGTCAGCCAGGACGGCGTCTCGGCAACCATCGTCCTGTCCCACCCGCTTCGTGAGGCGACGACCGCCGGACGGCCTGTCGAGTTCCATGATCCGCGTTGCGTCATGCGGCTCGACGGCGAGATGCGGTCTCCCTCCAGCATGGGCTACGCAACCGGCTCCGCGATCAGGTTCGTGGAGCACTTCCCTGTCGCGGGGAGTGGTTACGCATGATGCTCGCCGGGCAATTGGCGGTCGTGGTCAACCGCTGGCAACCGGGCAGGGTCGACCTCGATTTCGTCGGCTACGATTTCGCCTCCGCGTCCTTTCGGGCGCAGGTTAGAGCCTATCGTGATGCGCCTGACCCTGCGCTGATCACTTTGGCGAATGCCGCCGCTGGTGAAGAAGGCGTCTCCGTCTCGGTGACGACGACCGATGGTGTTCCGACTTCGACCGTCACGCTCCTGTTCGCCGACACGACGATCCGGGCGCTGCCCTTCACCAACCCTCGCGGCACCGATCTGCAGCTCGTCTGGGATCTGACGGTCACGGCTCCTGGTGGCCTCAAAACCCGCTGGCTTGAGGGCCCGTTCACTATTCACGGAGGCTCGACGCAACTCTGATGGCCGATGCAATCGTCTCGACCGCCGATGGCCGCATCAAGGTTGTCCCCTTCGGCTCAGACGCGCTGAACCCGCTCGTCGCCGCCACGATCGCGGCGCGAAATGCCGCGCAGACCTCTGCCGCTCAGGCATCGACGATCCTCGACATTCTCAACGGGATTGCGCTGGGCAGCTATTACAGCAGCGTCGCCGCCGGGATTGCCGCGACCAGCAACGGGCAGTTCTTCGGCGTCGTGACCGGCGGACGATCCTACATCTACAAGAACAGCGCCGGCACCGGTGTGGTGCAATGGGAATTCGCAACGATGGCGGCGGTGGACGCTGCGGTTGCGACGCTCTCGGCCTTGGTTCGCGAAAAGCTGACGAGCTCGCGCACCTTCTACGTCAGGACAAACGGCAACGACAGCAATAACGGCCTGGCCAACACTTCAGGCGGCGCCTTCCAGACGCTGCAGCGCGCGATCAACGCGGCGTATGCCCTCGATTGCAACGGCTACAACGTCACCATCCAGGTGGCGAACGGCATTTACAATGCCGGCATGCAAATCTTCGGCAAGCTTCTCAACGCCTATGACAACGGCAACCAGCCCCTGCGCATCATCGGCAACGAAAGCTCGCCGACGTCGGTAGTCATCAACCCGACGAATGCCGATGCGCTGCGGATGGGTGACAAGGCGACCGCGCTGATCGCCGGCATGCAGCTGAAGACCACGGCCAGCGGTAGCGGCATCAGTGCCAGCGACCACGCCTATCTGGAAATGCGCAACGTCGACATTGGCGCCTGCGCGACCGAGACGTTTCAGACCAATGCCTATGCCGTGGTTCGCGCGGTCGGGCCCGTCTCGGTTTCTGGCGGTTCCAATTCGTTTGTCCATGCGACCAAGCGGAGCCTCGTCTCCTTTTCCGACCAGACCCTGACCTTCGCGCTTGGCGGCGTGGCGGGCACCCCGGTGCCGTTCGGAACGTATCTGTGGGGCATCAACGACGCGTCGGTGCACCTCGACAGCGGCACAATCGTAGGCAAGGCCACCGGCGGCATCACGGTCCACATCGGCGGCACACTCCAGGTTTCTTCGACTACCGGCAAATGGACGGGCGGCGCCGAACCTGTCGTGATGACCGGCGGCCGGATCATCGCCGAGGACAAGATGCAGCAGCGGACCTTCTACGTCCGCAGCGACGGCGACGACACGAACAGCGGCTTCGGCAACACCGCCGACGAGGCGTTCAAGACGGTTCAGGGCGCGGTGAACCGTCTCTCGAAATTCCCCTATGACGAAGCTGGCTATGTGGCCTCGTCCGACCCGGATGCAGGGTGGAAAATCACCGTGGCCGCCGGCACCTATGCCGAGGATGTGATCCTTCGCCAGTGCCGCTTTTTCGGCGTCACGATCGAAGGCGCCGGACCGGCCAACACCAGCGTTTCGAGCTTCGTGTCGAAGGCGCTGACGACGGTTTGGAACCACCGCCAGATGACGATCGGCGGCGCGGGCAAGTCGGCGCTCTCGGCCAGTCGCGGATCCGAGATGACCTGGGAGAACGTCAAGTTTGTCGCCTCAGCTTACCATGTGGTGACGACACAGGGCGCGCGCGCGCTCGCAACCGGTAACTACGAAATCTCAGGCTCTGCCACCGCTCATCTGTATGCGGCGATGGGCACCGTCATCGACATCAAGGATCGAACGGTCACGCTCACCGGCACGCCCAACGTCGGCACCTTCGCCAAGGTTGAACAGGCATCCGTCATCCGCGCGCAGGGCTGCACCTTCACGGGCTCGGCGACGGGCAAGAAGTACGATGCCCGATCGGGCGGCATCATCGAAACGAACGGATCGACCCCGGCGACCTTCTTCCCGGGCGATACCGCCGGCTCGACGGCGACGGGCGGGCAGTACGTATGACCTGGTCTCACCTTTTGCAGGCGCTTGTCACGCAGGCAGCAATCGGGCTCGCCACCGGCAACTGGTGGGCCGGTGCCGCATTCGGCGCGGCCTTCTTCATCGGGCGCGAAATCACTCAGGCCGAATATCGCTGGATCGAGAAGTTCGGGGAATGTCGCCGCGCGAACATGCCGTGGTGGGGACCGTTTGACCTCAGGGTTTGGGCGAAGGCGGATCAGTGGCTGGATTGGATCGTCCCGTCGCTAGGCACCTGCCTCGTAGCAGGGCTGATCTGATGCCCGGCTGGCTCGACGAAGCAGCTCGGGTGCTCGGCGGCGGGGCTGGCCTGGGCGCCGGTCTTGGCGGCGTCTTCTTCGCCCTCAAGTGGGTATTTGAATTCATTGGGGGACGAATGGACCGGCGGGCGGACAGGCTTGATTCCGATACCCGGTTCATCATCGAGAACCTGCGCGAGGAAGTTGGGCGCGTAGCAAAGCGGCTGTCCGCGGCCGAGATCGAAATCGTCGATCTCAAAGGCCAGCTGGCCGAATGCCAGCACGAGCATGCGGTAGCCCGCCACGAGCGTGATCACCTCAAGGCAGTCCTGCTGGCAACCAGCCCCGGCATGAAGATGGCGTTCCCGCTCGATCAAAGCATCCCGAAGGACATGGCGGTTCTGGCCGTCGAGATCGACGCCGCTGTTGCCGCCGAAGCCCTCAAGAAAGGACAAGCGGATGAGCTTTGCTGACTGCCTCACGATCATCCTCGGCCACGAAGGCGGCTTCGTGAATGACCCGAAGGACCCGGGGGGCATGACCAATTTGGGCGTCACTCGCCGTACCTGGGAGGAATGGACCAAGACCCCTGCCAGCGAAAGCGTGATGCGCAACCTTACGCGCGTCGCCGTCGCCCCCCTTTACAAGGCGCAATATTGGGACGCGGTAAAGGGCGACCACCTGGTAGCAGGCCTTGACCTGTGCCTGTTCGATTTCGCGGTGAACGCTGGGCCCAATCGCGCCGCACGCCTTCTGCAGGCGCTTGTGGGCGCTGACGACGACGGCAAGATCGGCCCGGCAACGCTCGCCGCAGTGCAGGCATTCATCGCTCGCAAGGGGCTCGCTGCGCTGATCCTGCGATATCAGGGCGCGCGGCGCGGCTACTATTTCTCGCTGTCGACCTTTGACCGTTTCGGACGCGGCTGGCTGCGGCGCACCGACGAGACCGAAGAGCTTGCGCTGGGAATGGGCAAGTGACCCGCATCCCCCACCTGCAGATCGTCGTCGGGGCCAGCCTGCTCGCCGTGCTCGGATACTTCGGCTTCTCGGTTTGGGTCTTTGGTTGGACCGCCGACGCGGCTCTCCGGGGCGATGTCGTCGGGACCTGGAAGAGCTTCGCCACCTTGGCGTTCGGTTTTTGGCTCGGGTCGTCCTCGGCCGGCAAGGCGAAGGATGGCGAACCTGCGCCGGTATCAGTGGTCAACGGCCCTGACGCGCCCGTCCCTGTGGAGACGCAACCATGATCCAGATCATCGCCCTCGCCCGCCGTTTTTGGCTCCCGCTGACGATCTTTGTGGCCTTCGTGGCGCTCTACATCGGCCTGCAACTCTACGTTCGCGACGCGGTGCAGGATGACCGCGCGCAAGCCAACCAAGCGGCGCTCGAAGTCGGCAAGAAGGCCGACGACACGGCGGGACAGGTGGCCGCTTCCACCGCCGCGACAATTCAACAGGAGACCGAAGATGCACGGCAAGCTGCGGCTCGCTCTGATGACCCCCTTGCTGATGGCCTGCGCAGCCTGCGGGCCAACAAGAATCGAAAGGATCAAGCCGCCCGCTGACTTGCTCGCCTGTGCCGACGAGCCGACAGCTCCGGACCTGCCGGGGCGCGATCAGCAAGCCGTTCGTGACGCGATGACGCTGAATTACCTGCTCTCCCTGCGCAGCGCGTGGGGAGACTGTCACAGCAAGATTGCCGGGCTTGCAGCCTGGGCCAAGGAGAACTGAAATGGCGACTCCCAAAGTATTCGTCGTGATGGATGGCACTTGGAAGAGCGTGGAAGGCGCAGCGGCTTCGGTTGCAGGCGTGACGTGGCAGTGCCTCGGGCCTGAGGCGCTACAGATCGCGTTCACAACCGCAGCTCCGGCCAACAATGCCGTCGACGCCTACCACAACCTCGCGCGGAACGAGGCGTACTACGACAAGAGCGGGTCGGCGAAGGTCTGGGCCCGCGGCCCGGTCGGCACTGCTCTGAGCGCGACGGCGGACTGAGCCATGCGGATCATCAACGCCAGCGCCCGCGGCTCCGGTGCGCCGACCGCTAAGTCCGCTTACCTCCTGTCCGGCACTGGCGTTGTTGGTGCTTGGGCAACCGGTTTGACGCCCCCGCTCACAGTGGCTCGGGATAGCGGCTCGACAGCCATTACATTTGGTTCATCGGGAAGCCAGCTCACCGCATCCATATCCACGGCTTTGGCCGCAGGTTCGAGCATTTCTGCTGTCGCCCGCGTCACGCAAGCAGATGGTGTCGGCGTGCTGATCCCTGTTACATTAACCGGGCAATACGCGATGGCGGCTTCGCCCTCGACCGCGACCGTCTCGACCAGTGCAACACCCGGCACGCTTTTGGCGAACCTGTCGAACGTGCCGACCGGCCAAACGCCAACGATCAGCCCGAACGATGGCCGCTTGGTTATCTCTGGTTCGGAGGCGGCAGGCTGGAAGGTATCGGTCGGCCTTACCGCAGCTTCGGCAGGCGCGCAGACATTCACGATCAGCGCGGCGGGGGCGTCGGTTGCCACGGTCGATGTAACGTTCAGCACCGCGGGCGCGGTCAATCTTGTGGATCTGGCGCTTTCGACCACGCTCGCCCCGCAAGGCTCTGCGGCGACGATCAACATCAACAACGCAACGCTGGGTTCGACGATCACGGTTTCCGGGACGCTTCCGCCTGGCATGACGCTCAACAGTGCGGCTCGGACGATCACCGGTACGCCGACTACTCCCGCAACCTACAACTTCTCGTTGGTGGAAACGCTGGCGGGGGCCGCAAACTCTCCGCGCACCACGCCGGTCTCCATCGTCGTCTCGTCGTCGTCGTCGATCATGGCGCCGGCTTACAATTTCAGCCGGGCTCAATCGACGCCGCTGTACACGCGCGATGGGCTTGGCATGGGCACGACCAGCCTTGGCCCATATTCTCCCTGCCTGGTCGATGTTCGCTCTGACCCAATGTATGCAGGCAAGGTCGACTACCTCTCCTTCTTCTCGACCGACCACGACACTGGGGCGGGCGGTATCTGGTTGATTTGCTGCTACGGCGATCCAGGCGTCGCGGCGAACTGGAAAACCTATGACGAGGCGCTGGCCGCCGGATGGTTCGCCAACGTCACAGGCCCCAAGCCCGCAGGCAACCCGATCTTCATTCATCCTGGCTCGTCGCAGACCGAAACGGCGTGGGTTAACCGCCTCGACGACGGCTCCTACATGATGACCTATCAGGTGCGGGCAGGGATTATTGCAGGCTGGAACGGTCAGCTTTCGTTGCGGGCCTACAGCACCAACGGCCTTAATTTCACCTATGACGGAGGCGGTGCTTTCCTTCTCGTCCCGTCGCCGGAAATCGGCTCTGTCGCTTCAGACGCGAACAAGCATACCGGATACTTGAAATGGTATCGCAACCCCGGCCTCTCCGGAGTGCCCTACCCTTGGATGGGCTACTCGCTGGTCGAAGGCTCGTCGGATGGGCAGCTAGGCATGTGGGGGGCTAACGACCCGAAGGGGGCGTGGACCTGGCTAGGCCCGGTGGGTGGACAGGCTGGCCCCGTCACCGATGCTTGTCCGCCTCCCGGCACTTACGGCCCCTATCTCGCAGCCCTACCCTCCGCACTTCGCATGACGCGCCAGGGCTGGGCGGGTGTCTCCGCATGGGGCACGTCGAGCTTCGGGACGAACCCGACCACTACTTCGCCCTTTGAGGCGTTGATTTCGGATGATGGGCGTTACGTCATTTCCCAAGGCACGCAGCTTCTAGCGACGGGCGCGGCAGGAACCTACGATCAAATGGCGGTGGGCATAAGCAACATCATCTCAATCGACAGCACGCGCGTGTTCGCGATGAGCCAAGGCCGCAATGCTGCTGACAGCAACAACGGGATCAACGTCATCACGTCCCCGCTAAACGGCCCGGAAATGGTGTTCTCCCTGCCTACGCAGTCGCCGCCAGCTGGCCGCACGAGCTACGTGGCTGACTACACCACTGCTACCGCCATCCCTGCTGGCTTCACGGCGGTCGATGTTGGCACGCCTTCTTTCGCCTACGGCGGACTGGGTAAGACGGCCACGATTGCGGCGACCGACCAGCATTTCGAGTTTGGCAACGGGTTCGTCCCGAACAGCACGGAATACGTCGATATCCAAGTCGAGAACCTGATTTCGCTGATCACCAACTCGCGGCACTTCGCACTCGGGTTCACCTCGGCCCCAGCGGACAACACCGTCTTGACGAAAGATAGTGTGTACGTCGAAAGCCATCCGTCTGGCTCGGCTCACCGGCTTTACAAGACGCTCAACCTTGGTGGCACGCGCTACTCCACGCAGGTGGACACGACTGGCCCTGGCTTCGGCTCGCTGGCGGAAAACTCTGCTGCTGGGGCCGCTGGCTTCAACTACTCCAAGCAGAACAAGGACTACGGGCTGCGCTGGTATGTTCGCACCGGGCGTATCGTGTGGCTGTCGCAGGGCGTTGAAGCTGGCGATTTCTCTGCCGGGCCGGTGTCGTTCCTTGACCCGACCAAGACGTACTACCCGTTCATCATGGTCAAGGGCGTTGCGGCATCGTCACAAGAGCGGATCGCCAAGCTGTCCTACAGTGTGAAGGCAGGCAGCGGTTTGGTTGGCACCCCGTTCGTGCCGTATTTCACGCCGCTGGTGGACCTCAACTACAACCTTGGCATCTTCCGAATCGGGAGCAGCGTCTTCACGTCGCTAGCGGCTTTCGAGGCTGACAGCCGCGTAACCAAGTGGGGCGCTGGTGCCACCAACCACCGGGTCGCGCTTCCCTCAACCATTGATCCGAGCGTCGGGGCCACCATTGCCGCTTGGGTACAGACAGGGACCTTGCCCAGCGGAAACTCTCAGTGGATCGCTGCACTCGATGACGGAAACGACGGGGTAGCGACCGATGAAATAATGCTCCTGTCGTGGGGAACAGACGCGATGATAATCGCGCAAGCTTTCACCGGGGGGAGCAACGTCGGAACGACCACGACGCAAACCCACAACACCGTGGCCGCCAACACGCGACTGGCGCTGACAGCGGGCGGCAAGGGTACGCGCCTCTCTGACAACACAGCGACTAGCAGCGGCACAGGTGTGAACATGGCGGGCAACCTTTCGTCGCAGCTTTCCAGCTTGCTCGTCGGTGGCCGTGAAGGAGGCGATCGGAACTTCACCGGCTCAATCAAGCGGGTCATCGTCATGCCCACATACATGGACAAGACACTTGGCCAGTTCTTCGCCACTATGATGTAAGGATCAGCACTAATGCGCTACCTCATTCTTCTCCTCGCGCTGCTAGCTTCACCGCTGGCCGCGCAGACCGCCGTTGCGCCCGCTCCTCCGATTGTCACGCGGGCAAAGGACTTCGGGCCCAGCGGACAGATCGCCTACCGGAGCACCAGCAAGGTCCGGGCCATCCGTGCGATGGACGCGTTCCCGCTGTCGACCAGCGGGGTAAACATCAGCGACATCGTTCTCGACAAAGGCCGCATGTTCGCCACCCCGAAGAAGTCGGCCGCGCTGACAATCAATGACGTGACGATCAAGCGGATCTCCGCGAACGTCACCAAGCGCGGGATCTTCGTCCGGGGAAACAGTGCCCGCTGGACCATCCGCGACTTCGCGATCCGCTATGTCGGCTCGACCGACACGAACGACTATCCCATGGGCATCCAGCTCGGGATGAGGGCCACCGAGACCCCGCACGACATCCTGATCGAGCGCGGCTACATCGCCGGCTTCAAGAACGCGCGGCCCGCCCGCTACCCGAATGCAGACGGGATCGATTGCGAGCGCGGGGCGCGGAACGTCACGATCCGCGACGTGGTGATCGAGGACATCACCGACGGCGCGGTGGACTGCAAGGCGACCAACCTGCGGCTTGAGAACGTCACTGCGCGCAACGTCAGCCACCGCAGTTTCCGGTTGTGGGGAACCGGCACCGCCTCGACGCTCACTTCGGTCAATCCCGGATGGGCGCATATCTGGATCAGCGGCAACGGCGGCAGCTACGTCATCGACAAGCTGGTCGCGATCGGCGGCGGTGCCCTGGTCCAGTCCGAGAAGGGTGCCAAGCTGGTCATCAAGGCTTGCGACCTGACCGGCTGGACCGGGAAAGTGAAAAGTACCGGCGGCGGCTCGGTGCAGTTCGGCGCCGGCTGCTAAATGGCCGTCTGGTCCATCTCAGCCGCTGGCAACGGCGTTGGCTCCAACACTGCCCCTCCTATAATCGGGGGCACCGTGAGGTGATTTGTACCCTACGGTGAACGACGCGATCTAGGAGAAGTGAACACCCGGACCTTGATGCAACGGGTCCGGGTGTTCGAGAGCATGGGGTGCCGGAAGTTTGCCCTCTGTCCGGCGAGGACATGCCTAGCAAATGATGGTTTAGGCTGAGGAAATGTCGGGCACGTACTTTTGCTAACCCTTAATCCCGGTTCCATTGGGCAGCTGCTCCGCTTCGCCTACCGCAATTGGAATGGCCCACGCACGAATCCGCCGCGGCAACGAGGTCCCAGCCTTAGGAGACCCAGGCAATGTTCGGCTTATCGCCACTGATGATTTCGCGGACAGGCGTGACCGTTATCGCGGGCTTGGCAATCACTGCCGTGCTATGGTTCGGCCTGCAGCACTACGTTGACCGCGCAGTCGTGGTGGACCGTGCGGCAACCAACACCAGGGCGCTCGAGCAGGGCAAGCGGGCCGACGATATTGCCGGCAAAGTCGCCGCGTCCAAAGCACCGCAAACTGAAAAGGAAAACGACAATGCTCGGCAAGCTGCGGCTAGCGGTGATGATCCCCTTGGCGATGGCCTGCGCAGCCTGCGGGCAGGAGCGCGTCGCGACGATAAAGCCGCTTGCTGATCTGGTCACCTGCGCCGACGAACCGGTCGCCCCGGATCTTCCCGGCCGCGATCAGCAGGCGCGGCGCGATACCATCACGCTGGAATACATCCTTTCACTGCGATCGGCTTGGGGCGATTGCCACAGCAAGCTTTCGGGGATCGCGGCGTGGGTTGGGCGGGCCTCGCCCAAGTAGCAGGCCCGCCCTAAGGTCAGGCGGAGGGGATCGGTTCGGCGGTGAAGGCGTCCACGTACTGGCCAGGTTGCATCACAGCCGACCGGCCGCTCACCAACATCGATCCGAATACGGCAGCAACGGTGTTGCCCTTGCCCTCTTGGCGGTGGACGCCGCGCAGCGCGTAATCCTTGCCACGCACGTTCACCTTGTTGAAGGTGACTTCAAACTTGCCCGACTTTCCGCCGATCGCCTTGCCGGTCTTGAAGCTGATCGTGCCTTCGACAAGCGAGCCGCGCGGAATCACAACCTTGCCCTGTTCGGTCACGTCGTTGACGACCCGGAACGCAACCTTCTGGCCCAGCTCGATCTTCTTCGACGAAATTTCCTGTTCCGGCGTGACCGAAACGACAGTGCTGGTAGGAAGGGTCACCGCAGCCATCGCTGCTGGGGTGGCCGTTTCGGTCTGGGCATAGGCTGGAACTGCGGCAGCCATCAGGCTGGCCATGGCTGCAAAGCCGAACAACTTCATGTGATTCCCCTGTATTGCGCGAATTTGCGCGCGTGGGGGCTTATCGATTTCCTCGCCATTCTCAAGGTCAGCCATTGCCTAAATGGAGCAATCTCGCCCCCTTTGAAATGGAATCGATTGCGCGAATGTTCCTTATTCGTTCTCGTGTCGCGATGGGAATGAAGCGGCTCGATACGATTGCAGACCTGGTCCGGCACGGTATGGACCTTCGCGTCACCTGCGAGCAATGCGGCCGAGTTGCGCTGCTTAAGGCGTTGAGCCTGTCAGTGGTAATCCAGCGCCGCAATCTCCCGCGCGATTTGCAGTCTGTTCGCCAGCTTCTGCGTTGCGAGGGCTGCGGCAGGAAGCGCCCGAATATCGTGCCGGTGATGTACGACTAGGCGACCGACGGCATCGGACCGCCTTCATCGATAACGATGGCGAGGCGTTCGGACAGATCAGTCAATTCCTTGCGCCAGCTACCGATCTGCCAATAGATCAGCGCGGCCTCGAGGTGAGTGAGCGCTTGTTCGAGATGAGCGGCGGCATGCTTTGCTGGGCCATCCATGATCGGGTAGTTTGCGCAGGATGTTGCATGCGTCCAGTGCAACCGCTCGCCGAGGTTACAATCTCCTTTAATTTCAGCGTTCGGGCGACGGGTTCGGCGGGGCCAAGAGTTTAATCCGGCGGAAATGGTGCTGTCTTTTGTCAGTGTGCGACAGCCGGATGGGATAATAAGATTTGATATGACCAATCAGAACGATTTGATGACGCGAAACGCCGATAGCCGATGCACCCGGCTCGACGTCATTGGCTGCCTTAGACAGGCGATCTCGCTTCTGGACGAGGACAAAATAGACCAGATTGCAGGAGCTTACGTTCAGATGGCCATGGACAGGCTCGAAATTCCGGAGGAGATCGTCTCCTGAAATCGATCATTTATACACCCCTCTGCTGCCTTTCGTGGGAACGGTAGGGGCCGATTGGTCTGCAAAAAACGCTAGATGGGGCGAATGAGCCTGATTCAGATCCTAGCCGCCGGTGCGGCCTTGTGCGCCACCCCTTCCGTCCACGATGGCGACACGATCCGATGCGGTGCGGAGCGAATCCGCATTGCCAACATCGACGCGCCCGAGCTGCCTGACAGCCCCAAGTGCCACGACTATCGCAAGGCATTTGGCTGGTGCGACTACAAGAGCGGCTATGCCGCGCGCGATGCACTGCAGCAGTTCCTGGCCGGCGGGCACGCGCGGATCGAACGGCTTGGGCAGGACAAGTATGGGCGCACGCTGGCCCGCATCACCGTGGGCGGGAAGGACGCTGGCGCCTATCTGGTGGGGTTGGGCCTCGCCCGCTGGTGGCAGTAGGCAAGGCCCGATTGATCAGCACTTCTTGAAGCGGCCCTTCGCGTCGCGACACTGCTTGACCTTTGCTGGGGCGGCTGCCTTGGCAGCGGCTGGCGGGCACTTCGTGAACTTACCCTTGGCGTCCTTGCAGGGCGCGGCGTCGGCAGTCATCGGGATTGCGACGGCGGAAATCGCGAACAGCGCGACGGTAAGCAGCTTCTTCATCGGTCCATCCTCTCAGGCAGAATTGCCGCGGTGAGGATGCGCCTGACGGGCCAGTGGGACGATGAAAGGCGGATTAATTCGGGGCAAGGTTGGTCTTGGCTCCCATGCTGGCGAGCGCGGCGATGATGTAGAGCGCGGCGGTCATACTTCACCCCGCAGACAGGGGCCGAAGCCACGAAATGAACCTTGGACCGGAACGAGGCGTGAACAGACGCCATGATAGGGCACCGGTTCAGCGTCGAACGGCACGAAAAACCACGGAATGCCGTCAGGTTCTACGTCTTCGGGAGGCAGGGGCCGGAGGTTCGAATCCTCTTTCCCCGACCACTTCATCTTCTGGCGATGAACGAACGGCCGTCCTTCGGGGCGGCTTTTTCGTTTGTTCCCAAGCACTTTCGGAACCTTGCACGCTTTGGCGCACTGTCTGGACGAACGGCGCCTGCCACGCGCCGGACGGAACAGGAGACCGCCCGTGCCAAAATCCCCCACCTATTCGGACGCCATTGCACTGCTGAAGGCAGATCATCGCAAGGTCGAGGACTTGTTCGCCAAGTACGAAACCGCATCTGACGCGAAAAAGCCGGACCTCGCCCGGCAGATCTGCAATGAGCTGAAGATCCACACGATCATCGAGGAAGAGATCTTCTACCCTGCGCTGAAGGGCAAGATCGAACAGGAAACCTGGACCGAAGCCTATGTCGAGCACGACGGCGCCAAGGTGCTGATCAATGACATCATGGCCAGCGATCCAGAGGACGATTTCTTCGACGCCAAGATCAAGGTGCTGTCCGAAGAGATCAAGCACCACGTCCATGAGGAAGAAGCGCGGTCCGAGGGCATGTTTTCGCAAGCCCGCGCAACCGGCCTCGATATGGTGGAGCTGCGCGACCAGATGCTCGCGCGCAAGACCGAGCTGATGGCGCAGGCCAAGACCGGCGAACTGCCGCCGGCGCAGGTCAGCGTGGTCAAGCTCGCCGCCTGATCATCCCGGCCAGGGGACAAGACGCCTTAGTGAGGGAAACCTTGCCAGGGCGTCTTAGCCTCCGCGCAGCAGCTGGACGCCCCAGTCTCGCTCGAACAGGTATAGCAGGATGCGCGCTGCTTCGCCGCGTGGCGACGAGAGGCCGCCATCGCGCTCCATCAGCAGCCTCGCATCATCATGCGCGAGGGGAAGCAGCCGCGCGATCTGTTCGAAGTCGGCAACGCGGAATGGGGTATCTCCCGACTGCCGCGTGCCGAGCAGTTCGCCGCCGCCGCGCAGCCGCAGATCCTCTTCGGCAAGCTGGAATCCGTCCTGTGTTTCCCGCATGAGGGCGAGCCGCTCGCGCCCGACTTCGGAAAGCGCTTCACCGCGCAGAAGCAAACACGTGGACTTCTGGCTGCCGCGTCCCACGCGTCCACGCAGCTGGTGCAACTGGGCAAGGCCGAAGCGTTCGGCCTGTTCGATCACCATCAGCGTCGCATTGGGCACATCGACGCCCACCTCGATCACCGTTGTCGCAACCAGCAGTTTCGCGTCGCCCCGGGCAAAGCGCTCCATCGCCGCGTCCTTCAGCTCGGGCCGCAGCTGCCCGTGGACCAGCACCACCGTATCGCCGAAGCGTTCCTGCAGCAGCGCGTGACGAGCCTCGGCCGCAGCGAGGTCCTCGGTCTCCTGCTCGCGGACCATGGGGCACACCCAGTAGGCCTGCGCGCCGGTGGCGATGTGGCGGCCGATGCCATCGATCACGTCGGCAAGCCGTTCCTGCGAAACCACCCGTGTGTCGATCGCCTGCCGACCGGGGGGCATCTCGTCCAGTCGCGAGACGTCCATTTCACCGTACTGGGCCAGCGTCAAGGTACGCGGGATGGGCGTGGCGGTCATGGCCAGGCAATGCGGCGTGCGGCGCGCCTTCTGCGTCAGCATCAACCGCTGACCGACGCCGAAGCGGTGCTGCTCGTCGATCACGACAAGGCCGAGATTACGATACGCCACCGCATCCTGGAAGATCGCGTGGGTGCCGACGCAGATGTCGATCGACCCGTCGAGCAGGCCCATGAGGATCGATTCGCGCGCCCTGCCCTTGTCCCGCCCGGTGAGCAGCTGGATCGTGACGCCGGTGCCTGTCGCCATCCGCGTCAACGTCTCGGCATGCTGGCGCGCAAGGATTTCCGTGGGAGCCAGCAGCGCGGCCTGCGCGCCTGCCTCCACCGCGACCAGCATCGCATGGAGCGCGACCGCGGTCTTGCCCGAGCCGACATCGCCCTGGAGCAGGCGGAGCATTGGCGCGCCCTGCGCGATGTCGCCCTCGATCTCGGCAATGGCGCGAGTCTGGGCGCCGGTCAGGGCAAAGGGCAGGTTGAGCTTTGCCCGCAGCCTGCCATCGCCCACCAGCGGCGTTCCGCTGCGCTGGCGGTTGGCCGAGCGAACCAGCATCAGCGCGAGCGCGTTCGCCAGCAGTTCATCATAGGCCAGCCGATCGCGCGCCGCCGGATGCTGCGCACGATGGCTTTCGACCACCGCGTCCTTCCACACGGGCCACCCTTGCTTCGCCACGAGACCGGGCTCGATCCATTCGGGCAGGTCTGGCAGCAGGCCGATCGCCTGGTGCACGAGCGCCTGGATACGGCCCTGCGTCAGCCCCTCGGACAGCGGATAGACCGGCTCGTTGAGCTGTCCCATCAGCCCGGCGCCGTCTTCGGCGACATGATCGGGATGGACGATCTGGAGCGATTGCCCAAACTGGTCGAGCCTGCCCGCAACCCACCGCCGTTCGCCAACCGGCAGTTGCTTCTTGGCCGTGAAGGACGAGCGGCCGAAGTACACGAGGGCCACGACGTTGCCGAGCGCATCATCGGCAAGGATGCGATAAGGGCCGCGCCCCGACGCACCGCGATGCTCGCGCACCGTCAGCGCCACAACGATCTGTTCGCCGACGCTCGCCTCGTCGAGGTTGGCAACGGCGCGGCGCGTCACGAACCGGTCAGGCAAGTGATAGGCCAGATCCCGCACCCTGCTGAGGCCCAGCTTTTCCAGCGGCCGCGCCAGACCGGGCCCCACGCCCTTGAGGCTGCCGGTTTCGGCGAACAGCGGATTGAGCAGGTCGGGGCGCATCGCGGCGGACATAAGCGGAACGCAGGTGCCCTGCCAAGGGCAGGTTCGCGGTCGGTGACGGGCGCACCTGCCCGTTGGCTGCCCTTGAGTATGCCGCGCGCTTGGAATAACGCGCCTGCCATGATCGAGCCCGACCGACTTCGCCGCCTCAAGTTCCGCGCCTGGCACCGGGGTACGCGCGAGGCCGACTACATGATCGGATGCTATTTCGACCGCTTCCACGCCGGCTGGGACGAAGCGCAGGTCACCTGGTTCGAAACTTTGATCGAGGAAGAGGACGTCGACATCATGGGCTGGGCGCTCGGCACTCTCTCCGTTCCGGAAGAGTATCAGGGCACGATGATGGACGCGATGCGCAAGCTCGATTACGTGGATATCCCGCGCTGAGGCGGGAGCCATCGCGCAGCGCGAGCATTTCCTGACCAATGTCCGACATCGCCAAGGTCCTTTCGGCCAAGACTCCGCTAACCCTGTCCTCCATCGCCCGTGGCGCGCAGCCACTGGTGCTGGCCGACCTTGCGCGTGCCGCCAAGGGCCGCGCGGTGTTCATCGCGCCGGACGACAGCGCCGCACGCGCGATCGTCGAAAGCGCCGCCTTCTTCGCCCCTGAACTCGACGTTCTCGATTTCCCGGCGTGGGATTGCCTGCCGTTCGACCGCGCAAGCCCCGCCCTGTCGATCAGCGCGCGACGGCTTGCCGCCCTGCAGAAGCTGCAACAGAAGCGTGATCGGCCGCAATTGCTGGTGACGACGATCAACGCAGTGCTGCAGCGCGTGCTAACGCCCTTCCGCATACGGGAATCGACGCGCCTTCTGACGCCGGGCGTAGAGATCGGCCGCGAAAGCCTGATCGCTCTGCTGCAGCGGCAAGGCTATACCCGTACCGATACGGTGGTCGATGCAGGCGAATATGCCGTGCGCGGCTCGATCTTCGACATCTATCCCACCGGCCTCGATCACGGCCTGCGGCTCGACTTCTTTGGCGACGAGCTTGAAACCCTGCGTCTGTTCGATCCGGGCACGCAGCGTTCGGTCCAGCCGGTCGAGACGCACCTGCTGATCCCGGCCAGCGAGGCGCTGCTCGACGAAGACAGCATCAAGCGCTTCCGCAGCCGCTATCGCGAGATGTTCGGCGCCAATGCAACCAGCGATCCGCTCTACCAGGCGGTGAGCGACGGGCGTCGCCTCGCGGGCATGGAGCACTGGCTGCCTCTTTTCGAGGACCGTCTCGTCACGCTGTTCGATCACCTTTCGGCCGATGACGACCTGGTGGTGATCGATGCCGGCGCGCTGAAGGCAGCGGATTCGCGGCTTTCCGACATTGCCGACTACCATCAAGCGCGCATCGAGAGCGTCAGTCGCGGCGGAGCCAGCTATCGCCCGCTGGGCGAGAACGCGCTCTATCTGGCGCGGGAGGAATTCGAGCGCGCGCTCGCCGGCTGGCCGGTGCATCGTGCCACGATCTTTGCCGAACCGGATTCGAAGCAGACCGTCGACTTCGGCTTTTCGAGCAGCCGCGATTTTACCCCCGAGCGCGCGCAGGGCGCCAACGTCTATGAAGCGGCGGTCAAGCATCTTGCCGCCCTGGGCACGCGCGGTCTCAAGCCGATCGTCGCCGCCTACACCACCGGGTCTCGCGCGCGGCTTTCATCGATTCTCGGCGATGCCGGCAAGGGACCGCTGGCGCTGGCCGACACGTGGCAGGAAGCGCTCGGGATTGCGGCCAAGGGCAAGCCGGTTGCGGTGGTCCTGCCGCTGGAGCAGGGGTTCGCCAATGCCGAACTGGAGCTGCTGACCGAGCAGGACATCCTTGGCGACCGGCTGGTCCGCCGCAAGAAGAAGCGTAAGGACGCTGATGCCTTCCTGGCCGAACTGTCCGCGCTCAATCCGGGCGATCTCGTCGTGCACATGGAGCACGGCATCGGCCGGTACTTGGGGCTCGAGGCCGTGGGCGTCGGCGATTCCCCGCATGATTGCGTCCAGCTTGAATACGCCGGTGGCGACAAGCTTTACATCCCGGTCGAAAACCTCGACGTCCTCTCGCGCTACGGCGCAGAGAACGATGGCGTCGCGCTCGACAAGCTGGGCGGAGAGGCCTGGCAGCGGCGCAAGGCGCGGATGCGCGAGCGCATTCTGGAGATGGCGGGCGGCCTGATGGCCACCGCGGCGCAGCGCGCGCTGCGGCAAGCCGATGTCCTTGCCGCCGATCCGGCCAGCTTCGGCCCGTTTGTCGACCGCTTCCCCTGGGACGAGACGGAGGACCAGGAGCGCGCCATCGAGGACGTGCTGGGTGACATGGCCGAGGGCAAGCCGATGGACCGGCTGGTATGCGGCGATGTCGGCTTCGGGAAGACCGAGGTGGCCCTGCGCGCGGCGTTCGTCGCAGCGATGGCCGGCAAGCAGGTCGCCGTGATCGCGCCGACGACGCTGCTGGCGCGGCAGCACTACGCGGGCTTCGTCGAACGGTTCAACGGCTTCCCGCTCAATATCGGACGCCTGTCGCGCCTCGTGCCCGCCAAGGAAGCGGCGACGACCAAGGCGGGCCTTGCCGACGGGACGATGGACATCGTCATCGGCACGCATGCGCTGCTGTCGAAATCGATCGAGTTCAAGCGCCTTGGCCTGGTCATTGTCGACGAGGAACAGCGCTTTGGCGTGACCCACAAGGAAAAGCTGAAGGAGCTGAAGGCGGACGTCCATGTCCTCACCCTCACCGCAACGCCGATCCCGCGCACGCTGCAGATGGCGATGTCGGGCCTTCGCGAGCTTTCCACGATCCAGACACCACCGGTCGACCGCCTCGCCGTGCGCACCTACGTCATGCCCTGGGACGATGTCGTGATGCGCGAGGCGCTGATGCGCGAGCACCAGCGCGGCGGGCAGAGCTTCATTGTGGTGCCACGCATCGCCGACATGCCCGAGCTGGAGGAATGGCTGCGCCTGAACGTGCCCGAGGTCCGCTTCGTGACCGCGCACGGCCAGATGACCCCGACCGAGGTCGAGGACCGCATGGGCGCCTTCTACGAGAAGAAATACGAAGTGCTGCTTTCGACCACGATCGTCGAAAGCGGGATCGATATTCCCAGCGCGAACACGATCATCCTGCACCGCGCCGAGCGGTTCGGTCTGGCTCAGCTGTACCAGCTGCGCGGGCGCGTGGGGCGTGGCAAGCTGCGCGCATATGCCTATCTCACCTTCCCGGAAGACCAGGCACTGTCGGAAATCGCCGAGAAGCGATTGAAGGTCCTGGGCGATCTCGACTCGCTGGGCGCGGGATTCCAGCTGGCCACGCACGACCTCGACCTTCGTGGCGCCGGCAACCTGCTGGGCGACGAACAGTCGGGCCATATCAAGGAAGTCGGCTTCGAACTTTACCAGTCGATGCTCGAGGACGCGATTCTGGCCGCGAAGGCGGGCGACCTTGCGGCGATGAAGGAACGGGACACGCTCAGCCCCCAGATCACCGTCGATGCGCCGATCCTTATCCCTGAGGATTATGTGCCCGACCTTGCCGTGCGCATGGCGCTCTATCGTCGCATGAACGATGCTGAAGGCGCAGACGCGGTCGAGGCTCTGGCGGCCGAGATGATCGACCGTTTTGGCCCCCTCCCCGGCCCGACGCAGAACCTGCTCAAGCTGATCGAGATCAAGCGGCAGGCGATCGAGGCGCGCATCGCCAAGATCGATGTCGGCGCCAAGGGTGCGCTCGTCTCGTTCCACAACGACGACTTCCCCGATCCGATGGGGCTGATCGGCTATGTCGAACGTCTGAACGGCGTCGCCAAGCTGCGCCCGGACAACAAGCTCGTCATCCAGCGCGCATGGGGAAATCCGGAGAGCCGTCTCAACGGCCTGGTCCAGCTGACCAAGGGCCTGTCGGCAATCGCACGGCGCGCGACGAAGAAGGCGGCCTAGAGCTCGGCCAGCACGGTCACGTCCTGGGCGGCGAGCGGCCCTGCACGCAGGAAGCCCTGGAAGATGTCGCAGCCTTCCTCACGCAGCACGCCGAGCTGCGCTTCGGTTTCGACTCCTTCGGCCACGATCTTCATGTCGAGCGCGCGGGCCATCGCGATCATCGCCGACACGATGGCCCGGTCCCGGCGATCCCGTGCGATGTCCTTGACCAGCGACCGGTCGAGCTTGAGCGCGTCGATCGGCAGTGCCTTCAAGGCGCGGAAGTTGGAAAAGCCGGTGCCGAAATCATCGAGCGCAACCCGAACACCGTCTTCGGCAAGATCGGCGATGGCCGTGGCGCAATCCTCGAAATCGGCAATCAGGGTACGCTCGGTGATTTCCAGCGTAAGCCTGTCGGGCGCGAATCCGGAATTGCGGATCAGCGCACCCATCGTCTCGGCGAAACGACCCAGCGCGAAATCCTCGGCCGTGACGTTGAGCGAAAGACGCAAGGTATTCGGCCAGGTCAACGCGGCAGCGAGCGCACGTTGCGCCACATGCTCGGTCAGCTGGGTGACGAGATCACCGCGCTCCGCCACCGCAAAAAGGGTTTCGGCTCCGATCCGGCCAAACTTGGGATGCTCCCAGCGCGCCAGCGCCTCGGCGCCATGCAGCGCCCCGCTTGCGACATCGAACTGCGGCTGGAACAGCACCGTGATCTCGTCGCGGTGGAGCGCACCGATGAGCTCGGCCTCGAGGCTGGCCGCGCTCTGGCCTCGCGCCGGATGGCTGCCATCGGCCCAGAGGATGCGGCGCGCAGGCGAACGCAGCAGTTCCAGGCTCGCCTGATCGAGCCGGTCAAGCAGGTCGGCCCCGCCTTCGCCCGTCAGGCCGCGGATAAGGGCGGTGCGCGGCTGCAGCCGGATTGCTTCGCCGTCAAGCGTCATCGGCCGGCTGATTGCCTGCCCTAGCGCCTCGGCCAGCCAGTGCCAGCGCGCCCTGCTCAACGGCAAGGGCGAGGCGATGATGAACTCCGCGCCGCCGCTGCGAGCGACGAGCGCTTCGGGCCCAAGTTCCTCCAGAGCGAAATCGGCCATGCGCTGCGCCACTTCGACCAGTGCGAGATCGCCACCGCTCATGCCATAGGCGAGATTGACGGTCTGGAGCCGCTGCAGGCTGACCTGCATCGCCTGGACGAAACCATCGCGGCCCGCTGCATCGAGCCAGTCGCGCGCGCCTGCAGCCCCCGGCAAGCCGGTCAGGACGTCTCGTTCGGATTCAGCCAGAGCCCGTTTCATCGGCACTGCGCATAAGCGAAGAATTGCTTGAAATCACCAACTCGCTGTTTTGGCATTGCACCAGTTTGGCGCGCTCCATATCACCCGCCGGAAATTGCGACAGACAGGGACGATCGACCAATGCCCGAAAGCCAGCGCCTCGCGCTGCTCGCTTCGCCCACCGACCGGGCGCAGGAGGCCGAGGAAGCCCTGAGCAAGCTGCACGACTGGGTTTCGCCCGCAGAGGCCGATGTGGTCGTGGCGTTGGGCGGCGACGGCTTCATGCTCCAGGTGCTGCACCAGATGCTCGAGCAAGGACCCAACATTCCCGTGTTCGGGCTAAACCTCGGTACCGTCGGGTTCCTGATGAACAAGCACAAGTCGAGCCGCGGCATCGCCGAGCGCGTTGCGAAGGCGCGGCCGATCGCCGTCGCGCCGCTGCGCATGGAGGCGACGACGAACACCGGCGAAACAGCAACGTCATGGGCGATCAACGAAGTTTCGCTGCTGCGTGAAACGCGCCAGACCGCGAAGCTCGAGGTTTCGGTCAACGGCAAGGTGCGCATTCCCGAACTCGCCTGCGACGGCGTACTGGTGGCGACACCTGCCGGTTCAACCGCCTACAACCTCTCGGCAAACGGCCCGATCCTGCCTCTCGGGTCCAACATGCTGGCACTGACCCCGATCAGTCCGTTTCGGCCCCGCCGCTGGCGCGGCGCGATCCTGCCCGAAACTTACGAGATCGTGTTCCGCGCCCGCGAATCCGTGAAGCGTCCTGTGTCGGTTGTTGCCGATCAGCGCGAAGTGCGTGATGTCAGCGAAGTGCGCGTGGTCGCCGCCCCCGACAATCGGCTGACACTGCTGTTCGATCGCGGCCAGAGCCTCGAGGAGCGCATTTTCGCCGAGCAGTTCATGGTCTGAAAAAACATCGCATCAGGCGCTTGCCAAACCGGAATCGCCTGTTATTAGCGCCCACCTGCCCCGGGCAACCGGGGCTGCTCCCTGATAGCTCAGCGGTAGAGCTCTCGACTGTTAATCGAGCGGCCGTAGGTTCGAATCCTACTCAGGGAGCCATTTCCATCCGGAAAGCTGGCCGAGAGCAGAAACTTCCGTTCTCGTGCGCCCTGCGCGATCACGCTGTGATCGCCTTTTCCCATGCTCATTGCGACGATGACCAGGCCGCGATGCCTGAGAGCTTGCTGTGGCAATCGCCCCAGGCCGAGCGCAGCGACAAGATGTATTCCAGCGTCATCGCGTCCCGTCTGGCCTGCTGATCGCGTCCGGGCAGATCGGGTGCCACGGGCTCGTCCGCGCAGGCGAGGAGATCAGCGGGCGGCTTGATCGTTCCGATGCGCGCTTGCCCGCAGGCGGCGCAAGCCATCGCCAAGGGGATCATCACCGCTTGCCGCAGCTTGCCGTACATCTTCGTTCTCCTGCTGAATCCTGGCTGCTCGGGACGCGGAAACGATGCCCGCCGCATCGTCCGCGCGCTTGCCCTGCTCTAGGACTCTCGCGGCCGATTGCGCGCGATCATCCTTCACGGCGCGGTCGATCGAATGCTGCAGCCCGATGGACAGCGCGACCGCAAGCACAAGGCACGCCATCAATCAGATCGCGGTACGATAACGCGCGAGGCTCAAAAGGCTAAACATCGGCGGCCATCCTATCTGCCAGCGTTCACGACCGAGCGTATGGGTCGCGATATTTTCCGCACCGAAGCGTCACCCCGAGCGCACCTGAAGCAGAACAACGAAGCCGCGTGTAGGAAAGGAAAGATCGAACCCATCCGGGCGCCCTTGCTCGCTCCCGGCGAGGGTTATGGGCGATTGGCAGACTTGCCGATCTTGTCCGGGCTATCCTGCCGATTGCCCCCCAAAGGCATCGATTCCTTTCCAAAACTCGCGTACGCATCGGACTCGGGTCCATCGCCTTCGTCGCATGGACGGAGAGACTAACGTGCTGGAATACCTACAAACTTTCCTTGCAGTGAGGGGCTTGGCACCACACGGTTACTGCCTGCTGTGGGATCCCGCGTTAATCTGGACCCATGTCGCAGCCGACGCTGTCATCGCTGCCTGCTATTTTTCAATACCGATCCTGCTGTTCCGGCTGCTCGCCATGCGGCGCGATATCAAGTTCGGCTGGATGCTAGCAGCTTTCGGGCTATCCATCCTGGCCTGCGGGATGACGCACGTTCTTTCGATCGTGACGCTGTGGATCCCTGCTTACGGCTGGGAGGCGCTGGTCAAGGTCGTGACCGCAAT
This sequence comes from Novosphingobium olei, assembly GCF_037076535.1. NCBI lineage: Bacteria > Pseudomonadati > Pseudomonadota > Alphaproteobacteria > Sphingomonadales > Sphingomonadaceae > Novosphingobium > Novosphingobium olei. The sequence continues at coordinate 1,216,594 of NZ_AP029021.1, read as the reverse complement.
GGCATCGCTGGTCACGGCGGTTCTCCTGCTGCGGCTGTTGCCCAATCTTGTCGCGATTCCCTCGCCCGCCCAGCTCGAGCGCGTGAACGAGGCGCTTCGGCAGGAAGTGCTGGAACGCGCGCGGGCCGAGGAAATGCTGCGCCAGTCGCAGAAGATGCAGGCGATCGGCCAACTGGCCGGTGGCATCGCGCACGATTTCAACAACCTCCTGGGCGTGATCATCGGCAACATCGATCGCGCCCAGCGCAAGGGAACGGGAACCCCGGAAGGCGAAAAGGCCATCGGTAACGCCCTACAGGGCGCGGAGCGGGCGGCCAGGCTCACGCATCAACTGCTCGCCTTCACCCGCCAGCAGCCCCTGCAGCGCCAGCCGCACGACATCAACGCTATCGCCCGTGCATCCGCCGACCTGCTGGACGAGACCGTGGGTCCGCGTATCGAAGTGGCGCTCGATCTTGCCGACGATCTGCCGCCCTGCCTTGTCGACGCCTCGCAGCTCGAAATGGCGCTGCTGAACCTGGGCCTGAACGCTCGCGATGCCATCGACGTGAGCGGCACCATCACCATCGGCACGCGACTTGCCGCTCCTGCGCTGGTGGAGATACGCGTGGCCGACACCGGCTGCGGAATGGATTCCGCCACACTTGAAAGGGCGATGGAACCCTTTTTCACCACCAAGGAAGTTGGCAAGGGGACGGGGCTTGGACTGAGCCAGGTGTTCGGCTCCGTTGAGCAGATGGGCGGCCGCCTCGAAATCGAAACCAGTCCGGGAACCGGAACGACGGTGCGCCTGTTTATGCCGACTGACGGGGGAACTGATGGCATCTACAATCTGTCTGGTTGAGGATGAGCCACTGCTGCGGGCAATGACTCAGGCCGATCTGGAAGATCTCGGGTTTGATGTGATTGCCGCGAACACCTGTGAGGAAGCCTGGACCATCATATCATCGGGCACGCCGCTCCACTGTCTGCTGACCGACATTCGAACGCCCGGGGCCATCGATGGATGGGAATTGGCTCGCCTTACCCGTGACATGCGCCCCCAGATCGGCGTCATTTACGTAAGCGGGTACGCTGGCAACGAAACGAAACCGGTCGCCGGCTCGATATTTCTGTCCAAGCCTTATCTTTGCCGGGATCTGGAACAAGCACTCGCAACGCTCGGCGTTTCGCAATAGCGCGGAAACACGAAGACCCGGCCAATTCTTGACCAAAGTTTGACAGAGGTCTTTCTGCTCGTCATTTGCTGCGCGCGAATCGTGCGGATGGCTTAGTCAGGTGCTTCCGCTTTTCCCCGGAGAGCCGCCATTCAGCAGATTGCTGCCTTGCCCTACCGCACCGATGGAAGCGGAACCGACGTCTCCGTGCGCGTCCTGCTGGTGACGTCGCGAGGCACCGGGCGCTGGGTCGTTCCCAAGGGCAACGGGATCACGGGGCTTGAGGGCCACGCCGCCGCCGCGGTCGAGGCGGAAGAGGAAGCCGGAGTACGCGGGCTGGTCTGCCCCGTGCCGCTCGGTACCTATCGCTATCGCAAGCGCAAGGGCAGCGGCGCCTCTCTAATGGTCGACGTCGACGTCTTCCCGCTTGCCGTGACCGACGAACTCGAAGCCTGGAAAGAGGCCAGCCAACGCGAGCGGCGCTGGTTCACCCTCGCCGAGGCTGCGGAAAAAGTCGACGAGCCTGACCTTCGCGAACTGATGCGCAGCTTCGCCCCCAACGAATTCCAGGCGGCTACGCGCCGCACCAGCATGCTGGCGCAAGTCGCCCGTAAATCGAGGATTTTCCAGATGTCCGCTTGGTTCCAGCGTCTTCTTCCGAAGACCGGTAACTTCTTCGAATTGTTCGAGGCCCACGCCCAGACGATTGTCACCGGCGCCGACGCGCTAGCACGCCTGCTGCAGGGCACAGGCAACTCCGCCGATCACATCCGCGAAGTGATCGAACGCGAAAACGATGGCGACCAGATCATCCGCGAGATGCTGCGCACCGTCCGCGAAACCTTCCTGACCCCGTTCGACCGCAGCGCGATCACCAGCCTGATCGGCGCGATGGATGATGCCATCGACGAAATGCAGGGGGCCGTCCAAGCCATCGACTTGTACGAAGTCCGCGAATTCGAGCAGGAAATGAAGGACATGGGCGCGATCATCGTCGATGCCGCGCGCCTTGTTGCGGAAGCCATGCCGCTGCTGCGCGATGTGGGCCGCAACGGCACGCGCCTTCACGAACTGACCGAGCGGCTCGTCCGCATGGAAAATCACGCCGACGAAATCCACCGGCAGGGCCTGAAGCGCGCGTTCAAGGAACATGGCGAACGCGCCACGATCAAATTCATCGTCGCACGCGAAATCTACAAGCATCTCGAGTACATCGTCGACGCGTTCGAAGACGTGGCGAACGAGATCGACGGTATCGTGATCGACCACGCCTGATGCACGAGCTAGCTTTCCCCCTGCTCGCGGGACTGGTGCTGGTGGCGCTGGCCTTCGACTTCCTAAATGGCCTGCACGACGCGGCCAATTCCATCGCGACGGTGGTATCGACCAAGCTACTCAAGCCGGTTCCCGCCGTGCTGTTCGCCGCCAGCTTCAATTTTGCCGCGTACTTCCTCACGATCATGTTTCCCAGCCTCCACAAGGTTGCTGAAACCATCGGCAAGGGCCTTATCGACAAGGATCTCGTCACTCCCGCCGTTGTGTTCGGCGCTCTGGCGGGCGCGATGTTCTGGAATGTCGTCACCTGGCTCAAGGGAATTCCCTCGTCGTCGAGCCATGCGCTCGTCGGGGGCATCGTCGGTGCAGGCGTAGCGCACGCCGGCTTTACCGGCATCCAATGGTCTGGCCTCAACAAGACGCTGATCGCGATCGTCCTGTCTCCGGTTCTCGGCATGGTCCTGTCCATGCTGATCATGCTGATTTCGAGCTGGCTGTTCGCGCGGGCACGCAACAAGACAGCAGAGCGCAGCTTCCGCTCGCTTCACCTGCTGTCCTCGGCCGCCTATTCGGTAAGCCATGGCCTCAACGACGCGCAGAAGACGATGGGCGTCATCACGGTGCTGCTGTTCTCTACCGGCTATCTCAAGGGCGAATTTGCAGTGCCGCACTGGGTTGCGATCAGCTGCTACATCGCAATGGCGGCAGGCACCATGGCGGGCGGCTGGAAGATCATCGAAACGATGGGCAGCCGCATCACCAAGCTGTCGCACCACCAAGGGTTCAGCGCCTCGCTGGGCGGCTCGATCATGGTGTTCAGCGCTTCGCTGCTCGGAATCCCGGTGTCGACCACGCACACGATCACCGGCTGCGTAGTAGGCGCCGGAACCGCGCGCCGCGCCTCAGCCGTGCGCTGGGGCGTTGCCGGCAACGTCGTGGTCGCCTGGGTGATCACGATTCCTGCCTCGGCGGCCGTCGGTGCGTTGTTCTACAGCCTCACGCTGCTGTTTTGATCGCGCTGGGGCGGCGGCGGACGCGCATCAGCGCGCCGCCGTCCGTGTGGCCGCTGGACCTGCCTGCACCAATGGCTTTGCACCATCGCCCAGGATGATGAACGCGGCCCAATAGAACGGGTGCGAAGTATTTGGATCATCCATCAGCTTGACCTGCGCCTCCTCGAGCGCCTGCGCCAGCGGCTCGCCCGGCTTGGCTCCGACAACACCCCCGATCAGCCGCTTGGTCGCGTCGAAGTCGTCCGGCACCGGCCAATGGCTGGCGATGACCGACCGCGCGCCCGCGCCAACGAAGGCGCGGACAAGGCCATCGAGCGCATAGTTGCCCCCCGTCGTGACCCCCGCCTCACGGCTCGCGGCCACCGTCGCCATGCCGGCGGTGTCGCATGCCGACAGGATCACCAGATCGGCGTCGAGCTTCAGATCGAAGATTTCGCGGAAGGTCAGCAGGCCGTCCGAGCCCTGATCTCCAAAGCTGGTCACCAGCGCCGGGCGCGCCGGGCAATCGGCGCGGGGCGCGGTCACCAGGCCGTGTGTTGCGAAGTGCAGCACGCGATACTGGTCGAGCGTCCGGTCGGACAGGAGTTCGGAATCGCTGAAGGCCATGTCGGTGCGGACATCGCTCGCCCCGCCAATAGTCTGCTTGGCAAAGACAAGCTCATCCGCCGAGATCGGCCGCTGCCAGGTCACCAAGGGCCAGTCGCATTCGTCGGCAACGGCGGTCACCGGGCGGAACGCCGGCACCGCGTTATGCCCCAGGCCGAGGTAGGGCTTGGTCGCGTGCGAGGGCGCAAGTTTGCGCAGATCCAGGAAACCACGCGGGGAAACCGCGATGGATACCTCGCGACCGCGCCCCAGCCAAGCGATGCCCGTGAAGTCGAACGCGTCGGCATCGGGCGCCTTGGTGCGCTTCTTGTAGGCCGCGATCCCCTTGTCGTCGGTCACCAGAACCGATGGTGGAAGCTGCAGCATGGCCGCGTCGGGCTCGAACACCAGGTGCTTCACTGCGGGCAACTGCCGATCGATCGGCCCGAACAGCGTGCGATAGAGATCGCGGGCACGGTCGAGGTCGAACGGGTAGTTCACCTGCCGACCGTTCTCGACCTTTACGATCGAATCGCGGATGGCTTGGACCTGCACGGCAAGCTTCGGACGGTCCAGATCGAGCTTGAAGGTCTGCGCCCCCTCCGCCGTGGCGAACAACGCGTAGAGATCCTCCCCAACCGCGATAAGCTTGTAGTAGCCCTCTCCCGGCTGCAGCGACTGCTGCAGTTCGGCCAGCGTAACCCGCTGCGGCGCCAGCACATTGTAGCGCGGATAGGCAGCGAGCTTGCTGACCAGTTCGGTCTGATCGCGCTGCAGGGACGCCAGCGTATCCTTGGCGGCGGCTAGCGCTGCCTGCTCCTGCGCGGACGGCGTCGCAAGCGCGCTCAGACGCGTCACTTCCGCATCCGTGCGGGCAATATCGCGGCTGCGCGTGACCGACAGGCGGAATAGGGCGGCTGCATCGTCGTTGCCTTCCGACAGTTCGCGCGCCAGCACCGCCTGCGTCTGTGCAACGCCTGGCCGCTGCAGCACCTGCGCCGCGATGAACATGGACGCTGCGCTGGTCGCGTCGCCGTCCTTGGCCAGCAGCCCGAGGTATGGCGAAAGCATGTCGCGCAAGGTCGCCCCGCTGTCGCTGACCATCGCGCTCTGGTCGACGACGCTCGCATAAAGCGCCTTTGCCGCGGCTGCATCGCCGGCCCGGCCCAGGAATGCTGCCTTGCGCGCCTGCGCGGCCAGCAAGGCCGGCGATTGCGGAAATGCCGCAGCCAGCGTGGCTATCGCGCGGTCGAAATCGGCGGCAGCCTGATCCTTGCGGCCCTGCGCCTCGTTCAGCAGCGCCTGCTCGATCTGGATTTCCGACCGCATCCAGCCGGTCGAATCGACCCGACCGCCCCGCACCATGGTCAGGCGCCGGTCGGCCTCGGCCAGTTTCTCCAGCGCATCGGCATACCTCCCCTTCAAGCGCTGCGCCGTACCCGAAAGCGCCACGCCCTGCGCATCCAGAATCTCGGCGCGTTCGGTCGCCGTCAGCCCCGGATCCGCGCCACCCAGGCGCAGCAGGGCGTCGTTCTCGCGGTTGATCTGTTCGGACAGCGGCAAGTTGATTTCGCCCATGGCGAGCTTGTCGCGATCGAAGTTGGCCGACACCGGCGGCACCGGGCTGGCCAGCTGCGCCAGCGCGGCATCGGGCTTCTTCTGGTTGAGCAGGTCCATCGCACGATAGTTTCGCAGGCGCCTCTGGGTCACCGCATCATCAGCTGCCAGCGCGGACTGAGCCTGCTCGAAAAGACGCTTCGCCGCCGCAAAATTGCCGAGATTGGATTGCTGCAGTCCTTGGTTGGCAAGCGCTTCGGCCAGATCCCCCGTATCGCCCTTGCGATCGCGGGCGGATAGCGCCTCGAAGAATTCGGCAGACTCGGCAAAGCTGCCACCGTTGTTGCGCAGATAGCCTTCGTCGCGCGCACCCGACTGATCCAGTTGCCCAGCCTGTACGCGGGCGAACGCTGCCGGATCCGAGACCTCGGTGCTCGCCACGCGCACTTCGCCCGGGACCGGGCTGTCGGTTGCGACGCTTGCTAGCGCAAGCCGCAACGCGGGGTCGTAGCCGGCGAGGCCTTCGACGAAATACGAAACACCCCCGCGCCTGACGAGATAGCGGCGGTAATCGACGCGCGAACGCGGATCCCTGCACGCAAGGCTCAGTACATCACCGAGCCCCTCGATCGTTGCGGAGCCCGGCTGGGCGCAATCCAGTGCCACGCCGGGCAGCGCGCTCGGTTCCATCGCCGGCGCGACCTCTCGCCGAACCGCAATCAGCGACCCGACGGCGCCGGCTGCATCGCGGCACGTCAGACGATAGGAACGGTCGAACATGCCCGAAATCCGCGCATCGGCCGGCGCATTCTGCGCGGTGCACATCACGCCCGACGAACCGATCCGAAACGAATTGCGGATCGAAAGCGGCGGGGCTTTGGCACTCGCCATTGCAGGCATGGCCAGCGCGAGCACAGCAAGGCTCGTCCCGAGAAGTCGCGCGCGCATCACAGTCCTCCCTCGGCGCTGTTTTCGTTGACCGGCGATCCGACCAATGCCGGGTTCCCACTGCCGGCGACCGGCTCCTCGATATGAGACGGCGGGTTGAGCGGGCGAATGTCGATCAGCGGCGTCGGCGGCGCGATCGGCGCGCCGGCAGCTTCGTTCGCAGCCTGCTGCTCCTCCTCTGTCGGATCGCTGGTCGCGTTGGCCGGATCAAAATCGCCCGGGCCACCGTCGAAGGCCGGTGTGTTGCCCAGCCCGGCCTGGCCCAAAAGCTGGATCTGCGTCGAAACCGTCGGCCCGACGACTTCAATGGGCACATCCACCGTCGTTACGCCGCAAGCCGTCACCGTAATCAGGCAGCCGTCCACACTGCTTCCCGCGTCAAAGAAGCCAATTTGCGCGTGGGTCTGCCGGAACACCGCATAAGCATCCTTCCCGGTAACCACACTCGCCCCGTCGAGAAACGCGCCGTTGACGATCATTTTGACAGGAATCGACCCGGCCGGCCCGATGCGGAAGCCGTCCGCAGCCGTCAGGAAACCTGCCGGTATATCGGTCGTCCCCGTGTTCTGGACATAAAGGCTGCGACCGACAGTGAAGTCGAAGGCAGCCGCAGACAGAACACCATCAGGCCGCTGGACAGAGGCAGGCTGCGTAAGATCGGCCTCCAGTCCAGCGTAGGCAATATCGGCTTGGAGCTTGTCGAGAATGGTGCCGCTGGCAACATGGATCCCGTCCGCGGAAATGCGCAACGTGCCCGTCAGCGTGGTGCCACTGCCGTAGATCGCCAGCGATCCGGTGGCCGCATCAAGTTCGAAGCGGCCGGTGGCGAATTCCAGCGCGTTGGTCGAAAGGAATCCTCTGGCAGCCACATTGCCAAGAATGCGGATCCCGCCCGAGATGACCCCGGCGTCATTTACCGTCTCGAAGCGCACGGTGCCGTTGGGATCGTCGATCGTGCTCCCGGCCATCGGCCCGGTGATGACAAGATTGCCGATATGCAGGTCCACCGCTGCTTGGCCATCCAGCCCCCGGACCGTCACCGAACCGCTGCGGATAAGCGCCCACTCGGCCGACGAAAGGGTCCATTCGGTGACACCGAACCCGTCGCCCAGCGTGACGCCGTCCTGGCTCAGCGAGCGCAACAGGATCGCGCCCGTCGTCCCGGCATCGAGCCCCAGCGGCTCGCCATTGGAGGCAACCGTGTTGATCGCGATGGAGTTGGACGAAACCGTGATCGAAGGCGCGGCCCAGCGCGCGTTGATAATCGCGGTGCCGCCGCTGTCCACAGCGATCGATTGCGACATGTCGATCTGCCCGAGCTCGGCTTTGCCCGTGGAGGCCGCCGAGAATCGCCCGCCCGATGCCTTGGCCATCACGATCGAGCCGCCAACCCGGACAGGCGCAGCGCTAGTGAGCGTCGAGACGTCGATATATCCTGCCCGGGTTCCGGCAGCCAGTATCGATGAGGACCCGATCATGGTGCTGCCCGACACCACTGCATTGACGACGACGTTGCCACTCGCGAGTAGCGCCATATCCCGGCCGACGATGTCGCTCAGCGAAAGATCGCCGGAGGCGACAAGCGCAATGTCGGTGCTCGCGGAAACTTGGCCCGACGAGAGGGTACCGCCAGAAAGCACCTGCACGCCGGCATTCTGGCTCGACAGGCTGGCAAAGCGCGCATTGCTGCCAATATTCGCCACGATCGACCCATAGGCGGTCACCGCGCCAACATCGGCGGTGCCGCTGGTGTCCAGCGTGATCGCGCCCCGACCGGCCAACAGTGTCGCGGCCGACAAGGCTCCGCTCGCGCTCAACGTGATGTCACCATTCGCAGTTGCAACGTTACCGACGATCGCCGTGGTGCCCGCGGTCGCGCGGACTCCGCCACTCCCGGTCAGGTCGCCGCTCGCGAGCGCGCCTTTTGCCGCGAGGTTGATCGCGCCCGCCGTCGCAGACACATTGCCGACAGTGATGTTGCCACCACTGCTGGTGATCGCCACCGCTCCCGCCGCCTGCACCGCTCCAGCAAGACCCGGCGATGTGCTGCTTGTGGTGGTCACATCTCCAGTCGCGGTGAGCGCAAGGTCGCCGCCAGCGGCCACACTGCTCGCGGACAGGATCCCGCCGCTTGTGATGGTCGCCGTTCCGGCAGCCGTGACCTGGCCCAACGTGACCGCTCCACCGGCGTCCAGCACCAGCGTGCCATTGGCCGCCGTCGTCTGGACCGCGCCAAGTTGCAGCGCCTTGGTGGTCGTCGCGGTCAACGAAGCCGCCGCCAATGGACCAGTCGCGGTTATCGCACCGCTCGCCCGCACCGGGCTCGCCGTGAACAGCGCATCGTAGTTGTAGCTCGCGCCCCGCGGCGAACCGCCGGCCGAGGCCATGGCATAGTCGGCGAGCAGCAGCCGGCCCGATGCTGTCGCGCCACCCAGCGCGATGTCGCCACCGCCCAGCAGCGCGATGTCGGTGCCGGTCAAGGTCCCGACGTTGAGCGTACCTGCGCCGAACAGTCGCGTCGATCCGGCAGTCGTGTTGCCCAGCGTCACCGCCGCATCGGACTGCACGACAAGCTCGCGCAGCGACGACGGATTGCTCGAGCCGAGCACCGTCACATCATGCGCGGTCAGCGCGCCGCTGGACACCAGCGCCACGCGGTCGACGCCCGTCACCGACCCGCTGATACCAAGCGTGCCGGCCGAGGAGATGCTGACAGCATTGTTCGCATCGACCGAACCGAGGGCAACCGCGCCATTGCCGACGACCGAAACGAGACCGGTCGCCGCAAGATTGCGCAGGCTGATCGTGCCGCCGGCCGAGACGTCGAGATCGCCCGTCGCATCCAGATCGAACAACCGGATCAAGCCGGACGCGTTGACCTGAATGCCGGAGCCCGCCTTGAACGAAACATCGCCGATGATGTCTCCCTGGCTTGAGACGATGAGCGCGTTTACCGCCTCGATCGATCCGGGCGTCGTGACGGCGACGCCCGATTCCACCCAGTTTCCGGCTTCAAGTCGGGCGTGGTCGGCGGTCAGCCTGCTGCCATCGAGCGCGACCGAGATTTCGCCCGGCGTGATGAACTGGAAGCCGTTCGTAAGCGACACGTTGCCGTTGACGATACTGATCTTCGAAGGAAGGACCCCGGTCTGGGCCGGGCCGGTGGCCGTCATGGAAATCGACTGCGCCGTCACATCGCTGTTGCGCACGTCGAGGCTGAGCGGCTGGCCCAGGAACGAGGCAGTGCCGTCAACCGCGCCAAGCCCTTGGGAAGCAGTGGCCGTAAAGGTCAGGTTCTGCGCATTGACCGATCCGCGCTGGGCATCGACGAGATAACGGCTGGTCACGAGCATCGCCGCACCGTCTGCCGCAGCATTGCCGCCATTGCCCTGCGTACCGCCGTTGCCGCCATTGCCGCCGTAGGCGCTTGCGTCGAACGAGCCGTTCGCCGTCAGCGTGACATTGGATCCGCGGACCAGCAGCACGGCACTGCCGCCGGTGCCGTTGCCGCCATTGCCGCCCGCGCCGTTCCCCTGCGAGCCCACGCCCCCCGCGCCACCGTTGCCGCCCGAACCATTCGCTGCTGCACTGACCGAGCCAAACTGCGCAAAGCCGATGTTGAGCGAACCGGTATCGATGCCGCTTTCAGTGCCGATCTGCAGATAGCCGCCGGTGCCGTTGCCGCCGCTTCCGCCGGGCCCGCCGGTGCTGAAGTCGTTGTAATCGCCGATGCCGCCGACACCGCCCGTCCCGTTGCCGCTGGCGAACAGCGAACCTACGGTGAGCTGGCCGTTTCCGGCACTGCCCAGCACGAGCACATTGCCCCCGACGCCACTGCCGCCGTTCCCGCCAACGCCGGTCGGCCCGGTATCGCCCGGCGCGTCACCGCCTGCACCGCCGATCCCGTCGGCGAGGACCGTTGCCGATGTCAGGTTGATCCTGCCGATCCCGGCGATAGCGTTCTGCGCCGAAATGGTCGCCGCGCCCGCGTTGGCCGAACCACCGGCTCCACCGTAACCGCCGGCGCCCCCCAGAGCCCGTGTATCCACCAGCAGCGTATTGATGACGACCGAGCCGTTGCGAGCATAGACACCTGCCGCCCCCGAAGTTGCGTTGCCGCCAGCACCGCCCGCCCCGCCCGAGGCATAGGAGGTGACGCTTGCCGGACCGCTGATGTCGATCGAGCCTCCGTTGCCCAGTTCCTGTCCGCTACCGGCGCTGATGGACGCTGCTCCAGCGCTGGCAGCGCCGCCATGGCCCGCGGCATCGAACTGGTAGCCGGTACCGCCAAACGCGTTCGCGCCGACAACAGCTTCCGCGCCGATCGTGATCGCGCCCCCAACACTGCGCAACGCAGACGTCCCGCCCGCCGCATCGCCGCCACTACCGCCCAGCGAGATGTTGTCTCCGCCGACGGCCCCGGTATCGAGCGTGATCCCTCCGGTGACCACAAGGGTCGACCCGGTGTGGGCTTCCACATTGACGTTGCCGCCATAGGCCTTGCCGCCGGTGTAAGCGCCATCGGCGCTGCCGCCGAAGCCCGCGCCCCGCAAGGTCATCGTACTGGCCGAAAGGACAAGGCCCGATCTGACGAGCAGCTGCACCGATCCGCCTGTCCCTGTGCCCCCATCGCCGGTGAGCGAATTGCCACCGACGCCCCCCGAATCGGCGTAAAGACTGGCCAGCTTGATCTGGTTGCCGTTCGTAGCCCCTTGAGAAACCAGAACGATGCTGCCACCGGTGCCCGCGCCGCCGATCGCCGTTCCCGATCCCGAAGCGCCGGTTCCGGTGGTCAGCAGGACCGTATTGCCGTCGACCTGGAACAGCGAACCGCCGCGGTCGGCCTTCAGCGTGATTACGCCGCCGGTGCCGCTGCCGCCGTTGCCCGAAGTCCCCGCGCTTGTCCCTGCACCACCGGCGCCCGCTGCACCGCCAGAGCCAGTCGCAGAGACGGATAGGCTGCCGGCCAGCAGCTTGCCTGAAGGCGTCCCGCTTCCCAGCGCCCCGTTGCTGTCGAATTGCACGTTGCCGCCTGTGCCCGCGCCACCCGCGCCGCCGTTTCCGCCCGCAGGTCCGTTGATCGAATCGCCGTCACCGCCGTTTCCACCAAGGCCACCGTAGCCCGAAGCGTCCACGGTCAGCACGTCGGGCGTGAAGCTGCCGTTGCCCACGCCGGTGTTGACCACGATGGTGCCCCCGGTACCGCTGCCGCCGCCCCCGCCTGCGCCCGGCGTCAGGACGCCGGCCGGCACGCTCACGTTGGCGCCTGCCCCACCCCGACCGCCGCTGCCCCCCGCGACGAGCGTGAAATTGGTCCCCGTAATCGAGGACGGCCCCAGATTGCTGGACTGGGCATCGAGCAGCACCGTTCCGCCGGTGCCGACGCCGCCATCGCCCCCATTGCCACCAATACCGTCGATGCCGTTGCCGCCACGGCCGGAGGCCTCCAGCACGAGCCCGAAGTTGTAGGCGATCGTTCCGTTGTTGGCGGTCGTGTGGGCATAACCACCCGTGCCGCTTCCGGAAGAGACATGACCATAGCCGCCTGTGCCGCTGGCATCGATCGTGACGAGTCCGTCGCTGCCCCCGAACGTCAGGGTGGCACCCTCCGCAGAGATCAGCGCTTCCCCGCCCGTGCCAAGTCCGCCGCTGTCGGCCACGCCCCCTCGCCCGAGCGAAAGGATCGAGACGTCACCCCCGATCGTGACAGTGCCGCCTGTGGCGCGGATCGCCGCCAAACCGCCCGCGCCGTCACCCGCGCCCTCGGCCCCTGGGCCACCATTGCCAGTGGCGTCCGCGACGAGGGAATCGAAGTCCACGTTCCCGGCCACGATATCCAGCGTCGCCGCGCCACCCTGACCGTCTCCGCCGATCCCGACATACCCTTCGCCCGCACCGCCGGCATCGGCAATTGCTGTGATATTGACCGCGCCGGAAATAATCGAGCCTCCGCCCGTACCTATGCGAATTTGGGCATCACCGCCGGTGGCGGCCCCGCCAAATCCGCCCGAGATATTTCTTCCGCCCTGTGCAGAAGCGCTGACCGTGAACGCCCCGGAACTGAGCGCCGCACCGTTGTTGATGACCTGAGCGAGACCACCCTCACCCGCGCCCGAAGTCGACGTGCCGAGCGATTCTCCGCCGGATGCGTCCGTCGTCACAAGAGTCGATCCCGAAACATCGAACGTGATTGCCGGACCGCTCGTCGATAGCCTCGCGGTACCGCCCGTACCGCTTCCCGCATTGCCGGTCGCCGCATCGCCACCGAGGCCGTTGGCCGCGATGGTCAGATCGGAACCGATGCTCACCGTATGGGCTTGAACCCCCGACACGGAAAATGCCGCGGTCCCGCCGGTTCCGCTGCCCCCTTCGATGGTGCAGCTGATGCAATCCGATCCGAATGTGCCGGTGCCGCCTGCGGTAATCTGCACGCTACCGCCCACGGTCAGCGTACCACCCCCTGTGAAGGCATCGATGCTGGCCATTCCGCCAAGGCCGTTGCCGCCCGCATAGCCGCTTGAAATCTCGCCGCCAACGCCCTCAGCGGCAATATCGATGTAGCCTGCCGAGACACTCGCCCCATTGCCGTAGGACAGTTGCGCCACGCCCCCCTGCCCGTTGCCCGCCGCTGCAGCGCTGCTGGGCGAGGATCCGGTGCCATTGGCGCTGAGCTGAAGGCCCGAGCCGATCGAAACCTGCGCGTTGTTGGTGGCGAAAAGCGTCGCCGATCCTGCCGTTGTTTGCGGGCTGTCCACCAGCCCCGCGCGGTCGGCCCGGACGGTCAGGGTATTGCCGACGCTCAGCGAGCCGCCGTCCACCGTGACAGCCGCCCCGCTCACATCGTTGACGCCTGTGCCCAGGATGCTCGCCGTATCGATCGACACGACCGAAAGATTGCCGGCGACGTTGAGCGACGAACCACTGCCTGCAACCTGCACCTGTGCGGCAATCCCGGGGCTGCCAGTCGGCAGCAGGGCACCCTGCAGCGTAAGATCCGATGCAAACGTGGCGCTCTCGCCGGCATTTACGGAAACCGATGCGACACCCGTAGACTTGGCATCGACAGCGGAAGTGGCGGTGATCGGGCCGCCGATAAGGAGATCGGTCTTGCCACTGCCGCCGCCCGCGGAAGCGGCCGAATCGATCACACCGCCCTGGACGTCATAGCCCGCGGACAAAACCACCGTGTTGCCAACTACATCGGCCGCGCCTGCAATGTCGAAGCCCAGCGAGTTGGCGCCAGTGATGGCCATCGTGATGGCGTCGTTGCGCGGCACGGCAACCATGTAGATGCGGTGCACGAACGTGCTGGAGCTTCCCGCAGCGCCACCGATCGATCCCGAGCTGGCAAGTACCGTGCCCGATGCACTGGTGCCCTGGTCCACGCGGATGCTGAACAGCCCACTTGGCGAAAACTCGATGGTCGCGGCGTCAGCCGCCACCAGCGCGGCCGAACCGTTGACGTCGATGGCACCCGCCTGCGTTATGCTTGGCGCAACCATGACGAGATAGGAATTGTTGTCCGGCCCCGCCGCGCCAACGCTGATCTGTGCCCCTTGGGCGATATCGATCAGCGAACCGGCCTGGGATTGCTGGAACGAAAAGACGCCATTGGTCGAAAAGGCGCCGCTTTGAGGGTCAAAGGGCAGGTCGGAGGTCGTCAGGCCGAGATTGCCCACGTCGAACACCGCATGTGGTCCGACAAGGATACCGCCGGGGCTGTAGAAGAAGACCGTTCCACCCCGCACTGTTCCCGAGCCGGTCTGCAACTGCGAGATGACCGTCCCGTCGAACTGGATTGCCCGCGTCGGATCTGCCGGCAGGATGCGGTTGAGGACGGCAAAGTCGCTCACGGCGCTGCTGTTGTTGGTGAAGGTGGTCGTCGTGCCCTGCGGCTGGAAGGCGATCGGCCCGCCACCGTTGGCGTCGTCGAACGGGGTCCAGTTGATCACCGCATTCGGGCTGCTGACGGTAATGTCGGTCGTACTGCCCGTGGCAAAAATCGAGGCGGAGCCAGCAACGACCTCCCCGGTGCCTTGGAACGACTGGGCGTGCGCCACGATGACCCCGCTGGCGAGTGCGGTCGCCAACGCGAGCGACGATACGGCGACGAGTTCGCCACGGCTGCGGTTGCGGGGCATCAGTTGGTCCTCCAGGGCAGGAGCCGGGTCGTGAGCGTCAGGAGAAAGCGCGGGTCCGGGCGCTTGGGATTGAGGCGGGTCCCTTCGAGCGGCACCGCGAGCGTTGCGTCGAGCCGGAAGCGTGCGCCGAGTTCACCGTGGACACCGCCGCCAACCGAAATCAGCCGATCCGCCCCACGCACGTGCTTGTTCCAGGCCCACGCAATATCGCCGAACAGGTAAGGCTGGACGCGAACCTCGCCGCGGCCGATGGCCAGGCGGGAGCCACGCAGTTCGAGCGACAGCCCCAGCGCGTCGTCGCCTGCGATCCGGCCGGGATCGTAACCGCGCCCGACGGTGTAGTTGCCGCCCGAAAACTCCTCGAAGCCCAGCAGGGGCGTGAAGGCGTACTGACCGCGCGGCAGCAGCGCGAACGAAACCTTGCCGACGACCTTCTCGAATTCGCCTTGGGCGCGGATCACCGTTGCATCAGGGCGCCCATCGGCCCGGCTTATCGGCGTTTGCCCAGCGCACGCGGCGCCAGAACAGCCATGCGAGGCATCGAGTATGTCGAGACCTTGCCGCAACTCCACCGACCCGGTGGCGCGCCACCCGGGCAAGGCGCGCGACGTATCGATCGCATCTACATCCAGGCGGCTCCACAGCACCCGCAGGCGATCGCGGGTCAGCGGACCGATCAGGTCGACGTTCTGGTTTGCAAGGTCGAACCCTGCGGAAAGCCACACATTGGCGCGCTGCGAACGCACCAGCGGGTAGCGCGCATAAAGACTGGCGAACAATGTGCGGGCCTTCAGCTCGATCCCGCCTGGCAAGGGCCCGATGTCCGGCTTGGTCCACGCATAGGTGAACTGCCCCCCTATGGTCAGGCCTTCGCTCCCCGGCCGGAACTCGTGGCTTGCCTGAAGTATATGCTGCTCGGTGAAGTCGGCCGTCGCGTAATATGACAGCGTCGTCACGTCGCCCAGCCCGGTCAGGCCGAAAGCCTGTGCCCGCACCTGCCCGCCCCATCGGCCCGTTGCCCGCGAAGCAAGGTTCTGGATCGACAGATCGACCACATAGGGCACGCGAAGCACGCTGACCTCGCCGATCAGGTCGCCCGGTGCCGTACCGGCGGGGCGCAGCGTCAATTGCACGTTATAGCCCG
Organism: Novosphingobium olei; assembly: GCF_037076535.1. NCBI lineage: Bacteria > Pseudomonadati > Pseudomonadota > Alphaproteobacteria > Sphingomonadales > Sphingomonadaceae > Novosphingobium > Novosphingobium olei. Next base: position 1,200,774 of record NZ_AP029021.1, on the reverse strand, counting down.
GAAGGTCGCGCGCCAGCAGCAGGTAGCGCTCGGCCGCGTTGCGATCGAAGATCTCGTCCTTGGTCAGCTTGCTCAGGTATTCCTGCAGCTTGCGCTCGGCACCCCGGGTTTCGCCCCGCGCACGGATCGCGGTGACCCGGGCGTAAAGCACCTCCATGCGCACTTCACCGTTCTCGATCCGCTGTGTGGGTACCTGTACCGCGGCCAGGTAGCCCTTGTTGCGCAGGATGGTGCCAGCCGCGTCGCGGATTTCGCACAGGGTCGCGATCGGCTGCGGACGCCCGGCGAACGGCTTCCACGCCTGATCAAGTTCCTCGGCGCTTGCCCCCTTCAGTCCGTTGAACGTGACGTGATTGATCGAGACCTTGATGTCTGCATATTGCGGATCAGCCAGCGGACAGCTGGAACGCTCGATCCCGCCTTCGATGTTGAGGCGCGGTGGCGCAGGCTGGGCCGGTTCCCCGGTCACACCCTGCAGCTGGTCGCGTGACGGCACGCCTGCCGTCGTCGGCACCGATTGTGCCATCGCCACCGAAGGTTGAAATGCGGCGCAAAACGCCGCGATGCCCATGCCAAAACCGCCAACCGAAGCGCACTTCAGCCAATCGGACCCATTCGCCTTGCCGGCCATCGCCGCCCCCGTCGTCGCCAGAACATTCGACGCGGCCCGTTTTCGTTTTATTTTCGGGTCGTTAGCAACGCTCTGCAACGCGAGTCAAACGCCATTTGGCGAGCGATTGTAGCAACCACTCGCCAGATCGGCGATTACAGCAACAAATCAAACCCTAAGCAAATGTCGCGCGCCGATATTTCAGGCAAGTGCGCCGTGGCAATGCTTGTACTTCTGGCCCGAACCGCAGGGGCACGGGGCGTTTCGACTGATATCGAGACCCGCATATGGGTTGTCGCCCGCCTGCCCGGCAGCTGCCGCCTGATCCGGCCCCTGCGCTGCCATGGCGCCCAGCATGGCCGCAGCGCCGGGGATTGCCTGCGCGTCGTTCTCGCCTGTGAAGGGGTCGATATGGCTGGTCAGGAAGTCGGGAAGCTCCGGCAACTGGAACTCCTCGGGCGCCCGCATGCGGAATTCGGCGGTCATCAGAATGCGGGTCACATCCTCGCGGATTGCATCGAGCATGCGTTCAAACAGGCCGAATGCTTCCTGCTTGTATTCGTTAATCGGCGTCTTCTGCGCATAGGCACGCAGGAACACCACCTGACGCAACGCGTCCAGCGTCGCCAGGTGCTCCTTCCAGTGGTGGTCGAGCCGCTCGAGCAGGATCGACTTTTCAAGTCCCTGCCAGGCCTCGGTATCGATCTCGGCCACCTTCTCGGCCATCTTGGCCTCCGCCAGCGCGGCGATCCGCTCCTCGATGAGTTCCGGCTCGACGCCGTCCTCCTCCATCCACGCTTCGAACGGCGCGTCGATGCCGAGAACATCCTGGATTCGCGCCCGCAGGCCCTCGATATTCCACTGCTCGGGATACGATCCCGGCGGGCAGGCATCGCCAACCAGCGAGTTGACGGTGTCGTTGCGCATGTCGGCCACAACATCGCCCACCGCGTCGGCGTCCATGATGTCGGCCCGCTGCTCGTAGATCACCTTGCGCTGGTCGTTCATCACGTCGTCGTATTCGACGACCTGCTTGCGGATGTCGTAATTGCGCGCCTCAACCTTCTTCTGCGCGGTCTCGATCGCCTTGGACAGCCACTTCGATCCGATCGCCTCGCCATCGGCCAGGTTGCTGTTCATCATCCGCGCGAACAACGTGTCCGGCCCGAAGATGCGCAGCAGGTCGTCCTCGAGGCAAAGGTAGAACTTCGAAAGGCCAGGGTCGCCCTGACGGCCCGAACGACCCCGCAACTGGTTGTCGATGCGGCGGCTTTCGTGGCGCTCGGTACCGATCACGCACAGCCCGCCGGCTTCGAGCACCTTGGCCTTTTCCGCCGCAACTTCGGCACGGATGCGGGCCTCGCCCGCCTCGCGCTCGGCTTCGTCGGTCACGTCGGCCAGTTCGTCCGCGATGCGAAACTCGATGTTGCCACCGAGCTGGATGTCGGTGCCGCGCCCGGCCATGTTGGTCGCGATCGTCACCGCCCCGAGCCGGCCCGCCTGCGCCACGATGTGCGCTTCCATCTCGTGGAAGCGAGCGTTGAGCACGTTGTGCTTCACGCCTTCCTTGCGCAGATATTCCGACAGCAGTTCCGATTTCTCGATCGACACCGTGCCGACCAGCACCGGCTGGCCGATCTCGTTCTTCTCGCGGATCAGCTTGGCGATTGCCTGGAACTTGTCGGTGGTATTCTTGTAGAACTCGTCTTCCTCGTCGATCCGCTGCACCGGCACGTTTGTCGGGATGCTGACGACGTTCATCTTGTAGATGTCGAAGAATTCCGGCGCTTCGGTCGCCGCCGTGCCGGTCATGCCGGCCAGCTTGGGATACATGCGGAAGTAGTTCTGGAACGTGATCGAAGCCATCGTCTGGTTTTCGGGCTCGATGCGCACGCCCTCCTTGGCTTCCACCGCCTGGTGCAGGCCGTTCGACCAGCGCCGGCCGTCCATCATGCGGCCAGTGAACTCGTCGATGATGACGATCTTCCCGTCCTTGACGATGTAGTCGATGTCCCGCTTGAACATCACGTTGGCCTTGAGCGCCTGGTCGAGGTGGTGGACCACCATCGTGTTCTCGACGTCATAGAGGTTCGAGCCGACGAGCAGCCCGGCGCCTTCCAGCGCGCGCTCGACCCATTCGACGCCGTCTTCCGTCAGCGAGATGTTCTTGGTCTTCTCGTCGGCCTCGTACAGTGCCGGATCGATCGTCTTCACCACCGCGTCGACCGCGACGTAGAGATCGCTCTTGTCGTCGGTCGGGCCAGAGATGATCAGCGGCGTGCGCGCTTCGTCGATCAGGATCGAATCGACTTCGTCGACGATCGCGAAGTTGAACGGCCGGTGCACCATCTGCCCCCGCTCATGCTTCATGTTGTCGCGCAGGTAATCGAAGCCGAGTTCGTTGTTGGTGGCGTAGGTAATGTCCGAATTGTACGCCTCGCGCCGCTGCTCCTCGTTCAGGCTGGGCACGATCACCCCGACGGTCAGGCCGAGGAAGTTGTACAGCACGCCCATGGTCTCGGCGTCACGGCGGGCCAGGTAGTCGTTCACCGTCACGACGTGGACGCCCTTGCCTTCCAGGGCATTGAGATAGACCGCTAGCGTCGCGACGAGGGTCTTGCCCTCGCCCGTGCGCATTTCGGCGATCTCGCCGCGGTGGAGCACGATGCCACCGATCATCTGCACGTCGAAGTGGCGCATGCCCATGGTGCGGACCGATGCCTCGCGCACCGTGGCAAAGGCTTCGGGCAGGATCTGGTCGAGCGTCGCGCCACCGGCGAGCATCTCGCGGAACTTGGGCGTCTGCGCGGCAAGTTCGGCGTCCGTCAGCGCCTTGATCTGGGGCTCATAGGCCGCGATCTGGCGAACCAGCTTATCGAGCGACTTGACGTAACGGTCGTTGGACGAACCGAACAGGGACTTGGCGAGTGCGCCGAACATGATGGAAATCCTGCTTGTCTATGGGGTGGCGCAAGGCGCCGGTCATCGGGCGCATGCGCAAACGATCAACGCGATGAATGGTGCCCGCGAACGGGCAAGCGCAGCCTTACTGGCGCGACCGGTCGGAAAGCTCGAACCCGCACCCGCTGGCGAGTGCCGGCACGGGCAACCACACCGGCTTGCGCTGCTGCGCCACAAATCGGCGCGGCGGCGATGCTTCGCGCGCCCGTACCGGGCAGGCTGCTCGCGCCGGCTCTGCGACGACTGCGGCCGCGCTCTGTAAGCCCTGTCCGGCTACTTCCGATTGCGCAGCTGCCACCGCCGCCGCCTGGGGCAACGAGAGGCCGGTCAGCATGGCCAGAAGAACAAGCAGCAAGCGCATCGTGCGCGTCGAGATAGGCAAGCAATTGCAACTCGTCCACCTTGAAACGCGTTTTACCGCTGCGTTCGTACATTGAAGAGCGGCCGCCCACGCGCTACCCGCACCGTCATGTCCGACGCCATTTCCCCGCTCGCCACGCCATTCCCCCCGCTTCCCGCCATTGCCGGTGTCACCCCGCGGGTCGCCCGAGCCGGCTACAAGGACTGGGGTCGCTGCGACCTCACCTACGTTGAACTGGCGGAGGGCACGGCAGTCGCCGGCGTCTTCACGAAGAACGTCTGCTGCTCCTCGGAAGTTGACCTGGGGCGCCAGAACGCCAAGCTCGGCAAGGCCCGCGCGCTGGTTGTCAATGCGGGCAACTCCAACGCCTTTACTGGCTATCGCGGACGCGAGGCAGTCGAAGCGATCATGGCGCAAGTGGCCGACAGGCTCGGCTGCGCGAAAGAGGAAGTGTTCGTCTCCTCGACCGGCGTGATCGGCGTCCCCCTGCCCAAGGACAAGGCGCGCGCCGGGATCGAAGCGGCGCTCGTCGCCGAGCCTTGCGGCTGGGAAGAGGCCGCCCGAACCATTGGCACCACCGACACCTTTGCCAAGGGCGCGACCGCCACCGCAATGATCGGCGGCACGAAGGTCACGTTCAGCGCGATCATCAAGGGCAGCGGCATGATCGCGCCCGACATGGCCACGATGCTGGGCTATGTCTTTACCGATGCCGCCGTCTCGCCTGCGTTCCTGCAGGAAAGCCTTTCGGCGGCAAACCTGCGCACCTTCTCGTGCATCACCGTCGACAGCGACACTTCGACCAGCGACACCGTACTTGCCTTAGCCACTGGCCAGGCCGGGAATGCGCTGCTGGTGGACGCGAACAGCCCCGGCGCCGATGCGTTTGCCGCGGCCCTGCATGATATCTGCCGCCAGCTCGCGCATCTCGTCGTCAAGGATGGCGAAGGCGCGCAGAAGTTCATCGCGGTCAGCGTCTCGGGTGCAGTCAGTGACGAAAGCGCCCGCCGCATCGGCCTAGCCATCGCAAATTCTCCGCTGGTCAAGACCGCGATCGCGGGAGAGGACGCCAACTGGGGCCGCGTGGTCATGGCTGTGGGCAAGGCCGGGGAGCCTGCCGACCGCGATCGCCTGTCGATCGGCTTCGGAGGCACCTGGGCCGCGCGCGACGGCCAGCCGCTTGCCGATTATGACGAAGCGCCAGTCGCCGCGCACCTCAAGGGCCGCGAAATCTCGATCGAGGTCGACATTGGCCTGGGCGATGGCCGTGCCACGGTGTGGACCTGTGACCTCACCCATGGCTACATCTCGATCAACGCCGATTACCGGTCGTGAGCGCCACCCGGCCTCCCGGCGATCCCATCATCCTGTGGGGCCGCCTCAACTCGCACAACGTCAAGAAGGTTGCGTGGGCGCTGGTTGAAATGGAGCTCCCGTTCGTGCGCCACGATATCGGCGGCACGTTCGGCTACACACCAGAATACCTCGCGATGAACCCCAATCGCCTTGTCCCGACGATCGAGGACGGGAGCATCGTGCTGTGGGAATCGAACGCGATCCTGCGCTATCTCGCCGATGCCCATGCGCCGTCCTTTCGGTCGCAGGATGTGGCCATTCGCGCGGCCGGCGACAAATGGATGGACTGGCAGTTCCAGTTCGCAGACGCACAGCGCGACGCCTTCCTCGGATGCGTCCGGCAAGGCAAGGACCGCAGCGATCCCGCCGTCGCCGCTTCGGGCCAGAGCGCAGCAGGGATGATGGCCCTGCTCGATGCCGAGCTCGCCCGCCGCGCATGGCTGTCCGGGGATCGTTTCGGCATCGCCGACATTCCGATGGGCGTCTATGCCCACACCTACTTCTCGATCGACATCGCCCGACCCAGCCTTCCGCACCTTTCCGACTGGTACGCCCGTCTGAAGGAACGGCCCGGTTATGCCGAGCAGGTGATGATCCCTCTTACGTGAGACTCGCGATGACCCAGGCACTCGATACCGCCGTGGCCGATCTCCTGCGGCGGACGGCCAAGGCGGCGCTGTTGGCCCGCTATCAGCAGCTGACCGCCGATCAGGTCGTGGCCAAGGCCGCCGATGACATGGTCACCATCGCCGACACCGAAAGCGAAGCGATGCTGGCTGAGGGTCTGGCAAGGCTCCTGCCCGAAGCCGCGATTGTCGGCGAGGAGGCCGCCCATGCCGATGCGACCGTGCTGGATCGTCTAGGTGACAGCCTTTGCTGGGTCATCGACCCGCTCGATGGAACCAACAACTTCGCCGTCGGCAAGCCGCCTTTCGGCATGCTGCTGGCGCTGGCCGACAAGGGCGAAATCCTCTCCGGCTGGATCTACGATCCGCTGTCCGATCGGCTCTGCACTGCGCACAAGGGCGCCGGTGCTTACGTCAACGGCGAGCGCGTCACTGCACGCACGACAGGTCAGGAACCGCCGGTTGCGGCGATTTCCCTGATGTTCCTCGATCAGGCGGAACGCGAGGCTATGAAGGCCAAGGTGGCGCCGCACTACACGCTGGTCGATATCCCCCGCTGTGCCGCCGAACAGTATCCCCGCCTGGTTCTCGGCGTGAACGACATATCGGTGTTCGAACGCACCCTACCCTGGGACCACGCCGCCGGCGTGCTGTTCGTCAACGAGGCGGGCGGCCGAGCCCTGCGTCCCGACGGCAGCGCCTATCGTACCGACCAGTACGGGCAAAAAGGCCTGTTTGCAGCCTCTTCGCCCGCCCTGTTCGACCAATTTGTCAAGCGTAGCAGCGCCGGGTACTAAGCCATCACTGCGCCGGGTCGCGCACCTTGAACGGATCAGTCGGCACCGGCTGCGTGGGCAGGATCGCGCGCGGCAGTTCCTTGTCGCTGTTCGCCGCCTGCCACAGCATCCCCGCCATGATCACCGCGGCCTGGCGCATGTCGTCGCCGCGCATGTGGTCCACCGTATCAAGGTTCGAGTGGTGCACGCGGCTTTCATAGTCCAGCGGATCCTGGATGAACTGGTAGCCAGGAAGACCGATCGCCTGAAGGAACACGTGGTCGGTGCCGCCGGTCTTGCTCACCACCAGCTTGTCCGCGCCCAGCATGTCGAAAGGCGATAGCCATTCCTTCAGCAACTTCTCCGCGCCCAGGTTGCCTTCGCTGTAGATGCCCCGGAACCGGCCCGATCCGTTGTCCATGTTGAAGTAGGCCTTCAATTGTCCATACTCGGCCTTGGGCTTGATCGGATAGGCATTGCGCCACGCGATATAGGATTCGTAGCCCTTGAGCGACGGATCGACCGGGCGGGTCGCCAGATGCTGCTCGATATAGGCGCGGCTGCCGAGCAGGCCCTGTTCTTCACCGCTCCACAGCACGAAGCGGATGGTGCGCTTCGGCTTGACGCCAAGTTTTGCAATCAGACGCGCGGCTTCGATCACGGTCACGCTGCCCGCACCATTGTCGCTCGCACCATCGCCCGCGATCCAGCTGTCGAAGTGTGCGCCGGCCATGACGTAACCAGCCTTGGGGTCGCTGCCGGGAATTTCGGCCACGACATTCTCGGCGCGCAGATTGCTCTCGTCATAGCGGGCGGCAACGCTGATGGCGATTTCGGGCGCCGCGCCGGTCTTGGCCAGTCGGACCAGGCGACGGTAGTCCTCCTGCGCCAGCTCGATCGCCGGAAGCGCCAGCGTCTGGCCGGGCTGGAAGTCATAGCCCTCGCCATGGACAAGCATCCCGTCGCGATAGCTCATCTTGACCATCGCCACGGCGCCCTCGGCCTTCAGGAACGCGGCGAGCTTGCCCTGAAAGCGGCGGTTGCGCACCTGCACGGCCGCAGCATTTGGATCGAACACCGGCTTCGTGTAGGTATCGAGCTCGGAAAGCTGTGCGTCGGTGTAGCGCTCGAAAACCGGCTCCTTGCTCTCGCTGGTCTGCCCGGGCAGCGAAACCAATACGATCTTGCCAGCGAGCTTGCCCTTCCACTCCGCGAAATGCTCTTCGCGCGACATCGGCGCGATCACCACCGGCGCCTGCACCGTGCCCGACGTTGGCGGCGACCACGCGACCGGGATCGCCGTCAACGGCAGCCGTCGCGGGCTGACCATCGCCACCGAATAGCTGTCGAGATTCCAGCCCACGCCGAAATCGAACGGCTCGACCCGCACCGTCGGCACGCCTTGTGCGCGCAGCAGATCCATCGCCCAGGCTTCCGCCTTGCGGTGGTTTTCGGAATTGGTGAGACGCGGCCCGATGCGGTCCATCAGCGCAGAAGCGGTGGTCATCGCCTGGCTGCGGTTCATGCCTTCGTCGATGATACGGGCAATCGCGGCGCTGTCGCCGTCGGTCGCGGCGCGAACCGGGAGCGCTGCCGCACAAATCGCAAGAGCCGCCGCCGACGACATGGCAAGGCGGCGCATAACCTGAATTTTCATAAACTTGAGCATCTCCGATGAGAGGTGCGGCAATCTTGCACCCCTCATCGGCCTTGCCAACCGGCAATCAGCGCATTGTCACAAGACGCTTTCGATCCAGCCCTTCAGCTGGCTCTTCGGCGCGGCTCCAAGCTTCTGCGCCACCGGCTTGCCATCCTTGAACAGCACCAGCAGCGGAATCGACTGGACGCCGATCTCGCCGGGGACGCCGGTGTTTTCCATGATGTCCATCTTCGCGATGGTCAGCTTGTCGGCCAGTTCTTCGGAAATTTCCTCAAGCGCCGGCGCAATCATCTTGCACGGGCCGCACCAGTCCGCCCAGAAGTCGACGAGGACGGGCTTGTCCGAGCCCAGCACTTCGCTGGCGAAGGTGGCGTCGGTCACGGCTTTGGTGGACATCGAAGGAACTCCTGTTTCGTTTGTGTGCAATCTAATCCGCAGGCGGCCTGTTTCAACCAATCATCCGGCAAAGCTTTCCTGCGCGCCCCCAAGCTCCAACTTCGGGCCAAGCTCCAGCTTCTGCGCCTCGATCAGCGCATCGGGCAGGACGAACAGCGCCGGCGCAAGGGTGTAGAGCAGCGCGGCTTCCACCGCCTTGCCGGGATGGATCGTGCGCAAGGCGGCAACATAGGCGGCCATCTGCCGCAAATACGCACCCGGGATGTCCTCGATCCTCAACGGCGGGCGGCGGCCGGTCTTGAAATCGACGATGCGCACCTTTTTCGGCGTAATCAGCAACCGGTCGATGGTGCCGCTGACGATGCGCGTGCCGACCAGCGCCGCCACCGGCACTTCGGCCAACGACCCCGGCCCGAACACGTCCTGCCAGCCGCCATGCGACAGCACGCGGATCGCCGCATCTGCCATGCCCGCCCGCTCGTCTGCATCGAACTCTTCCGCCGCCCGCGCCAGCCAGCCGAGCGCCGCGCCGCGCCACTCGTCCGGCGCGAGTTCGGGCAGCCGCTCGATCAGCTTGTGGATCAGCGTGCCGCGTTGCGCCGCGCGCAGCATCCCCGGCCCCGGCTTCACCGGCGGATCGGGCGCCTCGTCCTCACCCAGTGACGACGGCGCGAGCGGGCGCGGCGGCTTGGGCTCGGGCCCGATCGGCCGCACCAGCACCTCGGGCAGCACCAGCCCCGGCGCTGTCAGCGCAGGCTCGGCCACACCCGAAGGCATCGGCGGCAGGCTGCCCACCTGCTTGCGCCCGCCCCAGAGCGGATCCTCGATCCAGCCGTCGGTACCGAACAGCGGCTCAAGTTGCGCATACCAGCTGTCGGTGGGCAATTCCTTGCGCTTGCGCCCCATCGCGCCGCCGATGAACAGCGCCTCCTCGGCCCGGGTCATCGCCACGTAGAGCAGCCGCCAGTGTTCCTCGCGCTCTTCGCGAGCGACTTTCGCCTCGGCCTCGCGCACCGGCCCGACGCGCTCTTCCTTCCGCAGTGCCGGCAGCGGCACCTCGCGCCGCGCATCGAGCACGACCTCCTCGATCGAACCGCCGCGCGCGATCGACTGGTCCGGATCGTCCGCGGCATCGGCAAGGATCACGATCGGCGCCTGCAACCCCTTCGAGCCATGCACCGTCATCACCCGCACCAGGTTCTCCGGCTTGCCCGCCTCGCGCTTCAGCTCGCCCTCGCCCGCGTCGAACCACTGCAGGAAGCCGACGAGGCTCGGCACGTTCGACGCGGCATAGGCCATCGCGGCATTGAGCAGTTCGTCGATCGGATCGTTGGCTTCGCTGCCCAGCCGCGCGACCAGCGCCTTGCGCCCACCCCAGGGGCCCACCAGCAACCAGTGCAGTAGGTCGTGAGGCGGCTGGTAATCGGCGCGGGTCAGCAGGCTGCGCAGCCGCTCCATCGTCGCGAAGGTCTCCGGCCCCTCGCGCTCGCGCAAGTGCTCCCACAGCCTCGCGCCCTTGTCGCGATAGCCATGGGCGAGCAGCTGTTCCTGGCTCCACCCGATCAGCGGCGAAACCAGCAGCGCGGCGAGGTTGAGATCGTCCAGCGGTTGCGCGGCAAAGCGCAGCGCCGCGATCAGATCCTTCACCGCCAGCGGCGCGCCCAGCCGCAGGCGATCGACCCCCGCCACCGGCACGCCCTGCGCATGAAGCCGCGCCACGATCAGCCCGGCAAGGTCCTTGCGCTTGCGCACCAGCACCATGATGTCGCCCGGCGTCGCCAAACGATGGCTGCCTTTTTGCAAAGGAAATCCGTTTTCCAGCCATGCGCGGATCTGCCGCGCCAGCCGGTCCGCCATCAGCCGGTCGGGCCGCGACAACCAGCCGCCCTCTTCCAAAGCCTCGCCTTCGTCGTCCTCGCCCTCGGCGCCGGGCTCCAGCCCAACCGGCTGCCATAGCACCACCTGGCCCGGGCGGTCCTCGCCGACATGCGGTTCCGGCTCCTCGGGCAGGCCGAACCGCGCCGGGCCGATCAGCCGGATCGCCCTGTCGACGAAGGCAAGGATGGGGTTGGCTGTGCGATAGGACTGCCCCAGGCCAAGCCCCAGAAGCTCGCGCGTCTCGTCGCCCAGTACCTCGGCCAGTCCGCGCAACTGTCTCGCGACGCGCTCCCTGGCGGCAGCGAAGTTTTCCGGGCTCGTCCCCTGAAAGCGGAAGATCGCCTGCTTGTAGTCCCCCACCACGAACAGCGTGCGCATGCGTTCGGCGTGCTGGCCCTCGCCGGTGAAGAAGTCCTGCACCAGCCCGTCGAGCACGATCTTCCACTGCGCCACATTGGTGTCCTGCGCCTCGTCGACCAGGATGTGGTCGAAGCGCCGGTCGAGCTTGTAGCGGATCCATTCCGCGCTCGCCTTCTCGGTCAGCAGCGCGGCGGCGGTGCGGATCTGGTCGTCGAAATCGATGAACCCTTCGCGCGCCTTGGCCTCGTCCCAGGCAAGCGCGAAGCGACGGCCGAGCGTGAGCGCGGGTTCGAGCATCGCGGCCAGTTCGACCAGCGCCTTGCGCTCGCGCACCGTCTCGATGCAGGCGATGACGCGGCTGGCGTAGCCCTCGTACTCCGGGTGCTTCTTGGCGATATTGGTGAAGGAGCGCGGACTCCCCTCCTTCGTCAGGAATACCTCGGCCAAGTGGTCGAGCGCCGCGAGCCGCTGCGGTGCCGCGCCCGCCAACCAGTCGCCCAGCGCATTGGCCGCCTTCACGCCCGTTGCCGTGGCCCACGCCGCGTTGGCCTCCATGCACCAGCGCACCGAAGCGCAATCGAACGCATCGTCGGCGCACATCGCGGCAAGGCCAGATCCGTCCTCGTCGGCCTCCAGCCCCAGCACGCGATTGATCCGCGGGCGGAGCGGTGGGGTCCAGCCGCTCGTCCCGAACCACAGCTCGCGCGCGCCGGCGCAGCGCAGCAGGAACGCCTCGATCTGGTCCTGCGCCATCCGCAATGACAAGTCCGACAGCGCATCGAGCAGCGTCTCATCGCCCTGCTCCTGCGCGGTCACCAGCAGATCGGCCAGCACCTGCCGCACCAGCAGATCGCGGTCGCGATCCTCCATCGCGCGCGTGCCCGGCAGCAGCCCCGCCTCGACCGGGAAGGCCGAGAGCAACCATTGCGAGAACGCGTGGATCGTCTCGATCCTGAGCCCTCCTCCAGGGCAATCGAGCACCGCGGCAAAGCGGCTGCGCGCACGCGCCTGCGTCTCCGGATCAATCCCCGCGCCAATCGCTTTAAGTTGCAGTGCCAGCTCTGTCGCTGGCAGGCGTACCCAGCTTGCCAGCACCTCGTTGACGCGGGTCGCCATTTCGGCAGCGCCCGCCTTGGTGAATGTCAGGCACAGCAGGTTCTCGGGCTCGACATCGCGCTGCAGCAGCAACCGCAGCACCCTGGCCGAAAGCACCTGCGTCTTGCCCGTGCCGGCCGAGGCCGACAGCCACACCGTGCGATCGGGCGCCACCGCGCGCGCCTGGTTGCCCTGCAGCGGATAGACCTTGCTCATGCGGCGCCTCCGCCCTTCAGGTCGCGGCCCTGCCATTCGTCCAACCGCATTAGCTGGTCATAGTCGGTGTAGCCCGGAAGGTCCGGGTTGAGCCGCGCAGTGAACGGCTCGCTGCCCAGGATCCAGCGTCCGATGGCTTCCTTGAGGTAGCGTTCGGTCTCGGGCAGGAAGTCCTCTCGCGGGATGCCTGCCTGCTTCTTGCCGTCTTTCACCGGCTCGCTGCGATAGCCGAAGCCACGGTTCTTGTTACGGGCGAGCGACCAGTATTCGAAGACATTGGGCACGCCCGCCACGCCATCGAAGCCGCCGCCTTGCGCGATCAGGCCGATCAGGCCCAGCTGCAAGGCAAAGCCCTGCTCGACCATCCGGCCCGAAGGCGGCATTCCGGTCTTGTAGTCGATCACCGCCAGCGATCCGTCGGCCAGCCGGTCGATCCGGTCCGCCCGGCCATGGATGCGCACACCGTCGATATGGATGGCGCCCTTGGCTTCGACAGCCAGAACCTCGCGCCCTTCGCCCAGCAGCGTGTCCTGCTCGTGCTCGATCCACGCAAGCGCCGCCAGCAGGCGCGGCTGCCACAGTGCGCGCATGAACGGGTGCGCGCTCATTTCGGCAAGCTTCTGCTCGGCGAGCGGGATCAGCTGTCCCGGCACGCCCCCGGCTTTGTGCCACAGCTCCAGGATCGCGTGCACCGCCGTACCGCGCCACGCCGGGGTCGGATCGGCATCGATCGGGTCGAGCGCGCGCAGGCCAAGGATCGCCTGCGCATAGAACTGGTAGGGATCGCCGCGCAGCCGGTCGAGCGCGGTGACCGCGATCTCCACCCGCCGTTGCTCGGCCGAGGGCACGGGCTCGGGACGCGATGCCCCCTCCACCTTGTCCGGCCGGTCCAGCGCACGGGCCAGCCGCACGGCCTCGTCCTCGCGCACCAGTTGGCGGCCCAGCATGGCGCGGATGCGCAGCAGGAAGCGCGACGGGATCACCGGACCCGCCGAATCGCGCGCGGCATGGCTCAAGACCACTTCGGGCGCACCCAGCGCGGCGGCAAGGTCGTGCGCCGAAAGACCGATGCGGAAGTCCGCGCCCGGAATGCGCAGTGCGCGCAGCACCGGCGGCGCCAGCAGCGGGTCCGGCGCGGGCGCGGCGGGCCAGGTGCCTTCGGTCAGCCCCGCGCAGATCACCAGATCGGCCCGGCTCATCCGTGCTTCAAGCAGGCCGTAGATGGCGAGACGTGGATGACCGCCATAAGCCGGCCGGACAGCCACCTCGTCCAGCGCGTCGCGCAACAGCGCCGGCAATTCCAGCGGATCGACGATCAGGTCGGCCCGTGCCGCCGCTTCGCTCCACTGCTCCACGAAAGCAGCCAGGCTGCGCCCGTCGGCATTGGCCCACACGCCCTCGCCGCACAAAGCTTCTGCCGCCTCGGACAGCATCGCCAGGGTGGCGCCCAGCGGCAAAGGCTCATGCACCAGCAGCATCGGCACCAGCAGCGCCTCGACCTCGTCCCACCAGCCGCGCAGACGGGGATAGCGCTTGCCCTGTGCCTGCACCGCATCGCGCACCGCTTCGACGCCTGGACCAGGGCGCGGTCCGCGAAGCACAAGATCAAGCTCGCGCACGCGCTCAAGCCAGCTGGCGCGAGCCTGCGGCCGCACCAGAGGGTGGCCGAGCAGCGCCAGCAGCGGCACCGGCGCAGCGCGCTCGGCCCAGCACTCGGCAATTTGCAGGAACAACCGCCCAGCCGGCGTCTGCGGTAAAGGCCGTCCGGCGGTATCATCCGCGCCGATGTTCCAGCGCTGCAGGTGCCCCACCACGCGGTTGGCAAGGCCGCGGTCGGGCGTCACCACCGCCACGCGCTTTTCGGGCACGTCCAGCGCCTGCCGCACCAGCACCGCGATGGCCTGCGCTTCTTCCTCGGGGTTCGCGCTCTCCATCATCCGCACGCCTGACAGCCGGCGCTGTTCGGGCGGCAGAGAAACCCAGGCCGCGCTCGCCTCGGGCGGCAGGAACAGGTTGGAAATCGCGCGGCTGCGCTCGGGCGGCGCGGCCGCAAGCCCGGCGCGGTGCCACGGCTGCACCTCGGACCGCGCCACACCCATGCGATTGAGCAGCAATTTCAGATGATACTGCGGATGCGTCGTCACGTCGCCGCGCCCGAACGGCGGCCCGCCCGGCTCTTCGGGCGCACCCGCCACGCCCAGCGCATCCCAGACGTCCGCGTCGAGCGCGAGATCGAGGTCGGGCAGGATCACCGCGCCTTCGGGCAGGTCCGCCACCACCCGCAGCAGCCGCGCGATCGCCGGGGACGCCGACGTAACCCCCGCTGCCACCACCGGATGGGCGGGAGGCTTCGCCTTCCACCGCTGCGCCGCATGCGCCAGCAGCCGGTTGCGCCGCTCGGGCGCGTCGATCCGCCCCATCCCGTCCAGTTCGGCCTGCCAGCGCGCCAGCACCCGTGCAAACAGCCGCGTGTTTTCCTGCCAGTGCTCTGACAGGTCGCCAACCAGTCCGATGACTTCGGGGTCAAGAAGTTTCCCCGGGGAAACCCCCTCCACCGCCAGCCGGTCCATGCTTTGCACCAGCACCCGCGCCTGCCGCATCAGCCCGGCTTCGCCCGGCGCCTGATCGCCCAGCTCCTCGCGCAGCATCTGCGCTACTGCCAGCAGGCGCACCACGGGATCGACCGCCTGCGGGATGTCCGCCCCCGCCCCGATCGGATCGAGCAGGGGCCCGAGCGTTTCATCGAGATCGAGGTCGCCCACCACCGCCATGCGCGGCAGCAGCAACCCACCGCCGCTCGCGCGGACGAACGCCTCGGTCACGGTCCGGATCGCACGCCTGCTCGGCAGCAGCAGCGTCAGCCGCGCAAGACCGAGCCCTTCCTCGCGATAACGCGGGATCAGCCCTGCGACGAGCGCATCGGCAAAGCCCCGGTGCGCAGCGATCGAATAGACCGAAGGGCGGCCCTCAGCCACCTGTCGTCAACCGCCGGTGAGCGCGGCCTCGGTCGGCGCGATCATCGCGGGCGCGCCGACTTCGTACCACAACCCGGTGTGCGGCAGCGCGAACAGCCGCCCCTCTTCGATCGCGCGGTTCCATAGCAGGTTGAACGAGAAGGGTCCGGCCGGCGCATCGCGCATCAGCCGCGTCGACAGCAGCTGTATCCCCGCGAAGATGTAAGGCGCCACTCGCCCGGGCTTGCGCCGGGTGACCTCGCCCAGCGGCCCCAGGTGGAAGTCTCCCACGCCATCGTAGTTGAACGCCTGCGCATGGCTTACCACCAGCAGCAGCGCATCCATCTTGGCCTCGTCCCAGGCATCGCTCAGCGCTGCGAACACGTTGCGCGGGCCATCCAGCCAGATGTTGTCGCTGTTGAGACTGAAGAACGTGTCCGCGCCGATCAGGTCAAGCGCCTTGACCGTTCCCCCGCCGGTCTCGAGCAACTGCTCGGTCTCGTCCGAGATCGTGATCGCCGGTCCGCTGCGGTGCGAGAGATGCGCGCGCATCTGGTCCGCAAGGTAGTGGACGTTGACCACCGCCCGCGCCACGCCCGCCTCGGCCAGCTTGTCGAGCGCATGGTCGATCAGCGGCCTGCCCGCCACCCGCACCAGCGGTTTGGGCCGGCTGGCGGTCAGCGGCCTCATGCGCTTGCCAAGGCCCGCTGCAAGCACCATCGCCACGTCGCTGGCCAGCGGCTTCGTCATACCTCGAACCTCCCGCCCAGCATGCCCGCGGGATCACGCAACGCGGCCGGGATGTACTGGTCGAACCACGCCGCCACGGGCGCCAGCGCGGGATGCGCCAGATCGCGTTCAAGCAGCGCCCACACCCGGGGAATGTAATCGAGATAGCGGGCCTTGCCGTCACGTTTCCACAGACGAACGAAAATCCCGACGATCTTGATGTTTCGCTGCGCGCCAAGGCGGGCATAGTCCGCCAGGAAGTCATCGCCCGGCTGTGCCTGACCGACATAGTAATCGAACATCTTGGCCTCGAGATCGGGCGAGACATCGCGCCGAGCGTCCTGCAACAGCGACACGAGATCATAGGCCGAGTGGCCGGTCAGCGCGTCCTGGAAATCGAGCAGCCCCTGCCGGTGCAGCCCGCCGTCGAGCATGATGTTCTCGGCATGATAATCGCGCAGCACCGTCACGCCCGGGCGCTGGCGCGGCAGCAGCGGCAGCAGCACTTCCTCCCAGGCCTGCGCATAAGCGCGGCTGTCGACGTAGAGCGACTGTGCCGGACAGAACCAGTCGATGAACAGTCGCGCCTCGCGCTGGTATTCGGCAAGGTTGTAGCCGGTGAAGGGCCCCGGCGGCAGGCGGTGCAGCTTGATCAGCGCATCGATCGCGTAGCGATAGACCTCCTCCTCGTCCTGCGGCCAGGCGTCGAGGTATTCGCGCATCCGCACTTCGCCGAAGTCCTGCAGCAAGACGAAGCCCTCGCTCGCTTCCTCGGCCAGGATCTGCGGAGCGTTGAGGCTGTTCGCGTCAAGCCACTTGGCCGCGCGGATGAACGGCTCGGGATCCTCGTGCGGCGGCGGCGCGTGCATCAGCATGGCGGTGCCATTTGAACGGCGGATGCGGAAATAGCGCCGGAACGAGGCGTCTCCGGGCAAAGGTTCGACAACCGCCCCGGCCCAGCCGGCAGAGGCCAGGAACGGTTCGACGCCAGCGGGAATGCTCAAGTCCATGCCCCCCGCTCTAGCCAACCAGGGCCGGGCTCGACAATGGCCGTGCGCCCCTTTTCCCGCATTTCCAGACGGACGGTCAGGCAATTCGCCTCATGCGAGAAACCGCCTGCGTGCTCGGGCCATTCCGCAAGCAGCGCAGCGCCTTCGCGATAGTCGTCGAGCCCGATCTCCTCCGCCTCGGCCGGATCGTCCAGGCGATAGAAATCGGCATGGACCAGCGGCAGGCGCACTGCAGGCGGATCGTAAACCTCGATAATCGCGAAACTCGGGCTCGGCACTTCCCCCTCGTACCCCAGCGCCGCGACGATCGAGCGTGCCAGGGTGGTCTTGCCCGCGCCAAGCGTTCCTTCGAGCGCGACCACATCGCCCGCGCGCAGGCGCCCGGCGATCCGGTCGGCCAGCGCCGCGCTCGCATCGAGGTCGGGCAGCGGCACTTCCACCACCCTGCTCACGGGAGCGTCACCACCGCACTGGTGCCCTCGCCCGGTTCGGACAGCAATTCCAGCGTGCCGCCATGCGCTTCGATCAGCTGGCGCACCAGCGGCAGGCCAAGCCCCGTGCGGCGCTCGACCATGCGGCCGTCACCACTGATCTTCAGCCCTTCAAGCGCGCGTGCCAGCTTGGTCGGTTCCATCCCGCTGCCGTTGTCTGAAACGACGACCTGCAGCTTTCCGCCGCGACGCGAACAGTCGATCTGGATCCAGCCCCCTCGTGGCGTCGCCGCAATCGCGTTGTCGACCAGCTCGCCGAAAGCCCGTTGCAGGCGCCGCGTATCGCCCGTTACCGCCCCGATCGCATCGCTCCCGCGCAGATCGAGCGAAAGCCCCGCAGCATTGATCTTCTCGGCACGCTCCTGGACGACCGACGTCAGCAATGGAAACAGCGGCACCTGCTCCTGCGCGATGGGAAGCGTTCCGGCTTCGCTCTGCGACAGGTCGAGCACGTTTTCGATCTGCTGGCCCAGCCGCTCGACCGAGGTCAGGATCGCCGCAACATATTCTTGCGCCTGTGGCGTCAGGTCGCCGGCGATCCCGGCTGCGAGCAGTTCGGCAAAGCCGCCGATCGAGGTCAGCGGGGTGCGGAATTCATAGCTCATGTTGGCGATGAACCGCGTCTTCACCGCATCGGCCTCGATCAGGGCGGCGTTGCGTTCGCGCAAGGCGGCTTCAGCCTTCTGGGAATCGGTGATGTCGAGCACGGTCAGAAGGCCGTTGCCATCGGGCAGCGGCACGCCCGCGAATTCGAGCTGGCGCCCGTCGCCAAGGGCAATGCGCCCGCTCTTGCCCTTGCGCTCGAGCGTGGCGGCCTGGATCACGTCGGCCAGCACGCCGACTTGCGCCGCGCGCTTCAATTTCCCGGCGATGCGATTGAGCAGCGCGTCGGCCCGCGGATGCGTTGCGAGGAAATCCTCCTCCAGCGCCCAGTCGTTGGCAAAGCGCCGGTTCCACAACTGCAGCTTGCCGTCGGGCCCGAAGACCGCGAGCGATTCGAAAAGGTTGTCAAAGGTAGCCGTGCGGGTGCGCAGCAGCGTGTCGCGGGTCGCCGAAAGCTGGAGCTGCTCGGTGCGATCCTCGAAGATCATCAGCAGTCCACCATCCGGCATCGGCTGGCCGACCACGCGCAAATGGGTTCCGTCCGAAAGGTGCCACGGTTCCTCGCGCGGGGCGCTCGACAGGAACCAGCCCTGCCGTTCGCGCCGCCATTCGGGAAAATCGCGCACTTCGGGCAAGCGGCCGGCATCGCGCATGCGGTCCAGCACTCGGTCGAATGGCGGCGTATCCACCACCCAAGCCTGCGGGATGGCGAAGATGCGCAGGAACGGCTGGTTTGCGAAGACCAGGTTCCGCTTGTCGTCGAACTGCGCAATCCCGGCCGACAGGGTGTCGAGCATCTGCCTCTGAGCATCGCGGAAACGCCGGAACTGGCGGGTCAGCTCCTCCATTTCCTCGATATCGACGGCGTAGCCTGCAACACCCTCGTCCCCGAGTGGCAGATCCGAAACCCGAAGCGATCGGCGCTGACCGCCGATCGTTGCCGATACGATGCGCGTGACTGCCTGCTTGCGGGCATGGACCTGCTTGGCGACTTGCGCTGCGGTCAGCCCGTCGGACGGTTCGACCAGTTCTACCCCCTGCGCCACCGCGTCCTCCGCCGTGCGCAGGCCCACTGCCTTGACATAGGCGCTGTTGACCAGCCGCAGCTGCATTCCCGCATCGCGGAACCACATCGGCAGCGGCGCCGCTTCGATCAGGCCTGAAAGCCCCGCGAAATCGGATCGCGCCTGCTGCGCTTCGGCCCGCAGGCGGCCAAGCTCTTCCTCGCTTTCGGAAAAGTCGAAGAACCACACAACCGCCGCGCCACCCGGCGCGATCTGCGGGTCCGCCAGATGCCCGGTCGCCCCAAGGCTGCGCCCGCCCCGCGGATGAAGCGCGAGGCGAAACGGCGCTCCGGTTCTTTGTGCACGGCGCACCGCATCGCCCAGCTTGGAAAGCTGCACCTCGTCGAAGCCGCGATCCTCGCCGTCAAGCTCGCTCAGGTATTGGGGCATCGCATCCAGGCCGAGCCAGCCCGCCAGCCGCGAAGGGCCCTCGATCCGGCCGTCGGCGCGCACCAGCAACGGCAGCGCAGGCGCTTCCTCGACCATGCGCGACAGCCGGCGTGCAAGCCGCTGTGCCGCATCGGCCTTGCGCAGCTTCTGCCGCGCCGCCACGATCGCCCACAGCGCCGCCAACGTCCAAGCCGCCAGCAAAAGGGCAATGACGACCAGCGCGGTGTGGTTAAGCAACATTGGTTCCATCGCTAAGCGGCGCCTTCCTGCAATGCAATCCGGGATAGACGCCGAATTGCAGCGGAACGTGCGGCCCTTGCGCAAAACGGCCCCGCCGCATGCAAGACGGGGCCCCGCATTGCTGCGGAGCCCCTTCCGGTATCGGTCCGCACGCTGGCGGCGGATAAGGTGTCAGTAACGGTAATGATCCGGCTTGAACGGCCCTTGCGAGGTTACGCCGATGTAGGCCGCCTGCTTGTCGGACAGCTTGGTCAGCTTGACGCCCAGCTTTTCGAGATGGAGCGCAGCGACCTTTTCGTCGAGATGCTTGGGCAGCACGTAGACGCGGTTCTCGTATTCGCCGTTCTTGGTAAACAGTTCGATCTGCGCCAGCGTCTGGTTGGTAAAGCTCGCGCTCATCACGAAGCTCGGATGACCGGTCGCGCAGCCCAGGTTCACCAGGCGGCCCTTGGCAAGAATGATGATCTGCTTGCCGTCGGGGAACTCGACGAGATCGGTGCCCGGCTTCACTTCGGTCCACTTGTAGTTCGACAGCGCGGCGATCTGGATCTCGCTGTCGAAGTGGCCGATGTTGCACACGATGCTCATCGG
The DNA here is from genome assembly GCF_037076535.1 of Novosphingobium olei. NCBI lineage: Bacteria > Pseudomonadati > Pseudomonadota > Alphaproteobacteria > Sphingomonadales > Sphingomonadaceae > Novosphingobium > Novosphingobium olei. The sequence continues at coordinate 1,180,407 of NZ_AP029021.1, read as the reverse complement.
CTTCATCGCCTTCATGTGCTCGGCGGTGATCACGTCCTCGTTGCCGGTGGCGGTGACGAAGATGTCGGCGCGGGTCACCGCTTCCTCCATCGTCACAACTTCATAGCCTTCCATGGCCGCCTGCAGGGCGCAGATCGGATCGACTTCGGTGACCATCACCCGGGCGCCGCCGTTGCGCAGCGACGCGGCACTTCCCTTGCCCACGTCGCCGAAACCGGCGACGCAAGCGACCTTGCCCGCCAGCATCACGTCGGTTGCACGGCGGATGGCGTCGACCAGCGATTCCTTGCAGCCGTACAGGTTGTCGAACTTCGACTTGGTCACGCTGTCGTTCACGTTGATCGCGGGGAACGGCAGCTTGCCGTCCTTGGCGATCTGGTACAGGCGATGGACGCCCGTGGTGGTCTCTTCGGACACGCCCTTGATCGCCTTCACCGACGCGGTGAGGTAGCCGGGCTTGCGCTTGAGGAATTCCTTCAGCGCGCGGACGAACTCGATTTCCTCGGCATTGCTCGGTTCGAACAGTGCCTCGCCCGCTTCGACACGTGCGCCCCACAGCGCAAACATCGTGGCATCGCCGCCATCGTCCAGGATCATGTTGGCGGTCTGGCCGGTGCCGTCATCCCAGTCGAAGATGCGGCCGACATAGTCCCAGTAATCGGCCAGGCTTTCGCCCTTGATGGCGAAGACCGGGATCCCCGCGGCCGCAATCGCCGCAGCAGCGTGGTCCTGGGTCGAAAAGATGTTGCAGGTGGCCCAGCGCACGTCGGCGCCCAGAGCCACCAGCGTCTCGATCAGCACGGCCGTCTGGATCGTCATGTGCAGCGATCCCGTGATGCGCGCGCCCTTCAGCGGCTGCGCGGCGCCGTATTCGGCACGAAGGGCCATCAGGCCGGGCATCTCGGTTTCGGCAATGGCGATCTCGGCGCGGCCGAAGTCGGCAAGCCCGATGTCGGCGATCACGAAGTCGTTCTGGGCGGTCTGGGGGGCGGGGGTGGCCACGCGGCTGTCTCCTGAAAGCAGATTTGCATCGCCCATCCCTCGGACAGGCACCATGGGTTCGCGCCTTAATCGTTCGCGGCAGCGCGCGCAATGGCGATATAAAGAAAGCTTTATATCTTCCTTCACGCTGACCACGCAGTTGCGCTGTCACAACCCCGGCCTATATCCACATCGCTCACACACGCGAACTTGGCAAAGTTCGACAGGAAAGGAAAAATGGGGATGACGATTTCGGTTGGAGACAAGCTGCCTGACGTGAAGCTGGTCAAGGCCACGCAGGAAGGCCCGGAAGCGGTGCAGAGCGCCGAATACTTCGCCGGCAAGCGCGTCGCCCTGTTCTCGGTGCCCGGCGCTTTCACCCCCACCTGCTCGGCCAAGCACCTGCCCGGCTTCGTCGACAAGGCCGCCGATCTCAAGGCCAAGGGCATCGACGAGATCGCCTGCACCGCTGTCAACGATCCGTTCGTGATGAAGGCCTGGGGCGCTGCTTCGGGTTCGGCCGACGTGACCATGCTGGCCGACGGCAACGGCGATTTTGCCAAGGCCGTAGGCCTGACCATGGACGGGTCGGGCTTTGGCCTGGGCACCCGCGGCCAGCGCTTCTCGATGATCGTCAACGACGGTGTTGTCGAACAGCTGAACGTCGAAGCTCCGGGCGACTTCAAGGTCTCCTCGGCCGAGCACATGCTCGAACAGCTCTGACGCAGCCCTGACAAGTTGTGCGGTGGGGGCGAGACCGCTCGTCCCCACCGCAAACTTTAGAAGGCGGTTGCAATTGTAACCCGCCGAAGCCAAGCATCGCACCATGACCAGCCCGTCATGGCTGGAACTTTGATAAACATATCAAGGACCTGTGATGCGATCTTTGCTTGCCGCAGCAGCGCTTGCCGCCTCTGCCCTCACCCCTTCCCTGCTGACCCCCGCCCTTGCCCAGGAAAAGCCATCGGACACCAAGTCCGACGCCAAGAACCGCGCCGAGGCGCTGAAGGCCGACGTCGAGAAGGCCTGGGTCCGCCCGCCGGTGGAGGAACTGGCCAGCACCAGCAAGGGCAGCGTGACGGTGCGCGGCGCGAAGATCGGCTACACCGCGACGGCCGGGACGCTGACGATCCGCGATGACGACGGCAAGCCGGTCGCATCGATGTTCTACACCGCCTATACCCGCGATGGCGGCGGCAACCGGCCGGTCACGTTCTTCTACAACGGCGGGCCCGGTTCGCCCACGGTATGGCTGCACATGGGCAGCTTCGCCCCTGTCCGGGTTGCGACCAACGACCCGGTTTACGTCGCTCCGCGCGACTACGCCGTTCGCCCCAACCCGGATTCGCTGCTCGACAAGACCGACCTCGTCTTCATCGACGCGATCGGTGCGGGCTGGTCACGGCCGCTGGGCGACAAGACCGGCAAGGATTTCTGGGGTGTGGACCAGGATGCCGATGCCTTTGCCCGCGGCATCATGCGTTATGTCGACAAGTACAACCGCTGGGCCAGCCCAAAGGTACTGTTCGGCGAAAGCTATGGCACCTTGCGATCGGGTGCCGTGGGCGCCTTGCTCGAAGAGCGCGGCATGAGCGTGGACGGGATCGTGCTGCTGTCGACGATCCTGAACTATGGCGTCCGCCAGCCGGGATACGACCAGAACTACCAGATCCTGTTCCCGACGTATGCCGCGACCGCCTGGTATCACAACCGCGTGCCCAATAGTCCGGCCAATCTCGAACAGTTCCTGGCCGATGTGCGCGCCTTCGTCGCAGGCCCATATGCCGCGGCGCTGGCCAAGGGCGATGCCGTGCCGGACGAGGAAAAGCGTGCCGTGGCCCGACAGATGGCGGCCTACACCGGGCTGTCCGAGGATTACATCCTCAGATCCAACCTGAGGATCAGCCTGGGCCACTTCCAGACCGAACTGCTGCGCGACCGGGGCGTCGCCACCGGCCGGCTCGATACGCGCTACCTGCTCAACGTAGCCGACGCCAATGCCGACAGCCCTGAGGACGATCCTGCAAGCACCGCCATCACGGGCGCCTACTTCGCAGGATTCCGTAATTACGCGTCACAAGTGCTTGGTTACAAGTCAGATATGCCGTACAAGCTATCGGCTCGGGACGGCTCGTTCGACTGGGACTGGAAGCACCGCGCACCGGGTGACCGCTACCCCCAGCCCTCGCCCAACACGGCCGTCGACCTCGCCTCTACGATGCGTGTCAATCCCGATCTGAAGGTGCTGTTCCTCAACGGCTACTTCGACGCCGCAACCCCGTTCTACTCCACCGAGTACGACGTCGCGCACATGGGCCTGACGCCGGAGCTCAGAAAGAACATCAGCTTCCGCTATTACGAGAGCGGACACATGGTCTATCTCAATCCACGCGAACTGACGCACATGCACGACGACGTTGCCGCATGGTACGATCAGACAACGCGCCGGTGACCATCGGCTAGCGATCGAGGATCGGCTCGAGGAAGCGGATGACCCGCGCCTCGAGCTCGATCCGGCGGTCGGACCAGGAATGATCGGTCGGAACGTGGGCCGTCACGACCTTTCGCCCGCCGGCCTTGCGCACCGCCTCAACCAGCACGTCGCCATGGGAGGCAAGGCCGTCGTCCGACGTCAGCACCAGCAGCGGTGTTGCTTTCAACGCATCGGCCTTGATCGCGTAATCCCATTCGCTGGCGTGCGCGGCCAGTTCATCGGCCATCATCTCGGGATCGGTGCCGGCGAGCGTTTCGCTGTTGTCGGCCATCAGCTTGACCCTGCCTTCGCGCGGTGACTTGCCGACAAGACCGAAATCGCCCGCCGAGATCATGACCAGCCCCTTGAGCGCTGGCTCGGCCGCGCCGGTCATTGCCGTGACCCACCCGCCCATGCTGTGGCCGACCATCGCCACGTGATCGGGATCGACACCCAGACGGGAGGCATTGGCCGGGTCACGCACGAAGGCGAACACCGCGCGCGCATCTTCGAGGTTCTGGGCGAACCGGAAAGCACCCGGGCTTCCCCACGATCCGCGATAATTGAAGGTGATGGCGTTCCAGCCCTGCCGCCGCAGGGCCTGCGCCAGATCGAGGTTCTTTTCGTTGCCGGGAAGACCGTGACAGACAATGACCGTGGGATGCTTCCCGGCGCCCGATGCAAGGTAGGCAACGCCGTTGATCTCGACCCCGCCCGAGCGGATGTGCAGCACTACCATGCGCGCTGGATTGGTCGGGTCGGGTGCCGGATCGGTGTAGATCGAGGCCGGAAGGCTTGCGGGCGGCGGGCCCGCCATCGCCGGCGCCCCGCCGATTGCCATCAGAGATGCCGCGATCGCGCTCGCAAGAGATGGTCTGGACATTCGCTGCATCACGGGCCCCCGGTTAACCATGGAGCACCAGATTCAGGTTTGGCCTTCCCGCTGTCAATCGGGGTGCTAAAAAGGCGGCTTCAGAAGCCGAACCGGATGCGCGCGACCACCTTGTCGCCGACGTGGCGACCGTCGGCATAGGGTGACGGATCGCTTTCCGCCTTGGCGCGGTTGATGTCGTTGCCGACGTAATCGATCCCCACGGTGAACGGAAACTGCGTGTATTGCAGCCCGACGCGCCAATCGGCGTAGTCACCACCGGGTCTCAACCGGGCGGCGCGGGGCGAGCTGCCACTACCCGTGGTGTAGCCAAGACCTGCCGACAAGCTGACCGGAAATGCGGGCAGACCTGCGCGCGCATCGGCATGCAGATAGAGGTTCTGTCCACCGATCGCCGCTTGGCTCGGCGCAAACACGGCGCCGGCCCCGAGGTCGATCGGTCCGATCGAATAGCGGGTGCCAAGGCCCAGTTCGACATAGTCCATGCGCCGGTCGGCCCCGGTGAACACATGGCCGATCACCGAGCCGCGCAAGGAAAACCCGCCCGCGTCGAACTGCTTGCCAAGCTCAAGATCGCCCACGGCATCCGCGCCGCCGTGGCGATCCGATCCGCGCAGGGCGACAATGCGGGCAGAAGCGTCGAAGCCGCTGATCTCGGCTTTGCCGTCGACCGATCCGGTGATCTCGCCATCGCTCCAGCCGATCCCCCGCCGCACTTCGTCGGTGGCGGCTTCGATGCCGCCGCTGAGCGCCACTTGCGCATGGGCAGGTAGCGCGCTGCCGAGCGCGAGCAGGGAAAGGGCGATGGCGGAGGCGTGTTTCATTGGATCATCCCGTTGCGGAAGTGGCGCGGACCATTGCATCGGCCTGCGCCATCACCGCCTTCGTGTCCTGCGTTGCGTGATCGCGCAAGCGGGCCTGCAACGCGCCGTCGCGCGCCGCGGCCTTCCCGGCGAAGGCACTCCTCTCGCTGGCACACCATCCCGGTCGCACGGTCTGGAACACATTCGCCGATCGGATGGTCGAGTTGAGCGACGTTCCCGACGTCATCCGCGCTGTCCGCACGATTTCGAGGTCGACCCGCCAGATGCAGCGAAGGCTTGCCGGCCGCCCCGCCGCCCCCGGTGAACCGACCTGACGCGCGGTGACGACGGGCGTTCCAACCCAAGTGGTCGGTACGGCGCCCGAGGCGTGTTCTATCACGCGTTCATGCACGACGGGCTCAGCCGCGCTGGCCGGGGTGGCGACTGCGATTCCTGCGGTCACCAAAACGAGGGTAATGCGTGCGGCTGCCTTCATCATTCTGCTCCTTCCCAGGCCGTTGCAGGCTCTTTGTGGGAACAGCGAATGGTCAGCAGGAGTGTCCGCCAAATGCCTGCGCTGTTTTATTTTATTTCCACACGGTCAGGCTGGTAGCGCGTAGATCGCGGTAGCCTGCGCGACGAGCGTATCTGCATTGTGCTGCCAGAGGCGCACGTCGATCGTCGCCAGTCTGCGTCCCAGTTTCAGCAGCACGGCTTCGGCGAAGACGGGGGCAAGCGTGGCGCCACGCAGGAAGTTGATGGTGAGGCTGCTCGTCACGGCCATCGGCTGCGGCCCGATATGCGCAAGGACGACGGCATAGGCCGCAACGTCGACCAGCCCCATCTGCGTGGGTCCGGACACGAGGTTACCCGGACGCAGGCTTTCAGGCCCAGGATCGAGCCGCATCCGCAGGCGTCCGGGCACCAAATCCACCACGCGGCCGAGGCGTCCATGCACCTCGACCGGGAAAGCGCCGAGCAGGAGTTGCTGCAGCGCATCCATCTCCATGACCGGTACCGGGGCGGCCATGTCAGTAGCCCATCAGGCTGAGCACTTCCTTGCGGCTGCGATTGTCTTCGAGGAACGTGCCGATCAGCCGGCTGGTGACCATGCCGACGCCGGGCGTGCGCACACCGCGACCGGTCATGCAGCCGTGCTGCGCCTCGATCACCACGGCGACGCCATGCGGCTTGAGGGCATCCCAGATGCACTGTGCGACTTCGCTGGTTAGCCGTTCCTGGATCTGCAGACGGCGGGCATAGGCGTGCAGCACGCGCGCCAGCTTGGAAATGCCGACAACCTTGTGCCGAGGCAGGTAGGCAATGGCCGCCTTGCCCACGATCGGCGCCATGTGATGTTCGCAATGCGACTGGAACGGGATATCCTTCAGAAGGACCAGCTCGTTATAGCCGCCGACTTCCTCGAACTGACGCGCTAGATGCGCGGAAGGGTCCTCGCCATAGCCCTGACAGTATTCCTTCCATGCGCGGGCCACACGCTTGGGCGTATCGAGCAGGCCTTCGCGGGCGGGGTCGTCGCCCGACCACCGGATCAGGGTGCGGATTGCCTCCTGCACGTCATGCGGAACGGGCTCCTTGCCGCGCGCCAGATCGTCATCGTCTTCATCGTGCAGGTGATCGTGCGCCATCTTGCCTCCCAAAGCCTTCTCTTCGCTCAACGCGGCCGGCGCAGGATACGGCTCTTGAACAGGCCGCCGCGCCGGTAGAACGCCAGCATTTCCTCCGGGCGCTCGGGATCGAGCACCTCGGCATCGGCCAGCGCCTTTTCGGCCTCGCTCAATTCGCGCGGAATGAAGCGGCGCAAGCTCTTGCCCGTTGCCGGCACGGCCTCGATGGCGGCGGCCATCGAACCGTGCCGTTCGACAAGGTCCGCTACCGCTTCGCTCGACAAACCGCAATGTTCGGCAAGCAAGCGCAGGCGCAAGCGCATGATCGCCTCTCCGCAATGATGATTGCCGGGGCGGGCACAGTCGATGAACACATCGCACTCGCTGTCGAGTCCCATCGAGCGGTTGTTCATGTTGGCAGAGCCGACGCGAAGGATCTCGTCATCGACGATGGTCAGCTTGGAATGCACATAGATCGGCGTGCCAGCCGCGTTGTACGGGTGCCAGATGCTGAATCGCCCGGCGTGGTCAGACTCGCGGATCGCGCGGAACAGGCGGATGCGCGCGCCGTCCATCGCCGCCTGTTCAAGCCAGCCATCGCTGCTTTCGGGCATCACCAGCACGATCTCGGGCGGGTCGGGACGCGCCAGACGCTCGGCAATCGCCTCGGCCACCACGCGAGAGGCGAAGTACTGGTTTTCCGCGTAGATGAAGCGCTTGGCCCGCGCGATATGTTCGACGAACAGAGCCTCGATCTCGCGCACTTCGGCAGCGTTGCCGTACTGCGACCGGGTCCGCGCGATGCCAAGCTCGACATCGTTGAATTCGGCGTGGATATCCTCGGGCCACGGCGTCTCGTCCTGCGGCTTGCACGCGGGCATCGGGCGTCCACCTGCCTGCTCCCAGCGCGTTCTGCCATAGTTGCCAAGCACCTTCGCCACTTCGCCTTCGAGCAGCATCGTGCAGTCGTGCCACGGGCCGTAGAGCTTTCCGCCAGGGCGGCGGCGGCGGGGGTCGTTTTCGATGTGGTCGCTGGTGTCCCAGCGATCGCCCGCCATGTCGATACCGCCGCACACGGCGAAGCGATCGTCGATCACCACGATCTTCTGGTGATGGCTGCAGCCCAGCGGATGCGCGCTGTCGAGCTTGAAGCCTATGCGCGGATGCTTCCACCAGCGCAGCAGGTCGAGGATCATAGACCCGCGGAACACAGCCTTCAGCGCGCCGAAGTTCCACTTCAGTACCTTGATTTCCAGCGGCTTGTTCCGGTTGGCCAGCCAGACGACGAATGCACCAAGCCGCGCGGGCGCTATGCGTTTGCGCGGCAGGTTCCACCAGCGCCGACCGTCACCGATCAGGATGCGCGTGTCGAAATCCCAGCCGATCATCAGGATGCGCTGGCGCGCGGCCAGCATCGCACCGCGCATCAGTGCGAAATAGTCGGCCGCATCAACAACGACATGGGCCCGCGATGCGCGCGCATAGCGCCAGACCGAAGCGGTTGGCGCTGCAAGGTCGCCCTGATCTGTCCTCTCCACGACCACGACTATGCAACGCGGCGCTTGTCAGCGCCAGTCACGCAGCTTCGCTGAACCATCATTTGCGCATGCCCCTTGTTTGAGCGCCAAACGGCGCGCGGGGCGCGGCGTTCCCTTGAAGAACGCGTTACCGGCGCGGAATGACCAGCTCGTCAGGGTGCGCCACGTTCAGGTCCGAACGCAGCAGTTCGCCGACGAGATCGGGATCCGCATGCCGCGGGTCGAGCAGGCTGAGCCGGTTCTTGAGCCGGTCGCGCTCGAGCGTAAGCTTTGTCAGCTCCTTCTGCCGCTGATCGAGCAGCTTGGCGTTCTCGCCCCATGCCAGCAGTCCGCTTGGCCCCGCAATGCCGACCGCGCCCAGCAGCAGCAGCGCCACGAGCGCCAGTGTCTGGGTCAGGCTTTCGCGAGGGAGCCGGAGATGGGAACGACGACGCGTCATGGTTTGTCACAGAATCACATAAGTTCGCCCGATTCAACAATGTTTCGGTCGAAATGCCGGGGAAACGCCGCACTTCGTCGCAGATACGACTCCTACCAGCGCGAATGACGCTCGATGCGCAGCCGTGGCGCAAGTTCCAGACGGTCGCGACCCTTGGCCTTGGCCACTTGCAGGGCAAGGTCGGCCGATCGCAGCGCCTCGTCCGCCGTGCCACCCAGACGCGCGACGCCCGCGCTTGCTGACACACGCACGATGACGTTGTCGACGGCCCGCGTGGTTCCCGAAAGCGAGCTGAGCACGCGGGCGACGACGGTTTCCGCCTGCTCCGTGCTGGCGCCCGGCAGCAGCACGCCGAATTTTTCTCCGCCGATCCGCGCCACGGTATCTCCACCGCGCACCAGCGACCGAAGCAGATTGGCGAACAGCAGCAGAACCTTGTCCCCCACCAGGTGGCCATGGCGATCGTTGAGAGCGCGAAAATGATCGAGATCGAACAGCGCGATGCAGCCACCCGATTGTTCACCAAGATGATGTTCGAGCATTGCGATGAAGGCGCGGCGATTGGACAGGCCCGTCTGGGCATCGGTCAACCCTGCTTCGTAGAGCTGATCTTCCAGTTGCTTGCGCTCGGCGATGGAGCGCAGGTTCGCCACTACCGACCGGGTCGTCCCGTCGGCGTCTTCCAGCGGCTGGATGCGCACTTCGAACCAGCCCTCGCTGCCCTCCGCGCCGACAAGATGGAATTCCTGCCACACCGCATCGCTCTGCCCGGACACAGCCTCGTCCAGCGCCGCGCCTAGATCCCCGCTTCGTTCCGGGGCGACAAGATCCAGCAGGTTTGCGCCAATCGGGCCACCTTCACGCCAAAGGCCGATGCTGGCCGCCGCGGGCGAAGCATAGGTCACCGTGCCGTCCATATCGGCGCGCAACACCACTTCGCTCGTGCTGTTGGCAAGCAGGCGATATCGCGCTTCAGCCTCGAGCAACTGGCGCTCAAGCTCCCGCCGTCGCAATGACAGCCTGGCCAGCGGCAAGGCGCAAGCGAAAAGCAGGATGAGCGCCGTCGTACCCGCTGCGACGATCGGATTGGCTAGTTCGAATTTGCTCGATGGCCGCAACACCAGCGTTCGGGGAGCGAAGTCCTGTCCTTGGGCGGAAGGTGGGGCGCCAGCCGCTGCGACACTGGTGATCGCACCCGTAATCGTTAACTTTTGGGCAACCATGCTGCGAAGCCTGCGCCGCAATCCTTGCCCAAAGCCTGCTGAAGGCAGTTAAAACTCTACTAACCAAAGAGATTTTCAGCTGGATGCTTGGTGCATTCGTAGACAATTAATGCAGGCTCGCTTGCAGCCCCGAAGGCCAGTCCATACCGGTTTGAAACAACCAGACCGGATCGCACTTCCCTTGATGACGCCACGCTTCCTGACGCCCGAAATGAAAGACCAGAAGGAACGCTGGGCGGTTTGCGTGGTCTGCGGAAAGCATACCGCGGGCAAGTGGACGCGGCTTGAAGACGGCTCGTTCCGCCGCGATCCGCGCACCCACAAGGACGACTCAGGCGAAACCTGCCCGGGCAGTTTCCAGGCGGCCGACCTGCGCTAATTGCGCAGAGGCCCATCCCCTCCGCCCCAGCATCGAAGGCCGCTTTGGTTCGCGGATGACGTCCGTTAGCTTGCTGCGACGGAGCAACGCATGCGCCGCCTGGATTCGCGGAACCGGGTGAGGTGCAAAGCGCTTGGGGCCAGTATATTTCAGTTCACCGTGTGACACGGTTCAGCGGCCCGCCGATTTATCAAGGGGTCATCAAAGGACAAACATGACGGCCGATCCCATTCCGCCGATCGCCAGACCCGGCACGTTCCTGAGCCCCGCCGAACCGGCAATGTCCCGACCGCAGCGGCGTGCAGGACTGGTCGCCGTGCTGATCCTGGTGGTCGCCGGGCTCATCACGCTCAGGGGCTTCCTGCCGGCGCTGGGCTGGGCGGCAATCTTCGCGATAGCACTGCGCCCGGTGTACGATCGGCTGGCTGCGCGATGGCCCTCGCGCGATCGCGATCTCATCCCGGCGCTTCTTGTTGCCGCGACGCTGCTTGTCTTCGTTCTGCCGTTGCTAGTCGTAGCGGCACCGATCATCGCCGATGCGCATGAACTGGGACTTTGGGCGGATCAGATCCAGCAGCATGGGCTGCCGGTTCCGGCCTTTCTGGCCAGCCTGCCATTCGGCGCCGAGCTCGTTCCGGTCTGGCAGCAGAAGCTTGGGCACCCGCAAGCCCTTTCGGGCCTTGCTCACGCGGTGGTTCACGCGAACGGAGCGGGCTTCGGCCGTCGCCTGGCGGGACAAGCCGTGCACCGGCTGGTGCTAGTGGGGTTCATGCTGGTTAGCCTGTACTTCACCCTGCGAGACATCAGGAACATCGAAGAGACGCTTCGAATAGCGAGCAATCGCGCCTTCGGTGCGGCAGGCGAGCACGTCGGCATTCAACTGATCCGGGCGGTGCAAGGCACGGTCAATGGCCTAGTCTTCGTCGGCCTTGGCGAGGGGGTGGTGATGGGCGTCGCGTATGCCTTCGCCGGGGTCCCTCACCCGGCGCTGTTCGGCTTGCTGACGGCTATCCTCGCGACGATCCCGTTCGGCGCCGCCGTAGCGATCGCGGCAGCGGGGCTAGCGCTCTTTGCCATTGGCAGGATGGGCACAGCGATCGTCATCGTCGCGCTGGGTGCAGTGGTCGTGTTCGTTGCCGATCACTTCGTCCGACCGGTGCTGATCCAGGGCGCGACGCGGCTGCCATTCGTGTGGGTGCTTCTCGGCATCCTGGGGGGCGTGGAAGCCTGGGGCCTGATCGGACTGGTCATCGGGCCCGCCATCATGGCCGGCCTGATCCTGCTGTGGCGCGAATGGGTCGGATCGCAGCAAGGCCCGATCAATCCGCGCCTCATCCCGCCCGCCGGTCCTGACACACCCTGACAGGATCGAGCCGCGACGGGGTCGGCCCGAGGCTCAGCTGACGCCCAACGCCTCTACCTCCGCGCGGGGTGGACGGGTCAAGGCAACCGCGCCCGCCAGGAGCGCGGCGATGGCGGCCTGCCCGATCAGGCTCGGCGCAAAACTGCCAGTCGTATCGTGCAGATGACCGCCAATGCTCGGCCCAAGCGCAGCTGCGGTAGAGAACACGGTCATGACCGAGTAGAGCTCAAGCGAAGCCAGTCCGCCGAACCACTGGCGCAAAAGCAGCGTGGTGCTGACGGTGCTGGCCCCCAGCCCTACGCCAAAGCTTAGCGCGAACAGCGAAAGCGAGGCGCCGTTGGTCGGCAAGACCAGCGCGGCCGACGAAAGCGCGAGGGTCGCAAGCGCGACGACGGTCAGTTGCTGCGGGCCGACCTTCTGCCCCGCCAGGCCGACCAGCGCCGCAGCCGCAGCCGCCACCAGCGCGGCAGCACTGATCACCAAGGTTGCCGTGCCAGCCGCCACCGCGTTTTCGAGCAAGTGCTGGTAGGCGAAGGAATGAACCGTGGTGTTGATCAACAGGCACCCGGTATAGGCTACGACCACCAGCCAGAACTGCCCCTTTGCCATCGCCCGGCGCAACGTCCATCCCGTGGCCGCGCCGCCCTCGCCATCAAGCGAGACGCGGCTACGGCCCTGTTCGTCGATCCGGCTGATCAGCGCGGCGATGCCGCCCACGGCCGCCGCTGCCACGGCACAGATCCACCAGTACGAACGCCAGCCCCCGGTTGCGCTGTGCACGCCATAGAACAGCAGCGGGCCGCACACCGCACCAAGGTTGCCTGCAGTGAAATAGAGCCCGATAGCGGTCGAGCGGCGCCCTTCGAAAACGTGGCCGATCACGTGCACTGCCGGAATGGTTCCGCAGAAGCAGAACCCCATGCCGAGCAAGAGCGTGCCGCCAAGGTAGGCCGGCACGCCAGTCATCAGCGCAAGGGCGGCAAAGCCCGTGACCAGTTGCAGCGCGCCAAGAACGATCGTCACCGACACGCCGAACAGCCGGATGGTCGTGGCGGGCAGCAGGCTGGCCGCGCCGCAGGCGGTGCCAAGCAGGGTGAAACCCATCCCCGCTTCGGCCCAGCTCAGCTTGAGATCGGCGACGATGTAGGGAAGCACCTGCCCCAGCGAATTGAACGTCGCCGCCATCAGCAGGAAGTAGAGCGCGCTGAACGCAAGGAGGAGGCACTGCCGCATGGCCATGCTTCTTGGCGCATGGTGCGCGCCGATGGAAGCCGCTCCGCGCGGTGGCTCACCCACGGGCAGATTGTCCGACGCGCTGGCGGGCGGCTGAGCGATGGCCGCGCTCACAGCACCGGCCACGCACTGGACACCGCTTTGCCGGCTCGCGCGATGATGCCATCGGCCGCTGCCTCGATGTCGGAATAGAGCCGTTCTTCGTCGATCGTCGTCATGCGATATCCATCCACCAGCCGCTTCCCATCCACCCACACCGAATGCACGCCACGCCCGTCTGCCGACCACACCAGCTGGTTGACCGGATTGAGCAACGGCACCCATTCGGGCCGGTCGCGGTCGTGCGCTACGAAATCCGCCTTCTTGCCCACGGCCAGGCTGCCGATCCGATCACTCAGCCCCGCACCGGCCGCGCCGTTGATCGTCCCCGCCTCGAGCACCGAAGTCGCCGGGAACAGCGATGCGTCGCGCCGGGCATCCTTGTGCAGCCCGGCCATCAGGTACATCGCGCGCATCATGTCCTGCGCATTGGCGTTGTTGGCGCCATCGGTGCCGAGCTGGATCGCCACGCCCGCCGCGTGCATTTCGGGAAACTTGCCCGCGCTGGAGGCACCATAAGCCCCCTTGATCGCGGTCATCGGACAATGCGTCACCCTCGTGCCGGTCCGTGCAAGCGTCGCCACTTCGGCATCGTCGAGGTGGATCGCGTGGGTCAGCGAGACGTGATCGCCAAGAACGCCGATCGCTTCGAGATGCTCGATCGCGCGCCGTCCTGTGGTTTCGAGATAGAATTGCGGGTCGGCTGGATCGGGGCTCATGTGCGCGGTCACGCCCAGCCCATGGTCAAGCGCCAGCGCACTCGCCGCGCGCCACAGCTCGTCGGTGGCGGTGTTGTGCCCCACAAGGCAGGCCCAGCCCGCCAGCAGCGCATCGTCGCGCGCAGGAAAGCGCGCGATCTGGTCTTCCAGCCTGCCGATGGCGGCGGCGGTCAACTGCGCCTGGTCTTCGGCCGGATCAAACGCGCGGTCCTGCACCCATTGCCCGATCCGCCCTCGGATTCCGACCTGCTCCAGCGCGGCGACAACGCCCGGAAGGTCGATGATCGTGCCCGCCTCGACGAAGCAGGTCGTGCCCGAGCGCAACATCTCGACCGCGGCAAGCTGCGCCGACAGCGCCTCTTCCGCCGGGTTCTGCGCCATGTATGTGGGGATCAGCCAGTCGAACACGTTGGTTCGCCAGTCGGTGTCGTCGGGCACGTAGCCGCGCGTGATCGGTTCGCCGGTTATGTGGACGTGGCAATTGACGAACCCGGGGGTGAGCACGAACCGTCGCCCGTCGATCGTCTCGCGCGCCACCACCGCGCGCTCCACTACGTCGCTCGGGCCCACGGCCACGATGCGATCGCCCGCAATGGCAAGGCCGCCATCGCGATAGATGCGCCGCTCGTCGTCCATCGTGACGATCCACGCGTTGCGGATCAGCAGATCGGCGCGGACCGGGCCCAAGCCATCGGGGGACGATGCGGTTGGCTCGTGCATTTCAGCCGCCCCAAGCCGCAACCACGGCATCGGTCGTGGTCAGTAGCGAACAGTGCAGCCACAACGCCTTCAGCGTATTGAGCTGCAATTCATCGTCGAACGTGGCGCAGGCGTCGGACACCACGAACGTGTGGTAGTTGTGGTGGAAGGCATCGCGCGTGGTCGAATCGACGCAGCAGTCGGTGCTGATCCCGGTGACCACCAGCGTGTCTATGCCGCGTGCGCGCAGCTGCATGTCGAAGTCGGTGCCGTGGAAGCTCGAATAGGCGAGCTTGGATATCTCGATGTCGCCGGGCTGCGGCGCGACGCGGTAATAGTCCTCACCACCGCTGCCGATCCGGCAGATGGCTTCGTGCCCCGGCGTGCCGCGCCGTTCCATCCAGGTCTTGAGCGCCTGAGAATCGCTTTCGGGCCGGGTCATCACCCGCATGAAGGCGACCGTCGCTCCCGCCTTGCGGGCCGCGTCGATCAGCGTCTCGATGCGGTCGACCGCGACTTCACAGCCGCTCATGTCCATCCCGCTACGCCCCAGGACGCCTTCGGGCGAAGCAAAGTCTACCTGGATATCGACCACGACGAGCGCGGTCCGCGAAGGTGCGATCATGTCGCCCGGTGCCAGCTCGTGCGGCAGGGCCTGCATCACGGCAGCCTCAGACATGCGCCGCCTCCCTGATCTTGCCGGGGAAACGCTGGCGCAGCACGGGGAGGATCTCCTTCGCGAAGATCGGCAGCATCGTCAGGTATTCGGGGAAGATCACCATCAGCCCGTCGAGCTCGGTCTTCTCGAAGATCTCGGTCAGCTTCTCGAGGATCGTCGTCGGAGAGCCCGCGACATGCGGCGCCATCAGCGCCGAGCGCGCCTTGCGGGTGAAGTCGTTCTCCTTCCCGATCTCGCTGTCGAGGAAGCCATAGGCCCGCAGCATCCCGTGCAGGGCACCTTCGTCGAGCCCGTCTCGGTAGCTTTCGACCATCGCTTCGGCTTCGGCGTCGGTGTCGGCGATCACCAGGATCATCATCGAATAGGCACGGATCGCATGCCCCAGTTCGAGCGCCCCAGCCTTGGCCTTGGCGGAATTGGCGATCAGTTCGTCAAGATCGTTCCCGGCAAGGAACAGCGCGTCCATTTCCTCGGCGGTAAAGCGCACGCCCGCCTTCGACGTACCGGCACAAACCAGGAAAGGCCGCGTCGATGGCTTGGGGAACGACTGGCAATCGTCGAGCGTGAAATACTTGCCATGGGCGGTCACGCTGTCCTGCGTCCACAACGCCTTGATGCCCTGGATCCACTCCGTCGCAAGGACGTAGCGCTCATCGTGATCGACGCCTTCGGGCCAGGCGCCCATCTGCGCGAACTCGCCCTTGTAGGCCCCGGTCACGACGTTGAGCCCGGCGCGACCGTGGCTGATCTGATCGAGCGTGGCGATCATCTTGGCCGTCACCGCCGGGTTCTGCAGCAGGGTGTGCACGGTCGCCCAGACTTTGACGCGGGTCGTCGCCTGCGCCAGGCCCGCCATCATCAGCGGGCTGTCGAGCGACGATTTCCAGTGCTCGATCTCCCCGCCGTATCCGCGGAACTTGGCCATCGCCATGATGAAGTCGAGCCCTCCCGCATCGGCGATCTTCGCCACCTCAAGGTTGTAGTCATACGACCCGTCGAGCCGGGGCGAATTCTTCGAGATGATCCAGCCGCCGTTGGCCATGGGCATGAAGATGCCGATGTCGCGGCCACCGGTATCGGATGGCAGGCCGAAATCGGCGCGTTGGGGAATGCTTTCCGTCATTGTCTTGTCCGTGCTCGCGAGGGGCTGGATGGGATCTTCACCACGGTATGCGCGGCGACCACTTCCTTCTTGTCATGCTGCGCACACAAGTTTGCGCAGCGCGATGAATCGTTCACTGGCCCCAAATCCATGCGCGCAGTGCAAAGACCGCAGCCGCGCCCGCGCCCTAGCGTAATGCCGCAAGTAACGGGGGTAAACGATGGCGCATGTCACAGACCTGCCCCAATGGGCCGTGGATCGCGGCCGGGCGATGAACGACGTGCAGGCGCTCGATTGCGCCCGCACAGCGCTGGTCGTGATCGACATGCAGCGCGTCTTCATGGAGCCGGGCGAAGTCTTCGCCAATCCGCACGCGATGGACATCATGCCGGCGGTCAACCGCCTGGCTGCCGCGTTCCGCGCTGCCGGATGCCCGGTGATTTGGACGCGGCAGACAGTCGACGATGCGCCTCCGCTGGCCATGCCCGATTGGCAGTACGACCTGTCGTTGCCAGCCGTTGCAGAGGCTGTCGCCGTGATGCGGGCAGGAACCTCGTCGCACGGTCTGCATCCGGGCATGGACGTGGCGGACGCCGATCCGGTGATCGACAAATACCGCTACAGCGCCTTCATGTGCCCGGCCGGCGCCTTGCAGCAGGCGCTGGATCGGCTGGAGGCGCAATGCATCGTCATCGCCGGAACGCTGACCAACTGTTGCTGCGACAGCACCGCGCGCGATGGCAACATGCTGGGCTACCGCGCGATCATGGTTGCCGATGCCTGCGCCGCGCCGACCGATGCGGAACACAACGCCGCGCTGATGCTGGCGCGCCTGAATTTTGCCGACGTCAAGACCGTGGCCGAACTGGAGGAACTCCTGTCCCACGCAGAACAAGGGGCCTCGCAATGCTAAACTGGTTTGTCACAGGGGTAAGCTCGGGCCTGGGCCGTGCGATTGCCAAGGCGGCGCTTGCGGGCGGCGATCAGGTGATCGGCACGGTGCGCTGCCAGGCCGACGCCGAAGCCTTCACCGCGCTCGCCCCCGGTCGCGCCCACGCCATGAAGCTCGACGTTACTGATGAGGCGGCGGTTGGCGTCGTCTGGCGCACGGCCGAGCAGCTTTTCGGTCCGATGGACTACCTCGTGAACAATGCCGGGCGCGGATTTACTGGCGCGATCGAGGAAACCAGCCTCGACGATGCGCGCGCCCTGTTCGAGGTCAACCTGTTCGGCCCGATGGCGCTGATCAAGGCCGCGCTGCCTTCCTTCCGCGCCCGCAGAAGCGGCCATATCGTCAACGTGACCTCGGTCAGCGGCTTGGCCGCTTGGCATGGCACGGCGCTTTATGGCGCAACCAAGTTTGCGCTCGAATGCCTTGGCCGGACGCTGGCGCAAGAAGTCGCGCCTTTGGGGATCAAGGTCACCAACGTCGCGCCGGGGGGGCTGCGCACCGCGTTTTCCGCCGAAAGGCTCGCCGGAGCCGAGCCGACCATTGCCGACTACGCAGAGACCGCCCACCTCGCCCGCGCCACACTCCAAGGCCACTTGGGCGCAGAACCCGGCGATCCCGATCGCGCCGCTGCCGCGATCCTCTCGGCGCTGGCCGCACCCGAGCCGCCCCTGCTTCTCCTGCTGGGCGATGACGCGCTGAAGTATGCCACTGCCGAGTTCGCCATGCTCGAAGGCGAGATCGCGCGCTGGCAGGACCTGACCCTGGCCATAGCGGCAGAGCCGGCCGCCGTGGCTGCGGAGTAAAGTCATCCACCCTTGCGGGCGGGCGGCACCCGTGCCGTCCGCCCGTCTTTTTCAGTTCGAGAACAGCGCCTTGCGGATAACGGCGTGCACACCCCAGTTGCCGTTGGCGACCTGGCTGATGCCGAAGTCCACGCCCACCGACAGCAGCGAGATTGCCTCGTCCTCGCTCAAGTTCCGCATCGTCATAAGGAACCGCCGCGCCTTGCGGAAGCAGTCGCGCATCGCGCTGTCGATGGAGGAGCGCTTGTAGACCTCGCTCTGCGCCTTCGACCCCAGATCGCGAAGGTAATCGGGATTGGAAAAGCCCAGGATCACCCATTCGGTGGCGGTCTCGATCATCGGATAATCAAGCTCGCGGATGTAGGGCTGCGATGCCTTGGCGGGGTGCAGGATCACCTGGATCACCGCCGTCATCGAACATTCGATCGCGGTGCCGCACAGCTCGGAGTCGCCCTGGCTCGCATGCGGATCGCCCAGCGAAAGCAGCCCGCCAGGCACCGACACCGGCAGGAACACGCTCGCCCCCGGCCCCAGCCGCCAGTTGTCGATATTGCCGCCGAAATTGGCGGGCGGAACCGAATCGACCAGATCGGCATGCGCCGGCGCAAGCGCGACAACGCCGAAATGCGGGCGCACCGGAATTTCGATGTCGCGCAGCACGTTGAAGTTCTTCTCGATCGTCTCTGGATCGACCGGCACGCCGGGGTAATCGTACATCGGGTGGATCACTCCCGATGGGTCCTTCTGCGGCGTCCAGCGATAGTTGTAGACCGCATGCGCCACCGCCTGGCCGTGGCCCTTTTCGACCTCGTAGATCGTCACGACCTCGCGCTGCTTCGGCTCGGTCAGCAGGTCGGAATAATGGAAGCCCCAGTAAGCCGACACGTTGCTGCCGAACGCACGGCCAAGATAGCGCGGATTACGGCTGGGCCGCGGATCGATGTCGAGGATGCGCACCTGCACCACGTCGCCCGGTTCGGCACCGGCGATATGGATCGGTCCGGTGCAGATATGCACGCCGAAGCCTTCACCGGGCCCCCGGCCAACCACCGAGGCATCAAGCGGCCCCGCCCCGCGCCGGTCCACCACCTTGCCCTCGGCGGTCCAGCGATAGATCGCCTCGGCGGCGGCATCGCCCTCGATCATGCGCTCGGCATCGTCGTTGGCGTGGTGGGTCAGTGTTTCGATAGTGACATAGTCACCTGACCGGACGTTGAGCGCAGGCTTCAGGTTCCGGCTGAAATAGCCCCAGTGGATCGTGTCGGGCCGCACCGGCAGCATGTGGTGGCGCACGCCCGGCCCTTCGTCGACCTGCACATCCTCGACCGCGTCGCCCGCCTCTAACGATAGCGCGGGGCCATCGTCGCGCTCTTCCCCTGGATTTTCGCCGCCGGTATCGCGCGCGTTCTCGCGCCGCACGCTGGGGCGGCCGCGCCGGGGATTGAGCGCATTTTCATCGGGTAGCGCACCAACCTTGCGATATTCGCGCGGGCTCATCCCGTACTGTTCGCGGAACGCCCGGCTGAACGAGGCCGAATCGTTGAAACCCCACTGGAACAGGATTTCCGAGATCGACCTTTGCGCATGGAGCGGACTGCCAAGGTCCAGCCGGCAACGTTCCAGCCGGCGCACCTTGACGAACTGGCTGAAGCTTTCGCCCGCGCTTTCGAACAGCTTCTGCAGATAGCGCGGCGAGATGCGGTGCTCGGTCGCGATCTGGTGGATCGACAGGTTGGGATCGGACAGCCGCATCTCTATCGACTGGAACACGCGTTCAAGGATTGCAGCGCGCGCGCCGGCCGCGCCGCCCAGTTCCTTGACCGGCGCCTTGTCGAGCAGCGTCGCGGCGATGAATTCGGGCAGCGCCAGTTCCACTGGGCGAATCTGATCGTCGGACACGTCGACGATGGTATCCGCCACGGAACGCAGCAGCGCCGAGAGCATGCGCCCGATGGCCTCGTCCGCGATCAGATTGCTGATCTGCGATGGCAGTGCCGAGCGGGAGCGCAGCGCGGGCAAGGCATGCGGCACCTTGACCAGCAGAAGGCGATGGTCTGCCGGAAGGTCAATCTCGGTCCGGCTGTTGCCCCCGCCATAGACCATGTCGCCTTCAGCAAGGTCCATCGTCACCGCGCCCTGCCGTGCGGTCAGTTTCCCTTCCAGCAGCAGGACGATCCAGAAACATGGTGCCTCCTGCGCGAAATCGATCGCCAGGCGCTGCGCGGTGCCGGTAATGCGGCAGAAATGGATGCCCTGCCCGCTGGTGAAGCTGACCAGTTCGCCATAGACGTCCTCGGCCACCTCGACGAGTTCGAGCGAAACGCGGCGCAGCGAAAAGCGCCAGGCGTCCTGCCGTTGCTCGCGGGGGTAGGCATTGGTGGTAAACCGCAAGGGTCTTGTCCCTCATCCGATGGCGCGACCGCGTCAGCCCGTTCGGGCTTCGCTTATTGTGCAATGCAGCATACGCCGCGCGACGCGGTCGGCAACACCGCGATTTGTCGTATTGCGATCCGTCCGGATACGAGACAGGTCCGGCGTCACGCCGCCCGGACCGCACCCCGCTTCTTGCCGGTCAGCCGGTCGTAGGTTTCGCGATAGCGGTGCACCAGCCACTTATTGAACTGCCCTTGCGCGCCTTCCTGCCAGGAATAGCGACCGCGCGGGGCAAACCGCGATCGCAGACCCACCTGCACCAGTTCGTCGACATGCAGGTCCTGCGCGATGATATGGCCAGAGGCGCGGACGTTCATGTCGAGCTTGTGATCGAACGCCGGGTCAGCCATCGCGCCGGGCGCGAACAGGAAGCCGGTGTCCATTTCCAGCGTCTCTGGCCCCGTTGGGCGCAGGATCAGGTAGATCACCATGTCGCTCATCATGACGAGACTGAGCGTCGGCGGGATGTTGGCGAAGGTCATCCGCATGCGCGCTTCGTCGGAAAGGCCGGGGAACACCGGCAACACAGCCCGCTGCGTGGCGTTGAAGCTCGCATCCATGTGCAGCGTGCCGTTGAAGCGCAGGAAGCCTGCATCGGCGGGATCGGCGTCGGGAAACTCGGCAAGGCCCGAGGGCACGAAATCGTGCAGCGGCCCGTGGTGCAGGCGGCTGGCGTGGTATCCGTCGTTGTTGTTTTCGAACATCACCTTCCAGTTCCACGGCAACGTCGGCGCGGGATCCGGGCGCGGCCCTTCCGCGCTGGCAAGGTCATATCCCGCGATCGCGTCGGCAACAGCCGTCAGCCGGGGTGTCAACGGCGCGGCATCGGCATCGAAGTTGATGAAGATGAAACCGTTCCACAGCTCCACCTTGAAGTTTGGCAGCCCGAACTGCGCGCGGTCGAAGTTGCAGGTCTTGTTCATCGCCGGCGCCGCGACCAGTCTGCCATCCAGCGCGTAGCTCCAGTGGTGGTAAGGGCACAGGAAGCCGCGCGCGTTGCCGCTGCCTTCGGCCACCAGCATTGCACGGTGCTGACATACTGCCGACATCGCGCGGATTTCGCCTTCCTGGGTCCGCGCCACGATGATCGGTTCGCCGATGATCTGCGTGGTGAAGAAGTCGCCCGCGTTGGCAACCCAATCGGCCCGGCCGACGCAAAGCCATTCGTGATTGTAGAGCGCTTCCTGCTCGAAAGCGTAGAAATCGGCGTCGGTGTAGCATTCGCTCGGCAGGGTTTCCGCATCGGCCAGGTCGACGGCCGAACTTTCGAGCGAGCGGATTAAACTGTCGGACGGAAGGCGCACGCGAAGTCTCCTGAAATCAGTTGCCGTTCGGGATCGTCCTTCCGCTCTAGATCGCCGGCTCGGGTCCGGTCTTGCGTGTCAGGGCACGGATTCTTGAAATCCCTGCCCTGACGCGAAGCTGCACTTGTATGCGCCGGGGGCCACGGTGTCGCCGCCCTATTCGCGGGTGTAGTCGGCGGGCACCTGCGGATCGGGCCCGGCCTTGCCCCACAGCACGATCTCGTTGCCCCACGGATCGCAGAAGGCGTGGTTGTAGCCGTTGAACGTCTGCCAGTAATGGTTGCGCCACAGCGTCACCGCCCCGCGCTCCTCTGCCGCCGCAAGGATACGCTCGGCGCTGTCGCCATCGCCGATCAGGATCCAGATGCGCGGGGCGCGGCCCCCGCTTGAAAGCGTGCGCGGTTCGACGCCGGCGCTGTCGGGGTGAGGACGGGCATTGGCGGCATCGAAGATGCCGAGGTGCAGGTTGCCGATCTGGCTTTCGCTGCCATCGGGATTGAGGAACTGCCCGCCCGGCACCATGCGGTGGTAGACGCCCGTGGGCTTCTCATCGTTCTGCCAGCCGAACACTTCGGCATAGAATCTGGCGGCGGCGGCGGGATCGTCGCTGGGCAGATCGACGAAGATCAGGGTGTTGGGCGTGGACATCGCGGCGCTTTGCTCCGTTGCGATTGCTGGGTTTCGCCTTGTGCCGGACCGGCCTGCCGGCCGGCTTGGCAGCGCGCGCCTCGATTGTTGATTGCACGTCCATCGCGGACGCATCGTTCGCACCTGCAAAATCTATGGGCGCACCCGAACAAGACCGAAGAGGGGCTCACGACCGACAAGGACAGCCGTTTACCGCTCACCACCAACGAGGCACAGAGGCATGGGTCTGGTCTGTTCACACGGCAAGGAACACGGCACGCACGCACCGGGCGCGCTGCATCATCTCAAGGCGACACCGCAAACCGTGCACTGGGGCTACTTCTCGCCCGACCTTGCCCCCGCGCTGACGGTCAAGTCGGGCGACCTGATCATGGCCGAGGCGATCACCCACCATGCCGGGGACGCGCCCGAACTGATGTTCGACGAAGGTGTCGAGCGCATCTTCCGCGAAATCGACCCGACCACGCGCGCGCCCGGCGTGCACATCATGACCGGGCCAATCTACGTGGAAGGCGCGGAACCGGGCGACATGCTTGAAGTGCGTTACCTGCAGATGACGCCGCGCAACAACTACGGGTCGAATCTCGCCGCCAACTGGGGACACCTCTACCAGGAATTCGGCGAAAAGGAGCGGGTAACGATCTACGAGCTGGACCCGGTCGCCAACACCGCACACGCGCTCTATGCCTATGACTTTCCCGGCAAGTACCTGGTGCCGGGCACGATCACCAACTGCCCGGTGTGCGATCGTCAGCCGGCGCTGCCCGGCATCACCATCCCGGCACGCCCGCACCTCGGCACCGCCGGCGTGGCCCCTGCGGTGAACGAGCCCGTCAGCACCATTCCCCCCGGCCTGCACGGCGGCAACATCGACAACTGGCGCATCGGCGCGGGCGCGACGATGTACTACAAGTGCCAGGTCGCGGGCGGACTGTTCTCGATCGGCGATCCCCACGTCAGCCAGGGTGATGGCGAAATTTCCGGCACCGCGATCGAATCCTCGCTCAACTGCCTGTTCCAGATCGTGCTGCGCAAGGACTTCGATTTCCCCTCGCCGCTGCTGGAAACCCCGCAGAACTGGATCGTTCACGGCTTCGGTGAAGATCTCGACGCGGCCATGAAGAATGCTTCGATGGACATGCTCCACCTGCTCCACGAACATCAGGGGCTCAGCAAGGACGATGCCTATTCGCTGATGAGCGTGGCGACGGACTTTGGCGTGACCCAGGTGGTCGATGGCACGCTGGGTGTCCACGCCCGGATCGAGCGCCGCCTGTTCCCGCAGAAGGGCACGGTCACGGATATAAGCTAACCGGCGGCGGCGCCTCGTCAGGACCGGACGAGCGCCGCCTCCACTTCGGCGC
Organism: Novosphingobium olei; assembly: GCF_037076535.1. NCBI lineage: Bacteria > Pseudomonadati > Pseudomonadota > Alphaproteobacteria > Sphingomonadales > Sphingomonadaceae > Novosphingobium > Novosphingobium olei. The sequence continues at coordinate 1,156,653 of NZ_AP029021.1, read as the reverse complement.
GGGTTGGCATCGAAGCCGCCGCGCCGACCCGCTGCACGGACAGCGACGCCGCGATGCAGGCAAGCTGCAGCGCTTGCGCCATGCCCGCCCCTTCCGACAGGCGCGCCGCCAGAACACCGCAGAACGTATCGCCGGCACCGGTCGTATCGACCACAGCGACCTTCGGTGCGGCAATCCGCAGCGTTTCGCCGGGACCGCAGGCGAGCACGCCCTCGCCACCCAGCGTAACCACCACCCATTGCCGATCCCGCGCCATCAACCGGCGCGCCGCCGCCTCCACCGCGTCGTCGCCCTCGGGCACATCGCCGCCGGTGAAGAAGGCAAGCTCGGTTTCGTTGAGCACCACCACATCAGCCAGCGCGATCAGCGCCGCCCCATCGGCATTGGCCGGCGCCGGATTGAACAGCGTGCAAGCGCCGGCATCGCGCGCCATGGCAAGGAAGCGGGCAACTTCAGACGCCGGCACCTCGGCCTGCGCCACCGCGACGGCACGATCGGCACAGGACGGAAAAGCCAGCGGCGCCCTCGCCTCACCGTTCGCGCCCGTGACGATCACGATCTGGTTCTCGCCCTCGTCAGAGACGAACACGTGGGCGAGGCCAGTCGGCCCTGCGACCTGCACGATCGCGCTGCTATCAACGCCCGCCGCCGTCAATCCGGCGAGCATGGCCGCGCCGTGCGCATCATCGCCGACCGCGCCGATCAGCAGAGTCGGAGCGCCGTGCAATGCGCTGGCGGTCGCCTGGTTGGCACCCTTTCCGCCGGGCAGCAGCTCCAGCCCATAGGCCGCAACCGTTTCGCCCGCCAACGGCAGGCGCGGCACGCGCATCACCAGATCGCGGTTGATCGATCCGAACACCACAACCGTCATGCGAGCACAACCGCCGCGCGGCCATTTGCGCCTTCGTCCGGCGCCGCATCGCTTGCGCCATCGAACGCATCGGGGTGCGGCATCAGCGTCAACAGGGCGATCCCGAAAACCAGCGCCACGACGATCGCCAGCGCCGCGATGGTGTAGGAACCCGAACGGTCGAAACTCACGTCCATCAGCGCGGGCGTGGCGCCTTGCGTGAATGCGACCACCGCATAGAATGTCCCGATGATCGTGCCGTAATGCTTCAGCCCGAAATAGCGCGACACGAAGTAGGACAGCGCGCCGTAATCCGCGCCCATGCCGATCCCCAGCAACACGCCCGCCGTCATGATCTGGCCAGTGCCGTGCCCGAACTGCAACAAGAGCAGGCCGGCAATGGCGCTCGCGTACATCGGGACAACGATGCGTGGTGTGCGCAGCGCATCGAGCAGCGCGCCCGTCACCACCTGCCAGCCGGCGCAGACCAGCGCGAACACGGCCAGCACGCCAGTCGCTTCACCCAGCGAAACGCCGTGGTCGGTAAGCATCGGCACGACGTGGGTGAACACCGCGGTCATTCCGCCTGCGCCGGCCGCCACCGCCAGCAGCATCAGCCAGAAGACGCGCGTTTGGGCAGCTTCGCGCAAGCTCATTCCTTCGACCGCGGGCGCCGCGACTTCGGGCGACGGCGCCACGACTGGCGCATCGCGCAGCCACAGCAGCATGACCGGCGCGCCCAGCGCCGCGACGAGAAGGCCGATCAACACATAGCTTTCGCGCCAGCCATAGGCGGCAAGGAAGATTCCTGCGAGCACCGGCATCAGCGTTGCGCCCACCCCATTGCCCACCCCGGCGGTTACGCCCAGCATAAGTCCTCGCCGCGCGTCGAACCAGCTCGACACGACCTTGCACAGCATGCCCGTGCTGGCGAGCGTGCCGAACACCCCGACCAACGCAAAGCGCAGGTAGAAATCGGTGATCGTCCCGCTCGCCTGCGAAAGCAGCGCGATCGAACCGGCCAGCCCCAGGTTGCCGATCAGCAGCGGCCAGCGTGATCCGAAGCGGTCCATCGCCTTCCCGATCAGCGGATAAGTCACCGCGCTGATGATCGAGATCATCCCCAGTACGCCGGAAACCGCGGCGCGCGGCCAGTGGAATTCTTCGGCGATGGGCACCAGAAACACGCCGATCGTTGCCGATATCGCGGCGGTGATGCACACCATGTTCGCAACGGTGGCGGCCACCGCCACCTGCGCGGCGGACCGCGCATAAGATGCCTTGCTCATCGGCGGCTTTCCTTGGGTGATACCTTGCTGATTGGTCGAATAGACCCCAGCCGGGCCGCGCTGAAAAGCACCTGCGCGCACCCTTTTAGCCTGCAGCAAGAACAAGGGCGTGCACCGTCAAGTCGCCGCATGGCAACGCGGCTCGCGCTGTGCAAGTTTGCTTGCGCGGCGGATCAAGACGGCAGGCGGGCTAGCGCCTAGCCGCAGGACGTGCGGACGGATCCGCCGCCACCTTGTTGCAGACGGAGTGCCCGCCAAGATGACCACCAGGATGCCGACCCTGTTCCTGCCCCACGGCGGTGGCCCCTGCTTCTTCATGGACTGGACTGCAATGGGCGGCCCGGCCGATGCTTGGGACCGCACCGCAGCGTTCCTGCGCGGACTGATCGCCTCGCTGCCCGAACGGCCCAAGGCCATCGTCGTGATCTCGGGACACTGGGAGGAAGATGCGTTCACCGCCTCCACCGCCGCGCAGCCGGAGATGATCTTCGATTACTACGGCTTCCCGCCGCATACTTACGAACTCAGCTTCCCGGCTCCCGGCGCGCCCGCACTGGCCGAGCGCATCGTCGAATTGCTGGGCGCCGCCGGACTGCCCGCGCGCACCGATGCGACGCGCGGATTCGATCACGGGGTTTTCGTCCCTTTCCTGCTGATCACGCCCGCAGCCGACATCCCGGTCGTGCCCCTCTCGCTCAAGCGCGATCTTTCGCCTGAAGAGCACTTGCGCGCTGGTGCCGCGCTTGCCCCCTTGCGCGATGAAGGCGTGCTCATCGTCGGTTCGGGCATGAGCTTCCACAACATGCGCGCGTTCTTCTCGCCCGCCGCCACCCAGCCCTCGGCCGTCTTCGATGCCTGGCTGACCGAAGCCGTCACGGCCGAACCGGACGCGCGCTGGGCCGCCTTGGCGCACTGGGCCGAAGCGCCCGCCGGCCGCCAGTCCCATCCGCGCGAAGAACATCTGATCCCGCTGATGGTCGCCGCCGGCGCGGCGCGGGACGAACCCGGAAGCCGCCCTTTTACCGACAACGTGATGATGGCCGATATTTCGGCCTTCCGCTTCGGCTGAGGGTCGGCGCACTGGACATGATCCACGTCGATACCCTGATTGCGGGCGCCACGCTGGTAACGATGGACCAAACCCGGCGCGTCATCGCCGATGGCGCCATTGCCATGATCGGCGACCGCATCGTCGCAGTGGGCAAGCGCGCCGAGATCGAGCCGCAGTGCATCGCCCGCGAACGGATCGACGGACGCCGCTTCGTGGCGACGCCGGGCTTCATCAACGGCCACGTCCACCTGACCGAAACGCTGATCAAGGGCTTCATCCCCGAACACCTGCCCTTCGACGAAGGGCTGAACCGCTGGGTGATCCCGCTTTATCAGGGGCATACGCCCGAAGAACAGGCGATCGCCGCGCGCCTTGCCGTCCTCTCGATGCTGCGCACCGGCACGACGACCTTCCTCGAAGCCGGCACGCTGATCGCCTTCGATGCGGTGGCCGAAGCCGTGGCCGACACCGGCATGCGCGGGCGCATCGGCCGCTGGACGATGGACCGCGCATTCGCCCCCGATCAGGATCAGACCGCGCTGACCGATGACGCCATCGCCGCACTGGAACGCGATCTCGCCGCGCATCCAGACGACGGGCGGCTGATCGCGGCCTGGCCGCTGCTCGTCGGCCATAACACCAACACCGCGCCGCTGTGGCAGGCGGCGACCGCCCTCGCCCGCCAGAACGGCCTTGGCATTTGCGCGCACATGGCCCCGGCGCAGGACGATCCGGACTGGTATCTGGCGACGTTCGGCAAGCGCCCGGTCGAATGGCTTGCCGAGATCGGCGTGCTGGGCCCACACCTCTCGCTCGTCCACATGGTCCATGTCGATCAAGCCGAAGTCGAGCTGCTGGCGCAGAGCGGAACCCATGTGGTCCACTGCCCCGCCGCCGCGCTCAAGGGCGGCTATGGCGCAACATCCTGCGGCCTTTTCCCTGAAATGGCGGCGGCCGGCGTCAATTTCCTGCTCGGCACAGACGGCGGCGATACGCACGATCTGATGCGCGCCGGCACCGCCATCGCTGGGCTGTTCAAGGACGCCCGGCGCGATACCGCGCTGTTCCCCGCCGAAGCCGCGCTCGAAATGCTGACCGTCAACGCAGCCCGCGCGATGGGCCTTGCCGGCAGCATCGGCAGCCTTGCGCCAGGCCACAAGGCCGACATCGTCCTCCACGATACCAATCGGCCCGAATGGCGCCCGCTGCACAATCCGGTGGCGCAGCTCGTCTGGTCGGCTGATGGGCGCGGGGTGCATAGCGTGTGGGTCGATGGCCGTCGCGTAATCGATAACTACCGCTGCACCACGATCGATGAAGATCGCCTGCTGGCCGAAGCGCAGTCGGCCGCCGAAGGCGTGATCGCCCGCTCCGGCCTGCCCCGGCAGTCGGCTTGGCCAATAAGCTGACCGTTCACCCGATCCCTCTTCACGGAACCGCCCTTTCAGGAAACCGCAATGTCCTACAACACCATCACCGTCAGCAACCTTACCCCCACGATCGGCGGCGAGGTTTCCGGGATCGACCTCACCGCGCCGCTCCCGGCGGAACAGGTCGAGGAACTGCACGCCGCCATGGCCGACCGCCTGGTGCTGTTCTTCCGTGACCAGAAGATCGGGCACGAGGATCACATCCGCTTTGCCAACCTGTTCGGCGGCGTGCACATCGCCCCCAGCACCAAGCCCTGGCAGGTGCCCGGCCACCCCGAAGTGACGATCATCCACGCCGACGCGGACAGCAAGTTCGTCGCGGGCGAAGACTGGCATTCGGACATGAGCTGCGACGAACACCCGCCGATGGGCTCGGTGCTCTACATGCACACGATCCCGCCGGTCGGCGGCGACACCGTGTTTTCGAACATGTACGCCGCCTACGATGCGCTTTCGCCCGGCATGAAGGCCTATCTCGACGGACTGACGGCCGTGCACGATTCGGCGGTCGGCTTCGGCGGCATCACGCCCGAAGGCATGAAGCTGCCGCGCCACAGCCACCCGGTGATCCGCACCCACCCCGTCACCGGGCGCAAGTGCATCTACGTCAATCGCGGCTTCACCACGCAGATCGAGGACGTGCCCGCGGTCGAAAGCCGCGCGATCCTGTCGTTCCTGTTCGAACACGTGCAGCACCCGCAGTTCCAGTGCCGCTTCCGCTGGCAGCCGCACTCGATCGCCTTCTGGGACAACCGCTGCGCCCAGCATTCGGCGATCTGGGACTATTTCCCGCAAACGCGTTCGGGCTTCCGCGTGCAGATCCTCGGCGAAAAGCCGGCGTGAGGGCGCCCCTCCCAACCACGCCCGCACAACTGCCGTCAGACCAATACCGGCACCGCGAACGTGCGGTGTTCATCGCCTGCTCGCTTGCACTGTTCTTCGGGCAGGGCGTGGTCTTCGCAGGGCTTGGCGTGGCGTTGCAGGCAATGGCGGCGGAAGGGGGATGGAGCGCGGGCGAGGCCGGGGCTGCGTTTACCGCGATGATCGTTGCGGCCTGCATCGCCGCGACATTGCCGGTCTGGTCGATCGGCCGGTTCGGCGGTCGCAGGACAATGACCGCAGGCGCACTGCTGATGGCGACGGGGTTCCTCGTCGCGGCGCGGGCCGAGACACCGGCCCTGGCCTGCCTCGCCACGGCGCTCGCCGGGGGCGGCTTTTCGCTGCTCGCCAACACGCCAGCGTTCACGATGATCTCGGGCTGGTCGGGCGATCGCGCCGGCCCGCGCTTCGGACTTTACCTGACCGCCGGAGCGCTCGGCAACGCCGTCGGTCCCATCGCGGCGCAAGCGGCCACCGCCGCGCTCGGCTGGCGCGGCTACTGGTACGGCACGGCGGCGCTCGCCCTGCTGCTCGCCGCCATCCTGCACAGCCTGCTGCGCGAACCGCCCGCGCCCCCCGCCAACGCAGACGCCCCGCGGCAACCGCTGCGCGCGCTGCACAGCTACGCCTATGGCGTGATGGCCTGCGCCATGATCCTGACCCAGAGCGCGCTGATGACGGTGTTCAGCGCGGCGCCGGGGCACCTGTCCACGGCCGGTTGGGCTGCCGGCGCCAGCGCTGCGGCGTTGGGCGCGCAGGGTCTGTTCGGCGCTGCCGCCACCGCGATCGGCGGTTTCCTCCTCGCCCGCACCGGCACCCGCGCGATGCTGATCGCTGCCCTCGCCGCGCAGGCGGTCGGTCTTGCTGCCCTTGCCTTGGCCACGCGGCCGGCCGTGACGCTGCTTTTCGTCCCCGCCTTCGGCCTCGGGACCGCGCTGGTGACGCTCGCGGTCACCGTCATGCTGGTCGAACACTTCGGCCGCCGCGCAGGGACCGCAGGTCTTGCTCTGATCTGGACGCTCGCTGGCGCGGCCTCGGCCGGGCCGTGGGCCGCAAGTCTGATCGCCGATGCGACCGGCAGCTACGCCCCGGCGTTGTGGGCGCTTGCCGCATCGCTCCTGCCGCTCGCCGGTGCATCCGCGCTGATCCGCCGGCCGGCGGACCCGAGCGCGGACGCGATCGTCTGAAAGCTCAGGAAATCAGCCGGGGCACCGCCGCACCGCGCACATGGAAGCATGCATCGGGATGTTCTGCCGCACCGTCGCGTGGCGCCGCGCGATGCTGGACAACGCCGTTCTTGCCGAAGCCCGGAACGACCGGCCGAACGCCCTTGCTCGATAGCCATAGCCGCAGCAGGTGCCGCTTGCGCTGCGGTTCGGGCCAGTCCCAGAACGTCGTGCGCGCATGCAGCGCGGCATAGTTCGACAGCCACTGGATGTCGCCGGGGCGGAAATCCATCTCGATCGCCATGCCCGGCTCATAGGTGATCTCGTCGAACAGGCGCAGCACCTCGATCTGGTCGTCGGTCAGCTGCGGCACGCCGGGATATTCCTGCGCGGTCAGGATATAGAGCGATCCGGCATACATGCTGAACACGCCCTCCTCGATGCTGACGATCGGAGAGGTATAGGTATCGGCGGGCGCTTCGTGGTCCTGCCGCCGCCAGTCCCAATGGAACGGCTCGAACAGCAGCGGGGCAAGGTCCGGCCGGCGCGCAAGGATCTCGTTATAGATCTGCGCTCCCGAAACCAGGCACGATGCGCCCCCTTCCTTCGCACCGCGCAGGCACATCAGCGCGACGATGTCGGAACTGTCGGAGTGATAGACCAGCTTGTCGCGCACCTTTGACGAAAGCGCGGTCGGATCGTCCATGGTCTTGTCCGACGTTGCGTAGACGTGGTCGATCAGGTCGCCCATCTCGTTCTGGCGGATGGGATCGCCCATGTGCAGGCCCAGGATGTAGTAGATCGCGCTCGACAGCGCGTCGGAATAGAGCTCGGCGCGCAGGCCCCGCACCAGTACGAAACCGCGCCCGAAGTCGACTTCCTGCCGCCAGGCCTCGCACGCCTCGGCACAGGCGACCAGCGGATAGTCCTCGGCCTGGACGGTGCGCAGGTCCGGATCTTCCGCCATGAACCGCGCGCCCAGCGCCTCCAGCTCGGCCAGCTGGGCTCCATCCAGCTCATAGATCCAGTCCTGCCCTGTGGACAGCTCGTCGCCACGCCAGGCGGCGCGGGTCAGGACGGGGGCGAAGGTCGTGGTCACGGACAAGGTTGCTTCCTCACGATGGCAAATGGCGTGTGGTCTTGCCTGTGACATACAGTCGCGGGCGGTTCTTGTCGCACTGCGCAGGATTTTGTGCCGATCCCTTTACGCCTCCATCCCGATCGCCTCGCCTTGCCCGCCCCCGCACGGACAAGGGTGTTATAGGGCATTTGCAAAGCGCGCCGGATGTGGCAGGCGGCGCGGCGTTCAAGGGGGAACCGTCAATTAATCGTGCGTAGTGGCGCAAGACCCGCAACCCTCCCGCGCAGACATTCAAAGGGCAAGTCAAGGCGGGCCCGGCAGAAGGCGTGCCAAGGGAGAGCAATCAGCAAAAGCTGCCTGAGGGGATGGATCAAGCCAGCAATGAGGGGGGAACCCATGCGCAAGTCTTCCATCCTGTTAACCGCCACAGCATCCCTTCTCGCCCTGTCCGCCACGGGCGTGCGGGCTGCGGAAGTGTCCGCCGACGACCAGTCGACCGAAGCCATCCCGGCAACAGCAGACGATGCGGGCATCGGCAGCATCACCGTCGTGGGTGAAAAGCGCGAAGTGAACCTGCAGGCAGCGCCGCTGTCGATCACGGCCGTGTCGCAGGATGCCCTGCGCCAGCGCAACGCCACCGAGCTTGCAGATCTCAACGGCTTCGTACCCGGCCTGACCGTGACCAAGAGCGAAGGCAACGAACGCGTCATCGCCATCCGCGGCATCGGCTACGAAACCGCCCAGAACCCCAACTCGCAGCCCGGCGTCGCCTTCCACATCGACGGCGTCTACATTGCCCACGTCGTCGCGCTCAACCAGGACCTGCTCGACGTCGACCATGTCGAAGTGCTGCGCGGGCCGCAGGGCACCGTGTTCGGCCAGACCTCGACAGGCGGTGCGGTCAACGTCATCACGCGCAAGCCCAAGCTCGGCGAGACCAGCGGCGAAGCCAACGTTTCGTACGGCAACTACAACTACGTGCGCGGCTACGGCACGCTGAACCTGCCGATCGGCGATACGCTGGCCGTGCGCGCCACGGTGCAGTACCTGCGCCACGATGGCTATGGCTATGCGACGCAAGTTCCCGGCTACGACAAGTATCCGCTCGACGATGCCGACAACCTTGGCGCGCACGTTTCGCTGCTGTGGCAGCCGTCGGACGATTTCACGCTGACGCTTTCGGGCCAGTCGTTCGATGCCGATCACAACGGCGCGCTGCAAAAGTGCCTGCTGTGCAGCACCGATCCCGCGAACGGCAGCACCACCTACGTGGCCGATCCGCTGTCCAACCCGCGCGCCGTCTACCAGGACTTCCCCAGCACCTATAAGACCAAGACCCGCATGGCCTACCTGTCGATGGCCAAGACGCTGGGCGATGTCGCGGTGCTCAAGTCGGTCACCGCCTACCAGTACCTCAACAAGAACCAGACCGGCGACAACGATCGCTACACCTACGCCAACTACTACGACAACCTCGTCAAGTGGCGCGACTATTCGAGCACGTGGACGCAGGAAATCTCGCTCTCGTCCACGCCCAACAAGTCCATCGAATGGACGCTGGGCTTCTTCTTCCTGCGCCAGAACGCGCTGCAGGACATTCTCGAATACGCCCCCACAGGGTTCGCGGTCGATCCGTCGAACGGAGAGCGCGTCACCTTCCAGACCAACAGCCCCTACCAGCACTCGACGCTGGCGGGCTATGGCCAGGTCATCATCCACGCGACCGACAAGCTCGACATCATTGCCGGTGCGCGCCACAACTGGGACAAGATCACCGCGCAGCCGGTGCAGTATTTCGCCACGGTCCCGCCGCGCGAATCCAAGAGCGACGCGGTCACCGGCAAGCTGAGCCTGCAATACCAGTTCTCGCCCGAACACATGGTCTACGTCACCGGGTCGAAGGGCTACAAGCCCAGCGGCGTGACCTTCGCGGGCGATTCGATCTACGTGAAGAGCGCGTACGAGAAGGAGACCGTCTGGGCGGCCGAAATCGGCTCGAAGAACGAATTCTTCGACAAGACGCTGCGCATCAACGCCTCGGCCTACTACTACTGGTACAAGAACTTCCAGTTCACCGCCGAAGATCCGGTCCCCTTCGCCGGCGGCACGGCAAACATTCCCAAGGCCGAAACCTACGGCGTCGAATTCGAAACGACGTGGGCACCGGTCACCGGACTGCGCTTCGACGGCAACCTCGCGCTCGCCAAGGGCAAGTTCAAGGGCGACTATTACACCATCGACAAGCAGACTGCGCAGGATATCCGCGCCACCACCTTCGCGGCCCTCGGCTACCCCGCGGCCTATTACTTCGATCCGCGGATCATCGGGGCGGTCATCGGGGCTTCTGCCAACACCAACGGCAAGAAGATCCCCAAACTACCCGGCGTCCAGGGCAGCTTTGCCGCCACCTACACCGCGCCGGTCGGTCCGGGTGAACTGACGCTGCGCGGCGAAGTGATCTACCGCGGCAAGTTCAACTCGCGCATCTTCAACGTGCCCGCCTACGATACGGTGCCCGCCTACACGATCGGCAACCTGTTCGTGCAGTATCAGCCGGAAAACTCGCCGTTCACCTTCTCGGTTACGGCCACCAACATTACAGACAAGGCCGGCATCAGCAACAAGTTCGCCGATCCTTACGGTTCGGGCACCACCAGCGTGGAATACATTCCCCCGCGGCAGGTCTTCGGCACCATCGCCTTCCGCTTCTGAAGCGGCCCGTACCTGAAAATATTTGCAGGCGGATCGTCCCCCGGGGTGGTCCGCCTGCAGCTTTTGCGGATCACCCCGCCTTGGCGCCCGCCAGGCTGCGGTGGCGGGCATAGAGCAGGTAGAACACCAGCCCCGCCGTATTCCACGCCAGGAACGACTTCTGCGTGATCGCCTGCAACCCGGTGAACAGGTACAGGCAGCCAAGGATCGCCACCGGACACACCACCCAGGCCAGCGGCGTGCGGAACGCCCGCCGCGCCTCGGGCTCGCGCCGGCGCAGGATCAGAACGCACAGCGCCACCGCCACGAAGGCGCACAGCGTGCCTGCGTTGGCAAGGCTCGCGATCAAATCGAGCGGAAGCAGCGCCGCGATCGCGGCCACGAACAGCGCCGTCGCCCCGGTGATCCGCGCCGGCACGCCCCGCGCCGAAACCCGCGCCAGGCTTTCGGGCAGGAACCCGTCGCGCGCCATCACCATGAAGATGCGGCTCTGGCCATAAAGGAAGCCCAGGATCACCGTGGGCAGCGCGATCACCGCCGCGCCCGCCACCACCGTGGCCACACCCGGGCTGCCGATCGACCGCAGGATCAGCGCGAGTGGTTCGGCACTCTTGCCGAATGCGGTGTAATGTAACGCACCCACGGCAGCGGTGGCGACCACGATGTAGATCGCGGTGCAGGCCGCCATCGACCCCACGATCGCGATCGGCAGGTCGCGGTCGGGGTTGCGCGCTTCTTCCGCCGCAGTGGAGATCGCATCGAAGCCATAGAAGGCGAAGAAGATGATCGCCGCTGCCCCCAGCATCCCGTACTTCACCCCGCCCTCGCCCGGCGTGCTGCCATAGCCATGCGGGGCAAACGGCTGGAGGTTCGCCGCGTCGAAGTGCGGCGCGGCCACCGCAACGAACAGCGCCAGCGTCACCAGCTTGAGCACCACCAGCGCCGTGTTGATCCGCGCACTTTCCTGGGTTCCGCGCATCAGCAGCGCAGCCACCACCGCGATGATGAACACCGCCGGCAGATTGACGCCCAGATGCGTCAGCGCACCGTTCTCGACCGTCGGTCCCTGCACCAGCGCGTCGGGCAAGTGCACGCCCAGCCCGATCAGGAAACCATTGGCATAGCCTGACCAACCGACCGCCACGGTGGAAACCACCAGCGAGTATTCCAGGATCAGCGACCACCCCACGATCCACGCGAAGACCTCGCCCAGAACCGCGTAGCTATAGGTATAGGCGCTGCCCGAAGCGGGGATCGCGGTCGCCATCTCGGCATAGGCAAGCGCGGCGCAGGCGCAGATCACGCCGGCAACCACGAACGACCACAACACCGCTGGCCCCGCCCGGTCCGCCCCCACGCCGATCAGCGTCAGGATTCCGGTCCCGACGATCGCACCCACGCCCATCGCCATCAGATGCGGCCACGAAAGCGTGCGCGCCAGCCGCTGGTGCTCGGGCAGCTCATGGCTCGCCGGAATTGCCTTGCGCCGCAACAATGATCGCATCGGTATGGTCCATCCCCTTGCTTTGCCAACGCTTATCGCGGGCCCGGTCCGAAAGCCAGCCGGCCAGGCGGACACAAGTTGGCTCTGGGGATCCCGGCTAGGTGGCAGGCGTGGACTCGTACGGCGGCGATCAGGACGCGTCCGCCGCGCCCACCTGCTGGCAAAGTGCCGTCACGTCGTCCATGAACGCCCTGTTGGCTTCCCGGCATTCGGCAAGCGCTTCGGGATAGGCGACCGCTACCTCGGCCAGCTGTCGCCAATGCTCGGCACGGCCGACAGCGGGTGCATGCTTCAGGCGGTACAGCTTCGACATGTTGGGAATGGCCACCACGCGGCGCCCCAGCAACGTCGCCCAATAGGCCCCGTGATAGGAGTTGGTGATCACCACTTCGCCAGAGGCCAGGAAATCGAGCACGCCGCTGATGTCGTTGCCGTCATTGGTCAGCCGGTCCTGTCCGTCAATCGGCACGGGGATCCGCTTATGCTCGTAGATGACGAAGGGCTTGGTCGGTTGATCGCGAACCCTGTCGAATTCTGGCGACATGCAGCTCGCACATGGCGTCCAGCGATAGGGGGTGCCAAAATCCCTGACGCCCAGCAGATCGTACGCGCCAAGATAGTCGGGCAATGCGCCCGCAAAGGGCATCACCATTCCGCCCTTGCGATCGACATGCAGGCTTTCGCCCATTCCCCAGCCGATCAGCGCATCCAGCCGGGGTCGGCATTCCGCAAGCGCGGTCATCGCCGGTGCGAATGTCTGGGCAATCAGTCCACCCCCGCCCACGATCACCACGCCCGACAGGCCCTGCTGATCAAGTTCGAGGATATCCTGTTCCGGGCCCGTGATGTCGAAGTACCGGGACGGGGCGCAGAATGCATCGCCCACGTTGGTCTCGTCGCGGCGATAGACGCTAGTGACGCGCAGGGTCATGCCGCTGGCCTCGTGAACACGTAGATCCTCTCTCTCGCACCATGCGGCACGATCGCTTCGAGCTGGAAACCCTGCTCGGTGGCAAGCTTGACCACTCCGGCGGAATCGAGCGCGCTGAACCAACCGTGCAGTCGCCGGTCGCGGCCAGCATCGAGGTCGGCCGGATTGTAGGTCAGGACCAGGCGCTGCCACTTTGCCGCGATTGCCGCGAACACCGCAGCGGGATCGTGGCAATACTCAAGAACGCCCAGCATGGTCACGACATCCGCCGCCACGTCCGGTACGATGCCGCGATTGAGCTCGCAATAGAGTGTGCGGCTGTCGCGCGACACGATGTCGGCGGGAAGATAACGCGCACTCTGTGGCAGCTCGCGCTCAAGATCCATCTGGCCGCACCCCAGATCGAGCACCACGTCGTCCGGACGAAGCAGCTTGGCGACCACGGCCGCGCGGGGCGACCAGCTGGCATTGAGGTTCGACGGGTTGGCCCATCGCTTCACATCCGATGCACGTTCGGCGGCAAGCGCTTCGGTCGAAAGGAGCCGCTCCGTCTGCGGCAGGTCGCCGAACCGCGGAGCGGTAAGGCTGGAGACCGGCCCCGCCGGTGCAAGCGTTCCTGCGGGCAGGCCACCTTCGATCTCGGCGATGCGCGCATGGCGCCGTGCCAGCTGCGCAGCCAGCGTATCGTCGTCCGAACCCGCGTTTTTCTCCCGGCTCGCCTGGAGATGCTCGATCACGGCCTCGACCGGTGGGTTATAGCGCCGGTCGAACACCTTGCACATTTCGGGCGGCAGGAAGTCGACCCGATACCCGCGGTCCGGCTCCGTGGACAGCGCAACCGTCTGCAGCGCATGCTGGTCCCACGCCTCAGGGCTGGCGACTTGCGCCGCGATCCATTCCTCGATCAGCCGGGCCGTGCCCGGCGTGTCGTTCAGCAGGATGGTCCCGCTGATGATCTGCTCGTCGCGATGACCGGCCACGGCCACATCCGCGTGATAGCCACGCAGATACGGCCAGGGATCGGAGTGCACGACCGCATCGACGTCAACATAGAGCAATGGCCCGCGCAGCCGCTCGCGCAACTCGCGCAGCACGATCGGCTTGTGCCGAACGGCCGCAAGCCAGTCGGTCATGGGCGGTATCTTTTCGAGATGGATGGGCAGGCCCAGCGCTTCGACCGACGCCTTCAGCCGCTCCGCCTCCGCCTCGTAACGGGTCCCTTCGGTGAAAAAGCCGACAATTGTTCCATGCGCATCGTCAAGGCCTTGCGGGTTTCGCGCACAGAGCCGCTCGAACCAAAGATGCTGCCCCTCGCGGGCATAGCCGGTCTGCTCCATTACCTCGAACAGCTCGGGCGCCAGCCTGAACTGCCGCACCAGATGCGCCGCCGCCGCTTCGTCAAGCGCGGGCTTTTCATCCCCCATCACGCCCTTCGCGTCCGCCCACTCCGATGTGCGGGCCATCAACCGCGCAAAACTGCGCGTAAAGGTAAGGCCCGTCACGTGCGCGACTGCAGCCTCCACCAGCGCCGGCTGGACTTCGATATCTTCCTGACGGACCACCAGCATCCGCGACCGCGCACGGCTGGCCTTGCCCACGGCATTGTGGACGAAGAGCAATCCCGGATCGCTGCGGGTCGGCAATCCTTCGCTCGATATGCGCAAGGCGTGGTCGAAACTCCACACGAAGCGCCCTTGCTCGTCCCGTTCGATCAGCAGATCGCGCGGGTCCTGCACCAGCACGATATACGCCACCTGTTCAGCCAGACCGACCGGGCTTCTCGCAATGCGCCCCAGGGCAAGGATATCCGGCGCGTAATGCGTGATCGTGGTGGCTTTGGGCTTCAGCCGTACCGTGGTTGCCGATCCCTTGCGGATCGCGGCGGGCAAACCCGATGCAGAGCAGACAAGTCGCGCGAACCGTTCCGTCAGCGAATTACTAAACCCACAGATCACCAACTGCTGACAGGGAGACGACATAATTTTTTAAGCCTGATCTTCTCATCAATCCGGGACCAGCGAATGCTTAGTTGATCCCTTGCGAAAGACCAGTGCCGCAAGAACAGTTTAATTCAGCTTTCGCACATGAGGGTCGGTTCACGGCACCAAAACACCAGCTGTTTCACCCGTTTAAACAGCGGAGACGCAATGATCGTCTTTCGATCGGGTCATCTACCCTTGCGCCTTCCCGGCTTTGCCCGTCTGGCCTTTGGCACATCTCGACGCGAGTGGCAGGGACGACGCTTTACTGCCGCCTCGCCCAAGAGGCGGCGCAAGCAATCTGGATGCGGGATTTTGGGGAGTTGGTGCGCCCGACGGGATTCGAACCCATGGCCCCCAGATTAGGAAGTGTCTTAGAGATGCTGATTTATAACGCTTTTTTCAATCCATGTCGCATTGGTGTTGCATCAAGCCAACAACTCCGCCTGTGTTGCAGCGATCAGTGCGGCATCGCCTGAGGCGTCGGTAATGAGGTGGCCGTAGGTGTCGAGCGTGAGCTGAATGCTCTCGTGACCGATCCACACCTGCAGGCGCTTGAGGTCGATCCGCTGCTTGATCCAGGCGCTTGCAGCTGCGTGTCGCAGTGCGTGGAAGCCGTAGCGCGCGACCATCACGGGATTGCCCTTGGCGTCTAGCTTGGGCTCGCCGTCGACCAGGACAGGATCGCAAACGCCAGCCTTGATCTGTAGCGGCAGGAACTTGCGGCGCAGGAGGTGGCCGTATTGTTGCACCCCGCCCGCAGTATTGGGGAACGCGAGGCCCAATTCACCCTTCGGGCAACGTAGCTTCCAAGCCTTGAGCTCGGTCACCAAAGCAGGGCCGATCGGGATCGTACGGTGCCCGGCCGCAGATTTCGGTAGGCCGATCTCGCCAAACTTGTCGGCACGCTGGGCGACGGTAAGCAGTCCCTGCTTCAGGTCGATATCGGACCATCGCAGGCCGCGAAGCTCAGACGATCGCAAGCCGGTGAGGATGGCGGTCATCAGCATGGGCCGGAGATCGTCGCCGGCGCTCGACAGGATCGCCTTGAGCTCGTCCTTAGACGGTATCACGATTTTTGAGCGTTCGCGTGCTGGCCGCACCACCTTCACGCCGCTGGCGACATTCTGCGCCACCAGCCCTCGTCGCTGAGCCTCCGTGATGATGCTCGACAGGGCGCGCACCGCCTTCCCTGCCATAGCCTTGGAGCGGGTCTTCAGCAGCTCGTCCCTATAAGCCTCCACTGCGGGCCGCGTCAGGCGCGACAGCTTCTCGGCGCCAAGGAACGGCACCACATGCTTCTGCGCCAGCTGACGGTACTGGGTGACCGTGCCGCGCTCCCTGCCCTCTGCATCGGCCTTGTTGACCCAGAGGTCAGCTGCCTCGGCGACGGTTATTGATTGTGAATCTGCGGTGTGGACGCCTTGGCTCACCTGCCAGGCGGCGCCAACGAGCCATGCTTCGGCGTCCTTCTTGCGCGCGAACTGCTTAGCGCGGCGTTTTCCAGCCTGGTCTCTGTAGTCGACCAGCCAAGCTGACTTGGCGCTTCCGTCTGGGGCCGTCCACTGGCGCTTACGGATTGCCATCGCGCCAAGCGCCTACATTGCTGGATGATGCCCGAATTTCCCGCATAACGTCGAACTCGTTGTACTTCGATGCCTCGCCCAGCCTATGGGACAGCTCATCGATAACCTCGCTTATGTTGACCAGGGCGTATCGCCGCGATCGCAAATTAGCGAGATTTTCCAATCCCATGCGAAACTCTTCCACTCCCTTTACGTCAAACGTCGCCTCAGTTTCATCCCACTCTTCCTCCCCTCGCAAGTCGGACAATACGATTGGGTCGAACACCAGCAAAACTGGCTCCGCGTCATCCGAAAGCATTCGTGAGGTCGCCAACATGACCGCGCCTTGGATCCGCCCAGAATACTCCGTGCAAATCCGCACAGTGCGCTCGGGGTTGAGGCCAACCTGATTCATCTCCAAGGCGACTGCAAGCTGCACGGCGTGTCTCACGTAATAGACGGCCGCTCTGCCCCTGCCTGTGTTGATCCCAGGAGGAAAGCCTTGCTTCTGATAATGCTTTAGGCGCCCTTGAAAGGCTGAACGCTTCTCGGGAGCAACACGGTGCATGTCAGCCAACGCTTGCTCCACCTGGGCAAATTGGAATTGCATTGTAGCCAAGGAATCCTCCGATAGGGAATCGATACCCTTTTCATTTGACGGACGCCAGCGGAATAGATAGGGAAAGGACATCGTTCACCTATCAAGGAATCGGCGATGCTTTCCCAAGACCTTTTGAGCGGCGCAAAGGCTGCGGCAGACTACATCGGAGAGACGCCTCGCGCTGTCTATCACATGGCCGAGCGCGGGATGCTCCCCGTGATCCGCAAGGGCCGGAAGCTCTATTTCCGAAAGTCCGAACTCGAAGCTGCCTTTCGATCGGATGCGGCGTGACCACAAGCAACAACCCCACCGAGCGGTAACTCGGCGGGGCTGAAGCGTCCTTGGCGGGAACGCTCCAGCTTTCGCACCAAACCCTCGGAAATTCAAGCGAACTCATCGGCCCGACCCTCGGTGCCGAAAGCGATGGAGTGTGCAAATGACTGAACAAATCTCAAAGGAAGCCACCATGGACTTCCGCATCAATGGCTGTTCAATCGCCGTATCCCACCGAGATGCAGCAGACGAGCGGTTGAACGAAGCTCACGCCTTACTGCAGGCACTGTCGCTCGCCTTCGAAGACGCTGAAAATCCTACCTACCCGCCGAACGATAGGTGCCCGATCACTGATTTGCCCCCGCGCCTCGTCGCCAAGGCGATCGATGGCGTGACCTCCCTCGTCGCTTACGCGCGGTTCCACATCGAGCAGGACGCGGGGGAACGCTGATGGCACACCTTCAGACCATCGAACCCGATGCATGGCTCGCTGACTTCGCAGAGGTCGGCGGTGGCTACACGGTCACTCCGGAGGGACGCCTCATCCTCGGCTTTGTGTTGCTCGGTCGCACAGACACTGAGCAGCGCGAGGCAGCGCGGATGCTCGAACACCTTGGGAAAGGGGGATGGAGTGCCCTTCGCTCGCACCTGGTGGGGAGGGCCTGAACCATGCGCTCCGATTGGGTTGAGCATGATGGGCGCGGACGTCCTGTGCCTCCCGGCACGATCGTCGACATTCGGCACTTCAACGGAGATGTCACGCACGACTTTGTTGTTGGGGGGGCAACAACGTTCGCCCCGGACGGCACGGTCATCGAGTTGAGTCGCGCTCGCTGGAGCGGTTGGGAGTTCCACGACGGCGGGCCGATGGGGCCGAAGTTCCGAGCATATCGCGTAAAGGGTGAGCCTGCAGGCCAAAGGCTACAATCCGAAATCCTGCGGCAGCCGTTATGCCAAACGGCGGAAGCCTGATCATGGCTGCCCGCCCGAACACTACGGGAGGGGCTGCGGCCCTTCCCCTCGCCCTACTGGAGCAGGCGATCCCAAGCCTTACGCGGGACGAACTTGCGGCCCTTGCCGAGCGCGTGATCGACCGCCTTGACGAAATAGACGGCGATCCCGACGAGGAACAGCCGGATGTCGAAGATAGCTTCGTCATCACCTGGCAGGCCCGAGCCAATTCCACTGGTCCGGGCTGCCCAATCGCGGACTGCGACCACGGGGTCGAAGATCTGCCCCACGACGAGGATTCATTCCTGTTCGCTTCGTACGGCGTCGACCAATCTCAGCCGCGATTCAAGCACTGAGCGTCGTCGTGCATGCAGTTGGCAACAACCAACGAGGTGCAAACATGGAGATCCTGACTTCTCCGGAAGCGGCGCGCTATCTGAAGCTATCCGAGCGCACGCTTGCAGCCATGCGGTCGCGGGGCGACGGTCCGCGATTTGCCCGGATACATCCGGACGGGCGAGGCGTCCGTTACCGTCTCGATGATCTGAATAGCTGGATCGAAGCAAGGGGGCGCGAACATGCCGCCTGAAATGCGAAAACGCCCGGCGGGCAAGGCCGAGCGTTCCCTAGATCTTCGACTGAACCTTCCGAAGTACTACCTTGCGCCAGCCCATGGGGCAAGGCCCGCGTGGCGCCGCAAGCACTTCCAGCAAGGAGTGCGCCTGTGACAAAGCGGTACCAGCCTTGGCGCAAAGGCCCGGCACAGGTCATCTCATTCCCCGCGAGGTGTCTCATTCGTGCCTGGTATGTTCGGCCGGCTGAGCGGGGCCAGTGGATCGGCGAGATTATCGGCGGTCGCGATTTCCTCGACGAGGGTCCGATGAAAACGGACATCGGCTCGCTGAAGCTTGTCTTCGCCGCAGTGTGTCGGCGTGACGCCCGGCAAGGGCTGCCGGTGGTTCTTGACGATCGAGCAGTTGAAGGTGGCGTGTGACTGAGCAAGCCACGATTCAGCCTGACCTTCTCGCCGCGGCGCTCGCGTACGCATCCAACGGCTTGCCGGTCTTCCCCTGCCATCCAGAAACAAAGCGTCCGCTCACCGAGCGCGGTTTTAAGGAGGCGTCTTCGGATCCGGAACAAGTGCGGGCCTGGTGGAGCAAGTGGCCCCGCGCAATGATCGGCCTGCCGACCGGGCAGGTGTCCGGGGCATGGGTTTTGGACATCGACGATCCGGCAGCATTTGAGGCCGCTTGCACGGTCGAGCTCCCTGCGACCAAGCGCTGCACCACGGGCAAAGGTTACCACCTCTACTTCGCCTACGACCCCAGCGATCCGATCCGGAACGCGCAATTCAATTCGAGGACTGGATGGCCTTTTCCTGAACTGCCCGGGGCCGAAGTGCGTGGCGATGGCGGTTACGTCATCGTGCCGCCGTCGCGGCATCCCTCGGGCCGGCTGTATGCGTGGGAGTGCGAGGGGGAGCCAAAGCAGGCGCCTGCGGCCCTACGGAAGCTGCTCAAGAAAACTGAGCGATCTGCAGAGAAATCTCGACAGGATTGCCGTTCGGCGAACGGGCAGGATACGGCCTACGGTCTTCGCGCGCTTGAGGATGAGTGCGCCAAGGTACGGAGCGCGCCCGATGGCGGGCAGGAGTGTGCACTAAACGAAGCCGCGCTCAAGGTCGGGCAACTTGTCGCCGGTGGCGAGCTGTCGGCGTCGACCGCGAGAGGCCGCCTGCTCGCGGCGGGACTGGGCATGCCGTCCTATAACCCGCGAGATCCGTGGACGACAGATGCTGTCGTCTCCAAGGTCGAGCGTGGCTTGGTCGACGGTGCAGGAACCCCCCGTCGTGCACCGGAGCGGGATGGTTATGATCGACGGCGGTCAGAGCAACCCCCTCACGGTCATGATAATAAGCAAGAACGGCGCGAGCGGCAAAGGCAAGAGAACCGGGAAATTGGCGAGGGCACCAGAGAGATCCCGACTGCCAAGATTCTGTCACTGGAAGACATGCTGCGCGACTATGTGCTTATCTTGCAGGGTTCATTGGTCGCACCGCTAAGCATGCCGCAAGCCGTTCTCGCGTTGCCGGACTTTAAGAATGCCATGGCCGGCTCGAAACATTGGGTCAGGCCGGAAAACGAAAAGCCGAAGGCGCGACCGGTCGTGAATTGCTGGCTCGAGCATCAAGAGCGCAAAGAAGCTGAGACAATCACATTCAGGGCTGGTGGGGAGACAATCGTTCCCGCGCCTAGTTCGAACCGCCCAGCCCTAAACATGTGGGCTCCATTTACCCGTGCTCAACCTCCTGCAGACTGGCGAGCGCGCGCCGCAATTTTTGTCGACCACATAAACTGGCTTTGGGGCGCCGACGCTGAGGAGTTTCTCGACTGGCTTGCGCACATAGAGCAACACCCTGGCGTCCTGCCTCACTATGGCTGGGTTCATATTAGCCGGCAGCACGGTAAGGGACGCAATTGGATCTCATCGGTTCTCGCCCGGGTCTGGCGCGGATATGTCGCTGCGTCCCTTGACCTAGTTGCAATGCTGGAAGGCAAGTTCAACGGCCGCCTTTCACGCAAGATATTGGCGATCGTCGACGAAATTAACGAGGGTGGAAACGCCACATACCGCCACGCCCAGGCACTGCGCCAGATGGTCACGGTAGAGCATCGCGAGATCAATCCGAAGTACGGGAAACAGCACGTCGAATACAACAGCTGTCGGTGGCTCCTGTTCTCCAACCACGTCGGCGCAATCCCGCTGACTGAGGACGATCGGCGCTTCTGGGTTGTTTCCCACGACGGCGAGCCGAAGGATCAGGAATACTATGCACGGCTCTACAGCGCATTACCCGATCCGGCCTTCGTCGCGTCGGTGACCGAATTTTTGCGACGGCGGGATGTCTCGCACTTCAAGCCGGGGCAGCGGCCACCGATGAGCGAAGCCAAGCGAGCATTGATCAGTGTCGGCCAAAATGAGGACTACATCACGCTCAGCGAGATCGCGACGAAGTGGCCTGTCGATATTATCACGAACTGGGAAATCACGGCGCTCCTTGAAGGCAGCAGCCAGGTCACGGCCGCCATCCGCCGTGCCTTGTCCGACCTCGATTTCAGGCGGATCGAAACAAGGGTCAGGGTGGACGGGCAAGGGTCGCAGCGGGCCTACTCGATCCGCAACCATTCACACTGGAGTGCCGCCAAGCATGACGCTCTCGCTGCTGAAATTCGCAGGGCGCACCAGAAGGATAAAGAGGATGCTATCGGACGTGGCATCATAGCGCCTCAGACTGGAACTCCTGCAAATGGCTGAAATCTGCCATTTTCGGGGGTGCGAGTTCCAGTAGTTCCACCACTCTAAAAAGAGGTCATTTCACTTTCTTTTTTGTGGAGATTTCAAAACCCCGGAACTGCTGGAACTGCTGGAACTACCGATTCCGCGATTCAACCGCCCCGCCCTGTTCCGGTATCTGATTGCTCTCAACGTTCAGGGGTCGATCGATGGCGTTTCAGAAAGGGCAGTCTGGCAATCCAGGTGGAAGAGCAAAGGTCACGCTGCCTGATGGCCGTACGCTGACGGATCTCGCGCGCACGCACACCGCGAAGGCAGTGGAGGCTCTTGTAGGCGTCCTGGACAACGACGAGGCCTCGGACGCTGCGAAGGTGTCAGCTGCTACTGCGCTGCTGGACCGTGGCTGGGGACGGCCGAAGCAGGACTTGGGGATTGAGATGAAGTCGGACGAGGCTGCGGCGTCTTTGCTGGAGCAGGCGCGGCGGCGTGCTGCGCAGGCCGGTTAGGCCAACGCGCGACAGTACCGCGACACGCTAGCGGTAGATATCCCGAACTGGTGGGCCGTCTCTGCGATACTCGCGCTGTTGGACTGCCTCCATTTGACCACTTCAGCCCCATTGGCGGCTTTCGGGCGGCCCAAGCTGTCCTTGCCGCGGTGGGTCTTGCCTGTGGCCTTGAGCGCGGCTCTGGCCGCTTCTCGACCCGCCGCAGTACGCTCGGCAATCCTCTGACGCTCCATATCCGCAACCTGCGCCAGAACAGCTAGAATAAGCTCCCCTACGCCTTTGCCTATGGGCCCGAGGCCATGGACGTCTACGGTAACGCCAAGGGCCAGCAACTTCCGAACGGTGGCCTGCACATCGAGTGCGTCGCGTCCAAGCCGATCGACAGCGTAGACGCAAATTGTGTCCCCCTCCCTGACGTAGGAGAGCAACTCTTTGAAGCCCGGCCGTGATGAGGCCAACGTTGCCCCGCTCACACCCTCATCGGCGAATTCCTTGTCGAAGGTCCCGCCCATGGCACTGCGCTGTGATTCGATACTCTGGTCATTCGTGCTGACGCGAAAGTAGGCGATGCGGCTCATTGCCAATCTCCATCAAAAGATATCAAACTTTATGATGCACTATCAGAAATGCGTCAAGGTATCTTTTGAAGGACAAAAATGGCTGGAATACCCCTCTGTCAAAAGGATCAACTTTTGACTTATACTATCGGCACGGCTGTTGAGGGGGCAAAAAAGATGATCAGATTTGCGGTAGCTGCGCTGGCATTATTGCCATCTATCGCATTGGCGCGTGAGTGGGACAGTGACTGGCGTTATGTTGCCACTTCAGGAAGGGGAGAGGTAACGCGGCTAAAATACAGCTCAATTAGGAATTTGCCACCGACTCCTTTACGCCCATTCTCCGTAAGACAGGCTTGGGTGTCTGTGGTTAGTAGGCGCCCGGAAAATCCTCAAGAAGCGTATGCCTTGCAGTTGGAAAGATATAACTGCGATGAGCAAACCTGGGACCTCTATTCCTTTTCATCCTATAGGGAGGATGGTAGCGCCATTAAGACATCTACCCGGACGAATGACCTCGGTTCTTCGTATACCCCGGTTGTTCCAGGTTCGCTTGGTGATGAGACAATGAAGCAGATCTGCGAAGCGCCGATTAACTGAGCCGGCAAAAGTCCTGATGGGGGCTTCGTCACCACGCGCGGCGGCCAGTTATAGGCAAGCGTGCGTAATTCGCTGGCCAAGCAAATTAAGTCCGCCCCTTCCCAGCCAATGCGCTCGCCAGGATCGCGGGCAAACTGAAGTCGCCAGAGTTATCATCCTTGACGATCCCGTCCTGCGCGGACTTGAACAACGCCGACAGAATCACAACCCTTTCGTCGCTTGTAGCCGCCCCCTCGTTAATCAACGCAAGATAGGCTTGCGTCATCACTCGGCGCTCCTCGGCGTCTGTCGCCAAGTGGCGTTCGCCCAAGTAGATACGCACGATCAGTTTCGCCATCCAGAATACAAGCGTGAGCAGGGCGCCCAACGATGCCACAATGAGGAAGTGCCGACCGCTCAGCTTGTCGGCTCCCAAAATAGTCCATGCGCCAAAGAACCCTAATCCCAGAAAGACCAATGAGAGGGTCAAGAACCAAGCTAAGGCCTGGAGCCAGAGTTTGGCAGACCGATCATGCGCCGTTTTCTTATCTCCCCAATATTCAACAGGGGCCTTCAGACGCATCTGTTCCTCGTAAGCCGCGCGTGTGTCCTGAATGAGTTCTACCTGGCGCTCAGCTCTAATCTGAACCTTCGATGCACGCTGAGATGCAATGCGGATGGCGCGGGCGACAAGACGGCGGAATTGTGGCCGATCTTCACCAATTATCATTCGAAGCGAATCAACCTCACGCTGATATTCGGCCCGCTGCTGCGCTATTGCCTTGCGTTGCATCTCGCGCGAAGCATTGATCTTCGCTCTTTGCTCGTCAGTCCAGCTGGCGTGTGATGCGAAGGAGGGATTTGCGATGGCCTGCCATACCTTGAAGTCCTGCAGCCGCGCGAGATTGGGGTGTGATTGGCCTGTAATCCACATCAGGGCTGTCTCGGCGACCTCGTCGCCGTGATCAAAACGGATCTGCGCAACCGCCGTCCCAGGCCAGAATTGGGAAAACACGAGTTGCGGTGTCGAACTGGCGAATACGCTCTGTAGATTATTCCGGAACGTATCCAAGCCGGTTGAGCCTTGAGAAAAGGCCGCAATCCACGTCTGAACAATGTTAAAGCGTGAAAGATAGTCCCTGCCAAACTGTGACTGGGCTGAAGGTGGCTTGTGCATCCATCGCCAAGATTCGAGCTCCGACGCCACAAAGTTTGACACTTCGTCGGCGCTATCAAATGACATTGAGTTTCCAAATCCATCAGAAATTAAGATCGGAAACTTTGACATAGAATCACTCCAATTACACCCGCCACGCTCTAAAGCCTGAACATTCAACAGAACAAGCAATCTGGTCTTACAGCACGGCGATAACGAGAATTAGTGTCGCAGCCATCCTCGCTTGCCAAACCACGTTCCCCGCGATTCAACCCCGTGAGTGAGGAGACCATCCTGCGCGAATGAGGCAGGATGGCAACCAATGACACCGCAGGAAGTCCGCCAAGAGGTTATTGCTGACCTCGGCCGCTTTACTCATGACCCGCTAGGTTTCGTCCTTTGGGCCTTCCCGTGGGGCGTCGGAGGCACATCACTAGCCAATGAGGACGGCCCTGACGTTTGGCAGCGGGAGCAGCTGCAGGCGATCGGCAATGACCTGCGTGCGGACCCGTACAAGGTCATTCAGGACGCCACCGCATCGGGTCACGGCATCGGCAAGAGCTCCCAGGTGTCGTGGATCATCCTGTGGGCGCTGATGACCCACGAGGACACACGCGGCGTCGTCACAGCGAACACAGAGGGCCAGCTCCGCACGAAGACCTGGCCAGAGCTGTCTAAGTGGTACTCCCTCCTCCAGTTCGATTGCCTTCGCGAAATGTTCGTGCTGGAGGCAACGTCGATCCACTCAACGGAGACGGGACACGAGCGCACCTGGCGCATCGACGCGATCCCATGGTCTGAGCGAAACACCGAAGCGTTCGCCGGCCTGCACAACGCCGGCAAGCGTGTGGTGCTTCTGTTCGACGAGGCTTCCTCGATCATCGATGCGATCTGGGACACAGCAAGCGGTGGCCTGACTGACGCGAACACAGAAATCCTGTGGCTGGCTTATGGAAATCCCACTCGAAACACCGGGCGTTTCCATCAGGCAATTGTAGGCCGTTTCCGCAATCAGTGGCGCCACCGCATGATCGACGGGCGCAATGTAAAGCGCACGAGCAAAGAGCAGTTGCAGCGCTGGATAGACGCCTACGGGGAGGACAGCGATTTCGTCCGTGTCCGCGTCAAAGGGCAATTCCCCCGTGCCAGCTCAACCCAGTTCATTCCGGTCGACGTCGTTCAGGCAGCACGCAAGCGAGAGGTGCAGGTTCTCGAATCTGACCCAGTCATTTTCGGGGTCGACTGCGCTCGGTTTGGCGATGACCACTCGACGTTGGCGATCCGCCGCGGGCGCGACGCCCGTTCGCTTGAATGGCGGCGATGGAACGATCAGGATTCCATGACCCTTGCCGGTGACATCGCGTTGGAAGCCCAGCGGTGGAAGCCTCAAGCGATCTTCGTCGACGCCGGCAACATCGGCGCGGCGGTCATCGATCGGTTGCGTCAGCTTGGCGTGCAGAACGTCATGGAAGTTTGGTTCGGCGGGAAGGGTCGAGAGGCAGAACTCGAGCCGGGCATTCGTGTCCGCACGGCAAACAAGCGAGCTGAGATGTGGACCAAGATGCGGGCTTGGCTCAAGACCGGGGCTATTCCCGACTGGGACGAGCTTGAGGCCGACCTGACGGCGCCTGAGTACGGCTACGCCAGCGATCAGACATCGATTCAGCTTGAGTCCAAGAAGGAGATGCGCGCCCGCGGGATGCCCTCACCCGACGATGCGGACGCCCTTGCATGCACCTTCGCCGAGTACGTGATGCCGCTCGACAATCCCTATTTTTACAATCCGACCGAGTACGGCGTTGTCCGTGAATTCAACCGGTATGAAGAACTCGATGGCTAGTCGAGAGTGCGGGGCCCGCAACCGTGCGGGTGGGCGGTGCCGCCGCTTGGGCATGGCGAACGGTAGATGCCATTTCCACGGCGGCAAATCGCCCGGGGCGCCCAAAGGCAATCGCAACGCGTGGAAGCATGGGCGGTATTCGGCGAGCGCCCCACCCAGCTAAGCCTGATCAATGAGTAGCGCGTTTGCCACAGCCGCACCGTGATGGCGACGATGCTCCTAAGACATTAATCATACCCGCCCTGCTTGGCCTCTAGCTTGATACGCCCCGCAGCCCGGCCTGCGCCGGACACTTGTCGAGCTTATAGCGACCGACTAGTTCGCCATCTGGTGTGCGATACTCATAAACGTAGGATCCACCGCTCTCGATCAAGAGCCGGTCAACAATGCTGGCGCACGCTGTAGATTCAATTCCCTTGCCCACTCTCTCGATTGCGCTCTTCGACATTGTGGGGATCTGCACGTCAAGTTTGTGCATGTAGGTTATCTGGCTCCCTTGTGCTTTCGCACCAGTCAAAACCGTGATTCCATCCATTCTTTTCGGGCCATTGGTGTTGATCCCATTGGCAACGACCTCGTTATTTCGTGCGACACGATCGGGGGTGAAGCTGTTTATCACTCCCAATTCAACAAGCTGTGTCTCTGTTGGACGCCATATTGAGCTTGATGATGTTGCCATCGCCCGATCTACAAACCAATCAGGTAGCCCCGCATTGGTATAAGCATTTCGCATCTCTGGGTTTGCTGTTTGGGCTTCGCTGTCAGTCATAGAGGTGGCTGAAGGGCTGTGAAATCCTAACGACGATCCGACTTCAGCGAAACGGTGAGCGCCGGCAAGAAAAACAATCGTGCAGGACGAAGAACAATCGCCAACTGCAATTGTGTCCATGTGCCTTGCGGCGATGGTCCCAGCGATTTGGGTGGCTTCTCGAATACGGCCGCCGGGAGACATTAGCAAAACTCGCCTAACTTCAGGATGATCGCTTAACACAGTCCTGAAACGGTCGGCGGTTCCAGCGGATATAAATCCCGTGAGACGGAGTGCATCTCCTTCGATTGTCAAAGTGGCACTGCTACCAATCGGATCGCGCCCTGCAGCGAGCTGACCAAACTCCGCCAGCTGTGGTACGGCCTTTGCGAGCTGCCCTGAATAATTGAGCGCACCAAGAACAACCATGCCTTGCGCGACCCTAGCCCAACCCGAGTTGCCTCCTCGGCTCTCATGCTTTGATGCTGAGCGCCAGATTCCAACGATCGCCCATATCCAGACACCAAATCCAAGGATCAGCAGGACAATGGCTGCAACCGACACGATCCGGAGCGAAGAACTGCTTTGATTGAACTGAACGCTCAGGGCGAAGATCAGCCCACTAACGACGGCGACAACTAAACTGCCGTTGATCCAATATGACACGGGCAAGGAGAGGTTCCCCCGCCAATGATCGACAAAATAGTTTCCCGTTCGTTCGTCAAGGTAGTCCGGATTAGTGAATGACATCGTCCCGCCCCCTAGTATTCTACGATAGGCTAAGCTGATCCGGCTTGCTTGAGCAATAGAGTTTTCTGGTTCTCGATGCCGCGATTCAAGCGCCCCGGGCAAAACCCTACCGTCGCCCTCGACGGTCGACAGCGAGGCGTGGTGCCCCGTTCCGTCTGAGGGCAATCTCATGAAGCGTTCTTCGTCCAGCAATGGTCGCCCGACCACCACAGCTCCATTCCAGCTTCCCCGCCACACCCGCACGCCGAGCAATCCGGCACCCGGTCGCAAGGACAGCGCCCCTACCCCGCCCCGTCCGCAGGGAGGTCGCTGAGATGGCTCTCACCCATGACATCTACGGGCAGCGCAAGCTTGAGCTCGTTCGCGGCATCGAGCTTGCGGAAGGCGAATTCCACTCTGCAGCCCTGAAGGAACAGACGGGCGCCGGCACGTCTGCCGACACGAAGGCAGCCAAGGAACATCTCGCCAAGCTGCGTGACGATCTCGAAGCTCTGGAGGGGGCCTGGATCGCGTCGAAGGCGCAAAGCCAACAGGACGCCAGCGCGCGCCGGCAGGAATCCTTCGATGCGTTTCTCGAAGGCTGCGAAGAGCTGTTCGAGGCTCGCGCTGACGCGGTGAAGCAGGCCGACGAGGCAGCACGCAAGCTTGGCCAGGCGATCGTCGATTACGAGATTGCCTGCCGCGAGATTCGTGCGCGCCTCGTCCCGTTCCATGGCTACATCAGCAACGACACCGCTCGGTCGAGCGCCTTCTCGTCTGTGAGCATGTCCCTCGAGCCGTCGACGTGGGTCGCATCGATGGCGGCGGGTGCAGCGCTTGGCGACCTGCGTATCTCGGTGCCAACTCACATGCAGAGCACAGAGGTGTTCGGGAAGAAGAGCCCGGCCGAGTTCGAAACCGCGATGGCCGCAAGGGTGAAGAACGCCCTCAAGCTCTTCGCGCCGGAGTCTTGAGCCATGGCTTCCCATCGTGTGGTTACGCGCACCCAACGGCCTGATGGCTGGTTCTGGGAGCGAGACGAGCTGGTCGATTAAAAGGGCGCGCCTAACTGGAAGTTCGAGCCGCTAGACCCAGTAGCTCGCGCTCAGTGGGAGCAGGAATACGCTCAGCCTGAACGGGCAGACGACTACAACCAGCGCCAGTCCATTTCCGGGTGCTTCCGGGAAGACGAGAGCGCGGTGCCGCCTGGTGGCGTGCCAATTAATTTGCCGGTCGACCACGGCAAGACGCCGCAGGGTGTACTGCCTCCGGGCACGCTACCGCCCGGGTTGGGTCAACGTTCAAATGGAGGGCTTTAAGCATGTGCCTACCTGCAGCAACACTTGCCTTGGTCGCCACCGGCATTTCCGCCGTGGGCACTGGCATCGGCGCCATCCAAGCCAGCAACATGGCGAACTACCGCGCCAAGATCGAGGAACGCAATGCCTCGATCGAGCGTGAAGCGGCCAACCAGGAAGCGCAGAACACCCGCGACGCAGCCCTGCAGCACTATCGCAAGGTCGCGCAGCTTAAGGGGCAACAGATCGTCGGCGCCGCGTCGAATGGCGTGGTGGGCTCGTTTGGAACGGCGGCTGATACGCTGGCCGATACCGACGTGCTGGCGACCGAAGACGCGGGCCGGATTTACCGGCAGGGCGAGCAAAGGGTGCGCGACCACGATATCGCGGCGTGGAACAACCAGGCGCAGGCGTCGGCCGATCGCACGACGGCAAGCAACTCGCTGGTGAAAGGCGCGTTCGACTTCGGCTCGACGGTGCTTGGCGGGGCGCAGCAGTATTCGCAGCTCAAGCAAAAGTATGGGGCCTTCAGGGTGGAAAAGCTGACTCCAAGCGCCCGTGAGACCATCACAAGCTATCCCGGCATCTTCTGAGGGAAGAGACATGGACGACGACCAGATTGAGAGCCTGTACGGTCCCGAGCCGGAGCAGGAGCTACCCGAGGGTGACAATCCAACGTCAGACAGCGGGGATGACAGGCAGCTGACGACGCCCGAGCGCTACGAATTAAAACTCGACGGCCTGAACCTCGACGCCAAGCTCGTTGCTGAAGCCGAGCCGATCCTTCGGGAGCTGGGGCTTTCTAACAGCCAGGCGAACGCCCTGCTACCCATCGCGCCAAAGCTGATGGACAGCGCGCGGGAGGAAGTTCTCTCGAAGCTTATCGACGAAGGCGCAAAGCAGAGGAAGGCTTGGCTTACAGCTTTCGATCGAGATCAGGAGATTGGTGGCCACCGCCGGGACGAGTCCGTGCGCCTAGCACAAAAGGGGCTCGAAGCGATGGGCTTCGGAAGGGACCACCCGTTCCGCCAAGCCCTCAACGAAACCGGCTTTGGCAATCATCCTGACATGATCCGCATTCTGCGCAGGGTAGGCTCGATGTCGCATCAGCAAAACATGAGCGAGCCGGCGCCAATGTGGAAGGCGATGTACCCAGATGAATAATGCGTTCTAAAAGAATGAAATGCGCCTCAGCTGTCACTGGACGTTAAACCGCATGAGGTCGGATACGAGGCTAATCCACTTTGCGCATCATTGATCCGTAAATGCCCTCCCATGCGGGATGCATGACAATGCCTGCATATTTTCTGGGAATGTCCGCCTGACGGGCAATGTCGGTAATACTTAGCTTGCCGTCCTCAAAGTATGGCAGCATGATCTCGCGCGCAGCCCAAGGTAGTAGCAGCGCTGCCGCCCTTAACTCCGCAACGCGATCTACGTTGGTCCCGAAGCCTGCCTTGAAAGGATCTTGCATTTCCGGCGGAAGACCAATTTCATCGGCTAGCTTTTCGATTGCTTGTTGGTTGCTTGAGTACGCCCCAGTTGGGTCAATCAGGTGAAGCAATTCCTTGCAACAGATTAGCCGCTGCCAATCTTTCGGCTCGGCCCGGTTATAGAAAATGTTCACCATCCTCTTCGGCTCAGCGTAAACTCCGTTGCGAGCATGCCAGATTTTCACTGCACCTTGGAGGATGTCGGAATCGAGGTCTGCGCCGACAAACTCGATGTCGTCGTCGTTACCGTGGTCCCGCAAATATTTGACCACATCGTTCACATCGACTGGCAGCGATGTACGATCTTCGAATGCTAAGAGCAGATCTCGGGCTTCCATTATGCCGCGATAAGTAACAAAAAAGCCCGGGGCAACCCCCGGGCTGGACTGATTTCCACACGTGAAGCGTTTCAAAGAGCTTCGACGAGCTCCTTGACATCGATCACCGGATGGTCGCTCTTCGGAGCATGTGCACCCACTGTCGCCGTCTTTTGACGACGCTGCATGTTAGCCGAACGGAACTGCTCTAAAATCTCTTCGCGCTTGATCACGTCATCGCGACGACCGCGAAAAAATTTAACATTGATCAGATCGGCACCGTGCCCAGAGAAGGGGCAATCATTCTTGTCCATCTCTTGCATAGCCTGTTTCCCTTCATACCCACGCGATTCGCGATCGTATCTACAAATTACTGATAAAGTGTTGAACACCGCATTTATCAGCCTTTTGACGAGCTCAGCAGCGAATGCCACGGCCGATCACAGTACGACTGCTTCATACGCGGTTGCATGGTTGATCCAATGCGTCAAGTTCACAAAGGTCTGACGAAAGATTGGTTCCGGCTTCAGCTTGTCCAAAACAATGGCCTGGGTTGGGTCTCACGCCTGCGACCGCTCGAAAAGAACATGTTCCACGTCACCCACACGCTTGATCGCCTTCCATGAGGAAAACGCAAGCTGATATCCCTCTGGTAAATGCAACCCTGAAAGTTGCATTGGCAACATCAGATAGCCATGTCCTCCTCGAAAAGGCGGAACGCAAAGTCGTAACTCGTTCCCGGCGGCTACAAGGCATCCAACTCTTTTTGTAGGGTCGAGCCCACTAAACCGGGCGCCAGTCCGCTGGTCCACAACCAACTCAAAATCGTCGATGAAAAGCGCGTGCGCCTCCAATGCATTCGCGGGCGCCAGCCAGCTCTCAGTATCAGAAAATGCAGCGCATACGAGCTCCTGCCGAACCTCACTAACGACGAAGGTTGTGGCCGGAAAATCGGCACTCCAAGCGATACTCGGCGAAACGCCCTCCGAAAAGTGCCCAAATTTCATTTGGGTTAAGGGAATCATTCAATTCTCCGAGCAATAAGCAACGTGACTAACATCACTTGGAAGATGGCATCGGCACAGCCTGCCAGCAAGGGCGTCCATCTCTAACGCACGCCTCTGGTGACGATTCATGTCGCATCTATGTTGCACGGAGTCGCCGTAATTGGCGGTACGGCACGCAAAACTGCGACATTTCGCGCGACACGACGCAACACAGAATTTGCGCTCACGGTTCGCCAAGGATAGGCTAAAGCGCTGATTGCACGCGATTTTTACTGGTGCGCCCGACGGGATTCGAACCCATGGCCCCCAGATTAGGAATCTGGTGCTCTATCCGGCTGAGCTACGGGCGCGCCGGGGTTCCTTTAGGGGGCTCTGGGGCAAGGGGCAACGCCTATGATGGCGCGCCCCCGGGCTCAGTTAGCCTCGCCCGGCGGCACCACCGGTACCAGCAGCGGCGCGATCTCGACGCCTTCCTCGAACAGCTCGCGCGCTTCGTCGAGCGTCGCCTGGCCGTGGATCGGCGCGGCGTCCTTTTCGCCATAGTGCATCGCACGCGCGTCCTCGGCGAAGCGATCGCCCACCCACGTCGAGCTCTTCAGCGCCTCGGCCTGCATCGTGGCGACCGCCTTCATCATCTCGATCGCTTCGGGCGGCATCGCGTGCGCCATCGGCTGCGGCTTGTTCGCCAACGCCGGCTGCACGGGCGCAGGCGCGGGCATCTGGTTGCCCTTGCGCGTCAGGCGCGGCGCCATCACCGCCTTGGTCACATCGGCCGATCCGCACACCGGGCACGTCACCAGCCCGCGCTCCTGCTGCTGCACAAAGTCTTCCGACGATCCGAACCACCCTTCGAAACGGTGGCCGGTCCCGGCGCATTCAAGGTCGAAAACGATCATGATCCGCGCGATCTAGGGATTTCGCGCTTGTTGGCAAGACTTGGCAACTGCCGCCGCACTTCGGCGATGCGGGCAAGGTCTATTTCGGCGAAGCCCAGCCCCGCACGCTCCCCGCCCATGTCGAGCACCACATCGCCCCACGGGTCGATCACCAGACTGTGGCCATAGGTTTCGCGCCCGTCCTCGTGGTGGCCGACTTGCGCGGCAGAGATAACGAAGGCGCTCGCTTCCACCGCACGGGCGCGCTGCATCAGGTGCCAGTGCGCCTTGCCGGTGGGCACGGTGAACGCGGCGGGGATTGCGATCGCATCGCACCGCTGCCGCTCAAGCTCCTCGAACAGCGCGGGGAAACGGATGTCGTAGCAGATCGCAAGGCCCAGCTTGCCCACCGGGCAATCGACCGTCACCACCTGCTCTCCGGGGCGATAGGCGGCGGATTCGCGCCAGCTTTCGCCGGTCGCCAGATCCACGTCGAACATGTGGATCTTGTCATAGCGCGCGGCGATTGCACCCGCCGGATCGATCACAAAGGCCCGGTTGGCCCAAAGCTCGCCATCCACCTGCACGCCCAGCGAGCCGATGTGCACCCACAGGCCGGCCTTCGCCGCCGCTTCGCGCACGGCGGCGAGCACCGGGCTCTGATCTTCGGGCACGACGTGCGCGCTCCCCCGCTTGCGATCGCGGTCGATCAGGCCGGACATTTCGGGCGTGAACAGCATTGCCGCGCCTTCGCCGGCGGCCCGCTTCACCGCGCCAACCATCGTCGCTGCATTGGCAAGCGGGTCGATGCCGCTCGTCATCTGCAGCAGCGCGACCTTTACTCCCGAAGCGCCCCCATCGCTCATGCAGGTCAGGCCTTGCCCAGCAGCATGTCGAGCTTGCCCTGCCGGTCCAGCGCGGCAAGGTCGTCCGATCCGCCGATGTGCATGCCGTCGACGAAGATCGATGGCACCGTGCTGTGGCCGGGCGCGCGCTCCATCATCTCGGCCTTCTTCGGCCCGCCCATGGTCACGTCGTATTCTTCATAGGCGACGGCCTTCTGGTCGAGCAGCGCCTTGGCGCGCGCGCAGTAGGGGCAGCCCCACTTGGTGTACATCTCGACCTTCGGCGTGGTGTTCGGCTCGCTCATTTCGACCCTCTTGATTTCCGGTTGCCCAAGCACACATGATGTTTCGTGCCGGTCGCCGCAAGCGGGACCGTACACATCAAACCCGCACGGACGCCAGATGGGTCCGGGGCGGAAAAGTGCAGATTGCTCATCAAGAGGATATTGCCATGAACCGTTTCGATTTCACCCCCTATCGCCGCACCACCGTGGGTTTCGACCGGCTGTTCGATCTGCTCGAACGCCAGGCCCGCGCACAGGGTGGCGACAACTATCCCCCCTTCAACATCGAACGTCGCGGCGATGACAGCTATCGCATCACGCTGGCGGTCGCCGGCTTCAAGCCGGATGAGCTCGACATCACCGCGCAGCAGAACCTTCTGGTGGTCAAGGGCAGCAAGGCCGATCTCGACGAAAAGCAGCAGTTCCTCCACGTCGGCATCGCCAACCGTGGCTTCGAACGCCGCTTCGAACTGGCCGATTTCGTCCGCGTCGAAGCCGCTGACCTCGCCGATGGTCTGCTGACCATCGACCTGCTGCGCGAAGTGCCCGAAGCGATGAAGCCGAAGAAGGTGCTGATCGGCGCGCAGAAGCAGCTTTCGGTGATCGAAGGCGATGCCAACGCCGCCTGAGGCATTGGCGACACGATGATCCGGGGGCGGGTTCGCAAGGACCCGCCCTTTCTGCATCCGCTTGCCCTCGCCTCGCCAGGCGCCTATCCTCGCGTGCAATACTGCTGGAGTTTCAAGGCCATGGACCACTTCCCGATCGCAAAGCCCGCCCGCATTGCCTTCCGGAAAGTCGCGACCCATGCCTTCTTCGACCACGCCAGCCTCGATCGCCCTCGCCAACCTCTCCTGGTCCACGCCTGAAGGCCGACCGGTCCTTTCCGGGCTGGACCTCGCCTTTCCGCTCGAACGCACCGGCATCGTCGGCCGCAACGGCTGCGGCAAGACCACGCTCCTCCGCCTCATCGCGGGCGATCTCGCCCCCACGGGCGGCGCGGTTGTTCGCCACGCGACCATCGCCACGCTGCGCCAGATCGTCGCGCGGACGCCCGGCGAAACGCTGGCGCAAGCGCTCGATCTTGCCGAGCCGCTCGCCCGCCTCGCCCGCGCCGAAGCGGGCAGCGCGACTGCCGAGGATCTGGCCGAAGCCGACTGGACGCTCCCCAGCCGGCTGGAAGCCGCCCTCGCCGCCGCCGGCCTCGATGCCGATGCGCAGACGCAGGTGGAGCGCCTTTCGGGCGGGCAGCAGACGCGCGCCGGCCTTGCCGCCGCCATTCTCGCCGATCCCGATTTCCTCCTGCTCGATGAACCGACCAACAATCTCGACGCCGCGGGCCGCAGCGCGCTTGCCGCGTTCCTGCGCGGCTGGCGCAAGGGAGCGCTGGTCGTCAGCCACGACCGTGCACTGCTGGAAGAGATGGACGCCATCGTCGAGCTGACCTCGCTCGGCGCAACGCGATACGGCGGCCCCTACAGCGCCTACCGCCAGCAGAAAGCGCTCGAACTCGCCGCCGCACAGGCGCAGCGCGACCATGCCGAACAAGCCCTGCGCACCGTCCGCCAGGACGTTCAGACCGTTCGTGAACGGCAGGATCGGCGTGACAGCGCCGGTGCCCGCAAGGCGCGGAAAGGCGATAGCCCCAAGATCCTGCTCGGCGCGCGCAAGCAGCGGGCCGAAGCGACCAGCGGCCTTAACGCGCGCAAGGCCGAACGCCTTGAAGGCGAAGCGCAGGCCCGGCTTTCAGAGGCACGCGGCAAGCTGGAAGTGATCGAACCGCTGATTGTCGACGTCGCGCCTACTAGCCTCGCCCGCACTCGAAGGGTGCTCGAACTGTCCGGGATTGTCGCGGGCTACGGTACCAACTCCGCTGTGCTCGATGACTTCAACCTCATGATCACCGGCCCAGAACGCGTCGCGATCACCGGCCCGAACGGCGCGGGCAAGTCCACCGCGCTTGCCCTGATCCGTGGCCTTCTCGCACCCCGCGCGGGCAGCGTGCGCGTTCACGTTCCCTTCGCCACGCTCGACCAGCACGCCAGCCTGCTCGATCCAGCACAAAGCATCGTCGCCAACCTGCGCCGGCTGAAGCCCGATCTGGACGACAACGCCGCGCGCGCCGCACTGGCCCGCTTTCGCTTCCGGGGCGCCGCAGCCGATGCGGCCGTGGGTACGCTCAGCGGCGGACAGGCCGTGCGCGCCGCGCTCGCCTGCGTCCTTGCCGGCACGCCACCGCCGCTGCTCCTGCTCGATGAACCGACCAACCACCTCGATCTCGAAACGATCGCGGCGCTCGAACCCGGCCTTGTCGCCTACGACGGCGCGCTCGTCGTCGTCAGCCACGATGAAACGTTCCTCGAAGCGCTTGGCATCACCCGTCGCATGGCGCTCGAAAGGGCAAGTTGACACGGCTCTTGCATATGCAAGGGTTTCCTACATCGGACACCCTGACTACAGATCCGCTCTTCGCTCTTTGAAACCCAGTCAAATCAGCATCTTCGGGTGACAACCTGGCAAACCGCCTCCTATCGCGATTTTCGCCATTGTAGTCTGTCAACTTTGTCAACTTGGGGCCTCGATCAGGCCCTCTGCCAAGGGTTTCGAATCGACCGCAGGCGGATCACTTCGCCGGCGTGATCGACCAGCCCCAGCCTTTCAGCGCGCGCCGCCCGATCCCGGGCAGCGTTATGCTCGCCGGCTTGGGCGAAAGGTTGACGGCCACCGTCACGCGGTCCTTGCCCTTCACCCGGCGGAAGGCAAAGACCCTGGCATTGCCCGTCTCGATAAGCTGCAGGTTGCCCGGCTCCATCCCGCTTTCGAGTGCGGGGTGGTCGTGCTTCAGCTTCAGCAGCCCGGCATAGAACGGTGCGCGGCCGAACTTGCCCCATACGATCGGGTCCTCGTCGAAGAACTTCAGCCGCTTGTTCAGGCCGTCTTCCTGCCCGCTGTAGACCAGCGGCATGCCGGGCAGCGTCGCCGCCAGCACCGCCATCGCATCAGCCCCCTCGCCGTACAGCTCGCGGTCGGTGCCGTTCCACGAATTCTCGTCGTGGTTGCTGGTGAACGTCATCCGGTAAGCGCCCTTGGGATACTTGCGCGGAGGATCGGTGTATAGTTTCGCGAGGTCGCCCGCCCCCGCCTTGCCCTTAGCCACTTCGATCAGCAGGTGGTACAGCTTCCAGTCGTACGTCATGTCGAAGGCGCGAACCTGCATCTCCGGCGTATCCGCCTCGGCCAGCATGAACACCGGCTTCACCCGGTCCAGCTCGGCTCGGGCCTGGTCCCAGAAACCCACCGGCAGCGTCCAGGCAACGTCGCAGCGGAAGCCGTCGATGTCGGCTTCCTTCAGCCAGAAGCGCATTGCGTCGATCATGCCGTCGCGCACCGCCTGCTTGCCGTAGTCCAGCCCGATCACGTCGGCCCAGACTTCCTCGTGATGATCGGACAGGTCGGTGTAGTGATAGCCTTCGAGTTCACCGTTGGCGTTGCGCTTGTACCAGTCGGGATGCTCGCGCGTCCAAACGTGGTCCCAGCCGGTGTGGTTGGCCACCCAGTCCAGGATCACCTTGAAGCCTTGGCGGTGCGCCGCATCGACCAGGTGCCTGAAGTCGGCCATGTCGCCGAACTCAGGATTGACCGCCTTGTAGTCGCTCACCGCGTAATAGCTGCCCAGCGATCCCTTGCGCTCCTTCTTCGCGATGGGATTGACCGGCATGATCCACAGCACATCGACACCCATCTTGCGCAGGCGCGGCAGGTGCTTTTCGAACGCCTTGAACGTGCCTTCGGGCGTGTACTGGCGGATGTTCACTTCGTAGATATTGGCCCGCGCCGCCCACGGTACGTGGCGCACTTGCGAAGCGCCCTCGGTCACCGGCAAAAGCGGTGCTGGCGCAGCCAGGGCGGGCGTGCCCGCTGCCAGGGCTGCCACGCCCGCCAAAAGCCCGATCCGCCGCATGTCCGTCTCCCCAGCCGCCGCGTCCGTCGCGGGCGTTCGAGCGGACCCTAGCCGCACATGCCAGCGCGGCTAGTCGGCATTCGTATACGCATTATGCAGTGGCTCCGGGCGTTACCAGGCCTCGGCAATGTCGATCAGCGCCTGCCGGTCGAGCACGGTGACCCGCCCGGTCTTCAGCGCCACGATCCCGCTGTCGGCCCAGGCGGAAAGCTGGCGATTGATCTGTTCGCGCGACATGCCGGCGAAGTTGCCCAGCTCCCCCTGGCTCAGCGCGATCTTGAGCCTGGCCTCCCCGCCAACGTCCTCGCCCCCCATCATCAGCCGCAGCAGGAACCGGGCCAGCCGCGGGCCGCTGGTATAGGCGCGGTCGGCCTCGATCACCGCGTTGTTCTGCCGCAACCGGCGCGCCATCGCCTTCAGCAGCCGCAGCGCCAGCCCCTTGTGCCGCTCGATGATGTCCTCGAACGCCGCGCGTGACAGGCTCAACACCTCGACCGGATCGATAGCATCGACGCTCGCCGTCCGTTCACCGCCATCGAGGAACGCGATCTCGCCCAGCACGTGGCCGGGTTCGGCATAATCGAGCACGATCTCGCGCCCGTTGGCGGCGACCATGCTGACCCGGGCGAGGCCCTTGAGCACGATGTACAGCGTATCGCCCTTGTCGCCCTGCGCCAGCAGCGGTTGCCCGGCCTTGAACTGGCGGACCTGCCCGCGCGCCACGATGTCGGCCAGCTCGTCCGGCTCGCAATCGGCGAACAGGCTCTGCGCGGTCAGTGTCTCGGCGAGTTTGGTCGCATCCATTGCTTGAAGGTCCCCTCGTTTCAGCGCAGCGATAGCGCGCTAGAGGGGTGACGTCCAAGCCCGTCTCGCGTAAGGGCCGTGCGATGTCCCCATCCGAAAAAGACGCTGCTCCCCGAGAAGGCGAACGCATTGCCAAGCTGCTGGCCCGCGCCGGCATCGCCTCGCGCCGCGAGGTCGAGCGGCTGATCGAGGCCGGCCGCGTCGAGCTGAACGGCGTTGCCGTGACCACGCCCGCCACCGTGCTCACCTCGCTCGCCGGGATCACCGTCGATGGCAAGCCGGTCGGCGCAGTTGCCGCCACGCGCATCTTCATGTTCCACAAGCCGTCGGGCCTGATCACCGCCGAGCGCGATCCGGCGGGGCGCCCGACGATCTACACCGCGCTGCGCAACGCCCTGCCCGAAGGCGCGGGCCGCGTGATGCCGGTCGGCCGGCTCGACCTCAATACCGAAGGCCTGCTGCTGCTGACCAACGATGGCGAACTGAAGCGCGCGCTGGAACTTCCGGCCAGCGGCATCCCCCGCACCTACCGTGCGCGCACCTTCGGTGACATCAACCAGGAGCAGCTCGAGGAACTGAGCCAGGGCCTCGAGATCGACGGCATCCGCTACGGCTCGATCGACGCCAACATGGAGCGCCGCACCGGGCGCAACCAGTGGGTGGAACTGACCCTGACCGAAGGCAAGAACCGCGAAGTCCGCCGCGTGCTGGAACACTTGGGGCTTCAGGTTTCGCGCCTGCTGCGCACGTCCTACGGCCCCTTCCATCTGGGCGCGCTGCAGCGCGGCTCGGTCGAGGAAGTGCCGCCTGCAATCGTCGAACGGTTCATGAAGGCGATGAAGCTGGACAAGCCGGTCATCGGCCGCGGCGCCGCGCCCCGCCCCAGACCCGTCGCGGCTGCTGCACCGGCGCCGGCCCGGCCGGAGCAAGCGCCGCGCACCAAGGCCTTCCCGAAGAAAAAGCCGGTCCGCCAGCGCGAGGTCCGTGAGGAACTCGATACCCGCAAGCCCGGCAAGCCCAACCAGCGCACCGGCTGGGGCGCCAAGACCGCCGAGCGCAGAGCCGCCCAAACGAAAACGGGGCAGGCCGACAAGCGCCGCTCCGCTCCCACCAGTGACCGTCCGAGCAGTGAGCGACCGATCAGCGAGCGATCAACCAGCGAGCGACCGGCCCGTCCCGCCCGCCCCGGCACGCGGCCTCCCACCGGAAAACCGCCGCGCGGGCCGCGGAGGCCCGGCTGATGCTGCGGATCATCGCCGGCGAATGGCGCGGTCGCAAGCTGGCCGCGCCTGAAGGGGACGCCACCCGCCCCACCGCCGACCGTACCCGCGAAACGCTGTTCTCGATGCTGACCAGCCGGCTCGGCAGCTTCGAGGGGCTGAAGGTGGCCGACCTGTTCGCAGGATCCGGCGCACTGGGCCTCGAAGCCCTGTCGCGCGGGGCGGCGCACGCGCTGTTCGTCGAACAGGACCCGGCCGCGATCCGCGCGATCCGCGCCAACATTGCCGCCTTGCGCTGCGCCCCGCAATGCGACGTGCGCGCTTCGTCGGTGCTCTCGCTCGGCCCGGTCAAGGAGCCGCTCGACGTGATCCTGCTCGACCCGCCCTACCGGACGGGCGCCGGCGCCGTCGCGATCGACAAGCTGGTGCGACTGGGCTGGATCGGCGAAGGCACCTGGGTGAGCCTTGAGACCGAAGCCAAGGAAGTGCCGCAGATCAAGTCGCTCGAGATCGAAAGCGAG
This sequence comes from Novosphingobium olei, assembly GCF_037076535.1. Classification (NCBI taxonomy): domain Bacteria; kingdom Pseudomonadati; phylum Pseudomonadota; class Alphaproteobacteria; order Sphingomonadales; family Sphingomonadaceae; genus Novosphingobium; species Novosphingobium olei. Next base: position 1,116,357 of record NZ_AP029021.1, on the reverse strand, counting down.
CGCACCGTCGGCAAGGCGCGGCTGACGCTGCTGCGACTCAAGTCCTGAACATCAGGTTCTGATTTTCGGGGCGAAGACCACGCCCGCGAGCGTCAGCGCACCGGCCAGCGTCAGGAACAGCCCGACGTAAGGCGTGCCGCCCTTCGCGGCGAGCAAGGCGGCGGCAAACGGTGCCAGCGCCCCGCCGATGATGCCGCCCATGTTGAAGGCAAGGCTGATCCCGGTGTAGCGCACCGGCACGGCATAGAGCGTTGGCAGCCAGCCGCCGAGCGGCCCGTAGACCAGCCCCATCACCAGCAGCGACAGCGCCAGCGTGGCGAAGACCACCGGCAGCGAGCCTGAGCCGAGGCCCGAGCCGAACAGCAGCCCGACGGCCGCCGTCAGCAGCGCGCCCTTGCCCAGCACGTTCTTAGCGCTGGTCTTGTCGGCCCAGTAGCCAGCGACGCCGATGCCCACGGCGAGGAAGGTGTTGGCGGCGAGCTGGACTTCGAGGAATTCCTGCTTGGCGTAACCCAGCTTGGTCGTCGCGAAAGACAGCGCGAAGGTGGTGGCAAGGTAGAAAATCGCAAAGCAGGCGACGACGCCGGCTATGCCGGCGACGACGGCGCCGGGATGTTCGCGCAGCAGGCGGCCGATCGGCACGGCGGGCGGCGCTTCGTGGGCAAGCGCTTCCTTGAACGCCGCCGTCTCTCCGATCTTGAGCCGCACCCACAGCCCCAGCCCGACGAGCAGCGCGCTCGCCAGGAACGGAATACGCCAGCCCCAAGCGGTGAAGTCGGCTTCGGACAAGGTGTAGCTGAGGATCAGGAACAGGCCGTTGGCGAACAGGAAGCCGAGCGGCGCGCCCAGTTGCGGCGCCGACCCGAAGCGCGCTTCCCACCCCTTGGGCGCGTTTTCCACGGCCAGCAGCGAAGCGCCGCCCCATTCGCCGCCAAGGCCGAAGCCCTGCCCGAAGCGCAGCAGGCACAGCAGCGCCGGGGCGATCGGCCCGGCCATGGCATAAGTCGGCAGGAACGCGATCAGCAGCGTCGACCCGCCCATCAGCATCAGCGAGGCGACCAGCGTGGACTTGCGCCCGATGCGATCGCCGAAGTGGCCGAACGCAATGGCCCCCACCGGCCGTGCGAAGAAGGCGAGCCCGAAAGTCATGAACGCCAGCAGCGTCTGCGCCGATTCGCTTTCTGCGGGGAAGAACAGCGGCCCGATCACCAGCGCGGCGGCAGTCGCGTAGATGTAGAAATCATAGAACTCCACCGCCGTGCCGACGAGGCTGGCGGTCAGGATGCGGGCGTTCTGGCGGATCGGGTTCATCGGCGCGGCATAGCGCGCGCGCGGCATTTGCACACACGAAAAGGGCGCCGGCATCGCCGGCGCCCTTCCCGCTTGCGACCCGAGAGGGGAGGCTCGGGCTTGTTATGCGGTCAGATCATCCGATCTTTCGTGGCCGATCACACACCGCCACGGTTGCGGCAGTTGTCCTGCAGCTTCTTGGTGCAGACCGGATACTTCTTGTTCATCGTATCTGCCGGCGGCGGGGGCACGGCATTGCTGGTGGTGGTGGCAGCATACTGCTGGCCGGCCGGCGCGGTACCGGCGTCAACCACGCCCGGTGCGGTCGGCGCCGGCGTGTTGGCATCCATGCTAGCGTCCGCCATCGGCTTGCCGGTCGACGCGCCGCTCGGCGGGGTTGCCGGATCGGCCGGGGTTGCCGGCGTGCCGGTACCCGGGGCCGGCTGGGCCGGCGTGGCAGGGGCCGCGCTGCCCTTCAGCTGGGCGGTGATGGTCGGCCAGACCTGCGTGCGCTGCTCGGGCGTCATCGCATAGATCTGCCCGCGCTGTTCGTCGGTCAGCGCCCACCAGCCCTTCTGCTGATCGGCATCGAGGCTCCAGTAGTATTCCTGATACGTTGCGGGCCAGGCGTCATACTTGGTGCGCTGATCGGCCGGCCACGCGCCATACTGCGTCTTCTGGTCGGCGCTCATCGAGAAGGTGCCAGTTGCCGGGGCAGCCGTCGTCGCAGCAGGCGCCGCCGGAGCCTGGGCATAGATCGCCGCAGGCACGCCCGTCATAGCAAGCGCCGCAGCGCCAAGAAGAAACATCTTTCGCATCGAAAGTCTCCTGTTCGTTATCTTGTAACCCGAAGGCTTGGGGCGAGTTACGCGAGACAGACGATGCCGTTCCATGTTGTTCGTTGAATCGAGACAACCAAAAGACGAAGCGACCTATGCGGACATCAATACCATCCGATCGCCACATTTTACATTAGATCATAAGTAATCTGAACCGCTGTTCATCCACATTAATGCCATATGAATGACATTACTTTGGTTTGACTCGGCTTTCGAGAAACAACGCAGCGACGCGACCGTTCCCGGCAGGCGTTGCAAAGGGAGGCGACGGGTTGCACAGCCCCCTTCAGTTCCCTACTTGTTCCGGGTGAACAGACCCGATTCCCCCGCATCCCCGAACATCGCCGTGCCCGCATGGCTCGATGGCCTGAACCCGCCGCAGCGCGAGGCGGTGGTCACCACCGAAGGGCCGGTGCTGATGCTGGCGGGTGCCGGCACGGGCAAGACTGCGGCGCTGACCGCGCGGCTGGCCAACCTGCTGCGTCAGCGGCTGGCCTGGCCCAGCGAGATCCTGTGCGTCACCTTCACCAACAAGGCCGCGCGGGAAATGCGCGAGCGAGTGGGCCAGCTGATCGGACCATCGGTGGAAGGCATGCCGTGGCTGGGCACGTTCCATTCGGTCGCCGCCAAGATGCTGCGCCGCCATGCCGAACTGGTCGGGCTGCAATCGAACTTCACGATCATCGACACCGACGACCAGATCCGCCTGCTCAAGCAGCTGATCGTGGCCGAGGGGCTGGACGAAAAGCGCTGGCCCGCGCGCCAGCTCGCCGGGCTGATCGACAAGTGGAAGAACCGCGGGCTTAACCCGGCGGACCTCGATGCGGGCGAAAACGAAGCCTATGCCAATGGCAAGGGGCAGCGCTTCTATGCGCTCTACCAGAACCGGCTGAAGGATCTGAACGCCTGCGATTTCGGCGATCTGCTGCTCCACATGCTCAACATCTTCCGGCGCGAGCGCGACATCCTCGAGATGTACCAGCAGCGCTTCAAGTACGTGATGGTGGACGAATACCAGGACACCAACGCGGTCCAGTACCTGTGGCTGCGGCTGCTGGCGCAGACGCGCAAGAACATCTGCGTGGTGGGGGACGACGACCAATCGATCTATTCCTGGCGCGGCGCGGAAGTCGCCAACATCCTGCGCTTCGAAAAGGACTTTCCTGGCGCCAAGGTCATCAAGCTCGAACAGAACTACCGCTCCACCCCACACATCCTGGGCGCGGCGTCGGGCCTGATCGCGGAAAACGCCGAACGGCTCGGCAAGACACTGTGGACCGAACGCAATGGCGGCGACAAGGTTCGCGTCATCGGCATCTGGGACGGGCCGGAAGAAGCGCGCCGCATCGGCGAGGAGATCGAGCGGCTGGAACGCGAGGGGTGCAGCCTCGATGCCGTGGCCATCCTCGTGCGCGCACAGTTCCAGACGCGCGAGATCGAGGATCGCTTCATCCAGATCGGCATGGCCTATCGCATCGTCGGCGGCTTCCGCTTCTATGAACGTGCGGAAATCCGCGATGCGCTCGCCTACCTGCGGCTGATCGCCAGTCCTTCGGACGACCTCGCGTTCGAACGGATCTACAACACCCCCAAGCGTGGCCTTGGCGACAAGACGCTGGAGAAGATCCACCGCTTTGCCCGCGCGCAGGGCATGCCGTTGCTGCGCGCCGCGCTCGAGATCTGCGATACCGACGAACTCCCGACGCGGGCGCGCAACACGCTGCTGGCGCTGGTGCGCGACTTCGCCCGCTGGCGCGATGCGGCGGGCACGCTGGTGCCGGCGGAACTTGCGCGCACGATGCTGGATGAAAGCGGCTACACCGCCGCGCTTCAGGCCGAAAAGAGCGCCGAGGCGAATGGTCGGCTCGAAAACCTGTCCGAACTTGCCCGCGCGATGGAAGAGTACGACACGCTTGGCGACTTTCTCGAACACGTCAGCCTGGTGATGGACAACGACCGGAGCGAGGACGAGGAGAAGGTCACCGTGATGACCATCCACGCCGCCAAAGGTCTGGAATTCGACCAGGTGTTCCTGCCCGGCTGGGAGGAAGGCGTGTTCCCCAGTCAGCGCGCGCTCGACGAAGGCGGACTCGCCAGCCTGGAGGAAGAACGCCGCCTCGCCTACGTGGCGATCACCCGGGCAAAGAAGCGCTGCACCATCCTGCACGCCGCCAACCGGCGGATCTATGGCCAGTGGACCAGCTCGATCCCCAGCCGCTTCATCGGCGAACTGCCTGGCGACCATATCGAGGAGGAAACCACGCTGTCGGGCGGCGCGTCGCTGTGGCGGGCACAGTGGTCCGAACATTCCGATCCCTTCGCCGACGTGGCGCGCAACCAGCCGTCGCGCATCGTAACGCGGGGGCCCGGCTGGCAGCGCGCTGCGGCTCAGACCTATGACCCCACGCCGAAGCGCATCGCCGAACCCGGGCGCAGCGCGGCAAGCTTCGCCTCGAAGCCGCGCGCCGACATCGCGCTGGGCGCCCGCGTGTTCCACGACAAGTTCGGATACGGCACCGTCGCCGCGCAGGAAGGCAACAAGCTGGAGATCGATTTCGAGACGGCCGGACGCAAGCGGGTGATCGACAGCTTCATCAAGCCGGCGTGAATCCCTTCGCGGCGGTCAAGGCAGGTTGAGCGCCACCGCCCCGCGCGCATCGAACCAGGCCGCGCCGTTGGCCACCATCGCCTGCCCGTTGCGCACGAACATCTCGTGCGGGATCGCATCGCGCAGCAGGGCGACGTAGCGGGGCGCCAGCACCTGCTTGCAGTATGGCGCGAACGCTGCCGCCGATCGCACGGTGACGCGCTTGCTGCCATTGAGCGTCAGCGGGTACGACGCGGCCGAAGCCACGCCCTTGCAATCGCCCCTGCCCACGGCGGCGAGGAAACGCCGCACGCGCGCTTCGAACGCGGCATCGCTTTCGGTGGTGACGTCGCCATACCAGCGATCCGGCGATGGCCCCTGCAGCACCATGCCGAAGCCGAACTTCGTGGGCAGGACCTTGGCGCCGCTGGTCCAGTCTCCTGCAAGCCCGGTCGATGTGCCGAAGTTGAGCGGGCGCGGTTCCTTGGGATCGGCGTTGGTCAGCACCAGCGCCATGCGCGCGCCACCGGGCTCGTCGAGCAGCGCCTTGTCGCCCACTTGCGCCACCTTGAGCGGGATGTCCTTGCCGATGCTGGCGTAATAGTAATGCGCGGCGACGACCCGAGTGCGATCCTTGATCGTGAGGTTGAGCCCGGCGCGGTAGGGACCGACGCTGCCTTCGGTCACGAACGTCTCGAGCCCAGCGTCGTCGTGCACCGCGTCCTGGGCGGGACTGCCGGTGGGCACCAGGGCGAGCAGGGCCGCGGCGGCAAGGATGTGGCGCTTCATGCGGGCAAGCTAAGCAAATCGGGCGCGACTTGGGAATGCTTCCCTTGCGCGGCATTGCCGCCTAGCCTGCACCGCAAAACAAATCCGGAGAAGACGCCGATGACTGAACCCTTCGACACGCCCATCACGCGCGAGGGCGCCCTGCTGGTCGGTCCGTGGCGGGGTCCCCGGCAGATGCTGGCCGAACAGCACTACGACGGCCACGCCTCGATCCACGACGATGCCACCGCGCAGAAGCTGGGCTTCAAGGGCGGCACGATCGAAGGGCCGACGCACTTCACCCAGTTCGAACCACTCGCCTTCGCGTTGTGGGGCGAACGCTGGTTTCGCGAAGGCTGCCTGTCGGTCCACTTCCGCGCGCCGGTGTTCGAGGGCGAAAAAGTGCGCGCGACAATCGAGGCCGATACGGCGATGCCGGCTCGCGCCAAGGCAAGGATGGAGCGACTGGACGGCACGGAAATCCTGACAGGATCGATCGAGGTGGGCACGGGCAACGGGCCCACGGAGCTGGAACAGCGGCTGGCGAGCCTTGCCCCGCTGGCCGATCCGGTGGTGCTGCGCGACGTCCATGTCGGGCTTACGTCGCAGCGCATATCGGTGCGGATGGGCGCGGACGATCACATGGGCAATTACTACCCTTTCACGCTCGCCCAGAAGCGCCTGCGCATGACCGAACCTTCCGACCGGTTCGCCACGGCCATCCCGATGGAGATGATCAGCGTGCTGATCCAGCACAAGGCGGGCGAGGACCGGTTTCCCGTGCGCGGGCCGCACGTGGGGCTTTTCGCCGACCAGGAAATCCGCCTGATCGACGGGCCGCTGGAGGTGGGCGCCGACTACGAGGTGGAGCGCGAGATCGTCGGCCTGTCGGGCAGCAAGCGCACCGAATCGATGTGGGTGAAAAGCCGCGTCTATCGCCCCGGCGGCACGTCACCCGTGGCCGAAATGCTGCTCAATTCGGCGATCATGAAGGAAAGCTACGCCGCCTACGCGGCAGAGCACGCTGCGCTTTACGGCAGCTGAGCTACCGCAGCTGGCCGATCAGTCGGCCAGCGCGGAGACGTTGAGGAAGCCCGGGATCGGACCGTTCCATTCGCCGGGCTTGCTCGGCGGTTCGGACGGCTGCTGGCGCCGGTCCTCGCGATAATCCGGGTTGTAGTCGGGCCGTGCAGCGCGTTCGCTGCGCGCCGGTCGTTCCTGCCGAACGGCACGTTCTTCGCGCGGGCGCTCGTCGCGTGCGCGTTCTTCGCGCGGCTGTTCGTCGCGGGCCTTGCGTCCGCCCCTGCGCTCCGTGCGCTCCGGCCGTTCGCTCCGCTCCTCGGCGGGCTCTTCGCGGCGCTTGCGCTCGGTGCGGGCCGGCCGATCCTCGCTTTTGTCGATTTCGACCTTAAGCTCGGGAATCTTGCCGCCAGTCAGCTTCTCGACATTGGCGATCGCCTCGGCGTCCTCGCTGCTCACCAGCGTGAAGGCGCGGCCGGTCGCTCCGCCGCGGCCGGTGCGGCCGATGCGGTGGACGTAGTCGTCCGGGTGCCAGGGCGTGTCGAAGTTGAACACGTGGCTCACGCCCTTCACGTCAAGCCCGCGAGCGGCGACGTCGGAGGCGCACAGGATGCTGATGACCCCATCCTTGAACTTCTGCAGTTCGGCGTTGCGCGCGGACTGATCCATGTCGCCATGGATCTCGCCTGCCGAAAAGCCGTGGCGCTGCAGGCTCTTGGCGAGTTCGCGCACCGTGGTCTTGCGATTGGCGAAGATGATCGCGGTGCTGACGTTGTCGGTGCGCAGCAGTTGGCGCAGCACTTCGCGCTTGCCCCGGCTGGTGGTCGGCACCTTGAACTGCGCGATATTGGCGTTGTTCGAAGCGGGCCGCGCCACTTCGATGTACTTGGGATTGGTAAGGAACTTGTCCGCCAGCTTCTTGATCGGCGGCGGCATGGTGGCCGAGAACAGCAGCGTCTGGCGCTGTGCCGGAAGCTTCGAACAGATCGTCTCGATGTCCGGGATGAAGCCCATGTCGAGCATGCGGTCGGCTTCGTCGATCACCAGCAGATCGCAACCCGTGAGCAGGATCTTGCCGCGTTCGAACAAGTCCATCAGGCGGCCGGGCGTGGCGATCAGCACGTCGACGCCGTCCTGCAGCGCCTTGACCTGGTCACCCATCTGCACGCCACCGATCAGCAGCGCCATCTTGAGATCGTGGTTCTTGCCGTACTTCTCGAAGTTTTCGGCCACCTGCGCCGCCAGCTCGCGCGTCGGTTCGAGGATCAGCGAGCGCGGCATCAGCGCGCGGCGGCGGCCGTGCGCCAGGATGTCGATCATTGGCAGCACGAAGCCGGCCGTCTTGCCGGTGCCGGTCTGGGCGATGCCGATCAGGTCCTTCATCATCAGGACGGCAGGAATCGCCTGCGCCTGGATGGGAGTCGGCGTGTCGTAGCCGGCGTCGAGGACCGACTTCAGCAATTCATCGGAGAGGCCGAGGTCGGCGAATTTCATGCAGTTGCGATTTCCGAAAACAAAGCGTCGCACATCAAAGGTCGCGCGCATGCCGAGGGTTGCGACAACCCGGCATCCGGCACGCCGCTATGCCGAAACCCGCGCCAAGTCAAGAAAACCGGAAAGGGAAGCCCCCTTCCCGATCATTCGCCCGGGATCAGTTCGCGCAACTTGCTGACCGAACAGGTTGTTCCCGATCGGGAATGGATCGAATCCCGCCCGACGCAGAGCAGCCCATCCTGCGTCTGCTGGACATAGAAGCCCATGTAGAAATCGGCCGCCCTGCACTGCTTGTCGAGGCTGGCCCCTACGATCCGCCGATCGCGCATGAACAGCAGCAGGCGGCTGTCGGTGGTCGATTGGACCCCGGCGATGCCAAGCACCGGCAGGCAGTTGGCCATCTTGCGTTCGCGAAAGCGGATCGAGCTGAAGGGCGGTGGCTGGGCGATTTCGCGCCCGGCGCTGCGCGGCGGCGCGATGCGGATGACCAGCCGCTGTTCGATGCGCACCTGGTTCCACACATCGTTGGAAAGCGCATCGAGAATGTCGGGCATGGCGCCCGATCGCGCCGCGTTCGGCAGCATAGGAGGGCCTTCCGGCTCCATCGCCGCGCGCCACACGTCGGCACGCACCGTGTGCTCCGCCCCGACCGGGCCGGTCACGCTCAGCGCCAGAACGCTCAGGAGGTGGGCCAGGCTCAACATCATCGGGCGTTACGGTTTTCAAGGTCTCCCAACAGCCGTGATTCCGGCCGCTCTTCGGTGTCTATCCCCGATAGCCCGGCTTGTTGAACGCGTGCTTAACCCGCCGCCAAGCAAAAATGAATTGCCCTTCTTGGCGACCGACCATAGCCCCGCTTTCATGACGCAGGAACGCAACACCTTCATCGCCGCGGCACAGGCGCTGCTTGGGCCCAAGGGCTTTACCACCGATGCCGAAACGATGGCGCCGTGGCTCACCGACTGGCGCGGGCGCTTCACCGGGCGCGCGCTGGGCATGGCCTCCCCCGCCAGCACGGAAGAAGTGGCGGCGCTTGTGCGGCTCTGCCGCGAACACGGCGTGGCGATCGTGCCACAGGGCGGCAACAGCGGCATGTCGGGCGGCGCGACCCCGGACGAAAGCGGCGAGGCGCTGCTGCTGACGCTGCGGCGGATGAACGCCAGCCCCCGCATCGACAGCGAAGGCCGCACCGCAACCTGCGAAGCGGGCGTCATCCTGCAGGTGCTGCACGAAGCGGCGGAGGCGCAAGGCTTGCGCTTTCCGCTTTCGCTGGGCGGCAAGGGCTCGGCCACGATCGGGGGCCTGATCTCGACCAACGCCGGCGGCACGCAGGTGCTGCGTCACGGATCGATGCGCGCGCTGGTGCTGGGGCTGCAGGCGGTGCTGCCCGACGGGCAGGTGCTCGACCAGCTGACCCCGCTCAAGAAGGACAATCGCGGGTTCGACCTGAAGCAGTTGCTGATTGGATCGGAAGGGACGCTCGGCATTGTCACCGGCGCTACGCTGAAGCTGGAACCCGCGGTCGCGGCGCGCAGCGTGCTGTGGGCGGGCGTCGCCTCGCTCCGTGCGGCGCGGGCCCTGCTGCTGCACGCCGAAAAGATCGCCGGCGATGCGCTCGAAGGGTTCGAGGTGATGCCCGACCACGCCATCGACGCCACGCGGGAATACATGCCCAGCATCCGCACGCCGATCGAAGGCCAGCACCCCTGGCACGTGCTGATCGAACTGGTGGCCGACGCGCAGGGAGCCGAGGCGCTGCCTGCCACCGCCGAGCGCCTGCTGGTCACCGCGTTCGAGCAGGAACTGATCGCCGATGCCGCGATTGCCGCGAACGAGGCGCAGGCCGAAAAGTTCTGGCAGATCCGCGAGACGATCCCCTCGGCCGAACGCGCGCGCGGCCCCGCCGTGCAACACGACATCTCGGTCGCGGTCGCGAAGATGCCCGAATTCGTGGAAAGCGCGGTGCCGGTGATCGAGGCGGAATGGCCCGGCACGCGCGCCGTCGGCTTCGGCCATCTGGGCGATGGCAACATCCACTTCCACGTCATCGCGCCCGATGGCGTCGATCCCAAGGCCTGGCAGCTGGGGGACGGCAAGGCGATCAGCCGCCGCGTGCACGATCTCGTCACGCAGGCGGGCGGTTCGATCTCGGCCGAGCACGGCATCGGCCAACTGAAGCGCGACGAGCTGGCGCGTCTGGGCGATCCGGTGGCCCTGGGCCTGCTGCGTGCGGTCAAGCAGGCGCTCGACCCGCAGGGGCTGCTCAATCCGGGCAAGCTCGTCTGACCGGCTGGCGCGCCCGCCCCGTCGCGCTGCGCCACGCGGCGCGGGGGAGAGCGAAGCGCGCGGCCTTGCCACCCACCGTGCGAGCCCGTAAAGCCGCCATTCCCGTGGCGGGCGTGGCACGCGCGCGCTGACGCGACAGTTTCTACTCGGAGAGTGACGATGGCCAGCGCGCCGCAAGCCAACCTGCCCCTTTTCTACAACGATCTCATGCCGCTCAACACGCGTGATCACGCAGGCTGGCACGCCCGCGGCACCGGCAAGGCGCCGTGGCTTTCGACCCAGCACGCGATCCCGCTGACCGCCGAGGAATTCCCGCAGGCCGGGCGCCATTACCCGATCGTGTTCGCTTCGGGCGACAACCCGGTTCCGCTGGCGCTGATGGGCCTGAACGAAGGCGTGAACGTGTTCGTGGACGCCGAAGGCAACGTGGCGCCGACGGTGTACCTGCCGGCCTATGCCCGCCGCTACCCGTTCATGCTCGCCAAGCTCAACCCGCAGAGCGAAGAGCTGTCGCTGTGCTTCGACCCGACCAGCGGCCTGGTGGGCGAATTCGACGAAGGCGGCCCGCTGTTCGACGGCGCCGAGCCGACCGACACGACCAAGGGCATCCTGCAGTTCTGCGAACAGTTCGAGCAGGCGGGCCAGCGCACGCAGGCCTTCATCGACGAGATCAAGAAGCACAACCTGCTGATGGAAGGCGAAGCTGCCATCCAGCAGCCGGGCATCGAACAGCCGTTCATCTATCGCGGCTTTCAGATGATCGACCAGGAGAAGCTGCGCGAAGTGCGCGGCGACGTGCTGCGTGGCTGGGCGCAGAGCGGGCTGCTGCCGCTGCTCTATGCGCACATCTTCTCGCTCGACCTGATGAGCGTGATCTTCGGCCTGCAGGCTGAACAGGGCAAGGCTCCGGCGCCGGCGATCGCGCCGGTCCCCGCGCTCTGATTCGCGCGAGCTGATCGTTCTGCCGGAGGCGACGGGCCAGACCCCGCCTCCGGCGCACCTTCGCTGCAATGCAAGGTGCCCGGTCCGGCAAGGAGTCGACCGGACGACTGCCCTGACCGGCAGGTGACTCAAATTTCACGCGAAACCTCTTGCGTGGCCCCAACCCCTCCCCTATCTTTGGATTGTTGCGTCGCGGCTCCCCTCATGGCCCGGCGTGACTGGTGCACTTCGTGCACCTCCTCCCTGAACCTTGGCCACCTGGAGCTTGCTCCAGGTGGTTTTTTTATTGGGTCGTCTTGGATGGCAGGGGATTATTCCGCTGCGGCGCGCCAGCTCTGGCGGTTGCGCCCGATCGCGGCAACGTCGTCCGCCACGCGCCGCACCAGCGTGGTCACGATCTCCACCACCGCATCGAACCCGGCGCCCGGTTCGGCCAGCCTCGAATCGAGATAGCAGGTGCGGTCGATTTCAAGTTGCAGGCAATGGATGCCGTCGCGCCGCCGTGCGTGTCGTTCGAGCACGTAGCCGCCCGCATAGGGGCGGTTGTGCGCGGCGCGAAGTCCGGCCTGGGCAAACAGGGCGAACACGGTCGAAACCAGCGCGCCATCGCACGCCGCACCGAAGCGGTCCCCCACGACATACTGCGGCGCCGGTTCGCCCGCGCTGCGCGCGGCAAGCGGCGGCATAGAATGGAGATCGATCAGCAGCGCCGCACCCCAGCGATCGCTCAGCCCGGCAAGCTCCGCCGCCAGCGCGGCGTGGTAGGGTTCGTGGATCTCGGCGATACGGCGGTCCAGCTCGCCGCGCTTCATCCGCCGCTTCCACAGCTCACCGAGCCCCGGAAGCCGGCGCGGAACGAGCCCCAGCCCGCTGCGCGCCCGACGCATGACCCCACCACCGACACAGTCGCCCGCTGGCGGTCGCGAATCCGAAACCATGTCCCAGTCGACATCGTCGCTGCTGCGGTTGAGATCGATCATCGCCCGCGGCGCTTGCGCCAGCAGCAGCGTCGCCCCGGTACGCCGCGCCGCCTCGATCGCGACCAGATCCACCAGACGGTCCTCGAGCCGGGGCGCGGCGAAGGCGGGATGGCGCATGCCTTCGACCAGCATCGGCGGATAACTGCGCCCGGCGTGGGGCACCGCGATCATGACCGGGATCGGCGATGGCTCGCACCGCGTCAGCGCATAGGCCGGCGTGCCCGCCAGCCCCGGCACGGCGCCGCCGGTCTCGACGCTCGAATCAAAACGCGGGAAATCGATGCGCGGCGAATCAAATCCCGACGAATCAAAGCGCGGCGTAGCGTCCTCCTGCATTGGGACACGCTGCATGGCTTTGCCCTGCCTGTCAAAACGCACCTTCCGTCGTCTTTGCGTCTACTTCCGGTGCATTCGCCGGAGATTCTTAACCGCCGCAGGTGTAGGAGACCGTCCCGCGCGCAGGGCGCGACCGCTGCGCGGCTCGAAAAAGGTTGATCATGATCCGGATTCTGCTGGCCGAAGACGAAGAAGCAATGCGCACCTACCTTGCCCGTGCGCTCGAAAATGCGGGCTACGAGGTCGTGTCGGTCGACCGTGGCACCGCGGCGGTGCCGCTGCTCGAATCGCAGCACTTCGACCTGCTGCTGTCCGACATCGTGATGCCGGAAATGGACGGCATCGAACTGGCCCAGCGCTGCGGGGAAATCAGCCCGTCCACCAAGGTCATGTTCATCACCGGCTTTGCCGCCGTGACGCTGAAGGCCAACCGCGAAGCGCCGCAGGCGCGGGTGCTGTCAAAGCCGTTCCACCTGCGCGATCTGGTGCTCGAAGTAGAGCGCGTGTTCGCGGATTCGCCGCTCGCCGGAAACGGCGGTCCGCTGCACTGAGCCGCGCTTGCAGGGGCATGTCGGAAAAGCGCATTTGCCCCCTTGCGAAGCACAGGAAGCGCGGCTAATGGGCGGCTCCCGGCGCGGAAACGGCCTTGCTGTTCCGGTCCGGCCCGTTCGATGGTGCGGGCGTATAGCTCAGTGGTAGAGCACTATGTTGACATCGTAGGGGTCGCAAGTTCAATCCTTGCTACGCCCACCATCGAAAAGCCCCGCTTCGGCGGGGTTTTTTATTGCCTTCAGGGCACCGGCCTCTTTGCCATTTTCACGCGTATCGTGCATCGTGAAATGATCCGGTCAACCGATCTATATTACTGAATATCAAGCCTTTTCCGGAGAAGCAGGCAAGTCCGTCCGGCTTGGGCGCCCGGGCGCAAGATCGCGCAGGAAGCGTTCGAGGCGGGCGCGGAACCGGGCGCGGTTCTGGGGGTCCAGATAGAACATGTGGCCGCCGGGATAGCGGACCGCGCTGGCCGTTCCCGGCGGCAGGCCCAGGCGCGACAGCAGCAGGCGATCGGCGCCCACAGACCCGACGCAATCGAACAGTCCCCCTGCCACCAGCAGCCGCGCGCCGCTTGTACGCAGAACCGTGCCGAGGCGATCGGCCAGCCCGTAGGCACCGCCCGGCGTCGGCTGCCACGTCGCGCGGATCAGCGGGTCGTAGAGCACGTAGGCGGAACCATCGACCGGCGAGCGCGTCAGGCCCAGCAGGGCGCGATTGTAGCGGGGCATGGCGTGCGACATCGCCTGCAGCAGTGGCGCGAGCGAAGGGTCCTGCCAGCTGCGGCCTGGATCGACGGGCGCCGTGCGGCGGCTGTCATACATGCCGAGGGCGCGCTGCCGGTCCTGCAACGCCACCATGCGGTAGGCATTGCGGCTGATTGGCTGCGACCCGCCCGCGAAAACCGGCTGCGTTACCAGCGTGTCCAAGGCGGCGGCCTGTTCGGCACAGGCATCGGGATCGCGCGCAGCGCCATCCACGAGGCGGTGATAGCAGGCGGTTGCGGCCAGCGTGGGAAGGCCCGTCACCAGCGCAAGGGCGCGGTCTTCCTGGCTGAGGGCGAATTCGTTGAGGACCGTCTGCGAGATCAGCACCAGCCCGGCAAGATGGATGCCGGCACCCGTGCGTTGCCAGGCATCGGCGACAGCGACCGCACGCTCTGCCCCATAGCTTTCGCCGACCAGAACTACCGGCTGGCCGACGCGATCGTGCCGCGCCAGCCAGAGCGCGATCGCCCTGGCGAGATAATCGCCATCGGCATCGAGCGTGCGCACCCGCTTCGCGTCCACGTTCGCGGCGCGCCGGCTGAAGCCGGTGTCGAGCGGATCGACAAAAAGAACGTCGGCCAGATCCCCGATCCGGCCGGGCGCGGCACGAAGGCGGGGTACAGAGGGGATCGGCACGGCGGGATCGGCGGGCAGATCGGCCTGCAGGGGCCCCAGAAGGCCCAGCTGCAGCCATGCCGAGGATGCCCCCGGCCCGCCATTGAACACGATCAGCGTAGGGCGCTGCGCATCGCTGCTGCCGGAGCGGAGGATCGAGGAGACGACCAGCGTGCCAAGCGTCCTGCCCTGGCTGTCCTGCGCGGGCAGCATCTCCCATGACAGCCTGTCCGTGCGCCCCGCCGGCAAGGCGGCGCCCAGCATCGCGAACATGAGCAACACGAGCGGAATGCGGCGGCGCGCAGTGCCATGCGCCGCCTTCATACGGGCCAATCGAAGCATTGCGCCCTTCCCGATGCTGGAAAGCCTGCCGGACACTGTGCGACCACTGATGCTATGCGTGGAGGGAGGCCGCAGCGGCATGCGCTCCCCCTCCCCCCGCCGCAGCCCGTTCAGGTCAGAAGGTCACGCCCACGCGGGCATAGTAGAACCCGCCGCTCAGGCCGAACGGAGCAAAGCTGCCGTAAGCGCCCGAGCCGTCAGAGGCGATGATGCCATTGCGGTTGGGATAAGTGTCGAACAGGTTGTTGGCCCCGACCGATACGGTGACATGGTCGGACAGGTTGTAGCCGACTTCAAGATCGGCGATCCACTTGGCGCCGAACGTGCGATCGCTGGCGGCGGTCGAACTGGATTCGGTGTATTTGCCATAGCGCGTGGCGCGGGCCAGAATGCGGGCCTTGCCCAGATCCCAGTTCGCGGTCAGCACGACCTTGCTCTTGGGCACCGCGACCAGCAGGTCGCGCTGGACCTGCCGCCCGAACAGCACGACGTTGAGCGCCGAAAGCTGGGCCGGATTGTCGATCACCTTCAGGATCTTGGTGTCGAAGTAGCTCCACGCCGCGTTAAGGCGGACGGTGCCGAGGTCGCCGGTGCGCAGCGTATATTCGCCGACGACGTCAACGCCGCGCGTGCGGGTGTCGATGGCGTTGGTGAAGAACTGCGCGCTATCCACATTGGCAACGCCGTTGGCCACAAGGATCGCCTTGATCGCCGAACCGCCGTTGCTGGCGGTGCCGAGGAAGTCGGTCTTCACGATGCGATCATCGATGCGGATCTGGTAGCCATCGACCGTCAGGCGCACCGGACCCCGCTCGAACGTCAGGCCGGCGGTGAAGTTGAGCGACTTTTCCGGCTTCAGCGGCTGCGCGCCAAGCGCCAGCGCCGCCGCGCTGTTGACCGGCAGGAACTTGGACGTGGTCAGCACGCGTTCGTTGCCGACGACCGTGACGGTGTTCTGCGTCGTCGAAAATGCGGTCTGGGCAAGGCTGGGAGCGCGGAAGCCCGTGTTCACGCCGCCACGCAGCGCCAGCCCCTTGGCCAGTTCGAAGCGCGTCGACACCTTGCCGCTGAAAGTGTTGCCGGCGCTGTCGGTGTAATGTTCGAAGCGCCCGGCGACGCCGATGAACCAGGCCGGCACGATCTTGGTCGAAAGATCGATATAGGCGGCAATATTCCCGCGCGAGATCGAGGAAGCATCTGCCGGCGAAGTGCCGGTGAACGAGACAAGGCCCGGCGATGGCGACTTGCCGCCATAGAGGTTGCCGAACGGAGTGCCGTCCTTGGGCACGACATAGCCGCCGTCACGGTAGCTGTCAGGCTCGCCCGCGATGTTCTGGAACTTTTCCCAGCGCTGTTCGACGCCGACCGCGACTTCGAGCGGCGCGGCAAGGCCGACGTCATAGGTGCGCGACAGGTCGAGATTGTTGACCCACAGCGTCTGGATCTGCTTGCCCATGAAGAAGCTGGTCGGGCTCGTCGGGCCGATCGAGGGGTTCAACGTGTTTTCGGCACCGAGCTTGACGTTGTCCCGCCCGAAGCTGGTCGAAAGATCGGCATCCCAGCCGCCGAGCTGTGCCTTCAGCCCCCATGTCGTCTGGAAGTCCCATTCCCAGATGCGGCGATAGGCCTGGAAGCCCGAGGGATAGATCTGCGGCAATGCGCCGATGCTCGTTGCCGGAACATAGGCGCCGCGCGCATCCTTGATGTTGCGATAGGACAGCGTCGAGAACGTGTAGCCCTTCAGCGTATCGGAGAACGGCAGTTCGGCGTTGACGCTGGAGTTGACGATCTTGTCGCGGTTCGACCGGCCATAGCCGCCGGCAATCACGTGGTCGACGCTGGCCTCGCGCGGGTCGGGTTGGCCGTTCACCAGCGGGAACACGCGGGCGATCGGGTCGGCCGAGCTGTCGGCGCGATCGTGGAACTTGCCTTCGACCGCGAACCGCAGGAAGCCGCCATCGCCCAGCCGCGTGCCATAGCCGAGCGACTGCTGGATCAGCGCGCCCCCCTTTTCATAGAGCTGGCCCGCCGTGGTGGTGAATTCGCCGCCTTCGGGGCTGGAATCGAGGATGAGGTTGATCACGCCCGAGATCGCGTCCGAACCGTATTGCGCCGCCGCGCCATCGCGCAGCACTTCGATCCGGCCGACCGCGTTGGTGGGGATGAGGTCGATGTCGACGGGGGTCGAACCGCCAGAAACGCGCGAGAGGTTGTTGATCAGCGAGGTGGTATGCCGCCGCTTGCCGTTGACGAGAACCAGCAGGTAATCGCCCGAAAGACCGCGGATCGAGATCGGCCGCACGCTGGCCGAGGTACCGCCCCCGCCCAGCGCCGGCATGCTCAGCGACGGGATGATGTTGCCGAGGATTTCCTTGAGGCCGGTCCGCCCGGTGGCCTTCAGTTCAGCGGGCGTGATCACGTCGATCGGCACCGGGCTGTCGGCCACGGTGCGAGGGCTGGCACCGCGCACGCCGGTGACGATGATCGCATCGCTGCCGACGTCGCCTGCGGTTGAGGCGTCGGCGGCGGCATCGGGCGCCGACGCCACCGGCGGCGCTTCCTCTGCCGCGCGGGCTTGCGAGCACAGCAGCGTCGACGCGAGCAGCGCTGAGACGAAAACACGTTGCATTTATGGACTCCCCGAACAGGATTTCGTTGTTCGGATCGACCCTGCCGTGGTTAACTCTACTCTTCCAATTGAGTTAACTCGTCCGGTTATTGGTATTCGTCATGCGGTCACACCGGCGCGAATGCATCCTTGATCGGGCGGGGCGAAACAAACTCGCCCGCGTTGCGGAAGGTGTCGAGAATGACCTGCTGCTGCGCGATCAGCGGCGCGTCGATCGGCACGCGCAGCCGGCTGTTGAGCCGCACGGTTGCCGTCGCCACCGGCAGGGGAAGTCCGGTTTCGGCAGACAGGATCTTGGCATATTCCGCACCGTGATCGTTCGACCAGGCCAGAGCCTTGGCTTCGCGCGCCAGGAAATCGGCGAGGATCGCCCGCTTCTGCGCCACGGCAGAAGCACTGGCGACATCGAAGGCCACGCCTTGCGAGAACTGGCGCCCGTCAACCACGATGCGCGCGCCTTCGGCCAGCGCCGCCGCGGTATAGGGTACCCAGGTCGACCAGCCTTCGATCGCGCCGGTCTGCAGCGCCGCCTTGGAATCGCTCGGGCTGAGGAACGTCAGCTTCACCGCATCCGGTTTCAGGCCCGCTTCGGCCAGCGCCCGCAACACGAGGTAGTGGCCGATGCTGCCGCGCGTGGTGGCAATGCGCTTGCCGGCAAGGTCGCGGATCGACCGCGCGGGCGAGGTCTTGCCGACGATCACGGCTAGCGCGCCAGGTTCGCGCGAGGTGGCCTTCATCGCGGCAACGGCGCGTGCCGGGCTGCCGCTCTGGTAGGCGAACTGGAACGGCCCGTCGCCGACAAGCCCGACATCGACCGCATCGCTGCCGATCGCTTCGAGCAGGTTCTGCGCGGCGGGGAAGTCGGACCATTCGATCTTGTACGGGGCTCCATCAAGCGCGCCAGAGGCGAGCATCAGCGCCTTGGTCCCGCCCTTCTGGCTGCCCACGCGCAACGTCGAGGCGCCTCCCCCGCTCTTGCCGCACGCGGCAAGAGCGAGAAAGGCGCCGGACGTCAGGATGGCATGACGTCGGGACAGCATTGTCAGAGGTCACCCCACAGTGGTTCGTCAGCGATCAGGATGCGGTGCAGCTCACGCGGGAAATTGCCGTAGTTGCGCACGGCGTAGTGCACTGCCGCCCGGTTGTCCCAGAACGCCACCGAGTTCGGGCGCCAGCTGAAGCGGACCTGCAGTTCGGGGCGCTTGTACTGGCGCAGGATCTCGTCGAGCAGCGCCTTGCTCTCGGCGAGTTCGACCCCGAGAATCTGCGGTTGCTGCGAGAAGTTGACCCACAGGATCTTCTGCCCGGTTTCGCGGTGCGTGCGCACGATCGGATGCGCCACGATCGGATATTCATGGCCCACGGCCTTCAATGCGCCGAGGAAGTTGTGCGTCACGTGCAGCCCTTCGAGCCGCGCCTTGAGATCGTCGGACAGCGCCTCGTAGGCAAGGTTGGCATCGACCCAGATCGTGTCGCCGCCCACTGCGGGCAGGGTGATGTCGCGCAGCACCGCGCCCCAGGTCGGCACCAGCCGCCAGCTGGTATCGGTGTGGTAGGCATCGCCCGAATCCAGCACCGCCTTGAAGCGGTCGCCATATTCGCGATCGTCCACCGCCGCGATCGAGTGGACCGGCGGCAGGTTATCCTGACGCTTGGTGGTGGGGTGGGTGTAGAGCGGGCCGAACTGGCCGGCGAAGGCGGCATGCTGCTCGTTGGTGAGCGGCTGGTCGCGGAAGAAGATGACCTTGTACTTGAGCACGGCGGCGCGGATCGCCGCGCGCTGGGCATCGTTGATCGGCTTCGAAATGTCGATGCCGGAAACCTCGGCGCCGATGGTCGGCTGCAGGCGGCGTATTTCCAGGCCGCTGATTGAGGTGTCGATTGCGGTCGTTGCCATTGGTCTCTCTCCTCTTGCGAAATCAGGCGGCGCTGCGCTGCAGGCGCGCGGCGGTGTTGCGGTTGACCGGAACGTCGAGGCCGAGCGTCTCGCGGAAGGTCGCACCGGGGTACTCGGTCTTGTAAATCCCGCGCTGCTGCAGGATCGGCACGACCTGATCGACGAACACATCGAGCTGGCCGGGCAGGCTTTCGAACAGGTTGAACCCGTCAGACCCGCGCTCGGTGAGCCAGGTTTCGAAGCGGTCGGCGATCTGTTCGGGGGTGCCGACGAAGTTTCCGCGCGGGGTGGCATGGCGCAGCGCGATTTCGCGCAAGGAAAGCCCTTCGTCGGCGAGCGCGAGGACGCGGGCGGACTGGCTCTGGTTCGACTTGTGGCCTTCCGCGGCGACTTCGCGCGGGAACGGACCATCGGGATCGTAGACGCTGAAGTTGTGATCGTTGAACCCGCGCCCCAGCGAGCGCAGCGCGTTCTCGAGGTTGCCGAGCGAGGCCAGCTCGCGGTACTTCGCCTCGGCCTCCGCCTCGGTCGATCCGATCACCGGCCGCGCGCCGGGCACGATGAACAGCTTGTCGGGATCGCGCCCGAAGCCCTTCGCGCGGGCCTTGAGATCGGCGTAGAACGCCTGGCCTTCGGCAAGGCTGTCCGCATGGGTGAAGATCGCCTCGGCGTGCTTGGCCGCGAAATTGCGACCATCTTCCGACGATCCCGCCTGGAAGATCACCGGCTGCCCCTGGGCACTGCGCGAGATGTTGAGCGGGCCCTTGACCTTGAGGAACTCGCCCTTGTGGTTGAGCTCGTGCAGCTTGTCGGGATCGAGGAACTGGCCGGTTGCCTTGTCGCGGACCAGCGCATCGTCCTCCCAGCTGTCCCACAGCCCCTTCACCACGTCGAGGTATTCCTCGGCGAGGCGGTAGCGCACGTCGTGGGCGAAGTGTTCGTCGCGGCCATAGTTGGCGGCGCTGCCTTCAAGCCAGCTGGTCACCACGTTCCAGCCGGCACGGCCGCCGCTGATGTGGTCGAGCGAGGCGAACTGGCGAGCGAGGTTGTAGGGTTCGATGTACGAAACCGTCGCCGTGCCGACGAGGCCGATGTGGTCGGTCACCGCCGCCAGCGCCGACAGGATGGTCAGCGGTTCGAAGCGGTTGAGATAGTGCGGGCTGGAGCGCGCGTTGATCGAAACGCTGTCGGCCACGAACAGGTAATCGAACTTGCCCTGCTCGGCCACTTGCGCCTGGCGCTTGTAGAACGACAGGCTGGTGCTGGCATCGACTTGCGCATCGGGATGGCGCCAATCGTCCCAGCCGGGGCCGACGCCGTGAAGAATGAAGCCGAGCCGCAGCTGGCGCTTGATGGACATGGGTGCCTCCTGATTCCGTTGGAAAAAGGGTGCACCCGCCACCTGCCGCCAGCCATCGCGGAAGGCTGATAGCAGTTCAAGTAATGCTCAAGCCGCGATCGGTTCGCCTTCGTCGAGCGCGTTGTAGCGATCGAGATCGAGGATGCCTTCGCGCTTGGCGACGATTACCGGCACGAGGATCTGACCGGCAACGTTGACCGCGGTGCGGCCCATGTCGAGGATCGGGTCGATCGCGAGCAGCAGGCCCACCCCTTCGAGCGGCAAGCCCAGCGTCGAAAGCGTCAGCGTCAGCATCACGGTGGCGCCGGTGACGCCGGCAGTGGCGGCGGAGCCCAGCACCGACACGAGCACGATCAGCAGGTAGTCGGTCGCCACCAGCGGCACGTGGAAGAACTGCGCCACGAAGATCGCCGAAAGCGCGGGGTAGACCGCCGCGCAGCCGTCCATCTTGGTAGTGGAGGCAACCGGCACCGCGAAGGCGGCATAGGCGGGCGCGACACCAAGCCGGTCGGTCGTCACCGCTTCGGCCACCGGCAGCGCCGCCATCGACGAGCGCGAGACGAACGCCAGCTCGATCGCCGGCCACGCCTTGCGGAAATAGGCGAGCGGGCTGAGGCCATGTGCCTTGAGCAGGATCGGATAGACGACGAAGAGCACGAGGCCGAGACCGACGTAGAGCGCAATCGCGTATTGCGCGATGCTGGACAGCGTGTCCCAGCCGTACTTGACCACGGCGTTGCCGATCAGCCCCGCGCTGCCGATCGGGGCGAGCCGCACGACCCAGTTGAGCAGCTTGCGCACCACGGCAAGGAGCGTGTTCGCGCCTTTGAGAAATGCATCGCCCGCCTCGCCCGTGCGCAGCGCGGCAAAGCCGAGCGCCAGGCCGATGACCACCAGTTGCAGCACGTTGAAGCTGATGCTGGTCTTGGCGCTCTCCCCGTCGATCTCGGTGCTGGCGGCAAGGCCGAGGAAGTTCGACGGGATCAGCCCTTTCAGGAAATCGAGCCAGCTGCCCACCGTATGCGGCTTTTCAGCAGCGGCTGCGGAAACCGCCGTATTGACCCCGGGCTGGAACACCAGCCCCAGCGCGATGCCGATCGACACCGCGATCAGCGCGGTGATCGCGAACCACAGCACGGTCTGGCCGGCCAGTCGCGCCGCGTTGTTGAGATCGCGCAGGCGCCCGATCGAGGCAATGATCGCGGTGAGCACCAGCGGCGGCACAAGTGCCTTGAGCAGCTGCACGAAGCTCGACCCCACGAGGTTCAGCGTGACGGCCAGCGCGTTGGGCTGATCGGGACCAACCGGGCCGAGCTTGCGTGCGACCAGGCCCAAGACGAGGCCGACGGCCATGCCGATCAGGACGTTGCGGCCGAAGTGACTCTTGGAACGGGGGACGGCGGGTTCGGTCATGGTCTGCTCTGGCTGGAGGTGGTCGGGCACGAGTGCAGTGCCTTTCGGAAATGCAGCGGCCGGCCCATACGCCTATCGACGTAGAGCCGGCCGGTTCCCCGAAAATCTGCGGGGTTTGTCAGGTGTCGAAGCCGGGCAGCGTGCGGGCCACCTTGCGCAGGACCGCTTCCCAGACGAGCTGGTCGTGCGGCTTGCGCCCTTCGCTCGCAGCGGCGGCGGCGGGGCGCTGCGCGATCTGGCGCAGCGCCTCGTCCTGCGCTTCCTGCGGAGCGATCAGCACATGGTCACGCCCGCCGGCCAGCGCCGCGACCTGCGCCGAGCACGCTTCCTCGAGCTGGTAGATGCCGCTCCAAGCTTCACCCGCCGTGCGGCCCAGCGCCAGCGTGCCGTGGTTGCGCAGCAGCATCAGCTTCTTGTCGCCAAGGTCCGCCTGCAGCCGCTCGCGCTCGTCGAGGTTGAGCGCCACGCCTTCGTAGTCATGATAGGCAAGGCGGGGAATGATGTAGAGCGCGCGCTGCGTCAGCGGCAGCAGTCCTTCGGCATGCGCCGACGCGCCCATGCCGTCCCGCGTATGGAAATGCGCGATCCAGTGCGCATCTTCGCGCGCGGCGTGAATGGCCGAATGGATGACGTAGCCGGCATAGTTGATGCCGTATTCGCTGTGCCCAATCACGTTCCCGTCGAGATCGACCTTGACCAGGCTCGAGGCCGTGATTTCATCGAAGGTCAGCCCGAACGGATTGATCAGGAAGTGGTGATCGGGCCCCGGCACGCGCGCCGAGATGTGGGTGTAGAGGAAATCGTCGTAATCGTGGATCGCGGCGATGCGATAGAACGCGGCGAGGTCGACGCGGGTCTGCCATTCGGCATCGGTGATGCCATCAGGGCGGACATCATCGGCGCCGGAGCGCGGGCGTTCGAGAACGGTGGCCATCTTGTGTTTTCCCTCAGCTTGCCAGCGCGACGGGGCGCGCATCGCGCTCGGCAACCTTGGCCTTGACCAGCGGCAGCAGGTGCTCGCCATAGGCGATCGCATCAGCCAGCGGATCGAAGCCGCGGATCAGGAAGTGGTCGATGCCGATGTCGTAGTATTCAAGCATCCCTTGCGCGACTTGCTCGGGAGTGCCGACGAGGCCGGTGGAATTGCCCTGCGCGCCGGTAAGCGCGGCGACGCCCGTCCACAGGCGGCCATCGCGGCGGTTGGCACTGGCGGTTTCGAGCAGGCGCAGCGAGCCCGCATTGGCCGGACGGTGGCCGCTGACCGGAAGGCCTGCGGCTTCACGCGCGGCGCGAACCTGGTCCTCGATCTCGGCCGCCTTCTTCCACGCCACTTCCTCGGTATCGGCGATCACCGGGCGCAGCGACAGCGAGAAGCCGGGCGAGCGGCCATAGCGCGCCGCCGACTGGCGAACCTGCCGCAGCGAATCCCCGACCTGCTCCAGCGTTTCGCCCCACAGCGCGTAAACGTCGGCATGGCGTCCGGCGACGTCGATCGCCTCGGGCGAGGAGCCGCCGAAGAACACCGGCAGGTTGTCCGGCTTGATCGCGCTGAAGCCCTGGCGCACTTCGTAGAAGCGGCCTTTGTGGTCGAACGGGCGCGCCGCCGACCATTCCTGCTTCACGATGTCGAGATATTCGTCGGTACGGGCGTAGCGCTGGGCCTTGTCCGGGCCGACATCGCCATCACGCGCCATTTCCTCGTCAGCGCCGCCGGTGATGATGTGCACGGCAACGCGCCCGCCCGAAAGCTGGTCGAGCGTCGCCAGCTGGCGCGCGGCCAGCGTCGGCTGAGTGAAGCCGGGCCGGTGCGCGACGAGGAAACCGAGCCTGTCGGTGATCGCAGCGGCGTGCGCGGCAACGATCTGGCTTTCGGGCGAGCTCGATCCGAACGGGATCAGCACGCGGTCGAAGCCGCCCTTTTCCTGCGCGCGCGCCGCTGCGTCGACATAGTCGCGGTCGAGCACGCGGCTGCGCTGGCCGGCATGGATTTCCGAAGTGTTGTTGAAACCGATATAGCCGATGAACTTGACGGGCATGGAATGACCCTTCCTGAAACGGTGAAAATCAGATGACGTAGAAGCCGTGCGTGCCATCGCGGCGGAGCTGTTCGACAAGGCCGAACTCCCAGTCGAGATAGGCCTGCATCGCGGCGGCGGCGTTGTCGGTGCCCTCGTAGGGGCGCTTGTAGCGGCCTTCGGGCCCGCGCGGGGTGGGCGCGCCGTCACCGCCGGTTTCGAGCGCGACCGCTTGCGGCCATTCGACCACAAAGACTTCCCAGCCGAGCTGGGCGAGCCACGAGGCGGTCATGTCGGCGCGCGGGCCAAGATCGTCGGCCAGCACGATGCGCGCGCCGCGCACCGGGGCGAAATGGTCGGTCTCCTGCACGAGCTGCCCGCCCTGCGCATTGCGGAAGCCGGGCAGGTGGCCGGCGGCAAAGTCTTCGGGAAGGCGCACGTCGTAGAGGTACAGCGTGCGCGCCGTGTCCTGGCGCAGGTGCGCAAGTTCGTCCCAGACGATGCGGCGAACGCCGGCGCGGTAGGCGACTTCGCGCGCCTTCTCGCGGGCTTCGGCCACGAACGGGCTCGGGGGCGCAGGCGCCCGGCGCTGCTGCCCGGTCTCAAGTTCCTGCCCGGCAAGCGTCCATCCAATGGTGCCATTGCGCAGCGCGAAGATCCGGTTGGGCAGCCCCGCATTGACCAGCGACTGCGCGCCGATGATCGAACGCGTGCGCCCGGCGCAGTTGACGATGATCGTCGTGTCGGGATCGGGCGCCACCGCGCGGGCACGCAGGACCAGCTCGGCACCGGGGGTGCTGACACCGCCCGGGATGCTCATCGTGGCATATTCCTCGAATCGCCGCGCATCGAGGATGGCGATGTCCGCCTTCTCGTCGATCAGCGCCTG
The DNA here is from genome assembly GCF_037076535.1 of Novosphingobium olei. Classification (NCBI taxonomy): domain Bacteria; kingdom Pseudomonadati; phylum Pseudomonadota; class Alphaproteobacteria; order Sphingomonadales; family Sphingomonadaceae; genus Novosphingobium; species Novosphingobium olei. The sequence continues at coordinate 1,091,336 of NZ_AP029021.1, read as the reverse complement.
CACGTCGTTGGCCGGCAGCGAAGGGGTGTGGCGGCGGTGTTCGACCAGTTCGCCGAACGCCTTGGAGTAGCTGTTGACGTCCTCGAACAGCTCGTACCCCGCCTCGCGCCAGCCCGAAAGTCCACCTTCGAGCGCATCGACCTGCGTGAAGCCGAGCGCGCGGAGCTGCTCGATCGCCGAGCCGACGAGGCCTTCGCCCCCAAGGCCTTCGCTATCGTCGTAGACCACGATGCGCGTGTCGGCGCGCGGGATGCGCCAGCGTGCCTCCGCCTCGATCCGGCGCAGCGGGATCTGCGCGGCGAACAGCGGGTGGCCGCGCGCAAATTCGGCTTCCTCGCGCAAGTCGATCAGCGCGATTTCCTCGCGCGCCAGCAAGGCGCTGCGGATGTCCTGGGGCCGGACGGTCATGCGCGCACCGACCGGTCCCACAGGTTCGGGAGTTCCGTGTTGGCGTAGCCCGAAACGAAGCGCTTGGCCCGCCCGTCGAGATCATAGGTCGCACGCTCGATCGCGCCGATGTTGCCGCCATAGACGTGGATCGAGATCGAGGCATGCCGCGTCTCGGCATTCGAGACGCGGTGGATGTCGCCGATGCGCGGGCTCACCGCCTCGACTTCGCCTTCGTGCAGCACGTCGGTGCCGGCGTGCTTCAGGCTGCCGTCGGGGTTGCGAACGAAGCGTTCCGAGCGCTCGCTGCCGCGCAGCACGCCGACGAGGCCCCAGGTGCGATGGTCATGGATCGGCGTGCCCTGCCCCGGCCCCCAGACGAAGGAGACCACGCTGAAGCGCTCGCGCGCGCGTCGCAGTGGAGCAGGTACTGGCGATAGCGGTCGGGATCGGGCTTGGCGTAGGCTTCGGGCAGCCAGTCGTCCTGGTTGACCAGCCGCGCGAGCAGCTTGGCCCCGCTTTCCAGTATCTCGCGTTCGCTACGGGTGCTGTCGATCAGCTCGGCAAGATTGGTGACGAACCCGCGCAGGCGGGCGAGCCCGGCGCCGGGCAGGACCGGCGGTGCGACCAGCGCGTTCACTGGTGCCCTCCCGCCGGGAACGGGATCACGGCGTCGCTGGGCGCGGAGCCTTCGAGGATCCGCAGGAACTTCTCGCGGTAGGGCCGGGCAAGCTCGCCCCGCTCGCCGCGCGGGATGGCGATGCGGTCCTGCGCGCAGATCCGCCCGGCATCGAGCACCAGGATGCGGTCGGCAAGCGCCACCGCCTCGTCCACGTCGTGCGTCACCATCAGCACCGCCGGCCTGTGCGCGCGCCACAAGTCGAGCACGAGGCGGTGCATCTTGATCCGGGTCAGCGCATCGAGCGCGGCGAAAGGTTCGTCGAGCAGCAGCAGCTTGGGCTCGCGCACCAGCGCACGGGCGAGCGCGACGCGCTGCGCCTCGCCGCCCGACAGCGTCAGCGGCCAGGCATCGACGCGGTGGGCAAGACCCACTTCGTCGAGCGCGGACAGCGCGCGATCCTTGATATCGCCGCCGCGAAGGCCGAGCGCCACGTTGCGCCATACCTTCTTCCACGGCAGCAGACGCGCGTCCTGGAACACCACCGCGCGCGAATTGGGCACGGTCACGTCCTGGTCCTCGGCGCTGTCGAGCCCGGCAAGCGTGCGCAGCAGCGTGGTCTTGCCCGAGCCCGAGCGGCCCAGCAGCGCGACGAATTCGCCGGGCGCGATGTCGAGGTTGAGGTCCGACAGGATCGTGTTGTCGCCAAAGCGGCGGGTAAATTGCCGCAGCCTGACGACCGGCGGCTCATCGCCGGCGGGCGGGACGATCGGGGCTTCGAGGAAATTGAGGCGGGCGTCCATGGGTGGTTCTCCGCGTGGGGGAAATCGGGGGGAAATCAGGCTTTGACGAGGCTGGGCCGCCAGACGAGCGCGCGGTTCTCGATCGTGCGGACGATCCAGTCCGCAGCGAGGCCGAGCACGGCGTAGACCATCAGGCAGACCACGATGATGTCGGTGCGCATGAAGTCGCGCGCATTGTTGATCAGGTAGCCAAGGCCGGCCGAGGCGTTGATCTGTTCCGCGACGACGAGCACCAGGATCGAGATCGACAGCGAATAGCGCAGGCCCACCAGCAGCGACGGCAGCGAGCCGGGCAGGATCACGTGCCACACCTGCTCCGCCCGCGTCAGGCCGAAGCTGCGGGCACCTTCCAGAAGGCGCAGGTCCACCCCGCGGATGCCGCTGTAAAGGTTGAGATAGACCGGGAACATCGAGGCGAACGCGATCAGCGCGATCTTGGGCGTTTCGCCGATGCCGAACCAGACGATGAACAGCGGCGTCAGCGCGAGCGTGGGGATCGTGCGCTTGATCTGCATCAGCGGATCGATCGCCGCTTCGCCCTTGCGCGACAGGCCGGCAACGAGGGCGAGGACGATGCCCAGCGTCACGCCGATGGCAAGCCCCGACAGCACCCGGCCGAACGACACGGCAAGATTGCTGGGCAGTTCGCCCGAGGTCAGCATGCCCAGCAGGGTTTCCGCGACGGCCGACGGTGCCGCCAGCGTGCGTTCGGGAATGAGCCCGAGGCGCGAGCCCGCTTCCCACACGGCCAGAAGGGCGAGCGGACTGAACCAGCGACTCTGCGCGAGCTTTTGAAGGACGGACATGGGACGGTCGAGACTCTTGCCGGGATGACGGGTCCCGGAAAATCCCGCTTAAACTCTACCAAGGCAATTGAGTATTGAGCGGGACGTATCAGCAATCCTCATGGAACCGACAAAACTGCGCATTTTTGCCGCCAAGGCGTGCGGCAATCGCGGCCAGCGCCAAATCGGCTCTTGCCATTGCGCGCATTAAACTCTACTATTTTGATTGATAATAAGCGTCACCCCACGAAGGCGCTGCATGGATCGGCGGACCACCGCAATCCCTCCCCCTCTCCAGTTTCCGAAGGCCCTTAGCCATGCCGGTCAATCTGCCGACCAATCTCCTGCGCTCGTTCGTCGCGATCGTCGACACGGGCTCGATGCTCAATGCTTCGGAAAAGGTCTTCGTCACCCAGTCGGCGCTCAGCCTTCAGATCAAGCGGCTGGAGGAGCTGCTGCAGCAGACGCTGTTCCACCGCGACGGGCGGCGCCTGACTCTCACCCCGGCGGGCGAGCTGATGCTCGATTACGCGCGCAAGGTGCTGACTCTGCACGATGAAGCCGTGGCCGCGGTCACCGCCGGGCAGTTCAGCGGCCCCGCGCGGATCGGCATGGTGCAGGACTTTGCCGAAATGCTGCTGTCGGGCCTGCTGGCCCAGTTCGCCGAACTGCACCCCGATGCGCAGATCTATTCCCGCATCGCCGGCACGGCCGAACTGGTCGGCCTGCTCGAGCGGCGCCAGCTCGACATCGCGCTGGGATTTGCGGCGCCCAACGATCCGGCCGCAGTGACCCACGCGCCGATGGCCTGGTACGGCGATCCCGTCCTCGCTGCTCGCGATACGATCCCGCTCGCCGTGCTCGAACAGCCCTGCCGCTTCCGCGAGGCGGCGATCCGCGCGCTTGAGGATTCGGGCCGGCGCTTCCGCATTACCGTGGAAACGCCCAACCTGACCACGCTGCGCGCCGCCGTGCAGGCCGGGCTCGGGATTACCTGCCGCACCCACCTGTTTCTGCGCGATGCTCCGATCGAAGATGCCGGGCTGCCCGAACTGCCCTCGGTTTCATGCATCCTGCAAACCGCCAACGCACTCGACGCCGCCACGCAGCGGCTGGCCGATCTGACCCGCGAAACCGTCGAAAGCCTTGGCCAGGCGGCCTGAGCGCCGCCGAGCATATCAGCAACACTCAAGGAGAACGGGCTCGTTCTCGTTTTTCCGGCGTGCGCCGCCGTCCTAGCTCCATCCGTCCGGATCAAGCGAAAGGATCACACGGATGAGCACGAAGTCTCTCGCGGCGCGTTTTGCGGAACTCCAGGCAGAGCGCGAACGGACCTGGTCGAAGGAACAGCTCGAAAAGAATGCCGCGCAGCGCCGCATCCTCGTGGAGCGCTTCGATCCGGCCAGCCGCCCGAAAGCGGGGGACAAGCTCGCCCCCTTCACGCTGGTCGATGCCGAAGGCGGCACCATCGAAAGCACCGCGCTGCTGGCGAACGGCCCGGCGGTACTCGTGTTCTTCCGCTTCGGCGGGTGCCCCGCCTGCAACATCGCGCTGCCCTATTACAACGAGACGATCGCCCCCGCGCTCGCCGATGCCGGCATCCCGCTGCTCGCCGTCAGCGCCCAGATCCCGGTGGACAAGGGCCCGACCGAACGCCACGGCCTGACCTTCCCGACCTATGGCGATCCCGGCTACGCGCTTGGCCGCCAGCTCAAGCTGACCTTCCTGCCCGAAGACCAGCCGGCGGTGCAGCCCGGCCAGCCATGGATCGGCGCAACGCTCGGGACCGACAGCTACGAGATCACCGAGCCCGCCGTGATCATCATCGAAAGCGACCACACCATCCGCTTCATCGATGCCAGCCCCGACTGGCTGGCGCGCAGCGAAGCCGATGCCGTGCTGGCGCATCTGCCCGAAGTCGGCGTGGAGACCTCACAGGCCGCCTGATCCGCGATACCGGGCGGGGATCAGTATCCCCGCTCGGGCAGCACGATGTCGCTCGGCTTCTGTCCGGCGGCAAAGCGGGTGAGATCGCCCATGATCTTCGCCACCAGCTTGCCCCGGGCCAGCGTGTAGTTCGACGAGATGTGGGGTGTCAGCCGCACATTCGCATGGGTGTAGAGCACATGGCCTTCGGGCAGCGGTTCGGGCTCGGTCACATCGAGCGTGGCAAAGGCCAGCCGACCTGAATCGAGCGCCCGCACCAGCGCCTCCTGATCGACCACCGACCCGCGCGCCACATTGATGAGATGCGCCCCGGGTTTGGCCCGCGCGAACAGCGCATCGTCGAACAGGTGGCGCGTTTCGGGCGTAGCCGGCACCGCGACGACGATATGGTCCGCATCGCGCACCACGTCGGCCACATGGTCGCGCAGTTCCACCCCGATCACGCCCAGCGCGGCCTCGCGGCTGCGCCGCACGGCCAGAACGCGCGCACCCAGCGCCGTGGCGCGACGCGCCACCGCGCGGCCGATCGCGCCGAATCCGACGATGCCGACCGTGCTGCCATTGACCTGCCCGAGCGCCCGATAGCGCCACTGCGTGGGTGAGGTGACCGCCGCTTCGGCGAGGTCCTTGGCCTGGCGATAGATCGCCGCGATCACGTAGTCGGCAATTTCCTCGGACGCGGTGCCGCGCGCGCAGGAAACGATCGGCGCATCGAGCAGCCAGGGCGGATAGAAGTCGATCCCCACCGAAGCACTGCACACCCAGCGCAGCCGGCCCGGCCACAAATCGGGCTGCTCCTCGCCGCGCGCCTCGCGCCACACCGGCGTTGGCCGCACCACCAGCACGTCGGCCTCGCGCGCGGCGCGCCAGGGTTCATCCTCGGGCACGGCGATGATCTTCGGGCGCGATGGATGGCGCGCGAGTTCCTCGTTGATCGCGGGTTCGAGCTGGCTTGCAACGACAAGGCTCATCGACCCGCCCCCTGCGCCAGCCCGGCCCCCCGCGCCAGCCCGGCCCCCCGCGCCAGCCCGGCCCCCTGCGCCAGCCCGGCCGTGCCCGCGGCCACCAGCACCGTGTCGGCCTGCGGCGAATGGATCCGGCTGCACAGCACATCGCGGTAATGGCGCTCGAGTGGGTTGCGCCGGCTGATCCCCGGATTACCGGTCAGTTCGAGCCCGATCTCCACCGCGCGGATCGCATTGGCGTTGGCGATATGCTTGATCAGGTTTGCTTCGGTCGCCGGCGGAACGTCACCCGCATCGGCCCGCCTTGCCGCCTGTTCGATCAGCACGCGATTGGACAGCAACAGCGCCTCGATCTCACCGAACTTTTCCTGCACGCGCGGCAGCGTGGCGAGCGAGGCGCCAAGATTGCTCGGCACGCGATCGTTGAGATAGCCCGCCAGCCAATCGCGCGCGGCACGGGCGACGCCATCATAGATCGTCGCGATGGCGAGCGCGTTCCACAGCCCGGCCCGGTTATCGTCGCCCGGACGCGGCGCCCATTCCTCGGGCGCGCGCAAGTCCACGGCGAACTCGGCCGGCGTGGGCGTATCGTCGAACACCACCCGGTGGCTGACCGTCGCACGCATGCCGAGGTGGTCCCATTCGGGCTCGATCGCGATGCGCTCGCTGTCGGGCCGGACCAGGAACGTGCCGAGGCGCGGCGGCTGCTCGTCGGTCTTCGCCCAGACCGCAAACCAGTCGAGCCCGGTCGATCCGGTCGAATAGATCTTCTCGCCGGTGATCGCCCAGCCGGTGTCGGTGCGGCGGGCCGTCGTCTTGGGCAGGCCGCCGCGCACCGGAGTGCCAAGCTCGGGCTCGACGCGGAAGGTGCCGATCAGCCCCCTGCCCGCCGCCGCTTCATGCGCCAGCAGCTCGTACAGCCTGCGGTTCCAGCGCGCGTTCTTGTCGGGCGCGGCGTGGAAGGCAAAGGTCATGAACAGGATCAGCGCGGTCGATGGCTCGCCCTTGGCCACCGCGCCCAACACGCGCAGCGCATCGACAAAGCCCGCGCCGCCGCCGCCCAGGGCTTCGTCCACGGTCAGTCCGATCAGCCCGCGGCTTGCCAGGATATCGAACGCCTCGCGCGGGAAGCGGGGATGGCGGTCGTAGTCTTCGGCAAGCGCGGCCAGTTCCGCACTCAACCGGGCCAGCGCCTCGTCGGATAGATCGGGATGGACGGCTGTCGCCGCAACCGGCTGGGTGGCCATGGATCAGGTTTCCTTGAGAACGGGATTAAAGCGCGCGTCCCACAGCGGGTGCACGTCGACCTTGCGCGGGATGAGCCCGGCGCTCGAAAAGACATCGGCAACCTGCTGCTGCGAGGCTATGGCCTTGTCATCGACCGGGCGCAGCTCGAACGAGGCGCTCTTGCGGCGGAACTGGTCGCGCACCTGCTCGACCGGAACGCCGATGCTGCCGGCAACCACTTCGGCCCAGGGGTCCTGGTTCGCAGCCGCCCAGGCATAGCCCTTGCGGACCAGCGCCAGGTAGCGCGCGATCCAGTCGTGCCGCACCGGATCCTCGATCGCATCCTTGTGCGCGGCTATGATGTAGTTGCCCGAAAGGAAGCCCAGCGCGGTCGACAGGATGCGCGCGCCGTCGTGCGCCATGGCGCGCTGGATGGGAAAGCCATAGATCGCCCAGGCATCCAGCCCGCCCTGTCCGAAGGCGGCCGCGCCGTCGGCCACCGTCATGGCGATGGGCGTGATGTCCGCCCAGGTCAGCCCCACGGATTCGAGCATGCGGATCAGGAAATACTGCGTCGTCGTCGCGCGGACATAGCCGACGCGCTTGCCCTTGAGATCGCGCAGCGAGGCGATCGTCGAACCCTTGGGCACCAGCACCGCCTGGTTGTTGACGTCCCCGTGGTACACCCCGATCTGGCGGAAGCTCTGCACCGAAGAGGCGGCGGCGAACACAGGCGGGATCTCGCTCATGCCGCCGAAGTCCACCGCGCCCGAATTGAACGCCTCGACCACCAGGTGGCCGGATTCGAACTCCGACCAGGCCAGCGGAATGTCGGGTGTGATGCCCGCCGCCTTGAACAGCAGGCGGTTGTCGCTTTCGCCCTTGCCGGTGATGGCGATGCGCAGCGCGCTCGCCTTGGCGGATTCGCGCGCGCAACCGGCCAGCAGCGCGGCGCCGACGATCGCGCCGGAGCCGGCCAGGACGGAGCGGCGGGTCAGCGCGGAACTGGATCTGGGCAGGGTCATGACCGAAAAAAGCTTTGCAGACAGAGGCAAAATTCAAACTCAAGTTTATCGGTAGACTAATCCCGCAACAATCAAGTATCGCTCGATGGTCGAATGAGCGATCCTTGTTTGGCGGACCGCGATCATGCCGCTTAGCCAAGGCCCGCTTTCCTCTCCCAGGAGCCTCTATGACCCGTACGACCGACTTGCCTGTCCTGCCGCAGTTCCTCGACCGATGGTCGCCGCGCTCGTTCGATTCGAGCGAGATTTCCGAGCAGGACCTGCTCACCCTGTTCGACGGTGCGCGCTGGGCGCCCTCGGCCTTCAACTGGCAGCCCTGGCGCTTTGTCTGGGCCCGCCGCGGCGATGCGAACTGGGCCACGCTGGTCGACCTGCTGCTGCCGTTCAACGCCGGCTGGGCCCAGAACGCCAGCGCGCTCGTCTTCCTGCTGTCGGACCGCGAGATCGTCGCGCCCGGCACCACCGAAGCCAAGCCCGCCACGACGGCCAGCTTCGATGCCGGCGCGGCGTGGGCGTTCCTGGCGCTGCAGGCGCACGAACTCGGCCTTGCCACGCATGCCATGGCCGGCTTCGATCACGAACGCGCGCCCGCCGCGCTGGGCGCCGGTGACCGCTACAAGGTGGAAGCCGCCATCGCGATCGGCCGTCGCGGCCCCGCCTCGGCCCTGCCCGAAGCGCTGCAGGCGCGCGAAGCGCCGAGCCCCCGCCGCGCGATCGACGAATTCGCGTTCGCCGGCAAGCTGCCGGGCTGACACCATCCGGCTCAACCTCCTATCGACTGCAATCCCCGGATGGCGGCTGGTCCAGCACCAGCCGCCATTCTTCGTATCCGGTCAGGCGGTCGGGCGCGCATCCGCCCGCCCCGTCATTCGCCGAAGACGGCGGTGGCAAGATAGCGGGCAAGATCGTGCACCTGGTTGCGGATATCCGGCACGGCGACCGTTTCCCAGTCGGCGCCCCGGCTGACCGGCCCCACCGCGAAGATCGTCTTGTGCGCAACCCCCGCGGCATCGCGGATGCGGAATACGGGATCGACATCCAGTCCGAGGCGATGCGGGTCCGACCGCGCCATGCCGCGTTCCACCAGACGCCGCAGCAGCCCTTCGGACGACTGCGCAATGTCGCCTTCGGGCCCGGTGCAGATGATCGCGCGATCGACGTGAAGGTGCCGCGTCGCATCCCGGCCCCGTGGCTTCCACACGGCCTCGAAGCCGCGGTCTGCCGGCGTTGCGCCAAGCAGCCGGCCGGCGAGGAACTGCAGCCGGCCACTGATCTCCATCGACGTGATCCGGGCATCGACCGCCGGTGCCAGCCGATGCCGGTGCACGTCCCACCACGGCCGCAGATGGCGGATCAGCCGTGCCTGTTCGGCCACGCTGTGGCTGCGCCAGATCGCGCGGGTATGCGGGCGCAGCTCGTCGACAGCGTTGCGCCAGCCGACCTCGCCGGCCCGCCGGCGCACGCTGGCGACAAGCGCAGAGCCCGATTGCTGCGGGCACGCCACCTGCCGCACCGGCACAATCGCCTCGTCATGGCTGCGCGGTCGCAGGCCCCGGCGCGACAGCACGTGGATCGGGCCCTTGTGCCCCTGCCGATCGAGCGACAGCGCGACGTCCACGGCGGTGAGGCCCGACCCAAGCAGCAGCACCGCCGCATCAGGATCGAGTCCCTCCAGCGCCGCAGGGTCCCACGGGTTGGCGAACACCAGCCCGGGAGCAAGCCCTGCCAGCGCCTCGGGAATGCGCGGGGTCAGGTTGCCCTGCGCCAGCACCACCGCGCGTCCGTGCAGGCGTTCGCCGTTGTCCAGCAGGACCACCTGTTCGTCCCGCTGGCCGATGATGTCCGCCGCCTCGCCCTGCTGCACGCGCAGCAGCTGCCCCGATTTCGCCATGGCATCGATCAGCAGCGAGCGCAGGTAATGGCCATAGGCAAGGCGGGGCAGGAAGCGGTGGATCTGGTCGGGCGGCGTGAACCCCATCCAGCGCAGAAAGTGCTGCGGATCGCCGGGAAACGCTCTCATGTTGCGCGCCCGCACGTTGAGCAGGTGTTCGGGCCGCGCCGTGCCGAACGCCAATCCCTTGGCCAGGTGGGCCGAATTGCGTTCGACCAGGATAACCGGCTGGCCGAGCCGGACCAGGTTGATCGCCAGCAAGGTCCCCGAAAATCCTGCCCCGATGATGATGACCGGCAAGGCCCGGTCAGGGCTCGAGGCAGCTGATATGGACATTGAAACCCCGAAAATGATGACTTGAGCCCAGTCTATTCAGCAGGTTGCCCGTGTCGATTTGATCAAACTCATACCCGCTATGAGGACGGGCAATCACCCGCGCACCGGGCGACAATCAATAAGACCTTCAGCAAAGCTCGCTCGCTGGCACCGCGTTCCCGCCGTACCTTCATCGTGAGCATCGTCATGCCCGCACCTGTGCCCCGCGCCGGCTTTGAAAGGGAAGACACGAGACCAGGCCGATCGTGCTATGGATGGACACGAGGACGCCCTCGTCCGCCGGGGTGGTCGAGACAGGAAACGCCGCAATGCCAGCCGAAGTCTCCCCCTACGATCCGCGCACGCTGGCATTCTACAACACCCGGGCGGTCGACTACGCCACCGCCCGCCCGGATCGGGTCTCGCGCGAACTTGAAGCCTTCCTGCCCCGGCTGGCGCCTGCCAGCCGCGTTCTCGAGCTTGGCTGCGGCGCGGGATACGATGCGGCGGAGCTGGAACGGCAGGGGCACAGCGTCGATGCGACCGACGGCAGCGCCGCCATGGCCGCGCTGGCAAGCAGGCGCCTGTCGCGGCCGGCGCGCGTGCTGCGGTTCGACGAGCTGGAGGCAGAAGCAGACTACGACGCCGTCATCGCCTGCGCCTCGCTGCTGCACGTGCCGCACGCCGCGCTGCCCTCGGTCCTTGCCCGCATCCACCGTGCCTTGCGCCCGGGCGGCTGGCATTTCGCCAGCTACAAGACCGAAGGCCGCCCCGGCTGGGACCGCCACGATCGTTACTACAACCGTCTCTCGCGCACCGATGCGGACCGCTTCTACGCCGGCGCCGGACCGTGGGATCTGGTCGAATTCGAGGAACGCGACGGCGAAGGCTATTTCGCAGAGCCATCGCGCTGGCTGTTCGTCACCGCGCGCAAGGGATGAGCGAAGACTTCGTCGTCATCTCGGGCTGTTCGGGGGCCGGCAAGTCAACCCTGCTCGATGAACTGGCGCGTCGCGGCAAATCGGTCGTGTCGGAACCCGGGCGCCGCGTCGTTTCCGCCGAGCTGGCCGGCGATGGCAAGGCGCTGCCCTGGATCGACCTTGCTGCCTTCGCCCGCAAGGCGATGGCCCTGGCCTTGGAAGACCGCGCAAGGGCAACGGCGCTGCCCGCTCCGGTTTTCTTCGATCGCGGGATCGTGGACGCGCTCGCCGCGCTGGACTTCGCCATGGGAACGCACGCCACATCGTCGCTTGGGCAAGCCCACCGCTATCACCGGCGCGTTTTCATGGCCCCGCCCTGGCCGGAGATCTGGCAAACCGATGCCGAACGCCGCCATGACTTTGCCGCAGCGGCGGCCGAATTTGACCGACTGGTCGCCGCCTATACCTCGCTCGGCTACACGCTCGTCATGCTTGACCGAGCGCCTGTCACAGCGCGCGCGGACCAGATCCTGGCCTGCTTCAGCTGAACAGGTACGGCCCGCGTTGCGCCGGCCTATGACTACAATCAATCTGCCGATGATCTCTTCGAATTGGCGGAGCCCGCCGCGCTCGCCCTAGAGACGCAGCCGGTGCCTCCCGCCCGGGGGGGACAAGGACGGGGGCCCTGCGCATGGAAATTCTTGCCGACTTTGCCACGTGGCTAGCCGCGACGCCGGTCGCGGCGCTGGTCACCTCGCGCGGCTGGATCGTGCCTGCCATCCAGGTCGTCCACATCATCGCGATTGCCGCGGTGGTCATCTCCGTTGCCCAGATCAACCGCAACGCCGTGCGCACCCGCGCTGGTGCCCCGGACATCTCGCTCACGCTGCGCCAGTGGCTGCCGGTCGCCTATATCGCGGTGGGCATCCTGGCCGTGTCGGGCGCGCTGCTGATCGCCAGCGAGCCCGGCCGCGCGCTGTTCCGCACGGTGTTCTGGGTCAAGATCGCGCTCATCATCGCCGCCCTTGCGCTCACCCGCGCGCATGGCGCGGCCGCCCTGCGTGCAAGGCTTGGCTGGCATCGCGTGCTCGCAGCCGGCTCGGTGCTGCTGTGGGTCGGCGTGGTCTTCGCGGGCCGCTGGATCGCCTACGCCGATGGCTGGCCCGGTGCGCCAGCCTGACGACTGCGCCGCAACCGGCCTGCATCCGCAGAACCTGCCACCTGCCCAACCTGCCATCTGCCACATCTGAAAGCCGACTTGCCATGAGCCTGCAGGACCTTGCCACCACGCTGTCCGATACCCGCCTCGCCATCGAACTTACCGACAGCACCTGGCTGTTCGGCACGATCGAGGCGGTGCACGTCCTGGCGCTGACGCTCGTCTTCGGCTCGATCGCGGTGGTCGATCTTCGGCTGCTCGGCCTGTGGCGCAAGGATGCGACGATCCCGGGGCTGCTGCACGAACTGCTGCCGATCACCTGGGGCGCCTTCGCCCTCGCCGCCGTCACCGGGATCACGATGATCTTCGCCAATCCCTTCGGCTATTTCGAGAATTTCTTCTTCAAGGCGAAGCTGGTGCTGCTGCTGCTCGCAGGGATCAACGTCCTCGTCTTCCACCGCTTCGTGCTGCCGCGCGCCACGTCCGCGCAGGCTCTTGCGCCGCGCATTTCGGGCGGCGTCTCGCTGGTGCTGTGGCTTACGATCGTGAGCTTCGGGCGCTGGATCGGCTTCACCATCTGACGCCCGGCGGACGCCCGCACGCTTTTTCACGGCATCTGCGGCCGGCGCGCCATGGCCGCCGGCCGGCGCCGCGTCACTTGGGCGGCTGCGCGCCCGGGATCGCGCCGATCGACAGCACCTTGCTGCTGCCGACCACGGTCGCCCGCTTGAACTGGCCCGAACGGCGTCCGTCGCGGATCGGATTGATCTCCACGATCACCTTGTCGCCAGCCTTCACCGACGTCCGCGACCAGCCCATGCGCGCCAGGTTCGCCGGGCTCGTCGGCAGTTCGAGCGACCACAGCCCCGGCGCATAGGCGCCGACCTGCGGCGCATCGACCCACAGGATCGCGTGCGGCGATGTCCATTGCAGGTTGCGCACCGTCGCCTCGAATTTCATCGGCTTGGACGGATCGAACATCGAGAAGCTGTGATGCGCGTCGGCCGGAACGGCGAGCGAAGTCAGCAGCATCAGAGCAAATCCGGCGCGGAGGAATGGCGAAGGCTTCATCGGTGGTGTCCTGTTGCAGGCGCGGTCGGCTGGTCGGGCGGCACGGGGGCGCCGCCAGCGTCCTTGGGGATGGGGCTGAACACCGCATTCCCCTGCGCATCGGTGTCTTCGAAGAAATCACCCTGCCGGCACGAAGCCTCGGCAAGGTCGACGCTGCGTTCGCGGTGACGGGTAAAGGTGCGCGATGCGTGCCACGGCGCGGCCAGCACCTTGGGCGCGTGCACCACGATGTCGACGCGCAGCGTATCCGGTCCGGTCAGCGCCAGCCGCTCCTCAACGTGCATGTCGCCGTTGTTGGGAAAGCCCACGCCCTGGCTCAGCGGGATGAACACCTCGGGCAGGAAGCCGACCGTGTCGACCACCAGCGCCCCGCCCTCCCAATGGCCGATCGAATGGCCGCTGAAGGTGGGATCGGGATCGGCCGGATGTGGCCGCCCGTCGGTCCAGATCCGGCGCAGGCGGTTGCCATCGAATTCGCCGAGCACGGTCACCCGCCCCGGCGTAACCAGGAATTCCACCGAATTGAGCGTCTGCGTGACGCTGCTGGGCAAACCTTCGGGCAGGCAGTTGGTGTAGATGTTCTGTGGCCGCCCTTCGGCGTCGAGCTGCTTCAGCCGGTCGACCTGCGTGGCGATCGCGGGCAGCCATTGCGGCGCTTCGGCCCCGCCCGGCCCATACTTGTCGAGCGGCCCCGGGGTCCACACCCCGGACAGGTCGGGCAGGTCGGCGATGGCTGTCCAGTCCGCCCGCGTCGGCGCGCGATTGACCACCGGCGCCTCGGCACCCGGCGCGCTCTGGCCCAGCGCCGGCACGGCCAGAAGCGCTGCCAGAACCCCAATTGCCACTCGATCGAACGTCATGCCGTTTCCCGGGGATGCCCTGTGTTGTCGCGCTTGCTTCTGGCGAGCCGCCCAATCGCGGAAAATCCAGAATTTCTCGACTGACGTTGAGCTTTACTGGTTGGACCCTGCCCGCCGCATCGGGCGGTGTCGCGCGCATGACCAAGCGCCGCCACATCGCCCTTGCCGCCGCCATCGCCAGCCTCGGCGCCGCAGCGCTCGCCGCTCCTGCCGTGCCCCACGCAGACGCCCGCGCGATCAAGGCGGGGCGGGCGCTGTTCGCCGCCAACTGCGCCAGCTGCCACGGCATCGATGGCAAGGGCGCGGCGGGGCACCACGTGCCGGACCTGACCGACGATCGCTGGCTGTTCGGCGGAGAGGATGTCGACACGTTCCTGATCCGGCCTTCGGACATCGCCACGACCATCCGCCACGGCATCCGCGCCGACGATCCGCAGACGCGCAACCTTGCCGCGATGCCCGCGCTCGGCGTCGGCCACAGCCTCGAACCCGATGAAGTGGCCGCCGTTACCGAATACGTCCTCAAGCTTGGCGGACAGCCGCACGACGAAGGCCAGATCGCGTTGGGCAAGGAAACGTTCGAGGACGAAGGCGGCTGCTACGATTGCCACACGGTGCAAGGCTGGGGCGACCCGGCGACCGGCTCGGCAGACCTCACCCGCCCGCGCACCTACCTCTACGGATCGGACCGCGCCGCCATCGCCGCCACTGTCCGCGAAGGGCGCGCCGGCGTGTCACCAACATTCGGCCGCAAGCTATCCCCACAACAGATCCACGATATTTCCGTATATGTTTTGAATCTCTCGAAGTCTCATAAATATATCTGAATTCATGATCCCTACGTGATCACATATTCGCAAATCTTGAATTTGATCAATTCATATACGCGATGATCCTAATCGTATGAACTTCATGGTGCATTGCCATAGGCACCCCTGCCACGGGCAGACGGACCGGTCTGCCCCGCACACAACGCATCGTCGATCAAATGACGATCAGGGAGAATCATGCATCTCGCTCGCTTGTCTTTTCGCGCCCGCCGGCATTGGCTGACCGGCACCGCGCTTTCGCTCGCCCTGTCGCTTGGCGCTCATGCCCGGGCCCAGACGGCCCCGGCCCAGGCCCCCGCGCCCACCGATAGCGCTGCCGCGCCGGATGCCGCCGCCGACAGCGGGGTCGGCGATATCATCGTCACCGCGCAGAAGCGCCCCGAAACGCTGCAGCGCACTCCCATCGCGGTCACCGCCATTGGCGGCGATGCGATCCAGCAGCAGCAGATTTCGACCTTCCGCGATCTGTCGGGCGGCCGCGTCCCCGGCCTGCTCGCACCCAAGCGCTCCACCGCGCAGACCACGCAGCAATACTCGATCCGCGGCATCGGCGAGATCGACACCTATCCCGAGCCGGCGGTCGCGGTCTATGTCGACGACGTCTACCTCGCGCGCACGGTCGGCTCGCTTTACGACACGCCCGATCTCGAACGCGTCGAGGTGCTGCGCGGGCCGCAGGGCACGCTCTATGGCCGCAATTCCAGCGCCGGGGCGATCCGCTTCATCACCAAGGACCCGACCGCCACACCTTCGCTCGATGCATCCGCCACGCTCGGCAGCTTCAAGAACGTCGA
Organism: Novosphingobium olei; assembly: GCF_037076535.1. Taxonomy (NCBI): domain Bacteria; kingdom Pseudomonadati; phylum Pseudomonadota; class Alphaproteobacteria; order Sphingomonadales; family Sphingomonadaceae; genus Novosphingobium; species Novosphingobium olei. Next base: position 1,075,738 of record NZ_AP029021.1, on the reverse strand, counting down.
CCTGAAAGCGCGGGTCAACGGTGCGATCCTGGCCGACGATGCCCTGAACGGGGCACTTACCGTCATCCGCCACACGCGCGATGGCTGGCAGCACAGCGTGCCGCTCGATCGCGACGTCAACGATACCGACCTGTGGGTGGTGCGCGGCAAGCTCAAGTCGCAGGTCGCCCCCGGCTTCACCCTGACGCTGGCCGGCGATGCGATGTTCGACCGCGCAACGCAGAGCTACTACACCCCGGTCAACCAGCCCGACGGCAAGCCCGGCACCGGCAACGCCACCGATCCCGATCTCACCTGGTCCGATACGCTGCCCTACAACCGCACCACGACCTATGGCGGTTCGCTGACCGCGAAGTACGAGATCGACCAGCACTTCACGCTCAAGTCGGTCACCGCCTACCGCGGGCTGCATGGGCCGATCTATTACGACAACGACGGCGTCACCGCGATCAAGGGCGACAGCCTTGCGCTGTTCTGGCAGCACCAGATCACCGAAGAGCTGAACCTCAACGGCGAATTCGACCGCTGGAATTTCGTTGCAGGGCTCTATTTCTTCAAGGAAAACTTCCACAACCACCGCCTGAGCCAGTCGGCCGGGTCGCCGCTCGACAACGTCGGCACGGTCACGCACACCAACAACTGGCTGAACACCACCAGCTGGGCCGTATTCGGGCAGGCCAACTTCAAGGCGACCGACCGCCTCACGTTCACCGTGGGCGGGCGCTGGACCACCGATCGGCGCAGGTTCCACAACATCGGCCAGACCGGACGCGGCTGGGGCTTGCACGATCCGCAGGACTGGAACTACGATCCCGACCGGTTCTTCGTGCAGTATCCCACCGGCGCATCGGCCAGCGCCACGTTCTCCAGCTTCGATGTGGAGGCCAAGCCCAAGAGCTTCGCCCGCTTCACCCCCAAGCTTGGCGCACAGATCGACTGGACCAGGGACATCTTCCAGTACGTCTCGTTCTCGCAAGGGTTCAAGAGCGGCGGGTACGACTTGCGCTCGGTCAGCCTCGTCGGGTCGAGCACGCCCTACCTGCCGCAGCTTACCACCACTTACGAAACCGGCCTCAAGACGCGCCTTTTCGGCGGCAAGGCCACCTTCAACATCTCGGCCTACTACAACGATATCAAGGATTTCCAGGTCCGCGCCACGGCCACGGCGGCGCTGGGCGTCGTCACCAACCAGCTGATCAACGCAGGCAAGGCCGCTTCGTGGGGCGCCGAGGCGGAACTTACCGTCGTTCCAGTCGACGGGCTAACGCTGACCGGCAGTGCCGCTTGGCTGCGGACGAAGTACCGCACCTTCACGGCCACGCTTCCGGCCAACGTCGCAGGACGCAAGACCCTGCTCGGGCTCGATTTCCCCTACTCGCCCGAATGGCAGTTCGGTGGATCGTTCAACTACCGCCTGCCGCTGGCACTGCCCGGCGCACTGCGCGTGGGCGCCGATGTCCAGTATGAATCGAGCCGCTACGCCGATATCTACAACACCCCGCAGCTGCGGGTCGGCGCGCAGACCTACGTCAACGGCACGATCAACTACACCGCCGCCGACCAAAGCTGGAGCATCGGCGCAAGCGTGCGCAACCTGTTCAACCTGCGGCGCGGCCAGTTCGGCGGCTACGCGCCCTCGAACGCGGGCGTCTATCCGCTCTACTATCGCGCCTACAACGAGCCGCGCACTTTCAACGTGACCGTCTCGAAGTCCTTCCACTGACCGGAAAGCCGGGGCGGCGCCGCGCGGCGTCGCCCTTTTTCCGTTACAGGCTGGTGCCGACCAGCCGGCCGATCCCCGCGGTCAGCCCCATCGCCAGCGCGCCCCAGAACACCACGCGGACCACGGGCTTTAGCGCCCTTGCCCCGCCGGCCCGCGCGCCGACCGCGCCGAGCAGCGCCAGGAACAGGATCGAGCCGACCGCCTCGCCCGCCACCACCCGGTTCATCGGCAGCACGGCGGCAAGCAGCAGCGGCAGCGCCGCGCCCGACGTGAACGTCGCGGCAGAAGTCAGCGCCGCCACCACCGGCCGCGCCGCCGTCACTTCGGTGATGTGCAGTTCGTCGCGGGCATGCGCGCCCAGCGCGTCGTGGTCCATCATCTGGCGCGCCACGGTCTGCGCCGTTGCCGCATCCACCCCGCGCGCCACGTAGATCCCGGCGAGTTCGGCAACCTCGGCCTCGCGGTTGCTGGCAATTTCCGAAGCCTCGCGCGCCAGGTCCGATTGCTCGGTGTCCGATTGCGAGCTGACCGAGACGTATTCGCCCGCCGCCATCGACATCGCGCCCGCCACCAGCCCCGCCGCGCCTGCCACCAGCAGCGCCGGCCGGTCCGCGCCCGATGCCGCGACGCCCAGCACCAGGCTGGCGGTCGATACGATCCCGTCGTTGGCGCCCAGCACCGCGGCGCGAAGCCAGCCGATGCGCGATACGAGATGATGTTCGCGGTGTGCTCTCATGCGATTCACTCCAGGCCGGCGGGTGCAGGCGTTTCGGCAACGATCAGGTCTTCTAGAAAGCTTCCCAGCAGCGCCGCGTGCGAGCCCACGCCCGCCTTGGCATAGACGCGGGCCAGCTGCGCGCGCACCGTGCCCGCCGCCGCGCCACGCAGCCGCGCGATCTCGGCAATGTCGCAACCTTTCAGCGCGAACAGCGCGACGTCGGCCTCGGCGGGGGTCAGCTTCCACTGCGCGAACCGCAGCCGCACCAGTTCGGCCGCCGCGCCCCGCGCCATCGCCACCGCCGCTTCGTCGGCGCGGGTTGCCAACACCAGCGCGCGGATCTGCAGCGCGCCGCCGAAGACAGCGACCACCAGTGCGACCACCGCCGCGCCCTCGATCGCCAGATGCGGGCCCATCCCGTCAGCGATCACGTCGCCGACAAGATCGAGCACGAAGAACAGCGCCGCGATGGCCTGCAGCACCACCACAACGGCCAGCAGCGCGGCGCGGCGTTGCAGCGTGGCGTGGTGGTGCTTCATGGCCACGGCTTAGCCGCGACCGGGCAGCATCGCCAGCACCACATCGCGCCCGCTCCGCCGCGTTTCGAAGACGACGCCCGCGATATGCAGCACGATCAGCAGGTAGAGCAGGTTCACCGCCGCCTCGTGCACTTCGCCAAGTCCGCCTTGCTCTTCGCCTTCGCGGTCCTCCCTGCCATCCTTCTCGCCCTCCTCCTCGCGCTCGCCACCAACTTGCGCGGTCGCGACGGCCGGCTCGTGCCGTTCGGCCCGCACCGCGCCCGGCAAGCCCGCCGTGGCGATGCCCGATGCGATCACCACGCCCAGGCAGCTCCAGATCGCATAGACCATCAGCGCGCCCAGCGGATTGTGCGAAGTGTGCCGCGTGTGCCCGCCCGCCCGTATCTCGCGGACATGGGCCAGCGCCCGGGCCGGGTTGGGCGGAAAGGCGCTGAACCGCGCCTCGGCCGGGCCCACGAAACCCCACAGCAGCCGCAACGCCAGCACCGCGGCAAGGGCATAGCCGATCCACACGTGGGTTGCCGAACCTTCCTCGGTCAGCAGGGCATTGGCCAGCACCGCGCCCACCACCGCCCAGTGGGTCACTTTCACCACCGGGTCCCAGCGCCGGCGCGCCGGTGGCATCGTTTGATCGTCATCGTGCATCGCCGTCTCCTTGCTTCGGGCAAGGTTGTGCAATGCGTGCCACGTCCACCGCCATCCATTGGCACTGCGCTTATTGCGGCGGGGATAAGCGCCTGCTTATCGCGGCAGGTCCCTTTCCGGTCGCTCTTGACGCCGCTTCGCTTCGTCCGGTTTCGTCACGTGCCGTGCGGATAATTTGTGCAAAATTAACGAAGTTTGGTGCATCTCTAGGTAATTCTACCAAGCCGCAGATCCGGATCTTTACCATGCCCGCCGCACAGCTTTTCGACGAACCCGGACGCCTCGCCGCGCTCCACCGCCTGTCTGTGCTCGACACCGCGCCCGAACAGCCGTTCGACCGGGTGGTCAGCCTTGTGCGCAACGTGCTCGACGTGCCGATGGTATCGATCTCGCTGGTCGACCGCGATCGCCAGTGGTTCAAGGCAAGCCTGGGCCTGCCCAATCGCGAAGGGCCGCGCCAGGGCTCGTTCTGCACCGTCGCCATCGCCAACGACGGGCCGCTGGTCGTCGCCAACGCCACCGAGGACCACCGCTTCGCCGCCAGCCCGCTGGTCACCGACGAGCCGCACATCCGCAGCTATGCTGGCGTGCCGCTGCAGATGCCCGATGGCTACAACGTCGGCACGCTGTGCGTGATCGACCAGCGCCCGCGCGATTTCAGCGCGCGCGACATCGCCATGCTGGGCGATTTCGCGCGCATCGTCGTCAACGAACTCGAACTGCGCCAGATCGCCGCACGCGATCTGCTGACCGGCGCCCTGTCGCGGCGCGGCTTCCTAGACTGCGTGGAGCGAGAGCTCGACAACGCACGCGCCCACAGCACCCCCGGCCACAGTCCCAATGCCTGCCTGATCGCGCTCGATGTCGATCACTTCAAGCGCATCAACGATGGCCACGGCCACCCGGCGGGCGACCGCGTGCTCGAAACGCTGGCCGCGCGGATCACGCGCGAACTGCGCGAAACCGATTGCTTCGGTCGCCTGGGCGGCGAAGAGTTCGCCGTCCTGCTTCCCGGCCTTTCGCAAGACACCGGCCTTGCCATCGCCGAACGCATTCGCGCCGCGCTCGAACGCGAACCGATCGTGGTGGACGGCATCGCAACGCCGCTGCCCGTGACGGCAAGCTTCGGGGTTTCCGCCACGCCGCTCGCCTTCCGCGATGCGCCCGGCTGGCTCGCCGCTGCCGACGCCGCGCTCTACGAAGCAAAGCGTTCGGGCCGTAACCGCTGCTGCCTTGCCCGGCAGCGCAGCGCCGCCTGATCGCCTGCTCCTGACGCACGAAGGCCGGAACGCACCCGCGTGCGCCCCGGCCTCGTACCTCAAAGCCCTGGCAGGCTTACTTGCCCTGCCAGTTCGGCTTGCGCTTCTCGGCGAAAGCGGCCGCGCCTTCGCGCGCATCGCTCGAAGAGAACACCGGCGCGATGTATTCCTGCTGCTTCTTCCACATCTCCGCTTCGGTCCATTCGTGCGAATCGCGGATGATGCCCTTCGAAGCGATCAGCGCCAGCGGGCCGTTCTCGGCAACGCGGGCCGCCAGAGCCTTGGCCGCCTCGATCGCGGGGCCTTCGGTCAGCTGGTTGATGAAGCCCAGGTCATAGGCGCGCTTGGCGTCGATGAAGTCGCCGGTCAGCGCCAGTTCCATCGCGATGCGCGGCGGGATCTGGCGCGGCAGCTTGATCAGGCCACCGGCGGCGGCGGCAAGGCCGCGCTTGGCTTCGGGGATGCCGAACTTGGCCTTGTCGTTGGCCACGATCAGGTCGCAGGCGAGCGCCAGCTCCATGCCGCCGGCCAGCGCATAGCCGTCGATCGCCGCGATGATCGGCTTCTTGGGCGTCCATTCCGAAAGGCCGCCGAACCCGCGTCCCTTGATCGAGGGCGATTCGCCGCGCAGGAAGCCCTTGAGATCCATGCCCGAACAGAACGTGCCACCCGCGCCGGTCAGGATCGCGCAGCGCAGGTCGGTTTCGGCGTCGAGCCGGTCCATCGCGGCGGCGATGCCCTCGGCCGCGGCCTTGGTCATGGCGTTCTTGGCTTCGGGGCGGTTGATGGTGACGACAAGGACATTGCCGTCGACTTCGGTCAGGACTTCTTCGCTCATCCTTCAGGGTTCCCTCTGGTTCGTGGCTCGCGGCATTTAACCGCTTACTTAAATCCTTGGCCCGGATCGCCTGCCCTGTCCAGCCCTTCCGCCGCGCGCAGCGCCGCGCGTCCTTGCAAAGCGCGCGGTTCCGCCCGTCTTGCACGCCCCGCAACCTCTGCTAAGGGAGTGCGCAAACCTCCCCGGAAACAGACAGGACGGACATGGCGAAGATCAAGGTGAAGAACCCGGTCGTCGAACTCGACGGCGACGAAATGACCCGGATCATCTGGCAGTGGATTCGCGAACGCCTGATCCTGCCGTATCTCGACATCGATCTGAAGTACTACGACCTCTCGGTCGAAAAGCGTGACGAGACGGGCGACCAGATCACCATCGATTCCGCCAACGCGATCAAGCAGTACGGCGTCGGCGTGAAGTGCGCCACGATCACGCCCGACGAAGCCCGCGTCGAGGAATTCAGCCTCAAGAAGATGTGGAAGTCGCCCAACGGCACGATCCGCAACATCCTGGGCGGCGTCGTTTTCCGCGAGCCGATCGTGATCCAGAACGTGCCGCGCCTGGTGCCGGGCTGGACCGACCCGATCGTCGTCGGCCGCCACGCCTTTGGTGATCAGTACAAGGCCACCGACACCCTGATCCCGGGCCCGGGCAAGCTGCGCCTCGTCTGGGACGGCGAAAATGGCGAGAAGATCGATCTCGACGTGTTCGATTTCCCGAGCGCCGGCGTCGCCATGGCGATGTACAACCTCGACGATTCGATCCGCGATTTCGCCCGCGCCTCGTTCAACTACGGCCTCAATCTCGGCTGGCCGGTGTACCTGTCGACCAAGAACACCATCCTCAAGGCCTATGACGGCCGCTTCAAGGATCTGTTCGCCGAAGTGTTCGAAACCGAAGGCTTCAAGGAAAAGTTCGCCGCCACCGGCATCGTCTACGAACACCGCCTGATCGACGACATGGTCGCCTCGGCGCTCAAGTGGTCGGGCAAGTTCGTCTGGGCGTGCAAGAACTACGACGGCGACGTGCAGTCGGACACCGTGGCGCAAGGGTTCGGCTCGCTCGGCCTGATGACCTCGGTGCTGATGACGCCGGATGGCAAGACCGTGGAAGCCGAAGCCGCCCACGGCACCGTCACCCGCCACTACCGCCAGCACCAGCAGGGCAAGCAGACCTCGACCAACCCGATCGCGTCGATCTTCGCCTGGACGCGCGGCCTGATCTATCGCGGCAAGTTCGACGAGACCCCCGAAGTGGTCAAGTTCGCCGAAACGCTTGAGCGCGTCTGCATCCAGACCGTCGAAAGCGGCAAGATGACCAAGGACCTCGCCATCCTGATCGGCCCCGACCAGCCGTGGATGACCACCGAGCAGTTCTTCGAGGCGATCGTGCAGAACCTCGAAGCCGAAATGGCCAGCTGGGCCTGAAGCCCCGCCGCCAAGGCCGAATGATAAAGGCCCCGGAGCGATCCGGGGCCTTTTTTTATCTCGGGTCCAGATCGGTCACGATCAGGCGCGTCAGCGCAAGCAACGACCTTGCATTCAGTAAAGAGCAGTCGCACCGATCCTTTCCGATTTGGCTGGGCAACCGAAGATCGCAGCATTTTGGTCTTTCTTTCCCCAACCCGGCCCTCAATCTGCGCCTCGCCAATATTGTGGACCGGCGAGATATTTGCCAACGTTCGCGTCGAACATGCGGTCCAGGGGGAATGACTTGCGCGGTCTGGCTTTTGCTTTTGTTGCCTCCATGGTTGTTGTCAGTCCGGCAGTCGCGGAAGACCGGCAGGTCAAGGAAGGCCCCGTGCCATCATGGGTCACGCAATCCGACCTGATGCCCGCACCCGAAAAGGCCAGCGGTGCTGCCGTCTTCCGGCGGCAGGATATCCTTGTCCATCTCGATGCTCAGGGGCAGCAGCAATACGTCGGATACCGGCTCAAGCTGTTGCAGCCTGGTGCGCTTGATGCGGGCAATATCTCTATATCCTGGAATCCCGCGGCTGGGTCGCCGATCGTTCACAGCATAAAGGTGTTCAGGGCCGACCAGGCCATCGATGTCATGAAATCGACCTCGTTCGAGATACTGCGGCGCGAAGATCAGCTCGAAGCGGCCAAGCTCGACGGGATGCTGACGGCGGTCTTGCGCGTCCCGGACTTGCGGGTCGGCGATGAACTGGAAGTCAGCTACACAGTCCGGGTAAGTGACCCCACGCTGGGCAACGATGATGCTGGTCTGCTCCTGCTCGGGCCAAGCCCCCTTCCGGGGCGGTATCGTCTGAAAGTGAGTTGGGACGACGGGCGAAAGCCCAATCTCAAGTTGACCCCGGACCTGGCCGCCGCCACCCGAAGCAGCGATCACGCCGTCGAAGTCACGTACGACAACCCGCCCATCTTGACGCCACCCAAGGACGCGCCGTCGCGTTACCAGTGGCAACGAATGATCGAATACAGCAGCTTCTCGGAATGGGCGGGCGTTTCTCGCCGCATTGCGCCGCTTTTTGCCAAAGCGGCTGCCCTGCCGCCCCGATCGCCGCTCCAGCAGGAAGCGAGCAGGATTGCCGCCGCAAACCCGACTGCATTCGAACGCGCAAGCGCCGCGCTGAAACTGGTGCAACAGGATATCCGCTACATCTACGTCGGACTTGATCGGGGAAACCTGACCCCTGCCACGGCAGACGAAACCTGGCAGCGCCGGTATGGGGATTGCAAGGCCAAGACGGCGCTCCTTCTGGCGCTGCTGAACACGATGGGGATCGAGGCGCAGCCGGTCCTTGTCAACAATGGCGGGGCGGACGATGGCCTGGACCAGCATCTGCCAAGCCCGCGGCTATTCGACCATGTGCTCGTGCGCGCTCGCATCGATGGCACCTGGTATTGGCTGGATGGCACCATGCCGTCCGTGGTCGCGCCTGGAAAGGAGCCCACCTTGCCTTATCGCTGGTTTCTGCCGCTCGATGAAAGTGGCAGCGCCCTCCAGCCCCTGGCTTGGCATCCGGAAGACAGGCCGGACGAAATCAACCTGATGGACATCGACGCCCGTTCCGGATTTGACCAGAACGCCAGCGTGGTCAGCACGACGATTGTCAGAGGCATCGATGGCCTGAAGCAGCAAGTCCAGTTTTCCACCGTAACGGCGGACCAGCTGTTCAACGCTTTTCGCCAGAACCTAGTCGGGGGGAACTGGCAGGCGATCGATGATGTAAAATGGCACTATGATGAAAAGGCGCAAGCCAGCGTTCTGACGATTACCGGCAAGATGAAACTCGATTGGGAAGACGACGGCAGCGGCGCCCGATCGCTGGCTTTGCCGGGCGGCGGTTTCAGTCCGCCCGAGCGGCGCGGCCGCCCTTCCGACCAGGATCAGGATGCGCCCTATTCCATCAAGCCCAGCTACAATTGCTACGTCACGACAGTCCATCTGCCTTCCACGACGCGGTCCAGGCAATGGGCATCGAAGCCGAGTTACGACACGCACATCTTTGGCCGCAATTTCTACCGGGTGTTCGGCCTCAAGGACGGCGCAATTCGCATGATCCGTGGTTCCCGTACCGAACGCAATGAAATTGACGCCGCCACGGCCAAGGCGGACAACAACCGCATCGCAGCCTTCGACAACAGCATGGGTTACATTTTCTACGACCCGGCTGGCCAGTCCAATCCGATTGCGACCAACACGAATGTGCCAGCGGTCAATGACATCGATTGGACACGCGACGACGTGCCATGCGTGGCTGCGTCATCGCGCGCTGTCGTCGCAAAGTAATCACGGACCATAGCGAGCGGAACGCACGATGAAATTTGGCGGATTTTCCTTGGCAGCTTGGTCGATGGTCTCTCTTGCCCTACCGGCAATTGCCAGTGCTGCAGAGCCCGCACCACTCGTGGCCACGCCGATTGGATCTCCTGCAGATTGGCTTGCCCCCCAGGACTACCCGGCTGTTGCCTTGCGGTATGACATGGCCGGGGTGACCGCGTTTGCGCTGACGGTGGATACCAGTGGCAAGCCGTCCCGCTGTGATATTGTGAAAAGCAGCGGATTCGATGCGCTCGACAGGGCCACGTGCGAACGTCTCATGGCGAACGCAAAATTCACGCCTCCCCACGATCGCAAGGGAAAGCTGGTCGAAAGCACCTATCGAAACAGCGTGCGATGGGTGATGCCGGACGGGGAACAGACGCCGTTGAGCGAGTCCTTTGGCGCTGCCGTGCTGACCGTCGATCAGTCCGGCAAGATGACGTCGTGCAAAATGGTCATGCAGCTCACGGCCGGGACCGCTCCCCCCAGCGAGAATTCCTGCGGAAACGATGTAAGGCCATCCGAGGCTGCTGCGCTGGAAATACTTGGAAACCATGCGGCGGCCTCCAACGAGGTACAGCTTCAGCAGGCGCTTGCGTTCTCACCCGATCTGCGCACGCGGGCGCTGGCGCCGGTGGCGGGCTATGAACAGCGCGCGCTGAATGTCTATCGTTTTACCGTGACCAAGGACGGCAAAGTTGCACAATGCAGCTATGTGGAACAGCGCGGCATCGATAACTTCGCAGCCGATTTCTGCGGTCAGGTCCGTGAAAGGACATTCGACCCGCCCTTCTCGGCGTACAGCAAAGACGGCGTCGCTGAAGGATGGCATGTGGAGCGGATCTTGCTGAAGACCGGGGGGTAAGCGAAACACGGCCCTCAAAGGGCGCTTTGCTGACGCGCACGTCAGAAAAGCGCCACGCTACTTGGCCTGTCCTACAAGCCGCCACTCCGTTAGAAAAGATGCATTCAAGCCTCTTATCTGTTGTAAAGAAAAGCTATTTTCGCTCTCCATCCCTCGCATCGAACGGTTTCGCTGGCACTGGAGGGACCGGGACATTTCGTCTCTGGACTGTGTAAACCCCGTAAACCCCTTCCAAACATCGAAGCATTCAATTCAAACCGTTGCGCGGGCGCTTTCCTTCCCTCGCAAGGGGTTACAACCGCAGCCCCCGCCCGCTAGGCTGCCTTCATGGCCGGATCGATTGCACCCACCACCGCGCTTTCCGATGCGCTCGTCATCCTCGGCGCGGCGGGGATCGTCATTCCTGCGTTCGCCCGCCTGCGGATCACGCCGATCATCGGCTTCATCCTCGTCGGCCTCGCCGTCGGCCCGTATGGCCTGGGCGCGCTCGTGCCGCGCTATCCCTGGCTCTACCACGTCACCATATCCGATCCGCACGCGATCGAACCCTTCGCCGAATTCGGCATCGTCCTGCTGCTGTTCGAGATCGGGCTGGAGCTGTCGTTCAACCGCCTGTGGTCGATGCGGCGGCTGGTCTTCGGGCTCGGCGCGATCGAGCTGCTGGTGTCCGCGCTGCTCCTCGGCCTGGTCCTGCGCGCCACGGGCGAGACGACGCCCGCCGCGCTCGGGCTCGGCCTTGCGCTCGCGCTGTCGTCGACCGCGCTGGTCCTGCCGATATCGGGCACGCAAGGGCCCGTCGGCCGCGCCGCGCTGTCGATGTTGCTGTTCGAGGACATCGCGCTCGTCCCCATCATCTTCCTCTTGGGCGCGATCGGGCCGATGGCGGCGGCGGGCGGCGGGCCCAGCCTGGTCGATACGCTGTGGAAGGGCGGGCTGGTCGTCCTCGTCCTGCTCGTCGCGGGCAAGCTGCTGCTGCCGCGCCTGTTCGCGCAAGCCGCCAAGACCAAGAGCCCCGAACTGTTCCTTGCCGCCAGCCTGCTCGTGGTCATCGTCGCCGCGCTCGCCACCGGCGCGGTGGGCCTGTCGCCGATCATGGGCGCGCTGCTGGCGGGCCTGCTCATCGCCGAGACCGAATATCACGGCGAGGTCGAGGCGATCACCAAGCCGTTCAAGGGCTTGGCTCTCGGCGTGTTCCTGATCACCATCGGCATGGGCATCAACCTTGCCGTGGTCTGGCGCGATTTCTGGCCGCTGCTGGCGGGCGTTGCCGGGGTGGTGGTGGTCAAGGCGCTGGTGACCACGGTGGCGCTGCGCATCATGGGCAAGCAGCGGGCCACCGCGCTGCAGACCGGCATCCTGATGGCGAGCCCCAGCGAAACGACGCTGATCGTGCTCGGCACCGCCGGCACCGCCGCACTGATCGATGCCGAGACGGCGCAATACTGGCAGATCGTCACCGCCATCGGCCTCACCATCACGCCCCTGCTCGCCAAGCTGGGCGAGATCAGCGGCGCCCGCGTCGAACGTGCCGAGGGCCGCTCTGCCGAGGCCGAGGTGGAGGAACCGGTCGGCGATCGTGCGGTGATCATCGGCTTCGGCCGCGTCGGCCGCCTGATCGGCGAAATGCTCAAGGCGCACGACACGCCCTATATCGGCATAGACAGCGACCCGGCGATGGTCCGCGAGGCGCGCGCTGCCGGGATGCCCGTGCTGTTCGGCAATATCGAGGCGGCAACCGTGGTCGACCGGCTCGACCTCGACCACGCCCGCGCGCTGATCCTGACGATGGACGAACCGGTGCTCGTCTCGCGCATCGTGCGCAAGTTGCGCGCCCGCCGCCCCGACGTGCCGATCATTGTGCGCGCCCGCGATGCGGTCCACGCCGCCGAACTCTACCGCGCCGGAGCGAGCCACGCGGTGCCGGAAACGCTCGAAAGCTCGCTCCAGCTGTCCGAAGCGGTGCTGGTCGATCTGGGCGTGCCGATGGGGCCGGTGATCGCCTCGATCCACGAAAAGCGCGACGAATTGCGCAAGCAGATCATGAAGGATGGCGAGCTGGATGCCATGCCCCGGCTCAAGTCCTCGCGGCTGCGCGAAAGGAACGCCTGACCCGGAACCTGTGTTGAAACGGCCATGAATCAACGCCTTGCCCTTGCCGCCGCGCTGCTGCTCACCGGATGCGAGCGCCACGCCGCGCCCGGTCCCGAGCCGCGCCCCACGGCGCAACCGTCACCCGCTCCGCCGGTCGCATCGGCGCCTGCCCCTTCGCCAACCCCTGCGCCAATGCCCACCGCCGCACCGCTGTCCGCCACCGACCGCCTGATCCTGGGCCAGTGGCGCAAGGCCGCGAACCGGGGCGAATGCGCGCCGCTTCATTTCCGCAGCACCGCCGGCGCTTCGGGCACGCCGCGCCCGGCCCGCTTTTCAGGCGGCTGGGCCGTCGCCTGGGACCAGCCGCAGGTGCGCAGCGCGTTCGGCATCGCCGGGGTGGCGATCCTTCCCGACGATCATGCCTCGGCCGATGCACAGCGCGACCGGCTGGCGCGCCAATGGCAGCACCTGCGCCAGCTCGACACCCTGCCCCAGCCCGCGTTTGCCGGCTATGGCGTCGAAGGCGCGCAGCCCTATCCCGTCACCAATCCGGAGGGCAAAGGCCTCAATTCGCTCGCCTATCTCCGCGTCGGCGGCCAGACCTGCACCTATAACGTGTGGAGCAGGATCAGCCGGGCGCACCTTGAAGCGCTGCTGGAAAATCTGGAACTCCTGCCGACCGGTTGAACGCCCGCTCCACCGCAACCGCCGCCCCCCGCCCCCGCCCAAAGCGTTCGAGCAAGCGAAGGAGTGCGATCATGACCGCCAACCAACGCCCGTCGAACGAACCCGACAAGAACCCTGCCACGCAAGGCGACCAGCCCGACACCGGCGCGATCAAGCGCCCGCAACAGACCGACTGGACGATGGGCGAAAAGGACTTGCCCCGCGGCAGCGAGCCCGAAACCCGCGCGACGAGCGGCAGGCGGCAGTAGCGCTCAGCGCTTTAGGTAGCGGGCGTACCAGGCGGCGAACCGTTCGAGCCGGTCGCGCTGGAAGCTTGGCCGGACAAGCCCGTGCGTCTCGTCCGGATAGGCCACAAGCTGGGTTGGCACGCCGAGCAGCCGCAGCGCCTGGTACATCTGTTGCCCGCCCGCGATCGGCACATTGTCGTCGGCCGTTCCGCCCATGAACAGCGTCGGCGTTTTGATACGGTCGGCCTTGAGCAGGGGTTCGGAAAACTTGATCCACAGGTCCGGCCGCTCCCACGGCGCACCGATTTCCTGCGCATATTGCTGCACGTATTCGTCCACGCCGAACAGCGCCAGGATATTGCCTTCGCCCGCGCCGCTGAACGCCGCCTTGAAGCGGTTGTCGCGCACGATCAGGAAGTCGGTCAGGATGCCGCCATAGCTCCATCCGCCCACGCCAAGCCGATCGGGATCGGCAAGGCCGGATGACACGGCCCAATCGACCGCCGTGTGCAGGTCCAGCACGTCCTTGTTGCCCCAGTCCGCCGCAAGCGTGTGGGCATAGGCATCGCCGCGCCCCGAACTGCCGCGATAATTGACCGACAGCACGGCATAGCCTTGCGCTGAAAGCCACTGCCGCATCAGGCTGTATCCGTCGGTCCCATGCGCATCCTGCCCGTTCGGACCACCGTGGATCCACAGCACTGCGGGATAGCGGGTGCCCGCAGCGTAGCCTGCCGGGAGCGTGACCATCCCGTGCACATCGTTGCCGTCGCTGGCCTTGGCGGAGAAATCGCGCACCGGCGCCCAGGCAATCTTCTGCGCAAGCGCGGCGTTGTGGCTGGTCAGCGCGCGCATCTTTCCGCCCGCCAGCGCATAGACCTCGGCGGGCGCGGTATCGCTGCTGGCGATCACCGCGCGGCCAGCCGATCCCGCCTCCTCGCCGCACTGCGCCGTCACGCCCAGCGCGCCGTCGCTGGCGCGTTGCAGCTTGCCGCTGCGATCGACGATCGCGGGCAGCTCGCGCCGGTCTTCGCTGACGATCACGGCGATACGCCCGCCGGTCATCGCCACCGGCTGCGATACGAACAGGTTGTCTGTCGATGGCACCAGCTGCGTCTGCCCGGTCGCCACGTCGGTCCGGGCAAGGTGCGGCTGGGCATATTGCGCGACCTTGGGCGATGCCGTTCCGATCAGGTGGGAGATGGTCCTGCCATCGGCCGACCAGACCAGCGCCTGCCCCGCTACCCCGGGGACCTTCGCCACCAGCCGGGCCGCCCCGCCGCTCGCCGGCATGACATAGAGCCACTGCGTCGCAGGCGCTGCCGGGTCCATCGCGTGATCGACGAAATAGGCGATCTGCGAACCATCGGGCGACCATTCCGCCGCGCTTTCGTCGCTCGCCCCGCTCGGCGTCAGTTGCGTTGCCTTGCCGCTCGCAACATCGAGCGCGTGAAGGTGGCTGTGGCTTTCGGCGACGAGGAAGCCGCTGCCATCACGCTTGAACAGCACATCGTCGACCACCACCGGGCGCGGGCGATCCTTGTCGTCCTCGGGCCCGTCGGGCACCGGATCGGTCTTGGTCAGCAGGATCGTGCGGCTGTCGGGCGACCAGCGATAGTCGACAATATCGCCCTTCACCTCGCCGAGCTTGCGTGCCTCGCCCCCGCGCCGGTCGAGCAGCCAGAGCTGCGCCAGCTTGTCGTCACCCCGCTTCGACAGGAACGAGATCCAGCGCCCGTCGGGGCTGAACGCGGGCGCGCTGGAGCTTTCGTCCTCGCCGGTCAGCCGCAGCGGCTCGCCACCCGTCAGCGAAGCCAGCCACACCGCATCGCGGCGCTTGTCCTTCTTCGCATCGACGCTGTTGACGGTGTAGAGCGCGCTGCGCCCGTCGGCCGAACACTGCAGCGCGGACAGGCGCTTGACCGCCATGATATCATCGATGGTGATGGGCCTGGGCGCTTCCGCCGCCAGCGCCAGACCGGCAAGGCCCGACAATCCCGTCGCCGCCGCCCCCAGCGCCAGCGCCACCCGCAAACCCGCACCCGACCGCCGCATGACCCGCCTCCCTGCTGCCTCCGCAACAGGGCTAACCGCTCCGCCAACACGCCGCAATCGCCCCCGCCAAAAAGGGCAGAAGGCAGAGGGCCGCGCCAACGAGCCCGAAACGGTCAGAAGTCAATCGACAGGAATAGCCCAGCTGACTGTCTTGGCTAGGTAACGAAGGCCTTGGAAGGCCGGCGTTCCGGGCGCGAAATCAAAGCGTGCGCCGCGCATCATTGCCATGCACGTGGTATTGGCGAGGTAGGAGCCGTTGCTCGATTCAACCGGCCTGCAACTTCCCGGTTTGCCATCACGCGAAAAGCCAATCCACACGCGCACCTTTGCCCCGATGTTCGCCCGCAGCGCGCGCGCGGGGTAGTCACCACTCTGCAGCGAAATGCGCGCATTTCCCATTTCATTGCCGAGCTGCAGGTCGGCTGCCGGGTCTCCGAGCGCGCTGGTCACCGGCCCGTCGTTACGCGGCATGTCAGCGCCGATATCGCGGCGATAGCCTGCAGGTGCCGCGAAGTCTGGCGCCACGGCAATTTCGAAATCGCCGAGTCCGGGCACAAGCTCTCGACCGGGCTTGCCTGCAGCCAACCAGGCCGCACACATGGCTGCGCGGTCCTCGTCGGCAAGGTCAAGTGTGAAGACGTTGCACGTCCCGTCCGGCTTCTGCTTGAAAACGGCAAAGCCGTTGCCGCCCACCAGTGAGCCGAACCGTATCGGCTGTGCCGGATGGTACGTTTGCCGCGCGCTGGCACTCACTCGCAGGCGCACCTTGGCGGGAAGCTCGAGACCGGGCTGCTGCCCGAACCGAGCGCCTGCCAACGCCACGCGGCAAAGGTCTTGCGCCGCCGGATTGTGCGGCACGCCTTGCGCCTCCTGGCAGGAGACGACGGCACCGCCGGGCGCACCGACCATGTCGACCGTTGCCGATTGCGCCGCAAGTTTTGCATCGAGCGCCTGAAGAGCGGCATCCTGCCCGACGAAATCAAGTGCGCCGCCGCCATCGAGATCCCATGTCGTGGCGTGCTCGGGCGCGAGCCTGGGCCAGCGCCTGCCCAGCGGCAAGCGCGATCCCCGCTGCCGCGACGGCAATGCGCCAGCCTATCACCCCGCCAGCACGCCCTTCGTCGCAGCGATAGCGTCAGCCGCCTTGCTGCCATCCGGGCCGCCGCCCTGCGCCATGTCGGGACGGCCGCCGCCGCCCTTGCCGCCCAGCGCTTCGACGCCGGCGCGGACGAGGTCGACCGCGCTCACCTTGCCGGCAAGGTCTTCGGTCACGGCGGCGGCGATGCTCGCCTTGCCGTCGTTGACCGCCACGATCACCGCCACGCCCGAGCCCATGCGCTGCTTGGCCTGGTCAAGCAGGCCGCGCAGTTCCTTGGGGTCCAGCCCTTCGAGCACCTGGCCTGAAAACTTCACGCCGCCCACGTCCTCGTCCGCAGCCGCAGCCGCCGAACCGCCGCCGCCAAGCGCCAGCGCCTTCTTCGCTTCGGCGAGCTCGCGCTCCAGCTTGCGGCGTTCGTCGAGCAGCGCGGCGACGCGCGCCTCCACCTCGTCGGGCGTGGTGCGCAGCAGGCTGGCGGTGCCCTTCAGCTTGTCCTCGCGATCGACCAGCCACTGGCGCGCGCCTTCGCCGGTCAGCGCCTCGATCCGGCGCACGCCCGACGATACCGCGCTTTCCGAAACGATGCGGAACACGCCGATATCGCCGAGCGCGCGCACGTGGGTGCCGCCACACAGTTCGACCGAATAGTGCTTGTCGGTCTGGCGGCCCATGCTGAGCACGCGGACTTCGTCGCCATACTTTTCGCCGAACAGCGCCATCGCGCCCGCCTCGATCGCCTCGTCCGGGCTCATCAGGCGGGTGGTGACCGCCTCGTTGGCGCGGATTTCCGCGTTCACTTCGGCTTCGATCGCGGCGATGTCCTCCGCCGTCAGCGCGGTCGGCTGCGAGAAGTCGAACCGCAGGCGATCGGCCGAAACCATCGAGCCCTTCTGCGTGACGTGGTGGCCCAGGCGATGGCGCAATGCGGCGTGCAGCAGGTGCGTGGCCGAATGGTTGGCGCGCGTGGCATCGCGCCGCTCGACATCGACCGCCAGCAGCACGGCATCACCAACCTTGACGGTGCCCGCTTCCACCTTGCCCTGGTGCGCGTGAAGGCGGCCCAGCGGCTTGGACGTATCGCCGACGACGATCTTCAGGCCTTCGTTGGTGGAGATCGTGCCGGTATCGCCCATCTGGCCGCCGCTCTCGCCATAGAACGGGGTCTGGTTGGTGAGGATGACGACCTCTTCGCCAACGCCCGCCTCGGCCACTTCCTTGCCGTCCTTGACCAGCGCCACGACCACGCCTTCGCCGGTGGTGGCGGTGTAGCCGGTGAATTCGGTGGCGCCGTGGCGTTCGGCGATGTCGAACCAGACTTCGCTGTCGGCCGCCTGCCCGCTGCCCTTCCACGCCGCGCGCGCCGCCGCCTTCTGCTGCGCCATCGCCGCATCGAAGCCATCGCGATCGACCGAGATGCCGCGCGCACGCAGCGCGTCTTCGGTCAGGTCGTAGGGGAAGCCGTAGGTGTCGTAGAGGCGGAACGCGGTTTCGCCGGGCAGCTTGTCACCTTCGCCCAGCGTGCCGGTCGCTTCGTCGAGCAGCTTCAGGCCGTTCGACAGCGTGCGGCGGAACTGCACTTCCTCGCGAAGCAGCGTTTCCTCGATCAGCGGCTGCGCGCGGCCCAGTTCCGGATAGGCCTGGCCCATTTCGGTGACCAGCGCGCCGACGAGGCGGTGCATCAGCGGGTCTTTCGCGCCCAGCAGATGCGCGTGGCGCATGGCGCGGCGCATGATGCGGCGCAGGACATAGCCGCGGCCTTCGTTGCTCGGCAGCACGCCGTCGGCCAGCAGGAAGCTGGTCGAACGCAGGTGGTCGGCGATCACGCGGTGGCTGGCGGTCTGCTCGCCTTCGGCCTTCACGCCGGTCAGGCTCTCGCTCGCGGCGATCAGCGCGCGGAACGTGTCGATGTCGTAGTTGTCGTGTTCGCCCTGCATCACCGCGGCGATGCGTTCCAGGCCCATGCCGGTGTCGATGCTGGGCTTGGGCAGGTTGCCGACGATTTCGCCCGCCGCCTGCTCGAACTGCATGAACACCAGGTTCCAGATCTCGATGAAGCGGTCGCCGTCCTCGTCCGCCGATCCCGGAGGACCGCCCCAGATGTGGTCGCCGTGGTCGTAGAAGATTTCCGAGCACGGCCCGCACGGGCCTTCATCGCCCATCGCCCAGAAGTTGTCCTTGGTGGGGATGCGGATGATGCGGTCTTCGGAAAGCCCGGCGATCTTCTGCCACAGGCCGAAGGCTTCGTCGTCGGTGTGGTAGACGGTGACGAGCAGCTTGTCCTTGGGCAGGCCCCATTCCCGCGTCAGCAAGGTCCAGGCGTGGGTGATCGCCTGTTCCTTGAAATAATCGCCGAAGCTGAAATTGCCCAGCATCTCGAAGAAGGTGTGGTGGCGCGCGGTGTAGCCCACATTGTCGAGATCGTTGTGCTTGCCGCCGGCGCGGACGCACTTCTGCGACGATGTGGCGCGCGAGGTGGCGCGCGTCTCAAGCCCCGTGAACACGTTCTTGAACGGCACCATGCCGGCGTTCACGAACATCAGCGTGGGATCGTTGTAGGGGACCAGCGGCGCGGATTGCACGACCTCGTGCCCGGCCGAGCCGAAGTATTCGAGGAAGGAGCGGCGGATTTCGTTCGTCGACGTCATGGCACGCGAATTAGGCGAGCACTTGGCGCGGAACAAGCACGATTCATCGTCCCCGCATTCATCCTGCCGCGTGATCGGCGATGGCGGTCACCAGCCACGCCGCTGCGGGGAAGATCACCTGCCCACCGGCAAGGCGCGACCGGACGAGTTCGTCGAGCTTGGCTTCGAACGAGGCGCGCGCCGTGCGCGGCAGATTGCGGATCGCTGCGGCGGCGGGGCCGATTCGCTGGAAGAAGGCGAGCGCGTCCTCGACCGGAGCTTCGCCACTGCCGGCGACGTAGGTGAAGTCCACCGGGGTGAATTCGATGTCGCGCCATCCGGCCAGCGCGCGGCGGACGCGTTCCGGATCGGCGAAGGCGAAAGGGCCGGGCGGCGGATCGAACGCCGCTGGTGATGGGGAAGTTGGCACGGGAGGGGCGGGCGGCAGCAGGCGGGCGATATCCGCTGCCCAGGCATTTTCGGCCGCCGAGCGGAAGCAGGTGAAGACGAGCCGGGCCTGCGGTGCGGCAACCGCGGCGAGGTGCGCGAAGGCAGCAGCGGGATCGTCGAAGAACATCACGCCGTGGCGTGAAACGAGCAGGTCCGGCTTGCCCGCGGTATCGGCCCAGCGCGCGGCATCGCCCTGTTCGAACCAGAGGTTGCCCAGCCCTTCCCCGCGCGACCGCGCCACGGCCAGCAGCGGGGCGGAAAGATCGAGGCCGATGACGGTCGCCTGCGGCCGCGCGCGGGCGAGCGACAGCGCGATTTCGCCTGCGCCGCAGCCGATGTCGAGCACGCGGTTAGCGGGATGCGCCAGCGCTGCTTCGAGCAGGCGGGGGGTGAGCGCGGCGAACGAGCGGTCGGTGCGCCGCCATTCCGCGGCCCAGCTGGTCCCGACGCTGCCCTCCCAATCCCCGGCGCTTGTCATGGCCGGCAGGCTAGGCGCAGCGGTGCTGGCGGGCAAGCGGGGATGGTTCCGCTCTGAAGCAAGGCGGTGTGTAGGTCTGCGGGCCGTCCCGCGCGTACAGCGGAGGGATCGAGCATAGGCAGGAGCCGCGTCCGCGCCAAAGGAAAAGCGGCGCGTTCCGCCCGTGGAACGCGCCGCCCCCTTGTTCGGCGATCAGGCGTGCTGGCCCGGACGATGCCCGGCCCCGCGCCCCGCCTGAAGATCAGACGTCGTCGTCCGCGTCCGGACCGGCCATCAGACCTTCGGAGACCTGCTCGGTGCGGCTGCGGATCGCAGCTTCGAGCCGGTCGCAAACTTCCTTGTGTTCGCGCAGGTAGTTCTTCGCGTTTTCACGCCCCTGCCCGATGCGGATGCTGTCGTAGCTGAACCAGGCGCCCGACTTTTCGACGAGGCCGGCCTTGACGCCCAGATCGAGGATCTCGCCGATCTTGGAGATGCCTTCGCCGTACATGATGTCGAATTCGACCTGCCGGAACGGCGGGGCGACCTTGTTCTTCACGACCTTCACGCGGGTGGCGTTGCCGGTGATCTCGTCACGATCCTTGATCTGCCCGGTGCGGCGGATGTCGAGACGGACCGAGGCGTAGAACTTGAGCGCGTTGCCGCCCGTCGTCGTCTCGGGATTGCCGTACATCACGCCGATCTTCATGCGCAGCTGGTTGATGAAGATCACCATGCAGCGCGAGCGGCTGATCGAGCCGGTCAGCTTGCGCAAGGACTGCGACATCAGGCGAGCCTGCAGGCCGACGTGGCTGTCGCCCATCTCGCCTTCGATTTCGGCGCGGGGGACGAGCGCGGCGACCGAGTCCACCACCAGCACGTCGATCGCGTTCGAGCGCACCAGCGTATCGGTGATCTCGAGCGCCTGTTCGCCGGTGTCGGGCTGCGAGACGATCAGGTTGTCGATATCGACGCCCAGCTTCTTGGCATAGACCGGATCGAGCGCGTGTTCGGCATCGACGAACGCTGCCGTGCCGCCGTTCTTCTGCGCTTCGGCGATCACGTGCAGCGCAAGCGTGGTCTTGCCCGAGCTTTCCGGCCCGTAAACTTCGATCACGCGGCCACGTGGCAGGCCACCGACGCCAAGCGCGATGTCCAGACCGAGCGACCCGGTCGAAATCGCTTCGACCTGCATCGCTTCCTTCTGGCCCAGCCGCATGGCCGAACCCTTGCCGAATGCCCGGTCGATCTGGGCCAGGGCCGCATCGAGCGCCTTCTGACGGTCCATGTCCTTGTCTTTACCTTCCTGAATGAGCTTGAGCTGCGCCGCCATGGCTTTGCTTCCCCTTGCCTAAAGATGGCTCACACGAACCGTCAACACTGGCTTTGTATGCATTTTGTTCTCATGGAACAAGAGGGGAACGGAAATTTCCCGCCATTTTCGCGCGATTACCCCCTAAAGCTCTGCGCCAACGCCGCTTTTTCGGGGCGAGCGCGCCGGAAGGACGTTGGAATCCGGGTGGGCTTTTCCACCGATTCCTTCCAACATGGCGGCATCGGTGTGGCGCCCTGGCGCCCGCAACAATCGCGCGGCGGTCAGTCGCCGCGCAGCACGTCTTCCACCGCCGCCACGATCTGCGCCACGCTGAACGGCTTGGCCAGGAAGTGCATGTTGGGGATGTCGATCTCGCGCCGCAGCTGTTCCTCGGCATAGCCCGACATGAACAGGATCGGCATGTCCGCGCGCAGGCGGCGGATCTCGCGCGCCATCGTCGGGCCGTCCATGCTGGGCATGACGACGTCGGACACGATCATGTCGACATCCTCGCCCGCCGCCATGATCCGCTGCAAGGCCTCGAGCCCTTCCTCGCCATCGGCGGCCGTGGTCACCTCGTAGCCCTGGCGCACCAGCGCGCGTTCGGCCACGGCGCGGACGGTGTCCTCGTCCTCCACCAGCAGGATGCGCCCGCCGCCGCTCCATTCGCTGCGCCGTCCTTCGGGCTTCGGCCTGGCGGCTTCGGCCTGCTCGACCGCGTCGGGCACGTGGACCGGCAGGTAGATGGTAAAGCGCGTGCCCTTGCCCACCTCGCTCGAAGCGAAGATGAACCCGCCCGACTGCTTGACGATGCCGTACACGGTCGAAAGGCCAAGGCCGGTGCCCTTGCCCTTGTCCTTGGTGGTGAAGAACGGCTCGAAGATCTTGCCGATCAGGTTGGGCTTGATGCCGTGGCCGGTGTCCTCGACGATCAGCGCGGTATAGTCGCCGATCGGCAGGATCTCGCTCTTCATCGCGCGCACGTCGCCGGCCGTCACGCGCCGGGTCATCAGCCGCAGCGTGCCGCCGCCCTTGATGTCGGCCATCGCATCGCGCGCGTTCACGGCAAGGTTGAGCAGCACCTGTTCGAGCTGCACCGGGTCTGCCCGAACGAAGCCCAGATCGCGATCGTGGGTGACTTCCAGGCTGATCTTTTCGCCGAGCAGGCGCTTGAGCAGGGTCGAAACCTCGGCCACCACGTCGGGCAGCTGCAGCACTTCGGGGCGCAGCGTCTGCTGGCGCGAAAAGGCGAGCAGCTGGCGGGTGAGCGAGGCGGCGCGGTTCGAATTCGCCTTGATCTGCTGGATGTCGTCGTAATCGCTGTCGCCCGGGGTGTGACGCATCAGCATGAGATCGCAATAGCCGATGATCGCGGTCAGCACGTTGTTGAAATCGTGCGCCACGCCGCCGGCCAGCTGGCCCACTGCCTGCATCTTGGTCGCCTGCGCGATCTCGCGCTTGAGGCGGGTTTCCTCGGTCGAATCCTTGAGGCTCAGCAGCACCGCCCCTTCGCCCAGCCCCCGCACTGCCGCCATGTTGAGCGAGACCGGCTCTTCGGGCGCGGCGCGCAGGCGCACGGCGACGTCGCCCGATGTCGGCGCGCCTTGTGCATAGCGGCGCACCGCATCGGCCAGCGCGCCCTTGTCTTCGCGGATGACGAGGTCGGACGGGTACGGCGGCGGCAAATTGGGGTCCTCGTGCCCGGCGGCGCGCAGGAAGGCGCGGTTGGCGAAGAGGAAGCGGCCGTCGCGATCGGTCATGGCAAGGCCCAGCGGCAGCCGCGCCAGCAGCGCTTCCACCTGCGGCAGCCCGGCGCGCGGATCGCCGATGCCGCCCTGATCGTCGAGCAGCAGGAACAGCGACGGCACCGCGGTCGGATCGATCGCGTCCGAAACGTCGGGATCGGCAACGGGCACGTGGACGAAGCGCACCGGCGCGCCCTTGGCGCCTTCGCGCGCATAGTAGATGCGTTCGTGCTCGTCCGAGCAGAACCACGAGACGAAGTCGGTGCCGACCAGGTCCGCCGTCTCGCGGCCCGAAGCGCGCGCGGCAAAGGCGCCGTTGGCAGCCAGCACCTGCCCGTCGGGCGCGACCAGCGCGCATTGCAGCGCTTCGCGGCTCAGCGCGCGGCCGAGCTTGCCGGCGACATGCGCGGCCATCTCGGTCACCGGATCGTCGTCGCTCGCCGGCACGAAGCGCCAGACCAGGTGGTTCTCGCCCCGGCCCGCGCGCCGCACGTCGAGCGAGAGCCCTCCGAGCGACCCGGGAATCAGCGCCACCCGTGCCGCGCCATCGCGCCACGCCGTGCGCGCCGCGTTGTCGATGCCTTCGCGGGCCGGTGCATCGAGCTGCAGGCTCGGCGGCGCAACGCTTGCATCGAACCATTCCATATAGCGCGTGCTGGCGCAGACCAGCCGGCCGGCGCGGTCGGTGATCGCCACCGCTTCGTCGTCACGGTCGATCGCGGTGAAGGTGACCGACCAGTCGGGCGCGGCAAAATCGGGCACTTCGGCTTCGGGCCGCAGCCGCAGCACGGCGAGCACCAGCGCGCCGACCAGCACGATCCCCGAAAGAAAGGCGATGGCGGCCACCGCCTCGCCCGAAACCCACCACAACAGGCCGGCGCTTGCCAGGATGCCGAGCGCGATCGCGGCAAAGTCCTTCCACGGCAGACGCCTGCCGTCGGGTTCGGCCGAGAGCAACGCCCCCTCGCTGCGATACGTCGTCGTCACCCCTGCCCCGCTTTCAATCCTGCTCACGCGGGCCATACCCCCTCCGGCCCGGCGGTCACTCCGGAAAGTCCCTTGCCTGCGCCCGCATCAGCCGGGTGCGCCGCTTGTGCGCGGTCCACCACCGCCAGCCGATCGCCGTGACGACATAACCGAGCGCGGCGCTGGCCAGCGAGATCACGCCAAGGCCGATCACCAGCGACGGCGCGGCATCGGTGCCCAACCAGGCGAGCCATTCGCCCACGCCTGCCCCTTTGGACACGAGCGTGGTGATCGTCGAGAGATCGGCGTGGAAACCGAAGCGGTTGCCCACCCAGATCGCGCCGGGAAGGAACACGAACAGCGTCGTCGGCGGAATCGAGATGAACGTCATCAGCGCCGCGATCGGGATGTTGCCGCGAAACGGCAGGCACATCAGCGCCGCACCCACGATCTGCACGCCCGGAATCATCGCGAAGATGCCGATGAACAGGCCGACCGCCACCCCCCGCGGCACCGAACGGCGGGTGAACCGCCACAGTTCGTGCCGCGCGGCGAGCGGGCGCGCCAGGGGCATGCGCTCCATCTGTTCGCGCGTGGGCATGTTGGCCCGGGCCCAGTTGGCGATTCTCGTCTGCATCTCGTCCCGCAAGGTTAGCGGCGTGTCACCGTCCCGTCACGGAACGATTGCGCCTCTATCGATCCGCCGTGGCTACCCGCGCGGAGCTTACGCCGAAGTGAAGCGCGGGGTGGAAAGCCAACTTATTCCTTGCCGTGTTCGCGCATGATGCGCGCCTTGTCGCGCTTCCAGTCGCGTTCCTTGATCGTGGCGCGCTTGTCGGCTGCGTTCTTGCCCTTGGCGAGCGCCAGCTCCACCTTGGCTCGGCCGCGACCGTTGAAATAGATCGACAGCGGCACCAGCGTCATGCCCTTGCGTTCCACCGCGCCGTGGAACTTGTCGATCTCGCGCTCCTTCAGCAGCAGCTTGCGCGGCCGCCGGGGCACGTGGTTGAAGCGGTTGCCGTGGCTGAATTCGGGCACGTTGGAATTGACCAGCCAGACTTCGCCGCCCTTCACCTCGGCATAGGATTCGGCAATCGAGCCTTCGCCAAAGCGCAAGGACTTCACCTCGGTGCCGGTCAGCACGATGCCCGCCTCGTAGACGTCCTCGATATAGTATTCGAACCGCGCGCGACGGTTCTCGGCGACGATCTTCTTCTTGTCGAAGGCTGCGGGGGTAGGGCGTGCCATGGTCGCCGCCATGTAGGGTGTGCCCCGGCAAAAGGGAAGCGGGGCGCCTGCAATGACTTGCGCGATCCGGGCCCGCCCGCATGACCGAAGTTTCAGGAAACCGCCCTTGCGCTTTCACGTTGCAGTGCACAAACCGTTTCCCGACATCGCTCACCCCTTGCGAGGCGCTCCCAAATGACTGGCCAAGTCGACAGCGAATCCTGCGCGCTGGTCCTTCAGGGCGGCGGCGCGCTCGGCGCCTATCAGGCGGGCGTGTTCGAGGCGCTGATGGAAAGCGGCCACATGCCCGGCTGGGTCGCGGGCATCTCGATCGGCGCGGTCAATGCGGCGCTCATCGCGGGTAACCCACCGGACAAGCGCATCGCCGCGCTGCGCGCGTTCTGGGACAAGGCGTCGAGCCGGGTGCCCTTCCCCTCGCCCTTTGCCGATGGCTGGGGGCGGCGGCTGTTCAACGAAGCGTCGGCCGCCACGATCGCACTCACCGGCATTCCCGGATTCTTCACCCCGCGGCTGTGCGCGCCCTGGCTCGAACAGCCCGGCTCGCCGCAGGCGATCAGCCTGTACGACACCGCCCCCTTGCGCGCCACGCTGGAAGAGCTGGTGGATTTCGACCTGCTCAACGATGGCCCGGTCCGCTTCAGCGTGGGCGCGGTCAACGTGCTGACCGGCAACTTCGTCTATTTCGACAACCGCGACCGGCGCATCGGGCCCGAACACATCATGGCGAGCGGCGCGCTGCCGCCCGGCTTTCCGCCGGTGATGATCGATGGCGAACCTTACTGGGACGGCGGCATCGTGTCGAACACGCCGCTGCAGCAGGTGCTGGACCAGCGCGGCACCGACCCGCTGCTGGTGTTTCAGGTCGATCTGTTCAGCGCGCGCGGGATGATGCCGCGCAGCCTGGCCGAAGCGGCGCAGCGCGAAAAGGACATCCGCTATTCCAGCCGCACGCGCATGAATACCGACATGAACAAGCGGATCGAAGCGCTTGAAGCAGCGGCACAAAGGCTGTTCGCCAAATTGCCACCGGAATTTGCCGACGATCCCGATCTCGCCCTGCTCAAGGCCTACCGGTCGCAGGGGCCGGTGACGATCCTGCACCTGATCAATCGGGGTGAGGACTACGAGAGCCAGGGCAAGGACTACGAATTTTCGCGCATGACGGTCGAAGGGCACTGGCAGGCGGGGCGCGAGGACGTGCTCCGCTCGTTCGCCAGCCCGCGCTGGAAGAAACGCGAACGCCCCACGCGCGGCATCGTGACGCTCGATCTCGCCTGACCACCCTAACCGGGGAATCCCCCTCAAGAACCGGAGCCATCACCATGAATCTTAACAACAAGGTCTGCATCGTCACCGGCGCCGCCAGCGGCATCGGGCTTGCCATCGCCAAGCGCTATGCGGCCGCCGGGGGCAAGGTCGCCATCGCCGACTTGAAGCTCGATGCGGCGCAGGCCGCGGCCGATGCGATCAACGCCGACCATGCCGATGCCGCGCTTGCGGTGGCGATGGACGTCACCAGCGAAGACCAGGTCAACACCGGCGTGGCGCAAGTCGTCGCCAAGTGGGGCACCGTCGACGTGCTGGTGTCGAACGCGGGCATCCAGATCGTCAACCCGGTCGAAGCCTTCGCCTATGCCGACTGGAAGAAGATGCTGGCGATCCACCTCGATGGCGCCTTCCTCACCAGCAAGGCGGTGCTGCCGCACATGTACAAGCAGGGCTCGGGCGCGGTCATCTTCATGGGCTCGGTCCATTCGAAGGAAGCGAGCCCGCTCAAAAGCGCCTACGTCACTGCCAAGCACGGGTTGCTCGGCCTGTCGCGGGTGATCGCCAAGGAAGGCGGCGCCAAGGGCGTGCGCTCGAACGTGATCTGCCCCGGCTTCGTGCGCACCCCGCTGGTCGACAAGCAGATCCCCGAACAGGCGAAGGAACTGGGCATCAGCGAAGACGAAGTGGTCAAGAAGGTCATGCTCGGCCAGACCGTCGACGGCGAATTCACCACGGTCGAGGACATTGCCGAACTCGCCCTGTTCTTCGCCGCCTTCCCCTCGAACGCGCTGACCGGCCAGTCGCTCACCGCCAGCCACGGCTGGTCGATGAGCTGACGCGGGGAGCCTCGCCCCCCCGCATCACGCCCCTGACCCTTCTCGCGGGCGGCCGCCACGGTCGCCCGTCAAGCCCTGCGCATCCGAATCACGGCGCGGAGCGATCGCCGCCCGCGCAATCGATCATTGTCGGCGCCCATCCCCCGCTGCCCGTTCCTGCCTTCCGCTGACGGCACCATCCGGCCAAGCGAAAGCATGGAACTGCATGAAAACAGAAGATAATGCCCAACGACAAAAAGACGTTGCGGATTGTTGCTTAAATAATTTCCCACCCGTAAATTGGTGCCGATAAAAATCGCGAAAATATCGGCGGGCGATAGGAAACAATTTGCCGCCTTTACCGCCTGTCATGGAGGGTTTGGTGAAGCGCTACGGGGTCGCAACGCGAATCAGGACCGAACTATACAGGCGGTTTATTAGTATAGTACGTTGGTACTATAATCATTTCTGGGGAACGCACATCGGCGAAGGCACCCGGATTTCCCTCACCGCCAAGATCGACAAGACCTTTCCCGACGGGATCCGCATCGGGAAGTATTCGGCGGTCACCTTCCGCACGTCGATCATGACGCACGATTTCGTCAACAACGTGCACCTGCCCACCACCATCGGCGACTACTGCTTTATCGGCGCGCACGCGGTGATCATGCCGGGGGTGACGATCGGCGATCACTGCATCATCGGCGCGGGCTCAGTCGTGCTGCGCGATGTGCCGGCCCATTCGCTGGCCTTCGGCAACCCCGCGCGCGTGATCGAACGCAACATCCAGACCGGGCTCTACGGCGCGCGCATCCGCGATGGCGCGCCCGCCGAAACGGCACCGGCCGCACAGTCAGCCGCTGACCAGGCCGATACCATGCCAGCACATGCCTGAAGGGGGACAAAGGCGTGACCACAGACACCGTAGCCGACCAGATCCGCGCGACGTTCAACGCCTTGTGGAGCGAAGATCACGACGAGCCGCCACCGCCGCTCTCCGATGACACCGTGCTGCTCGAAACGGGCTTCGATTCGATGGCCTTCGCGGTGCTGATCGCGCAGCTCGACGACGATCTCGGCGTCGATCCCTTCGCGATCGATCCCGATGCCGAACCGCCGATCACTTTCGCCGAATTCGTCGGGTTCTACACCCGCCTGCTCGAAGCGGACCAGCCGGCCATCCCGCTCGCCGCCGCCGAACCGCGCGAAGACCTGACCGCGCCCGCCTTCGTCGATGGCTAGCCTGGGCCTGCGGTTCAGGGCGCGCGCCCTGCCGCCCGGCCAGGTGGTGATCGATACCGGCGATGCCCGCGTAACCGCTGGCGAGCTGGCCGATCTCGCCGCATCCGCCGCGCCCGGATGCGGGCTGCAGGATATCGTCACGCTGGCCCCGGCGCAAATCGGCGATCTGGCCCGGCTCGTCGCCCTGCTCGATGGCAAGGTCGCGGCGCTGCGCTTCCTGCCCGCCGACCTCGCCTCGCAAGCCACCGATGCGCTGACCGCCCCGCCCGCCGTCGTCCACCCGCACCAAGGCGCCGCCGTCGCCACACGTTGGGACCTCGCGACCTCGGGCTCGACCGGGGCGCCGAAGTTCTTCGCTCACGCCTTCGCCAGCCTCGCGCGCGGTGTGCCAACCCCGCCCGATCCGGCCCCGTCCGATCCGGCGCAAGGCCAGGGCGCGCCCGTCTGGGGCATGCTCTACGATCCGTGCCGCTTTGCCGGGCTGCAGGTACTGCTCCACGCCCTGCTCGGGGGAAGCCGGCTCGTCGCCCCCGCCGCCGATCTGCCCTTCGCCCAGCGCATCGCCGCGCTGGCCGCAGGCGGGGTCATCCATCTGTCGGCCACGCCATCGCTTTGGCGCCGCGTGCTGATGGCCCCGGCGTCGCGCGATCTTGCCCTGCAGCAGGTCACGCTGGGCGGGGAAACGGCCGACCAGCCGCTGCTCGACCGGCTCGCCCGCCAGTTCCCCGCCGCGCGCATTTCGCACCATTATGCCTCGACCGAGGCCGGCACCGGCTTTTCGGTCCACGATGGCATCGCCGGTTTTACGCAGCAATGGCTCGACCGCGCGCCGCACGCGCTCGCGCTGCGCATCCGGGACGACATGCTGTGGATCCGCCCCGATCCGCAGACCCTTCGCGCCGGGCGCGAGGCGCTGTTCGACGCCGACGGCTTCCTCTGCACGCAGGACCGCGTCGAGCTGGCGCAGGGGCGCGTGCGCTTTCTCGGCCGCGCGGGCAACGTCATCAACGTCGGCGGGGCGAAGGTCCATCCCGAACGCGTCGAAGCGGTGCTCAAGCAGCATCCCGCCGTGCTCGATTGCCAGGTCGTGCCCCGCCCCAGCGCGATGCTCGGCGCGCTGATCGCGGCAAGGGTCGTGCTCGATCCCGGCGATGCGGCGCAGGGCGCGCCTCCTGCCGACACCATCGCCGCGCTCAAGCGCTGGTGCCGCGAACACCTGCCCCGCGAAGCACGCCCCGCCACGATCGAGATCGCACCCGAACTCGCGCTCACCCGCGCGGGCAAGGCGGCGCGGGTTCCGGCATGAGCACGGTCGTCGTCACCGGCGCCTCGCGCGGGGTCGGGCTCGCGCTCGCCGCCCGCCTGCTCGAGCGGGGCTATCACGTCGTTGCCGCCAACCGTCGCTGGAGCGACGCGCTGGCAGAGCTTGGCGAGCGCCATCCCGGCAAGCTCGCGTTCGAACCGCTTGATCTGGGCGATCTGGCGCAAGTCGCCGAAGTCGGCCGCCGCATCGTCAAGACGCACAAGGACATCTACGCGCTCGTCAACAACGGTGCCGCCAGCAGCGACCGGCTGTTCGCGCTCACCCCTCCGGGCGAGATCGAAAGCCTCGTCACCACCAACCTCACCGGGCCGATCCTGCTGACGCGGCAATTGCTGCAACCGATGCTGGTGCGCCGCCGCGGCCGCATCATCATGACCTCGTCGGTCAACGCGCGCACCGGCTACAGCGGCCTGTCGGTCTATGGCGCGACCAAGGCCGGGCTCGAAGGCTTCACCCGCTCGCTTTCGCGCGAAGTGGGCAAGCGCGGGATCACGGTGAACTGCGTGGCTCCGGGCTACATGGCGACCGAGATGACCCGCACGCTCGATGGCGAACGGCTCGCCTCGGTCCTGCGCCGCGCCCCGCTTGGCCCGGCCGAACCCGAGGATGTGGCCGGCGCCATGCTCTACCTGCTCTCGGAAGAGGCGGCGCGCGTCACCGGCACGGTGTTGACCGTCGACGGCGGCAGCACCGCCTAGAATCTCACCTCAGTCCAGCCGCGCCTCAGATAAGGCCCGCGTGCTCCAGCGCGGCGTCCACCGCCTTGCGCGCGCCTTCGCTGCACGGCACCAGCGGCAGGCGCAGGTCCTCGGTCAACCAGTCGTGCACGCGGGTCAGCGCGTACTTCACCGGGCCCGGCGAAGCGTCCTCGAACATCGCGTAGTGCAGCGGGTAGAGCTTGTCGTTCAGCTCGCGCGCGCGGACCAGGTCGTTGTCGGCGCAGGCCTGCTGGAACTCGGCGCAAAGCTTGGGCGCCACGTTCGCCGTCACCGAAATGCAGCCCACCGCGCCCGCGGCATTGGCCGGCAGCGCCAGTTCGTCGTCGCCGGAAAGCTGGCAGAAGTGCTTGCCGATGCCCATGCGGTGGTCGGTCACGCGCGAAAGGTCGCCGCTCGCATCCTTGATGCCGATGATCCGGTCGGGAAAGCGCTTGGCCAGCTCGCACACCGTTTCGGGCAGGATGTCGGTCACCGTGCGGCCGGGCACGTTGTAGAGCACGATCGGCAGGTCGATGTGTTCGGCCAGATAGCTGAAGTGCGCGATGATCCCCGCCTGGCTGGGGCGGTTGTAGTAGGGCGCCACGCACAGCGCGGCCTGCGCGCCGCACTTCTTGGAAAAGGTCATGTGCAGCAGCGCGTTCATCGTGTCGTTGCTGCCGCAGCCGGCGATCACCGGCACCCGGCCTGCCGCCTGTTCGACGCAGACCTCGATCACGCGGTGGTGTTCGGCGTTCGACAGGGTCGATGCCTCGCCCGTCGTGCCGCAGGGCACCAGCGCCGACGAACCGTTCTCGATCTGCCAGTCGACCAGCTTGCGGAACGCCTTCTCGTCAAACGCTCCGTCGCGAAAAGGAGTCACCAGAGCCGGAATTGAGCCGGAAAACATGGACTTTCACCTTCAACATGCCGCATGATCGGACAGCGGCGCTGAACAGCGCCGAAAATGAGGACGGGGTATCGTTATTCAGTGCCTGATAAGGACGCGTGGCATAGGATGTCCAGCGTGGACGTGAAAGCTGTCATTCGAAAGCTGCTGCTGGGTGCGGCAGTCCTGCCGGGCCTTGCCGCCTCGGTCGCCTGCCACGCCAGCGAAGGCAGCGGCGATGTCGATGCAAGCGCGTGGGATCGCGCCCGCGCGCAACTCGTCGCGCAGGCGCAGGGGCCGATGGCCCAGGCAATCGAGCGCTGGAAGCTGCTGACCAGCTCCAACCGCTTCTCGTTCAACGATTATGCCGGCTTCGTGCTGTCCTATCCGCGCTTTCCGGAAGAGGAGCGCCTGCGCCGCTATGCCGAAGCGGCGCTCGATCGCGAATTCGCCGATGCCACCACGCTCGTCGCCTTCTTCGATCGCCAGCCGCCGCTGACCAATCCCGGCCGCGCGCAGTACGCGCTCGCGTTGCGCCAGCTCGGCCGCCCCGATGCCGCGCAAGTCGCCCGTGCCGCCTGGCGCGGCGGCGCGATGAGCGACATGGCCGAAGCGAACATCCTCGCCGCCTATGGATCGACCTTCACGCAGGACGATCACGACGCGCGGATGGACGCGCTGCTCTGGGCCGGCGCCACCGCGCAGGCGCAGCGCGAACTGCCGTGGATCTCCCCGGCGCGAAAGGCCATCGACGGCGCGCGCCTCGCTTCGCTGCAGGGGCTCGATCCCTATGCCGTTGCCGCAGGCGTCCAGCCGCAGGCGCTCAATTCCGATCCCGGATTCCTCTTCCAGCGCGCGCGCCAGCTTCGCAAGTCGGGCCAGGGCAGCGCCGCGCAATCGCTGCTCGCAAACCGCCTGCCGCTCACGCGCAAGCCGCTCGACCGCGAAAAGTGGGTCGAGGAACTGCTCATGAACGCGCGCGGCGCGGCCACGTCGGGCGATGCCCGTTCTGCCGTGCGCATCGCGGCGGCCATCGACGATGCGTTCGATCCGGGCGAGGATGTCAGCCAGACGACTTACGGCCTGCGCGATGATTACACCTCGCTCGAATGGCTCGGCGGCACGCAGGCGCTGTGGAACATGGGCGATGGCAACCAGGCCGCCCCGCTGTTCTACCGCTACGGTGCTGCCGCGCGCACGCCGGGCACCCGGTCCAAGGGGTTCTACTGGGCGGGCCGCGCGCTCACCCAGGCGGGCCGCACGGCAGACGCCAACAAGTACTACGAACTCGCCGCGCAATATGCCGACCAGTTCTACGGCCTCCTCGCGCTCGAACGGCTCGGCCGCGCGGTGCCGCGCTTTGCCCGCGATTCCGATGCGCAGGCCACGGCCGCCGAACGCGCCGCCTTCGCCGCCGCACCGCTGACGCAGGCCGTGCGCGAAGTGGCGCGCGAAGCCGACTGGCGCACCAGCGTGCGCTTCTTCAAGGAAATCGCCGAACAGCAGCAGACCGAAGGCCAGCACATGCTCGTCGCCGAACTGGCGCGCAGCCTCGGCCGGCGCGACCTGGGCGTGATCGTGGGGCAAGCGGCCGGCGCGCGCGGCTATCTCGATTTCCAGCATATCGCCTTCCCGCTCGTCACCGTGCCGCCGGGCTACGAAAGCGGCTGGACCGGCATCCACGCCATCGCCCGTCAGGAAAGCCAGTTCGCCCAGAACGCGCTGAGCCATGCCGGCGCGCGCGGGCTGATGCAGCTGATGCCCGGCACCGCCAACGAACAGGCGGGCAAGCTCGGCCTCGCCTACGATACCACGCTGCTGACGCAGGACCCCAACCTCAACATCCAGCTCGGCAGCGCCTATTTCCAGCGCATGCTCAATTACTTCGGCGGGTCTTGGCCGCTGGCGGTCGCCGCCTACAACGCGGGCGCGGGCAACGTGAACAAGTGGCTGCGCGCCAACGGCGATCCGCGCACCGGCGGCATCGCCTGGGTCGACTGGATCGAACGCATCCCGCTGTCGGAAACCCGCAACTACGTCCAGCGCGTGCTGGAAAACGCCGTGGTCTACGAAGCCATGAACCCCGACAAGGCCAGCTACCGCGGCCCCAACCCGCTCAGCCACTTCCTCGGCAAGAACCAGCCAGGCTGAGTTGACCGGACCCGAAGGGTGGCGGAGGAGTGCGAGCGAGGCGTGGGGCCCCAAGAAAGAAGAACAGTCCTTCGACAAGCTCAGGATGGGCGGGGTTCGGGGCGAAACCATTACCCGCCAAAATAGCGTCATCCCAGCGAAGGCTGGGATCGCTGGCCGCCAAGCGCCTACCAACCGCTCCGCAAACCGCCCACGATGCCAGCCTACGCTGGCATGACGACCCCGGAAGCAAGAACTACCCCCTCCCCCATACCCGTTGCCCTGAGCCTGTCGAAGGGCTGCCCTTGTCCTTCCAGCGCAACAGCGAGATCGAACGCAGCACCTCCCCAAAGCGCTTGGCCAGCGCCGGAAGACGTCCCGGGAGCGCGAGGGGGTGACCCCCTCGCATCTGCTCTGTTCTCTGCCCTTCCTTCCCGACCTTGACAAAACGTACCATATAGGTTATACGCCACCCCACGGACCGGGAGCGGCATGGCCGGCTTGCTCTTCGCTCCTTCGGGCCAATCTCCACGTGGGGTATGGCCCGACGCGACCGGCGCGGGTCGGCGCTGCGGGAACCGCATCTCTCTCAAGGGATACGGCAGAGAGGGCGTTAAGCCCCAAGTCCCTCAGGGCAACCCAACGCCACTGCAACGGACGGGCGGATGTGGTGCGGTGGTTCAACCGCGTGGCAGCGCCTCCCTGAAGTCACAGTGCCCCATGATCCGCCGAAGATCCGCTTCCACGCCGATCCGAGGCCGTCCGGGCTGATCCTTCAGGGACTTATTCGCTACGGACCGGGCCGCCTTGCGAGCCGCCGCCCGGGTTTCGAGCCCCCGTCCGAATAAAGGCTGAGCCGATCCGGGATAGCCAACGCCCCGCCGGCCACTCGCCACAGCGTTCCTCTTGCCCTCCACGCGCACGCGCCACGCATGGCGCCCGCGCCGGTCGCGCAGGTCCGTACTCTTCCCAACGGCGTTATCGTCCGGGCTCGCCGCCGGATAAGGCGGCGTGAGTCGAGTGGCCCGCGCGGGCGAGCCCTGCCCTTATTCGGGCAGCATGTCCTGCAGGCGGGTCAGCAGCTTCTGGATGTTCAGCGCGGCGTCCTTGAACATCTCGACATCGCCGCCATCGCCCGAACCCCGGGCTTCCTTGGCCGCTTCGACATAGCCCTCGAGATCCGCTTCGAGCGCGTCGACCAGCATTTCCAGCTCGTCGGCGGTCACGGTCAGGGAAAAGGTCTCGGCCATCGGGATTCGCTTTCGCATCTTGGATAAAGTCCTGCCCGCCCTACGCGCGGGCCATCCACAGCGCAACAGCGCGCGCCTGCTTTCGCCGTGCAGGACGAACGCCTAAGACCGCGCGCATGAAGGTTGAAGGCAATCCCATCACCCCGGCCGGCCTCGCCGCGCTGCGCGCGCGCTACGATCACCTGCTCGGCACCGAACGCCCGGCCATCGTCGAGATCGTCAGCTGGGCGGCGGGCAATGGCGACCGCAGCGAGAACGGCGACTATCTCTATGGTCGCAAGCGCATGCGCGAGATCGATCGGGAGCTCGCCCACCTCGCCCGGCGGATGAAGGCCGCGCGCGTGGTCGATCCCGCGCGGCAGGAAGACCGCACCCGCGTGCTGTTCGGCGCCACGGTGGAAATCGCCGACGAGGACGACAACCGCCGCACGCTCACGCTCGTCGGCGATGACGAACAGGATGCGAGCGCCGGCCTGATCGGCTGGAGCGCCCCCATCGCCCGCGCCCTGCGCGGCGCGCGCCTTGGCGATCTGCGCGTGGTGCGCCTGCCCGGCGGCGAAAAGGAGTGGGAGATCGTCGGCGTCAGCTATCCGGAGCCGTGATCCCAACGTCGCCCTTCGCTCACACGTTGGGGATCGTGGCGCCCAAGTGCTTTCCGGCGATATAGCCGAAGGTCATGCCCGGTCCCAGCGTGCCACCGGCCCCGCCATAGACATCGCCCAGCACCGCCGCCATGGCGTTGCCCGCGGCATAGAGCCCAGGGATCGGGTTGCCGTTCCAGTCGACCACTTGCGCATCGGCATTGGTGCGCGGGCCACCCGCGGTCCCCAGCGCGCCCGCCTCCATCTTCACCGCATAGAACGGCCCACGGTCGATCGCACCCAGCGTGCGGAACGGCGGATCGTAATCGAGATCGCCCCACATGTAGAAGTTGTCGTAGGTGTTGGCGCCGCGTTGGAAATCGTCGTCGCGTCCCTGCGCAACGAAGCCGTTGAAGCGTGCCACCGTCGCCTCGAGACCCGCCGGATCGATTCCCGCCTTCTGCGCCAGTTCGGCCAGGGTATCGGCCTGCAGCATGTAGGACGGCGTCGGCGCTCCCGGCGCGGCGTTGAAGGTGTGGTACTTGTCCCTGTAGCGCTGGTCGATGATCAGCCAGTACGGCAGGTTGGCATAGGCATGGGTGCCCGCATCGAAGGCATGCAGCGCCTTGCCCAGCGCGTTGTAGTTCGCCGCTTCGTTGACGAAGCGCTGCCCCTTGCGGTTGACCAGGATCGCCCCCGGCCGCGCGCGCTCGTCCGATCCCAGCATGTAGTTGGGCTTCGCGGCGCGATGCTGCGGCTCGAACTCCAGCACGCTCTGCATCCAGAAGGCGTTCTGCATGTTGCCGAGCTGCGCCCCCGCCTCGATCGCCATCAGCAGGCCGTCGCCTTCGTTCTCGGGAACGCTGACCGGGCCGGTGAGCGGACCGCGCAGGAAATTCTTCACCAGCGTCTCGTTCCATTCGAACCCGCCCGTGGCGATGACCACGCCGCGCCGGGCGCGGACGCGCACGTCCTTGCCGCTGGCGTCTTCGGCCACGACGCCGATCACGCGGTCGCCATCCTTGACCAGCCGCCGCGCACGCTTTTCGAATTCGACCGGGATGCCACGGTCGAGCACGGCCTTGAACAGCGACCCCGCCAGCGCCTGTCCCAGACCGCGATAATCGCCGCGTTCGCGCTCTTCGAGCGTCGCCGCGTCGAGCGTGCCGCGCGTCGCCTCCATCAGGCTGCCGCGCAAGGGGTAGGCCATCTTGCTGGGGTTGACCCGCCCCGCCCACTTGCCGAGCCGTTCGAAGGCGAAGGCTTCGTTGTCCAGACTGCGCCCGCCATCGGGCTTCGCGCCGGGGGCATAGGGCTGGTAATCGGGGAAATCGGTGAACGAGACCAGCCGCACCGGCGTCTTTTCGGCAAAGTAGCGCAGCATTTCCGGCCCGTTCTGCATGAACGCCCATAACAGGTCGGGATCGAGCGCGCCGGGAGCAAGGCTGTCGAGATAGGCGACGATGTCCTCGTCGCTGTCGCCGATCCCGGCTTCGTGCTGGTGGTGATTGTTCGGAATCCACAGCATACCGCCCGACATCGCCGTGGTGCCGCCGACCATGCCCGACTTCTCGAGAATGACGACATCCCTGGCACCGTGATCGTAGGCCGAGATGGCAGCGGTCATCGCCGCCCCGCCCGAGCCGAGCACGACGACATCCGCCGTCAGATCCCACGCCACGTTCGCACTGGTCACGCCTTGCGCCATCGTCCATCTCCGTTTGCGGCATCCCGTCTTTCGAGGAGCCTCAGCTTGCATCGGCCGTATACAACACGCGTTGCACACAGTGTCCTCGACCTTTGGCTAGGTGGCTTGGCCAGCCCCCCACTTGTGGCTACGAGGTGGCGATGCCTGCACCGGTCGACCATGACGAGAAGCGCCGGGAAATCGCGGCGATCGCGGCGGACCTGATCGCCGAACGCGGGCTGGAGGCGGCAACCATCCGGCAGATCGCGGCGCGCGCCGGATTCAGCACAACGGTGGTGACCCACTACTTCGCCAACAAACGCGCGCTGCTGCGCGCCGCCTATCGCCATGCGGCCGAGAGCACGCAGCAGCGCTTCGACGCGCTGGCCGGCAGCGAGCTGTCCGATCCGCTGGCCAGGCTGGAAATCCTGCTGCCGATCGACGAGGACGGGCGACGGGCCTGGCGGGTCTACTTCCAGTTCTGGCCGATGGCCGATCATGATCCGGAACTGGCCGAGGAGCAGCGCTGGTGGAGCGCGAACGCGGTCGGCCTTGCCCGCGAAGCGCTGAAGATTGCCTACCCGCACGTGGACGATATCGACCGCAGGGCGACCATGGCGGTCAGCGCCCTGCAGGGCATCGCCATCCAGTCGCTGTTCGATCCCGACAACTGGCCGGCCGAACGCCAGCGCGAATTCTGGCGCGCCAACGCCCGGCTTATCATGGGCGACAGAGCCATCCGCTGACCGTGCCCGCAAGGCAAGCCGAGCGGTTGGTCGCAAGTCGCTTTGCCGCCGTCCAGCTGCCTGATACATTTCGACAAATAACGGATCGGGTACGGGTTCGGGGAGCATCAATGAAAACGGGATCATGCGCCATCGTCGCGTTTGCGGCGCTTATTCTTCCGGTTGCGGCACACGCCGACAATCCCAACGATCCTGCCATGCGCAGCAAGGCAGCGCGGGCGCGCGACAGCGCGATCATCCGCCAGCTGAATCTGAACGAGGCGGCGCGCGTGAAGCAGCGCGATGCGCAATATGCACAAGGCTGGCGCGCCTGGCGCGAGGCGCAGGACGGCCAGGGCCGGGACACGCGCGCGGACTATGCCGAACAGGACAGCCGCTATCGCGCCGACCAGGCCGATTACGAAGAACGCCGCGCGCAGTACGAGCAGGACATGGGCGACTGGCGCCGCGCCGTGGCCGCCTGCCGCGCGGGCGACTGGTCGGCCTGCGACTGATCGCGTGATCGCCGATGGCCTCACACGGATGGCCTGACACGGATGGCGTGACGCCACCGGTCGCGCTATCACGCGAGGCATGACCTCATCGCGCTTCTACATCATGCGCCACGGCGAAACCGTCTATAACGCCGCGCGCCGCCTGCAATCGAACCACATCCATACTCCGCTGACCCGGCTCGGCTGCGAACAGGCGACGCAGATGGGCCAGGCGCTGCGCCGGGAACTGGGCGAACGGCCCCGCGTGGTGCTCCACGTTTCGGAGACCGGCCGGGCGCTGCAGACGGCGGCGCTGATCGCCGAGGAGCTGGGCATCGACTGGTTCGCCGCCAGCCGCACGGCGGACCTGAAAGAGATCGACATGGGATCGTGGTGCGAACGGTCCTACGACGATGTCGAGGCCGAGCATGGGCCCATCGTCATCGCCGACCACCTGCTGCGCCCCGCCCCCGATGGCGAGGACTACCCGGAGATCGCCGCGCGGCTGCAGAGCTGGATCGAGCGCACCGGCGATGACGGGCAGGATCATATCGTGGTGATGCACGGCATCTCCAGCCGGGTGCTGCGCGGAATCATGGCCGGATACCCGGCCCATCCCGATCACGGCGTGCCGATCGCGCCTTCGCTGGTGCAAGGCTCGATCGCGCTGATCAAGGATGGCGCGGAATGCGTGCTCCATGGCGCCGAGCGCGGGACCGAGCACGCCTGATGGCCGAGATCGTCAACCTTCGCGCCGTCCGCAAGGCAAAGCAACGCGCGGGCGCGCAGGCGGAGGCGGCGGCCAACCGGGCGAAGTTCGGCCGCACCGCCGGGCAGAAGGCGCTAGAGGAAGCCGAAGCAGCGCGCGCTGCGGCGAGGCTTGCCGCGTTGCGGCGCGAGCGGGACCCCGACTGAGCGATGCGCACGACCTATGGCGAGGCGACGGTGCGCCTCTATCACCTGGGTGACGGAGCCGAAGGCGGATCGGCCGAAACGCTGTTCTACGGCCCGCTGGACCAGGCGATGGCGATTGCCGCCGCGCAGAGCGAAGCGGTGCAGGACGGCCTGTTCCTTGCCACCGACAACGACGTCGTCGCCTACCTGGACCTGCTCGAAGGGTGAAGCGGGGGCTGCTGGCCGTGCCGCTGGCCATCGCGGCCGTCCCTGCGGCGGAGGCGCGCGATTCGCTGGGCGTGTGGAACGATTGGGCGGCCTTCCGCGATCCGGGCGTGCCGCGCTGCTACGTCATCGCCATGCCGCGCCCGGCACCGGGGCGGAAGCGCGATTTCCAGCCGTACCTGACCGTCGCCAGCTGGCCGACGCGCGATGTGCGCGGACAGATCCACGTGCGCCTGCCGCGCGTTGCCTCGCCTGCCGCGCGGGTCACGCTGTCGATCGGCGGGCAGTCGTTCGTGCTGTTGGAAGGCGGGGCCAGCGCCTGGGCCGAAGACCGGCGCGCCGATGCGGCGATCGTGGCGGCGATGCGGTCTTCCACGGACCTGACCGTGACCTTGCGCGAACCCGGCCGGGTGACGCGCGAGACATGGCGGCTTGCCGGATTGCCCAGCGCGCTCGACGCCGCAACACTCGCCTGCGCGCGGCGCTGACAGCAAAGCGGGCCGAGGTTGCCCCCGGCCCGCCGCTTTGATCTTCGGATCGATCAGGCGATCAGAAGCGCACGCCAACGCTGGCAACGACCTGGTGACGGTCGGTGTCGATGTTGAAGCGGCTGCTGTCCGGCGTGTTGCCGTTGAAGTCGAATTCCGCCTTCTGGTAGTTCGAGTAGCGGTATTCGATACGGCCGAAACCGTGATCGCCGAGCTTCTGCTCGATACCGGCGCCTGCGCGCCAGCCGTCGGTGTC
This sequence comes from Novosphingobium olei, assembly GCF_037076535.1. Lineage (NCBI taxonomy): Bacteria > Pseudomonadati > Pseudomonadota > Alphaproteobacteria > Sphingomonadales > Sphingomonadaceae > Novosphingobium > Novosphingobium olei. The sequence continues at coordinate 1,035,431 of NZ_AP029021.1, read as the reverse complement.
GAGGCGCTGGTTGCTGACCAGGCCACCGCCATTGCCTTCCAGCGCGAAGCGGGCGTTGGTGTAGCCACCCTTCACGTAGAGCAGGGTCTTGGGCGACATGGCGAAGCCCAGACGGGCACCGACGTAGAGGTCACGTTCGGCCTTCACGCGGCCCAGGTTGAACGTGTTGGGAACGCCGTTGTTGTTGTCCCAGCGGGCCGAGCTGGTGGTCGCTTCGCCTTCTGCACCGAGCGTCAGGCGATCGCCCAGCGGCACGTCGAAGCCGATGCCGCCACCGAACACGATGCCGTCCAGCGACTGCTTCACGTTGGCGGTGTTGTCGATGTCCTTGGTGCTGCCCGAACGCAGGTGATCCCAGCCGATCGTGGTGTTGACGCTGAGGCCGCTGAAGTTCTTCGACGGCGACACCGTTTCGTCACTGGCGTCCTGCGCAAAGGCCGGAGCGGCCAGAGCAATGGTGGATACGGCGACAAGCGCGGCAACGATCTTCTTCATAAATGAAACTCCCTTTTTCGTGTCTGCCAGTAACCGGAAGGTTGCGACCCAGCCGGCAGTCCACTGACGAATGACTTCACGGCCATTCGGTTTCCTGAATCGAATACAACAAATGACAGTGTTATTTCTGCAACACTATTTAGTTGGTTGCATAACAAGGGCGGGCCGGATCGCTCCAGCCCGCCCCGTCATTCGAGAACGGTCAAACCGTCAGGCGGCGATCCGTTCCCGGATCAGAAGCGCACGCCCGCACCGACCATGACCTGGTGACGATCGGTATCGATGTTGAAGCGGCTGCTGTCCGGCGTATCGCCGTTGAAGTCGAATTCGCCCTTCGAGTAGTTCGAGTAGCGGTATTCGGCCTTCACATAGGCGTTGGTGCCGACCTTCTGTTCGACACCGGCGCCAACGCGCCAGCCGTCGGTATCGAGGCGCTGACGCAGGTTGGTGCTGCCGTCGGTGCCTTCGAGGTTGTAGCGCGCGTTGGTGTAGCCACCCTTCAGGTAGACCAGCGTCGAGGGCGAGACCGCGTAGCCGGCGCGGGCGCCGAAGTAGAGGTCACGCCCGGCCTTCACGCGGCCGAGATTGAAGGTGTTGGGCACGCCATTGTTGTTGTCCCACTTGGCGCTGCTGTCGGTGACTTCGGCTTCGGCACCCAGGGTAAAGTTGCTGCCGGCGGCCACGTCGTAGCCGGCACCGATGCCGTAGACGACGCCGTCGATCGACTGCTTGATGTTGCGTGTGTTGTCGATGTCGACGCTGCTGCCCGAACGATTGTGGTCGTAACCGACCAGGCCTTCGACCCGAAGACCCTGGAAATTCTGCGCGGGCGTGGCATCCTGCGCGAACGCCGGGACCGAGATCGCTGCCGCACCGACGGCAAGGATGGCGCTGATCTTCTTCATAAAAAACTCCGTTCTGTAACCCCTGCCAGCAAGCAAACGCATCGGCTGGCATTGGTCCTTCGAACGGATGAGACAGATCGCCGGTTTCATGAACCTAACACAACAAGGCCATGTGGCAAAACCGCCACAGTGGCAGGGCGCGTTTGCGAAAGCGGGCGCACTTCCCTATATGCGCGCGCATGCACACCCCCCTGATGCCGATCCCCGGGCACACGGACCCCGTTCCGGTGCCGCGTGACGTGACCCCGCGCGAAGATGGCCGGATCGACCTGATCGGCCTGCCCAAGAAGCGCATCGTCGAGCTGTTCGGCGAAGCCGGGCTCGATCCCAAGGCCGCCAAGCTGCGCGCCAAGCAGGTGTTCCACTGGCTTTACCATCGCGGCGTGACCGATTTCGAGGCGATGACCGACATCGCCAAGACGATGCGCCCGTGGCTGGCCGAACGGTTCGTGATCGGCCGTCCGGAGATCGTCGAGGCGCAAGTTTCGACCGACGGCACGCGCAAGTGGCTGTTGCGCACGGCGGACAAGCATGACTTCGAGATGGTGTTCATCCCCGACGCCGACCGCGGCACGCTGTGCGTTTCCAGCCAGGTCGGCTGCACGCTCAACTGCCGCTTCTGCCATACCGGCACGATGCGGCTGGTGCGCAACCTGACGCCGGGCGAGATCGTCGGCCAGGTGATGCTCGCGCGCGATTCGCTGGGCGAATGGCCCAAGGGGGCCGGCAACATGGCCGGTCTGGACTTCGACGACGACGACGAGGAAGCCGCCAGCGCCTACACCCCCGACGGACGCCTGCTCACCAACATCGTGATGATGGGCATGGGCGAGCCGCTCTACAACTTCGACAACGTGCGCGATGCGCTGAAGCTGGTGATGGATGGCGACGGGCTTGCCCTGTCGAAGCGCCGCATCACGCTTTCGACCAGCGGCGTGGTGCCGATGATGGCCCGCGCGGGCGAGGAAATCGGTGTGAACCTTGCCGTCTCGCTCCACGCGGTGACCAAGGACGTGCGCGACGAGATCGTTCCGATCAACCGCAAGTACGGGATCGAGGAACTGCTGCAGGCCTGCGCCGACTATCCCGGCGCTTCGAATGCTCGGCGGATCACGTTCGAATACGTGATGCTGAAGGACAAGAACGACAGCGACGACGATGCGCGTGAACTGGTCCGGCTGATCAAGCAGTACAAGCTGCCCGCCAAGGTCAACCTGATCCCGTTCAACCCGTGGGACGGCGCGGTCTATGAATGTTCGAGCCCGGAGCGGATCAAGCGCTTTGCCGAGATCGTGTTCGATGCCGGGATTTCCGCCCCGGTGCGCACGCCGCGCGGACGCGACATCGACGCGGCGTGCGGGCAGCTCAAGACGGCCGCCGAAAAGAAGAGCCGCGCCGAGCTCGACCGCCTCGCCGAAGAGAAGCAGGCCGCGCTCGGCTGACGGCCACCGTCACGAGGCGGTGTAGCTGCTCGAAAGGCGGAACACCGTCTGCGCCGTGGCGCCGTTCACGTAGCGCACGCGGTAGAGCACGCCGGTGCCAAGGCTGCCGCACAGGCGCACCGAGAGGTTGGCCGAACTGCCCGCCGTGACAGCCTGGCTGAGGATCGGCTGGTAGGTCGTGCCGGTATCGGTCGACTGGTCGATGAACAGCGTGCCCGCCTGGTCGGCATAGGCACAGGCGTTGAAGAAGCAGTACTGCAGGCTGTTGGTGTTGCGCCCCGTCCCGGTGAACGTGGCCGATGCGGCCAGCGCGGTCTGGCTGTCGGTAAAGCCGGTGGTCGAATTGACCGTGCCAGTGACCGTCACCGACCCGAGCGCCGACGAGCCGCCGGCGAGCGACACGCCGCTGAAGCTGCTCGACTGCTGCTTTTGCGACAGCGTGATCGAGACCGTGCCGCTGCCATAAGTCGACACGCGCGCGCGGACGAAGGCGGCGGTGGAGCTGAAGCTGAAAAGGCCGGCGATCGTCGAGCTGGTGACCGGCGCGCTGTTGGCGGCAGCGCTGGAGATCACCGGCAGCGCGACCCAGTTCGTGCCGTCGTTCGACTGTTCATAGCTGACCGTGCACGACGTTCCGGCGCTGGTCACCTGGAACGAACCACCCATATAGAGCGAATTGCTGGCCGAAACGACGACTGCGGCCGACGTCGCCGTGCCGGTAACCGCCGCGCCTTCGCTGCACGAACGATAGATCGCCGAGAGCCAGCCGGTCAGCCCCGTACCGCCGGTCGGCATCGTGGTGCCGGTGACGGCGGCGCCGGCGGGTTCAATGTTGGCAAGGTCCGTCGCCGGCGCGATCGACAGGCTGGCCGCACCGGTCTTGGCGCCAAGGCTGGCGGGAAGCTGGCCCGAGATCGCCGAAAGCGTGGTGATCGCCGACGCCTGCGCGGTGGCCGTCGCCGCCCCGGTGGGCAGCGGAAGGCTTGCGGCAGAGATCGCCTGCGTCGTCGGGAAGTTCGCCACCGAGACGGTCTGGTTTCCCGGCAGGTTGGTCACCGCGACAGGCAGCGGCGCATCGAGGCTGACGGTCTGGGCCGAATTGTCCGGGTTGGCGAAGGCCACCGCGTTGGCCGCGGTGAACGTCGAGGGGAACTGTATGGGGGGGTTTGGCATCTTGAGGCTCCTTGCAAGGGACGCTCTAGATAACCAAATCGGTTCTTGTAGGAAATATAACTAACCTACATGCCTATCCCATGGTGAGAGTGCCGCCTTGTGACACCATGTCGGCGCGTCCGCCAATCCACACGCCGTCCGCGGTTCGGCGCACGCTCACGCGGCCGTCTGCGCCGACCTTGCGGCCCTGCGCGGCGACGTAGCCCTCGCCGCCCTCACCCCGTTCGAACAGGGTGAGCGCGATCGCTGCGTTGAGGCTGCCGGTCACGGGATCTTCGGTGAACGTGCCGTCCGGCTTGGTGAAGAAGGCGCGCACTTCCCATGTGGCCTCGCCGCCGGGGGCCAAGGCTCCGACGAGGCCGACGTCGGTGGGCACGGTGGCCCGCGCCACCGGCTGCGCTGCGAGAACGTCCTCGGCCGAGCGAAGCACCAGAAGCCGCCAGCCGGGCCCGTTGTCCGCGTGCACGGCCGCGACCACCTGCTCGCGCGTAACGCCGGCGACGCGCATCGCCTCGCGCGCGTCCTCTTCGTCCAGCGGCCCCGCCCGCAACAGCGGCGGCGCACGGAAGGCAAGCTCCTCGCCCTCCTCGCGCACCTCGACCAGGCCGATGCCGCATTGCTGGACGATCACCCCGTCCTGGCGCGGAACGCCACCCGACGCACGCCAGGCGCGTGCGGTCCCGAGCGTCGGGTGCCCGGCAAACGGCAGCTCGCCCGCGGGATAGAAAATGCGCACGCGGTAATCGGCCCCCGGATCGGTCGGAGGCAGGAGGAAGGTCGTTTCCGAAAAACCCAGCCAACGGGTCAGCGCCAGCATCTGGTCAGACGAAAGCGCTTCTCCGCCACGCACGACGGCGAGCGGATTTCCGGTCATCGCTTGGCGTCCGAACACGTCAACCAGATCGATCAGCACGATTTTCGCCTTTTTCTCATAGCCTGTTCATACCTGCAGAGGTGATCCATCGCCCGCAGGAAACGCCCTGTCCCGGAAAGAGCCGCGCGTTGCTGCGTTCATCCGGCGTTGTGGATCGCAAGTCCACCCCCCGCGTTGCCCGTCACAATCGAATATCGGCAAACAGCAGGGAGCTTTTCGCCATGAAGAAGATGATCATCGCCGCGGTGCTTGCCGCCGTCGCCGTTCCCGCCGCTCCGGCGCTGGCGGACCCGCCGTCGTGGGCCCCGGCGCATGGCCGCCGCGACCACGATCGTGATCGTGATCGTGACTACCGCCGCGACTATCGTTCGGGTGACTATGACCGCTATGGCCGCTATCGCGAACCGCGCCGCCTTTCGCGCAACGATCGCATCTGGCGCGGTAACGACGGCCGTTACTATTGCCGCCGCAACAACGGCACCACGGGCCTGATCATCGGCGCAGGCGTTGGTGCGCTGGTCGGTCGCTCGATCGATAACCGTGGCGACCGGGCGCTGGGCACGATCCTCGGCGCCGCGGGCGGCGGCCTGCTTGGTCGCGAGATCGATCGCGGCGGACTGCAGTGCCGCTAAGCACCTAGCTTGAAAAAACAAAACGGGCGCGCGGCTTGCGGGAACGCAAGCCGCGCGTCATGCTTTGCGACGGCGGGATCTTCGGGAGGTACGCAATGAGCATGCTGTTGCTGGATCAGGCGCTGAAGCGGCTGGTTCGCAAAGGGACGCTGACGGTTACCGAAAGCTCGGGCAAGACACGGGTCTATGGCACCGCGACCGAGGGCTGGCCCGATCTGGGGCTGCGGCTGATGGATGCGAAGGTGCCGGGCGCGATCGCGCGCGATCCCTCGCTCGGTTTTGCCGAAGCCTACATGGACGGACGCGCCAGGATCGAGGGCGGCGACATCATGGATTTCGTCGGCTTCATCCGCCGCAACAACCCGTGGGAACGCGGGGGCGACCTCGACAATCCCGGCCCGCTGAAGAAGGTGCTGGAGCGCATCGCGTTCCTGATCGACCAGCGCAACCAGCGCGTCGCCTCCAAGCGCAACGTGGCGCACCACTACGACATCGGCAACGATCTCTACGAGCTGTTCCTCGATCCGCTGCGGCAGTATTCCTGTGCCTACTGGCCGGAGGGCGTGACCACGCTCGAGGCCGCTCAGGAAGCCAAGATCGCGCACATCGCGGCAAAGCTGGACCTGCGCCCGGGCCAGCGCGTGCTCGACATCGGGTGCGGCTGGGGCGGGCTTGCCATGACGATCCATCGCATGACCGGGGCAAGCGTCCATGGTGTGACGCTGAGCGAGGAGCAGATCTCGTACGCCAAGGCCTGGGCCGCGCGCGAGGGCGTGGCCGACAAGGTGACGTTCTCGCTGACCGACTATCGCGACGTGGAAGGACGGTTCGACCGCATCGTTTCGGTGGGCATGTTCGAGCACGTTGGCGTGCCGAACTATCGCACCTTTTTCCGCACGTGCCATGACCTGCTGGCCGACGATGGGGTGATGCTGCTGCACACGATCGGCCGTGCCGGCCCGCCGACCGGGACCGACGGCTTCACGCGCAAGTACATTTTCCCCGGCGGCTACATTCCGTCGATGAGCGAGATGCTGCAGGGGATCGAACCCAACAAGCTGATGGTAAGCGATGTCGAGGTGCTGCGCCGCCACTATGCCCTGACCCTGCGCGAATGGTATCGGCGCTGCATTGCCAACGAGGCGCGCATCGTCGAGCTGTACGACGCGCGGTTCTATCGCATGTGGCTGTTCTACCTTGCCGGGGCTGCCACCGCGTTCGAGCACGGCGACCTGGTCAACTTCCAGTTCCAGATCGTGCGCGATCGTGACGCGCTGCCGCTGACGCGGGACTATATCGGAACGACCGAGGCGCAACTGATGAAGGGATATGCGCAAGGCAACGTGGTCCCGCTGGGCAAGGCGGGACGGGCCGGCTGACCCTTCAGCCGGATGCCGCGTCCGTCAGCGGCGCGGCGCGCCCGGGCCGGCGCGCACGCCAGTCCTGGATCGTTCCCCAGCTCATCGTCAGCAGCGCGGGGAGCGCCCAGACGGCGGCGAGGTTCGAGAAGATGAGGTGGGGAACGCCGTCGACGATCAGCGAGACGAAGTGCGTGATCACCGACAGCGACTGCATGGCGGCAAACCAGATCGGCCAGTAGCGGTCCGATTTGAGGGCCAGGATCCAGGCGATCAACAGGATAAGAATGTCGGAACCGCTTCCGATACTCGCGAGGAAGGCTGGTGACACTAACGCGTTCGCAATCACCATGCCGACACTGATCAAACAAAGTAGGACGGCGAAGCCCCGCTCGAGCCGCTGTCCGAAGACCATCGCCGTGATCATGTTGCTCAGCAGCATGACCCAGAAGAGGATAAGGATAGCAAGCGCGAACACGGGGCTCCCTCAGATCAGCAGGCGACCGGTTCGGTCACGTCGGCAATGGCAGTCCACGGGCCGGTCGGGCAGCCGAAGCTGGTTTCGCGCAAGTTGCTGTGCTTCAGGATCTTGGTCATTTCACGAACCGAATTGGACATCTTGGCACGGCCTTCGACGAGGCAGGTGAGCCCTTCGGCGAGCGACTGGAGCGCCGCCTGGGTCATCGGCATGGCGAGTTTGGATTCCTGGCTGGCTTCGATGAAGCTGGTGGCGAGCCGCATCTGCTGCAGCAGTGCGCGATCGATCATGCCACCCATTTCCTGGGCATCGCTGGCGACAACGCGGGTCGAGCCTTCACGCAGGTTGATCATGGAATACCTCCTGTTTCGCTTCGAGGTCCATGATTATACAGTCAGATATGCAATTTCAGGACGAAGATCAAACCAAGAACAAAAGTGATGATGGCAGATGTGGCCATAATCGAGAGGATCGACACCTGGGCGACCGACAAAATCCTTTCCTTCAACGAAAGTGAATTGCGAATCCCTCCCGTAGGGATTGATCTGCCCACTATCCGCATCGCCGATGGAGGCGGTTCCGGCTTTACCTGGTTGCGCTGCGACTCGACCGTTTCGCGATACCACCGCGCCACGGCGCCGCGGTTCTGGAAACCAAACTGGTGCATCGCGATGGCAATGTGATTGTCGACAGTCGAAGGCGAGATGCCGAGCTCACGACCGATCTCCTTCGAACTCATCCCCTTGGCGACAAGGGCGATGCAGTCCTCCTGCCGCGCCGTCAGCCGAACTTCCTCTAGGCGATGGAGAGCGTCATTAAGTGTGTGCATGGCATAAAAATCAATGCCATGGCGCTCCGACCCCTGCATCTCCAACAACGGCCAATTTGGCATGAAATGTCCGAATCGGTGGTTTGAGGGGCAGAAAATCGCGCTTTTAAAACAAATACTTGATCAACGATTCGCGCGTCGGAACCGCGATTTCGGACGATGTCCAGCCGATCTCCAGTGATCTCCAGTCGATCTCCAGCATTCCCCAAGCGATTCTCCGCACAGGTCGGGCAGGCATGGGCAATCTCCAGTGATCTCCAGCGAAGTGCCTCCAATGGTCTGGAGAGCCCACATCCTGCGACAATGCGACCAGCGAAAGGCGGATTGGCCATAGCTCCGGAGGGTTGCCAGCGGCGTGGGTAGTCGTGGCAGCTGCTATCCGTCGGGAGGTCCACTGTCCCGACCCGCCAACCCTGAAGCGACCGGGCCGGCCGTACCGCCGGCTCGGGAAGAACTGGAATGAAACCGGCCGAGGGCGATTTGCCTTCCGACCGGCCACATCGACAAGCGATGGCCAGACGGCACGGGCCAGATTGCGGGTGCCAGCTTGCGGGCGCTGCCTGCGTGTCGTGCCCGTGTAACAGGCCCATGTGACCGGGCGCGAGGGCTTACTCGCCGACGCGCGGACTAGCCCTCGAAACGGCTCACGATCGCGATGCCGAGGTGGCCGGGGACGTTTCAGGTTCCTCTCCGGTTGCGCCCCCGCCCCCCGCCTGTTAGGCGCGCGGCGCGAAATTTCTGGCGCGCATACGGGAGTCGCCCATGTCCGATATCAAGCGGGTCGTCCTTGCCTACTCCGGCGGGCTCGACACCTCCGTCATCCTCAAGTGGCTGCAGGTCACCTACAACTGCGAAGTAGTGACCTTCACCGCTGACCTCGGGCAGGGCGAGGAACTCGGACCGGCCCGCGCCAAGGCCGAACTGATGGGCGTGAAGCCCGAGCACATCTACATCGACGACCTGCGCGAGGAATTCGTGCGCGACTTCGTCTTCCCGATGATGCGCGCCAATGCCCGCTACGAGGGCGACTATCTGCTCGGCACCTCGATCGCGCGTCCGCTGATCTCCAAGCGCCTGATCGAGATCGCGCACGAGACCGGCGCCGATGCCGTGGCTCACGGCGCCACCGGCAAGGGCAACGACCAGGTTCGCTTCGAGCTTTCGGCCTATGCGCTCGATCCGTCGATCAAGGTGATCGCGCCGTGGCGCGAATGGGACCTGACCAGCCGCACCGCCCTGATCGCATGGGCCGAAGCGCACCAGATCCCCGTACCCAAGGACAAGCGCGGCGAAAGCCCGTTCTCGACCGATGCCAATCTCCTCCACACCTCGTCCGAGGGCAAGGTGCTGGAAGATCCGTGGGAAGAGACGCCCGACTACGTCTATTCGCGCACGGTGAACCCGGAAGACGCGCCCGACGCCCCGGAATACATCACCATCGACTTCGAGAAGGGCGATGGCGTTGCGCTGAACGGCGAAGCGATGTCGCCCGCCACGCTGCTGACCGCGCTCAACGAACTTGGCCGCAAGCACGGCATCGGCCGGCTGGACCTGGTCGAGAACCGCTTCGTGGGCATGAAGAGCCGCGGCATGTACGAAACGCCGGGCGGCGAGATCTATGCCCGCGCGCATCGCGGCATCGAAAGCATCACGCTCGACCGGGGTGCCGCGCACCTCAAGGACGAGCTCATGCCCAAGTATGCCGAGCTGATCTACAATGGTTTCTGGTTCAGCCCCGAACGCGAGATGCTGCAGGCGGCGATCGACCACAGCCAGGCGCGCGTCAACGGCACGGTCCGGCTCAAGCTCTACAAGGGCAGCGCGCAGGTCGTCGGCCGCAAGTCGCCCGACAGCCTCTATTCGGAACGCCACGTGACGTTCGAGGACGATGCCGGCGCCTATGACCAGAAGGACGCGGCGGGCTTCATCAAGCTCAACGCCCTGCGCCTGCGCCTGCTCGCCCAGCGCGACAGCCGCTGACCGGTTCGCGGGGAAGCGTCCACGGCGACGCTTCCCCGCCCCGCCATCATGCTGCCAGACGACCTGACCCCGCTGCATGTCCTTGCCTGCGTTGGGGCCATGTTGCTTGCTGTCTCGATCTTCGCCGGCTGGCGCGACCGCCGCAACTTGCGCCGCGAGGATCTCGACCGGGTGAGCCTGATCAACTGGCGCCAGATCGCCGCGGTCACCTCCATCATTGCGATCGTCGCGCTCAGCGCGGCCGCGCACCTGTGGTTTACCGCCTGACCTGCTGGGCGGAGTAGAAATTCTTGATTGCCCGAAACCCCTCCCAGATGGGAGGTGGGGTCTGTTTGGGCGCATGCCATTTGCGCCGCCAATAGGTTCATCAAGGGTTGATCATGACCGATCCCAAAGTCCTTACCCATCTGCAGCGGCTGGAAGCCGAAGCGATCCACATCATGCGCGAGGTCGTGGCCGAGGCGGACAACCCGGTCATGCTCTATTCGGTGGGCAAGGACAGCGCGGTGATGCTCCACTTGGCGCGCAAGGCGTTCTACCCCTCGCCGCCGCCCTTCCCGCTGCTGCACGTCGACACCACGTGGAAATTCCAGGCGATGTACGAGCTGCGCGACCGCATGGCGCGTGAATCCGGCATGGAACTGCTCGTCTACCAGAATCCCGAAGCCGAAGCGCGGGGCATCAACCCGTTCGACCATGGCGCGCTCCACACCGACATGTGGAAGACCGAAGGGTTGAAGCAGGCGCTCGACAAGTACGGCTTCGACGCCGCCTTCGGTGGCGCGCGTCGCGACGAGGAGAAGAGCCGCGCCAAGGAGCGCATCTTCTCGTTCCGCACCGCCAGCCACGGCTGGGATCCCAAGAACCAGCGCCCCGAGCTGTGGAACCTCTACAACGCCCGCAAGAACAAGGGCGAGAGCATCCGCGTATTCCCGATCTCGAACTGGACCGAGCTCGACATCTGGCAGTACATCCACCTGAACGACGTGCCGATCGTGCCGCTGTACTTCGCTGAAGAGCGCCCGACCTATGAATGGGAAGGCCAGTTGTTCATGGCCGACGACATTCCCCGGCTGGAGCGCGTGCTTGGCCGCAAGCCCGAGATCGTCAACCGTTCGATCCGCTTCCGCACGCTGGGCTGCTTCCCGCTGACCGGCGCGGTCGAAAGCACGGCCAAGACCCTTCCCGAAGTGATCCAGGAAACGCTGCTGACCACCACCAGCGAACGCCAGGGCCGCGTGATCGACAAGGACGCCGGCGGCGCCGGCATGGAAGTGAAGAAGCAGCAGGGGTATTTTTGACCTGCCACGGAATGCTTGGCGTTCCGAAGGGTCAACCCCGGACTTGATCCGGGGGCCCGCTTCCTTCCGAAGGAAGCAAGAAACAGCGGGATCCCGGATCAAGTCCGGGATGACGGGTGAGCAAAATGACTGACCAGACCGACGTGATCTACAAGACCGATGACCTCATCGCGCAGGACATCGACGCCTACCTCGAACAGCACCAGCACAAGACAATGCTGCGCTTCATCACCTGCGGGTCGGTGGACGACGGCAAGTCGACGCTGATCGGGCGGCTGCTCTACGATTCGAAGATGATCTTCGAGGACCAGCTCGCCGCGCTGGAAAGCGACAGCAAGAAGGTGGGCACGCAAGGGGCGGAGATCGATTTCGCGCTGCTCGTCGACGGCCTCGCCGCGGAGCGCGAACAGGGCATCACCATCGACGTTGCCTATCGCTTCTTCGGCACCGAGAAGCGCAAGTTCATCGTGGCCGACACGCCCGGCCACGAACAGTACACGCGCAACATGGTCACCGGCGCCTCGACCGCCGACCTTGCCGTCATCCTGATCGATGCGCGCAAGGGCGTGCTGACGCAGACCCGCCGCCACTCGTACCTCGCCCACCTGATCGGCATCCGCCACATCGTGCTGGCGGTGAACAAGATGGACCTCGTCGACTACGATCAGGCGACGTATGACGCGATCGTTGCCGATTATGCCGCTTTCGCGCGATCGATCGGGATCGAACGCTTCGTGCCGATGCCGATCTCGGGCTTCAAGGGCGACAACATAACCGGGCTGAGCGCCAGTACGCCTTGGTACACCGGGCCCAGCCTGATCCAGCATCTGGAAACGGTCGAGGTCGATACCACCACGGACCAGGCCAAGCCGTTCCGCATGCCGGTGCAGTGGGTGAACCGTCCGAACCTCGATTTCCGGGGCTTTTCGGGCCTGATCGCCAGCGGCACGGTGCGCCCGGGCGATACCGTGCGCGTGCTGCCGTCGGGCAAGACCAGCACCGTCTCGCGCGTGGTCACTCTCGATGGCGACCTTGACGAGGCAGTGGCCGGGCAGTCGGTAACGATCTGCCTTGCCGACGAGATCGACTGTTCGCGCGGCGATGTCCTTGCCACCGCCGATGCGCCGCCGCAGGCGGCCGATCAGTTCGAAACCACGCTGGTGTGGATGGCCGACGAAGCGCTGCTGCCGGGCCGCGCCTACTGGCTCAAGCTCGGTACGCAGACCGTGTCGGCCACGGTGCAGGAGCCCAAGTACACCGTCAACGTGAACACCATGGAGCATCTTGCCTGCAAGACGCTCGATCTCAACGCGATCGGCGTGGCCGAGATCACGACCGACCGCGCGATCGTGTTCGAACCCTATGCCGAAGGGCGCACGCTCGGCGGGTTCATCCTGATCGACAAGATCACCAACGCCACGGTCGCCGCCGGCATGCTGCACTTCAGCCTGCGCCGGGCGCAGAACGTGCACTGGCAGGCGATGGACGTCAGCCGTGCCGCGCACGCCGCGCTCAAGAACCAGCAGCCCGCCGTGCTGTGGTTCACCGGCCTTTCCGGCTCGGGCAAGTCGACCATCGCCAACCTGGTCGAAAAGAAGCTCCATGCGCTGGGCAAGCACACGTTCGTCCTCGATGGCGACAACGTGCGCCATGGGCTCAACAAGGACCTGGGCTTTACCGAAGCCGATCGCATCGAGAACATCCGCCGCGTGGGCGAAGTCGCCAAGCTGATGACCGATGCGGGCCTCATCGTCCTCACCGCCTTCATCAGCCCGTTCCGCGCCGAGCGCGAGATGGTGCGCGAGCTGCTGGCCGATGGCGAGTTCCTCGAAGTGTTCGTCGACACCCCGCTCGAACTGGCCGAGGCGCGCGACGTGAAGGGCCTCTACAAGAAGGCACGTTCGGGCCAGCTCAAGAACTTCACGGGGATCGACAGCCCCTATGAAGCGCCCGAGAGCCCCGAAATCCGGGTGGACACCACGAAGGAAAGCCCCGAAGACGCGGCCGAACGGATCGTCGACCACCTGCTCGGCTGGGCGCCGACGATCTGATGGCGGAGAGCTGACTTGTGGCGATGACCGACGCTGACCTTGCCGCGCATCTGGCCGAAGTGGCCGGGCGCCTGCTGCTGACCGTGCGCGACAGCCAGGTGCTCAGCCTCAAGTCGCTGGGCAAGGCGGGCGATGCCACCGCCAACCAGTTCCTCTGCCACGCCCTGCGCGAGCAGCGCCCCGACGACGGGCTGCTGTCGGAAGAGGAAAAGGACAACCTCGACCGCCTCGCCTTTTCGCGCACCTGGATCGTCGATCCGGTCGACGGGACGCGCGAATATGGAGAGGAGCGCACTGACTGGGCGGTCCACGTCGGCCTTTCGATCGACGGCGTCGCCACCACCGGCGCGGTCGCGCTGCCGGGAGCCGGGATCGTCCTGCGCTCGGACCAGCCGCGTGCCTTGCCGGCCGCGCCCGACCGCTTGCGGATGGTGGTCAGCCGAACGCGTCCGGCAAAGGAAGCGCTGGCGGTAGGCGAAACGCTCGGCGCCGAACTGGTGCCGATGGGCAGCGCCGGGGCCAAGGCGATGGCGGTGATCCTGGGGACAGCCGACATCTACCTGCATTCGGGCGGCCAGTACGAATGGGACTCCTGCGCGCCCGTCGCAGTCGCCCTCGCCCACGGCTTGCACTGCAGCCGCATCGACGGCAGCCCGCTGGTCTACAACCAGGCCAACACTTACATGCCCGACCTGCTGATCTGCCGGAAGGAACATGCCGAGCGGGTTCTCTCCGAAGTCGCGAGGGTCTCCGCCTAAGCGAGCGCCAGCACGCTGGTCAGGATGTGGCGGACAAGGTCCGCCTGCCCGCGCGCGCCGGTCTTGGCGTAGATCTTCTTCGAATAGTTGCGCGCGGTTTCCACCGTCAGCCCCAGCTCTGCCGCCGCTTCGGCAATGCCAAGCCCCTGCGCCATGGCCCAGGCCAGTCGCGCTTCGCTGGGGCTCAGGCCGAACAGCCCGACCAGCTGCTCGCGCCGGTCGGCGCTCGAACTGCGGTCTCCCGAAATATAGGCCACGGCGACCGGCTGGTTGCCACCGGCAAGGCCGTGCAGCCGCACCGGCGCCACCAGCAGGTCGATCCACGGATCGCGACTGAGATGCAGCGCCTTGGGCCGCGCGGCTGGATCGGCGGCGAGCGCGCGAACCTGGCTGGTCAGCGCGCGGTCGATCTCGGGCGAGGCGGGCAGCAGGCGGCCGCGCGGGCCCTTGCGGATCGCCGATGTGCGCGCGAGCAGGCTTTCGGCCTGCGAGTCCATGTCGACCACGCAGCACGCGGCATCGAGCGTGATCCAGCCGAAATTCATTCGCCGGAACGCCTCGGCGCTGATCTGCGCGCGGGCACGTTCGCGCTCCAGCGCGGAAAAGGCGCGCAATGCGGCGCGGAAATGCGGCACCACCAGCGCCAGCAGCCGCCCCTGCGCCGCGCCCAGCTCCTCGCGCCCGGCCAGGATCAGCCAGCCATCGAGCCCTGCCGGTTCGCGCAGGCGCACGGCGCGCAAGTCGAAGATCCCCGCCGGCCGCAGCACGTCTGCGGCAAAGTCGGCTTGCGCCGGGCCGCCCGCCGCGACGATCTCCTCCAGCGCATAGACCCGCGCCTCGCGCATCAGCTGCAGCCGGGCGGATTCGTCGGCATGCCCTTCGGTCAGGAAGCGGGCAAAGCCTTCGCCTCCCTGCCCCGAGCGGACTTCGATGACGTCCTCCCCGCTCGCCGCCATGACGACGATGGCCGCCTGCGCAGCGCCCGCCGCCGCGCGCAGGCGCGACAGGAAGGTTTGCCACATCGGCTGTTCGAACAGGCCTTCGTGCAGCGGGACGAGCAGGTCGGTCTCGCCGGGAACGGGGGTACGCATGGGCGGCAGTCTATCGCCGCCACGCCTGGACCGCCACCGGGCAAGTCCAGGCGATCGTCGCGATCAGCTTAGGACCAGCCGTCCTGCGCTTCGAGGCTCTTCGCCAGTTCGCCTATCACGCGGTAGCAATCGAGCACCTTGCCCACCGACGAGTTGGGCTCGCGCCCTTCGCGGATGGCGGCGACGAACTCGCGGTCCTGCAGCTCGATGCCATTCATGCTGACATCGACCTTCGACACGTCGATCGGCTCTTCCTTGCCATTCACCAGATCATCGTAGCGCGCGATGTAGGTGCCGGTATCGCCGATGTAGCGGAAGAAGGTGCCGAGCGGTCCGTCATTGTTGAACGAGAGCGACAGCGTGCAGATCGCGCCGGTCTCGGCCTTCAGCTGGATCGACATGTCCATCGCGATGCCAAGCTCGGGGTGCTTGGGCCCCTGCAGCACGTTGGCGGCAACGATCTTGCCCGACTGATAGGCGAACAGGTCGATCGTGTGCGCCGCGTGGTGCCACAGCAGGTGGTCGGTCCAGGACCGCGGCTCACCCTTGGCGTTCATGTTCTTGCGGCGGAAGAAGTAGGTCTGCACGTCCATCTGCTGAAGCGACAGTTCGCCCGCGACGATCTTGTTGTGCACGTACTGGTGCGAAGGATTGAAGCGACGGGTGTGGCCGACCATGCAGACAAGGCCGGTTTCGCGGCTCTTGGCGACCACAGCCTCGGCATCGGCCCAGCTGTCGGACAGCGGAATTTCAACCTGTACGTGCTTGCCGGCATCCATGCAGGCGATCGCCTGTTCGGCGTGCATCTGCGTCGGGGTGCACAGGATCACCGCATCGACGTCGTCGCGCGCCAGCGCATCGGCCAGCTCGGTCGACGAATGCTTCGCGCCGTACTTGGCGGCAACCGCGGCGGCCTGCTCTCCGGTGCGGCTGATGATCGAGACGATCTCGACCCCGTCGATCTTCTTGAGGCCGTCGAGGTGCTTCTCGCCGAAGGCGCCAGCCCCGGCGAGCGCGATGCGGATAGGTTGGGTCATTCTACTGGCTCCAGAACAAGGTGGCCGATGGCGGTGTTGCTGCAAGGGATGTGGTAGTGACGATGCAGGCAGCGGGTTTCCCGCCCCAGCGCACCGCGCATGATCAGCCACATCACCATCTCGATGCCTTCGCTGCCGGTTTCGCGCAGGTATTCGATGTGCGGAATGGCCCGCGCCTCCTGGCTGTCACCGACCAGCAGGTCCATGAACATGTTGTCCCATTCGCGGTTGAGTAGCCCGGCACGCGGCCCCTGGAGCTGGTGGCTCATGCCGCCGGTGCCCCAGATCTGCACGTTGAGGTCCTCGGGAAAGCTTTCGACCGCGCGCTTGATCGCTTCGCCCAGCGCCCAGCAGCGGTTGCCCGACGGCACGGGATAGGTGACGACATTGACTGCCAGCGGGATGACCTTCACCGGCCACCGGTCCGGCTGGCCGAACATCATCGACAGCGGCACGGTCAAACCGTGATCGACGTCCATCTCGTTGATGATGGTCATGTCGAAATCGTCGAGGATCAGGCTCTGCGCGATGTGCCAGGCAAGGTCGGCATGGCCTTCGACGTCGGGCACAGGACGCGGTCCCCAGCCCTCGTCTGCCGGCTTGTAGCGTTCGCCGCAGCCGATCGCGAAGGTCGGGATGATGTTCGCATCGAAGGCAGAGGCGTGGTCGTTGTAGACCAGCACGATCACGTCGGGCTTCTGCTCGGCCTCCCAGGCCCTAGTCCAGTCATAGCCGGCGAAGATCGGGCCGAAATAGTCATCACGGCTCTTGCCCTGGTCGACCGCGACACCGAGCAGCGGCACGTGGCTCGACCCCACGCCTGCGGTAATGCGCGCCATGTCAGAAGCCCCCCTTTATGCTGCGATTGCCCACCGGAGAGCGTCCGCCATCCAGCATCATCTGCCGGTATTCGGGAAAGGTCATGTCGGTCATCGTCGAACAGGCTTCCGCAAACGAAATGCCGTCGGTCGAAAAGATCTTGGACAGGAAGTAGATGTTCCCGCCCAGATCGAGCATGCGGTTGTAGTCGCGCGCCAGGACCGCGAGCTTCTGGTCCTCGGTCAGCGGCCATTCGTCGAGATAGGCACGCTCGCCCGCCTTCCACCGCTCGCGGTTTTCCGGCTTCATCAGGCTCATCGCGAACTGGTTGAGGTGATACCCCTTGCGCGCGCGGCTCGCGGTATAGACGCGCGTTCCGGGAATATCGTCGAACTCGGCGAGATATTCGTGGATGTCCTGCACGGACCTGTCGTTCTGGTCGGTCACAGGCCCCGGTCCTTGAGCTGGGCGTCGAGCCGCGGGAACACCCGCCGCGCGTTGCCCTCGAAGATCGCGTGACGTTCGGCATCGGTGATGTCGAGCGCGTCGATGTAGCGCTTGGTGTCATCGAAGTAGTGCCCGGTCGTCGGATCGATGCCGCGCACCGCGCCCACCATCTCGCTGCCGAAAAGGATGTTCTTGTTCTCGATCACGTCGGCCAGCAGGTCGATGCCCGGCTGGTGGTAGACGCAGGTATCGAAATAGATGTTGTTCATCAGATGCGTGTCGAGCGACGGCTTCTTCAGCATGTCGGCCAGACCGCGATAGCGGCCCCAGTGATAGGGCACCGCGCCGCCGCCGTGTGGGATGATGAAGCGCAGCGTCGGGAAACGGCTGAACAGGTCGCCTTCGAGCAGCTGCATGAACGCGATCGTATCGGCCGCGATGTAGTACCCGCCCGTGGCATGCATCGCCGGATTGCACGATCCCGACACGTGGATCATCGCCGGAACGTCCAGCTCGACCATCTTCTCGTAGAACGGGAACCAGAATTCGTCGGTCAGCGGCGGATGCTTGAAATGGCCGCCGCCGGGATCGGGATTGAGATTGCAGCCGATGAAGCCAAGCTGGGTGACGCAGCGTTCCAGCTCGGCGATCGAGCTGGTCATGTCCGCCTCGGGCGACTGCGGCAGCATGCACACCCCGGCGAAGATGTCGGGGTAGAGCCCGACGACGCGCGCGATGAGATCGTTGCACACCTGTGCCC
The DNA here is from genome assembly GCF_037076535.1 of Novosphingobium olei. NCBI lineage: Bacteria > Pseudomonadati > Pseudomonadota > Alphaproteobacteria > Sphingomonadales > Sphingomonadaceae > Novosphingobium > Novosphingobium olei. The sequence goes on along the minus strand of NZ_AP029021.1, from coordinate 1,017,001 downwards.
ACTTCACCGCCACCGACTGATCGCCCACGTGCGGCGCCATGGCCGAAGCGCGCGGGGAAAAGATCGTCATGTCCGCGCCGCGCTCCTTGAGCAGGCGCAGCTGGTTGCCCTCGATCGTCTCACGGATCTCGTCATCGGAAATCTCGGGGTACGGCGGGCATTCGGTGCCGGCCTTGAACGCCGCCTTCTGCGCCTCGCGCCAGGCGTCGTGCGCCTTCGGCAACACGGTGTAGTGGCCGTGGCAATCGATGATCATCGTCATGCAACCGTTCCCTCAGTTCTGGCGGCAGGCTTGGCCGGTGTCTCGATGGGGTGGCCGGCCTGCGCGCGCTGGCGTCGCACCGTGCCGCTGGTCATCATCGGTTCGACGCCCAGATCGGCCAGAGTCTTGGCCGATTCCTCCATCTCGGCGGCGCGGCGTATGCCGTGGGTCGCCATCCGCTCGATGTTGTAGGCCGCGCGCTCGAACCAGCTCTGCGATCGTTCGCTGGCATCGAGCGAGGCAAGCACATCCTCGGCCACGCCGGCGGCGTTGGCCGCAAGGATCATCTCGGCGGTCAGCGCCTCGATGCCCTTAACCATGACCGAGCGGATCATCTTGATCGCGCTCGCCCGGCCCACTTCGGCACCAACCACGCGCACGTTGGCAAAGCCCGCTGCAAGCAGCGCCTGCGCCGCATCATCCGCCGCCGCGCCAGCCACCAGCAGCGGCACGTTCATCCGCGCAGGATTGACCGGCGCCAGCACCGCCACGTCGACGTAGCGCGCGCCCGCCGCCTCCACGGCCCGCGCCGCCGCGCGCTTGGTCTCGGGCGAAACCGAGTTCATGTCGCAGAACAGCGCCCCCGGCCGCAGCAGGCCCGCAAAGTCGCGCGCCGCATCGAACGCGGAATCGGCCGTCACCAGCGACAGCGCCAGATCGGCATCCCCCAGCGCGCAGTCGGCAGTGGCACAGGCGATCACGCCCGCCTCCTCCATCACCACGCGGCGCGCGGGCTGCACGTCATAGGCCAGCGCGCCTGCTTCCCAGCCCGCGGCCTTGGCGAACGTCGAGCCGGCCTCGCCAAAACCGATAAGGGCGATGCGAATATCCATTCCCCGCCTCTCGCCCGCGCCCCGCCATCACACAAATGGGAAGAGCGCCCGCCTCATAACTTTATGCGAAGTCTTCTTCAGCCACTTCGCGCAGGATGGCGATGAACCGGGCCTGCGTCGCGGTGGGCCGCCAGCCCAGCCGGGTGGTGACTCCGATTGTCCGCGCGACCGGCACCGGCGGGGGTACTGCGACCAGCAGACCGGCGTCGAGCTCGACCGCCAGCTGGGCCGGCGAAAGGATCGTCAGCGCATCCGATGCGACCAGCAGTTGGCGGATCGTCATTACCGATCCGCATTCGATGGCGATGGCCGGCGGCTCCACGCCAAGCGTGCGCATCATGACTTCCCAATAACCGCGCAACGGCGTCTCGCGCCCGGGCAGGATCCATTCGCATTGCGCCAGCGCCGCGCCATCCATAGCTGCTGCCTGCGCCAGCGGGTGCCCCGCCCGCATGATCAGGGCCGGCCGGTCCTCGAACATCGGCTCCTGCGCCAGGTCATCAAGCGCGCTGTCCGCCCGCAGCGCGCCGAGCATCAGGTCGATGTCGCCTTCGCGCAAGGGACCGGCCAGTTCGGCATGGCTGCCTTCGACCACCGAAAGCGCCACGGCAGGCGCCTCGGCACGAAAGCGCAGCATGGCCTGCGGCAGCCAGGCCGCCCGCGACAGCGGCATCGCGCCGATAACGATGCGCCCCGCCGCCTTGCCCTGCCAAGCCGCCACTTCGTCCAGCCCGCTGCGCAGCTCGGCGAGCGCGAGGCCGAAGCCCTTGGCGCGGCGCTCGCCCGCAGGCGTCAGCAGGATCGAGCGGCCGCGCCGGTCGACCAGCCGCTGCCCCAGCGCGACCCCCAGGTCCGCCACCGCGCGGTGGAGCGATGCGGCCGACAGGCCGGTTTCCTCCGAAGCGCCGGCATAGGACCCCGCCCGCGCCAGCGCACTGAACGCCCGAAGCTGGGTCGCAGTCACGCGCGAGCTGCCGATGTGCGCCAGCGCGGCTTCGGCACGCGGAGAAAGCAGCAAAGCGGCCTCGGTGGGCGTCATGCCGGCGGTACAGCGTTCGAACAGCACGCAGCCGAGATCGGATTCGAGCCGCGCGATCGCCTGGGTCAGCGCCGGCTGGGTCAGGTTGACCGCCTTTGCCGCCCGCGTCAGGCTGCCATAGCGAACCGTTGCGACCAGTGCGGCAAGGTGTCGTATATTGGGGACAGATGCAGTCATCACAAACGCACTTAGCATTTCCTTATAGCTAGGCGCAAACATCGGATTAGCGCTCGCCGCGCGAGGGGCAGAAGGCAACGCTGCACATAGACCCCCCGCATAAGGAGCTGCCCATGTCGGGTATCGTCGTCCAGAACATCGAACGCGCCGATCTTGCGGTGATCGACGGCCTTGCCGCTTGCGGCGTCGCCACGGTCCACGAAGCGCAAGGACGCACCGGCCTTCTCGCCTCCTACATGCGCCCGATCTACCGTGGCGCGCGCGTCGCCGGCAGCGCGGTGACGATCAGCGCACCTCCCGGCGACAACTGGATGGTCCACGTAGCGATCGAACAGCTCAAGGCGGGCGACATCCTCCTGCTCGCCCCCACCTCGCCGTGCGAGGACGGCTATTTCGGCGATCTGCTCGCCACCAGCGCGCAGGCGCGCGGCTGCCGTGGCCTCGTCATCGACGCCGGCGTGCGCGATGTTCGCGACCTCACCGAAATGCAGTTCCCCGTCTGGTCCAAGGCGATCTACGCGCAAGGCACGGTCAAGAACACCTTGGGCAGCGTCAACGTGCCGGTGGTCTGCGCCAATGCGCTGGTCAACCCCGGTGACGTGATCGTGGCCGACGACGACGGCGTCTGCGTCGTCCCCCGCGCCAATGCCGAAGCCGTGCTGAAGGCGGCGCAGGCCCGCGAAGCCAACGAGGGCGAAAAGCGCGAAAAACTCGCTGCCGGCGTGCTCGGGCTCGACATGTACAAAATGCGTGAGCGCCTCGAAAAGGAAGGCCTCAAGTATGTCTGAGGCCCGCTTCACCGGGCACAGCGCACCCTGCCTATGGATGCGCGGCGGTACCTCGAAGGGCGGCTATTTCCTCAAGTCCGACTTGCCCGCCGATACGGCCGCACGCGATGCCTTCCTGCTCGCCGTGATGGGCAGTCCCGATCCGCGCCAGATCGACGGCATGGGCGGTGCCGATCCGCTGACCAGCAAGGTCGCGGTGGTAGCCAAATCGGAGCGCGAGGGCATCGACGTCGATTACCTGTTCCTGCAGGTCTTCGTCGACCAGGCGATCGTCACCGATGCGCAGAATTGCGGCAACATCCTTGCCGGCGTCGGCCCCTTTGCCATCGAACGCGGCCTCGTCGCTGCGACGGGCGATGAGACCCGCGTCGCGATCTACATGGAAAACACCGGGCAGGTCGCCGTCGCCACCGTGCAGACGCCAAACGGAAAGGTCACCTACACCGGCACTGCTGCCATCGACGGCGTCCCCGGCACCCACGCCCCCGTACCGCTCGAATTCCGCGATACCGCCGGTTCCAGCTGCGGCGCGCTGCTGCCCACCAGCAATGCGGTTGACGTGGTCAACGGCGTGCCCGTAACGCTGATCGACAACGGCATGCCCTGCGTGGTGATGAAGGCCGCCGACCTCGGCATCACCGGCTACGAAGACCGCGACTGGCTCGACAATGCCACCGAACTCAAGGCCCGGATCGAAGCCATCCGCCTTGCCGTCGGCGAACGCATGAACCTTGGCGACGTCAAGGAAAAGTCGGTGCCCAAGATGATGCTCGTTGCCCCGCCGAAGAATGGCGGCGCGGTCACCGTGCGCAGCTTCATCCCGCACCGCGCCCATGCCACCATCGGCGTGCTCGGCGCGGTCAGCGTTGCCACGGCCTGCCTGATCCCGGGCTCGCCCGCCGCCGAAGTGGCCGAGATCCCCGGAGGTGCCCGCAAGACGCTCTCGGTCGAACACCCGACCGGCGAAATGAGTTGCGTGCTCGAAACCGACGAAACCGGCGCGGTCCGCACCGCCGCCCTGCTGCGCACCGCGCGCAAACTGATGGACGGAGTTGTATTCGGATGACCTCTGACCGCATCCTTTCCTGGCACACCAATCCCAGCAAGCCGCGCTACACCCCGCCGCCGGGCGCCGTGGACGCGCACTGCCACGTCTTCGGCCCGATGGCGCAGTTCCCCTTCTCGCCCAAGGCCAAGTACCTTCCGCAGGACGCCGGCCCGGACAAGCTGTTCGCGCTGCGCGACCTCCTCGGCTTCGAGCGCAACGTCATCGTGCAGGCGAGCTGCCACGGCACCGACAACGCCGCCACGCTCGACGCCATCGCCAAGTCGAAAGGCAAGGCGCGCGGCGTCGCCGTGGTCGATCCCGCCATCTCGGAAGCAGACCTCAACGCCCTGCACGAAGGCGGCATCCGCGGCATCCGCTTCAATTTCCTCAAGCGCCTTGTCGACGATGCGCCCAAGGACAAGTTCCTCGAAGTCGCCCGCCGCCTGCCCAAGGGCTGGCACGTGGTCATCTACTTCGAGGCCGACATCCTTGAAGAACTGCGCCCGTTCATGGACGCCATCCCCGTCCCCCTAGTCATCGACCACATGGGCCGGCCCGACGTGCGGCAAGGGCCGGACGGCGCGGACATGAAGGCGTTCCGCGCGTTTCTCGACAGCCGCGACGACATCTGGTTCAAGGCCACCTGCCCTGACCGGCTTGACGCGATCAAGGAGGGCGGCGCGGGCGATCCGTGGAACGCCTTTGCCGCTGCGGTGGCGCCGCTGGTGGCCGACTACCAGGATCGAGTGCTGTGGGGCACCGACTGGCCGCACCCCAACATGGACACCGAGATCCCCGACGATGGCCACCTCGTCGACATGATCCCGCGCATCGCGCCTACGGTCGATCTTCAGCGCAAGTTGCTGATCGACAACCCGATGCGCCTCTACTGGCCCGAGGAACTCTGACCACACGGCTTGCCAAAGCTCGGCCTGCACCATAATCAGAATTTGAATTCTATTATAGTGGGGAGAGTGCAGAGTGGAACTCGATCGTCGATCGTTGATCGCCGGCGCGGCAGCTTTGGGTGCCGCGCCGCTGGTCGCGCAGGCCAAAGCCACAAAGCCGAGCCCGGCCTTTCCGCAGGGCTTCCTGTGGGGCTCGGCAACGGCCGCTCACCAAGTCGAAGGCAACAACGTCAACGCCGATGCCTGGCTGATGGAGAACGTCAAGCCGACCACGTTCGTTGAGCCCTCCGGCGATGCGGCGAACAGTTTCGAGCTGTGGCAGACCGATCTCGATCTGGTGAAGAGCCTCGGCCTCAACACCTATCGCTTCAGCCTCGAATGGGCGCGGATCGAACCTGAACCCGGCCTGTTCTCGATCGCCATGCTCGATCACTACAAGGCGATGATCGAAGGCTGCCGTGCGCGCGGGCTTCACCCGATCGTCACCTTCAACCACTTCACCACCCCGCGCTGGTTCGCCGGGCGCGGGGGCTGGCACAATCCTGAAGCCCCGGCCCTGTTCGCCCGCTACTGCGACCGCGCTGCCCGTCATCTGGCCGAAGGTATCGGTCATGCGACCACGCTGAACGAGCCCAACCTTGCCGGGCTGCTCGCCGAACTGCTGCCGGGTGATCTTCTTGCCCAGGACAAGGCGATGCTGAAGGCCTGCGCCCGCGCCATGGGCGTGGAGCGCTTCAGTGCGGGCAGCGCGCTGCACATCGACGATCCCAAATCCTTCCGCGCGCATCAGCTGGAAGGGCACAAGCAGGGACGAGCCGCGATCAAGGCGGTGCGTGGCGACCTGCCCGTGGGCGTAAGCCTGGCGATGATGGACGATCAGGCGGTGGGCCGGAACTCGCTGCGCGACGCAATGCGCGAACGCTATTACGGCGAATGGCTGCGTGCCGCCCGCGGTGACGATTTCATCGGCGTGCAGAATTACGAGCGCAAGGTCTGGAACGACAAGGGCGTGGTCCCCGCCCCCGCCGACGCGCGGCGCAACAAGATGGGGGCCGAAGTCTGGCCGGGCTCGCTGGCGGGCGCGGTGCGCTATGCCCATGAAGCGACGGGCATCCCCGTGATCGTGACCGAGCACGGTGTCGGAAGCGACGATGACAGCATCCGCGCATGGCTGATTCCGAACGCGCTGCGCGAACTGAAGCTTGCGATGGACCAGGGCGTGCCCGTCCACGGCTATTGCCACTGGTCGCTGATCGACAACTTCGAATGGGTGTTCGGCTATGGCATCCACTTCGGGCTGTGCACGCTCGACCGGACAACGTTCAAGCGGACGCCAAAGCCGAGCGCGATGGTGCTAAAGCGCATCGCCGAGGCAAACGCCCTCGTCTGATCGAACGAAGGGGCGGTCCCCACCGCCCCTTCGTCCTCTTCAGACCGGCAGGCCGACGTAGTTTTCCGCGATCGTCTGCTGCGCAGCGCGGCTGCCTGCGATGTAGTCGAGCTCGGCAACCTGCATGCGCCGCTCGAACGGACCGTCTTCGGGGAAGCGGTGCATCAGCTTGGTCAGCGACCAGCAGAATCGTTCGGACTTCCACACGCGGGCCAGCGCCTTGTCGGAATAGCCGGCGATCGCGTCGGCATCGTTGCGCTTGAAGAAGGCGGTCAGCGCGGCCGAGGCATAGTGCACGTCCGATGCCGCAAGGTTCAGCCCCTTCGCCCCGGTCGGCGGCACGATGTGCGCGGCATCGCCGCACAGCAGCAGGCTGCCGTACCGCATCGGCTCGAACACGAAGCTGCGCAGCGGCGCGATCGACTTCTCGATCGAAGGGCCGCGCGTCATGTTGGCCGCGGCATCGGGGCCAAGGCGCAGCGCCAGTTCGTCCCAGATGCGATCATCGGACCAGTCCTCGATCTTTTCGGTCAGCGGCACGTCGACGTAGTAGCGGCTGCGCGTCGGGCTGCGCATCGATGCAAGCGCAAAGCCGCGTTCGTGGTTGGCATAGATCAGCTCGTCGTTGCACGGCGCCACGTCGGCCAGAATGCCGAGCCAGCCGAACGGATAGACGCGCTCGAAGCTCTTGCCCACGCTCGCCGGGATCGCCTGGCGGCTGGGGCCGTGGAAGCCGTCGCACCCGACGATGAAGCGCGCGTCGATCCGCTGCGCCGCCCCGTCCTTGGTAAAGGTGAGATAAGGCGCATCGCTCTCGATATCGTGCAGCGCCACGTCACCCGCATCATAGATCACGTTCAGCCCGCGCGGGGCGGCCGCGTCCATCAGGTCGCGGGTGATTTCGGTCTGGCCATAGACGACCACGGTCTTGCCGGTCAGGCCTTCGCAATCGATGCGGATCAGTCGCTCGCCATCGGCAAGGTTGAAACCGCCCTCGATCAGCCCTTCGGCCTTGAGACGGGCATCGAGGCCAAGCCGCTCCATCAGCTGCACGGTGATCTGTTCGAGCACGCCGGCCCGGATGCGCGACAGCACATAGTCGCCGCTCTGGCGCTCGACCACGACGCAGTCGATGCCCTCCGCCTTGAGCAGATGGCCAAGCAGCAGGCCTGCAGGGCCGGCGCCAACGATCGCAACCTGGGTCTTCATTGCCTGGCTCTCCCCACGATGGCCGCTCGCCGGCGGCGCGTCATTCCAATGGACATGCAATTGACATCGGCGCTTGCCGGGGTGAAGGGACGGCAACGTCAATCTTCTGGCATTTTCAGGACATGCGATGAACCAGCCCACCGCGATCCCGACGTTTGCCCTTTATGGCGAAGGAGATTGGCAGAGCCCCGCCGGTTTCGCGCATATCGAGACGATCGCCGAACGCAGCGCGCTCCATGACTGGACCATAGCGCCGCATCGCCACGATCGCGTCGTGCAGCTTCTCGTGGTGCAGGAAGGACATGCGCGCGTCACGCTCGACGGCGCACCCTTTGCCCTGCCCGCGCCCAGTTTCATCGTCGTGCCGACCGGCGTGGTCCACGGTTTCCGCTTCGATCCCGGCACCCGCGGCCACGTGCTGACGCTGTCGCAGGAATTTGCCGGGCGCGGGCGCGGCGATGGCGATCCGTTGCCCGGCTTTCTTGCGCAGGGCGGCTCGGGCGAGATCGCCGCCGACGCCGTCGCGCGGGTTGACTGGCTGACCCGGGAACTGCTGCACATCGCCGAAAGCGCGGGCGCCACCGCCGACCCGCTGTTCGAGGCGCTGGCCGAAGCGCTGGTCCGCTCGATCGCCGGGCAAGCTGCCACGCCCGGCGACGACCGCCGGCTGGGCCTGTTCCGCCACCTCGTCGAAACGCACCTTGCCGAACAGCGCCCGCTCGAATTCTATGCACGCTCGATGGGTCTGACCGTGCGCACGCTCACCCGCCTCACCCGCGCCCGGCTGGGCGCGCCGCCGCAGGTGCTGATCAACCGCCGCCTCGCGCTCGAAGCGCAGCGCCGCCTGCGCTACACCAGCGCCACGGTAGCGCAGATCGCCGAAGACCTCGGTTTTGCCGATCCCTCGTGGTTCTCGCGCTTCTACCTGCGCATGACGGGCCATCGTCCGCTCGCCGAACGGCAAGCGCTGCGGGGCCGCTTGATCCAGGACAATGATCCCGCCGCCTGATCGCGCCAACCCTCACGGCAAAGGGGGGCGATCGTCATGAACTTCGAATTTTCCGCGCGGGTCAACGAATTGCGGCGGCAGGTCGAGGATTTCCTCGAAGATTACATGCTGCCCTACAACGCCGAATGGAATGCCGAGGTCGCCGCCGGGCGATACCCCCTGCACATCATGGAGCCGCTCAAGCAGATCGCCCGCGCCGACGGTCTGTGGAACCTGTTCCTGCCCGGCTTGCGTGACGACGAGCCCGGCACTCGCCTCACCAACCTCGAATACGCGCCGCTCGCCGAAATCATGGGCCGCCTGCCCTGGGCTTCGGAGGCGTTCAACTGCAATGCGCCTGATAGCGGGAACATCGAACTTCTCCATCTTCATGCGAATGAAGCACAGAAAGCCCGCTGGCTGGTCCCACTGCTCGACGGCAGCGTCCGCTCGTGCTTCGCGATGAGCGAGCCCGACGTCGCCTCGTCCGATGCCACCAACATCCGCACCACGATCCGCCGCGACGGCGATGATTATGTGATCAACGGGCGCAAGTGGTTCATCACCGGCGCGCTTCACCCGCTGTGCCGGTTCGCGGTGGTCATGGGCGTGAGCGATGCCGACGAAGTGCAGCCGCGCCACGCGCGCCATTCGATGATCATCGTGCCGATGGACACGCCGGGCCTGACCGTGGTGCGCAACATCCCGATCCTGCACCACTCCGCGATCGAGGGGCAGTGCGAACTGGTGTTCCGCGACTGCCGCGTGCCCGCCGCCAATCTGCTGGGCGTCGAAGGACAGGGCTTCGCGCTGGCGCAGGCGCGGCTGGGGCCGGGGCGGGTGCACCATTGCATGCGCACCATCGGCCAATGCGAACTCGCGCTCGATCTGATGTGCGAACGCGCGCTCGAACGCCGCGCCTTCGGCCATGCGATTTCCGGCTATGCCAACATCCAGGACTGGATCGCGCAGTCGCGGGTGGAGATCGACATGGCCCGCCTGCTGGTGCTGCGCGCCGCAGCGCGGCTCGATGCGCGGGGCAACAAGGCCTGCAAGGTCGACGTATCGGCGATCAAGCTCGTCGCCGCCCAGCTCCAGACGCGGGTGCTTGACCGCGCGATCCAGGTGTTCGGGGCAATGGGGCTGACGAGCGACACTCCGCTCGCCTACTTCTACACCTGGGGCCGCGCGCTGCACTTGTTCGACGGGCCGGACGAGGTGCACCTGCGCACCGTGGCGCGGGCCGAACTCGATCGCGTGGGCGAAACGCTGGGGCGCAACACGCGCTACTTCACCATTCCCGAAACCGTGCGCTAGGCGGCGTTCAGGCGGGCGTCCCCGGATCGCCGACATGGCGCACGCCCCGCGCCGCGGCGAGCTTTTCCTGCCGATGCCGTTCGCGATACGAAGCGCGCTGTGCGTCGGTCTTTTCCGGGTAGCAGGCGGCGCAGCTCACCCCTTCCTCGTAGAGCGGCGATGCCCTGTCGGCCTCGCTCACCGGGCGGCGGCACGAACGGCACAGGCCGTGGCTGCCCTCGCGCAGGCCGTGGCCCACGGCGACGCGTTCGTCGAAAACGAAGCATTCGCCCCGCCACAGGCTTTCGTCCTCGGGCACCGTCTCGAGGTATTTCAGGATGCCGCCTTTGAGGTGGTAGACCTCTTCGATCCCTTCCTGACGCAGAAACGCGGTCGATTTCTCGCAGCGGATGCCGCCGGTGCAGAACATTGCGACCTTGGGCCGGCGCGCTTCCCCCAGCAGTTCATCGCGGTGCGCGCGGAACCAGCCGGGAAAGTCGCGGAATGTGGCGGTCTTGGGGTCGATCGCACCGGCGAAGGTGCCGATCGCCACTTCGTAGTCGTTGCGGGTGTCGATCAGGATCGTGTCGGGATCGGCGATCAGCGCGTTCCAGTCCTGCGCATCGACATAGGTCCCGACGCTGGCGCGCGGATCGATGTCGGGCACGCCCATCGTCACGATCTCGCGCTTCAACCTCACCTTCAGCCGGTGGAACGGCATGGCCGAGGCATGGGACAGCTTGACGTCGAGGTCGGCACAGCCCGGCAGTGCGCGGATATGCGCCAGCACATCGGCAATGCCTGCGTCCGGGCCAGCGATGGTGCCGTTGATGCCCTCGTGCGCCAGCAGCAGCGTGCCCTTGACGCGGTTCGCGCGGCAAATCGCCTCAAGCGGCCCCTGAAGCGCCGCCGTATCCTGGAACGGCGTGAAGCAGTAAAGCGCGGCGACGGTGAACGGGGAGGCAGCAGCGGTCATGATGCGCCGCCCTTCCCCGATAGCGGCCTTTTCGTCAATTCACTCAGCCGCCACCGCCCTAACCTCCGCCAAACGCGCGTTCGAGCAGCGGATCGCGCGTGCTACGCGGATCGCGGCGGATTTCCGCTTCCTCGCGGCCGATCGCCCGCCAGATCGCGTCGTCGGCCTGCCGGGCCAGATCGTTGGCAATGGCATTGACGTCCACGCCGGTCGCCACCTGCAGCGCCTGGCCCACCAGCGGGTCCGACGTTGCGTGGAGCAGGTTGCCGAATTCGGGGAACATCACGTCGATCAGCCGTCCTGACATCTCGCCGCGCAAGTAGTTGGTCGCCTCGTCCGGGCGGCCGCGCACCAGCGCCAGCGCATCGCGCACACCGATCCCGCGAATCGCCTCGGTCACCGCCGGCGCGGCGCGATAGGCAGCGCGCTCCGCCATGTCGTTGAACGCACGCGCCAGCCGGTCCTTGAACAGCGGCCCGGTCAGCAGCTGCTGCAGCATGCCGCCGCGATTGCCGAGCTGTTCGGGCAATGCCAGCCGCGCCATCTGGTCATCATAGAACCCGCCGGGCGCCAGCAGCCGGTCGAACGCCCGGTTGGCCGAAGCCTGCAGTAGGTGCCGCACCACTTCAGTCAGCGAAAAGCCGCCATAGCTGGCGCATCCCGCCAGGCTCAGCGCCGCCGTTCCGGCCAGCGCGCCGCTGCCGATCATCCATCCCCTGCGGGTCAGCACTGCTGCCATGCCCATGTCTCCTCTTTTTGCCGCGCGGGCTTTCACCGCCCGCTCATGCCCGCCATATGCAGTCCCCACGATGAACCGCGTCCGCTGCCTTGTCTTCAACGCCGCCCTCGGGCCGCTGGACTATCGCGTGCCCGAAGGCATGACGGTGGAGCCGGGCAGCGTGGTCGTTGCGCCGCTGGGGCCGCGCCAGATCGTGGGCGTTGTCTGGGAGGCCGAACGGCTGCCCGCCAGCGAGGTTCCGGATGCGAAGCTGCGCCCGCTGCTGCAGGTCCTGCCGGTGCCGCCGCTGGCCGCCCCGCTGCGCCGGCTGATCGAATGGTGCGCAGATTACTACGTCACAAGCCTCGCCTCGGTCGCGCGGATGGCGCTGTCTAGCAGTGCGGCGCTGCGCGGCGGCGGAACGATCACCGAATACCGCCTGACCGGGCACGAACCGGCGCGCCTTACCCCGCAGCGCGCGCAGGCGCTCGATCTTCTGAACGGACAGCAGGGCACCATCCGCGAACTGGCCGAGATCGCGGGCGTGTCCGACGCGGTACTGCGCGGCATGGTCAATGCCGGCATCCTCGAAGCCGTGCTGGTCGATAGTGACCGCCCCTATCCCGCGCCCGATCCGCGCCATGCCGAGCCCGATCTTTCGGCCGAGCAGGCCGAAGCCGCCGCCAAGATGGTCGCCGCGGTCGAGGCGCACGAATTCCGCCCGTTCCTGCTCGACGGGGTGACCGGTTCGGGCAAGACCGAAACCTACAGCGAAGCCATCGCTGCCGCCATCGCAGCTGGGCGGCAGGTGCTTGTCCTGCTGCCCGAAATCGCGCTGACCGAAAGCTTCCTTAAACGGTTCGAGGCGCGCTTCGGCGTGCCGCCGGTCACCTGGCATTCCTCGCTCAAATCGTCCGAGCGCCGCCGCGCCTGGCGGCAGGTCGCCTTCGGGCAGGCCCGCGTCGTGGTCGGCGCGCGCTCGGCGCTGTTCCTGCCGTTTGCCCGGCTGGGCCTGATCGTGGTCGACGAAGCGCACGAGATCAGCTTCAAGCAGGACGATGGCGTGCGTTACAACGCGCGCGACGTGGCGGTGATGCGCGCCCATTTCGAAAGCGTGCCGGTTGTGCTGGCCAGCGCCACGCCCGCGCTCGAAAGCCTGCAGATGGCCGAGGCCGGGCGCTACGAACGGCTCGTCCTGCCGAGCCGTTTCGGCGGCGCGACCCTGCCCGACATCCGCGTGGTCGATCTGCGCGAGCAGCAGCCGCCCCGGGGCCAGTGGCTCGCCCCCGTGCTGGTCGATGCGCTGAGGGACCGGCTGCTCAAGGGCGAACAGAGCCTGCTGTTCCTCAACCGTCGCGGCTATGCGCCGCTCACGCTATGCCGCACCTGCGGCCATCGCTTCCAGTGTCCCAACTGCTCGGCCTGGCTGGTCGAACACCGCCTTTCGCGCCGCCTTGCCTGCCACCACTGCGGCTACGAAGTGCCCCCGCCCGACGCCTGCCCCGAATGCGGCGAGAAGGACTGCCTCGTCGCCTGCGGCCCCGGCGTGGAACGCATTGCCGATGAAGTCGCCGCGATCCTGCCGCAGGCGCGCGTCGCGCTGGTCACCTCGGACACGCTGACCAGCCCCGCCAAGGCCGCCGAATTCGTGGCGCAGGCCGAAGCGAAGGCAATCGACGTGATCGTCGGCACGCAGCTCGTCACCAAGGGCTTCCACTTTCCCGAGCTTACCCTGGTCGGCGTGGTCGATGCCGACATGGGGCTGGAAGGCGGCGATCTGCGCGCGGCCGAGCGCACCTACCAGCAGGTCGCCCAAGTCGCCGGGCGCGCCGGGCGCGGTGAAAAGCCGGGCGAAGTGCTGATCCAGACCCGCCATCCCGAAGCCCCGGTGATCGAGGCGCTGGCGAGCGGCGACCGCGACGCGTTCTACGCCGCCGAGACCGAAGCCCGGCGCGAGGCAAACGCCCCGCCGTTCGGGCGCTGGGCCGCGATCATCGTCTCATCCGAGGACGAGGCCGAGGCCCGCGATGCCGCCCGCGCCATCGGTGGCACCGCGCCGCGCCTGAAGGACGTGCTGGTGCTGGGCCCCGCGCCCGCGCCGCTTTCGCTGCTGCGCGGACGCTATCGCTATCGCCTGCTGATCAACGCCCGCCGCTCGACCGAGTTGCAGCGCGTGATCCGCGAATGGCTCGATCCCTTGCGCTTTGCCCCCGGTGTCAGGGTTGCGGTGGACGTCGATCCCTATAGCTTCGTGTGATGCGTTCCCCCGGCCCCGCACGACGCCGCATCCTTTTCGTCGAAACCTTCGGCGGCGCGGTCTACGACGATCGCGCGCTCGGCCAGGCCGGCCCCGCCATCGGCGGCAGCGAGACCACGCTGGTGCGCATCGCCTGCGGCCTTGCCGCCACCCATCATGTCGACGTGGTGCAATATGTCCGCAAGGAGCCGCGCGATGGCGGCGACGTGCGCTGGCATCCGTGGAGCGCCCTGCGCCAGCTTGCCCGCGCCGCTGATGCCATCGTCGTCCAGCGCCACGATGAACTTGCCCCGCGCCTGCGCCGCTTTGCCCTGCGCACGCCGATCTTTCTGTGGAACCACGATTCGATCGATTACGCCGAACTGCCGCCGCCCTCGTTCAAGGCCGACCGTGAAGCGCTGCTCCACGGCCTAGCCGGCATTACCCGCCTGTGCCTTTCGCCCTTCCACGCCGCCAACCAGGCAGAGGCGCTGCGGCGCCAGCGGCGCCTGCCCGGACCGCCTTCCCCACGCATCCGGGTCATTCCCAACCCGGTGGTGGTGTACCCGCCCGACCCGCGACCGCCGCTCGATCGCGACAAGCTGGTCTACTGCTCCAGCCCGACCGACCGCCTGCCGATGATCCTTGCCGCGTTCGCCGCCGCACGGGCGGAGATGCCCTCGCTGCGCCTGCACCTCGCCAGCCCGCGCTACGATCCAATTCGCGAGGAGGACCTGCCCGCTGATCGCGACGGCATCGTGCTGATGGGCTCGCTGCCCCAGCCGGAACTTCATCGCCAGCTGTCCGACGCGCTGTGCCTGTTCTACCCGCAATGGGTCGTGCCAGAGGCGTTCGGGCTGGTCTTTGCCGAAGCGCACGCGCTCGGCACGCCCGCGCTGGCGCACGATTTCGGCGCGGCGGTCGACCTGCTGACGCCGGACGAGCGGCTGGATGCGCGCGATCTTGGCGCCGTCGTCGCGCGGGTGCGCGCCTGGCGCGATGGCGCGCGGCCGCAGGTCAGCGCCAACCCCGCGCTGACGCTGGAAGCCGTGCTCGGCCAGTGGCGGGAACTGCTCGGATGACCACAAGCAACGACAAGCAGGGCCCGGTCCTCGTGCTGATCCTGGGCGACCAGCTTTCGCCCGCGATTTCCAGCCTCGCCGACCGGACGCCTGACGATACCGTCGTGCTCATGGCCGAAGTCGCCGACGAGACCACCTACGTGCGCCATCACAAGGCCAAGATCGCGCTCGTCCTCTCGGCCATGCGCCATTTCGCCACCGAGCTGCGGCAGGCGGGCTGGACGGTCGATTACGTGCGGCTGGAAGACGAAGGCAATTCGGGCAGCCTCACCGGCGAAGTCGCGCGCGCCATCGCCCGGCACGATGCCCGCGGCGTGCAGGTGACCGAGCCGGGCGAATACCGCCTGCGGCAAGCGATGGAGCAATGGCGCGAGGACTTGCCCGTCCGCCTGCGCATCCTGGCCGACACGCGCTTCGTCTGCCCGCTGCCCGATTTCTACGAATGGGCCGCCGCGCGGCGCGAACTGCGCATGGAGTATTTTTACCGCGACATGCGCCGCAAGACCGGCCTGCTGATAAAAGGCGACAAGCCCGTCGGCGGCCGCTGGAACTTCGACGCCGAAAACCGCGCCGGGCCGGAAAAGGGCGCCAGCTTCCCCAGCCCGCCACGCTTCGCCCCCGATGCCACGACGCGCGACGTGATCGCCATGGTGGAAAGCCGCTTCGCCCGCCACTTCGGCACTCTGGATGCATTCAACTGGCCGGTAACGCGGGCGGACGCCGAACGGCTCCTCGCCCACTTCCTGAAACAGCGCCTGCCCCACTTCGGTCGCTGGCAGGATGCGATGGTCGCGGGGCAGGACTTCGTGTTCCACGCCCTGCTTTCGCCCGCGATCAACCTCGGCCTGCTCGATCCGCTCGCCGTGTGCCGGGCCGCCGAGGCCGAGTACCACGAAGGCCGCGCGCCCATCGAGGCGGTCGAGGGCTTCATCCGCCAGATCATCGGCTGGCGCGAATACGTGCGCGGCATGTACTGGCTCGACATGCCCGCCATGGCCGAGGCCAATTTCCTCGATGCCACCCGCCCGCTGCCCGACTTCTGGTGGACGGGCGAGGCGAAGATGCGCTGCCTGTCGGAAGCCGTGCGCACCACGCGCGACAATGCCTATGCCCATCACATCCAGCGGTTGATGGTGCTGGGCAACTTCGCGCTGCTGGCGGGGCTCAAGCCGCAAGAGGTGGCCGACTGGTTCCTCACCGTCTATGCCGATGCCTACGAATGGGTCGAACTGCCCAACGTCGCCGGCATGGCGCTCCACGCCGACGGCGGCCGCCTCGCCTCCAAGCCCTATGCCGCGAGCGGCGCCTACATCGACCGGATGAGCGACTATTGCGGCACCTGCGCCTACAAGGTGAAGGTCAAGACCGGCCCGGACGCCTGCCCCTTCAACGCGCTCTACTGGCACTTCCTCGCCCGCAACGAGAGCAAGCTCGCCCGCAACCCCCGCCTGTTCCAGCCCTACGCCACCTGGCGCCGCATGACCGCGGACAAGCAGCGCGAATATATCGAGAGCGCCGAGGCGTTTCTGGCGACGCTGGAACCGGCGGAACCGGGCTGGGCGCGGGAGTAGGGGATAGCCGCTTCCGCCAGTTGCGGTCATTGGGCGTTGCAGTAGGCTGGTACACATGAGGTGTTTTGCAGCCATTGTTCTATTCGGATCGTTGTCCGGCTGTAGTTCTTCTCGCTACCAGCCTTTACCGCCGATCGCCGACAAGTTGCCGTCCGATGTCCGTGACGCAGAGCCGGAGTTCGACAGGCGGGTAAAGGCTGCCTATCCAGCCGGCTCTTCTGAAGAGACTGCAGTCGCAGACTTGCGCCACGCCGGTTTCATAGTGTCGCCCCAAACAGGTAACGGATATCGGTCTGCTGACATCCAGCGCGGCAACCTGAACTGCCAAACAATCTGGTCAGTGCGATGGAGAGCCAAAGCGGGCCGATTGCGCGAGGTATCCGGTGTCTATGGTTACCGTTGCCTTTAGTTGAAGGGCAAATCCCCACCCAAATTCCTCGTCGCCCCGTGATTGACACGGGGCTTGGCTGCTTTGTGCTCGCGCTTTGCGCAACCGCCGCCGGATACCACTGGTCCCAATTGTCCAGCCAATCGCGATTGTCCGCTTCGATCAGCGCGAACTTCCATTCCCGGCGCCATTTCTTGACCAGCTTCTCGCGCGCAGTCGCGAGCTCGATTTCCTCGTGGCGATCGGCATAGACAGGGCTTGTCTTGCCGAAGTCCCTGGCGTGGATCGAGCCTTGACCCTCGCGGTGCTGCCGCACGCGCCGGATCAGATCCGAGATGACACCGACGTACATCCCGCCGCAGAAGCTGTTCGCCATGATCGTGACCCAGCCGACCTTTTCCATCGGGCCAGATTGGCAAGTGCAGGGTCGCAAGGATAGCCAAGCCCCGTGTCAAGCACGGGGCGACGGATAGGGTGTTCTATTGGTAGTCCGCTAACAATCCACACAGTCGGCCCTTGAACAACACGCCGTCATCCCGGGCTTGACCCGGGATCCCGCTTTCTTCCTGCAACCTCGTCGGAACAGCGGGACCCCGGGTCAGGCCCGGGGTGACGGGAGGAAGGCAATGCGGACCTTCTTCCGGACACCAGCTCCCCTACCCCTCCAGCAGTTCCGCCGCCGCCAGCAACCTGTTCCCGTGGTCCACTTCCTCAGCCCCGTTCTGGCGCAGCAGCGCGGCGGCTTGGGGGTTGTCGATGCGCGCGGCCCAGCTCTCGTAGAGCGCCTGCCCGCCGAATTCGCCCTGCGCCTGCTTGCGCAGGCCTTCGGGCGTGATGGCTGCTACCGGCAGGTCATCGGCGGCGGCGAGATAGGGATTGTCCTCAGCCTCCGGCGGCTCGAACTCGCCACCGCCGAGCAGGCCGACGACTTGCGCCGCACGGCGGGCGTGGACCATTTCCTCGCGGCCGTTGCTGTGCAGGATGTCGATCACGCCGGGATGCTCGGTGCCCTTGGCCGAAAGCTGGTAGAGTGTCTCGCTCGCCGCCTCGACCAGCGCCATGATCTTGATGTCGTCCACGCTCGGGCTGGTCACCGTCCCGATATGCGCGAAAGCCTCGCGCAAGCTCTGCGGCCAGCCCGGCTCCAGTGCAAAGGCCATTGCTTCTCTCCCCGATTGTCGTTCGCTCGCAGCCTGCCTGAAACCGGCCCCTGCGTTAAGCGCTTTTCGCCTCATCCGTTGGGGGTAACCAACCGAACGGCACCCAGTGTCCGCGCCGGATCGCGATGCGAAGCATGATGAGGCCGGCGATCGTCGCGATCACCAGCGTCACCGCCGACGCTTCGAGCCCGAAGGCGCCGCCGGTCAGCCAGTCGGGGCCGTTGCGTTCGGTCAGGAACAGGCCATCGCCCGCCGGATTGCCCGACACCGGGATCGACCAGATGAACCCTTGGGTGAAGTTCCAGCCGGCGTGGAGCCCCACCGCCAGCCACAGCCGCCGCGTGACCATGTACGCCGCGCCAAGCAGGATGCCCGCCTCGACCGCGATGGCCACCGCCGCGAACAGCGACGCGCCGGGATTGGCAAGGTGCGCCACGCCGAAGAACAGCGAGGCGGCGAACAGGCCGACGATGCTGCCGCCCAGCTTTTCCACGAAGCGGAAACCGATGGCGCGGAACATCACTTCCTCGTTGACCCCCGCCGCAAGCGACATCGCCGCAATGGGGAAGAAGATCGTGCCGTGCCCCATGCCGGTAACCTTCAGCCCGCCCATCAGCGCAACCGCGCCGACAAGCAGGCTGAACAGCGCAACGCCGAGCGCGAAGCCACCCGTCACCTCTTTCAGCGAACCCATGCCGAGCGGCAGTTCGCCATCGGGCTTGCGTTCGATCCATCGCTTGAACGCGCGGTACGCCAGAAACGTCGCCATTACCGCCGCGACGGTGAACGGGAACACCAGCGCCGGGTTGATCGCCCGGATCTGGTTGGGACCGAAGCTGGCGAGAACGATCGCCGGGAAGCCGACCAGCGCCTCGCCAAGGATCAGCAAGGTCAGCGGATGGGCAAGGATGCGTGAAAACGTACCAGGCGCAAGATCGCGCGCAGAAGTGGCCATGGTTACCCCCCTACGTCGCGTCCGACCTCCTTATCGAGCAGCGCCTGCTTTATCGCAAGGCCATAGGCATAGCCGCCAAGGCTACCGTCCGATCGCACCACGCGGTGACAGGGGATCAGCACAGCGACGTTGTTGGCCCCGTTGGCGCTGCCCGCCGCGCGCACCGCGCCGGGCTTGCCCACCGCGGCCGCGATCTGGGCATAGCTGCGCGTCTCGCCCGGCGGGATCCGCTGCAGCTCGCGCCACACCGCCTCCTGGAACGCGGTGCCGCGCACGTCGAGCGGGATGTGCGCCGCGCTGCCCGGCGCCTCGACCGCCGCCACGACCTGCGCCAGCAGCGCGGCGAAGTCCTCGCCGCCTTCGACCAGCTCGGCCTTGGGGAAGCGCCGAGCCAGCGCATCGGGCCCTTCGGCGAAGGAGAGGCGGCAAACCCCCTTGTCGGTCGCGGCCACCAGCATCGCCCCCAGCGATGTTTCGACCACCGCCCAGCGGATCGTCACCCCCGCCCCGCCATTGACCCACGCCGATGGCGCCATGCCCAGCCTCCCCTCGCTCGCCGCATAGAACCGCGACGGTCCTGAAAATCCCGCTTCGTAGATGGCGCCCGTCACGCTCTCCTCGCCGCTCAGCGCCTCGGCGGTCCGCTCGGCGCGCAGCGCGCGGGCATAGGCGGCGGGCGAAAGGCCGGTGTGGCGCGCGAACACCCGTTGGAAATGCGTCGGCGAATAGCCTGCCTGCGCGGCGAGATCGGCAAGCGCCAGCGGCTGGCCCGCGCTGCGGATCGCCGCAATCGCTGCCAGCACCGCGCGTTCATCGCGCGCCACGTCGTCGGGGCTGCAGCGCAGGCATGGCCTAAGTCCCGCCGCGCGCGCCGCCGCGCCGTCTGCGAAGAAGCGCACGTTCTCGCGCCGGGGATGCCGCGCCGCACAGCTTGGCCGGCAATAGATCCCCGTGGTCAGCACGCCCGTCACGAAGCGCCCGTCGGACGCCCGGTCGCGCAGCAGCACCGCGCTCCAGCATTCCTCGTCATCCAGTGCCTCGCTCATGATCTTCGACATGACAGGTCTCCTTCCTGCCGAAAAGACTATGCGCTCCACCTCGCGTCCGCGTCCCGCCGCTTGCGGTCAAAGCGAAAGGCGGCAAGAAGTCCGCGCATGACAAGAACGGTCGCCCGCCTTTTCGCCGCCCTCTGCCTCGTGCTGCTTGGCAGCCCCGCGCTTGCCGACCCGGCCGACATCGCCGCCGCCAGCCGCAGCGTGGTGCGCGTGGTGATCCTGCAGACCGACGGCACCCGCGCCAGCATGGTCGGCCACGGCACCGGCTTTGCCGTTGCGCCCAACCTTGTCGTCACCAACGCCCACGTCGTCGAACAGCTGCGCAATGACGATTCGCTGCTGGTCGGCGTCGTCCCGCCCGAAGGCCGCGCCGGCGTGCAGGCCACGCTTGTCGCCTATTCCCCGCGCAACGACCTCGCGCTGCTGCGCATTGACGGCAAAGGGATACTGCCCGCCGCCACGATCTATCCCGGCGCGGTGCAGGACAGCGCCGAAGTCTTCGCCGTGGGCTACCCCGGCAATGTCGACATGGCGCAAGGCCTGTCGATGGCCGACCTCGTCACGCCGCAGGCCGCGGTGAAGACGCGCGGCTATGTCTCGGCCGGGCGCTCATCGAAGCAGTTCGACACCATCCTGCACACCGCGCCCCTGGGCTCTGGCAATTCGGGCGGACCGCTACTCGATTCGTGCGGCCGCGTCGTCGGCGTAAACAGCTTCGGCACGGTCAGCGACAACGGCACCGATTCGTCGTTCTTCTTCGCCATCTCGATGCGCGAGCTTGCCGCTTTCCTCCGCCAGGCCGGGGTAGAGCCGCACACCAGCGGGCTGCCCTGCACCTCGATCGCCGATCTCGACCGCGCCGATGCCACCCGCGCGATGAGCGATCAGGCCCGCGCCGCCGCCGAGGAACAGACCCGCTTGGAAGCCCGCCAGCGCGCGCAGGACAAGGCGCGCCGCGATGCGGAGCTTGCCGTGCTGTCCGAACGCGACAACGGCCTGGCGCTTGCCGCACTGTTGCTGGTGGGCGCGCTCGCCATGGGCGGCTGGGCGTTCATGCAGGGCCAGCGCGGCGAATCCCGCGCGATGAAGATGTTCGGCGCGGTGGCCGGCCTGCTGGTGCTCGGCGCGGTGGTCGCCTGGTTCCTGCGCCCCTCGCTCACCAGCATCGATGAACGCGCCGCCGATCTCGCCGCCGCCCCGGACGCGAGCGCATCGGCCAGCGATGCCGCTCTGCCTGCGCGCGCCAACGGCACCGGCAAGATGACCTGCGTGATCGATGCGCAGCGCAGCCGCGTCACCGTGTCGGACATCACCGATGTGCCGCTCGACTGGAGCGCCGACGGCTGCGTCAACGGTCGCACCCAGTATGGCCTGGCCGAGAACGGCTGGAGCCGCGTGCTCGTCCCCAATGGCGAGGACACGATCTCGGTCACGCATTATGACCCGGCAACGCGCGGCTACACCGTCGAACGCTTCCTGATGGGGCTGGACGCGATGAACCAGGCCCGCGCCGCCCGCGCCAAGATCGTCGCCCCGGCCTGCGGTGCGGGTGAAGACGCCGCGCGCCAGTTCGGCGCGGCACAAGCGGCGATCACCGCGCTGCTGCCGGCCGAGCCCAACGAACGCATGCGCTACAACTGTCAGCCGACGCCCTGATGGAGCGCCACCCCCGCCAGCCCTGAATCTTGTCGCGGACCTTCCTTCCCCGGCCCTGTGGGACCCAAGGCTGGACGGTCCTTCGACAAGCTCAGGATGGGGGGCTGAGGGACAGACAGCAGCCCGCGAAACCCAAGCGCTCCCCCACCACCCCCGCCCGCCCTGAGCCTGTCGAAGGGCTGCCCTTTCCTCGACGGCGCACCCCAGGCTCGCACACAAGCGCCCCAGTTCGGCAAGCCCGAAACCGGCAAAGACGAACCCCGACGCGCACCCCGCGCGCATACGTCTGCACAGGCGAGACGGTCCGGCGGCATCTGCTCTCTTGTCATATGGGGTCGACGTTGCTAGGCGCGCCCCGTCTGCGGGCCGTCGCGTGTTTTTCGCGCGGCATGAGTGCCTGCCCGGCTCATCGGTACTAAGGGGACACAGGCGCGTGGAGATTTCCGGCGGCATTACGGCCAGCTTGGCAGGGCGCTACGCTTCGGCGCTCTATGATCTGGCGAACGAGCAGGGCTTCGTCGCCGCTGTCGAGGCGGATCTCGAAAAGCTCGCCGCTGCGGTGCGCGAATCGGACGATCTCGCCGCGCTGATCCGCAACCCGCAGATCGGCCGCGATGCGGCTGGCCGCGCGGTCGATGCGGTCGCGAACCTGCTGGCGCTCTCGCCGCTGACCAGGAACTTCCTCGGCGTGCTCGCCGGCAACCGCCGCCTGTCGGCGCTGCCCGATGTCGTCCGCGCCTTCGTGACCATCGCCGCCGCGATGCGCGGCGAAGTCACCGCCGAAGTGACCACCGCGCACCCGCTCGACGATTCGCAGCTGGCCGCGCTCACCGAAAAGCTCGCCGCCCGCGAAGGCAAGACCGTGAAGGTCAAGGCTTCGGTCGATCCCGAGATCCTCGGTGGTCTGGTCGTGCGCATCGGCAGCCAGATGATCGACAGCTCGATCCGCACCCGTCTCAATTCTCTCGCCCAGGCGATGAAGGCCTAATCGGCCCGTACAAGGTTCCAGGAAGGACTGAACATGGAAATCCGCGCCGCTGAAATCTCCAAGGTCATCAAGGACCAGATCGCCAGCTTCGGCGCCGAGGCTCAGGTCTCGGAAGTCGGTTCGGTGCTGTCGGTCGGTGACGGCATCGCCCGCATCCACGGCCTCGACAAGGTCCAGGCCGGCGAGATGGTCGAATTCGCCAACGGCGTGAAGGGCATGGCCCTCAACCTCGAAGCCGACAACGTCGGCGTCGTGATCTTCGGCTCGGACGCCGAAATCCGCGAAGGCGATACCGTCAAGCGCACCGGCACCATCGTCGACGTTCCCGTCGGCAAGGGCCTGCTGGGTCGTGTGGTTGATGCTCTGGGCAACCCGATCGACGGCAAGGGCCCGATCGAGAACGCCACCCGCCAGCGCGTGGAAGTCAAGGCGCCGGGCATCATCCCGCGTAAGTCGGTGCACGAACCCGTGCAGACCGGCCTCAAGGCGATCGACGCCCTCGTTCCCGTGGGCCGTGGCCAGCGCGAGCTGATCATCGGTGACCGCCAGACCGGCAAGACCGCCGTCGCGATCGACACCTTCATCAACCAGAAGGACGTCAACAAGGGCGACGACGAAGGCAAGAAGCTCTACTGCATCTACGTCGCCGTTGGCCAGAAGCGCTCGACCGTGGCGCAGATCGTTCGCCAGCTCGAAGAAAACGGCGCGATGGAATACTCCATCGTCATCGCCGCAACCGCTTCGGAGCCCGCGCCGCTGCAGTACCTCGCGCCCTACACCGGTGCGACCATGGGCGAATTCTTCCGCGACAACGGCATGCACGCCGTGATCGTGTACGACGACCTTTCCAAGCAGGCTGTGGCCTACCGCCAGATGTCGCTGCTGCTCCGCCGCCCGCCGGGCCGCGAAGCCTACCCCGGCGACGTGTTCTATCTCCACAGCCGCCTGCTCGAGCGCGCCGCGAAGATGAACGACGAAAACGGTGCCGGCTCGCTCACCGCGCTGCCGATCATCGAAACCCAGGCGGGCGACGTTTCGGCCTACATCCCGACCAACGTGATCTCGATCACCGACGGCCAGATCTTCCTTGAAACCGGCCTGTTCTACCAGGGCATCCGCCCGGCCATCAACGTCGGCCTCTCGGTGTCGCGCGTCGGTTCGTCGGCCCAGACCAAGGCGATGAAGAAGGTCGCCGGCTCGATCAAGCTGGAGCTCGCGCAGTACCGCGAAATGGCCGCGTTCGCCCAGTTCGGTTCGGACCTCGATGCCTCGACCCAGAAGCTGCTCAACCGCGGTGCGCGCCTGACCGAGCTGCTCAAGCAGCCGCAGTTCAGCCCGCTCGCCTTCGAAGAGCAGACGATCGTGATCTTCGCCGGCACCAACGGCTACCTCGACAACATTCCCGTGTCGCAGGTCACCGAATACGAAGCCGAGCTGTTGCACCACCTGCGCAACGACAAGCCCGAACTGCTCGCGGAGATCCGCAACAGCAAGGACCTGGGCGATGCCGCCAAGGCCAAGGTCATCGAAACGCTCGACGCCTTCGGCAAGCAGTTCGCCTGACGCCCTTTTCCCGTCACCCCGGCCTCCGCGCCGGGGTCCCGCTCTTGCGGGGCAGAACCAAGCGGGACCCCGGATCAAGTCCGGGGTGACGATTTAGAGGAACCGATAGAGTGGCTTCACTCAAGGAACTCAAGGGCCGGATCAACTCGGTCAAGTCGACCCAGAAGATCACCAAGGCCAAGCAGATGGTCGCCGCGGCCAAGCTGCGCAAGGCGCAAGCCGCGGCCGAAGCCGCGCGCCCCTACGCCAGCCGCCTTGCCGAAGTGATGGGCAGCCTCGCCGCCAAGGTCGCCGGCCAGAACAACGGTCCGCTGCTGATGCGCGGGACGGGTTCGGACAAGCGCCACCTCCTCGTCGTGGTCAACACCGACAAGGGGCTGTGCGGCGGTCTCAACTCGAACATCGTCAAGGAAGCGCGCCTGCGCGCCCGCGCGCTTGCCGCAGAGGGCAAGGACGTGACCTTCTACCTCGTCGGCAAGAAGGGCCGCGCGCCGATCAAGCGTGACTTCCCCGGCGCCATCGCCAAGAGCTTCGACACCAGCCTGGTGCGCACGCCCGGCTTCGACGAAGCCAGCGCGATCGCCCACGAACTGATCGCCATGTTCGAAGCCGGCGCGTTCGATGTCGCCCATCTCGTCGCGCCGAAGTTCCGCACCGCGCTGTCGCAGGACCCGGTCACGACCCAGCTGATCCCGGTCCCGGCGCCCGTCGCCAAGACCGAAGGTGGCGCCGTGGTGGAATACGAACCGAGCGAAGAGGAAATCCTCGAGGACCTGCTGCCGCGCTACGTCACCACGCAGCTGTTCGGTGCGCTGCTGGAACGCGAAGCTTCCGAACAGGGCGCCTCCATGACTGCGATGGACAACGCCACGCGAAACGCGGGCGAGCTGATCAACAAGCTCACCATCCAGTACAACCGCAGCCGCCAGGCGGCGATCACGACCGAACTGATCGAGATCATCGCCGGCGCCGAAGCGCTCTGATCGAACGAAAAGGCCGGGGCTTGCTCCGGCCTTTCTCTTTGGAGCCGAGACCGTGGCCGAACCGCTTTCCGCAGAGGCAACCGGCAACCGCGAAGGCGGGCCCTCGTTCTCGCTTGGCAATCGCCTGTTCCGGATCGTCTGGGGCCTTGCCTGGCTGCTGCTGTGCCGCTGGACCCCGCCCCCGCTCCATGCCTGGCGCGCGCTCGTGCTGCGCGCATTCGGGGCCCAGCTGGGTCCCAGGTGCCGTATCTATGGCTCGGTCTCGATCTGGCACCCCGGCAACCTGGCGTGCGGGCGCAACGTCACCGTCGGCCCCGGCGCGCGGCTCTACAACCAGGGGCGCATCACCATCGGCGATGACGTGACCATCTCGCAGCGCGCCCACGTCTGCGCCAGCACCCACCGCGTCAACGACTTCCACTTCCAGCTCGTGCTGCGGCCGGTCACGATCGAACGGCTCAGCTGGATCGCCGCCGAAGCCTTCGTCGGGCCGGGCGTCACCGTGGCCGAAGGCAGCGTCCTTGCCGCGCGCGGCGCGCTGTTTGAATCGACGCAGGCCTACGGCGTGTACCGCGGCAATCCCGCCACCCTGCTCAAGACACGCGTGCTTTCCAACGTGCCGCAGGAATGATGCAATTCCGCCCCTTTGCCTCGCCCATGGCGAAAGATCGTGCATACCAATGCACGGCTTATCCGCGACTGCGTGCCCAGCCCGGCAATCGACAGTGGACGCAAGCGCCAGGTTGTGCTTAGGGGCACGCCGACTCAACTGCCGCTTTGGACCGATGCCTCGGCCTCGCCACACGTGTGGGCCGAGCGAAGAAAGATAAGGAACTGACGCATGGCAACCGCCCCCGTCATCAGCACCACTGGCAAGATCAGCCAGGTCATCGGTGCTGTCGTCGACGTGACCTTCGATGGCGAGCTCCCGCCGATCCTGACTGCGCTTGAAACCGACAACAACGGCAACCGCCTCGTTCTCGAAGTCGCGCAGCACCTGGGCGAGAACACCGTCCGCACCATCGCGATGGACTCGACCGACGGCCTGACCCGCGGTCAGGCGGTGGCCAGCACCGGCGCGCAGATCTCGGTTCCGGTCGGCCCCAAGACGCTGGGCCGCATCATGAACGTGATCGGCGATCCGATCGACGAACGTGGCCCGGTCGGCGCGGAACAGACCGCCCCGATCCATGCCAAGGCACCCGAATTCATCGACCAGTCGACCGAAGCGGCGATCCTGGTCACCGGCATCAAGGTCATCGACCTGCTCGCGCCTTATGCGCGCGGCGGCAAGATCGGCCTTTTCGGCGGTGCGGGCGTGGGCAAGACCGTGCTCATCCAGGAACTGATCAACAACATCGCAAAGGGCCACGGCGGCGTGTCGGTCTTCGCGGGCGTCGGCGAACGCACCCGTGAAGGCAACGACCTCTACCACGAATTCCTCGACGCCGGCGTCATCGCCAAGGATGCCGACGGCAACCCGACTTCGGACGGCTCCAAGGTCGCGCTCGTGTTCGGCCAGATGAACGAACCGCCGGGCGCCCGCGCCCGCGTCGCCCTGTCGGGCCTGACCATGGCCGAATACTTCCGCGATCAGGAAGGCCAGGACGTGCTGTTCTTCGTCGACAACATCTTCCGCTTCACCCAGGCGGGGTCGGAAGTGTCGGCGCTGCTCGGCCGCATTCCTTCGGCGGTGGGCTACCAGCCGACGCTCGCCACCGACATGGGCCAGCTGCAGGAACGCATCACCTCGACCACCAAGGGCTCGATCACCTCGGTGCAGGCGATCTACGTT
The DNA here is from genome assembly GCF_037076535.1 of Novosphingobium olei. Taxonomy (NCBI): domain Bacteria; kingdom Pseudomonadati; phylum Pseudomonadota; class Alphaproteobacteria; order Sphingomonadales; family Sphingomonadaceae; genus Novosphingobium; species Novosphingobium olei. Next base: position 989,937 of record NZ_AP029021.1, on the reverse strand, counting down.
CCCGCGGACGACTTGACCGACCCTGCCCCGGCCGCCTCGTTCGCGCACCTTGACGCGACGACCACGCTGAACCGCGCGATCTCGGAGCTGGGCATCTACCCGGCGGTCGACCCGCTCGATTCGACCAGCCGCGTGCTTTCGCCCGCGATCGTCGGCCAGGAGCACTACGACACCGCCCGCCGCGTTCAGGAAACGCTGCAGAAGTACAAGTCGCTGCAGGACATCATCGCGATCCTGGGCATGGACGAGCTTTCGGAAGAAGATAAGCTCACCGTCGCCCGTGCCCGCAAGATCCAGCGCTTCCTGTCGCAGCCGTTCCACGTCGCCGAAGTGTTCACCGGCATCCCGGGCAAGTTCGTCCAGGTGGAAGACACCGTGAAGTCGTTCAAGGCTGTCGTCGACGGCGAATACGACCACCTTCCCGAAGCCGCGTTCTACATGGTCGGCGGCATCGACGAAGCGGTCGAAAAGGCCAAGAAGCTGGCCGCCGAGGCCTAAGGCTCACTGGCCCTCTCCCCTCGCGGGAGAGGGTTGGGAGAGGGGTGGCCCGCCGCCCCGTCTCACGCCGCCCAGTTTCACGAAGGACCACAGATGTCGCTGCACTTCGAACTCGTCACCCCGGCCCGCCAGGTCCGTTCGGAAGAAGTCTACATGGTCGTCGTGCCCGGCACCGACGGTGAATTCGGCGTGCTGGAAGGCCACGCGCCGTTCATGTCGACGATCAAGGACGGCACCATCCGCGTCTACCGCGCGGCGGGGGCAAGCCCGGAAGAAATCAAGGTCCAGGGCGGTTTCGCCGAAGTGGGCGACAAGGGCCTGACCGTCCTTGCCGAACACGTCGAAGGCTGATAATTAGTCCCGAGACCTGACGAAAAGGCCGGCCCGATGGGTCGGCCTTTTTCGTTTGCAGGGCTGGCTCTGGATGAAAGCGCCACGAGGCGCATCAACTTGCGAGACGAACTTCTTGCAACATTTCGCAGGTTCGCGTCATCAACCTGACAGGAGACAGAATCGCGGCTGCTTACGACCAGAATGCGCCCTTCCTGTCAGCGGATGGGAACGACCGCTCGGGCTGAAAGCGGCCATAGGCAGCCCTAGTCGCTCCGTCGGCGGCAGCGGCCTGAAACCGTTGTTCCGCTCTGGCAGTTCGCCCCCAGTTGTAACCGTCAACGCGTTCCTCCAACGAGCACGTCACGACGAGCTGGAAGCGTAGCGATCTTCGATCTCCGATTCGAAATGGCAATCAGCGGTTTGGAACCCGCCAAGTTGCGTTGATGCAGGTCAGTCCGAGACAAGGAATGCTGCGAGAGATGCTGCATCGGTGCCGCAGTGTCCGCCATAGATCGGATGCCACTCCGTCCTGACGCCGCGACCCCGCGCTCTGTCGGCAAGGCGCTGGGTGCCTTCGAAATTGCCATAGGCGTCGTACAGGCCGTTCGAAAGGTAGAGCGCTGGGTAGCTCGGGCCTGCGCGCTCGATCAGCGTGAGCGGCGAGACACGCTGCCATTCCGCGTTGTTCGCCGCGTATTTGCGCGCCAACATCCAAACTCCGAAGATCATCTTGGGGTCGGCCCCCGTCCGTTTTGCCGACGCGCGGATCTCCGAGAATGTGGCGAATGGTGACACCGTGTAGACGCCGGGGCAGAGCGCTGCGACCTTGGCGAAGCGCGTGGGATAGGACAGGCCCGCAATCAAGACGTTGAGGCCGCCCATCGATTCCCCCAGCAGCAGGCGTCGTTGAGGACGGCCGACCTTCGCCTCTATCGCCGGCAAGCGACGCATCATGTCGTCCAGCAAGCCGCTGTCGGCCTTCTCGCCCTTCGGGGTCAGCAGCCAGGTAGATCCGTAGGACAGCTCGACCACGGTTGGGGGCAACGCGGCGTTCCGTTGCCATTCGCTCTGCACCATCGCGGTGAGGTATGTGTCGTCGTTCCAGATGCGTTCGTCGAGGCCCCTGCCATGGAGATGGTAGAGGATGTCGCCGTTCGTCCCCCGCCTGTCCCGATAGATGCAGTAACGAAGCGATCCATCCGTGCCGCACGTCTGTGTCGCAGGATCGAAGGAAACGACCTGATCGCCACGCCGCTGCGTGATCTGGCCCCACGCGTAAGTGAGCAGGCTCACGATCAACGCGGCGACGAGCCAGTATCGGTAGGGACGGCGCACCATGTTGGCGACCATGCGGCGGAGCTTGCCGCGGGTTTCGGGCAGAGACATGCGATCAGGCCAGTGCAATGAGAAGGTGTCGATCGGACGCTGTCCCATCCGCCGGGTCACGCGCCCAGGCAGCGCCCCCGGCACGGGCGCCTGCGCGTTTCGGAAGGGCCAGAAGGCTCAATGCGTAGCCGATGATGGCGCTGCCGCCGTATCCGACAACCGGCGTTGGATAGTTGCCGAGGGCAGCGGCCAGAATCACGACCAACCAGATCGCACCGAAGGCAGAATAGGTCGCGCGGTTGTCGGGGTCGCGGCGCCAACCGGCGATCGCCGGAACCAGGAGCAGGGCCGAACCGCTCAGCACCGCCAGGCCGGCGACGGCATGCACGTCGAAGGACGAATACAGGATCTGATCGACATACGGGACCGCCGGCAGCCGATCGGCGCGAACAAGCGTTAGCGCGAAACCGATCACACTGGCCGCAAGCGCGGTGAGGACGTACGGGTCCCGGCGTATGGCCGCGAGCGTTGCGAGGTATAATGCGAGCATTGCAGCCATCGACCGGTCGGGCTGAAGGGCCATGGCAAGAGCGGCCGCGATGATGCCCACCGTCGCGGGCGTGCTTCGGGTTCTCGCGAACAGGGCGAGCATCATCGGCAGCAGAACAAGGCTGGGCTGCACGCTCAATCCGCCGATATAGACCCAACGCACAGCCCCCTCGACGTCGGCACCGAGCAACGCCGTTGCCAGCAAGGCACCCGCCATGGCGATGATGGCGGCCTCCGCCGAACATCGTTCTGCCGTGACCGCGCGACCAAGCACCGCCAGCATCGTTAGGCCGATCACCAGCGCGGCGGCGTTGACCCAAAGATAGCGCGTCGGTGCGCCGGCGGCCGCCATATAGACGAGGCCAAGGAGGACGGCACCAGTCGCGCAGAGGATGCCAAGCGCGCGAGGGCTGCGCATCGCAGCACCGCCGAGCAAGGCGGCGACTGGGTGAAATACCTGCGCTGCGATCACGCGGGGGAACAGCCCGCACAGGCTGTTGAGCGCGAACAGCAGCGCCGTCGTGTCGTCGGAGATGCCTGCCGTCTCGTATCGGATCGCCCATCCCCAGGATTGCAGCGAGGGGGGCAGCGTCGCTTGCAGCGTGCGGCACGCGAGATTGGCGAGCGAGCGGCGAAGGCCGGTGCTCATGTCGTCGCTTCCCGACGTGGCGAGGCGGGCGCCAGCGCTTGGGCGGGGAGATTGGCGCGGGCAAGCTGCACGCCACTTGCCGTCAGTCGGTACGCATGTCGCGGCGGACGCCCGCCTTCCAGCGGTTGCTGCCATTCCGCTTCGAGATAGCCTTGCGCCTCCAGGCGGATCAGGAGCGGATACAGCGTCCCGGATTTCACGCCCGCAAGCCGCACCAGTTCATAGCCGTGCGACCATTGGTCGGCTGCGTCGAGGAGAACGGCGAGGACCGTCTTTGCATGGGGGGAAAGCGCGCGTCTTCGGGGCATGTATCATTTACTCTACCTAGATAGATTTATCGTCAAGCCTCCATTTTCGTTAAGCTGAGGCGGCTCGGATATTGTCTGGTACAAACGAAAGCTGCCGCCCGAAGGCGCGCTGTCTAATGACCGGTAAGTCCCAATGCCAGACCTGCTACACCGCCCCTCGAACACTACCGTCAGTTACTGGACGCCTTAACCTTCTCTAGGCCGCGAACTATGCCCCTCCCCCAACCCCACATCCGCCACGCTACCGCCGCCGACGTGCCCGCGCTGCTCGATCTCGTGCGCGATACCGGCACGCTCGATTTGCACACGCCCTATACCTACTGGGCGCTTGCCCATGCCGGGCTGCTCCTCGTTGCCGAGCGAGACGGGAGGCTGGTGGGGTTACTTACCGCGATGCGCGCGCCGGAAGGCAGCGCCATGCTGCTCTGGCAGGTCGGCCTGCGCGAGGGCGAGCGGGGGACGGGACTGTCGCAGCGGTTGCTCGATGCCTTCTTGGACGAAGCGCGGGCGCTTGGCGTCGCTACCGTCACCCTGACCATTGCCGACGACAACCTCGCCTCGCAGGGCATGATGCAGCGCTTCGCGGCACGGCATGACCTGGAGCTCGAACGCGTCGGCGATACCGGCCCCGCCGCCACGGCGATGGCGCTCGAAACGCTCTACCGAATAAAGCTGACGCACGCGTCAGTATAGGCGTTGCATATACAAGATGGGCAAGCGCTGTCCTACAGGCGCAGGATGCGCTAGAAGTGCCCTCCTCGCTCGTTGAAATCGTCGGTAATCAAGGTCTTGTGCCAGTACTCGCGATCAGCGGGCGAGGCGGCCGGATTTAGCTCTTGGACCGTGTAAACCCCGTCAACCCCCTGCCCTGTGCCGAATCGGAAAAGGGGCCGCCGAAGCGACCCCTTCCCCCCTCCCCGAACCGTGATGGCACCAGGCGCTCAGTGGACGCCGAGCGTGTAGACGTCGCCCGCCACGCGGGTGACCGTGCCACCCGCCTTGACCCCGGTGCCCCACAACAGCAGGCCGGCCAGGTGCGGCGTCGCCATTGACGTGCCCGAGATCGTGTTGGTGCCGCCATTGAGCCAGAGCGAGAGCACGTTCACGCCAGGCTCGATGTAATCGACCGGCGGCTGGCCGTAGTTCGAAAAGCTCGCCCAGACATTGCCCTGCTGTTCGGCCGCGACGATGAAGGTGTTGGCGCAGGTGACGTGCGAGGGCGAATAGCCCGAGGCATCCGCCCCGTCGTTGCCCGCGGCAATCGCGAACAGCACGCCGGTCGCCGCCGCCTGGCACACGGCGGTGTCGAGATCGGTAGACATCGGCCCACCCAGGCTCATGTTGGCGACATCGCCGGGCTTGCCCTTGGCCGCCACCGCGTTGACGCCCGCGATCACGTCCGAATAGGCGCCGCTGCCGCGCCGGTCGAGCACGCGGATGGCGACCACCTTGGCGCCGGCCGCAACGCCGACGACGCCCTTGCCGTTGCCGCCGATCGCCGCGATCGTGCCGGCCACGTGGGTGCCATGGCCGTTCAGGTCCTGCGGCGAGGTTTCGCGGGTGACGTAGTTGGCGCTGAGCGCGGTATCGACATTGAGATCGGGGTGGGTCAGGTCGATGCCGGTATCGACCACGAACGCCCGGCCAGTGCCGGTATAGGCCTGCCCGCCGTTGACCGCGGTGATGCCCCAGGGCACCGTCTCGGTCGAACCGCCGCCACCGCCAGGCTTGGCGCTCGCTTCGATCGGCTTGACCAGTTCGGCCACCTGGTCCTGCGAGCAGTGATCGATGTTGGGGTTCTTTTCCACCAGCACTTGCGCCGCCTGCTGCGGCAGCGTGATCGAGAAGCCGCCGAGCACCGCGTCATAGACATGGCCCGGCTTGCCCCCGACCGAACCCGCCGCGCCCTGCGCCGCGGTCCGCACGGCGGCGCGTTCGACCGCGCCCTTGGCGAACACGCAGATCCAGCTGTCGGGAATGCCCTTGCCCGCCGCTGCCAGGATGAGCCGGCCTGTGCCGGTCGTCGCCCGGGCCGCCGGGACGCCCGTCGCGCCGCCCCCGCCGCCCCGGCTCGCCAGCGTGACGAGGCTTGAAACCGCGCTGGCCGTCGCTCCGCTGCCCCCTGCCGCCGCCAGCACCACGCCGCCCGCTGCCAGCGCCACAACCGACGCCGCCATCATCCACTTCTTCATGCACGCCCCCGTTCACAAGAAATTATTATCGGAAGCTATCACCGAACACGGCGAGCGCGAACGGGAAACTGCGCCATCGCGCCAAGCGGCCGCCGCAGCCTTCATCGTCATGCAAGCGTCACAAAATCACGACAGATAGGCCTCGCCTCAAGTTGCGGGACCCCATGCGCCAGATCGACATCCTGCTTACCGAAACGCTGCCCGGCGGGCACGATCCGTTCGTCCACGGCGACCTGAAGGTGCAGTTCCACCGCTGGCGCTGGGGCAGCCCGATCCCGCTGCTCGATGGCCAGCCGTGGGCCTTCGTCGACTGGGTCCTGCCCGACATGTCGGGCCTGGAGTTGTGCCGCCGCCTGCGCTGCGATCCGGTGACCGAGCAGGCCCACGTGACGATGATCCTGGAAGAGGACGAAGCCGAGGCCAAGCGCCGCGCACTGCGCGCCGGGGCTGATGACTACATCGTCGGGCCGGTCGACCGCGGCACGGTGCTGGATCGCGTGCTTTCGGTGCAGATTCCCGAGCGGGAGGCGCCGGGCCGGACGCTGCAGCTCGGCAACCTGACGCTCGACCTTGCCGCGCTGCAGGCCCGCTGGAAAGACACGCCAATCGCGCTGATGCCCAACGAGCTGCGCCTGCTGCGCTACCTGATGGAACAGCCGGGCAAGGTGTTCAGCCGCGCCCAGCTGATCGGCGCGCTGGGCAAGAACGAGCAGCCGATCGACGAACGCACCGTCGATGCCTGGGTCAGCCGCCTGCGCCGCGCGCTGCGCGAAGTGGGCGCGGGTTACCCCTTAAGGACCGTGCGCTCGCTCGGCTACGTGCTGGACAAGCCGTAGCCGCCCCTTCAGCCGAGCGAGCGCGACGGATCAGAACTTCGCGCCGGCGCGCAAGCCGATCGTGCGCGGCGTGATCGGCACGTAGTACGGCCGGCTGGTGCACGCCCCGCACTGCACGAACCGCGACAGCTGCCCGCGCTCGTCGAGCAGGTTCTGCACGAAGAGTTCGAGCGAGTAATTCGGCCAGTCCGCGCCGAGCGAGAGATTGACCGTGGCGAAGTCGGGCAGCTCGCCCAGCTTGGCCGCATAGTCGACGCGGATATCGGACGAGGCCTTGGACTGGTAGGCCAGATTGAACTGGCCATAGACCTTCGCTTCGCCCACCGGCACGGTGTAGCGCACCGTCGTCGTCGCCTTGAACCGGGGGGTGATCGGCAGGCGGGTGCCGGCCGGCGCCTGAACCGACGAGGTAGCGCAGGTGAACGTCGGATCGAACACCGCGCACAGGTTCTGGCTCGTCTTGGCATCGGTATAGGCCGCCGCCACGTTCACGCTCAGCCGTTCGATGTTGAAGCCGGCATCGATATCGAAACCGCGGATCCGGGCGTTCGGGCCGTTGGTGATGACGGTGAAGCTGTTCGGCCCCAGATAGGCGAACTGGAAGTGCTTCCAGTCCTGCTGGTAGATCGCCGCGTTCAACCGCAGCACGCCGCCCAGCGTGGTCTTGAGCCCCAGTTCGTAGTTGATGAGGTAGTCGGGCTGGTAGGCGCCGAAATCGCCACGCCGGTTCTGGCCGCCGGGGCGGAAGCCCTTGGACACGGTGGCGTACATCATCAGCGTGTCGGTGGGCTTGTAGGTCGCATTGAAGCGCCAGGTCACGCCATCGCCCTTGGCGACGACCGGCTTGACCTTGCCGTTTTCATAGACACCCAGGTTGGTGCACGGGCTGCCCGAAACGACCGCCGGCAACAGCACGCGCGACGTGGCGTACGTGTCGGTATCGCGGTCATAGAGCCGCTGGCCGGATTCGGTGAAGCACTGCGCCACGCCGGTGCGGTTGCTGCCCACGGCGTTGGGCGGCGAGCCATCGTAGAGCCCGTTCGCCCCCGGATTGCGGCCGAAGCCGAAGAAGCCGACTAGCGAGTTGTCGTACTTGAACAGGCGCGCGCCGCCCGTCACCGAGAACTTCGAGGTGATGTCCCAGGTCAGTTCGCCGAACGCGGCGTAGTCCTTGTCGACACGTTCCTGCTGGGTGAGCCAGAGCGTGCCGGGCGAACCGTTGACCGAAAGTTCGGGAGCAAGGTTCGCGACCTGGTAATCCTGGTGGATCGCGTTCGACTGGCGCTGGAAGAACGCGCCCGCCACCAGCCGCAGCGGCTGGTCAGACGGCGAGGCGATGCGCAGTTCCTGGCTGATCTTCTTGAAGTGATCGGTGCCGATCACCTTCTGGCGCGGGTCGATCGTGTTGCCGGCCGCATCGTGGAAGTAGAGGTAGCTGGCGACGCCGCCGTACGAAGCATAGAGCTGGTCGTAGGTTTCGGCGTAGTCGGTATAGTCGCTGGACGAGTAGGTCTTCCGCTCCATGTAGGAGCCGGCATAGGTCACGTCCCAGTTGCCGAGCTTGCCTTCGATGGTGAGTGCCGCGCTCCAGAAATTGTCGTCGCGGTATTCGGGGAAGAAGTGCTGCACGGCAAGGTCGCCCACGCGGGCATCGGTGCCATAGGAGCCGTGGCTCTTGGTATCCTGGTACATCACGGTCGGCGTGACGGTCCAGTTGTCGTCGAGATCCACCTTGAGCGCGGCGCGGCCGCCGTAGATTTCGGTGTCGTTGTAGTCCTTCTTCACGAAGGCTGAATTGTCGACCGAGATGCCGCCGTTCTTCGATGGCGGGCAGCCGAGCGGATCGCCTTCGGGCAGGAAGCTGCGGCAACCGGCGACGTTGTCGATGAACCCGGCATCGCGCTGGTAGTAGCCGACCACGCGCAGCGCCGCCGTCTGCGAGAACGGCACGTTGATCATGCCTTCGAGCTTGCCGCCCTGCCCGCCCTTGTGGACGGTGTTCACTTCACCATCGACGCGCCCGTAGAAGCCGCTGGTATCGGGCTTGTTGGTGATGATGCGCAGCGTGCCCGCTTCCGACGAGGCGCCGTAGAGCGTGCCCTGCGGCCCCGACAGGCTTTCGATGCGGGCAACGTCGTAGATGTGGACATCGAGATTGCCGCCGACCGTGGTGACCGGCTGTTCATCGAGATAGACGCCGACCGAGGGCAGCGAACCCGAGTGGTTGCCATCGCCGCCCGAGGCGACGCCGCGCATGTAGATCACGTTCGTGCCGGGGGTGCCGGCCGACTGCGCGACGACCGAAGGCAGCTGCTGGGTGTAGCTGTTGAAGTTGCTGACGTTGAGCTGTTCGAGCTTTGCTTCGCCCAGCGCCTGGATCGAGATCGGCACCTTCTGCAGGTTTTCGCTGCGCTTCTGCGCGGTGACGATGATGACGTCGGGCCCGTCGGCCGCCGCTGCGTTATCGGCCTGCGGCGCCTGTGGCGCTTCCTGCGCGAGAGCCGGTGCGGCCAGCAGCGCGCCCGATGCGAGAAGGAGGCCGTGTGCGATCCGCGCCTTGCGGGACATCCTCATGATATTTGCCCACCCTTGTTATGACTTTGTCCAATAACAAGCGTGCGCCGCGCAAGGGCGGGCGGTCAAGATAGCAACGCTTTGAAACTATCGTTCGTCCACGGGCGTGGCGAAATTACAACGATGTCAGCGGAACCTGCGGGTAGGCATCGAGCACCGGGCCGAGCGCGGCCTTCAGTTCACCTAGCCAGGGTTCGAAGGGCTTCCACGCTTCCGCTCCGTCGCGGTTGATCGGGCGGCGCACCTGTTCTGAGCTGGCGGTGCGCACGGCGCGTTCGGTCTTGTGGAAGGCGAGGCACGCTTCCTCGAACGGAAGGCCGCAGGCGGCGAGCAGCTTGCGCACTTCCGCTTCGAAATCATCGAGCAGCGCTTCGTGGATCACGCGGTGCACGGCGCCCGGCGCGATGGCGTCGACATGGGCCATCAGCCGCACGTAGTCGCGATAATAGCGGCCCATGTCGTCGAGGCTGTAGGTGAACCCCTGCCCCCGGGCGAAGTGCTGCTTGAAATTGGAAAAGCCGCAGGCGAGCGGATGGCGGCGCGCATCGATGATCGTGGCATTGGGCAGGATCATGCGGATGAACGGCACGTAGAGCCAGTTGTTGGGCATCTTGTCGACGAACAGCGGCCTCGCCGTGTGGCGCTGGATGCGCGTGCGATCGAGGTACTGTTCGCCCAAGGCCCGAAGATCGTCACCCGAAAGCGTGGCGAGGCCCGCGGGAAAGTCCTCCACGCTGCGCGACAGCAGCGCGATGTCGCCCAGTTCGCTGGTGCCTTCGACCTGGCTGTGACTGGCAAGAATCTGTTCGACCAGCGTGGACCCGGCGCGTGGCATGCCGAGCACGAAGATCGGATCGCGGGCGGGGCAGCCCGTGCCCGCAGCACCGGCCAGCAGCGCAGGCGTTGCGGCGGCAATCATCCGGTCGACCTGCGCGGTCGTATCCTCCGCCTTGTAAGGCATGCGCCGCTTGCGCAGGGCATTGCCCGCCGCATAGTGCGCGAACGCGCGTTCCGGCTCGCCGCGATCCTCGAACGCCTTGCCCAGCGCGAAATCGAGATGCCAGCGGTCCTCCGCCGAGATACCCTCGTCGGCCAGGGCCGCTTCCATCGCGGCGATGTCCTCGTCCGAAAAGCGCACGGTCTTGAGGTTGGCAAGGCTCCACCAAACCTCGCCCAGCGTGGGCGTCAGCTCGATCGCGCGGCGGTAGGCGGCGATGCCGTCCGCCTGCCGGCCCACGGTCTTGAGCATGTGGCCATAGCTCATCCACACCTTGGGCTGGTTCGGCAGTTCCTTGAGCACTTGCGCATAGAGCGCCAGCGCCTCGTCGAATTCGCCGATGCGGCCATAAGCGGCGGCCTGCAGGTTCGACACGCCGATATTGTCGGGATCCTCGGCCGAAACGCGCGCCAGTTCCTCGAGCGCCTCGCCCGCGCGGTTGGTGCGATAGAGCACCAGCGCGAGGTTGGCGCGCGCGGGGGTGAACTGAGGTGCAAGCTCGATGGCGCGGCGCAGCAGGTTCTCGGCATCCTGATAGCGCCCGATGCGCCCGGCAAGTTCTGCAAACAGGCGGATGGCGCGCACGTCGAACGGATTGTCCTTGAGCAGCGCGCGCAGCAGCGGCTCGGCGGCTGGCAGGTCGTTCGCGTTCATCGCGTGCGCGGCGCGGAGGAGGCGCGGGTCGTAGGATCGGGGGTCGAAGTCGGGAAGGCTCGCCATCGGTGTGCAACAAACACGGTGACGCGGCGCGATCAAGCGTTAGTCTGCACGCTTCGAGACGGCGGGGAGACTAACGCTTGAGCACCACAGGCACCAGACCGGCCCGCCAGCTCGGCTTTCTGATGACGCTGGCGCTGGTCGTCGGCAATCTGATCGGATCGGGCATCTACCTGCTGCCGGCGACGCTGGCGCCGCTGGGGGCGAACCAGCTGCTCGGCTGGATGGTGACGATCGGCGGCGCGCTGTGCCTTGCCATCGTGTTCGCGCGGCTGGGCGGCAAGCTGCCGCTGGCCGGCGGCCCCTATGCCTATGCCAATGCCGCGTTCGGCCCGCTCGCCGGGTTTGCCACGGCGTGGTCGTACTGGACGATGATCTGGGCGGGCAACGGTGCGATCGCGGTGGCGGTGGTGAGCAACATCAGCCTGATCGCCCCGGTCATCGGCCGGACGCCTGGCCTTCCCGCGCTGCTCGCGGTCGGCTGCGTCTGGCTGTTGACCGCGGTGAACATCCGTGGCGTGCGCACGGCGGGCGAAGTGTCGCTGGTGACGAGCGCGCTTAAGCTGATCCCGCTGGTGGCGCTGATCGCGCTGGCGCTCTGGCTGGCCCTCACCGGCGCGCCGCATGTGACGCAGCCGCCGGTGCCGATCGCGGCAGGCGCGATCGCCAGCGCGGCGGGGCTGACCTTCTGGGGTTTCCTCGGACTCGAATCCGCGACCGTTCCGGCGGACAAGGTGGAAAATGCAAGCGCGGTGGTGCCGCGCGCCACGCTGATCGGCACGGTGCTGACCGGCGTGGTCTATGTCGGCATCAGCCTTGCCTTCTTCGCCTATATGCCGACCGGACAGGCGGCGGCCTCGCCAGCGCCCGTGGCCGACTTTCTGGGCCAGCATTTCGGCAGCGGGGTGGCGAGCGTGGTTGCCGTGTTCGCCGCGATCAGCGCGTTCGGAACGCTGAACGGCTTCATCCTGCTGCAGGGCGAAGTGCCCTGGGCGATGGCCAGGGGCGGCGTGTTCCCAGCCTGGTTCGCCAAGGAGACATCGCGCGGCACGCCGGGGCGGGCGCACGTGGTATCATCCGTGCTGCTGACGTGCGTGGCGGTAATGAACTACTCCAAGGGGCTGGGCGACCTGTTCCAGTTCATCGCCTCGGTCAGCCTGGCTGCGGGCATGCTGAGCTACCTGATGGTGATGATCGCCGCGCTGAAGCTGCTGCCGGGCGAGCGGCTTCTCGCCGTGGTCGCGCTGATCGCGGCGGCGTTCATCGTCTGGGCCTCGTGGGGCCTCGGTGCGCACGCGCTGGGTTATGGGGCGCTGTTCGTGGTGGCGGGGGTGCCGGTGTACTGGGTCGTGCGGCGGGGGCAAAAGAAGGACGGCCCTTCGACAAGCTCAGAGCAGGCGGTCTAGGAGGACGTCCCCGCCCTTACCCGTCCTTGCTGAACCTGTCGAAGCACTGTCCTTGCCTCACACCACGCTCACCGCGCCCGGTGCAGCACCTTCCACAGCATCGAGCGGTCGCGGATGATCTCGGCCGCCGCGTTGTGGCCGGGCGCGCCGGTCACGCCGCCGCCCGGGTGGGTGCCGCTGCCGCACATGTAGAGGCCCTTGATCGGCGCGCGATAATCGCCGTGGCCCAGGAACGGGCGCGCGGCCCAGAGCTGGTCCAGCCCCATGTTGCCGTGGAAGATGTCGCCCCCGATCAGGCCGAACTTGCGCTCGAGATCGAGCGGCGAGTGGATCTGGCGGGCGATCACGCTGGCCTTGAAATTGGGAGCATGGTCGTTGACGGTATTGATGATCAGGTCGGCGACCTTCTCGCGGTGCTTGTCCCAATCGACGTTGGGATCGAACTGCTGGCAGAACAGGCTGGCGACGTGTTGGCCCGGAGGGGCGAGGCTGTCGTCGACGGTGCTCGGGATCTTGATCTCGACGATCGGCTTCTTCGACCAGCCCTTCTGCTGCGCGTCGATGAAGGCCTGGTCCATGTAGTCCATGCCGGGCGCGATGATGATGCCGGCGGTGTGGTGTTCGGCCTGTTCCTTGCCCGGAAGCACGGTGAAATCGGGCAGTTCGGACAGCGCGACGTTCATGCGGAACGTGCCCGAGCCGGTCTTGTAGTTCTTCACCCGGCGGTTGAAGTCCTCGTCGAGGTCGCTTGAATCGACCAGCTGGCGATAGAGCAGCGCGGGGCCGACGTTGGCGGCGATGATCGGCGCATAAAGCTCCTCGCCGCTTTCGAGCTTCACGCCCTGCGCCTTGCCATTGTTGACGAGCACCTTGGCGACCGGGGCTTCGAGGCTGATCTCGACGCCATATTCCGCGCAGGCCTGCGCCATCGCCTGGGTGATCGCGCCCATGCCGCCGACCGAGTGGCCCCAGGCACCGAGCTTGCCGTTCACTTCGCCGAACACGTGGTGCAGCAGGACATAGGCGCTGCCGGGGGTGGACACGCCGGCATAGTTGCCGACCACCGCGTCGAAGGCAAAGGCCGACTTGACGTGGTCGTCCTCGAACCAGCCGTCGAGGAAATCGCGCGCGGACTTGGTGAAGATGTCGAGCAGGTCGCGCTGCGTCGCCAGGTCGAGCTTGGCGAGCGGCCATCCCTGCATCGCGGCATTCTTCAGTGCGGCCAGCCCGCCACCGAGATTGGGCGGGGTCTGCAGCGCGATGTCGCGCAGCACGTTGGCGACCTTTTCCAGCGCGGCGTCGTACTTGGGATAAGCCTCCGCGTCCTTCTTCGAGAAGCGCGCGAACTCGGCCTCGGTGCGGCCTGGGCCGCCGCCCAGCTTCAGGTAGGTGTCTTCGAACGGGAAGAAGTTGCTGATCGTCCGTTCGATCACGCGATAGCCGCGTTCGTGCAGCTTCATGTCGGCGATGACCTTGGGCCGGAGCAGGCTGACGGTGTAGCTCGCGGTCGAATTGCGGAAGCCGGGGTGGAATTCCTCGGTCACCGCTGCGCCGCCAACGATGTGGCGGCGTTCGAGCACGCGCACCTTCATGCCGGCGCGCGCAAGGTAGAAGGCGCAGGTGAGGCCATTGTGGCCGCCGCCGATCACGATGGCGTCGTAGCGATTGGTCATGCGATGCTCCCGGAACTCTCTTCTGACGTCCCGTTCGTGTCGAGCGCAGTCGAGACACGGTGCGCGGCGTGTCTCGACTGCGCTCGACACGAACGGAAGCTGGTTTTGCTCACTTCAGCGCTTGCTCCACCCCGCAGGCGGCGCCTTGTGCAGGCGCGCTTCGGGGAAGATCGCGCGGATCTTGCGGGCGAAGCTGCGCAGGCAGACCTCGCTGCGGCCGATGGGGCCTGCGCCATACGTGCCGCTCGCCATACCCTGCTGCACCCGCTCGATCAGCCAGGTGTCCTCCTGGTTGACCACGCGGTTGATCCGCCAGTTGGCGTAGCGAGCCAGCTTCATTTCCCGCCGGTTATCGGGCAGCGCGTAGGCCATTTCGCGCAGCACGCAGCTGGTGGGTCCCGTGGGGATCCACTGCATGAAGTCGATCTGGTCGGCGTAGATGTCGAAGGCGATGTTGGGCCACAGCTTGTAGTAGAGCCAGCGGCGCTGCGCCGTTTCGGACAGGTGCGGCACTTCCGGCAGGTGCGCCTGGTAGAACCGTTCCCAGAAGTTGCCCGAAGGCTTCTCCACCAGATCACCCTTCATCCGGTCGGCCCAGCCGTGCGCCGAAATCTCGTACGACTTCGCGAAGATGCGCGTCAGGCCATCGTGCGCGACCGGGATGTGCAGGTTGTCGGAATAGTTGTCGCCCACGTTCTTCCAGTTCACTGCGCGCGGGCGAAGGCGGACGTCGGAAATGCGCTGCATCTCCTCGAAGCGGTAAGGCGCGACTTCGTCTTCGAACGGCGCCATCATTTCGGCGACGGAGGGGAAGCCCTTGTCGACGAGGCGGACGAAGACGAAGCCGCGCCAGATCTCGACCGAAACCGGATGAAGCCCGTTGTCCTCCATCTTGAGCGCGGGGTAATCGGACTTCATCGGCACGCCGGTAAGGCGGCCATCGGTTTCGAAAGCCCAGGCGTGGTAGGGACAGATCAGCTTCTTCGTGCAACCCGAAGGGCCCTCGACCAGTCGCATCGCGCGATGACGGCAGACGTTGGTAAAGGCGCGGATCTGGCCGTCGTCGCCACGAATGGCGAGGACGCTTTCACCCAGGTAGTCGAGAGTACGGTAATCACCGGAGGCCGGAATGTCGTTTGCGTGACATACAATCTGCCACGAAGGTCGGATAACTTCCTCAACCTCCTTCGCGTAATACTCGGGATCGGTATAGAGCCAGCCAGGAAGGCTCCAGTCACCATCCGGATCGACGTCGACCGACGAGATCGCAGCGAAGGCGGAAGAAAGATCACCCATCACGCAACGCCCCTGAATCA
Organism: Novosphingobium olei; assembly: GCF_037076535.1. Lineage (NCBI taxonomy): Bacteria > Pseudomonadati > Pseudomonadota > Alphaproteobacteria > Sphingomonadales > Sphingomonadaceae > Novosphingobium > Novosphingobium olei. The sequence continues at coordinate 974,563 of NZ_AP029021.1, read as the reverse complement.
CCCGGCTTATTGAACGATCGTATAACAGATTTGAAAGTCGATGCCAGCATGAAAGAACCCGCATACCGCCGTTCCGAACCCGACGCGCGGCGGCGCAGCCTGATCGAGGCGTGCATGCGCGTGCTTGGCCGCCTTGGCGCATCGGGCGCCAGTGTGCGGGCGATCGCTGCCGAGGCCGGCGTTTCCGCGGGGCTGGTCAACCACTACTTCGATGGGGTCGATGCGCTGGTCGCCGAAGCCTATGCCGAAACCGACCGCATGGTGACGCAGCATCTGGTCGACGCGGTGGAGGCCGCAGGCGAGAACCCGCGCGACCGGCTGGCCGCGTTCGTGACCGGCAGCTTTGCGGCGCCGATCGCCAGCCCCGATCTGCTCGCCACCTGGATCGCGTTCTGGTCGCTGGTATCGGTCCGTCCCGACATCGCCGCACGGCACGAAATGCACTACGCATCCTTCCGCACGCGGCTGGAAGGGCTGCTGGCCGATTGCGGCGTGCCCGCCGACCGGTTGCGCGGCACCGCGATCGGGGTGACCGCGCTGGTCGACGGGCTGTGGCTGGAGCTTTGCCTTTCGGCCGATCAGTTCGATCCGGCCGAAGCCGACGCCATCGCCCGCCGCTTCTTGGACGCGGTCATTGCGACAGGCGGGTGAATAGCGTGTTGAAGTAGACGAGGCCGGGACGCACGTTCGACAGGCGGACGCGTTCGTTCAGCCCGTGCGAGAAGTCTTCGCTGTCCTTGGTCATCGTCGGGCTGGCGCCATAGGCGGCGACGCCGACGCTGCGATACCACATCGAATCCGATGCGCCCGACGCCTGCGCCGGGATCACCGCGACGCCGGGATAGGCGGCATGGATCGCCGCTTCCGACGCCTTCACGAAATCGTCGCGCATCGGCGAGGCGGGCGAGGCGGTCGAGCCTTCGGTCACGTCGGTGAACTTCACCGCCGGTTCGCTGGCGACCTTGGCCAGTTCGGCCATGATGTCGGCCGGCTTGTGACCGGGGAAAATGCGGCAGTTGATGTTAGCGGTGGCGCGCTGCGGCAACGCGTTGAGCGCATGGCCGCCCGAAACCATCGTCGGCACGCAGGTGGTGCCCACCTTGCCCACCGTTGCCGGATTGGCGCGCAACACTTCGAGCGCCTTGGCATCGTTCGCGTTGGCGGCAAAGGCGCGCATCGCCGCCGCGGTCGCGGCATCGGATTCGAAGGCGGCAGCGCGTTCGAACCAGGCCTTCGTCAGCGGGTTCTGCTCGGCGGCGAAATGATAGGCGCCGATCCGTTCGAGCGCGCGGCTCAGCTGGACGATGGCGTTGTCCGGGCGTGGCGCGCTGCTGTGCCCGCCGGCGTTGGTCACTTCGAGCTTGAAATCGGCGTAGGTCTTTTCGGCGCCGTCCCAGGTCCAGTAGACCGGCTTGCCCGTGCCTTCGTCGAGCTTGCCGCCGCCGCCATCGACGTTGATGACCAGTTCGGCGTCCTTCAGCCGCTGTGCGATCTGGCGCGAGGTTTCCATCGTGGTTTCCTCGTCGCCCGAGAACGCGACCACGATGGTCCGCTTGGGCTTGTACCCGCCCCGGCGCAGGTCGATCAGGCTGGACACGGCCTGCGCCGCGTTGAACTTCATGTCGGTGGCGCCCCGGCCATACAGGATGCCGTCTTCCACCACGGGCACGAAGGGATCCCGCTGCCAGTCGGCGCGCTTGGCTTCGACCACGTCCATGTGGCCGGAAACCACCAGCGGCTTGAGCCTGGTATCGCTGCCCTTCCACGTGGCGATGAGGTAGGCGGTGTCCTTGTATGGCACGATCTCGACATCCGCGGCCGACCAGCCGCCGGCAACCAGCGCATCGCGGATTGCGGCCGCAACCTTGCCCGTCTCGTTGCCCTGCCCCACCACCGAGCGCATCGCGATGATCTGCTGTGACAGCGAAAGAACCTGCGCTTCGGCGCGCGCGGTGGGCGCGGACGGCGTGGCGGCAATGGCGAGCGTGGGGAAAGAGGCGCCCAGCATGAGGGCAGCGGCAAGCAGGCCACGGAAACGGGCTTGGGCGGGTGAATACATTGTAGGTGCGACTCCTTTGGCGGGGACCTTGCGGCGGCGCCGCACACAGCGCAATCCCCCATTGTTGCAGGCGTTACTGTTGCATCTGAAACCTTGCCGCGCCCAGAAAAGCGCTTCTCAACCTGTCCTAATGGGCAGGTCTTTTCGCACCTGCGTATTGCAGTGCATGCAACTTGTGCAGTTTTGGGAGAGCAAGGCATACGAATGCATGCCTGATTTTGCACGTTTTTTCGCCCCCTCACAAAAAGCGACAGTATCAATTGCAAAAAATGATAGCTTTATGATTGCAAAAAGCTCAATTGAACGAGCGCGTTTCGCACTTGCCGGAATCGGGTCCGCGGAGCACATGGGACGGGCCTTTCAGGCATCCTCTCCCAAACTTTCCAGGGCCGCCCTTCGGGACGGCCCTTTCTTTTTGCCCGTTTTCCGCAGGTTCTGACAGCGCACGCCAAAATTACGCGCAAAAAGAGGCCGACGGCGCACCGTCAGCCGTGCCCTGATCGAATCAGATGACCGGATCAGGCGTGTGGCAGGATGATCGTGCGGCCGACCACGCTGCGATCGCGCATCGCACCGTAGGCGTCCCGGAAATCGTCGAGCGGGACTTCACGGTGGACGGTTGGGGTGATCGTCCCCTCCTCCGCCATCTTCATGATCGCGGCGACGTTTTCGCGCCCCAGTTCCGGAAACTTGCGCCCGAATTCACCCGCGCGCACGCCGACCACGGAAAAGCCCTTGATCAGCGGGATATTGGCGCGGACTTCCGGAATGCGGCCGCTTGCAAAGCCCACCACCAACAGGCGGCCCCCGAACGCGATGCAGCGCGTCGATTCGTCGAACACGTCTCCGCCGACCGGATCGTAGACGATCTGCACGCCCTTGCCGCCGGTAATCTCCAGCACCTGCTCGCGAAAGCCGGTGGGGCCGAGAATGGCATGGTCTGGCGCGAAGAGATCGCGCACGCGAGCAAGCTTGTCCTCGCTGGAGGCGACGGCGATGACCCGCAAGCCGAGGGCCCGCGCCATGTCCACCGCGGCGAGGCCCACGCCTCCGGCCGCTCCGTGGACGAGCAGCCAATCGCCAGGCTCGGCCCGCCCGCAGCGCACGAGGCTGACATAAGCGGTGAGGTACGCCGCGCGCAGCCCCGCTGCCTGCCCGAACGACAGGCGGGCGGGCTTGGGCGAAACGGCGGCAGCGGGGTAGACGGCGTATTGCTGCACCGCCCCGGTCAGGCCGCCGACTATCACTTCATCGCCCACCGCAAAGCCTGCACCTTCGCCGACTGCGGCGACCGTTCCTGACGCCTCCATGCCAGGCACGAAGGGCACGGGCGGCTTTGCCTGATAGAGCCCTTCGGTCATCAGCAGGTCTGGAAAGCCGAGCGCCGCCGCCTCGATACGCACCAGAACTTCGCCCGGCCCCGGGACAGGGATCGGCTTTTCGACGATCGACAGCCCGGCAAGATCCGGGGCAAGCGCTCCCACTTCGACGGCACGCATCATGGTCATGGCGGTTGTTCTCCCATCACCGCCATGCAGGCGCAGCGCCGACTAATCAACCGGGCAATTAAGACATGCGCTACGGCAGCGGCGCGCCCCGGCTGGCGACGAGTACCGCGTACCATTCGGCCCGGGTCCAGCGCACGGTGAGCGCCTGCGTCGCTTCGACCACGCGGGCGAGCTGCTGCGATCCCACGATCGGCACGATGCCCGCGGGATGCGCCATGAGCCAGCTGAACGCCGCGCTGCTGCGCGAAACGCCCTGCGCATCCGCCACGACGTCGAGCGCATCGGCAACCGCCCGGTCGCGCGGGGTCTGCGGATCGAGCAGGCTGCCACCGCCCAGCGGCGACCACGCGAGCGGGGTCAGCCCCATCACCATCGCCTGGTCCATCTCGCCGTTTTCCAGCGGTTCGATCCTGAGCGGGCTGATCTCTGGCTGGGTGGCAACCAGCGGCGCATCGAGGAAATGGCTCAGCGCCGCGATCTGGGCCGGGGTGAAGTTCGACATGCCGATGCTACGGATCTTGCCGGCCTGCGCCGCATCGTCGAGCACGCGGGCCACGTCCTGCGGGTGGGCAAGGATATCGGGACGGTGGATCTGGTAGAGATCGATGACGTCGGTCTTCAGCCGCCGCAGCGACGCCTCTATCGCGCCTTGCAGGTAGGTCGGCGACTGGTCGTAGGGCAGCGGCGGCAGGATGCCGCCCTTGGTCGCCAACACCATCCGGCTGCGCAAGGACGGCGCGAGCGCCAGCGCCTGCCCCAGCAGCGCTTCGGCATCGCCAAACCCGGACTTGCCATCGAAGCCATAGATATCGGCGGTGTCGAGCAGGGTCACCCCGGCATCGAGCACGCCCTCGACCAGTCGCGCGACCCCGGCGGCGTCCAGCCCCGCCGCCGTCAGCCGCCACATGCCCCATCCGAGCGCGGAAACCGCAATGCCGCTTCGCCCCAGCGGGCGGACGGCAGGTGGCAGGGGCAATTCGGACATGGGCAGCGGCCTTCTGCAAGGATCGGGCCGCCTGCCATGCCAGCATCTGCGCTCCATGCGAACGGAGCGGGCCTCATCGCATACGAATAAGGTCCGCTCCGTTGCCCCTCATGAAGCGGTGATCGGCGTCCTCAGGCCGCCGAAGCGCGCTGGTGCAGGCGCGTGATCGCATCGATCGAGGAGAGCAGCGCGCCTTCCTGCCAGCAGCCGTAGTACGAGCAGTGTTCGCCCGCGAGCACGATGCGGCCCTCCATCGAAACGAGGTCCTGATAGTGCGCGGCACGGCTTTCCTCGGTCCAGGCGGCGCAGCAGCCGAGGATCCACGGCATGCGGTTCCACGATACGCTGGCGCCAGACAGGAATTCGGCCTTGTATTCGGCCGGATGGAACACCGACCCCTGGTCGAGCGCGGCCTGGATGCGCTTTTCCGGGGTCATGCCCGCCAGCATGTAGGCACCGGGCCCGAAGGGATAGGCGCCGAGCAGCACCGCCGGCCCATCGGTGAAGCAGCCCGCGCTGGGGTAGGAGATCAGCGAAATGGCCTGATCGGTGAACGAGATACCGCCATAGATCGCGTAGTCGGTTTCCCAGAAGCGGCGCTTCATTTCGAGCCCGATCTTGACCGAGTTGCCATAGGGCAGCGCGCGGATCGCCGCCTTCTTGGCCGGCGAAACCTGGAAATCGATCTGGTTGAGCACCGGTGCGGGAATCGTGCAAACCATCCAGTCGGCATGGCTTTCGCCGGTCTGGCCGGTCTTGGTGTCGGTCCAGCTGGCGGTGACGCCGCGATCGTCCTGCGCGATCTTCGAAACGCGCGTGTTGAAGCGGATCAGCTTGCCGACCTTGGCCTGGAAGCCCTTGCCGATGTGGTCCATGCCGCCCTTGGGCTGGAACATCGTGGTCTGCATGACGTGTTCGGCATAGAAGCCCAGCGTGTTCCAGATGCCGCTGTCGAGCGTTTCGCTGAGGCTGAACGGATCGTTGGGGATCGGCGCACCGTTGACGCCGCCACCGGGCGGGCGTTCCCAGCCGCGCTGTTCGCCGACCTTGTCGCTCTTGGTGTACTTCATGTCCTTGTCGAGCACGCCCCATGCGCGCATCGCTTCGAGCAGGCGGGCCTTGTCCTCGGCCGTCACTGTGGTGTCGAGCGCGCCGGCATTGAGCGACTTGCCGAGCAGTTCGGAAACGTGGCCCTTCCAGTCGACCATCAGGTCGCGATAGGGCTGCGGCTTGCCGCCGAATGCCTTCTTGCCGTGGATCAGCGCGTTGTGGTTGATCTGCAGGAACGGTTCAAGCTGGACGCCCAGTTCCTTGCAATAATGCAGCACGGTGCGGTGGTGGTAGGGAATGCGCCACGGACCGGGGTTGAGGTAGTTGCCCGGCGCAAAGGTGACTTCCTGCTTGGACCCGATCTCGTTGATCGTATCGCCGCCGCGCACGGTGTAGTTGCGCCCGCCGGCGCGGCCTTGGAATTCGAGAATCTGGACCTTGTAGCCTGCCTTGGTCAGTTCATAGGCCGCGAGCATACCGGCAAGCCCGGCGCCCAGCACCAGCACGCTTGCGCCCGGCTTCGCGCCCGAAAGCTTTGGCGGGCCGTTGAACTGGCTGTCCTTGGCATGGCCGAGCACCGTCATCGCCTGATACAGTGCGGCAGCCCCCCCCGCCTTGCCGATCATGGTCAGCAGCTGGCGGCGGGTCGGCGGGGTAAAATCCTCAAGCATTGCAATCCCTTCGTGGTCGGATCGGGAAACTGTCTGACAGTGTTGGAGGTTGGCGGATCAATGCCCGCAGGTGTTGCATTCGGGCACGGGCGGGTTGGTCGCCACGATGCGGTCGATGTCGGCAACGGTGACCGGATCGTGGTAATCGTTGAAGTGGCCGCGGACGTAGGTGATGACCGCGGCGATCTGTTCCTTGGTCAGCACGCCGTTGAACCATGGCATGCCACCGCGGCCCTTCATCACCACGATGATCGGGTAGTCCTTGTCGGCCAGGTTCTTGTTTCCGGCGAGCGCGGGAATCATCGCCCCCGGTTCGCCCCCGCCCTTGGCATCGGCCATGTGGCAGGCCTGGCAGATCTGTTCGTAGACCTCCTGCCCCTGGTTCGAGACTTCCACCGTCGAACCGCCCGGTCCCGGCCGGTCCTGGGCAAAGCCTGGCGTCGCAAGACTGGCGACACCTGCGAACGTCGCCCCCGCAAGGGCAAGCACGGCAACCCTGATCTTCCTGTTCATCGCTTACTCTTGGTTGTGACCCGGAAACTGAAGTGGTTCATGCGCGCCACTCTTCGCGCTCCCTGCCCAGGCCATCGGCGAGCGGCTGAAGGAATGGTTCGAACTTGCGCCACTGGTCGATGCCCGCGCGGTAGATCGGCTGGCGCACCTGTTCGGAGCTGACGGTGCGCACGGCGCGGTCGTTTTCGAAAAAGCGCAGGGTCGCCGGATCGAACGGCACGCCCACCGCATCGAGCAGGCGGCGCACTTCGCCTTCGGTGTCCTCGACAAGGTCTTCATAGACCAGCGTGTGGACCGCACCGGGCGCGACGGCATGGAAATGGCGAACGATGGCAAGGTAATGGCGGTAGTAGGCTGCCAGATCGCCGAGGTCGTATGAGAACTCCTGACCTTCCGCGAAGAGCTGCTTATAGCCCGAGAAGCACGAGGCCATCGGATTGCGTCGCACGTCGATGATGCGCGCGTTCGGCAGGATAAGCCGGATCAGGCCGATGTGCCGAAAGTTGTTGGGCATCTTGTCGATGAAATGCGCCCGGCCCAGCCGACGATGGACGCGTGCCCGCGCGAGATATTCCTCGCCCCAGGCGCGCAGCTCGTCCGCCGTTGCGCGCGCGATGCGTTCGGCCCCGCCCTCGCGCTCGATCCGGCCGACCAGGCTGCCGATATAGGGCAGTTCCATCGTCCCTTCGATCGCGGGGTGGCTGGCAAGGATCTGTTCGACCAGCGTGGAGCCCGAACGCGGCAGGCCGACAACGAAGATCGGTGCATCGTCCGGGGCGCCCTGCCCCGCGCGCTGGTCCAGGAATTCACGGGAATAGAGGGCGGTTACCGCATCGGCCTCGGCCGCGTAATCGCGATCGGCTCCACCGAACTTGATCCGCCCCAGCGCCGCGCCACGGGCATAGTGGGCGAAGGCGTCTGCCGCCCTGCCCGTATCCTCGAACCGGCGGCCGAGCGCATATTCGATGCGCATGCGATCATCGTCGGACAGCGATCCTGCGAGCAGCGCGGCCATCTGCGCCTCGTCGGCATCGCTCATCGCCCCGATCTTGAGGTTGGCAAGGCCCCACCACGCCTCGCCCGCCTGCGGGCTGAGCTGCGTTGCGCGGCGATAGGCGGCGATTGCCTTGTCGCGCAGACCGGCGGTGCGCGCGGCGTGACCGTGGTTGACGGCAACGCTCGCGTTGTCGGGAAAGGCCGTCGCCAGATCGGCATTGATCGCTTCGGCGGCGCGATCATCGCCGAGCAGGCCAAGGCACGCCGCCTGCAGGTTGAGATAGGCCGGGTTGACAGGATCGGCTTCGAGCAGCGGCGCAAGCTCTGCCAGCGCCTGTTCGGCAAGGCGTGCGGCAAACAGCGCATGGGCAAGGTCGAAGCGGATGCGGGCCGAGCCGGGTTCGATGCTCAGCGCATGGCGCAGCAGCGTTTCGGCGGCATGGACGGTGCGGTTGGCGACATGGCACGCGGCCATCAGCCGCGCACCTTCGGCATGGTTGGGATGCGTCAGGCAAAAGCGGCGCAGGATCTGCTCGGCGTCGCCATGCTGGCCGAGCGCGACGAGTTCTGCCGCCTTGCCGAGTTCAGCGTGCCCGCCTTGTTCGGGGTGGCTGGCGTCGATCCGGGCGAGAGCAGCGCGGGCGCGGCGTTCGGCGCCGACATCCCCCCTCGCAAAGGCGCGCTCGGCCAGCGCGGCCCACGCTTCTGCATGGTTGGGATCGAGCGCGGTTGCCGCCTCGAGCTGCTGCTCACCCTCGCCCGTGCGACCGACGGCGCAGAGCGTGAGGCCCAGTTCGTAGCGCGTGCGCGCTGCCCGCGGAAAGGCGCGGGCCAGTTCGATCAGCAGCGGCAGCGCTTCGGCGCCGCGCGCCAGCCGCCGCAGTGCCGAGGCGAGGATCAGCCGCGGACGCGGATCGGCCGGGTTCTGCTCCACCAGCTTGCGCGCGATCCGCTCTGCAGAGGCCGGCCTTGTCGCAAGGTCCCGGGCTGCCTGGTCGAGGGGATTGGTCATCGCGGCGAGCATGGCATTTCATCTTGAATGGAGCCAGCCGACACGGAGCCGGAGGCAAGACCGGGGCGGGATACGCCCCGGTTCGCAAGGCGCCTCTTCGTGGCTGAACTGCCGGTCCGAAGAGGCGCAACCATCATCGTTCGACCGTCAGAAGTTGAAGGTCGCGCGGGCGTAGTAGTACCCGCCGTTGATGCCCCACGGGGTGAACGTGATCGGCGGGTTGTAGACGTTGCTGCCGTTGGCCGGACGCACGCCGCCCGACGGATGGGCGACCAGCGGAACGGTCGGCGCCTTCTTGTTGAGCAGATTGTTGGCGCCGATGTCGAAGCGGATCTTCGGCGTGATCTTGTAGCCGACGTTGAGATCGGTGATCACGCTGGTGCCGATGCGCAGGACGGTGTAGCCGCTGCCATCCCCCGGCGAACCATAGCCGCTGCCGCTGAAGCTGGTGCGCTGGTGCGTGACGCCATAAAGCGTTTCGCGCAGGTTGACCGAGAAATCACCGAAGGTGAACAGCGCGTTGGCGATGACCTTCACCCGCGGGGTGGCGGTCGTCAGGCCGTCGATCGAGTTGGGATCGAGCAGCGTGGTCTGGCTGAAGGCGGTGTTCACCACCGCTGCCGGCAGCGCGTAGATCTTCTCGAGCTTGGTCTGGTTGTAGTTGAAGCCCAGCGTCCAGTTGGCCTTCGCATCGCCGCCGAAATCGCTGGTGTAGTCGATCGTCGCTTCGACGCCGCGAGTGCGGGTGTCCGCGCCGTTGGTGAAGATGTTGATGCCGGCGTAGCTGGTCGCGTCGGCCAGGCTGACGCCGCGCGCGATCAGCGCATCGATCACCGCCTGCGACACGGTGCTGGAGCCCAGCGAGCCGAAGATCGCGGCCGAAGGAACGATGCGCTTCTTCAGCTTGATCTGATAGGCATCGAGCGTGATCTGCAGGTTCGGCAGCGGGTGCGCAACGAAACCGGCCGAAAAGCTGGTCGCCTTTTCGGGCTTGAGCGGCGAGAAGCCGAGAAGCTTGGCGGCAGCGGAGTTCGGCGGCAGCTGGCCGAAGGTGGAACCCGGGCCGACGTTGACCGACGAGTAGTACGATTCGGCGAGCGTCGGAGCGCGGAAGCCGTTCGAAACGGTGCCGCGGATGCCGAACGCAGGGCTGAAGTCATAGCGCGCGGTGGCCTTGCCGTTCCACACCTTGCCGAAATCGGAATAGTGTTCGTAGCGGCCGGCGAGGTCGACATGCAGGCCTTCGACCGGGTCCATGGCGACGTCGATGTAGGCGCCCCAGGCCTTGCGGTTGTAAGAACCGGCATCGGTCGGCGCGAAGCCGGGATAGGACTGCGCACCGCCGCCGAAGTACGAGGCGAATTCGCCCGACTGGATGGCGTAGGTGTCCTTGCGCCACTGGCCACCAAGGGCGAGCGTCAGCGGCTTGGCCATGCCGACTTCGAAGTCCTTGGTGACGCCGGCTTCGACCGCCCACTCGCTGTTGACCAGCGTGCCGTCATAGAAATCGCGCTGCAGGCCGATCGGGTCGGCGTTCTGCGACTGCTCTTGCGCATAGAGCGTTGGGTTGGCCGAATCGATGGTGTAGAGCGCCACCGCGTCACGGCCGTAGGTCAGCGACAGATCCCAGTTCCAGCCCGATACCGCGCCCTTGAGCCCGGTGGTGAGCGAGAAGTCTTCCTCGTCCAGGTGTTCCTGCGGGTTGAAGCCGGCGGTCAGCGGATAGACCTTCTCGCCATCGCTGGTGGTGCCGGAAACGCGCGTCGCACGGCGGTAGTTTTCGTAGGCATAGGCCTTGCGCTTGCCATAGCTGCCGAAGGCATAGCCCGACACCGCGTCCGAGAAATCGTAGCCGGCGTTGAACACGAAGTTGTACAGGCTGTACTTCGCATCGCCGTTGATGGTGTTCACGCGCGGATAGAACGGATTGGCTTCAACACCGGCCGCATCGATCGGGTTGATGTCGGTGCGCGTCTTGCAGTCCAGCGTCAGGTAGCGACGATCGCAGCCGCCGCGCTGGGTGTAGTTGTGGAACTTGTACTCCCCGGTGACATTGACGAAGCCGCGATCGCCCAGCTTGAAGCCCATGTTGAGCGCGGTGGAGGCGGTTTCGCCATCGCCTTCGTAGTACTGGCCGCCGGTCACGGTGAACAGGCCGCCCGACGACTGGTCCTTGAGGATGATGTTGACCACGCCGGCGATCGCGTCGGAACCGTATTGCGCCGCGGCGCCGTCCTGCAGGATTTCGATGCGGCCGATCGCGTTGGTCGGAATGAAGCTGAGGTCGGTGGTCGCCGCGCCCGAATAGGGCGAGCCGCCCAGCACCGCGAGGTTGGCGGTGAAGTGGCGGCGCTTGCCGTTGACCAGAACCAGCGTGTCGTTGGGCGAAAGCCCGCGCAGCGCGGCGGTCAGCGTCAGGTTGGCGGTATCGCCACCGAAGGCCTGGAAGTTGAGGCTGGGCAGGCTCTGCGCCAGAACCTGGGTCAGGTCCTGCTGGCCCACGGCCTGCATCGCCTGCGTGCCGACGACCTGGACCGGTGCGGCGCTGTCTGCCGCGCGCATGCCGGTAACGCGGGTGCCGGTAACGATAATGTCCGACGGCAGTTCGTCGGCAGCGGGCGCATCCTGCGCCATCGCCGCAGTGGGAAGCGCGGTCGAGGCGAGAAGCGAAATCAAAGCAGCTTTGGACAGTGGCGACATTGTAGGACCCCCTTGATCGTGTCGCTCCAGACATCCACTCAAGCTGGTATCGTGCGCCCAGGCTCCCTTGCCCTTGATGCCGACCCTTTTGTTTCGCGCCTGTTTTTGGAATTTTGCGCGATGTGTCCGGCAGAGACGGCAAAGCAGGAGACTTGCCCATACGCCGATTAACGTATCACACCGGGACCGCGCCGCTTTACGGTGGCGCCGACAGGAGGGCGCCCGGCGCCGCTCCCGTTGCAACATCATGCCAAGGACTGCCCATGCGCCTTTTTACCGGCCCCCGGATTTCCGCACTCGCCCTTGCCGCAGCCGTCGCGGCCGCGCCGTTCGCCTCGGCGCAGGCGCAGGTCACCAAGATCCAGTCGAACCCGCAGGCGCTGATTCTCGATGCCGCCGACGTGAAGGCGGGCACCGACATCATCTTCCTTTCGGGCCAGCTCGCCTCGCCCGTCGATCCCAAGAAGACCTTCGCCGACGTCAAGTCGGTCGATGATCTGGGCGATACCAAGACGCAGACGATCAGCGTGCTCACCAAGATCAAGGCGCTGCTCGAAGCGCGGGGCTACACCATGGCCGATCTGGTCAAGCTGACGCTGTTCGTCGCCGCCGATCCCAAGCTCGGCCACATGGACTTCGCCGGCGCGAACGAAGGCTTCAAGCAGTTCTTCAAGACCGCCGACAACCCGACAACGGTCGCGCGTTCGACCTTCCAGGTCGCTGCACTGGCCGGTCCATACTTCCTGATCGAGATCGAAGGCATCGCTGCCAAGAAGAAGTGATTTCCCCGGCCCGGGCGTAGGCCGAAGGCAGCAGCGATCAGGGTGCGATCACCTTGATCGCGATCGCCGCAGCCGCCGCCCGGGTTTCCACGCCCAGCTTTTCGTAGATTCGCTCTAGGTGCTTCTGCACCGTGCGCGGGCTGATCGACAGCACTTCGCTGATATCGGCATTCGACTTGCCGTAGCTGATCCACAGCAGCACTTCGGCCTCGCGCTCGGTCAGGCCGAGCTTGGCCTGCATCCGCGCCGCATCGACATGCGGGTTCAGCTCGTTCAGCCGGATCAGCACTTCGTTCTCGCGGTAATGCGCGATCAGCACCAGTTCGAGCGCGCCGTCGCCTTGCTCGATCCGCAGGCTCGCCCCTTGCGAATCGCGCGTCAGCAACCGTTCGACGGTGTGGCGCAGCTCGTCGGGCAGTTCGCGCTGATCGCGGTTCCAGCCCGGGGCCAAGCGGTTGATCGCCTGTTCGGCAAGCGGCGTGCACCACAGCAGGAAACCGCGCGTGTCGGTGGCCATCATCAGGCGGCCGGTGGCATCCAGGCTGGCCGTGCTGGCCTGCACCGCACGCGCATGGCCCAAGTGCACCCTGACGCGCGCGAGCAGTTCGTGAACGTTGACCGGCTTCCTTACATAATCGACGCCGCCAACCTCGAAGCCTTCGATCACGTGCTCGCTTTCGGTCAGCCCGGTCATGAAGATCACCGGCACGTGCGCGGTCTGGGGATTGGCCTTGATCCGCGCGGTCGTCTCGAAGCCATCGATGCCGGGCATCACCGCATCCATCAGCACCAGATCGGGCACGACGTGGCCCAGCAGATCCAGCGCGGCGCCGCCCGAAGTCGCCACCAGCACCTGGATGCCGCCCGCCTCCAGCGTATCGGTCAGCAGCCGCAGCGAATTGGGCTCATCATCGACCACCAGCACGGTGTCGCGACGCTGCGGGTTGTCCTCGCTCACGGTCAAAGTCCTTCCAGCTTGCGCGCCAGCGCGGCGAGGTCGAAGCGGTCGAGGCAAGCATAAAGCGTCGCCGCGAGCGTCCCGCATTCGGGGGCCGCCTTCTCCAGCGCGCGAATTTCCGCTTCGATCCCGCGCACATGGCCGATCCGCACCAGTTCGCGCAACTTGGCCACATGGGCAAGCGCAGCTTCGGGAAGCTCCTCGCACTTGCCGAACATCGGGCGAGGCGTGCCACCCTCACGCACCCATTGCAGCCCCAGCTGGCGCCCGATCGCGTCGATCAGCTGGCCGATCTCCACCGGTTTCAGCAGGAACAGGTCGTGCGGCAACTCCTCGTCGTCCGCTGCGGGGCCATGCCGTTCGTGCGCATTGGCCGATAGCATCACGATCTTGAGCGAACGGCCGTGGACGCTGCGCAGGTGGCTCGCTGTCTCCCACCCGCTTTGCCCGCCCATCTGCACGTCCAGCAGCACGACATCGAACGCCTGCGCATCGCACAGCGCGATCGCGGTTTCGCCATCGGGCGCGATCGAGACGTCGAAGTCCACATCCTCCAGCGCTTGGCGCACGAAGGAAAGCTGCCGGATATCGTCGTCCACCGCCAGCACCTGGCGCCGCGCGCCGGCATAGCCGACGATGCGGCCAAGGTCCGGCTTGTCGGTGCCTTCGACGCGCACTTCATTGAGCATCAGCGACACGCGGAAGCAGGCGCCGCCCGACGCGCCGTCGGTCACGGCGATGTCACCGCCCAGGATCTGCACGATGGCGCGGGTGATCGGCAGGCCAAGGCCGAAGCCGCTGCTGCGCCCCTCTTCGCCTTCGCCCCGTTCGAACGGCGCGAACACCCGCTCGCGATCCTCGGGCGCGATGCCGGGGCCGGTATCCTCCACCTCGAACCGGGTCGTCTCGCCGCTGCGGCGCACGCGCAAAGTGACCGTGCCTGTGTCGGTGAACTTGATCGCGTTGCTGACCAGGTTGATCAGCACCTGGCGCAACCGCTTCTGGTCGGTGCGCACGAATTCGGGCAACCGCGACGGCAGGTCGACCTCGAAGGCAAGGCCCTTTGCCTCGGCCGAAGGCGCGAACATGCGCGCCAGCTGGTCGATGAAGGCGGGCAGCCGCACCACGTCGCTGGCCACGCGGGTAACCCCGTTTTCGACCAGCGAGATATCGAGCAGCCCTTCGACAAGATCGGTCAGGTGCTCGGCGCTACGGCGGATCACCTTGGCCGCTTCGGCCGCGTCGACGCCCGAACCGCGTTCGATCAGCTGGGCGTAGCCATAGATCGCGTTGAGCGGGGAGCGGATTTCGTGGCTGACGTTGGCGAGGTAGCGGCTCTTGGCAGCGCTGGCCGCCTCGGCCACGGCACAGGCCCGCTCAAGCTCGGCAATTCTTCCCGCGATGCCGCCCGCCGCGATGGCGTCGCGGCGAACAAGACGGCGCAACGTGGAGACGGCGCGTCCTGCGCGGCGGGAAAGCGCATTCCATGATGAACCACGTGCGGGTTCGCGGCCTTGCGCCGGACCCTGCCCCAACGCCCTGTGCATTTTTTTGCTCGACCCCACAGCGCCGTTGGTTTGCCGGCACCGAGGAGGGCATTGTGCACTGCAAAGCAAGGGGCATCAAGCCCCCATGCCCCTGATAGGCAAAGCTTTGCGCCGTTCCGTGCCTGCCGGTCAGATCAGATGGTCGCGCTGCAGCCGCTGCATCAGCCTTTCCGCTACGGAATGGCGGATCGCCTTGCCCTCGCGAAGCTTGACCCAAGTGTTGAGACCGATGCCGAAGTGGGTCTGGATCACTTCGGGCTTCTGGCAGGTGATGACCGAACGCATCTTGGCGACGATGTCCGGTTCAAGCTGGGTGAGTCGCTGCGCGCGCATGGTTCCTCTTCTGATGATGCGGTGCACACGAAATTATGCCGCAGCGCGGCACGGCCCATACGCCATTTACCGCATGGCCTTTCGCCGCGCTCGCATGCACCTTCGACCGTTCTACTTCCGACTGGGGCTGACAGGATCGCGGCGGGTCCCCCTAGGCGGCGTGGACAAATTCCACAGCGCCACGGCTGGAGGCAAAAAGCGCCAGCGCGAGAAGGCGAGGCGGAGCAATATCGGGAATATTGCGAGCCGAGCCGACGCTGCGATGGCGCTTTTTGGTCCAGCCCCAAGGGGTTTCCCTGGTGAAGGCCCCTGCAGCGTCGCTCGGCCTTGATGGAGGCCCACTCCACCTGCGGCCTCGCTCCTTGCCGGGGCCCTTTACAGGAAAACCGTGGCGTTGCGGAAATTGTCCACGCCGCCTAGGGCCGGCGCAAAGACCAGAACATCGTGAGGATTTCCATGCGCCCCATCGTTCCGCTTGCCGTGATCGCGGCCGGCATCGCCACGCCGGCTTTCGCCGCGGAGGAGGATCAGGCGCAGCAGATCGTCGTCACGGGCGAAGGCCTTGCCGCCACGCCAGCCGCCCCCGCCTACGACGTCCAGCAGATCGAGCGTGACCGGCTGCTTTCCGCCGCTTCGGGCCGGATCGACGATGCATTGTCCGCTGCCGCCGGGGTGCAGCAGTTCCGCCGTTCGGACAGCCGCTCGTCCAACCCTTCGGCGCAAGGCATCACGCTGCGCGCGCTGGGCGGCAATGCCACCAGCCGCACGCTGGTGCTGCTGGACGGCGTGCCGATGGCCGATCCGTTCTTCGGCTACATCCCGCTCTCGGCCATCGCGCCAGAGCGCCTCGGCAGCGTCAGCGTGATCCGTGGCGGCGGCTCGGGCGCATTCGGCGCGGGCGCGGTTGCGGGCACGATCGCCATGACCAGCGCGGGGCCCGCCCAGCTCGGCCTGCTGACCGGCTCCGCGCTCGTCAACGATCGTGGTGAGAGCGAGCTTTCGGGTACGCTCGCCCCGCGCCTCGGTAGCGGTTTCGCGGTGGTATCGGGCCGGTGGGATCGCGGACAGGGGTTCTGTACCACGCCTGCAAGCCAGCGGGTCCCCGCCTCCACCCGCGCCCGCTTCGATAGCTGGTCCACCTCGCTGCGCGCCGTCGCGCCGCTCACCCCCGACATCGAGCTGCAGGCCCGCGTCGCCGCGTTCGAGGACAACCGTACGCTGCGATTCAAGGGCGCCGACACCGGGATGAACGGGCAGGACGCCAGCCTGCGCCTCGTCGGGCGCGGCGCCTGGGCGTTCGATGCGCTCGCGTACCTGCAGACGCGCGATTTCTACAACACCGTGATCAGCGCGACGACGTTCCTGCCCACGCTCGACCAGCGCAAGACGCCTTCGACCGGCGCCGGTGCCAAGTTCGAGCTGCGCCCGCCGGTTGGCGGCGGCCACGTCCTGCGGCTCGGTGCCGACTGGCGCTCCGCCGAAGGACGCACGATCGAGGATACCTACCGCCTCGGGAAGGTTTCGGGCCACCGCCGCGCCGGCGGCACCAATTCGGACGTCGGCTTCTATCTCGAGGACGACTGGACCGCCGGGCCGCTGGTGCTGACCGCCGGTGCCCGCGCCGACCGCTGGTCGGTCCGCAACGGATTCTACGAAGTGACCAATCTGGCCGGTGCGATCCAGCCCGCCTCGACCACTTATGCGAACCGCGCGGGCTGGGAAGGCAGCTTCCGGGGTGGCGCGCTGCTCCATACGACCCGCGCGATCGATCTGCGCGGATCGGTCTACACCGGCTTGCGCCAGCCGACGCTCAACGAACTCTATCGCCAGTTCACCGTCTTCCCGATCACCACGCTCGCCAATGCCAACTTGCGCAACGAGAAACTGATCGGCTTCGAAGGCGGGGTTGACCTGCGCCCGCTCGAAGGCGTGACGCTTGGCCTCACCGCTTTCGACAACGAAGTGCGCCACGCAATCGCCAACGTCACCATCGATGCGACCACGCGCCAGCGCCAGAACGTCGATGCCGTCCACGCCCGCGGGATCGAGGCGAGCGCCAGCTACACCGCCAGCCGCTTCTCGCTCGCCGGCTCGCTCAGTTATACCGATGCGCATGTCCGCGCGCCGGGTCAGCCGCTCGACGGCAAGCGCCCGTCGCAGACGCCGCGCTGGGCGGCGAGCGCCACCGCAAGCTGGCAGCCGGCCGAACGCTGGCGCCTGGCCCTCACGCTGCGCCATGTCGGCCTGCAGTACGAGGACGACCTGCAGAGCGACTCCCTTGCCCCGGCGACCACGCTCGACGCGTTCGCGCAAGTCCCGCTCGCCGGTCCTTTCAGCCTCGTGCTGCGGGGCGAAAATCTTACCGACGAGGTCATCGTCACGCGCAATTCGGGCGGCACGCAGGACCTCGGCACACCGCGCACGATCTGGGCGGGCCTGCGCATAGATATGCGCTGATCGCTGCCGCCCCGCGCCGCAGACGTATTCCCCGTCGCCACGCTGGCGATGGCGTGGCACTGCCCTTGCCATGCGTTGCGCACGAATGTTGCGACGCGGGGGGGATTTTTTGCAATGCGCAGGGCATCGCGACTTGTGGAACGCGCCAAGCCTCGCCTAGGCTCGGTTCCGGGAGGATCGTGCGGCCGCATTGCCAGGGCAGCCGCACGATGACGGGAACGAGCGGCGAATGCCGTCCTGAGAGGCCGGGTCAACTGGTCCGCAGGTGCGGAGGGCGTCGCCCTTGCGTCTCCTTCGGACCCACCAGGTGGAGCGCATTGCCATGAGCCTCGACATCCCCTTGAGTACCGGCTCCAAAGCCGCCGAGATCGACGCGCACATCATCGACGTGCTGCGCCATCGCGTCGGCAAGGACGAGCGCGCGGCCAAGCCGCACGACTGGTTCACCGCCACCGTGCTCACGCTGCGCGACGCGGTCATCGACCGCTGGATGGAGAGCACGCGCAAGACCTACGACCAGGGCGGCAAGCGGGTCTATTACCTCAGCCTCGAATTCCTCATCGGCCGCCTGCTGCGCGATGCGCTGTCGAACATGGGCCTCACGCGCGAGATGGAAAAGGCGCTCGCTGCCCACGGCTTCGACCTCTCGCAACTGGAAGACCTTGAGCCCGACGCCGCGCTCGGCAACGGGGGCCTCGGGCGACTCGCCGCATGCTTCATGGAGAGCCTCGCCAGTCTCGACATCCCGGCCTACGGCTATGGCATCCGCTACAAGAACGGCATGTTCCGCCAGCGCATCGACGATGGCTGGCAGGTCGAACTGCCCGAAACCTGGCTCAGCCACGGCAACCCGTGGGAATTCGACCGGCGCGAAAGCGCCTATCGCATCGGCTTCGGCGGCGAGGTGATCGACCGCGGCGATGGCGTCGAATGGAAGCCCGCCGAACGCGTCGAGGCGAGCGCCTATGACATGCCGGTCGTCGGCTGGCGCGGAAAGCGCGTCAACACGCTGCGGCTGTGGACCGCGCGCGCGCTCGATCCGATCCGCCTCGATGCCTTCAACGCGGGCGACCACGTCGGCGCGCTGGTCGAGGACGCGCGCGCCGATGCGCTGGTCCGCGTGCTTTATCCGGCAGACTCCACGCCTTCGGGCCAGGAACTGCGCCTGCGGCAGGAATACTTCTTCACCTCCGCCTCGATCCAGGACATCGTCCGCCGCCACGCGCAATACCACGGTGATGTGCGCACCCTGCCGGACAAGGCCGCGATCCAGCTCAACGACACGCACCCCGCTGTCGCCGTGGCCGAGATCATGCGCATCCTCGTCGACGACCACGGGCTCGAATTCAACGAAGCGTGGGAAGTGACGCGCAAGACCGTCGCCTACACCAACCACACCCTGCTGCCCGAAGCGCTCGAAACCTGGCCGCTGCCGCTGTTCGAACGGCTGCTGCCGCGCCACATGCAGATCATCTATGCCATCAACAGCCGCGTGCTGCGCGAAGCGCGCAAGGCGGGCATGGACGATGCCCAGATCGCCGCGATCAGCCTGATCGACGAACATGGCGAACGCCGCGTGCGCATGGCCAACCTTGCCTTCTGCGGCGCGCATTCGGTCAACGGCGTCGCGGCGCTGCACACCGACCTGATGAAGTCGACGGTCTTTTCGGACCTGCACGCGCTGTACCCGGAAAAGATCAACAACAAGACCAACGGCGTCACCCCGCGCCGCTGGCTGCAGCAATGCAATCCGGGCCTCGTCGGCGTGCTCAAGGACGCGATCGGCGATGCCTTCCTCGACGATGCGGAAAAGCTCGCCGATCTCAACGCGCTGGCCGACGATGCCGCGCTCGGCGAACGCATCGCCGAAGTAAAGCGCGCCAACAAGGTCGCGCTCGCCGCGCATATCAAGCAGATTGCCGGCGTCCGGCTCGATCCCGATGCGCTGTTCGACGTGCAGATCAAGCGCATCCACGAATACAAGCGCCAGCTGCTCAACCTGGTCGAAACCGTCGCGCTCTACGACCAGATCCGCAGCCACCCCGAACGCGACTGGGTGCCGCGCGTGAAGATCTTCGGCGGCAAGGCGGCGCCGAGCTACCACAACGCCAAGCTGATCATCAAACTCGCCAACGACATCGCCCGGCGCGTCAATTCCGATCCTTCGGTCGGCGGTCTGCTCAAGGTCGTCTTCGTGCCCAACTACAACGTCAGCCTTGCCGAACGGATCATTCCGGCGGCGGACCTGTCCGAACAGATCAGCACGGCCGGCATGGAAGCCAGCGGCACCGGCAACATGAAGTTCGCGCTCAATGGCGCGCTAACCATCGGTACGCTCGATGGCGCCAATATCGAGATCAAGGATCGCGTCGGCGACGAAAACATCGTGATCTTCGGGCTGACCGCCGACGAAGTGCTCGAACAGCGTGCCGCCGGCTACAACCCGCGCGCGGTGATCGAAGGCAGCCGCGAATTGCAGCAGGCAATCAATGCCATCTCCAGCGGCGTGTTCAGCCCGGACGATCCAAACCGCTACACCGCGCTGATGGGCGGGCTCTATGACAGCGACTGGTTCATGGTCGCCGCCGATTTCGACGCCTATCACGCCGCACAGCGCAGCGTCGATGCGCGCTGGGAAAATCAAAAAGCGTGGCGCGCCAGTGCCTTGCGGAACATCGCCAACGTCGGCTGGTTCTCTTCGGACCGGACTATCGGCGAATACGCGCGCGATATCTGGGGGGTCTGAAAAGTCGACATGAAGCCCGACGCGCGTGCCATCGAAGCCTTGCTGGAAGGCACGCACGCCGACCCGTTCTCGCTCCTCGGCGTCCATCCCGGGCCCGGGGGCTCCTTTGCACGCGCGATCCTGCCCGGCGCGCAGGAGGCGCAGGCCTTCGCGCTCGACGGCACCGCGCTCGGCACGCTTACGCGGGTCGATCCGCGCGGGCTGTTCGAAGGACTGGTCGATGGCAAGCCGCAGCCGGTGCGCTATCGCTGCAGCGCGGGCGTCCACCACTGGTCCGTCACCGACCCCTACTCGTTCGGCCCGGTGCTCGGCCCCACCGACGATTTCCTGATCGGGCAAGGCACCCACTTTCGCCTGTTCGACAAGCTGGGCGCGCATCCGATCGACCATGAAGGCGCAAGCGGCGTACACTTCGCGGTCTGGGCGCCCAACGCCAGCCTTGTCGCGGTGGTCGGCGATTTCAACGACTGGGACCACCGCCGCCACCCGATGCGCAAGCGAGCCGACACCGGCGTGTGGGAAATCTTCCTGCCCGACATCGGCACGGGCCGCGCCTACAAGTACCGGATCGTGGGGCCCGACGGCACGGTTCAGCCGCTCAAGGCCGATCCTTACGCCTTCGCCGCCGAACTGCGCCCCGCCACTGCATCGATCGTCGCGCGCCCCGGCAAGCCCGACTGGGCCGATAACGCCCACCGCGCGCATTGGGCCAAGGCCGATGCCCGGCGCGAACCGGTCTCGATCTACGAGGTCCATCCCGGCTCGTGGCGCAAGCCAGACACGGCCGAATTCTACAGCTGGGATGACCTCGCCGACCAGTTGATCCCCTACTGCGTCGACATGGGTTTTACCCATATCGAGTTCCTGCCGGTGTCCGAGCACCCCTACGATCCCTCGTGGGGCTACCAGACCACCGGGCTCTATGCGCCGAGCGCGCGTTTCGGCGAACCCGCCGGCTTTGCCCGCTTCGTCGACGGCGCGCATCAGGCGGGTCTGGGCGTACTGGTCGACTGGGTGCCCGCGCACTTTCCGACCGATGCCTTCGGCCTGTCACGCTTCGATGGCACCCACCTGTACGAACACGAAGACCCGCGATTGGGCTTCCATCCCGACTGGAACACCGCGATCTACAACTTCGGCCGGCGCGAGGTGGAGGCGTTCCTTGTCAACAACGCGCTGTTCTGGGCCGAACAGTACCACGTCGACGGCCTGCGCGTGGATGCGGTCGCCTCGATGCTCTACCGCGACTATTCGCGCGAAGGCGGCGACTGGATTCCCAATGCGCAGGGCGGGCGCGAAAACTGGGAGGCGGTCGGCTTCCTTCAATCGATGAACAAGGCGCTCTACGGCCAGCACCCCGGCGTGATGACCGTGGCCGAGGAAAGCACCTCGTGGCCCGGCGTCACGCTGCCGATCGAAGCGGGGGAGCCGCGGTCGAGCGCGCTCGGCTTCGGCTTCAAGTGGAACATGGGCTTCATGCACGATACGCTGAAGTACATGGCCCGCGACCCGGTCCACCGCCGATACCATCATGACGAGATCACCTTCGGCCTGATGTACGCCTTCGCCGAAAACTTCGTCCTGCCGCTGAGCCACGACGAAGTCGTCCACGGCAAAAGCAGCCTGATCAACAAGATGTCGGGCGACGACTGGCAGAAGTTTGCTTCGCTGCGCGCCTACTACGGGCTGATGTGGGGCTATCCCGGCAAGAAGCTGCTGTTCATGGGGCAGGAATTCGCGCAGCGCCGCGAATGGAGCGAGGCCCGCTCGCTCGACTGGGACCTGCTGCAGTACGAACCCCACGCCGGCATGCAGCGCTGGGTCCGCGATCTCAACGCCGCCTATCGCAATTGCCCCGCCCTGCACGCCCGCGATTGCGAGCCCGAAGGGTTCGAATGGCTGGTCGTCGATGATGCGCTCGCCAGCGTGTTCGCCTGGGTGCGCAAGGCGCCGGGCGCGCGCCCGGTCGCGGTCGTCTGCAACATGACGCCCGCCACCCACGGCCATTACCGCCTGCCGCTGCCGCACGATGGCACGTGGCGCGAAGTGCTCAATTCCGATGCCGCGCACTACGGCGGATCGGGCCAGGGCAACCTGGGGTCCATCGAAGCAAAGGACGGGGCGGCGCTCATCGTCCTGCCGGGACTATCCACGCTGATGTTCGAATTTGCCGGAAACGGAGAGGAAGAATGAGGGACAGGACGATCGGTCAGCCGCTGGCACGCGATGCCATGGCCTATGTGCTCGCCGGCGGACGCGGCAGCCGGTTGAAGGAATTGACCGACAATCGCGCCAAGCCGGCGGTCTATTTCGGCGGGGTCAGCCGGATCATCGACTTCGCGCTGTCGAACGCGATCAATTCCGGCATTCGCCGCATCGGCGTCGCCACGCAGTACAAGGCGCACTCGCTGATCCGCCACATGAACCGCGCGTGGAACTTCATGCGGCCAGAGCGCAACGAAAGCTTCGACATCCTGCCCGCGTCGCAGCGCGTGTCCGAACACCAGTGGTACGAAGGCACGGCCGACGCGGTGTTCCAGAACATCGACATCATCCAGGCCCACGCGCCCAAGTACATGGTCATCCTGGCCGGCGACCACATCTACAAGATGGACTACGAACTGATGCTGCAACAGCACGTCAGCTCGGGCGCGGACGTCACCGTAGGCTGCCTCGTGGTGCCCAAGAAGGACGCGACCGGCTTCGGCGTGATGGCGGTGGACGAAGCATCGACCATCACCGCCTTCGTCGAAAAGCCCGCCGATCCGCCGACGATCCCGGGCGATGACGCGCATTCGCTCGCCTCGATGGGCATCTACGTGTTCGAGACGAAGTTCCTGTTCGAACAGCTCCAGCGCGATGCCGCAGACCCCGCTTCCAGCCGCGACTTCGGCGGAGACATCATCCCCTACATCGTCAAGCACGGCAAGGCGGTCGCTCACCGTTTCACCGACAGCTGCATCCGCGCGGCCGAGGAAATCGAGGAATACTGGCGCGACGTGGGCACGCTCGATGCCTATTTCGACGCCAACCTCGATCTCACCGACACGGTGCCAAAGCTCAACATGTACGACCGCGACTGGCCGATCTGGACCGACCAGGTCGTCGCCGCGCCGGCCAAGTTCGTGCACGATGAAGAAGGCCGCCGCGGCATGGCGATCTCGTCGCTGATCAGCCAGGACTGCATCGTTTCGGGCGCGCTCGCCCGGCGTTCGCTGCTGTTCACCGGGGTCAAGATGGGCTCGTTCTCGTCGGTGGAGGAAGGCGTCATCCTGCCCTACTGCAATATCGGGCGCGGCGCGCAGTTGAAGCGGGTGATCCTCGATTCGGGCGTGCGCATCCCCGAAGGCCTCGTCGTCGGGGAAGATCCCGAACTCGATGCCCGACGCTTCCGCCGCACCGAAAACGGCGTGTGCCTGATCACCAAGGCGATGATCGACAGGCTGGCGTGACCTTGCGCGTCCTCTCGATCGCTTCGGAAGCCGCCCCGCTGATCAAGACCGGCGGCCTGGCCGACGTGGCGGGCGCCCTGCCCGCCGCCCTTGCCCCGCACGGGGTGGAGATGACCACGATCCTGCCGGGCTATCCCAAGGTCATGGCCGCGCTGGGAAAGGCCAAGCCCGTCCATTCCTGGCCTTCGCTGCTGGGCGAGCCGGCCCGGCTGATCAAGGGCAAGCTCGGCGCGCATCCGCTGCTCGTCGTGGACGCCCCGGCCTTCTTCGCGCGCGATGGCGGACCTTATGCCGATGGTGGCGGGCGCGATTGGGGCGATAACTGGCGCCGCTTTGCCGCCTTCGCCCGCGCCGCCGCCGATGTCGCCGCCGGCGCGGTGAAGGGCCTCGCCTTCGACCTCGCCCACGCGCACGATTGGCAGGCGGCGATGACGCCCGCCTACCTGCGCTACGATGGCGTTTCGCTGCCTTCGGTCATGACCATCCACAACATGGCATTCCAGGGCCATTACGGCGCCGACATCTTCGGCGGCCTCGGCCTCCCGCGCGAGGCGTTCGCCTTCGACGGGGTGGAATATCACGGCGGCGTCGGCTTCCTGAAAGCGGGGCTCGAAGCGGCGAGCGCGATCACCACCGTCAGCCCCACCTATGCGCGAGAAATACGCGAGGCCCAATTCGGCATGGGCCTCGAAGGCCTGATCCGCAGCCGGGGCGCGCGCGTCCACGGCATCGTCAACGGCATCGACACCGCCGAATGGAACCCCGAAACCGATCCCGCGCTCGCCCAGCGCTTCTCGGTCCGCACATTGCCCAGGCGCATCGCCAACAAACGCGCGCTCGAAGCCGAATTCGCGCTTGATAGCCATGATGGCCCGCTGTTCGTCGTCATCACCCGCCTCACCTGGCAGAAGGGCATGGACGTCCTGCTCGAAGTGGTCGACCACCTCGTCGGCCTCGGCGGCCGGCTCGCGGTGCTCGGCTCTGGCGATGCCGCACTGGAAGGCGCGTTGCACGCCGCGGCGGCGCGCCACCCGGGCAAGGTTTCGGTGCGCATCGGCTATGACGAGGCCCTGTCGCACCGCATGCAGGCGGGCGGCGACGCCATCCTGGTGCCCAGCCGTTTCGAACCTTGCGGCCTGACCCAGCTCTATGGCCTCGCCTACGGCTGCGTGCCCGTGGTCAGCCGCACCGGCGGGCTGGCCGATACCGTGGTCGATGCCAACCTCGCCGCGCTGGCGGCGGGCGCGGCCACCGGCGTCCAGTTCAACGCGGTGCACTACTCCGCGCTCGCCGATGCGATCGACCGTACCATTTCACTCTATAGCCAAACCGACGTCTGGCGCGGCCTGCAGCGCGCCGGGATGAAAAGCGACTTTTCGTGGAGCCGCAGCGGCAAGGCCTATGCCGATCTCTACGCCGCGCTGGTGGAGGACCGATGACGACGACCGTAGCGACCACGCCCTACGAAGGGCAGAAGCCCGGCACTTCCGGCCTGCGCAAGAAAGTGCGCGTGTTCGCGCAGGCCAACTATGCCGAAAACTTCATCCAGTCGGTGTTCGACGTCGTAGGCCCGGTCACCGGCAAGACGCTCGTGATTGGGGGCGACGGGCGCTACTACAACCGCACCGTCATCCAGCAGGCGATCCGTATCGCCGCCGCCAACGGCTATTCCCAGGTGCTGGTCGGCAAGGGCGGCATCCTGTCGACGCCCGCGGCCAGCCACGTGATCCGCAAGTACGGCGCAAGCGGCGGGCTGATCCTTTCGGCCAGCCACAACCCCGGCGGCCCGGACGAAGACTTCGGCATCAAGTACAACATCGCCAATGGCGGGCCCGCCCCCGAAGGCGTGACCGACGCGATCTATGCCCGCACCCAGGTGATCGACCGCTGGCTGACGGTCGAGGCGCCGGACGTCGATCTGGACACCTGCGGCTCGGTCGCGGTCGGCGGGATGACCGTGTCTGTGATCGATCCGGTGGCCGACTATGCCGACCTGATGGAAACGCTGTTCGATTTCGCCGCGATCCGCGCCAAGGTCGCTGCGGGCTTCACCATGGCGTTCGATGCCATGCACGCGGTGACCGGGCCCTATGCGGTCGAGATCCTCGAAAGGCGTTTGGGATTCGCGCCCGGCACCGTGCGCAACGGCGTTCCGCTCGAAGATTTCGGCGGACACCACCCCGATCCCAACATGGTCCACGCCAAGGCGCTGTTCGACCTGATGTTTGCCGACGACGCCCCCGATTTCGGCGCGGCATCGGATGGCGATGGCGATCGCAACCTGATCGTCGGGCGCGGCCGCTTCGTCACCCCGTCGGACAGCCTCGCCATGCTTGCCGCCAATGCGCACCTTGCCCCCGGCTATCGCGCGGGGCTGAAAGGGATCGCCCGCTCGATGCCGACCAGCGCGGCGGCGGACCGCGTGGCTGAGGCGCTGGGCGTTCCCTGCTTCGAAACCCCCACCGGCTGGAAGTTCTTCGGCAACCTGCTCGATGCCGGCATGGCGACGATCTGCGGCGAGGAAAGCGCCGGCACCGGCAGCGACCACGTGCGCGAAAAGGACGGCCTGTGGGCCGTGCTGCTGTGGCTCAACATCCTCGCCGTGCGCGGGCAGAGCGTCGATGCCATCGCGCGCGAACATTGGCAGCGCTTCGGCCGCAACTATTACGCCCGCCACGATTACGAAGGACTGCCCACCGATACGGCCAACGCCCTGATCGCGGAACTGACCGCCGCTCTTCCCGGCCTGCCCGGCAAGTCCTTCGGCCCGCTGGTCGTGGCGAGCGCCGACAGCTTCGCCTATCTCGATCCGGTCGATGGCTCGACCAGCGCCAACCAGGGCCTGCGCGTGCTGTTCGAAGGCGGCTCGCGCATCGTCTTCCGCCTGTCGGGCACCGGCACCGAAGGCGCGACGCTGCGCGTCTACCTAGAACGCTACGAACCGGCCGAAGGCCTCCTCGATCGCGACACGCCCGATGCGCTGGCCGACCTGATCGCCGCTGCTGAAGCCGTTGTCGGCATCGCCCGCCACACCGGCCGATCCGCGCCCGACGTGGTGACGTGACCGCCACGGTCGAACAGAGCCAGACCCGCTTCTCGGTCCGCGCCCCGCGCGCGGAGACGGTGTGGCTCTGCCTGTTCGACAGCGGGCAGGAGCGCCGCTTCGAAATGGCGTGCAGCGGCCCCGGGTGGGAGATTGTCCTTCCCGGCAACCTGACGGGCGTGACCTACGGATTTCGCGCCGATGGCGTCTGGGCGCCCGAACGCGAACTGTGGTTCGATCCCGCCAAGCTGCTGGTCGATCCCCACGCGGTCGAACTCGATCGGCCCTTCGCCTATGACCCGCGCCTGTCGATCTATGGCGCGGACACCGCCGCGATCGTGCCCAAGGCGCGCGTCACCGGCCCCCTGCCCGAAGCACCGCCGGCGCCACCATATTTCACGCGCGGCGGCCTGATCTACGAAATCAACGTGCGCAGCTTCACCATGCTGCATGCGCAGATACCGGAAGCGCAGCGCGGCACCGTGGCGGCGCTAGCCCATCCGGCGGTGATCGCGCACTTGCGCAAGCTGCGGGTCAGCGCGGTGGAACTGATGCCGATCGTCGCCTGGATCGACGAACGCCACTTGCCGCCACTCGGCCTGTCGAACGCTTGGGGCTACAATCCGGTCGTGCCGATGGCGCTCGATCCGCGCCTGTGCCCGGGCGGTGTTGCCGAACTGCGCGATACCGTCGCCGCGCTCCACACCGCCGGGATCGGCGTGCTGCTCGATCTGGTGTTCAACCACACCGGGGAAAGCGATGTGCTGGGCCCGATCCTCAGCTTTCGCGGGCTCGACAACGATACGTACGCCCACGCGCCCGACGGCAGCCTGATCAACGACACCGGCTGCGGCAACACGCTCGATTTCGCCAACCCGGCGGTGCGCGCCCTGACGCTCGACAGCTTGCGCCACTTCGTGCGCCATTGCGGCATCGATGGCTTCCGCTTCGATCTGGCACCGGTGATGGCCCGCTCGCCCGGCTTCGACCGCCACGCGCCCATCTTCGCCGAGATTGCCGCTGACCCGCTGCTCGCCGACCGCATCCTGATTGCCGAACCATGGGACATCGGCCCCGGCGGCTACCAGTTGGGCGCGTTCCCGGCGAACTGGCTCGAATGGAACGACCGCTTCCGTGACGACGTTCGCCGCTTCTGGCGCAGCGATGAAGGCGTCGGCGCGCTCGCC
This sequence comes from Novosphingobium olei, assembly GCF_037076535.1. Taxonomy (NCBI): domain Bacteria; kingdom Pseudomonadati; phylum Pseudomonadota; class Alphaproteobacteria; order Sphingomonadales; family Sphingomonadaceae; genus Novosphingobium; species Novosphingobium olei. The sequence continues at coordinate 946,564 of NZ_AP029021.1, read as the reverse complement.
ACGCGGCTGGCGGGCTCGGCCGACATTTTCGGCAAGGGCCCTTCGCGCTCGGTCAACTTCCTCGCCGCGCACGATGGCTTCACCCTCGCCGACACGCTCGCCTACGAACACCGCCACAACCACGCCAATGGCGAGGGCAACCGTGACGGGCACGGCGAAAACTTCAGCTGGAACAACGGTGTCGAAGGCCCCACCGACGATCCTGCCGTCCTCGCCGCCCGCGCCGCCTTCGCGCGCGCCATGCTAGGCACACTGTTCGTCTCGACCGGCACGATCATGCTGACGGCGGGCGATGAATTCGGCCGCAGCCAGCGCGGCAACAACAACGCCTATGCGCAGGACAACGAACTGACCTGGATCGATTGGCAGGCCCGCGACCTTGCGCTCGAAGACCATGTTGCCGCGCTTGCCGCTTGGCGGTCCGACCGCTGCGGCCACGCTGCCGCGTTCCCCGAGGACGGCCGCTGGCTCACGCCCGATGGCGCGCCGATGACGGCGGAGTTGTGGGAAAGCCCATCGACCACCGGCGTGCGGTGGCAACACGATGGACCGGACGGCAGCGAACCAGCGCGCATCTCCGGCTTTGCCATCGATCGCGCCGGTCCCCACGCCGGTCCCTGTGCGGAGCCGCTGGCTGGCGCGTCAGGCGCCCAGTCGGCGTAGCGCCGGATCGATGTACCGGCGCTCGCCCGTGCCATAGCGCGCCGGACCTTCGTCCAGCGACAGCGGACGCGGCAGCAGCCGGTTGAGCAGCAGCCGCCCAAACGTCCAGTCGCCCAGGTCCGACCGCGCGTTGATATGGCCCGCCGCGCCCGCATCGGCAAAGCTCGCGCCCCACTGCCGCGCCAGCACCCGCGCCTGCCCGAACGGCATGTACGGATCGTCGCGGCTGGCGACGAGCACGCTGCGGAACGGCAGCTCGCCTGCCGGCACCGGCGCAAAGCGGGTCAGGCGGCGATCGATCGGCGTGTCCTCGACATCGGGCGGCGCGACCAGCAGCGCGCCGATCACCTTGGACAGGCTGCCACCGCCCGAAAGCCGCTCGTACTCGGCCCACCACGCCACCGCATGGCAGCCAAGCGAATGCGCCACCAGCACGACCGGGCGCTCGGCACGCTCGACCGCGAGGTTGATCTTGTTCACCCAGGTGTTGCGGTGGGGATCGTCCCACAGCCCCAGGTCCACGCGCCGGCAGTCCGGCAGGGTGTCTTCCCAGCGCGTCTGCCAGTGGCCTGCGCCGCTATTGCCCAGCCCCGGAACCGTCAGGATCACCGGGTCGCGCGTGGTTGCATGTGTCTGTTCGAAGGCCATCGCATCGTCTCCATCGAAGAAGCGGCCGGTCGACTCGGTTTACGTCCCGACTAAGGCTTCCAACATATATCTACCTTTGCGATAGACAATGAACTTGCGACCACCCGCGCGGTATCCTCGCCAGACCGAGCGGCACAAATAATCGTTGCAAAATTGGCCCCCTTGCGACAGGCCGCGCGACGGAACCGGGAACGCACACCCCTGCAGCACGCGCCGCATCACAGGCTTCGGCCGGCATGGGCCTTTTTCCGGCACTTGAAAGATCGGACCGCCCCCGCCACCTGACGCCAACGCGCCAGAGCGCCGGGAAAAGTCCCGTCATGCGGATAGTCGAAACTTGGATCGAACGGCCTCACCGTCCCCTGCACACAGCGACAAGCGGCGCCTTCTGGTTTCGATCCACGACGTCTCGCCGCGCTCGGAAAGCCAGGTCGATCGCCTTGCCGAATTGATCGAGCGGCACACCGGCCCCGCCCGCTTCGCCATGCTGGTGATCCCCGATCATTGGCGCGAAGCCCCGATCGCCGGCAACGCCGTGTTCGCCACGCGCCTGCGCGGCTGGGCCGATGCCGGTATCGAGATGTTCCTGCACGGCTGGTCCCATCGCGACGAAACGCCCGCCACGGAAGGGCTCGCCGGGTTCAAGGGCAAGCACATGACCGCGGGCGAAGGCGAATTCCTCAACCTGCCCCCGTCCGAAGCGCTGGTGCGCATGCGCGAAGGGCGCGACCTGCTGGAAGACATCCTCGGCCGCCCGGTCACCGGCTTCATCGCCCCCGCCTGGCTCTATGGCGAAGGCGCCCACGCCGCGCTGCGCGCCCTCGGCCTGCCGCTTGCCGAAGACCACATGAAGGTGTGGCGCCCCACCACCGGCGAAGTCGTCGCGCGCGGCCCGGTCGTCACCTGGGCCAGCCGCAGCAAGGGCCGCATCGCCAGTTCGCTCGCCTTCGCACGCCTGGCCCGCACGGCGCTGCCGCTCGCGCTGCCGACGCTGCGACTTGCCGTCCACCCCGGCGACACTACGGTGCCCGCCCTGATGGACAGCATCGACCGCACGCTTGCCCGCTTCGTCCGCAGCCACGCGCCGGCGCGCTACGCCGCGCTCGGGTCCTCGGGCTGAGGCGCGGACGGGGACCGATGGCTCGCGAAGAACTTCCGGCGTCACGCGGTCTGCGCGTGCTGACGTTCCTGCACAGCTTCGAGCCGGGTGGGGTCGAGCGCGTCGCGCTGCGCCTGCACAGCGCGTGGGTGGAACAGGGCGCCGACGCCCGCCTCGTCATGGGCCGCGAACAGGGCGCGATGCGGTCCGAATGGCCGGGCCTTGCCTACGAAGTGCTCGATCGTGCGGGCATCACCGGCCCGCTCGAAACGCTGTGGATGATCGCCAGCCTGCCCGGCGCGATCCGCCGCCACCGTCCCGACGTGCTGTTCTGCGCGGGCAATTCCTACACCGTCGTCTCGGTCGCGATGAAGCTGCTGCTGGGCCGCCGCTGCCCGCCGATCGTCGCCAAGATCAGCAACGACCTGATGCGCCCCGATCTGCCGCGCATCGCCATGCCGTTCTATCGCCTGTGGCTGCGCATCCAGGGCCGCCGGCTCGACCGCATCGTCGCCATCGCGCCGGCCATGGCCCAGGAGATCACCGAGATGATGGGCGTCTTGCCCGACAAGGTGCCGGTGATCGACAATCCCGCCCTGTCCAATGCGGAGCTCGAACACCTCGCCGCCCTGCCCCGCCCGGCGCATCCCGGCCCCGCCCGCCGCTTCCTCGCGATCGGCCGGCTGGCGCCGCAGAAGAATTTCCTCGGCCTGCTCGACGCTTTCGCCCGCATCGCGCGCGCCGGTGACCGCCTGACGATCTGCGGCGAAGGCCCGCAGCGCGCCGCGCTCGAAGCGCGCGCCGCGCGCCTCGGCATCGCCGAGCGGGTCCACCTGCCCGGCCACACCTTCCCGCTCGACGACGAACTCGCCCGCGCCGATGCGCTGGTGCTTTCGTCCGATTACGAAGGCCTGCCCACCGTCGTGCTTCAGGCCTATGCCGCCGGAATCCCTGTCGTCGCCACCGATTGCAGCGTGTCGATGGCCTCGCTGCTGGGCCACGGCCGCTTCGGCGCACTGGTGCCCCCGCGCGATCCGCAGGCGCTGGCCCAGGCGATGGACACCGTGCTCGACCACCCGTTCCAGGCCGAGGCCGCCCGTGCCGAAGCCCGCCGGTTCACCGTAGATTTAGCTGCCCACCGCTACCTGCGGGCGATGGAGGACCTCGGTCCATCGGCGGCGCTTTCGCGCGCACCGCGCTTCCAGTTCCGCTAAAGGTCCGATTCGATGTCCGACTCCTCGATCGTCCAGCCGCCGCTGCCTGCTGCGGCCGAGCCCGCCCAGTCTTTGCTCCGCAAATGGGGCGGCTACCTGGGGCCTGCGATCTCCGCCGCGATCCTGATCGCGGTGCTGATCGAACTGCGCAAGCTCAACTGGGGCATCGTCCAGTCGATCCTCCCCACCAACCCGTTGATCTGGCTGGTGTTCCTGATCAGCTATTTCCTCAGCCCGCTCGGCGATTTCATGATCTTCCGCCGGCTGTGGCAGATCCCCTACACCGGGATCCTGCCGCTGCTGAAGAAGCTGGTCGGCAACGAACTGCTGCTCGGCTACATCGGTGAAGTCTACTTCTACGACTGGGCGCGCCGCCACGTGAAGATGGAGGGCTCGCCCTTCGGAGCGGTCAAGGACGTCGCCATCCTCTCCGCCCTTGCCGGCAATATAATGACCGTGATCATGCTGGTGCTGACCTGGCCGGTGATCGGCACGCTGGGCCTTGGCGTCAGCGCCAATGTCATGGCTGCCTCGCTGGGGCTGGTGCTCACCACCTCGGCGGTGATCATGTTCTTCCGCAACGGCCTGTTCAGCCTGCCTGCGCGCGATCTGTGGTTCGTGTTCGGGGTACACTGCGGCCGCATCGTGCTCAAGACCGGGCTCACCGCGCTCACCTGGGCGCTGATCCTGCCCGAAGCGCCGCTCAGTTCCTGGCTGCTGCTCTCCACCGTGCGCCTGCTGCTCTCGCGCCTGCCCTTCCTGCCCAACAAGGATATCGCCTTTGCCGGGGTCACCGCGCTGCTCGTGGGCGCGCAGGTTAAGACCGGAGTCATGATCGCTATGCTTTCGATGCTGACGATATCGATGCACGTGGCGATCTTCATCGTCCTGCTGCTGATCGATCTCGCCGCAAGGGAACGAACCGCATGACCATCCGCCCGCTCTTCCTCGCCGCCGCCCCTGCGCTGCTGGCAGCTGCCGCCGCGCCGCTCCTGCTCGGCAACGGTCCGCTGCGCTCGACGCCGGACCTGGGCAAGGCAGAAGGCCAGTGCCGCCCGGGCGAAAGCGGGCCCTCGTTCATGGTCGAAGTCGTCGGCCTCAAGGATCACACCGGCAGCCTCAAGCTCGAAGTCTATCCCGATAACGACAACGACTTCCTGGCCGATGACAACGTGCTGATCATGGCGGGCAAGACGTTCCGCCGCGTGGAAGTCGCCACCCCGTCCGCCGCCGTGCCGCGCCTGTGCGTGCGCCTGCCCGGCCCCGGCACCTACGCGGTGACGCTGCTTCACGATCGCGACGGCAACCGCAAGTTCAACTGGACTCGCGATGGCATCGGCTTTTCGGGCAATCCCAAGCTCGGCTGGTCCAAGCCCAAGGCCCGCAGCGTGGCCGCGCAGGCCGGCAACGGCCCCACCCCGTTGCGCATCGTGCTGAATTACCGTAACGGCCTCGCATCGGTGGGACCGATCACGAGGAGCTGAGCCAGCTCTATGAAACTTGTCGATGTCTGCGCGTTCTATGCGCCCAAGGGCGGCGGCGTGCGCACGTACGTGGATCGCAAGCTCAAGGCCGGTGCGGCCATGGGGCACGAAGTCGTCGTCATCGCGCCCGGCAGCCGCGATCATGTCGAACATCGCGGCCCCAACGCCCGGATCGTCTGGCTGAAATCCACGCTGTTCCCGCTCGATTTCAACTACCGCTACTTCTCCGACATTCCCGGGCTCTATGCCGCGCTCGATCGCGAACAGCCCGATTTCATCGAAGCCTCCTCACCCTGGCGCAGCGCTTCGGTCATCGCCGATTGGCCCGGCGCCGCGCCACGCGCGCTGATCATGCATGCCGATCCGCTGTCGGCCTATGCCTACCGCTGGCTCGATCCGATCGCCACGCGCCCCACCATCGACACCCTGTTCGATCGCTACTGGCAGCACCTGCTCCGGCTCGACACCCGCTACGACATGATCGTCAGCGCCAGCCAGGGGTTGAGCGACCGGCTCGCGGCCGGGGGCCTCACCCGCGTCGTCACCAATCCGATGGGCGTCGATCCCGGCGTGTTTTCGCCCGCGCTGCGCGATGAAGGCTTGCGCGCCGGCATGCTCGCCATGGCCGACCTGCCGCCCGAAGCCACGCTGCTGCTGGGCGTCGGCCGCTTCGCGCCTGAAAAGCGCTGGCCGATGCTGGTGGAAGCGGTAACGGCGGCGGGCACCCGCACCCCGGTCGGCATGGTGCTCGCCGGACAAGGGCGCGATCGCAAGGCGATCGAGCGCAAGATTGGCGAAAACCCGCACATCCGCATCCTCGCCCCGATCACCGAGCGCGCCGAGCTCGCCCGCGTCATGGCCAGCGCCGATGCCCTGATCCACGGTTGCGAGGCCGAAACCTTCTGCATGGTCGCTGCCGAAGCGCGCGCCAGCGGGCTGCCCTTGATCGCGCCCGACGAAGGCGGGGCCGCCGACCAGGCGCGCGCCTCCGGCGGTTTCATCTACGAAAGCGCCGATGCCGCCGCCGCCGCCGATGCGGTGGTCGATTACGCCACCCAGCGGCTTGCGGGCCTCGCTGGTCCCCGCGCTGACCTACCGCCCCCGCGCACCATGGACGATCACTTCGCCGAGCTGTTCGCCAGCTACGAAAAGATCATCGCCCAGCACCGCCAAGGCCTGCGCGCCGCCTGAACCGCACCCACGCGGGGCCTGGCTCGACATCAGTATTCCACCCGCCCGTGCTGAGCTTGTCGAAGCACCGTTCTTGCCCCCTCAGCCGCCACCTCGACCCAAGAGCAGATACCCTGTTGCATACGCAACTTGCAATGTCCTGATCCCGGGAAGACTGTCCTACAACCCGGACTGGCGCTAAATCTGCGCGCCCCGCTCCTTGAAGCCAAGTCAATCAATCACTTGCACGGCCAGCGCGCGCCACCGGCTGGAAAATGCAGTTTTGCTTTAGAAGTCTGTCAACTTTGTCAACTTGGACACCCCTTCATCACGAAAAAGCGGCGACAGGATCGCTCCTGCCGCCGCCAGTCTCAGGGTGGAACTTGGTGGGCCCGGCCAGCCGGTGAGCCGGCCGGACCTTTCGATCAGAACTTGATCGAAGCGTCGATGCCGAAGGTGCGCGGCATGTTGAAGTTGCCGTAGTCACCCAGGATGTTGCCGTTGTTGCCGATCACCACAACGTTCGGCACGCCGCTGGCTGCGGTCGACTGAACGGCGGGCAGGCTGTTCGACGGGTCGCGGCGATAGACCAGCTGGTTGTTGAACAGGTTACGGCTCCACACGCCGATGTTCATCTTGTTGGCGTTGCCGCCAAGACCGATGTCGAGCAGCGAAAGGCGCGCGTTGACGATGAAGCTGGCATCGGCCTTCGTCGCGAACTGGTCGAAGCTCTGCGTCGCCTGCGAATAGTTCGCGTCGATGTGGAACTTCGGACGGGCACCGCCGAGGATCTGCGGGAACTCGTAGTCGATCGCGGCGCTCGCGGCGTTGCGCGGGGTGTAGACGATGTAGAACTTCTGCAGCACCGTGGTGCTGTTGCCGGTCGCGACGCCGGCCGAAGTGAATTCCCGATACGTCACCGGCACCGCAGGGATGTCGGTGTAGGTATAGGCGTAGGACAGGTCGATCTTCAGGCCTTCGATCGGCTTGATCGTCAGGTCCGCCTCGATGCCGCGGATCTTGGTGGTGCCGGGGGCATTGAAGGTGACGAGGTTGTTGAAGTTGCCCGTCGCCGTCGGCTGGATGGTCGAAAGGTCGACCTGGCTGCCCTTGCGGTCCATCATGTAGGCGGCAAGGTTGATGCGGGCATGACGGTTGAACAGGTCAGCCTTCAGGCCGACTTCGTAGTTCTTCACGTCTTCCGGGTTGAACGCCTGGTAGTTCGAGGTGCGCGAGCTGGCACCGCCGGCACGGTAGCCGGTCGAATACTTGACGTAGCCGTGGACATCGTCGTTGAAGTCATAGGCAACCGTCGCCATCGGGTTGAAACGGCGCCACTTCTTGTCGAGGCGCTGGTACCCGTTGGCGGCCGCCGCGGCGGTGTTCACGGCGTAGTTGATGTTGCGCGACCAGGTCAGATCGCCCTGCTTTTCGTCCCAGGTGTAGCGGCCGCCAAGCGTGATGTGCAGCGCTTCGGTGGCGTTCCAGGTGGCCTGGCCGTAGACCGCGTAGCTCTTCGACGTGACCTGCGAGGCGCGGTCGATCGAGCAGCCGTTGACAGCCTTGCCGACGAAGGCGGGTGTGCTGCCGGTGCAGAACGGGATGGTCACGTACTTGGCTTCGGTCGGCGAAACATAGACCGCGCCCATCGAGTTCGGCGTCGCCGCGTCGTCGCTGACGTGTTCGTTGAAGTAGTACAGACCGGCGACGTAATCGACCGAACCCACGGTGCCGACAGCCTGGAATTCCTGGCTGAACTGACGCTGGCGCAGGTCGGCCAGGCTGTAGCGGCTGAACGCGCAGGGCGAGGCGTCCGTGCAAGCCGTGGTGTAGTTGATGACCGGCACGCGGTGCGCACCGCCCGAGTTATCCCACTGCTGCACGTCGACGCCGCGCCATGCGGTGATCGAACGCAGTTCGATTTCGGGCGAGACCTTCCACTTCAGCACGTTGGTGAAGCCGTGGGTCTTGTCCACGCTGTTGCGCTGGGGAACGCCGATGTCGGCGGTGCGCATCAGGCTGTTGCCATTGACGACGATGCCGGGGGCGAGCGGCTTGATCGTGCCCTGCGTGCCGGTGAAGGCGGTGCCCGGCGTCACGCAGGTGCTGCCGCTGGGAATGGCGATCGGCGCCTTGTTGGTGCCGCCGCTCAGGCAGTTGTTCGGGTTGTAGTTCAGCAGCTGGCTGTAGAACGGGGTGTTCTCGTCGCGGGCAACGTCATACGAAAAATCGTTGGTCACGCCGTCGACCGGCTGCCAGCGCACGGCGGCGCGGAAGCCCTTGCGGTTGAAGTAGCCCCAGCCGGCCTGATCGGCGAGCGGGTTCTTCGTGATCGCGTCCTGGTGCTGGTACACGCCGTCGAGCTTGATCGAGAAGCCGGCGAACTTGGGCAGGTTCAAGTGCAGCGCGGCGTTGCGCGAACCGATGTTGCCCACGCCGCCATCGATGCTGCCACCGAATTCGCCGGTCGGCGTCTTCGAGACGAGCGACAGCGCGCCGCCTTCGGTGTTGCGGCCGAACAGGGTGCCCTGCGGCCCCTTGAGCACTTCGACGCGCTCGATGTCGAACAGGCCGGTGTTGAGGCCGTGCTGGCGACCTAGGTACACGCCGTCGATGTAGACACCGACGCCCTGTTCGCGGGCGGGCTGGTTGGCGTCGAGCGGAACGATGCCGCGGATGCCGATGGTCAGCGCCGACTGGCGGGCTTCGAAGGTCGCCACGCGCAGCGAAGGCACGCCGCCGTCGGCCAGGTCGAGCAAGCTCTGGACCTTGCGTTCCTTGATCGTTTCGGCGCCCATGACCGAGATCGAGATCGGGGTCTTCTGGAGGTTGGTTTCACGCTTGGTCGCGGTGACGACGATTTCGGTCAGGCCCGAGTTGCTGCCCGTACCACCCGAAACGTCGGCAGCCTGTTCATCGGCAGGCGCGACGGAGATCGAGGACTGGGCGAATGCGGGGCTGGCGGCGAGCGCGATGGCGCCCGCTCCGACCAGCAGGCCGGCGCGAATCTGGTGATTGAAAGTCATGGTTCCCTCACTTGCGAGGAGTTAATTCCCCCCTCGGGTGAGGCCCAACTAGGCGCAGCCAAAGACAGTTGTGTTACATACGGCGAAGAAAATCGCAGCATTCTTTGCCGACTGTTGACCGTCCCGTGACCATTCAACGGACTACGGCGGAATTCCGATGAAAAAATATTGGAACCCCGCCGGAACGATTTCAATTATGACATTTTTATTTCATGTTTTTGACAGCCACTTTACTTAAGTCGAGCGGCCGGGATTGCGCATCGGGAAGGCTTGCGCCCATCAGCTGCGCCAGAGTCGGAGCGATCGCGCGCATGTCCACTTCGCCAAGGCTACCACCGCCCGCGATTCCCTTGCCCGTCAGCAGGAACGTCGATCGCATGTCGGCAAGACCGGGGAAGTATCCGTGCATGCCCTTGACCCGGGCGGGCCGGACGAAGGGTGCAGAAGCGCCCGCAAAGGGCGAGGCAACGGCGCCGGGGCGCAAGTCGAGATAGAAGTCGGCCTGCGGATTGCCGCCCGCCGCTGCGATCGCCGGCCCCTCGATCACCGTCGCGATGCGCGCCTGCGGATCGGCGGCGAGCTTGGCGACTTGCGCCCGCACCTTGTCCTTCAGCCCCGCATCGTCACGCCGCGCCAGCACGATGGCGACCGAGCCGCCCGAGCTCCACGGCATCGCATCCCATCCGGTGACCTTGCCATCGGTATCCAGGGTGATCAGCCCGGCATCGATGAAGGCCCGGAAGAAGTTCACTTCGGTATCGGTGGCGGCGAAGCCGTGGTCGCTGACCAGCGCGATCGCGGCGTCGGGATGCGCGGCGAGTTCGGCATCGCGCAGGCGTCCGACCAGCGCATCCAGCCGTTCGAGCACGGCATTCGCCTCTGGCGAGCCGGGACCCGTGGTATGTTCCTGGTGGTCCAGCCCGGCAAGGTAGACGGTGATGAATCCGGGCTTGTGCCGCGCGATCAGCGCGGCCGCGAACCGCGCCCGGTTTTCATCGCCATCGGCGGATTCGTCGATGCCCTGGGCATAAGGGCCGGCGCAATCGTGTTCGAGTTCATCCACCAAGCCCTCGGTCGAGAGCGCCTTGACCAGCTTGGCGTCATCCTCGTGGCCCGAGCGCCAGATCTGCGGCAGGTTCCACGTCAACGACTTCGCCGCGACGCTGACCGGCCAGTGCACGTTGGCGGTGGTCAGCCCGGCATCGTGCGCCGCGTCCCACAGCGTGCGCGCCTTCTGGTCCTGCGCATACCAGTACCAGCCGCCATAGTTGATCTGCCTGGGATCGAACGTGGTGTTGCTGACGATGCCGTGTGTTGCGGGTGCGACGCCGGTGATCAGCGTGGTGTGGCTGGGATAGGTCAGCGTCGGCAGCACGCCGGTGACGCCCGTGGCCGAAACGCCTTCCTTCACCATGCGGCGAAGGTTGGGCACCTTGAGCCCGCGCTTGTCCGCTTCAAGCACGTCGCCGGGACGCAGCCCGTCGATCGAGATCATCAGGACGGGACGCGCGAGAGACAGCCCCGGGGCAACAAGAAACGCCGCGCTGCAAAGCAGCGCGGCGCTCTTGAGGAGGCGACGATCGATGAGACGATGGTTCATCGCTTCCTTGTGACGCATCAGAAGCCAGCCTTCAACGTGACGAACACCTGGCGCGGCGCGCCGGCCAGGAAGGTCTGGTTGTCGCCGATGTTGCCAAAGCCGTTCGATCCGATCGTGGCGATGTAGCGCTTGTCGAACAGGTTGGTGACGTTGGCCTGGATTTCGAGCGGCTGGCGCAGGCCCGCATCGAAGCGATAGCCGATCGCGGCATCGACCAGCGCGCGGCTGGGCACGAAGCCCTTGCCATCACCCGCCGTGACGAGATCGTTGGTGTAGGTGAAATACCGCTTCGACATGTAGTTCACGCTGATCCGGCCGAACACCGAAGTACTGTCGTAGGCGATTTCGGCATGGGCCAGATGCTTGGGCGAATCCACCACCGTCTTGCCCCGGGTCAGCACCGTGCTGGTGACATTGCCGGCGCTGTCGCGGACGACGACGTTATCGCGGTAGGTGTTGTCGTTGTAGCTGTACGAGGCGAACAGCGAGAGACCGAAGTCGAACCTGTATTCGCCGCTCGCCTCGATGCCCTGTGCACGCACGTTGCCAACGTTCTGCAGCGCGTTCGCCGCACCGACGATGCCGACCGAGGTCGCGATTGTCAGCAGGCGGTTGCGGAAATCGACGTGGTAGGCGCCAAGCACCCCGCGGAACGCGCCTTCGGTAACGCGCAGGCCCAATTCGTACGTGTCCGACTGTTCGGGCTTGAGGTAGGGCTTGATCGCATCGAACCCGGCTTGTGTCGAAGAGAACGGGCCCGCCGTGGTGGCCGACGCGAAGGCGCGGGTCACCTGCGTGAACCCGGCGAAGGCTTCAACCCCGCCACCGAACCTGTAGTTCACGCCCGCATGCGGCTGGAACCAGTCCTTGGTCGAAAGATCGCCCACGGTGCGGCCACCCGCGACAATGGCGCGCGCCTTGTTATCGACCTTGAAGCCCTTCCAGCCCAGGCTGATCGTCGCATCACCCAGCTTGATCTCGTCTTCGACGAAGTACTGGTAGGTCTTCGTGTTGAAGGCGATGTCCCACTGCGTGAAGAAAGGATTGCGCATGAACTTCAGGTGGTCGCGCCCCGGGTTCGAGCGGCTTGCGTAAGCGTAGAACCGGCGTGCCTGCTCGAAATCGTTGTTTTCGTACCAGGCGCCGACGGTCAGCTTGTTGAAGGCGACGTCGAAGGCGAGGCTGCCGAACACGCCCTTGCGGTCGATGTCGTATTCGGTGGTACGCACGGCCATCGGCACGCCGGTCGGGCTGTTGACATAGGGCGTGCCCCAAGTGCCCTGGCCTTCGTTCTTGTGCAGGTAGGTCTTGAGCTTGAAAGTGACGTTCTCGCCGATCGGCGCCTTCAGCCCGATCGAGGCGAGCGTGTCACGACGCAGGCCCGAGGCATCGTAGTAGGCATCGTCGACCGACTTGATCTTGCCCGGATAGGTGGTTCCGGCGGCCGGGTTGAGCGGGGTGGTGCCGCTGTCGCCCCGGTTGGCAGCGATATCGGCAACCTGAAGCGCGAGCTGATAATTTGCCGGACCGAAGTTGTCCCAATCGTACCCGAGACGATTGATCATCTCGAGGCTGAGGTCCTGATAATCCTGCTCGGCGCGGTCGGAGTGGCTGAAGAAGCCTTCGAAATCGACGTTGCCCACCGGCACGATCGCCTTGGCGTTGACGGCCCACTGGCGCTGCTTGCCATCGCCCTTCCACTTGTCGGCGGTGCCATAGGCGAACGAGGCCATGATGCGCGCGGCGTCGGCCTTGCCGATCGCGCCACGGACGAAGCCGCGATAGGTGTTGTCGGAACCGGCGGTGGCGTTGAAGTCCAGCGCCTGGTTGGCGGTGCCGAGCATCGCGGCCGGGTCCATCGAGGTGAATTCGAGCGTGCCGCCAAGGTTGTTCGTCGACTGCGTGTCGATCGAACCCGAACCCTGGCTGACCGTGGTCGAGGCGATGTTTTCGGGGCTGATGGCGCGGCTGATGTGCAGGCCGTTGTAGTTGCCATAGCTCATGTCGCCCAGCGGAATGCCATCGAGCGTGAAGCCGAGCTGGTTCTGGTTGAAGCCGCGGATGGTGATGCGCGTCGACCATTCGTAGGCGCCGAACGGATCGGCCGACTGGAAGTTGACGCTGGGCAGCTTCTCGACCGCCTTCAGCGGGCTGGACCCGGCGGCGAGGATGGCGATGTCGGCATTCGACAGCTGCTGGACCTGGCGGGTCTGGCCCTGGCCGAACACGACGATTTCAGGCGAAGTGCCCGCGTCCTCGGCGGCAGGAGCGGCCTGCTCCTGGGCGAGCGCGGGAGCGCTGGCGGAAAGCGCGGTGCCGGCGAGCAGGATAAGTCCAAGACGCATTATGTAGTACCCCTCATGCGCAGTAGTTCTGCGCTGGGGCCGCTAGCCGCCTTGCGTTGCACGCAGGTTCCAGTTCGGTGACCGTTTGAAGTCAGCACAAAAGAACTGGGTCATCGGGCAGCAAAATTCACTTTTCCAATCCATCGAACGTTTCGGATGCTTTTATCTGGATTTCGGGAAGTTGCTGCGTGGCGTAGCTCCGCACTCGCCGGACGGACTGCCCCGCCCGCCTGCATCACGCGCCAAAGGATCCCGACCCATGACCACCGCCGACTTCACCTCCAGCCAAGTTTCTGCATCGACCCCCGCCATCCAGAACGCGCTCGCCTTCACCGGCCGCGTACTGATCGCCGCGATCTTCGTGCTGAGCGGCCTTTCCAAGCTGACCGCGCCGGCCGCCACGATCGGCTATATCGAGCACGCTGGCCTGCCCTTCCCGCAGCTGGCGCTGGCGCTGGCCGTGCTGGTCGAACTGGTCGGCGGCCTCGCGCTGATCGCGGGCTATCGCGTGCGCCTCGTCGCGCTGGCGCTGGCCGGGTTCTCGATCGTCACCGCCCTTGCCTTCCACGGACAGCTTGGCGACCAGAACCAGTTCATCCACTTCTTCAAGAACGTGTCGATGGCTGGCGGCCTGCTGCAAGTGGCCGCTTTCGGCGGCGGGCGGATTGCCTTCCACCGCAACTGACACCACCCTTTGCCCCGACCGGGGAGGCCGAGCGCCTCCCCGGCTTTTCCGCTTCACGCCTCTTGCGCAAGGATTTCGCCATGACTGCCCGCAGCGCCCACCCGCTCGTCCTGCCGCTGATCGCCGACCGCTGGTCTCCTCGCTCGTTCGATGCCGCGCCCGTGCCGGAAGCGGACCTTCACGTGATCCTTGAAGCGGCGGGCCTTGCCCCTTCGGCGTACAACCACCAGCCGTGGCGCTTCCTCTATGCGGTGCGCGGCGATGCAAACTGGGAGCATTTCGTGTCGCTGCTGGTGCCGGGCAATTCGGTCTGGGCCAAGGACGCGGGCGCGTTGGTGTTCGTGCTTTCGGAAAGCACGTTCCCGCGCCCCGAGGGCGCCAAGACCAACCGCAGCGCAAGCTTCGATGCCGGCGCGGCCTGGGCACTGATGGCATTGCAGGCAACGCACATGGGCTATCACGCCCACGCGATGGTCGGGATCGAGTTTCCCCGGGTGCGCGAAGAGCTGGGCATTCCCGAAGACGTCCGCATCGAGGCAGCGGTCGCGATCGGTCGGCGCGATGCGCCAGACAAGCTGCCCGATGGTTATCGCGAACGCGAAGCGCCGTCAGCGCGCAAGCCGCTTGGCGAGATCGCCGCCCGCGGGAAATTCAGCGACCTGCCGGCCTGATTTCGCGCGAATCGCGGGACGGTCGCATTCCTTGCGGCCGTCCCGCTGTCCGTGCGGCAGGCGGTTGCACACGCGCGACGGGACAAATCGTTCCCGCTTTGGGACAACGTCCGATGGCATGAACAGCACGTCCTGCCGCAGGAGTGTCCTTTCATACTTTGCATCAACCTTTGGCCCCCTAAGTCAGTCCACAAGATCGGACACAACAGATCGGGGTCTCGCATCATGACGTTGGGTCGGCGCCAGTTTCTTGGCGCCATGGCGGCTACGGCCACCACCATGCTTTTTCCGCGTTCCGCAGCCGAAGCCATCGCGCCGCAAGTGCCGGGCGGCAACGGCCTGGTCGTGCCACCGACAACGCCCTGGGCCACGGGCGGCGAAAGCGCGCTTGGCGCGCCGGCCGGGCTCGACATCCCGGGCGCGCCCAAGCTGCTGCCGCAGGCGCTGGCCGCATTACAGCAGCATCACGGGCGCGTGGCCGAGCGCGATGTGATCGGCATCGTCGATTTCTCGGTCCCCTCGCGCGAACCGCGCTTCCACCTTGTCGACATCGCGGGCGGGCGCGTGCTGTCCACCCACCTCGTTTCGCACGGCAAGGGATCGGACCCGGCCAACAGCGGCTGGGTCGAACGGCTTTCGAACCGCCCGGGTTCGGAAGCATCGTGCAGCGGGGCGTTCCTGACCGGCCCGACCTACTACGGCAAGCACGGCCGCTCGCGCCGCCTGTTCGGCCTCGATCCCGAAAACAACCTTGCCGACGAGCGCGGGATCGTGATCCACGCGGCAAGCTATGTCGATCCTGGCCTTGCCGCGTCGCAGGGCCGCATTGGCCGCAGCCAGGGCTGCTTTGCCGTTTCCCAGCGCGAAATCGCGAATGTGCTCGAAGCGCTGGGGCCCGGACGCCTGCTCTACGCTTCGCGCTGAAAAAGCGGCGTGACGCAAGCATTTCCCGCGACATGTAACATTCTGTCGTAGGCCCGCAATATCGGGATAAAGGGCGATGCCAAGCGCCCGATCTGTGTTAACGGACCGGCGTCGACTCAAGGCGATGCCGCACTGCACCATGGTGCAAAGTGATGCTGGCGACACCGCCTCGGGAACCGGATCCGTCGAAATCGTTTTCGTCGCCGACGCGCCGCAAATGGCGGCGCCATCGTTCCGACGGGACGCGATCTCGCTGGACATAGCCTGAAGAGTATCTGCCTTGCGCCAGCCGTCCCGCTTGCTCGCCTTCGCTCCTGCACTCCCTCTGATTGCCATGGTCGCCTCGCTCTCCGCGTGCGGCGCCAAGGCCGATGACAAGCAGATGCCCACGCCGGTCGTCGGCGTGGTCATCGCCAAGACGCAGGCCGTGCCGCTGGAGACGGAGCTTTCGGGCCGGACCGAAGCGTCGCTGGTGGCGGAAGTGCGGCCGCAGGTCTCGGGTATCGTGCTCGAACGCCTGTTCGCCGAAGGCAGCCGGGTGCGCGCGGGCCAGCCGCTCTACCAGATCGACAGCAGGCTCTACGCCGCATCGGCCAACCAGGCGCGCGCCACACTGGCCAATGCCGAAGCCACGGTCGAAGCCAACCGGCTCAAGGCCGAACGCTACCGCCTGCTCGCGCAGGAAGGCGGCGTCAGCAAGCAGGACGCGGCGGACGCGGCGGCCACCTACAACCAGAGCAAGGCGCAAGTTGCCGCCAACCGCGCCGCCCTGCAGACGCAGCAGGTCAACCTCGGCTTCACCCGCGTGACATCGCCCATCACCGGACAGATCGGCCGGTCCACCGTGACCAAGGGCGCGCTGGTCACCGCAAGCCAGGCCGATGCGCTGGCCAAGGTCCAGCAGCTCGATCCGCTGTTCGTCAACATCCAGCAATCGAGCAACGATTTCCTGGCTTTGCGGCGCTCTCTTCAGAAGGGTTCGCTGAAGCCCGTGGGGTCGGTGCCGGTGCGCATCGTGCTGGCCGACGGGACGGAGTACCCGGTCGAAGGCCGGCTGAACTTCGCCGACGTCGATGTCGGCACCGATACCGGCACTGTCACCCTGCGCGCCACCGTGCCCAATCCGCAAGGGTTGCTGCTGCCCGGCCTGTTCGTGAAGGCGCGCCTTGCCCAAGCGACGGTGCCCGATGGCATCCTGATCCCGCAGCAGGCGGTGACCCGCACGCCGCGCGGCGATGCATCGGTGCTGCTGGTCAATGCCGAGGGCAAGATCGAATCCCGCGACATCACCGCCGATACCGCCATCGGCGACAAGTGGCTGGTGACCAAGGGCCTCAAGCCCGGGGACAAGGTCGTGGTCGATGGCCTGCTCAAGGCCAAGCCCGGGGCCAAGGTCAAGGCGGTGATCGCCGGATCGCCCGCCAACTCCGCGGCGAGCAAGTAGGACACCCAGGCGATGCTCTCCCGCTTTTTCGCCAACCGCCCGATCTTTGCCTGGGTGGTCGCCATCGTCATCATGGCGGCGGGCGCGCTCGCGATCACCCAGATGGGTGTCGAGCAGTACCCCGACATCGCTCCGCCGACGATCTCGATCAACGCGACCTATCCGGGCGCCGATGCCCAGACGATCGAGAACAGCGTCACGCAGGTGCTGGAACAGCAGCTGAAGGGCATCGACGGCCTGCTCTATTTCACGTCGAGCAGCAACCAGGGCTCGGCCTCGATCACCGCCACGTTCGAGAAGGGCACCGATCCCGATACCGCGCAGGTCCAGGTCCAGAACGCCACCAGCCGCGCGCTGAGCCGCCTGCCCCAGGCCGTCCAGCAGCAGGGCGTGAACGTCAACAAGTCGCAGAGCGATGCGCTGATGGTCGTGGGCCTCTACGACAGCAGCAACAAGAGCACCAACGCCGACATCGCCGACTATCTCGCCACGCACTTCCAGGACCCGCTCTCGCGCGTCGAAGGCGTTGGCAGCGCCGATATCTACGGCGGGCAATATGCGATGCGGATCTGGCTCGATCCGGCCAAGCTTGCCGCCGTCAGCCTGATGCCGTCGGACGTGATCACCGCGCTCCAGGCGCAGAACACGCAGGTTTCCGCCGGTGAAGTCGGCGCCCAGCCCGCGCCCGAAGGCCAGCGGCTGAACGCCACCGTCACGGCGCGTTCGCGCCTGCAGACGGTGCCTGAATTCGAGAACGTGATCGTCAAGTCCGACAGCAACGGCGTGCCCGTTCGCCTGAAGGACGTCGCCCGCGTCGAACTCGGCCAGGAAAGCTATGGCAGCTACAACCTGTTCGACGGTTATCCGTCGACCGGCCTTGCCGTCAGCCTTGCCTCTGGCGCGAACGCGATGAAGACGGCCAAGCTGGTCAAGGAAAAGGTGGCCGAACTTTCGCGCGACCTGCCCGCCGGCTACGCCGTGTCCTATCCGCGCGACAGCAGCCTGTTCGTGAAGATCTCGATCGAGGAAGTGGTCAAGACGCTGTTCGAAGCCATCGCGCTGGTCGTGGTGGTGATGTTCGTGTTCCTGCAGAACTGGCGCGCCACGCTCATCCCGGCGATCGCGGTGCCGGTCGTGCTGCTCGGCACATTCGGCATCCTTGCCCTGTTCGGCTACACCATCAACACGTTGACGATGTTCGGCCTGGTGCTCGCCATCGGCCTGCTGGTCGAC
This sequence comes from Novosphingobium olei, assembly GCF_037076535.1. Classification (NCBI taxonomy): domain Bacteria; kingdom Pseudomonadati; phylum Pseudomonadota; class Alphaproteobacteria; order Sphingomonadales; family Sphingomonadaceae; genus Novosphingobium; species Novosphingobium olei. The sequence goes on along the minus strand of NZ_AP029021.1, from coordinate 928,358 downwards.
GATGCGATCGTCGTGGTCGAAAACGTCGAACGCGTGATGCACGAGGAGCACCTGCCTCCGCTCGAGGCGACGGTGAAGTCGATGGACGAAATCACCTCGGCGCTGATCGGCATCACGCTGGTGCTGTCCGCCGTGTTCGTGCCGATGGCCTTCTTCGGCGGTTCGACCGGCGCGATCTACCGCCAGTTTTCGGTCACCATCGTTTCGGCCATGGCGCTTTCGGTGCTGGTCGCGCTTTCGCTTACCCCGGCGCTGTGCGCCACGCTGCTGCGGCAGGAGGAAAAGCCGCGCGGCCGCTTCTTCGATGGCTTCAACAAGCGCTACGACCGGCTGCAGGGCGGCTATCACAGCCGCCTTGGCCGCTTCGTCGATCGCCCGCGTCCGTGGATGCTGGTGTTCCTCGGGCTCTCGGCCGTCATGGCGTTCCTCTACGTCCGCCTGCCGACCAGCTTCCTGCCCGACGAAGACCAGGGCAACCTGATGCTCGCCATCACGCTGCCGCCTGGCTCGACGATGGAGCAGACCCAGAGCGTGGCCGAACGCGTCAACCGCTATATCCGCGAAAGCGAGAAGGAAGACGTCGTCCACGTGTTCACGGCCGCCGGTCGCGGCAACCAGGGCAGCGGCCAGAACATCGCCATGGGCTTCGTCATGCTGAAGGACTGGGACGAACGTGGCAGTTCCAAGCAGAGCGCCAGCGCGATCGCGCAGCGCATCAGCAAGCACTTCATGGGCGATCGCGAGGCGCAGATCCTCGTTCTGTCGCCGCCCGCCATCCGCGGCCTTGGCAGTTCGAGCGGGTTCGAAATGTGGTTGCAGGACGCAGCCGGCAACGGCGTGCCCGCGCTGACCGCAGCGCGCAAGAAGTTGATCGAGGCCGCCAATTCCGATCCCAAGCTGGCGCAGGTGCGCTTCAACGGGCTTGAGGACACGCCCCAGCTCAAGGTCGATCTCAACGACGACGCGGCAACCGCCTATCGCATCTCGCCCGCCAACGTGAATTCGACGCTGGCGACCGCGTGGGGCGGCACCTACGTCAACGACTTCGTGGATCGTGGCCGCGTCAAGCGCGTCTATGTCCAGGGCGATGCGCCCTATCGCTCCAACCCGTCCGACCTCGGCCAGTGGTTCGTGCGCAGCGACAATGGCACGATGGCGCCCTTCTCCGCCTTCGCCACCGCCAGCTGGGGCAGCGGTCCGCCGATCCTCAAGCGCTTCAACGGCATCGCCGCGCAGCAGATGCAGGGCGCGGGCGCCCCGGGCACCAGCTCGGGCGACGCGATGAAGCTGATGGAGCAGAAGGCGGGCGAACTTGGCAGCGGCTACACCGTTGCGTGGAGCGGCCTGTCCTATCAGGAACGCGCGGCCAGCTCGCAATCCGGCCTGCTCTATGCCGCCTCGATCTTCTTCATCTTCCTGTGCCTTGCCGCGCTTTACGAAAGCTGGTCGGTGCCGGTTTCGGTGCTGCTGGTCATCCCGCTCGGCGTGATCGGCGCGGTGCTTGCGGTCACGCTGCGGGGCATCGACAACGACATCTACTTCCAGGTCGCGCTGCTCACCACCATCGGTCTTTCGGCCAAGAACGCGATCTTGATCGTGGAGTTCGCCGAAGCCGGTCTTGCCCGCGGCCTGTCTCCGCTCGAAGCGGCGATGGAAGCGGCCGAGCTGCGGTTCCGCCCGATCGTGATGACCAGCGTCGCCTTCATCGCCGGCGTCGTGCCGCTGGTGATCGCCAGTGGCGCGGGCGCCAACGGACGCCAGGCCATCGGCACGGCGGTGATGGGCGGCATGCTGTCGGCCACGGTGCTGGCGATCTTCTTCGTGCCGCTGTTCTTCGTGGTGGTGAAGAGCATCTTCTCCCGCAAGGCCAAGCCCGCCGGCGAAACCCACGAGGAGGCCACGGCATGACCACGATGCGCACCCTGATCGCGACCGTGTCGGCGCTCTCGCTCGCCGGATGCAACCTCGCGCCCAAGTACATCCAGCCGGCGGCGCCGGTCCCACCCGCCCTGCCGCAAGGCACCGCGTTCCCGGCGCTGACCCCGGGCGACGGCGCCATCGACAAGATGGGCTGGCAGACGTTCTTCACCGACCAGCGCCTGCGCGACACCATCGCGCTCGCGCTGACCAACAATCGCGACTTGCGCGCCACGATCGCCAATGTCGAAAAGACCCGCGCGCAGTACCGCGTGCAGCGCGCCGGGCAGTTCCCGACCATCGGCGCGACGGCGACGGCGAGCGCCACGCACAACGCCTCGAGCCAGGCGGCAAGCGGGGCCGGCACGGGCAACAACTTCGGCGCCGGCACCAACGAAAGCTACAGCGCCTCCGCCAGCATTTCCGCCTTCGAACTCGACCTGTTCGGCAAGGCGCGCAACCTGTCCAAGGCCGCGTTCGAAACCTATCTCGCCAGCGACGAAGGCCGCAAATCGGCGCAGATCGCGCTGGTCGGCGAAGTCGCGACCGCCTGGCTGACCTATGGCGCCACCGCCGACGCGCTGGCCGTCGCGCGCGAAACGCTGGCGAGCCAGGAACAGTCGCTGCGCGTCAACACCCGCCGCGAACAGATCGGCATCGGCACCGGGCTCGATACCGCGCAGGCGCAGACCCAGGTCGATACCGCGCGCGCCGCGGTCGCAGATTACGAAACCGATCTTGCCCAGGCGAAGAACGCGCTCGATCTGCTGGCGGGGGCGCCGGTGAACGCCGACCTGCTGCCCACGACGCTCGGCAATGGCGACCAGGTGCTCTCGAGCCTGCCCGTCGGGCTCGATTCAAGTGTGCTGCTGCGCCGTCCCGACGTGCTGCAGGCCGAACACCTGCTCAAGGCGGCCAATGCCAACATCGGCGTGGCGCGGGCCGCTTTCTTCCCATCGATCTCGCTGACCGGCCTGCTCGGCCTTGCCAGCCAGAGCCTGTCTTCGCTGTTCAGCAGCGACAGCTTCCGCTGGAGCGCCAGCGGCACGGCCAGCCAGACGCTGTTCGATTTCGGCAAGAACAGCGGCACGCTCGCCGCGAACAAGGCCGCACGCGATGCCGCAGTTGCAACGTACGAAGGCACGATCCAGACGGCATTCAGGGAAGTGGCCGATGCCCTCGCCCGGCGCGGCACGATCGACGCCAAGGTTGCCGCGCAGGAATCGCTGGCGCTCAACGCCACGCGCGCGGCCAGCATCTCGCAATCGCGCTTTGCCAACGGCATCGCCAACTATCTCGAACCGCTCGACGCACAGCGCACTGCCTATACCGCCCGGCAAGCGCTGGTGACGGCGCGCCTTGCCAAGGCGACCAACATGGTCACGCTCTATCGCACGCTGGGCGGCGGGCTTCAGCCCTGACGCGCTGACAGGCCGCTGTACTCAACCTGCGTCGCGCCCCCGCCGTGCGCGCTGCGGGTGTCGGGGTACTTCAGCAGGAAGCTGCCGGCGGCGGAAACCTCGGCGCACAGCAGTCCGCCATCAGCGCGAAACGCGATGTCGCGGCCATCGAAGCTGCGTAACCCGACACGCGAGGAATCAGGCGCATCGCCTTCGAAGCGCAGGAAAATCCTCGCTGTGCAGCCGTCCTGCCCGTCGAGCCGGAAGCTCACCGTGGTTTCGTCGAAGCGCTTCCATGCTCGCACGAAATGGTCGCAGAACAGCACGAAAGGCGCGCCTTCGATGCGGTGGAAGGCACGCGTCGCGTAGACCAGCGCCGCGCCCGCGCCATAGATTTCCTGCCCCACCTGCCCTGCCTGCTGACCGTCGGGATAAAGGTCTTCAAGCGGGAAGTTCAGGCCGCGCTGGATGTACCCGTTGCGCGGGTCGTCGCTGATCGCGTGGGCCGGCAGGGCGTCGGGGTAATAGAACCACGCCCGGCTAAGGGCATGGCGGCAGTATTCGCCCACCAGCAGCCGCACCGACGTGATCAGGTCCGGCCCGCCCAGGTCGAGATAGCGCTCGAATGCCGAAAAGCTGTCGAAGCATTCGTAGGCGGCCATGTACGGCGCATCCTGCAGGCAGGTGACACCCAGGAAATTGGTGTAATGCCGCGCCAGCGCGATCTCGCTCTCCCACAATTGCGCATTGTGGAAGAAGCTCGCCAGATAGACGTAGCTTTGCGTCAGGTAGCTTTTGTCGCCGGTGATGCGCCACAGGCGGATGCAGGCCGTGGCACCCCACGCCGTCAGGTTCGCCTGGTAGTTCAGGTCGAAGCGCATGCCCTTGGCGGCTTCGATCGCCTGCACCGCCTCGTCCAGGAAGCGCTTCTCGCGCGTCAGCTCGAACGCCTGCAGCATCACCCAGGCATAGATCCCGCCAACGTCGGTCTGGCCGCGCTGGTCCGATTCCGCGACGGCACGGATGACGCTGAAATCGCGCGCATTGTAGAGGATCGGCCAACGATAGGCGAAGTGCCGCGCCGCGCGGATGCCATAATCGATGCTGCGCAGGAAAAGGTCGCGCGCCTGTTCATTGCCGGCAAGTGCCACGTTCGAAAGGTTGAGCAGCGGGTGGTAGAGATACCATGAATCCACCGCATCCGCGTCCTTGTCGTTGCCCACATTGGGCAGGTAGCGCCGGATCGTACCCAGCTCGGCGTCATAGAAACGCTCGATGCCGGCAAGTATCTGCGCCGACAGCGGCTGCGGCGCGTCGCTCCACACCTCCCAATCACGCAAGGCGGACAGCAGCGACAGCTGGACCATCACGTCGGGATATTCGCTGGCGGTGTAGGGGTGGAAGTACGACACCCCGTAATGCTCGATCCGCGCCTCGGGCGCGTTTTCCAGATCGGCGAGCGTGCGCTGCGAGCGATCGACCCAGTCGCGCCAGGCGGGCACCGGTGCGCCCAGCCAGCGATAAGCGGCGCCAAGCATATCAAGGAACTGCCACGCCGAATCGGCCTCGTCGTCTTCGGCATAGCGGCGGATGACCAGGATCGTATCGTAGAGCGTGATCTCGCGCCCCGCGACAAGCAGCGCGGCGCCCGTCTCGGGGTCAACCGGTGGGCGATAGCCGAGATCGGGCCATTCGCCGCCCACTGCATTTTCGGGCTTGCTGCCGGTCAGGTTGAAGCAGTCGTTCAGGGCGGACAGGTTCTGGATATAGAGCACCTTGCCGAAGGCGGGACGGTCGAATTCGAAATAGATCAGCCCCGTGTTCAGCCGCCGCTGCTTCGCCTCGATCCGGCCCGAAGCGCCCGCGGGATCATCCTGCGCATCGAGCGGCACCAGATCGCGCGGCATGTCGCGCAAAGCGATGTCCTGCGCCGGACGGATGCGCAGGGTTAGGCGAAGCTGTTCCAGATCGAAGTCATCGCCTTCGAACGCGATCCGCACGGTGCCGGCCACGCTTTTGCAGCAGATGTCGATCCCGCGCGTGGTTTCCTCGACGGTGCATTCGTCAGGTTCGGCGAACAGCGGCAGCCGCAGGGCAACGCCGCCGCGGTCCTGGCGCCGCAGGACCAGCCACAGCTCGGTCGCATGGTGGACGAAGGCGAGGTCGAGCCCGCCCTGGCGACGGGTGTGGAGGGTCGATGCCGCTGGACTGCGCAGCGCGGCAGCGGCCGCGAACGTGGCTGCAGTGGGCACCGAACGTAACGCGGCCTTCGCCATGGCTGGTGTCTCCCTCGCTCTCAGCGCGAAGGAAACGATTTTATATCAGGTATTTATCCCGACGATTTAACCAGCTCGATGGGTGCAGCGACCACCTCGCCGCTTTCCCGCATCGACGCGAGGGCCGCGTCGGTATGGGGCAGCGCGCCGACCGACCAGGCGCGGCGGTCCAGCTCCCCGATCGTCCTGTCGGGGGCGGTGCGGGCCAGTGTGCGCAAGTACTGCACCTTGATCGGGATGATCAGCACGGCCAGCGTTGCCGCCGTCACCGCCCAGCGCCACAGGTCGAAGCCGCCGGTCTGCACCGCCGACATGAACTCGGCCGTGGTCGCCCAGATCGCTATCGCCCCCAGCAGTTCGGACGCGCGCTGGTCCGGAAAGGCCAGCATCAGCAGCGTGCCGAGCCCGAAAGCGCCAAGCGCCGCTGTCTCCAGCGTCAGCCACCCGTCGGCATAGCCGAACATCAGCGTGAGCAGGGTCAGCAGCGACAGCCCGCGGGCAAGGCGGACGATCAGGCCAGGCGTGAGTCGGGCGATCGGGCTCTTCATGGGTCACAGCTTCGCGCAGAGAGGTCGCCACAGCCTTTCGGGGTATGGTTAACACCGGGCTAAACCGTCGGGAAAACCCGCTTCCGCATGGTCAAAGGACGGCTAACAACAGCGCGTGGACAACGCGTAGCGCGTCCTTCTCAGATTTATATTGCACACGATCCAATTGTACACCATATAGAGACGCAGCGGCTAACGCCGCATAGCGACAAGGAGTTTCCGCGATGACCACTCTCTACACTGCCCGTGCCAAGGCCGTCGGCGGCCGCAGCGGCCGCGTCAGCACCGACGACGGCCTGCTCGACGTCAACCTCGCCCTGCCCACCGCGCTCGGCGGCAAGGGCGGTGCCACCAACCCCGAACAGCTCTTTGCAGCGGGCTATGCCGCCTGCTTCGAAAACGCGGTGATCCACGTCGCGCGCGGCATGGGCGAAAAGATCCCCGACGATGCCATCGTCGTCGATGCGGTGGTCGGGATCGGCCCCAATGCCAGCGGCGGATTTGCGCTCAGCGTCGATCTCAACGTCGCCATTACCGGCCTGTCGCAGGATCGCGCCGAGGAGCTCGTCGCCGCCGCCCACGCGACCTGCCCCTATTCGAACGCGGTGAAAGGCAATATTGACGTAGGCCTCAACGTCACTACGGCCTGAAGCATGAGCAACACGGAAAGCACGGCAAACCCGGCGGACGAGGTCCTGCGTCTCGATCGCCAGCTGTGCTTTCCGCTCTACGCCGCGTCGAACATCCTGACACGCGCGTATCGGCCCCTGCTCGACGAGCTGGGCCTGACCTACCCGCAATACCTGGTCCTGCTGGTGCTGTGGGAACGTGCCCCGCGCGCGGTGGGCGAAATCGGCCAGCAGCTGTTCCTCGACACCGGCACGCTCACCCCGCTGCTCAAGCGGATGGAAGCCGCCGGTCTCGTCAACCGCCAGCGCGATGCCGAAGACGAACGCCGCGTGATCGTCTCGCTCACGCCCAAGGGCGATGCCCTGCGCGTCCAAGCCCGCAGCGTGCCCGAACGCATGGTAACCGCGCCGTGCCTCACCCTGGCCGAATCCCAGAACCTTCACGAGACGGTGTGGAAGCTAATTCGTGGTTTGCAACCGGGTACTTAGCAAAAAAGCGCCCATTTCTGGCACAATTTCGCCGCTGTAACGTTGCAGATTTACGACAAGGCGGATATTTTCGTGCTTGACCGTCCTGGATGGCGTAATGCCGTTTTCGGCAAACGTTCTACCAAGGGCGTGGCTGACAATGAAAAGTGAACTGGGCCGTCATGGCGGACCCGGTCACGGTAAGGGACGCAGAGAGATGACCAAGGCATTCAATATTCATTACACGCTGACCGGCTCCCACACGCCGGTTCACCCCGAAGGGGTTGAGGCCACCAAGGGCCTGCTCATCGGCCTAGCACTCAGCCAGGTCCTCTGGATCGGGATTGCGCTGCTCGTCTTCTGAGCGCGGAATCTCAGCGCAGCGCCTGGATTCCCCAGATGATCGCGCTCCATAGCACGGCCGACACACCAACCGGAAAGGCGACGCGGAACCAGCCGGGATAGCGATATTCGCCGTCCGCCGCTGCGGCCGCAGCCACCTCGCCCCGTTCGAACATCGAAAGTTCGTGCTGCAGGCGATGGACCGGCGAGACGATCGGCACGTCGCCATCGCCCGCCAACCGCGCAACGCGGGCAGCCTCTCCAGCCGGATCGAGATAGCGTTCGGGCGAGGGGCGAAGTTTGGGCATCGGCATGACGGACCTCCACTTGCGAAGGTACGCTTACGATCCTTGCCAGCCGGTACGTGAAGCGCAATGTTATCCCTAAGGGATTTTACGCATCACAGCCCTTCGCCAACGCCGATGTCATGCCCGGCTCGCCTGCTCCAGCGGTTCGCCGTCGTAGGGGTATCCGGCCTCCACCGGGATCGTCAGCCACTTGACCCCGTCGCGCACTTCCACGCGCGGGGTGATGATCGAGACCGGCGTTGCCAGCGCATGCGCGCGCGCCGCCTCGAAATCGGGATAGGCCGCCAGCCGTTCCAGGTTACGCCGCGTCGGGAAGATCACCTTGATCGCGCCCTCGTCGGCCAGCCGCAGCGCCTCCTGCGCGCTCGCCCAGAACAGGTGGTGGTTCTCGGTCGCATCGACCGTGATGTCGACCGCTCCGGTGCCAAGGTCCGCCAGATAGAAGCGCGTGTCGAACACCCGGATGTGGCGGTGACGCGGCCACCAGCGGGCCCAAGGCACCAGCCGGTCGAGATCGAGCGTCCAGCCCAGCGCGTCGAGCGCATCGGCCAGCCGCCCGCTCGAGATCGCGATCCGCCGCGCCTGCGCCGCCGTTTCGGCGGTCACGTCGCCGGCGATGCCCACGGCAAGGCCCGTTTCCTCCAGCGATTCGCGCACCGCAGCCACGCGCGCGGCGGCATCGTCGGGATCGAGATGGCTGCCATACCGGCGGGCCAGGTCGTGGTCGTCGGGATCGATCTTGCCGCCGGGAAACACCGTCGCGCCCCCGGCAAAGCGCATCTCGCTCGATCGTTCTACCATCAGGATCTGCGCCGGCCCTCCGGCGGGATCGCGACGGAACACGACGACGGTGGCAGCAGGCGTTGCGGTCGGCGGGGCTTCGTTGTCCCCCAGGTCATCCATCTCATCCATGACCATACCATGCCGGTGGCCCATGCCCTTGCCAAGTGCATCTTCGGGTCCCCTCGGCACCACCTGTCGGCACGGCTTACAAACCGCTGCCATGGTTGCCGGGTATTAACTATCGTGATGGGCGGTCTTTCATCCATCGGCCGGATTGGCACGCACCATGCAAAGAGTGTGTCGTCCCGAAGATGTCTTCTTCATCGGGGCGGAGCCGGTCTTCAGTCTCCCGGCTCCGCCCCTCCCGGGGCCTCCCGAAATCCCCGTTCCCCAAGCGCCGCACGCACCGCGCAACGAAAAAACGCGGCCCCTGGTGCAGGAGCCGCGTTCGCATTCGTGCAAGTCTGCCGGGCGATGCCCGCGGCGATGGCTCAGGCGGCGCCCTTGACGCCCTGTTCCTGCATCAGCTGCTGCAGTTCGCCAGCCTCGTACATCTCCATCATGATGTCCGAACCGCCGACGAATTCACCCTTCACGTAAAGCTGCGGGATGGTCGGCCAGTCCGAAAAGGCCTTGATGCCCTGGCGGATTTCCTGGTCCTGCAGCACGTCGACGCTGGCGTATTCCACGCCGAGGTGGTCGAGAATGGCCACGGCGCGGCTGGAGAAGCCGCACTGCGGGAACAGCGGCGTGCCCTTCATGAACAGCACGACGTCGTTGTCGCTGACGATCTGGGAAATGCGGTCTTGGGCCATGGCGGTTCTGGTTATCCTGGTTGCGCGCGACCGCCCCTCGCAGGGACCATCAGCCGCGCCTTATCGGTTGATCAGGTGGGGACCCCGGTGGTCAGTTGCAAGGCATGGAGCACACCGCCCATGCGCCCGCCGAGTGCGGCATAGACCGCCTTGTGCTGCGCCACGCGCGAAAGCCCCTTGAACGCGGGACTGACGACGTGGGCCGCATAATGATCGCCGTCCCCGGCAAGGTCGGTGATGGTCACTTCAGCATCGGGCAGCGACGCCTTGATCATCGCCTCGATGTCGGCCGCCGCCATCGGCATCAGACTTCGCCCATCAGCTGGCGGCGCGCGTCGACGGCCTTGGCGTCCATCGCCGTGCGAATCTCGCTCTCGTCGATCTCGACACCGGCCGAAACCAGATCGCCCAGCAGCTTGCGGATCACGTCCTCGTCGCCGGCTTCCTCGAAATCGGCCTGGACCACTGCCTTGGCATAGGCTTCGGTCTCTGCGGCATCGAGCCCCATGCGTTCCGCCGCCCACTGGCCGAGCAGACGGTTGCGGCGGGCATGGACGCGGAACAGCATTTCCTCGTCATGCGCGAACTTGGCTTCCTCGGCGCGTTCGCGATCGTCGAACATGGTCATCGTGCTGGATCCTTTTGCAGGGTCGTCTTGCAGAGTGCTCTACAGGGGCTTGCCTAGCGGATAGTCGCAGGCCGCGCGGGCGGCAAGCGCGTAGACGCATGGTTTTGCGCTCGCGCAAATCGCGCGCCACAAAAGGGTGTTTCCGCCGTAGCCGCGCCCTGCACCGCCGCCGGGTAGCCGTTCACGGCGCCGTGACCGCCGCCCCGGTCTTGAGCCCGGTCCAGTAGGCAAGGAAGGCCAGCGTATCGGCGCCGCTGGCAATGGTCTTGTCGAGCGGCTTGCCCGCGCCGTGCCCTGCCCTGCTTTCCACGCGCAACAGGTGCGGCCTGTCGCCGATCTTCGCCGCCTGCAGCGCGGCGGCATACTTGAAGCTGTGCGCCGGCACCACGCGATCGTCGCTGTCGCCGGTCGTCACCAGGATCGCCGGATAGTCCGTGCCATCGGCGATGTTGTGATAGGGGGAATAGCGGCGCAGCACCTGCCAGTCGGCCTCGTTCTCCGGCCGGCCATAATCACCGGTCCACAGACGCCCCGCGGTGAAGCGGTCGAAGCGCAGCATGTCCAGCACGCCGACGTCGGGATTTGCCGCCGCGAACAGGTCCGGGCGCTGGTTCACCACGGCGGCCACCAGCAGCCCGCCGTTGGAGCCGCCCTGCACCGCCAGGCTGCCCTTGGCGGCAATCCCTTGCGCGATCAGGTATTCCCCGGCGGCGATGAAGTCGTCGAAGCTGTTCTGCTTCTTGTCCAGCCGCCCGGCATCGTGCCACGCGCGGCCGAATTCTCCCCCACCACGGATATTGGCCAGCGCGAAGGCGCCCCCGGCTTCCAGCCAGGCCATGCGTACCGGCGAAAACGTCGGCGTCATCGCGATGTCGAACCCGCCATAGCCATAAAGCAGCGTCGGCACCGCACGGCCGACGAGCGATCGCTTGCGCACGATGTACATCGGCACTTTCGTCCCGTCCTTCGACGGATAGAAGCGCTGCTCGACCAGATAGTCGTCGGGGTTGAAGCTCATCCGCGGCTGGGCGAACGGGGTCGTCTGTCCGGTGCGCAGGTCCATGCGATAGATCGTCGGCGCGCGGTTGAAGCTGGCGAACTGGTAGAAGGTTTCCTCCTGCCCGGGACGTCCGCCAAAGCCAGAGGCGGAGCCGATGTCGTTGAGCGTGATCGCGCGGCTGGGCTTGCCCTTCAAGTCGGTCACCACCGCCACGCTCGACCCGCCGTTGAGGTAGGACAGGATGAACCGGTCGCCCACCGCATTGGCGCCGGCAAGCTGCTGCTCGCGCTCGGGCACCACCACCTTCCAGGCGGGTGCGCCCGACAGGTCGAGTTCCAGGAGGCGGTAACGCGGCGCGCCCATGTTGCTGACGAACCACAGCCGGTCGCCAATGCCATCGACGAATTTCCAGTCGTTATCGAACCCGTCGGCGATGCTCGCCTGCGCCCATTGTCCCGGCTTGCCGCTGCGCAGGTCCAGCAGGTGGATGGCGCGGACGGGCAGCGTGCCGACCTCGCTGGTGATGACCGCCCAGCGCCCGTCGGCCGAAACCGCTGCCTTGTGGCCCTGCTCGGGATGGTCGGGCGTCGCATAGACCAGCAGGTCCGCCGCCTGCGGCGTGCCGACGCGGTGGTACCACACCGCCTTGCCATAGACGGGGGCCAGATGCTCGGCACCCTTCGCGGGCTCGGGAAAGCGGGAGTAGAGGAAGCCTTCCTCACCCACCCATGCGATCGTGGTGTCATTGGCCCAGGCCAGCGTCTCATCAAGCAGCCTGCCCGAACGCACGTCGATCAGCCGGATCGTGCGCCAGTCGCTGCCCGCCACCTGCACCGTGTAGGCCAGCGTCCGCCCCTGCGGGCTCGGCACCCAGGCATCGAGCGCGACGGTGCCATCCTTCGACCAGCCGTTGGGATCGAGCAGTACCCGCTCTTCGCCATCCAGCCCTGCGCGGACGTAAAGCTCGCTCTGGTTGGAGAGCCCCGGATTGCGCAAGTAGAAGTAGGACTTGCCCGCGCGGCGCGGCAGGCTGATGCGTTCGTAGTCGAACAGGCTGCGGATGCACGCGGCCAGCGCATCGCGCCCCGGCAACTGCGCCAGATAGGCGGCGCTGGCGGCGTTCTGGCCTGCAACCCACTGCGCCACTTCGGGACTGCTGGCCGGGCTCTGTTCCAGCCAGCGGTAGGGATCAGCCACGTCCTGCCCGAACGCGCGTTCGACCAGCGGCAGGCGCCTGGTCGGTGGATAGGCCGGCGTGGCGATGCGCGGCATGGCGAGCTGCGGTGCGGCGGCGGCGGGCGCTCCTGGCTGCGCGATCGCGGTGGTCAGGCCGGTAGCGTGCCGCTCTGCCGAAACGTGCGCCGCGCCTTCGGCATCCTCGGCCGCGGGCATCGCCGCCTGCGCCAGCGCGGCGGCCGGCAGGCAGGCGAGCACCAGCGCGGGCACGCGCGCTGCGCAGCGCCAGATGGCGCGGCTTGTCCGCCTTGCTGTCCTCTCCGCACGTTTCATCTTTTATCCCGCCCGCTCTAGCACCCATGGCGGGCGCTAGGCGAGAGGCAAAACGACGGAAAGCGCCCGACTTTCAGGGCAAAGGCCGCGACCTTCAGGGCCGTGGCGTCAGCCCCGTCCAGTGGGCGAGGAAGGCATAGACGTCGGCGCTTTCGGCAATCATCTTGTCGACCGGCTTGCCCGACCCGTGCCCGGCGCGCGTTTCGATGCGGATCAGGTGCGGCTTGTCCCCGATCTGCGCCGCCTGCAGCGCGGCAGCGTACTTGAAGCTGTGCCCCGGCACCACGCGGTCGTCGGTATCGGCGGTGGTCACCAGGATCGCCGGATAGTCCTTGCCGTTCGCGATGTTGTGGTACGGCGAATAGGCGCGCAGCACCTTCCAGTCGGCCTCGCGATCGGGGTGGCCGTAATCGTCCACCCAGTACCGGCCGGCGGTGAAGCGGTCGAAGCGCAGCATGTCCATCACGCCGACGGCCGGATGCGCCGCGGCGAACAGGTCGGGCCGCTGGTTGACCACCGCGCCGACCAGCAGACCGCCGTTCGATCCGCCTTCGACCGCAAGCCCGCCCCTGGGCGCCACACCGTTGGCGATCAGCCATTCGCCCGCGGCGATGCAGTCGTCGAACACGTTCTGCTTGTTGGCCCGGCGGCCGCCATCGTGCCATGCATCGCCGTATTCACCACCGCCGCGCAAGTTGGCGATGGCATAGGCCCCGCCGCTTTCCAGCCAGGCCATCCGCGCGGAGGAGAACGCCGGCGGAAGCGAGATGTTGAACCCGCCGTAGCCATAGAGGATCGTCGGCACCGGACCCTTCGCATCCTTGCGCCGGATCACGAACATCGGGATCTTGGTGCCGTCCTTCGACGGGTAGAACACCTGTTCGCTGACGTAGTCACCCGGCGCGAACTTGAGCGCGACCTGTTCCCAGACCTTGGCCTTGCCATCGTCCTCGCTGAAGCGGAACACGGTCGACGGCATGGTGAAGCCGGTGAAGCCGAAGTAGCCCCCCGCCCGCCCCGGCTTGCCCGACAGCCCCGCGAGCGAGCCCACGCCCGGCAGCGCGAGCGTTCCGGCGGGCTTTCCATCGAGCGTGAACAGGCGGACATCGGCCTTCACGTCGCGCAGGTAGGCCACGACCAACCGGTCACCCACGATCGCCGCGCCATCCAGGTTGGCGTCGCTCTGCGGGACGATCGTGGTGAAGACCGGCTCCGCGCCCGAGAGATCGACCCGGACGATCTTCTTGAGCGGGGCATCCTTGCTGGTGACGAACCACAGCACATCGCCCACGCCGTCGATCAGGTCCCACTGCGCGGACAAGTCGGGGATCAGCGGGCGGACCTGCCAATCCCCCTTGCCGATGGGCGCAATGCCGATGGCGGTGGTGGGGTCGGTGCCTTCGTGGCTGGTGACGACCAGCCAGCGCGCGTCGCTGGTGACCTGCGCGCCGTGGCCCCAGGTAGGCTTGTCCGGCGTTGCATAGACGAGCCGATCCTGATCCTGCGGGGTGCCTAGGCGGTGGTAGTAGACCTGCTGGTCGTAATTCCGCGCCTGGAAGGCTTCGCCGTCCTTCGGCGCGGCGAAGCGCGAATAGAGCACGCCATCATTGCCGACCCAGGCAACGCCACTGAACTTGACCCACTTCAGCTCGTCGGCCAGCGGCTTGCCATCGGCGGCGGCGACGAACTTCATCGTCCGCCAATCCGAGCCGCCGTCCTGCACGGTGTAGGCCAGCAGGTTGCCGTCGGGCGACGGTTCCCACGCATCGAGCGCGGTGGCGCCGTCCTTGGCCCAGCCGTTTGGATCGAGCAGCACGCGTCCCTTGGGCGAGGCTGCATCGCGCACGAGCAGTTGCGCCTGATTCATCAGCCCCGAATTGTAGGCATAGAACAGCCGCCCACCTTCTTCACGCGGCACGCCGAAGCGGGCATAATTGAACAGGCCCTTGAGCCGCGCTTCGAAGGCCGGGCGTTCGGGCAGCGCCTTGAGATAGGCGTCGGTGAAGGCACTCTGCGCCGCGACCCATTCGTGGACCTTTGCATCGGTGCGCACGTCGGCTTCGAGCCAGCGCCAGGGATCGGCCACCTGCTCGCCGAACTGCGTTTCGACGAAATCGCCGCGCGGGCTGGCGGGATAGGGCTGCAGGACAGGCTGGGCGGGCTGGGACGACATCGGGGCGGAACTCGTGTTGGCAAGGACGGGCTGGCAGGGGATCAGCAGGCCGGCGACAGCGATGGCGACGACCGAGCCGAAAAGCGCAGAAACGCTGAGGGGTTGACGGGGTTGACACGGTCCTGAGGAAAAACCCGCGACGGCCTTTTCAGGCTTTTGGAAGGACCGGCGCGACGACCAGGAATGCTGATTTGCGAATGGGATGGCAGGCTTCATGGCGGCGACCCTAACCCACCTGCCCGCCGTAGGACAGAGCCCGCGCGTGCATTGGTGAGCTTGCGTATGCAACAGGTGTCACCCCCCGCCCCGCACAAGCGAAAGGGGCGGAACCTTGCGGCCCCGCCCCTTCCTTGTTCGTGTCCGAACGAAGCGCCGATCAGGCGGCCCGTGTCAGGCTGCTTCGTATTCGTCCTCGTCCGCGGTCTGCACCGGACCCGAGTCCAGGCCCTTGGCGGCGGTGTCACGGTCGACGAGTTCGATCACCGCAATCGGGGCGGCGTCCGAAGCGCGGTAGCCGGCCTTGATGATGCGGGTGTAGCCACCGTTGCGATCGGCATAGCGCGCGGCCAGCACTTCGAAGAGCTTCTTTTCCTGCGCTTCGTCGAGCAGGCGGGCATGGGCCAGACGACGGTTCGAGAGACCGCCCTTCTTCGCCAGCGTGATGAGCTTTTCGAGGTAGGGGCGAAGTTCCTTCGCCTTGGGCACCGTGGTGGTGATCTGTTCGTGCTTGATCAGAGCAGCCGCCAGATTGCGCAGCAGCGCGATACGGTGCGAGGAAGTACGGCCGAGCTTACGCTGTCCCAGCTTATGACGCATGTTCTTGTCTCCGTTCGTAGGGGGCCCGTATCAGGTAGCCCGATCCAGGCGGCTGTCGGGGTCGCCGCCAAATGACCCGAATTAGGGGCGCCACAACGGGCGCCCCCGAATTGCTTAACCGAGCAGCTCCTGCTCCAGCTTCTTGGCCATCTCTTCGATGTTCTCCGGCGGCCAGCCGGGGATGTCCATGCCGAGGCGCAGGCCCATCGACGAGAGGACTTCCTTGATCTCGTTGAGCGACTTGCGGCCGAAGTTCGGCGTGCGCAGCATCTCGGCTTCGGTCTTCTGGACCAGATCGCCGATGTAGATGATGTTGTCGTTCTTGAGGCAGTTGGCCGAACGCACCGACAGTTCCAGTTCGTCCACCTTCTTGAGCAGGTAGCGGTTGAGCTGGTTGGCGTCGCTTTCTTCCGGCGCGTGCGTGGCAACGCCACCCGAAACCGAAGGCGCGTGGCCGGTCGGCAGCTGGTCGTCGAAGTGGACGAACAGCGAAAGCTGGTCCTGCAGGATGCGCGCGGCATAGGCCACGGCGTCTTCAGGGGTGACGGTGCCGTCGGTTTCGACCGTCAGGTTGAGACGGTCGTAATCGAGCTCCTGGCCGATACGGGCGTTTTCAACCTTGTACGAGACCTGGCGGACCGGCGAGTAGAGCGAGTCGACCGGGATCAAGCCAATCGGGGCATCGACCGGACGGTTCGACACGGCGGGGACGTAGCCCTTGCCGGTGTCGACGGTCAGTTCCATGTTGAACGTCGCGCCTTCGTCGAGATGGCAGATCACGAGGTCCTTGTTCATGACCTCGATATCGCCGGTCACGGCGATGTCGCCCGCCTTCACTTCGCCCGGGCCGGTGGCCGAGAGCTGCAGACGCTTGGGGCCTTCACCCTGCATCTTGAGCGCGATCTGCTTCACGTTGAGGACGATGTCCGTCACGTCTTCGCGCACGCCAGCCAGCGACGAGAATTCGTGCAGCACGTTCTCGATCTTGATCGAGGTGACGGCCGCGCCCTGGAGCGACGACAGCAGCACGCGACGCAGCGCGTTGCCGAGCGTCAGACCGAAGCCACGTTCCAGCGGCTCGGCGACGAAAGTCGCACGGCTCTTGGCGTCGTTGCCGGACTTGATCTCGAGGGAGTTGGGCTTCTTCAGTTCCTGCCAGTTCTTGATGTTGACAGTCATGGAATTCCCCTGGGGTTAGTTCGGGAGCCGGAGGTCGGCCGAGGGATGGCCGCGCCCGGTCAAAGATATTGGGCGCTCCGGCGCGGTGGATCCGCCGCGCCGGGTGCCGAAAGGCAGGTCAGACGCGACGGCGCTTCGAAGGGCGCACGCCGTTGTGCGGGATCGGGGTCACGTCACGGATCGCCGTGATGGTGAAACCGACCGCCTGAAGGGCGCGCAGGGCGCTCTCGCGGCCCGAACCCGGGCCCTTGACTTCGACTTCGAGGGTGCGGACGCCGTGCTCGGCGGCCTTCTTGCCGGCGTCGTCCGCGGCCACCTGGGCGGCGTACGGGGTCGACTTGCGGCTGCCCTTGAAGCCCATCATGCCGGCAGATGACCACGAAATGGCGTTGCCCTGGGCATCGGTGATGGTGATCATGGTGTTGTTGAAGCTGGCGTTGACGTGCGCGACACCACTGGTGATGTTCTTGCGCTCGCGGCGCTTAATGCGCTGAGGTTCGCGTGCCATGTGCTGAATTCCTGTCGAGAAACCGTTGGGAAGATCAGACCCTTACAGGTCGATCTTACTTCTTCTTGCCGGCGATCGGCTTGGCCTTGCCCTTGCGGGTGCGGGCGTTGGTGTGCGTGCGCTGGCCGCGGACCGGCAGGCCCTTGCGGTGACGCAGACCACGGTAGCACGCGAGGTCCATCAGGCGCTTGATGTTCATCGCGGTTTCGCGACGAAGATCGCCTTCCACGGTGTGTTCAGCGTCGATCGTTTCGCGGATCTGCAGGATCTCGGCGTCGGAGAGGTCCGACACGCGACGGGTCTGGTCGATGCCCAGCTTGTCGGCGATCTGCTTGGCCTTGAACGGGCCGATACCGTGAATGTAGGTCAGCGCGATGATAACGCGCTTGTTGGTGGGGATATTGACCCCGGCAATACGAGCCACTTGTTTCTCCGTTTGCTCCACAGGGTGCCGACATCGAGTCGAGACCCTATCTCATCGCTTCACGCCGCCCCGAAAATGGCAAAAACCCGCGCAGAACAAAGCATTCGCCCTGACTGCCGGGAACCCTTCCGGTTGAGAGTGAAAGGCGCGCTTAGGACTTTTGGGGTTGAGCGTCAACCGCCATGCCGCGCAAACGCGCGATTTCCGCTCCGTTGCCGATGCAAGAGCGGTCTGCTGCGTCCACGTGCGATAATACCCTATCGCCGCAGGATCGTCAAAGGGGCGCGTTGCCCCTTCCCCTTGCCGCCGGGAAACCGGTCATCGCTTGCTTTTGCCGCGTTATCGTAGGCTTAAGGACTGCGCGCCTAATACCAGACATGGTTAACAACTGGCAGGGCGCGGCGCGAGTGCCATCGCGCGGAACGGGGCGACACGGGGCGGACATGATAACGGCACAAGCGCAGGCGCCACGGGCATGGTCTGCAACGACTGGGATCGAGGCCCAGGGGACGAAAGCGGAGGAGGCGAAAGCCGGCGCGCCGCAGCCGCGCATCGCGGTGCTGCTGCCCGCCTATAACGAGGCGCTGGCGATCGGCCCGGTGATCGACGCCTTCCGCGCCGCCCTGCCCGGGGCGACGATCTACGTCTACGACAACAACAGCAAGGACGGCACCGGCGATATCGCGCGGGCGCACGGCGCGGTGGTGCGGATCGAACGGCGGCAGGGCAAGGGCTATGTCGTGCGGCGCATGTTCGCCGACGTCGATGCCGACATCTACGTAATGTGCGATGCCGATGCGACCTACGACGCCGCCGCCGCGCCCGAACTGGTGGCGCGGCTGCTCGACGACGGGCTCGACATGGTGGTGGGCGCGCGCAGCGCGATCAGCGACACCGCTTATCGCCCGGCGCATGCCTTCGGCAACTGGATGCTGACCGGCATCGTGCGGGTGATCTTCGGCAACACCTTCACCGACATGCTGAGCGGGTATCGCGTGTTCTCCCGCCGTTTCGTCAAGTCGTTCCCGATCACCTCGCAGGGGTTCGAGATCGAGACCGAACTGACCATCCATTCGCTCGAGCTGCAGATGCCGGTGGACGAAGTGCGCACGCGCTTCACCGACCGACCGGAAGGTTCGCTGAGCAAGCTGAGCACGGTGCGCGATGGCTTGCGCATCCTTGGCACGATCATCGGCCTGCTCAAGCTGGAGCGGCCGTTCCACCTGTTCGGCATCGCGGGCGCGCTGCTGATGCTGCTGTCGATCGCGGCGGGCTCTCCGGTGGTGGCCGAATTCGTGCGCACGGGCCTTGTCCCACGCCTGCCCACGGCGGTGCTGGCGACCGGGCTGATGATCATCGGCTGGTTCAGCGTGTTCAGCGGCCTGATCCTCGATTCGGTAACGCGGGCGCAACAGGAGGTGAAGCGGCTGCGCTACCTCGAACTGGCAGGCGTGCACGCGCTGACCGAAGCCGATCCGGCATCGAGGTGAACGCCTTCCTGCGCTTCGCCCTTGTCGGCGCGGCCGGTTTCCTGGTCGATGCGGGTGTGCTCGCCCTTGCCGTTTCCATGGGCGCGGGCCTGTTTGCCGGGCGGGCGCTGTCCTACCTCGTCGCCGCGACGTTTACCTGGGCGTGCAACCGGCGCTTCACCTTTGCCGCCACGCAAGCGCCGAGCGTGGGGGAATGGGCGCGGTTCCTGGTCGCCAACGCGGGCGGCGGGATCGTGAACCTCGGCGTCTATTCGGCGCTGGTGGTGGCGGTGCCGCTGGTCGCGCACGCGCCGGTGCTGGGGGTGGCGGCGGGATCGATCGCAGGGCTGACGGTCAACTTCCTCCTTTCGCGCCGCTTCGTGTTCCGCGCCTGATCAACGCAATGGCGGCGTGGGCAGCGTGACGGGACAGGCATAGGGCGGCAGCCAGCACGGCCAGCCGATGCCAAGCGACGGCGCATAGCGCGCAACCGGGCGGCGCGGGAACGGGCCGTGCAAGGGGCGGGTCGCGACTTCCATCGGATTGACCGGCCAGCTCACCCCGCGCGGGACATCTTGCCACACTTCGTTGCCGGCGAAATCGCGGCGCAGCGCTTCGCCCAGGACGCGATGCTGGTCGGGCGCGGGGACGAGGTGGACGTCGAGCAGGTTGCGCTGCGCCCCGGCTGCGTCCTCGATCGACGAATGGCCGAAATAGACCAGGGCGCCGTCGTCATCCACGCCTTCGAACACGACCAGGCGCGCCGGGCGGTCCGCCGCCACCGGCACCGGATCGAGCCGCAGCGCGCCGAGCAGCAGCAGCGGCGTGACGGCGAGCGCGGCGGCAGCGGGCCGGTGCCTGAGGCGCGAGAGCCAGTGCACCATCCCCAGCGCCAGCGCGGGCAGCAGCCACTTGAAATAATGGACATTGCCGAACGCCCAGAGCCCGCTGGGCAGCAGGTCGATGTAGGCGAGCATGACGACGGTATAGGCCGCAGCCGGCAGCACAAGCAGCAGGCCAAGCATGCGGCGGCGCGCATCGGCCAGCAGCAGCAGCAGGCCGGCAAGGCCGAACGGGAGCCAGGGCAGCACGCGCAGCAGGCCGTAGCCTTCGGGATACCATGGGCGGGGTTCGACCAGCAGAAGATAGGCCTTCCACCCCGTCCACGCGAGGTTGGTGCCGTACGCCGCCGAGAGCAGCATGTAGAGCGACGGCCGCGGGCCGTGGATCGCAAGGTGCAACGCAAGGCCCAGTGCGACGACGGCCAGCCCGGCGCCGATGATGGCGCCCAGCGCGTCCCAGCGCCGCCCGTGGCGGATCAGGCCCCAGGCCGCGATCGCGCCGATCAGCGCCGCGACGGGCACGTCACCGGGGCGGCCGAGCGGGATCAGCGCCAGCACCGCACCCAGCGCGGCGGCGCGGCGCAGGCTCAACGCTTGCGGGTGGTCGCGGTCCAGCGTCCGCGTCGTCCAGGCGAGCGCGAGCCAGATCAGCGCGGCGGAGGGTGTGGTGGTCCAGGGCATCAGCCAGCCGCTGCCGATCTGCGGCCAGGCGATGGTCGAAAGCAAGAACACGACCGCCGCCGAAATGCCGCTCAGGCCAACCAGCCGCGCCACTTCGCGAAAGCCCCAGTACGCGGCGAGGAAGCAGGCGGTATCGACCAGCGTGGTCTGCACCAGCGGCGGCAGGCCGGCAAACGGCGCCAGGAGCAGCGGATAGAGCATCGGGTACCAGTGCTGCCCGGGCGAAAGATCGCCATGGAACAGCGCGCGGGCCGAGGTGAGGTACTGGCCCTGATCGAACCAGCCGGCAAAGCGCGGCGGCTGATCGAGCAGGAGCATCGGGATCGGGTGCGAGAGCACCACGCCGACCAGGAAGGCGAGCGCGACGATAGCCAGTTCTGAAAGCGCGGATTCCGGCAAAGCCGCGCGCCCATCGCGCGCTTCGATATTGGTCATGACATTCCAGCCTGGCACGGCCGGAGCGGCCCCCCGGCGTGGTGCATAGGCCAGCCCCGGCCGGCTGCCAATCGGTCTGGCGGCCGGGGCTGTGCCCAAGCTGGAAGCGGCGCGCCTTACACCACGCCGAAGGCCAGCATCGCGTCGGCCACCTTCTTGAAGCCCGCGATGTTCGCACCCTTCACGTAGTCGACATAGCCGCCGCCCTGGTCGCCCCAGGTGAGGCAGGACTGGTGGATGCCGAACATGATGTCCTTGAGCATCTGCTGCAGTTCCTCCTCCTTCCACGCGCGGCGTTCGGAGTTCTGGCTCATCTCGAGGCCCGAAACCGCGACGCCGCCGGCGTTCGAGGCCTTGCCCGGCGCGTAGAGCAGCTTGGCCGCCTTGAACACGTGCACACCTTCGAGGTCGGTCGGCATGTTCGCACCCTCGGCCAAGGCCTTGCAGCCGTTGGCGACGAGCGTGCGCGCGTCCTCGCCCAGCAGTTCGTTCTGCGTGGCACAGGGCAGCGCGACATCGCAAGGGACGCCCCACGGGGTCTTGCCTTCGTGGAAAGTCGCCTTGGGGAAGGCTTCGACATAGTCCTGGATGCGGCCGCGACGGTGGGTCTTATGCGTCTTGACCCAGTCGATCTTTTCCTGGTCGAAACCGTCCGGATCGTGGACGAAGCCGCCCGAATCCGACAGAGTCAGCACCTTGCCGCCCAGCTGGACGATCTTTTCGGCGGCGTGCGTGGCGACGTTGCCCGAGCCGGAAATGACCGCGCTCTTGCCGACGAGGTCCTCGCCCTTGGTCGCCAGCATGTTGGCGAGGAAGTAGACCGCGCCATAGCCGGTCGCCTCGGGCCGGATCAGCGAGCCGCCGTATTCCAGCCCCTTGCCCGTGAGCACGCCGGTGAACTGGTTGGTGATGCGCTTGTACTGGCCGAACATGAAGCCGATCTCGCGACCGCCGACGCCGATGTCGCCCGCCGGCACGTCGACGTCGGCACCGATGTGGCGGTAGAGCTCGGTCATGAAGCTCTGGCAGAAGCGCATGATCTCGCGCACGCTCTTGCCCTTGGGGTTGAAGTTCGAGCCGCCCTTGCCGCCGCCCATCGGCAGGCCGGTGAGCGCGTTCTTGAACGTCTGCTCGAAGGCGAGGAACTTGAGCACGCTTTCATTGACGCTGGGATGGAAGCGGATGCCGCCCTTGTAGGGTCCGATCGCGTTGTTGTTCTGTACGCGGTAGCCGCGCTGGACGCGGATGTTGCCGGCATCGTCTTCCCAGCACACGCGGAACGACACGACCCGGTCGGGCTCGGCAATGCGGCGCAGGATCTGCTGCGCGTGGTATTCTTCCTTGTCCTGGATGAATTCGTAGATGTCTTCGGCAACCTCCTGAACCGCCTGGACGAATTCGGGCTGGTTGGGATTGCGCTTCTTGACGCCTTCCATGAAGGTCGGAAGGTCGACGTGATCGCTCACGGCCATGCTATTCTCCCCCGGTGGCCGGCGTCCTGCCTGAATGCAGGGTTGGCCGGCAGTCCTTTTTCGACACGTGCGACCGGTGGAGCGTCTGTGGCGATCGGCAGCACCTGGCCGAGTCGCGCTCCTTGCGATCTGGAACGTAACGTTTTTTCGCCTCGTGGGTAGGCGCTTGGTCCGAGGTGGAGCGAGATCAGCCCGCAATTGCCCTGAAAACGCCGGACTTGCGGGGCCGCGCGCACATGCGCAAGCTGCGGCCGGAGGAGAATCCGGCGCAGCGGGGGGTGCGATGGAACATGACGAGCGCGATGGCGCGATCGAGCGCACGACGATGCGCAAGGTGGCGTGGCGAACGCTGCCGTTGCTGATGCTGGCCTATCTGGTCGCCTATATCGACCGGACCAACATCAGCTTCGCCGCGGTGACGATGAATGCCGATCTGGGCTTTTCGGCGACCGTCTATGGCATCGGCGCGGCGATGTTCTCGATCAGCTATGCCCTGTTCGAAGTGCCGTCGAACCTGCTGGGCGACAAGGTCGGCCCTCGTCGATGGCTGGCGCGCATCCTGGTGACCTGGGGTCTTCTTTCCGCCGCGACGTCGCTGGTCGGCAATGCCTGGCAATTCTATCTCGTGCGCTTCCTGCTGGGGATTGCCGAGGCGGGCTTCTACCCGTGCGTGGTGCTCTACATCGCCGGGTGGTTTCCGCCCGAATATCGCGCCCGCGCCGTCTCGCGCTTCTATGTCGCGCTGCCGGTGGCGATGATCGTGATGGGCGGGCTGGCCGGGCCGCTGCTGCGGCTGGACGGAACACTGGGCCTGCGCGGCTGGCAGTGGCTGCTGATCGCCGAGGGCATCCCTTCGGTACTGATCGGGTTGCTGGTTTTCCTCATCCTGCCCGACCGCCCGGAAACCGCACGCTGGCTTGCGGGCGAGGAGCGCGCCTGGCTTGTCCGGCGGCTGGCGCGCGATGCGACCGAGGCGGCGGAGGGGCGCGTGCGGCACGGCTGGCGCGCCGTGCTCCATCCGCTGGTGCTGTTGCTGGGCCTTGCCAACCTGCTGAACTTCGTGCCGGTCAGCGCGGTGGTGGTCTATGCGGCCAAGATGCTGATGGCGTTCAACGCCTGGAGCGTGGATCAGGCGGGCGCGCTGGTGGCGCTGTGCGGCGTGATCACTGCGCTGACCACCATCGGCACGGGCATGTTCGTCGACAGTTCGGCGCGGCGCTATTTCCTCGCGTATGGCGCGCATCTGATCGCGGCGGCGCTGGGCCTTGCGCTGCTGTCATCGGCGACGCGCGGCCCTGCGCTCGCCGTGTCGACCGGATACTGCCTGTTCATGGCCTGCTCGCAGGCTGCGGGGCTGCTGCCGGTGACGCTGCTGTCCCGCCTGCTGCACCCCGGCGAGCGCGCGGCCGGTCTGGCGATGGGCAACACCATATCGCAGCTCGGCAACTTCATCGGGCCGGTGCTGTTCGGGATCGTCTATGATGCGAGCGGCGGTTACCGCATGGGCCTTGCCGCAATCGCCCCGGTCCCGTTGGTGGCCATCGCCCTGATGGCGGGCAGGACCGCAGGCGTGCTGGGACCGGCGCGACGGGGCGCGGGCAGCGAAGTTCATGGGTTGGGATGAGAACGCGCAAGGTGGGTGCGCCGTGAAGAAATAGGCAGCCCTTCGACACGCTCAGGGCAGGCGGTGACGGACTGCGCCTGATCCCCAGCTCGTCTGTCGTGAGCTTGTCGAAGGACTGGCTCTCGTTCTGCGCCTCGCACGCCTTGCTGCCGATGGGCCCCGCCTGGGCCTATTGCGGCTTGTCCGGCGTGTCCGTTCCACCGAGGGCCGCATCGAACGCGGCGTTCGCATCCTCGTGCTCCTTGTCGACCGGCCGTGCGGCTGGGGCAGGCTTTCTGGCAGCCGTCGTCTTGGCGGGGGTTGCCGACTTTGGCGATGCAGGCTTCGGCGCGGCCGGCTTTGCCGTCGCTGGCTTGGCCGCAGCTGGCTTGGTCACCGCAGGCAGCTTCGAGACCGAGGCGGGCACCGTCGCCGCGTTCGCGTCTGCCAGCGTGGTGGTGCCGCCGGACGCCTTCGCCGGGCGGGTCGCCGGTTCTACGGACCGGGCTGCAGCGGCGGGCGTTGCCGCGCTGTGGCGCACGGGCTTGCTTCCCGGCCCCGGCGGAAGGCTCCAGCCTTGCGGAGCGACGGCCGCCGTGGGTGCAAGGGCAGGATCGCTGCCTTCGCCCGGCGACGGCGCGGGGCCTGTCGCCTCGGGGGCAGGTTGCGACGGTGTCGCGGGCGGCAATTCGGCGGCCGGCTCCGCGCTGACCGGGCCGAGCCTGGTCGCCAGCGAGGCGAGTTGCGCGGCCATGACCTTGTCGACCGCCGAGGCGATGTCGGCCACCGGGTAGCGCATGAAGCCGCCGACAACGTAGTCGAACACGATGCGGCTGCCGGTCTCGGTGGGCTTGATGGTGATCGTCAGCGTGCCCTGCACCGCCTCGCTCTGCAACGGTCCCAGCGCGCCGGACAGGCGCAGCGCCTTGCCCGGCTCGGCATAGAGCACGCGCATGTGCTGCACGCCGCCGGGGCGGTCGCCCTTGGCCGCGTCCTTGGGCAGCGGCAGGCGTTCGCAGAAGCAGCCGCCGGGAACTGGATCGAGGCTGAGGTTGGCCGCACTGCCCGAAAAGGTGTGCTGGGCCTGCCACCATTGCGCGGGGACAATGACCGTCTTCCACGCATCGGCAGGCTTTGCGGTGACATGCGCCGCGACGCGAACGACGAAGCCGTTGTCGGCCTTGGCCACGACCTCGGCCTGGGCCGGCTGGGCGGCCGCGCTCGCAAGCAGAAGGGCGAGCGCGGGGGTGCGCAGGTTCATCGACGGGACCTCAATGGCAGAACGGCGCGCCACGACGACGCGCCCTCCCCATGAGACTAGCCGATAATTGCCTCGATGGCAGCCGTCACGTCATCCATATCGGCCATGCCGTCGACGCGGGCGACGATGCCGCGGCTCTCGTAGATCGGCAGGATCGGCGCGGTCTTGGCGCGGTATTCGGCCATGCGGGTGCGCACGGTCTCTTCGTTGTCGTCGGGACGGCGCTTGAATTCGTGTCCCCCGCATTTGTCGCAGGTGCCTTCGACGGCGGGCTTCTCGAACTTGTCGTGATAGCCCTTGCCGCAGGCGGCGCAGGTGTAGCGACCGGTGATACGCTCGACGAGCGCGTCCTCGTTCACTTCAAGCTCGATCACGTGGTCGAGCTTGCGGCCGCGGCTTTCGAGGATCGCATCGAGCGATTCCGCCTGCGGCGCGGTGCGCGGGTAGCCGTCGAAGATGGCGCCCTGCCCCGCCGGCATCGCGTCGAGCTCGTCTCCGATCAGCGCCGAGACGATCTCGTCGGAAACGAGCTGGCCCGCGTCCATCACTGCCTTGGCCTGAAGCCCGACCGGCGTGCCCGCCTTGACCGCGGCGCGCAGCATGTCGCCGGTCGAAAGCTGCTTCATGCCGTGCCGCTCGACGAGCCGCTGCGCCTGGGTGCCTTTGCCCGCCCCCGGCGGTCCCAACAGGATGATGTTCACGTGCCTTGCGTCCCCCTAATGGCCCCGCGCTTAGCGCAGGCGTCCCTTCAGTTTGGCCTTCTTGATCAGGTCGCCATACTGGTGTGCCAGCAGGTGCGACTGGATCTGGGTGATGGTATCGACGGTCACGTTGACCACGATCAGCAGGCTGGTGCCGCCGAAGAACAGCGTGCCCATGCCGGTTTCGGCCATGATCCATTCGGGGACCACGCAGACCACGGTGATATAGGCAGCGCCGAGTACGGTGATGCGGGTCAGGACATAGTCGAGATAGGTGGCGGTGTTCTTGCCCGGGCGGATGCCGGGGATGAAGCCGCCGTTCTTCTTCAGGTTATCGGCGGTCTCTTCAGGATTGAACACCACGGCGGTGTAGAAGAAGCTGAAGAAGATGATGCCGAGCGCGTAGAGCACCATGTAGGCCGGCTTGCCGTGGCCGAGGTACTGGTTGAGCGTCACGATCACCTGGCCGGTGGTGCTGTCGGGCGAGACGGCGTTGCCGGCGAACTGGGTGATGGTAAGCGGCAGCAGCAGCAGCGAGCTGGCGAAGATCGGTGGAATGACGCCGGCGGTGTTGAGCTTGAGCGGCAGGTGGCTGCGATCAGCGGCCATCATGCCGTTCTGCGACGCGCGCTTGGGATACTGGATCAGCAGCCGGCGCGTGGCGCGCTCGAAGAAGCAGATGAAGATCACGACGCCGACGATCAGCACCAGCACGCCCGCGATCGCGAACGGGTTGAGCGAGCCGGTGCGGCCCTGCTCGAACAGGTTGCCGAAGAACTTGGGCATCTGCGCGACGATGCCTGCCATGATGATCAGCGAAACGCCGTTGCCGATGCCGCGGCTGGTGATCTGTTCACCCAGCCACAGCAGGAACATGGTGCCGCCGATCAGCGAAATCACCGCGCCGACCTTGAACAGCAGGCCGGGGTTGACCACCGCCTGCAGCCCGCTCGACGCGCCATAGGCTTCAAGGCCCGAAGCCAGCACCCAGCCCTGGATCGCGGTCAGCAGCACCGCGCCGTAGCGGGTGTACTGGTTGAGCTTCTTGCGCCCGCTTTCGCCTTCCTTCTTGAGGGCAGCGAGCGAGGGGTGGAGCGAGGCGGCCAGCTGCACCACGATCGAGGCGGTGATGTACGGCATCACGCCGAGCGCGATGAGGCTCATGCGTTGCAGCGAGCCACCCGAGAACGCGTTGAAGATATCGAGGATGCCGCCGCGCGTCTGGTCGTACAGCGTCTCCATGATCAGCGGGTTGACGCCGGGCAGCGGCACGAAGCTCAGGAACCGGAACACGATGAGCGCGCCCACCGTGAACCAGATGCGCTTCTTGAGCTCTGTGGCCTTCGAGAAGTTCGCCAGGTTGAGGTTGCTGGCGATGTTATCGGCGCGGGATGCCATTGGTCTGGTGTCAAGCCTTGCTGGGGCGCCGGGACTGTCGAACTGGCGCCGCATTCACGTGAGGTTGGCCCGAAAGAACGAGCCTTGCGTGAAGCCCATATAGAGAGGGCGCAGGGATTCCAAGAACCCCCGCGCCCTCAATACGCGATTAAATCGGATCAGGCTGCTTCGACCTTGGTCGCAAGCACCTCGACCGCGCCGCCAGCCTTCTCGACCGCAGCGACCGCGCCCTTCGACGCGCCGGCGACCTTGAAGCTGACCTTGGTGGTCAGTTCGCCCTTGCCGAGCAGGCGCACGCCGTTCTTGCCGCCACGGGCCAGGCCAGCAGCCTTGAGCGCCGCATGATCGACAACGCCGTCGGTGGCGAGCTTGCCGGAATCGATCGCCTTCTGGATCATGCCGAGGTTCACTTCGGCGTAGTCCTTGGCGAAGATGTTGTTGAAGCCGCGCTTCGGCAGACGCATGTGGAGCGGCATCTGGCCGCCTTCGAAGCCGTTGATGCTGACGCCCGAACGCGCCTTGGCACCCTTCTGGCCGCGCCCGGCGGTCTTGCCCTTGCCCGAGCCGATGCCGCGGCCCACGCGCATGCGGCCCTTGCGGGCGCCATAGTTGTCGGAGAGTTCGTTAAGCTTGGTCATGTCGGAGCACTCGCTTTCGCTTTGAGTCGCGCTTGATGGGAAGCGCGGCCCTTAGGCGAAAGCGAAAGGGTTGTCGACTCCTCCGGGTGGCAACCGTGCGTGCGTCAACCGCCGACCGGGGAAGGCGCCGGTCGAGACTTGCCACGCCCGCCGAACAGGCCATCAACCCAGCGCCTGGCCGGTGTCTCGAAGTAGCGCCATGACAGGTAGCTCCAGATCGCGACGCGGCATAGGTAAACATCATCAGCGCAACCATCGGCGCCAGAGACAGGTGCAGCAGCTTGTCCCCTGCCGCGTTGAGCAGGACGAGGATGAAGAAGCCGTGCCAGAGGTAAACCGAATAGGTCAGCTGCCCGAGCGGCGCCAAACGCCGCACCAGCGGCAATACCTCGCCCCGCACATCGGCTGCGATGGCCGACAAGCCCGTGGCCACGATCAGGGCCAGCTGGGCCGACCCCGGCGCGCCGATCATCGCGGCCACCGTGCTCGCAACGACGAGAGGCACGGTGAGCCAAGATCCACCCCGCACACGCGCAAGAAGGCCTCGCGCGTAGCTGGCCGAGACGCCCAGCGCGAAAGAGGGCAAGGCGCGGATTGGGGGATAGAGATCCGTCCACACCCGGGCCGTGTCATTCACCCGGAACGCCAAGAAAGCCACGAATGCGGTGAAGCCCAGAACCACGAAAAGTCCGCCCCCCCGCGCCCGTACAGCCGCCAGCGAAAGAAGCGGAAACAGGATGTACATGAGCATTTCGGCGCTGATCGACCAGTTCACCCCATTGTAGTAGAGCCCGTTGCACCCCGGAAATATGGCATGAGCCAGGAATACGGTCCGCACCATGCACGATGGATCGTTCGAAGGCGCATGGTCCGCGTGAGCGAACCGCCCGATGACTGCCCACATCGCGACAGCCAGCACGAACGTCAGCAGGTGCAACGGGAACAGTCGGCCGATCCGGCGCTGCATGAATCGCCCGAACTGCGGGAGGCTGGCCACGCGCCCACGATAGACATGCGCGATGACAAAGCCGGATATCAGGAAGAACAGGTCGACAAAGAGCGCAAGGCCCGCCGTTCTCTCCCCCGCGGTCGCGCGCTGCGCCTCGGGGATAAGGAATTCGTGCGAATGATGCCAGACAATCGCAGCGGAGGCATAGAATCGCAGGAAGTCGAGGTTCAGCATCTCCTCGGACGTGGACTTCAGCATCATGGCCTTCCCTGACACGCGCACCCTCCGGAAAACCCCTGACGCGCCCATGCGATTGTGCACTGCATCACGGGCGCCGCGTCAAGCGCCGATCCCTTAAGAAACGCAAAAGGCCCCGGCAGTGATGCCGGGGCCTTTCGTGTTCTTGCGCAGGGCGCGGACGGGGTCAGTCGACCACGGCCACCATGTGCGGAAGCTTGGCGATCGCGCCACGCACTTCGGCGGTGTCTTCCACCTCGACCACGCGGTGCATCTTGCCGAGGCCCAGGCCGATCAGAATCTTCTTCTGATGTTCCGGGCGACGGATCGGCGAACCGATCTGCTTGATCTTGATAGTCGCCATGATTGCTTACTCCACGATGGCCGCGGCTTCGGCTTCCGCCTCAACCGCAGTGGCGCCGCCGCGACCCAGCAGGTCGGCAACCTTCTTGCCACGACGCTGGGCAACCGACTTCGGCGAAGTCTGGTCGGTCAGCGCGTCGAAGGTGGCGCGGATCATGTTGTAGGGGTTGCTGGTGCCGACCGACTTGGTCACCACGTCAGCCACGCCCAGGCTTTCGAAGACGGCGCGCATCGGACCACCGGCGATGATGCCGGTACCGGCCGGAGCCGACCGCACGTTGACCTTGCCAGCGCCGAAACGGCCCTTGCCGTCGTGGTGCAGGGTGCGGCCTTCCTTGAGCGGAACGCGAACCATCTTCTTCTTGGCGGAAGCGGTTGCCTTGGTGATGGCTTCCGGCACTTCGCGGGCCTTGCCGTGGCCGAAGCCGACGCGGCCCTTGCCGTCACCGACCACGACGAGCGCGGCAAAGCCGAAGCGCTTGCCGCCCTTCACGGTCTTGGAAACGCGGTTGATGTGGACGAGCTTCTCGATGAGCTCCTCGCCACCTTCTTCCTCGTTGTTGCCACGGCCGCGACGATCGTCGCGACGGCCACGGCCGCCACGCTCGCCACCGCGATCGTTGCCACCACGGCCACGGCCACGGCCACGACCTTCACGCTGCGGCTCACCGCCGGTCGATTCGACCGGAGCGGCGGCTTCCAGGTTGGTTTCGTCAGCCATTGTCAGAACTCCAGGCCGCCTTCGCGGGCAGCGTCAGCCAGCGCCTTGACGCGGCCATGGAACAGGAAGCCGCCGCGATCGAACACGACGGTGGTGATGCCGGCAGCCTTCGCCTTCTCGGCGATGTCCTTGCCGACCTGGGCGGCCGCATCGACGTTGGCGCCGATCGACTTCTGGCCCTTCACCAGCGACGACGAAGCGGCAATGGTCTTGCCGGCGGCGTCGTCGATGATCTGGGCGTAGATGTGACGGCCCGAACGGTGCACCGAAAGGCGCGGGCGGCCACCGGCACGCGCCTTGAGCGCAGTGCGGACGCGGCGGCGGCGGCGATCGAAGAGGGACAGCTTGGCCATTACTTCTTCTTCCCTTCCTTGCGGAAGATGAACTCGCCGCGGTACTTGATACCCTTGCCCTTGTAGGGTTCGGGCTTGCGCCAGCGACGGATCTCGGCCGCAACCTGGCCGACCTTCTGCTTGTCGATCCCGATGATCTGGACCGTGGTGTTGTCCGGCGTCTTGATCTCGATGCCTTCCGGCACCGGGAAATCGACGTCGTGGCTGTAGCCGAGCTGCAGCTTCAGGTTCTTGCCCTGGGCCGTGGCGCGGTAGCCGACACCGGTGATCTCGAGGACCTTGGTGTAACCTTCGGTGACGCCGGTCACGAGGTTCGACACGAGCGTGCGCTGCATGCCCCAGAAGGCGCGCGCCTGCTTGGTGTCGTTCGCCGGCTTGACGAGGATGCTGTCACCTTCGACGGTGTAGCTGATCTCGTCGCGCAGGTTGAGCGTGAGCGTGCCCTTCGGGCCCTTCACGGTCAGCACGCCGTTCGCGATATCGGCGGAGACCCCGTTGGGGATCGCCACCGGCTTCTTGCCGATGCGGCTCATCAGAACACCTCCGCCAGCACTTCGCCACCGACGTTGGCAGCGCGTGCCTCGGCATCCGAGAGCACGCCCTTCGGCGTCGAGACGATGGTGATGCCGAGGCCGTTGCGGATCACCGGGAGTTCCTTGGAACCCGAGTAGACGCGGCGGCCGGGCTTGGAGACGCGGGCCACGTGCTTGATCGCGGGCTGGCCTTCGAAGTACTTGAGCTCGATGCGCAGCTGCGGGTGGGCACCGGTGGTGTCCTCCGAGAAGCCGCGGATGTAGCCTTCACGCTGAAGGACTTCGAGCACGTGCGCACGCAGCTTGGAAGCGGGCGAGAGGACTGCGTCCTTCTTCGCCTGCTGGCCGTTGCGGATGCGGGTGAGCATATCACCCAGGGGGTCGGTCAATGCCATCGGATGATCCTTACCAGCTCGACTTGGTCACGCCGGGGATGAGCCCCTTGTTGGCAAGGTCGCGCAGCTCGACGCGGCACAGGCCAAACTTGCGGTAGTAGCCGCGCGGACGGCCGGTGGTGTTGCAGCGGTTGCGCACGCGGGTGGGGTTCGCGTTGCGCGGCAGCTCGGCCAGCTTGAGGCGGGCGATCAGGCGCTCGGTTTCATCGAGCGATTCATCGTCGGCCTGGGCCTTGAGCGCAGCAAACTTGGCTGCATACTTCTGAACCAGCTTCTTACGACGCTCGTTCTTGTTGATCGAACTCAGTTTCGCCATGGACTTAAGCTCTTCCTTGGAACTGACTTACGCGGCCTGCTGCTGTTCAGCAGCTTCCAGCGGGAACGGGAAGCCGAACAGGCGGAGCAGCTCGCGCGCTTCCTCGTCGGTCTTCGCGGTGGTGGTGACGATGATGTCCATGCCACGCACCTTCTCGATCTGATCGTAGCTGATCTCCGGGAAGATGATCTGCTCCTTCAGACCCATCGCATAGTTGCCGCGACCATCGAACGACTTCGGGTTCAGACCACGGAAGTCGCGGATGCGGGGCATGGCGATGGTGATGAGACGGTCGAGGAATTCGTACATGCGTTCACGGCGCAGGGTGACCTTGCAACCGATCGGCATGCCTTCACGCAGCTTGAACTGCGCGATCGACTTCTTCGCCTTGGTGATCACGGGCTTCTGACCGGCGATGAGTTCCATCTCCGCAGCGGCCGTGGTGACCTTCTTCTTGTCCTGGCTCGCTTCGCCCACGCCCATGTTGAGCGTGATCTTTTCGATGCGCGGGATTTCCATCGCGTTCTTGTAGCCGAACTTTTCCTGCATCGCCTTGGCGATGTCGGCTTCGTACTTGGCCTTCAGACGCGGCGTGTACTTATCAGCCATCGATGGCCTCCCCGGACTTGACGGCCACGCGGACCTTCTTGCCGTCGCGCTCTTCGAAACGAACGCGGGTGGGCTTGCCATCCTTGTCCGCGACCGCGACCTTCGAGATGTGGAGCGGCGCCTCCGAACGGTCGATGCCGCCCTGGGGGTTCGCCTGGCTCGGCTTGCGGTGACGCGTGGCGATGTTCACGCCGGCGACGACGACCTTGTTGTCCTTGGGCAGAACCTGCAGCACCGTGCCGGTGCGGCCCTTGTCCTTGCCCGAACGGACGACGACGCTGTCACCCTTCTTGATCTTCGCGGCGGCCATTACAGCACCTCCGGAGCGAGCGAGATGATCTTCATGAAGCCCTTGCCGCGCAGTTCGCGGACCACGGGGCCGAAGATACGGGTGCCGATGGGCTCTTCGTTCTTGCCGACGAGCACGGCGGCGTTGCTGTCGAAGCGGATCACGCTGCCGTCAGCACGGCGCACGTCCTTCTTCGTGCGAACGATCACGGCGCGGTGCACGTCGCCCTTCTTGACGCGGGCACGCGGCTGCGCTTCCTTAACCGACACCACGATGATGTCGCCGACGCCGGCAAAACGACGCTTCGACCCGCCCAGCACCTTGATGCACTGGACGCGCTTGGCGCCGCTGTTGTCCGCGACGTCGAGATTGGATTGCATCTGGATCATTGATCCGGTTCCTTCTCACTGGCTTGCCGGAACCAGTCCGGCAGTTCCAAAATCGCAATTCGGACGGGCCCTATCGACGAGAGCGGACCAGATGTCCACCCTCGCCCGAAAGAACCCGCCTGACCCTCAGACGTCGGCTTCGATCGCGGCGGTCTTGCCGGCCGTGACGCGGTCGATGACCTTCCACGTCTTCAGCTTCGAGATCGGCGCCGTTTCCTCGATGCGGACGGTTTCTCCGGTCTTGAACGAGTTCTGCTCGTCGTGCGCGTGGTACTTCTTCGAGCGGCGGATGATCTTCCCGTAGAGCGGGTGCTTCACCTTGCGCTCGACCTTGACCACCACGGTCTTGTCGGTCTTGTCGGACACAACGGTGCCGACCAGGATACGCTTGGGCATATTGGCTTCCTTACGCCTTGGCCGACTGAGAACGCTCAGTCTGCAGCGTCTTGATGCGCGCGATGTCGCGGCGCACTTCCTTGATGCGCGCCGGACGTTCCAGCTGGCTGGTCGCCGCCTGGAAACGCA
This sequence comes from Novosphingobium olei, assembly GCF_037076535.1. Classification (NCBI taxonomy): domain Bacteria; kingdom Pseudomonadati; phylum Pseudomonadota; class Alphaproteobacteria; order Sphingomonadales; family Sphingomonadaceae; genus Novosphingobium; species Novosphingobium olei. Next base: position 894,456 of record NZ_AP029021.1, on the reverse strand, counting down.
GGTTGAACTGCTCGCGCTTGAGCTCGGCGAGATCAGCAGAGAGCTGGTCGTCGCTCTTGACGCGAAGGTCTTCGAACTTGGCCATCGTAGTCTCTCCTTACTCGCCGCCAAGGTGCGAGGTATCACCCAGGCGGGCGACGACCTTCGTCTTGATCGGCAGCTTCATCGCCGCGCGGCTGAACGCTTCGGCCGCGAGCGGACCGGGAACGCCATCGAGCTCGAACAGGATGCGACCCGGCTTCACGCGGGCTGCCCAGTATTCGATCGAACCCTTACCCTTACCCTGACGGACTTCGGCGGGCTTCTTCGACACCGGCACGTCGGGGAACACGCGGATCCACAGACGGCCCTGACGGCGGATGTGGCGGGTGATCGCACGACGGGCGGCTTCGATCTGGCGGGCGGTGACGCGCTCCGGCTCCAGGGCCTTGAGGCCGTAGGAACCGAAGTTCAGGTCGGTACCACCCTTGGCAACGCCATGGATGCGGCCCTTGAACGCCTTGCGGAACTTGGTCTTCTTCGGTTGCAGCATGGCTTAGTTCCTGCGGTCGTCGCGCGCCGGACGGACGCCGGAAGTCTGCGCTTCCATCATCAGTCGGTCCTGCGCCATCGGGTCGTGACCGAGGATCTCGCCCTTGAAGATCCAGGTCTTGATGCCGATCACGCCATAGGCGGTGTGGGCTTCGGCTTCGGCGTAGTCGATGTTCGCGCGCAGCGTGTGCAGCGGAACGCGACCTTCACGGTACCATTCGACGCGGGCGATTTCCGCACCGCCGAGACGGCCGCCGCAGGTGATCTTGATGCCTTCGGCGCCAAGACGCAGGGCGGACTGCACCGCGCGCTTCATCGCACGGCGGAAGGCCACGCGGCGAACGAGCTGGTCGGCAATGCCCTGGGCGACGAGCTTGCTGTCGATTTCCGGCTTGCGGATCTCGACGATGTTCAGCTTGACGTCGCTCTGGGTCATCGTCGCGAGCTTCGAGCGAAGCTTCTCGATGTCAGCGCCCTTCTTGCCGATGATGACGCCCGGACGAGCGGCATAGATCGACACGCGGCACAGCTTGGCCGGACGCTCGATGACCACCTTCGAGATCGCAGCCTGGGGCAGGTTCTCGACGATGTACTTGCGGATCTGGAGGTCTTCCTTGAGCAGCTGCTCGTAGGAGCGACCTTCAGCGTACCAGCGGCTGTCCCAGGTACGGTTGATCTGCAGGCGCAGACCGATGGGGTTCGACTTGTGACCCATGATCAGGCCTCCTCGACTTCGCGAACGACGATCCGGAGGCGCGAGAACGGCTTCAGGATCCGGGTCGACTTGCCGCGACCACGGGTGTGGAAGCGCTTCATCGTGATCGACTTGCCGACCGAGGCTTCCGCCACGACGAGCGAGTCGACGTCCAGGTTGTGGTTGTTTTCCGCATTGGCGATCGCCGAGGCGAGAACCTTGCGCGCGTCAACCGCCATCGCCTTCTTCGAGAAGGCGAGGATGTTCATCGCGTCTTCGGCCTTGTGGCCACGGATCAGCGCCGCCACCAGGTTCAGCTTCTGCGCCGAACCACGGATCTGCGTGCCGACCGACAGCGCTTCCTTGTCGCCAACGCGACGGGGTGCCTTAGGCTTGCTCATCAGCGCTTGCCCTTCTTGTCAGCGGCGTGGCCGGGGAAGTTGCGCGTCGGAGCGAACTCGCCAAGCTTGTGGCCGACCATCTCTTCCGAGACGGAGACGGGGATGAACTTCTGCCCGTTGTAGACGTTGAACGTCAGACCAACGAACTGCGGGATGATGGTCGAACGACGCGACCAGGTCTTGATCGGGCCAGCGCGGCCGCCTGCATCCTGAGCGACTTCCGCTTTCTTCAGGAGGTGCAGGTCGACGAAGGGGCCCTTCCAGACGGAGCGTGCCATGGGGTGTTACCTCTTCTTCTTCGCGTGACGCGAACGGATGATCATCTTGTCCGTCTGCTTGTTGTGGCGGGTGCGTGCGCCCTTGGTCGGCTTGCCCCACGGGGTAACCGGATGACGGCCACCCGAGGTGCGGCCTTCACCACCACCGTGCGGGTGGTCGACCGGGTTCTTGGCGACGCCGCGGGTAAGCGGACGACGGCCGAGCCAGCGGTTGCGACCGGCCTTGGCAAGGTTCTGGTTGGCGTTGTCGGGGTTCGACACGGCGCCGACGGTGCCCATGCAATCGCCACGCAGGTAGCGCTGCTCGCCCGAGTTCAGGCGAACGATGACCATGCCGCGGTCACGACCGACGAGCTGGACATAGGTGCCTGCCGAACGGGCGATCTGGCCGCCCTTGCCCGGCTTCATCTCCACGTTGTGGATGATGGTGCCGACCGGCATCTGCGACAGAAGCATGGCGTTGCCCGGCTTCACGTCGGTCTTCTCACCGGCGACGATGGTGTCGCCGACGGCCAGACGCTGCGGCGCCAGGATGTAGGCCTGCTCGCCGTCCTCGTACTTGACGAGGGCGATGAACGCCGTGCGGTTGGGATCGTATTCCAGACGCTCGACGGTGGCCGGCATGTCCCACTTGCGACGCTTGAAGTCGATGTAGCGGTACTTCTGCTTGTGGCCGCCCGCGATACCGCGGCTGGTCACGTGGCCCTTGTTGTTGCGGCCGCCGGTCTTGCGCTTGCCTTCGGTCAGCGCCTTGACGGGCTTGCCCTTCCACAGCGCCGACTTGTCGACGAGGACCAGGCCGCGCCGGGCGGGGCTGGTCGGATTATAGGTCTTGAGTGCCATGGTTCTACCCGCCTCAGATACCGCTGGTGACGTCGATCGACTGGCCTGCTGCCAGCGTCACGACGGCCTTCTTGACGTCCGAGCGCTTGTAGGGCTTGCCCTTCCAGCGCTTGGTCTTGCCCTTCTGGGTCAGCGTGTTCACGCCGGTGACCTTCACGTTGAACAGGGCTTCAACCGCTGCCTTGATCTCCGGCTTGGTCGCCTTGTCGGCAACCTTGAAGACCACGGCGTTGTGCTCGGACAGCAGCGTCGACTTCTCGGTGATGTGGGGAGCCACGATCACGTCGTAGTGGCGCGTGTCGATCGCGTCCTTAGCCATTGAAACGCGCCTCCAGCTTTTCGACAGCAGCGCGCGTCAGCACCAGCGTGTCATGCTTCAGGATGTCGTAGACGTTGGCGCCCACTGCGGGGAGCACGTTCACGCCGACGATGTTGCGGGCGGCCTTGGCGAAGTTGTCGTTGACGCCTTCACCGTCGATCACGAGGACCTTCTTGCCGAAGCCCGACTTGGCGAGCGTGGCGGCCAGCGTCTTGGTCTTGCCTTCGACGTCGAGCGTGTCGACGATGACCAGACCGGCCTTCGCCTTCGACGAGAGCGCCATCTTGAGGCCGAGCGCGCGGACCTTCTTGTTCAGCGAGATGTTGAATTCGCGAACGCGGGGACCGTGAGCCTTACCACCGCCGATGAAGATCGGTGCCTTGCGGTCACCGTGACGGGCAGTACCGCCACCCTTCTGACGGCCGAACTTCTTGCCGGTGCGGGCAACGTCCGAACGCTCGCGCGCCTTGCGGGCGATGCCGCGGCGGTTTTCGAGCTGCCAGGTGACGACACGGTGCAGGATGTCGGCGCGCGGCTCGAGACCGAACACGTCGTCCGACAATTCGACTTCGCCGTTGCCGGTGGTGCCGTCGAGGTTGAGAACCTGAACCTTCACGACTTAGCCCTCCTGACCTTCGGTCGCTTCGACAGCCGCGACATCCGCGGGCGTGTCGGCAGCTGCCGAGTCATTGCTGTTGGCGGCCTGCTTCAGGCCGGCGGGATAGGGCGCTTCCGCATGGCGGTTGACCTTGACGGCGTCGCGGACGAGCAGCCAGCCGTTCTTCGAGCCAGGGACCGAGCCCTTGACGAAGATCAGGCCACGCTCATCGTCGGTGCGGACGATTTCGAGGTTCTGCTGGGTGCGCTGGCGGTCGCCCATGTGACCGGCCATCTTCTTGTTCTTGAAGACGCGGCCCGGATCCTGGCGGTTACCGGTCGAACCGTGGGCACGGTGCGAGATCGACACGCCGTGCGTGGCGCGCATACCGCCGAAGCCCCAGCGCTTCATCGCGCCCTGGAAGCCCTTGCCCTGGGTGTGGCCGGTGATGTCCACGTACTGGCCGGGGACGAAGTGCGAAGCGGCGATGGTCGAGCCCACTTCGAGCACGGCGTCGTCGGCGACGCGGAACTCGGCGACTTCCATCTTCAGCGCCACTTCCGCCTTGGCGAAGTGTTCGCGCTGCGGCTTGGCAACGTTCTTCTGCTTGGCTTCGCCGGCACCGAGCTGGAGAGCGACGTAACCGTCACGCTCAGCGGTGCGAACCGAAACCACCTGGCAATCTTCTAGCGACAGGACGGTGACCGGCACGTGCCGTCCGTCGTCCTGGAAAAGGCGAGTCATCCCCACCTTCTTCGCGATCACGCCGGTGCGCATGATCCATACTCCATCACAGAGGCCTGCCGGGCCCATCCCGACAGGCGTGTTCAGCCCGTATGTGAAGCATGCCCCCGACCGGGCTGAGTGCTCCTGCCAAACAGGAGCGATCGGGGGACGCTTGCCCGGCTATGCCCCGAAGGACGGCGCCGGAGGTATCCCTATGTCGCGGTGACCGATTTGCCACCAAGCCGGCTTTGGACCGGAAGGAATTGTGGACCCGAAGGTCCGAAACTTGCGTCGTTGATCTGTCCGCCTTCGGCCACCCCGGCCTTCGCCGGGGCTAAAGGCAAGCTCGCTTAGGCGAGCTTGATCTCGACGTTGACGCCGGCCGCAAGGTCCAGCTTCATCAGCGCATCGACGGTCGCAGCATTCGGCTGAACGATGTCGAGCAGGCGCTTGTAGGTGCGAACCTCGAACTGCTCACGCGACTTCTTGTCGATGTGCGGGCCGCGGTTGACGCAGAACTTCTCGATGCGCGTCGGGAGCGGAATGGGGCCCCGGATGAGCGCGCCGGTGCGGCGGGCGGTGTCAGCGATTTCGCCGGTTGCCTGATCAAGTACGCGATGATCGAAGGCCTTGAGGCGAATGCGGATGTTCTGGGCTTCCATGTCCGTTTACCGATGCGAAAGAGCGTAAAACAAAAAATCCAGTCGCCCCACCCTCTCACCCTGCCCCAGCTGATGAAGCGCGGGGAAAGCGGGCCGACTGAATCAAAAAACCGGCCCGGCGGAGGAGCGAATCCCCCGCCGGTGCGCGGCCTATATTACTTCGTGATCTTGCTGACAACCCCCGAACCGACGGTGCGGCCGCCTTCGCGAATTGCGAAGCGAAGACCTTCATCCATCGCGATCGGAGCGATCAGCTTGACCGACAGCGTGACGTTGTCGCCAGGCATCACCATCTCGGTGCCCTCGGGAAGGATCACTTCGCCGGTGACGTCGGTGGTGCGGAAGTAGAACTGCGGGCGGTAGTTGGCGAAGAACGGCGTGTGACGGCCACCTTCGTCCTTCGACAGCACGTAGACCTCGGCCGAGAACTCGGTGTGCGGCTTGACCGAACCGGGCTTGCAGAGGACCTGGCCGCGCTCGACGTCTTCACGCTTGATGCCGCGAACCAGCGCACCGATGTTGTCGCCGGCTTCACCCTGGTCGAGCAGCTTGCGGAACATTTCGACGCCGGTGACGGTGGTCTTGGTGGTGTCCTTGAGGCCGACGATCTCGACTTCTTCACCAACCTTGACGATGCCGGTCTCGACGCGGCCGGTCACGACCGTACCACGACCCGAGATCGAGAACACGTCTTCGACCGGCATCAGGAACGGCTTGTCGGTCGGGCGCGGCGGCTGCGGGATGTAGCTGTCGACAGCGGCCATCAGCTCGTTGATCGAGTTCTTGCCGATGTTGTCGTCGCGACCTTCGAGAGCGGCCAGAGCCGAACCCTTGATGATCGGAATATCGTCGCCCGGGAAGTCGTACGACGACAGCAGCTCGCGAACTTCGAGTTCGACCAGCTCGAGGATTTCCTCGTCGTCGACCTGGTCGACCTTGTTCATGTACACGACCAGCGCCGGCACGCCGACCTGGCGGGCAAGCAGGATGTGCTCGCGGGTCTGCGGCATCGGGCCGTCAGCGGCGTTCACGACCAGGATCGCGCCGTCCATCTGGGCGGCACCGGTGATCATGTTCTTCACGTAGTCCGCGTGACCCGGGCAGTCGACGTGGGCGTAGTGGCGGTTGGCGGTTTCGTACTCGACGTGGGCGGTCGAGATGGTGATGCCGCGCTCGCGCTCTTCCGGAGCCTTGTCGATGTTCGCGTAGTCGGTGAACGTCGCGCCGCCGGTTTCCGCGAGCACCTTGGTGATCGCAGCCGTCAGCGTGGTCTTGCCATGGTCGACGTGACCGATGGTGCCGATGTTGCAGTGCGGCTTGGTCCGCTCAAACTTAGCCTTAGCCATTGCTCAAACCTTCTTTTCGCTAAATGTTGATTGCTCTTGGAGGCGGCACCAGCCGGACTCGCCAGAAAATCAGGCGCCGCCCCTAGCCTGATCGGATCGATCAGGCAAGCATTACAGGTGGGTCTTCAGAACCGTTCGGATCGACCCGATCAGGCCAGCTTCGACTTGAGTTCGGTCGCGACGTTCGCCGGGACCTCGTCATAGTGCGAGAACTGCATCGAGTAGTTCGCCCGGCCCTGCGTGAACGAGCGCAGCTGGTTCACGTAGCCGAACATGTTCGCGAGCGGAACCATGGCTTCGACGACCTGGGCGTTACCCCGGCTGTCGGTGCCCTGGATCTGGCCACGGCGGCTGTTGATGTCGCCGATGACGTCGCCCATGAACTCTTCCGGCGTCACGACCTCGACCTTCATGATCGGTTCGAGGACCTTGATGCCCGACTTCTGGGCCGCTTCGCGCATGGCGCCGCGGGCACAGATTTCGAAGGCCAGTGCCGACGAGTCGACGTCGTGGTACGCGCCGTCGTAGAGCAGGACTTCGAAGTCGATGATCGGGAAGCCGATCAGCGAGCCGGTTTCGGCGGTTTCGCGGAAGCCCTTCTCGATCGCGGGGATATATTCCTTCGGAATGTTACCGCCCTTGATCTCGTCCTTGAAGACGAAGCCCGAACCGCGCTCACCCGGGGTCAGCTTGACCTTGACGCGGCCGAACTGGCCGGTGCCGCCCGACTGCTTCTTGTGGGTGTAGTCGATGTCGACCGGCTTGCCGAGGTATTCGCGGTAGGCCACCTGCGGCGCGCCGACGTTGGCTTCGACCTTGAATTCGCGACGCATGCGGTCGACGAGGATTTCAAGGTGAAGTTCGCCCATGCCCTTGATGATGGTCTGGCCCGATTCATGGTCGGTCGAGACGCGGAACGAAGGGTCTTCGGCCGAGAGACGGTTGAGCGCGATGCCCATCTTCTCCTGGTCGGCCTTGGTCTTCGGTTCCACCGAAAGCTCGATGACCGGCTCGGGGAATTCCATGCGCTCAAGGATGATCGGCTGCTTTTCGGCGCAGAGCGTGTCGCCCGTCGTCGTTTCCTTCAGACCGGCCAGAGCAACGATGTCGCCCGCATAGGCGGTATCGATGTCTTCGCGGTTGTTGGAGTGCATCAGCAGCATGCGGCCGACCTTCTCCTTCTTGTTCTTCACCGAGTTCAGGTAGCTGCCCTTGGTCAGCGTGCCCGAATAGATGCGGGTGAAGGTCAGCGAGCCGACGAAGGGGTCGTTCATGATCTTGAACGCGAGCGCCGAGAACGGAGCATCGTCCGAGGTCGCACGGGTGTCCGGCTCGTCGGTGTCGGGGTTCACGCCCTGCACGTCAGGAATGTCGAGCGGCGAAGGCAGGTAGTCGACGACCGCGTCGAGCAGCGCCTGGACGCCCTTGTTCTTGAACGCCGAGCCGCACAGCACGGGCACGAACGCCTGCGCCAGCGTGCCCTTGCGGATCAGCGCCTTGAGCGTTGCGACGTCGGGCTCGTTGCCTTCGAGGTAGGCTTCCATCGCATCGTCGTCCTGTTCGACGGCGAGTTCGATGAGCTGCGAGCGATAGAGCTCGGCCTCGTCGGCGAGGTCGGCCGGGATTTCTTCGTAGAAGAATTCGGCGCCCAGCGATTCGTCCTTCCAGATGATCGCGCGCTGTTCGACGAGGTCGACCAGGCCCTTGAAGTCGCTTTCGGCGCCGATCGGCAGATACAGCACCGCGGGCTTGGCACCCAGGCGGTCGATGATCGTCTGCACGCAGTACTTGAAGTTCGCGCCGGTGCGGTCGAGCTTGTTGATGAAGCACATGCGCGGCACGCCGTACTTGTCGGCCTGGCGCCACACGGTTTCCGACTGCGGCTCGACGCCGGCAACGCCGTCGAACGCGGCGACCGCGCCGTCAAGCACGCGCAGCGAACGTTCGACTTCGATGGTGAAGTCGACGTGGCCGGGGGTGTCGATGATGTTCAGGCGGTGATCCTGCCAGAAGCAGGTCGTCGCGGCCGACGTGATCGTGATGCCGCGTTCCTGTTCCTGTTCCATCCAGTCCATGGTGGCGGCGCCGTCGTGGACTTCGCCGATCTTGTAGGACTTGCCGGTGTAGTAAAGGATGCGCTCGGTCGTCGTCGTCTTGCCGGCGTCGATGTGCGCCATGATGCCGAAGTTGCGATAGCGCTCGAGCGGATGGCTGCGGGCCATGGGAGGTTTCCTTGGGTGCTGGGGAGGCCTGAATGTCAGGCCCGCCCCATATGGTTACGTTCGTGACCGTTTAAAGACGCCAGAAACGTCCGGACACCTTACCAGCGGTAGTGGCTGAACGCGCGGTTCGCGTCGGCCATGCGGTGGGTGTCTTCGCGCTTCTTGACCGCGTTGCCGCGGTTGTTGGCGGCGTCGAGCAGCTCGCCCGAAAGGCGGGCCGACATCGTGGTCTCGCTGCGGTTGCGCGCAGCGGTGATCAGCCAGCGGATGGCGAGCGCCTGGGCGCGTTCCGGACGGACTTCGACCGGGACCTGGTAGGTCGCACCACCGACGCGGCGCGAACGGACTTCGATCTGCGGCTTCACGTTGTTCAGCGCATCGTGGAACAGCTGCAGCGGGTCCGCCTTGGCGCGGGTCTGCATGGTGTCCAGCGCACCGTACACGATCGACTCAGCGACCGACTTCTTGCCGTCGAGCATGAGGTTGTTCATGAACTTCGACAGGACCTGATCACCGAACTTCGGATCAGGCAGGATTTCCCGCTTTTCGGGACGACGACGACGAGACATCGCAAATTCCTTGTTAAACCGCCGCAAGACCCTTTGAAATCCGTCATCCCAGCGAAGGCTGGGATCGTTTTCGGCCTGTTGCGACGTTTGTAAAACCTTAGAGCGAACCGCTCCTCAAGGCCGCCAGCGATCCCAGCCTTCGCTGGGATGACGGCCTGAAGGGGCCGTCACTTCGGACGCTTGGCGCCGTACTTCGAGCGGCTCTGCTTGCGATCCTTGACGCCCTGGGTGTCGAGCACGCCGCGCAGGACGTGGTAGCGAACGCCCGGAAGGTCGCGCACACGGCCGCCGCGGATCAGCACAACCGAGTGCTCCTGCAGGTTGTGGCCTTCACCCGGAATGTACGAGATGACTTCGCGGCTGTTGGTCAGACGGATCTTGGCGACCTTGCGAAGCGCCGAGTTCGGCTTCTTCGGGGTGGTCGTGTAGACGCGGGTGCAAACGCCGCGCTTCTGCGGGTTCTGCTCCATCGCAGGGACCTTGCTCTTGGCCTTCTGCGGTTCGCGACCCTTGCGGATCAGCTGGTTGATCGTAGGCATGAAGTACTCTTCACCTTGACTGTGGCGCTCGGGGCCGCGTGGCGAAGAGAGAAAAGACCGTCACCGCTTGTCAAAAGCGGGCGCTGCCCTTGCAAAAGGACACCATGACGAGCTTGAAACGCTCCACCCGTGCCTTGGCGCCGGGTTACTTTGACGGATGACGCGAAAGACGGGTCTTGCGCACGCACCGGCAATGTTCAGCTCTTCCCGCAAACCGAATCCGGCTGCGGAACGCTGCGGCCCCTAGTGGAGACGGGCCGCCCGGTCAAGCGGGAGCGTGTTTTCGGCCCTGCCGGCGAGGCCGGTCGAACAAGGCGCTGGACATAGCGCGCGCCTCGTTGGGATAGGTGCAACGAACGCGACAGAGGAGCAAGTACCGGAGATGGGGCTGACAAGGCGGGACATGGTGCGGGGCGCTGCAGCGATCGGCGGCGCGATGATGGCAGGCCGTACACTGGCCCAGGAAGCGACGCCCGCGGCTGCGACGCCCGCGCCAGCCCCGTTTGCGCTGCCGCCCATGCCGGTGCCGGCAACCCCTGATGAAATCGACATGGCGCGCTTCATCCGCGTGATGCCCAAGGCCGAATACCACGTGCATCTCGAAGGCACGCTCGAGGCCGAGATGAAGTTCATGCTTGCCCAGCGAAACGGCATCACCCTGCCCTTCGCCGATGTCGCCGCGATGAAGGCGAGCTATCAGTACCACGACCTTCCGAGTTTCCTGGCGATCTACTACGACGGGATGAAGGTGCTGGTCACCGAGCAGGACTTCCACGATCTTGCGCTCGCCTATCTCGCCAAGGCGGCATCGCAGAACGTGCTGCATACAGAGATGTTCTTCGATCCGCAGGAACACCTCAAGCGCGGCGTCGCGATGGAGACGGTCATCCTGGGCATCAGTCGCGCCCGTGCGGAGGCGGCCAAGCTCTACGGCATTTCCTCGGGCCTCATCCTGTGCTTCGTGCGCGATCTCGATCCGCATACCGCGATGGAAGCGCTCGACGCCGCCCTCCCCTATCGCGAGCATCTGGTGGGGGTGGGTCTCGACAGCGACGAAAGGGGGCACCCGCCCGGCAAGTTCGCCGCGCATTTCGCCAAGGCGCGCGCCGCCGGGTTGAAAGTGACCGTCCACTGCGACGTCAACCAGGAGAACACGCTCGCCCACATTCGCCAGGCGATCGTTGACCTGAAGGTCGACCGCATCGACCACGGCGGCAACATCCTGCAGTCGCCGGAACTGGTCGCCTTGGCCAAACAGCGCGGTCTGTCATTCACCGTGTGTCCGAGCTTTTCTGGACAAGTCCGCGGCGAAAGCGGCGATATCGAAGTGGTGCGCGGAATGCTCGACGCCGGGCTCAACGTGACGATCGCTTCGGACGATCCGGCCTATATGGGCAGCGAGTACCTGACCGAGGTGCTGATCCGCGCACAAAGGCGCAGCAATCTGACCAAGGCCGAACTGCTGCAGATCGAACGCAATGCGATCAGCGCGGCGTGGCTGGGCGACGAATACAAGGCACGCATGCTGGCCCGGCTCGACATCTTCGCGAAGGCGTGGGCCTGATCCCTTCCAAATAACACCATGTTCCCAGCAGGTTGAACGCCGCCTGTTGCAATGGAATCACAGGCGGGCGGCAAATCAATGCTGCACCTGCAGGCAGGATTGCGCGACCCTGCGCAGTTGCAGCAATAAGACCCCATGACGCCAATCGGCGTCGTTAAGAACACAACCCTTATGTTGTTGCAGGGAGGACTTGAAATGGCCCGTCACGCCATCACGGCGCGCAGCATGCTGCTCGCTTCGACCACCGCGCTTTTCTTTGTCGCTGCGCCGGCCCACGCCCAGACCGCCGACGCTACGGCTTCGGACGGCAACGAAATCATCGTCACCGCCACCAAGCGCGCACAGAGCATCCAGGAAGTGCCGTTCTCGGTGAACGCGCAGACGTCGGCGCAGATCGAGAAGATGGGCGCCAACTCGATCGAGGACATCTCGCGCGCGGTCGCCGGCCTTACCGTCCAGAACCTCGGGCCCGGCCAGAGCCAGGTCTCGGTGCGCGGCGTCTCGGCCGGCCAGATCGTCCGCGACCAGCCCGGCGTCAAGGAACAGGTCGGCATTTACCTCGATGAATCGGTGACCTCGCTGTCGCTGTTCACCCCCGATTTCGATCTGTTCGACCTTAACCGCGTCGAAACGCTGCGCGGTCCGCAGGGCACCCTGTTCGGTTCCGGTTCGGTCGGCGGCACGGTCCGCTACATCACCAACCAGCCCAAGCTCGGCAAGACCGAGGGCCAGGTTGCCGGCGACGTCAACGTATTCAAGGGCGGCGACGTGGGCTATTCGCTCAAGGGCGCGGTGAACGTGCCGCTGGGCGAAAAGGCCGCGTTGCGCGTGGTCGGCTATGGCGAACACTTCGCCGGCTTCATCAACGCCATCGGCCCGGCCGCCGGCAAGAACATCAACGATGGCGAACGCTTCGGCGGCCGCGCCGCGCTGCTGCTCGAACCCGTCGAAGGGCTCAAGATCACGCCGCGCATCGTCTACCAGGATATCAAGGTCAACGGCTTCAACCGCGAGGACGTCTACAACCTCTACCAGAGCCCGCTGGCCGGCGGCGCGCCGATCGACGAGCGCACGCAGTACCTGAAGCTGCGCGAGCAGTTCCACGACAAGACCACGCTCGCTGACCTGACCATCAACGCGCCTGTGACGGACAACATCGATGTGACTTCGGTGACGAGCTACATCCACCGCAACATCCTCGTCAGCCGCGATGCATCGGCGCTGACCGGTTCGGTCGGGGTCAGCCTGGGCCTGCCCGCAGATGCGATCAACCTGCCTTCGAACCTGCGCGATACCACCAAGCTCGACACCTGGACGCAGGAACTGCGCCTGTCCTCCACCGGTGCGGGCCCGCTGCAGTGGGTGCTCGGCGGCTTCTACAGCGACATCAAGCGCACCTACGCACAGCGCCTGCCGACGCCCGGCTACGATGCCTATATCGACGCGGCGCTGGGCGCGGGCGTGTCCGATGCCGTGGCCAACGGCTTCCCGGCGGATTCGCCCTACAACGCCGACATTCCCTACAAGATCAAGCAGTTCGCGGTGTTTGGTGAAGCCAGCTACAAGGCTGGCGACTTCAAGCTGACCGCCGGCGGCCGCTATTACGACTTCAAGGAAACCCGCAACTTCATCTCCGGCGGCGTCTTCGCCAACGGCGATCGCAATATCGGCGACAAGACCAAGTCGAACGGCTTCAACCCGCGCTTCATCGTCAGCTACGAACCCAGCCGCGACCTGTCGTTCAACGTGCAGGCGTCGAAGGGCTTCCGCCTTGGCGGCGTGAACGATCCACTCAACATCCCGCTCTGCTCGGGCGGCGCCAACGGTCCGGATGCCGCAACTTACGGTGGGCGTCCGAACTACAAGGACGAAAGCCTGTGGAACTACGAAGCCGGCGTGAAGGCTTCGACCAGCGGGGTGACCTTCAACGCCGCGGTGTTCTACAACCGCATCCGCAACCTGCAGGTGACGGCGGACGCCGGCTCGTGCTCGTCGCGCGTGGTGTTCAACGTGCCCAAGGCGCACACCGCGGGTCTTGAAGTCGAACTCAGCGCGCGCCCCGCGCCGGGCTTCGACCTGTCGATCAACGGCAGCGTGATCGATTCCAAGTTCGACAGCAACGTGACCGACGCCGGCGGCAACATCATTGCGGGCATCCGCGATGGCAACCGCCTGCCGACCGTGCCGAAGTTCCAGATGTCGGCCACCGCCAGCTACGCCTATGCCGTTGCCGACGACATGGACTGGACCTTCAACGCCACCTTCAGCCACGTCGGCAACCGGTTCACCCAGCCGTCCGACCAGGAAGCCGGCGCGGGCAACTTCAGCAACTCGCTGTTCTTCAACCCGGCCACCGGCGCTTCGGGTTCGGGAACCTACAGCTTCGGCTCGTACCAGTTGCCGAGCTACAACCTCGTCAACCTGTCGACCGGGGTTGAATGGAAGAACGGCCTGTCGGTTCTGCTCTACGTCAACAACCTGTTCGACGAAACGCCGCTGCTCTCGCTCGACCGCGAACGCGGTGGCCGCGCGCGCATCGGCTACAACATCGGCACGCCGCGCAAGATCGGCATGACGGTGCGCAAGAGCTTCTGATCTTCGGCCCGACCGCCCGGCAATGGGCGGACCCGGCCAGGCTCGAAGGGCCCCTCTTCCCCGGCGGAAGAGGGGCCTCTTGTTTTTTGGAACGGAACCGGGCCGTTCGTTTGTTCTACCTTTGCGGTAGAGAAATAAGGCGTAGGCTTGCTCGAATAACCAGACCGTCCCCGGCCTTTGATCCGACAGGCCGGTCGAGCAAGGGATCGGGGCGGCATTCGAGAGAGGGTGTGGCCATGGGATATGGAGCGGAACGCGGCGGGCGTAGAAGGCTCGGTGCAGGCGCGGCGGTGATCGCGCTGCATGTGGGGTTGGGAGCGGCGCTGCTCTCCACCTTTGCGGGCGGGATTATCACCCGGGTGATCGACAGGGGCCTCGACAACCAGAACTGGAACTGGATGCCACCGCCGCCCAAGCCGCCAAAGCCCGAACCATCGCCACGCACTGCGGCGCGCGCGCATACCGACAGCACCGCGCCGCGCACGCCGCTGGATCCGCTGGTTCCATCGACAGACACGCGAACGCTTGATCCTGGGCCCCTGCTTCCGCCCCTGGGACCGATCGATCTCGGTCCCAAGGAGCCGTTCCTCAAGCCCGATCCGTCACCAACGCCCACCGGCCCGGCCACGGCGGCGCGGGCCAAGGGCGATCCCGGCAGCTGGATCACCCGCAACGACTATCCCACGCGGGCGATCCGCGAGGAATGGACCGGCGTTACCCGCCTGCGCCTGAGCATCGGTGCAGACGGACGGCCGAGCGGCTGCGAAGTGACGGCGAGCAGCGGACATCCCGAACTCGACACCGTGGCCTGCGACCGCGTCACCCGGCGCGCACGGTTCGAACCTGCTCGCAGCAGCGAAGGCACCGCCATGCCGGGCGCATACGAGACGGCTGTACGCTGGGTCCTGCAAGACTGATCGCAACGGGGCGGCGGCTGGTCAGTCGGCCGCCGCCCTGTTAGGCCTGCCCCGGCAATCGCCGCGGGAGAACACGTGACTGGGCCCCTGTCCGCCCTCGACATCGTCGATGCCGAGCTCGCAAAGCTCCTGCCATCGCACGAAGGCCGCCTGCTGGTCATTGGACTGAGCGGCGCGCAAGGATCGGGGAAGTCGACGCTTGCCACAGCCCTCGCCGCGCGGCTTGGGGCACGCGGCTGCGCCACGGCGATCCTCTCGCTCGACGATCTCTATCGCACGAAGGCCGAGCGGCGCATCCTTGCCGAAACGGTCCATCCATTGCTTGCCACGCGCGGCGTCCCCGGCACGCACGACATCGCGCTCGGCTTCGACGTGATCGCCGCGCTTCAGCGGGGCGAAGCGGCTGCGCTGCCCCGCTTCGACAAGGGCGCCGACGATCGCCTGCCCGAAGCGCAATGGCCCCGGGCAAACCGGGATACTCGCGTGCTGATCCTCGAAGGCTGGTGCCTCGGCGCAAGGCCGCAAGGCGCGGCAGGCCTTTCGCGGCCGATCAACAGGCTCGAAGCGGAAGAAGATCCCGATGGACGTTGGCGCGGCCATGCCGATGCGGCGCTGGCCGGAGACTATGCCACGCTGTTTGCGCGGATCGACTTCCTCGTGATGTTGCGCGCCCCCGGCTTCGACATCGTCGCACGGTGGCGCGGCGAACAGGAAGAGCCGCTGCGCCAGGCGGGGCGAGGCATGGACTCCGTCGCACTCGCCCGGTTCATCGCCCACTACGAGCGCATCACGCGTGCGCTGCTGGATGATCTCCCGGACCGCGCCGACCTCGTCATCGACCTGGATGAAGACCGTAGCGTGCTGGGCGTGCGGCGGAATGCGCGCGCAGGGGCCTTCGAGGAGGAACGCCTTCCCCCTCCGCCCGGTTGATCGCGTGCACCGATGATCATGAACGCGGTGCGGGAGAACGATGATGAACGGCAAGAACAACGGCAACGTCCCCGGCGCGCAGGGCGGTGGGGCAGACCAAGGCTCGCTCGGCGGGCAGATGGGCGGCGACCATCGCCAGGGTCACGGCCAGGACGGGCGGCCCGCATCGCAGGCTGAACAGCAACAGGGCGGCGGTGACCGGAAGGGCAATGGGTCGCAGCAGATGGAGCAGCAGCAGGACGCCGGCAGCGACGGTCAGCGCGGCGGGATGTCTCGCCAGCAGCGGCGTCAGCAGGACAGCTGACGGCCGGCGAGGCGCGCTGCGACGAGCGGTTGGCCGCAACCGCTCTGGCAGCCGCGCCGGAACTCGGGCAGGAATGGAGCGTTGGCGGGCACGTTTCGCTCGTTCCATTCCGATCCACAGGAGTTCGTTCGATGTTCCGATTTACCCGCCCCGCCCTGCTCGCCGTCGGCGCCCTTTCGGTCCTTGCCGCAGCCCCCGCCGAGGCGCGTTGCGGCAAGCGCCTTTCGAAGACCGAAGGTGCCGTCGTCGGTGCGGCCGGCGGCGCCATTCTCGGCAACGTGATTGCCGGTGGCACCACTGCCACCATCCTCGGCGCGGCCGCTGGCGGTGTCGCAGGGCACGAAATCGCCAAGAAGGGGCAGCGCAAGTGCCGGTATTACCGCCGCTGATGCACTGACCGCTCGCGCTTGGTCAGTTCAGCCTGCGGGCTGTGCCTTGGCCTTGGCCATCGCCTTGTCGAGCGCGAGCAGCATGCCTTCCAGCCAGCCGTCCATGGCCAGCAGGCCCCGGTCGGTCAGGCGGACGAACGTACGGCGGCCATCGCGGCCGTCGTCTTCGCGTTCAACCAGCCCCTTGGCTTCAAGAATGCGCAGCCAGCGCAGGGCTGTCGTCGGCGGCACGTGGGCCCCGATGCAGGCGCTGGTGGTCGGTACGCGGCGATCCTCGCGCGCGGCGACGTAGAGGTCGAGCAGGATGTCCCAGGTGGGCTCACCGAACAGGTCGCCGCTCAGGAAGCGTTCGCGCTTGCGCCTGCCGACATAGAGTTCGTGGGCAAGCGCCAGCGCGGCATGGCCGGTGGTGGTGGTGGGGACGAGCGAACCGTCCTCGCGGTCCGTGCTGTTGGGGAGTTGCTGAACGGCCAGGCTTCCCTCGCGCCCTGCGGCAATCATCGATCTTACCGTCATCCTGTTACTTCCTTCGGTCCCGGACCGCCATGCGCCGGCCTGGCCAGCAGCTTGGGGGTCCACATGGCGGCACGAAGGCCGCCTTTCTCAGGCCGGACGCCAGGCATCATATGCGCCAACGCGGCGTGATCTTGCGACGTGTGCGACCGTGCCGATCACCAGGACGCAAAGCTGGAAGACGAAGGGAACCTGGGTCATTGCCCAGTACGCCCAACGGACCATGTCCAGCTCCCACACCTTGGCAATGTGCCCCATGACCACGATCACCTGGCCCGAACCGACCCACAGGGGCCAGCCGCGGTTGGCCCTCAGCGCTATCCACAGCAGGGAGATGAACGCCCAGGTGTCGATCACGAGATGGCCGGGATTGATGGCGAACCAATCAGGTGCGCCGAACCAGGTGTGGTTCGCAACGTCGAGTGCGAAAGTGGCGAAAAGCACCGCGGCCACGAGCCGTTCGGGCTCACCGCCGCGCCGTGCCGCGAAGAGCACGGTGACGATCAGGGCAATGCGAGGGATCCAGAG
Organism: Novosphingobium olei; assembly: GCF_037076535.1. Lineage (NCBI taxonomy): Bacteria > Pseudomonadati > Pseudomonadota > Alphaproteobacteria > Sphingomonadales > Sphingomonadaceae > Novosphingobium > Novosphingobium olei. The sequence goes on along the minus strand of NZ_AP029021.1, from coordinate 876,988 downwards.
CGAAAGCATCTGCGCATCACACCTTCTGCAGCGCCGTCCTGCGGCCGGCTGCCGAACGACAGGGCGTCGCCCGGCAGCAGCCAACCACCATCAGGCGACCTTCGCTGCCACGTCGTCGCGATCGGCTTCGCGCGCAGCGGGCGGACAGGCATCGTTGCCGCCGTTGGTTTCGACCGCGATCGTGTTGAGACGGCCATGGACCCGGGCGAGTTCGCCGCCCGCATCGACCAGCCCCTGCTGGCTCTTGAGCAGGCGCATCAGCGCATCCTGGCCGAGGAAGGGCGCAACGCCGGTCTCGCGCCGCGCGCCGACCATGGTCTGGAGCAACTGTGCCTGACGCAAGAGAGCTTCGTCTAGCGCGGCTTCGGCCTGATGAAGGTCACGGGTGATCCGCAACTGGGCAACACCGGTGCTCATGGCCCGGTCCATCGCGCTCGCTTCGATCTTTTCGAACTTCATGGTCTTCCCCCTTCCGCCCAAAGCAAATGCCCGGGCCCGCTGTGACGGGAGATGGCAGACGGATCAGTGACCGATGATCTCGGACAGCTGCGAAAAGATCGACAGTCCGCCGAGGACGATCAGGATCAGGAACACGGTTATCGCGGCAATCGAGCCGAGACGCACCAGGGTTCCGTTTGGTCCGTCGAACACCTCCGGGAGAACGCGGTAGTAGGCCTTGACCGCCCTGGCCGCTTCGCTCTGCCCCGTCTCCTGCGGCGCCTTGCGAAGGAGGCCTATGGTGGTCTGGAACGCCACCCCGTCTTCCCGATCCGGACCTTGCCCATCCGATTCGGTCATTTCGACATAGGACGGCTGATATACGGGTTTTTCCCATATGATCGCGGGACTAGAGATGGCGGAATTCCGCCGTTCCTCGACCAATCGGCGGTATTGCTGCGCCACCTCTCCGCGGGTCGCGACGTTCAGTTTCGCGCGTGCGAGCATGATCCGTTGGTCGACCGTGTGGGGCGATATGCCGAGAAGCCTGGATATTTCCTTGGAGGTCTTGTGCTGGATCAAAAGGTCCAGCACTTCCCGCTGCTTGGGCGTGAGTGCGTCGAGAACATCGTCCTCGTCCTGCAGAGGAAAGGTCGTCATCATCATGGAGCGTGCCGTCCTGCGAGACCGCCTTCTATCGAAAGGTGGCCTCGTTCTCCCGTCAACCTGACCTGTTTAGATCCGCCCTTCATCATCCGAGGCATCCAATTGGCAAAGAAGAAAGATTTTTTCCCACATCACGAGTTGAAAATGATCTAATATCCGTCCCAGCGCAAGTTCACGTTTGCGGTATTGCACCTTACGCCCTTTCCGTTTCGTGCAATTGACAGCGTTGGCTAAAGGTATTGCATCCACATGCCGGGGGGCGCGTGGCGAAACGAGAACGAGGACGGGTCGATCCAATGGGGAGGCAGGAACCTCAGCGCATGTTCATGCGGCGCATCGCCAAGGTTCTTGCGACCACGCGCGCGGTGCTTGCCGTCGTCTTCCTGCTGGCCGTGCTGATAGAACCGACCCAGCCCGCCCGTGCCGGCGTCGTCGGCCTTGCCATCCTGGCCGGTTACATGACGCTGGCTGCAGCACTCGTGATCGTGGCGTGGCGCAGCTGGTGGTACGATTTTCGCCTGGCCGTCGCGGTCCACGTCATCGACATCATTGCATTCGTCGGGGGAGTTTATTTCACCGAGGCCGGCAACAGCGACTTCTCCAGTCCTTTCATGGCCTTTGCCGCCTTTCTTCTGGTCAGCTCGAACCTGCGCTGGGGCTGGCGCGGGATCGCCGTCACCGCACTTGCGCTGCTTGTAGCCAATACCGCAGCAGGTGGCGCGCTGGTGATGCTGCACTTCAATCTCGACATCTACCGGTTCGGTCGCCGGCAAGTCTACATGCTGCTTCTTTCGATCGTGATGGTCTGGCTGAGCGGCGATGGACGCCTGTCCCGGCGGGTCGAGCTGCAGGATCCGGGCGGCGTGCCGGGCGAACGGCGCCTTCGCGTGCTGGCCGAGGCGATTGCCGAGGTTCGCAACGCCCTCGGGGCCAAGGGCGTTGCCATCGCGCTTCTGCGCAACGAGGAGCCGCTGGTCGAGATCGTGCTGGACGACGGCACGTCGACCCACGTGATGGCGGCACCCGGCGACCTGTCCGACGATCTTGCCCTCGGCATTGCGCCGATGATGTTCGACACCGTACGCCGCCGGCGCATCGCCTCGCTGCCCGTTGCCGGGATGGCGGCGTGGACGGGCAGGATATCTGTGCCGCTCGCCGATCACTGCGGCATCAGCGAAGGCATCATCGCATCCTTTGCGACGGCCGCCGGCCCCGGCCAGCTGCTCGCTTGGGGGATGCGGGATCTGTCGGTGGACGACTTGCCCCTGGTCGAGGCTTTCGCCCGCGAGGTCGGCCTTGCGCTCGATCGCGAGGAGATGGCTTCGCTTTCGCGCGAGGCGGCGGTTTCCGGCATCCGCAATGCACTCGCCCGCGATCTGCACGACAGCGTTGCGCAGTTCCTCGCCGGCACGCTGTTCCGGATAGAGGCGCTGCGCCGGTGGATCCGCGAAGGCAATGACCCTGAGGGCGAGATCGATTCGATCAAGCAGGCCCTGCGCCGCGAACAGGTCCAGCTGCGCGGCCTGATCGATCGCCTGCGCAGGGGCGAGGACGGCGACCGCCGCACCGACCTTGCCGAAGAGCTGGAAGCCCTGCTCGTCGAACTGTCGCACCACTGGCACATCGACACGCGGCTCGATGCGGCAATGCGTCCGCTGCCGGTCTCGATCGAGCTGGCTTACGAACTGCGCCAGCTGGTCCGCGAAGGTGTTGCCAACGCCGTGCGCCACGGGCATTGCGCAAGCGTGACGGTGTCGATCATCGGCGAGGCGGGGGCGTTGCGCATGCAGATTCGCGACGATGGGCTCGGCTTCGTGACGGGCCCCGACCCGCTTCGGCCGCGTTCGATCAGCGAACGCGTCGAGGCGCTGGGCGGCAGGCTCGAAATCGCCGACGCTACGAAGGGCGTCACGCTGGATATCTCTCTGCCTGCAAGGATGGCCGCATGATTCCCGTACTGGTAGCCGACGACCATGGCTTCATCCGCGCCGGCGTCGAGGCCGTCCTGCGTGGCACGCAGTTCCAGATCGTCGCCGCGACGGCCAGCGGCGAGGAAACCCTGGCCGCGATCGACATGCACGATCCGGCGATTGTTTTGCTCGATATCAACATGCCCGGAATGAACGGGGTCGAAGCGCTCGAAGTGCTGCGCGCCAAGGGCGACAAGCGCCGCATCGTGCTGCTGACGGCAGAGATCAACGATCGCCAGTTGCTTTCGGTCATGCGCGCCGGCGTCGATGGCATCGTGTCGAAAGACGGCGCCGAGGACGAACTCGTCGACGTGCTGGAAAAGGTCCATGGTGGACAGAAGGCGATCGCCCCGATCTTCCTGCAGCGCGCGCTCGATCTTTCGCTCAGCCCGCAGGCCGGCCCGCTCGATCGGCTCAACCCGCGCGAACGCAAGATTGCCCGCCTGGTCGCGCGCGGCATGCGCAATCGCGACATCGGCGCGGAACTCAACATCGGCGAAGGCACGGTGAAGGTCTACCTTCACGCGATGTACCAGAAGCTGGGGATCGAAAACCGCACCGAACTCGCGCTGTTGGCGATCAACGATCCGGGCGAGTGACCGTCTTCATTGACGTTGCCCTTAGGGCAGTCACGTAACGTCGGCTAACCGGATGCTTGCGGTGCCTGCCTTATGCGGTGCGCACCATGGCCATGACCAACGCCGAGCGGCAGCGCCGCTATCGCCAAAGGCTGAAAGCCCGTGCATCGGGCGCCGCGCTGCCCGAACAGGCGCGCGATGCGGTCGAGCGCGCAATCTTAGCGCTCTGGTCCTTTCACGAACGCCCCTCGCCGCAGGGCCTCAGCTGGGCCGACATCGACGGGTGCCACTCGCTTGACCAGTACCGGTCGGACCTTGAACGCAACCCCGGCAACTTCATCCAGGCCTGCCGCGCCTTCCTGCCCGATTTCGCAGGCCTGACCGCCGAAGAGGCGCACGCCGTGGCCACGATCATCGCTCTGGCCGATGCGCTGCGTCTCGCTCCGCCTCGCGCCATGGCGCTGCCCCGCGCCGCCTGATCCGGGCACGCGCGATCGGGCGGACGGCCGCTCGTCACGCAACGGCCACAGCTCGGCAATCATTTGCGCAACCTGATCCGTGGTTAAGCCACGGTTTATCCAGTATGTTATTGGCAGCCTAACTCTTGCCGGCGCATCGCGGCGCTGGCGTTGTCGTCGATGCGGGTCCATAGAAGTATCCGAAGCGGACCAAACCGCCGGGCGCGAAGAACGCCCAGGGGCCCTCGAAGGAAACGACGCAGATGACCCGAGCAAAGGTGATCCGGCAAGCGCTGGTGAAACAGCGGTCTCCCGCTGAACAAGTAGTGCTTCTCGTTCTCTTGGTTGCGTTCCCCACGGCGGTACGCGCGCTGGTCGATCCAGGCACAAGCGCCCTGCCCTTTCTCACCTATTGGCCAAGCATCCTCATCGGGGCGCTACTGCTCGATACCGCATACGCCGTCCTCGTCGCCTGTATCGCGGCGATTGTTTCGCAACGGTTGTTCGGCGGCGGCGCGTGGTTTGCGGTGATCGACCCGATGCGCGCGGCGTTCTTCCTGATGTTCTGCTTCTCGGCCGGGCTGATCCTGACCACCGGCTCCGCCTTGCGCGGCGCGGTGCGCGAACTCGATGCGCTGCATGAACAGGCCGAAGGCTTTAACCGCGAGCTTCGCCATCGCGTGCGCAACATGCTCACGATCGTACAGGCCCTCGCCTCGCGCGGTCCCAAGGCGGACAATCCGCTTGATTTCTATCGCGAATTTTCCAGCCGCCTTGAAGGGCTCGCACAGGCGAGCGACCTGTTGCGGATCGGCACCGAAACCGAGGGCCGCCTGCCCGAGATCGCCGAGCGGACGCTCGAACTGTTCGGCCGGCGCACTCGGCTGAAGCTTTCGGGCGATCCTGTGATCCTGCCCGATCGCACCTGCATTCCCCTGATCATGGCGCTGCACGAACTTGCCACCAACGCGGTCAAGCATGGTGCCTGGTCCGACGATCAGGGCCTTGTCGAACTGACCTGGTTCCTCGCGGTGGACGGGCGCAGCCTGTACATCCTGTGGAAGGAACAGGGCGGGCCGCCCGTATCCTCGCCATCGCGCGAAGGGGTCGGGACCCGCCTGTTGATGCCCCAGCCGGGGCTCGATGCGGTGGAGCTCAATTTCGACCGGCGCGGCGTCTGGTGCGAAATCATGGTCGAGGGCGCGCGCCCTGTCGACGAGCAGTCCCAGCCCCAGGGGCGCATGCCCGACCTGCGCTGAACCTGCTTAACCGCAGGAAGTTTTGCTTAGTTAACAAAATCGTAGAATCGCTACGTAACAGCCCTCGTCCTGCGTCCTTGCGAGCGTAATGTTATTGCTTTAGCTCCACAAAAAACGTGGGATTTCCAAGGCGTGGACCGTCAGATTCTTAATCTATTCATAAGCCGGTATCGCGGGGGCCTGGTCCTCGTCGCGGTGGCGAGTGTCCTGCTCAACGTGCTGGTCTTCGCGGGTTCGGCCTACATGATGCTGGTCTACGATTCGGTCCTGCCAAGCCGGTCTGTTCCGACCCTCATCGGCCTCTTCGTGATGCTCGTGCTGGTCTATGCCTTCCAGGCCGTGTTCGAGGCGATCCGCAGCGAAGCGCTCCTCGGTGTCGCCAACGGCGTGCACGACGATCTGTTCGGCGCGGTGCACTATGCCACGGTCACCCGCCCATTGCGCAACGGCCCGGACAAGGGCGACGGGCTGCAGTTCACCCGCGACCTCGATTCCATCCACACGTTCCTCGCGGGCCAGGGCCCTATCGCCCTGATCGACCTGCCCTGGGTGATCATGTTCCTCATCGTGCTCGCCTCGCTGCACTGGTGGCTGGGACTGACCGCGCTGTTCGGTGTCTTCGTCATGGCTGCCCTCGCCATCATCTCGAACCGGCGCACGATGTCGGGCTCGCGCGAGCTTTCGAATATCACCAGCGGCCGGTCCGCCGCCGCGCTCGCCGAAATCCGCTTTGCCGAATCCGCGCTTGCCATGGGCATGCAGGACCGGCTGGTCGCGCGCACCTCGGGCTGGGAAGACAGCTTCATCGGCGCCCAATCCTACCTTTCGCGCACGGTCGCCCGTCTCGGCGGGGCAAGCCGCATGTTCCGCATGCTGCTGCAATCGCTGATCCTTTCGGTCGGTGCGCTGCTGGTGATCGATGGCAAGGCGAGCGGCGGCGTGATCCTCGCCTCTTCCGTGCTGTCGGGCCGCGCGCTGGCGCCGGTCGACCAGGCGATCGCCAACTGGCGCGGCCTTGTCGCCGCGCGCGCAGGCTGGAGCCGGGTGGTCCAGGCCGTTTCCGCCTACCGCAAGCCGCCTGCCCGCGAAGTCCAGCTGAGCCGCCCCTCGGGCGAACTCGCGATCCGCGATCTGTGGGTCGCACCCCCGGGCACGCAGCGCTTCACCGTCTCGGGCGTCACCCTTCAGCTCACGCCCGGACAGGTGCTGGCCATCGTCGGGCCGAGCGCGGCCGGCAAGACCTCGCTGGTGCGCGCGATCCTGGGGATCTGGCGCCCGAACCGTGGCGAGATCCGCCTCGATGGCGCCACGCTCGATCAATGGGACGCCGAAACGCTCGGCAGCTATTTCGGCTATGTTCCGCAAGTGGTCGACCTGATGGACGGTACCATCGGCCAGAACATCGCCCGCTTCGATCCCGCCGCCACGTCGGAAGGCATTGTCGCCGCGGCCAAGGCGGCGGGCGTCCACGAACTGATCCTGTCGATGCCAGATGGCTATGAATCCCACGTATCGGCGGGCGGCGTCGAACTCTCCGCAGGACAGCGCCAGCGCCTCGGCCTCGCCCGCGCGCTTTATGGCGATCCGTTCCTGCTCGTGCTCGATGAAGCCAATTCCAACCTCGATGCCGCAGGCGATGCCGCACTGGCCCATGCCGTGCTGAACATGCGCAAGCGCGGCGGCATCGTCATCATGATCACCCACCGTCCGGCAACGCTCGGCCCGGCCACGCACATCGCCCTGATGCAGGCTGGCCGCATCGCCGATTTCGGCGAACGCGACACCGTGCTCGCGCGCATCCAGCAGGCCAACACCGCCACCCGCATCGAGCCCGGCAACGGCTCGGATGCCAAGGACGATGAAGCCGCCACTGCGGCCGCTTCGGGAGTTTCCGCATGAACGCCCAGCTTCCCACCGATCCCGCGCGCATGCTGCTCCCCGTGCTGTGGGAAGGCGATGCCGCGGCCAAGGTCGCCCAACCGCTTCTGCTCAAGCGCCTGCTGATGACCGTTGCCGGGCTGTTCGTCGTGCTGTTCCTGCTGGCTGCGTTCGTGCCCATCGGCGGCGCGGTGATCGGCAGCGGCCAGGTCGGCGTTGAAAGCCGCGTGAAGCGCATCGCGCACCCGACCGGCGGCGTGATCGACGCGATCCTCGTCCACAATGGCGAACACGTGAAGGAAGGTCAGCTGCTGCTCCGGCTCGACGACCGCGTCACCGGCACCGATGCCGCGCTTTCCAACCTCACCGTCGAACAGCTGCTCGCCCAGCGCGCACGGCTGGAGGCTGAACGCCTTGGCGAAGGCGGCATCCGTTTCCCGCCCGAACTGACCGGCGCCAACACCGACACCGCGCGCAAGGCGATGGCGGACGAAGAGAAGCTGTTCCGCCTGCGCCAGACGGAAGAAGGACAGATCCGCTCGCAGCTCGCCGCGCGCGTCCAGCAGTACAACCAGGAAATCCACGGCCTCGAAGCCCAGATCGCCGCGCTCAAGCAGCAGCGCAAGCTGATCGAGCCCGAACGCCAGGGCGTGAAGGATCTGTGGGACAAGCAGCTCGTCACGATCAACCGGCTCAACCAGCTGGAACGCACCGCGGTCGATCTCGATGGCAACGTTGGTTCGCTCCAGTCGCAGATCGCGCAGGCCCGCGCCCGCATCACCGAAGCGCAGGAGCAGTCGATCCAGCTCGTCCAGACCCGCCGCGTCCAGGCAGGTACCGACCTTGCCCAGGTCAACACCGCGCTCAACCAGCAGCAGGTCCGCTCGGTCGCCGCCGCCGACCAGAAGCAGCGCACCGAAATCCGCGCGCCCTATTCGGGCACGGTCGAAAAGGTCGCGTTCTCGGCCATCGGCGACGTGATCCGCGCGGCCGAGCCGATCATGGAGATCGTGCCCGACAAGGATGTCTTCGTGGTGGAGGCGATGGTCAGCCCGGCCGACATCGACCAGGTGATCGAAGGCCAGCACGCCCGCGTCCGCTTCACCGCGTTCAACCACGCGGCAACTCCCGAAATCCCGGGCAAGGTCATCTACGTCGCCACCGACCGCACCGACAATCCCGAAGCGCGCCAGGCCTATTACACGATCCGCATCGCGGTTCAGCAGGACAAGGTCCGCAAGGAAGGGCTCGATCTCAAGAGCGGCATGCCCGCCGAAGTCTATGTCGAAACCGGCTCTCGCTCGATGCTGTCGTACCTGACCAAGCCGCTGCGCGACCAGTTCATGCGGGCGTTCCGGGACAATTAAGTGAGGGATCAGGGGGGAATGCACGTGAAGACACTACTGCTCGCGGGGGCAGCACTGGTGGCGAGCCCGCTCGCCGCCCGCGCCCAGGATGCACCAAGTCAGCCCACGTTGGCCCCATCGGAAATGGGCCCGCCCGCGCCCGCCCCCGAAAGCGCGCTGCGCTATTCGCCCGACCTTCCCGGCGGCACACCCGCCGACATTGCCGAAGCATCGCGCGCCGGCACCCCGGTCGATGCCCTGCCGCAGGCGCTCAGGCTGGCCTACTGGACCAGCCCCACCGTCCTTGCCCAGCGCGCTGCACTGCGCGGGATCGATTACCGCGTGCCCCAGGCCCGCGCCGCCTTCGGCCCACGGCTCGATTACCAGGTGGGCTACGACATCACGCGCTCAGGCCTGCGCACGCCGGGCAACGGGTGGTCCGACAACACGACGCGCAGTCTCACCACCACCGCCGTCCTCACCCAGCCGATCTTCACCTTTGGCCGCAACGCCGCGTCGGAACGCTATGCCCTGGCCCAGCTCGGCTACCAGCGGCAGGTCATGCGCTCGGCCGAACAACAGGCCCTGCTCGATGCGATCGGCGCCTATGTCGGCCTGCTGCGCGATCGCGCCGCCGTGGCCATTGCGCGCGACAACCTCGCTACGCTGGAACAGGAACTGTCCGATAACCGCGCTCGGCTCAAGCGGCGCGAGGTGACCTCCACCGATGTCGAGCAGGTCGAAACCCGCGTCGAACTCGGCCGCGCGCAGGTCTTCACCGCGCAGCGCGATGCGGCGGCGGGCGAAGCGACGTTCCTGCGCATGATCGGTGCTCCCGCCGGCGCCCTTGCCGCGCCCAACCCGCTGCGCCTTCCCGCGGACTCGCTCGAAGCGGCCTATGCCTACGCCGAAGGCCACAACCCCGTGCTCATTGCCGCGCAGGAACGCGAAAAGATCAGCCGCGCCAGCCTCGAATCCACCAAGGCCGACCTGATGCCGCGCGTCGATCTCAAGGGACAGGCGGATTACGTCAACGGCTGGAACGTGCAGGGTTTGCTGACAACACTGCCCCGCCGCGACCAGCGCGACTTTTCCGGCCAGGTCGTCCTGTCCGGCCCGATCTACGAAAGCGGCCTGCGCCAGGCCCGCGTGGGCGAGGCGATCGCCGCCAACGATTCCGACTGGCGCCTGATCGATGCGGCGCTGCGCGAAAACCGCGCCACGCTCGCCGCCGCCTGGGATGACTGGAAGGCGCTCGGCGCCGCGGTCGATCGCTATGCCAGCGCGGTGGAATCGGCCCGCCGCGCCTATGACGGTGCCCTGCTGCAGGAAAAGGCGGGGCTCCGCACCACGCTCGACGTGCTCGATCTCGCCCGCGAACTGCTGCTGGCGCGCGGCAACTACAACAGCGCGATGGCCAGCGCCTACATCGCCCAGGCCCGCGTGCTGGCCGCCATGGGTGCGCTCGAACAGACCTGGCTGCTGCCGGGCGAGCCGCGCTACGATCCCGACGATCACTTCGACAAGGTCAAGCATCGCGGCGACGTGCCGCTGCTCACGCCCCTGCTGCGCGGCATCGACGGCCTGCCCCTCGGCAGCGCCAGCGCACGCGCCTTGCGCGATCCCGCCGCACCGCGCACTGCCGCCCCGGTGGAACTCGATGCCGTCAAGGAACTGCCGGTTCCCTGAGCGCTCGCGACAGGACAGCAAGCACAAAGCCCGGAGGGACCAGCCTTCCGGGCTTTTTTGTTGCGCCACGCCGGGGCCATGCCCGCGCCGCTCGGTTCGAACGCCAACCCAGCCCCAAACGAAAAAGGGGCCGCCGCAGCAGCCCCTTTCCCTTGGTTTGCGACCCGGCTTTAGAGAATGAAGTCTGCCGCCGTCAGCGAGGTCACCCCGGTCAGCGTGACATGCAGCTCGATGGTCGCGGTGTTGCCGCCGATATCGCCATAAAGCACCACGTCGCTGCCGTTCACCACGTACCACAGGCCGTTGGCGGTCGGCGTCGTGCCGTTGAAGGTGAAGTGCTGGAAGCCGGCCGTGTTCTGGTCCGCGTCGATCGAGGACACGTCGATCTTGTCCTGCTCGCCATTGGCGTGCGTGAAGTCGGTGATCGTGTCGCCGCGGTCGAGAGCGCTCAGGAACTTGAACGTGTCGTTGCCCTGGTTGCCGGTCAGCGTATCCGCTCCCCAGCCACCGATGAGGACGTCGACATTGTTACCGCCGGTGATCGTGTCGTTGCCCGACCCGCCATAGATCGTGTCGTTGTCGGCGCCACCGTCCAGCTTGTCGTCACCCGAACCACCGTACAGGGTGTCGTTGCCGCTGTTGCCGTTGATGGTGTCGTTGCCCGGACCGCCATAGACCGTATCGGCCGACTGACCGTTGCCCTGGAACTTGATGTCCCCGGCAGCACCCTGCGAGTCGAAGTCGTTCGGATCGCCGCTCGCCGTCTGCACCGCCGCCAGCGTCACATCGGTGTTACCCACCACGCTCACGTCGATCGTCGTCGTCGTGCCATCGGCCGACTGCACGGTGAAGATATCGTGTGCGGTCGTGCCGGTGTTGAGCGTGGCGAAGCCCGACTTGGTGTTGTCGATGGTATAGGTCCACGCACCGGCCGAGTTGATCGAGAGCGAACCGTACGTGCCCGCCGCGTTGGTCTGCGCCACGAAGCTCGCCTGGTTCAGGTCCGGATCGGTCACGGTCAGCGTGCCGGTCGCACTGGTCAGCGTGGTGCTGTCCTCGGTGACCGAACCGGTGCTGGTGCCACCGAACGTCGCCGTGTCGTTGGCGCCGGTCACCGTCACCGCGATGTCGTGCGATGCCGTGCCGTCGGCCGAAACCACCGTCAGGTGATCCTGCACCGTCTGCGACGCGGTCAGCGCCTGCGTCGCGGCCTTGGTGTTGTCGAGCGTGTAGGTCCAGCTGCCGGTCGTGGCATTGAACGTGTACGTGCCATAGGTGCCCGCCAGCGAAGCCGGCGTCTGGAACGCGGCCTGGCCAGAGTCCGGATCGGTCACCAGCAGCTTGCCCGCAGCGCTCGCATCGCCTGCGGTCGCATTGGCAAGACCGCCCGCTTCCGTCACCGCACGGTCGTTCGCCACCGTCGCATCCACGGTGATCGTGGCGGCATCGTTGGCGCCGGTTACCGTGACCGCAATGTCGTGCGTCGCGGTGCCGTCGGCCGAAACCACCGTCAGGTGATCCTGCACCGTCTGCGACGCGGTCAGCGCCTGCGTCGCCGCCTTGGTGTTGTCGAGCGTGTAGGTCCAGCTGCCGGTCGTGGCATTGAACGTATAGGTGCCATACGTGCCCGCCAGCGAAGCCGGGGTCTGGAACGCGGCCTGGCCATCGTCGACGTCGGTCACCAGCAGCTTGCCCGAAGCGTTCGCATCGCCTGCGGCCACACCCGCTTCGGTCACCGCGCGGTCGTTGGTCACCGCACTGTCCACGGTGATCGTGGCGGCATCGTTGACGCCGGTCACCTTGAACGAAAGGCTGCTCGGCGTCGTGGTGGTGCCGTCGCTCACGCCATAGTTCACCGTGACCGTGTCGGTCGCCCCGGCGGCCAGGTGCTGGAACGCCGCATTGGTCGGATCCAGCGTGAACTGGTGCGTCGTCGCGTCATACGTCACGCCTGCCGGCAGCGAGGTGTAGGTCACCGAAAGCGTGTCGGTCGCATCGACGTCCGACGTGCCCGCCAGCGCGTTGAGCGAAACCGGCGAACCGTCCTCGGTCGCGGTGGCCGACTGGGTCAGCGTCACCTTGGGCGCATCGTTGGTGCCCTGGACCGAGAAGTTCAGCGTCACCGATGCCGAGTGGTCAGCGGATTCGCTGGTGAACGACTGCTCGCTGACCACCTGCCCGTTGGCGAGGCTCTGGACCGCAGCGCTCGCATTGTCGAGCTGGTAGGACCAGTTGCCCGCCGCATCGACCGAGAAGCTGCCGTACGTGCCGGTCGCGCTCGCAGCGATCGCCGCCGCCTGGTCGTGGTCGGCATCGGCCACGCTCACATGACCGGTCAGCTGGGTCACCCCATCCTCGACCACGGTGCCACCGGTGGTGTCACCACTGATCGTCGCGCCGTCGTTGGTGCCGGTGATGGTGATCGTCGCGCTCTGCGCCACGCTGCCACCCTGCCCGTCGATGACGTTGTAGTTGACCACGATCTCGCGCGTCTCGCCCGCCTGCAGCGACTGGAACGCCGCATTCGCCGGATCGACGATCAGCGTATCGCCCGACAGCGTCACGCCTGCGACCAGGCCGGTCACGTCCGAAACATGCAGGTTCGCGTTGTCGACATCGCTCGCCCCGCCCAGCAGGTCGAGGTTGAACGCGGCGCCATCCTCGTTGGCCGCCGCCGTCAGCGCAGCAGCAACCACCGGCGCGTCGTTGGTGCCGCGGATGGTCACGCTCAGCGTCTGCTCGGTGCCGTCGATGGTCTTCACCACCACGCTGTCGGTGACGCTGTCCCCCACGTTCAGCGCATCGTTCGCGCTGTCGGCGGTGTAGCTCCACGTGCCGTCGGCGGCGATGGTGAACGAGCCGTGCGCCCCGGCCAGCGTGCCCGCCTGGAAGTCGGCCGAGCTGTCGACGTCGGTCGCCGAGAGCTTGCCGCCCAGCGTCACCGCCGCGTCGGTCTCGTCGCCTTCGGCCGAAGCCGTGCCGGTGATCACGGCGGCATCGTTGGTGCCGTGGATCGTCACGCTCAGCGTCTGCTCGGTCCCGTCGGTGGTCTTCACCACCACGCTGTCGGTCACGCTGTCGCCCACGTTCAGCGCATCGTTGGCGCTGTCGGCGGTGTAGCTCCACGTGCCGTCGGCGGCGATGGTGAACGAACCGTGCGACCCGGCGAGCGTGCCCGCCTGGAAATCGGCCGAGCTGTCGACGTCGGTCGCCGAGAGCTTGCCGCCCAGCGTCACCGCCGCGTCGGTTTCATTGCCTTCCGCCGATGCCGTGCCGGTGATCACGGCAGCATCATTGGTGCCGTGGATCGTCACGCTCAGCGTCTGCTCGGTGCCGTCGATGGTCTTGACCACGACGCTGTCGGTCACGCTGTCGCCCACGTTCAGCACATCGTTCGCGCTGTCGGCGGTGTAGCTCCACGTGCCGTCGGCGGCGATGGTGAACGAGCCGTGCGATCCGGCGAGCGTGCCCGCCTGGAAATCGGCCGAGCTGTCGACGTCGGTCGCCGAGAGCTTGCCGCCCAGCGTCACCGCCGCGTCGGTTTCATTGCCTTCCGCCGATGCCGTGCCGGTGATCACGGCAGCATCATTGGTGCCGTGGATCGTCACGCTCAGCGTCTGCTCGGTGCCGTCGATGGTCTTGACCACGACGCTGTCGGTCACGCTGTCGCCCACGTTCAGCACATCGTTCGCGCTGTCGGCGGTGTAGCTCCACGTGCCGTCGGCGGCGATGGTGAACGAGCCGTGCGATCCGGCGAGCGTGCCCGCCTGGAAGTCGGCCGAGCTGTCGACGTCGGTCGCCGAGAGCTTGCCGCCCAGCGTCAGCGCGGCGTCGGTCTCGTCGCCTTCGGCCGAAGCCGTGCCGGTGATGACGGCGGCATCGTTGGTGCCGTGGATGGTCACGCTCAGCGTCTGCTCGGTGCCGTCGATGGTCTTGACCACCACGCTGTCGGTCACGCTGTCGCCCACGTTCAGCGCATCGTTGGCGCTGTCGGCGGTGTAGCTCCACGTACCATCGGCGGCGATGGTGAACGAGCCGTGCGACCCGGCGAGCGTGCCCGCCTGGAAGTCGGCCGAGCTGTCGACGTCGGTCGCCGAGAGCTTGCCGCCCAGCGTCAGCGCGGCGTCGGTTTCGTCGCCTTCGGCCGAAGCCGTGCCGGTGATGACGGCCGCGTCGTTGGTGCCGTAGATCGTTACCGTGATGACCTGCGTCGTGCCATCGGCCGTCGCGACCGTCACGCTGTCGGTATAGGTCTGGCCGGCAACGAATTCGTTGTGGGCGTCCGCGGCATACGTCCAGTTGCCGTCGGCATCGATCGAGAAAGTGCCGTAGCCGTGGTCGCCGGCCGCGTTGGTCTGCGCGACGAACGCCGCAGAGCTGTCGACGTCGGTCACGTCGAGCTTGCCGCTGGCGCTGAGCGCCGCATCGCTTTCGGTGAGGTCGGCGGACGACGAGCCGGTGATCACCGCCGCGTCATTGGTGCCGGTGATCGTCACCGTGATGACTTGGCTGGTACCATCGGCCGTCGCGACCGTGATGCTATCGGTGTAGGCCTGCCCGGCGGCGAATTCGTTGTGCGCACCGGCGGCGTAGGTCCAGTTGCCATCGGCATCGATCGAGAACGTGCCGTAGCCGTGGTCACCCGCCACGTTGGTCTGCGCCACGAATGCCGCCGAGCTGTCGACGTCGCTCGCGTCCAGCTTGCCACTGGCGTTCAGCGCCGCGTCGCTTTCGGTCAGCGTCGCGCCCGTGCTGCCGGTGATGACGGCGGCGTCGTTGGTGCCGGTGATGGTCACGGTGATGACCTGGCTGGTGCCGTCGGCGGTCTTGACCGTCACGCTGTCGGTGTAGGTCTGGCCACCGACGAATTCGTTGTGCGCACCGGCGGCGTAGGTCCAGTTGCCGGCGGCATCGATCGAGAACGTGCCGTAGCCGTGGTCACCGGCGACATCGGTCTGCGCGACGAACGCGGCCGAGCTGTCGACGTCGGTCGCATTCAGCTTGCCGCTGGCGCTGAGCGCCGCGTCGGTTTCGGTGATCGTCGCGGTCGAGGTGCCGGTGATGATGGCGGCATCGTTGGTGCCGGTGATCGTCCAGCTGACCGAGGCGGGTACGGTCGCGGTGCCATCGGTAACGCCATAGGTCACCGTCACGGTCGCCGTGGCGCCGGCGGCGAGGTAGTCATAGGCGCTGTTCGACGGATCGAACGAGAAGCTGTGCGTCGCAGCGTTGTAGGTCACGCCCGCGGGCAGCGTGCCGGGCACGTTGGTCACCGAAAGCGAGGCGCCGAGGTCGACGTCGCTGGCGTTGGCAAGGGCATTGAGCGTCGAGCTCGCGCCGCCTTCGGTCGCCGTCCCGGTCACCGCGCCCGAAACCACCGGCGCATCATTGGTGCCCACGATGGTCACGGTGATGACCTGGCTGGTCCCGTCGATGGACTTCACCGTCACGCTGTCGGTGTAGCTCTGCCCGGCGGCGAATTCGTTGTGGGCGCCGGCGCTGTAGGTCCAGTTGCCGTTCGCATCGATCGAGAACGTGCCGTAGCCGTGGTTGCCCGCGACGTTGCTCTGGACCTGGAACTTCGCCTCGCCGGTGTCGACGTCGGTGACGTTGAGCTTGCTGCCGGCCGAAAGGGCGGAATCGGTTTCGGTGATGGTAACCGCCGAGGTTCCGGTGATCACCGCGGCATCGTTGGTGCCGGCAATGGTGATCGTCACTTCGGCGACGCTCAGCGTGCCGTTGGCAAGGCGGATCGAGTACGAGATCACGTCGGTCACGGTCTGGCCGGCGGGCAGCGCCTTGATCACCGCCATCGCGCTCGCGTCCATCTGGTAGGACAGCTTGCCGTTGACCACGGCCACCTTGGTGCCGGGCCGCGTGGTCTTCCACTCGCCGGTGGCGTCCTTCGAGATCAGGTCGGCGGTTTCCGCGGCGGAGTAGGTGACGGGGCCAGTGTCTTCCTGGTCGACCACCGCCCACAGGTCCTTGGCCGCGCCGCCAAGGTCGTTGGCCATGACGTCGAGCGACAGCGTGACGATGCCGTTGCTGGCCAGCCCTTCGAGGTAGGTCTGCGAGAAAGTGTAGGTATCGTCAACCGCCTGCGGCGTGTTGAACATCGAGGTGGTGTTGACGCTCGGTGTCGTGCTCGTGGTCGCCATGATAATGCCCCCTGTGCCGCAGTGCCGGTCGACGAAGGGCATATTGGTTAATGAGCTTCGGCCACTTGCCGAGCCCACTGGCCTGTCCCGCCCCCGCGACTGCCCAGAATCTTTCTGGACGTTAACTCTCTATGACCGGCGATTACCTATTGGTCGGTTAGGGAGGCGACAACTTACCTGTAGTCTCAATTAACCATAACTAAGGTTACTTTATCTTGTCTGCTTTTTCCCAAGTTGATGAAAAAGGTATGAAAATGTCCGTGCAGAAAAAATGTCCGAAGCGATGCGGAAATGCGCACGGATGGATCTATTCCCGGGCTGGGACACAAAGTTAGAGCGTTATTAACGTAAATCAGCGGTTTACCGCGCGATTCGCGACATTCCCGCATCGCGGAAACAATTGCGCCGCAAGGCTTCGGGAATGCCGTAGTCTATCGGGCACGCGCACAGCGCCGCCGCGCTCACTCGATGGCGAGGCGGTAGCCAACACCCGGTTCGTTGCGCACCGCAGAGGGCGCATCGCCCGCCCCGCCTTCCAGCTTGCGACGGATGCCGCGCGCGGCCACCCGCAAGTATTCGACGTCGCTTTCGTGCCCCGGCCCCCAGATCTCGCGCAGCAGTTGCGCGTGGGTCAGCACCTTGCCGCCGTGCGTCGCCAGCATGGCGAGCAGCGCGTACTCCTTGGGCGCCAGGTGCACATCGGCGCCATCGCGCGTCACGCTCCGCGCCACCAGGTCGATCGCGCACGTGCCGCCAAAGCGCACCACGTTCGCGCTCGCTTCAGGCGCAACGCGGTGGCGCAGCGCGGTGCGCACGCGCGCCAGCACTTCGGCCGCATCGAACGGCTTGGTGACATAATCGTCGGCGCCAAGGTCCAGCGCGGCGACCTTTTCGGCCACCGCATCGCGCGCCGAGACGACCACCACCGCCGCGCCCGCGCGCTTCAGCAGCGGCACCAGCTCCAGCCCGTCCCGATCAGGCAGGCCCAGGTCGAGCAGCACCAGCGCGTGCCCGCCCGCATGGTGCGCGGCAAGCGCGGCGCGCGCATCGCCCGCCTCCTCCACCACGTAGCCCGCGCCCGCCAGTGCGCCCGCCAGCAGCGCGCGGATCTCGGGCTCGTCGTCCACCACCAGGATGCTGCGCCCCGCGCTCACTCCGCCGCCTCCACGCGCCGCAGCAGCGCGGGCGGAAAGCGCAGCACGAAGCGCGCCCCCGGCCCGTCGGCGCGATTTGCGGCGAGCGCCTGCACCCCCATCGCCTCGGCAAAGCCGCGCACGATGGCAAGGCCGAGCCCGGTGCCGCCGACGCGGTCGGATCCTTCGAGCCGCTCGAACTGGCCGAACACGCGCGTCTCGCTGCCCGGCGGCAGGCCCGGTCCGCGATCGAGCACCGCGAGTTCCACCGCCCCGTCCCCGCCCGCCAGCGCCTCCACCGTCACCCCGCCCTCGCTGCCATGCCGCAGCGCGTTGTCGATCAGGTTGATCAGGCAATGGTGCAGCAGCCGCGCGTCGGCCAGCACCAGCGGCAGGTCGTCCGGCACCGCCACCGCCACGCGCGCAGCCCCCGCGCCGCCGCGCAAGTCGTCCAGCGCCGCCGCCACCGCTTCGCCCAGGTCCACCGCCTCGCGCGTGCCTTCCACCGTGCCGCTTTCGATCCGCACCATGTCGAGCAGGTTGGAGATGAACCGGTCGAGCCGCTCCGCCGCGCCGCGCGCCACGGCCAGCGAAGCCCCCGCCTGCCCCGCCTCCAGCGCGCGCAGCGAGCCCAGCAGCGTGGTCAGCGGCGTGCGCAGGTCGTGCCCCAGCGATGACAGCAGCGCCCCGCGCAGCGCATCGCGTTCCTGCACCCGGCCGAGTGCAACCATCTCATCCTCCAGCGCGATCCGCGCATGGGCGAGGCTCGCCTGGTCGATCAGGCTGGCGAGCAGCGGCAGCCGCTCGGCGCGCAAGGGCGCGGTCGCATCTGGCCGGGCAAGGCCCACCGTCGCCACAGCCCGCGTGCCTTCCACCACGGGATGGAACAGCCATTCCGACGCGGTCGGCGTCGCCGCGCCGGGCCCTGCCGCCAGCGCATTGTCGAGGCTCCACTGCGCGGAAACGAGCTCGAGCAGGTCCAGCCGCTCCACCGGCGGCGCCGAGGCCGCAAGCTGCGCCGCACCGTCCGGCCCCGCCTCGCACACCACCACCCGCACGTCGAAGCGCCGCGCCAGTTCGCCGGCCAGCACGCTCCACAATTCGTCGCGCCGCGTCACCCCCATCAGCACGCGCGCGAAGCCGGCGAGCGCCGCCTCGCGCCCCGCCTCATCCTGCGCCGCGCGCGCCTGCTGGCGCACCCGCGCCGCCATCTGGCTCGCCACCACCGCCACGCCCAGCAGCACCAGCACGGTGATCGCATGGCTCGGATCGCGGATCGCGAACGTCAGCACCGGCGGAATGAAGAAGAAGTTGTAGGCGAGCGAGGACACCAGCCCCGTGGCGATCCCGGTCACCAGCCCGTGCCGCGTCGCCGCGAACATCACCGGCACCAGATAAAGCAGCCCGATATCGGCCAGATTGCCGCGCGCCGAAAGCAGCGCGCCAAGCAACGTCATCAGCGCGACCAGCCCCAGCGCCGCGAGATAGCCCTCGGCACTGCCCAGCGGCGCAGGATCGGAAGAGACGGAATGGCGCGCCATGCCCCACCGCCATAGCCGCTGCCGAACGCGATGGGGAGAGGTGGTGAAAGGGGGCGGCCTTCAGGGGATGGCGGGTAACGCCCAGAAGGCGTCGCTCAAGAGACGCCGACATTGCTGACCAAACGGAACGTGTTATAGTCATGATATGAAGGTGCTCAGCTTCACACTGGGATTGATCGGGGCAACCATGTTCTCCCTCTGCCCTTTACCGGTGCTATTCATGGCCGAGTGTCAACTCAACGAGCGACCGGACGAAGTTGCCGCGTGCTTTGCAAATGTTGAGCGTGTTCAGAACATTTACCTTACGGTGCTTGCAGTGCTGTTTGTTACGGCGCTTGCACTTCAACTGCGCGGGAGCAGATGGACGGTGGCTGCGCTGTTCGCATTGGCTATTGCCCCCCCAGCTTCCATTTTTGTGGCGTAGTGCATCAAGTCCTACGACCGCTTCCCACCACTACCTGTCGTCGCCCCGTGCTTGACACGGGGCTTGGCTACTTCGCGCTCTCGCCTTGCGCCGCCGTTGCTGGATACCACTGTTCCCAAAGGTCGAGCCAATCGGGATTCTCCGCCTCGATCAGAATTTCCATTCCCGGCGCCATTTCTTGACGAGCTTTTCCCGCGCGATGGCAGCCTCGATGTCCTCGTGCCGCTCGGCATAGACCAGCCGTGCCTTGCCGAAATCCCGGGCGTGCAGCGAACCCGCGCCTTCACGATGCTGCCCCACGCGCCGGATCAGATCGGCTGTGACGCCGACATACATCCCGCCGCGAAAGCGGTTTGCCATGATGGTGACCCAGCCGCCCTTCTCCATCGGGCCAGAATGGCAAATGCATTGTCGCAAGGAAAGCCAAGCCCCGTGTCAAGCACGGGGCGACGAAAAAGGTGTTTTGTATAACTGAACACTGACCGCCCACTTCCAGTCGTTTCGGTCAGTTCGGCCTCATTTATTGAGCTATTACAATTCACACCCGCAAACGGGCATCGTCGACCCCGATCTAGGACGTCGGCATCCCTGGCAGACAGCGCCTAGTGGACGCCTCCACCAAGGTCATTCTGGCGGCGAGGCGATGCGCTTCAGCAAGTCTCAACTGCTGTGCACGCCCATTTCGGCTGTCGATAAGAATTGCGACGTAGCAGTTACCGTCGAGAGGCCGAGGGCCCTCGATCTCGGCATCGATGGTGCTCGCCGGTGCGATCAAAAGAAGGTGCCCGGAGCCGTTGTAAAGCTGCTTGATCGGTGCGCCATGCACAATCGTTCCGTCAGGTTTGGCGAGCCAGGACTTGCCTCTGTCGGCAACTACCACAGTATATCCATCTGGCAGAGATGGACTGCATGCCGCCGTTGCGAGTGCGGCCAAAAGGCTCAAGCTTCTTGCCTTCATCCGCAGGCGCTTAGCATCTGCCTGCCGAATTTCCACCACTACCCCTCGTCGCCCCGTGCTTGACACGGGGCTTGGCTTCTTCGCGCTACTGCCCTGCGCCACCACCGCAGGATACTAGCGCGGGGCAAGGTCCAGCGCATAAGACCAGAATCGCAAATGCAAGGTCTCAAGGATAGCCAAGCCCCGTGTCGAGCACGGGGCGACGACTAGCTTGTTGAATTGATTGCCTTCCGGTCTCCCCGCCCCACCCCCCGGCATAAACATCCCGTAAAGATGCGTGAAACCCGCGGGCGGGCGGCGCATTCGGGCAGCATGGACCAGACTCTCACGCTCGGCGCCGCCAGTTCCGCGCCCGGCACCACGCCCGCCGCCGCCGCATCGCCTTCAAGCGCGCCCGCGCACGATGGGCACCATGGCGAAGGCCTTGCCACGCTTGCGCTCGGCGCGATCGGCGTGGTGTTCGGCGATATCGGCACCAGCCCGCTCTATGCGCTGAAGGAAAGCTTCATCGGCGCACATCCGCTCGCGGTCGATCCCGCGCACGTGTTCGGGGTGCTGTCGCTGATCTTCTGGACGATGACGCTGATCGTCACGATCAAGTACGTGTTCGTGATCCTGCGCGCCGACAACAAGGGCGAAGGCGGCAGCCTGGCGCTGATGGCGCTGATCGGGCGCCAGTTGAACGCTGCGGGCGGCCGCCGCTGGGCGGGCACGATCATGATGATGGGCCTTGTCGCCACGGCGCTGTTCTATGGCGATGCCATCATCACCCCGGCCGTTTCGGTGCTGTCGGCGGTCGAAGGGCTGCAGGTGGCCGCACCGGGTGCCGCCCACTTCGTCCTGCCGATCGCCATCGCGATCATCGTCGGCCTGTTCGCGATCCAGTCGCGCGGCACCGCTGCCGTGGGCCGCATGTTCGGGCCGGTGATGGTGATCTACTTCATCGTCATCGGCGTGATGGGCGCGATCCAGATCGCGCAGGCGCCGCAAGTGCTGGCCGCGCTCAACCCCTGGTATGCGCTCAATTTCTTCCTGCTCGATCCCGGCCTCGCCTTCCTCGCGCTCGGTTCGGTGGTTCTGGCGGTGACGGGCGCGGAAGCGCTCTATGCCGACATGGGCCACTTCGGCCGCCGCGCGATCTCGCTCGCCTGGCTGTACTGCGCCTTTCCCTGCCTGCTGATCAACTACCTCGGCCAGTCGGCTCTGCTGCTGCGCCAGCCCGCCGCGGTCGAAAACCCGTTCTTCCTGATGGCGCCCGAAGCGCTGCGCCTGCCGCTGGTGGTGCTGGCAACGCTCGCCACGATCATTGCCAGCCAGGCGGTGATCTCGGGCGCCTATTCGGTCACGCAGCAGGCGATCCAGCTTGGTTTCCTGCCGCGCCTTGCCATTCGCCACACCAGCGAAAAGGCGGCGGGGCAGATCTACGTGCCGCTGGTCAACTGGCTGCTGCTGGCGCTGGTCATCCTGCTGGTGCTGGGCTTCCGCTCTTCGGGCGCGCTGGCGGCGGCCTATGGCATCGCCGTTACCGGCACGATGTTCATCACCGCCTGCATGACCGGGGTGCTGACGATGCAGGTGTGGAAGTGGCCCAAGCTCGCCGCCGGCACTCTTACGGCGGTGTTCCTCGTCGTCGATGGCGCCTATTTCGCCTCGAACGCCACCAAGGTGCCCGATGGCGGCTGGTTCCCGCTGCTCGTCGCCGGCATCTGCTTCTTCGTGCTGACCACCTGGGCGCGCGGGCGGCAGATCATGCGCGAACGGCTTGCCGAGGATTCCATGCCGTTCGACCTGTTTCTCGACAGCGTGCCCGGCCGGGTCAAGCGCGTGGCGGGGGCCTCGGTGTTCCTCGCCTCCACGGTCGAAGGCATCCCGCCGGCGCTGCTGCACAACCTCAAGCACAACCACGTGCTGCACGAACGCGTGATCGTGCTGACGGTGATGACCGAGGCGGTGCCCCACGTCGCCGCGCACGCCCGGCGCGAAGTGGAAGAGCTGGGCCACGGCTTCTACCGCATGGTGGTGCACCTGGGCTTCATGGACGAAGCGAACCTGCCCGCCGAACTCGCCGCTGAAACGCGTGCCGGGGGGCCGCTGCGGCCGATGGAAACCAGCTGGTTCCTGTCGCGCCAAACGTTAATTCCGTCGGCCCGGCCGGGTCGCCGTTCGGGCATGGCGGTGTGGCGCGAAGCGTTCTTTGCGTGGATGGTCCGCAACGCTTCTTCGGCGATGCAGTTCTTCCACCTGCCGACCAACCGGGTGATCGAGCTCGGCAGCCAGCTGGAGATATGAAAAACGGACCAGGTCGCCGAACCCTTCGCGCAACCCTCCTTACGGCAATTGCGGATTGGAGATTCGACTTGGCTTCAATAATTTGACATAAAGATCGGGCCGAAAGGCGACGAAGGACAATATGGACAGTCGGGGTCGAAAGCTCAGCGTTGGCGCAAACCGGATCGGTCGGCTTGTCGAAAGCTCCGATTGGGCGCGTGCGCGCCTGACCCGCTGCCTGCAGATGGCCTTCCCGATCCAGCCGGTGCCACAGGCCTTCGACGATCTCGCCTTCGCGATCGACAATGTGGAAATAACTCGCCTCTTGCGCGAGCTCGAGGATATCGAGAACGAACGCCTGGACCGGCTCGGCCGCATCCTTTCGCGCCACCACTGCAACGACAACTGACCCGCCCTCTCGCCGCTTGACCTGGCGGCCCGCTTGCCCGATCCGCGTTTAATCAGACGGTTGAAGCGGAACGGGAGAATTTGCGTGAAACTGGCCGGCATCCGGGTGCTCGATCTGTCGAGCTTCATTCCCGGCCCCTACCTCACCCTTGCCATGGCCGATCACGGGGCCGAGGTGATCAAGGTCGAAGCGCCGGGCGGTGACCACACCCGCCACATCGGCCTGTCCGACGGGCCCGACACCGTCTACTTCCGCGCCTTCAACCGGGGCAAGAAAAGCGTCGTCCTGAACCTGAAGGACGAGGCCGACCGCGCCGCGTTCCTGGCGCTGGTCGACACCGCCGACGTCGTCGTCGAATCGAGCCGGCCCGGAGTCGCCGCGCGGTTGGGGATCGACTATGCGACCCTTTCGGCGCGCAATCCGCGGATCGTGTACTGCGCGATCAGCGCGTTCGGGCAGGACGGGCCGCTGGCCAGGCGCCCGGCGCACGATCTGGCATTGGAAGCGATGACCGGCGTGCTGGGCGCAACGCTCGGCGCCGACGGCAAGCCGGCGATGCCGGGCATTCCGGTGTCGGACTACCTGTCGGCGCTGCAGGGGCTGTCGGGCGTGCTGATGGCGCTGCTGGCGCGGGAGCGGACGGGGCGGGGCGATTTCATCGACATCGCGATGCAGGAAACGCTGCTGTCGGCCACCTCGAACGTGATGGGCCCGACGCTTGCCGAAGGGCGCCAGCCCAACGTGGCGCATGAACGGACGACGGGAGGGGGCGCGTTCTATCGCTGGTACGCCTGCGGCGACGGGCGGATGCTGGCGATCGCGGGGCAGGAGAAGAAGTTCATCGAGGCGCTGCTCGGGCACTTGGGCCGCATCGACCTCGCCCCGCTGTGCAACGAACCGGGGCCGCACCAGCAGCCGGTGGTGGACCTGCTCGCCCAGACGTTCGCGGCGATGACGCTGGACGAGGCGGGCGCGCTGCTCGACCGGCTTGACGTGTGCTGGGGCCCGGTCAAGACGTATCCGGAAGCGCTGGACGACGAACAGGTGAAGGCGCGCGGCTTCATCCTGACCGACCAGCTGGGCCGCCGCCACATCGGCACGCCGATCCGCTTTGCCCATGAGCCCGCCCGCCCTTCGCTCCACGCGCCCGCGCTGGGCGAGCACCAGGACCTGATCGCATGACCATCCGCCCCATCTTCGTGGCCGTTATCGCCGCCGCCGCCGCCTTCGCGCTCGCCGCAACTGCCACCCCGGCTGCGGCGCAGGGGGGCTGGCGCAGTGGCGCGCTGGTGGCGCCGGTCGGCACGGGCGACCGCGTCTATGGCCCGGCCGAGGCAGGGCTGACGCTGATCGTTTGGCTCGATCCCGAATGTCCGTACTGCAAGCAGTTCGGGCAGACGGGCGAGAAGCTGGTCGATGCCAACAACGCCAACACCACCGGGGCCAACACCACCGGGGCCAACAGCACGGGCAAGCTGAACCTGATCGTGCGGCTGATGCCCCTGCCCTTTCACGGCGAGCCGGCCATCGCCGCATCGGCGGCATCGCTGTGCGTGGCGGAACAAGCCGGCGCGGCGGGGTTCTACCGCTTTCTGGACCGGTACCTGGCGCTGACCGCCACCAACGGGCGGGGCATCCCGGCGAGCGCGGGCCGGGGCAGCGATGCCATCGGCAGCCTGGCGCAGGAGGCGGGCGCCAGCGACGTACCGGCGCTGCGCACCTGCCGCCGCGCGCCCGAGACGCTGCGCCGGGTGATGGGCGAAAGCGCCGCGGCCGAGGCGGCGGGCGTGGGCGGCACGCCGTCCATCGCGATCCGCAACAACCGCACCGGCGACAGCCTGATGGCCGACGGCGCGATCCCGCAGGACGCGATCCAATCGGCGATCGACTGGCTGGCCGCGCGATCGGCGGCCAAGTCCACCTCGGGCAGGTCCACCTCGGGCGGGAGCTGAGCCAGGCCCTCCCCGCCCTTCCCATTGGCCCCCACCGGACGGCGGGGTTGACGGGGTTTACACGGTCCTAAGGACTTGAATTCCATCGGCGGCAGGAGGGGGTCTTCGCCGTCCGCCCTGCCCTGTGCCACCGCATCGTGCGAACCGGCGAGCAGCGCATCGACGCGGGCGAGGTTGGCGGCGCGGCGGGCGTGCCAGTCGGCCTCTGCCAGCGCGACGGCGTCCTCGCAGTAGAGCATCTGCGCCACTTCCCACACCTCTTCGGGATCGGCCTCCCCGGGCTCGCCCTCTCCGAAGCCTTCTTCCCCTTCCTCGTCCCCCTCCTCGTCCTCATGGATCTCGAATTCGGGTTCGAGCATGGCGCGTTCGATCAGCGCATCGTCGACATCACAGAGGTCTTCGGGAAATTCCAGCGTGGCGACGCGGCGGGCGTTTTCGATGACCTTGTCGAGCGGCAGGCACAGCGCGCCGGGGTCTGGCTGCCCGGCCAGCACTTCCCCCACATAGACATCGAAATCGCGGGCGATGGCGCGGCTGTCCTTGCCGGCGCGCGCGGCGTGGGCATCGAGCCGCGCGACATGGGCGAGCAGCAGGCGGTTGTCGTAGCGGGTGCGCGTGCCGACCACCTCGCCGCGAAACCACACCGGCTCGGTCACGCCGTGGATGGCGCGATCGGCGAGGACCTGGCCCGCATGATCGGCGGCGCAGAGCAGCGCGGCCTCCCACCCGGCGGCAAAGCCCGCATCGCGCCGCCGCGCGACATAGGCGCTCTGCGCCGACGTCCCCGCCGCGCGTGCCGCGAGCCGCACGTTGCCATGTTCGGCCAGCGCCAGCAGGAACGCCCCGCGCTTTTCGGGGGTGAAGGCCTGCGGATAGACGGGGGTGGCGGCGCCCTCTTGCGGCAGAGCCTCGGCGGCCGGGGCGCTCCTTTGCGCGGCAGGCGCGTCGTCTGGCCCAGCGTTGTTCAGAAGGGCATCGCCGGGGAGGCCGATATCGCGCTCGAGCGGAATCCAGCCGCGCCCGAAGGAACTGGTCCCCGCCTGCGCGCCTTCCCTTGAGGAGAGTTGCGAACGATCCGATCCATCACCGCTGCGCGCCATGCCGCCTGGACTCCTGTTGGAACAAAACAGGAATGTTTAGGCTGGGATGGGGGGTGTAGGAAAGAAGGGTTTTCAGCCTAACAAATCACGACGCACTGCACAACCTCTTGGGGCACATCGTCCTTCCCGAACGCTCAACTCGAAACAAAGATTTGTGATCTTTCGCGAATCTTTGCTTCTGTTTCTTCATGAAATTGTCAAAACTTGGTACGCGGACAGTTTTCGACACTACGACTGCCAACCTCTTACTTTCAAGCTTACACTTGATTTGCGAATGACCAAGCGTTTGAAACAATTGATCTGCCGCAGATTCGACATCTCGCCCCTTAAATTCGATAAGAGCAATCCAAGATCCAGAACTTCTGATAAGTTTATCACACCGCCGAGAGTTATCTTGAATCAATACACCATCCACAAGACAAATCTCAAGAACTTCCTCATCGTCGTTTTCTATATTTATCTCTGACGACTTGGGATCACCAATTTTTATAATTTTATCGCCTTTATTATAACAATGAGACATAGCTATATTTCCATCTCTACTTCGAGAAGGCGATCAAAATCACTGGCAATATCGTCAGAGATTGAATCTAAGTAAGATGAATCAATAAGCCCGTCCGAGTCAACGATATTCCACATTCCACCATCCATCATTGCATAGGCCCTAAAGTCTTGAGGCCTGATCCAACGCTCACGCGGAACAATATCATTGATATCTGTATTCTTTTTCTTCCTTCTAGAAAGAATGCCGGACTTTAAAAACACGTTCAAACGACCCATGATATATGGAGAATGGGTAGTTAGAATCAGGCTTTTTCGATCATCCGAAAATTTTAGGCTTTCAAATAGGTAAGCCAAGAAATCACTTTGAGCGCGTGGAAAAAGGTGAGCTTCGGGCTCTTCGATATAGATTAACTCACGAAAAGACCGAGCGTTGCCATCCCTGAAGGCTTCGAGTTCGGAAAGATACTGTATGATAGACCACATTGGCAGCAACTCTTGCTGACCGCTGCTCATGGCAGTAAATGGAACTTGCCGACCATCTGTAATCTTCACTCTTTCGGAACCTGGCTCAAAAACCAGCTCACCACCGAAAAATTGCTCGCTGTACTTACGATCTCGTTCGACCGTCTCCAGCGACTTTCGGCGTATGCGCATAAGGTTGCCAGTAGACCCCGCACGTGACCGAATTTCGGAAAACTGTTCCGCAAACTTAATAGTCAATGGGTCGATAGCACCCAAGTTATTAAACGCGGCCACTAACTTTCCGATACCAGTAAAGAATGCTCGGCCAGCCGGGATGAATGTCTGATTCTCTATAAAAGATGCCCCAAGTCTTCGCCGGATATTTTGACGAATTCCCAACCGCATTTTCAGTGTCGCCTCAAGAGGATCAGCAGAAACCTTAAGCTCCTGCGCAAAAAGATCTTCGTCTAGAGAGCGGGCATTAGCCTGCAAAAAAGCATCGCGACTTTTCAGATAAAAGTCTTCGTACCAGTCGCTAAAAGTAAACGCCAATTCTTCAGATGGCCTTCCAGACTTCATCCTCCTCATAATTCTGACGTAAAAATCGTCCGAATAATATGAGATAATAAATCTCTTTTGCCCCCACGCTTCGACTGGGAACCACACACGAAACTTATTAGCCAGATGCTTTTTAAATTCCTCGAACGATAAACCCCGTTCGGCGCACGAGATATGTTCGCGATTTATGTCCGCTGCAAAGTAGTTTAACTTGATCGTGACGCTTTTCCCGCTTCCCTGTGAGCCAATAATGGCGACAACAGGAGAGGTCTCAAACTGCAGTTCGTCCAAACAGGAGAAACCGGATACAGATAAAGTGCTCAACGAACATCCTCACAGCGCGTTGTGAACCGGATGCCGCAAAGCGGCGGCTCTGTCCAGTAACCCGATTTTTGCATCAAAGGGATCGCGACAGGAGCCTGAGGGCGACAGCCCTCGCATTTGCTCTTCTCCCCTTGAAGTCCTGGATTGGCGTTGCGGTGTTAGGGTGGAGTGCCTGGGCTGCAGCGACGGGCGATCCCAGCCTTCGCTGAGACGACGGAGAGAGCGGGGAGGACGTTTGACCTGAGGTGATGGGGCCGCTGGGGCTTTTGCAGCGGTGCTTTAGCGGACGCGGCTCGTCCCCCTCCGTCATCACTGGCGCGGTGCCGCCTCTCCGGTAGGGGGCGCCTGCGGTCAGAGGATGGAGCGAGCGTGATGAACTCGGCCAAGCGCGGGGAGACGCCGCGACAGGGCGGCCTGCTGCAACAAGAACAAGCTGGACCCCGGATCAAGTCCGGGGTGACGTTCGGATGGGAGGGCACGGGTGACCTCATTCCCGGGAGCGCGAGGGCGATGGCCCTCGCCCTGCCCCTTGGCTTTTACCTCTTGCATCGCCTGCGGTCAGAGGGTGGATGCGCGCGTGATGCAACCGGCCAAGCGCGAGGATACATCGCGACAGGGCAGCTTGCTGTAACAAGAACAAGCTGGACCCCGGATCAAGTCCGGGGTGACGTTCGGAAGGGAGGGCGCGGGTGTCCTCATTCCCGGGAGCGCGAGGGCGATGGCCCTCGCCCTGCTCCCTTCGCCTTTTTCTCTTGCACCGCCTGCGATCAGAGGGTGCCGGAGACGCCGATCACGGCGCAGGCGAGCGTCAGCAGGCCGAGGCGGGGCCAGGAGGCGGGCTCGCCTTGCACGAATACCGCGATCAGTATCACGACGAGCGGCACGGTGGCGGCGAGGATCGGCATGAGCAGGCTGAGCGGGCCGCCTTCGCGGATCAGCGTCGCCAGTGCCCAGAGCGAGACGGCGTAGGTGAGCGCGCAGACCGCGCTCCAGCCGGGGTGGGTGAAGCCGGCGGTCTTGCCCAGCATGAGCGAGCCGCCGACCTGTCCCAGAGCGCAGACGACGAACAGCGTGACGACGCGCGCGGTGAGCGCGGCTGGTGCTTCCATGGTGATCCTCTTTCCGTCCGTTATGGTTTGGGCGGAAGCGTAGTGGATCGCGCGCGGTTGGGGACTGGTGGTTTGGGCAGGGGGTGGGGAGCGTGGAATAACCCCTCCACCACCCGCTGCGCGGCACCGGCGCGTTGCCGCGCCGGGCTCGGCGGGCGGACTGCCCCCGGCAGCCCGCTCGATCCGCCTGCGCCCCCCTCCCCCGTTGGGGGAGGTTTGCCGTCTTTCTCACGTTGCGCGGCTCCGGCGCGTTGCCGGGCCGGGCTTGGGGGGTATTGATGCCCCCTCCGTCATCGCTGCGCGAGGCCACCTCCGCCAGGGGGGGGGAGGATCGGGTCAGCGGGTGAGGAGGGGTTTTAGGTAGTGGCCGGTGAAGCTGCGGGGGTTTTTGGCGACCTGTTCGGGGGTGCCTTCGGCCACGAGTTCGCCGCCGCGCACGCCGCCTTCGGGGCCCATGTCGAGGATCCAGTCGGCGGTCTTGATCACATCGAGGTTGTGTTCGATGACCACGACCGAGTTGCCCTGGTCGACGAGGCGGTGGAGCACTTCGAGCAGCTTGCGCACGTCTTCGAAGTGCAGGCCGGTGGTGGGCTCGTCGAGGATGTAGAGCGTCTGCCCGGTGGAGCGGCGGGACAGCTCCTTGGCGAGCTTGACGCGCTGCGCCTCGCCGCCCGAAAGCGTGGTGGCCTGCTGGCCGACCTTGACGTAGCCGAGGCCCACTTCGTTGAGCATGTGCATCCGGTCGCGGATCGGGGGCACGGCCTGGAAGAAGCTTTCGGCGTCCTCGATCGTCATGTCGAGCACGTCGGCGATGGACAGGCCCTTGAACTTCACCTCGAGCGTTTCGCGGTTGTAGCGCTTGCCGTTGCATTCCTCGCAGGTGACGTAGACGTCGGGCAGGAAGTGCATCTCGATCTTGATCAGGCCGTCGCCCTGGCACTTTTCGCAGCGGCCGCCCTTGACGTTGAAGCTGAAGCGGCCGGCCTTGTAACCGCGCGCCTCGCTTTCCGGCAGGCCTGCAAACCAGTCGCGGATCAGGGTGAAGGCGCCGGTGTAGGTCGCCGGGTTGGAGCGCGGGGTGCGGCCGATGGGGGACTGGTCGATCTCGATCACCTTGTCGCAGTGTTCGAGGCCGGTGATGCGGTCGTGCGGGCCGGCAATGACGCGCGCGCCGTTGAGCTGCCTCGCGGCGCCGGCGTGGAGCGTGTCGATGGTGAAGCTCGACTTGCCCGAGCCCGACACGCCGGTGACGCAGGTGAAGGTGCCCAGGGGAATAGAGGCGGTGACGTTCTTGAGGTTGTTGGCGCGCGCGCCTTCGACCGTCAGTTTGAGGCCGTTGCCCTTGCGGCGATGCTTGGGCACCTCGATCCGGCGCGCGCCGGTGAGGTACTGGCCGGTGAGGCTGTTTTCGTTGGCGAGGATCTCGTCAAGCGTGCCCTGTGCCACGATCTCGCCCCCGTGGACACCCGCGCCGGGGCCGAGATCGACCACGTAGTCGGCGGTGCGGATGGCGTCCTCGTCGTGTTCCACCACGATCACCGTGTTGCCCAGATCGCGCAGGCGCTTCAGCGTTTCCAACAGGCGGTCGTTGTCGCGCTGGTGCAGGCCGATGGAGGGTTCGTCGAGCACGTAGAGCACGCCCGAGAGGCCCGAGCCGATCTGGCTGGCGAGGCGGATGCGCTGGCTTTCACCGCCCGACAGCGTTCCCGAGGTGCGATCGAGGTTGAGGTAATCGAGCCCGACGTTGTTGAGGAAGCCGAGGCGTTCGTTGATTTCCTTGAGGATGGCCTTGGCGATCTGGCTCTGCTGGCTGGTGAGCTGGGCATCGAGGCCGAGGAACCAGTCGACCGCGGCGGCGACCGACAGGCGGGTGACGCTGGAGATGTCGTTTCCGGCGACCTTGACCGACAGCGCCTCGGGCTTGAGCCGCTTGCCTTCGCAGGTTTCGCACGGCTGCGCGGTCTGGAACTTGGACAGCTCCTCGCGCATCCAGGCGCTTTCGGTCTGCAGCATGCGGCGGTTGAGGTTGCCGATGACGCCTTCGAACGCCTTGGACACGGTGTAGGACTTCTTGCCGTCGACGAAAGTCAGCGGCACGGGCTTGCCCGCGGTGCCGTAGAGGATGACGACCTTCACTTCGGCCGGCAGCTGGTCCCACGGCGTCGACAGGCTGAAGCCGAAGTGTTCGGCAAGGCTGGAGAGCACCTGCATGTAGTAGGGCGACGGCGGGTTGCTCTTGGCCCAGGGCACGATGGCGCCCTGCTTGAGCGAGAGGTGTTCGTTGGGCACGACCAGCTGCGGATCGAACAGCAGCTTTTCGCCGAGGCCGTCGCAGGCCGGGCACGCGCCCTGCGGAGCGTTGAACGAGAACAGCCGCGGTTCGAGCGCGTCGATGGTGAAGCCGCTGACGGGGCAGGCGAACTTTTCGGAAAAGACGATGCGGTTGGGCGGAAGGCCCGTCTTTTTCATCGCGCCCTTCTTCTGCCCCTTCGCCGCCGCGCCCTCGGACAAGGAGGACAGCCCTTCCACAGGCTCAGGGCGGGCGGCGCCTGCGGCGGCAAGGCCGATGGCTTCGAGCGTGGTGTCGGCGAGATCGACGTAGGCGAGGCCTTCGGCGAGCTTCAGCGCCTGTTCGAAGCTGTCGGCAAGGCGGGTCTGGATGCCGTCCTTGACCGCGATGCGGTCCACCACGACTTCGATGTCGTGCTTGAGCTTCTTGTCGAGCGCGGGGGCGTCCTCGATGGCCATGAGTTCGCCATTGATGCGCACGCGGGTGTAGCCCGCCTTCTGCCATTCGGCGAGTTCGCGGCGGTATTCGCCCTTGCGGCCGCGCACCACGGGCGCGAGCAGGTAGGCGCGGGTGCCTTCGGGCAGGGCCATGACGCGATCGACCATCTGGCTGACGGTCTGCGCCGAAATCGGCAGGCCCGTGGCGGGCGAATAGGGAATGCCGACCCGCGCCCAGAGCAGGCGCATGTAGTCGTAGATCTCGGTCACGGTGGCGACGGTGGAGCGCGGATTGCGGCTGGTGGTCTTCTGTTCGATCGAGATGGCAGGCGAGAGGCCATCGATGTGTTCGACATCGGGCTTCTGCATCATTTCGAGGAACTGGCGCGCGTAGGCCGACAGGCTTTCGACGTAGCGGCGCTGGCCTTCGGCATAGATCGTGTCGAACGCGAGGCTCGACTTGCCCGAGCCCGACAGGCCGGTGATGACGATCAGGCTGTCGCGGGGGAGATCGACGTCGATCCCCTTGAGGTTGTGTTCGCGCGCGCCGCGCACCGAAAGGGTCGTGAGGGACATGATGCCGATGTTCCAGATTTGTTCGATTCAGGCAACGGTCTTGTGCCTGTCTTGGAAGAGCGGCGGATGTGGGGAGCGAGGAGGCCAGCGGCAAGGTGGCGATCGGGGCAGGCGACGTTCGCATGCCTGCCCCATCCCCGCACCGCGACCCATTGCACCGCGATCGGCAAACCTTTCCCGCCGCTGCCGCAATTCCTCAATAAAACAACGCCGTGTCGCAACCATACAATTCGGCGACAGTGCGAGGTGCTATGGTGCGCAGCGATCGAACCATTGGACGCCGCACCCGTGACCGAGCTGCCCGAACCAGACCTGCGCAAAGGAGCGGCACACCGCGCGCCGCTGGCGGCGAATCTGTTCCACGGGCCCGCCACCGAGGCGGCGGCGACGCGGCCGGCGATCCCGCTGATCGAGCGCGATCATTTCACCGAGCATTTCGCCATCGACTTTGCCGCGGCGCTTAACCGCCACGGCTGATCCCCGATTTTCCGGTTCAACAACCATCCCCTGCCGCCCGGCGCGGCGGGGAGTTTTGTCGTGCGTGATGACAGCGCGTGACAGCAAACGTCTTCCTGCAACACAATCGTCTTCATTGAAACGATAACTGATAATTTCTGAAACTAAACAACTGTACAGTAATGTCCGTTGTTTCGGTTTAATACTTGTAGTCAAAAAGAATCGTTTACATCAGGTTAAAGCAGGTCCAATTGGCGCCCGGGTTCGCGACAACTATACGACACCCTAGTTCCCAGGAGATTATCGCATGGTTCGCACCGCACGTTTCGCGGCGATGGCCCTTGCCTTCGCCCCTTTCGCTTTCGTTGCATCTGCCCAAGCCAAGGCTGACGCCGCCGCCTCTGACGCGCAGACGCTCGAGGTTCGCTACGACGACCTCAACCTCACCACCAACCGCGGGATCGCACTGCTCGACGCGCGCATCGCGCGGGCTGCCAACGAAGTCTGCGGCAGCGCCGACATCCGCGACATCACCGCCAGCCGCATCGTGCGCGCCTGCAAGCGCAACGCGATCAGCGGCACCGCCGATGCGCGCCGCCTTGCCATCGCGGCGAGCGACACGCGGCTCGCGATGCGTTCGCGCTGAGCGACAGCACGCGGGAATGCGCAAGGGCTCGCCCGGCGGAGAGGCCGGGCGGGCCCTTCGCGGTTTCACCGGACCATCGGTACCGGGTGATCAGTTCAGGGAAGCGCGAGCGCCTGTGCGCCAGGTTCGCCGAGCCAGCGCGCGGCAACGCCCCAGACGCGGGCGATCAGATCGGGCGTGAGGACATCGGCCGGGGCGCCTTGCCCGGCGAGCCGGCCTTCGTGAAGCACGACGACGCGATCGGCGTGGTTCATCGCCAGCGCCAGATCGTGCAGCACGAGCACGCAACCGCGCCCCTCCCCCGCCAACGCGCGGAAGCGGGCGAGCAGGGCCTGCTGGTGCGCGAGATCGAGCGCGGCGAGCGGTTCGTCGGCCAGGACCCAGTCGGGCTGCCCCGCCAGCACGCGGGCGAGCAGGGCGCGGGCGCGCTCTCCGCCCGATAGCCGCGCCACGGGGCGATCGGCGAGGGTTTCGAGATCGAGCTGGTGGAGCGCGGCGGCGATGGCGGCGGCATCGGCCCGCGCGCCCGCATCGTGCGGCAGGCGGCCGAGCCCGACCAGCGTGCGCACCGAGACGTTCCACGCGACGTCGCCCGATTGGGGAAGGTAACCGATGCGCTGCGCCCGCAGACGTGGGGGGAGCGTGCGCAACGCATCGGGCCCTAAGCTGACTGCACCGGGGATCAACCCGGCCAACGCGGCCAGCAGGGTGGACTTGCCGGCGCCATTGGGGCCGACGATGGCGGTAACGGTGCCGGGATCGAGCGTGAGCGACACGTCCGATAGGCGACCGGGAATGGAAAGGCTGCGGGCGGCGAGCGTCATGCGACATCCCTGCGCAGGCGCAGCAGCAGGTGCAGGAAGAACGGCGCTCCGCCAAGGCTGAGCGCGATGCCGAGCCGCAGCTCACCGCCGGGGAGCGGCACCACGCGGCACAGGCAATCGGCCAAGAGGAGCAGCAGCGCGCCGGCCAGCGCGCTCGGCAGCAGCAGCGCGGACGGGCGGTGATCGGTAAACGGGCGGACGAGGTGCGGCACGATCAGGCCGACGAAGCCGATGATCCCCGCAACCGCCACGCCTGCGCCGACCAGCGCGCCGACGCCCGCCACCATCAGCCATTGCAGCCGCACCGGATCGACCCCGAGCGAACGCGCGGCATCTTCCCCCAGCGTCAGCGCATCGAGGCCGCGGCCAGTGCGCGACAGGATGGCAAGGCCCGCCAGCGTGAACGGCGCGGCGATGGCAACGTCGCTCCAGCCGCGATCGGCGAGCGCGCCCATCAGCCAGGTGACGATTTCGGACAGCGCGAAAGGATTGGGCGAAAGGCTGATGGCGAGGCTGGTGAGCGCGCCGGCAAGGCTGGCGATCATCATGCCCGCCAGCGTGAACAGGGCGAGGCCCGCGGTGCGCCCGGCGATCAGCGCGAGCAGCGCCATGGCGAGCGCGCCTCCGACAAGCGCGAAGGCGGGGAGCGCATAGGGCTGAACGGCATAGCCGGTGTAGAACGAGAGCACCGCGCCCAGCGCCGCCATCGGCGCGACGCCGAACAGGCCGGGATCGGCGAGCGGATTGCGCAAGTAGCCCTGCATCGCCGCGCCGCTGGCGCCGAGACCGCCTCCGACCAGCAGCGCCAGCACCGCGCGCGGGGCGCGCAGCTCCATCAGGATCGGCACGGCATTGCGCACCGGGGGGCCGAACGGATCGATCCACACCTGGCCTGCGAGCAGCGACAGCGGCAGCGCGATCAGCAGCAGGGCGGAAAGGACGAGGACCGGGCGGGTCATCGTGCGGTGCCTTTCGCCATTACCCCTCCACCGCCTGCGGCGGTCCCCCTCCCCCGTCGGGGGAGGATCTGGGTGCGTACCTCGGCGAGGCGCTGGGCGGCGCGGATCACGGTGGGGCCGCCGCAATAGAGCAGGTTGGGCGCGAAGGCGGCGCGGGTGGTACCGGTGAGCGCGCGCAGGGCGGGATGGGCGAGCGCGCGGTCCTGGTCGGCGGCGGCGCGGTCGCCGGCATCGGCCACCAGGATCACGCGCGGCGGATCGGCCAGCATGCGTTCGAGCGGCAGGCGATCGGCCTGGCCCAGCCCGCGCAGTGCGCTGAAATTGGTGTAGCCGGTGCGGACCAGCAGGTCGGACACCAGCGTCCCCTGCCCCGGCACGATGCCGCCCGGCTCCCACACCACGGCGGGGATCGGCGGCGCGCCCGGCGGCGGCGCGGCGGCGGCAAGCGCGGCGTCCATCCGCGCGACGAGCGCTTCGCCGCGATCGGGATGGCCGACGAGGCCGGCAAGGCGGCGGACTTGGGCGCGGGCATCCTCCACCGTGGCGGCAAGGTCGACCGTCTCCAGCTTCAGGCCGAGCCGGGCGTAGGCGCTGGCGGTGGCGGGCGCGATGAACCGGCCGTCGATGACGAGATCGGGGCGCAGCGCGAGCACTTCCTCGACCGTGCCGTGGGTGCTGGGCAGCCGCTGCGCCAGCGCGAGGTCCATGCTGGTGGAACGCGGATCGCGGCTCCACGCCGACAGCGCGAGGATCTGGTTGCGGTCGGCGACTTCGGCAAGGATGGCATCGGCGCAGGGGTTGAGGCTGACGACCGTGGGGTGGACGCGC
This sequence comes from Novosphingobium olei, assembly GCF_037076535.1. Lineage (NCBI taxonomy): Bacteria > Pseudomonadati > Pseudomonadota > Alphaproteobacteria > Sphingomonadales > Sphingomonadaceae > Novosphingobium > Novosphingobium olei. The sequence goes on along the minus strand of NZ_AP029021.1, from coordinate 840,790 downwards.
GGCGCGGGCGGCGCGTCCGCCCGGCTCGCCGGGATGCACCCGGCAAGCAGCAGCGGCGCGCAACCCGCAAGAGCGCGCGCCGCCGCTTCGAGGCAAGCCGCCTTAATAGCGCACCCGCACGCCCGCGAACGCGGCGCGGCCCCAGGTGTTGTAATCGGCCACGGTGGGGACGTAGGCATCGAACAGGTTTTCCACCCGGCCATAGAGTTCGAGGCTGGGCAGGATCGCGTAGGAGGCGCGCAGGTCGGTGATCATGCCGCCTTCAAGCCTGGTCGCATTGGCGCGATCGTTGAAGCTTTCCGAACGGAAGCGCAGGTCGGCGCCCAGCGACAGGCCGGTGAGCGGGGTCTTCCAGTCGATCGAGCCGGTGACCGTGGCGAACGGGCGGCGCGGCAGGTCCTTGTCGTAAGTGAACGTGCCCTTGCTGCGATCGCGGGCGCGCAGGAAGGTGGCGTTCATGCCCACGGCAAGGTTGGCCGAGGGCTTGGCCGACCATTCAAGCTCGACGCCTTCGGCACGGGCGCGGCTTGCGTTGTAATAGATCCCGCCAAAGCCGAACCCCGCAATGTTCGCCGCGTCGCACGCGGGCGTGGACACGCCATAGCACGAGAAGAACTCGATCAGGTTGCGCGTGTCACGCCGGAAAACACTGACCGCGGCGAAGACATGATCGCGGCTGCCCCATTCGAGGCCGGCGTCGTAGCTGCGGCTGCGTTCGGGGCGCAGCGGATCGATGCCGAGCGACTGGTAGGCGACGTTGCCGTAAGTGGGATCGTAGAGTTCGAACAGCGTCGGCGCGCGGAAGCCTTCGCCGTAGCTGGCGCGCAGGCGCAGGTTGGCGGTCAGGCGGACGCTGGCGTTGGCGCCGAAGGTCCAGGCATCGCCGTACTGGTTGTGATCGTCGTAGCGCAGGCCGGCGGCGAGTTCCGCCCGGTCGCCATACCAGCCGAGCAGGGCGTGGACCGAGTTGAGGCGGCTGCGCGGGCTGGCGGACCCTTCGCGCGGCAGGGTCTGGCGTTCGCTGTCCGCGCCGAAATCGAGCGCGAAGTGTTCGGGCAGGCGCAGGCGCCCGGTCAGCTCCGCGCGCTGGCTGCGGCCGGCATAGCCGTATTCGAGGATATCGCCCGCCCCGCCATCGTAGGTATCGCGGCGGGTGTCAGAAAAGGCATAGCCGGCATCGAGATCGAGCAAGGTCGAACGGTAACGCAGGCCGCCGCGCGCGGTGAACTGGCGGGTGATCTGGTATTCCAGCGTATCGCCGAAGGTGTAGAGCGGCGGGGCATAGCCGTCCATGTCGCTGTGGCTGCGGGCATAGCGCGCGGTGGCGACGACGCTGAGCCCGGGGACCACTTCGAAGCGGCCGGTACCGCCCACGCGCCACTGTTCGTAGCCATCGGCCTCGGTCCCGCTGCGCGCGGCAGAGACGCCGTCGGTGCGGTCATACCCGCCGTTGAGCGTCAGCGCGCCGCGCGCGTTCGAGATGCCGGCGACGGCGTTGCCCGAAAAGCTGGCGTGGGTACCGCCTTCGGCATTGGCTTCGACGCCGTTCAGTTCGCGCGAGGTGACGGCAAGCACGCCGCCGATCGCTTCCGACCCCCAGATCACCGAGTTCGACCCGCGCAGCAGCTCGACCGAGCCGAGGCCGCCCGTTTGCAGCGTGGCGAAATCGTTGGCGCCCTTGGGCGAGGACACGTCGTTGAGGCGCACGCCATCGACGAGGACAAGGACGTGTTCGGAATTGGCGCCGCGCACGAACAGGCTGGTCTGGCTGCCGGGGCCGCCGGTGCGGGCGAAGGCGACGCCGGGCAGGTGTTCGACCACGCGGACCAGATCGGGGCCCTGCAGCCGCTGCAGGTCTTCGGCCGTAAGAACGCCAATGGCCTGGCCGGTCTGGTCGATGGCGGTTTCGCTGCCGGTGGCCAAGACAGTGATCGGTGCCGCGTCCTCTTCGGCGCGGGCAACCTGCGCGGTGAGCGCGAGCGCGCACGAGAGGGCGATGAACGACGAACGCATGATATTTCCCCCGGCCCATGAACGACACGATTGCCGTCCATGGCGGGGACCGGTGCGGGGCCAAATGGCGCGCCGGTTCCTCGCATGCGCCCGGTACACCCCGCCCGGCCGCGGAACGACCGCACACCGGCAGGTTTCCTGGCTCGTCCGGGTCATCGCGATATCCGCCCGCCTTCCCGGCAAGAGCCAGTGGCACAGGGACGGATCGCTCGCCGGACACAGTTGCGGGGGCAGCTTCGGTCCACCTTGTGCAGACAAGGCGTCGCGAATTCCCTCTTAGCCCCGTCTCCGGGGCACCGATGGCGTCGGTGGCGCCGGTAGCGGGCTTTGCCCCTGCGGGCAAGAGGAAGGAAAAACGCCGATGGAGGCCGGCTCGCACCGTCTGCGGCCGTCGAGCGCGGCGCTGTTTGTTGAGCGTACAACGGCGCGATGATACGAACGTTTGCCTTGCTGTGGGGAGCGAGTCGCATGGAAGGTGGAGGCGCCAGCGGGGGCGAGCCCGTCTTTTCGCAATTCGCGAGCAGTTCCGTGCACCCTGGTGGAGGCGCTGGCAGCGAGCGACAGGACCAGCCGCCGCTCGAGGCCGACCTGAGGCGGGACGCGCTCGATGCAACGCCCGATTGCGTGAAGTTCCTGTCCCCCGACGGCCGGGTGATGCACATGAACCGCGCCGGGTGCGACGCGCTGGGCGTTTCTCCGGCGAACGGGTTCGGCATGCCCTGGCTTGGCCTGCTGCCCGAGGATGTGCGCCCGCTTGGCGAAGAAGCGCTGCGCCAGGCCGCGCAGGGAGAGAACGCGCGCTTCCTGGGCCGCAGCGAAACCGGCGTCGGCGCGGTCCACTGGGACAATCTGCTGACCCCGCTGTCCGACAGCGAAGGGCGGGTGATCTCGATCATGTGCGTATCGCGCGATACGACCGCGCAGAACCGGCTGGAACGCGGGCTGGAGGAAGCGGCCAGCCGCGACAAGCTGCTGGCGCGCGAGATGCAGCACCGCATCAAGAACGTGTTTTCGGTCTTTGCGGGCCTTATCCAGCTGGCCGAACGACAGGCCGATCTGAGCGGCGACCCGAGGTCTGCCACGACGATCCTGCGCGAAAAGCTGGCGGCGCTTGGACGGGCGAGCGATGCCGCGTTCGCCGAGGAGCCGATCGACCCGAGCGCGCTGGACAGCGTCGATCTGGAAACCCTGGTGCGGTCGGTGCTGCTTCCTTATGGCGAGCGCTGCCAGATCGACGGACCGCGCACGGTGATCGCGCAGCAGCTGATTTCGGTATTCGCGCTGGTGCTGCACGAGCTTGCGACCAATTCGGTCAAGTACGGCGGGTTGAAGCTGCGCGAAGGCAACGTGGTGGTTTCGTGGGAGCGCGGTGAAGATGCGCTGCAGTTCGTGTGGACCGAACGCGGCGGCCCGGAAATCCTCTCTTCCCCCGCAGGCCTGGGATTCGGCAGCCAGATGACCGACCGGCTGGTCCGGTCGATCGGTGGCAGGATCGAACGCACCTGGCACCCCGAAGGGCTGGTGGTCGAACTGACCGTGCCCGATCTGTTGGCCCCCAGCAAAGAGAGCTGATGCCCCTGTCGGCGTGAGGGCGACGTCTGCGGTCGATGCGCTGAGAGCCGACACTGGGCACGACGCGCTGCCTTGGACGCATTGCCTTAACCCGGCGGCAAGCAAGCGTGCCGTATCGGGACAGCGTGACCTGGCGATGCAGCCAGACGCCCGCTCTTGCGTTATGGAGCGCGACGAGCCCGGAGATCCTTGGCGGTACCTTGACCATTCTGCCCTAGCTATTCTGCCCTAGCCATGACCAACGCCCCTTGCCCCTGACGATTGCCTATCGACCGGTGATCCTGCCGAGCCCGCTGGCGGCGGAGAGCGGACGCGCATCCGCGGCCGAGGGGCCGAAGGCTGAGCCACGGTCGATCGCACTGGCGATCGCGCTGCCGACCGAGCTGCGGCCGCGCGACTTTGCCGCGCGCATCCGGCAGAAGGACATGATTTCGGTGCGGCGCGCGCTGCGGCGGCCTTCGATGCTGCGCCAGCGGCTCGCCGGGATCGCGGCGATCGGGCTTGGCGCGGCGGTGCTGGGCAGCGTCGGCTGGGGCGATCCGCGCGGCGTGCAGCGCGCGGCGGCGCAAGGCGGTGCGCTGCAACCGTTCGAGCAGCCGGGCGAAAGCTTTCCCGGCTCTGCCTTCTACTATGTCGCGCCCGAGGATTCGGGGCTGCTTTCGCCCGACAGCGCCGAGGCGGCCTGGTCCGCGCGGCGCGACGACGAGGACGCGCCGCGGATCGGCCCGGCTGGGCGCCCGGTGTTCGCGCAAGGGACGAGCGAGGACCGCTGGCGCGCGCAGCAGTGCCTGACCGCGGCGATCTATTACGAGGCGGCGAGCGAACCGGACGGCGGGCAGCGCGCGGTGGCGCAGGTGATCCTGAACCGCGTGGCGCATCCTGCCTTCCCCAAGACGGTGTGCGGCGTGGTCTACCAGGGTTCGGAACGGCCCGGCTGCCAGTTCAGCTTCGCCTGCGACGGATCGCTGGCCAGAAAGCCGGTGGCGCAGTTCTGGGACCGCGCGCGGCGCGTGGCGGCCGATGCGCTGGCCGGTTACGTCTATGCCCCGGTGGGCCTTGCCACGCATTACCACACCTGGGCGGTGCACCCTTCGTGGGCGGACAAGCTGACCTTCATCGGCGCGATCGGGGCACACCGCTTCTATCGCTGGGCGGGCGGCGCCGGGCAGGCGCGGGCATTCAGCGCGGTCTATACCGGCGGCGAGCCGGTGGCGGCCCCGCATCCGCGCACCTGGGCGCCGACCAGCGCCGACATCGCCGATCCCGTGGCGCTGGAGCGCGCGTTCGAGGAAGGGCGGCTGGCCGCGCTGCGCCAGCAGGCGGCAACTCCCGCGCCCGTGGCGGCCACCGCATCGTTCGGCCAGCAGCCGCTGCCGCACGCAAGCGCCCCGGCCTATGCCCCCGAGGTGGAGCAGCGCGGCGGCGATGCGGTGTACAAGGGCAACGACCTGCCGCAGGGCGGCGCGGTCAATCCGGCGTATGAAAACGCGGGCAAGTGGATCGCCAAGCCGGGCGCGTGATCGCCGGCCGACACGCTTCGTCGTGCGTGAAGGGCGAGACGAGAGGTTATCGCTTCCTTTACCGTGAGGGCCAACCGAGTGTTCACGTGGCCGGGGCTAACAGCAGCGGCAAGGAAGACGCCGTTGCCTGCGCAAGCGGGTCGGCGAAGATGGTTGGAGACCGTTCGATGCTGCGCTTTGCCCCCCGCTACGGGATGATCTCGCCCTGCCTCGTCCGTCCCAGCCGCAACCCGCGCCGCCGCGCCATCGAACGCGCGGTCAACGACAACGCCCCGCAGCAGGACGGCGCGCTGTTCGATGCCGACGGGGTGCTGGCCGCCGCCCTGCGTCTGTTCGCCGCACACGGGATTTGCGCCGCCGAGCGGGCATGCGAAGCCGCCGAGATCGCCAAGGCGACGGGCGATGCAGAAGGCGTGGTTTGGTGGATCGAGGTGTGCCGCGCGCTGGACCGGCGCATGGCGCGGGAAGCATCGCGCAAGCTGGCCCGGGCGCGCTGAGCGAGAGCTTCGCCGCAGCTTCCCCCGGCCGGCTTCGACTTTGGTCGCAGGCCACTTGTTGCTATTGCGAACTGTTATCGAAAAAACCCGGAAATCAGGGATTTTTGCGGGTTGCTTTCGCGTGCGAGCGGGCCTAGGGCGCCTGCCAGCCGTCCGAACCTTCCCGTCATGCGGGGCGCGGGAGGTCCCTAACAGGGCGGTGGCCTGACCTGTTGTCCCGCATGTTTCGGGAAAGGACCGAAAAGCTCATGGCACGCAAGAAGATTGCCCTGATCGGCGCCGGCAACATCGGCGGTACGCTGGCTCACCTCGCCGCCCAGAAGGAACTTGGCGACATCGTCCTGTTCGACGTCGTCGAAGGCGTGCCGCAGGGCAAGGCGCTCGACCTGTCGCAGTGCGGCCCGATCGAAGGCTTCGACGCCAAGATCACCGGATCGAACGATTACGCCGACATCGCGGGCGCGGACGTCATCATCGTCACCGCCGGCGTTGCCCGCAAGCCCGGCATGAGCCGCGACGACCTGCTCGGCATCAACCTGAAGGTGATGAAGGCGGTCGGCGAAGGCATCAAGGCCAACGCCCCCGACGCCTTCGTGATCTGCATCACCAACCCGCTCGACGCGATGGTCTGGGCGCTGCGCGAATTCTCGGGCCTGCCCCATAACAAGGTCGTCGGCATGGCCGGCGTGCTCGATTCGGCGCGCTTCAGCCACTTCATCGCCGATGAATTCAACGTTTCGGTCAAGGACGTGAACACGTTCGTGCTGGGCGGCCACGGCGACACCATGGTTCCGGTGACGCGCTATTCGACCGTCAACGGCATCCCCGTTCCCGACCTCGTCAAGATGGGCCTGTCGACGCAGGAGCGCATCGACGCGATCGTGCAGCGCACCCGTTCGGGCGGCGGCGAGATCGTCGCGCTGCTCAAGACCGGTTCGGCGTTCTATGCCCCCGCCACCTCGGGCATCGCGATGGCCGAAGCCTACCTCAACGACCAGAAGCGCATCCTGCCCTGCGCCGCCTATGTCGATGGCCAGTACGGCGTTGACGGGCTTTATGTCGGCGTGCCGGTGCAGATCGGCGCCGGCGGCGTGGAAAAGGTGATCGAGATCGAGCTGGACGAAGCCGACAAGGCCGGCCTCAAGGTTTCGGTCGACGCGGTCAAGGAACTGCTCGTGGCGTGCAAGGGCATCGACCCCTCGCTCGCCTGATCCGGCGGGTGCGCCGGGGCGGCAGGGCACATCGCCCGCTCCCCGGCGCGCCGTCGTACAGGCGCGCAGTCGTATTTCCGGCCGGCCCGGCAGGTAATCCCCGCTCCGGCATACTACATAGAGGCCCGCTCGGCAGGCCTTTGCACCAAAGCCCTATGGCGCGTGTTCGCACCGGGGCGAATGGTTGACGAAAATAGGGCGGAACGCTTCGCCCGCAGGAAAGTACCTCGTGCGGCGCGCAGCCCTTGCGCACCGTGCAAGATCCGAAGCCCCACCCTCCCCGGGGGCACCAGGAGTGACAGATGGGTCAGGAAGTTCACGAGTTCGACGTCGATCCCTTCCAGGAAGGTCCGCAAGCCGGCCCTTCGTGGGCTTCGAAGCGCTGGCCAATCATGGATGCCGCCGACGGCGACGACCTGACCCAGGCGCTCGACCCGATGGCACTCAAGCTCGAGATCGCCAAGGCCGCCAAGAAGGGCGGCGGCGCGCCCGCGCTGGACGAAGCCGCGCTGGAAAAGGCCGCGAACGATTCGATCCGCGCGATGCTGCTGGTGCGCACCTACCGCGTGCGCGGCCACCTTGCCGCCGATCTCGATCCGCTGGGCCTTGCCCGCCAGGACCTTCCCGCCGACCTTTCGCTGGCGTTCCACGGCTTCCTGCCCGCCGACCTTGACCGCAAGGTGTTCATGGGCGGCGTGCTCGGGCTGGAATGGGCGACCATTCGCGAAGTCGAAGCGATCCTGCGCAAGAACTACTGCGGCAAGGTCGGTTTCGAATACATGCACATCGCCGACGTGGAGGAGCGCCGCTTCATCCAGGACCGCATCGAAGGCGGCGACAAGTCGATCGACTTCACCCCCAACGGCAAGAAGGCGATCCTGGCTGCCGTGGTGCGCGGCGAACAGTACGAGAAGTTCCTCGGCAAGAAGTACGTCGGCACCAAGCGGTTCGGCCTCGACGGCGGTGAATCGATGATCCCGGCGCTGGAAGCCGTGATCAAGTACGGCGGCCAGCTGGGCGTGCGCGAGATCATCTACGGCATGGCGCACCGCGGCCGGCTGAACGTGCTCGCCAACGTGCTGGCCAAGCCCTACCGCGTGATCTTCCACGAATTCTCGGGCGGCACCGCCAACCCCGAGGACGTCGGCGGATCGGGCGACGTGAAGTACCACCTGGGCACCTCGACCGACCGCGAGTTCGACGGGATCAAGGTGCACATGAGCCTGCAGCCCAACCCCAGCCACCTCGAGACGGTGGACCCGGTTGTGCTGGGCAAGGCCCGCGCGCAGCAGGCGTTCCGCGACGACCTGGGCGAAGGCAAGCACAAGCAGGTGCTGCCCGTGCTGATCCACGGCGACGCGGCGTTTGCCGGCCAAGGCATCGTCTGGGAATGCTTCGGCTTTTCGGGCGTGAAGGGCTACAACACCGGCGGGTGCCTGCACTTCGTCATCAACAACCAGATCGGCTTCACCACCAGCCCGCAGTTCAGCCGCGGCTCGCCCTATCCCTCGGACGTGGCCAAGGGCGTGCAGGCGCCGATCATCCACGTGAACGGCGACGATCCCGAAGCGGTGACCTTCGCCTGCAAGCTGGCCATCGACTATCGCCAGAAGTTCGGCCGCGACATCGTGGTCGACATGTGGTGCTACCGCCGGTTCGGCCACAACGAAGGCGACGAGCCGGGCTTCACCCAGCCGCTGATGTACGCCAAGATCCGCCAGCATCCGGCGGTTTCGGCGCTCTATGCCGAACGCCTGATCGCGCAAGGGGTGATCGATGGCGCCACCAAGGGCGAGATCGAGGACCACTTCACCGCCACGCTCGAGACCGAGTTCGAGGCGGCCAAGAGCTACAAGGCGAACGAGGCCGACTGGTTCGGCGGCCGCTGGTCGGGGCTGAACAAGCCCGCCGACCCGGTGACCGCGCGCCGCAACGTTTCGACCGGGATCGACGCCAAGCTGTTCGACAGCCTGGGTCGCGTGCTGACCACCGTTCCCGAAGGCCTGACCATCCACAAGACGCTGGGCCGCGTGATCGACGCCAAGCGCGAGATGTTCACCAGCGGCGTGGGCTTCGACTGGGCGACGGGCGAGGCGCTGGCCTATGGCAGCCTGGTGACCGAAGGGTTCAACGTGCGCCTGTCGGGCCAGGATTCGGGCCGCGGCACGTTCAGCCAGCGCCATTCGGTGTGGGTCGACCAGACCGACGAGCACAAGTACGTGCCTCTCGCCACGCTGCCGCACGGCCGCTTCGAGGTGCATGACAGCCCGCTGTCGGAATACGGCGTGCTCGGCTTCGAATACGGCTATGCCAGCGCCGACCCCAAGACGCTGGTGCTGTGGGAAGCGCAGTTCGGCGACTTCGCCAACGGCGCGCAGATCATGATCGACCAGTACATCGCCTCTTCGGAATCGAAGTGGCTGCGTGCCAACGGGCTCGTCATGCTGCTGCCGCACGGGTACGAAGGCCAGGGTCCGGAGCACTCGTCGGCCCGCCTGGAACGCTACCTCCAGCTCTGCGCCGAAGACAACATGCAGGTGTGCAACATCACCACGCCGGCCAACTACTTCCACGTGCTGCGCCGGCAGATGCACCGCCCGTTCCGCAAGCCGCTGATCATCATGACGCCCAAGAGCCTGCTGCGCCACCCGCTGGCGAAGTCGGTGCGCGAGGACTTCATCGGCGAAGGCCACTTCATGCGCATCCTGTCCGACACCAATGGTGCGGCGGACAAGGACACACGCAAGGTGGTCCTGTGTTCGGGCAAGGTCGCCTACGACCTGATCGAGGCGCGCGATGCGGCGGAAGCCAAGGACGTGCAGATCATCCGCCTCGAACAGCTCTACCCCTTCCCCGGCGAACCGCTGGCGCTGCGTTTTTCGCGCATGCCCAACCTGGAAGAAGTGGTGTGGTGCCAGGAAGAGCCCAAGAACAACGGTTCGTGGTTCTTCGTCGAGCCGCTGATCGAGGAATCGCTCAAGGCCGCCAAGGCCAAGGTCGCGCGCGCCCGCTATGCCGGTCGTTCGGCTTCGGCATCGCCCGCGACCGGCCTCGCCAAGCGGCACGCCGCCGAGCAGGCCGCGCTGGTGGCCGATGCGCTTTCGCTTTCGGTGCGTGGCGAAATCCGCCGCAAGCAGAAGGGCTGAGCCGCGCCGCGCTCGCTTGATCCATCAGAAGAATTCTCCCCAAGGAAACGCAAGTCATGTCCATCGAAGTCAAGGTTCCGACGCTGGGTGAAAGCGTCAGCGAAGCGACGGTCGGCCAGTGGCTCAAGAAGCCAGGCGAAGCGGTTGCGCTCGACGAGCCGATCGTTAGCCTCGAAACCGACAAGGTCGCGGTCGACGTGCCCGCCCCGGCTTCGGGTGTGATGGGCAACTATGTGGCGAAGGAAGGCGACACCGTGTCGGTCGGCGCGCTGCTGGCGATGATCGAGGATGGCGTGGCCGCTGCCGGCGGGGCCGCCCCTGCCCTGCGCACCGAAGCGCCGGTAGCCCCCGCTTCGGACACCATCGCGCCCAAGGCCGATGCCGCCGCGCCCAAGGGTGACGACGCTGCCGTGCTCAGCCCTGCCGTTCGCCGCGCGGTGCTGGAACACGGCATCGACCCGTCGACCGTCAAGGGCACCGGCAAGGACGGCCGCCTGACCAAGGAAGACGTGCTGGCAGCGGCCCAGGCCAAGCAGGCCGCGCCTGCAGCTCCCGCCGCGACCGCCGCCGCGCCGATCCCGGCGGCTGCGCCCACCGCGCCCGGCCGCAACGAGGAACGCGTCAAGATGACGCGCCTGCGCCAGACGATCGCCAAGCGCCTGAAGAGCGCGCAGGAAACCGCCGCGCTGCTGACCACGTTCAACGACGTGGACATGACCGCGGTGATGGAAGCGCGCGCCAAGTACAAGGACGTGTTCGAGAAGAAGCACGGCGTGAAGCTTGGCCTGATGAGCTTCTTCGCCAAGGCTTCGGTCCTTGCGCTCAAGGACATTCCGGCGGTCAACGCCCAGATCCAGGGCGAAGAAATCGTCTACTTCGATTACGTCGACATCTCGGTCGCGGTGTCGGCCCCGAACGGGCTGGTCGTGCCGGTGGTGCGCGATGTCGACAAGCTGAGCTTCGCCGACATCGAGAAGGCCATCGCCAACTACGGCAAGGCCGCACGTGACGGCACGCTGACCATGGCCGACATGGCCGGCGGCACCTTCACCATTTCCAACGGCGGCGTGTTCGGCGGTCTGATGTCTACCCCGATCATCAACCCGCCGCAGTCCGCCGTGCTCGGCCTGCACCGCATCGAGGACCGCCCGGTGGTCCGCAATGGCGAGATCGTTGTCCGCCCGATGATGTACATCGCGCTGTCCTATGACCACCGCCTGATCGACGGGCGCGAGGCGGTGACGGCGCTGAAGACGATCAAGGAAGCGATCGAGGATCCGACCCGCCTGCTGATCGATCTTTGATATTGAATCCTCCCCTTCAAAGGGGAGGATCTGAAGGAGCCAAGCAATGGCTGAATACGATTACGACGTCCTTGTCATCGGTGCCGGCCCCGGCGGTTATGTCGCGGCGATCCGCGCGGCGCAGCTGGGTCTGAAGACCGCGTGTGCGGAAGGCCGCGAGACGCTGGGCGGGACCTGCCTCAACGTCGGGTGCATTCCTTCGAAGGCGCTGCTGCACGGCTCGGAGAAGTTCGACGAGGCGAAGAACGGCACCTTCGCCAGCTATGGCATCAAGACCGGCGAAGTGACGCTCGATCTCGACGCGATGCAGGCGCAGAAGCTGGATTCGGTCAAGCAGCTGACCGGCGGGATCGAGTTCCTGTTCAAGAAGAACAAGGTCACCTGGCTCAAGGGCTATGCCAGCTTCGAGGACGCGCACAGCGTCACCGTGGCAGGGCAGAAGGTGACGGCGAAGAACATCGTCATCGCCACCGGCTCGAGCGTGACCCCGCTGCCGGGCGTGAGCGTGGACAACGATGCCGGCGTGATCGTCGACAGCACCGGCGCGCTCGCGCTGAAGAAGGTGCCCGAGCACCTGGTGGTGATCGGCGGCGGCGTGATCGGGCTGGAGCTGGGCTCGGTGTGGCGCCGCCTGGGCGCCAAGGTCACCGTGGTCGAATTCCTGGACCAGCTGCTGCCCGGCATGGACGGCGACGTGCGCAAGGAAGCCGCCAAGATCTTCAAGAAGCAGGGCATGGAGCTGAAGCTCGGCACCAAGGTGACGGGCGTTGCCGTGGACGGCGCGAAGGCGACCCTCACCGTCGAACCGGCCAAGGGCGGCGATGCGGCGACGATCGAAGCCGACTGCGTGCTGGTGGCGATCGGCCGCCGTCCGAACGTGGATGGCCTGGGCCTCGACAAGATCGGCCTTGAACTCAACGCGCGCGGCCAGATCGAAACCGACCACGACTTTGCCACCAAGGTCGACGGCGTGTGGGCGATCGGCGACTGCATTCCGGGTCCGATGCTGGCGCACAAGGCCGAGGACGAAGGCATTGCCGTCGCCGAGAACATCGCTGGCCTCACCGGCATCGTGAACCACGACGTGATCCCGGGCGTGGTCTACACCTTCCCCGAATTCGCCGGCGTCGGCCTGACAGAGGAAGCGGCCAAGGAGAAGGGCGAGATCAAGGTTTCGAAGTTCCCGATGCTTGCCAACAGCCGCGCCAAGACCAACCACGAGCCCGACGGCTTCGTGAAGGTGATCGCGGACGCCAAGACCGACCGCGTGCTGGGCGTCTGGGCGATCGCATCGGTTGCCGGCACGATGATCGCCGAAGCTGCGCTCGCCATGGAATATGGCGCGACGAGCGAGGACATCGCCTATACCTGCCACGCGCACCCGACGCATTCGGAAGCGCTGAAGGAAGCGGCGATGGGCGTGCAGGGCAAGCCGATCCACATCTGATCGCTCCACCTCCATCCACGGTGAGCGAGGGGCCGTCCGGGCGACCGGGCGGCCCTTTTTGCATGCGCCGTCGGGAAACCGGATGGCGCCTTTTGCATGCGGCATCGGGAAACCGGATGGCGCTTTTTGCATTGTGCGCGCGGGCAGGTATCCTGTCCGAAGGGGGCCAAATGCAGCAGAGCAGGTTCATCACGCTGGCCATGACCGCGCTCGCACTCACTTCGTGCGGGCGCCAGACGAAGTTCACGCCACCGCCGCGCGCGACCGACGGGTTCGATCCGCCGGCGCAGAAATCGCACATCGCGGTGCCGGTCGAAGCGCGGCTCGCGCTGTTCCGCGCCTCGCTGGAAAGCGCGGTGCCGCGGCTGCTGTGGACGATCGACGAGCGCGGCAAGACCTGCGTGACATCGAGCAAGGTCAAGCTGCTGGTGGTCAAGGTGAAGACCCCGAAGCTGAAATGCGACCTGGAAGGGCAGGTGACGCGCGGGGCGCTGTCGCTGTCGGGCCGGGGGTCGGACTTCATCGTGACGATGCCGATCCACGCAGTGGTCCATGCGCGCAATGTGGCCGGCATGCTGAAGGAGACGGCGAGCGCCGATGCGCAAGTGCGCGCGGTAGTGCGGCTGGACCTTGCCCGGGACTGGAACCCGCGCGCCAAGGTGCGGATCGAATATGGCTGGACCACCGAGCCCGGCATCGATTTCCTGGGCCAGCGCATCCGCTTTACCGACAAGGCGAACGAGAAGCTGGCGCCGGTGATCAAGGACGTCGAACGCACGGTGGAGCGCGAGGTCGCCAAGCTGAACCTGCGCGGTGAAGTGGCCAACGCCTGGGCGCAGGCGTTCACCTCGCTGCAGCTCAACCGCGAAAATCCGCCGGTGTGGATGCGCATCACGCCCGACAAGCTGCACTATGGCGGCTACCGCGTGGAAGGCGATGCGGCGCGCGGGGGCAAGCTGCGGCTGGATCTGGGCATGACGGCGACGACCGAGACGTTCGTCGGGCCGCGCCCCGCCGATCCCGCGCCGAAGCCCCTGCCCGCGCCCTCACCGCTCGACCGGAGCGCGGGCAAGCTGGTGTTCTTCATCCCGGTGATCGCGGACTATCGCGAGCTGGAGCCGGTGATCGCCAAGGCGCTGGTCAAGCGTTCGGTCCGCCCGTTCGACATTCCCGGCGTGGGGCCGGTCCGCGCGCAGTTCGGCAAGGTTACCGCCTATGGCACCGGGCATGGCAAGATCGCGGTGGGCGTGCAGTTTTCCGCAAGCGACGTGGCCAACCGCCTCGGCACGTCACGCGGCACCGTGTGGCTGACCGGCACGCCGACCAATGCCCCCAATTCGCGCAAGGTGCGCTTCGTCGACCTGTCGGTGGACGGCGCGACCGACGGCGTGGGCACCGAACTGCTGCTCAAGCTCGCCAGCCTGCCCGAAGTCAACGGGGTGATCGCCGACGCGCTCGCGCAGGATTTCGCCAAGGATTATGACAAGCTGATCGGCAAGATCGACCGCGCGATCGAACAGAAGCGCGAAGGGGCACTGCTGATCCGCGCGCAGATCGACGAGGTGGAAACCGGCACGCTGATCGCGGCGGGCCAGGGGCTTTACCTGCCGGTGAAGGCGAGCGGCACGGCCGCGATCACGCTGGTCGAGCGGCCGCACTGAGCGGCGCGGGCCCGACGGGCTGGCGGAGCGGGGCCTGCGAATGCTAGACGCCAGGTGATGCCCGCTCCGATCCTTCCCGGCCCGATCCTGCCCACGCCTTCGCTCACCGCCGTGCTCGGCCTGCTCGACCTGATCGGGGTAGGCGTGTTCGCGCTGTCGGGCGCACTGCTGGCGGCGCGGCTGCGGCAGACGCTGGTGACGATGACCTTCTTCGCGCTGATCACCGGGGTTGGCGGCGGATCGGTGCGCGACCTGCTGATCGGCGCGCCGGTGTTCTGGGTGCGCGATCCGCTGGTCGCGCCGGTATGCCTGGGCGTGGCGCTGGTGGTGTGGGTGACGCCCAGCCGCTGGTGGGCGGCCTCGAACTACGACTGGCCGATGCTCGACTGGGCCGATGCGGTGGGCCTGGGCGCCTATGCCGTGCTGGGGACGGCCAAGGCGCTCGCCTATGGCGTGGCGCCGGTGCCGGCGATGCTGATGGGGGTGATCACCGGCTGCGTGGGCGGGGTGATCCGCGACGTACTGGCCGGGCGCCCGTCGATCCTGATGCGGCCCGAACTCTACGTGACCGCAGCGGCGCTGTCCTCGCTGCTGTGCGCTGCGGGCAAGACGCTGGGCCTGCCCAACGCGCTGGTCTGGCCGGTGGCAGCGCTGGGCGGGTTTGCCCTGCGCGGCGCAGCGATCCACTGGAAGCTGGGCCTGCCGACCTATGGCGGGAAGGACGAAGCCTGAGCTTCCGCCCTTCCCGCCCGCAGGATTACATCGTCACCACGACCTTGCCGACGGCCTGGCGGTTTTCGAGCATGGCGATCGCCTCGCCACCGCGTTCGAGCGGGAAGCGGGCCGAGACGCGGGGGGCGATCTTGCCCTGCTTGACCATCTCGAACAGTTGCGCGACCTCGTCCTTGAACTTCTGCGGTTCGCGCGCGGTCCATGCGCCCCAGAACACGCCGCGCACGTCGCAGGCCTTGAGCAGGGTGAGATTGAGCGGCAGCTTGGCGATGCCGGCGGTGAAGCCGATCACGAGGAAGCGGCCTTCCCAGGCGATGGCGCGCACGGCCGGTTCGGAATAATCGCCGCCGATCACGTCGTAGACGATGTCCGCGCCGTTGGGGCCGCAAGCGGCCTTGAACGCGTCGGCCAGTTCCTTCGACTGCGCCTTGTCCAGCGGCGCGCGGGGGTAGATGACGACTTCGTCGGCCCCGGCTTCACGGGCGATCTTGCCCTTTTCCTCGGTCGACACGGCGGCGACGACGCGCGCGCCGAAGGCCTTGGACAGTTCGATCGCGGCAAGGCCGATGCCGCCCGCCGCGCCGAGCACGAGCACGGTGTCGCCCGCCTTGATCTGGCCGCGATCGACCAGGCCGTGGATGTTGGTGCCATAGGTCATCAGCAACGACGCGCCGGTTTCGAAATCGACGCCTTCGGGCAGCGCGAACAGGCGCGCAGGATCGGCAATGACCTTTTCGCGCAGGCCGCCGTTGCCGACCATCGCGATCACGCGGTCGCCGACCTTCCACTCGGTGACGCCTTCACCCACGCTGTCGATCACGCCGGCGAGCTCACCACCGGGCGAGAACGGCCGCGGCGGCTTGAACTGGTACATGTCGCGGATCATCAGCGTGTCGGGGAAGTTGATCGAGCACGCCTTGACCGCGACCACGACCTGGCCGGGACCGGCGACCGGATCGGGCAGATCGTCCAGGACGAGCGTATCGGGTCCGCCCACGGCGTGGGTCTGCAAGGCCTTCATCTATCTGTTCTCCCGCATGTCGATGGTCGGCGCGTCGCAGCGCGCCGGGTTGCAGGGATCAGAAAAGCAAGTTTCCCGCGCGAAGGAAAGCGGTAATTAACCGGACAGTTAAGCCGCGACGGCCGTGCCGTGGGTCAGGAAGCCACGCTCTCCGGCAAGCTTCGCCTCGTAGCTGGAAATTGCGGCATCGCGGGCGAGCGTGAGGCCGACTTCGTCCAGCCCATTGAGCAGGCAGTGCTTGCGGAACGGATCGATCTCGAAGGTGAAGCGATCCTGGAAGGGCGTCGTCACCGTCTGGTTTTCAAGATCGATGTGGATGGTGTCGGTCTTGGCGACTTCGACCAGCCGGTCGACCGCTTCCTGCGGCAGGACCACGGTGAGGATGCCGTTCTTGAAGGCATTGCCCGAAAAGATGTCCGAGAACGAAGGCGCGATCACCGCCTTGATGCCCATGTCGCCCAGCGCCCAGGCGGCGTGTTCGCGGCTGGAACCGCAGCCGAAGTTGTCGCCCGCGACAAGGATCGGCGAACCCGCATACTCAGGGCTGTCGAACAGGTTGTCCGGATCCTGGCGGATCGCCTCGAACGCGCCCTTGCCCAGCCCTTCGCGGCTGATCGTCTTCAGCCAGCGCGCGGGAATGATCACGTCGGTATCGACATTCTTCAGGCCGAACGGATAGGCGCGGCCTTCGATCTGGTTCACGGGTTCCATGACGCTTCGCTATACGCGCGGCAAAGCGCCATGCAACACCGGAGTTGGGCCTGGGTCAGTCGGTTTCGGGCGCATCCACGGGGGGAGCCTTGGGCGCGGCCTTTTCGGCGCGCTCCTTGCGGCGCGAGGTGTAGAGGAGGGCTGCGGCGATTGCGGCCGAGCCGATGGCGGCGCCAGCCATGGCAGCCTTGCCGGTCCAGTTGTCGCTCTTCTTCGTCACGCGTCGTCGCTCCCTCTCTGGTCTGGCGCGCCAGTGTCGACGCCCCAGCCGCCAATTTCAAGATTCAGCGCAGGAATTTCCGCAAGTCGTTCCACGCCTGCTGCTTTTCGTGGACCGAAACGCGGCAATAGGCCGGGCTGCTGGACGGAAGCTGAACGAGCGCGAGCGCACTTTCAGGCCCGAACTGGCGGCGGCCGATGCGCCACGATGTGCCACCGTTGAAGGCGACGGCGCGCAAATCGGGCAATGTGGCGGCGAGTTCGGCCAGGGGCGCGGCCTCGACCGCGCGGATCGCGGTGTCGAGGCTGCCCTGCCGCGTGGCGCGGGCGACACTGTCCCACAGGCCCACGCCGGCCGCGAGCAGGGCAACGAGCCGCGCCTCGTAATCGAGGGCCACGAGATCGCACCCGATTGCGCCGCCGATCAGTTGCCAGAACTGGTTGCGCGAATTGGCGTAATAGCGCCCTGCCCTGAGCGAGGCTTCGCCCGGCAGGCTGCCGCAGACGAGCACGCGGGTATCGGGGGAAACGACAGGGGCGAAGGCGGATTTGAGGCTGTGGTTCACGCGGGCGCGGTTGCCTTGTCGTCCGACGGCGTGCCGCAAGTCATGCAATAGCGGAAAAAGGCCATCTTGCGCGTGTTGCAGGCGTGGCAGTGGTCGAACAGCGTTAGCCCGCAATGCACGCAGAAGTTGGCTTCGGCATCGCCCGTGCTCGCGATCGGGCGATCGCAGCCGGGGCAGACCTTGGCCGCCATCTTGCGAAAGGCTTCGTCCTGATCGACCCGGGCGCGCCGCTCGGCCTCGTTCTGGGCTTCTGCCGCCTGCCGGCTGGCAAGCCAGGCGCGCATGTTGCGGATCAGGAAATGCCCGGCCGCCAGCGTCAGCACGATGCCCACGGCATAGCGGACATAGCCGCCGTAACTCGGCAGGTACGGCACAAGCTCAACGAAGAACACGAACACGGCGGCCAGCACGAAGCCGCGCGCGATGGGCCAGTAGTCGCTCTGCCGCTTCTTCAGGAAGAGCCAGACCGCCGCCCCCAGCATGGGCAGGGTGATGGCAAGGCGCAGGCCGAACACGCGCAGCTCCTGGGCAAAGCGCGCCCGTTCCTGCGCGGGCAGCGCATCGCGCTCGGCCGCATATTGCGCCTGTCGCAGCGCGATCATGCGCTGTTCGAGCGGCGCCTTTTCGTTCTCCAGCGTGGCGATGCGGCCCTGGATCGTGCGCTCGGTATCCTTGAGCTGTTCGAGCGCGCGGGTGCGCGAGAGGACTTCAGGGTCCTGCTGCGGATCGGTGGTGGCGGTGCGCGCGGCAATCCATGCGCTGAAGGTCTCGCTTGCCGTCTGCGAGGCGCGCTGCGCCTGCGCCAGTTGCAGGCGCTGGATCTCCAGCCGGTCGTCGATCCGCGCGGCGTCGACGGTTGCGGCATCGAGCTGGCGCCGAAGATCGCGCTGGACCGGGGACGGCCCCGATGGCGCGGCGATCACGCTTTCATCGACCAGCGGCAGATCGCCGATGACGAGGTTGCCGAGGCCGATCAGGAACCCGGCAAAGACGAACGAGACGAGCCAGAGCACGCCGCCGTACAGCCGCTCCTGCGCGCGCACGCCCTTGATCAGTTCCATCCTCGCCCCCTTCCCGTCAGCGGGAGCGAGGCTAGACGGTGGTCCTTGCGCTGTAAACGATCAGACCAGTTCGCGCACGTCGGTCAGACGGCCGGTCACGGCGGCGGCGGCGGCCATTGCCGGGCTGACGAGGTGGGTTCGGGCGCCCGGCCCTTGCCGTCCGACGAAGTTGCGGTTGCTGGTCGACGCGCAGCGTTCGCCCGCAGGCACCTTGTCCGGGTTCATGCCGAGGCAGGCCGAGCAACCCGGCTCGCGCCATTCGAAACCGGCCTCGGTGAACACGCGGTCGAGCCCTTCGGCTTCGGCCTGTTCCTTGACGAGTCCCGAACCCGGCACGACGATCGCCCAGCGGACGTTGTCGGCCTTGCGCCGGCCCTTCAGCACCGCAGCGGCGGCGCGCAGATCCTCGATGCGGCTGTTGGTGCAGCTGCCGATGAAGATGTTCTGGACCTCGACGTCCTGCAGCCGCTGGCCGGGAACGAGGCCCATGTAATCGAGGGACTTGCGCGCGGCGTCCTGCTTCGATGCATCGGCGAAGCTTTCAGGCGCTGGGACCACGCCCGTGATCGGCAACACGTCTTCCGGGCTGGTGCCCCAGGTGACCGAAGGCGCGATGTCCGCCGCGTCGATGGTGACCACCTTGTCGTACGTGGCACCGGGATCGGTGGCGAGGCTGGTCCACCACGCAACGGCGGCGTCCCATTCGGCGCCCTTGGGCGCATAGGGACGACCCTTGAGGTAATCGAACGTCTTCTGGTCGGGCGCGATCAGGCCGGCGCGCGCGCCATGTTCGATCGCCATGTTCGACACGGTCAGGCGCCCTTCGATCGACAGGTCGCGGATCACGTTGCCGGTATATTCGATGACGTAGCCGGTGCCGCCCGATGCGCCGAGCACGCCGGTGATGTGCAGCACCACGTCCTTGGCCGAAACGCCGGGGGCAAGCTCGCCTTCGACGCGCACTTCCATGGCCTTCGACCGCTTGAGCAGCAGGGTCTGCGTTGCGAGCACATGCTCGACCTCGCTGGTGCCGATGCCGAAGGCGAGTGCGCCCAGGCCGCCGTGGCAGGCGGTGTGGCTGTCACCACAGACAATCGTGGCGCCGGGCAGCGAGAAGCCCTGTTCGGGGCCGACGACGTGAACGATGCCCTGTTCGCGGTCGGTCGCGCCGATATAGCGGATGCCGAAGGCAGGGGCGTTCTTCTCGAGCATCGCGAGCTGCTGCGCGCTTTCCGGATCGGCGATCGGCAGGCGGTTGCCCGCCGCATCGAGGCGCGCGGTGGTCGGCAGGTTGTGATCGGGGACGGCGAGCGTCAGGTCCGGGCGGCGCACCTTGCGCCCAGCGGCGCGCAGGCTTTCGAATGCCTGCGGGCTCGTCACCTCGTGCACGAGATGGCGGTCGATGTAGATCAGGCTGGTGCCATCGTCGCGATCTTCGACGACGTGGGAATCCCAGATCTTCTGGTAGAGCGTGCGCGGAGTCTTGGCCATGGCACGCGGTTAGGCGCGCCTTCCCCGCAATTCAAGCAGGAAAGGCGCGCCTTGTTGCCCGTTGGCGTAATTTAATTACGCAAAGTGGGGGTTAGCCGCGGCGGCCGTCGCGGTCCCAGCGTTCCATCCGCAGGTGGCCGCGCACTTCGGCGACGCGACGCTGAAGGGTGCGATATTCGCCACGGTCAAGACCGCCGCGCGACATGTAGGCGTACTGGCGCTGGATATCGCGGGCCTGGCGACGCAGGCCATCGGCTTCGCGGCGGGAAATGGCGCGGTTGCGTTCGGCGCGGTCGATCTGGAAGCGCAGGCCGTCGATATCGCGGCGGACGTCGTCGTTGCGGACGGGCGTGTAGCGGGCGGCATCGTCACGGTGACCCCAGGCCTGCGCGCTGGCCGGAGCGGCTGCCGAGAGCAGTGCGGCGGGGACGAGGGCGGCAAGAACGATCTTCTTCATGACTGTCGGTCCTTTCACTTTCGGGCGGCGGAATTTCGTGCCGCTCACCCTCAGGAACATGTCGCAATGACAATGAACGCCCGCGAAATTGGTTGTCTCAACCGAGCGAGAAAGTGTCGCGGTTTGTCGCGCAAGGGAGTAGAGGCTCGTCCCCATGGATAGCGTGCTTGCCATCGGAATCGTCATCGCCACCGTGCTCGCCATGGAGCTGGTGGCGTGGAGCAGCCACAAGTACGTGATGCATGGCTTCGGCTGGAACTGGCACCGCGACCACCACGAACGCCACGACGGCTTCTTCGAGAAGAACGACCTTTACGCGCTGGTCGGCGCGGCCATGTCGATTTCGATGTTCGCACTCGGCAGTCCGCTGGTGCTGGGCGCAAACGCGTGGTGGCCGGGTACGTGGATCGGCCTTGGCATCCTGTTCTATGGCGTGATCTATACCGCGATCCACGACGGCCTGGTCCACCAGCGCTGGTTCCGCTACGTGCCCAAGCGCGGCTATGCCAAGCGGCTGGTGCAGGCGCACAAGCTGCACCATGCGACGCAGGGCAAGGAAGGCGGCGTCAGCTTCGGCTTCGTGTTCGCCCGCGATCCCGCCGTGCTGAAGCAGGAGCTGAAGGAACAGCGCGACCGGGGCATCGCGGTGCTGCGCGAAGCGGTGGATTGAGTTTAGCGCCGATGCAGCAAGCGCGCGAAAGCAAGGTCGCTGCGGCCACGCTCTCGTTCTGGATCGTCAAGATCCTCGCCACCACGCTTGGCGAAACCGCCGGCGACACGCTGTCGATGACGTTCGACTTCGGCTATCTTGCCAGCACCGCGATCTTCGTCGCCGTGCTGCTGGTTCTGGCCACGGCGCAGGTCCGGGCCGAACGCTTTCACCCCGCGCTTTACTGGGCCACGATCATCGCATCGACCACGGCGGGGACGACGCTGGCCGACTTCGCCACGCGGTCGCTGGGCATCGGCTATGCCGGGGGTTCGGCGCTGCTGCTGGCGCTGGTGATCGCGTCGCTGGCGGCATGGCATTTCGCAACCGGCGCGGTGAAGGTCGACCACCTGATCGACCGGCGGTCCGAATGGTTCTACTGGCTGACGATCTCGATGTCGCAGACGCTGGGTACCGCGCTGGGCGACTGGACGGCGGACACCAACGGCCTTGGCTATCTCGGCGGGGCGACGCTGTTCGCGATCGCGTTGGCGGTGATCGCGGCGCTCTACTTCCTGACCCGGCTCAACCGCGTGGCGCTGTTCTGGGCGGCCTTCATCCTGACCCGGCCGCTGGGCGCGACGGTCGGCGATTTCCTCGACAAGCCGGTGGCAAAGGGTGGGCTCGAATTCAGCCGTCCGATCGCATCGGCGGTGCTGCTCGCCGTGATCGTGCTTCTCGTCGCGGTGCTGCCGCAGCGCGCGAAGGATGCCGTCACGCCAGATTGATCTCGTTGAGAACGCGCTTGGCGGCGGTGCGGAAGCGCAGCGCGTCGGGCACGGTCACCGCCTCGCCCCGGGTGGCGGCGGCGCGCAGGGCGGCAAGTTCGACGACTTGCGCGCGCACCCGGCGATCGAGCGCATCGCCCCCGCCCCGCCGGGCAAGCCGGGACAGCCCGTCTTCCACCCGGCTCCAGGCATCGAGCACGGCCGCGCTGGGCGACAGTTCCAGCAATTGCAGGAAGCGTGCGTGATCGCCCGATAGCGCGAGGTCCGGCTCATCTTCCGGAGCGGGCAGTGGCGGCGGGAATGGCGCTGCGCGTTCCAGCCGGTCGAGCCGGCGGGAAAAGCGGGCGGACTTGTCCCCCCAGCGCAGTTCGTCGAGCCGGTGGAGCAGCGCGATCCAGTGCGCACGGAACAGCAGCGCAACCAGCACCAGTGCCAGCGGCCAGGCAAGCGCGCCCGCCAGCGTGACCAGCCGGTCGAACCAGAGCATAGAGCCGGCAGCCTTCGCCACCGTAACCGTAACCATCGCCATTCAACTCCGTGGCATGCCTCCCGAAGCCGATGGTACGATAAGAACAAATCAGGAACAATGCCCGTCTAGCAATTCGCCCAGCAGCGCCAGCCCGTCGCGCGCGATGGTACCGCCGGCCATCGGGGCGAGCAGCGCGGCGCCATCGATCGCCACGATCATCAGCGCCGCCATGGCCGAACGCCGCGCATCGTCCGCGATCGCCAGCCGGGAATCGGCCCAGGCGCGGAAACCCGCGGCGATGGCATCGGCAATGGCCGCGAACGGCGCTTCCTCGCGCCCGGCCTTCGCCGCGATCTCGCTCCACAGTTCCATGTAGGGCCGCATCGCCGCGCTCGAGGCCATCACGCCGACGCGGGCCAGCAGGTCTGCGGGCGGCAGCCGCTCGCCTTCGGGCAGCGCGGCATCCAGCGCCTGCGCCATGTCGGCGGCGATCCGCGCGAGCACGACCGACACCACCTCGGCCTTGTCCGCGAAGTAGTAGAGCAGCATGCGGTCGCTGGTGCCCGCCGCGGCAGCGAGATCGCGCACCGAGGTGCGGCCGAGGCCATGCGCCAGCACATGCGCGGCCAGCTTGTCTTCGACTTCGCTGCGGCGGGTTTCGCGATCGATCATCCACGCGCTCGTAGCAGGCTCTTGTAGCGGCTGCTACATCGGTGTAGGAATGTAGCGACCGCTACAAAGACTCGGGAGATTGCCATGAACGCCATTGCTTCCAATCACGCCCCTGCCGGATCCGCCGCGCTCAGCGCCCGGCAATCGGGCGTGATGATCGTTGCAGGCATCGTGCTGTGGTACGCGGCGGCGGTGCTGCTGCGGGCGTTGAGCGATGCGCAGTTGCTGGGCGGAAGCACGGGCGCGCTGGTGTTTGCCGCCACCGTGCCGGGCACCCTGCCCTTCGTACTGCTGCTGCGCCGGCTGGGCGGGCTTGGCGCCGACCAGGTGGTGCCGGGCTACACGCTGGCGACAACGGCAGCGCTGTTGTGCGATGGCGTGGCGATGACCTGGTATCCCGCGCTCTACGGCGCGGACGACACGGCGGCGCGACTGGCCGCTGGTGGCGTGATCTTCGGCGGGGCGGTGGGCCTCGCGCTCGCCTTCTTCGTGGCCGCGCAGATGCGACGGGCCTGATCGCCTATTCGGCGCGGGTCCAGATCCAGGTGCCCGAAAGCGCCATGACCAGCGCCGGGATCAGCACCCAGGGCCAGCCGGCCGTCGCCGCCGTGACCGCCACGCTCACCGCCATGGCGCAAAGCGCGGCGACCTTGGCACGACGCGGGATTGCGCGGCGCTGGCGCCATTCGACAAGCGGCGGCCCCCACTTCGGGTGATCGAGCAGGCGCTGTTCCCATGCTGGATTGCCGCGCGCAAAGCAGAACAGCGCAAGCAGCAGGAACGGAACCGTGGGCAGCAGCGGCAGGAACGCGCCGACGGCACCGATGCCGACGAACGCCAGCCCCGCGCCCGTCCACAAGTGCCGGCGCAAGCCCGGGCGCCCTTCAGTTCGCCGCGGCGGCAAGGCGCGCGGCGTGATCGCGCACCAACGCGATCATGTTCGGCACCCCTTGCGTGCGGTTCGACGAAAGCTGGTTCTTGAGATCAAACGGCGCCAAGCGCTCCGCAATATCGGTCTTGGCCACTTCCGCGGCGGGCCGGTCCTGCACCGCCGCAAGCACCAGCGCGACGATGCCCTTGGTGATCGCGGCGTTGCTGTCGGCAAGGAAGTGCAGGCCCGCGCCGCCCTCCTGCGCCACCGGATAGACCCAGACGCTGGCCGAGCAGCCGCGCACCAGCGTGGCGTCGGTCTTGAGCGCATCGGGCATCGGCTCAAGCTCGCGCCCCAGCTCGATCAACAGGCGATAGCGTTCATCGCCATCGAGGAATTCGTACTCTTCGAGGATGTCTTCGAGACTGCGCATGGGCTCCGGCTCTAGCGAGCGGCTCGCCCGCCGTCCATCACCCCGAAAGGCCGCCGGGGCGCATGAGGACGTAGTAGATCACGTAGAACCACGACAGCACCCCGTGGATCGCCGCCCAGATCACCGACTTGTGGAGGCTCCACGAGATCGTGACCGCAAGCGCGCTGCCAAGGCCGATGCCCGCCTTGGCGCCGTCGCTGGCGCGGCTCACAGGTCCACCCCGGCGGCGATCGCTTCAAGCTTGCGCAGGCGTTCGCGCAAGTCGGACATCTCGATCCGGCTGGAGACGACGGGATCGCCCCCGCCGCTGCGCTCGAGCTCGAGCCGCTTCCATTCGAGCCAGCGCTCCCAGGCGCGGGTCAGGGTCCGGGCCACGACGACCAGACCGGCAAGGGCGGCCAGCGTCACCACGATGGTGTCGATCGATGCAATGGTCATCGGCGGTCTCCGCTTTGGCTGGCGACAGGATTACCGGTCGCGCAGGGATTCGATCTCGTTGGCAAGGCGGCGTGTCTCGGCACCATCGGTGGCGATGCGTTCCAGCACCTCGAGCCGCTTGCGCAAGTCGGCGACTTCGCGCTCGAGCTGCGCGGTGTACACGGGATCGCTGCCCGAAATCGGCGCGCCCGACTGGTTGCGAAAGCGTGCCTGGCGGGTTGTGGCCCAGGCGATGATCGCGACGATCGCAACAACGGAAGTCCAGAAGCCCACGGTAGTATCCTCAGTTCGCCCGCGCTTCGCGCAGCGCTTCGATCTGTCCGGCCAGGGCCGGGTTGTGTTCGCCGGCGTGATCGCCCACGCGATCGATCGCTTCGGCCAGTTGCGCCGCGCGGTCGGTGGCGATGCGTTCCAGCACGCGAACCCGCTGTTCCAGCCGTTCGGCACCGGCGGCATATTGCGCGGCCTTTTCGGCGGTGCGCGCGGCCAGGAGTTCGACCTCCTTTTCGCGCAGGTCCATCCGCCGCTTGTACGCTTCCAGCCCCATGCCCATCGCGCAGATCAGCAGCAGGACCACCGCGCACAGCGCGAAGACTTCCATCCCGGTCATTGCGTTCTTCCTTCGCGTAGGGCGTCGATCTGGCGGCTCACGTCGAAGCCGCTGTCGGTGACGATCCGCTCGACATTGGCCAGGCGATCGTGGGCGCGATCAAGCTGTTCGCGCAGGTTGGCATTTTCGGTGCGCAACTTGCCGATGGCCTCATCGTCGGCCCGCGGGGTCTTGCCGCCCCATTCGTCTTCCAGCGCGTAGCCATGACGGGCGCGTACCCAGTTGTTGATCAGCCATCCCGCAGTCGAGATCGCCACGATCGACAGGACGAATTCTGGCCCCGCCCAATTCATTGCGCGCGTCCTTCGGAACGCAGCGCCTCGATCTGGTGGGTCAGGGCGTAGCCGCTATCGGTGACGATCCGCTCGACGTTGCCGAGGCGGTCCTTGACCGAACCCAGTTCCGCCCGCAGCTGCGCGTTTTCCTGGCTCAGCAGCGCGATGCGCTCCAGTTCGGCGCTCGACGTCTTGGGATAGACCGGCTTGCCCCAGGAATTTTCCAGCGGGTAGCCGTGGCGGACGCGGAGCCAGGTGTTGACCACCCAGCCGACGGTGATGGCGATGGCGGGAACGCCGATCATCGCAGGCGAAAGATCGAACGGCATGTGACTACTCCCCTTTGTATCTTGCCGTGGTGGACGCTGCTCAGGCGTGGCCTTCGGGCTGCCCCGGCCGGTCCTCTAGCCGGCGCACGTCGCGCAGCGCCTCGATCTGCGTGGCCACATCGTAGCCGCGATCGGTGACGATGCGTTCGAGCACGCGGACCCGCTCTTCCAGCGCCTGGTTCTGCGCGGCGTACTGCGCGGCCTTTTCGGCGGTGTTCTGTGCGCGGATCTCTTCCACCTTGCGGTTGTGCTTGGTCCAGATCGCGAACCCGGCCAGCAGAAACGGCGCCAGCGGGATCAGCAGTGCAAGTGATTGATGGTCCATGATTTCCCCCTTGAGCGCGCGACGCGTGGCAGCGGTCAGCGCAGGCTTTCGATCTCGGCCGAAAGGCGCGGATTGGACGAAACGTAGAAGCTTTCGACATCGGCCAGACGGCGATCGATGTCACGGAACTGGGCACGGACTTCGCGGGCGGTGCGCCCCGGGCTCTGCCGCACACCCTGCCAGAACTTTTCCTCCTGGCGGTCGCTGTAGAGATAGGCCGGCTTCTTTTCGGACAGGAAGCCGAGCACGAGGTAGACGATCGGCAGGAAGCCGATACCGCAGACCGTGCCGATGATCAGGCCGAGGCGGACCCAGAGCACGTCGACGCCGGTATAGTCGGCGATGCCCGCCGCGACGCCCATGAACTTGCCGTTGACCTTGTCACGATAGAAGCGAGTGCGTTGCGCGGACATTTACAGGGTCCCCCTCTTTTCGGCGAGCATGCGATCGAGCTCGCGCAGCTTCTGGTTGTCGGTATCGCGGTCGTGGACGATCCGCGCCGGACGGAATTCGGGATTGTCGGAAGCGACCAGGCGCTCGACCGTATCCATGCGCTCATCGAGCCGGCGGGCGAGCTGGTAGAGTTCCTCGAGCAGCGCCTCGTCCCCCGAAGTGAGCGTGGCGGCGGTCTTCCAGCGGGTGATGTAGTGCAGGATCACCCAGGGCATCCCGACGAAGATGCCGAGGATCGCGACGAGCGGAACGACGACGTCTTCCATCACTGGCCATCCTTGTTGCCAGAGTTGCCCAGCGCGCGCTTCATCGCGGCGAGTTCCTCGTCGATCTTGTCCTGCCCGGCGAGCGCGGCGATCTCGTCGGCGAGATTGGGTGCGGTGCCATCGGCCAGGCTCAGCGCATCGGCGCGGCCTTCGGCATAATCGACGCGGCGTTCGAGCTGGTCGAAGCGGGCAAGCGCTTCATCGACGCGTTCGTTGGTCAGCAGCGAACGCAGACGGACGCGGTTCTCGGCGCTTTCGAGGCGCGCGGCGATCGCGGTCTGGCGGCTGCGGGCTTCACGCAGGCGGGTCTGCAGCTTTTCGATGTCCTGTTCGTAAGCGCGCATCGAATCATCGAGCACGGCGATTTCGGACTGGAGCTGCGCGGCCATGTCGCCGGCCTTCTTCTTTTCCACGAGCGCGGCGCGGGCGAGGTCCTCGCGGTCCTTCGACAGCGCAAGCTGTGCCTTGTCGGCCCAGTCGGCCTGCAGGCGGTCGAGCTTGGCGACGTGGCGCTGCATTTCCTTCTGGTCGGCAATGGTGCGGGCGGCCGACGCGCGGACTTCCACGAGCGTTTCCTCCATCTCCATGATGATCATCCGGATCATCTTGGCGGGATCGTCCGCCTTGTCGAGCAAGTCGTTGAAATTGGCGGCAATGATATCGCGCGTCCGCGAAAAGATGCCCATCAGGTTTACTCCGGTCGTGAAGGAAGCGCGCGGTTGGCCGGCCGCGTCGCGGGTGAAAGTTTCACGGGTGGTCGACTGGCGCTGGCGCAGCGCGTCGATTTCCGCGTCGAAGCGCGAGGTGCGGCCCTCGGCGCCCGCCCGGCGGTCCGGGCCGATCGGGGTCAGGTCCACGGTCACGCCAGCTCCCCGGTGATCGCGGCGCTCGATGCCAGCACCTGCGGCGCGGCGTGGAGCTGCTGGCTCAGCGCGAAGCAGTTCATCGCCACCATCGCCATGATGCTGGCGAGGCTTGCGCGGCCGAGCTTGGTCGAGAAGAAGCGGGCGGTGTACATGGGTTTTCTCCGGTGGCCGCCGATCAGGTCCGGCGGTGTTGTTCACCTTTCAGCAAGGCGCGTGCCAAACTGCGCGAACCCCTGATTTCCGGCGATTTTGCCATCACGGAGCGTGAACCCGATGGGAAATCTTGCGCAAGGTTGGGAAAATATGCCATCCCTTGGCGCGCGATTGAGAAGAGGGCATAAAGCGTGGATCGCGAAGTCCAGTTCATCGGCCAGTCGGGTGCCTTTCTCGATGCGGTGGAACGTGCCAGCCGCGCCGCGCCGATGCGCCGTCCCGTCCTCGTCATCGGCGAACGCGGCACCGGCAAGGAACTGATCGCCGAACGCCTCCACCGCCTGTCGACGCGCTGGCAGGAACCGCTCGTCACGATGAACTGCGCCGCGCTTCCCGAAACGCTGATCGAGGCCGAGCTGTTCGGGCACGAGGCGGGCGCCTTCACCGGCGCCACCCGCGCCCGCGCCGGCCGCTTCGAGGAAGCCGACAAGGGCACGCTGTTCCTCGATGAACTGGGCACGCTGTCGATGGGCGCGCAGGAGAGGCTGCTGCGCGCGGTCGAATATGGCGAAGTCACGCGCATCGGCGCGAGCCGCCCGATCCGGGTCGACGTGCGCATCGTCGCCGCGACCAACGAGGACCTGCCGAAGATGGCGGCCCAGAACCGCTTCCGCGCCGACCTGCTCGATCGCCTCAGCTTCGAGGTGATCACCCTGCCCCCGCTGCGGGTGCGCGAGGGTGACATCGCCGTGCTGGCTGACTACTTCGCCCGTCGCATGGCGGCGGAACTGCACTGGGACGCCTGGCCCGGCTTTGCCCCGCACGTCGCCGACCAGCTCGAACACTATGCCTGGCCCGGCAACGTGCGCGAACTGCGCAACGTGGTCGAACGCGCGGTCTATCGCTGGGACGATCCTTCCGCCCCGATCGGCCATGTCCAGTTCGATCCGTTCGAAAGCCCGTGGAAGCCGGCGAATGCCCACGCGGCCCACGCCCCGGCTCCGGCCCCCGCCAACGATGCCCCGGCAGCGACCCCGCTGCGCCCCGCCACCCACGCCCTGCCCCACGCGCTCGACGAGATCGCCGACCTGCGCAGCGCGGTCGAGGCGCACGAGCGTGCGATCCTGGAACATCACCTGGGTCGCAACCGCTATAACCAGCGCCAGACCGCCAAGGCGCTGGGCCTCACCTACGACCAGCTGCGCCACTGCCTGAAGAAGCACGGACTTCTGGAGCGCGGGCAGGGCTGATGGACCGCGAGATCTGGTTCCGCAAATGGCTGTTCGGATACGTGCCGGTGCACTGGAAGGGCCTCGCACTGATCCTTGGCGCGGTGGTCGCGGTGCTCGGCTGCTTCCTGGTGCTCGTCGCCTGCGCCCAGTACTTCCAGCGCCCGGCCATCGCCTTCACCATCCCCGTGCCGTTCATTTACATCCTGATCACTGCGCTGCGCATCGCGCAGAGGCACGCGGTGTAGCCACACCTGCTTACCCGTCACCCCGGGCTAGACCCGGGGTCCCGCTTCTATGGCAGGCGGAGGCAAGAAAGCGGGATCCCGGGTCGAGCCCGGGATGACGTTAAGGTCGTGCGTGGTTGCCGCTCCCCCTCTCGTCATGCCAGCGAAGGCTGGCATCGCTGTGGTCATGGTGCTGTTATCTGGTGATCCAGCACCGGCAAAACCCGAGAACGGGCTGGAATGATTGGGCTGATCGGGCGGCCAGACGATAGCGATGCCAGCCTTCGCTGGCATGACGATGGGAAATCACTCCCCAGATGACCTTTGCGCGCTGGGCGCAGACGCACTAACGCCGCAGCCATGGCCCTCACTCGCCTGACCTTGCGCGATTTCCGCAACCATGCCGCCACCCGGCTTGAGGACACGCGCGGGTTCAACGTGCTGGTGGGGGAGAACGGCGCGGGCAAGACAAATGTGCTCGAAGCGATCAGCCTGCTCGCGCCGGGCAAGGGCCTGCGCCGCGCCGCTGCTGCAGAAATGGCCGGGCGCAGCGGCGATGGCACATTCGCCGTGACGGCCGAAATGGAGCACGGCGACGTCGCGCTCGCCACCGCGACCACGCCCGCCGCCCCCAACAGCCGCAGCGTGCGCATCAATGGCGCGGCGGGTCCGGCAACGCGGCTGGCCGACTGGCTTTCGATCACCTGGCTGACCCCGGCGATGGATCGGCTCTTCGCCGAGAGCCCCGGCGATCGGCGCCGTTTTCTCGACCGGCTGGTGCTGGCACTGCGCCCCGATCATGCGCGCACCGCCACACGCTACGAAACCGCGCTGCGCGAACGCAACCGCCTGCTGGCAGACCCCGCCGAGCCCGACCCTGCCTGGCTCGACGCGCTGGAGGCGCAGCTGGCTGAAAACGGCGCCGCGCTGGCCGAGGCGCGCCGCGCGCTCGTCGCCGATCTGGCGCGCGAGATCGCGACGCAGCCCGAGGCACCCTTCGCCCGCCCCGCCCTCGCCTACGCCAGCGAAACGCCGGCCGATCCCGATGCCTTGCGCCGATCCTTGCGCGAAGGCCGCCGCCGCGACCGCGCCGCCGGGCGCACCCTGACGGGCCCGCACCGCGACGATCTTGCCGTCACGCTCGCCGCCAAGAACGCGCCTGCCGCCGACTGTTCTACGGGCGAGCAGAAGGCGATGCTGATCGCCATCGTGCTCGCGCACGCCGCGCTGACCAGCGCCGAACGCCCGCGCCTGCTGCTGCTGGACGAGATCGCCGCCCATCTCGACCCGGTGCGCCGCGCGGCATTGTACGAGCGCCTCGCCGCATCCGGCGCGCAGGTGTGGATGACCGGCACCGAACTCGCCCCCTTCGCCGAGATTGAGGGCCAGGCGGCGGTGTGGAAAGTCGCCAACGGGATCGTCGAGCGGGTGTGAAGGCCCAAAGGCCTGCCCTCTTCTTGAAAGCCGACGCGGGTGCGCAAAGGAAAGCGGCCCTTCGACAGGCTCAGGGCAGACGGGTGTGGGGACCGTCCTCTGCTCAATCCCCAAATCCGCCTAAGCTAACCTTGTCGAAGCACTGCCCTTTTCTTGAAACCCGGCGCAGACCCGCAAAGTAACGCATCTCATCGACAAGCTCAGAGCAAGCGGGCTTGGTGGACCATCCTCCGCTCGATCCCCAAATCCGTCTGTGCTGAGCTTGTCGAAGCACTGCCCTTTTCTTGGAACCTGGCGCAGGCTCGCGAAGGAAAGTGGCGCTTCGACAAGTCAGGGCAGCCCTGTTCCGGAATGGCGCTCTATTTCCGCGCTTCGGCTGCCTTCAGGGCCTTCGCGACCTCATCCTTCGTTGCCGCGACGATGCGCTCAACGCCTTGGGTGTTGGGGTGGACGTGATCTTCGAGCAGCAGCTTGTCCTGCCCGAGCACCGGGGCGAGGAAGAACGGCACGAGCGGCGCATCGTACTTCCTCGCAAGGCTCGGCCAGATCGGGTTGAACGCCTTGACGTAATCCGCGCCAAGGTTGGGCGCGGCGAGCATGCCGGTGAGCATCACCGGGATCTTGCGCTTCTGGAACTCAGCCAGGATCGCGTCGAGATTGGCCCGCGTCTCGGCGGGCGGCAGGCCGCGTAGCATGTCGTTGCCGCCGAGCCCCACGAGCGCGAGCGTCGGCTTGACCGGCTGGTTGTCGAGCGTGAAGGCGAGCCGCTGGCGCGCCGCGGCGGTCGTGTCGCCCGAAACGCCCGCATTGACCACCCGCGCCTTCACCCCCTCGGCATTGAGCGCGCCTTCCAGCTTGGCGGGATAGCTGTCGGTCGGTGGCAGCTGGTACCCGGCATAGAGGCTGTCGCCGAACGCCAGGATCACCGGCGCATCGGCCGGAACCGGCGCCGTCGCCGCAGCCGCAGCAGGCGCGCCGGTCGCCACCACCTCCGGCGCGGGCGCCTTCTGCGAGCAGCCGGCAAGGCCTGCAAGCGGAAGGGCGAGCGGCACGGCGAGCACCAGGACAGGCGCAAGGGCAATCGACGAACGGCGCATCGGGGTCTTTCGGGAAGGTTGCGACAGGCAACCAATCTAGGCATGGTCGCGCCCGTGACAAGCGATCCCAGAGCGCCCGCTCCCTTCCTCACCGGCCCCGTCATTCACGCAAAGCAGCTCACGCTCGCGCTGGGGCAGGGCGAGGCGCGGGTCGAGATCCTGCGCGGCATCGATCTCGAGATCGGCGTGGGAGAGACGGTCGCGCTGCTCGGGCCCTCGGGGTCGGGCAAGTCCTCGCTGCTGGCGGTGCTGTCCGGGCTCGAACGGATGAGCGGGGGCACGCTGCTCGTCGCCGGGCAGGACTTCGCGCAGCTGACCGAGGATGGCCTTGCCGAAGCGCGGCGCGGCCGGATCGGCATCGTGCTCCAGGCCTTTCACCTGCTGCCGACGATGACCGCGCTCGAAAACGTGGCGACCCCGCTCGAACTCGCAGGCGCGGAGGGCGCGATGGATACGGCGCGGGCCGCGCTGGAAGCGGTCGGGCTGGGCCACCGGCTGAACCATTACCCCACCCAGCTTTCGGGCGGCGAGCAGCAGCGCGTCGCCATCGCCCGCGCGCTCGCTCCTTCCCCGCGCATCCTGTTCGCCGACGAACCGACCGGCAACCTCGATGCCGCAACCGGCGCGGGCGTTGCCGATCTGCTGTTCAGCCGCGCCGAAGCCGCCGGGGCGACGCTGGTGATGGTCACGCATGACGAGGACCTCGCCCGCCGCTGCCAGCGCATCGTCCGCCTTGCCGACGGGCGCATCGCCTCGGACAGCGCGGCCTGATGCCCAGCAATCACGGGGCGATAAGCTGGTCCACCGCCTGGCGGCTGGCGCGCCGCGGGCTCGACTGGCGCTTCCGGGGCCTGCGCCTCCTGCTCGTCTGCCTCGTGCTCGGCACCGCCGCGCTGGCCGCGATCGGCACGCTGACCGGCGCGATCCGCACCGAGCTTGCCGCGCGCGGACAGGCGATGCTCGGCGGCGATATCGAATTCACGCTCGCCGCGCGCACCGCAACTGCTGAGGAACGCGCCGCGCTCGACCGGCTCGGCACGCTGTCGGTCGGTACCCGGCTGCAGGCGCTCGCCCGCCGCCCCGGCGATCTTTCCGCCACGGTTCCGGTCGAGCTGAAAGCGGTCGACGCGCGCTGGCCTCTCTATGGCCGCTTCACGCTCGATGGCGGCAGAGCGGCAGGACCGCCACCCGGCCTCACTGCATGGATCGCACCGGGCCTGTCCGACCGCCTCGGCGTGCGCACGGGGGACAAGGTGCAGATCGGGCAGGCCGTGCTGACCGTCGGCGGCGTGATCGGCAGCGAGCCCGACCGCCTGGGCGAAGGCTTCGCGCTCGGCCCCACGGTGATCGTCTCGGAACAGGCGCTGGCGGCGAGCGGCCTCGTGCAGGTCGGCTCGATGGCGCGGACCAAGTACCGTGTGCGCCTGCCTGAAGGTGCGAACCCGCAGGCGCTGGCCGATGCGGTCAAGGCGAAGTTCCCGGTGTCCGGCTTCGAGATCCGCACGCGCGACAAGGCTTCCCCCGGGCTCGACCGCTTCGTTTCGCGGATGGGGCAGTTCCTCGTCCTCGTCGCGCTGGCGGCGCTCGCCATTGCCGGGATCGGCATCGGCAACGGCGTGTCCTCCTACCTCGAGGCACGGCGTTCGAGCATCGCCACGCTCAAGATCCTCGGCGCGACGAGCGGGGACGTAGCCCGCATTTTCCTGCTGCAGCTGGTTGTCGCCGCCGTACTGGCGATCACCACCGGGCTTGCGCTGGGCGTGGCGACCACGCCGCTGATCGGTCGCGCGCTGCAGGGCCTGCTGCCGATCGAGGCGGGCGTGGTGATCGATCCGCTCGCGCTTGCCCTTGCCGCTGCCTACGGCCTGCTGATCGCGCTGACGTTCGCCGCCCCGCCGCTGATCCGCGCGCGCGAATTCCCCGCGATGGCGCTGATGCGCGCGCGCGTCGCGCCGCTCGCCACGCGATGGCGCGCGGCGGCGCTGCCGGTGGCGCTGGGCATCACCGGCATCGTCGCGCTCGCCGTGCTGACCTCGCCGCAGATGCTGCTGTCCGCGGGTTTCCTGGCGGGAGCCGCCGCGCTGTTCCTCGCGCTCGCCGCACTGGGCGCCGGGCTCACCCTCCTCGCCGCGCGCCTGCCGCGTCCGCGCGGGACGATCGCGCGCATGGCGCTCGCCAACCTTCATCGCCCCGGCGCGCAGACCTCGGCGCTGGTCGTCGCGCTGGGCTTCGGCCTTGCCGCGTTCGTCCTGCTGGCGAGCGTGCAGACCAGCCTCGATGCCAACATCGCCCGACGCGTGCCGACCAAGGCGCCCGACTACTTCGTGCTCGACGTGCCGCCAGCTTCCTTGCCGCAATTCGAACGCGTGGTGCGCAAGGCCGCGCCGGGAGCCACGATCCGCACCGTGCCCGCGATGCGCGGCGCGGTCGTCGCCTATGGCCCGAAGGACCGCATGATCCGCGTGGCCGATCTCAAGCAGATCCCCGACGATGCCTGGGTCCTTCGCGGCGATCGCGGCATCACCTATGCGGCGGACCTGCCCGAAGGCAACGTGCTGACCCAGGGCCGGTGGTGGCCAAAGGACTATGCCGGAGAGCCGCTGGTTTCGGTTGACGATGCGCTGCGCGACGTGCTCGGCCTGAAGCTGGGCGACCGCATCACGGTGACCCTGCTCGGCGTCGAGCGCACCGCGACGATCGCCTCGTTCCGCCGGATCGACTGGGACTCGATGGGCTTCAACTACGTGCTGGTGTTCAGCCCCAACGCCATCGCCGATGCGCCGCACAACCTTGCCGCCACGGTCAGCCTGCCGGGTGAAGACAAGCGGCCGCAAGTGCGCCGCGCGATCCTTTCCGGCCTTGTCGCCGCGCTGCCTTCGTCCTCGGTAATCGAGATCGGACCGGTGCTGGGCCAGGTGCGCGACATCCTTTCGCAGATGGGCACGGCGATCCTGGCCGCCGCGAGCGTTGCCGTGCTGGCCGGGATGGCGGTGCTGGCCGGCGCCATCGCCGCGGCGCGCGAACGCCGGCAGTACGACACCGTCATTCTGCGCGTTCTGGGCGCGAGCCGCCGCCAGTTGCTGTCCCTGCTGCTGGCCGAATACGGGCTGCTCTGCGCCCTGCTCGCCGCCGTGGCGCTGGGGCTCGGCACGCTGACCGGCTGGCTGGTGATGACCCGGCTGTTCGAATTCGCCTGGCTCCCCGACTGGCCGCGCGTGCTCGGCGTGCTCGGCGCCGGGGTGGCGCTGGTGCTGGTGCTGGCGCTCGCCGGATCGCTGTCGCTGCTGCGCACGCGGCCCGCGCAGGCGCTGCGGGAGCTCTAGCTCTCGCTCTCGTTCTCGCACAGCGCCTGCAGTTGGTCGGCGCAGGCACCCCAGCCGTCGACGAAGCCCATCGCGGCGTGCTGCTCCATCGCTTCCTGCGTCCAGTGCCGCGCGCTCGCGACATAGCGCGCGCCATCGCCTTCGGGCACGACTTCCCAGATGCCGATCATGAACGGCCCCGCAGGCACGAAATCCGCCGTCACCGCGTCCGTGGTCACGAAGCGACGCCCTTCGTCCCAGGCGAGGTAGATGCCTTCGTTCGGCACCACTTCGCCATCCGGGCCATACATCGTCAGCGAAGCGCGGCCGCCCGCGCGCCGTTCCTGCACCACGACTTCGGCGCGCCAGGGCTTGGGGCACCACCATTCGCCCTGCCGGTTGGTCATCACGTCCCAAACCTTAGCGGGCGAGGCGGCAATGAAGCGGCTGATCGACAGTTCGTGCATGGCGTATTTTCTCCTCAATCGCGGCGTCTCAATCCCGGTCCGGCGCGCCCAACGGGAAGAACGCGCGAAACGGGCGGGCGTCGTCAACGCAGCGTGCCACTGGCGGCAACGCGAGCAATTCGGCGCGCAAGGCCCCCAAGCGCGGCTGATCTTCACCGATCGGCTCGATCCAGTCGGCGTAGAACAGGCTCGGCGCCGCCGCGCAGGTGACAAGGCTCACATGCGGCGGCAGGCGGTTCTGCCCCAGCCAGCTTTCGAGCCAGCCATAGGCCTGCCGCAGCCGCGCCTTGGCCGCCGCGATCTCGGCGGCGTCGGGTTCGCTGCGCAGCCCAAGCTCGGGCGCATCGCGGCTGGCAAGATGCGCCGCGACCACGCGCTGCATGTTGCCCATGACATAGTTGTCGAACACCCGGTCGAGCATGCGCGCCACCACTGCCTCGGCCGGATCGGTCGGGATCAGCGGCGCCGGGCCGGGATGGTGGACGGCAAGATGCTCGATGATAGACGTCGCCTCGACGATCACCTGCGCCCCGTCTTCCAGCACGGGAATGTGTCCGCCGGGGTGGACCATGCCCGGAAACTGCGCGCTCAGGGGAAGCTCGCCCGAGGTCTGCACGAACTCGAACGGCGTGTCGTTGGCGTAGAGCGCGATCAGCGCCTTCCAGCAGTATGAGGAGAACGGGTGGCCGTGCAGCCGCAGCACGCCGGTCACCCCTTTCGCGCCGCTTCGATCGCCGCGATGTCGATCTTGCCCATTGTCATCATCGCCTCGAACACGCGCTTGCGCACGGCGGGATCGGGATCGGCCATGCCGTCGGTCAGCGCGCGCGGGGTGATCTGCCACGAAAGACCCCACTTGTCCTTGCACCAGCCGCAGGCGGATTCCTGCCCGCCGTTGCCGACGATGGCGTTCCAGTAGCGGTCGGTCTCTTCCTGCGTGTCGGTCGCCACCTGGAACGAGAATGCCTCGCTGTGCTTGAACGCCGGACCGCCGTTCAGTCCCATGCACGGCAGGCCGAGCACGGTGAAATCGACCGTCAGCACACTGCCTTCGCGCCCGTCGGGATAGTCCGACGGCGCGCCGTGCACCGCGATGACCGCGCTGTCCGGAAAGGTCTGGGCGTAGAATGTCGCGGCGTCGAGCGCATCGCCTTCGTACCACAGGCACAGCGTTACCGGGGCGGCGCTCATGACTGCGCCTGCGCGATCAGGTCGGCGTCAACCGCCTTGGCCTCCTGGTAGGCAGGCCTCGCCCGCAACCGCTCGGCATAGGCAAGGAATTCAAGACGTTCGGGCAGGGACTTGAACATCAGTCCCCAGTCCACTTGGCTGCCGACATAGACGTCGGCCATGGTGAAACGGTCGCCGCAGACATAGGCATTCTGGGAAAAGTGCCCGGCAAGAGTCTCGACCATGCGGTCGAAGCTGCCGAAGCCCGCCATGGTTTCCTGCTGCCCCTTCGGCTCGAAGCCCAGGCTGCGCGCCGTCACCGCCTGCTCTACCGGCCCCGCGGCAAAGAAGGTCCAGCGCAGGTACGCCGCGCGCTCCTCGTCCCGCGGCGCCAGCGCGGCCATGGGGCTCACTTCGGCAAGGTAGAGGCAGATCGCGGCTGCCTCGCTCACCACGTGGTCGCCGCCGTCGCCATGATGGATCAAGGTCGGCACCTTGCCCATCGGATTTGCGTCGAGCAGCGCCTGCGGCTTGGCATCCCACGGCACCAGCACCGTCTCGTAGTCGGCGGCAGCCTCGTGCAGCGCCCAGCGCGCGATCTGGCCCCGCGACATGGGGTTGGTGAAGAAGGTGAAACTGGCCATCGGCTCTCTCCCGTGAACGTCAGTTGCCTTGCGGGCCGACCACGCCGAATGCCGCGCCCTGCGGATCGATGCCCACCACGATCCAGTCGCCACCCGGCACTTCGTGCGGCCCCATCATGACGAAGCCCCCGGCATCCTCGATCGCATCCTTGGCCGCCGTTGCCGAAGGCACGCCGAAATAGGTCAGCCACGATGGCGGCCTTGCCGGATCCATGATCGGCATCACCGCCCCAGCTGCTGCCCGTCGAAGTCGATGAAGCTGTATTCGCCCGCCGCGCCCATCGGCATCGCGCTGTTGAATTCGAAGCCGAAATGCCGGGCGTAGAACGCCTTGGCCGCCGCCGGATCGCTGGTGGCAAGCTCGTTCCAGCGCGCGTGCTGCGCCTTGGCGCGATCCCACACGTGGCTCTGTGCGTCGGGACTGGCTTCGGGTGGCCGGGGCTGCATCAGGTAGAACGGCGCGCCTTGCGGGTCGGTCACCATCGCAAAGCTGCCCTCGGCAATGTCGGTGCGCGGCAACAGCACGGTGGCGCCGTCGCTCTCGATCGCCGCCAGCGTCGCATCGAAGTCGCTCGTTCCAAGATAGGGCACCCAGGCCGGGCGGGCACCGCCGGCCTGCATCTCCGCCGTCAGCGCCAGCAGTCCGCCGGTGGGCGCGCCGTCATCGCGCAGGATCATGCGATAATCCATCGGCGATCCCGGTTCGGGCTCGGACACCGTCCAGCCAACCACCTTGCCATAGAACGCTGCTGCGCCAGCCGCATCGGTCGTCATCAGTTCGTACCAGACGAACGGTACCTGCCTGCTCATGCCCCTTCTCCCCCGGATGCGCGCATCGACAGGATCTCCTCGAACCCACCGATGATCATGCGCTTTGAATTGAACACGCTCATGTCGATCGCCTCGGCCATGCGGGGGTCCTCGAACACCGCCTTGTGTCCGGCATCGCGCGTGGCCCGGTCAGGCCAGACGATCATCGAAAAGACCACGCCTTCGCCCTCTTCGGCTGCCACCGCGCGGCGAAAGTCGGTCACCTCTCCAGCCGGCAGGTCAGCGCTCCAGCTTTCCAGAACGTGCAAGGCCCCATGCTTGATGAACACGTGCGCGGCCGTTCGGGCCATGCGGGCATAATCCGCCCGGCGCGCTTCGAGCACGGGGATCACGTAACCATCGATCCACGTCATGATGCGCACTCCTCCGCTTCGCCGGCAGCCCAGCGGGGCCACATCGCGCCACAGCCGATTCGGGACCGCCCGTTCATCGTACCGGACAGATCGACTGGAACGGGCAAGCTTGCGTCTAAGCGAGAGGCTGGCGGGGCCGCCTGCGCGCCCCGCTCTGCACCCCACTCCGGGCCGGCCGTGCTCAGGCGTCCACCAGCGCCATGATCCGTTGGGCGAAGGCATCCTCCATTTCCGCGAC
This sequence comes from Novosphingobium olei, assembly GCF_037076535.1. Lineage (NCBI taxonomy): Bacteria > Pseudomonadati > Pseudomonadota > Alphaproteobacteria > Sphingomonadales > Sphingomonadaceae > Novosphingobium > Novosphingobium olei. The sequence goes on along the minus strand of NZ_AP029021.1, from coordinate 801,572 downwards.
CTTGGCCCAGGCGGGGCGCGCCGCAACGCGTCCGAACCACGCCGCCGTCTTCGGCCGCGCCTCGGCATCCACGCCGTGGCGGATATAGGCAAGCGTGCGGAACAGCGACGCGACCGAGATGTCGGCGATGGTGAAGGTGTCGCCCAGCAACCAACCCGTCTCCGGCACCACGCTTTCGAACCAGTTGGTCCAGCGCGGCAGTTCCGCCTCGCCCTGCAACGCCAGCGCCTCGTCGCCGCCGACCTTCAGCAGCTTGGGGCCGACCAGCCGGTTGAACAGGATCTTGAGACCCGCCGCGCCCAGCACGGTATCGGCGAACTCGTCGTAGAACATCGCCCGGCCGCGGCCTCGCGGGTCTTCGGGGATCAGCCGCGGCTCGGGATATTTGGCATCGAGATAGGTTGCGATTGCAGACGAATCGGCCAGCGTGAACCCGTCGTCATCGATCGCGGGGATCTTCCCCAAGGGGCTGGCGGCAAGGAAGTCGGGGTCGGGCACGCCCGGCCCGCCGCGCGCCAGTTCCCAGGAAATGCCCTTTTCCGTAGCGACAACCGCAACCTTGCGGACGAATGGCGAAATCATCGCGCCGTAAAGCTTCATGAAAATCTCCCTCTCGGACCCAAACCTCTCCCAAAGATTATTGCAGGCCTTGCCCGCCCCGTATAGGCGAACAGGCGATGAGCGAGATTCCGACCAACCACGCGACGACGCTGATCGCCGCGCCCGACACCGAAATCGATGTCCGCGAAACCTTCGGCATCGACATCGACATGAAGGTCCCGGCGTTCTCCGCCGCAGACGAGCGCGTGCCCGATCGCGACGAAAGCTACGTGTTCGATCCGGACACCACGCTCGCGATCCTCGCCGGCTTTGCCTACAACCGCCGCGTGATGGTCCAGGGCTATCACGGCACGGGCAAGTCGACGCACATCGAACAGGTTGCCGCGCGCCTCAACTGGCCGTGCATCCGCATCAACCTCGATGCGCACATCAGCCGCATCGACCTGATCGGGCGCGATGCCATCGTGCTGCGCGATGGACTGCAGGTCACCGAATTCCGCGAGGGCCTGCTGCCCTGGGCGCTGCAGACGCCGACCGCGCTGGTGTTCGACGAATACGACGCGGGCCGTCCGGACGTGATGTTCGTGATCCAGCGCGTGCTCGAAACCGAAGGCAAGCTCACGCTGCTCGACCAGAACCGCGTGATCCGGCCGAACAAGTTCTTCCGCCTGTTCGCCACCGCCAACACGGTCGGCCTCGGCGATACCAGCGGGCTCTACCACGGCACGCAGGCGATCAACCAGGGCCAGATGGACCGCTGGAACCTCGTCGTCGCGCTCAACTACCTGCCGGCGGAAACGGAAATCTCGGTCGTCACCGGCAAGGTGCCGAACATGGACCCGGCGCTGATCGCGAACATGGTCCGCGTGGCAGACCTCACCCGCAAGGGCTTCATCGGGGGCGACGTGTCCACCGTGATGAGCCCGCGCACCGTGATCAGCTGGGCGCAGAACACGCAGATCTTCAACGACGCGGGCTTTGCCTTCCGCCTGTCGTTCCTCAACAAGTGCGACGAAACCGAGCGCGTCCTGGTGGCCGAATACTACCAGCGCGTGTTTGGCAAGGACCTGCCCGAAAGCGTCGTCGCCAAGGCTTGATCCTGATTGTCCCGGTCGCCCCAGGCGGCCGGGCTAATTCCCGCAATCGACCTTCAGCGCCGAAGTCCCTTCGGTCGCCAGTCGCAACGCTGGCGAAACCCGCAGTCCCTGGGGTTCGCCCACAATCGTCGCGACGGCCGGCAACGGCACGCTCGTCTTGCGCGATATCTTTTCGATCGGCAGGTCGCTTGCCGGCAGCGCCCTGCTGAACAGATAGCCCTGCACCTGCTCGCAGCCGCGTTCGCGCAGGCGGGCAAGCTGTTCGGTATCCTCCACCCCTTCGGCAATGGTCTGCATGTTGAGCTTGGCGGCCAGCTCCAGCACCGCCTCGACGATGGCGCCGCTCTCGTCGTTGCGGGCAAGGTCCGTCACGAAGCAGCGGTCGATCTTGATCTTGTCGAACGGGAATGCGCGCAAGTAGTTGAGCGAGGAATAGCCCGTGCCGAAATCGTCGAGCGCGATGCGCACGCCCAGCGCGCGCAGGCGGTGCAGCAGCCGCAGCTGCGCCTCGCTGTCCTCCATCAGCATCGTCTCGGTGATCTCCAGCTCCAGCCGCCGCGGATCGAAGCCGGTGGTCGAAAGCGCCGAGACCACCTGCCGCAACAGTTCCCCGCCCCGCAGCTGCGCCGCCGAGACGTTGACCGCCACGGTCAGGTCCTTCGGCCAGGTCGCGGCTTCGGCCAGCGCCTCGCGCAGCACCCATTCGCCGATCTGCACGATCAGCCCGCTTTGCTCGGCGATCGGGATGAACACATCGGGCGGCACGTTGCCGCGCTCGGGATGATGCCAGCGCAGCAGCGCCTCGAACCCGGCGATGGCATCGGTGTCGAGCCGGTGCAGCGGCTGGTAGTGCAACTGGAACTGCCCGCCGGCAAAGGCGACGCGCATGTCCGCCTCCAGGTCGCGCCGCTCCAGCAGCTCGCGCTGCATGCCTTCGTGATAAAGCGAGGCCGTGCCCCGCCCATGCGCCTTGGCGTCATAGAGCGCGAGGTCCGCCGCGCGCAGCAGCTGTGCGCCTTCGCTGCCGTGGTCCGGGCCGATCGCCACGCCCACGCTGGCTCCGGCCTGCACCTTGCGCCCCTCGATCGCGATCGGCTCGACCAGTCCGCGCACGAAGGCGTCGGCCGTGTCGAGCGCCTGCTCGGGGCCAGAGACACGCGGCAGGATCACCGCGAATTCATCGCCGCCCAGCCTCGCCACGACCGCGCCCGATCCGGCGATCTCGACCAGCCGCCGCCCGGTCTCGACCAGCACGCGGTCACCCGCATCGTGGCCCATGCTGTCGTTGATCGCCTTGAAGTGGTCGAGGTCGATGAACAGCAGCGCAACTTTTCGCCCGCGCGGCTTGTCCTCCATCAACTGCTCCAGCCGGGCATGGAATTCGGCGCGGTTGGCAAGCCCGGTCAGCGGGTCGTGCTGGGCAAGATAGCGCACGCGGTTCTCCGCCTCGCGCCGGTCGGTCACATCGCGGATGAAACCGCGAAAGCCGCGATGTTCGCCATTGCTGGCATAGATCGGACAGCCCGATATCGACCAGTGGCGAAGATCGTCGCCATGGGCAAAGGTGATCGGCAGGTCGCGGAAAGGCTTCATCTGCCGCGCGGCGCGGCGCAGCGCATCGCGCTCGGCGCCGCGTTCGAACAGGTCGACCAGCTTGCGCCCTTCGAGCTCGCGCGGGCACATGCCGGTCGTGCGGCTAAGTCGGTCCGACGGCTGGACGATGTGCCCCTTGGAATCGGTTTCGACCAGCCAGTCGCTGCCATGTTCGTCGTACTGGTTGAGCAGCAGCTGGATCGTTTCGTGCGCGGTCTGCAGCTTGCGCGTGCGCAGCCGCCGCGTGGCGTACATGTAGTTCAGATTGAACATCTGCACGTGGATCCACGCCGCCTGCAGTGCGCCGACCATCAGCACCAGCCAGCCCGCAACTTCCGGCCGCAGCGCCATGGCGACGGAAAAGCCCGCACAGCCGATCCAGCCGGCGATGACCCCTGGCACCGGCAGGGTGAACTGGCCGTAGAAATCAAGCGTGCCGATGATACCGATCAGCATGGCCAGCGGCACCATCCGATCCGGCGAAACCTCCAGCAGCATGGCGACGTTGATCATCGTCATCGCCACGGCCCGGACATAGAGATAGCGCGACCATGCGCCTAACAGGACGCGGGGCGATGCGCCCGTTGCGGCCCGGTGGCGAGTGATCCTGATAAGACCGATCAGCAGCGCCGCGCAGGCGATCTGGCCGAAGATCAGCACCGGATCGCGCGGCGAGGCGACGAGCAACATCAGCCCGGCGCGCACCACTTCGAAGGCATCCACCGGTACGCTGTCGATCTGGTGGAGGCGCGAGCGCTCGAACCATTCGCGATCTGCCGGCTCCACCTCATGCCGGATGAGGTGGACCATCGCCAGCGGATGGCGCAGCAGGGCATCGCGTAACTTGCCAATCAAGCAGGGATCTCCCAACCCCAGCGGAACTCCGATGGTACGAGACCACCCGGACTACACGCTGACGGTTAGGAGCCTGCTGCCTTCACCTGCGGCGAATCCCTTATACGATTCGACCCCCGGCCGGGCTCAGTTGGGCAAAATCAGGTACTTCTCGCCGGTGCGGCGGGCGTTGTAGTCGAGCACCGCGTCGCGCGTCAGCACCTCGTCAAGGCTCACCTTCGCCTTGTACTTGCTGGCGAACGTGGTGGTCAGCCCGTCGCGCACGCGCTGGCGCAGACGCTCGACATTGTGCTCGCCGATCTTCTGCAGGAAGGGCATCAGCAGGAAGCCGTTGATCCCGAAGCTGAACCCGAAGTTCAACTGCAGCACCGTGGGCGAAAGATCGAGCAGGCCATAGATATAGGCCTGCTTCGGGCTGTTCGAACCATAGCGGCTGTATTCGGAATTCGCGTTGGCGACCTTTTCCATCGCCGAAAGGATCTGCGTCACCAGCTTGCCACCACCCGTGGCATCGAAGGCCATCGTCGCGCCGGTGGCCGAAAGCGCTGCGGCAAGGTCGTCGTGGAAGGTGGCTGCGCTGCTGTCGACGACGTGTTCTGCGCCGATCTCCTTCAGGATCGCCACCTGCGCCGGGCTGCGCACGATGTTGACCAGCGGCACGTTGTCTTCCTGGCAGATGCGCACCAGCATCTGGCCAAGGTTCGACGCCGCCGCCGTGTGGACGAGGCCCGTGTGGCCTTCACGCTTCATGCATTCGACAAAGCTCAGCGCGGTCAGCGGATTGACGAAAGCCGATGCCCCGTCCTCGGCGCTGGTCCCGTCGTTCAACACCATGCAACCGCGCGCATCGGCGATGCGGTACTGCGCATACATGCCGCCGGGGATGCAGGTCACCACCTTGCCCAGCAGGGCCTGCGCTTCGGGCGCATCGCCCGCCGCGATCACCGTGCCTGCGCCTTCGTTGCCCACCGGCATCGCCATGCCCCAGCGCGCCTTCATTGCGCGGGTGCCGCCTTCGGGCATCTTCGCCACGATCTTGCGCGGGGAGTAGGTCGCGTTCTCGACATCGGCAGGGCCGAACAGCAGGCCAAGGTCCGACGGATTGATCGGCGCAGCTTCCACCCGGATCAGCACTTCATGACCGGTCGGCTCGGGCAAGGTCTGTTCGACAATCTCGACCGTCAGCGTGCCGTTTTCCTCAAGCGTCGACAGCAGTTGCAGACCACGTGTCTCTGGCATCACGATTCTCCCGGATAGCTCGCTTTAACGAAGTAGAGCCCCTCGGGTGGCGCATTCAGTCCCAGTTTGCAACGGTCCCGCGCGGCGAGCGCTTCGGCCACGCGTTCGACCGGCCATTCGCTGCGACCGACCAGAGCCAGGCACCCCACCATCGATCGCACCTGATGGTGCAGGAAGCTGCGCGCCGCCGCCTCGATGATCACGTGATCGCCCTCGCGCCGCACGTCGAGCCGGTCGAGCGTCTTGACCGGGCTTGCCGCCTGGCACTGCACCGAACGGAAGGTGGTGAAATCGTGCTTGCCCACCAGCGCCTGGGCCGCCCGGTGCATCGCTTCCGCATCGAGATCGCGCGCGATCCGCCAGGCGCGCCCGGCCTCCAGCGTCAGCGGTGCGCGGCGGTTGGCAATCCGATATTCGTACGCGCGGTTGATGCACGAAAAGCGCGCGTGCCAGTCTTCGCTGACCTCTACGCAATCGAGAACGGCCACCGCCTGCCCCGCCATGCGCAGCCGCGCATTGAGCGCCTCGGACAGCCGGAACGGGGGCAGCGCCTTGTCGCTGTCGAAATGCGCCCGCATGCCCAGCGCATGGACCCCGGTGTCGGTCCGTCCGGCGGCGTGCAGCGTCACCGCATGGCCGACCACCGTCTCGGCCGCTTCCTCGATAGCCTGCTGCACCGACGGCCCGTGCGCCTGGCGCTGGAACCCCATGTAAGGCGTGCCATCCCATTCGAGCGTGAGGGCGTAACGCGTCACAGAACCACACTTTCAACATCGTCACCCCGGGCTTGGCTCGGGGCTGGGCTTTTCTTCTGCGACGGCGCGACAGGCTGAGACGTCATGGAATCAGCCAAGGACCGTCCCCGCCGCAATCGCCCGCCCGCGCAGCATCGCCGCCGTGTCCATCGCCGGCCGGCCCGCGCGCTGGACGATCGTCGGGCGCAGCGCCCCGCCACCGCAGGCGATGGTCAACGCCGCGTCGATTACCGTGCCGGGCGCGCCGCCGCCTTCAACCACCTCGGCCGCCAGCACGCGATAGCGCTCGCCCTCCAGCTCGAAGAACGCCCCCGGCGCCGGCGCAAAGGCGCGCACCTGCCGTTCGACCTGCTCCGCGCTCGCAGTGAAGTCGAGCCGGCTCTCGGCCTTGTCGATCTTGTGCGCGTAAGTCACGCCCTCCTCGGGCTGCACCACCGGCGGATGCACGCCGATGTCGGCCAGCACCTCGACCATCAGCGCCGCGCCTTTCTCGGCCAGCTCCGTCGTCAGTTCGCCCGCCGTCTTGCCCGCCACCGGCGTCTCCACCGTCGCGAGCATCGGCCCGGTATCCAGCCCGCGCTCCATCTGCATGATCGTCACGCCGGTGGCGGCGTCGCCCGCCAGGATCGCGCGCTGCACCGGCGCCGCCCCGCGCCAGCGTGGCAGCAGCGAGCCATGGACGTTCAGGCAGCCAAGGCGCGGCGCATCGAGCACCGCCTGCGGCAGGATCAGGCCATAGGCCGCAACCACCGCCACGTCCGCGCCCAGCGCCGCGAACGCCGCCTGTTCCTCGGCCCCCTTCAGCGAAACGGGCACGCGCACCTCGATCCCGTGGGCCTCTGCCGCAAGCTGCACCGGCGATGGCTGCAGCTTCTTGCCCCGCCCCGCCGGGCGCGGCGGCTGGCTATAGGCCGCGACCACCTCGTGCCCGGCCGCAACCAGCGCCTCGAGCGTCGGCACCGCGAAGTCGGGGGTTCCCATGAAGATGACTTTCACGCCGTAGCCTGCCTTCAGCCTGTTACTCCCAAGGCCGATTGCCCTGAGCCTGTCGAAGGGCTGTCCTTACTTCAGGGATCGCAAAAGAAAAGGACGGGCCTTCGACAAGCTCAGGCCGCGCGGAACGGGGCAGGCGCCAACCAGACTGGTCGGACAGCAAACGGTGGGATAGAGGAAGCCCATGGCATCGCAAGAGATCGAGGCGCTGGCCGGCGCCCTGGCCCGCCTTCCCGGCCTTGGCCCCCGCAGCGCGCGCCGCGCCGTCCTGTGGCTGATCAAGCGCCGCGAAACCGCGCTCGACCAGCTGGTCGGCGCGCTGCAGGTCGTGCGCGACGCGCTCGTCGAATGCGATGTGTGCGGCAATGTCGATACCACCAACCCCTGCGGCATCTGTTCCGACCCGCGCCGCGATCCGCGCTCGATCTGCGTGGTGGAGGAAGTCGCCGACCTCTGGGCGCTCGACCGCGCGCGCTTGTTCACCGGCCGCTATCACGTGCTGGGCGGCCGCCTGTCCGCGCTCGAAGGCGTGCGGCCCGAAGACCTCGCCATCGCCAGCCTGCTCAACCGCGTCGCGGCAGGCGGCATCGACGAAGTCGTGCTCGCGATGAACGCCACATTGGAAGGCCAGACCACCGCGCACTACATCGCCGAACGGCTCGAAGCCTACCCCGTCCGCCTCACCCAGCTCGCCCACGGCCTGCCCGTCGGCGGAGAGCTCGACTACCTCGACGAAGGCACCCTCGCCCAGGCCCTGCGCGCCCGTCGCCCGATCGGCTGACGCTCCGCCCCGCTTTCGATCACACTGATCGAAAGCCCTGCCTTGCGACTCCGCGCCGCTCGCCTTATCTGCGCCCCATGGCCATTCTTCCGATCATCGAAGTTCCCGATCCCCGCCTCAAGCAGGTGTCGGTCCCCGTCGACAATTTCGACGACCAGCTGCGCACGCTCGTCGCCGACATGTTCGATACGATGTACGATGCGCCAGGCATCGGCCTCGCCGCGATCCAGGTCGGCATTCCCTTGCGCGTGCTGGTGATCGATCTTCAGCCCGAAGATCCCGACGCCGAACCCGAAGTGTGCCACAGCCACGGCGGCCACCACCACACCCACCAGCCGACCAAGCGCGAGCCGCGGGTGTTCATCAATCCCGAGATCCTCGATCCGTCGGAAGAGCACAGCCTGTACCAGGAAGGCTGCCTTTCGGTGCCCGAGATCTACGCCGAAGTCGAACGCCCCGCGCGCATCCGCGCCCGCTGGCAGGACCTTGACGGCAAGGTGCACGAGGAACAGCTCGAAGGGCTGATGGCCACCTGCCTGCAGCACGAGATGGACCACCTCGAAGGCATCCTGTTCATCGACCATCTCAGCCGGCTCAAGCGCAACATGGCGCTCAAGAAGCTCGAAAAGCTGCGCAAGGTCGCCTGAACCGCGCCCGCCGCGCGGCGCAGGACAACCCTGCATCGCCGCGCGTCAGGCCATTTCCGCCTGGATCGATTCCATCGCCGCCCGGCAGTCGTCGGCGCATTCGCGGCACATCTGTGCGCAGCGGCGGCAATGATCATGGTCGTGCTTGGCACACTCCGCTTCGCAGACTTCGCATGAACGAATGCAGGTAAGCAGCTGCGAAACCAGCACTTCGCGGTTCGATCCGGTGCGCCGCGTCGCCACGCGCGCCGTGGCGGCGCAGATGTCCGCGCAATCTAGGCAGGTGCGCACGCACTGGTCCATGTCCATCGCCTCGGCAAGGCACGCATCGGCGCACGAGGTGCAGATCGCCGAACAGTACATGGCATGGCGCACCGCCTTGCCCAGCGCTTCGTTGTAGGTGGTCGCGGACACCTGCGGGTGTTCGCGGATCATGGCTTCGATCGACATTGTTTCGGCCCTTGTTGCTGATCGTCTATGGCCAAAGAGCGCGTGAACGGCCCGCGCTGTTCCATGTCGAATGACACAATGCCCGAACCGCTTGCCAGACCGTGCCGGGACGGTCTAGGTTCCCGCTTCGTTCCCCTTCCAGTCGGAGCCCGTCGTTGGACTCGCCTCTCGCCCTTGCCCTGCTCGTCCTCGTCGCCACGCTCGCCGGCCTTGCCGTCGGCTGGTTCCTTGGCGGCCGTCCTGTCGCCGAATGGAAGGCGCGCCACGCCGCGCGCGATGGCGAGGCCCGCGCGCACGAGGACCGGGTCAAGGCGATGGCCGTCGATCTTGCCACGCAGAGCGAACGGCTACGCCTGCTCGACCAGGTGAGCGGCGAACTTGCCGCGATCCGCGCCGAACGCGATTCGCTCTCCACCCGCCTCGCCTCCGCCGACCAGCGCGCCGCCGACGCTGAAACGGTGCGCGCCGAGCTCGCCGAAACGCGCGCCAGCCGTGAAGCGCTGCGCGCCGAACTCGCCGCGCTCAAGGCTGATGCCGAAAACTTCGCCGAACAGAAGCGCCTGCTGGTCGAAGCGCAGGAAGCGCTGCGCAAGGAATTCGAGAACGCCGGCAACAAGGTGCTGGAAAAGGCGCAGGAAGCCTTCCTCAACCGCGCCCACGCCCGGTTCGAGGAAAGCGAGAAAACCAGCGCCGAACGGCTGAAGGCCCTGCTCGCGCCCGTAGACCAGCGGCTCAAGAGCTACGAGGAGCAGGTCACCGGCCTTGAAAGGCAGCGCGTCGACGCCTTCGGGCAGCTGACCGGCCTGATCCAGTCGATGCGCGATGGGCAGGAAGCCGTGCGCATGGCCGCCGCGCAGCTCGGCAACAGCTTGCGCAACGGCCCCAAGACGCGCGGCCGCTGGGGCGAACTGCAGCTGCGCAACGTGCTCGAACAGTGCGGCCTGTCCGAACACACCGATTTCGTCACCGAACATTCGGTCGATACCGAGGAAGGCCGCCTGCGCCCCGACGCCATCGTCCGCATTCCCGGCAACAAGCTGCTGGTGATCGACGCCAAGGTGTCGCTGAACGCCTATCAGGACGCGTTCGAGGCCGAAAGCGACGAGGCGCGCAAGGCCGCGCTTGGCGCCCACGTCCAGTCGATGCGCAACCATATCCAGACGCTGGGCGCCAAGTCGTACCAGAGCCAGTTCGAGGAAGCGCCCGACTACGTGCTGATGTTCGTGCCAGGCGAACACTTCATCGCCGCCGCGCTCGAACGCGATCCCACGCTGTGGGACTTCGCCTTCGAACGGCGCGTCCTGCTCGCCAGCCCCACCAACCTCGTCGCCATCGCCCGCACCGTGGCGCAGGTCTGGCGTCAGGACGGCCTGGCCCGCGAAGCGCGCGAGATCGGGCGCATGGGCGGCGAACTCTACGATCGCCTCGCCGTCGCGGCCGAACATCTGAAGCGGGTCGGCTCGGGGCTGGAAAGCGCGGTCGGCAACTACAACAAGTTCGTCGGCAGCTTCGAACGCAACGTGCTGTCGGCGGGCAAACGCCTGCGCGACAAGCACATCGAGATCGGCAAGCGCGAGATTGACGACGTGCCGCTGGTGGAGACAAGCCCGCGTTACGGTGATAGCGTGGCGGAACCGGCGGCGTTGCCTGCGATTGAGGACGTGAACACCTGAAGGGACGGCAAGAAGCGTTGATTGGGCATGGCGGACTTGGCAGGGTCCTGGCTGGCGCATCGCTCGCCGCCGCCGTCCTGACGCTCGCCGGCTGCAACGCGCCCGAGCCGTCGCCCACCACAGAAGCTTCCGAACCCGCGCCGGCGCCCCTTGCCAGCGAGGCGCCGCCGGCATCCCCATCCGCCCCCGCTGCCGCCGCCAGCACAGAACCGTCCAGCACGGCCGATCCCGAGGATGACGCGAGCGATGCCGCCACCGAGCGCAAGGTCGCCAGCCTGCGCCCGCTCGACGAATGCGCCCGCCTGCCCGGCTGGGCCGCGTTCCACGGCAAGCTGACCGATGCCGTTTCCCGCCGCGATGCCAAGGCGCTGGTCGCGCTCGCCGCGCCCGACGTCACGCTCGATTACGGCGGCGGCCATGGCCGCGACGAACTCGCCAAGCGGCTCGCCACGCCGCAGGCCGGCACGGCCCTGTGGACCGACCTCGCCACGATCCTGCGCATGGGCTGCGACACCCGCGATGGACTTGCGGTGATGCCGTGGTTCTTCTGGAACGTGCCCGAAACGATCGATCCGGGCGAAACCATGCTGGCAACCGGCAGCGCCATCCCGCTGCTCGCCAAGCCGAAAGCCGATGCCGCGCGCGTGGCGTCGCTCGATTGGGAAGTCGTCACCCTGCAACCCGGTTTCGACCCGGCACGGCGCTTTACCGGCGTCGAAACCGAAGACGGCCTCAAGGGCCAGGTCGAAACGAAGAACCTGCGCAGCGTGCTCGCCCGCCGCATGATCGTCGAACGCAACGACGGCACCTGGCAAGTCTCCGCCTTCGTCGCGGGGGATTGAAACCGAGGCGAGTTCATCTGCGGGCTTGTGGGATCGCTGGCATGCCCTAGCGTTTAGGACGTATCATTTTTGGCTTGGCACTAAGGAACCTGGCATGGATTTGCGCAAGACCATCCTTTCCAACCTTGCTGAGATGGCGCCGCCGATCACAGGTGCATGCCTCTGCGGAAACGTGCGCTACACATGCACGGAAAGTCCGATCTGGTCGGTGAATTGCCATTGCAGGTCATGCCAAAGGCTCAGCGGTGCCCCCTTTGTATCGGCCTTCTCCGTCCCCGCCCATGCCTTTGCCGTTAGCGGGGAAACCATGAGCTTTCGCCGATCGTCAGACAGCGGCCACGAAGTGACGACAGCATACTGCGGATCCTGCGGGGCCCGGATTCACGCGCAATCCGCGGGAGCTCGGCACCTTATGAACGTCTTTGCGTCCTCGCTAACCGATCCTTCAGCGTTTAGACCCATCGCGAACGTTTACCTCAAAGAGGCGGTAGGCTGGATGGATCCGCCCGAAACCATGCTGAACTTCCCGGGAATGCCGCACACCTGAATGGCGCAAAGCTCCCCTCAGGGCAGGCGCCGCGCCTCGATCGCGTGGCCGGCGGACTTCAGCCGCAATTCGCTGCCGTTGCGCTCGAACGCGGGCGCGCCGGCCAGCAGCGCGCTGACCGCCTGTTCCTGTTGCCACACGGGCCCATCGCAGAACATTTGCGTGGCGATCAGCGGGCCAGCGATCACGCGGCCCGCTTCGAGGCGATAGGCCCCGCCCATGCCGTTGCAGCCGACGTTGGCCGAAATGCGCTCGGCATCGAAGGCGATGCGTGCCTTGTCGGGCGCGGCGCTGGCCGCGCCGTCGACGCGCACGATCTGCCATTGCGTGCCGGCCAGCGCCGTCGTGCCACCGCCGGGCGTGGCGCACCCGGCAAGCGCGAGTGTGGCGGCAACAGCGCCCGAAATGACAGCAAAACGTCGCATGATCAGCGACATAGCACCAAGCGCCTGACCGCGCCCTTAACGCTCGACTGCGGCAAGCACCTCATAGGCGAGCACGGCGGCGGCAACGGCCGCGTTCAGGCTGTCGGCGCGGCCCTTCATCGGCATCGTCACGCGCAGGTCGCAGGCCATTTCGTACGCCTCGGGCAAGCCTTGCGATTCGTTGCCGACCATGACGAAGCACGGCGCGGCATAAGGCGCGCCGCGATAAGGCTGCGCCTCGCGCAGCGATGCCGCAACCAGTTGCCCATCCGCCTGCCGCAGCCAGCCTTCGAATTCCTCCCAGCGCGCCTGCGCCAGCGCCACGGTGAAGATCCCGCCCATGCTCGCACGCACCGCCTCGACCGAGAAGGGATCGACGCAATCGTCCAGCAGGATCAGCCCGCCCGCCCCCACAGCGTCTGCCGTACGCAGCATCGTGCCAAGGTTGCCCGGATCGCGCATCGCCTGCGCCACCAGCCAGATCGGCGCGGCCGTGCGGTCGATGCGGGCAAGGCGCGTGTCCCATTCGGCGAAGACCCCGGCCACGGCCTGCGGGTTGTCCTTGCCGGTCACCTTGGCGAGCAGGTCGATGGGCAGCTCGATCACTTCGCCGCCCGCCGCCTCGACCGCGCGCTCCAGTTCCGCCAGCAGCGGATGCTCGTCGCGCCCCTGCGCCATCAGCAGCATTTCCGGCAACCGCCCGCCCTCGCGCGCGTCGGTCAGCAGCCGCAGCCCTTCGACCAGGAACTTGCCCGCCAGCCGGCGATGCTTCTTCTCGCGCAGCGAACGCACGAACTTGACGGTGGGATTGGAAAACCCGGTGATGACCTTGCGCGGCATGGACCCGCCTTGCGTCAGCGCGCCGTGCTAGGCAAGCGGCTCAATCTTCGCCGAAGCCGTCCTTCACCAGACCCGCGAGCTTCATCAGCACGGCGTCGGCATCGCCTTCGGCACCGGTAACGGTGATGTCCACGCTGTCCCCCTTGGCCGCGCCCAGCATCATCAGGCCCAGGATCGACGCGCCGTTGGCTTCGGTCCCGTCCTTGGCCACGGTCACGTCAAAGCCTTCGGGCAGCTTGGCCACGGCGTTGACGAACTTGGCGCTGGCGCGCGCATGCAGTCCGCGCTGGTTGACGATCGTGACCGTCTCACGAGCGGCGTATGCAGAATCCCCCATCGTTCACGCATCCTGTCCCAGGAATTCGGACGCGATCGTTATGTAGTTTCGCCCCGCATCGCGCGCAGCGGCCGTCGCGTCCTTGACGTCCATGCAGGTCCGCGCCTTGGCGAGGCGGATCAGCATGGGCAGATTGATGCCGGCGATCACTTCCACCCGGCCCGCTTCCAGCAGCGAGATGGCAAGGTTGGAAGGCGTGCCGCCGAACAGGTCGGTGAGGATGATGACACCCTTGCCCGAATCGACGCGGCGGATCGCGTCGGCGATCTCCTTGCGTCGCTTCTCCATGTCGTCATTGGGTCCGATGCAGACCCCGACGACGTCGGACTGGCGGCCGACGACGTGCTCCATCGCGTGGATGAATTCGTCGGCAAGAGCGCCATGGGTAACGAGAATAAGACCGATCATGGAAGGGAAAGGCTCCGAAGTGCTGCCCGGCATCCTGCTCTATCCTGTCTGAACACAGGCTTGGCATAGGACTCCGGCATGCTTGAACACTGGCAATCCGCAGGCATGTCTTCCAGAGCCGCTCTCTTCCCGAAGGTCGTCTTCATTGGCAGCCCGTGGGTCACACTTGCGGCCTCTCGACAAGGTCCGCGGTACGCGACGCCAGGTTGCGGTGCAGCAATGTGGGTGAAAAACCTGCCTCGCGCAAGGCCGAAGCGATGCGCTCTGCCATGTAGACCGAACGGTGTTTCCCTCCGGTACACCCGAACGCCACGTGGACATAGGCCTTGCCTTGCGCCTCGAAGCGCGGAAGCAGCAGTTCCAGCAGCCCGCGAATCCGCTCGAACGCCTCGGCAAAGGCCGGGTCCTGGCGGATGTAGTCGCCCACGGGCGCATCCTTGCCGGTCAGCGGGCGCAGGTCCTCCACCCAGTGCGGATTGGCCAGGAAGCGCATGTCGAACACCAGGTCGGCCAGCGGCGGGGTCCCGCGCGAAAAGCCGAAGCTCGATATCGTCAGCGTCGAACGGCCCGGCGCCTCGCTGCCGAACGCGGCGCGGATCGCCTGCTGCAGATCGTTGGTGGTGAAGTCGGTGGTGGAAATCACCACGTCGGCCCAGCGCCGCAGCGGATCGAGCAGTTCGCGCTCGGCGGCGATCCCGGCCAGCGCCGGCTTGTCGGCGCTCATGGGATGGCGGCGGCGCGTCTCGTTGAAGCGGCGCTCAAGCTCGGCCCCGCCGCAATCGAGGAACAGCGTGCTGATCGAAAGGTCCGCGCGCGCGGCCAGCGCATCGACGCGCTCGATGATCTTGGCCGGATCGAACCCGCGGGTGCGCGTGTCGAAGCCGATCGCCAGCGGCGCCCCCGCCTCCAGCCGCGCCGAGCCGGGTTCGGTTTCCAGCAGGCGGTCGAGCAGGCGGATCGGGAAGTTGTCGATCGCTTCCCAGCCCATGTCCTCGAACGTGCGCAGGGCGGTGGTCTTGCCCGCGCCCAGCACGCCGGTCACCAGCAGGATGCGCTGAGGGCTCTGATCCGAGTCGGGGTTCATACGTGCCGCGTTCTTGCGCTTTCGCAGCCGCGAAGGGAAGTCCGCTCGCGGTGCTAGGCGGTCCGTAACCTTTCGCGAACTTCCGACTCAGCGTTCGGGCAGGCCATACTGCGCCAGCGCCAGTTCGGCGCGCAGCGCCAGCACCGGCGTATCGGGATAGAGCCGGATCAGCGGCAGCGGCAGCCCCGCCCGCACCGCCGTTTCCGCCCCCGAAACGAAGCGCGGCGCCCGCGCATCGAGCGCCAGCACGAGCGCGACCGGTGCTGCCACCACCGACGGCATGTCGACGATGCCCAGGTTGCGCACTTCCAGCTTGCCCGCGATGTTCGGGTGCGGGCTTGCCAGCAGCGTGTCGCCATCCACGTCGAGCAGCACGCCGTCGTCGCCCACCAGCACCCCGCCCCGGTCGATCAGCGCGAGCGCCAGGCTGGATTTGCCCGCGCCCGGTGCGCCCTCGATCAGCAGCGCCCGCCGCCCGATCATCACGCAGCTTGCCTGGTGCGGCGTCCCGCCAAGGCCCAAGGTCACGCTTCCTCCTCGCCGGCGGCCGGCAGTTCGAGCACGAGGCAGGCGCCCTGCGCGCCATCGGCGCGGTCGGCGATGCCCAGCGTGCCATCATGCGCCTCGGCGATCGTCCGGGCAATGGCCAGGCCAAGGCCGCTGTGCGCGCCGAAGGCTTCCCCGGCCGGGCGAACCGAATGGAATCGCTCGAAAACCTTATCGCGCTCGCTCAGCGGCACGCCGGGGCCGTGGTCGGACACGGTCAGCCGCACGCGCTCGCCATCGGCGGTCACGTCCACCTCGACCGCCGCGCCGGGGGGCGAGAACGAGGCGGCGTTGTCGAGCAGGTTGTCGAGCACGCGTTCAAGCCGCAGCGCATCGCCGTGGACGATCGCCATGATCGTGTCGCTGTGGAAGCGGATCGGGCAATCGCCGTGCTGGTCGGGACGCGCGCCGCGCGCCGCCACCACTTGCGCGGCAAGCTCGGCCAGGTCCAACTCGACGAACGTGGCGCGCGAAAGTTCGGCATCGATCCGGCTGGCATCGGCGATCTCGGTGATCAGCCGGTCGATGCGCTGCACGTCGTGCGTGGCGATGGCGAGCAGCTGGCGGCGCAAGTCCGCATCCTCCACCTTGCCCATCGATTCGACCGCGCTTGAAAGCGACGCGAGCGGGTTCTTCAATTCGTGCGCCACGTCGGCGGCGAAGCTTTCCACCGCGTCGATCTTCTGGCGCAGCGCGTTGGTCATGTCCGATATGGCGCGGGCGAGCAGGCCGATCTCGTCGCCCCGGTCGGGCAGGCGCGGCACCACCACCTCGCGATCGCGCCCCAGCCGCACCCGCACCGCCGCGCGCACCAGCTGGCGCAGCGGCTGGACGATCGTGCGCGCCAGGAACAGCGACAGCTGGATCGACGCGAGCAGCGCAAGCCCGATGATGATCACCAGCGTCTGGCGCGCGTCGCGAACCGCCTGCGTGATGTCGAGCGCATTGCGCATCGACAGCAGCATGTCGCCGTTCGTCCCCACCGGCGTTGCCGCGGTGATCACGGGCGTGCGGTCGGGGGCATAGCGCAAGTACACTTCGGTCGCGCGCGTCTCGCGGGCAAGCGCGATCTCGGGCCAGTTGCCCGCGCCCGGCTGCGGGGGCTCCCGATATCGCTCGATGCTCGGCGCGCCGACGATGAAGTCCACCCCGCGGTCAAGCGCGCGCGCCGCCTTCTGGTACCACGGCTCGCGCGCCGGATCGATGAAGGCGAACGATGGCGGCCCCAGCTGGAAGCTGTCGTCCAGCAGCCGCCCGCGCGCATCGTAATACGTCAGCCGCAGCGTGCGCTCGGTGCCGATCCGCACCAGCAGGTCGCGCCGCCGCGCCGGGGCTGCCTCCTCCAGCGCATCGGCGGCGATCTCGGCCTCGGCCCGCGCCAGCTTGAAGCGTTCGGCCAGCAGCTGCTTGCGATAGCTGTCGAGGTAGAAGAAGCTGCCCGCCAGCAGCGCCAGCGCGATGACGTTGACGGCCAGGATGCGGCTGGTCAGCGATACGCCGCGCCAGCGCACCCGCCGCAGCCGCGCGGGCAGCGTCCGATCAGCCTTCGGCAAAGCTGTATCCCGCGCCGTACAGCGTCTCGATTCCAGAGAACGCCGGGTCCACCGCGCGGAACTTGCGGCGCAGGCGCTTGATGTGGCTGTCGATGGTGCGATCGTCGACGAACACGTCGTCGTGATAGGCTGCGTCCATCAGCTGGTTGCGCGTCTTGACCACGCCGGGGCGCAGCGCCAGCGCCTCCAGGATCAGGAACTCGGTTACCGTCAGCGAAACCTGCTGCCCGCGCCATTCCACCTGATGGCGCGCCGGGTCCATCGTCAGCGCACCGCGCCGGATCGGCTCGGGCAGCGGCTCGGCCGGCTCGCCCGTGCCTTCGGTCGGGCTCGCCCGCACGATGTCGCTGCGCCGCAGGATCGCCCGGATGCGCGCGATCAGCAGCCGCTGGCTGAACGGCTTGGCGATGTAATCGTCCGCACCCATCGACAGGCCCAGCGCCTCGTCCGCCTCGTCGTCCTTGCTGGTCAGGAAGATCAGCGGCAGCGCGCTCTTCTCGCGCAAGCGGCTCAGCAGTTCGAACCCGTCCATGCGCGGCATCTTGATGTCGCACACCACCAGGTCGGGCGGATTGTCGAGCAGTGCCTTCAGCGCGCCCGCGCCATCGTTGTACACGCGCGTGGCAAAGCCTTCGGTCTGCAGCGCGATCGACAGCGTGGTCAGGATGTTGCGGTCATCGTCGACCAGCGCCACGACGCGGGCGCCGGATGCGGGCCGGGCCGCGCTGCCCGGTGCGGCAATCGACGTTTCCGGGTGCTCGACGGGACTGTCGGCCATGGCTCGTTTCGGGTCCGGTTGCCTGCGGTGGCGGTTGGGCGGGCGGCGAGGCTTAACCGGCGCAGCACGGGCTGGCAATCGGAGCGGCCGGGTCGCCGGGCTTCTTTACATTCGCGTAACGCAGTTCCAGTTGAATTCCTTGCAATCGACCGCGCAAAAAACTGTGTTGCCGCACGCCATTTGACGCAGCAAAGGCCAAGCACTATGCGCGATGGAAACTCACGTGCATTCGTATTCAGATTCTGCGCCGCCGCGCAGCGCCGGGACCCGTCCCGCCCTGCCAGGCCCGCACAACGGGAGGCTTGAAGTGTCCGATACCAGCCTGAACGTCTCGCTCTCGCAGCAGGGATATCCTGAACCGGCGCAGCTGTTCGCCAACCTTCCCACCGGGCCGCTGGTCGAACACGCCATCCGCAACGGCGAAGGCCTCCTCGCCAAGGACGGCCCGCTGGTCGTTGCCACCGGCAAGCACACCGGTCGCAGCGCCAAGGACAAGTTCATCGTCCGCGATGCCGAAACCGAAAACACCGTGTGGTGGGGCAAGACCAACGTGGC
Organism: Novosphingobium olei; assembly: GCF_037076535.1. NCBI lineage: Bacteria > Pseudomonadati > Pseudomonadota > Alphaproteobacteria > Sphingomonadales > Sphingomonadaceae > Novosphingobium > Novosphingobium olei. The sequence continues at coordinate 783,013 of NZ_AP029021.1, read as the reverse complement.
GATGACGCCCGAACACTTCGCCAACCTCAAGGCCGATTTCATCAAGGCGCTGGGCGAAAAGGACAAGCTCTACGTGGCCGACCTGTTCGGCGGCTCGCAGAGCGAATACCGCGTCAACGTGCGCGTGATCAACGAATTCGCCTGGCACAACCTGTTCATCCGCACGCTGTTGGTTCGCCCCACGGCTGAAGAGCTGACCTCGTTCGTGCCCGAATACACGATCATCGATCTGCCCAGCTTCCGCGCCGATACCGAACGCCACGGTTCGCGCAGCGAAACGGTGATCGCGGTCAACTTCACCGAAAAGCTGATCCTGATCGGCGGCACCAGCTACGCCGGCGAAATGAAGAAGTCGGTGTTCGGCATCCTCAACTACCTGCTGCCGGTGAAGGGCGTCATGCCCATGCACTGCTCGGCCAACATCGGCCCCAACGGCGATACCGCCGTGTTCTTCGGCCTGTCGGGCACCGGCAAGACCACGCTGTCGGCCGATGCCAGCCGCACGCTGATCGGCGACGATGAACATGGCTGGTCGGACACCGCCGTGTTCAACTTCGAAGGCGGCTGCTACGCCAAGATGATCCGCCTCTCGGCCGAAGCCGAACCGGAAATCTTCGCCACCACCAAGCGTTTCGGCACCGTACTCGAAAACGTCGTGATCGATCCCGTCACGCGCGAAATCGACCTCGACGACAACAGCCTCGCCGAGAACAGCCGCGGTTCGTACCCGATCGATTTCATTCCGAACTGCTCGGAAAAGAACCTCGGCCCGGTGCCGCAGAACATCATCTTCCTCACCGCCGATGCCTATGGCGTGCTGCCGCCGATCGCGCGGCTCACCCCCGAACAGGCGATGTACCACTTCCTCTCGGGCTACACCGCTCGCGTCGCCGGCACCGAAATCGGCGTGACCGAGCCGGAAGCCACCTTCTCGACCTGCTTCGGCGCGCCGTTCATGCCGCGCCACCCGTCGGTCTATGGCAACCTGCTCAAGGAACGCATCAACAAGGGCGGCGTGAAGTGCTGGCTGGTCAACACCGGCTGGTCGGGCGGCAAGGCCACCATGGAAGGCATCAAGCGCATGCCGATCAAGGCCACCCGCGCCCTGCTCAACGCCGCGCTCGACGGCAGCCTGAACGAAGCCGAATTCCGCGAAGATCCGAACTTCGGCTTCGAAGTGCCGGTCGCGGTGCCGGGCGTCGATGCGAAGCTGCTCGATCCGCGCGGTGCCTGGGCCGATGGCGCCGAATACGACAAGACCGCGCAGGATCTCGTGCGCAAGTTCATCGACAACTTCGAACAGTTTGCCGAACACGTCGATGAATCGGTTCGCCAGGCAGCGCCCGTCGCCGCCTGATCCAGCCGTTCTTTCCGAACAGCAAGGCCCCGTCGCTCGCGGCGGGGCCTTTTGCTTTTTAAGAAGGGGCTGGCCGCCCTGTCCGGTCGGTGCCAGAGGGTCGTTGAATCCCCTTTCGGCATCACACGAACCCTCGCCGCCTGTAGGGTATTGCATATACAAATTGTGTCACCATGACCGGCTGCTGCGCTGTCCTACATCCGGCAGGTGGGCTATCCATTGCCCGATGCCAGCCCGAATTTCCCTCTTTTCCGCCGTTCCTGGCCAGTACCCGCCGCCTCATCGGCCCTATGCCCGAAGGTCGGGAAGCGGTGGTGAGTTATTGCTCAGGACCGTGTCAACCCCGTCAACCCTGCCGATTTAGCGCCTGCCTTTTCGCCCCCCTTCCCCCAGGATTTTCCCCTCGATGACCGACCACCCGATTCGCCCCTTTGCTTCCAACGCAGCCGTGCGCCACGTCGCCGGCGGGCTCCTCGCGGCTACCCTGCCCAAGCAGGAATGGACCCACGAAGCGCACCTCGCGGCCTGCCTGTGCCTGCTGCGCGAACATCCCGATGTCGTGCTGGAACGCGATCTTCCCGGTGTCATCCGCACCTACAACGAAGCCGTGGGCGGCCAGAACACCGACAGCGCCGGCTATCACGAAACGCTCACCCAGCTCTACATCCGCGGCGTGCGCGCCTTCGCCGCATTGCTGTCCGCCGGCACCCCGCTGGTCGATGCGGTCAATGCCCTCCTCGCCAGCGAGATCGGCCCGCGCGACTGGCCGCTTTGCTTCTATTCCAGGGACCGCCTGTTCAGCGTGGAAGCCCGCCGCGGCTGGGTGGAACCGGATCTCGCCACGGTGGAGTGATTTTCGCGAAGGATCGCACCTTCCCCCGCGTTTGCCCTCGCAGCGCAACGGGAGGACCGACATGAACACGACGAACGAACAACACGACGATCATCACGGCCACGGCCTGGCGGAAGATCTCGCGCGGATGGACAAGATGCGCGTCGACCGCCGCCGCGCAATCGGCCTGTTCGCCGCGACCGGCGGTTCGGCGATCGTGCTCGGTTGCGGCGACGGTGGCAGTTCGGGCTCGACGGTCACGGTGTCGACATCGAGCGCCACCGCAACTTCGACCGCGACCGCCACCGCCACGGCAACGGCAACCGCGACTGCAACGGCCACCGCCGGTGCCTGCACCGTCCCCGCCACGGAAACCAATGGCCCCTACCCCGCCGATGGCACCAACACGTCATCGGGCCTTACATCGAACGCGCTCACCGCCAGCGGTGTCGTGCGCAGCGACATCCGTTCAAGCTTCGTCGGCACGTCGACCACCGTCGCTACCGGCACGCTGCTGACGCTGACGATCACCGTGGTCGATGCCAACAACGGCTGCGCTCCGCTCGCCGGTTATGCCGTCTACATCTGGCACTGCGACAAGGACGGAAAATATTCGCTCTACAGCCTGCCGAACGAAAGCTACCTGCGCGGCGTGCAGGTGACCGACAGCAACGGGCAGGTCACGTTCACCACGATCTTCCCCGGCTGCTACAGCGGCCGCTACCCGCACATCCACTTCGAGGTGTTTTCGAGCCTCGCCAATGCCACCAGCGGGCGCAGCGCGGTGCTGATTTCGCAGCTTGCCATGCCGGCAACGGCCTGCGCGGCGGTCTATGCCCAGTCGAGCTATTCAAGCAGCGTCAGCGCCTACAACGCCAGTTCGATCTCGTCGGACAATGTCTTCGGCGACAACACCAGCGCGCAGATGGCGGTGATGACGCCTGCCATGACCGGGTCGGTCAGCGCAGGCTACGCCGCCACGACGACGATCGGCATCGCCACCTGACGCGCCGCGGCCGCCTGCGCGCGGTCCGTCAGTCGGGAAAGCCGACGAAGCGCGCGCACTCGGCCACGCTCTTGCGGTTGGAGACGACGGCGTTGGCGGGAAAGTCATCGTCCGGCCAGCCCATCGCCACGCAGATCATGATCACCTGGTCTTCCGGAATGCCGGCATGTTCGCGCACCACGGGCGACTGCATGATCCCCTGGCTGTTGATCACACAGCCCAGCCCCTTGGACCAGGCGGCGTTGACCAGCGCGTTGGTCACCGCGCCGCAGTCGAACGGCGCGATGTCGCTGCCTTCGAGCACCTTGTCGTAGGTCACCACGACCGAGACGGGCGCATCGAACTGACGGAAGCCGCGCAGGACCCAGTCCATCCGGCCTTCCTTGTCGTCGCGGGCGATGCCCATCACGCCGAACAGCTGCTTGGCAACATCGATCTGCCGTTCGCGGTGCTGCGGGCCGATGGCGCCGCCGGCGCGGAATTCGCGGCTGTCGGGCACGCCGGCCAGATTGCGTTCGGTGTTCCCGGCGCGGATCCTGTCGAGCGGCTCGCCAGCCACGACGGTGAAGTTCCACGGCTGGGTGTTGTGCGACGATGGCGCCCGCAGGGCGAGCTGAAGCACTTCCTCGATCACCGCGCGGGGCACCGGCTCCGCTTTGAAGCCGCGGATGCTGCGCCGGCCGGTCACGATGTCGGCATAGGTCGCGGTTTCGTTCATCGCATCTGATCTCCTCTTGCGCGCTGTTTAATCGAACAGTTAAGTGGCGCAAGGCGGTTCAGGCGAAGGCAGTGGTCGAACGCAGATGATTGTAGGCTTCGACCACTTCCTGCAGCCGCCCTTCGTAGCTGCGGTCACCGCCGTTGCGATCGGGGTGATAGCGGCGCACCAGTTCCGAATAGCGGCTGCGCAGCGCCTTGCGATCGGCATCGAGATCGAGCCCCAGCACTTCGTACGAGCGCCGCTCGACCGGCGAGATGCCGCGCCGCGCCGCTTCCTGGCGGTGCATCGCATCGGCCCGGCGGGCCCGCGCGCGCTGCTGGATCGCTTCGAGCGGATCGGCAAAGTCGTTCCAGCGCGGCGCCTGGTCGATCCCGGCATCGGGGCGGAAGGCGCGGGTCTGGCTTTCCCAACCGGCGATGGGAGACTGCGCCGCGAGGATTTCCTCGGGCGTCATGCCGGCAAAGAAATCGTAGCCCGAATTGAACTGGCGCACGTGTTCGAGGCAGAACCAGCGGTAATCGCCGGGCCCGTCGAAGCCCGAGGGCCGTCCGCCGGGCGCGCGGAATTCCCCCGGCTCGTCGCAGCCGGGCGCGTTGCAGATACGCCCGGTGTGGTGGACGCGGCCATGGAACTTGTCTTGCTTCACCCGATTGCACATGGTGCCTCTTCATCTGGAAGGGAAGTCATGACCGGTCCGATCGCGCTGGAAATCGAACGAAAGCTGGAGGAGGCCTTTGCCCCCACCCGGCTGGACGTGATCAACGAAAGCGACCGCCACGCCGGCCATTCGGGGCACGACGGATCGGGCGAATCGCACTTCATCGTGGAGATCGAGAGCGCCGCCTTTGCGGGCATTTCGCGCCTTCAGCGCCAGCGCATGGTCAACGCCGCGCTGGGCGACATTCCCGGCCAGCGCGTCCACGCATTGGCCATCAGGGCCCGCGCGCCCGGTGAGTGACGACGCGTCCCAGCGGCGCATCCGGCGTGCCGCGCGCATCCTGTTAAGCGATGCACAGGGGTGCGTACTGCTGTTCCGATATAGCCCGCCGGGTCGGCGCGCGTTCTGGTGCGCGCCGGGTGGCGAGTGCGATCCGGGCGAGGACTTTCCTGCCGCCGCCCGGCGCGAGCTGCGCGAGGAAACGGGCCTCGACATCGACTGCGGGAGCGAGATCGCCGCGCGGGCCGACGACTTCGTGACGCTGGAAGGGGAACCCGTCCGATCGGACGAGCGCTTCTTTCGTGTGGAGATCGAAACGCATGACGTGGTCGACCATGGCCGCACCGAGCTGGAAGTGGCGATGGGCATGACCCACCGCTGGTTCACCCGCGACGAGATCGCAGGCTGGCCCGAACCGATCTTCCCTGAAAACCTCCTCGCCCTGCTAGACCTGAAGGTGCCGGCATGAACGACGTCCTGATCCAGACTCTGCGCCCGGTGACCCATAATCTGGGCGCGTTCGAAGTGCGCCGCGCCATCCCGACGCGCGAGCGCACGATGGTCGGCCCGTTTATCTTCGTGGACCAGTTCGGCCCTTCGCACCTGCCGCCCGGCAGCGCGATGGACGTGCGCCCTCACCCGCATATCAACCTGGCCACGGTGACCTGGCTGTTCGAAGGCGCGATCGACCACCGCGACAGCATCGGCAGCTATGCGACGATCCGCCCCGGACAGGTCAACCTGATGACCGCCGGGCGTGGCATCGTCCATTCCGAGCGCAGCCCAACGGCCGAACGGCTAACGACCCAGACACTGTATGGCATGCAGACATGGCTTGCCCTGCCCGACGGACGCGAGGAGATCGACCCCGCATTCGAATCCCGCGCCGATCTGCCGCTCATTGAGGATTCGTGCGTGCAGGCCCGCGTCATCATGGGCTCGCTGTGGGGCAAGACCGCGCCCACCACGCAATATGCCGAGACGATCTATGCCGAGATCGTGCTTGCGCCGGGTGGCGCGCTGCCGATCGACAGCGAGGCCGACGAACGCGCGGTGATGCTGGTGGGTGGCGAGGCCGAGATCGAGGGCATCCCGCTCGAACCCTATGCGCTGGTCGTGCTGGCGCCGGGCAAGGCGCTCAAGCTGACTTCGGCAAGCGGCGGGCGGGTGATGCTGCTGGGCGGCGAGGCTTTCGCAACGCCGCGCCACGTATGGTGGAACTTCGTCAGTTCGAGCCGCGAGCGCATCAACCAGGCCAAGCAGGACTGGGAACAAGGCCGGTTTCCGCAAGTGCCCGGCGACAGCGACGAGTTTATCCCGCTGCCGCGCATCGCCACCACGGTCAGCTACCCATAAGACACAGGACAGGACGGGAGAGAAATCATGACATTTGCGGGCGAAGTCGCCTGGGTGACCGGCGCATCGTCGGGCCTGGGCGTGGCGATGGCGAAGGAACTGGCAAAGGATGGCGCCAGGCTGGTCCTGTCTGGCCGCAACCGCGAGGCGCTGGATGCCGTGGCGAAGGACTGCGGCGCGGAAGCGTTGGTCCTGCCGTTCGAGGCGACGGACTATGCCGCGGCCGAAGCGGCGGCGGCGCAGGCGTGGGACTGGGCCACGGCGCGTTCGGGCGGGATCGACCTGCTGATCAACAACGCGGGCATTTCGCAGCGTTCGGTAGCGCTCGAAACCGCGTTTCCGGTCTACGAGCGGATCGTGGCGGTCGACCTGCTTGCCCCCATCGCGCTGACGCAGGCGGTGCTGCCCAAGATGGCGGCGCGCGGCAAGGGGCGGCTGGGCTTCGTTTCGAGCATCGCCGGCAAGGTCGGATCGCCGATGCGCACCGCCTATAGCGCCGCCAAGTTCGGGCTGATCGGCTATGCCGACGCGCTGCGCGTGGAAGTGACCGGGCTTGGCCTGTCGGTGCACACGATCTGCCCCGGATCGGTCCGCACCAACGTTTCGCGCAACGCGCTGACGGCCGACGGTTCGGCGCGCGGGGTGAGCGACCGGAACATCGAGAACGGGCTGGAGCCCGACGCCATCGCGCGCGAGATCATCGACGCGATTGCCGCCGGCGAGCGCGAAATCATCGCCGCGATCGGCTTCGAGAAGGAAATCGGCGAACTGCGCCGCACGCCTGAGCCGCTGATGGACCGCATGGCGCAACTGTTCGAGGCGGGTTACGCCGCGAAGATGAAGGAAGGGGCATGACCGGGATGCAGCAGAAGATGGTCATGCTGAAGAACGGCATCGAGCTTGCCGTGGTGGACGAAGGGCCGCGCGATGCGCCGGTGCTGATCTTCCTCCACGGCTTTCCGGAATCGCATCGCACCTGGCGCCACCAGATCCGCCATTTTTCGGACCGCTATCGCTGCATCGCGCCCGACCAGCGCGGCTATGGCCGGTCGGCCAAGCCTGATGGCGTCGAAAACTACACCGCCAACAACATGATCGGCGACGTGTTTCGCCTGGCCGATGCGCTGGGCGTGGCGGACTTTACCGTGGTGGGGCACGACTGGGGCGGCGCGATTGCCTGGGGCGTGGCGCTGACCGGGCAGAAGACCCGCGTGACCCGCGCGATCGTCGCCAATGCGCCGCATCCCGGTGTCTTTCCCAAGCTCGTCTGGACCGACAAGGCGCAGCGGCAGGCGAGCCAGTACTTCCGCGATTTCCGCGATTCCCTGAACGACGCGGCGCTCGACAAGGGCGGGCTGAAGCCGCTGCTCGGCCAGCAGACCACCCAATTGTTCAGCGACAAGATGGAGCCGGAGGAGCGCGCCGCGCTCGAGGCCGACTGGGCGGACCCGGCGACGGCGAAAGCCATGGTCAACTGGTATCGCGCCAGCCCCGTGTTCGTGCCGCCGATAGACGCGCCCTATGAACTGCCGGCGGACTACAAGCCGCTGAACGTGCCGGTGCTCGACATCCCCACGCTGGTGGTCTGGGCGATGGACGATCCCGCGCTTTCGCCCGCGAACGTCGATGGCCTTGCCGAAACGATCCCCGACCTGACCGTCGAGCGGGTGCACGATTGTGGGCACTTCGTGACTTGGGAGGCGGCCGACCGCTTCATCGCGGCGATGGAGGACTTCCTCGCCCGCACCGAAGCCAGGACATGAACGAACCGGCGCGCGACCGCTCGTCGCTGCTGCGCGGGCACGGCGGCGGCCATGCGCCGGTCAGCTACCTCGAACTGTTCTTCGACCTCGTCTACGTCTTCGCCATCACGCAAGTGTCGCATGTGCTGTTGAAGCACCTGTCGTGGACCGGGCTTGCCGAAAGCGCGCTGCTGTTCCTCGCGGTGTGGTGGGCGTGGATGTATACGACATGGGCGGCCAATTGGGCGGAACCCGAACGCGTGCCCGTGCGGGTGATGCTGTTGTTCGGCATGCTGGCGAGCCTGGTAATGGCCGTCGCCATGCCGCGCGCCTTTGCCCATGGCGATCAGGATCGCGGCCTGCTGTTCGTCAGCGCCTACCTGTCGCTGCAGGTGGGGCGCACGCTGTTCATGGCTTGGGCGCTGTGGCGCGAGGACCGGGGCGCGGCGATGACGATGGTCAGGATGGCCTGCTACTTCGGGCTTTCGGCAGCGTGCTGGATCGCAGGGGCGCTGGCGCACGAACCGCTGGGACGGATCGTGCTGTGGCTGGTGGCGCTGCTGGTCGAGTATTCAGGGCCGATCATGGGCTATCGCACGCCGTTGCTGGGCCGCTCGCAGCCGTCGGACTGGGTCATCTCGGGCAGCCACATGGCCGAGCGCTGCGCGCTGTTCATCATCATCGCGCTGGGCGAAGGGATCATCGTCACCGGCGCGAGCTTTGCCGATCTGAAGCCCGATGGCGCGCACATTGCCGCCTTCCTCGTCGCCTTTGCCGGCTCCGTCCTGATGTGGTGGATCTACTTCGACGTCGGCGCCGAACGCGGGGCCAGGCACATCGAGCATCACCAGGAACCGGGCCGCGTGGCGCGCAACGCCTATACCTACCTGCACATGCCGATCGTGGGCGGGGTGGTGGTGACCGCCGTGGCCGATGCGCTGATCCTGGAAGCGCCGGCAGGGCCCGCCACGCCGGGTCTGATCCTGACGCAGTGCGGCGGGCTGCTGCTGTTCCTGCTGGGCGTGGGGCTGTTCAAGCGCTTTGCCAGCCCGCTGGGCAACCTGCCGCTGAGCCACCTCGTAGGCGCGGGGCTGCTGCTGGCGCTTGGGGGGTGGAGCGCGTGGACGGCGGTGCCGGCAATCGGCTTCGTCGGCTGCACCGTGGGCGTGCTGGCGCTCGTCGCGCTGTGGGAATGGGGCTCGTTCCACGGCGGGTGGGAGGAGCGCCTGTCACGCATAGCGCCGCGCGTGGCGGCAAGGCTCAAGCCCAAACGTCTGCTCTAGGCGCCGAACCATTCCACCCACGCGCCGTGGGCGTGCGCGGTGCCGAGCAGGACCTCCTCCCCGCCGCCGGGCCAGCTGCGCACGCGCAGTTCGTGGCGGAAGGTCTCGCGGTTGGTTTCGAGCTTGACCCAGGCGAGGCGGCGTTGGGCGTCGGCTTTTGCGCCAGCCTGCGCCATCGCATCCTCGATCCGCGCGCGGGTTTCAGGTGGCAGGTATTGCCACACGATCGAATGGTAGAGCACGCGCGTGGTATCGTCGGCCTGTGGCGTGGCGAGGCGCTGGTCGACGAAATCGGCGGCGTCCATCTGCACCAGCTTGGGCGGCCGGGCCTGCGCCAGCGCGATGGCGGCGTCGATCCGGGCGATGCGTTCGGTCACCTCGGCCCAGACATAGGCCTTCAGCCGCAGCGCCTGTTCGGGATCGGCCAGGCTGACCGGCGCGCGGTCGCAGCCTTCGATGGCGACGATCTCGACCGGGGCCTGCGGCGGGGGCGGCCCTTTCCATTCGGGCCGGATCTGCATCGGCGAATCGGCGGGGCCGGCGGTGGTGCCGCCAAGGTCGAAGTGAAAGCGCTCCATCATCGTGTTGACGCCCGCGCTCGCGCCCAGCTCGTTCATCTCGAAACGGGGCCCGAGGCGCGGCGAGAGCCACAGAAGCGCCGCCATGATCGAGGCCGAACGCCCCGCTTCGTTGGTCTGCGGCGGTCCGTCGAGCCAGGGAAGGAGCGCGGCATCGTGATCGCGGGTGACGGCGTAGACCAGCGCGTCGACCTCCGCCTGATCGGTCACCTCCCCGCGATAGACGGCGCCAAGGCGCGCATCCGCGCCGGTGAGGCTGAGGAAATGGTGCCCGCCCGCCAGCCGCAGCGGCAGCGCATCTTCAAGCGGGCGGCCCGGCCAGTGCGCCAGCGCGCGGCCCACGGCGCTTGCCCCATCGAGCAGGGCGAGCTGTGCGCGTACCACGCGGCCGGTGCACGGCGCGCCGTTGTTGGCGGCGTGGTCGGCCTGCCAGCGGATCGCGTTGGCGACGTTCTCGATCTCCATGATCGGTTCCATGAGGTTGCCCTTTCCGGCCCTTTGCCATAGGGCGCGCATCGTCATGACCGCCGCCGCCCAGCTCGTATTCGCCCTGCCCAAGGGCCGCATCCTCGACGAGGCGCTGCCCCTGCTCGAACAGGCAGGCGTGGTGCCCGATGCAGACTTCTTCAACAAGGCCTCTCGCGCGCTCTCGTTCGCCACCAACCGGCCGGACGTGAAGATCATCCGCGTGCGCGCCTTCGACGTGGCCACATTCGTGGCCCATGGCGCGGCGCAGATCGGCATCGTCGGGTCCGACGTGATCGACGAGTTCGACTATGCCGACCTTTACGCGCCGGTCGACCTCGACATCGGGCATTGCCGCCTGTCGGTGGCAGAGCCGGTCAGCGCGATCGAAAGCGGCGCCAATGCGCGTGAAAGCCATGCCCGCGTCGCCACCAAGTATCCCAACCTTACCCGCCGCCACTTCGAAAAGCTGGGCGTTGCGGCAGAGGTGGTGAAGCTGAACGGCGCGATGGAACTGGCGCCTTCGCTGGGGCTTGCCAGCCGCATCGTCGACCTTGTCTCCACCGGCAAGACGCTGAAGGACAACGGCCTTGTCGAAACGAGCCGCATCCTGCCGGTTTCGGCGCGCCTGATCGTCAACCGCGCCGCCTTGAAGACCGACAGCGCACGCATCGGCGCGCTGGTCGATGCCTTCCGCGAGATGGTCGCCAAGCGCAAGGCGGCCGCGTGATGCTCAAGCTCAGGACCAGCGACGCCGGGTTCGACAAGGCCTTCGCCCGCCTCGTCAAGGATCGCCGCGAAAGCGACGAGAACGTGGCGCGCGATGTGCAGACGATCATCGACGACGTCCGCCTGCGCGGTGACGAGGCGCTGGCCGAATACACCGAGCGGTTCGACCAGCACCTGCCCGCAGACGACGACTGGCGCATTCCGGCCGAGGCCTGCCGCGAAGCCTTCGACGGCTTGAAGCCCGACCTGCGCGCCGCGCTCGAATTGGCCGCGCAGCGCATCCGCGCCTATCACGAAGCGCAGCTGCCCGAAGACCGCGACTATACCGATGCCGCCGGCATCCGCCTCGGCGCACGCTGGACCTCCGTGGATGGCGCAGGGCTCTACGTGCCGGGCGGGCGCGCCGCCTATCCCTCATCGCTGCTGATGAACGCCATTCCGGCCAAAGTTGCGGGGGTGGAACGGCTGGTGGTGGTAACGCCCACGCCCAAGGGGCTGGTCAACCCGCTGGTACTGGCCGCGGCGCACCTTGCCGGGGTGGACGAAGTGTGGCGCGTCGGCGGGGCGCAGGCGGTGGCCGCGCTCGCTTATGGCACCAAGCGCATCAAGCCGGTCGACGTGATTACCGGCCCCGGCAATGCCTGGGTGGCCGAAGCCAAACGCCAGCTGTTCGGCGTGGTTGGCATCGACATGGTGGCGGGCCCGTCCGAAATCCTGGTCATCGCCGATCGCAAGAATGATCCGCAGTGGATCGCCGCCGACCTGCTGAGCCAAGCCGAGCACGACCCTTCGGCGCAGGCGATCCTGATCACCGACGACGAAGGCTTCGCTGATCAGGTGGCCGACATGGTCGGTGTCGAAATCGCGCTGCTACCTACGGCCAAGGTCGCCAAGGCGAGTTGGGACGCGCACGGCACGATCATCGTGGTGAACAGCCTGGACGAAGCGCCGGCGCTCGCCAACGCGCTGGCGGCAGAACACGTCGAGATCGCTACCGACAGCCCTGAGCGCCTGTTCGACAAGATCCGCCATGCGGGCTCCGTCTTCCTTGGGCGGATGACGCCCGAAGCCATCGGCGATTACGTCGCCGGCCCCAACCATGTCCTGCCCACCGGCCGCCGCGCGCGGTTCTCTTCGGGCCTTTCGGTTCTGGATTTCATGAAACGCACCAGCTTCATCGCCGTCAGCGATGCTTCCATCTCCGCCGTCGGCCCTGCCGCGGTCGAACTCGCCGAGGCCGAGGGCCTTGCCGCGCACGCCCGCTCGATCGCGCTGAGGCTCGGCCAGTGAGCAGCGGAAAGGACCAGACGCGCGCCCGCAGCGCCGCCCGCCTCGCCGCCGTTCAGGCGCTCTACCAGCTCGAGATGGAAAGCCCTGAGCTACACCTGCTGCTCGACGAATTCCACATGCACCGCCTCGGCGCAGAGATCGAGGATGTCGAATATGCCGCAGCCGACGTCGCCTTCTTCGACGACGTGGTGAAGGGTGTTGCCGCCCGCCGCGACGAGATCGACGCCCTGCTCGGCGCCAAGCTCGCCTCGGGCTGGTCGGTCGCGCGGCTCGACCGCACGATGCTGCAGATCCTGCGCGCAGGGGCCTGGGAGCTGATGGCGCGCAAGGACGTGACCGTGGGCACCGTGATCAACGAATACCTCGACGTGGCGCACGCCTTCTTCGACGCGCGCGAGGCGAAGTTCGCCAATGGCGTGCTGGACGCGGTGGCCAAGTCGGTCCGCTGATCGCCCCACCTTTGGGGACAGAAAAAAGGGCGCGCCGGAAGTCCGGTCGCGCCCCTTTTCTTTGCTTATCTTGCCCTGACCCTCCCCGTTTGCCTCGAGCGAAGTCGAGAGGCGCTGCGCACCCGTGTCTCGACTACGCTCGACACGAACGGCTTGGGGCCGGGTCAGTCCACGCTGCTCCGTGAGACGCTTACGAACCGATCACGTGCAGCGCGCAGAGCTTGTTGCCATCCGGATCGCGCAGGTAGGCGAGGTAGAACGGGCTGCCGGCGCGCGGTCCCGGCGGATCTTCGCAAGCGACGCCACCATTGGCGACGCCCGCAGCGTGCCAGGCATCGGCCTGTTCCGGGGTCATCGCGAAGCCGATCGTACCGCCGTTGGCGCCGGTGGCCGGCTGGCCGTTGATCGGCGGCGTCACGAGGAACATCGAACCGTTGTGCTGATAGATCAGGCGGCCCTTTTCGTCCGTGATCGCGGGCTTGCCGCCGAACGCAGCGAAGGTTGCGTCATAGAACTTCTTCGAGGCGGCAATGTCATTGCTGCCGACCATCACGTGACTGAACATCGAGGATTCCTCTCCCTGTTGAGCAAGGTGGAAAGGGGTGTGCCGCCCGCCCGGCAAGCGGTCAAGCCTCGGTTGCGCAATGCAACGTATCAGCCCTGTGAAAGCGTGCGGCGCACCGCGTCACGCCACAAGGCGGCCAGCCCGGCGCGACGTTCCAACGGCATGGCCGGCGTGAAGCGTGCGGCGCTTTCCCACGTGCGCGAAAGATCGTCGAGCCCCGACCAGACGCCGGTGGCGAGGCCGGCATGGAACGCCGCGCCTAGAGCCGTGGTTTCGAGATTGGTCGGCTTTTCCACCGCGACGCCCAGCATGTCCGCAAGGAACTGGCACAGCCAGTCGTTGGCCGCCATGCCGCCGTCGATGCGCAGCGCGGCGGCGAGCGCGCCGCTGTCGCGCACCATCGCTTCGACCAGGTCCATCGTCTGGAATGCGACCGATTCCAGCGCCGCGCGTGCCAGATGTGCGGCCGTTGCGCCGAGCGTCAGGCCGAAGATCGCACCCTTGGCGTCCGGGTCCCAGTATGGCGCGCCAAGCCCGGCGAAGGCCGGGACCATGACCACGCCGTGGCTGTCGTCGACTTGCGTCGCCAGGCCATGCGTCTCGCTTGCGTGGGCGATCACGCCCAAGCCATCGCGCAGCCATTTGACCGCGGCGCCCGCCACGAAGATCGACCCTTCAAGCGCGTAGGTCATCTGCCCGTCGAGGCGATAGGCGGGCGTCGTCAGCAACCGATTGGCCGAGCGCGGCGCTTCACCGCCGGTGTTCATCAGCATGAAGCAGCCGGTGCCATACGTGCTCTTCGCCATGCCGGACGCGAAGCAGGCCTGCCCGAACAGCGCCGCCTGCTGATCCCCCGCCATCCCGGCGATGGGCAGGCTGGCGCCGAACAGCGCGGGGTCGGTCGTGCCGAACAGGCCGGAATTGTCCCGCACCTGCGGCAGGATCGCGCTTGGCACGCGCAGCAGGCGGCACAGGTCTTCGTCCCAGCACTGGCGGCGGATGTCGTAGAGCAGCGTGCGCCCGGCATTGGTCACGTCGGTGGCGTGCACCTTGCCGCCGGTCAGCCGCCACAGCAGGAAGCTGTCGATCGTACCGAAGGCCAGCTCGCCGCGTTCCGCTCGTTCGCGCGCGCCGGGCACGTGGTCGAGCATCCACGCCGCCTTGGTCGCGCTGAAGTAGGGATCGAGCAGCAGCCCGGTGCGCTCGGTGACCATCGCCTCGGCCCCGTCGGCCTTCAGCGCGGCGCAGGTTTCGGCGGTGCGGCGGTCCTGCCAGACGATGGCGCGATGGATCGGCGCACCGCTCGCGCGGTCCCATATCACCACCGTTTCGCGCTGGTTGGCGATGCCGATGGCGGCGACTTGCGATGGCGGCACGCCGTCCAGCACCTCGCGCGCGACGGCAAGGCAATCGCGCCAGATGTCTTCGGCATCGTGCTCTACCCACCCGGCTTGCGGATAGTGCTGGGCGAATTCGCGCTGCGCCACGCGGACCGAGCGGGCGTCCTCGTCGAACAGGATCGCGCGGGTGGAGGTCGTCCCCTGATCGATCGCCAGAACGTGCCGCAAGTGTCCTCTCCGCCTTGTTATCGGCGCAGATGACACCGGCGGCGCGCAAGGCGCAAGGTCACAGTTCTCCGGAAGCGAAGCCCAGCGTATCGAGCAGCGCGGCGCGCGCGGTGCGGCATTGCCGCCAGAGCGCCGGATCGCCGAGGTCTTCCGGAGCAATCCGTTCGGGCCAGTGCGCCTCGATCACCTGGGCCATGCGGTCGGCCTTGGCGGTATCGAGCAGGAAGCGCGGATCGATCGCGGCAAGAGCCTCGTCGCTCACCGCCACGCGCAGTCGCAGGCAGGCGGGGCCACCGCCGTTGCGCATCGATTCGCGCACTTCGACAACTTCCAGCCGCCGGATCGGCCCATTGCCGGCGACGATTTCCTGCAGCCAGTCCCACACTTCCGGCACTTCGCGCACTTCGCCGGGCAGGACCAGCGCCATGCCGCCTTCGGGCAGGGAGATCAGCTGCGAGTTGAACAGGTACGAGCGGATCGCGGCGTCGAGGCTGATCCGCGCGGCGGGCGCCTCGACGATCTGCACCGAGGGCAGCCGTTCGCGGATCGCGGCATAAGTGCCATCGCGGTCTTCGAAGGCGAGTTCGTGGGTGAAAAGCACGGTTTCGTTGGCGACGGCGACGACGTCGTTGTGGAACGCGCCGGCGGCGATCGCGGCGTCGCTCTGGCAGACGAGCAGCGTGCCCGCTTCAGACAGCCCGTGGCGCCGCGCCACCGCTGCGCTCGCCGCCTTGTGCTGGCGCGCGGGGAATTCGGCGCGGCCCTGCTCGCCATAGACCAGCACTTCGAGGCCGGGTTCGCCGTGAGCGGTGGCAAGGCGCATGAAGTTCGCCGCGCCTTCGTCGCCGAGGCCCCCGGGCAGAGCATCGTGCACCGCGAAGTGGCGCGTGTCGGCAAAGGCGAGCTTCAGTTGCCGCAGCGTCTGCGGCGCCTCGATCGAGCGGTGGAGCATGGTCGACAGGTTGGCGACCGAGATGTGGCAACGCCCGTCGGCGCAATCGGGCGCGGGGCTGACCGTGCCGGCATTGGCAGTCCACATCGCGCTGGCCGACATGGCATTGCGCAGCAGCGCGGGATCCGCCTTCCACGCCGCTTCGCAGACTTCATCGTCGCTTCCGGCAAAGCCGAGGGTGCGCAACCAGTCGGCATCGGGCCGCGCGTGGGGCAGCAGGAAGCCCTGGCTGAGCCCCATCTCCATCACCCGGCGCATCTTGGCGAGGCCCTGCAGCGCGGCGGCGCGGGGGGAGGAAACCCCGCCCGCGTTGCGCGCCGAGGCCAGGTTGCCGAGCGAGAGGCCGGCGTAGTTGTGGCTGGGGCCGATCAGTCCATCGAAGTTGACCTCGCGCATCGTATCAGCCCTTCAGCCCGTGGAGGTCGGCGGTGAGATCGGCGAGCGCCGGGCTTTCGAACGAGGCGACCGGATAGGCGCAGTAGTCCGCCGCGTAATAGGCGCTCGGGCGGTGGTTGCCCGATGCGCCGAGGCCGCCGAACGGCATCGCCCCGCTTGCGCCCGTGGTCGGGCGGTTCCAGTTGACCACGCCGGCGCGGCTGCGGGCGCGGAAGTCCTCCCACTTCGCGCCATCTTCCGAAATCAGCCCGCCCGACAGGCCGAACGCGGTGGCATTGGCGAGTGCGATCGCCTCGTCCCAATCGGCGGCGCGGCGAACCTGCAGCACGGGGGCGAAGATCTCGGCATCGGGCACATCGAGCCCGGTCACATCGATCATCGCCGGGGTGACGAAGGCGGCGGAGCGGCCGGGAACGGCGGCGAGCGGGCGGATCACCTTGGCCCCGCCGGCCACCAGCGCATCGTAGGCGCGGTGCGCAGTGTCGGCGGCGCGGGCCGAGATCAGCGAGCCGAGCGTCGGCTGCGGGTCTTCGTCCCACGCGCCGATGGTCATGCGGTCGGAAAGCGCGGCCACCGCCTGAACCATGGCGTCGCCCGCCGCGCCTGTCGGCACGATCAGGCGGCGCGCGCAGGAACAGCGCTGGCCGGTGGTGGCGAAGGCCGAGGCCGCGACGATCGAGGCGACGGTCTCGGGCGCGCCGTCCCACGCGATCAGCGGGTTGTTGCCGCCAAGCTCGAGCGCGAGGATCACGTGCGGCCGGTCGACCAGCGCGCGGCGCAGGAACGCGCCGGTGGTGGCGCTACCGGTGAACAGCAGCCCGTCGATATCGGCATCGACCAGCGCCGCGCCGGTTTCGCGCGCACCCTGCACCACCTGCAGCACGTCTGCCGGCAGGCCTGCATCATGCCACAGCGCGACCATCGCCTCGCCCACCAGCGGGGTTTCCTCGCTCGGCTTGAACACCACGGTGTTGCCGGCGAGCAGGGCGGGAACGATGTGGCCGTTGGGCAGGTGGCCGGGGAAGTTGTAGGGCCCGAGCACGGCCATCACGCCATGCGGCTTGTGGCGCAGCATGGCGCTGCCGAAGGGCGCGGGATCGGTGCGGGTGCCGGCGCGCTCGGCCTGGGCGCGGATCGAGAGTTCCACCTTGCCGACCATCGAGCCGACTTCCTGGCGCGTTTCCCACAGCGGCTTGCCGGTTTCCTGCGCGATCGTGCGGGCGAGCGGCTCGGCCTGATCCTTCAGCCGCGCGGCATAGGCGCGGGCGAGCGCGACGCGCTCCTCCAGCGGCGTGCGCGACCAGCCCGGCAACGCGGCGCGCGCGCGGACGACGGCGGCGGCGACTGCACCGGCATCGGCCGCTTCGCCTTCCCAGAGCACGGCGCCGCTGGCGGGACATGTGGAAGTGAGCTTGGTCATGTAAAACGCCTCGAAATCGGAATTGGCACCATGTTACACGCGCTACTCATGCTGGATAAGCGGATTATACGGCGCTATAAATGACTGATGGTCATGAAGGATGATGATCCCCGCTTGCTGCCGCCGCTATCGATGCTGCGCTGTTTCGAGGCCGCTGCGCGCGAAGGCACGTTCAGCCGGGCGGCCGATCAGCTTGGATTGACGCAAAGCGGAGTCAGCCGCCAGATCGCGCATCTGGAGGATTGGCTCGGCACGCCCCTGTTCGAGCGGCACGGCCGCCGCGTGGCGCTCAACCGCACGGGGCAGGCCTACCTTGGCGAGGTGTCTGCCGCGCTTGGCCTGATCCGTGCCGGAACGCGGCGACTGATCGCGCCGGACGACAAAGGCGTCACGCTCGCCACCCTGCCCGGCTTCGGCATGCGCTGGCTCGCACCACGGCTGCCCGCGCTTTCGGCGATCCATCCAGACCTGATGGTCAGCATGATCGCGCGGACCGACCTGTTCGACTTCGCGGCCGAGGACTTCGATGCCGCGATCCACGTCGGCCCGCCCGACTGGCCCGCAGGCGCCAGCGGCGAGCCGCTGGTCCACGAACGCCTGTTTGCCGAAGTCATGGTGCCGGTCATCGCTCCGACGCTGGCCGAACGGCTTGCCATCGCCACCCCGCGCGACTTGCTGGAAGCACCGCTGCTGGCGCTTTCGGCCCAGCCCGATGCCTGGGCCCGCTGGTTCGCCGCCGACGGGCTTGAGCTTGCCGCAGGCCCGCCGCGCCAACGCTTCTCGCAATTCCTGATGCTGGCACAGGCAGCCGTCGCAGGGGCAGGCGCCGCGCTGCTGCCGCGCTTCCTGGTGGAAGGCGAGCTTGCCGCAGGCCTGCTTACCGTGCCGTTCGACCGCCCGCTGGAAGGCACGCGGAGCTACTTCCTTGTCTACCCGCGGCGAAAGGCGCGCGACGGCGACTTTGCCCGCTTCCGCGCCTGGCTCCACGAAGAAGCGCTTAAGTAGAAGATTCATGCTTGCGCTGATGACAAGCGCAGCAGCGAGGCGTAACGGCGCGGCCATGCGGGGGCTTCGGGCAATCCTTTTGCGCAATCGCACGCTGGCCATGGCGCTGGTCGCGCTTGCGCTTGCCATGCGCGCGCTGATCCCCGCGGGCTTCATGCCCGGCAAGACCGCGACGTCGAGCTTTACCGTGCTGGTCTGCGCCGATGCGACCGGCCTGCACAGTCCCATGACGATCACGGTCGCCAAGCACGGCGCGCCCGCGCAGGCCCCCGAGCAGGCCAAGGCGAACGAGCACTGCGCCTTTGCCGGCCTTGGCATGGCGGCTCTTTCGGGCGCCGATCCCGCGCTGCTGGCTGCCGCGATCGCTTTTCTTGTCGCGCTTGGGTTCGGACCGGTCGCGCTTCCGGCACTGCGCCGCGCCCCCCGGATCCTGCCCCCGCCCTGCGGCCCACCTGCCCTGTCCTGAGCCGCACTTGCGGCTGAACTGACGTGACGGCGCGCGCGGATGGCGCGGCGCCAGACAATCCGCATTTCAGGACTGGCTGTTTTTCATGAAGATTTCCCGTACCACGCTCGCGCTGGCGAGCCTGCTGCCGCTTGCGGCCGCCCCAGTTGCCGCCCCCCTTGCCCACGCCCAGCAAGCGCCCGACGACGGCGATGCAGCCCCTGCGATCATCGTGGTGGGCCAGGGCCAGGCGACCATCGCCGAAGAGCAGATCGCCAAGACCCCCGGCGGTGTCGACGTGGTTCCTTACGAGGACTACGCCGATCGCACCGTGGTTTCGCTGCGCGACACGCTGGCCTTTTCGCCCGGCGTCTACACCCAGCCGCGTTTCGGGCAGGAAGTGCGCATCTCGATCCGGGGGTCGGGCCTTTCGCGCAGCTTTCACATGCGCGGGCTGACGCTGCTGCAGGACGGCGTGCCGATCAACCTGTCCGACGACAACGGCGATTTCCAGGAACTGGAGCCGATCTTCCTCGACCATCTCGAAGTCTATCGCGGCGGCAATGCGCTGCGCTTTGGATCAGGCACGCTGGGCGGCGCAATCAATGGCGTGACGCCGAGCGGGGACAGTGCGCGCGGAGTCTTCGCCCGCATCGACGGGGGATCGTACAACATGATCCGTGGCCTACTGTCGGGCGGCTTCGGCGATGATCGCGCCAATGCCTGGGCCGGCATTTCGGTCGACAGTCACGATGGCGACCGCACGCATGCCAAGCGCCATTCGGTGCGCTTCAACGGCAATGTCGGGCTGAAGCTGGCGGACGCCATCACGACGCGCTTCTATGCCAGCGTCAACGACATCCACCAGCAGCTTCCCGGCGCGCTCAATGGGAGTGACGCACTGAACGATCCTGCCAAGGGCAATACGGCGGGCGACCAGCAGCGCGACATCACCAGCCTTCGCCTGCAGAACCGGACGACCATTGACCTTGGCGCGGGCACGCTGACGTTCGGGGGGTTCTACAACAACAAGCAGCTGTTCCACCCGATCTACGTGGTGATCGATCAGAAGAGCGAGGACAAGGGCACCTTCGCGCGGGCCGAATGGACCGGCGGCATCCTCTCCGCCACGCTGGGCGGCGAGATCCGCTGGGGCACGACCGACGCGAAGCAGTTCGTCAACGTGAACGGGCATCGCGGGGCGCAAATCTTCCAGGCGACGCAGCGGGCGCGCACGGCCAACCTCTATGGCGAGCTGCGCGTCACGCCCGTGGCTGGGCTTTCGCTGATCGGCGGCGGCATCTGGGCCGACGGCTGGCGCGAACAGGACCGCACGATGCCCAGCACGGTCAACGCGCGCGCCTCTTTCCAGGCGTTCAGCCCGAAGATCGGCGTGCTGTGGCAGCCGGCCGAGGGGATCGACGTCTACGCCAACACCAACCGCTCGGTCGAATTCCCAACGTTCGTCGAACTGGCGCAGACGGTCAACTTCGTGCCCGTGCAGCCCCAGAAGGCGTGGACCGTCGAAGTGGGCACGCGCGGCAAGCGTGGGCCGCTGTCGTGGGACGTCACTTACTATCGCGCCACGCTGAAGGGCGAAATGCTGCAGTACACGGTGACCACCGACATTCCTGCAAGCACGTTCAACGCAAACCGCACACTGCACGAAGGGATCGAGGCCGGGCTTTCGTGGCAGCCGGTCGACTGGCTGCGCCTGCGGCAGGTGTGGCAGTGGTCCAACTTCCGCTTCCGGGACGATGCGCAATTCGGTGACAACCGCCTGCCGGTGGTGCCGCGCCATGTCCTGCGCAGCGAAGTGCGCTTCGGCGGCGATGCGCTCCACATTGCGCCCAATCTCGAATGGGTGCCGCAAGGGGCCTATGCCGACTATGCCAACACCACCCGGACGCCGGGCTACGCGCTGGTCGGCCTGAGCGCCGCGGCGACCTTGCGCAACGGGCTCGACGTGTTTGCCGACGTGCGCAACATCACCGGCAAGAAGGCGATCGGCGACGTGGCCGCCGTCATCAGCGCGAACGCCGCGTCGGTGATCTATTACCCGGTCGAGCGGCGGGCGATCTATGCCGGCTTGCGCGCGCGGTTCTGAACGGGAGGCTCCGGTCATGACCGCACCCGCGCAGCAACGCGCCGCCCTCTATCGCACGATCTGGCGCTGGCATTTCTATGCCGGCCTGTTCGTGATCCCGTTGATCGTGGTGCTGGCCTGCACGGGCGCGGT
Source organism: Novosphingobium olei (assembly GCF_037076535.1). Classification (NCBI taxonomy): domain Bacteria; kingdom Pseudomonadati; phylum Pseudomonadota; class Alphaproteobacteria; order Sphingomonadales; family Sphingomonadaceae; genus Novosphingobium; species Novosphingobium olei. The sequence goes on along the minus strand of NZ_AP029021.1, from coordinate 761,678 downwards.
TTACCTGTTCAAGCCGCAGATCGATGCGTGGGAGGAGCGCGCCTTCACCGGTATGCCCGACCGCGGCAGCGTCTCGCCCGAAACCCAGATCGACGCCGCGCTTTCGGCCTTTCGGGGTTCGACCGTGCACTATTACCGCCTGCCCGCACGCGAAGGCGATGCCGCACTGGTCCACCTGGCACTGCCGCACAACATCGGCATGCGCGATGTGTTCGTCTCGCCGCAGGGGCTCGTCATGGGCTCGCTCGGCAGCGAGACGCGCATCGCGCAGATCGCGCATGACGTGCACGGCCAGCTGCTGCTTGGCCGGCGCGGCAGCTGGCTGGTAGAACTTGCCGCAAGCTGGGCGATCGTGCTGATCGTCAGCGGCCTGTACCTGTGGTGGCCGCGTGGGCGGGGCCTTGCCGGCGTGGTCTGGCCGCGCCTGTCGGCGGGTGGACGGACTGCCCTGCGCGATCTGCACGCAGTGACCGGGTTCTGGGTATCGGGCTTGGCGCTAGTCCTGCTGCTGACCGGGCTGCCCTGGGCCGATGTCTGGGGCTCCGCCTTCCGCGCTGTGCGGGTGGAAATGGGCTGGGTAAAGGGGCAGCAGGCCTGGACCGTGGGTGGCAAGGCGCCGCCTCCCGTGGCGGGCGACGACCATGCCGGGCACGATCACGCCGCGATGCTCGCCGCCGCAAACGCAGGGGCGAGCGCGGGATCGATGGCGATGCCGATGCCTCATGCCCATCACGGCGGGCCGCAGGGTCCGACGCTGAGCGAGGTTGTTGCCGAAGCCAAGGCGCAGCACCTGCCCTTCCCCGTCGTCGTGGTACCGCCGGGCGCGCCACAGGCCTTCGGCGCACCCCCGCGCGAAGACTGGACGGTACGGTCGGACACACAGGACCGGCCCCGCGCGGTGACGCTGCGGATCGATGCGCGCACGGGCAAGGTGACGGCGCGTGAAGCCTTCGCCGACAAGCATCCGATCGACCGCGCGGTGGGATACGGTGTCGCCTGGCACGAAGGCGCGCTGTTCGGTCTTGCGAACCAGCTGATCGGCCTTGCCACCGCGATGATGCTGGTGACGCTGGCGGTCAGCGGCTTCGTGATGTGGCGCAAGAGAAGGAACGATGGCGAGCTGGGCGCTCCGCCGCTGCCAACCGTGCCTGCACGGATCGGCGGCGTGGTGGCGATCCTGGCGGCGCTGGCGCTGTTGCTGCCGATGCTGGCGATCTCGCTTGTCGCCATGGCGATCGTCGAACGGCTGGTGCTGCGGCGGATCCCGCCGCTGGCGCGATGGCTGGGGATCAGGGCCTGATTGCGCTGTTGCCAAGCCGCAGAGCTTGTGGCAATCGCGCGCCCTGCCCGGCGCGGGTGTAGCTCAATGGTAGAGCAGCAGCTTCCCAAGCTGAATACGAGGGTTCGATTCCCTTCACCCGCTCCATTTTCCTGTCCATCGACGTTCGCATCTGTCTGGATGGTGGGTCGATGCTGGCACCCTTGCCCCCTCAACCGGCTAAAGGCAGGACCTCCCCAGTCGGGAGAATGACAGACGGTTTGTCGAGCAGGTCGATCAGCTGTTCGGCCGTCGAATAGGCCCCGTTTTCAAAAGGGGAGGTGGCGCTGATGGCTTCGCTGACCGCCTGCGCCATCGCGGCACATTCGACGAGGCCCTGAACGAACGGCCGGTTGCGCAAGAGGAATGGCAGCGCACAGAGATGCACGTTCCGCAAAGCGGGGTCTTGCTCGCTTGCGGTAAGGTCCGGGGCCGGGTTGATCCCGTCGCGCCAATCCTGGCTTTCCTCGAGCGCGCTGGCACAGAGCTGAAGCCGCAAGGTGGGAAAGGGAAAGAGGGTCAGCGCCGCTGCCTGCGGCCCGCGCGCGTCGATCAGCTCATCCAAACGCGCTGACCAGGCCGGCGACTGCACACGCCAGGCGCTGCGCTCAGGGCGGATATCGTAGTCACTCCCGAGAGCGACCACATCGACCACGCCGGCGTCGTGAAGCGCAAGCATGCGCTCGATCGAAAGATGGGGCACGGCCGCATAGTTGTCTGTGAACACACGCTTCAAGCCGCGGTGCAGGCGCGAAAGGTCGTGCGGTGTCAGCAGTGTGATGACTGTGGCGAAGATTTCGTGAGCCTTGAGGATGACGATTCGCCACGCAGGCGTGTCCTTGTTCTCGCTCCACGACCTTACGTCTTCCAAATTCTTCCGGGCATGGGCCCAGGCATCACTGGACTGACGCTTGGCGAAATAGCGCTCGGCAAAATCATCAGCCGTGGCTTCTTCAAGCCCGATCCTTGCAGACCATTGCGGCGCATCGCGCATAAGGACCGCAGCAAACTGAGCAAACAGCCGGTCGAGATCGCCGTCCTCACCGGTGAGACAAGCGCTCGCAGTTTCCGGCGTGAAGCCTTCCAGTTCGGGTAGCGGGTGCGGGAACCAGAAGTCGGCTTCCGGCAATAGCCCGCTACGGCTCATCAGCACTGCTTCCCACGGTTGGTCGGGGATGTAGCGCAGCAGACCGGCTTCCTGCTCGAAGCGGCCTCTTGCCATCGCAATCGCGACAACCGCGTCGATTCCGGAAAGCGACGATCCCAGGACGCCGAAGCGTTTCGACGCCCCATTGTTGGCCGCTATCGATGCCGATTTTCCAGTGCTGCGCTCGGCATCGTTGCCTTCGGTGCCGATTGCGCCATATCCCGAAGCCACGATGACCCGATCGAACTGATCTACCGCCGTCACACCGTCTGACCCGCGCCATTCCACGCGGCAGGCGCCGGGCATGGCAATCACATCAAGCACTTCGGCACCGGTGTGGACCACAACCGAAGTCGCTTCGCTGGCGGCCAGCCGGGCGAACTGATCCGCAAGCCACGCCCCCAGCACCGCACGCGGAAAGAAAGAACGATCGTCGCCGGCGCGATCGGCGATCCCCCACTGTTGGAGCAATTGCCTTGGCTGGCGCACAGCCCATTCGTTCAGTGTTTCGAGGAGGGGCGGTATCTCGAACCCGGCGATGTTGGACAGCGCGTGGATGTCGTTGAGATCCGGGGAATAGGCCAGCCCCGGGCCCGGACAGGCGCTGGATTCGAACACCGTCACTTCTGCCGCCGCCCGTTTGGCGATCAGGGCATTGAGGCAGTACGTGCCGGTTGCGCCGGCGCCAATGATGGCAATGCGTTCAGTGGGTTTAGCCAAGTCTGGCACAAGAAGATTGTCCGATCGTCCGATTTGCCGCGCGGGTAAAGCCGCCGGGTCGTGATCGGTGGAACACACGGCAAAGTGGCGGGTTCCATGCCCACCTCGCCCATCCTTGGTCTGACCGAAGCCTCGCCCCCCTGAAAGGAATGCCGTGAAACTCTATCTCGTGGAAATCGGGGGGATGCGCGACGGCAATCTGTTTGAAAGTCACGAGGTGCACCCGATGGTGGCATTCGATGATGCGGAACTCATCCGCGCCTGCGCGGCACGGTTCAGCACGGCTATGAAGGCCGCGCATCTGGATGGCTGGATCGAATTCGAACTCGAAGATCCCGATGCGCAGAACACCGATCCAACGGCCGCGTTCTATGTGGCCGAGCTTGGCCGCAATTCATCGGATTCGATGCGTGAACAGCATGATTACCGCTTTCTTGAAGCGAAAAGCTGGAACGACGCCGTGCAGACAGTACGACAGGGTGCACCGGGCTGGCACGTCGATGCCTGTGTCAATGTCGACGAGTTGGCGCGGGAGCGTGGATACGCCTTGAAGCGCGGTGCGTCGGGTGAGGCACCAAGGCCCCGCGCGCAGTCGCGATACGTTCGCTTCATGGAAGCGCGTGTTTCAGCCTGAGTTCCGCCCGCTACGCGTTCTTTATCTGTCAGCCCTACCGTCATTCTCTGGACGGCACGAATTCACGTGCGTCAGCCTTGTTCGAGCAGGCGGCGGAAACGGCGGCGGACGAGCATCGGTTCGAGCACGCGCCCGACGATGTAGAGCACGGCGAAGATCCCGGCGAAGACATAGCCAGGCGTCGGCGACAGCTTGCGCTCCTTCTTGGCGTCCTTCTTCTTGTCGTCGTCCTTGGGCTTTTCGGGCGCCGGTGCGCCGAGCGCCTTGTCGAGCGGGTTCTGGTAAAGCACCGACTCCTTCTTCTCATCCTTCTTGTCCGCCTTGGCATCGGCCGATGCGGCCAGGTGATCGCCGATGAAGACGGCCGTCTGCGCAAAGGCAAGGAACAGCAGCGGAGCAAAGAAGCAGGCGAGCAGGGACTTGCTGACCAGCCGCCAGGTGAGCACCGCCCCTTCCCCGCCTTCGACCACGGCGAGGCTACCGCTGTCGAAGGTGGCAAGCGGGTCCTGCGCCCCGGGATCCTTCTTGTCGTAGGCCAGGCCGCGCTGATCGCGGGTGACCGTGGTACCATATTCCTGGAACAGGGGATCAAGACGGGCGAGCGCCGCTTCGGGCGCAAGCGCCGGATCGAGCGGCAGGCTGCCGCGCACGGTCCAGATCCGTTCGACAAGGCGGCGAAGGTTCAAGGGGCGCGGTCCGGCAGCTTCGGTCCAGAGGGCGGCAGCGGTCATGCCATCACTTTCAGTTCGTGCGCGATCATTCGGCCGGCACCGCGTGAGGATCGGCGGACACTGCAGCGGCGCGCCCCATCCGTTCCTTCAGCGTCTTCCAGCCTTCGGTGAAGGGATAGGTCATCTGTTCGCGGATAGACATGCGACGGCCGCCTTCCATGCCGAGCAGTTCGGCTTCGCCATCCAGGCAGGTGCCGAAGATGCGGTCGATGACGATGAACGAATTCGCATAGTTGCTGCGGGTGGCTTCGAAGTCGCGCGAATGGTGCAGGCTGTGGTGCTCCGTCGTGTTGAACAGAAAGCGCCACCAGGCGGGCGTGTTGAAGCGCACGTTGATGTGCTGGTAGGTGCCGATGGCCATGCCGATGGCGCCGGCAAGCAGCGCGGCGCGCGGAAGGAAATCGAACATCCCACCGATGCCGAGCCCGATCAGGAAGAGTTCCAGCGGGTTCCCGACCGCGCCCTTGTTGATGTTCAGCTGGGTGATGTAGTGGTGGACCGAGTGGGGCAGCCACAGCGGGTACCAGTTGTGCATCCCGCGGTGCATCCAGTACTGGCCGAAATCGAAGATGAAAACGATGATGAAGGCCTGGAGCAGCAGCGGCCAGTGGGTGAACCACGCAAGCTTGTCCCAGTTGAAGCTGTTTCGCGCCGCTTCGATCAGCGCATCGCTGCTGATGAAGAAATCGACCAGGCCGAGCGCGGTGTAGCCGAGCCCGACGTAGAACAGGTCGGTGGCCAGTTCCTTCCAGGTCAGGTTCCAGCTTTCGTGGCGCGGGGCGATCTGTTCCAAGACAAGCAGGAAGACCCGGAAGCCGATGCCGATGCCGATGGCGACCGAAGCCTTGGCGATCGAATTGGGCGCATAATACCAGAACGCGATCAGGCCGAACAGCACGGCAGGCTGGAACCACGAGAAGAACAGCCGCTTGAAGAAGCCGCCTTCGACTTTCGGCACGTTTTCCCAACCGATGGTGACCGGTGACTGGGTGCCCACGACACGCTTGCCAACGCGAATTCCGTCCATCTCACGAGTCCCTGATATTTGCGGATTTCGTCCGTGATTTGAGGGTCCTGCAAGCACCCCCATCTCGCCAGAGGGCAAAGTCTGATGGAAGGCATAGAGGTGATCTATGAGCTTTCATTCTGCTCTGGGCGGTACGGTGACGATGATGAAATGATCGTGGACCTGGCGGATATCGGCCGCGTCAAGCGGGGCCTTGAGACCTGCGCGCAGCTGCCGGATCTGCGCTGCAGGCAGTTCGAGCCGGTGTTCGTCCGGATGAGTCGGCGCTTCGTGGCCGTAGTCCTTCCCCGGCGTCTTCGTCATTTCGATATGCGCGCCGAGCGCGGCGCGGATCGGGTGGGTTGCGGCAAAGCTGGCCAGTCGATCGACGCTCGCGCGATCATCGGCGAGGAAGTTGACCGGCACGTAGAGCCGGCCGGGGTAGAGCGTATCGCCCGAGAGCAGCACTTTCAGGCGCGGATCATAGACCATGATCGCCGCCGCCTGATGGCCGGGCGTGGGAATGATCGACAGCCTGCGGCCGCCCAGATCGAAGGGCACGATGTCGTTCGGCCAGCTGCGCACGCCGAAGAAGGTAGCGACGTCGGCCGGCTTGAGGCCGACGACGGTGGTGTCGGGTCGTGCGCGGAAAGCGGCATCGCCGGCGGTGTGATCGTCATGGCTGTGGCTGTGCGCCACGACGAGGTGCGGCGCCCTGCCGCCGTGGCGGGTCGCCCAGTCCGCGATCAGCCGATCGACGGTGGGGCGAATGTGCCCGTCGGGAGCCCCGGTATCGACCAGCAAAGCCCTTTCCCGGCCGAACAGCAGATAGAGGAACGGCGCTTCGAAATTGGTGCGGACCGACTGGCGCAGGACGAAGGTATCGCCGTCGAGCGCCTGGACCTGCACCGCCGGCTCATCGCCGCTGGCGCCATCGATCCAGCGTTCGTGGAACAGCGATGGAGTGGCGGGGGCGGCTTGCGCGGGATGTGCAAGCAGGCAGGCGAGCGCAGCGAGGGGGCCCGCATGCTGCAGGGCACGCGCGCAAACGGCGGTCATCATGACGGGGGAGCCTTTTGGCAGGGTGCGACGCGAAAGAGCGCGGTGGTGGAGGTGACACCGACGTTGCCGGCGGCGCCACCTCAGGGGAAAAAGGTCAGTACTTGAGGCGGAATTCGAGGCCGACCGTGCGTGGATCGATCACCGACTTGCGATAGTAGCGCAGCAGGACACCGTCGTTGAGGCCAACGCGCGAGAGGTCGTTCGAGACCGCCGACACGGCGTACTTGTCGAAGATGTTGTTGGCGAAGAGCGTCACGCTGTAGCGATCGGCTTCGTACCCGAACGAGGCGCGATGGAGCACGTAGCCCGGCAGCTTTTCGCCATAGGCGCGATCCCAGCCGAGACGGGTGACAACCGAGCCGCGGTAGGTCGCCGTCCAGTCGGCGATGACTTTCCCCTCGCCCACCGGGATCGTGTAGGTGGCGCCCAGGCTGCCGCTGTTCTTGGCAGACCCCGGCAGCTGATCGCCCTTGAGCGCATCGAGCTGGATCGGCGAGCTCGGATACGTTCCCGCCGGATCGTTGACCGCGATGATTGCGGGCACATCCTGCGTCAGGCGAGCATTGGTGTACGAATAGGTGCCCTGGATCGAGAGCCGATCGGTGGGACGCAGCTGGAATGAAGCTTCGACACCTTCGGACTTCGCCTTGCCGCCGTTGACGGTGATCCCGACGATGCCGTTGACGGTGGCCGAGGCGACCTGGATGCCGTCCCACTTGATCGAATAGACGTTGACGTTGAAGGTCAGCTTGCGATCGAACAGCTGGGTGCGGATGCCGATTTCGGCGTTCTTGGTCGAGTCAGGCCCGTACTGCTGTTCGTTGGGCAGGGCGCAGACGTTCTGGACGTTCGGGTTGAGCGGCAGGATGCACGGCGCGACCGCGTTCGGGCCACCGATGCGATAGCCCTTGCTGTAAGTCGCATAGAGCATGATGTCGGGCGTGAAGTTGTAGGAGGTGTTGAACTTCCAGACCGAGCCCTGCTTCTTCGTCGTGCCACCGGCAGCCGTCAGATCATAGGGGCTGACAGGATCACCCAGGATCGGCACCACCGCGCGGCCAGCGATCTTCGAAGTATATTCGAACCAGCGGCCACCGGCGGTTACCTGCCACTGCGGGGTGATCTTGAACGTGCCTTCGCCGAACACCGCCTTTTCGGTGACGCGCGAGCGGTTGAACGATGCGTATTCGACTTCGTTCGGATTGGTCGCGAGATCGATCCAGGGGTGGCCGGGCAGGTGCTCGACGTAATCGCGGTGATTTCGCTGGTTGTTGTAGAACCCTCCGATTACCCAGCTGAACGGGCCACCGTGGGTCGAAACGAAGCGGACTTCCTGGTTGAACTGCTTGCGGCGATCGTCACTTTCATTCCAGCTCGAGAAGGCTGGGAAGCTTTCGTAGCCGTAGTCGAGATCGAGCAGCAGGTCCGTGTTGTCGCCCCGGCGACGGTTGCGCACGTTGGTATAAGCGGTCGTAGCGACAAGCTGGGCGATGTTGCCGAGGTTGGCGGTGATTTCCATCGCCATGAGGTGGGCCTGGCGATCCACCGGTTCGACATAGCGCGCGGCACTTTCGTACTTGCTGGTTCCGAGCACGCCGTTGCTGTTTGACTGGCCGCCTTCGGTCTTGGTCTTCTGGTAGGCGTAGGTGAAATCAACCTGCAGGTCTTCGTTCAGCTTGAAAAGCAGCTGGTTGCGCGTGGTGAAGGTGCGCTCGAAGTTGAGATCGTCCTTGCGATAAAGGTTCGCGGCGTAGCTTGCGGGCGAGACCAAAGTGGGACCATCGGGCTGGGGCAGCGAGACGCCCGGCTTCTGCAGCAGCAGCGGGTAATCGATGAAGCCGGGATCGTAGTAATAGCCGGTCGCGCTGCGGAACGCGATGTGGTCCTTGACGATCGGGATGTTGATCATCCCGTCGAGCTGGTAGCCGGTGTTGCCCGAATGCGACTTGGCATAGACGCGGCCGTGGGTCTCGGCCTCGATCTTGTCGGTGTTGGGCCGGTTGGGAATGTTGCGGATCGCGCCGGCCAGCGTGCCCAGGCCATAGAGCGTGCCCTGCGGCCCGAGCAGCGTTTCTACGCGGGCGATGTCGAGCAGCTTAAAGTCATAGTAAAGCGGCACTTCGCCGAGATACATGCCTAGGGCGCTGTCATAGCTGTTTCCGGTGGCCGAACTGTCGGATGCATTGAGGCCGCGCAGCACGATCGTGCCGGTGCTGCCAGCGCCGGTGTCCGCGATCGTCATCCCGGGCGTGAAATCGGCGATGTCGCGCACGTCGTTGATGCGCTGGCGTTCGAGCTGTTCGGCGCCGACTGCGGTGATGTTGATCGGAACGTCCTGCAGCGACGTCGCGCGCCGGGTGGCGGTGACGACGATCTCGTTGCTGGCGCCGTCGGCGGCGCCCGATGCGCCGGTCTGGGCCTGCGGGGCTTCCTGTGCGAACGCGGCCGTGGTGCCGAGGCCCATGAGCATGGTCGCTCCGAGCAGCGTGTTGCGAAACAATGTCTTAGTCACTCCGACCCCCTAGCTTTAATGCCTGTGGTGTGGTGACATCACTCTCCCGTCGACGCTCTGGCTGCGTGGCCGGCGCCTTTCATTTCCGCGACCCGCTGACTGGAGCCCGGTTGTCCTTGTGCATTCGAGGGGGGGCGGAGGAGGAGGAAGCGGCTTGCTGGCCGTTACGCCGCGTCCGCCCGCCGCGCCGCAAGGGCGCAGAGTCCAGATTGGCAGCATGGCAGGCCGGCTTGCGGATCGCTGGTCCCCTTCGCTGACGCCGGTTGCCCGACGCCGTTTCCACCCTTTCGTTCCATCGCTCGTATTGGCGATGCTCAATAGGGTATGGATATTACCTAATGCGTCAAGCGTAATAATTCCGCAGTTGCTCAGTATGATTAAAAAGGGTGCCGCAGCGCAAAAAGTGACAGTTTTACGTCGGCATGTACGCCGTTTGACGTACGTCCGAACCGAATAGAAACCTGGAACGACGGCGGTGCAGCAAATCGTCCGGAACGAATCAGGCGAATCGCCGGATCGGCGGAAATCGTGGGACGGCAGCAGGGTTGCACTGCTGTGGCCCACACCCGAGTGGGCATAAGGCCGTTATTACCCTTTTTTAAAGTCGTAATATTTTTCGATGGACAAGCGGGCGATCCGTGGTGATGCTGCACTGCGAAAGGGGATCGACTCGATGACCATCACGGCGACCAGCCTCCGAGCCAAGTTCGCAACCGCTGGAGTAATCGCAGCCGCGCTAGCGCTGGCCTCGTGTTCGCCCTCGGCGGCGCCGTCCGCCGCACCCAAGACCGAGTTCAACATTGGCTGGTCGATCTATGCCGGGTGGATGCCCTGGCCCTATGCCCAGCAGGCCGGCATCGTGAAGAAGTGGGCCGACAAGTACGGCATCAAGATCAACCTGGTGCAGGTCAACGACTACGTGGAGTCGGTCAACCAGTACACTGCCGGCAAGTTCGACGGCGTGACCGTGACCAACATGGATGCGCTGACCATCCCAGCCGCAGGCGGCAAGGACACCAGCGCGATCATCGTCGGCGACTATTCGAACGGCAACGACGGCATCCTGCTGAAAGGTGCCAATTCGCTCGCCGCGATCAAGGGGCGGCAGGTCTACCTCGTGGAGCTGTCGGTATCGCACTACCTGCTGACGCGGGGGCTGGAGACAGCCGGCCTGAAATCGACCGATGTGAAGACGGTCAATACCTCTGATGCGGACATCGTCGGCGCGTTCAATGCGCCCGACGTGAACGCGGCGGTGGCGTGGAACCCGCAACTTTCGGTGATGAAGGGCCAAACGGGCGTTTCCGAGGTGTTCAGCTCGGCGCAGATCCCGGGCGAAATCCTCGACCTGATGGTGGTCGACACCGCCACGCTCAAGGCCAACCCCAACCTCGGCAAGGCGCTGGCGGGCATCTGGTATGAAACGATGGCGCTGATGCAGCGCCAGGATGCGCAAGGGAAGGCCGCTCGCGCCGCGATGGCCAAGCTTTCGGGCACTACGCCCGAGGTGTTCGACCAGCAGCTGAAGACCACCTTCCTCTACGCCGATCCCAAGGCAGCGGCGGCGGCGGCCGACGCGCCGGCGCTGGTTTCGACGATGACCAAAGTGCGCGACTTCAGCTTTTCGAAAGGGCTGTTCAAGGGCGCCAGTTCCGCCGACGCGGTGGGCATGGCCTTCCCCGGCGCCAAGACGCTGGGCGATCCGGCACACGTCACGCTGCGCTTCGACGACAGCTTCATGAAGCTCGCCGCCGACGGCAAGCTCTGATCCACCCAGTTCTGGCCCTGCCCTTCGGGAACGCAACAAGGACAAGACGATGCGCTGGGTAAATCGCCAGATACGGAGGAGCGACGCGGTCCTGCTGGGCGCGGTGCCGATCCTGCTGCTGCTGCTGGTCTATCTGTTCCTGGCCGTGAGCCGGCACGCGGCGAACCCGTTCGACAAGATCCTGCCGCTGCCGCAGGGGATGGTGACGGGCATGGTGCCGCTGCTGTTCCAGCCCGATCAGCTTTCGGGACAGTACGTGTTCTGGGCCGATACGCTGGCCAGCCTCGAACGGCTCGGCCTCGGGCTCGGCATCGCGACGTTGACCTCGCTGGTGATCGGGCTGGTGCTTGGCGTGTTGCCGCCGGTGCGTGCTACGATCGGGCCGCTGGTAACCGGCATCGCGGTGATCCCGCCGATCGCGCTGCTGCCGATCCTGTTCATCGCGCTCGGCCTTGGCGAGACGGCCAAGGTGGCGCTGATCGTCATCGGCATCACGCCGGTGATGGTGCGCGACATTGCCGCCTATGTCGGCAGCCTGCCGCGCGAACAGATCATCAAGGCGCAGACGCTGGGCGCCGGATCGTGGCAGATCATGCTGCGGGTGGCGCTGCCGCAGGCCCTGCCCCGGCTGATCCACGCGCTGCGTCTGGCGCTCGGGCCCGCCTGGGTGTTCCTGATCTCGGCCGAGGCGATCGCATCGGACATCGGGCTTGGCTACCGCATATTCCTGGTCCGCCGCTATCTGTCGATGGACGTGATCATTCCCTACGTCGCGTGGATCGCGCTGCTGGCGATCGTGATGGACGTGGCGCTCGCCCAACTGAGCAAGCGCGCCTTCCCCTGGGCCCACGGAGCAAGTCATTGAGCGCGCCGCCCCCCCCCGCTCCTGCCGCCCCCGCTGCTTCGGCAGGGCCGATCCTTTCGCTGCGCGACGTGTGGGTCGAATACGGCGACAAGATCGTGCTCGAAAAGGTCGAGCTCGATTTCGAGGCAGGATCCTTCGTCTCGATCGTCGGCCCTTCGGGCGCGGGCAAGAGCAGCCTGCTGCGGGTGATCCTGGGGCAGGAAGTGCCGACGCGCGGGCGCATCCTGCTCGATGGCGAACTGCTCACCCCCGAATGCGGGCCTGATCGCGGCGTGGTGTTCCAGCGCTATTCGGTGTTCCCGCACCTTTCGGCGCTGGGCAACGCGGTGTTCGGTCTGGAATGCGAGAAGGCTCCGTTGATGGCGCGGCTGTTCGGCACAGCGCGCAAGGCGGCCGAGGCGCAGGCGGCCGAGATGCTGGCCGCGGTCGGCCTTGGCGATGCCATGCACCTGTACCCCGCGCAGATGTCGGGCGGGATGCAGCAGCGGCTGGCCATCGCGCAGGCGCTGCTCAAGCGGCCGCGCATCCTGCTGCTGGACGAACCGTTCGGCGCGCTGGATCCCGGCATCCGCGCCGACATGCACGCGCTGATCACCCAGCTGTGGCGCGATTATTCGCTGACCGTCATCATGGTCACGCACGATATCCGCGAAGCGTTCAGCCTGGGCACCCGCGTGCTGGCGCTCGACAAGCGCCGCCACGATCCGCACGCGCCGCACCGCTTCGGCGCCACGGCGGTCTACGACCTTGCACTGCGCAAGTCTCCGGCGAGCGGAGCCAGCACGGCGGGCGACACGGCGTCAGCCGAACCGACGCCGGCAATTGCAAAAGAGAGGGCTTCGGCATGAACAGCGAACCCACCAGCCTTGCCCGGCTGTCGATGAGCCTGCCGGGCGAACTGTTCCGCCAGTTGGACGTGATGGTCGAGGAGCGCGGCCTGCCTTCGCGCTCGCAGCTGATCGCCGAGCTGATCCGCCACGCGCTGGCCGAGCATGAGGCGCACACGCGCCCCGACGAGATGCTCGCCGGCACGATCACCATCGTCTACCGCGGCGATCGCGGCCGGGTGCGCCACCAGCTGGCGCAGACCCAGGGCGAATACCTGAAGGAAGTGATCTCGTCGCAGCACGTCTTCCTGGAAGACGACCAGTCGCTCGAGGTCCTGCTGGTGCAAGGGCCCGCCGTCCGCCTGAAAGAGCTGTGCGACGCGCTGCGCCGGGTGCGCGGTGTCCACCAACTCCAGCTCGTTACCACCACCGCTCTCCTGCCCCCGCTTTACGAGCCGGACGTGGCCGAGAGCAGCAATGGAGCCGTTGCATGACTGCCGTTCTCGACAATCCTCTCGCAGCGCGCGACCATGCCCGTGCCATGGCCGGCACCGTGGTAGAGGCGATGCCCAAGCTTCCGCCGGTCGCCTCGGACCTGCCGGCGGACGTCGATCCTGCCGACATCGTCTGGGAAGAGACGATCGCAGCGGGCGGCTATGCCACGCGCCGCCTGACGCGGGGCACGCGGTTGCGGCTGATCGACCTGAAGGGCGATGCCTGCGCGGGATTGCAGGTGTTCAACGCCGAGATGCCGAGCGAGCGGCTCAACGTGGCCGATACGGTCAAGGTGCAATGGAACGCCTACCTGGGTCCAAGCAAGCTGTTGCTGTCGGACATGGGCCGCGTGCTGCTGAGCATCCTGGACGACGATGCGGGCACGCACGATGCGTTCTGCGGCACATCGAATGCCGCCACCAACGAAGCGAAATACGGCGAAGGCCGCAACAGCGGCGCCTATCCCAACGGGCGAGACCGCTTTCTGCTGGGTGCAGCCAAGCACGGGCTGCAGCGCCGCGACGTGCATCCCTGCATCAACCTGTTCAAGGGCGCCAAGATCGAGGCCGACGGCACAATTACGCCGCAGATCGGTCCCTTCGCGCCTGGCCGGCAGGTGGTGCTGCGGGCCGAGATGGACGTGATCGTGGTGATCGCCAACGTGCCCCACGTGCTCGATCCCCGGGCCGACTGGACCGTGACCCCGCTGCGCGCGACCGCCTGGCGCGGCGCGGTGACGGGCGAGGAAGACCCGATCCGCAATGCAACGCCCGAAGGCCAGCGCGCCTTCCTGAACGTCGAAGATTACTTCCGCCGCTGAGAGGGAAGGACCAGAACCATGAGCACCGATCCCCATCTCGCCGGGCTTTCCGGCCCGGTCGTGCACGACTGCGTCGTGCCGGCGCGCGCGCCCTGGCTGCACCATGTCGCCGCCGGGCAGACGCTGCGCATCGTCGACCTGGAAGGCAACCAGGCGGTCGACTTCCTGCTCTATGCCACAGCCGACGATGCCGAACGCTACAGCGCGCAAGACACCGTGGCGGCGCAGGGCAACCTGTTCCTGCGTCAGGGTACCGTGCTGCGATCGAACGAAGGCCGGCCGATGATGACCATCACCGCCACCGCGGTCGATTACCACGACACCATCGGCGGTGCGTGTTCGTGTGAATCCAATACACTGCGCTATGGTCATCACACCAAGTCGGAGCATGCCTGCGTCGAGAACTTCCTCGAGGCGAACCTGATCGAAGGGCGCGGCAAGCGCGACATCGTTTCGAACATCAACTTCTTCATGAACGTGCCGGTGGAAGCCGACGGGTCGCTGGGGATCGTCGACGGCATTTCCGCGCCGGGCCTGACGGTCGACCTGCGCGCAGAGATGGACGTGACGGTGGTCGTGTCGAACTGCCCGCAGATCAACAATCCCTGCAACGGCTTCAACCCCACCCCCGTCCGGATGATCGTCACCGCATGAGCGCAGCAACCGCCCCAAAGCCGGCTTTTGACACGGTCCTGATCGCCAACCGCGGCGCGATCGCCACGCGCATCATCCGCACGCTGCGCAAGATGGGGCTGCGATCGGTCGCTGTCTATTCCGAAGCGGACAAGGATTCGCTGCACGTGGTGCAGGCTGACGAGGCGGTATGCATCGGCGGCGCACGCGCATCGGAAAGCTACCTCAACGTCGAGGCGATCCTGGCGGCGGCCAAGGCGACCGGTGCAGGCGCGATCCATCCGGGCTACGGCTTCCTGGCCGAAAACGTGGACTTCGCCGAAGCATGCGCGGCGGCCGGGATCGTGTTCATCGGCCCGACCGGCGACAACATCCGCACCTTCGGCCTCAAGCACACCGCCCGCGACCTAGCCGAGAAGCACGGGCTGCCGCTGGCGCCGGGCACGGGCCTGCTGACCGACGAGGAGGAAGCGGCGAAGGCGGCAGCCGAGATCGGCTATCCGATCATGCTGAAAGCCACGGCTGGCGGCGGCGGCATCGGCATGCGCGTGTGCGAGGACGAAGCGGCGGTACGCGAAGGCTTTGCCGCCGTGGCGCGGCAGGGCTTGGGCAACTTCGGCGACGCGGGCGTGTTCCTCGAACGCTATATCCGCCGCGCGCGGCACATCGAGGTGCAGATCTTCGGCGACGGCCACGGCCGCATCGTCGCGCTGGGCGAGCGTGATTGCTCTTTGCAGCGGCGCAACCAGAAGGTGGTGGAGGAAGCCCCCGCCCCGCTGCTGCCGGCGGCGGTGCGCGCCGACCTGATCTCCGCCGCGATCCGGCTGGGCCAGGCGGCGAACTACCTGTCGGCAGGCACGGTCGAGTTTCTCTATGATGCCGAGCGTGAGGAGTTCTTCTTCCTCGAAATGAACACCCGCCTGCAGGTGGAACACGGCGTGACCGAGGAGGTCATGGGCGTCGACCTCGTCGAATGGATGATCCGGGGCGGCGCGGGCGATTTCGGTTTCCTCGACACCGATCCGCCCCGCGCGCATGGGCATTCGGTGCAGGTGCGGCTCTATGCCGAGGACCCCGCGCTCGATTATCGCCCGACCTCCGGCACGCTGACCGCGGTCGATTTCCCCGACGATATCCGCGCCGAAACCTGGTGCATGGCGGGAAGCAACGTCAGCGCGTGGTACGACCCGATGCTCGCCAAGCTGATCGTCCATGGCGAAACACGCGATGCGGCGGTCGCGGCGATGCAGGCGGCGCTCGATGCGTCGCGGATCGACGGGATCGAGACCAACCTGCGCTGGCTGCGCGAGGTTGTGCGATCTGACGCCTTCACCAGTGGCGAGGTATCGACCCGCGCTCTGCAGGACGTCGTCTACGCGCCGCGCAGCGTGACCATCGCCAGCGGCGGCACGGCAACGACGGTGCAGGATTGGCCCGGGCGGCAGCACTTGTGGTCGGTGGGCGTGCCGCCATCGGGCCCCATGGACGACCAGTCCTTCCGGCTCGGCAACCGGCTGCTCGGCAATGCCGAAGGGACGGCGGGGCTGGAGGTAACGATCACCGGCCCGACGATGACCTTCAACACCGACACGCGCATATGCCTGATGGGCGCGGATTTCTCTGCCACGCTCGATGGCAGGCGGATCGGTCGGGGCGAGGCGATCGCGGTGCGCGCCGGGCAGACGCTGGCGCTGGGCCGCGCGGCGGGCGGAGGCCTTCGCGGCTATATCCTGTTCGAAGGCGGGCTCGACATCGCGACTTATCTCGACAGCCGCAGCACGTTCGAGCTTGGCCAGTTCGGCGGCCATGCCGCGCGGCGGCTGCTGGCGGGTGACACGCTTCACCTGGGCGCCGAGCCCCGCCAAGCGCCCCTGCCGTCCGCCACGCTACCCGACATGGGCAACGAATGGACGCTGCGCGTGCTCTATGGCCCGCACGGCGCGCCCGACTTCTTTACCGACGGCGACATCGACACGCTGGTTTCGGCCGAGTGGCAGGTCCACTACAACTCCAACCGCACCGGCGTGCGCCTGATCGGTCCGAAGCCGCAGTGGGCGCGCAAGGATGGAGGCGAGGCGGGGCTGCATCCGTCCAACATCCACGACAATCCCTATGCCATCGGCGCGGTGGACTTCACCGGCGACATGCCGATCATCCTTGGCCCCGATGGCCCCTCGCTCGGCGGCTTCGTGTGCCCGTTCGTCGTGATCGCGGCGGACCGGTGGAAGATTGGGCAGCTCTCCCCCGGCGACAAGCTGCGCTTCTGTCCGGTGAACGCGGTGGATGCAGCGCTGGCCGACAGCCTGCAGCGGCGCCTGCTGACAAGCGGCGAGCGACCCGACTGCGGCCCGGCGCGCCCGATCGAGACGCTGTCGCCGATCCTTTCGGAAATCCCCGAAGGACCGAACAACCCGCGCACGGTCTATCGCCAGCAGGGCGATCGCAACATCCTGGTCGAATACGGGCCGATCGTGCTCGATATCGAGCTGCGCATCCGCGTGCAGGCGCTGATGACCGAGCTGGAGCGCATGGCGCTGCCCGGCGTGATCGATATCGTGCCCGGCATCCGTTCGCTGCAGTTCCACTTCGACGGCGCGACGATGACGCAGGCGCAGGCGCTATCCACGCTGATCGCGGCGGAAGAGCGGCTCGGTGATCTGGAGGATTTCGCGATCCCTTCGCGCATCGTTCACCTGCCGCTGAGCTGGCGCGACCCGGCGACGATCGAGACGATCGAGAAGTACATGGGCGCGGTACGCGACGATGCGCCGTGGTGCCCCGACAACATCGAGTTCATCCGCCGCATCAACGGCTTGCCCGATGTCGCGGCCGTCGAGAACCTGATCTTCGAAGCGAACTACCTCGTGCTGGGCCTCGGCGACGTTTACCTCGGCGCTCCAGTGGCGACGCCGGTCGATCCGCGCCACCGGCTGGTGACGACCAAGTACAATCCGGCGCGGACATGGACCCCGCCCAACGTGGTCGGCATCGGCGGCGCCTACATGTGCATCTACGGCATGGAGGGTCCGGGTGGCTACCAGCTGTTCGGTCGCACGATACAGGTGTGGAACACTCACCGCCAAACCGACGCGTTCATCGAGGGCAAGCCCTGGCTGCTGCGCTTCTTCGATCAGATCCGGTTCTATCCGGTGAGCGCGGAGGAGCTTGAAGCCTGGCGACGCGACTTCCCCACCGGGCGACGCTCGATCCGGATCGAGCCGTCCGAATTCCGCCTTGCCGACTATCGCGCCTACCTGAAGGACAATGCCGAGGCGATTGCCGCCTTCGAGGCACGCCGGCAGGCGGCGTTCGACGAAGAGCGCGCCGAGTGGCAGCGGCGCGGCGAATTCGATCGCGCCGAAGCGGCTGAGGCCGAGCCCGCCCCGGCCAGCGCGATCCAGGTGCCCGAAGGCGCCGACCTGATCGAAGCGCCGTTCGGCGGCAGTGTGTGGAAGATGCTGGTCGACGTGGGCGACACGGTGGAAGCCGGCGAAACGATCGCGATCATCGAGGCGATGAAGATGGAATGTCGCGTCGAGAGTCCCGGATCGGGCGTGGTCGCGGCGCTCTATGCGCAGGAAAAACAGGCGGTGCAGCCGGGAACGCCGATGCTGGCGCTCAGAGCCCTCGCAACGGTGGAGGAAGCATGACCACGCTGGACCGTCGCGGCGTTGCGGCGATTGCGCAGGCCGTGCGCAGCGGCGCATCGTCCGCGCTCGCGCAGGCGGAGGAGACCCTTGCGCGGCTAGCCGCCTACGAAGCGGTGCAACCGCAGATCTGGATCTCTCGGGCGACCGACGATGCCCTGCGCGAAGCGGCCCGCGCTATCGATGCGCGCGTGGCGGCGGGCGAGGACTTGCCGCTCGCCGGGGTACCCTTCGCGGTGAAGGACAACATCGACGTTGCCGGGTTCGAAACGACGGCGGCCTGCCCGGCCTTTGCCTATGCCCCTACGCGGAATGCGACGACGGTCGAGCGGCTGCTGGCGGCGGGCGCGCTGTGTGTCGGCAAGACCAACCTCGACCAGTTCGCGACCGGGCTGAACGGCACGCGCAGCCCCTATGGCGCGCCGCGCAATGCTTACAACCTCGCCTATGTCAGCGGCGGATCGAGCTCGGGCTCGGCGAGCGCGGTAGCGGCGGGGCTTGTGGCGTTCGCGCTCGGGACCGATACGGCAGGGTCCGGCCGCGTGCCCGCCGCGTTCCAGCATCTGATCGGGTTCAAGCCCAGCAAGGGCCGCTGGAGCAATGCCGGGCTGGTGCCGGCCTGCCGCACGCTCGACTGCATCAGCGTGTTCACCAGCGACACCGCCGATGCCGCGCTGATCGACGGCGTGGTCGCCGGGTTCGATGCGGCCGATGCCTGGTCGAAGCCGCTCGCCGACATGCCGCGCAAGGCCAGGCGCATCGGCGTACCGCGCCACGACCAGCGCGCCTTCATGGGCGATATCGACTCCGAATACTTCTACGACCGCGCGCTCAAAGCGTTCGGCGCCTTCGCCGAGATCATCGAGATCGACTATGCTCCGCTGCAGGAAGCGGCGCAGCTGCTCTATGGCGGGCCGTGGGTGGCCGAGCGCACCGCTTCACTCGAAACGCTGCTGCGCAACGATCCCGATGCGCTTGACCCGACGGTGCGCGAAGTGGTGGCACCGGGGCTGGAAATCGGCGCGGTCGAGTTATTCAACGGCATCTATCGGCTGGCCGAGCTGAAGCGCCATGCCGACCTGTTGTGGGAAGACATCGACCTGATGGTCTTCCCGACCACGGGCGCCACCTACCGCGTGGCCGAACTGAACGCAGCGCCGATCACGCTCAACAGCGCGCTCGGTTACTACACGAATTTCGTCAACCTGCTCGACATGGCGGCCATCGCCGTGCCGGCGGGGACGCGCGCCAACGCAACCGGCTTCGGCGTGACGCTGATCGGCCCGGCCGACACCGACCGCGCACTGATCGAGGCGGCCGAAGCCTACCTCGCGCAAGCACAGCTTCCATCCCCACCCCCGCTCGATCTGGAGGGCCGCATGCAGACCGTCAAACTCGCCGTCGTCGGCGCGCATCTCAAGGACATGCCGCTGCACTGGCAGCTGACTTCGCGTGAGGCGAAGTTCGTCGAGGCGACGCAGACCGCGCCGACCTATCGCCTCTATGCCATGGCCGACAGCGTGCCGCCCAAGCCCGCGCTGGTGCACAGCGCCGATGGTGCGGCCATTGCGGTCGAAGTCTACGAACTGGGCGTGGCCGAGTTCGGCAGCTTCGTGGTCGAAGTGCCGCCGCCGCTCGCCATCGGCACGGTGACGCTGGCGGATGGGACGAGCGTGAAAGGCTTCGTCGCCGAACCCCGCGCGCTGACCGGTGCCGAGGACATCACCCACCTCGGCGGCTGGCGCGCCTACATCGCGCAGAAGGCGTGACGGCGATGCGCGGGCTCAAGGCCGCCCTGCTTGCCGCCGCCGTGCTTGCGCCGCTTGCTGCCCACGCCGAGGACGCGCCACCAGCGCCACACGTGCAAGTGGTGCCGGGCTTCGCCGACTTCCTCGCAATTGACGGCAAAACCGTATGGGCGACGAACAAGGGCCGGGTCGAGCAGTGGTCGGTCAAGGGCAAGCTCGCCGAGGCACCGATGGGCCGGCCTTGTGGGGGCATGAGCGTCGATTTCGGCGCGCTGTGGGTCGCCGATTGCCCAGAGAACGCCGTCAAGCGGATCGACGCGAAGACGGGCAAGCTGCTCGCGACGATATCGAGCGGTATCGCCAACCAGCGAGAGGGCGAACTCAACACCGTGACCGGCGCGGGATCGGTATGGATCGGATCGGACGCCGCAGGCAAGATCGCGCGGATCGATCCTGCGACCAGCAAGGTCGTCGCGACGATCCCGGTCGCCCCTGGATCATGGTATCTGTCGTTCGGGTTGGGCGCGCTATGGGCGGTGAGCGCGAAGGAGCAGTTGCTTCAGCGGATCGATCCCGCAACCAACGCGGTGACCGGCACGGCACCGCTGGGCAAGGCGCCGGGCTTCCTCGTCGCTGGCGAAGGCGCCGTCTGGGTGCAGGAGCAGGGCGATGGCACCGTGGCGCGGGTCGATCCCGCAACGATGGCGGTGACCGCGCGGATCAAGGTTGGCGACAACCTGAAATGGGGCGACATCGATACCGGCGACGGCAAGGTGTGGCTGCGCACCACCGAAGATCAGGAATATGTGGTGATCGATGCGGCGACCAACGCGATCCTGTCGCGGGTCGGCAAGCCGGTTGGCAGCGGAGCGCTGCGCTGGACGCCGCAGGGCGTGTGGACTTCGGCGCACGACGTCCACACGCTGACGTGGTGGCCGGCCAAGTAAGCTGAAGGGCCCTGCGCGGAGCAGGGCCTTCGGTACGGATCAGCGCAGCGAGGCGACGCGGGTGCCGGTCTTTTCGGCCGCGGCCATGCGCGCTTCGATCTGGTTGCGCACATCGGCGGTCACAGCCGCGCGGCAAGCCTGAGCCTTGGCTTCGAGCGCGAGGTGGACGCCTTCGAGACGCTCGCCGCAAACCGCACGGGCGGCCGCGTCGAGACGGATGGCGAGGCGCTGCTGGCCATCGGCGGTGGCGAGATCAAGACCCTTGAGGTCGAGGATCGCCGCGTCCTTGGCGAACGGATTTGCGGTGGTGGTCTGCGTTGCGGCCGAAGCCTGCGTTGCACATGCGAACATGGCGATCGCCACGAAAGCCTTCTTCATCTTCATCTCCTGCGCGGAAAACACGCGCCGCTCTTCGGGCGGCTGCTATCCGTTGTATAGCGCCCGGCGATGAAACTTACAATATTGAAGGATTATTTGTAGTTTTATTACTCCACTTCTGTCGGGTTATTACTTCGCCCGGACAACGAGCATGGCCAAGTCCTTGGGTGTGCCCAGCATTCCCACGGGAAGCCGGGCTTCGAACGCCTCGTCGGCCACGGCAACGGACAGCGTGCGGGCACAAGGCTCGGTCCAGGCGCGCACCGTTGCAACCGGCAGGCGCGCGCTCCAGTGACGTCCACCTTCAACCGGGACGGCGTGATCGTTGATCGTGACCGGGCTCTTCGGATCGGCGCGGTTACCCTTCACCAGCAGGCAGTCTGCCGCACCGCAGCGCACGAGCTTGGTTGCAGGTGCGTCGGCCAGCGCCGGGGATGCCGTGGCGACCAGCGCCAGCGCGGCGAGGAGCGGAAGGGGGCGTCGGATGGTCAAGGTGATCTCCTTCACTCGACAGCCACGCCGACGGCCACGAGGAACTGGCGGACGGGTTCGAGAACTTCGGCATGGCGCTTCCAGCGAGCGACCGATTCCGCGTAGATCGGGCGACGGACCTGCGCCGCGCTCGGCGTCGAGACCGGCGCGCGGTTGGTGTGAAACGACAGGCACGCGTCGGACCAGTCGAGCCCGCAATGCGCAAGCAGTCGGCGGCTTTCGCCTTCCTGATCGGCAACCAGGCTTTCGTAGGACAGTTCGAGCACGCGGCCCGGCAGCGCCTCACGCCAGAACGCCATCAGGCGGTCGAAGCGCGCGTAGTAGGCAGCGGTATCGAGCAGGTCGTAGCTGTAGTCGTAGTAGCGCGAACTGATCGCGAAGAGATTGCGGAAGTTGCTGAGCACCGTGTCCATCGGGTTGCGGCGCAGGCAGACGATCTTCGCCTTCGGCAGCGCGCGGGCGATCAGCCCCACGTACTGGAAGTTGCCCGGAAACTTGTCGATGAAGCGGCCTGCATCGCTGCGCAGGTGGGGCCGCGCGCGATCGAGATAGGCGCGCCCTATCGCGCCGAGGTCCGCTCTGGCGGCGGCCAGCACGGTTTCGGGATCGAGCACCATGCGGCTGCGCGTGGCTGCGGCCTGCTTGACGGCAAGCGGCATCGCCTGAAGCTCACCCGCGCTTTCGACGTCCGGGTGCGAGGAGAGGATGCGGTCGACGAGCGTGGTGCCGGTGCGCGGCATGCCGACGATGAAGATCGGCGCGTCGCTGGCGGGATCGGTGACGGGAGCCTGCGCCAGATTGCCCCAAGCGCTCTCGATCGCATCGAACACGGCGGCGTCGCGGGCAAAATCGTACGGCAGGCTGCGGCGGTGTTCGCCATTGGCGGCGATCAGCGTATCGAGCGCCTGATCTGCCTCGCCAATGTCCTCAAGCTCCTTGGCCAGCGCGTAGCCCAGCAGCAGGCGATCGCGGCCATCGCTCGCGGCGGCGCGGGTCTGGCCGAGGCGGGCGACGTGATTGGCCTCGCGCGTTTGCTTGCGCAGGCTGGCAAGCAGATGGTGAGCCCGCGCGGCGGCGGGATCGAGCGTCACCAGCGCTTCGAGCGCGGCTTCTGCTTCGCCCACGCGACCCAGGAAGTTGAGCGTGACCGCCTGGTTGTAGCGAAACTCGGTGTTGTCTGGCTCCAGCGCGACGGCGGCGTCGAAGTGGGCGAGCGCGGCGGCATGATCGCCCAGGCGGGCATAGACGCATCCCATCGTATCGCGCGACAGGGCATCGGCCGGCAGCGCCTGTTCGGCGGCGCGCAACGTGGCGGCGGCATCGCCTTCACGGCGGACGAGGGTGTAGAGCTTGGCGAGATGGGCGCGGTATTCGCCCTGTGGATCGAGCGCGACGGCCCGTTCGATCGCGGCGATGCCGGCGCTGATCCCCCCGGTGCTCGATTCTGCTATGCCGAGGAGGAAGTGGGCTTCGGGGTTGTCGGGCTCGGCAGCGAGCAGCGCCTCCGCCTGATCGAACGTCGTGTCAAAATTGCCCCGCGCCAGCGCGCGCCTTGCCGCTTCAGCGTTCGCGGGGCGGGTCACGATCATGCCGCCGCTGCGCCTCCCGCTTCATTGGCGACCTGAGCGGAAGCGGCGCGCCCAGCCTTGTACCGCGCGATCAGCGGCTGGAAGGGGAAGATCGTCTGTTCCCAGATCGACAGGCGGCGGCGTTCGTCCTGACCGACCAGCACGCTTTCGCCTTCCTTGAAGGTGCCGAAGATCCGGTCGAACAGGATCATCGAGTTGCCGTAATTGCAGCGCGTGCTTTCGTAGTCGGTCGAATGGTGCAGGCTGTGATGGCGAATCGTGGTGAAGAAGAACGAATACCAGATCGGCGGGTTCGACTTCACGTTGGCATGCGCGAAGGTCGAAATCACGGCGGTGGTGTTGAAGCAGGCGAACAGCGCGGTCTGGTCGAATTCGAAGAAGGTCAGCACGCTGAGCGTGATCAGGAACAGCTCGATCGGATTGCCGACAGCCCCCTTGGCGGCGTTTAGCTGGGTAATGTGGTGATGCGGCGCGTGAGTCAGCCAGAACGGCGTTACGTTGTGCATCAGACGATGCATCCAGTACTGGCCGAATTCGATGATCGATACGGCCATGACCACCTGCACCAGCCAGGGCAAATGGCCGACCCAAGGCGTGTGGATGCCGAGCGAGGTCTTGACCGCCTGCAGCGGGGCTTCGGCGAAAGTCTGCGTCATCCACGCGATGACCGTGGAACTGAGCACGACGTAATAGAGGTCGGTGAAGAACTCGCGCTTGTTCAGGCGCCAGCCTTCGTGGCGTTCGAACACGAATTCGAGGCCGAGGACGATGATCGTGACCAGCGAGGAGCAGACCACCAACGTCCACGGATTTGCGAGCAATGCCTTGGGGCCGTATGCCCAGAACAGCAGGAAAACCGCCACCATTGCCGGTGGAATCAGGTTGACCAAAGTGGCTTTGGCACTGGCAAGCATTCTGCGACTCCCGATATGGTTCGCAGGTTGCGTTGCGACGCGTCATGAAGACAGGCGTATATATCCGATGAAAGGCATAGATCCGATCTATGACCTGTGCAGCGATCGTACCCGTCGGAAGACTTCATCCCAGAAAAGCTGGGTTGCGGTGTCGCGCGCCGGATCGGTTCGAGCGAGCAGATAGATGTCGTAGGCCGGTTCGAAATCGGCATGGAGCATCGGCCACAGCGCGCCCTTGGCGACCTCCGCCTCCGCCGCGGCAACGGGCAGAAAACCGATGCCGACGCCGAGCTTGATCAGGCGGCGCGCCTCGTTGATGTCCTCGGCCTGGCCGCTCACCCGCGTGCCCAAGCGGTATCGACGGCGCAAATGGGTGATCAGCTCGATCTCGTCCTCCCCCGTCAGGACGAAGCCTTCGTCCTTCAGTTCGTGCAGGCGGCTGACCCGATAGCCGAAATAGGGGCTGGAGCGCGAACAATAGAGCTGCTGCCTTTCGACCAGCAGCGGTTCGTACATCAGGCTGCCGCGCACGGTGCTGTCATAGCCGACACCGATCTCGACCTCGCCCTGTTCGAGCGCGTCGAGCACCTCCCGCCAGGGGGAGACGCGAATCTCGATGTGGATTGCCGGGTTGCGACGGTGGAAGCTGGCGATCGCCTCGTCGAATTCGGGCGAGACGAGGCCCGAGACGATCTGGATGCGTACGAACCCTTCGACGCGCTTTGTCGCCTGCGCAATCTGGTGCGGCATCATCCGCGCGGCTTCGAGCATGTCCTCGCACAGGACCATCATCGCCTTGCCCGCCTCGGTCATTTCGACGCCGCTGGCGGTGCGGGTGAGCAGCGTTGCCCCAACGTGCTCTTCAAGGCGCTTGAGCGCTGCACTGATGCTCGGCTGTTGGCGGTTCAGCTGGCGCGCGGCAGCGCCGATGCCGCCGGCGCGCACGATGTCGACGAAAGTGCGCATCAGGTTCCAGTCGACCCGGCTGGCGAACTTGCGGTCGATCAGGGGGACGCGGTCACTCATGCCCCCACAAATACCGCGACTTGACCGAAGGGCATAGATGAGATCGATGAAAAACATAAGAATGTCGCCAATGGCGTTATGACCCGGGCGGCCTATGGCGGTGGGCATGACCGAAACCGCCGTTCTTCCCGTGCTGGACATCACTCCGCTGGCGCACGGCAGCTTTGCCGAGCGAAAGGCCGTGGCCGAGCAGCTCGACCGTGCCTGTGCCGATGCGGGCTTCCTTTACATCACCGGAGCGCAGCTCGATCCGGCGGTGTTCGCCCGGGTGCTTGCGCGCGCCAAGACCTACTTCGCGCAGGATGAGGCGGCCAAGATGGCAAGCTACATCGGCGGTTCGCTCAACCATTCGGGCTACGTTCCGGTGGGCGAGGAACAGTTCGCCAACGCCACGCCCGACCTGAAGGAGGCGTTTGACATTAATTGCGACTACCTTCCCACAGACGGGCGCCGGCCGCTGCTGGGACCGAACCTGTGGCCGGCGATGCCGGGCTTCCGCGAAGACGTGCTTGCCTACTACGAACACGTGACCGGGATCGGGCGGCAGATCTTCGGCGCGTTCGCCCTGGCGCTTGGGCTGGACGAGGATTTCTTCGACGCCCACACCCAGCACCCGCCCAGCCAGTTGCGGCTGATCCATTATCCCCATGATCCCGCCGCGCACGATCGCCCGGGGATCGGCTCGCACACCGACTACGAGTGCTTTACCCTGCTCCACGCGACGACGGCCGGGTTGCAGATCGTCGATCGCGACGGCGAATGGCTGGACGTGCCATTGCTGCCCAACTCGCTGATCATAAACATCGGGGACATGATGGAGATCATGTCGAACGGACGGTATGTCGCGACGCGGCACCGGGTGAAGAAGGTGGCGCAGGAGCGGTACTCCTTCGCGCTGTTCCATGCCTGCGACTATGATCATGTGGTGGCGCCCGTGGTGCGCGGGGAAGTTCCACGATATGCCCCACTCAAGTCCGGCGAGCATCTCTTCAACCAGACCGCGCAGACGTTCCGCTATCTCAAGGAGCGGGTGGCGCGGGGCGAACTTGTGCTCAACGATGCCGTGCCGCTCGACAGCTTCGGCCGCAACGTCGAAGCCGCGCGAGCATGAATTTAACGCAATTGCTGGATGCGCTCGGCCCCGTTGGCCGGCTTGAAGGCGTGCCCTTCCCGCCCCGCCTGCTGGGTGCATTCCGCCGCAAGAGCATCACCTTCTGCACCGGCGAGACCGACGAGGCGACGCTGGTGTTCTGGTTCCAGTCGGCAAGTTTTACCATCGACCTGCGGCTGTCACACGGGAATCGCACGCCGCTCGCCATGCGGCAGGGCTGGACCGGCGACACGCTGTGGGATGCGGCGCAGGCGCGCATGTCGTGGTCCGTTGCGCGCAGCTACGAGCCGCACGAGATCTGGCCCGAGCCTGCCGAGCTGCGCTTCATCGGCAATGCCGTGCTCGAATTCGCGCCGTCTGGCGCCTATGTCGAGGACTGGCGCCAGCTGGCGACGACAGGCCCGCTTCTTGGCTTGCGGCTGGTCGAGCTGGTCGACGCGGCAAGCGGCGCTGCCCACGCGATGGATGGGGGCCTGATCGTGGCGGGCGAACACATGGCGCTGGCCCGCTCGCGCCGGCCCGAGGTGGATGCGCGTATCGCGGCGGCAGGATCGGTCGCGGCGGCATTGGAACGCGGCGCAGCCAATGCGGATCAGATCGAGAGCTACGAGGTTTCGGTTGCGCTGGGCGGCGAGATGGTGAGTTACAGCACGACCAGCCTACGCGTTGACCAGCCACTGGGCGATGGCGGTTTCGCGATCGAGGAGGATGGCACGGTGACGCTGACCGATGGGGCCACCGGCGACAGGCTGCGCTTCGTCGTTGACCTGCACCTACCCGGGTTCACGTTTGCCGCAACGTCCGACGCGAGCGCGGCGGCGCTCGCGTGGATCGAACGCGAGCGGCCGCACGTGATGCCGAACGGGCGCGTGGTGCGCTGACCAGTCAGTCCTGCGGCGGGGTGGCGAGCGATCCCGGCGCGGGCGTTGCCGACGGGGCGGCAGGCGCTGGCGATGCCTCGGCCGCGCGTTCGCGGGCAATACGGGCGTCGTATTCCTTTTCAAGCTGTTCGACGCGGGCCTGTTCGGCGGCGGCATCGGCATCGATCGACTTCAGCCGCTTCTCGCGCTCGGCCTCGATCAGCTTGCCCATCTGCACGTCGGTCGACTGCTTCTTTTCGGCATAGGCCTGGTTGATCAGCTTGGCCATGCAGCCCGATGCGCCGGCGGAGCCGACCGGCGAGCACGAATAGGCGCCCGCCGCGCCCACCGTCTCATACGCCTTGACCCGGTCCGTCCAGCTCTGGTTGACGGCCGCGTTGGGATTGTCGCGCAGCGGCGGCGGAATGCGGAAGCGTTCGGATTCATCCTTGCGCGCACAGACGGTGATCGCGCCATCGGCCGATTCAGGGCACGGATCGTCGCCATAGACGATCAGCTGATTGACCTTCTCACCCGGAGCGGCCTGCGCCAGCGCGGGCAACGGGGCAAAGGCGGAGAGGCCCAGGACGGAGGCAGCAGCGGCTGCGACAAGAAACGGCTTCATCGATGTGGCACTCCGTTCAGAACTTGCGCCGTCCATTGGCACATCCAGATGTTCGGCACCCTTGGCCTTGAACGCACAATGAAGCCAGATCCTTGGCTCCGGTCAATCAAGACGCGAAATGCGATTCAGATCCGCTTGGACAGGGCAATCGCGGCGCGGCAGCCCAGGCGCACCGCACCAAACAGCAGCGGGTAGGCGGGCGCACGCTCGGCCCCGGCAGCGAACGCGGCATCGCGATGCTCGCGCTCGTCGTCGCGGAATTCGCGGATCATCGCGGCCAGCTCGGGATCGTCCTCGCCCAATTCCTCAAGCTGTTCGGTATAGTGCTGGTCGATCTCGGTCTCGATCGCGGCGGTGCAGGCCATGGCCGCTTCGGGCCCCAGCAATGCTGTCGCCGCACCAAGCGCAAAACCGGCAACGGACCACAAGGGCTGCAATGCCGTGGGGCGCACGCCGCGCTGCGCGATCATCGCGTCGAAGCGCTTGCGGTGCTCCTCTTCCTGCCGCGCCATGCCAGCGATTTCCTGCGAGCCCGGTGCGCGGTCGCCCATCACCGCCATCTGCCCGGCATAGATCCGGGTCGCGCCATATTCGCCGGCCTGGTCGACCCGGAGCATGCTGGCAGTCTTGCGCGAAACAGCGGTCATGCGATCCTCGTCTTTCCCCGGCCCAGCAGCACGAACACAGCCACGGCCCCAACCGTGGAGATCAGGAAGTTGAAGCCGGCAAGGCTCACCCCGAACAGCGTCCACTGCGCCACGTCGCAGCGGATCACCGGTGCGTCCATGATTGCGGCGAGCGGGTCGCCGCCTGCGGACGCGGTGCGCGTGCAGGCGGTAAGCCCTTCCCACCAGTGATATTCGACACCGGCATGAAACGCGCCGATCAGCCCGCTGATCCCGATGGCGATTGCTGCCAGCCGGACAAGCACGTCGCCCAGCGGGCTCTTGCGCAATGCAAGCGCCAGCCCGGCCAGCACGATGGCCGCGATGTGCGGGTAGCGCTGCCACCAGCACATCTCGCATGGGTAGAGACCGAAGACGTACTGCGAGACGAGCGCCCCGCCCATCAGTGCGGCGGGCACCAGCAGGGCGAGCGTATAGGCGGCGCTACGAGATTGCTGCGGGGTCATCGTTTCCGTGCTTTCAGCGCTTGCGGGCAGCGAGGGCCTGCGGGGTGGTGCGACCAAGCGTCTGTTCGGCATACCACAGCTGGAA
The DNA here is from genome assembly GCF_037076535.1 of Novosphingobium olei. Lineage (NCBI taxonomy): Bacteria > Pseudomonadati > Pseudomonadota > Alphaproteobacteria > Sphingomonadales > Sphingomonadaceae > Novosphingobium > Novosphingobium olei. Next base: position 732,586 of record NZ_AP029021.1, on the reverse strand, counting down.
GTCCTCGATGTTCTTGGCCTTCAGTTCCTCGGGCGTCATCTTGAAGCGGGGGTCCTCGATCTTGTCCTTTTCGAGATCCTTGTCGTCCTTGATCTCGTTGACGAGATGGCCGCGCAGGTCGCTTTCGCGATAAGAGCGCAGCGCACGCTTGCGCAGATCCGGATCGGAAATCTGCGGCACGGCGATATCGGGATCGATGCCGCCTTCCTGCACCGAGCGGCCCGAAGGGGTGTAGTAGCGCGCCGTCGTCAGTTTCAGCGCGGTGGTGGACGTCAGCTGGATCAGCGTCTGAACGCTGCCCTTGCCGAAGCTGCGCTGCCCCATGATCAGCGCGCGGTGCTGGTCCTGCAGCGCGCCCGCCACGATTTCGGACGCGGAAGCGGAACCTTCGTCGATCAGCACGATCACCGGCACGCCCTTGGCGATGTCACCAGGCTGGGCATTGTAAACCTCGTTGTCGCGAGCGTAGCGGCCGCGCTGCGAGACGATCGTCCCCTTTTCCAGGAACTGGTCGGAGAGCGACACAGCCTCGTCCAGAAGGCCGCCGGGGTTGCCGCGCAAGTCGAGCACCAGCCCGCCCGGACGACCGCCGGTCTTGAGCTTGATCTGGTTCCACGCCGCAGCGACTTCGGAACCGACATTGGCGCTGAACTGCGACACGGAGATCACGCCGATGTTGCCGTCGACCTTCCAGTCGACCGGCTTCAGGTCGATGATCTGGCGCGTGACGGTCACGTCGAACGGCTCGTCGCGACCGGGGCGGAAGATCGTCAGCTTGATCGAAGTATTCGGCGGACCGCGCATCTGGTCCACCGCCTCGTCGAGCGTGCCGCCATAGATCAGCTTGCCGTCAAGGTGGGTGATGTAGTCGCCCGCCTTGACCCCAGCCTTGTCGGCGGGGCTGCCCTTGGTCGGCGCGATCACCTTTACCGCGCCATCGTCCATCGTCACCGACAGGCCAAGTCCGCCATAGGAACCATCGGTCTGGGTGCGCAGGTTCTCGAAATCGCGCGCATCCAGGTAGGAGCTGTGCGGATCGAGGGTCGCCAGCATCCCGTCAATCGCGCCCTTGATCAGCTTGTCGTCGTCCACCGGCTCGACGTAGTTCGCCTTGATCCGTTCGTAGACCGCCAGCAGCTTGCCGAACTGCGGGCCGCTCTTGGCGTCGACCGCAGCGAGACCGGCCGTGGCGGCAGGCAGCAGCGCGACCGCACTGACCAGCGCGGTCATGCGCAGCAGCGTGGAAAGGCGCCGCGGCGAAGCGGGGGGCTTGGCCATCGCGGCCTTGGGCATGGGAAGCTTCATTGCGCCTGCTTCTATAGCGCGACCGCGCTGAACGCCAGATGGCGAAAGGTCAGGATCGTGCGATTGCGGCTCGCCGCTGACGTAAAGTCAGCCTTGGGTCACGGTCAGCGGATTGACCGGTTGGCCATCCTTGCGCAACTCGACCGTCACGGTCTGCCGACCGGCGCCCGCACTGCCGAGGGGCGAGCCCTGCAGCACCCGGTCTCCCACGGCGACGGTCAGGTTGCCGAGATCGGTGACCAGGCTTGACCAGCCGCCGTCGTGCTCGATGATCACGATCCGACCGAAGCCGCGATAGGGCCCGGCAAAGGCGATGCGTCCAGCTGCAGGCGCCACTACCTGCGCGCCGGGCGACGGCGCGAAAGTCAGGCCGCGCGCGGCGCCTGCCTGCGTCGCTTCGCCGAAGCCGGTGACGATGCGTCCGCCGAGCGGTGCAATCCACGAAAAGCGCGCTTCGGCACTCGGCGCTGTCGCGATGGGATCGGCTACGAGCACGTCGCCCGGGCGCGCCGGCCTCTGCACCGGTCCCGGCAAGGCGGCCAGCTGCGCGCGCAACGCGCCATCGGCTTCCAGCCGGCCGACCAGTGCGGACAGGTCACGTGTTTCTTCGGCAAGAGCGAGCGCGCGATCGGCCTCGCGGCTGGCGCTGCCCTGCGAGGCGCGGGCTGCAACGCGCTGGCGACTTTCCAGCGCGACAAGTTCACTCCTTCTCCGCGCCAGCGCCGCCTCGCCGGCCTTCAGCCGGGCAGCGGCCGCTTGTGCACTCTTCTTGAGGGCGCGACCGCGCAAGATCTCGCCGCGCAACGCAGCGGTGCGACGATGGACTTCCGGCGCTACCGATTCCAGCACGGCGCGCAAGTAGACGGTGTCGCGCAGCGACTGAGTGCGCATCAGGCTGAACGCCAGAGGCCGACGCGCGATCATTTCCAGCGCGGCAGTAAGTTGAACCACCGGCTCCTGCCGCGCAGCCATGCGCAAGCGCAGCGCGTCGCGCTGGCGATCGATCGCAACGGCTTGCGCCTGTGCGAGGCGGATCTCGGCTTCGGACTGCTGGATCCGCGCGGCAGTGGCCGCGGTTTCGGCGGCGGTGCGTTCTGCCTCGGCGCGTGACTGGCGGGCCTGCCGGTCGAGCCGTTCTGCCCGTGCCTCGGCCATCGCCAGCGCCTGCGATGCTTCGCGCAAGGCATTGCCCGCCTCTGCGCTTGAACCGTAGGGCGCGGCCTGGCCGAACGCAGCCCACGCGACCAGAGGCGCAAGGCAGGCGGAAAGGAGAAGAAGTGCGGCGCGCGACGTCATGGAAGCTAACGCCCGTGCTTATCCCTCGCGATGATAGGGATGACCAGCGATAATGCTGGTCGCGCGAAACAGCTGCTCGGCGAGCATCGCGCGCGCCAGCATGTGCGGCCAGGTGCACGATCCGAACGCGATCAGCAGATCGGCATCCTTGCGCAGCGCTTCCTCATGCCCGTCGGCGGCGCCGATCAAGAAGCGCGCCTCGCGCACGCCATCATCGCGCCAGCGTTCGAGGATTTTGGCAAATTCCACGCTGGTCAGCTGCCGGCCGCGCTCGTCGAGCGCAACGGTGCGCACCGGGTTCAGCATCGGCGGTGGGACGCTGCCACCCTTGTCGGGCAGCTCGGTCACCTTGAAGTCCTTGCCCATACGCTTGGCATACCGGTCTACCAGCTCGCCCTCGGGCGAGCGGCCGATGCGGCCACGGGCGATGATGTGGAGGAGCATGGCGTATCAAGGACATGTCGTGGCGCCAGTCGTTCCCCCTCCCCCTGCTCGGGGGTAGGGAACAGCGGCGCCCGCTTGGCTCAGGCCGCGCCCTGGTCTCCGAACGCCCACATCCGTTCGAGGTTGTAGAACGAGCGCACTTCGGGGCGGAACAGGTGAACCACCACGTCGCCAGCGTCGATCAGCACCCAGTCGGCAGCCGGCAGGCCTTCGATGCGCACCGAACCATAGCCACCGTGCTTGATCCGCTCGGCAAGCTTCTGCGCCATCGACGCGACCTGGCGCGTCGAACGGCCCGAGGCGATGACCATGAAATCGGCGACCGAGCTCTTCCCTTCGAGCGGGATCGAGACGATTTCCTGCGCCTGGTCGTCGTCAAGCGACTGCAGCACCAGATCGTGCAGGCTGGCCGGAGCGGCCTTGGGAGCAATACCGGCAGCGGCCGGCACGGGTTCGAGGGTAGTCATGTGGTGAAGATGGTCTCCGTGGCGGGCAGTTCAATGACACGCGGTTGAATGACACAACGCGCAAAAACCGGAATGGCACCGGTCTTGCCGCGCTGCAGGGTGGGTTGGAGGAGCGTTGCGGGGGTCAAGCGCGCAAGTCCCGGAAGGATCTGGCGTCGATCGCCCGATGCGTCACCGCATCGCGGAGCGAGGGCAACGACGATATCCGGCGATGCCAGTCCGGATCGGCGGCGCGGATTTCCGTTGCCGAGCGCGAATCGGGATCGAAACGCAGGATGGTCAGCGCTGGTGCGCTCCCGCTTGCGCCATCAAGTCTCTGTCCGCTTCGCCGGCGCCAGCGGCGCAGCCAGGCCATGGCGGGGCTCGCCAAGGCGGCGCTATCATACCCCGGACGCGCGACAATCGCAATCGGCATCTCCCGCGCGATACCGCGCCAGTCGCGCCAGCGGTGAAACTGCGCCAGATTGTCTGCCCCCATGATCCACACGAAGCGTCGTTTGGGGTACCGCCGCCTGAGCGCGCGCAGGGTATCGATGGTGAAGCGGGTGCCCAGTTCCCGCTCGATCGCGCTAACCTTGATCGGCGCGCGCCGCGCCTGCGCGGCGGCCGAGGCCACGCGCGCCGGCAGCGGTGCCATCCCCGCCTTGTCCTTAAGTGGATTGCCCGGCGATACCAGCCACCATACCTCGTCGAGGTCCAGCGCATCGGCGACGAACAGACTTATCCGCCTGTGGCCGCCGTGCGCCGGATTGAAGCTGCCGCCGAGCAGGCCGGTCAGAATCGCAAGCCTGTTCAACCGGGCACGCGCCTTGGCGAAACCGCGCGGTCGCGATAGCTGCCCTGCATCTCGAACATCCAGCCGGGGTATTCGCGCGGCAAGGCCGAAAGCTTGTCCAGCTTGGCCAGTTCATCGGCCGTCAGCTCGACCTCGCAGGCGCCGATGTTGTCGGCAAGCTGCTCGGCGCGCTTTGCACCGACGATCACCGTGGAGACGACCGGCTGGTAGAGCAGCCAGGCGAGCGCCACTTGCGCCACGGTCACACCCTTGGCGGTGGCGATCTGCTGCATCGCATCGACCACGTCGAAGGCACGCTCGCGCTCCACCGGCGGGAAGTCGAAGCTGGCGCGGCGCCCTTCGCCTTCCCCGGCGCGTGTATACTTGCCGGAGAGAAGACCCCCGGCAAGCGGGCTCCATACCATCAGCCCGACCCCTTCGCTGCGGAGCATCGGCACGATCTCGCGCTCAAGATCGCGCCCGGCCACGGTGTAGTAGGCCTGCAGCGAGGCAAAGCGTTCAAGGCCAAGTCGTTCGGATATGCCGAGCGCCTTCATGATCTGCCACGCCGCCCAGTTGGACACGCCGATATAGCGAGCGCGGCCGGTACGGACGATGTCGTCGAGCGCGCGCAGCGTTTCCTCGATCGGCGTCTGCGAATCCCACCCGTGGATCTGGTACAGGTCCACGTGGTCCATGCCGAGCCGCGACAGGCTCGCATCGATCTGGTCGAGCAGGTGCACGCGCGACATGCCGGCGTCGTTCGGCCCTGCCCCCATCGGCCCCATGGCCTTGGTGGCGATGACGACGTCGCTGCGCTTGATGCCAAGGTCGCGCAGCGCCTGCCCGGTGATCTCCTCGGACTTGCCTTCGGAATAGATATTGGCGGTGTCGATGAAGTTGATGCCGGCATCGAGCGCCTGGCGCACCAGCGCGGTCGATGCGCCCTGATCCAGCCCGGCAATCGCGCCGAAGCGGCCGTTGGTCGTGCCGAAGGTCATCGTGCCCAGGCACAGTTCGGAGACGATCAGGCCAGTGGAACCCAGTCGGTTGCTACGCATCGCTTGTCCTTTCGCACCCGTCCGAAGCGGGATGTACGCCGCTCCGTGGCCGGGTCAACCGGCCGCCGGGATGCCATGGTGCGGTCAGGGCCGGATTTGCCCCGAACCGCGCACCAGCCACTTGTAGGTGGTCAGGCCCTCGAGCGCGACCGGCCCACGGGCATGAAGCCGCCCGGTGGCGATGCCGATTTCGGCGCCAAGGCCGAACTCGCCGCCATCGGCGAACTGGCTCGAAGCGTTGTGCATCACGATCGCGCTGTCGACCTCGGTCAGGAAACGGTCGGCCACGGCCTGGTCGGCGGCAACGATCGCATCGGTATGTGCCGACGAATGGCGCGCGATGTGCGCCAGCGCATCGTCCAGCCCGTCGACCACCGCGACCGAAAGTATCGCGTCGAGATATTCGGTATCCCAGTCCTCGTTGCTGGCGGGCGCGATGCGCGGGTCGATCGCCTGCGCCCGGGCATCGCCGCGCAGAACGCAACCTTCGGCCAGCAGCGGCTCCACCAGTCCATGCGGATCGGGATAGGTCGCATCGATCAGCAGCGTTTCCATCGCCCCGCAGATGCCGGTGCGACGCAGCTTGGCGTTGCGCACGATCGCGCTCGCCATCGCAGGCTCCGCATCGTGGTGGACATAGGTGTGGTTGATGCCGTCGAGGTGGGCGAGAACGGGCACGCGCGCCTCTGTCTGAACGCGGGCAACCAGGCTCTTGCCCCCGCGCGGCACGATCATGTCGATCAGCCCGGCCGCCGTCAGCATGGCGCCGACCGCCGCCCGGTCCTGCGTGGGCATGAGCTGCACCGCTTCGGCGGGCACGCCCCCTTCGACCAGGCCCTCGACCAGCGCTGCATGGATCGCGCGATTGGAATGCACCGCCTCGGACCCGCCGCGCAGCAGCACGGCATTGCCCGAACGCACGCAAAGCGCGGCGGCATCGGCGGTAACGTTGGGGCGGCTTTCGTAGATGATGCCGATCAGGCCGATGGGGATGCGTACGCGCTGCAGCACCATGCCATTGGGGCGGGCCTGTTCATCGATCACCGCACCCACGGGATCGGCCAGGACGGCCACGTCGTCGATGGCTGCGGCAATGCCTTCGAGCCGCTTTTCATCGAGCCGCAACCGGTCGATCATCGCGCTGGTCAGGCCGTTCGCCTCGGCCGCGGCGACATCGCGGGCATTGGCGGCCAGCACCGTCGCCGAGGCCCGACGCAGCGTTGCCGCGGCGAGCTTGAGCGCACGCTCCTTCTCTGGCGGAGTCAGCCGCGCCAGCACACGACCCGCAACGCGACCGGCGCGGGCGAGCGAAGCGACGAGATCCTCGATCGAGGAAGCGGCGAACTGGGGCTGCGTAGACATGCGCCGCCCCTACCACCGCCAGCGGGCCTTGTCAGCCTTGGCCGTTCGCGACTCGGTCCAAACGGCGCGCAACAATGCCGATTCGGCCCACCGGTTCCCGTTCAACGCAAAAATAACGGTGGGAAAATTCGACTCGTCGTCACAGCGGCACGACTCAGCCTCGTTCGATTCGACCCTGCGGAAACCACAGCCTAGACGCCACCCGCGCTGCGATCGGACGCAGCCGCACAGAACAACACCGGGGGTCGCCCATCTTGCCAGCCATCACCACCCACAAGGTGCTCGCGCGCCTGCGCCGGTGGTTTCCCGACCGCGAGTTCTTCATGCGTGCCGATGGCACGGTGAGATTCGTGCGCGTGTCCGGCAAGCTGCAGATGACGGCTGCTGCCGTCGTCGGTGCGGTGCTGCTAACCTGGATCGGCGTGCTCGGCTGGGTGCTCGTGGCACAAATGGTCGCCGGCGCCGAGCGCAACCGGCTGGAACAGCGCGAGGCTGCCGTGGCCGATGCCGAAGCGCAGGTCGCGAAGTACCGCAACGGTATTGGTGGCGTAGCGCAGGAACTCGAGCGGCGGCAGGACTATCTCGAAAAAATGATCGAGGGCCACGCCGGCGATCTGCCCGCAAACGCCGCAAGCACCAATCCCGCCGACGCCACATCCCAAAAGGCCGACAGGACGAAAATCTCCCTCGCCAATCCCGCCGCGGGCCCGGACGCTGGTCGCTTTGCCCGGATCGAAGCGCGTCAGCTGGCACTGGTCGACAAGTTGACCCGCTTGGCCGAGGCGCGCAGCGCCCGCGCCGAAACCGCGATCCGCCGCGTCGGGCTCAATCCCGCGATGATCGCCGCTGCCGATCGCAAGGCCATGGGTGGTCCGCTGATCCGCGCCGGCGCCGCTCCGGCCGATCCGCGCTTCGTCGCCTTCGGTCGCGCGCTCGAACGCATGAGCGCAATGCAGAACGGGCTTGCCCGTATCCCCAACACCCTGCCCGCCAGCCTCGAATACATCTCGAGCGGCTTCGGCTACCGAGCGGACCCGTTCGATGGCGAAGCCGCATTCCACGCAGGGCTCGATTTCCGTGGGCCGATCGGCGCCCCGATCTACGCCGCGGCGGCCGGGACGATCAGCTTCACCGGCGTGCGCCAGGGCTATGGCAACTGCGTGGAGATCAGCCACGGCAACGGCCTGATGACGCGCTATGCGCACATGTCGCGCATCGGGGCGCACCTTGGCGACAAGGTGTCGGCCGGCGCGGTCATCGGCCAGATCGGCAGCACTGGCCGGTCGACCGGTCCGCATCTGCACTTCGAAGTCCGCATCAACGACCGTCCGGTCAACCCGCGTCCCTTCCTTGAGGCCAATCGCGATGTTTTCCAGAAAGACCGTGGCTAATACATCTGCGGGCAGGATCGAGCGCGGCGCTGGCGGGACCTTCTCGATCCTTGGCGCCGACCTTGTCGTGCGCGGCGATATCACCGCCTCCTCGGACCTGCACATCGATGGCGACGTCGACGGCGACATTCATTGCGCCAGCGTGGTGCAAGGCGAACAGAGCACGATCCGCGGCTCGATCGTCGCAAAGGCGGCGCGGCTTTCCGGCAAGGTCGTCGGCAACGTCGAGGCGACAGAGCTCGTCGTGCTGCGCAGCGCGCGGATCGAAGGCGATCTTCACTACGAAGCGCTGACCATCGAACACGGCGCCCAGGTCGACGGCCGCCTTCCGCGCCGCGCGGCCGAAAGCTCGATCGTCCCCGCGCTCGCCGGGTAAAACCGCACTCCCCGCCGCTTCCGCTCAAGCCATCGGTAATTCGGCCTGGCACGTCGCTTGGACCGCCGTTCGACAGGTCGCTTCGCCGCCTTCGCCAGCCTTAGGGGATTGACGGCGACACGTCGTTGGTGGCAAGCGCGCCGCATCGGCTAGATGCCGGCCCGAGCGGGTATAGCTTAGTGGTAAAGCACCAGCCTTCCAAGCTGGCTATGCGGGTTCGATTCCCGCTACCCGCTCCAGTTTCACGTTCCCTGCCGCCCATCTACGCAAAGCTTGCTGAGAGCCGCGGGATGATCTTCCCCGCTAGACGCCGCGTGCCCATCGGCAGCGCTTGCCCGCGGATTTGCGCGGCCAGCATGTCGACTGCGGTCGCCACCATTTCTTCAAGCGGCTGCCGGAAAGTTGCCAGCTGAAACGCGCGCCAGCTGGAAATCGGATCGTCATCGAAGCCGAAGATCGCCACGTCGCGCCCCGGCTCCAACCCCAGGTCGCGCGCCGCTGCCAGCGCGAAGAAGGCCATGAAGTCGGTGACGCAGAACAGGGCGGTCACCCTGTTGGGGCCGCTCAGCAGCAGGCGTGCCGCAGCATAGGCGCCGTCTTCGGAAAAATGCCCGCATTCGGTCCGCACCGTCGCCTCGCCGTGCGCTTCCACGATCCGGCTGAACGCAGCGGCTCGCTCGGCGGCGGCGAGGCTTTCCTCCAGCCCGCTGACCACACCCAGTTGCCGATGCCCCCCATCCAGCAGAAACCGTGCGATTTCCTCGGCCCCGGCCACATTGTCGGTGCAGACCCCAGGCACGCGGTCTTCGGGGTCCACATTGTTGAGCATCACCACGGGCACCCCGGCTTCGAGACATTCGTGCCCGACGCGCGCGGCATGGCTGCTCGAGGCGAGGATCACCCCGTCCAGCCGGTATCCCAGCAACTCGTCCAGCACAGGGTCGAGGTCTGCCTCACCGTGCGTGACGAACAGCACCATGCGATAGCCCGCATCGCGGAGCGCCTGGTGGAGCAGGTCCACCATCAACGGGTAGAACTGGTTGTCGAGCCCGGTGATCGCCAGCCCGATAAGGTGCGATCGATTGGTCGTGAGCGACCGCGCGGTGTTGTTGGGCCGGTACTTGAGGATGCGCGCGGCCTCGACGATCCGTTCGCGCGCCTCTTCGGAAACAAAGCCGCCAGCATAGACCCGCGACACCGCCGATTTCGATACGCCGGCAAGACGTGCCACGTCCGTTCCGGTCGGGCGCCTGTTGTTCACGGGGCTTGGATCCTCCTGTCCGTGCCCTCTTGCCTCACCGTCCGCACAAAATCCACCATCCTGCTTTTTGGATAGGGAGCCATTCGCAGATTGCATTTGTCAATTGATGGCAAAGCTGGCGGTATGCGCTCAACAAGAACACGGTAGAGGATTGCACGAGGGCGCGGCGCGTTTTTACGGCCCGCATGTGGGACCGCTCCCACAAATGTGGGAGCGGTCGCAGCAAACTTCGGCAAAGCCTCGTCCGCTCGACAAGGACATTGCATGACCAAGCATCATCAACCCACAGCGATGACAGGCATCGCGCTGTTGTTGCCGATTACGCTTTCAACAATGGCGATCGTACTGCTGGCGCCCGTGCTGCCGAAGATTCTGGCGGAATACGCCTCGGTGCCCGGCTTCGACTACTGGGTTCCGATGATCCTGACGATCCCGGCGTTGTGCGTTGCGCTGCTGTCCACCGCGGCCGGTGCGCTGGGAGACTACTTCGGCCGCCGTCGCCTGCTGATCGCCTCGTTCGTACTCTATGCCATCGTCGGCGTGGCGCCCGTGTTCCTGAAGGACCTGACCGCAATCCTCATCAGCCGCGTCGGCGTCGGTGTGGCCGAAGCGCTGATCATGGTTCTTTCGACCACCATGATCGGCGACTATTTCCACGGCGCCGCGCGTGACAAATGGCTAGCCGCGCAGACCGCGTTTGCCTCGATGTCGGCGCTGGTGTTCTTCAACGTCGGTGGGCAGCTGGGCGCGTTCGGCTGGCGCACGCCGTTCTGGGTCTACACCTCGGCGCTGATCATGCTGGCGCTTGTCCTGCGCTTCACGTGGGAACCGCAGGGCGATGTCCGCAACAACGGCGGCGATGAGGCCGAAGCTGCGCCCCACAATTCGAGCTGGGCCGGCTTTCCCTGGGGCCGCATGGCCGTGATCCTTGCGGTCACCATCTATGGTGCGGTTTTCTTCTACACCGTGCAGATCCAGGCGGCGAGCGGGCTTGGCGTCCTTGGCGTAGCCGATCCGGCACGCGTCGGCTTCCTTACCTCGATCGCCAGCATCGGCGTGCCGCTCGGCACCTTCATCTACTCGCGGATCGGTCGCTGGCCGGTGCAGCGCCTGCTGACCATCGAATTCAGCCTGCTTGCCGTCGGCTTCCTTGCCATGGGCCGCGCCAGCACGCCCACCGGCTTCCTCGCGGGCTGCTTCCTCAACCAGCTCGGCGCGGGCCTGCTGCTGCCGACCCTTCTGGTCTGGGCGATGAGCCTGCTCTCGTTCCAGGTTCGCGGTCGTGGCGCCGGCATGTGGCAGAGCGCCTTTGCCCTGGGCCAGTTCCTCAGCCCGGTGATCGTAACATTTTCGGCCAACGCCACCGGCGGGCTGCAGAACGCCTTCAGCGTGCTTTCGGCCGCAGCCGTCGTCGGCCTGATCGTCGTGGTCATTGCGGCCGGCCGCATCACCCGCTCGGGCGACGCCGTGGCGGTGGCTGGGGGTCTCCATGGTTGATCGCCTGAAGGGCAAGGTGGCGGTCGTCACCGGTGCCGCCAACGGCATCGGTGAAGGCATCGCCCAGATGTTCCGCGAAGAAGGAGCCACGGTGGAAACCGTGGACATCAAAGGCGCAGATCATTCGGCCGACCTGACAGACGAAGCGCAGGTGCAGACCTTGTTCGCGGCCATCGGCGCCCGGCACGGCCGCATCGACATCCTGGTCAACGCCGCAGCCTTTGCCGTGTTCGACTGGATCGAGACGCTGACCTTTGATGACTGGAAGCGCACGCTGGCCGGCGAACTCGACATCGTGTTCCTGCCCACGCGGGCAGCCTGGCCCTTCCTCAAGGCCAGCGGTGCCGCGGCAATCATCAACTTCGCCAGTGCCAACGCACGCCATGCGCTTGAAGGCTCGCCGGCGCTGGCCCACTGCGCCGGCAAGGGCGGCGTGCTGGCGATGACGCGCCAGCTGGCCATGGAAGGCGCGCCACACAACATCCGCGCCAACACCATCGCGCCGGGCTTCATCCGGACCGCGGCCACCGATCGGCACCTGTCGTCCGATCCTGCCTTCGAGGCGAAGGTGCTGGCCAAGAACATGGTCAAGCGACTGGGCGAACCGCGCGACATCGCGTTCGCAGCTACATGGCTTGCCAGCGACGAGGCTGGCTACGTCACCGGCGCGGATATCCCGGTCGATGCCGGGGCAACTGCGTGGTGAGAGGCCGCAAGCAGTCATGGAATTTCACAATAATTAATCGGTTTATCTTGGGAGGAATGGGATGAAAAAAACAGGATGGAACTGCTCGATGGGCGCGATCGCGCTCGTCATGATGGCGCCGGCACTGGCGCATGCGGCTGAAGACGCGCCTGGCGGTGCCGAACCGCCGGTTGCGGGCATCACGGACATCATCGTGACCGCACAGAAGACCACCTCGACGATCCAGAAGACCCCGATCTCCATCGCGGTCGTCACCGGTCAGCAGATCAGCGCGCTTGCCCAGACTGGGGCGGACGGAGCGCTGCAGAACGTGGCCGGCGTCGAAGTGCAGGGCGCGGCGCGCGGGTTCGTCATCTCGATCCGCGGCCTCGGCACCGACACGCCTCCCGGGGTCGGCGAAAGCTCGGTTTCCACGAACTTCGATGGCGTCTACTCTATCCGCGCCGAAGCCAACACGATCGGCTTCTACGACCTCGACCGCGTCGAAGTGCTGCGCGGGCCGCAGTCGACGCTGTACGGCCGCAACGCCACCGGCGGCGTGGTCAACATGATCAGCGCAAACCCCAAGCTGGGCGAAACCAGCGGCAGCGCCAACATCGGCGTCGGCAATTACAGCCTGTTCCGTGGCGAAGCGGCGCTCAACGTGCCGATCGGCGAAACCCTGGCGCTGCGCGTCTCGGGTACCGGCATCTCGCGCGATGGCTACCTCAGCAACGGCCACAACGACCAGAAGGGCGCCGGTGTTCGCGCCAAGCTGCTGTGGAAGCCCACCGAGGATCTTTCGGTTCTCGCCGGGTACGAAAGCGCGTGGATCAAGGGCAAGGGCGAGGGTGCCGTTGAATCCGCCAACTTCACCACGGGCGATTACTACACCACGGCAGACCCCGGCATCGGCGGTCAGAACTACCACGGCTACAAGGTGTGGTCGCAGATCGACTGGAAGGTCGGGCCTGGCACGCTGACGATCATCCCTGCCTACCAGCACGGTTCGGGAACCAACCGCGGGTACTTCGGCGGTCGCGGCGCGTACGGCTACGATCCCAAGAACATCGAGCAGGACAGCGGCGAAGTTCGCTATGCCTCCGATCCCGCATCACCGGTCAAGTGGATCGTCGGCCTGTATCACTACGAATACAGCCAGTACACGTTCTCGGAAGCCAACGCGGAATATGGCAGCCAGGCTGGCTTCTCGCGCAACCGGGGCATCTCGAACGCCGTGTTCGGACAGGTCACGGTTCCGGTGACCGACAGCCTTCGCCTGATCGGCGGCGTGCGCCAGAGCTGGGACAAGCGCCGCGCGCGGGGCACCGACGTGTTCGGCAACATCGTCGGCGGCAAGATCAAGGGCGATTTCTTCGACTATCGCGCCGGTCTGGAAGCCGATCTGAGCCCGACGTCGCTGGCGTATTTCACTGCCTCCAGCGCGTTCCGTCCGGGCGGCGTCAATGCGTTCGACGGCAGCCCGTTCAAGCCTGAGCGCCTGCACTCGTACGAAGCCGGCATCAAGAACCGCTTCTTCGACAACCGCCTGCAGATCAACGCTTCGGGCTTCTACTACGATTACAAGGACTACCAGGTCGTCGACTTCTTCATCGGCGCAGCTGGTCCGAACCTTGTGTTCTACAATGTCGATGCCACCAACTACGGCCTCGAACTGGATGCACAGGCTGCCCTCACCGTCGACGATACCGTCAACGTAAGCGTTTCGTACCTGCATTCGAAGATCGACGGCGATCTGATCCTGCACCCGGCAGATCCGTTCACTGCGGTGAACTTCAAGGGCGAGCGCCTGCCGCACGCCCCGGCGTGGACCGTCAAGGGCGGTTACCAGCACGTGTTCGATCTGGACACGAGCGGCAGCGTCACCGCGCGCGTAGATGGTCGCTATGTCAGCAAGCAGTTCGTTGCGCCGAACAACACGTCGGCAGCGCTGCAGAAGGGCTACGCCACCGCCGATGCATCCATCTCGTGGGAGTCGGCCGACAAGCTGTACGGCTTCACCGTGTTCGCCCGCAACATTGCCGACAAGGCCGTGAAGACCGGGTATTTCGTTGGCTACAACACCGTCGGTGCGCCGCGCACTTACGGCGCGACGGCCCGCGTGTCCTTCTGAACCGAAAGGCGGGGGGCGTGACCGGCCCCCGCCCCCAATTGGGAATGTCATGACAACCAGATCGCTATCCTGTGCGGGCCTCCTGCTCGCAACCGCGCTCGCCATGCCTTTTGCCAACGCCCAGGGCGTGCCACCCGGCCCGCCCCTAGCGATGCCCACGATGGCGGACACCAAATACGATGCCGCGCTGGTTGTTCGCGATGGTAGCGCCACCGCATCCGATGGCCTGGTGCTGAACTCGCCCAAGGACCAGTACAACGGCGTCATAGTCAGCGGTGGGCGCAGCGCGTTCACGCTCAAGAATGCGCAGATCGCGCTGACCGGGATGGGCAAGAACGACTTCCTGGGCATAGGTGCAGGCGCGCTGGTGCGCGATGACGCCACACTCGTCGTGGACCATGTTCGCATCGAAACCAGCGGCGCGACCTCTTCCGCACTCGTTGCCGCCGAAAACGCCACGTTGCGCGTCTATGATTCCACGCTGATCGCCAATGGCGGCGCGCTGCCGGTCGGCTATATTCGCCACATCGGCCCCGGCATGATGGAGCCGCCCGCACCGCTCGGCCTCGACGGCAACGCGCGCACCGTGCTCGCCATGAGCAATTCGCGCAGCTTCTTCTACCGCACCACGATCGAAGCCGATGGCTGGGGCGCGCTGTCCACCGATGCCACCGGCGGCAAACTCTATCTCGAGGCGAACGACTGCGTCCTGCGCGTGAAGCGCAAGGGCTATGGCACCTATGCCGATTTCGGCGCGCACGTGGTGCTGAACCGCACCGTCGTGGAAAGCGGCGGCGAACTGGGCATCATCGCCGGCAAGGCGCGGATCGACCTCAACGGCGTGACCGGCAAGGTCGGACGCAACGGGGTGATGATCCATTCCGTCATGGCCTTCGACCCGACCGAGACGGCCGAGCTGAACCTCAAGGACACGACGCTCGTCTCCGCAGGTCCTGCCATCCTGGTGAAGAGCGCAAACGCCGCCATCACCATCGAAGGCGGCGCCATCACCAGCACGTCGGGCCAGCTGCTCAGCGTGATCAAGAACGAAGATCCCAACGCGACGAAGACTGGCGGCAAGCCCGTGCCCGGCGTGGCGCTCACGCTGCGCAAGGCGGTCCTCAAGGGCGATGTCGCCAACACCGATACCGACCGGGCGCTGGCGCTGAAGCTGGAGGGCGCGCAGCTTGCCGGCGCGCTGCACAATGTCGTCCTCACCGCCGATGCCGGCAGCCGCTGGACGGCGACCGCTGCATCAGAAGTCGTGCTGGCTGCGGCCTCCGTTCCTGCGATCGACGCGCCCAAGGGCGTCACCGTCCGCGCCGTGACGGCGGACGGTTCGCTCAAACCGCAACGCATCCACCTGAAGTCGGGTGGCGAGCTGATCGTTTCCGCTCGCTGAAGTTCCTGCTGCCCCTCCCCCCCAATACGACCTCCAGCGACCTCGTCGCCAACAAAGGGATCGAGAGATGAACAAGGCCGCCCTGCTGGGCACTGCAATCGCGCTGCTGGCGCCGCTGGCGCACGCCGCCCCGGTCGCCACCACGACCGCCTATGACGACCTGACCCTCACCGCTGCCGACATGCCTTCGGCACCGGCCGGGAAGCTGCTTACCCTCACCGTGAACGGCGTCGAAATGCCGCTCGTTCCGGGCCATTATGCCGGCAAGGTGGTGCTGAGCGTGACCGACGACATTCCGGTCAAGTATCACGATCTGCCCGAACACCACTTCCGGGCCGCCGCCTATGTCACCGATGGCGCGCTCGATCCGGCGCGTTCGGTCACGGCTGCGCTTGCCGGCGGGTATTCGAGCCAGCCGGGCGTGCTGTCGAACGCAGTCATCACCTCGCACGGGGAACGGTTCAACGGCATCACCGTAGGCGGCAAGGGCGCCTATCGCATCGATCATCCGGTGATCGACCTCGTCGGGAACGGCGGCAACGATTTCGCCGGCTTCGGTGCCGGCATCGCCGCCCGCGATCAGGCGCAGGTGACGATCGACCGCCCCGTGATCCGCACGCGCGGTGCGATCCGCACGGCGATCTTCGTCGGCGGCCATTCCGACGTGACGGTCAACGATGCCGAAATCGAAGTGCTCAACGGTACGCTGCCGGCCGACTACAAGTTCACCGTCGACGTGGGCAAGATGATGGAAGTGCCATGGATGCTCGGCCTGTCGGGCAACGTGCGCGCGACCAACCTGGTCGATCAGGGCACGGTTACCTACAACCGCTCGCACATTCGGGCCCAAGGTTGGGGCGCGATGTCCACCGACGACAACACGCACGTGCGCATGTTCGTCAACGACAGCGTGATCGAAACCGTGGACAGCGGATACGGCTGCTACTCGATCGGCGACAGCGTCGACACCTTCAGCCGCTCGATCGTCCGCGCGGCAGACGTGGCCTGCATCATGGCGGCCCAGGGCAGCGTCACCTTCACCAACGGCACGCGCGTACATTCCAATCGCTACGGCATCGTGATGCACTCGGGCGAAGGCGGCGGCACGCTGACCATCGACAAGGGCAGCGTGATGGATTCCGCGCAGACCGCCATCCTCGTGAAGGGCCTTGGCACGAACGTCGTGGTCGACGGAGCGCAAGTCTCGGCCGGCAACGGCGTTATCCTGCAGTCCATGGAAAACGACGATCCGTTCATGGTGGCGATGCTGAAGGGTGAAATTCCCGAAGGCATGACCGCGCTTCCCCCGGGCATGAGCGGCCCGCCCCCGGGCGCGCCCAAGGGTCCGCCGATCAGCCCGGACGTGACCGCCACGTTCCGCAACACCACGGTCGCGGGCGATTTCTACAACGCGCGTCCCAAGGGCAGCGGCATGGCGCTGCGCTTTGAAAACGCCAGCGTTACGGGCCGAATTTCCACCTCCACCGTCGCTCCGGCGTCGGGTGCGGCCCCGCGCCGTGCGACGTACCAGGAAGTCGGTCACGTGGTGAACACCGCCGGGGCGATCCCGGGCGGCAAGGGCCTGTCGGTGACGCTGGGCGCTGGTTCGGTCTGGACGGTAACCGGGCCATCGTACCTCACCGCCCTCGACATCGCGCCCGGCGCCAAGCTCAACGGCACACTGCGCGTCAATGGCCGGGCAAAGACCGTGAAGCCGGGTCGCTATACCGGGCAGATCGTCCTCTCGGCCAAGTAAGCCGCCGACGGAAGGACAGCCTCCCCGCTTGGGGCGGCATCTCCAGCAAAGTCCATGCATCACCTCCCCAGTGACATGGAACACACTTAGGGCAGTCGCAGCAGCGGCTGCCCTTTTCTTCTGCATCAAGCCCAATGTGGCCAGGATCAGGAGCCGGCTTCAGTCAAGTGAGCAGCGCCGAACTGGCGGCGACGGATCACTAAGCGGGAACCTCGCCCATGCAGCCGCCGCATGGCGCTCCAGCAGCGCCGATCGCGCGCACTTCGGGGTGCCGGGCGAACGAGCAACTGCAGACTGCCCTTTACCAAGCCTGCGGACGCCTGTGGCAGTGCTCGTCCGGCAGCGGCGCAGGGAAGACCGGCAAATCGCGCGCGATGACACAAATGGCGCCGCACGCGCGCAGAGATGCGCAGGCGTTGCAGCTTCGATGGACAGTCATGTTGGGAGAAAATGGTGCCGCTTACGTGACTCGAACACGTGACCCCATCATTACGAATGATGTGCTCTACCGACTGAGCTAAAGCGGCGCGCCTTGTGGGCAGGCGCGCGCTTTAGCCAGCGGTATCGGCGGTGGCAAGGGGTTTCGGCAGTCCCCTGCACGCTTTTGCGCGCCGCTTACCAGGTGCCGATATTCTCCATGCTCGCCCACGGTTCGCGCGGTTCGAGCCGCCCCTTCTGCAGCAGTTCGACCGAGATGCCGTCAGGCGATTTCACGAACGCCATGTGGCCGTCGCGCGGGGGGCGATGGACCGTCAGGCCCGCGTCGAGGAAGCGCTGGCAAGTCTCGTAGATATCGTCGACCTGATAGGCGAGATGGCCAAAGTTGCGCCCGCCCGTGTAGACTTCGCCCTGCCCGTCCTCGGGCGGCCAGTTATAGGTCAGCTCGACTTCCGCGACGCCTTCTTCACCCGGCGCTGCCAGGAAGATCAGCGTGAAGCGCCCGGCCTGGTTGTCGAAGCGGCGCACTTCCTCAAGCCCGATCAGGCGGAAAAAGGCGATCGTCGCGTCCGGATCGGTGACCCGGATCATGGTGTGCAGGTACTTGGTCACGTGGGGCTCGCCTCGTCTCGGGAAAGGATGGCCGAGAGATAGGCAGCCGCTGCCAAAAGGAAAGGCCTGCAGGGCGGTTGCCCCACAGGCCTTTCGCGTGACGGGTCCGCCGCGACACCCCCCGTGCCGCGGCGGTCCGGATCAGAACGTCGCGGTCAGCGAGACCACCGCGACGTCCTTGGCCGCGCGGTAGGTTTCGAACGGCGAGGTGATCGGCTTGGCGGCCGCGTCCTTGCGGCTGACGTTGGTGCCGACCCACGACACGTCGAGCGTCAGGTTCTTGTAGGTGGCGCCAACGCCGACCGAGTAGTCGAGATAGTCCTTGGTCCAGTCGAACGCGCCGCCGGTGTGGCCAAGGTGCGAGTGGACAGTCAGCGGGGTGTTGGGGATCGCGCCCGACAGTTCACCGTAGACATAGGTGTTGGTGTGCGTCGGGTAGACGCGCAGGTTCTTCTGCGCGGGGGCGAAGTTGATGCCGGCCTTGGCGTTGACCGGGCCCAGCGCCTTCGACAGCGAGCCGTAGATCTCGCAGTAGTTGCCGGCGGTGGCACCCGGATAGAGGTAGCCATAGACGCCGACGTCGATGTTCACGCCGCTGCTGCCCAGCCCGTGGGCGAAGCCGCCGTAGACGTCGATTTCGGTGCCGCCGATGTTGACCGCGCCGTTACCCGCGCTGGCGCTCGAACCCCAGGTCGAAACGTAGAAGCCCGACGAATGCGAAACGGTGATCGCGCCCTGCACGGCCGGCTTGTTGTCCGACTGGGCAATGCCGCGGAAGCGATACTGGCTGACGATCGCGGCCGAACCGGTGATCTTGATATCGCTGGGTGGAGCGGTGTCGTCCGCGAGCGCCGGCGTGGCGGCGGCGAGGAAAAGGGTCGAGGCCAGAAGGGCCTTGATGGACGTGCGCATGGACATTCCTTTGCTTGGTCTTGACGCGTCGTCCCACCTGCGCCGGACCTGTCACCCTCTGTCCTGTCCCGTGACCGGGATGCGGGGCGGCTTGGTCCTGCGCCAACAGCGGTGCCTTGGTATGTTGCAGCGCACAAGCCTAATGTAACAGAATATTGCCGGTTGACGTCAGAATGTGGCATTTCCGCATCAGGTAATCGCATCGGCTTGTGCACTGCGGCACAATGGGCGTATTTGGGCGTTGCTAGCCCTCTGCCATGCTCAAGAAGCTTCGCTCCATCTTCAGCGGTCCCCAGGACCCACCCGCTCCGCCGACCGCGATTCCGGCGGGCGAGAGGGTCTATGCGGTGGGCGACATCCACGGGCGGCACGATCTGTTTCAGGCGATCATCGAGCGGATCGAGGCCGATGACGCGGCGCGCGGCCCGGCCGACACCACGGTGATCCTGCTTGGCGATCTGGTCGATCGCGGGCCCGACAGCGCCGGCGTGATGCGCACCGCGCGCCACTGGGCCAGCACACGCAAGGTGCGGGTACTGGCCGGAAATCACGAGGAAATGTTCCTCGGCTCGTTCCGTCGCGACGATACGCTGCGGCATTTCCTGCGCCATGGCGGGCGCGAGACGATGCTCAGCTACATGGACTATGACGCCTACGCGCGCACCACGATCGAGGAGCTGCGCGCGCTCATGCCCGAAGTCGTACCGGCGGAGGACGTCGCCTTCATGCGGGCGATGGAAGACCGCATCCGTATCGGCGACTACCTGTTCGTCCATGCGGGCATACGGCCCGGCGTGGCGATAGAGCAGCAGCAGGTTGCCGACCTGCGCTGGATTCGCGGCGAGTTCCTCCAGGACCGCAGCTTGCGCGATTTCGCCGTGGTTCACGGACACACGATCACCGACTCGCCCGAAGTTACTCCCTTGCGCATCGGCATCGACACGGGCGCCTATGCCACCGGACGGCTGACCGCGATCGGGCTCGAGGGCACCCAGCGCTGGTTGCTCACGGTCGAATCACCCACGCCTACCGAGGCGAACTGACCCCGGCGCAATGGTGCGGCATTGCACTGCCGGCAACCAAGGCGCCGTTTTCTCGCGCACGCACCCGCTTGATGCGGCGATTCATCACACGCGGTTCCCTGCTCGCATGCGTCAAAAGCAGATTTCCCTGCTGCGTTGCAGCAAAGTCACAGACGCAGCATTGAGACCGTGCATCGTTGAAATGGCGCAATTTTTGTGCGCCAGCGCCGCGTGAGGGCGCCGGAAATTTTCCATATCTAACGATAGTGTTTCGCCGATTACCGAAGCGTCACAATCGTGTCACATGCAACCGGTTTGGCAGGCGGGCGGGTGCCGCTAGAAGCGCATCCGTCCTGGCAAGGCCCGCCGCCGATGGTGCGGGTCCGGCCGGGGCCCGCCGTGCGACGGTTCGCATGTGGGTTCGCAAACTGACCGCCCGGCACTCTCCCCCGGGCAACAAACGGGGCTATTCGATGCAACGCAATTTCCTCATCGCCGCCAGCGGGCTGGCGATCGTCGTCGCGGGCCAGTCGGCCTATGCACAGTCCACCGGCTCGGCCGATGTCGAGGATTCGATCATCGTCACCGGTGCGCGTGGTGAACGCGCGGTCGATGGCATCAAGACGCCTGACACGCCCAAGGCCAAGGCCGTTCTGACGCAGGAGCTGATCGCTCGCCAGAACCCGGGCAAGGCGATCTTCGATACGATCAACATCGTGCCCGGCGTCAACTTCACCAGCACCGACCCCTATGGCGCCGGCGGCGGCAACCTGCGCATCCGCGGCTTCGACGGCGCGCGCGTTTCGGCCACGTTCGACGGCATTCAGGTGAACGATTCGGGCAACTACGCGCTCTACACCAACCAGCAGCTCGATTCGGAACTGATCGAACAGGTCAACATCAACTTCGGCGCCACCGACGTTGACAGCCCCACGGCCAGCGCCGCCGGCGGCACGGTGAACTATCGCACCCGCCTGCCCAAGCAGGACCTGGGCGCGACGTTCAACTATTCGCACGGCACCTATGACTACAACCGCGTGTTCGGCGCGATCGACACCGGCGAGATCGGCCCCTGGGGCACGCGCGCCTTCGTCGCTGCCAGCAACACCCGCTACGACCAGTTCCGTGGCCCCGGCGAAATCAAGAAGACGCAGTACAACGCGCGCATCTATCAGCCGCTCGGCAACAATGGCGACTTCCTGTCGATCGCCGGCCACTACAACCAGAACCGCAACAACTTCTACCGCCGCGTCGGCGTGAACGACATGCGCACGCTGCTCGGCACCGGCACGATCCCGGCTGCAGCGTCGATCTCGGCTGCGAACCCGCTCGATCTGTCGAAGCTCAGCGACACGCAGTTCGATACGCTGTTCGGCTTCAACAACGATGCTTCCTGCTCACTCGGCCCCAAGGGCACGGTCACGCCCAGCAACGGTTCGACGAGCACCTGCAGCAACTACTACGGCACGTCGATCAATCCGTCGGACACCGGCAACATCCGCTTCAATTCGCGCTTCACGCTGGCCAGCAACCTGATCTTCACGGTCGACGGCAGCTACCAGTACACCCTGGCCAACGGTGGCGGCACCTCGGTCTTTGCCGAAAGCAACGCCAATGCAGGCAAGAACGGCGCCTACAACCGCCAAGGCTCGCGCCTGGGTGCAGGCATTGCCACCGGCGTCGACCTGAACGGTGACGGCGATCTCAACGATTACGTGCGCCTCTACTTCCCATCGAACACGCGCACGCATCGCCTGGGCGCCACCGCCTCGCTGCGCTGGGAAATCGACCCGTCGCAGACCGTGCGCCTCGCTTACACGTACGACCGCGCGCGTCATCGCCAGACCGGTGAAGCGGGCTACCTCGCGTCGAACGGCAACCCGCTTGACGATTTCGGTGGCATCAAGAGCGATGTGGCCGCGGTCGATGCGGCCGGCAACGTGATCCAGAAGCGTGATCGCCTGTCCTACGCGATCCTGCACCAGGTCGCGGGCGAATACGTGGGCAAGTTCTTCGACAACGCGCTGACCCTGCAGGCCGGCGTGCGTGCGCCGTTCTTCAAGCGCAACCTGACCAACAACTGCTGGACCATCCCCGGCAGCTCGAACGATGCCTATTGCACCAGCGAGAGCGCAGCGGTCGTCGCGGCGAAGTTCCCGACTTATGCCGCGCCGTACAAGGGCCGCACGGTCAACTACAACACCGTGCTGCCCAACGCCGGCTTCGTTTACAAGTTCACGCCCGAAGTCAGCGTGTTCGGCAACTTCAGTCAGGGCTTCTCGGCCCCGCGGACCGACAACCTCTATGCGTTTGACGGCGTGAAGATCCAGCCGACCATCGACGTGAAGCCGGAACGCACCAACTCCTTCGACCTCGGCATGCGTTATGCCACGGGCAAGGTTCAGGCGCAGCTTTCGGGCTGGTACATCGGCTACAAGAACCGGATCATCTCCTCGCAGGTGCTGCTGGATGACGGCTCGACGCTCAACACGGATCGCAACGTCGGCAAGGTGAAGAGCTATGGCGTCGATGCCAGCGTCGCCTTCAAGCCGGTTGACGTGCTGTCGCTCTATGCGTTCGGCTCGTGGATCAGCGCGAAGCTGCAGGACAACGTGCTTGATCCGAAGACCGGCGCGGTGATCTCGCCGACCAAGGACAAGTTCGTCGCCGAAACGCCCAAGTGGCAGGTGGGCGGCCGCGTGCAGTTCGATCTCGAACGCGTGTCGCTCGGCGTCCAGGGCAAGTACGTCGGCAAGCGTTACCTGACCGACGTCAACGACGTGATCGCGCCCAGCTACACCACGGTCGATCTCGATGCCCGGTTCACCATCGGCAAGATCGGCAATGGCGCGGCCTGGCTGCAGCTGAACGTGATCAACCTGTTCGACCAGTCGTACTTCGCCAACCTGTCGACGCAGCCTGCTGCCTCGAACAACCCGCAGGTCGAATTCGGCGCGCCGCGCACCATCGTCGGCTCGTTCAACCTGAACTTCTGATCGAAGCGCAACCCCTCCCGCCGCCTCAATCCCTCCCGAGGCGGCGGACCGGCGCGGATGGCACCATGCCGTCCGCGCCGTATTTTTGTCCGGGCCGTGCGTCGCGGCACTGCGCGCCATGCGCAGTAGTCCTACCAATGGGCCATGGTCCGTTTCCCTAGGGACGGCGCCGTATCGATCGAGGTTCCGGCAGGACAGGCGTACACCTGACGGAACGAGGGCCGCCCATCAGCCCTGGGCGGCCCTCGCACCCGATCTTCAGCGCCTGATTTTCAGCGCCTCATCTTCAGCGATATACGCAGGAATCGTAATCGCCGCGCACCACGTTCACGCGCGCGGCAATGGCGTTGCCATGCCTGCGGGTGAAGCCACTGGCGCCAATCACTTCGCGCTTCTTGGGCGCCGGGAAGGCCGCCGCGATCCGCGCGGCTTCGACCCGGCTCAGGCTCTGCGCCCCCTTGTTGTAATAGCGCATGGCCCCCGCCTCGACGCCATAGGTGCCGATCCCCGTTTCCGCGACGTTGAGGTAGACCTCCATGATCCGCCGCTTGCCCCAGATCTGCTCGATCAGGACGGTAAACCAGGCTTCCAGTCCTTTGCGGAAATAGCCGCCGCCCTGCCACAGGAACACGTTCTTGGCGGTCTGCTGGCTGATGGTCGACCCGCCGCGAATGCGCCCGCCTTTCAGGTTCCGCTCGAAGGCTTGCTGCATCGCATCGGTGTCAAAGCCCGAATGGCTGCAGAACTTGGAATCCTCGCCGGCAATGGCGGCGTCGACCATGTTGCGATCGATCCGCGACAGCGGGGTCCAGTCCTTGGTCACGCCGTTGGCGTCCATCGCCATGGTCAGCGTGTATGGCACCGGCACGAACTTGTAGAGCAGCGTCAGGCCCACCGACACGGCCAGGAATATGACGATCGCCCGGCCGATCCACCAGCCGAGGCGATAGGCAAATCCGTGGGACTTCTTGGGGCGGGAAGGCTTGAGCGCGTCGGTCAGCATTGCCGTTACAATAGCCACGCGAACGCGGCGCGATCAATGCACCAGCGCAATGCTTGCCCATGTCTCCGGTGCGGCCTATTTCCAGGCCATGTCCAGCACCCCTTCCCCCCGCACCTGGCTGATCTTCGCCGCCGCGTCGCTCGGCCTGCTGTTCCTGCTGTTGCTCCCTGCCGCCGACGATGGCTTCAACCGCACGGTGGTGATCTCCCAGATCGTGCTGTGGATCGGCGTGACGCTGATCTGCGGCCTGGGCTTGCGCTTCTACTTCAGGGCCGGTCGCTGAACGCAAAGGCGGCCGGAGTTTCCCCCGGCCGCCCCGCTTTTCGTTGATTTGGCGAAGGGCCTCAGCCCGCCACCAGCAGCCTGCGCTCGCCGGCGATCTTCTGGATCGCCTTCTGCAGCTTCTCGAACGCGCGCACCTCGATCTGGCGAACGCGCTCGCGGCTGACGTTGTAGACCTGGCTCAGTTCCTCGAGCGTCTTGGGCTCGTCGATCAGGCGACGGTCGGTCAGGATGTGGCGCTCGCGATCGTTGAGGCTTTCCATCGCCTCGACCAGCAGTTCGTGCCGCACCTGCGCCTCTTCGGCATCGGCCACGGTCTCGTCCTGCAGCGGGCGATCGTCGGTCAGCCAGTCCTGCCACGAACCTTCGCCGTCCTCGCGCATCGAGACGTTCAGCGAAGCATCGCCGCCCATCATCATGCGCCGGTTCATGTTGATCACTTCCTGCTCGGGCACACCGAGGTCGGTCGCGATCTTGCGCACGTCGTCCGGATGCAGGTCGGTGTCCTCGAACGCCTCGAGGTTCTTCTTCATCCGGCGAAGGTTGAAGAACAGCTTCTTCTGCGCGGCGGTGGTGCCCATCTTGACCAGCGACCAGCTGCGCAGGATGAATTCCTGCATCGAAGCCTTGATCCACCACATGGCGTAGGTGGCGAGGCGGAAGCCCCGGTCGGGCTCGAACTTCTTCACGCCCTGCATCAGGCCGATATTGCCTTCGCTGATCAGCTCGCTGACCGGCAGGCCATAGCCGCGATAGCCCATGGCGATCTTGGCCACGAGCCGCAGGTGGCTCGTCACCAGCTGTGCGGCGGCCTGTGGATCCTGGTGTTCCTGGTAACGCTTGGCGAGCATGTATTCCTGCTCTGCGGTCAGCACCGGAAACTTGCGGATCTCGGATAGATAGCGGTTGAGGCTGGCTTCCCCGTTAAGCGCGGGGACGCTGGCCGCTTTGGTCTGTTCGCTCACCTGAACACTTCCTTTCGTCGCGTCGGTACCCCGATACCTAACCCCTACTGGGCGTCGGGCGGTGGGGCCACACATGGAATCTACTCGGGCAGAAACCCTACACTACAGCTTCTCCATAAGCCGCGCACCCTGTTCTTGAGCGCATAGTTCGACGATGAGTTCCCGCATGTCGACGGGCGTCGAGCTGGCGAAATGAAGCGGCTCCGCGCTGATCGGGTGGAGAAACCCGAGCTCGGCCGCGTGCAGCGCCTGGCGGCTGAAGCCGAGTCGCTGGAGAATGGGTCTGATGCGTGCCGGAGGTCGTCCATAGACAGGATCTCCCAATAGGGCATGACCGATTGATGCAAGGTGAACGCGCACCTGGTGGGTCCGCCCGGTCTCCAGCCGGCATTCGACCAGCGCCGCCCCGTCGAGCGGTTCCAGCGTGCGGTAATGCGTCACCGCGTGCTTGCCGCGCCCCTCTTCTACCAGCGCCATCTTCTTGCGATCGTGGTTCGATCGGCCGATCGCGCCGCGCACGGTGCCGGCCGGCGGCATCGGCACGCCCGCGGTCACCGCCTTGTAGGCGCGCCTGATCGAATGGTCGGCAAACTGCTTTGCCAGACCTTCGTGCGCCGCGTCGCTCTTGGCCACGACCAGCAGGCCCGAGGTATCCTTGTCGATCCGGTGGACGATGCCCGGACGCGCAACACCGCCGATCCCCGAAAGCTGGCCCGCGCAATGGTGGAGCAGCGCATTGACCAGCGTGCCATCGGGATTGCCCGCTGCCGGATGCACCACCAGCCCGGCCGGCTTGTCGACCACGATCAGGTGCGCGTCCTCGAACACGACGTTAAGCGGAATGTCCTGCGCCACCGCCTCGGCCGGGGCCGCTTCGGGCACGCGCACGGCGAACGGGGTTCCTTCTGCCGCCTTGAGCGAGGCCTGCTTCACCGCCTTGCCGGCAAGCTCGACCCGGCCCTCGTCGATCAGCGCCTTGATCCTCTCGCGCGACAGGCCGGTGGAATCCGCCAGTGCCCGGTCGAGCCGCTGGCCGCCGGGGGCAATCACACCTTCGATGATCGCGTCATGTCCCCCCATGCACGGCCATATGGGTATCGTTTCAATTCCAACAAGAGCCGCTGCGGCGCCCTTGCCCGGCGCTTCAAATCAGAAGCTCGCCATCGTCCGCAGGCTCAGGATCACGCCCGCAGGCGCCCGTTCGTCGCCGCCCGGATGGCGCACCCACTGCACGTCGGGCTGCAGCGCAAGCCACGGCAGAATCTTGTCCGCATACGTCACCTCGATCCCCTGCTCGTTGGCCGGGATCATGCCCTCTGCGCGGCCCGCCGCGCGAAAAGATCGACTGGTCCAGGATTCGTGAAAGCCCACGGAAAACAGGCTATCGGGCCGTCCAACCAGCGCCGGCGCCAGCAGCACGCCGGCTTGCAGCGCGCCGCGAAATGGCGCCGCGTCCTTGTTGCTGAGCCCCGCCCGCACGAAGGCGGTCAGCTTGCGGTCGTCTCGCGCCAGCAGGTCTTGCTCGAACATCGCATAGGCGCCGAACGAAGGCTTGCGCACAGGCTCGCCATCGGGCCCGATGAGGTACGCGTTGAGCGAGCCGCGCGAATAGCCCCAGCCTCCCAGCGTCAGCCGCGTGCTGCCCTTGGCTTCGCCCACTTCGCCCACGAACAGCAGGCCGTCGCCAAACTGCAGATCAATGCCCCCTGGATCGCCCAGCGTCTGGGCCTTGGCCCCCAGCACGGCGAGCCGGGCAAACGCGTCGTCGTCGCCCACGGGCACATAAAGCCGCGCGGCCAGCGCCGAGCAGGGGAAGATCGAAGGACCGTTGCGACCGGTCGCGGCAAACTCCGAACCGATGCCGAACGGTGGCGCCATCAGCACTGCAGAGGAATCCGTCGCATAGAATTCGCTGTTCAGGTCATAGAGCCCCACGCGCAGGCTTGCCCCGCGGCCTAGGTCCTGTTCCACCCACGCCTCGAACAGTCGCGTCCCCGCCTTGGGCACCTCGATGTTGTTCACGCCTTCCAGCTTGCCCGCCGCATCGTTGGGTCGCAGGCCATGGTTGTCGAGCACGTAGACGAAGGCGCGCGCACCCGACCATCCCGCAAGTGCTTCAAGGTCGAGCGCGGCAGTAAGGTCCACGTTCGAGAGCACCCGTGCGCGATGATCGGCTCCGCCCTTGGCCACTCCGACGACATCGACGGTGACCTCCGTGCCCAGTTCCACCGGCTTGTCCGCCGCGCGCAACGGCGTTGCAAGCGCCACGCACGCCAGCACGGCGCTGGCTGCAACCGGGGCGCGGCGCAGCTTCACGCCGCGAGCCCGAAGCTCGGCGCGCGGTTCTGCGTCCGGGCGATCACGAAACGGTCGAGCTGCTGGACGACTTCCCCGATCGAGGCGACGACATCGCGGCTGGCCTTGCTCACCTGATCGGCCACGGCGGCATTGCTCTGCGTGATCTTCTCGATCTGCTTCGACGTCGCGTCGATCGAGGCGAGCGAGGCGTTCTGCTCGCTGGCGCCAGCCTCGACCACCTCCATCATCCGGTTGATCTCGCTCATCTGCTCGGTAATCGCGCGCAGGCTGGCGCCCGCATCGCGCACCAGCCGCACGCCTTCGCCGATTTCCTGCGATGAGTTCTCGATCAGTTGCTTGATCTCGCGCGCAGCATCGGCGCTGCGCAGGGCAAGCGCACGGACCTCGCTGGCGACCACGGCAAAACCCTTGCCCTGTTCGCCCGCGCGCGCCGCCTCGACCCCCGCGTTGAGCGCAAGCAGGTTGGTCTGGAAGGCGATGCCATCGATCACGCTGACGATGCTGCCTATCTGCTGCGATGCCAGCTCGATCCTGTCCATGGCCGCTTCGGCATCCTGGATCACTTCCCCGCCCCGGCTCATTTCCGTGCCCACGCTGTCAACGGCATGGCGTGCGGTAGAAACTGCGTCGGTCGATCCCGCCACCCGCTGGGCCAGGCTGGCGATGGCCGCGGCGGTCTCCTCCAGGCTCGCCGCCTGGTTGGCGTTGCGGTTGGACAGGTCCCCGGCCGCACCGCCGATGTCGCGCGCAACCGCATGAAGGTGTTCGGTCGAACTCTGCATGCCTGCCAGCACGGCGCCCAGCTCGCCAAGCGCGCCATTGAAATCGCTGCGCAGCTTCTCGAAGCGGCCGGCAAGCGGCTGTTCGATGCGATAGGCGATGTTGCCCGATGCAAGCTCGCTAAGGCCGGTGCCGATCGAGGCGATGATCGTGTCCGCCTGGCGGGCGGTTTCCGCCTTCGCTTCGGCAAGACCGTCGCGCAGGTCGCAGACCGATCGCGCAAGGTCGCCGATCTCGTCGCTGCGGCCATCGCCGCTCACCATCACGTCAAGCTTCCCGTCCGCCAATTCGCGTACCCGCGCAGCCAGACTCAGGATCGGATCGATCAGGAATCGACGGCCGGTGCGGGCAACACCTGCAAGCGCGAGCAGAATGATGAGCAGGCTGGCGATGGTCATCCATCGTGCCTGCCCGGCAATGGCATCAGCGTCGCCCGAAGTCTCCGCAACGTGGGCCTGCACCGCATCCGATACCTTGGCCATTTCCCCTTCCAGCTCCTCGAAAAGCTGCTGAAACTGACGCAATTTGGCATCGTCTGGCACGCGCCCTGCGGCCGCCTCGTCGGCAATCTGGCGGGCGATATCGACATAGGCGCGGAATGCCGCGTCTGCGCGGGCGCGGGCCTTGGCCACGCCGGGCGCGTCGGCCGCCTTGGCGGTTGTCGCCATGTGCTGGGCAAAGTCGTCGATGCGCGTGCGCAGTTCGCTCGCTGCGGCTGCGCCATCGATCGCGCCTGTCTGGCGCGATGCGACGATGCTGACGACTTCGCCACGGATCGCATCGTGGCCCATGTCGGCCTCCATGTGATTGCGCAGCAGATCGGTCGCGCCGGCGATGGCGTGCATGGCTTCCTGCTGTCGGCTCATCCCGATCAGGCTGATCGTGGTCGACACGACCGCAGCGACCGCCAGAATGATGCATCCGATCCAGACTTTGGCGATGATGGTCTTGTTGCGCAGCACGGCGCTTCTCCGCACGCTCCCCGAAAATTTCGGGGCGGGTCCGAAGGTGTCATGCCGCACAATGGGTAACATCGGGAATCCGGGCCTTATGTAGGACCACTCAGCCCAGCCCGCGATGCGCCATTACCGTGCAGTCAAGGGTTGTGCGCGAAGGGCTTTGCGCCCAATCTCCGCACGTGCCGGTGACGTTGACAGCTTCGGCCCACGCCGCAATCCTTGATGCGGCGGCAAGGGCCCACCCCCATGAATGCTGTGGCCTGCTGCTCGGATCAGGCGAACGAATTGTCGAGGCCGCTGCCACCGCCAACGTCGCGGCA
The DNA here is from genome assembly GCF_037076535.1 of Novosphingobium olei. NCBI lineage: Bacteria > Pseudomonadati > Pseudomonadota > Alphaproteobacteria > Sphingomonadales > Sphingomonadaceae > Novosphingobium > Novosphingobium olei. Next base: position 702,766 of record NZ_AP029021.1, on the reverse strand, counting down.
GACCCTGCACACCATTTCGAAATCGATCCGGCAGCTTTGATCGCGGCCCATCGCAAAGCGCGAACGGACCAGCAGGCCCAATTGCTAGGCTATTATCATTCGCATCCCAACGGCCTTGCCCGTCCATCGTCCCGCGATGCCGCCGATGCCGCGCGGGACGGGCGGATCTGGGCTATTGCAGCAGGTGGGAGCGTGACGCTCTGGCGCGATGCCGCCTCGGGGTTCGCCCCTCTTTCCTACGAGGTCGCAGATGGGTAAGGCGAACCGCATGACGGTCCTCCGCCCATTTCTGCATCATTCGGCTATCACCCGGATTTTGCATGGAATTGCCCCGCGCGATTTTTCTCTCAGGACCGTGTCAACCCCGTCAACCCCCTCCTTTCCAGCCCCCTTCCCGACAGGATGCGAAACCCGCTCATGACCACTGCCTCGCTCGATCTCGCCAGCCTGCTCTGCTCGCGGCTGTGCCATGACCTGTTGAGCCCGGTGGGTGCGCTCACCAACGGTCTCGAACTGCTGGCCGAGGAAAAAGACCCGGCGATGCGCGAGAAGTGCTTCGAACTGCTCGAACAAAGCGCGCGCATTTCTGCCGACAAGCTGCGCTTCTTCCGCCTCGCCTTCGGCGCCGCCGGCGGCTTTGGCGACATGGTCCCGCTGTCCGAAGCGCAAAGCCTGGTCAATGCACTCGTCGGCAACAACGGGCGCATTGCGGTCAACTGGGTGCTCGGCAGCGACAGCCTGCCCAAAAGCGCGATCAAGATCCTGCTCAACCTTGCGCTGATCGGCATCGATGCGCTGGTGCGCGGCGGGCAGCTCGATATCGGTGCCGAAGCCGGGGCGGAAGCGACCGAGATCGTAGTCCGCGCCAGCGGCACCCGGGTCGCTTTCGATCCGACCATCGGCGAAGCGTTGGAAGGACGGCAGGGCGAAGGCGGGCTCTCCAGCAAGACCGCGCCGGCCGCGATGGTCCAGCTCATCGCCGCGCAGCTTGGCGGCGGCGTGCAGGTCCACGCCACGGCAGAGGCGCTGGTGCTCGGCGCGGTGCTCCCGGCGGCGGCCTGACTGGCCCGCTGAGCCGCTGGCCATGAACCGCTGGCTGATCCACCGGGACGTCGCCTCGCCCAACTGGAACGAGCGCAAGCTGCCCGTGACGATGGTGGTGCTCCACTACACCGGCATGCAGAGCGCGGCGGAAGCGCTGGAGCGGATGTGCGATCCCGCTGCCGAAGTCAGCGCGCACTACATGATTGACGAGGACGGCACTGTCACCCGCCTCGTCCCCGAAGAAAAGCGCGCCTGGCACGCGGGGCGCTCCTACTGGCGCGGGGTGACCGACGTGAACTCGGCCAGCGTCGGGATCGAACTGGTCAACCCGGGGCACGAATGGGGCTACCGCCCCTTTCCCGATGCGCAGATGGAAGCGCTCGCCCCGCTGCTGGCCGATATCGTCAAGCGCCACAACGTGCCGCGCGCCAACGTCGTCGGCCATTCGGACATCGCCCCTGCCCGCAAGACCGATCCGGGCGAACTGTTCGATTGGGACATGCTCGCCCGCCTGCGCCTCGCACTGCCCAAGCCCAAGCTCAAGATGCGGCTGCTGTTCGACAACGACGGCGCCTTCTTCCTCGCGCTCGAACGCTTCGGTTACGACATCAGCGATCCCGCCGCCGCCGTCCGCGCGTTCGAACGGCGCTGGCGCCCCCATCGCATCACCGGAGAGATCGACGGGCAACTGGGCGCGCTGTTGTTCGAACTGCTGTTGGAACGCGATATGGGGCATGCTAGGTGACCCCTCGCGCCGGGGGGCCGGGCAGCCGCGTCGTCAGTTCGTCTGATGCCGAGGAAAGTCCGGGCTCCACGAAACAAGGGTGGCGGGTAACACCCGCCGGGCCGGAAGCGTCAGCCGACGGTCAAGGGAAAGTGCCACAGAGAGCAGACCGCCCCTTCTCGAAGGGGTAAGGGTGAAAGGGTGCGGCAAGAGCGCACCGCGCGACCGGCAACGGAAGCGGCACGGCAAACCCCACCCGGAGCAAGATCGAATAGGGACCGCGCGCCTCGTTTGCGCGAGGCAGGCCAGTTTCGGGCCAGCGGTCCGGGTTGATTGCTTGAGCAGTCCGGCAACGGCCTGCCTAGAGGAATGGCTGCCAGCGGCGATACGGTGCGCTCAATCGCATACCGTCGGCGCTACAGAACCCGGCTTACAGGCCCCCTGGCGCACCAAGGGCATTTTCCAAGCCGCATCAAACCGCTAGGGGTCCACCCATGTCCGGTTCGCACGCGCATCATCATCACGGCCACGATCATGGCCACGGCCACTCGCACGGGCACTCACACGGGCACGCGCACTCCCATGCGCCGGCGGATTTCGGCCGGGCCTTTGCCATCGGCGTGGTGCTCAACACCGGGTTCGTGGTGGTCGAAGCGTTGTACGGCATTCTGTCGGGATCGATGGCGCTGGTCGCCGATGCGGGACACAACCTGTCCGACGTGCTCGGCCTGCTGATCGCGTGGGGTGCCAGCGTGCTAGCCAAGCGGCCGCCTTCGGCACGTTTCACCTGGGGCTTCAAGTCGAGCTCGATCCTCGCCGCGCTGGGCAATGCCTCGCTGCTGCTCGTCGCGCTCGGCGCGATCACGGTGGAAACGCTGCGCCGCCTGTTCGATCCGCAACCGATCCAGGCAGGGCCGGTGATGGTCGTGGCGGCGATCGGCATCGCCATCAACATGGCCACGGCGCTGATGTTCATGCGCGGCCGGCACCACGACATCAACGTGCGCGGCGCCTATCTGCACATGGTGGCCGACGCCGCGGTCAGCGCCGGGGTCGTGCTTGCGGGCCTTGCCATAATGCTGACCGGGGCGACGTGGATCGATCCGGTCACCAGCCTCGTCATCGTGGCGGTGATCGCGCGCGGCACTTGGGGATTGCTGAAAGACTCGGTCAAGATGGGGTTGCTCGGCGTCCCGGCCGGGATCGACGAGAGCAAGGTGCGCACGTTCCTGGCCGCGCAAGCGGGCGTGACCGCCGTGCACGACCTGCACATCTGGCCGATGAGCACGACCGAAACCGCGCTGACCGCGCATCTCGTCATGCCGGCCGGGCACCCCGGCGATGCGTTCCTGCATGAATTGGCCGAGGAACTGGAGCACGACTTCGGCATCGGCCATACCACGGTGCAGATCGAAGTGGCCGAGGAAAGCCACGCCTGCCGCCTTCACCGCGAAGAAGTGGTCTGACGTTCGCCCGCGCGAATTTCCCTTCGGGACAGGTCGTTAGCTGGCGGATCGTCCCCACTTGCCAGTGCGGGAAGGGGCGATGCGGATCGTGGATCTGCGGTCGCGTGCCGGCTATCCCCTCGCCGCCTGCGTGCTCCGCACCCCTGACCCGCCGCGTCTCTTCCCGCCACACGAGGAGAGACCACGATGATCCGCTTCCCCCTTCGCACCGCCGGTCTGGCGCTTGCCACTACTGTTGCCGCCGGCAGCCTTGCGTCGGCACCCGCGCTTGCCAGCCCCCATTCCGGTCACGCCGCCCATGCATCGGTGATGGTCGGCGGCGCTGCCATGCTGCCCAGCCGCACGATCGTGGAGAACGCGGTCAATTCTGCCGATCACACCACGCTGGTTGCGGCCGTGAAGGCAGCCGGTCTGGTCGACACGCTGAACGGCTCTGGCCCGTTCACCGTCTTCGCCCCCACCAATGCCGCCTTCGCCAAGTTGCCGGCGGGAACGGTCGACACGCTGCTGAAGCCCGAGAACAAGGCCACGCTGACCAAGATCCTGACCTATCACGTCGTCCCGGGTCGCGTTTCGGCCGAACAGCTTATTGCCAAGATCAAGGCCGACGGCGGCAGCACCAAGCTGACCACGGTTTCCGGTGGTGTGCTGACGGCGGCAGTGGTTGGCGGCAAGGTTGTGCTGACCGATGAAAAGGGCGGCACCGCCACCGTCACGCAGGCCGATGTGTTCCAGAAGAACGGCGTGATTCACGTGACCGACGCGGTTTCGCTCCCTAACTGATCCGAGCGCGACGATCGCATCAAGCAGAAGGGCTGGCTTCCTTGCGGAAGCCAGCCCTTCATGCATTCTGGACGGGTGCTGTAGCCGCGCTGCCGATCAGGCAGCGGCTTCCTTGCCCTTGAGCACGCGCACCGGCTCCTTGCGGCCTTCGACGACATCCTTGTCGACGACGACTTCGGCGATGTCGCTTTCGGTCGGCACGTCGAACATCGTGTCGAGCAGCAGGCCTTCAACGATCGAGCGAAGCCCGCGCGCGCCGGTCTTGCGTTCGATGGCCTTCTTGGCGATCGCCTCGAGCGCATCCTCGGTGAAGGTCAGTGCGACGTCTTCGAGCTCGAACAGCTTGGCATACTGCTTGACCAGCGCGTTCTTGGGTTCGCGCAGGATCTTCACCAGCGCCTCGATATCAAGGTCGTTGAGCGTGGCAATCACCGGCAGACGGCCGACGAATTCGGGGATCAGGCCGAACTTAAGCAGGTCTTCCGGCTCAGCCTTTTGCAGCAGTTCGCCCACCTTGCGCTTGTCCGGATCGGCAACGTGCGCGCCGAAGCCGATCGAACGCTTCTGCAAACGGTCGGCAATGATCTTTTCGAGCCCCGCGAACGCGCCGCCGCAGATGAACAGGATGTTGGTGGTGTCCACCTGCAGGAATTCCTGCTGCGGATGCTTGCGGCCACCCTGCGGCGGGACGGAGGCAGTGGTGCCTTCCATCAGCTTGAGCAATGCCTGCTGCACGCCTTCGCCCGACACATCGCGCGTGATCGACGGGTTTTCGGCCTTGCGGCTGATCTTGTCGATCTCGTCGATGTAGACGATGCCGTGCTGCGCCTTTTCGACGTTGTAGTCGCTGGCCTGCAGCAGCTTGAGGATGATGTTTTCGACGTCTTCACCAACGTAACCGGCTTCGGTCAGCGTGGTGGCATCGGCCATGGTGAACGGCACGTCGAAGGTCTTCGCCAGCGTCTGGGCGAGCAGCGTCTTGCCCGAACCGGTCGGGCCGACGAGCAGGATGTTGCTCTTCGACAGTTCGACGTCGCCGCCCTTGCCGCTGTGCTTCAGGCGCTTGTAGTGATTGTGGACTGCCACCGAGAGCACGCGCTTGGCGCGGTCCTGGCCGATCACGTAATCGTTCAGCGTCTCGAAGATGTCACGCGGGGTGGGGACGCCGCCGTCCTTCTTGCCGGCGATGCCTGCCTTGGTTTCCTCGCGGATGATGTCGTTGCACAGTTCGACGCATTCATCGCAGATGAACACGGTCGGCCCGGCAATCAGCTTGCGCACCTCATGCTGCGATTTTCCGCAGAAGCTGCAGTAGAGGGTGCTCTTGGTATCCGATCCGGAAAGCTTGGTCATTCTTCAATCCCAGGCGCCTCTCCACGAGAGGCGGGCCCGATCATCCTACTACCCCAAGGGCATTAATCAACCGGACACGAAAACAGGTAAACCGGCTTATCCCACGGTACCTTGCTTTCGGCTTAAGGTACCGTGGAAAAAGCATTCATCAGGGCGTCGGCGCGCCGCCCGAACCTTCTTCGACGCCGGTCTGATCCGTTGCGGGACGCGACTCGAAGACCTTGTCCACCAGACCGAACGCACGGGCTTCCTCTGCCTCGAGGAAAGTGTCGCGGTCCATCGCCTTCTCGATTTCATCAAGCGTGCGACCGGTGAACTTGACGTAGAGGTCGTTCATCCGCTTGCGGATGCGCAGGATCTCGCGCGCCTGGATTTCGATGTCCGAGGCCATGCCGCGCGCACCGCCCGACGGCTGGTGGATCATGATGCGCGCATTCGGCAGCGCGATGCGCATGCCCGGCTCACCCGCTGCGAGCAGGAACGAACCCATCGAGGCGGCCTGGCCGATGCACACGGTGGAAACGCGCGGGCGGATGTACTGCATGGTGTCGTAGATCGCGAGACCAGCGGTCACCACGCCACCCGGCGAGTTGATGTACATCGAGATGTCCTTCGACGGGTTCTCCGATTCGAGGAACAGCAGTTGGGCGATGATCACCGAGGCCATGTGGTCCTCGACCTCGCCGGTCACGAAGATGATGCGTTCGCGCAGCAGGCGCGAATAGATGTCGAAGCTGCGCTCGCCGCGGCTCGACTGTTCGACCACGACCGGGATGAGAGCGCCGGTGATGGGGTCGGTGGTGAACTTTCCTTGAGCGCCAGTGGCGCCGAACAGGTCGAGCATGATGTTCCTCATGTGATTTGCGAGGGCCTATGTCGCGTGCCCCGGCGCGATGTTCAAGGGCGTTAACCCAACATCGGCGCAAACCCTGATGCCGACACTAACGGGTAGCACCCTTTTTAGCGCCGCTGCTTGCCCTCACCGCGCTGCCGACGCAGCTTCGCGGCGAAGAGCAAACCCGAGGGGACGCCTGCGCGATGACAGCCCGCCTGAAATCCACCCTGCTTGCCCTGCCGCTTGGCGCTGCGCTTGCCGGCGCAGGCGCCCTCCCCGCGCTGGCTGAACCCGGCGTGGCCGACTATCGCGCCCGCATTGCCGCGATCGACGATGCCGGGCCGATGCTGGGCGCGGTGATCGCGCTGAACCCGGACGCAGAGGCGCAGGAGGCCGCCGCGCGCAAGCGCAAGGGGCCGCTCGCCGGGCGCGCCGTGCTGATCAAGGACAATATCGAAACGCGCGACCCGATGCCGACCACGGCAGGAAGCCTTGCGCTGAAGGACAACGTGACCGGCCGCGATGCGCCGCTGGTGGCACGGCTGCGGGCAAGCGGCGTGGTGATCCTGGGCAAGACCAACCTGTCGGAATGGGCCAACATCCGTTCGGACCATTCCGTTTCCGGCTGGAGCGCGGTGGGCGGGCAGACGCACAATCCCCACGCCATCGACCGCAGCCCTTGCGGTTCGTCCTCGGGCAGCGGGGCAGCGGTGGCAGCGGGCCTTGCCTGGGCGGCAATCGGCACCGAAACCGATGGATCTGTCACCTGCCCAGCGAGTGTTGCCGGAATTGTCGGCTTCAAGCCCACTGTCGGGCTGGTGAGCCGCACCCATGTCGTGCCGATCAGCCACAGCCAGGACACTCCGGGTCCGATGGCCACCAGCGTGCACGATGCAGCGCTGCTGCTGACCGCAATGGCCGGAAGCGATCCCGCCGATGCCGCGACGGCCCCCGCCGATGCGCACCGAGGCGACTTTGCCGCAGGGCTCGATACCGCGACGCTCAAGGGCAGGCGGATCGGCGTGCTGCGGCAGCAGGCTGGGTCGAACGCCAAGGTGCTCGCGCTGTTCGACCAGGCGCTGGCGGACCTGAAGCGCGGCGGCGCCGAGATCGTGGAGATCGCCTACAAGCCCGACGAGACGATGTTCCGCGACGAATTCACCGTCCTGCTCTACGAACTGCGCGCCGACCTTGGCGCGTACCTTGCCGGCCTGCCGGGCACGCCGCCGGTGCGCAGCCTTGCCGACGTGATTGCCTTCAACCGCGCGCATGCCGACACCGAACTGCGCTGGTTCGGGCAGGAAACGTTCGAGCTCGCCGACAAAACGACCGATCGCGCCGCCTATGAGCAGGCACGCGCCAACTCGCTGCGGCTGGCAGGGCCCGAGGGCATCGACCGCTTGCTGCGCGAAAACAAGGTCGACCTGCTGGTGGCGCCAACGGAAGGGCCCGCCTGGCCGATCGACATGGTGACCGAATCGCACGGGCTGTCCGGCATCGGCGCGGGTTCGCTGGCGGCGATCGCGGGCTATCCGCACCTCAGCGTGCCGATGGGCGCGGTTGAAGGCCTGCCGGTGGGGCTCAGCCTGATCGGTGCGGCGTGGGACGACAAGCGCGTGCTCGAAGCCGGCGCCGCCTACGAACGCGCACGCACCGCGCCGCTGGCCACACCTTCGCTCAAGCGCTGGGGAGAATGATGCCGCGCCGCTAGGGCAGCGGATCGATGTAGCCGGTGTAGCGCGAGGCGACGTAACGACCGTGGTGCACCATTTCCTGCCACGTGACGAGCATGGCGTAAGTATCGTTGCCGAGCCCGTTGCCGCGCCCCGTCCGCCAGGCGACGAAGGAAACCGCAGCGACGAGGCTGGCGCCTAGCAGGACACGATCGAGCCGGTTGGCGCGCGCGGCTGGCTGCTTCACTCCGCTCCCCCCACCCCCGAGACACGGGCCATCGGACAAAGCAAAAGGCCCGGCACGCATCGCGCGTACCGGGCCTTCCTATCAATCACGCCCCCTGTTTGCCAGAGGAGCCGCGCCTCAGGCCTCTTCGGCCTTCTTCTTGGGAGCAGCCTTTTTCTTGGGAGCAGGCTTTTCCTCGGCAGCGGCTTCGGCCGGCGCGTCTTCGGAGGCAGCCTTCTTCTTGGCCGGCGCCTTCTTGGCGGGCTTGGCTTCCTCGGCAGCGGCCTCGGCCGGAGCCTCTTCAGCGGCAGCGGCCTTCTTTTTGGCCGGAGCCTTCTTCTTCGATTCGACCTTGGCCGGCGCAGCGCCGTTCTCGTCCGCTTCGATCGCGGCCTGCAGTTCGTCGCGCGTCACTTCGCGTTCGGAAACTTCGGCCTTGTCGAACAGGAAGTCGACGACCTTTTCTTCATAGAGCGGGGCGCGCAGCTGGGCAGCGACCATGGGCTCCGAACGGACGTATTCGGCGAAGCGCTGGCGGTCCTGCTCGCGGTACTGCTGCGCCGCCTGGCGGATCAGCATTTCCATTTCCTGCTGCGTCACCTGCACGCCGTTGGCCTGGCCGATTTCCGACAGGAGCAGGCCAAGGCGCACGCGGCGCTCGGCGATCTTGCGGTAATCGTCCTTCTCGGCCTCGATTTCCTTCAGCGCTTCCTCAGGATTTTCCTCGTTCGAGGCTTCCTGTTCCAGCTGCTGCCAGATCTGGGCGAATTCGGCTTCGACCATCGACGGCGGCACGGCGAAGTCGTGACCCGCGGCGAGCTGATCGAGCAGCGCGCGCTTCATCGCGGTGCGGGTAAGGCCGGCCGTTTCCTGCTCCAGCTGACCCTTGAGCAGGCCACGCAGCTGCTCGAGGCTTTCGAGGCCGAGCATCTTGGCGAAATCGTCGTTGGCTTCGAATTCGCCCGGGTGCTTCACCGCCTTGACCTTGATGTCGAAGGTGGCTTCCTTGCCCTTCAGGTTTTCGGCCGGATAATCTTCGGGGAAGGTCACGGTGATGACCTTTTCATCGCCCGCCTTGGCGCCGACGAGCTGTTCCTCGAAGCCGGGGATGAAGCGGCCCGCGCCGATTTCGAGCGGCTGGTCTTCGGCAGTGCCGCCGTCGAAGGCGACGCCGTCGAGCTTGCCGAGGAAATCGATGATCAGCTGGTCGCCATCCTTGGCGGCGGTGCCTTCAGGCGCGTCGGTGAACGACTTCTGGCCCGAGGCGATGCGCTCGATCTGTTCGTCGACCTGCGATTCCTCGACCGGAACCACCAGCTTTTCCAGCTTGATGCCGTCGAGCGATGGCACGGTGATTTCGGGAAGCACTTCGAGGCTGACGGTCAGTTCGGCGTCCTTGCCTTCTTCGTAGCCATCGGCCAGCGCGACATCCGGGTTCATCGCCGGGCGCAGCTTGTGGTCGGCGACGAGCTTGTCCATCGCATCGCGGATCGAGGTCTGCAGCGCTTCCTGGTGCAGCGCGGGGCCATGCATCTTGCGCACGAGGTTGGCGGGCACCTTGCCGGGGCGGAAGCCGGGCATGCGGACCTGGGGGGCGATCTTGGAGATCTCACCCTCGACGCGCGACGCGATGTCGGCCGCGGCGATGGTCACGGTGTAGGCGCGCTTCAGGCCCTCGTTGCTGGTTTCGACGATCTGCATCTGTGATCCAACTTTCTCGTAAGACGTCACGTCATTTTGTTGGTGGCGGAGCCGGCCGGGCGGCTCTGGTGCGGGCGAAGGGACTCGAACCCCCACATCTTGCGATGGCAGGACCTAAACCTGCTGCGTCTACCAGTTCCGCCACGCCCGCATCCGGCGAAAAGCGAGCGGTGCCCCTATCGCAGGCACACGCAAAGGGCAAGCACCCATGGATAGCATGCCTTTGGCGTGCCGTGCCGGGGCGGAACCATGCTATCCTCGCCCCCGTTGCAGGTCTTCACACGAGCCGAGGATCACCGAGAAGATGGCCAGCCAACCCGACGCGCCGAAGCCCGACCGCATCGAGCCGCAATCGCCGCCCGAAACCCCTGCCACGCCAACCCCGCAGGAAGATCCGGCCGGACAACCCGACGAGATCAGCCCGCCCCAGCCCGATGTCATCGAGCCGGGCACGCCGGTCGAAGCGCCCCCGCCCGACTGACCCTTTCAGCCAAGCAGCCGGAGCAGCAGGGTTTTCCAGATCCCTGTCTGCTCTTGGTTGGCCTGCGCCGGCGCGGAAAAGCCGGCGCATTCGACGCAATAGACCTGTGCTCCGACCCCGCTTGTCAGGCGATCGAGATCGGCGAGCAGGCGGCTGGCAAGCTGGCCCTGCCGACGCGAAACCAGCCCGGCAATGTCCCGCGCGCCTGCCTGGCCATCGCCCTGATCGGCGCTCGATCCCATGATCTGTTCGATCACGCTATCGAAGGTATCGCTGCTCGCCCCCAGCCAGACCGCATGCCATTGCTTGGCGCCGGCCTTCGAGGCTGCGTAGGCGAGCGCGTCTTCCACGCCGCCGAACTGATCGACAAGACCGATCTGGCGCGCGGTGCCCCCGTCCCACACGCGCCCTTGCGCGATGGCATCGACCTGGTCGCTGGTCTTACCGCGCGACTTGCCGACCAGGCCGAGGAAGCGGGTGTAGATCCCGTCGATTTCGCTCTGGGTAACGGCCTCGATCTGCGGGTTGAGCCCGCCAAGGACGTCGGGCTGGCCGGATAGCGGTGTGGTGCGGACGCCGTCAGTGGTCACACCGAGCTTGCCCAGCGCGCCTTCGAACGTCGGTATCACCGCGAACACGCCGATCGAGCCGGTGATCGTCGCCGGTTCGGCGAAAATGCGGTCAGCCGGAGTCGAAACCCAGTAGCCACCGCTGGCGGCAAGACTTCCCATCGACACCACGACCGGAATCTTGCGGGCCTTCATCCGCTCGATGGCAGCGCGAATGCGCTCGGCCGCAGGCACTGAGCCGCCTGGCGAATCGACCCTGACCACCAGCGCCGAATAGTTGCCGGAGGAGGCCGCCTGGTCGATCAGGTCGGCAATGCGGTCACCCCCCGCAGCGCCCGGGCCCGCGTTGCCATCGACGATGTCGCCCGCGACCGTGACGACGGCAATCGCATCGCCCGAGGATGGCGCGGGTCGATCGGCGAGGTACGTCGAAAGCCCGGTAGAACGGAATGCGCCGTCCGGGCCTGCCGGATCGGCGCCGACGATTTCGGCCACGTGGCGGCCGAAAGCCACCTTGTCGCCGATGTGGTCGACCAGGCCCGAGCGTACCGCCGCCTGCGCCGCATCGCCGTTCGAAGCTGCGAGCCACTTCACCGGATCGCTGGTGATCGCCGCGATGTCAGCCTTGGGGCGGGCGCGCTTGACGTTCGCCTGCCAGTCTTCCCACAGCGACCCGAGCAGGGCCTGCAGGTTCTGCTTGGCTTCGGGCGAGGCATCGGCGCGCATATAGGGCTCGACCGCGCTCTTGTAGGTGCCGACCTTGAAGACGTGTGCCTTCACCTGCAGCTTGTCGAGCAGGGTCTTGTAGTAGAGCTGCGTGCCGCCGGGCCCGGTAAGGACCAGTCCACCGACCGGATCGACCCACGCCTCGCTTGCATGGGCGGCGAGCAGGGCGGCATCGTCGGTGTAGAGCATGGCGCGCACCAGCACGGGCTTCCTGGCCGCGCGGACCTTGTCCATCGCTGCACCGATGCGCTCCATCGCCACCTGGCTGCCGCCGGGGAAATCTTCGAGATCGAGCACGACGGCCTTGATCCGGCTGTCGTCCGCCGCCGATTCGATGGCCTGCGCCAGATCGCGGGTCTGCACTTCGTGCTGGGGCGCCTGGCGCGAAAGCAGCAGCGCGGTCGGGTCGAGCCGCGCCTTTTCTTCCACCACCGGTCCATCGAGCGTTACGTAGAGCGCGCCGTCGCGGACCATCCCCGCTGTCGGGCGCATCGTCAGCACCGCATAGAGCGCCCAGAAGAACAGGAGCAGGAACACGAGGACGAGGCCGTCCTTGATGGCGACAAGGATCTTCCAGACCGAGCGGGCAAAGTTCATGGGGGATATCTACGGGCCTGCGCGGCAACTTGCCACCCCGAACCCTTGAGTGCAGACACTATGCAGACTAACGGGTGGTCTTCGATGCAACCATCGAACCCCAACCCCGTCGATCGGGACCCGCAAGGACGCTATCCGCAGGGCGGCCTCGCCTTCCAGCACCGCGATCTGACCGGCATCGCCCAGCTTGCCCGGCACGAGATCCTCTATCTGCTCGACGAAGCCGAGCAGTGGGTCGAACTCAACCGTCAGTCGCACAAGCGCGCCGAAGTCCTTTCGGGCCTGACCATCATCAACGCCTTCTTCGAAAACTCGACGCGCACGTTGCTGAGCTTCGAAATCGCCGGCAAGCGGCTGGGCGCGGACGTGGTCAACATGCATGCCGCCACCAGCAGCGTGAAGAAGGGCGAGACGCTGATCGACACCGCGATGACGCTGAACGCCATGCGCGCCGACGCCATCGTGATCCGCCACGGCAGCTCGGGCGCGGTGCGGTTGATTGCCGAAAAGGTCGATTGTCCGGTGCTGAATGCCGGCGACGGCCAGCACGAACACCCGACGCAGGCGCTGCTCGACGCGCTGACCATGCGCCATGCGCTGAAGCTTGCGCCCGGCAGCGACCTCAACGGGCTGAAGGTCACGATCTGCGGCGATATCCTGCACAGCCGCGTGGCGCGCTCGAATATCCTGAGCCTTACCGCGCTCGGTGCCGATATCAGCGTCTGCGCCCCGCCGGCGCTGATGCCCGCCGATATCGAGGCCATGGGCGTGCGCGTGTTCCACGATTTCGACGCTGCGCTGCAAGGTGCACAGATCGTGATGATGCTGCGCCTGCAGCAGGAGCGGATGCAGGGCCAGTTCATCCCCTCGCCGCGCGAATATCGCTACCTCTATGGCCTGACGCTTGATCGGCTGGCGAAGGCGGACGCGGGGGCGCTTGTCATGCATCCCGGCCCGATGAACCGCGGCATCGAGATCGACAGCCAGGTTGCCGACCATCCCACCCGCAGCCTGATCACCGACCAGGTGGAGCGTGGCGTCGCCATCCGCATGGCCTGTCTCGACGTGCTGACCCGCCGGACGCGCCGCGTTCCCGGCTGGAATGCCCTTTCCGGAGACGCCGCATGACCCCGCGCCCGCTCACCATCATCGGCGGCCGCCTCGTCCTGCCCGAAGGCGAACCGGTCCTTGGCGCCATTCGCTGCGTCGACGGGCGGATCGCCGCCATCGGGCCCGACATTCAGGCGCACGACGGCGACGACGTCGTGGATGCAAGGGGTGCGCTGGTGGCGCCCGGCCTCGTCGACCTCGGCGTCTTCGCGGTCGACAAGCCCGCGTTCCACTTCGGCGGCATTACCCGCGCCGCGCTGATGCCCGACCAGAGCCCGCCGCTCGACCACCCGGCGCGCGTGCGCTTTGCGGCGCAGTCAGGCAAGCCGGACATGTGGGTGCATCCGCTGGCTGCAGCGACGGTGGGTCTCGAAGGTGCGCACCTCGCCGAACTCGCCCTGATGCGCGATGCCGGCGCGCGCGCGGTCGCCACCGGGCGGCAGTGGATTGGCGATTCGGGCGTGATGCTGCGCCTCCTGTCCTATTGCGCGATGCTGGGTCTTGTCGTGGTGACCCATGCCGAGGATGCCGGGGTGACCGGCAGCGCCGTGGCGACTGCGGGCGAGATGGCGACGCGCTTGGGCCTGCCGTCGGCTCCGGCCGAGGCGGAGGCGCTAGCCGTCGCACGCGACATCGCGCTGGCTGAAATGACCGGCGCGCGGCTGCATTTCCGGCAGGTGACGACGGCGCGGGCGCTCGATCTGGTGCGCGCGGCCAAGACCCGGGGCATCCGCGTGACAGCAGGCGTGACGCCGGCCCACTTCATGCTCTCGGACCTCGAGCTAGCCAATTTCCGCACGTTTTGCCGCCTGTCTCCGCCGCTGCGCAGCGATGCCGACCGCAAGGCCGTGATTGCGGCGATCGCCGATGGGACCATCGACGTGATCGGTTCGGGCCACGATCCGCGCGGGGCGGAAGACAAGCGCCTGCCGTTCAGCGATGCCGAGCCGGGCATGGCGGGCGCCGAGACGCTGCTGCCGCTGACGCTGACGCTGGTGCGCGATGGCCATATCGACATGGCGCGTGCGTTTGCCCTGCTGGCGCGCAATCCCGCCACGCTGCTCGGCGTCGATGCCGGAGTGCTGTGCGCTGGCGCGCAGGCCGACATCGCGTTGGTCGATCCGGTCCGTCCATGGATCGTCGATTCGGACAAGATGGCGGCGGCTGCGGGCAACACCCCGTTCGATCGCCGCCCGGTGGAAGGACGCGTGGTCGCCCTGTTCAAGGGCGGAAGCCGGGTCGACTGACCATACGCCGACAAAAACGGGGCCGGACGATCTCGCCCGGCCCCAGTTGGTTCATTTCAGGGGGTAATCCAGACCGTCGGCTCAGCGCCGGCGGGCAAATCTCGTTTCCGACATCGGTGCGGGACCGCTGCGCGCTGCGCTGGCCATCACCAGGCACGATCCGCCCTTGGCCTTCACGCTGCCGCAGAGCGCGCTGGCACGGGCATAGCCCTGGAAGCCGGCAGCCTGGACGCGCCAGAATTGACGCCCGTTGACGGTCACCTGCGCGATCACCGGCTTGTGTGCGCCGAGCGCGGGGTTCTTCGCGACGAAGTGGCGCCAGGCGCGCTGCGCGCCTTCCGAGGTTGAGAACGCGCCCAACTGTACAAGGTGAGTCCCGCCCGACAGCGGCGCGCGCGCGATCATCGACGGCTTGTGCGCGACGTTGGCACCCACCACACGGTAGGCCGGGCGCGGCTGCGGGGCATCGATGGCGGCAAGGAGCATCGACGGCGTGCGGCTGGCATCCGCGATCGTCGGCGCGGGGGCAGCAGCGGGGGTTGCCTTTGCCGACTCGCCCGAAGGCAGGGGTGGCAGTTCCTGCGCCGCGGCCTGTGCGAGCTGGGGCGCGACCTCAGGGGCGGGCGCGGCAGGAGTGTTCGGGGTGGCGTCGGCCTGACGCGCGCCCGTCGCATCGGGGAAGTTGGCCAGCGCCAGCGCCTGCGGCTGGCCGGCATCGGCGCGGACCGGCGCACCGAGCAGCGTGGCGACCCGGGTGCGCGTTTCGCGCGGGCCCGCCGTGAGCAGCCACTGCTGCATGCGCGCATCGAGCTGATCGGCCGAAAGGTCCTGCGCCGCCATCACGCGGGCTTCGCGCCATTGTCCGGCCAGCGCATAGGCGAAGGCAAGGTTCTGGCGCATCTTCGGCGAATTATCGCCCCCGCGGATGGCTCCCACCAGAATGCTCACGCCCTGCACGGTGCGGCCGCTCATCGCCATGGCGAGACCGTAGTCCGAAGCCGGGATCGCCGCGCGATAGGCTTCCAGCGTGTCGGCGGCGGTATCGAAGCGGCCCAGCGCGATGTCTGCCAGCGCCAGGCTGAGCGCGGCCTTGCCGCTGTCTTCGCCAAGCTGCATCGATTCATCGAACGCCTGGCGAGCCGATTCGAACCGGCCGGCGCGCAGATAGGCATTGCCGAGCAGCGTGCGATAGGCAGGGTTCCGCGGGTCGGCCAGCACGGCCTGTTCCGCTAGCGATACGCCCTTGTCCGCCTTTCCGGCAACGGCCGCCGCTTCCGCGCCGGCAGCGAGCCGCGACGGATGCGGACCGGAGGTGCACCCGGCAAGCAAGCCGGCAGCAACGATCGTCGAAAGTGACAGGGCCACCCGAACGGTCACAAGGCGTTTCGTATCGGCGCGGAGGGTCATGACGTCTGTTCCCCGAGGTTCACTGGTCGCGCGCACGACGAGCAAGGTCGTCCATGCCCGGAATGGCGTTAAGAAAATGGTCAAGCGCCTCTGCGACGACCGCTTGTGCGCTGCGGCTTTCGATCGCGGCGGCGATGCGCAGGCGCAGGTGGCGTTCGGCATCTAGGCGCAGGGTAAACGCCGCCTTGCGGCCTTCCTTCAGTGCTTCACCCTTGCGGCGCGACGGGCGTGGCATGGCCTGCGCCTCGGCCGCGGCGACGCGCGCGTCCATCGCGGCCTTGCGGGTGATGACGTCGACCAGCGAATCGATCTGGCGCAGCACTTCGGGTTGCGGTGCTTCGTCGGCCACCGGCGTGTGCGGGGTGATGGCAACGACGCCGCCGGGGATCTCCGCCGGTGCGCTGTCTTCGCCCATGTCGTTCCAGCCCAGATCGTCTTCGGGCGAAAAAGCGTCGTTGTGGACGGGCGGCAGGCGGGGGCTTTCATCGAAGCCGAAGGAATGGAGTTGCGGGCGCATCGCCGGGCGAGCGGTGCCCTTGCGCGCGAGGAGCCCCGCAGTGAGCGAGGCGACGGGGCGAGGTTCGGCCATGTCGGTTTCCTCCGTCACGAGCCGATCACGCGGCGACCGAAGCCACCGGCAGGGCGCGGGGCACCGGCAAGCGACAGCGGCGCGGCGGACGCGGCAGGCTGCGGCACGGCGAACACGGTGCGGCGGAAGTTCTTTTCGAGCCGCTCGGACACGTAAGTCCACAGCTGGGTGACTTCGTACGCGGACTTGCCGCGCGGATCGGTTTCCATGACCGTGCGCCCGTCGATCATCGACGAGGCAAAGTCGGTGCGATGGTGCAGCGTCACCGGCGCCACGGTGCCGTGCTGCGAAAGCGCGACGGCGGCCTCGGCGGTGATCCGTGCATTAGGCGTTGCCGCGTTTACTACGAAGATCAGCGGCTTGCCCGCCCGCTCGCACAGATCGACGGTGGCGCCGACGGCGCGCAGATCATGCGGGCTGGGGCGCGTGGGAACGACGACGAGTTCGGCAACCGAGATGACCGACTGGATCGCCATGGTGATCGCCGGCGGCGTGTCGATCACGGCCAGCTTGAAGCCCTGCTGGCGCAGGATGGCCAGATCGGCAGCCAGTCGCGAAACGGTGGTCTGGGCAAAAGCGGGATATTCCGCCTCGCGCTCGTTCCACCAGTCCGACAGCGACCCTTGCGGATCGATGTCGATCAGGACAACCGGGCCGGCGCCCGCGCGTTGGGCCTGAACGGCGAGATGACCGGACAAGGTCGTCTTGCCGGACCCACCCTTCTGCGATGCCAATGCCAGTACGCGCAACGTATCCCCCTGGAAGCCTTGGAACAGGTTCGCCGGTAGGAATCGCAAAACTGCCTAAAATATTGGTTAACGCCCTTGCGTGACCCGAACCGGGACAGGGCTTGCGTCGTCAAGCCTTTGCTAATGCCTTGTTGACTATGTCTGCTATTGTAACGCTTGTGCTTTATTGGCGGCTAGACAAGGGAAAGCCTCGATCCATGCGCCGACCGGTCATCATTCTCGCCCTGCCGGCCATGCTGCTGGCCGCGCCTGCATTTGCCGACGTCCGTGCCGGAGTCGAGGCCTGGACCAAGGGCGATTACGCGCGTGCCGTCAAGGAATGGCAGGGCCCGGCGGCCAAGGGCGATCCGGACGCGCAGTTCGACATGGCGCAGGCCTACAAGCTGGGGCGCGGAGTCGCACCCGATCTCGCCAAGGCCGAGCAGTTCTACCGCGCCGCGGCCGAACAGGGCCATGCCCGCGCGGCGGACAACTATGGCCTTCTGGTGTTCCAGGCAGGTCGCCAAAAGGACGCGATGCCCTGGCTTGAACAATCGGCCGAACGGGGCGAGCCGAGAGCGCAATACCTGGTCGGGGTGGCGGCCTTCAACGGCGACTTCGCACCTCGCGACTGGGTCCGTGCTTATGCTTTGCTGACGCGCGCGGCGGCGAGCGGCCTGCCGCAGGCGCTGTCGGGCCTTGCGACGATGAACCAGACGATCCCGCTCGACCAGCGCCAGCGCGGCATCGCGCTAGCCGGCGAATTGCAGCAGCGCGAAGAGCGCGCCCGCGCCACCCAGCTTGGCGGCGCCGACCTGGGCACGGCGAGAGGCCTTGCCGTGCAGGAAGCTGCCGCCGCCGCCCAAATCCAGCCGCAGCCCCAACCGCAACTCCAGCCTCCGTCGCCGCCCACCCCTGCGCCCGTGCCGCCACGGCCAGTGCGCGTGGTCGGACAGGCAGCAGGCGTGCCGGCTTACGAAAGCGATCCGACCCGCCCCGTCAGCGCAGGCGCCGACTATGCCGGCGCGGTCACGCTTCCGCCGCGGTCTTCGCGCGGCCCCAAGCCCGCAACGGCTCCTGCCAGCGCCACTTCCACGCCATCTGCCCCGTCTTCGACAAGGCCAATTCCGGCCGCGGGTCCGTGGCGCGTCCAGTTGGGCGCCTTCGCCACAAAGGCCAACGCCGATGCGTTGTGGGCCAAGGCGCGGCTGCGGCCGGAAATCGCCGGCCACGCCCGCATCGACCTTTCGGCGCAAGGCATCACGCGCCTGCAGGCCGGCGGCTATGCCAGCGAAGCCGACGCGACGCGCGCCTGTGGCGGGCTGAAGGCGGCGGGCATCACCTGCCTCGTCACGAAACCCTGAGCGCTTGACCGCGCCATCCGCGTCTCTTCACGCGACGCCCCCCGCCGGGACTGACCGGATCGAAGCACTAGACTTCGTCCGCGGTGTCGCCATCCTCGGCATCCTGGCAATCAACGTGACGGGTTTCTGGGGCCCCACGCTGGCCACGTTCAGCCCGCGCATCGGCCAGTCGGATGCCGCCGGCACTGCATGGTTCGCATTCGCCTTCGTGGTGTTCGAAGGCAAGATGCGCGTCCTGTTCACGTTGCTGTTCGGCGCCAGCCTCGCCCTGTTCTGCGACATGGTCGGGCGGCGGGGCTTGCAGCCCGAATGGATGCAGGCGAGGCGCCTCTTCTGGCTCGCCCTTGCCGGATACCTGCACTATCTGCTGCTGTGGTGGGGTGACATCCTGTTTCCCTATGCACTGTGCGGCTTCGGGGCGCTGGCGCTGCGCCGTCTTGCGCCGACCACGCTCGCAGCGCTGGGCCTTGCCATCTATTTCATGAGCCACGGCGTCGGCGCGATCGGCGAATTGCAGGGGATTGCGGCGGAGCAGCGCGTGCTTGCCGGTCAGGCGGGCGCGGCCGACATGGCGGATCAGGCCGGCATGATGGTCCGAATTGCCGCGTCTGTGACGGCTGATCTCAGGATCTTGCATGCAGGATTTTTCGAGGCGATCCGCCTGCGCCTGAAAACTGCACCCTTCCTGCCATTCGAAACGCTGCTGGCAACGGTGACCGAAACCTTCCCGCTGATGCTGGTGGGCATGGCGCTGCAGATGAGCGGCTTCTTCGCGGGTGCGTGGCCGGCCAAGGCCATGCGCCGCCTCGCGATCCTGGGGACCGGTACTGGCGCAGCGATGACGCTGGCATTGCTCGGCTGGCTGTGGCGCCACGGCTTTCCGCCCCGCGCCATGTTCGCGGCGCTGGGCAACCTGTCGGCCCTGCCCCACCTGCTGATGGCGATGGGCTATGCCGCCTTGCTGATGCTGATCTGGCCGCGTGTCGAAACGGCGGCGTTCGCGCGGCGGATCATGCTTGCGGGCCGCTGCGCGTTCACCAACTACCTCGGCACGACGGTGCTGATGTCCGCGCTGTTCGCCGGATGGGGGCTTGACCTTTCGCGATCTTTGCCAAGGGGCGCCCTGCCCGCCTTCGTTCTACTGGGCTGGCTGGCGATGCTCGCCTGGCCGCGCTGGTGGCTTGCGCGTTACCGGCAGGGGCCGCTCGAAGCGGTGTGGCGCCGGCTCACCTGGCTAGGAGTTGGCCCGGTCAGTCCTGAACCGAAGCCGCCTGTGCATGACGCGGCGTAAGTACCAGCACGCCGTCCTCTACGCGCCAGCCCTTGAGCCGCGAGAGGAAGTTCATGCCAAGGACGTTGAGGCCGCCGGTCGATCCGGTGACGATCGCGTCCATGTCGCGCGCGACGATCGAGCCGAAGCGCACTTCGCCGATCCGCGCCATCTGCGCCTGCGTCGACCCGTTCGCGGTGCGGACGATAACCGGCAAGCGCAGCGGATCGGGGCGAATGTCCGCCGCCCGGGCGACTTCGGTGGATATCGCCGTCAGGGTCGCGCCCGTGTCGACCATGAAGCGCTGCGGCGTGCCGTTGACCCGCGCCTCGATCCAGTAATGTCCGTCAGCCGACAGGGGCACGCGCGTTTCTCCGCCCGATACGGTCTGGGCGGGCATGGCAAGGTTCGCGCTCAGGGAATCGAACGCCGGATCCAGCCGGATGAAGCGCATCGCCGCCAGCGCGAACACGCCCAGCAGCAGCATGTTGCCGCTAAAGCGCAGGAAGCCGCCGAGCCGGGGCGATACCCGGCCCAGGCCCGCTGCCAGCATGCTCAAGGCAATGGCCGCAAAGACACCAAGCAGAAGGGGTGGCGCACTGTCGAGGTAGCGCTCGAACATGCGCCAGAACGAGGTCACCTGTTCCATCGACGCACACATGCCATGGCGATCATTGCGCTGGCCTGAAGGGACTCGTCGCCATCACATCCATTATGGTATTGCCGCCGCGAAAAGGAAGATAAGCCCGCCGTCATGCGCAAGTCCGGACCGTTCGATTTCCTGAGCCGCAACCCGCTGGTCCTGCCTGTGGCCGGCGTGATCGCGGTGCTTGGCGGGCTGCTGTTCTGGCAGGCAGGCGGTGACGTGGTGGACATCGCCAGCGCGAAGCTGCGCCACCGGATCGGATCGATCGAGGTCAGTGCCGCCGCACCGTCGTCGGCCGCGCCTACCATCGCTTCGCCAGCACCGCTCAAGCCCCTGCCCGATGGGCCGTTCGTGGTCAGGTCGATCCTCAAGATCGACGGCCCGATCAAATACGGGCAGTTCTACTGGGACGAAAGCAAGGGACCGTCCGGGCCGACAGTCATCACCGTCGACCTTGCCGCGCGCACCCTGTCGGTATTCCGTGACGGGCACGAGATCGGCGCGACGGCCATCCTCAAGGGCTATGGCGACAAGCCCACCCCGCTCGGCGTCTTCCCGATCATGGAGAAGGACGCCGACCACGTTTCGAACATTTACGATGCGCCAATGCCGTACATGCTGCGCATGACGAACGATGGCGTGTCGATCCACGGCGCAAATGTGCGCAAGGGCTATGCCACCAACGGCTGCGTCGGCGTGCCGGAGGAATTCGCCAGGCGGCTGTTCGCAGTCACCAAGGTCGGTGACAGGATCATCGTTACCGATGGCAAGCGGATCGGGGTCGGCGATCCCATCATGGTCGCCGCCCCCGGGTCCAAGTCCTGACGATCAGCGCGGCGCCATGCGGATCGCGCCGTCGAGGCGGATGGCCTGCCCATTGAAGTAGGAATTGCGCACCAGTTCCATCGCCAGGCTGGCGTATTCCTCGGGCTTGCCCAGACGCTTCGGGAAGGGGACCGAAGCGTTGAGGCTTTCCTTCACGTTCTCTGGCAGGCGGCCGAGCAGTGGAGTGCCGAAAATGCCGGGCATGATCGAATTGACGCGGATGCCCAGGTCCATCAGGTCACGCGCCATCGGCAGGACAAGGCCATTAACGCCTGCCTTGAGCGAACCGTAGGCAACCTGCCCGATCTGGGCATCCTGCGCAGCGACCGATGCCGTGAGCGTGATCACCCCGCGCTCGCCATCTTCGAGCGGCTCGAGGCTGGCCATGCCCAGCGCCGAGAGCGATGCGACGCGGTAGCTGGCGATCAGGATACCCTCGGCCGCGAAGGCATAGTCTTCGGTCGAAAGACGGACGAATTCGCCGGTCTCACGGTTGCGGCTGATCGTCTTGCCCTTACGGCTGGCCATTGCGCAGTGAACGGTGATCCGCTCCTGCCCGTGGGCGGCACGCGCCTTGGCAAAGCCGGCCACGACCGACTCCTCGCTCATGATGTCGACCTTGCAGAAAAGGCCGCCGATCGCGTTGGCGACTTCCTCGCCCGCCTCTTCGTTAAGGTCGAAGATCGCCACCTTAACGCCGGCAGCGCCAAGCGCTTCGGCCGTCGCGCGTCCGAGGCCCGATGCGCCGCCGGTGACGACGGCGCTGGTGGTTGCGTCGATCTTCATGCCAGGAACCCGGCGAGGCGCTGCTTCAGGATGCCTTCGGCCTCGGCCATGATCCGGTCGATCAGGACCTGGCAGGTCGGAATGTCGTGGATCAGGCCTTGGATCATGCCAGCGGTCCAGATGCCATGATCAGGATCGCCGTTTTCGAGCCCTTCCTTGCCGCGCTTCCCGTTGACGAGATGGGCAATGGCTTCGAATGGCTGGCCAGACCGTTCGATGGCGACGGCTTCCACCGCAACCTTGTTCTTCGCGACGCGGGCGGTGTTGTGATAGCTGCGGAACATCAGCTCGGTGGCGCGCTCGTCGTTATCGACCATCGCCTGCTTGATGCCCTGGTGGATGGGCGCTTCGACGGTGGCACAGAAGCGTGTGCCCATGTTGATGCCCTCGGCGCCCAGCGCGAGCGCCGCGACGAGCCCGCGACCGTCGCCGAAGCCGCCGCTGGCGAGCATCGGAATCTTGACCTTGTCTGCGGCCGCAGGGATCAGGATCAGGCCCGGGATATCGTCTTCGCCCGGGTGGCCGGCGCATTCGAAGCCGTCGATCGAGATCGCGTCGACACCCATGCGTTCAGCCGACAGTGCGTGGCGGACCGCGGTGCACTTGTGGATCACCTTGATCCCGTGCTCCTTGAAGTGATCGACGTGCTCCTGTGGCTTGTAGCCAGCCGTCTCGACGATCTTGATTCCGGAATCGATTATCGCCTGGCGATATTCGGCATAGGGCGGCGGATTGATCGAGGGCAGGATGGTGAGGTTCACACCGAACGGCTTGTCGGTCAGCGTGCGGCAGCGATCGATCTCCGCGCGCAGCGCATCGGGGGTCGGCTGGGTAAGCGCGGTGATGATGCCAAGGCCGCCCGCATTCGACACGGCAGCGGCAAGATCGGCGGTGCCGACCCACATCATGCCGCCCTGCACGATCGGGTGCTCGATGCCGAGCATTTCGGTGATACGGGTCTTGATTGCCATGTCCCTCTCCAGGAAAGTTGTTTAATCGAACGATTAAACAGAAAAGAGGGACCTGTGCAAGCCGCTAAATCGGTCTGTCGTTGCGGGGCATCACAACACCTCGAACCCGTCGCCCAGTGCAGAGCGCAGCTTGTCGAGCGCCTGAGCCTTGAGCTGGTGCACTCGCGGTACCGACACCTGCAGCACCTCGGCGATTTCGGCAAGGTTCAGTTCCTCGACGAAATAGAGCTGGATGATCATCATCAGCCGCTCCGGCAGCGTTGCGATCGCTTCGGCAATCTGCTCGCGCATTTCGGCATCGGCCAGCAGCGCGAAGCTGTCGGGCCGGTCGTCGGCGAAGGCACTGTCGCTATCCGAATAGGCATCGTCGATGGCTTCGAAGCGCACCGGCTCGGCCGCAGCGCGCAGGTCGGCAAGATCGGCGCCTGAAACGCCCAGCTCTGCCGCAAGTTCAAGCTCGGTGGGTTCGCGCCCCAGCCTGGTCTGCAACGCAGCTGTCGCATCGCGCAACGTGCGCCGTCGGTCTGCTGCCGATCGCGACAGCGGATTGGCCCGGCGGACAAGGTCGACCATGGCCCCACGGACACGGAGCTTGGCATAGGCGGCAAAGCCGTCCTCGGTCGGACCGGCGTGCTTCTGCGCGCATTCGGTCAGCGCGACGAGCCCGGCCTGGACCAAGTCGTCAAGCTCCATCCCGGCACGCCCCGATCCGTGCACATGCCAGGCAAGGCGGCGGACCATGGGAAGGAAGCGACGGATGCGGTCGGCCGTGTCGTCGCGATAGGCGCGCGCGGCGGCGAAACTGCGGTGATCGTAGTTCATGCGGCAAGTCCCTGAGCGGTGGGAGCAGGCAAGGAGGGCGGCGCCGGCGCTTCGCCGATGACCGAGACGACCTCGATCGGCTGCGTCGGCGGCAATTCGGAGATCGAGATGACAAGGCATCCCGGCGCCCGCAGGCGCAGCAGCGCGGCCAGCGCGCGCCGTGCGCGTGGCTGGACGATAAGCGCCATGGGCGGCGCGGCAGGGCCACGTTCCGCAACGATGTCGGCCACGCGTTCGCCGATGGCACGCGCCAGATCGGGCTCGATCACCGGCTGGCCGGTCACGGGATCGTGCATGCCGTTGACGATCATCTGTTCGAGCCCGGCTTCGAGCGTCAGCACCGGCAGCCGTTGCGTGGGTGGGCAGATCCGCGCGACGATCATCGAGCCGAGCTCTGCGCGGACGATATCGATCATGCGTTCGTGCTCAGTGGATTGCTGCACGGCCTGCCCGATCGCCGACAGGATCGGCAGCGGGTGGGCGACGCTGATGCCGTCCTCGAGCAGCGCGTGGAACAGGCGGGTCAGCGCGCCGAGCGACAGCGGATTGGGATGGATCGTTTCGACCAGGCCAGCGCTGCGTTCACGCACGCCTTCGATGATCGAACGCACCTCGTCAGGGCCGAGCAGCATGTGCGGCCGCTCGCCCAGCAACTGGTTGAGGTGGGTCGCAACGACCGTGCTGGCATCGACCGTGAGGAAACCCTCGGCGATCGCCTGATCGCGCTGCGCGGGTTCGATCCACAGCGCGGGACAACCGAAGCTCGGATCGCGCGTGGGCTCGCCCATCAGGTCGTGATCGCGCCGCGCCTCGCCCGCATCGATCGCCAGCACCCGGTCTGCCCGGATCGCGGCATTGCCGAGCAGGACTCCACCCAGCAGGATGCGATAGTCGCCCGGCGGCAGTTCGAGCGAATCGCGCACCCGGAACTGCGGGACGACGAAGCCGAACGCCTGGCTCAACTGCTTGCGCACGCCGGTGATGCGCGCGACGAGCGGTGCGCCACGGCGCTCGTCGACGAGATGGACGAGGCCATAGCCCAGCTCGATGGTGACGAGCGTGTGGTCGCTGACATCCTCGAGCGTGATCCGCGAAGGATCGGGCGGCGGCAGGACTTCAACCACGGGCGCCTGGCGCGAACGCTCCTCGCGCTTCTTCAGGCTCCACCACAGCCAACCGGCAAGGCCGGCCGCGGGCAGGAAGACCGTCTGCGGCATCGCCGGGATCGCGCCGATCGCGCCCAGGATCACGGCGACTGGCAGCCAGGTGCGCGGACTGGCGAACTGCCCGCCGATCTGGCCAGACAGGTCGCGCGTGTCGGTCACGCGCGTGACGATGACGGCGGCAGCAATCGAAAGCAGCAGCGACGGCACCTGCGCCACCAGCGCATCCCCCACGGCAAGCGTGATGTAGCGTTGCGCGGAATCGCCCGCGGAAAGACCGTGGCTGAGCATGCCGAGGCAGAAGCCGGCGATGATGTTGACGCCAAGGATTAGCAGGGCAGCGACCGCATCGCCCTTCACGAACTTGCTCGCACCGTCCATCGAGCCGTAGAAATCGGCCTCGGTCGAAACTTCGCGACGGCGGTTCTTGGCTTCGTCCGCGGTGCACAGGCCGGCGGCAAGATCGGCGTCGATCGCCATCTGTTTGCCGGGCAAGGCATCGAGCGTGAAGCGCGCGGACACTTCCGAAACGCGCCCGGCGCCGCGGGTGACGACGACCATGTTGATGATCATCAGGATCAGGAAGACGAACAGCCCGACCGCGAAATTGCCGCCGATCAGGAACGCGCCGAAGCTTTCGATTACGTGGCCGGCGGCTGCTCCGCCTTCATGGCCGTGGACCAGCACGACGCGGGTCGAGGCGACGTTGAGCGAGAGGCGCAGCAACGTTGCGAACAGCAGCACGCTCGGGAAGGACGAGAAGTCGAGCGGCTTTTCCGCGTTCATCGCTGCCATCAGGATCGCGACCGAAAGCGCGATGTTGAGCACGAAGAACACGTCGAGCAGAAACGAAGGGATCGGCACGATCATCAGCACGATGAGCGTAAGAATCCCGGCCGGAAGCGCCAAAGCGCCCGGACTTGAACCGAAGCGTTTCAGCATGCGTCAGAGCCCGAAGGCGCGCAGGCGGCCATAGGCGGCGCGTACATGCTGCGGAGCTGCGCCGCCCTCGGCGATACCGAACGTTTCGCGCAAGGTATCGGCCATCGTGGCAGAAGCGAGGGCCGTGCCCGTGGGCATGGCGGCGGCGACGGCATGATATTCGCGCGCCACGTCCCCGCCCCAGGTCGGCGCTTCGGCGCCCGTGCGGGTAAGTGGAACCGGCAGGTAGTCGAGCGTCGGCGTCGGGCGGTAGGCGGCATCGCCATAGGCAAGAGTGCCGGCCCCCGGCAAAGTGCTGCCGACACCGGGCATCGCCGCCTCCAGCCGTCCGCGCACCAGGTCCATTACTTCGCCCACGCTGCGCGCACCGCCTGCGCCAAAGAATATCGCGCGGTTGGCTGCGGC
This sequence comes from Novosphingobium olei, assembly GCF_037076535.1. NCBI lineage: Bacteria > Pseudomonadati > Pseudomonadota > Alphaproteobacteria > Sphingomonadales > Sphingomonadaceae > Novosphingobium > Novosphingobium olei. Next base: position 676,313 of record NZ_AP029021.1, on the reverse strand, counting down.
AGCCTTGGGCAGGATCGCGGCGGCGGATTGCGAGGGGTCCGAATCGAGCGCGGAAAGGAAGCGCACCGCGCCTTCCGAGCCGAGGAAGTGCGCCATGTAGAGTTCGGCGCTGTCCGGTTCGCGGCCAAGATTTGTGCCGAGGTAGGCGCGATTGTCGTTGGCCAGTTCGCCGGCCATGAGCGCAGCAACTTGCGGATCGGAGCGCAGCGCCATCAATTGCGAACGGACCTGCGGATCGCGGACGGCGCCGCTCTGGATCGCGTCGGATGCCCAGCCCATGCCATGGTCGGCGCCGTGGTTGCCCAAGGTGCGAAGCCAGGTCGCATCGGTGAATTGGTATAGGCCACTGGCGCTGGAGGTTCGTGCCTGCGCCGAGGGATCGAGGCCGGATTCAAGCTTGGCCTGGGCAAGCAGATAACTGAAATCTACGCCCGTGGCTTCGGCGGCGCGCGCGATCGCGGCGTGGACTTCGCCGGACCTTCCCGCGCCCGGCAGTGACTGGACTGAACTCACGCACTTCCCTTTCCATCGCGCCCTGCGGGGCACACGAAAGGGGATCAGCAAGGGCCGTGCCAAACTGTGGCCCTTGCCGGAATGCGGCTTGCGCTCAGCGCGCGCGACCGATCCGCGCGGGCGCGGCATGGGCGCGATACAGCGCGGGCTGACCCGTCATGGCGTCAAGCCGCTGCGCCACGTTCGCCGCAATAAGGTTGCGAACGCGGCGGTTTGCCTCGTTCAGGCGCCGCGCAGCATCAAGCAATCCGCGGCATTCCTCGTCGACCATCGCCATGGCTGCGGTGTCGAGACGCCCGCAGAGCGCGTTCTTGCCCACCGCGCAGCCCATGATCGCATCGACGTCCAGGCCTGCAAGCGCGTGCCTTTCGTCTTCGAGCACGGCAAGCATCTGCCGCAACGTGTCGCGAAGCTCCACGGGGTCCACAATGGGTTCGCGGGCAATCTCGTGCGCGGCAAGCGACATGGCCATTACTGCGGGCTCCTCAACAACATTCCGGCGGCAATCATCGCGTCGGCGATCCTGGTGGGGATGACCGGGTAGCGGCCTTCGTCGATGGCCTTGCGGATCGTGGCGACCCGCTCGGAATCGATCGGTGCGGCACCGCCCTTGACGGCATCGCTGGTTTCGATCTTCGGCGCGGCGCTTGCAGGCGTCGAAGTCTTGGTCGTCTCTACCTGACCGGTGTCGGCACAGATGGTTTTCACCTGAACCGCGCCAACCGGGCGCGACGGTCCGATTTCAATGGGTGGCATGGTCCCGCTCCTCGGCGTTGTTACATTGCAGAGAACGACGTTGCGCGGCCCGTTTTAAGCCGGAGCGGCGATTTTTTGCCGACCGGCGGCAAAAGCCTTATTCTACAGGCAGTTCGACAAGGCCGGGGCGCACGATCTTGGCCCGCATCGAGTCCGCCTTGGCACTCGTGCGAACACGTATCCAGGCACCCACCGGCCCTGCGTCGAGCGCTTCTCCCGGTTGCGACACGGAAAAGCCGTCCCCCGTGGCGGCAATGGTCACGGCATCGCCCTTGGCCACCGCGGGGCCTGCATCGGATTGTGCCTGGCCCGTCACAGCCACGAAGATCCGCCAACCTCGCGGATCGGGACACTGCACCACCACGCTGTCATGCGCGGCGCTCCGCCAGCTCAGGGCGAACGGAGCGGAACACGGCAGCAGCCGCAGCCGGCGATCGACCGGCAATTGCGCGCCGCCCGGCACACCGATCGGCAAACCGGTAAATTCGGACACGGCCCGGTCGATCGCCGCGGGATCGACGAAACCCGCAGCCGTTGCCGGTGCGGCCAGCAGCAGGCCGGCGAGTGGGGCGACAAGGGTCAGGGTGCGGCGGCTGAACATGAACTGTCTCGGCAAGCTGTTGATCTTGCGATGAGTGTAGCAATTTTCGTGCCACAGGCTCGCAGCCATCATCGCGTCGCCGGATCGGCATCGTAGCCCAGCGTGACGGTGGCCCCTGCCCCGTCGCGCCCGCTCGGCTCGACCACGACCCGGGCATGGGGCTCGAGCGGGCCAAGCTGGGCGACAAGCCGTTGAGCGTGGTCCAGTGCACGCCGCGCATCGCCGGTTTCGCGCACCAGCACCGTCGCCCGCAGCCGTGGATCGGCGCCTTCCTGCGTTATCCATTGCGCAAGGGCTGGCATCCCGGGCGCTTCACGCCACACGCCGACCGGCTCCCCTTGCGGCGATGCGGTCATCACCTTTGGGGCTGGCGGAGGAAGCGGCGGCTTTGCGGCAGGCGCCGCCGCTGGATCGGACAGCGCAGAGGCCGTCACCATGAACAGGATCAGCGACAGGTCCGCAAGGATGGTCTGCCAGGTGAGCGACGGGCGCAAGGGTCAGGCTGCCTCGTCCACGATGCTGGTTTCGCTTGGCAAGGGCGCATCGGCAGACGCCGCAGCGGGCCCCGCCGCGGCTGGAGCCGTTGACGCCGCCGGCTCGCCACGCGTTCTGGCCGGAGCGCGCGTGGCGGCGACTTGCGTCGGCAGGGCGGGCGCGAGTTGCCAGGAAAGCCAGTCGATCACCTCCTGCCGTGCCGCTTCTTCTGCTTCGGCCTGGCGCTCAACGGCGCGGGCCAGCGGGGCGAACACGATGTTGGCGATCAGCACGCCATAAAGCGTGGTCAGCACGGCAAGCGAGATGGCACCGGACAGCGCCGCCCGGGCAACGCCTTCGGCGGGCAGCTGGCTCAGTGAAACGAGCGTTCCGGCAAGGCCGAACACGGGGCCGAGATCGGCTGCCTGAAACAAAGTCCGCGCCGCAGCGGTTGCCGCGGTGCGCCTTCGCTGGCGGTGCTGCTCATGGCGTTCGATCAGGGCCTCGATCGATCGGGAACGGATCAGGGCGTCGGTCGCCTCGTCAAAGGCGGCATCGCCAACATGGCGGAAGCGCGCGCGCAGCACGCCGTCCTGACGGATTTGGGCGACCTGCCCTGCAAGATCCGCCCGCACCTTGTCGGCATGGAACGTCGGGCGCGCCAGCCGGCCGAGGGCGACGAGCGTCGTGCGGCAATCACCGATCCCGCAGCGCAGGACCGTGGCAAGCAGGGTGCCGCCGCCGACAACCAGCGCGGCGGACGTATTGATAAGATGGGCAAGCTCCATGGCGCGCTCGTTCCTCCTCCCCAACGAGAACGGCACGGCGGAAGACAAATTCAGGTCCCGCCCTGATTTTGCCGGAGGCGGCAACGCTTTGCCGGAAGCACACGATGCCAGGACCTCGCTGCGCAGACTGCAAAGCGCGGATCGGCGCCCATTGCAGCAAGTTTCGCCGCAATTGGCACGCCCTTTGCTGAATGATCGGCACGAATACTCTCACCCCGCACCAAGGGCCCTCATACGATGAGCGATACCTTATTCGGAATTCACGGCGCGGCGCTGGAACTGCGCTCGCAACGCATGGGCCAGCTCGCCTCGAACATCGCCAATGCCGGCACCCCGGGCTACAAGGCCAAGGACATCGACTTTGCCACGGCCCTTGCCGCCCGCACCAGCGGCGCCAGCGAGGACAAGGCGATCAGCACGGCAACGCGCTACCGCGTGCCGGTCATGCCCAGCCTCGATGGCAACACCGTCGAAATGGCCACCGAACAGACCGCCTTTGCCGAAAACGCGGTCGGCTATTCCGCCACGCTCAGCTTCATCAAGGGCCGGGTGGAAACGATCACCCGCGCGATCAAGGGCGATTGATCGTGGCCGGCCCCGTCAATCGCAACCCCATGACGCTGTTCGATGTCGCCGGTCGGGCGATGTCGGCGCAGCTGGTCCGGATGAACGCCGCCGCGTCGAACCTGGCCAATGCCGGGACGGTCGCCGCCAGCGAACAGGAAGCCTACCGCCCGTTGCGCGCGGTGTTTGCCCAGCAGCTCGATGGCGCGACCGGTCTTTCGACGGTCAAGGTCGATGGCGTCTACCGCTCCGATGCCACGCCCATCCGCGAGCACAACCCCGATCACCCGCTGGCCGATGCCAACGGTGATGTCTGGTCCGCCCCGGTCGATGAAAACGCCGAGATGGTCGAGATGCTCGAAAGCAGCCGCCAGTACCAGAACGTGGTCGAGGCGATGCAGACCGCCAAGCAGCTGATGCTCGAAACGATGAGGATGAAGTGATGACCACATCTGTCACCAACACCGCCGCCACTGCGACTACCGCGACGGCAACCACAACCTCGAAGAAATCGGGCTGGGACTCGCTCGGGGCGGGGGACTTCCTGAAGCTGCTGACCGCGCAGCTGCAGAACCAGGATCCGACCCAGCCGACCGACAACATCCAGATGGTGACCCAGCTGGCCCAGTTCTCCTCGCTGTCGAACAGCACGTCGATGGCCGAAACGCTCAAGACCATCTCGGACCAGCTCGCGACGCTCAACAGCAAGTTCGCCTGAAGCCCCTCGCCGCCATCAGAACAAGGAACGATCGATGTCTTTCTACACCTCTCTTAACGGCCTCAAGAACGCGCAGACAGACCTGAACGTCATCAGCCACAACATCGCCAACGCGGAAACCGTGGGCTTCAAGCGCAGCCGTACCGAATTCGCCGACATCGTGGCCGGCAGCGCCTTCACCAATCCCAAGCAGATCCAGGGCATCGGCGCGACGCTTACATCCATCACCCAGAACTTTGCCCAGGGTGCCGTCCAGCAGACGGGGTCCGCGCTCGACCTGATGGTCAACGGAGACGGCTTCTTCACGACCAAGTCGTCTATCACCGGCAACACCTACTACACCCGCAACGGCGCGTTCTCTCTCGATGGGAATGGCCTGGTTCAGGACGGCTCGGACAACGTGCTGCAGGTTTTCCCGACCGATGCCGCAGGCAACGTCACGGGCACCACGCCGACCGATTGCGTCGTCGCCTCGACAAACACGGCCGGCGCGGAGTTCGCGGGCCTGACCGTGCTCGAGAATGGCAACGTAACCGCCTCCTACGCCGATGGCAGCAATACCGTGGTCGGCAAGATCGCGGTCGCCTCGTTCATCGCGCCGACCGGGCTCAAGCAGGTCGGCTCGTCGAACTGGGTCTCGACCGGCATCTCCGGCACGGCGACGTACGGCCAGCCGGGCGCTGGGCAGTACGGGGACATCCTGTCGGGTGCACTGGAACGCTCGAACGTCGACATTGCCGAGGAACTGGTCGGCCTGATCACGGCGCAGCGCGATTTCCAGGCGAATGCCAAGGCGATCGATACCGCCAGCCAGATCTCGCAGACCGTGATCAACCTGCGCACCTGACGCCTGAGGACCCGCTTCGATGGATCGCCTGATCTACACCGCCTATTCCGGCATGAGCGGCTCCATGGTCCGTCAGCGGGTCATTGCCAGCAACATGGCCAATGCCCAGACCACCGGCTTCCGCGCCGAAATGCTCAATGCCTTGCCCGTCACACTGAAGGGCCCCAGCCTCGAAGCGCGCGCCATGACCGAAGGCGAAGTGCGTGGCGCCAGCATGAAGCAGGGCACGATCGTCGAGACGGGCAACCCGCTCGACATCGCGCTCGAAGGCAAGGTGATGCTGAGCGTGCAGGCCGAAGACGGCAGCGAAGCCTACACTCGGCGGGGCGATCTCTCGATCGATCCGACCGGCCTGCTGGTCAACGGCGACGGACGCCCCGTCGTCGGTGACAGCGGGCCGGTGACGGTGCCGCTGGGATCGAAGGTCTCGATCGGCCCCGACGGATCGGTGCTCGTGGCCGACCCCGCTACGCCCGACACGCCGCCCCAGCAGGTTGCCCGCCTGAAGCTTGCGAGCTTCGAGGGCTCCCAGATCGAAAAAGGACTCGACGGGCTGTTCCGCGTGGTCGGCGGCGGCGTGCTGCCGGCTGACGAGGAAGCAAAAGTCCACACCGGCGCCCTCGAACAATCCAACGTCGATCCCACCGCCATTCTTGTCGAGATGGTCGAGGCACAGCGCCTCTTCGACATGCGCACCAAGCTGATCGCGACGGCCAAGGAAGTGGACGAGAACAGCGCCACCCTGATGCGCCTTACCTGACGGAGACCTGATCCATGCCTTCATCCGCCCTCCACGTCGCCCGTACCGGTCTGGAAGCCCAGGACACGCGCATGCGCGTGATCGCGAACAACCTCGCCAACGTCGGTACGACCGGATTCAAGCGCGACCGCGCGAACTTCGCGACGCTCGCCTACCAGGACGCCCGCGTTGCCGGGCAGCAGTCCTCCGGCGAAACCGCCTATGCCACGGGGCTCAACCTCGGCACCGGCGTGGGCATTCAGGGCACGTCGCGCATCGACAGCCAGGGTTCGCTGCAATCGACCAGCAATGCGCTCGATCTGGCGCTCGACGGCGACGGATACTTCCAGGTCGCGCTGCCCGGCGGGCAGCTGGCCTACACCCGCGCCGGCAACTTCTCGCGCTCGTCCGAAGGGCAGCTGGTCACGTCGCAAGGCTATGTCGTGCAGCCGCCGATCACCGTGCCAGAAGGTGCGAGCGCGATCACGATCGCCCCGGACGGAACCGTCTCGGCCACGGTGGCGGGTTCGGGCACACCGACCCAGCTCGGCCAGATCACCATTGCCAGCTTCACCAATCCTTCGGGCCTGCAGAACAAGGGCGACAACTTCCTGCTCGAAACCGCGGCCAGCGGCGCGGCGCAGGTCGGCATCGCCGGACAGGATGGACGCGGCCAGATCCGACAGGGCTACCTCGAGGCATCGAACGTCAATGTGGTCGAAGAACTGGTCGACATGATCGAATGCCAGCGCGCCTACGAGATCAACTCGAAGATGATCTCGGCCGTGGACGAAATGCTCAAGAACGCGAACCAGACGCTGTGACGATGTTCAGGGCGCCGTTCGACACCGCATTCGACGATGTATTTGTCCCCCGCCGGGCGCGCCGTCTTCCGCGCCCGGCAACCATCTTTCTTGCGGCCGTTGCACTCGCAGGCGGGATGTGGCTCGCACCCCCGGCGCACGCCAAGGGAAAGCCGGCGCCAGGCTTCGAGCCTGCCCTGCCCCCCTCGCCCACAGCGCCGCAGGGCAACGGCGCGATCTTCAACGTGGCGGCCGGATACGCCGGCCTCGTCGAAGGGCGCCGCGCCCACGCCGTCGGAGATCCGCTGACGATCGTGCTGGTAGAGCAATTGACCACGTCGAAATCGGCAGGATCGAAGACCCAGCGCAGCGGCGATTTCAACATCGTGCCGCCGACCGCAGGCCCACTGTCCTTCCTCAACCCCAACGCCCTTAAAGCCTCGGGCGGATCGTCGTTCAACGGACAGGGCAACGCGACCCAGACCAGCTCGCTGGGAGGTTCGGTTTCGGTGACCATCGCCGAAGTCCGCGCCAACGGGACCGCGCTCGTGAAGGGGGAAAAGCGCTTGCTGCTGAGTCAGGGCAACGAATGGGTCCAGTTCTCCGGAATCGTCCGCCTGGGCGATATCGACGGAGACAACTCGATCCCCTCCAGCCGCGTCGCCGACGCCCGCATCGAATATGCCGGAAACGGCGCCGTTACCCGCGCCAGCCGCGAAGGCTGGCTGTCCAAGTTCTTCAACGCAATCAGCCCGTTCTGACGTCGGGGAAGCCAAGATCATGCGCCGCCTGTTCTATCTCGTCCTTGCCCTGATGACCTTGGCCACGCCGCTTGCTGCGCCGGTCGCCCATGCCGAACGGGTGCGCGATCTGGGCGCCTTTCAGGGCGTGCGGACCAACCAGCTGACGGGCTATGGCGTGGTCGTGGGCCTGCCTGGCACGGGCGACGACAATCTCGATTACCTTACCCAGGCGATGCGCGGCGTTTCCGGCCGCCTTGGTGTGCAGCTGCCGCCCGGCGTCTCGCCCGGCCTCAAGAACGCGGCCGCCGTGCTGATTACCGCGGATCTGCCCGCCTTTGCCAAGCCGGGGCAGCGCATCGACGTTACCGTGAGCACGATCGGCAAGGCGAAGTCCCTGCGCGGCGGTGCGCTGATCCTGGCACCGCTTTATGGCGCCGATGGCCAGATCTACGCGATGGCGCAGGGCAACCTTGCCGTCGGCGGCCTCGGCATTACCGCCAAGGACGGATCTCAGCTGACTGTCAACGTGCCCACCGTGGGCCGCATCGCCGATGGTGCAAGCGTCGAACGCGCGGTCGCGACCGGTTTCGATACGGGCGAGATCCTGCGCTGGAACCTGTTCCAGGCCGATTTTCTGACCGCAGCCCGCGTGCGCGATGCCATCAACACGCGCTATCCGGGCACCGCGGCGGTCGAAGACGGCGTGACGCTCGCACTGCGCCTGCCCGATGGCGCAGACCGCCGCGCCAGCACGATGGCCGCGATCGAGATGCTGCAGGTCTCACCGGCCGAGGCGGCCGCCAAGGTGATCGTCAACAGCCGTACCGGCACCGTCGTGATCAACAGCGCCGTCCGCTTGAGCCCCGCTGCGATCAGCCACGGCAAGCTGGTGGTCAAGATCGACGAAAAGCCCCAAGTTTCGCAGCCTGGGCCGTTCTCGCGCGGGCAGACTGCCGTCACGCCCAACAGCCAGATCAGCGTCTCCGAACAGGAAGCGCATGTGGCGATGTTCAAGCCCGGTGCCTCGCTTTCTTCGCTGGTCGATGCGCTCAACAAGCTTGGCACCAGCCCGTCGGATCTCGTCGCCATTCTCGAGGCGCTCAAGGAGGCGGGCTCGCTCAAGGCGGAGATGGAAATCCTGTGAGCGTGCTCCTTCCCTCCACCGTCACCGACACGACGGCCACCGCGCAGGATGCGAAGACGGCCGAGCGGCTCAAGCTGCGCCAGGCCGCTGAAGGCTTCGAGGCGATGTTCGTCCGCCAGATCCTCTCGGCCGCCCGGCAGGGCAGCTTCGGAGGGGAAAAGGACCTCTTCGGGGGGAATCCCGTAGGCGGGAATGACGATACCTTCACCCAGATGCGCGATGAAAGGTTTGCCGAGATAGCTGCCCACAGCGGTGCTTTCGGACTCGCCCGCCAGATCGAGGCCCAGCTCGCACGCGGGCTCGAGATGAGCAACGCAGCCGCCACCAGCGCGGCCGCAACATCGACCACCGGCTCCACCGCCGCCACACCGTCAGCCACGGAGGGCTGAAGCTATGTCTTCCGACCTGCTCTCGATCGGCCGCAGCGGCGCCAAAGCAGCGCGCATCGCGCTCGATGTCACCGCGCAGAACATCGCCAACGCATCGACCGACGGCTATGTGCGGCGCAGCGCTTCGCTGTCCGAAGTTGCCTCGACCGGCTATTTCGGCACGTCGCGCGATGTTTCGCTTTCGGGCGTGCGGGTCAGCCAGATCCAGCGCAATGCAGACGCCTTCCGCCAGTCCGAAGTGCGGCGCACCGGCGCCGATACCGCGCGGGCCGATGCCGAAGTCAGCGGCCTGCAGAACATCGAAGCGGCGATCGAACAATCGAACGCCTACAGCTCGGTGACCGATTTCATGAGCGCGCTGCAGCAGCTCAAGCAGAACCCCACCGACACATCGCTGCGCGCCTCGGTTCTCGAATCCGCGCGCAACATGACCGGCACCTTCCAGATCGCCTCGCAGGAACTCGATGCAGTGGGCAACGGCCTTCAGTTCACCGCGAACCAGGGGGTGACCGAGGTGAACCGCATGGCTGCCGAGCTCGCGCGCACCAACCTGCGCCTGACCCGCGCCGCCGATGCGAGCAGCGACCAGACGACCCTGCTCGACCAGCGCGACAACCTTCTCCAGCAGATCAGCCAGTACGGCGATGTCGCGACAACCTTCGCAACCGATGGCAGCGTCCAGGTCCGCCTCGGCGGGTCGGGCGGCGCCCTGCTCGTCGATGGCGGCACGGCAACGACGTTGACCGCAACTACGGCAAGCAACGGCACGATGAGCTTCGCGCTCGGCTCGGCCGCCGTTACCCTGTCGGGCGGTTCGCTCGCCGGCCAGCAGCAGGCGCTGTCCAAGCTCGCACAAATCCACGGCGATCTCGACACGCTCGCCGGCAAGATCGTGACCACCGTCAACACCGCCAACGCAGCCGGCAGCGACCTTGATGGCAACCCCGGGGCAGCGATCTTCTCGGGCACCACTGCTGCAAGCTTCACGCTGGTCGCCGCGAACGGGCGCAAGATCGCCACTGCTGCATCGGGTGCAGCGGCCGGCAGCCGGGACACCACCAACCTCGATTCACTCCAGAGTGCGCTCAACGCCGACGATCCCGCCGTGGCGATGGACGACATCATCTTCGACATCTCCGCCACGGTGAACGGCCGCAAGATCACGCGCGATGCGCTCAAGACCATTTCGGATTCCGCCAAGACCGCGCTTGCCGCGCAGTCGGGCGTCGATCTGGACACCGAAGCCGTGAACCTCGTGCGCTACCAGCAGGCATTCCAGGCTTCGGGCCGGGTGATGCAGGTCGCGACGACGCTGTTCGATACCCTGCTCAACATCCGGTAAGGCCCGCCATGACGATCTTCGCCACCAGCACCAGCGCCTTCTTCGACCGAGGCGCACTCGACCTCACCTCACTGCGTTCGCAAGCCGAACAGCTGCAGAGCCAGATCGGATCGGGCCAGAAGCTGACCGCATCGTCCGACGATCCGCTGGCCGCTTCGCGCCTTCGGATGCTCGCGCGCAACGATGCGATCGCCAAGATTGATACTGCGGCGGCCAACCGGGCGACCGCCGACCTCAACCTCGTCGATTCCGCGCTCAACGAATTCGCCAGCTTCGTGACGCGGGCCAAGGAACTGGCGACCCAGGCGGCAACCGGAACGCTGACCGACAGCCAGCGCAAGTCGATCGCCACCGAACTTGGCCAGATCCACGGCAACCTGGTGGCACTGGCAAATTCGCGCGACAGCGCGGGCAACGCGCTTTTCGGCGGCGATACAGCCGGCAATGCCTACCAGCTCGATAGCGCGGGCAACGCCAGCTATATCGGCAGCGGCAGCGCTGGCGAGCTTTCGCTGGGCGATGGGCAATCGGTGGCGCGCAGCTTCACCGGCCCCGAATTCCTCGAATTCCAGTCGGGCGGCACGTCCAAGGATCTGCTCGCCACGATCAAGGGCCTTGCCGATACGCTGACCACGGGCGGGACCGGCGCTGCCAGTGCTGCCAACGCCGCGTTGACAACGCTCGGCGATGGGCTGGACTCCATTACCACCACGCAGACCGTGCTCGGCGCACGGCTTTCGTGGATCGACCTCAACACCCAGCGCCAGCAAGTGATGGGAGAGACCCGCTCCGAAGAGCAATCGACGCTTGGCACGACCGACCTGACCGAGGCGCTGACCCGCCTAAGCGAGCTGTCGACCGTGCTTCAGGCAAGCCAGGCGAGCTTTACCAAGCTTGCCAGCCTGTCGCTCTTCGACCTTCTCAAGTAATCGACCCAGAGGGCTTGCCCGGACATGTACGCAGGCATCGGCATCGTTGTTCTTCTGGCGATGGTCTTCGGCGGCTTCGCCATCACCGGCGGCGCGCTCGGCCCGGTGATGGAAGCGATTCCGCACGAAATGCTGATCATCGGCGGCGCCGCGCTCGGCGCCACCATCACTGGCAACTCGCTCCATGAACTCAAAGGCATCGGCGCCGGCTTCGGCAAGGTGTTCAAGGGTCCCAAGCACAACAAGCAGGATCACATAGACGCAATCGTCCTGTGCACGAAGTTGATGAAGATCCTCCGCTCCGACGGCCCCGTCGCCCTGGAAAGTCACGTTACCGATCCCAAGAATTCGCCAATTTTCGCCGAATACCCCCGCCTGCTTGGCAACCACGCGCTCACCGCGCTGATCTGCGATACGCTGACGTTGATCGTGGTGTCGTCGGGCACGCTTGAAGTGCACGCGGTCGAGGACGTGATGGACCACGCGATGAAGACGCACTTCCACGAAGAAAGCGAAGCGCAGCACGCGCTGCAGGGCCTCGCCGACGCGCTGCCCGCGCTGGGGATCGTGGCCGCGGTGCTCGGCGTGGTGAAGACCATGGGTTCGATCGACAAGCCGCCTTCGATCCTGGGCGCGATGATCGGTTCGGCGCTAGTCGGCACATTCATGGGCGTTCTGCTCGCCTATGGCATGGTCGCACCGCTGGCGGGCCGGCTCAAGCAGGTGCTCGATCAGGACGAGATGATCTTCCAGGCCGTCAAGCAAGTCATCATCGCGAGCCTTCATGGCTGGCCGCAGCCACTCGTCGTCGAAAGCGCGCGATCGGGTCTCGGCCATGCCTTCCGCCCCGGGCTTTCCGAACTGCTCGACGCGCTGCGCGGTCGCTAAGAAGGACGGCTCGCGATGGCAAAGGCACCCAAGGGCAAGGCTGAACCGCCCAAGCCGATCATCGTCAAGAAGATCACCGTGGTTGCCGGCGGCCACCACGGCGGCGCCTGGAAAGTCGCCTATGCCGACTTCGTGACCGCCATGATGGCCTTTTTCCTGCTGATGTGGCTGCTCGGTGCAACGACCGAAAAGCAGCGCAAGGGCATCGCCGATTACTTCACGCCCACTCTGGTCAAGATGAAGGAAGGCAGCGCCGGCTCCTATGGCCTGCTCGGCGGATCTTCGCTGACCGATGCCGACAGCTATCAGCATCGCGCCGGCCAGACCGGCACCAAGAGCCTGACCATCCCGCGCGATGCCACCGGCGGTGCCAAGGACGGCGGGTCGAAGGTCAAGCGCACGGCTGCGCTCGAACAGAAGCTGCAGCAGAAGCTCGCCGCGAACGAGAAGTTGCGCAAGTTGTCGCGCCAGGTGCGCATGACCATGACGCCGGAAGGCATCCGCCTCGACCTTGTCGACGATGCCAAGTTCTCGATGTTCCAGCTGGGCACCACCATCCTTACGCCCGACGCGCTCGAACTCGTCACCGCGATCGGACAGGTGCTGTCCACCGACGTGTCAGGGCTCACCGTGCGCGGCCATACCGACTCGTTGCAATGGAAGCCTGGAGACGCGGCGAACAACTGGTCGCTTTCCGCCGGCCGCGCTGAAGCGACACGTCAGGCGCTGATGCGCAGTGGCATCGCCGAATCCCGCTTCCACCGCATCGAGGGCGTTGCCGACAAGGAACCCCTGGTTCAGGACAACCCGGCAGATCCGCGCAACCGCCGCATGTCGATCCTGCTGCTCAATTAATTCCGCAGCGATTGCGGCCATCGCCCGCGATCGCCAGCGCTCGCTCGCAATCGTACGGCGGGGCCCACAGTAAATTCAGCGCCCCGCGAAAGCACTGTGAACTGTGCAGGCCGCAGCGCTGCGACTCCCGGGAGCCAGGTTTCTGATCAAGCCGCCGCGCCGGCCGCATTCGCCGGCCGGCCCGGTTGCTGAAGGCTGCTTGCAAAGTAGGTGCGCAAGCGCCGGCGAGCCGAAGCCGTAAGCGAGATCCACACACGCCTGGCATCGCGCGGGTCCGCCCTGCGGGCGATCAGACCCTGGTTTTCGAGGAGCTGGATCCAGCGCAGCCCCGTGGCGACGGGCACGTTCGCCCCGATGCATGCGCTCGTCGTGGAAACCTGACGGTCCTCGCAAGCGGCGATGAACAAGTCGAGAAGCATGTCCCAGGCCGGTTCGCCGAACAGATCCGCATCGAACATCTCCGCGCGTCTGCGGCGATCGCGATAGAGCTTCTTGGCGATCCCGAGCGTCAATTCTTCGGCGTTGAACGCGGTGCGTGCCTGATCGGCAGCATCGATGGCGCCATCGATCGATGTAGAGGCAAGGCGGCTCCGGACATCACCGACCAGCGCTTCGAGTTCGGAGGCAAGGCCAGACAGACGCCCTTGCGCCGGACATTCAGACAGATCCGCAGACGTCGCACCAACGGCTCCGCATCCGACCTCCACCACGCTCTGCGCTCTTGCCATCCTTCTTAACCCCCGAAACTGTCGAAGAGAGGTGCGGCGCCCGCGTCGCTTCGATGTCGATAAGAAAATTCCGAGATTTACGCGCATATACAATGGCATAATTTCGGGATGAGGCGAGCCGCAGGCGAGATGAACGGATTTCCGCGCATTTCCGCCATGATGGTGGGCCAATCGATTGCCAAAACCGAGACGGCGATCGGGCAACTTATTTCCAGATGGCTCTAAACTGTTAATTATATGCAATAAAATTCGCGCCGACTCGCACTGCGAGCCATAGCGGCTTGGCCATGGCAATGCCGCATGTCCAACGGCCCGAAACCCGGCGATCGGGGGATCGCCGGGTCCGGGCCGCCTGGTGGAGACAGGCGATTACTCTGGACGATCTTAACGCAGCAGCGACAGCACGTTCTGCTGGCTCTGGTTGGCCTGCGCGATCATCGCCGTCGACGCCTGGCTCAGGATCTGGGCCTTGGCCATCGCGGTGGTTTCGGCCGAATAGTCGGTGTCCTGAATGCGCGAACGCGCGTCCGACAGGTTGGTGATGTTGTCGTTCAGGTTGTTGACGACCGATTCGAGGCGGTTCTGGCCTGCACCGAACGAAGCGCGCGCGGCGTTCACTTCACCGAGCGAGGTGTCGACGTCACCGATCGAGGTGGTCGCGTCGCCCGAGGTGCTAACATCGAACGTAACCGCAGCGATGCCCTTGCTGGTGATGTCGACGGTATCGCTGGTGTCGGCACCGACCTGGATCGTGAAAGTGCTGTCGGCGGTGCCGAACACGGCGTTGCCGTTGAACTTGGTGTTGGTCAGCACATTGTTGATCTGGGTCGACAGTTCCTGGACTTCCGCGTCCATGTAGCCGCGGTCCGAATCCTGGTACGTGCCAGAAGCCGACTGAACCGCCAGTTCGCGCACGCGCTGCAGCATGTTGGTCACTTCGTTGAGCGCACCTTCCGCCGTCTGCGCGAGCGAGATGCCGTCGTTTGCATTGCGCACGCCCTGGCTCATGCCCTTGATCTGCGCCGTCATAGTGGTGCTAATCGCGAGGCCGGCTGCGTCGTCCTTGGCGCCGTTGATGCGCTTGCCGGTCGACAGACGCTCCATTGCCGTTGCCGCCATCTTGCCAGCCGAGTTGGAGGCGTTGGCAGCCTTGATGGCGCTGATGTTGGTGTTGATAACCGCCATTTTTTCTCTCCAGTGAGATCGTTCCCGAAAGACTGCCCGATCGTCGATGGATCTGGCCGTCGGGGGTAAGACCGGCAGAAAGTTGCCGGGTTTAAGGGTGCCGCCTGCCGGAATCTGCCGGACATCAGGGCTGACACTAGGGGAAACCCCGCAGCTTAAAGTTCCGGCCCGTTTGACGTTTTCGCGCGAAAAGACCCTCGGAAGACATGGTTAAGACGGGGGTTCAGAAGATGAGTCGCGGGAAAACACGATTGCACATTTCGGATGCGGCGAGCCGTCTGCACGCGCCGCTGGTCCAACGTGCAACGGGCATCGCGGCAAGCTTCGGCGGCGCCTGCGTGGAAGTGCGGGACATTTCCGACAAGATCCCTGCCGACCCGCGGCGATCCTCTGTGATGCTTGAGCGCGCGGACAGTTGCTCGATCGCCCGCCTCGCCGGCGGTCAGCGCCTGGTGCTTCGCTACACCGACGGCGCATCGCCCGGCGCGCTGGCCGCGCTGATGGCCTGTGCTTCGGCGCCGGGCGCGCCGATTGCGGCCGATCCCGAGAGCCTTTCGGTGCTGGCGCTTGCCGAACGCATCGCCGCAAGCGAGATTCCCGTCCTGATCAACGGTCCGACGGGAACCGGCAAGGAAGTCCTCAGCCGCTTCATCCACGAGCGCTCCCCCCGCGCTGACAAGCCGTTCATCGCGATCAATTGCGCCGCCATGCCCGAGACCATGCTCGAGGCCATGCTGTTCGGCCACCAGAAGGGCTCCTTCACCGGTGCCAATGCCGCTGGCGAAGGCTTCTTCCGCGCCGCCAACGGTGGAACGCTGCTGCTCGACGAGATCGCCGAGATGCCGCTGTCGCTCCAGGCTAAACTGCTGCGCGCGCTGCAGGAAGGCGAAGTCGTTCCAATCGGTGCGACCACCCCGGTCAAGGTTGACGTTCGCGTGATCGCCTGCGCCAACCGCGATCTGCCGCTCGAGGTGGAAGAGGGGCGCTTCCGCGCTGACCTGTTCTACCGCCTCAACGTCTTTCCGCTCGCCCTGCGTCCATTGAGCGAACGCAGCGAAGACATCGCCCCCCTCGCCTTTGCGATGATCCTGCGGCACGTGCCCGCCGGGCAGGCGATTCCTTGGCTATCGGACGCTGCAATCGCGATGCTCGCCTGCCACGCCTGGCCGGGCAACGTGCGCGAGCTGGAGAACGTGATCCGCCGCGCGCTAGTCCTTGCCGGCAAAGCCCACGAGATCGGCCCCGAGCACATCGCGTTCGACCGCGCCGTCCGCCTTGCCGGAATCGAGGCGCAGGCCGAGACGGCATCGGCTGGCGGAAAGCTGTCCAACATCGTGCAGCTTTCCGAAGCGCGCGCGATCCTCGCCACGCTGGAAGCATGCGGTGGCAGCCGTGTCGCCGCGGCGCGCCAGCTCGGCATTTCGGAACGCACGTTGCGCTATCGCCTGGCCAGCTTTCGTGAGGCCGGCATCGCCTTCGGCGGGCTCGCTGCGGGAGGCAGGCGATGAGCGGCATCGGCGCCATTGGCGGCGCAACCGGCGTTCAGCAGATCATGGCCCTGCGCCAGCAGATCGTCGAACGCTCGCAGCTGCTGCAGCAGATCCGCAACCCGGGCGATGCGACCGCCGAAACCGGTGGTACCGCTCCAGCTGGCGGCTTCACCGGTGCGCTCAAGTCCGCGCTGGAACAGGTTTCTGCGACGCAGCAGAAAGCCGACGTTCTGAGCGAGGGCTATGAAAAGGGCGAAGTCACCGACGTCGCCAAGGTCATGCTCGCCCGGCAGGAATCCGGCGTCGCCTTCGAAGCCACGCTGCAAGTCCGCAACAAGCTGCTGTCCGCGTACCAGGACATCATGCGGATGGGGATCTGATAGATGGCGGATCTCGTTCCCGCGTCCTCCGGCACCCTGCCGGCAGGACCGGCACCATCGTTGCTTGCGCCGCTGACCGATCCGGCCGGCGGCCCGGTGCTCACCCGCATCGGCCAGTTCATGGGCCAGCCGCCGGTGCGGCGTGCCCTGCCATGGTTCGGCGGTGTCGCCGCTGCGGGGCTCACGGGTCTCCTGTGGCTGACCATGGCGCCTGCACCGCAACGCGTCCTGTATTCGGACCTTTCGGACAGCGAACGCGCGCAAGTCGTCGCGGCGCTCGACAAGGCGTCGATCCCCTACACCATCGACAACGCCACTGGCGCCCTGTCGGTGGGCGAGGACGATCTCTACAAGGCCCGCATGGTCGCCGCCTCCGACGGTGCGATCGCCACGCCCGAAACGGGCGAGCAGATGATCGACAAGCTTCCGATGGGCGCCAGCCGCACGGTCGAAGGCGAACGGCTGCAAGCCGCGCGCGAACGTGAGCTGGAACTGACGGTCATGCAGATCGACGGGATCGAGGCCGTCCGCGTCCATCTTGCGGAACCGGAAAAGTCGGTCTTCGTGCGCGAGAGTTCGCCACCGTCGGCCTCGGTCATGGTCAAACTCGCCCGCGGTCGACAGCTGTCCGACAGCCAGGTCGCCGCAATCGTGAACCTGGTCGCTGCCTCGGTGCCGGGCCTTTCGATCGATGCGGTGCGCGTGATCGACCAGCACGGCCGGCTGCTGTCGTCCGACAAGCCGGGCGACAACGATCGGCTAGAGATGCAGGGACGGATGGAAGAAAAGCTGCGCCAGCAGGTTTCCGCCCTCCTCACCCCGATGCTCGGCGAAGGTAACTTTTCGTCCGAGATCCAGGTCGAGCTCGACATGGACCAGACCACGTCGGCACGCGAAAGCTATGACAAGAACGGTGCGGTCCGCCAGGAATCGCAGTCCGCTTCCCAGTCTTCTGGGGCAGGTGCGGCCGCTGGCGTGCCCGGCGTTCTCTCCAACACCCCGCCTCCACCGACCACGCCCCAGCCGGGCGCGCCGGGAGCCACGCCGACTCCGGCGGCAACCCCCAGCGCTGCACCCACCAACGGCGAAAGTTCGTCGACCAAGACCTATGAACTTGGCCGCGAGGTGGCGGTGGTCAACGCTGGGCCCGGCAAGATCAAGCGGCTTTCGGTCGCGGTCGCGCTGTCTGGCGCGATCATGGCCAAGGCCAAGCCGGCGGAGATCGAACAGATCAAGCAGCTCGTCTCCGCCGCCGTCGGCGCGGACACGACCCGTGGCGATCAGGTGGCCGTGGCGGTGCGTAGCTTCCAGCCAGCTGTGGTGACCCCGCCCAAGTTCTGGGAAACGCCCTGGTTCGCAACGATCCTGCGCAACGTGGTGGCGCTTTTGGCGGTGCTGATGACGCTGCTGCTGGGTGTGCGGCCGCTGATCAAGGCGCTGAAGCGCGATCCCGCCGCGGCAGGCGGCAAGGCGCGTAAGAAGAAGGGCAAGGCTGGCGACGAAGATGAAGATGCCGAAGCGGGCGATGGTGACGAAGATGGCGAGGGTGTCGAAGGGGCAAGAGCGGCGACGCGGCCGGCCCAGCTCACCAACCCCGCCACCGGCCAGATCGACCCCGAACTGCTGAGCGCCCAGGTCGGCCTCGCCCAGCGGCTGGTCGCAGAAAAGCCGGACAGCGCGGTCGAAGCGCTGCGGCAGATGCTCAGGGAACCTGAAGAGGAAGGCGCGCGATGAGCGAAATGAGCGCAATCGAGGGCGACGCGACGATCAGCGATCCCGAACGCGCGGCCGTCATGGTCATGCTGCTGGACGACGATCAGGCGGCCCACCTGCTGTCCCAGCTCGAACCTGGCGAACTGCGCCTTCTCGGCGAAAAGATGTGCGCGCTGGGCGAGATCGGACCCCGCACCATCGCTCAGGCCATCGTTGGCTTTGTCGAAAAGACCGAGAAGCTGGGGCTGACCGCGCATGATCGCGTGGGCCAGGTGCGCACGCTGATGACCCGCGCCGTTGGAGAAGTGAAGGCCGACAGCCTGATGCAGCGCATCGCCCCCGAAGCGGCGAGCGCCACCAGCTCACTGGAGCTGGCACGCTGGCTGACGCCGCAGGTGCTGGTGCCGCTGGTTCGCGATGAACATCCGCAGGCGATCGCAGTGCTGCTGGTCCAGCTCGATCCCGAGGTGGCCGCTGCGGTCCTCCACGCCCTGCCGGACGCGATCCAGACGCAGGTGGTTCACCGCATCGCCACGCTGGGCCCGGTCGCGCCCGAGGCGATTGTGATGCTGGAAGAGATGCTCGCTCGGCGCATCACCGAATGCCACGGCCGCGCCGCGCTCACCATGGGTGGCCCGCGCGAAGCCGCCGACATCATCAACGCGGCCGCCCGCGCGGTCGAAAAGCGGGTCATGCCCGAGATCGCCAAGCAGGACAAAGCCCTGGCCAAGGCGATCGAAAACGAGATGTTCAAGTTCGAGCACCTCTACGTGCTCGACGATAAGTCGATGGGATCGCTGCTGCGCGAAGTCGATTCCGACACGCTCATCGCCGCGCTCAAGGGCATTCCGGAAGAACAGCGCGACTGCTTCTTCCGTGCCATGTCCAGCCGCGCCGCCGACGGCGTGCGCGACGAAATCGCGGGGCGCGGTCGCATGAAGATGGCCGAAGTGATCGAGGCGCAGAAGGCGATCATAACCGCCGCCCGCCGTTTGTCGGCCGAAGGCGTGATCGTGTTCGGCGCGGGCGACGACGATTATGTCTGAGATGCTGCATGATCGGTTCGCCCTATCCACGCCACGCGCACACGCCCTTGCCGACCTGATCGGCCTCGGTTCGGGCCCCTTTGCCCGCGACGCGCGCTTCGTGCCCGCGGGCGAGCGCACCGCGATCGAGACGGCCTCGCTTTCGCGTGGAGCCGCCCAGCCCGAGGAAGATCCCGTTCAACAGGCCTTCGCCGACGGCTACGCGCAAGGGGCGGAGGATGCGCGGCGTGCTGCGCAAGTCGAACAGGCCGAGGCCGATGCCGCGCGCCACCGCATCGAGACGGCGCTCGTGCGCATGGACGAAGCGCTTGTCCACCAGTTGCACGATCGCCTGCGCCAGACGGTTCTCGCGTTATGCGACAGTCTGCTGGCGGGCGTCGCGACCGATGCGGAAGCGCTGGGACGCAGGGTTTCGGCCGCAGCCGCGATGCTGGCGAGAGCCGACGATGCACGCGTGATCCGGCTTCATCCCGAAGACCTGGCCCTGGTTCATGCCCGTCTTCCCGAAGCCTGGCACTGCGAGCCCGATCCGGCGCTGGAACGCGGCGCGATCCGCGTCGAAGGCGCGCATGGCGGCGTCGAGGATGGCCCCGAGCAGTGGCGCCGGGCCATCGAGGACGCGCTCAGGCAATGCTGAACACGGCCATGTTGAGCCCCGCCATTCCCATGCTCGGCCGCTTCGCCGAAGCGCATCCAGACTTTTCCCCGCGCCGCTTCGGCCTGCTGTCCGCCTGTGACGGTGGCCTGCTGGAAGTAAGCGGGCTGTCTGTGCCGATCGGCACGCAATGCCGGATCGCGCACGGCGCGGGCTCGCTTGCCGCCGAAGTCATCGGCTTTCGCAACGGCAACACGCTGATGATGCTGCTGGGAGACACGGTGCTGCTGCGCCCGGGTTCGCGCGTCCGGCCCGAAGGACGGCCCGGCATGCTCCCGGTCGGGGAAGCCTTTCTGGGCCGCGCCGTCGATGGCGAAGGCAAGCCCATCGACGGGGGCCCAGCGATCGAAGCGAGCCGGGAATGGCCTTCGGGCGGCATACGCGCCGGCGCGCTCGACCGCTCGCCGGTACGCCTTGCCTTCGACACAGGCGTACGTGCGCTCAATGCGCTCACCACGTTCGGCGTAGGCCAGCGCATCGGCGTGATGGCAGGTTCAGGCGTCGGCAAGTCCGTGCTGCTCGACATGATCGCCCATGGCGCCGAGGCCGAGATCGTCATCGTCGGGCTGATCGGCGAACGCGCGCGCGAAGTTTCCGATTTCGTGGAACGCCACATGCACGGCAGCAAGCGCGAGCGCAGCGTCGTCGTCGCCGTGCCGGCCGACCATGCGCCAAACCTGCGCATTCGCGGTGCGATGCTGGCAACCAGCATGGCCGAATACTTTCGCGCCAAGGGCAAGCGCGTGCTGCTGATCATGGATTCGCTTACCCGCGTCGCCCACGCCGGCCGCGAGATCGCGTTGCTGCTGGGCGAGCCCGGCGCGGCACGTGGCTACCCCCCTTCTGCGCTCGCTACGATCACCAAGTTGGTCGAACGCGCCGGCAATTCCGCGGCGAGCGGCGGTTCGATCACCGGGCTCTACACCGTGCTCGCCGATGGCGACAACCAGGACGATCCGGTCGTCGACACGGCCCGCTCGATCCTCGACGGTCACATCGTCCTCTCGCGCGATCTGGCCCAGCGCGGACAATATCCCGCCATCGACATTGCCGCGTCGTTGAGCCGCGTGATGAGCGATATCACCGCGCAAGACCATCAGCAGCTCGCCCGGCAGTTCCGCGCTCTGGTCGCCACCTACGAGGCGAACCGCGACCTCGTGCTGATGGGCGCCTATCGCAACGGCACGGATCCCCAGCTCGATCGCGCGATTGCCATGCATGACGCGCTCAGCGGCTTCCTCTCCCAGAGCCAGCGCGAAGTCATCGCAATGGATGCCAGCATCGCGGCGTTGACCCGCCTGCTCGGCCATGAAGGCTGAGCGCGCCCGTCTCGCGCGGTTGCAAAGGCTGGAACGCATTCGTGACGTGGCGCGGCGGACCGCGCTGGCTGAGGCGGGCAAGGCCGAAGGCACCCTCGCCCAGCTCGAAGCCCTTGGCCACCGTACCCGCACGCTGGTGAGCGATTACGGTGCGCGTGGCGATGCAACCGATGCCGGATCGCTGCAGCAATTGCACAAGTTCGTCCGCGGGCTTGAGCGGATCGCTTCGGGCAACGAACGCGATGTCGCGCGGGCTCGCACGATCGCCGATGCGCGGGCGGCCGAAGCCGCCGAGGCCGAACGTCGCCGCGCTGCCGTTCAGGATCGCGCCGAACAGCAGGCCCGGCGCATCGCTCGGCTGCAGCAATCGAATGCGGCCCCGGCAGCGGCGCAACGTCGCAATCGCGACGAAAGCTGAGCGACTTCGGACCGATGCCCCAAACTGGCACGCATCTTGAAGAGTGTGTCCTGTCAGATCGTTGAGGAGGATCCGTTTCATGGTCGAGATTGCCGCCAATGCCGCAAACACGATTTCCCTCGGCGATACCCTTGCGGCGCTGACCGCCGGTGCAACCACGAATTCCGCCACCGCAAGCCCGAATTCGCCCGGTTTTGCCGAGGCGCTCGTCAACGCTCAGGCGCTGAATCCCGAAGGATCGACCGGCGGCAAAGGCTTGCAGGACGTTGCCGCCCGGCAGAGCCTTGCCGCCGCCGTTGCCGCCACCGGCCAACTGCGACAGTCAGGTCTTGAGCTTTCAGGGGCCGCCCCTGCACGCATGCCCTCATCCACGATCCAAGCGGACGCGACGACCGACGATGCGACCACCGACGAAACCACTGATTTCGTCCAGGCCCAGCTGACAGCTCTCCCGATTGCAGGTGAAGCCGCGGCGCAACTGGCACGTGCAATCCTGTCGGCACCGACGACGACGCTTTCCGCTCCATCAGCGACCAATGCGGCCCCTTCAGGCGTCCAGACCCTCGCCACGACGCTTCCGCCCAAGGTCACCACGACCGTGGAAGAAGCGGCAACGCCAAGCGCGAAAGGGTTGGACACCACGGCGATCGCGCTGACAATGGAAACCCCGCTTGACGGACAAGCTACCAAGGCTGGGGCCTCTGCTACCTTCAATGCCACGGCCACGGCTCCCGCCACCGACACGCGAACCATCACCGAGGCAGAGCCGGAAGCAAAACCAGGCGTCACCGCGAAGACCTTCAAGTCTGCCGCAACACAGACCGCGACGACGACGGCGCCATCGACGACAAGCCGCACCGGATTGCCCGAGGCATCCCGCGAAGACGTCCCGATGCCGGCCGAGTCCCCGGCATCCGAGGTCATCGTGGCAGCCAAGGCGATCCAGGCGGAAGACAGTCCGGGCGCATCGCCCCGCAACACCGCTGGCTCGCAGCGCGAAGACCGGACCGCCACCCCCGACAAGGCCCTGCCAGCCCGGGTGGCCGATGCCATCCAGAGCGACAACAAGCCTGCGGCAACAAGCAGCCAGCTCGACAAGGCTGGCGCCACGAGGTCCGAAACGCAGGCGGACGCTTCCGCGACCGCGCAAACCGCTGTGGCACCGGGCACAACCACGCCGATCCAGACCACCAGCAACAATGCCCAGGTCGCCTTTGCGCCGAACGACCAGACTGTGCAGAAGCCGGTGAGCTTCGGCACGCTCGTCGACGCGATCGCCCGTGCGCGGACCGACGCGGAAGGTTCGGCGGCACCGATAGCGGTCGCGCTCAACCATACCGACTTTGGCAAAGTCTCGCTGCGCTTCAAGGCCGAAGAGGACGGCCTTTCCGTCGCCATGTCCAGCAGCGACCCGGGCTTTGCGCCGGCGGTAGCATCGGCCAGCGTGACCGCCGCCTCCGCCGGCCAGCAAGCATCGGCCAGCCAGCAGGATGCGAACCGAAACGAAGCGACGGCGCGCCAGTCGCAGCAATCGCAGCAGGCCCAGCTTGCCGACGCGGGCGCTGCCGGCACCGGGGCGAACGGCCAGAGCCAGGGCAATGCCGCGCAGGCCGGGCAAGGCGATCCGCGCCAGCCCGCAACGCGCGGAACGGCAACCGCCGGCACCGCCAGCCCTTCCACGCGCGATCGCGCCACGACCGCAACGCCGCAGAACAATTCGCGCCACGGCATCTTCGCCTGATCCGCGCCGTTAGACCTTTCGGGAATCCAGCATGAGCGAGAAGAAAGACAAGGAAGCCAAGGCCAAGAAGAAGGGCGGCGGCAAGATGATGATCATCGGCGTGGCAGTCGGGATGCTCGCGATCGGTGGCGGCGGTGCCTACGGCCTCGTCGCGGCTGGAATCATCGGCGGCGGCCATGAAAAGGAAGTCAAGGAAGACAATCGCCCTAAGCTGATCAAGAAGGGGGAAGAGGATCCGTTCGCGCCCAAAGCCAAGGAAGGCGAAGGCGAAGGCGGCGAGGGTAAGGAAACCGAAGGCGAGGGCGGTAGCGAATATCGTACCGTTTACTACAGCTTCGCCGACGAGTTCACCTCGAACCTCAAGGACAGCGACGCGCTCGTCCAACTGTCGGTCGCCTGTTCGACCCGGCGCGATTATCGCGTGATCCTGTGGCTGCAGAAGCATGAGCTGGCGATCCGCTCGGCGCTGCTCGACGTGCTCGCCGAAACGCCCGAAACCGACATCCAGTCGAGCCAGGGCAAGGATCGCCTGCAGAAGCGGATGACCGCTGCGATCAACAAGGTCCTGACCCAGACCGAAGGCTTTGGCGGCGTCGATGCCGTCTACTTCAAGTCCTTCATCGTCCAGTGAATTTCCACTTTCCGACGGACAGCACGAACATCTGACGATGCAGCCCGAACGCTCACTCATCGCCGAAAGGCCTCTTGCCCGCCATGCGGCGGAGCTGGTGCGGCCCGGCCCGGGCCCGGCCGAGCTCCTGCCCGCGCTGGCGCGCGCCAGCGAGCGCATGGCGCGGTCCATGCGGGGCGCGCTTGCGCTGCTGCTGGGTGGCGAACCGCCGATGGTCGAATGCGCGGCCCCGGAAGAGCTCGTGCTTCACGATCTGGCGGGCCGGGTTCCGGGGCTTGCCGCCTGGAGCATCTATCGCGTGGCGGGCACGGGCGGACGCCTGCTCTCGGCGATCGACGCAGAAGTTGCGCTGCGCCTTGTCGACCGCGCCTTTGGCGGCCCCGGCCATGCCCCCCACCCTCTTCCGCGCGAATTGCCGCTTTCTGCCGAACTGATGGTGCAACGCATTGAAGCCGTGCTCGCCAACCAGTTTGCCGCTGCCACCGGCCTGCGCACGGCCGAGGCCATTACTGCGATCGCGCGCGACAGCAACCTTGCGCAGCTGCAGCCCTACAGTGCCGAAGCCCGCCTCGCCGTGCTGACGCTGTCGGTCACCGAACCTGGCGGCACGCCGTGGGAAATGCGGCTCGCGATCCCGATGCCGATGCTCGCGGAATTTTTCGGCCAGCACGAAAACGCCCCCCGCAAGCCCGCCCGCCGGATCAAGCCGGCTTCGCCCGAAGATACACCCTACGCCGATGTGCCTTTGCCGGTCACGGCGGTGCTCGTCGATGTGGCGCTGCCGCTCTCGGTGCTCTCGGCGCTCGAAGTCGGGCAGGTGCTTTCCGTACCGATCGCCCGTTCCATCCCGCTGCGCGTCGCCGACCGGACGGTCGCCCACGGCAGCATCGGCGCGGTCGATGACCGCGTCGCCGTCCAGCTCACCCAGCTTTCCTGAAAAAGAGGCATAGATGACCTTCCAGACCCGCGGCTTCGATTTCCTCAAGGACGTCGATGTCCGCCTGACCGTCGAGCTCGGCCGGACCGAGATGAAGCTCAAGGACGTTCTCGCGCTTGCCGAGGAAAGCGTCGTCATGCTCGATCGGCTGACCGACGAACTGCTCGACGTGATGGTCAACGGCAAGCTCATCGCGCGTGGCGAGGTCGTGGCGCAAGGTGATCGCTTCGGCCTGCGTATCGTGGAACTGGTCGGCCAGCAGGTCGCGCCGCGCGGGGAAGCTGCCTGATGCTCTGGTACATCCTCAAGCTGGTCATCCTGCTGCCGCTGATAGGCGGCCTTGCCTGGGCTAGCCTCAAGTTCGCGAAGCGGATGGAAGGCAAGTTCGGCACCACCACCGGCGCCCGCTCGGTCAAGATCGTCGAGACGCAGATGTTGAGCCCCACGCTCCGCCTTGCCGTGATCGAATTCCGCGGGCGCGAGATCCTCGTCTCGGCGAGCAAGACGGGTCTTGTCCCGCTCGCCGAAGCGCCGGCCCGCACCGACCGCGCCGCGGACGAGGTTTGAAGCCATGCGTCTTCGTGATCTGCGCGCCGCTGTAATTCTGCCCCTATTGCTTTTGCCTGCCACCGCATTCGCCGCGCCCGCCGCCGCTCCGGCAGCGGCACCCGGTTCGACCGCCGCTGCCATCCCCGGCGCGCTTGATCGCGCGTTCGGCCAGCTTGCTGGCGCGCAGTCGGGCGGCACCCTTTCGATGTCGCTCCAGCTGCTCCTGATCATGGGGCTGCTGACGATCCTGCCCAGCCTGATCCTGATGATGACCAGCTTCACCCGCATTCTGGTGGTACTCGGCATTTTGCGGCAGGCGCTGGGCCTGCAGCAGTCCCCCCCCAACCAGGTGCTGATCGGGCTTTCGCTGTTCCTGTCGCTGTTCGTGATGGCACCCACGCTCGACAAGGTGAACCAGACCGCGATCAACCCCTATTCGGCCGGCACGATCAATGCCGAGCAGGCCATCGCCAACGCCGGCGCCGAATTCCACAAGTTCATGATCCGCCAGACGCGCGAGCACGATCTGTCGATGTTCGCCGACATGGCCCATGCGCCCAAGTTCGCGAGCAGCGCCGACGTGCCATTCTCGATCCTGCTGCCGGCTTTCGTCACCAGCGAACTGAAGACCGCCTTCCAGATCGGCTTCATGCTGTTCCTACCCTTCCTGGTGATCGACCTTGTCGTATCCTCGGTGCTGATGAGCCTTGGCATGATGATGATGAGCCCGACGATCGTGTCGATGCCGTTCAAGCTGCTGCTTTTCGTCCTTGTCGATGGATGGGCGCTGCTGATGGGCAGCCTTGCGTCGAGTTTCGGCTGATGGACGATACCGCCGCCCTGCTCGGCCTTGCCGACCGCATGTTGTGGGTTGCAGCGCTGGTCGCTGCCCCGGTCCTGCTCGCCAGCCTTGCCGTCGGTCTTGTCGTCGGCATCATCCAGGCCGCGACGTCGGTCAACGAACAGACGCTGACGTTCGTCCCCAAGCTTGCCATCACCGCGCTGGTGCTGGTACTGCTCGGTGGAGCGATGCTCGGGCTCGTCGGGGATTTCCTCAAGGATGTCTTCGCCCAGATCGCCGTGACCGGACGCTGATCGGCGATGATCGCGCTCGACTTCGGCTTTGGCGCGCTGGAAGGGGAGTTCTGGCGGCTGGTCTTCGTGATGACCCGCATCGCCGCCGCCCTGTTTGCCGCACCGCTGTTCGGGGCGACCACCGTTCCACCACAGGTGCGCGTCATGGCAACGGGCGCGCTCGCGGTCCTCGTCTGTGGGTGGACGAATGTTGCAGCACCGCCCAACCTTCTCTCGCTTGCCGGAATGCTCGCCATTGCCAACGAGACCGTACTCGGCCTGGCCATGGGCTTCGTGCTGCAGTTTTCCTTTGCCGCACCGCTGATCGCGGCAGAGCTCATCGGCGGCGGCATGGGCCTTTCGATCGCGACGACGGCCGATCCGGTAAGCGGCGCGCATTCGCCCGCGCTTGGCCAATACTTCTCGGTCGTGATGACGGTGCTGTTCCTGGGCCTTGGCGCCCATCTCGACTGGTTCTCGCTACTGGTCGAAAGCTACCACGCCTTCCCGCCGGGCACTGCGTGGTTTTCCGCCGGTCACATGGCGCAAGTCGCGGGTTTTGCGACGCAAATGTTCAGCACGGCGCTGGTCATCGCGCTTCCGGTCACGCTGCTGCTGCTGCTGGTTCAGGTCATGACCGGCGTGATCAGCCGCTCGGCGCCCAGCCTCAACCTGTTCTCACTCGGGCTTCCGGCAAGCGTGCTGGCGGGTCTGCTGGCCATGATCGCCTCGGCCCCGCTCGTCACCGATCGCCTCACCGATCTCGCCCACACCGCTGTCGCGCACAGCGCCTCGCTGATGGAGCGCTGAAACCATGGCCGAAAGCGCCGGTGAAAAGACCTTTGCCCCGAGTGCCAAGCGCAAGAAGGACGCTGCAAAAAACGGTGACGTCCTTCGCTCGCGCGAATTGACGACGGCTGTTTCGATCCTCATCGGCGCGGTCTGGATGAGGCTGGCGGGCCCCTGGGTGCTCACCGCGCTGGGCGAAACCGCTCGCCGCGGACTGGTCTGGGATCGCGCCAGCCTCGACGATTTCACGCCCGGCACCCTGATCATCCAGGCGCTCGAAGCCGTGCTGCCGCCGGTGTTCGTGCTTGGCGGACTGATCCTGCTCTTTTCGCTCGCAGCCCAGCTGGGACCGGGCGGCGAAGGCCGCTGGGTCGCGGCCAACCTTGCGCCAAAATATTCGCGCATCGATCCGATGAGCGGGTTCAAGCGCATGCTCGGTCCGCAAGGGTGGATCGAGATCGGCAAGGGGATCGCCAAGCTGGCGCTGCTCGGCACGATTGCCTGGAGCTGGCTACACGGCCGGCTTGCCGCGCTGCTCGGGTTGGGCGGCGGCGAGGTCGTCAGCCAGCTGACCTATGCCTGGAATACCCTTCTCGCGCTGCTGTTCGCGCTCGGCGGTGGGCTCACCATCATCGCGCTGATCGATTTCCCGATCCAGTGGGTGCGCCGTTTCCTGCGTCTTCGCATGAGCCTTCAGGAGCTCAAGGACGAACACAAGGAAAGCGAAGGCAGTCCGGAACGCAAGGCGGCGATCCGGCAACGCCAGCGCGATATTGCCATGGGCGGCCTGCAGAAGGCGATGCGCGATGCGCAGTTCGTGGTGACCAATCCGACGCACTTCTCGGTGGCGCTGGCCTATGACCCGGATCGCGCTCCTGCACCGATCGTGCTGGCCAAGGGTCGCGGTGAAAAGGCGCTGGCGATGCGCGAGCTGGCCGCCGAACTGCGCGTCCCCACGCTCGAATATCCAGCGCTCGCCCGCTCGGTCTACTTCACCACGCGCGAGAACCAGACGATCCGCGAAGAGCTGTACGGCGCGGTCGCCTCGGTGCTTGCCTTCGTGCTCTCGCTCAAGCGCGGCGAAACCCCCGCCCGCCCGCGCATCGACGTGCCGATCGAACTGCGCTTCGATGCCGAAGGGCGCCTCGAAAAACGCGATGCAAAACCCCCTGCCGGCGCTTAACAGCTTCGCCCGCCAACCGTTCTAGGACGTATGACCACCACCTCGACGACTTCGACCTCGACGACCTCGGCCACCTCGTCCAGCTCGGCCACGGCGAAGCTGGTCTCCGCGCTCGGCGGCGGCAGCGGCATCGATACCGCGAGCCTTGCCGAACAGCTTGCCAGCGCGCAGTTCGCGTCGCGACTGGACCAGATCAGCTCGCGCAGCGACAAGCTCGCGACGCAGATTTCCGCCGCATCCACGCTCAAGAGCATGGTCTCGACGATCGCCTCCTCGTTCGGCGATCGCGTGCGCACGGGCGACCTGGCGGTCAACCCGCAGATCGCCAACAGTGCGGTCGCTACGGTTTCCAAGGGCTCGCTTACCGGCAGCGGCACATCCACGCTAGA
This sequence comes from Novosphingobium olei, assembly GCF_037076535.1. Classification (NCBI taxonomy): domain Bacteria; kingdom Pseudomonadati; phylum Pseudomonadota; class Alphaproteobacteria; order Sphingomonadales; family Sphingomonadaceae; genus Novosphingobium; species Novosphingobium olei. The sequence continues at coordinate 646,993 of NZ_AP029021.1, read as the reverse complement.
GGTCACCTCGATCGCCAAGGGCCAGACCTTGGTCTCGCCCGCGATCAGCGGCGGCTCGACCGCCACCGTCGGCTCGGGCACGCTGACACTCCGCTTCGGCACGATATCCGGCACGACCTTCACCGCCGACAGCAGCCGTGCCCAGGTTGATGTGACCGTGGCATCGGGTGCCACGCTCGCTGACGTGGCGAACGCCATCAATGCGAAGGGCGCGGGCGTAACCGCCTACGTCGCGACCGGCTCGAATGGTGCGCAGCTGGTGCTCAAGGGCAAGGACGGCGCCGCCAACGCCTTCCAGATCGAAGCCACCGAGGACGCGAGCGATCCAGGCCTGTCGAATCTGGCATGGACCCCGGCGGGTGACGCCACGCGGCTGAAGTCGAGCGCTACCGACGCAGCCTATGTCCTCGATGGCGTCTCGCGCACGTCGACCACCAACACCATCACCGACGCCGCTCCAGGCCTCACGCTGAAGCTCACCGGAACAAACGTCGGATCGCCGACGACGATCACCTTCTCCGATCCGGCCAGCGCGATCCAGACGGCCATGGAAGATCTCGTCTCCGCGCTGAACACGATGGTTTCGGAACTCAACACCGACACCGATCCCACGTCGGGAACACTGAACAACAACCCCGGCGCGCGCGAACTGCGGCGTCAGCTTAATTCGCTGGCGCTCAGCAAGGTCATGCCGAATGCCGCAACGGGCGAACCTTCCACCCTTTCCGACCTTGGCCTCAAGACCAACCGTGACGGCACGTTCACGCTCGACAGCACGCGTCTTTCCGCAACTTTGTCGAGCAGCCCCGCCGGTGCGGCCAAGATGTTCACGACCGGCCTCTACGGTGTCTACGCAACGCTGGATAAAATGTCTCGCGCGGTAACATCGACCTCCAACGCCAACTCGCTGGGCGGTTCGATTACCAGCATGACGGCTCTGCAGAGCAAGCTTGCAACGCAGAAGAGCGACATCGAGACCAAGCAGGAAGAACTCCGCCAGAAACTGGTCACGCAATACGCAGGGCTCGATTCAAGGCTTTCGGGCTCCAAATCGACACTCTCCTTTCTCCAGGCCCAGATCGACGCCTGGAACGCCAAGTCCAACTAAGCCGGAGAGGGAACGATGCTGCTCCACCGCGACCCTTGCGAAGCCTATCGCCGCGTCGATTTCGATGCACGGGTCAAGGGCGCGACGTCGTTGCAGCTGGTCGACCTGTGCCTCGAACAGCTCACCGGCTCGATCGGCCGGGCGATCTATGCCGAAGCCCATGGCGACAATGCCGCCAAGAGCGCTGCGCTCACCCGCGCCACCGCGGCGCTTACTGCACTGCAGCTGGGCGTGGATCCCGAAAACCCGACTGGCCCTGCGCTGATCCACATGTACCAGACCGCGCGCAAGAGCGTGCTCGACAGCGCGGTGCGTTTCGACGCTGCAACGCTTCAGGCGATCCGCGCCGATTTCATCGAGATCCGCGCCGCCATGCTGGGCAGCGCCGGCTGACGCCAGCCCCGGTTTCTCCACACATCTGAATCCCGCGCACAAAAAGGTCCGGAACCGCACGACGAGCGGTTCCGGACCAATAAGACGACGCGTCCAAGAAGGGGGAATGGAAACGCGTCGTCCGGGGTATTCTTGCGACCTTCAGGGCTCCCTCAACTCTGATTGCAACTGGAGAGGATTGCGGCGCCGATATCGTCGAGCGGGACTTCGCGCGAAGCGGCATCCAGCGCGATCACGGCGTCCGGCGTTTCGGCAACGAGTGCCGTCTTGCGATCCTGGACGAAGGTCTCCATCCCGGAATCACGCAGCAACTTCAGTCCCTTGGCGCCGTCCGCGCCCATTCCGGTCAACACCGCACCAACCGACATGATCGCGGCGCGCGCGATCGAGCCGTAAAGCAGGTTCGCACTCGGCCGCGCACCTTCGACCGGATCGCGCTGCAGCAGTCGCACCTTGGGTGGCTGACCGGCTTCGACCACCACGTGGCTCTGTGGATCGGCGGCGATATGGATCGTGCCCTGCGTCAGCGCTGCGCCATCGCGTGCAGCCTTGACGTTGCACTTGAGGTCGGTGTCGAGCCGCTTGATGAAGGTTTCGACCAGCATCGGCTCTGCCTGCAGGCACACCACGGTCGGCGGGCAGTTCTGCGGAAAGCCCGAAAGGATCGTGGTCAGCGCGTCGATGCCTCCCATCGAGGCGCTGAACGCCACGATGCGGCCATTCCATTCGAAGGTCGCACCAGCATCGACATGCTGGCGCTGACCTGCCTTGCGATCCTTCACGTTCGAGTTGGCCGCAGCCAGCACGATTTTGCCGAGCTTGCCGACCGTTTTGGCGAACTGTTCGGGCGTCGCCTTCAGCGGCTTGGGGAAGCACTCGACCGCACCAAGCTCGAAGGCCTTGAGCGACGTTTCGGTGCCGGCCTGCGTCAGCGAGGACAGCATGACAACCGGAAGCGGGTTCTTCTCCATGATCTCTTCAAGGAATTCGATCCCGCTCATGCCCGGCATTTCGACATCGAGCGTGATGACGTTGGGCTTCAGTTCCTCGATCTGTTCACGCGCATCGTCGGCGCTACGGGCAGCCCCGACCACGCTGACGTTCTTCGCCTGATCGAGAATATCGGAGAACAGGGCGCGCATCGCCGCGGAATCATCGACCACCAGGACGCGTGCATCGTGCATTGGTTACAAGCCCTTACTTTCAAATCAGTTCAAGGACGTCTGGAGCGACGCCCATGTCCTGCTGATAGCGCTCAACCGCCCAGCAAATTCCATCCCGCCTGATAGGTATCTCACCCTAAGCGGCGGGCAATCCGACCTTTGCCGCTTGGGCGCTAGTCCGCTGCTTCGAAGTGCCGCTCCACGCCAGCCGAATCGTCGGAAGCGTTCGCGGTTGAGGTCTCGCAAAGGGGGAACCCGAACCAATGCCGACGATCACCCTCCCGTCGAGGTGCGACCGCGCCGCAGCCGAAGCGCTGCTGCCCGAGATGGTCGCCGCGCTCGGCTCCGGGCCGCTCCACATAGATGCGCGCGAATGCACGCAGATCGGCCTGGCCATGCTCCAGGTCCTGGTCAGCGCGCGGCACACCGGTGAAGGCGCCATGATCGATCCTTCCGCCAGCTTGCGCGACACCGCCCGTCAGCTGGGGCTTGATGCGGAACTGTTCGATGGCGATTTGCGCGGAGGCGCGCTGTGAACGCCGAGGAAATTCAGGCCATCTTCTTCGCCGAATGCGAAGAATCGCTCGCCGCTGCCGAACAGGGTCTCGCGGCCTGCAAGGCCGGCACGCAGGACGCCGATACCGTTAACGCCGTGTTTCGCGGCGTCCACTCGATCAAGGGCGGCGCCGGCGCTTTCGGTTACATCGCGCTGCAGGGCTTCACCCATACGTTCGAGACACTGCTGTCAGACGTTCGTGACGGCACCGTCGCGATCACCGCGCCGCTCGTGGACCTGCTGCTGCGCGCACTCGATACGCTGAGCGATCATGTCAGCGCTGCCCGCGGGCAAGGCGATACGCCCGACGATGCGGCCCTCCAGGCCGAACTCACGGCCGCCATGGCTTCCAACGCCGGCAGCGCGGATGCAACCGCCACGCACAGTGCCGACGTCGAACCGGAAGCCGCGCCGGAAGCGGAAGCGGGCGCATCGGCAAGCGCGGACGATGATTTCGGCTTCGATTTCGATGCCATGCTCGACGACATTACCGGCGCCGTTGGGGGTTCCGCATCGGGCGGGGAAACGTCCGGGGAAGTGCCGGCCGATCAGGGCGGGTCTGCCGAACCCGCCGTCTGGCTGTTCAAGGTCCGGCCGCACGCGGGATCGATGCGCAACGGCAGCGAACCGCTGCTCATGCTGCGCGAGATGATCGCCCTGGGTGGCGCCTGCATCGAATGCGACATCGACGCGATTCCCCCGCTCGATACGCTCGACATCGGCACTGGCTACCTCGGCTGGACGTTCGGTTTCCCGCCCGAAGCGACCGAGGATTCGGTACGCGAGATCTTCGATTTCGTCGGCGATGAATGCGGCATCGCGGTGGGCGAAAGCGCGCCAATGCCGGCCGTCCAGCTGCCCGCGCCGCGCGCGGCTGCGCCAGCACCGGCCCCTGCCGCGCCTGCACCGGCAACGGCGTCCGCTCCGGCGGCGGCGGCACCTGCCCCGCAGGCTGCATCCCCAGCGCCGGTTACCGCTTCGGTCACCGATCCCGCGCCCTCGCCAAGCGCCGCCCAGCAGGCAAGCGTCCCCGCTCCGCCGGCACCGGGGCAGTCGATCCGCATCGAACTCGGCAAGCTCGACAAGCTGATCGACGCCGTGGGCGAGTTGGTCATCGCGCAGGCGATGATGGCCCAGCGCCTTGCCGGCGATGGCCTTGCCGTCACCGAAGAACTCGCCGTGCTCGAAGGCCTGACGCGCGACATTCAGGAATCGGCCATGGCGATCCGCGCCCAGCCGATCGGCTCGGTGTTCAGCCGCGTGCCACGCATTCTGCGCGAACTGACCGCCAGCACCGGCAAGCACGTCCGGCTCGAAGTCTCGGGCGAAAGCACCGAGCTCGACAAGACCGTGATCGAGCGCCTCGGCGAACCGCTCACCCACCTCATCCGCAACGCGGTCGACCACGGCATCGAATGCGCCGAGGACCGCATCGCGGCCGGCAAGTCGGCCGATGGCACGCTCACCCTGTCGGCCGAGCACCGTTCGGGCCGCATCCTCATCCGCATCGGGGACGATGGCCGCGGCATCAACCGCGAACGCGTACTGGCCAAGGCGATCGAAAAGGGCCTCGTCGCGCCTGACGTGCAGCTGTCGAAGGAGGAGATCGACGCGCTGATCTTCGCGCCGGGCTTCTCCACCGCGCAGCAGATTTCCAACATTTCCGGTCGCGGCGTCGGCATGGACGTGGTGCGCCAGAACGTGAAGGATCTGGGCGGCCGCATTACTATCGAATCCGAAGAAGGGCGCGGCACCACCTTCACTCTCACGCTACCGCTGACGCTCGCCATCTCCGACGGCATGATCGTCAACGTCGGTGACCAGACCCTGGTCGTGCCGCTCGCCAACGTCGTCGAAAGCCTTCGCCCCGATCCCAAGGAAGTTCAGGGCCTCGGCGCGGCGCGCGCAATGATCAACGTGCGCGGGCGCTTCATCCCGGTCGTGCCGCTGCACCTTGCGGTCGGCGCGCGGGGCGCGGTCGAAAAGGCCGACGAAGGCGTGCTGATCGTGGTCGAAACCGAACGCGCCGGGCGCGCCGCGCTGCTCGTCGACGCGATCTGTGACCAGCGCCAGGTCGTGATCAAGAGCCTCGACACGCATTACCGCTCGGTCGAAGGCGTCGCCGGCGCGACCATCCTCGGCGATGGCCGCGTCGCACTCATCGTCGATGTCGATGGCCTCGTCTCGCGCTCGCTGTCCGGCCAGTCGCTGGCGGAGGCCGCGTGAACCTGACCGCGACCTTCTCCGAGACGCTGCCGGGCATCAGCCCGGACGTCTACGGCCCCGCTGATTTCAAGGCGGTGAGCGATCTTGCGCACCGTGAAGCGGGGATCGTCCTGCCGCAGGGCAAGGCGATGCTGGTCTATTCGCGGCTGGCACCGCTGGTCCGCGCCTCGGGCTGCCAGACCTTCGGGGCCTACGTCATTCGCCTGCGCGAGGATGCGGCCGAGCGCAGCAAGGCGATCTGCGCGCTCACCACCAACCACACGTTCTTCTATCGCGAGGCGCATCACTTCGAACATTTCGAGCAGGACGTCCGCCCGCACCTCTTGTCGCGTCTCGAACGCGGCGACAAGGTGCGCCTGTGGTCGGCGGGCTGCTCCAGCGGCGAAGAGACCTGGTCGCTGCTGATGACTCTGCTCGGCCCCGACCGCACCGCTGGTCAGGCAATCGCCCGGCGCGACGTTCGCCTGCTTGCCAGCGACATCGCCACCCACGCCATCGCCAAAGCCGAAGGCGGGACGTACCGCGCCGAAGATCTCAAGCCCGTGCCCGAGCCGCTCCGCCGCGCGTGGACCTCGGTCAGCGGCGAGGACGCCAAGATTGCGCCCGAAGTGCGCGGCCTTGCCCGGTTTCGCACGCTCAACCTGCTCGGCGATTGGCCGATGCAAGGACGTTTCGACGTGATCTTCTGTCGCAACGTGATGATCTATTTCGACAATCCCACAAAGGAACGGCTCGTCGCCCGCTTCGCGCAAATGCTGGTGCAGGGCGGCTGGCTTTACATCGGACACAGCGAGCGGGTCACCGGCCCGGCGCTCTCCGAGCTGTCGCCCATGGGCCCCACGATTTACCGGAGGAATGCGGCATGACCATCCGCGTCATCATCGTCGACGATTCGCCCACCATGCGCGCAATCCTGATGAGCCGCCTCGCCAAGGAGCCGGACATCGAAGTGGTTGCCGCTGCGGCCAATGCCGCCGAAGGCCGCCAGGTGATCCGCGAGTTGGACCCCGATGTGGTCACCCTCGACGTCGAGATGCCGGGTATGAACGGCCTCGATTTCCTCGAGAAGATCATGCAACTGCGCCCCACGCCAGTGATCATCGTCTCGGGTGCGACGCAGAAGGGTGCTGAAACCACCGCCCGTGCGCTCGCGCTGGGCGCGGTCGATTGCTACGCCAAGAGCGACAACAGCACCGGCCTGCCGATGGACGACAACGGCAAGCTTGCGCAGATGATCCGCGAGGCATCGAAGGTTACCTTCCATGCGCGTCCTGCCGCATCGGCCACGCCGGCGGCAGCCGCGGCACAGCGCCAGTCAGTCCAGCGTATCACGACCGAAGCGCGCGGCTCCCTGCGCGAAAGGCCACGGGTCATCGCAATCGGCTCGTCGACGGGGGGTGTGGAAGCGCTGCAAACCCTTCTCGGAGCATTCCCCGAAAACTGCCCGCCCACGCTGGTGGTCCAGCACATCAACGCCCGCTTCGCGCCCGCCGTGGCGCGCACGCTCGATGGATCCTGCCCGCCCAAGATCGTGGTTGCCGAACCCGACATGCCGCTCAAGGACGGCCACGTCTATATCGCCCCGGGCGATGACCGGCACCTTCTGCTGGGCGGCGCCAACGCCCTGCTGACGACCAAGCTTCGCAAGGGCGAGCCGGTATCCGGCCACCTGCCCAGCGTCGATGTCCTGTTCGGTTCGGTTGCGGAACTGGTCGGTCCACAGGCCGTGGGCATCCTCCTGACCGGCATGGGCAGCGACGGCGCGCGCGGACTCCTCGCGATGTCGCAGAAGGGCGCGCACACCATCGCGCAGGATGAAGCGACCTGCACCGTGTTCGGCATGCCGCGCGCCGCGATTTCGCTCGGCGCGGCGGGTGTGGTCGCGCCGATCGGCCACATCGCGCGCCACGCGCTGAGCAAGGCTGCCTGACATGATGATGGAACGCCCCATCGCCGGCGCAGCGGCGCGCCCCGTCGAGCGGGTCACCGTGATGCAGGGCCAGGCTGTTGCCACCAGCGATCCGTCGACCGAGTATTCGACCGTGCTCGGCTCCTGCGTCGCCACCTGCCTGTTCGATCCGGAAGCGCGGGTCGGCGGGATGAACCATTTCCTGCTGTCCGAACCGCCGGCCGGATGCGGCAACACCACGGTGGACGAACATTACGGCGTCTACCTGATGGAGCTTCTGGTCAACACGATGCTCGGCAAGGGCGCGCGCAAGGGGCGGCTCAAGGCGCACCTCTACGGCGGCGCCAACGTCAACCGCAACATGATGCGCATTGGCACCGCCAATGCCGAATTTGCCCGAGCTTTCCTGCAGAGGGAGGGCATCGAGCTGGTCCGCGAGGACCTTGGCGGCACTTGTGCCCGCCGCGTCGACTTCCGCCCGGCCTCCGGCCAGGTGCGCTGCCGCACGGTCGAGGATCGCCTCGCACCGCCCGTCCAACCCACCGGCCGTCCGGACAAGTCCACCGGCGACGTCGAACTCTTCTGAGCCTGAAGCGAGCCCGAGAAATGAGCAACACCACCCGCATCCTGACCGTAGACGACAGCCCGTCCATGCGCGCGCTGCTCAACCATGCCCTGACCACCCAGGGGTTCGACGTGGCCCAGGCCGAGGACGGCGTCGCCGCCCTCGACTGGCTCGCATTGAACGAAGTCGACGTGGTCATCACCGACATCAACATGCCGCGTCTCGATGGCTTCGGCCTGATCGAGAAGCTGCGCGAAGGCAGCCGCCACCGCGACCGTCCGATCCTCGTGCTGACCACCGAAAGCAGCGAGGAAAAGAAGGCCCGCGCCCGCGCAGCCGGCGCCACCGGCTGGATCGTCAAGCCGTTCGATCCCCAGAAGCTCGTCGCCGCGGTCCGCCGCGTCGCTCACTGACCCACCATCCACCCGTTGCAGGAGGCCCGCGCCATGATCCGCGAACTCATCACATTCGAAGTCGAAGGCCAGGTCTTCGGGCTCGACATCATGTCGATCCGCGAGATCCGCGCATGGACGCCGACGACGCGGCTGCCACGCGTGCCGCACTATGTGGCGGGCGTCGTCAACCTGCGCGGCACCGTGCTGCCGGTCGTGGATCTTGCCGCGCGGCTCGGATGGTCGGCAACCGAGCCGACCCCGCGCCACGCGATCATCGTCACCCAGCTGGGTGCGCAAGTGGGCGGCTGGATCGTGGATTCGGTGAGCGACATCGTCACCGTGCCCGACGAAGCGATGCAGCCGCCCCCGCCCACCGCTGGCCACGACACGGTGGTGCCGTTCCTCGAAGGCCTTGCCGCGATCGAGGACAAGATGGTGATGGTGCTCAATCTCCAGGCGCTGAGCGACGGCGCCCAGCTTGCGGAAGCCGCCTGACGGAACGGAAGGAAAAGCCGATGGCCAATCAGGCCACCCACCGTCAGATCGCGGTGGTGCTGGAAGAACTCGCGCAGGAAGTCGAAGCGCTCGGCGCGAGGCTGTGCACCGACATGGACATCGCCATGCGGCATATGGATTCGCTCCAGGGCATCGACCTGATCGCCCAGAAGCAACGCTCGCTTGCGGCGCTGCTCGATGCCGACTGTCCGATGGAGCAGATCGAAAAGATCGCCATCGACGTCCTGCGCGAACGCATGCGGATGCTCGGCACCGCCCACTGACGCGGGCCTCAGGATCAGCGACGGCCCGCTATGCGGGCGTCGTCGCATGCGCGCCTCATGGTTGCGCCCCGACTGTTTTCCTCTTTGCCAGGCTACGGCCCAAAGCGATCATCGGCTTTTCGATGTAAACGTACGAAAGCGAAGCCAAGATCGTCACCACGGCTCCGATCGTTGGCAGGATGCCGATAAACAAAGGCGATCCGAAGTACGGCAACAGGCCATGCTCTTTCAACGCGTACAACGTCGCGTAGAGTATCAGGCCGTGGATCAGGTAGACGCCATAGCTGATATCGCCCAGCCACACCGCACTCGGGCGCTTCAGAATGCCAAAGATCGACAGGCCCCCGATCGAAGCGAGGAAGATCAGCAGCGCCACCACCAAAGCAAGGGCGTTGTGCGAGTTGGGCACAAATCCGAGCAGGATCGCGGATGAGGCGGCGAGGAGATGGAATATCCGCGAGGATATCATCGATCTTCCCAGCTTGTTCTCATAAATGAAGGCAGAGGTGATCCCGCACAGGAAGTGCAGCATGTACAGCGGCGTCCCATCAAGCTCGCCGCGGATGCCCACCAAGACGATCGCAGCTGCGAGCAGGCCGAGCGAGCCGACGAACATCGATTCCCGGCTTAGCACACGCGACACGGCAAACAGCAGCGGCACGCCGAACAGGTAGAACGCCCATTCGAACTTCAGCGACCAGTTGACACCGGCAATCAGGGTCCAGCTCATCGCCATGCCGTTGATGTCGGGTCGGCCAAGGCAGACAAAGGCCAGCCATTGGACAAACTGCTTCAGCAACTCGGCCGGCGGCACTCTCAGCGTAAAGTCCGACAAGGCGAGCACCGCGGCGAACACGATCACGACGACAATGCTGTACAGCGGCGCCAGACGCGCGATGCGCGAGATATAAAGCGAGCGCCAATTCAATGATCTGGCCGTACATTTCTCGGTGAACAGAAAGCCGGTGATCATGAAGAAAATGGCAACGGTGGTTTGCCCGAGGTGATTGAGAACCGGATTCCTGCTCCAGTCCCACGCGCCCGTCGTGAAATAGATATAAGCCGTCAGGGCATGATGCGTGACCACACCAAACGCGAGAATTCCGCGCAATCCATCCAGCGAGCCATACCGATCACTGGATACGGTGGTGCTTTGACGAAAGATGTCGATCTTCTGGATGACTTCGGAAAAAATCAGGAGAAATCCGAAAAAGGCAACGAACATCGCCGCCGAAAGCAATGCCGATTCATGGATCGTCTCGAGCGTGTTCACAATCTGGATCATTTCCATTTTCAATCGCGGCGCATTCGGTACAGCCATCCTGACACGGTCGACCTACTGACCGGGTCCATCTCCACCGTGATGGAGTGGATGAGACTGGCCGGATGAGGCCTCGGCCGGATCGTGACAATGGCCATTGGTGCTTGGGCCACGCACACGTGGTCGCCTGCGGAGCCTACCTCGCTCAGAGCACCGGTTGAACACCATGAATGACGGCCTCCCGTCCCGCTGTGGATCAACTGTGGCGGTTGCACATCGGGCCGCAGCAATAGGACGAGCTACCATTGTTGCACTGCGGCAGACTGGCAAGGCCCTTTCGATATTTCAGGAATTTTAACCCCATGTCGTTCGGCCGCCGGTCGGGCACGGTTTGTCGCTCGTCGATGACGACACCCGCTGCCACCGCGAGCAAGCCAATGATTGCCAATGCAATCTTTCCGCAATCTGGCCGCGCCGCTGCTGTTCTCCTCGGCCCTTGCCACACCCGCCTTCGCTGCGGGTGATGCATCGACGAGCGCGCCGGAAACGGAAGCGCCGACCCCGGCGCTCGAATCCGGCCGGACCGTCTTTACCCCCGCTGACTTCGCGCGCTTCGCACCCCGCAACGCGCTCGACCTGCTGCGCGTCGTGCCCGGCTTCTCGATCCGCGAAGCCGAACAGGCGCGTGGCCTTGGTCAGGCGAGCGGCAACGTGCTGGTCAACGGCCAGCGCCTCTCGTCCAAATCGGACGACATCTACACCCAGCTCTCGCGCATTCCGGCAAGCACCGTCGAACGCATCGAGCTGGTCGATGCGGCCACGCTCAAGGTGCCCGGCCTGTCGGGCCAGGTCGCCAACATCATCGCCCGGACCGACAGCTTTTCGGGCCAGTTCCGCTGGGAGCCGCAAGTGCGCCCGCACTATGCCCACCCCCGGCTCTACGACGGCGAAATCTCGGTCAGCGGCCGGCAGGACTGGGTCGAGTATACCATAAGCCTCGTCAACGACGCCAACCGCGGCGCCGCCGGCGGCCCCACCACGATCCGCGACGCAGGCGGCAGAATCGTCGAACGCCGGCACGACGAACTGACCAGCGACGAAGACAATCCCAAACTCGCCGGCCGCTTCGTCATCGATGGCCCCGGCTCGTCGGTCATCAACCTCAACGCCTCGATCCAGAAGATCTGGTCGCATTACGACGAACGCTCGCAGCGCACCCGCCTGCCCGCCGAAGCGCCGTGGGGCGGTCCCGATCGCCTGCGCCTGATCAAGGTTCGCAACGATACGTGGAACTGGGAACTGGGCGGCGATGTCGAGTTCGCGCTTGGCCCCGGCCGGCTGAAACTGATCGGCCTCAACCGCGAAAGCCACGAACCCTACCTGCAGACCGTCGTCACCTCCTATGCCGACCAGAGTCCCGCCGATGGCGATCTCTATGCCCAGGTCGGCGATACCAGTGAACGCATCGCCCGCGCCGAATACAGCTGGAAGATGTTTGGCGGCGATTGGCAGATCGCTGGCGAAGGCGCGTTCAACCGCCTCGACAACGTCGCCTCGGTCGGCACGCTCGCCGATGACGGCAGCTTCACCCGCGAACCCTTCCCCGGCGGCACGGGCGGCGTCGCCGAAGACCGCTACGATGCCAGCCTTTCGGTCAGCCGCCCGGTCTCGAAGACGGTCACGCTGCAGTTCGTCGGCGGCGCCGAATGGTCGACCTTGCGACAGACCGGAGCCGACGGTCTGCAACGCCGCTTCTTCCGCCCCAAGGGCTCGCTCTCGCTCGCCTGGAAGCCGGACCCGACGTTTGACCTGTCGGTCCGCGTCCGCCGCCGCGTCGGGCAACTTTCGTTCTACGATTTCCTAGCCCGCCGCTTTCTCGACAACGGCAACGCCAACGCCGGCAATGCCGAGCTGGTGCCGCAGCAGGACTGGACGCTCGAGGTTGAGGCCAACAAGAACCTCGGCCGCTGGGGCTCGACCAAGCTGCGCTTCATCGGGCGGCAGGTGGAAGACTACGTCACCGTGGTGCCCGTGGGCCCCGACGGCGAATCCGTGGGCAACGTGCCCAGGGCCCGCGTGCGCATCCTGGAAAGCAACACCACGCTGCAGCTAGAACCGCTCGGCTGGAAGGGCGCGCGGGTCGATGTGCACCTGCTGCTGCAGCACACCCGGCTGAAGGACCCGGTCACGCTGCGCACCATCACCTACAGCAACATCACCGACCGGCTTGCCGAGATCGAACTGCGCGACGATCTGCCCGGCACCAACTGGGCCATTGGCGGCTCGTTCAACTATTCGCACCAGTCGCTCGGCTACCGCGTCGGCGAATTCGGTCGAGACTGGGAGGGCCCTGTCTTCGCCGGGCTCTATGTCGAGAACAAGAACGTGTTCGGGCTCACCGTCCGCGCCTCGGCCGACAACCTCCTCAACGCCCGCCGGCGCTGGGACCGCGTGGTCTATGCCGGCCGCCGCGACCAGTCGCCCATCCTGTTCACCGAAACACGCAACCAGCTGATCGGACCGCTGTTCACGCTGCTCATCAAGGGCAGCTTCTGACGGGCTGCTGCGCTTTCCCCCTTCGCCCCACCCTGCTAGGGGCGCGCGATGCTTTCGATCCAGTCCCTTACCGTGCGCCTTGGCGGGCGCGAAATCCTGTCGCGCGCGTCGGCTGCCATTCCGCCCAAGGGCAAGGTCGGCCTGATCGGTCGCAACGGCGCGGGCAAGTCCACGCTGATGAAGGCGCTGATCGGCCAGATCGAGCCCGACGACGGCGAGATCGAGATGCCGCGCGGCACCCGCCTGGGCTACATCGCGCAGGAAGCGCCGGCCGGCGATGCCACGCCCTTCGAAACCGTGCTCGCCGCCGACAAGGAGCGCACCGCGCTGCTCGAAGAAGCGGAAACCTGCACCGATCCCAACCGCCTGGGGGACGTGCACGACCGCCTGATCGCGATTGACGCCTACACCGCGCCTGCCCGCGCCGCGCGGATTCTCTCCGGCCTCGGCTTCGATGAAGAGATGCAGGGCCAGCCGCTCGACAGCTTCTCGGGCGGCTGGAAGATGCGCGTCGCGCTCGCCGCGCTGCTGTTCAGCCAGCCCGACGTGCTGCTGCTTGACGAACCGTCGAACCACCTCGATCTCGAAGCGACGCTCTGGCTCGAAAACTTCCTCAAGTCCTACCCCGCCACGCTGCTGGTGATCAGCCACGAGCGCGACCTGCTCAATTCGGTGTGCGACCACATCCTCCACCTTCAGGGCGGCAAGGTCACGCTTTACCCCGGCGGCTACGACAGCTTCGAACGCCAGCGGGCCGAACGCGCCGCCCAAGTCGCCGCCGCGCGCGCCGCACAGGAAGCGCAGGCCGAACGGTTGCGCGACTACATCGCCCGCAACAGCGCCCGCGCCTCCACCGCCAAGCAGGCGCAATCGCGCGCCAAGATGCTGGCCAAGATGCAGCCGATCGCGGCGATGATGGAAGATCCCTCGCTGTCGTTCGATTTCCCGGACCCGGAAGAACTGCGCCCGCCGCTGATCACGCTCGATCTGGCAGCCGTCGGCTATGCCGAAACGCCGATCCTGCGCCGGCTCAACCTGCGCATCGATCCCGACGATCGCCTTGCCCTGCTGGGTCGCAACGGCAACGGCAAGACCACGCTCGCGCGCCTGCTCGCTGCGCAGCTGGCGCCGATGGAAGGCGCCATGAACGCGGCCGGCAAGATGCAGATCGGCTACTTCACGCAGTATCAGGTCGAAGAGCTGGCGGGCGATGCCACTCCGCTCGAACACATGACCCGCGCCATGCCGGGCAAGACGCCCGCTGCGGTGCGCGCACAACTGGGCCGCTTCGGCTTTTCCGGCCCGCGCGCCACGGCGCAGGTCGGCACGCTATCGGGCGGCGAACGCGCCCGCCTCGCCCTTGCGCTCGTTACGCGCGATGCGCCGCACATGCTGATCCTGGACGAGCCGACCAACCACCTCGACGTCGATGCGCGCGAAGCGCTGGTCCAGGCGCTGAACGAGTACAAGGGCGCCGTCCTGCTGATCAGCCACGATCGCCACATGGTCGAACTCACCGCCGATCGCCTCGTCCTTGTCGACGAAGGCACCGCGCGCGAATTCAACGGTTCGATGGAGGATTACATCGACTTCGTGCTGGGCCGCAACCAGCCGAAGGCCGAAGGCAGCGCCGGCGGCAAGGGCGGTAGCGGCAAGCAGGATCGCCGCGCCAATGCCCAGCTGCGCGAACAGTTGAAGGGCCTCAAGAAGACCGTGACCGAGGCGGAATCGCGCGTGGCCAAGCTCCAGGCCGAACTCAGCGAGCTCGATCGCGCGATGTTCGAGCCCGGCAGCGTCAAGGGCGATCTCGCCAAGCTGACCATGGGCCAGCTCTCGGAACGTCGCGGTCGCAAGGCTTCGGAACTGGAATACGCCGAAACCGCTTGGATGGAAGCCAGCGAAGCCTACGAACTGGCGCAGGAGCAAGGTGCATGAGCGTTGCCTTCCGCCGCGAAAGCGACGACGAACATCTCGAACCCAAGTTCGAAGTGCCGATCCCGCCCGGTCCTAACTGGGTCACGCCCACCGGCCTTGCCCTGATCGAAGACCGCATCGCGCAGTTCGAAGCGCTGGTCGCCGCCGACCCCGACGAGACCGCGCTCGCGGCCGCCAAGCGGGACTTGCGCTATTGGAAGGCCCGCCGCGCCAACGCCGAGCTCATCCCCCCCGCCGATGGGGGAAGCGTCGCCTTCGGCACGCGCGTCACCTTCCGCATGGGCGGGCAGGAGCGCACCATTGCCATCGTCGGCCATGACGAGGCGGACGCCGGCGAAGGCAAGGTCGCCTTCACCGCCCCGCTCCCGCGCGCGATGATGGATGCGGAAGCGGGCGAACGCATCGATTTCAACGGCAAGGCCGAAGCCATCGAAGTCCTGAAGGTTGAGCCGATCTGACAAGCGGGCGCACGTCCGCCCCCCTATCCCCGTTCGCCCCGAGCCTGTCGAAGGGCCGCCGTACCCTCAACGGCACAGCGCGGCCTCGCAAACTCAAGTACGATCCTTCGACAGGCTCAGGATAAACGGAAAGAGTGAGCATCCCGAGGTTCGCGCACAAACCTGACGGCCGAGCCGCAGACCTCGCAAATCGATAGGGCCAAAACGCTCCGCAATCAGAAGCCCGCCCGCCCTGAGCTTGTCGAAGGGCTGCCCTTCTTCTTGCGAAACAGCGCAGCCCCCAAGCCTCAGAGCGATCCTTCGACTAGCGCGGAAGGACGGGAGCATCAGCCCCCAGCCGTCCTCAGCGCTCGAAGCGCTTGGCCTTGTAGACCTTCTTGCGGAACGGCGCCCCTCCACTTGGCCGTTCGCCGCCGGGACGGTCCCCGCCGTGCGAGCGATCGCCATAGGGACGCTCGCCACCATGCGGACGGTCGCCGTTTGCGCGCTCACCGCGATGCGGCGGGCCGGCGCGGCGGTTGTCGCGGGCCATCTCGCGCGGCGGCTGGGCCGAATGCTCGATGGTGATGCCGCTTTCGTCGTCGCCCTCGACACCCGCCGTGCGGGCCACGGCATGGGCAAATCGGTCGGCCGCCGCGCGCGGAATCTGGACGAAAGTCTCGTTGGCCGAAATGCGGATCGCCCCGATCTCGCCGCGCGTCACGTGGCCGCGACGGCAAAGCAGCGGCAGCAGCCAGCGCGGATCGGCGTTCTGGCGACGGCCGACGTCGAGCCGGAACCACACCACGTCCTCGAAACCGGGACGCTTGCGCTCGGCCCGGGCTTCGGGGCTGTTGCCGATCAGATCCTCGGGCTGCGGCAGCGCGGCCGAATGCGCGCGGACCAGCGCGATGGCCAGTTCTTCGGCGCTCTTGTGCGCCAGCAGTTCCTGGACCAGCGTGGCGTCGGCCTCGTCGGCCTCCACCGGCTGCAGCAGCGTGCCGAGCAGGCGTTCGCGGTCGGCGGCGCGGATTTCCTCCGGCCCCGGCGCATCGATCCACGCCGCTTCGATCCGCGCCCCGCGCAGCATCATCTCGACGCGGCGACGACGCGGGAACGGCACGACGATCACCGCGGTGCCCTTCTTGCCCGCGCGCCCGGTGCGGCCCGAACGGTGCTGCAGCGTTTCGGCATCGCGCGGGATTTCAACGTGCACCACCAGCGAAAGCGACGGCAGGTCGATACCGCGCGCGGCCACGTCGGTGGCAACGCAGACACGGGCGCGGCGATCGCGCAGGGCCTGCAGCGCGTTGTTGCGTTCCGACTGGCTGTGTTCGCCCGACAGCGCCACGGCGGCAAAGCCGCGTTCGACCAGCAGCGCGTGCAGCCGCTTCACGTTGTCGCGCGTCGCGCAGAACAGGATCGCGGTTTCCGCTTCGTGCAGGCGCAGCAGGTTGACCACGGCGTGCTCGATGTCGGCCGGCGCCACGGTCACCGCCTGGTAGGCGATGTCGCCATGCCCGCGCGCCGCATTCATCGTCGAAATGCGCAGCGCATTGTCAGTGTAGCGGCTCGCCAGCATCTCGATCGGACGCGGCATCGTGGCCGAAAACAGCAGCGTGCGGCGGCCCTGCGGCGTCGCGTCGAGCAGTTCTTCCAGATCCTCGCGGAAGCCCATGTCGAGCATTTCGTCCGCCTCGTCGAGCACCACCGCGCGCAAGCTCGACAAGTCGAGCGCGCCGCGTTCGATATGGTCGCGCAGGCGGCCCGGCGTGCCGACCACGATATGCGCGCCGAAGTTCAGCGTGCGGCGCTCGCGCATCGGGTCCATGCCGCCAACGCAGGTGGCGATGCGCGCACCGGTTTCGGCATAGAGCCACTCGAGCTCGCGGCTGACCTGAAGCGCCAGTTCGCGGGTGGGCGCAATCACCAGCGCCAGCGGCGCACCGGCCTGGGGCAGCACGCCTTGCTCGCCCAGCAGCTCGTCGCTCATGGCCAGGCCGAATGCCACGGTCTTGCCAGAGCCGGTCTGGGCAGAGACGATCAGGTCGCGACCCTTGGCTTCGGCCTCGATCACGGCGGCCTGCACCGGCGTCAGCGCCGAATAGCCATGGCCGGTCAGCGCCCGGTCGAGCGCGGAGTTAAGTCCTTCGAATGTCATAACAAATGCCTATGGAGCGGGTGTGCGGCCCGATCTTTTCTTGTCGTTGTCGTGGATGCCGCTCCCACCGCGGCAGTGATGCCCTTTGCGCACACGCCCGGGCCATCGTTGCGCTGCCCCCTACAGCAAGTCAGGCGGCTTGGCTTGCACTTTTTTCGGCGATTACAGATCAGGGAGCGTCTGGCTGGCAAAGCCCCAGCCGGCAAGGCCCTTGCCCTTGGCGCGCCGCAGCAGCGTTTCGGCATCGCGGATCGAGTAGGGATGCGCGCTGTCGAACTGGTCGAGCTCGCCCCACGCAATCGGCAGCGCGACCGGCGCCCCCGCCCGCGCGCGCGCCGAATAGGGGGCAACCGCCGTCGCCCCGCGCTGGTTGCGCAAGTAATCGATGAAGATCCTGCCCACGCGCTTCGCCTTGCTCATCGTGGCGATGAAGCGGTCGGGCTCGGCCATCGACAGCGCCTCGGCAAAGCGCCGCGCGAAGTCCTTGTGCGCCTCCCACGAATGGCCCGGCGTCAGCGGCACCACCACGTGCACGCCCTTCCCGCCCGACAGCATGGCAAAGCTCGCAAGCCCGATGTCGGCCAGCCGGTCGTGCAGGTGCCGTGCCGCGCGGCGGACCTCGTCCCAGCCGAGCCCCTCGTCGGGATCGAGGTCGAAGATCATCCGGTCCGGCGCCTCGACGTCATCCACCCGCGCGCCCCAGCTATGGAACTCGATCGTGCCCATCTGCACGCAGGCCAGCAGCCCCGCGGCATCCTCGACGTAAATGTAGTCCTCGGCTTGCCCATCCTTTTCGGCGATCGGCACCTGCCGCACGTGATCGCCGAAGCTGCCGCTATCGTGCTTCTGGAAAAAGCACTTCTTGCCGCGCCCTTGCGGACAGCGCACCAGACTCACCGGACGGCTGCCCACGAACGGCAGCATCAGCGGCGCCACCTGGGCGTACCAGTCTGCCAGCATGCCCTTGGTTTCACCGCTTTCGGGAAATATCACCCGGTCGCGATTGCTGATCTTCACCTCGGCGCCCACGTCCCCCTCCTCGGGCGCTGCCTCCACCCGCTCGGGCACGACTTGCGACGCGGGCTTGTCGCCCCGCAGCCCCACGAAACTCGCGTGGCGCACCGATCCCTCAGCAGTGAATTCGGCAAAGGCGATTTCCGCCACCAGCTCGGGCCTGATCCATGTCACCCCGCGTCGGTCTTCGCGCGGTACTTCGGCAGGGGGCGTCTCCACCACCAGCTTGCCCATTGCAGCGGCCAGTTCCTCCATCGCCCCACCGCCGAAGCCCGTGCCGACATTGCCCTTGTAGACCAGCCGCTTGCCCTCGTTCTGCGCCAGCAGCAGCGACGCAAACGGCCGCCCCCGCGCGCTCGACTTCTTCCAGCCGATGATCACGAACTCCTGCCGCAGGATGCACTTCACCTTCAGCCAGCTCTTGCTGCGCCGGTTCTGGTATGGCGCGTCGATCCGCTTGGAGATCACGCCCTCCTGCCCTGCAGCGCACATTGCCTTGAACAGCTTTTCGCCCGCGCCGATCACGTGGTCGGCCACGTGGATCGGCGGCTTGGCCTGCGCCAGCAGAGCGTGGAGCCGCTCCTTGCGCTCGATATTGGGCAGCGCGGCCAGATCCTCTCCGTCGAGCTCGAGCAGGTCGAAGGCGTGGAACGATAGCGGCGTGGTATCGTCCTGCGCGCCGTGGCCGCGCTTCAGCACTTTCTGCAGGCTGGAAAAGTCGGGATTGCCCTTGTCGTCATAGGCGACGATCTCGCCGTCGATCAGCGCAGGCGGCAGTTCCAGCCTGACAAGCTCGCACACCAGCGGGGCGAACTTGTCGGTCCAGTCGAGCCCGTTGCGGGTATAGACGCGGACCTCCGCGCCATCGGTCGCGATCAGCGCGCGATAGCCGTCGAACTTGATCTCGTGCATCCAGCCGTTTCCGGCAGGCACGCTGTCCACCAGCGTGGCCAGCTGCGGCGTGCGAAATGTGGGCAAGCCCTTGGCGCCGTGCGCCGCCTTGCCTGCCTTCTTGCGCGCCGGCGCAACCTTGGCATTGCGCTTGGCCGCCGCCTCCATCTCGGCGGCAAAGGCCTTGCCCTTCTTGCCTTTCAGCGAATGCGCGCCTTTCACGTCGCCCTCGATCTCGGCCATCGTCCGCCCGGTCAGTACCGAGGTCAGCCCCCGCTCCACCAGCACGTCGCCCTTTTCGGCAAAGGCATCCTCCACCTTGCGCAGCAGCCAGTTTTCGCGGGTTTCCTTCCCCCTCGGCTTCAGCCGGAAGATGATCCACTCCCCCTTCATCCGCTCGCCCTCGAGCGTGAAGTGCAAGTGCCCCTTGTCGAGATCCTTGGCCGACTTGCCTGCGATCGGTGCCCAGGTGCCCCGGTCCCACAGCATCACGGTGCCGCCGCCATATTCGCCCTTGGGGATCGTCCCCTCGAACTCGGCATAGGACAGCGGATGGTCCTCGGTCCGCACCGCCAGCCGCTTGTCGTCCGGGTCCGGGCTCGGCCCGCGCGTCACCGCCCAGGACTTGAGCACGCCGTCGATTTCCAACCGGAAATCCCAGTGCAGCCGCGTTGCATCGTGCTTCTGCACGATGAAGCGATTGCCGCCCTTCCCCGCCGCGCGCTTGCCCGCGGGCTCCGCGGTCTTCGCGAAATCGCGCTTGGCGTTATAGGCTTCAAGCGGATCGACCGGCTTCTTGGCCATGGCTCAGGCCTTCTTCCGCCGCGGCGCAGCGGCCGGCTTTGCCACCGAACGCTTGGGCTGCGCGGCCTTCTTCGCGGCCGGCTTCTTCTCTGCGCCGCCGCCATCCCCCGAGCCCAGCGATTTCTTCAGCGCCGCCATCAGGTCGATCACGTTGCCACCGCGCGGTGCCGGTTCGGACACATCCTCCAGGATCTTCTTGCCCCGCGCCTTCACCTTCTTCTCCACCAGCCGGTGCAATGCATCGACATAGCGGTCGTGGAATTCCTCGGGCTTGAACGGCGCGGTCTTCTTCTCGATCAGCGTGGTGGCCAGGTCGAGCAGGTCTTCGGACGGCGCATCGTCGGGAATCTCGGCAAAGAACCCGCGCGCCTTGTGCACCTCGTCGGCGTAGCGCAGCACTTCCAGCACGATGCCCCGCCCACACGGCTTCAGGCTCACCAGCTGCTCGCGCCCGCGCACCGAAAGCTGACCCAGCGCCACCTTGCCAGCCGCGCGCAAAGCCTCGCGCAGCACGACATAGGCTTCTTCGGCCAGATCATCGGCCGGCACGACGTAGTACGGCTTTTCATACCACAGAGGCTCGATCTCGTCGGCGCCCACGAACTGCACCAGCTCAAGCGTCTTGCGGCTCTCGATCTTGACCGCCTCGATCTCGTCATCGTCGAGCAGCACGTATTCGCCCCGGCTCACTTCATAGCCCTTGACGATCTCGTCGCGATCGACCGGGCCGATCCCGGCCACCACCTTCTCGTAATTGATCGGCTTGCCGCTCGGCTCGTGGATCTGGCGGAACGCGATCGCCGCCCCCGATCGCGTGGCCGAATAGACCTCGACCGGAATGGAAACCAGCGCCAGCCGGATCTGCCCTTGCCAATATGCCCTTGCCGCCATGGTCGCCTGCCTCGCATCTCGCCGTGCAAGGTCTAGAATCCGGCTGGCCCCACAGGTTCCCGGTGCAAAACTGTGGTGCCTCTTGCAACGGCGCTGGACTTGGCCTGCCGCCATCGTCCATTGACGGCCGCATCATGTGGCAACTCTATCAGTTCCCCCTCTGCCCCTTCTCGCGCAAGGTGCGCCTGCTGATGTCCGAAAAGGGCATCGCCTACGATCTCATCCGCGAAAACCCGTGGGAGCAGCGCGACGAATTCCAGAACCTCAACCCTGCGCTGCGCACGCCGGTGATCCACAATCCCGAACGCCAGATCACCATCGTCGACAGCCGCGCGATCTGCGAATACTTCGAGGAAACCGTCGACAAGGCGCCGATGATCAATGGCACGGCAACCAACCGGGCGGAAATCCGCCGCCTGATCGCGCTGTTCGACGAAAACTTCTTTGCCGACGTCACGCACCCGCTGCTTGAAGAGCGGATGAAGAAGCGGCTGGTCTATCGCCAGTCGCCCGACAGCCGCATCCTGCGCGAAGCGATGCGCATGGCGAACCTTCACCTCGATTACATTGATTACCTGATCGACCATCGCCCCTGGCTCGCGGGCGCGACGATGAGCCTCGCCGATCTTGCGGCGGCAGCGCAGATTTCGGTGGTGGACTATCTTGGCGGGATCGACTGGTCGCAGCATGAACAGGCAAGGGGGTGGTACTCTGTGTTCAAGAGCCGCCCCAGCTTTCGACCGCTACTTTCCGAACGGATGGACGTGATCCACCCGCCGACGCACTACGCCGACGTCAACGCCTGATCCCGCGCAGCGCGTGATGGAGGGCTAAGCGCCCCGCCATCAGGCAAGGCGCGTCTTCGCTCCGAACCGGCCATACTTGCGATAGCGCACGGCCCAGCGGTCAAGGAACAGCTCGAGCGGGCGCGGATGGACGCCCAGTTCCTTCAGGCCGGGCAGCGTGCCGCTGGCGACGTTGCCTTGGGCGAGCAGCTTCCACTGGTCGCGGCTGAGCGGCGCGCCCGGCAGCCAGCCGGTGAACGTGGCGATCGCCGACGAAATGCTGTCCGGCAGATCCAGGAACACGCGGCCGCGATGCTCGGCCTTGGCGATGCGGCGGTTGAGGTCAGCCATGGTGATCTGCTCGGGACCGGCAATCTCGTACGTCTTGCCGGCGTGGGCCGCAGGCGCGGCCAGGACGTTGCCCACCGCTTCGGCCACGTCGTCGACGAACACCGGCTGGAACTTCGCCGCAGGTCCGAACACCGGCAGCACCGGGAAGGCCGCGATCAGTCCTGCAAACATGTTGATGAACTTGTCGTCCTCGCCGAACATCACCGACGGGCGCAGCACGGTCACGCCGGGGAACGCCTCCTGCAACGCTTCCTCGCCCTGCGCCTTGGTGCGGGCATAGGCCACGTCGCTTTCGGCATCCGCGCCGATGGCGGAGATGTGGACCAGCGCCTGCACGCCCTTGGCAGCGGCGATCTCGCCCAGCCGGCGCAGGCCCTTGCCCTGCACCGCGTCGAGGTTGCCGGCAAACGCGCCGACCAGGTTCACCACCGAATCCACGCCGGTCAGCGCCACGTCCAGCGTGTGCGGCTTGGCGATGTCCACCGCCACCTGCTGCACCTGGCCCAGCGTGCCCAGCGGCTTGACGCGGAACGCGCGCTCGGGATGGCGGCTGCAGACCCGCAGCCGCGCGCCGCGCGCCAGCAGTTCCTGCGCCAGATGCGTGCCGAAGAAGCCGCTGCCGCCGATCAGCGCCACCAGCCGTCCTTCGAGATCGCGCGTCCTGCCCTTGCTCATATGCCCTGTTCCGCCCGCAATTGGTGTGAACGTGAATGCCTTGCCCTGCGGGGACTCCGGATGGGCCCCACAAGTTCCGGCTGCCGCCTTTGGCACAGAGAGCCATGCCCGTTCAATGCCGAAGAAAAAGAGTCGGCTGCTTTCGACAAACCCTTGTTGACACCCTGCCAGACCCGCTCTAGAGGCGCGCTCCTACCCGGCGAAACGGCGCTTTGCCCTTCGCCTCCGTGCCCAGATGGCGGAATTGGTAGACGCACCGTCTTCAGGTGGCGGCGCTGGAAACGGCGTGGAGGTTCGAGTCCTCTTCTGGGCACCATTTGTTCTTCTCAGAAGAACCCAGCAAGTGTATTAAACCCGCAGAAATCCAAGGGAATTGGCCCTTGGATCGTGCCGGATCGTCCCGCCTTTTCTCGGGGGTTCCGCACATTTTTGCGGGCCTTTGACGGGCCTTTGCGAAAACCACATTGGGAAAAGGCCCGCCCATGCCTCTGACCGAAACCCGGCTTCGCGCACTCAAGCCAAAGGACAAACCGTACAAGGTCGCCGACGACCGCGGATTGTACATCGAGGTGTCCCCATCGGGCGGAAAACTCTGGCGATTCCGCTATCGAATCGGCACCGTTGAAAAGAAGCTCTCGATCGGCTCCTATCCCGAAATTAATATCAAGGACGCACGCCAAGCGGCTTATGAGGCGCGGGTTAAAGTCGCGGCGGGCGGTGACCCGGCGATGGAGAAGCGCAAGCAGAAGATCCGTTCGGAATTTCTTTCTGCCCAGACATTCGAGGCGGTGGCCCGCGAGTACATTGATGAGATGATGGTGCAGAACGGTCGGGCGGATGCGACCATCATCAAGGCCAACTTTTTCCTCGACCAGCTGACGGATGCCATCGGCAGCCGTCCGATCGACGAGATTGAGCCGTTCGAGGTGCTGGCTCCCCTCAAGCGCCTCGAAGCGAAGGGCAAGCACGAGACCGCCAAAAAGACCCGATCCTTTGCCAGCCGCGTGTTTCGCTATGGGGTTGCCACGACGCGCTGCAAAGGCGACCCGACGGCGATGCTCCGCGGGGCGCTGATAACGCCCAAGGCAAAGCACTATGCAGCGATCCTTGAGCCCAAGGATCTTGGTGGGCTGCTCCGTGCGATCCAGGACTACACTGGCAATTTCATTACCCGGTACGCCTTGCTTGTCGCCCCCCATGTCTTTGTACGCCCTGGCGAGCTGCGGCATGCCGATTGGAAAGAGATCGACCTCGAAGAAGGCGTCTGGCGCATCCCAGAGGGAAAGATGAAGGCGCGCCGCCCTCATGCCGTGCCGTTGTCCAAGCAGGTAGTCGGGTATCTCAAGGAACTTGCCGAGATGGTCGGCACCGAGGGGTATGTGTTTCCGTCAGCTCGCGCCTCCGTCCGTCCGATGAGCGAAAACACCCTGAATGCCGCTTTCCGGCGGATGGGCTTCACGAAGGACGAAGTCACCGCCCATGGTCTTCGGGCTACGGCCTCCACCATGCTGAACGAAAGCGGCCTCTGGAATCCAGACGCGATTGAACGCGGTTTGGCCCACGGTGACAGCAATGCCGTTCGCGGCGTCTATCACCGCGGCAAACACTGGGATGAGCGCGTCCGCATGGCGCAATGGTGGAGCGACTATCTCGATACGATCCGAGAGGGCGGCAAGGTCATCAAGGGCGCGTTTGCGGGAAGAGCCTGACGAGGATTTTAAACACCTGTAGGGTCTAGCTGGAACGGGTACTTCCCTGCCGTTTCATACGATGCTTCCCAACGTCAGCGTTTGTCAGATCCGGACATTGCCGACTGGGTAGCACCGGTGGCGGCACTCGAGGATATGAGCGAGAATGGGAGGTTCATGCCTGTCCGGTTTCAGGTATGATGAGGCAGCAAGCCGTCGCTTACTTAGTCCTACAAAGCCAACAGTTCCCAGCAAAGCAGCGTTACCAAGCGCGGCCCGAACCTGAGGAGCCGCTCGGAGAACGTAGCGTCTGTCACCCATCCGGCCCAGGAGTATGGGGTAAGCGGAAGTTACTCACTCGCTATTACACCCAATGGAATCGCTGCTGTGTCCATCAGATAGAGTTCGGTCGCCCCGAGTAAATCAAGCTGTCGGTTTACCAAAGCCTTTTTGGACAACCCTGGCTGGACGATAAAGACCTTCAGTTCCGGAAGTAGAAGCTTCGCCTGTTTGGCTAGATCGCGCAAGCCGCGAAGATCACCGCGCTCGAAACGCGAAACGTGGTCAATCCCGGCAGCCGCGAGCTTTGCCCGGCGGCTGTCCTCGCGGCGACGAAGATGCTTGAAGAGTTCCGGCACTGCGCTACGCCAGTGCGTGCTACGTTGCGCCTGGCCGCACACCGCATAAAGATCGTCGACCCGAGCCCCCGCGCTGGGGGATCCTGCAAACTTGCAGTGGTAAAGATGGATTACCAGCCTGCCGTCGCGAACCCCAATACAGACAATATCGGCGGCTTCGCCAGCATCATCGTCATCAAAAATGATAGGGAATTCATCCTCTGTGGTAGTGGCGAGAAGGCGATCAAGGACGCGCCGCTGTATTGAGTCCGGTCGCTTCTCCACGCGTTGCGATTCCTTCGAGAGATCGACACCAGCCCAATCCCATTCGACGATCCGATCGCGGTCGAACGGCTTTCGCGCGGCCCCGATCGGAGGCACGAATAACTCAGTTCCTTCAAGGTAGCCGCCATTGTCGAAGCGTATCGCAGGCGGCTCTCTGCGGAACCAGTCCCCAAGCGACCTTGTGGTGCGCCCAATCGTGATGTCGGCCGCAAAAGCGCCCTGTGGTTCGTAGGAGACGCCATCCGGCGCGAATCGAACGATATAGTCGGCGATCTTGTTGGAAGTGACGACCCGAAAGCGGATCGGCGTATCGGTCGTAAAATCCAAAACTTGCAGTTCCACATCAAAGAACAGCACGGATTCTCCATCGATTGTGACCTTGATAGCGTCTTCGGCACGCTTCAGGAATTCCTCCGGCCAATCGATCAGAAGCGGAATGAGGGCGGGACGCTCACTGATTTCAACCGGCAGGATCACGTTGGTGAAGACATCGCGGGTCGAGATCGTATCATCGCGGAGCTTGGCACCGACCGCGTGGCACCATTCAACCCAGGATGAGAGGTCCTCAGCGGTCATCATCGACCACACCCGGCCCTTTTGCGAGCAGCCAATCGTTACTCGCGCGCCGTCCTCGTAACCATGTGCGAAGAGGTTGGACTTTCGCTTGTTAGTCCGCATTGCCTCTGGCAATGCATCAGTGATATCCGGCCCCACATGCAGGCTGAACCTCAGCCGGTCGTTGATAACATCGCTAAGACCAAGATTCGTAAGGACCAGCCGGTTCACGTTATGAAGCGAACGAAACACAAGTTCGCCCTTTAATATGGCTGCATCATCGCCAGCCACGGCCTTGGCCAAATCTTCGTGCATGCTGCTGTTGTTTGAGCTGTTAATGTAGAGGAGCCCCTGTCCTTCGTCCCAATGAACGAGATAAAGGTGCCACTCGGTGTTTCGGATATCCCGGACATCACCCCAAGACACGGCATCATGCTCGCGTGTGATGAATAGCAGCACCTTGTTGCGTTCGTTCACAGTCGGACCGGCATAGATTTCCGTCGAACCAATCGCGGCGATCGCCCGATCGGGCCGCCACCGTCGCGTGCCTGTCCGAAACACGACCGCACTCATCTTTGGGAAGATATTGCGCAGCGAAACGACGTCGGGAGCATCTTGGAACGCGTCGATGAAGTCCGAGCGACGAGCCTGCCTAGTGTTGGCGCCCTCGCTAAGGTCTCGGAGGAGGACGTTCCAATCCGCATCCTCCGCATACAGGTCCTGTAGAGCCTCTCCGACGCCAGGGTCGGCGATATTGGCGATCATCGTGGCTTCACCGAGATCGGAGCGAAAGCGGGTAAACCGCCCCGTGAACTGCAACGTGATCGCGAGGCTCTTGTGCGGATCGTGGATCGCGGCAATCTTCAGCTCTGGGAGGTCGAAACCCTCACCCAGCATGTCCACACATACTACGATGCGTGCTTCCCCGCGGCGGAGGCGGGCTAAACCATCTCGGGCCTCGCCGGCAGGAATTCCATTATGGAGCAGCAGCGGCGCATGCTCGGGCGCGAGTGCCGCGTAATAGGCGTGCACCTGTTCAGCGCGTTTGATGTCCGAACAGCGCGCCATTACGAGGTGATTGAAACCAGCAGCGGCATCCGAAGCAAGCTGCGCGATGGCGGCCATGGCAATAGCCTGGTCAGCCTCGACCTGGTCCAGTTCGTCAACCGGCGCGAAGCGGATTTCCTTGAAATAACCTTCGGCCTGAGCCTTCCGAAGCGGTTAGTTAAAGACGACCTTTCCATCCACGTGCTTGCCGTCATTGCGAAATGGCGTGGCCGTGAATTGGACTACTGGACGATCAGCGAAGTGCCCACGAAACGCCTCCCATGTTCGGGCCGAGATGTGATGCGCTTCGTCGATGAATAGATGCGAGCAAAGCTCGGCCATGCGGCGCTGGACCGCCTCGGTGCTCTGACCAGCGACCGCCATCGTCGTGACCACCACGTTGCAGCCCATAAAGATGGCGTCTACCTCTTCGGCGGTCTTGGGTTTGTGCTCCAGCAGTGCGACGATCGGTAGGGGCGCGTCCTCCCTCAAGGCTCCCAGCTGCTTGAGAAGTCCCATCGAGACGAACTTGTCACCGATCTGATCGCGCAGCGCCCCTGTGGGCACGATCACTAGCAGCCGCGACAGTCTCTCCCGCGCCAATAACGCAAGCATCGTTTCCGTCTTTCCGGTGCCGGTCGGCATGACCACAGTTGCGGGCAGACTGCTCGTCTTCCAGTGGGAGAGCACGCCGAATAGCGCCCCAATCTGAGGAGGACGGAGCCCGGTCTCGATCACGCGATCGCCGTCGCGCCTTTCCTCACGAAACTCGAATGCGCCGCGCCAACCGTTCAGCACCGCGTCGCGCGCCTCGATGGCTTGGATGGGAGATAGTAGCTCAAAGCGTGCGGGCGCAGGCATCAGCCATTCGCCTTCGAGTTCGCTGGATCCGCCGACGAACGCATCCCAGTTACGGCAGCGGAAGACATCGATCGGCTCGTCCGTAACCGTAAGACGGCGGTCCGCTATAAGGATCGGCGCGCCCTCGTCTGGATGGAGGACTGTATAGGAGGAGCGCTTGATGGCCTTGGATCCAACAGCGAATTCTTTATGGATCGCCGCCCGCTTAAGCTGCTTAACCGCGTTCTTATGAACTCGGCCCTCGATCGAATAGCTAGCCGGCAACTTAAATGCGCGATATGTGCCCGCTGGCATTGGGTAGGTCTCCCACAACGGTGACGATCATTAGGGGAAAGGTGTAGCGGAGCGTCGGTGTTTTTGCTATGTTCCAATATCTCCGATAATCGTCAATTTCTAGCTTTCAGGGTCGGAGACGAACCTGCTAATGTTGGCATTTCATGGAACAGTCGATCCAAGCCATTTGGAAGCAAGACGAGATCCCCGTCATTCTGCGGCGCACGGGGAAAGGCGAGCTCTTGCGGGTCCGGTTGCCGTTCGATAGCAATAACCGCGAATGGCTCCAAAACGGGCGCCGCATTACACCAAGCTGGATCGCACCGCGCAAGTTCTGGGAAATCCCGAAAGCCTGGTTCGATGATTTCGTGAATCGCGCGCTGCAGAAATATGGCCGCCTTTATGTGATCCAGCCGTATCGTGAGCAGGAAATCTGCTCACCCTCCTGCCAGAACGCCAAGGGCCATGAGTGCCAATGTTCCTGTATGGGCGTCCATCACGGTGCAGGCAGCGACGGTAGCTGGTTTGAGGTTTCAGACGCCTTCTCGACCCGGTGGGGGGAGCGTGAGCTTGCTTGTCGTCTGATGGTTGCCAAGAGGCGAGTACAGTAGATCTGGTTCGCGCTCGCCAAAAGTTCTCCGCCCCGGGATCGAATCGATATCCGGCTCTTGGTAGGTTAAATTAGAAAAAGACATTTTGGGTGCCTGATCGGAACGTCCGCGCGTGGTCGGATCCTGCCGATAAGTCCCACAACAAATGTTGACCAGTCAATGGCACGGTCACTTTCAGCACCACGGTTCACGACGCCCAGTCCATGTGCGAGCCAGCCCCTCACGCACAAGCTGGTCCCCAAGTGATTGGCCGCCCCGAACAACGACCCGAAGCTTACGCCCAAATCGGTCTTCGTCGCGGTTTCCGATCGGCCGGACCTCGAAAGTGCCTTCGTTCAACAGGTCGCGAAGCCGGTAAGTCGCCTTCATACCAAGCTGGTACTCAGAATCACACTTGGGTTCGCTGATCTCGGGCGTATCGATATCTGCGATCCTGATCTTCTCGCCCTCGAGCCAGAAGGTATCTCCGTCTACGACGCAGGTGCGGCGTGTAATTCCGCAGAGCTCGAAGCGCGCTGAGGTGCTTCCGGCCATCAGCGAAAGCTTAGGCGCGAGTTCTGACGGGGCGGTCGAGGTCAGACCGGACACGGGCCAATTCAATGCCAACATCCCTCCAGCGAATACGATCGAGAACGCGCCTAGACCCAACATCCACTCCTTGCGCCGACGCTTGTCGTGCTGCTTCTTCAGTTTGTCCCGGAAATCGAAGCGAACGATATTGTCATCCTTCGTGCCTCGATCTTCTTTTCGAGCCATCAAATTCGGCCTTCCCCACTCCAGCAATCCACTCTTCGTATATCCCTAGACGAATACCTTTCATATGCGCGAGCCAATTGCTTGCCATCGTTCGAGCACGCTGCGGACATAGCCGGGCGTCTCACTATTTCTGGGAATGCCGCCAGCACGCGAAACCGCTCCAGGTCCAGCATTGTAGGCAGCGAGGGCGAGATGGATCTGCCCAAACTTGTCCAGCATCTCGCGTAGGTAGCGCGCCCCGCCATCAATACTTGCGACAGGATCATGCCGGTTCGTGATGCCGAGGTACCGAGCCGTGCCTGGCATCAACTGCGCCAGCCCCGCCGCGCCAGCGGGGCTGATCGCCATCGGATTGAACCGCGATTCAGTCCAGATCAACGCCTGCAACAAGCCTGTGGGTAGGCCATATCGAAGCTCTGCCTCTCGCACACTCGCCAAATAAATCACCTCGCGGAAGGAGGGCGCGAACGCCGCCTTGCTCAGACTCAAATTCGTCTCATCGTGTGCCGGAAGGGCCGGCTCGACAGCCTCAGGTTGTACAGGGGTAGGTCGATGTTCGAATATCGCGAAGGATGGCGAGTCTGCTTGGGCTGAAACCTGCACCGCGGAAACGCTCATCAGGAGCATCCCTATCATTCCAAATCTGATCATCGTCCATCTCGTCGCATTGCCTCGAATCAAAACGGAACGTATGGTGAACAATGAGGTGTAGGAAAGTGCTTTTACGCGGGCGATTGGGAGGAGAGCTCGCTCGCAAGGGGGCGGTATTTTGAGCTTGAGGAGCCCCGCATGTCCCACGCGTTATCCAGTCCTACCGGCTCGTCCCTTGCGTCAGTGGCAAAGCAGCTTTGCGAGGAACTGGGAGGGTATTGGTCCGGCTCCAAGGGCATGGCGCGATGTCCCGCCCACGATGATCGTACGCCCTCCCTCGGCGTAACTCTGGGACGCCGCGCCATCCTCTTTCATTGTTTCGCGGGCTGCAGCCAGGATCAGGTCCTTACTGCGCTCGCCGCACGCGGTGTTTCGCCGCGAAGCATGATTTCAGGGAGGATCGAAGCCGATGCTGGCGTCAGCGTCGGCAAGCCCACCTACCATGCGTTCGCAGAGCGCATCTGGCGCGAAGCAAGACCAATCGACGATACTCCCGCCAAGGCTTATCTTCAGGCCCGCGGGATTCGTGCGGTCTCACGCGCCCTCAGATTTCACCCTCGCACCCCGCTCGGACCGAAGGGGAACACACAGTACTTGCCTGCTCTGATCGCGGCAGTGGCGATGGATCATGGGCTGGTCGGAATTCACCGCACGTTTCTTAACCCGCTGAGGCCCGCGGTTCCCCCTTTCGCCAACCCCAAGCGTGCACTCGGGAGCTTGGCATCAGGCGCAGTTCGCCTCTTCGAACCTGTCGACGGGCGGCTCGGGCTTGCCGAAGGTATCGAGAGCGCGCTTGCTGCCAAGGCCTTGACCCAGGTCCCTTGCTGGGCCTCACTTGGCAACGAGCGTTTTGGCCTCGTGTCGATCCCGGAAAGCGTGCGTGAATTGCACCTGTTCGTCGACCATGATGCAGGCGGCGATCTTGCCGAGGAACGTGCGCGCAGCGCCTATGCTTGTGAAAACCGAACGATCGTCACGCGTCGCCCGCGCGGTCACGGGAAAGACTGGAACGACGCTTTGCAAGCGTGGCTGCGGTCCAAGCCGTGACGTGAAGAGAGAGGGGAGAAGGCCTTTGGCTGATTGAGGCCTGCCCGCGGCAGGACCTCGTCAGGAGGCTCCCATGTCCAATTCTTCCCTTGCTTTTGCATTCGATGAACCATCACCGCCCGCTGTTGCCACGGCGGCCCAGATCTTGGCTTCAGAGCTCGCCGCAGGCCGCGCGCTGTCACGCAGCGACGTTACGCGGATTATGAGCGAGCACTTCGGGGGCAGCGATGCTCTCGGGCGTTGGTCGGTGCGTGACGCCCACGCAGCTCTTGAACTGGCACAGGTTCAATACCTGCAGACGTTCGATCAGATCCAGCTCTCGAGCCCGATTGATGAAGCGGAACAGTTCTTCTGCAGGCTCGATGACCGAATTCCGACCCAGACCAATCGCAGCGACGAGCAGATTGAATGGCAGCAGTTTGCAACGCCGCCGCGCCTTGGCTGGCTTGCTGCTCGGGCCTGCGTGCTGGCCACTGATGAACTTGTGCTGGAACCCTCAGCCGGAACGGGGATGCTCGCGGTCTGGGCGGCCAAGGCTGGCTCGCGCCTTGATCTCAACGAAATCTCGCCGCTTCGCCGCGACTGCCTGAGCGCCTTGTTCCCCGCGGCCAGAGTGACCGGCCATGACGCTGAGCTGATCGACGAACTGCTCGATCCAGCCATCGTCCCAAGCGTCGTCTTGATGAACCCTCCCTATTCCCAAGGCATTGAGCGAGGGCACGATAGTCGCACTGCCTCGCGCCATCTGCGGTCGGCCTGGAACCGTCTGGCGTCCGGGGGGCGGCTTGTCGCGATCATGCCTGAATGGTTCGACTGTGCGAAGTTCTTGGCGGGGCTGAAGGGACCGATCTCGCTGCGGCTCAATGCCGTCGTCGAACGCGCGTTCGTCAGGCAGGGCACCGCCATCACCACGCGGCTGTTGGTCTTCGACAAGGTGGAAGGCTCCAATGAACCTGTCGCCATCCGCACAAACGACTTCCGCCAGCTGGTCGATCTTGTCGATGCTTTGCCGGCTCGCGCCAGCTTGGAGGCTGTTACCGAGCACTCGAGCCTTCCGGTTCGTTCGCCGTTTCGCCTGGTGGCGGTGCCGCGCAGGCCGCTGCCGACACCAGCCAGGATCACGCCTACGGCATCCGCCATCGGGTCGCTCACCTACCGGTCGCTCGAAACCCCTGCGCCGCTTGCCCCTCAGGTCGGCCACTATCTGCCTTATCGCCCGAGCAGAATCGTGATCGATGGCGCGGCCGAGCATCCGACGCCGCTCGTCGAGTCCGTCGCCATGGGGTCGATCGCCGCACCAATTCCCGAAGCTGTGCCCCAGCTGCCCGACGGGCTGGTTGCTAAGGGGCTGCTGTCTGCTGCCCAGGCAGAGACGCTGATCTACGCTGCAAGCGCCCATGCGCGCGATCTTCCCGGCCGGTTCGAGCCAGAGGACAACGGCTGCTCGCTCAAGGCATCGGCAGAAGGCCAGACCTACCGGCAGGGCTATTTTCTCGGGGACGGAACGGGCGCTGGCAAGGGCCGTCAGGTTGCGAGCGTCATTCTTGATCGATGGGTGCGCGGGGAACGCCGCCATATCTGGATCTCGAAAAACGAGGCACTGCTGGAAGATGCCCGGCGCGACTGGGCAGCGCTGGGCGGCCTACCGATCGACATCCAGCCGCTTGCGTCTTGGAAACTCGGCACCCCCATCGCCATGCGCGACGGGATCCTCTTCGTCACCTATCCGACCCTCCGTTCAGGCCGAAACGACGCAACGCGGCTGGACCAGATCCTCGCCTGGGCCGGTAAGGATTTCAACGGCGTGATCGTGTTCGACGAAGCGCACGCCATGGCCAATGCCGCTGGCGGCGAAGGCTCGCGAGGCAAGGTCAAAGGATCGGAGCAAGGCATTGCCGGGGTGCGCATGCAGAACCTCCTGCCCCGAGCGAGGGTGCTCTACGCCTCGGCCACAGGCGCATCCGATGTCAACAACCTCGCCTATGCCACGCGCCTCGGCCTCTGGGGTCCGGAGACCGCCTTTGCCAATCGCGAGACCTTCGTTGCCGACATTCGCGACGGCGGCATCGCCGCGATGGAACTGGTTGCGCGGGACCTCAAGTCGCTCGGACTCTACACAGCCCGGGCTCTTTCATTCGCCGGTGTCGAATATGAGATCCTCGAGCATTGCCTGACCGAGGATCAGATCGCGATCTACGATGCCTATGCCGAAGCCTGGGCGATCATTCACGCCAACCTGCGTGAAGCGCTGGAGGCCACGCGGATCGTCGACAGCGAAACCGGCGGGACGCTCAACTCGGGTGCCAAGTCTGCAGCGCTGTCGATCTTCGAGGGAACCAAGCAGCGCTTCTTCGCGCAGCTGCTTCTGTCGATGAAGCTCCCCAGCCTGCTGCCCGCGATCGATACGGCGATTGCCGACGGGCATGCTGTTGTCGTCCAGCTTGTCTCTACGGCAGAGGCTATGCTCGACCGGCGACTTGCCGACCTGTCTGACAAGGAACGCGAAGCTCTCGAGATCGACCTATCCCCGCGGGAATATGTGATCGACTATCTCGCCAAGAGCTTCCCCGTCCGCCTGATGACCGTGTTCACCGACGAAAATGGCAATCCCCGCTCCGAGCCGATGAGTGACGAGCATGGCGCTCCCGTGCTCTGTCGCTCTGCGCTTTCCGCACGCGACCGGATGATCGAACAGCTCTGCGCCCTGCCGCCGATTGCCACTGCGCTCGATGCCATCATCGAACGCTTCGGCGTTGACCAGGTTGCGGAAGTCACCGGTCGCACACGTCGGCTCATCGTCGACCGTGATGGTCGTCAGAAACTCCAATCCCGCTCGCCGCGCGCCAATGTCGCCGAGACCCAGGTGTTCATGGACGGCGCCAAGCGCATACTGGTGTTCTCCGATGCCGGAGGAACGGGGCGCAGCTACCATGCCGATCTGGCCGCGAAGAACCAGGCCCGCCGCGTCCACTTCCTGCTCGAGCCGGGCTGGCGGGCTGACGCCGCAATCCAGGGGCTCGGCCGGACCAATCGCACCAACCAGGCATCGGCTCCGCTGTTCAGGCCCGTGGCCACCGATGTGCGCGGCGAGCGCCGCTTCATCTCGACGATCGCGCGGCGCCTGGACAGTCTTGGTGCTCTTACGCGCGGGCAGCGCCAGACCGGCGGGCAGAACCTGTTCGATCCCGCTGACAATCTCGAAAGCATCTACGCCAAGGAGGCGCTCCATCGCTGGTTCGGCCTGTTGTTCACCGGCAAGCTCGAAGCCGTCAGTCTCGGGCGCTTTCAGGAGCTGACAGGTCTCCGGATCGAAGCGCCTGATGGTTCGATGGTCGATGACCTGCCATCGATCCAGCGGTGGCTCAACCGCATTCTTGCGCTTCCCATAGCCCTGCAGAACGCGATCTTCGACGAGTTCATGGGGCTGGTCGAAGCGCGCATCGATGCCGCCCGGCAGGCCGGTACACTCGACCTTGGCCTGGAGACCATCGCGGTCGAGGACTTCACGGTCCTGTCCGACACGCTGCTGCGCACCGATCCGGCATCGGGCGCGACCACCCATCTCCTCGAACTGGAAATCGCCAGAGCCTTGAAGCCACTCATACTGAAGCGGCTCGAGGAGCTTCACGGCATCACCGGGCAGCGGCAGCGGCCGGTTCGGAACGCACGCTCAGGTCGAGTCGCCTTGCTGGTGCCCGCCCGAAGCATCCTTGCCGATGACGGTACGCGCGTCGCCCGCTTCGAATTGCTGCGCCCGCTCAAGCGCAGTCACATCACCGAGGATCAGTTGGCGGAGAGCAGCTGGGAGGATATTGCCATCGACGCCTTCCGCGATGCCTGGTCAACCGAGGTCGCGGAGGCGCAAACCAGCCACAAGCGCGAGTGCCTCTACCTTGCGACCGGCCTCCTGCTGCCGGTCTGGGACAAGCTCCCTTCGGATTTTGTCAGAGTCAGCCGCATCTCGGCGGCGGATGGCCGCTCGCTTCTCGGCCGGGAGGTTCCTGTCCCTTGTGTTCCGGAACTGTGCCGGGCGCTGGGTCTCGAGCGGGAACAGACGCTGTCCGCCGATGACATCGTGCAGACCGTTCTTTCGACTGGCCGGGCCATTGAATTCGCGGGCTGCGAGCTGCTTATAGTCAAGCGCAGCCTGGTCAATGGCTCACAGCGACTTGAGCTTACGGGATGGAGTGCTGCTCGGCTCGACTGGTACAAGGCCCAAGGCTGCTTTACCGAGATCATCCGCTATCAGACCCGGCTCTTCGTGCCGATCGAGGGCGCGGCGAGCGTGATTGCCAGACTGGCATCATCGGCATAGTTCCTTGCCAAATGGCATTATATGCCGTATATGATGCCATATGGAGAACTGCCATGCTGGCTCTGCAACCCGTCGATACTGCCGTTACCGCCTTCCGGCCCGATCCGATTACCCAGGACGAGGCAGCTGCCATGTTCCGGGCGGTCCTCAATCTGTTCGGTAAATGGGAGCTGACCGACGAGCAGGCGGCAACGCTGCTCGACATGCCAGTGCGCTCCTATCGCCGATGGAAGGCGGAAGGCCCCGGACGTGTTTCGCGCGATGGGCGTGCGCGTCTCTCCAACCTCATGGGCATACACAAGGCGCTCCGAATCATCTTCTCGGAGGCGACCCGCGGGTATGCCTGGATTAGGGCAGCCAATGATGCGTTCGGAGGCTCCAGCGCCCTCGATATGATGCTCGGAGGTGAACTCACTGACATCATGCGGGTGCGTCGCTACCTCGACGCTGAGCGCAGTGGCTGGTGAGCGAAGCAGCAGAAATTCCCGCTTCTAGAGTTGAGTGGAAGGGCGCTGTCAGGATCATCCGCAGCGCCTTTCCGCCGATCGACCTGTTCGAGGACATCGCCGATCCCGCGGACTGGCCGCTGCTGATTTCGGCCGAGCAGAAGACCAATCCTCGCATCATGGCGACGATTGGTAATCTAGACCTCGTTCCAGTAGATCGGCGCGTCGGCGGCAACGGCGCCTCCTACCTCATGGCGCCATTCACCCACGTCAGCACTGACCGGCCGAGCCGCTTTACGGATGGCAGCTATGGTGTGCTCTATGTCGGGGACCGGTTTGAAACTGCACTGTTCGAGACGATCCACCACCATGCCGGTTTCATGGCACGGACAAAGGAAGCGCCTGGCTGGACTTCGCAGTTCCGAGAGATCGTCGTGTCAGTCGACGCAGACTTGCATGATCTCCGAGTTATGGCGGGAGAGCCAGGTCCGGCGCTTGATCCCGACAGCTATGCTGCATCTCAAGCGCTCGCGCGGCACCTCAGGGGCGCGGGATCGGACGGCATTGCCTACCCGAGCATCCGGCACCCCGGCGGGGAATGCGTCGCGCTCTTTTACCCGGACTGCGCGTCAAATCCGCTCCAGAGGCGGCACCTCGACTATCACTGGGATGGCCAGCGCGTTGACCTTGTCCGTGATGCCGGATCTGGGGCTGTTTTCCGTATCGTCGATTTGCCCATCGATCCTGTCTGACCGCGTAGGCTGGGTTTCCGGCCGAGTGCTGTAGGATCTCCGAGCGCAACTGATGGCCAGCAGGCTTATACCTGTGCACCAACCTTCACGAGTTCATGAAGGGCTCTGTCCGGCGAAATCGGCCCCTTGGATAACGGGCTACATGGGGTCTCCGCGAGCTTAGCCGAAATCGCCAGGAGGTCATCATCGTCGCCCTTTTGATGAGCATAGGCGGCGAGCCAGAATTCGGCCTGCTTAACGAATTCAATGAGGATGCCCACGACACTCCGGTTCGCGGTCTTTACATATTGGACCTTGTCCATCTGCCAAACTTCCTGAGCGATGAATTCGCTTGGGACGCCGTGCTCCTTCAGAACCAGCACCAATTGTGCGGGGAATCTTCGAGCAAGCGTGGCCGCCGGGGCCAGCGGCATAAGCACGGGAAGCAGCGTGCGCTCAGAAACCAGCAACGCCACCTGCGGCTTCCAGAACAGGACGGTGGCATACCAATTGCCCAGTGCGGTGTCGCTCTGTCTGGGCTCAGCGATCTCGGGTTTGATCCGATCAAGCAGCTTCTTGGTGCAGTGGAGGTGGAGCATCGCGTCAAATGGATAATGTTATGTGTTCAGCACGTCCATTAACGCGACATGCATTGATCAACGGTCGGGATTGAGCGACCCCCGCTAGGACTTTGCAGCGGTTTGGAATCCAAGCATCAAACAACAGCTTTCGCCACCAACGGCCACCCCAGATATAAAGCCCTTGCTTCGGAAAAAAGTGTTCTTCGATAGCGTTCGCTGAATGCCAACGTGGGGCTCTAAATCGCACGCATAGAATAGCGCTGAAAGGCAGTTATCTCAAACATCGGAAGACGCACCGGCGACCGGAAGATCTCCGATTGTAGGAAATCTACCTCGGCGTCGACCAGATCGGAGGGAACCTCCTTCCACCACGCCCTCGGGCCAAGCGCTCGGTCTGCATTCCATTTGTAACCGCGATGCTTCAAAACGTCCTTCATCTCGAATGGCGCGGCATCCGCGAATATTCGCCAAGTTGGCTGGCGCGCAGTCCTCAAGACGCTGCTGAGCACCCGCTCGCCACTCTTTGGAAGCGTCATCGTCAAAAGCGCAATACCGGCCTCGCAATCATCGACCGCGCGGTGCGCGTCGAAAAAATACTTAAAGCCCGACAAGAGCTCCGACAATCGCCGCCCTTCGACGCCCTCTTCCTTCCAGGGAACATCGCACATCGTGCAGGCCCACGGTTTGGCGGAAAATATGGGGGAGATCCGTTCGACGAGCGGTCGGTCGAACGCGGCATTGTGGGCGATTATGATGTTCGCTTGCTCCACAAATGCTTCGATTGCGGGGATATCCAGCCGGTGACCAGCTACAAGCTCGTCTGTCAGGCCAGTGATTGCGGTTATCTCGGCGGGAATCGGGTCCGCTGGCTCATTGAACTGGTGCAACGGCTGTCCAACCGAAACGATTCGCTCGTCAAGGCCGTATTCGAACGGCGTGACGGAGATTTCGATTATCTCGCTGACGCGAACATCTAGGCCGGTACTCTCAACATCTAGAAACATGCCCGTTCGAGTCTGGACACCGTCGCTCGGCTCGATGCGTTGACTGAGCTTCAGTCGCCGGAGGACCCGAAAATCTCCCGACGCCTCAAGTCGGCGTGCCAGGTCTTCAAGGCAGCGTTCAGAGTCGGTGTTAGTCATCTGTCGCTCCACGTCAGCCGATGCCCCGCGGTGGTTCGTCCTGCATCGAGCGAGGGACGCCAAGCAATGGCTTGTCGCTTTTCAGCGGGTCTTCCCCTTCGACCGGAGCCACCGCACTGTTCGTTCCCGGCAGCCATCGATCATCGACGTACAGCCAATCGACGAGAGCCGGCAATGGTGTCATTGGCGGCATTTCATAGCGTTCGGATCTGAAGGAATCGGTCCGTTTACGGAGCCAGGCAGGATCGTCCGCAAACTCCTCAAGCACGCGAAGCGCCGCTAGCGTTTCGGCGATGGCGGCCTGATATTCCGGTGACGGTTCCTCATCGCGGGAAGCGACATTCAGTTTCGCCCGCCAGACGGATTCGAGTTCTAGCGCCTTGGCGAGCTTGCTGCGTGCCTCCGCAAAGGTGAATGCTTTCCCATCGATCGTCCGTGACCGGGGCTGACGCTGCTTGTTTGGATATGCGCCGACGCCGGCATGCCCCCCCTTTTCCGTCGCGAAAAAGATTGGAAGATGCGCGACAAGCCGCAAAGACCGATGCTGATAATGCGGTCGGGGGCGCTGATCCGTGGTTCTTAGCAAGTCTAGGTCGGCAATGACCATAGCCGCTTCGGTGTCGCCTAAGGGGCCGCTGTGTGAATCGCCAAGCTGGAAGATGCCCGGAGCCTTGGATCCGTAGGGCGTCTTGATCCCTTCGGTCCGCTTCCACCCGTCGAGGCCAATGAAGCCGCTCTGACCGCAACTCGCATGCGGTACGACGGCATTGCAAAATGCAGTGACCAGTCCAGCAGCCAGATACTGGTTTTGCCCGAAAATATGATAATCGGCCGATCGGGTCGTCATGGCGGGAAGGACAATCAGCGTCCGCTGGAGCGCTTCGCCTCTAAGAAGCGCGCGGTTGGTGTCACCGGCGACCTTGGCTGCGTTGCGAAACGCCGTCCATCGAGCGAACTCGTAAATGTCATTGCTGACATGGTTGAACATTGTCTCGCCGCCCTTGCCTAGGCCGTATCGGTCAGCGAGTTCGTTGTTTTCCTCAATGATGCCGACGAAGTTCGCGCTGCTGGCATGCGGAAACATCTCCGAGCAGACGAGTTCCAATGAGAACGTCCCCAGCTTGAACGGATCCCTTTCGTCGACCAGCAACGGGTGCCATGGCTGGTCGAATGGCGGCCTGATCAATTCGCCGGCCGCAGCGGATGGGTAGCGCTTCTGCCGCGCATAATGCTCCACTTTCACGATCGCGCGGTCATCGACCTTCGCCTGCAGACAGGTCAAAACGGCTGTATGCGCCTCCCAACGGTTGATCCCCGGTGGTAACGGTCCGTCGATGGACGACCTATAGGGGGCCGTCGCGTTATCACTGAAATCCAGGTCGAGTTGTGTCGCATTGGGAACTCTGAAGGTGCCGCACCAAACGGTAATTTGCCGTGGTTGCGTCTTAAGCTGACGCGCAAGCCAGTTGATCGTTTCCGGTCGGAGACTGTATTCCGGGAATACGAGGCCATCGACCTTGAACTCCGCGCAGGCCTTCAGAACTTCCCGGATCAGCGCGCGGCGGCGGTGTTCAGACGTCGAAAGAAATACGCCGCCATTCTTAACGGTTGCCGGGTCAGCTGGCTTGTCACCGGAGGGAGAGACCAAACCTTCGTAAACCCCACCCTTGTGTCCCGGGCTGTAATAGCTGTCGGCAACATCCCATTGGACCAGCGCAACTCGATGCGTGCCGAAATTCTTGGCAACGGAACGATCGCTCCAGGATCGGACGCGCTTTCTGTCGATAAGCGCCAATGCCTCATCCAGCGTAATCAGATCGGACTGCGCGGATGGAACTATGGTATTTTCTAGCGAGGTCGCGGGGTCCTGGCCGGTAGAGGGATCCTCTAAAGTGCCTTCAACGATTACCGGAACAGGCATGACTTCCGGCACCGACCGGCGCTCCGCAGGAGATGACTCAGTCTGGAGTGATCCTCCGAATGCGGCCTCGCCAAGCTTGCGCGAAACGAGATGCAGGCCAAGGATTTGATCGCCGCGGCGCGAGATCGAATACGGGAAGCGCATCCGGCTGCCGACCGGATAGGCCTCCATCGAAGCGCCACGTTCGCCTCGCACATAAGACACATCAATCTGCCACTCGGCAAGGCTGACGGAACTGCCGTCGGCCAGGCGCATGATCGGACGGTCGGCTTGGCTGTCGCCAGTTCGGGGATTCGACCAAGATATTTCATCGCTAACGCTGATTGCCGTCGAGTCGGTGACTTGCCGCAGAAGCGATGGCAGATCGGAGGGGCGTTGCAGAAGAAGTTGCTCGAACACGTCCCACGGCCAATTGGGGGCGTTCGCGGTCGCTTCCGAGCTGCTAGCAAAATACCGCAGGAGGCCTTGGAGCGCAGCTTCAGCACCGGCAGGTCCAGAATGTATCTGCCATAGGGTCGGGCGGGTAAAATTGCCTAGCTGGCGTACGGGCACGACTTGGATGAGTATAGCGACCAGCACGACCCAGCCGGACGGCGTGATCTGGTCGCGTACGAAATTGAGCCCCCCGCGTTGGCCTAGAACCACTTGGCAGAACGCGCGCACGACCCTGGTAACCTGAATGGCGAGACTGGGGTCGGTGGTTGCCGACCCCTCATTGATCATGATTAGATCAAGGCCCACGATGTCCGATACCCAAGCAAGATCAAACTCGGCATCGGCGAGAAGGTTAAGCGAGTCCTCGGGCAAGCCGGCCGCGATTTCAAATGCTAGCGCCCGCAGATCCGCGATTGCAGCGAGTGTTTCGGCACCAGCTTCCAGCGCATTTAGCGAGTCCGCGGCGTCGCCAGGGATGTTTGTGCCCGCATTCCCGATTGCCACTGACAGTGTCTGCCAAGCCGCGGCGCTACGTCGGTGCGGCAGCGAGTGCGGGGTAGTAATGTCCCAGTGCTTAGCAGCTTCAGGAAGCGCGCGGCTCACCCTTCTGGTCGCTCGAGCAAGAAGCTCGGCTGCATTACCGTTCGAAGTAAGGTCGTCGAGCGCATTTATGCGCTCGCTCATGAACATTCCTTCAGAGACGGCTGCGACCAAGCAGGACGCCGCTTCGGCAGCGGTGCCGGCACGATCGAAACTCTCGAGCAACGCCAGGGCGCGGCGGATGCGCGTAGGGATCGGATTATCTGGCGCACCCTCGCCCGGCCCCCACCGATCGGCCCCAGAAAGCCGGGGAAGCACGCGCGCGACGATAGCTTCTCGCCGATGGAAATCCTCATCCAGCGCAGTTGCGGCCTGGGCATCCATCCCGGCGTCATCGTCATGGGATGGCTCGGCGCGGTTACAGGCGTCCCGCACGGCCCAGCCATAGCGCCACAAGTCCGCTCCATCCGAGTAAACGCCGCGCGCCTCCAGCGAGGGCCCGACACGGACGAACGCGTGGCCGTCGACGCTTGACCGAGGCGCCGGCCATGAAATTAGCTGCACGCTCGAAAAGTCGATAACGTCATCTGCGATGTTAGCGAAGAATGAGAACGCTGTCGGGACTGGCACACGTTCGGCATCGAGATTGAGTTGTTGCGCGAACAGGGTGAACCCCGCGCGGTAGAGATTTGCGATTTCTGCCGGCGACCATCTCCGGTCATTCTCGACTAACAGTCTGCAGCCTGCGGGGAGTGTCGCTTCTCGCAAGGCGACGCCAGGCACAGTCTGCTCATTCAAATCCGTCCAAGTCACGCCAACCGGCGGGGCTTCTGCTGCGTCGGGCGACGCGAGCAGTAAG
This sequence comes from Novosphingobium olei, assembly GCF_037076535.1. Lineage (NCBI taxonomy): Bacteria > Pseudomonadati > Pseudomonadota > Alphaproteobacteria > Sphingomonadales > Sphingomonadaceae > Novosphingobium > Novosphingobium olei. Next base: position 604,777 of record NZ_AP029021.1, on the reverse strand, counting down.
CGACCATTAGGACACCACAACAGAATTCCGGAGGACTTAAGGCCCGGTGGCGAGGGCAATGGCATCGCGCCCGGCGCGCCAGCAATCAACCGTGTCAACCGTGGTCGACGCGATGCGATAACGCCAAACACGGCGTACGTGACGTTGACCAACGTCGCTGCTGCATCAAGTTCGATTTCGGTCGGAGGCTCTGTACCTCCATCGATATCATTCCCCGGAGCCCAGATGCTTAGGATCGATTGTGTAGCGTTGACGACTTCGTTGGGGTCACGCAGCTCGGATCGCGTAAATGAGCCTGGACCTTCATCCTCACCATGGGCTGCTGCGCGCTGGAGTTCGACCAGTGTCTGATTAAGACGGGAGAAGGCTGCATCCGATGATTGCCCGCTCGCGACGACGAGGGTCGGCAACTGGCGTTCGAACGCGGCGTCGTGCTTAAGAAGTGAATGTAGCAAGCCCTCCGGTAGGGCCTGACCGCCACCTATATTCGGCAGAAGAAACTTGTGCAGGTGCGTGAACTGGAACGTGCGTTCGCGCGGTCCCAGCTGCTCGGCGGCGAGGCAGGCGATAATTCCGATCTGGCAGCGCGTGTCGAAACGTGAAAGCAGCCGGCCATCGTTGCTGCCAAGCAGCAGTGCTTCGAGCGGTGTAAACGGATCGTCAAGTACCGAGGCAGATAAGGTCTGCAGGTTGCGCGCAATGCGTTCGCACAGTTCTTCACCGAATGTGCCCGGAGGAACCGCGAAACGCAACGCCCTGTCTAGGCCCTCCATTGCCGCCAAAGCGATGTCGAGCCGGTCAGTTTCGGTTGCAAGTAGCAATGCGCGGGGTTCTGCCCTGGCGAGTAGCTCTGCAAAGGACGCAGCCAGACTTTCGCCCGAGGTGTCAGTCAGTCTGTCAGACGCGAAGCACCATAGGCGTCGATATGCATTGGCGCGGTCGTTAAACCGGATGTCTGCCGCAGTAAGTGCGATGCTGATCTTGGCGACCCCAATCTCGGCATTTCCCGGATTGTCGAGATCCGGATCAAACAGAAGACCGAGCGCCGTGCGCCGATCGATTTCGCCTGCGTCGGCAAGCGGGTCCATAGCCTCGGTCGTCGGCAAATCGGCAAGCGGTCCGGAAAAACCGAAACCTGCACGATTGTCGGTGATCCAGCCGCGCGCCTGCGCCCGCGTCATCGGTGGGGGCGTCACATTCTTGCGATTGAGCGACAAACCCTTGAGCGCAATCAGAGATTCAACTTTGCGACGAAGTTGAGCGGCAGTCTCGAAATCCCGGCAGATTATGACAACGTCATCGACGTAGCGGGCGTAGGCGGCCGAGCATCGGTCTTGGTCCTCTGTCTCGCCTTGTTCGGTGTCAGCCTCATTAAGCCTGGCAATCTCGGCGCCCATCATGTCGTCGAGGTCGAAAAGAGCGATATTTGCGAGGTAGGCGGAAAGGTCAGGCCCCTGCGGAATGCCCCGCTTTGCCTCCTGTATAGCTTCCTCGCCGGAAACTGGGTTGAAATAGCGAAGTCCGAAGCTGTGCTGGAGCAAGAACCGGGTGAAAACTTCGGATCGCCCCACCGCATCCGCACGTTCGGAAGGAGCGAGCAAGGGCGCGAACGAACCAATATCGCCATCTGCAAAATTCAGGCAGTGGAGTGCGCGTTCGAGCGGTTGTGCGAGAGCATCGCTGAATATGTCGGATCGAATGTGATCGTAAAAGCCAGTAATGTCGAGGCGCAGGATTTGCATCTCGTCATGACGAAAACGCCTGATACGACCATCGAGAAAATCGATGAACGAGCGCCAACATTCGAAATAGGGTCGAAAGATACCCTCACGCCTTGGCGGCGTAAGTCCGTTTACGATCGCCATGTCGATCTGGTAGGCAAAGCTCAACGCGGGTTGTCGGCGCCCATTGCCGGTCTTGTAGATGCCCCCATCGAGTACACAATCGCGCGCATATCGTATGGCCGGGATGCTGTCCGCAAACCTTGGACAATCGTCGCGGTCCCGCAGCAATTCGATTAGCGCATATTGCTGAAGAATTGCGTCGTGCGCAACGGGTCCGGCCTTGAGCCTGTATTTACCGTCTCCTTTGGGCAAATGCCGCGTCAGGAGCGGGCTCGAAGGCCCGTCCGCCGCTGCCAGCCTCGCCCGATGGATGTGAAAAAGAGGGGACGCAGCGATCGCAAGTCGTTCCCAAGCTTCGTCATCAAGGGGATACTCTCGGCGCGAAGTCGACGAGCGTCCGAGTGTCAGTGCGGTGAGAAGGTCTGAGCGATCGTCTGCAGGATCGCGAAACTGCTCAAGAAGCTGCGGCGCCTGCGACGACGCAGCCTGCCGGCCCCCATAGCTGCTTACCAAGGCCGCGAACTGAGCCAGGCCAGAATGTTGATCTGCGATTGGTAATGTGGCGATGATCCGCGCCCAGTCCAGGTCGCGCAGCGAATATGCGACGCTTCGGGCAATCGATGCGAGCCGGAGGCGGTTGACCGACGACCAATCTAGCTTGGAGGGCTCTGTCCCCAATCGATAAGCTGCAAGAAATTCAAGTGGCCCAGCGCCCGCTGCCGCTAGCAGATCCCGCGCCGTTTCAGAGGATTTACCGCGCAAGTAAGTGTCGGGATCAACCTTAGCCACGGTTCCCGCCGGTGTGGAGATGACTGTCAGATCGAATGGATGACCATGTTCCAATAACTTGAGGAGATGCAGCACGGCATCGTACGCACCGCGCTTGCCGGCATCATCCCAATCGAAAAAGATGTAAAAGCGGAGCTCGCCATCAAATTCGGCAACTAATTCCTGAATTCGGATGATGCGTTCGATCTGGCCCGGCGTGATCTGCGCGCCGAGAACGCCTAACGCATGAAGACCCATCTGTTCGAGACGGAGGACATCAAAAATTCCCTCCACAAGATATATACTAATGACTTCACGCCGGCCAGTAAGACGCATGTCCTGAAGTGCCTTGAGCAGGCGTCCTTCGCCATAAAGCGATTTCCTGCGAGGAAAGTCGTATGAATAGAGATATTTTGGTTTTTGATCGTCAAGCGCGCGCGCAGCGAAACCGACAATCTCGCCCTGCGGCCCGTCGATCGGAAACACGATGCGACTGCCGCTAAAGAAGCCGCGCAACTTTGGTCCGTAGAGATCGGCGACCTGGTCACCGGCATCGTCGCGTCGAAGCACGCCTGCCTCGACGAGCTGCTCCTCGATCGTGCGGTCGACTCTCGCGCGTTTTATCAGATCGTCGAGACTTGATTTTGCCGCGCCTCTTCTGCGAAGAAAGTCCACATCGAACCCTCGCTCCTCGCAAAAGGCGATGAACTTTGGGTCCGTCGCCGGCATATCATCGAGGCTTCGCGCGAGAAGGGCCGCTCCAGTCGTACGATTGACGACCGGTTGGCGCACAGAACTTATCTCGACACCCTCAATCGAAGCGAGGCGCTGAACCGCCTCCCAAAACGAGACCTTCTCATAATTCTGAATGAGGGAGACGACGTCGCCATGAGCGCCGCAGACGAAACAATGATAATGGTCGCGCTCAGCTCGCCCTACGCCACCGCGATAGAGATTTAACGACGGATCCTTGTCATCATGGAACGGGCAAATGGCACGGCGCGGTTGCCGGGACCTGCTGTCCACCTGCAGTCCAAGCCGCACGGCGACACTTGCAATATCGGCTTGCTCAATAATCCGAGCAATGTCCGAAGATCCGATTTTAGGTCCGCGAGCCAAAGGATCCCCCCATGAATTCCAGCTTTTTCAATTGAACCCCAGTTATGCTGCTATCATGCGATCCTCAGATTAGTAAGTCACTGAGAAGGCTTTAGACGAATTCAGCGGATGCAACCGGAAGCCATGCATCACTGTAAACTCAGCAGGAGGAATGCGAGACCCTAGCCTAAAAGGAGCCCAACCGGATCGCCCGCAACCATAGCCATTCGTCATTGCCCGTGGCTATCGGAAGATTTGCTGCGAAAGCACAAGAGTGGAGCGGGCTTTGCCCTGATTGAGCCATTTGGGCGTCGATGGTCGATGCACCGGGCTCACAATCAGGAGTGTGTCCCATGATCAAGTCGATCCCGCTGAACAGGCTCGTCCAGTCTCCCCGCAATGTCCGCCGTCACGGCGATCCAGCTGCCGAAACCGAGCTCAAGGCCAGCATCGCAGCCTGCGGCCTGCTGCAGAACCTCATCGTCAGGCCCGCCGCCAAGGGCAAGTTCGAGGTCGAAGCTGGGGAGCGTCGCCGCCGCGCGATGCTCGCGCTCGCCGACGAAAAGATCCTTTCCCGCGATCACGAAGTCACCTGCCTCGTGCTCGAAGACAGCGCTGAGGCCGCGATCGAAACCAGCCTCGCAGAGAACTTCCACCGTCTGGCCATGAACCCAGCCGATGAGGCCCAGGCCTTTGCCGCGGTGGTGGTAGGAGGTGCGACGGTTGAAGATGTTGCCCGCCGCTTCGGTCTGACGGTCCGCTTTGTCGAGGGCCGTCTGCGCCTTGCAACGCTTGCGCCGGTCGTGTTCGAGGCCCTTGCCTCAGGCCAGATCACTCTCGACATCGCCAAAGCCTTTGGCGCGACCTCGGACCAGGAGATCCAGACCCGCGTCTTCGAGCAGGTCTCCTCGGCCTACTATGCGCCCAATCCCGACAGCGTTAGGCGCATGGTCCTCTCCGGGACTGTCCGAGGCAGCGATCCACGAGCACGGCTTATCGGCCGCGATGCCTACGTCGCTGCCGGCGGCCGGATCGAGCGCGAACTGTTCGATGACGACGACAGCGAGTCCTGGGTCGATGTTGCGCTGCTCGAGAGCCTCGCGACGGCAAAGATGGAAGAGCAGGCCAAAGCCCTCGCCGCCGAGCAGGGTCTTGCCTGGGTCAAGCCGACGCTCGATCCCTATGCCAGCCACGATCTGGTCGAAGGGCTGGTCAGGCTTCCCGCCGAACCGGCGCCGCTGACCGAAGCCGAATTGACGCGGCTCGACGATCTCGATGCCTCCTATGACGAACATGCGGCGATCCGCGAGGATGAGGACAGTGCCGAAGAGGCCGTGGCAGCGGCCGAGGCGGCCATCGAGGCCATCGAACGCGAATGCCAGGAAATCCGTGCCCGACCGCCGGTTATCGCGCCCGAGCTCAAGGCCGAGGCAGGAATGGTGCTGGTGCTCTCCCGCGATGGCACGCCGGTTCTCCAGCCGGTGTTCTACGGCGAGCGTCAGGCTGAACCCACCGAAGCCGACGACGGGATCGAAGTCGTTGCAGGCGAAGAAGGTTCGGACAGGCGCCGGACCACCTTGTCGAAACGTCTGGTCGACGAACTCGCGATGCAGCGCCGCGACGTCCTTGCGCTGCATGTTGCCTCTGACCCCGGGCTTGCGCTCGATGTCATGGTCTTCACGCTGGCTGATGCCGATACGCACGACTGGCGGGCGCGGGCTGCAACCACGCTGCGTGCGCCTCTTCCGGCAGGGCCGATCATTGGCTTCGAGGCCAAGGATGCTCCGGCGAGCGGCGCGCTGGCCGTGCTCAGGTCCAGTCTCGACGAAAGCTGGCGTGCAGGCACCGATGCGACTGCCCGCTTCGATCTGTTTCGGGCGCTGCCCGATGAAAGCCGGGCCGCCTGGCTTGGCTTTGTCGTTGCCCGGTCGCTCGAGGCAAGCCTCAACATGACGGGCGAGCGTCAGCTGCCGTTCCAGGATCACCTTGGTAGCCTGATCGGCATCGATATGGCACAGTGGTGGCGCCCGACAGCAGCCAACTACTTCGACCGAGTGTCGAAGCAGGTGATCCTCGATGCGCTGACCGATGTCGGCGGTCTCGAACTCTCTTCGCGCTTTGCCTCGGTCAAGAAGGGTGACCTCGCGATGAGCGCCGAGCGCGTCTTCGCCGGCACCTACATCACTGAGGTCGAAGTTCGTGAAAAGGCCCTGGCTTGGGTGCCTGAGGTCATGCGCTTCGGCTCCGCTGCGCCGGAGGCTGGCGAAGCCGAGATCGACGCAAGCGACGCTGAGCTCGGTGTCGACAAGGAAACTCATACCCCCCGCGAGCTGGCCGCCTGACCTCCTCCTGACAGGCAAGGCCACTCGTACCTCGAGAAGCGGTCCTTCGGCTTACGCCGGAGGGCCGCTTCCTTTTTGGAAGCAGAGCAGAGGGGGCCCGTGAACCTGTGGCACTGACCGGCGAACCTGTCGCCGACTGTCCAGATGCCTCAATCAGGAGAACCATCATGGCCTATCGCAAGGAGCAGGGCGGCGGCCTGTCGCCCGCTGCCCGTATCACCCAGGAAATCATCGCCCGTCTGGAAGCAGGCACGAAGCCGTGGATCAAGCCATGGCGCGGTGTCCCGGTCTCCCGGCCCTTGCGGGCCTGCGGGATACCGTACAGGGGCATGAACGTGTTCTGGCTGTGGATGGTGGCCGACATGTGCGGCTACGCCTCGCCATTCTGGATGACCTACAATCAGGCAAAATCGCTCGGCGGCCAGGTCCGCAAGGGCGAGAAGTCGACCATCGCGATCTTTTACAAGAGCTACACCAAAGAGGTGGAAGCCCCCGATACCGGCGAAAAGACCGACGAAGCCCGCCGGGTGCTGAAAGCCTATCCGGTCTTCAATGCCGATCAGGTCGAAGGTCTGCCCGAGCACTTCCATCCGGCTGCAACGCTCGAACTGGTTGAGCCCGCAGGGCGCGAAGCCGACCTCGACGCCTTCTTTGCTGCCATCCCGGTCAATTTGCGTCATCAGGGCTGCGAGGCCTACTATGAACCGACCGCGGATCGCGTCACGATGCCGCCGGCCAGCTTGTTCAATGGGTTCGATCACTACTACGCCACACTTGCCCACGAACTGTCGCACTGGACCGGCCATGCGAGCCGCTTGGGACGCGATCTCAAGAACCGTTTCGGTACGGCTGCCTATGCCGCCGAGGAACTGGTCGCCGAACTCGCAAGCGCCATGCTGGGCGCCGAGCTGGGGCTGCCGGTCACGCACCTCGATAGCCACGCAAGCTATATCGAGCATTGGCTAAAGCTTCTGAAGGATGACGACCGCGCCATCCTGACCGCTGCAGCCAAGGCCGAAGAAGCCGCGAGCCTGCTGCTCAAGCTCGGCGGGAGGGTCACCCCTGGCCAGTTTGACGACGCGTCAGACGACGCTGCGCTCGCGGCCTGAGGGAGGATATCATGGGCCGATCGGTCAGCTATCCCAGCGGCGCAATCGTCGCATTCACGGTTCTCGAGGTCGAAGCCGAGGACGACTGGGAATTCGAGTACGAATGGCTGCGCGAGGACTTGCGCGAGCGGGTTGGCAAAGCCTTCCCTTCGCTGATCCCGCACGACGGCTGGCGCGGCCGGGAGGACCGGATCCTCATGCGCAATGCCTATGCGGATTTCGGCGTATCGGTCTACGGCGGGCTGGTGGCCGTCTGGATCGTGGAGCGTGATGACGGCGCCTATTGGGACGCCGATTGGCGCACGGCCCGCTCACCGCGGGCACAGCGCTGGCTGTCGCAGATCGCATCACGTTTCGATGCCATGTTCGGCGACTATGATTGCCTCGGGCACATGTCGAACGGCGAGGGGGTCTACACCAAGCGCGCAGCTTGAGGCCTGCGAGTTGGTTGGTCGCGGCGCTGGGTTGCCATCCCTGACTGAACTATGCCGGCCGCTCTTGGTCTGTCGCCATGCGAGAGAGGCCCTGGGCCAGCCGCCAGCCTTGCGCAACCCGGCTTGGGCGGGCCCGTGTTGGCCTTGGCCCTTCGGGCTCAAGGCCTGCCCGCGCCAGCCCGCCAAGCCGGGTTTCCCCTGACGGGTGCGCAATCCTGCCTGAATGCTGGCCCTGACGGGCTCTCGCTGGCGCAGCCATGAACGGGTGCGTCGGCCTCACGTCAGTCAGGAGGACATCCCATGCACACATCATTCGCCGACCAACTCGCCGGGCTCGATCTTGCCGGCTTCTCGATTGGCCCCGCTCCCGTATCGACAAGCGATTTCCCGGTTCGGGAGGCTGTTGTCCAAACCCTTGAAGCGGTCTGGTCAGATCTCTTCGCGATGGTGTCGGGGACCGCTCTTGAAGCCGATGCCGAGGATCTCGGCTGGGCCTTCGTCAATATCTTTCACCGCTCGGCGGAACGCAAATCGACAGCCCTTGACCGGGCGACCGACGAGGTCCGAGCGCTGATTGCTACGGCTGATGGATCCGAGGTCCACACCCATGAACTCGAGACCCAGGTCGAGCGGGCGCAGTGCGCCGAAAGCGCCATGCTGGCGCTCGAAGAGATGCGCGAAGTCGCAGCAGCCCTGTACCTCAATGAGTTCGGTTCCTCCTGGAAGCCGGTCTCCAGTTCGCGTTTCAATCACAGCGCCATGATGACTTCTGCGCTCGTCGAAGGTCGCGATTTCCTGCGCGCCCGTGCCGAGGCCAAACGCCGTGCAGCGGTGCCCGAAGGAACCCCGGTCGTCTTCGCTGGCGGGCGCACCCGTCATGGATGCGAAGAGGATGCACTGACCTTCGGCAACAACGTTTGGGCAACGCTCGACAAGGTCCGCGACCGCGTGCCCGACATGGTGCTCATCCATGGCGGTGACACCAAGGGCGTCGACCGCCTGGCGTCGAGCTGGGCCGAACGGCGCGGCATCCCCCAGGTCACGTTCTCGCTCGATATGCGCTTGGGTGCCCGTGCCGGCTTCAAGCGCAACGAGCGGATGCTCTCCCTCGATCCGCGCTACGTCATCGCCTTTCCGGGCAATGGCGTGCTCGAACGTCTGGTGATCGAAGCCAAGGCCCGGCGGATCACCGTGGTCGATCGGCGCGGGCCGCTCGGTACCAATCCGAAGAGCTCTTCGGCCAGGACCGACTAGGGCCCTGTCGGTCTTCGCGCCAGCGCCGGATCGGCGCTGGCGTCGCCCATCAGAGGAAAGGCGCGCGCCTGTCAGTTTGAGCCAGCGGAGGTCGTTGGCTCCTTTCTACAGGAGGCAGTTCATGATCGATATCGAGGCTGTGATGGCCGATTTTGCCGTTCGCCAGGCCGAGCGGCAGACCCAGGTGGTCGAAGAGATTCAGCAGCTCAAGACCGTCATTCTCCCGCGCTTGCAGGAAGCCGGCATCGCCCGCGTCGAGATCCGCTTTGATGGCTGCGGCGACAGCGGTGCTGTTGAGGAATGCGCGTGCCTCGATACCGCTGGTGCCGCGATCGCGTGCCCCGATGTCACCATTCTGGAAGACGAAGCAGGCAACTCGGATGGTGACGGTTCCGCAGAGCCGCAATCACTCGGGCAGGCACTCGAACAGCTGACCTACCTGGCGCTTGAACGTCACCATCCTGGCTGGGAGATCAACGACGGTGCCTGCGGCGAACTGGTGATTGATGTGGCTGAGGCGACTTTCGTGCTCGACTGCAGTCTGCGCTTCATCGCCACCGATGATCATTCGACCGAGCTCTAGGAGATCAAGCATGGCCCACTGCTACTACCACGCTCTCTCGTCGGTCCGGAAATGGGGCGGCACGGTCGATGATTATCTCCCGCTGCACCAGTGGTTCGACCAGTCCAAGGCAATCCTGGCAGACCCACGGCACCGCGCGCTGCGGCACCATGCCGAGGGGATATTCATGCTCGAAACCCTGTTCGGCGAGACCCTCGTCAATGCCGATGGCCGGGTCGTTCCGGTGCGTCTGGTCGGCGAACAGCACGTACGCGAAGACCTGGGCTCGATCCCATCCTTTGCCGATTGGGCGCGCTTGATCACGCCGCAGGCCTGGATGCTTCGAGGCAACCCTCTGGACGGCGCTGAAGGGGTGACGATCGACATGCATCTCTCCGACGAAGCAGTTTCGTCCAGGAATGAGCCACCGGTTGGAGGAGCGGTCAGTACGATGATCTAGGAAGGGGTTCTCCAGTGGAAGGTCGGGCAGGGATGATCCAGCCAAGACCGGATGGAAACGAGGCAGGGCAAACCTGTTCTAGGCATCCAGCTCCACCCGGCTTCGATGCAAACCTGTCCCTGAATCACCCCCCGTCGAGACGCGCAACCCGGATCAGGTCCGGCCGAGTTGCCGGGCACGATTTTGCGCATCGCTGGTGCCGAAAACCGGTTCCCACTTTTCGGCGCGATGCTGCGTGCCCGACTGCCCGCACCACCCGAACCAGTTCCGGGTTTCCCTTCGGTGCGCTTCGCCGCGGGGCGCTTCTGCTCGGGTTTTGCAGCCGGGATGGCCCCGGATTGCTCGATCAGGAGAAAGCCCATGACCAATCTCGTTATCCTCGTTGGCCGCATCGCTCGCGACCCCGAGACCCGCACCACCCAGGGCGGAACCAGCATCACCTCGATCTCGGTCGTGACCGACCGTCCCGCCCGCAAGGATGGCAAGACCTACAAGGACGAAAACGGCTACACCGCCAAGGACAGTGAATTCCACCGGATCACCTGCTTCAACGGCCTCGGCCAGAACGTCGCCAAGTTCTGCACCAAGGGCCAGCTCGTGACGGTCGAAGGGCGCATCCACTACACGCAGTGGGAGGATCAGAACGGCACCAAGCGCTACGGCTGCGAGATCATCGCCGACAAGGTCGACTTCCTCACCAAGGGCCGTTCGGGCGGCAACGAGGGCGCTCCCGATATCGACGAGGACTGAATGTCCTTACCCCACGACAAGGCCCCGGTGGCAGATGCCATCGGGGCCTTTTCTTTTGCTCGGTGGCTATGCGGCGGCGCGGGGCATCGAACCCCTTGCCGCCGCTGGTTGGGGCTACGCAGGGGCGATCCGCTTCAGCGTTTCCTCGATCCCGAGCGCCATTGATGCGCGGACAATCTGGCGCAACTGCGCCGGATCGATTGTCTCGGCGCCGCACTCGATCAGAATGTGGCCGAGGGCAGTCGCAGCCTCGTGGCGAAGCTTTGCTTCCTTGGCCGCCAGTTCGTCGCGCTGTTCCCGGAGCTTCTTCAAGGCATCGACCGGATTGTTCTTGCGGGGCATGTCAGTCCTTTCCGCCCCCTTGTTTTGTGGTCCCTCGATAGCTCCTTTGCCACCGCGCCCAGGGTGTAGGAAATGAGAAAAGCGGCGCCCGACTAAAGCCGCCCCCTGCAACCGAGAGGGTAGAGAGGCTGGCTCACGGAATGCCCAGCATGATGTCCGTCCGTATGCCGCCTCAAGGACGGCAGGGCCCCACCATTTTGCCGGAGAAGGGATGAATCCCTCCCCCGACAAAATCGTTTCCCCCACCGCCGCTGACGCGGCCGCGCCGACGCGCGGTCCCTGACCCGTCATGCGCACGAACATCGCACTTCCTTCTGTCGTTCGAGACAACCTCAGGAGGATCTTTATGGCTTATTCTGCACCTTGCGCTGCTTCATCCCGCAGCTACTTCGAGGCCCTGGAACTCGCCGAACGCCGGGCACTGCACAGCTACTTCAATCAGCACATCGTGGCAGACGACGAGCTCGGATATATCGCCCTCGATGAAGGCGACTACTGCGCCCTGCCGGCACACCTGGCGACGCGTGTCGTCCACACCATTCACGGGTCGATGCTGGATGAATTCTGACGCCGAAAAGGGTGGGAGCCGGGAACGGTTCCTGCCCTTTTTTTGCTCGCCGTTGGTTCGTTTCCGCTCGGGATCAGTTGCGACGAGCGGAGTGCGGGCATCGGCGCCCGCACGCGCTTTGGCTCCGCGCTATCGAGGCCATTCAACCCCTTCCGAATGTTCGGCGAAGTGACCGGATCACGCACTCGCAGCATGGTAGACTGAGCACACCGTACGCAGTGACACTGCCAGATTTAGTATAGGTATATCAGGGTGATACGCTGAATTTTTGGGCTGGTGTCAAACCAATTTGAGAATGAAGCATGCCTTGGATTCGCGATTTATGCGCAAATTGAATCCGCCTAACTCTCTGAAGTAGCTTCAGTTTATCGCGATTGACGCGCCAATGTTCCTGATTTACTCTCATCGCTGTCTTCCGCAAGATCGAACCAGGTTCGCAAGGGTCAATTGGACCCCAGAACATGGATCGGCATCTCAGTCTTCAGACCTACGTACCCCGCCCACTTGCTGACTGGATCAAGGGCAAAGCCCGGGATCAGCAGGTCTCCGTCAGCATCGTCATTCGCGATCAACTGGTCGATGCCTGGCAGCGGGAAAACGAAGCGCGAAAGCGGCCTGGCGCCCTCGACCCGGCACGGCAAAACCTGTTCATCACGGTAGCCCTCGAAGCGCTCCTGGCCAGCCATACTGATGGCTCGTTGCGGCAGCGAACACACGAGGCCTACAATCGCAGGCTCGCTCGGCTCGGGCTCAGCGCCTCCGCACCCGAGGGAGGCAGCGATGAAGCGTAATCTCCTCAACTTCACGCGCGGCAGCCAGCTCCTCGGCCACTTCGGCTTCATGTTTGCGGCCGGACTCAAAGGGCCGCTCTTGGTGACTTTCATTGTCGCCGCCTGGCTCTCCTGTTGGGAGGTGACCACGGCGCTTACCGACCACCAAATCTACCTCGCATGGATGCATCTCTATGCTTCGGGCTACGCCTTCATGGAGTTCGATCCCGGCAAGCTGGTGGAGCTGAAACTGGCCGGTGGCGGCACCGTCCGCCTGCCATTCAATGTCGTTCGCGACTTTCCTCCAATGCGTGACGCCGTAGCTGCCCTCGGCACCGCCATTCGGCGCGGCATGGGCCTTTCTGCGCTCATCCTCGTCCCTGCCTTTATCGCCTTTTGGTGGTTCGCTGAACGGTTTGGCGGCAAATCAAAGGAGCGCAAGCACGAGCGCGGCGCGATGCTTGTCACCCTTGACGAGCTCGAGGCAGAAATCGACCGGCACAACAGCACAGAACGGGCTCACGAGCTGCAAGCCGCGCTCGGCTGGAAATGGCGGCTGGCAGGCGCTGCAGCGACCGAAGAGGCAGGCTTTTACAGCCCGGCTCATCTCGCCGGCGTGTCCTGGCCATGGCGCCTTGAGCAGAGCCATACGATGCTGATCGGCACAACCGGCACCGGCAAGACCGTGGCCCTGAGCCAGCTCCTCGCCGAGGCCCGGGCGCGTGGGCAACGCGCGGTGGTTTTCGATCTCACCGGAGCGTTCATTGAGGCCTTTTACGACCCCGAGCGCGACATCATCCTGAACCCGCTCGATGCCCGCTGTCCTACCTGGAGCGTGTTCCATGACTGCGCCAGCGAGGGCGAATTCCACGCCGCCGCCGAAGCGCTCGTTCCACACGATGGTGGCGGCTCAGAGCAATTCTGGGTGCTCGCAGCCCGCATGCTCTTCGTCGAGATGTGCCTGCATCTCCAGCGCACCGGGCAGGCCACCAACCACGCGCTCGCGACCCGGCTCATGACCGCCGATCTTGCGCAGGTCCACAAGCTCATGCGCGGCACCATGGCCGACCCGCTGACCGCTCCCGAAGCGGCGCGCATGGCGGAGTCGATCCGGGCCGTGTTCAACGCCAATGCCAAGGCGCTCAAGTTGCTGCCCAACAATAGCCCGCGCTTCTCGGTGCGGGACTGGACCCGAGGTATATCCGCTCCGGGATCGATCCTGTTCCTGTCCGCGCGCTACGTCGACATGTCGATCTGTTCGCAGCTGCTCACCTTGTGGCTCGACACCGCGATGAACACGCTGATGACCATGGAGCGCACACCGGATCTCAGAATCTGGTTCCTGGTCGACGAACTGGGAGCATTGCACCGGCTGCCAGCGCTGGAAAAAGGGCTCCAGACCGCACGCAATTTCGGAGGAGCGATCGTCACGGGCGTCCATGCCTTTGCCAAGCTCAAGGAGGTCTACGGCGAGAACATGGCGATGACCTTGTCGTCGCTGGCTCGAAGCAAGCTCATCCTTGCAACCGCGGACCGGGAGACGGCGACCTGGTGTTCCGACTTTATCGGACATCGGCAGGTGCGCGACATGGAGGAAGGGTACAGCTACGGCTACAACAATGCTCGCGACGCCGTCAGCCTGACCCCCCGGCGTCAGATCGAACCACTGCTCCTTCCGGACCAGTTCATGAACCTGCCGCGGCTCTCCGGCTACCTCAAGTTCCCGGACGGATTCCCGGCCGCTCCGGTGACCCTGGTGCCGCGCCGTTTACCCCGGTTGGCAGAAGGGTTCATTGCGCGAGCATCCGAACCTGGCCCCCAGCCGACTGCCCGGGATGAGGGAGCCGCAGCGGGCACCTCTTCGCCTGCATCGCGATCCAAACCCGCCGAAGGTGCGCCGGCCGCGAATGACGATGGTGCCGGCAAGCCGGTCGCTCCCCGGCAGTTGAAGCTCGACCTGAAGGGCGTGAGGCCCACGCCCGACGAGGCAAGCCAGAAGGGCGACGAACAGCCCCGAGCCACGCTTTCCCATGAGGTGCGGGGAGCGCTTGATGAGAGCAGGGGTGAGGCAGCCACCGAAGCCACCGCGGCGGGCGGAACAGCTGCGACACTGCCTCCAGGACCGCTTCTCTCTGGCAGGAGTGAAGCTACCGACGGGGCGCAGCCATCCCCTGATGAGAAGGCACCCATACCAGGAGACAAGCCCGGTTCGGGCGATCTCAAGCCGCAGCCGATCGAGCGGCCGAACGAGCGACAACATCCTCGCGAACGGGCCGAGCGGGACTTGCTCGAAGGCGGCATCGAGAGCGGCGAACAGGACTTCTACGAACCCGATCTTTGAGGGCCGCAAAGCAAGGGGGCACCTTGCTTGAAGGATCTGGATCCATGCTTTCGGTTGCCAATGTCAGGTCAGCCTCCGGCGCGGCCAGCTACTTTGCTGCCGACAACTACTACGCGAGCGCGGACGCCGACCGATCTGGTCAATGGGTGGGATCAGGCGCCGCAGCGCTGGGCCTTTCCGGAGAAGTTGATGCCGCGGTCTTCGACAAGCTCCTCAAAGGCGAGCTCCCCGACGGAACCAGGGTCGGCCACGAAAACCAGCACCGCGCTGGGACCGACCTGACTTTCTCGCTGCCCAAGAGTTGGTCGGTTCTCGCCCTCGTCGGCGGCGACAAGCGGATCATCGAAGCCTATCGCGAAGCGGTCATCGAGACGCTGCGATGGGCCGAAAAGAACGCGGCCGAAACGCGCCTCGTCGAAAACGGGAAGCTGCGCACGGTACAGACCGGCAACCTCACCGTGGCGTTGTTCCAGCACGATACCAACCGCAACCAGGAGCCCAACCTCCACTTCCACGCCGTAGTCGCCAACGCCACAAAAGGTGCCGATGGCAAATGGCGAACATTGAAGAACGACCGGCTCTGGTCGCTCAACACGCTCCTCAACAGCATGACGATGGCGCGCTTCCGCCTTTCGGTTGAAAAGCTCGGCTATGCGGTAGGGCCCGTTGGCAAACACGGCAATTTCGAGGCTGCCGGCTTTACACGCGAGCAGGTAATGGCCTTTTCCACGCGGCGCCAGGAAGTGCTCGACGCGCGGCGGGGCCCCGGGCTTGAAGCTGGCAAGATTGCTGCCCTCGACACCCGCAGCGCCAAGCAGGCCGTCGCCGACAGGGGCGCACTTTTGTCGGGCTGGCAAGGCCATGCCCAGGCCGCAGGCCTCGACCTGCCGGCGATGGTTGAACAGGCTCAGACCCTCGCAAATCCAGCATCTCGCACGCCCGCATCCGGAACCAGCCTGATCGAGCGCGGCAAGGCGTGGCTTCGGGACTTTGCCGAGCGAATCAAGAGCAATCCTGCCGATCCGCTAATCCCGGCTCACGTGCTCAAGCAGGACCGCGAAACCGTTGCCGCTGCCCAGGCAACGGCATCTGCCGTGCGCCACCTCTCGCAGCGCGAAGCAGCCTTTCCGCGTGAGGCCCTGTACAAAGCAGCGCTGGATTTCGGTCTGCCCACAACGATCGCGGCCGTCGAAACGCGGGTCAACGCGCTGGTCCGTTCGGGCGATCTCGTTCCAGGGTCAGGAGAGCACAAGGGCTGGCTCACCTCGCGCGAGGCGCTTGCTAGTGAGCATCGCATTCTCGCTGCCGTCGAAGCCGGGAGAGATGCTGTCGCCCCCCTTCTCGACAGCAATGAAGCAGGTGCACGGGTCAAGGCCGTCGCTGCCATCAATCACGGTATCGTCCTCAATACTGGCCAGGAGGGGGCTGCGCGCCTGATCCTGTCATCGACCCACCGGACGATCGCCATCCAGGGTGTAGCAGGTGCCGGTAAGAGCAGTGTCCTGAAGCCCGTGGCACAGATCCTCGGTGAGGAGGGCAAGGAGATCATCGGGCTCGCCGTCCAGAACACCCTGGTGCAGATGCTGGAGCGCGATACCGGCATCACGTCGATGACCTTGGTTCGGCTGCTCAAGAACTGGGCGCCGCTCCTGGAAGACCCCGGCCATGCCGGTCTTCAGGCTGAGGCGAAGGAAGAGCTGGGCGACCGGGTCCTGGTCCTCGACGAAGCTTCGATGGTCTCGAACCACGACAAGGAACGCCTGGTGACGCTGGGCAACCTTGCCGGCGTTCGGCGGCTTGTTCTTGTTGGCGACACGCGCCAGCTCGGCGCCGTCGATGCGGGCAAACCCTTCGATCTCGTCCAGAAGGCGGGCATCGCGCGCGCAGACATGACAACCAACCTGCGCGGCCGGGACCCGCAGCTGCGTCTCGCCCAGGCCGCTGCTCAATTGGGCGATGTCCATACCGCCCTCGGTCATCTCAAAGGCTCGACGATTGAGGCAACGGGCGACAGCGCGCTGGTCGCTGCCGAGCAATGGTTAGCGCTGGCACCACAGGACCGCGATAGGACCGCGATCTATGCCTCTGGCCGGCGCTTGCGCAGCGCGGTCAATGACGCCGTGCAACGCGGGCTCAAGGCCAATGGGGAGCTCGGCAAGACCCCGCTGGACCTGACCGTGCTGTCGCGGGTCAATGCGACCCGAGAGGAACTCCGATACCTTTCGGCCTACCGCCCCGGCATGGTTCTCGATGTTCGCAGCCCGGACAAGCAGCAGCGTCTCCCGCGCGGCGAATACAAGGTCGAGAGCATCGACGACAAATCTCGCGAGGTCCGGCTCCGCGATGCCAAGGGCAGAATGCGAACTCTTCGCCCGAGCCGCATCCGCCCTGGCGAAAAGGACGATCGGCTCGCGCTGTTCGAGGAGAAGCGCCTTTCGATCCATGACGGCGATCGGATTCGCTGGACCGAGAACGATCATCGGCGGGGCCTGTTCAATGCCGACCAGGCGCGGATTGAAGCGGTCGAGGACGCGCGGGTCACGCTGGTGACGTCATCCGGCCTGCGCCATGAACTCGAGCGAGGGGACCCGATGCTGAGGCGGCTTGACCTCGCCTACGCGCTCAATGCCCATATGGCCCAGGGTCTCACTTCGGATCGCGGGATTGCGGTGATGGATAGCCGTGAACGCAACCTTGCCAACCAGCAGACCTTCCTTGTGACCGTGACACGCCTGCGCGATCACCTGACCCTCGTGGTCGACAGTGCGGAAAAGCTTGGGAAGGCTGTGGCCCACAACACCGGCGAAAAGACTTCGGCGTTGGAGGCAACCGAGCGGCTCCGGCAGGCAGCCGCGAAGGGTCTGGCTGCTGGCGCCTCGACCAAGGACGATCATTCGAAGAAGCCGCCCGAACTGACCAAGGAGCGCACCAAGCCCTTCGAGATCGGCATCTGACTTCTTCGCTTTCGAGCCTGGACGGCGGGGCGTTCTCCAGGCAACCTGGTGTCTATCGACTTGGGCTACGGGCAGGACTGTGAAGGGCGTTTTCGAGATCAGCGGCAATTCGCGGTACGACGACGCGATCACCGAGCGGTATCACTTTCCGAGCAATTATCTGTCGGTTGCGCGAGAGCTCGCGAGCGACTGGATTGTTTACCGCGAAACGCGGGTCTCTGGCGGGCGAATGGCCTATATCGCCGCGGCCTTCGTCGAACGCATCGATGCCGATCCGAGCGATCCCAGCCACTTCTACGCACGGGTCCGTGACTATCTCGAGTTCGATCAGCCTGTCCCCTACCGCGACGGCAGCGGCCGGTTTGCCGAGCGGTTTCTGCGCGAGATGGCAAAGCCGGGCGATGCCGGACGGAGCCTGCGCGGCAAGTCGGTCCGCATGCTCGAGAACGAGGATTTCGTGGCCATCGTCAATGCTGGCCTTGCCGAAACTCTCGATCCCGAAAACCGGATCCGGTTGGAGCTCGATGCTCCACGCATCGATCCGGAGACCAATCTGCTCCTGCACGATCACTTCGCGGAGCGCCGGGTCGAGCAGATGCTCGTCAACCGCAAGATCCGGGACGCAAACTTCCGCAATCACGTTCTCGACGCTTACGACAATACCTGTGCGGTCACCGGGCTCAGGATCGTCAATGGCGGCGGCAAGGCAGAAGCCCAGGCAGCGCACATCTGGTCGGTCGCCGATGGCGGTCCTGACATCATCCAGAACGGGGTAGCCTTGTCAGCAACAGCTCATTGGCTGTTCGACCGCCACCTCATCACCTTCGACGACAACCTCTGCCTGCTCGTGTCACACAACAAGGTGCCGTCCGAGCTTCTGCAGCTGTTTCCGCCGGCCGGTCAGCAAATCCGGTTGCCGCGTGATCGATCACTGCATCCAAGGGCAGACTTCGTGGCCCGCCACCGAGAGCGATTTGCAGGGATCTGATCGCGGCCGATCAGACAGAACGACCGAACCAGATGACCCGACCGACCACATGGATCGACGCGCGCTCAACGTCGGTCCAGGTCGGGTAGGCGGCATTGTCGCTCGAGATAGTGATCTGCCGTCCGCCTGGCTGGATCGTCACACGTTTCACCACAAGCGCATCGTCGACCCGCAAAACGTAGATTCCGTCGCGCAGGCGCGAGCCTTGATCCGATGCGTCGACCAGGACCTCATCGCCGTCCCGCAGCGTCGGTTCCATCGATTCCCCATGGACGTGGATAATTGACAGGCTGGGGCCTTTCGCCCGAGTCAGCTTGCCCAGCCACCGCTCATCGAAACCGAACCGAGTATGGGCCGTCTCGCTTTCCGCGATCGCACCAAACCCAGCGGAGGCATCGACGTTAAGAATTGGCACTTCGACCAAACCATCACGCATAGGAAGCGCGGGTCCGCCGAGCACCTGCTCATCGACCCCAAAAAACTGGGCAAGGATACGCCGGTCCTCGTCATCCAGCTTGCGCGGCGAACCACGCTTGATGAATTGCTGAATATAAGCGGGATTGCGATTGAGCAGCCGCGAAACCGCGGAATAACCCACGTTTCTCTGCCGGATCAGACGATCCAGCTCCTCTCTGACATTCTCCATCGGCGGCGCCTTTCGAGGGGCGGTCCAGGTGGCATGTAGGAATTCATCCTAGACTCGATAGAGCCTTCCTAATAAGAACATACCAAGAACACAAGCCAAATCTGATTCGAGGTAGGCCATGAAACTGCTGGAGCGTATCGAGCGTCATCTCAAGGAGACCCACATGTCCGCCACCCGGTTCGGGCGAAGGGCAGTAGGCGATCCGCGCTTCGTCCTGGACCTACGCATGGGGCGCAGACCCCGCCGGAGAACGCTGGAGAAGGTGGAGCACTATCTCAGCGAATTTCTCCGAGATTGAACAAGAAGCGGCATGCTTGCGCCATTCCGGATGTTCAAACATGCTTCGACAGTACATCGTGCATCTGGGCGGGCTCAAACACGACGTCCCAAACCCACTGACCAAAGCCACCAACCGCATTTACGGCCTTTACCCACTCATCCAGAGCATCGCGCTTCGCTTTGTTCTGTTGGCTATCCGACCCCTTGATTTCCAGAGCCAGTGTTACGCCATTGGCCAGCCTCACAATGAAATCGGGGATGTAGCGTCGGCGAGATCCCTGCCACAAATAGTGAATCTGGAATCCAAGATGATCGTTCTTGGCGTAAGCTACTACGTCATCATGGTTTTCAAACACATTCGCTGCATATTGCTCCCACGCCGAGTCGCCGACCACATGGCTGATGTGGGATCTCACAGTCGGCATGTTGGGCTTGGTTGTGTACCAAGCGCGCATCTGACCGGTGCTACCAATCGGGTTCTCTTCATCGAAGATCGGCGTCAGGGCAGTGGTGTTCTGCTCGGTCACGAACCGCAGAACATGCCGCACGATCAGATCGATGTTCAGCGCGATAAGGATGCGACGGCGAACCGGGTCACCATGGAATAGCGACGGGATATCGATCTTGTCTGAGCGCAAGAAGGTCTCGACCAGTCGGATTAGCTGGAAAACGAGGTATTCCTCGTTGCCCTTGAAGTTGCCTTTGAGTTCGGCGAACGCCTTGCGCGCTGCGACGAATGTCAGCCGTTGAAGGCGAAACTCCTCCGGTAGCAATGACAGGTCGATAGCCGTCACCTTGCTCATGTCCGCCGCACCGCCAAGCGCGGGGGCAATCTCGGCACTGATGACGGTCGCGACCGGATCGAGGGTTAGCGGCTCGACCTTCGCCCATTCCACTGTCAGTTCCGGCTTCACCACCGTTTCGATACGAAGGACGTTCGGCCACTTCAGTTCAAGCGAGGCACGGTCAGGCAGCACATCAATCTGCGTGCTAGGTTTTGGCGGCGGCGGGGCATCACCACCTTCGCCCGGCTCGTAAATCGAAAGCGGGACACCGAAGACGTTGACGTACTCGGGCAAAAAGAGTCCATTTTCGTCCTTGTCGTAACCAACCCTACGAAGGCCGCGACCGATGACCTGTTCGCACAGCAACTGCGACGTGAACGCCCGCAGCCCCATGATGTGGGTGACGTTTTTTGCGTCCCAGCCTTCGGAGAGCATGGCGACCGAAATCACCTTCTGGAGGTTCTGACCTGCACCGCCCCTCTTGCCGACATTGTCGATGATCTCGCGGAGCAGTTCCTCCTTCTTCATCGCCCGAAGGCGTTCCTTCTTGGTTTCGGGGATCGCGGCCTCGTCGATCACCTGTTCCAGCCGGGCCTCATACCCTTTGTCCGCGCTGGCAGTTTCGCCAACCTCGGCCTTCTCCATAACACGGGAGTCCACACGCAGGGTCTTGCCGGGGGCTTGAAGTTCCGGCCAATGGCAGTCGCCCTGATTGAAGAAGTGCTCGATGCGCGCCGCCGTTTCCGTCCGGTTGCATACGGTGAGCATGACCGGGGGCGAATGATGCTTGCTGTCGGCCCATTGTCTTGCGGTCTCGCGCCAGTCAGCCCCAAGTATCGTGTAGGCATCCTTGACCAGCTTTGGCAGCGCCTCGTGGGGTTCGGCTTTGCGGTTTAGGTCCTCCGCCACCGCAGGATCGCGGTAGATATGGTAGAGCTTCGACCGCATGGTCTTCGCGTCGGGCATCGCATCGTCCCGCACTACGACACGCGGCGTCTTCACCAGCCCGGCTTCAATAGCATCGTTGAGGCCGAAATCGGAAACGATCCACTCGAACAGCGCGGTATCGGTGCTGGCCTTGCCGGTCGGTGCAAAAGGCGTGGCCGACAGATCAAAGCACCGCTGGATGCGGCGGGTCTTGTGCAGACGGTCCAGCCCCTCAATCCAGCGGGTAGCCTCGTCGAGGTCGATCCCGGCTTCCTCTGCCTGCTTCTTGCTTATCTTGACCTCGGCAGGCTTACGGTAGGCGTGGTGGGCCTCGTCGTTGATGACCACGATGTCTTTGAACGCGGCGAGCTTGCCGAGAACGCGGCGGGTGAACGCCTCGTCGGTCTCCGCCCCTTTCTTGACCACGGATCGCTTCGGCTCCGATGCCGGCATCAGCGTGTGCCAGTTCTCGATCAGGATTTCCGCCTGATTGAGCTTCTGCCGCAGGGCTTCGGACGGGCACAGGTTGAACTCGTCGTAATAGCTGCCCGCGCTGGGGATCAGCACCTGAAGGCGCCCCTTCACCGTCAGGCCGGGCGCGACGATGAAAATGGCGCGGCTGAAATCCTTGTTCCGTTTCGGGTACGTCAGCGCGTTAAGTACCTGCCACGTGATGATCATCGCCATCACCGTAGTCTTGCCCGCGCCTGTCGCCATCTTGTTGCACAGCCGCTGCCAAGGCCCGCCATCGCCGGGCACATAGATGCCCTGCTTGTATTCCTCCGCCGCTTCGATGCACCAGATCAGTGTCTCGATGGCCTCAAGCTGGCAGAAGTAGAACGGGTATTCCCGCGCCGTGTTGTCATGCCAGTGTTCGAGGAGGCGCCGGGTGACGATGGTCACGCCGGGATAACCGGCACCACGCCATTGATCGACGCGCCCCCGGATCGTCTCGACAAGTTCGAGCTTCTCGGTGCGCCGGGTGTTGTTACGGGCGTCGAACACCTCGTAGCTGGCGGGGCGGCGCTCCGGGACGATTTCCAGCGTACCATCTTGCTTCGGTGCCCAATGCTGCTGTGGGCACACGAACGGCGTGTTGATGATGAGCGACTTTGGCTTGGTCACCGCCATCACTCCAGGTTCATGATCTTAAGCGACTCGATACCCCGGTCATCGACGATCTTGACCGCGACCCGGCGATGGTCTCCCGCTTCGAACTGCAGGGAAACGGTGCCGTGGAATTGCTCCAGCAAGTCCTCGTCCAGTTCGGCACGGATCGTCTTCTTCAGGCGGT
Organism: Novosphingobium olei; assembly: GCF_037076535.1. NCBI lineage: Bacteria > Pseudomonadati > Pseudomonadota > Alphaproteobacteria > Sphingomonadales > Sphingomonadaceae > Novosphingobium > Novosphingobium olei. Next base: position 582,262 of record NZ_AP029021.1, on the reverse strand, counting down.
TCCAGCCGTCCTTGGCGCCGGCCATAGGGAAGAAAACCTGATGCGGCATCAGGCTTCGCCCATCATAGTCGGTGTCCAGCGACCACATGGCAATCTTCGATTTGCCGCCGGAAACCAGCGTGCCTTCACGGGGATCGAAATAGTCGAAGCCATGGACCTCGATCTGCCAGTTGTCGCCCACCGACTTCAGTTCGACCTCTGGCTGGCCCATCAGCCAGAACGACTGGTTGGACGACCGGGCCTTTTTCAGGTCCTCGGTCAATAGGTCGGTGTTCATCTGAGCCTTGAGCAAGGTGACACCGGGCCAGTTCAGTTCGTCGATATCCTTCGCCGCTTCCGGGTCGAAGGTGAACGCACAGAAGACCACAAACTTGGGCTTGGGCACGAGGGTCTGGGCATCCTCAATGGCACGCTCGACCTGCTTTTGTTCAAGCGCGGCGTGTTCCGGGCCGAAGCTGACAACGACTCGCTCCCCGCTGTCCAACGTACCGGACGCATGGAGATGCTTGACGCCGGGGATCGCCTCAAGATCGGTGAACTTCATCATGGCACCGCCCTTGGCGCGGATGCCGGTGCGGATCAGTTCGTCACGCCATTGCGTCTGGCGAGAAGTTTCGCCCGACCGCGCTACAGTGGCGTCAGCTTGTTCTGGTGGTGCAGAGTCGTCCAGAGAGAGCACGGAAGGCGCAGGCACTGCCTCAACCGAGAAAGGGCCAGTAATACGAAGTCGGCTTTTGTCTATGTCCGGCCTATCGTAAAGCGTTTCCTGTTCTGCATGGACTTTGATAGCAGCGTCCATAGCTGCTTGCATCGACAGTCGAGCCGCATGAAAATCGGCGAAGGCATCCGTTGTGTTTGCCGGCCATTCGTGAGGTCGAACAAACGGAACTTCCCACTCTTCAAGTCGTTCGCCATTGGCAAAAGACAGCGACCTTCCACTACGCGGTCCCTGCGCAATTTTGAAAACTACCGGCGGATCAGAAAGCAAAGTAGAGTTTAAAGCTTCGAGCGCCCGGGCGATAGCGGGGTGCATTTCATCGTAGAGCGTATCAATGTCAGGACCGGCTTCATTTGCGATAGACTTGAGAGTGACATGGGGAACAGTCTGATAATCAAAGCCGCCACCCAGCCCCTCATGCGGATAACGCAGTCGGAAGTAGTCGTAACTCGCAGTCATTAGGCGACTTTTCGCCAAGGTGATCGCGACCCGTGATGTGTCACAGGTAATCCAACGCCGCCCCCATTTCTCCGATACGAAAGCCGTCGTTCCAGAACCACATGTCGGGTCAAGGACCAGATCACCTGGGTCGGTGGTCATAAGTAGACAGCGCTCAATCACCTTTTCCGATGTTTCCACGACATATCTTTTGTCAGACGCAAAGCCTGCGACTCCAGTATCCGTCCAGCTACTGCTGATCGGAAATACCGGGAAATCCTCAAAATATCGTACGTAGTATATACCGCCGGTTGTCGCCTCAATTCTGCCCGCGACACCGAGCCGCCGGAAACCATCCAGATGTGTCTTCCAATATCCCTTGTTTGGTACGAACTCCCTGCCATGAAATGGGACAGGGAAGTTCCCCGGAGGACGCTGACTTGTGAAATTGTCAATGCGGTACACGCGAGAACCTTCGGGAAGACTCGCTTGATCTATCTTCTCAATTTTGGACATTGGCCGGCTCGAACCGTCGGCTAGCCTGAGCTTCGAATAAGCCGACCCGCCTTCTCCACCAACCACCTTCGTCGAATAAAGCTGCCTGAATTTGAGAGAGGACTTTTCTTTGGAATACCAGACAATATAATCGGCAACATTTGCAAGAAGTTCACTTGTCTGCCCAGACGTTTTCGAAAAAGCAATGTTAGAAATAAAGTTATTTGCACCAAATATTTCATCCATCACTTGGCGAACATGGTGTAGATTTTCATCGGAAATCTGCACGAATATGCTCCCGCTTTCGTGCAAAAGCTCCTTGGCCAACAGGAGCCGATCCCGCAGGTAGGTCAGGTACGAGTGGATACCGAGTTCCCATGTATCGCGAAAAGCCTTGATCATCTCCGGCTCTTGCGTGAGGTCCGCGTCAGCCCCGTCCTTCACGTCGCGCTTGTTGGTGAATGGTTGAAAGTTCGACCCGTATTTGATGCCGTAAGGCGGGTCGATGTAGATCATCTGCACCTTGCCAGCCATCGACTCCTTGTGCAGCAGCGAGTTCATTACCAGCAGGCTGTCGCCTGCGATCAGCCGGTTCGACCAGCCCTTTTCATGGTGGTAGAAATCCAGCGCTTGCCGAAGCGGCAGGTTCTCGAACGCGGCGGCGAACAGGTCCGCCTGCCGCCATGCCTCACCCGCGTTCTCGCCCTTCAGCCGCTTGCGCGCATTGGCAAGGATCGTCGCCGGGTCCACCCGTTCATGCACATGCAGCGACACAGTATCGACAGCAAAGCTCGTTCCCTCGGCTTTGCCGGCCCAATTGAGATACGGCTCCTGAAGCCGTTTCAGTTCCACCAGCGCATCGCGCATCGCATCGGCATCGCTTGACGCCAGCGCATCGTCGATCAGCTTTTCGACCGCTCCGCGCTGGCTGTCGAACATCAGTTCGGGGTCGAGGTGGGGATCGTATTTCCACACCGTCTTGGGCTGGTCCGGATCATTGTCGGGGTGGACCATGCCCACTTCGGGATTGTTCACCCGCGTTTCGGTATGGCGATAACTTAGCACCTGCATCGGCCCATCAGTCTTGCGCGCCGCCTTTTTCTTGCCGCTAGCAGCCTTGGGGGCTGACGGTGCGGCAGGCTCCTGCGCGGTCAGCGCGAAGTTATCGTCGCCTTCATCATCCTCGTCGTCCTCGAACCCGAGCAGAAACACCGATCCGCCACGGCCGCGACCCTTGCCGAGCAGCCCCTCCGCGACAAGCTCGTCCTTTGCTCCAGTGTATTCTTCATCTGTCAGTCCTGGCACAGTTTCCCGCAGCAGCGCCACCAGCGCCATGTTACCAATGGCTGAGCCATCCTGCGGCACGTTGGCCAGGATTAGATCGCGGAGCGCTTTCGACATTATCTACCTCGGGTATCTTTAGCTCAGTATCCGGGGCAACAATGTCTCCCCCCACCGCAAGTCTTGATTAGGCGCTCCACGTACGCTCTGACAAGGCGCTGAGCACCGCCGACGACGTATCGAGCAATATCGAGGTTCACGAAAATGCTATGAAGCGGACTCGGAAATTCCGAAGCATCGATGAAGCTATGGCCAATCCGCAGTAATTCTGTGATTCACGTTGGCGCCCAATCTAAGGAGAGTCGACTGCATGCAGATCTATCAGAGCGCTTTGAGCCTCAGCGCAACTGACCTGGTAGGTTATTTGAATTGTCGGCATTTGACGCAATTGGAGCATGCGGCAGCGCGCGGTGAACTTTCGCGTCCGAAATTCTTCGATCCAGCCCTCGAGGCGCTCTGGGAGCGCGGCAAGCAGCACGAACTGGCCTATGTGGACCATCTGCGCGCACAAGGCCTTTCATGCGTCGTGATTGAAGGCGTGGACGTCAGCGACGAGGCCGTCGCCCAAACCATTGCCGCCATGCGGGCGGGCGTTGATGTGATCGTCCAGGGTGCGCTGAGAGGCGGATCCTGGGTTGGCCGCGCCGACATTCTGCAGCGCGTTGATACGCCAAGCGACCTCGGCAACTGGTCCTATGAGGCCGCCGACACCAAGCTCGCCCGGGAAACGAAAGGCGGCACCGTCCTCCAGCTGTGCCTCTACTCCGAGCTCATCGGGGAAGTGCAAGGCACCATGCCGGTCTTCGCCAGCGTCATCCCGCCCTGGACCGACTTTGAACCGGAGCGGTATCGGCTTGCCGATTTCGCCGCTTATCACCGTCAGGTGAAGCAGGGACTGCTTGGAGCGATCGAAACCAAAAAGCCCGGGCAGACCTACCCGGAGCCGACGTCAAACTGTGATATCTGCAATTGGAGCACGCGCTGCGACAAGCAACGCCGGGATGACGATCACCTTTGCCTCGTGGCCGGCATTTCCTCGATGCAGATCGCAGAGCTCAAGGATCACGGCGTCACGACGGCGACGGCGCTGGCGGAACTGACGCTGCCCCTGCAATGGAAGCCGGAGCGTGGCTCGAAAGAATCTCTGACCCGCGTCCGCGAGCAGGCCAGGATCCAGCTCGAATCCAAAGCCAGTGGTGAACTGCGCTACGAACTGCTGGCGCCGGTGGCAGGTTTCGGCCTCAACTGCCTGCCTGAGCCTTGCGAGGGCGACATCTTTCTCGACTTCGAGGGGGATTCCTTCGTCGGCCAGCATGGGCTGGAATATCTCTTGGGCTTCCACTTCCGTGAGGAAGGCCAGCCGCAGTACCGCGGGCTTTGGGCGCTTGACCGGGCTGGCGAGAAGGCAGCCTTCGAGACATTCATCGATTTCGTGCTCGAGCGGATGAAGGTCTTCCCGCAGCTCCACGTCTACCACTACGGCGGGTACGAGCCTGGCGCGCTGAAACGGCTGATGGGGCGATATGGCACGCGCGAAGACGAACTGGATTCGCTGCTGCGTGGCCTCGTGTTCGTTGATCTGCTGAGTGTCGTCCGCCATTCGCTGCGGGCGGGCGTCGAGAGCTATTCCATCAAGAAGCTCGAACCGCTTTATGGCTATATTCGTGACGCCAGTCTTCCCGATGCCAACCTGGCGCTCAACCGGCTGCAGGTGAGCCTCGAACTGAACGACGCGGCGGGAATTCTGCCGGAGGATAGGCAGACCGTCGAAGCCTACAACCGCGACGACTGTGTCTCGACCGAGGCTCTGCGCGATTGGCTGGAAGCCGAACGCACCAAGCTCCTTGCTCGAGGCATTGAGGTAACCAGACCGGAACCAGGTGAGAGCGGACCCAGCGAGGGCCTTTCCGAATGGCTCGAGCGGATCACGCCGCTGATTGAGCAGCTGACTGCCGGCGTGCCTGTCGATCCGGAAGACCGCACTGCCGAGCAGCATGCGCGCTGGCTCCTGGCCAATCTTCTCGAGTGGCACCGCCGCGAGGAGAAGGCGACCTGGTGGGAATACTTCCGCCTCAGTGACCTCTCCGCAGAAGAGCTTATCGACGAGCGCGCTGGCCTCGCAGGTCTCACCTTCTTGGAAACGGTCGGCGGCACTGCCAAATGCCCGATCGATCGCTACAGCTTCCCGGTGCAGGAAGCCGATATTCGCGCTGGAAAAGGCCTGAGAACGCAGGGCGGCCAGACGCTGGGCACCGTTGAGGATATCTCGAGGGAACAGCGCACCATCGATATCAAGAAGGCCTCGGCGATGGCGGACGAACATCCGGCCGCGGTCTTCGTACATGAGCATGTGCCGTCCAAACCGATGCAGGAAGCGCTGGTCAGACTGGCAACTCATGTCTGCGAGCATGGCATGGACGAGGGAGAAACCTACCAGGCGGCGCGCGACATGCTGATGCGCGTGGCGCCCCGCATTGCAGACGGCAGCGCCGTGCGGCGCGACGGTGAAAAGCCCCTTGATGCGGGCGTGCGCATCGGCCCGCTCATCTCAGCAGGCGTGTTGCCGATCCAGGGGCCTCCTGGCACCGGCAAGACCCACACGGGTGGGCACATGATTTGCGAGCTCGTCAGGCAAGGCAAGAAGGTGGGGATCGTGGCCAATGGTCACGAAGTGATCCGCAACCTCTTGAACAAGGTCATTGAGGTCGCCGAGGAGACCAACACCGCCCTGATCTGCATCCAAAAGCCGAAAGGCGGGTCCAAGGAAGAAGGAACCGACCGGCTGCGGTTCGCGAAGAAGAACAATGCGGAGGTCTTCGCCGCGCTCAACGCGGATTGCAGCGTTGCAGGCGGCACAGCATGGCTGTGGTCGACCGAGGATGCGTTTGAAAGTCTCGACGTTCTCTTTGTCGACGAGGCGGCGCAAATGTCGCTGGCGAATGTGCTGGCCGTTTCGCAGGCGGCAAAAACGCTGGTTCTGCTCGGAGACCCGCAGCAGCTCGACCAGCCCATGCAAGGCAGTCACCCGGATGGTACCGGCTGCTCTGCTCTCGACCACTTGCTTTCGGGCAAGCAAACCATCGCACCCGACGAAGGCCTGTTTCTCGACGTCACCTGGCGACTGCATCCGGATATCTGTGCGTTCACATCCGAGCTCTTTTACGAGGGCAAGCTCGGAGCGAAGGCGGAAGCGGCCGGGCAGCGGGTAAACGCCAAGGGCATCGCCAATGGCACGGGTCTGAGGTTTCTGCCCGTCGAGCATTCCGGCAATCAGAATTGCTCATCCGAAGAGGCTGACGTTATCGCCGAACTGGTCTCCGACATACTGGCACAGGGGGCGACCTGGATCGATCGCGAGGGGAACGAAAAGCCGCTCGGGATCGCGGACATACTGATCATCGCCCCGTACAATGCGCAGGTGTTCGAGATCCAACGCCGGCTCCCCCAGGCGCGGGTCGGGACGGTGGACAAATTCCAGGGCCAAGAGGCGCCGATTTCGATCTATTCGCTCGCCAGCTCCTCGCATGCCGATGCGCCGCGCGGGATGGAGTTTCTTTACAGCCTGAACCGATTGAACGTTGCGACTTCACGCGCGAAATGCGTCACGATCCTTGTCGGCTCTCCGCAAGTTTTCGAGGCCGAATGCCGCACGCCTCGTCAGATGCAACTCGCGAATGCCTTCTGTCGGTATCTTGAACTGAGTTCATGAAACTGCCGCCTAACATCTGCTTGGCACCCATGATTTTGTGTGCGAGAATCGCTGCATTAAGCTCGGAATTCTGGGATATTGCAGCGATTTCGGAGCAGCCTGCCTGCTGAATAGGTGCCCTATGTTGAAGTCATCCGACGACCCGGTTGCGACTGAGGACTGGAAGGGTCTCAAAGAGATCGACCGGGCCATCGCGGAAAATCGCCTGACTGCGTACACGTGGAAGAAAACGTGGGCTGATCCTTGGGGGCGAATCAAGTTGATCACAATCTTCGTCGGCCTAGCCGCTTTTGCCACGTTCGTTGTCATCAACGATTTGATCCTCTGATTCTACCATTCCTTCACCTCGTCGGCCGCCTCCTCGCTTGCCCCTTTGGCTCCGCGGGTAATCGCGTTTAGACCGCCTCTCGATTGATCAATCCGTCCGCGGCCGCGCGCCTGTGCCGCGCGGACTACTTCGCTGATACCCGAGGTGTCAGGAGCTGCGCCAAGACTGCCTGATCCACCGCCCCCACGGGGTCCACGCGCGCGGACGCTGCCTTGGCTCGTAACGGCGGGACGGCTGACCGGCGCGAACTCGGGCAGCGTCAATTGACCTTCAATATCATCGTGCAGCCGGTCGGCGTAGCTCTCCACGAACCGCGCCTGGAGCTGCTGGCCCTGTGCGCTCATCTGGAAATTGATGTCGTCGAAGCGGACTGGGCCGTAATAGTCGCGGTTCGCTTCAAGCTCCGCCATGCCCCATTCCCGATACACTTGGCTGAGATTGAGCGAGCCGGCAGCGTTCGCGCCTTCGTACCAGGAGGCCTGGTTCTCAAGTCGGCTCGCCAGTTCTTCGGCGCGGCGTGCTTCGACCGAATAGGTCTGTGCTTCGGTCAACGAGCGGCTGAGACCCGCGGCGCTGGTCGAGACCTGCGAACTCGAACTTGAGCTCGTTTGGCGCAGGAACCCTTCGCGCGTGCTCGACCAGTTCCGCGTATCAGAAAGCTGCTGCAGCGTCCCGGAAATCCGGTTGCGATCCTCAGACGCAATGCCGACGTCGCTGTCGGTCCAGCTTTGATTCCGGCCTCCCTTACCACCAATAGATGCACTTCCGACGCCCGCTTCACCTTTCAAGCCGAGAGATGCTTCACCATTGAGGAACCACGACACGGTGATGTCGTCGGCGGCCCGGCGCGACAGGCCAAACTGCCGCTGCAGGGTGGTGGAGGCATTGTCGACCTCGCTGAAGGCTGCACCGATGCTGTCGTTGCTGCCAGTGCCGCTGACCGTTTCCGAGGATCGGCCTTGGCTGTAGGCGTTGCGGATCTCGTTGAACCGGGTGACGGCCGAGCTGGTCGATTGCTGGGCCAGGTTCGAATATGTCTCGCTCTGCCCCCGGCTCTGGCTCGCCATGGTCGAGAGCCTGCTCGTGAAATCCTGCCCGAGCGTTGGCGTGAACGGGTACTGCGAATTCGGCACGGTCGCGAACTCGGCCTCGCCAAAGCTCGTCGTCTGGGTGCCCACATCGCTGAATCCGCGCGTCTGCGGGGCGCCGTAGGAGATGCTCGGATTGAGCGCCCCTTGGGCAAACTGGCGTGAGAAGACCGTCGAATTATCGAGATTGCTGTTACCGAGCGAGACATTACCGGTGCTCGCCTCGCGCGCCGCTTCCTCGGCCGCATTCTGCGAGGGGTTGAGGTAGGAGGTTGCCTGGCCGGAGATTGCGAGCGCGCCCTTGGCGACGCCGCCGGCCAGGAACGGAACCGAGGCCACGAGATAGCCAGCCAGAAGCCCGATATCGCGGTTGACGTCGGTCATGCCTGCGAAGGTTGCGAGCGACAGGCCGGTACCGGCTCCGGCGGCCGCGACATCGCTCGCGCCCTTGAACATCAGAATCATGTGCAGGATCACAAAAAGCGGGCCCCAAGCCGCGAGGTAGAAGAACCCTGTGATGTAGCCGCGCAGCGCTACTGGCCCGGTCTTCGGCATCAGGAACAGTGGGAAGATCACTGGGAACATCGCGTAGAAGACGACCGTCAGCACGACATTGAGGATCGGCACCCATTTCATCGCGTTTTCCGCGATCGAGGCATAGGTCCGCTCGGTCTGGATATCGGCGCGGGTCTGGGCGAAGACGTCGATGCTTGAGGTACCGCTCGCGCCGGCGAACCCATGCATGGCCTGGTTCATGGCGTTGATCGTCAGGACCTGGCGGAAGATGTAGCTCGCGTTCTTCGACACGCCTGAGAGATACTGGTAGGCGACTGGCAGGTCGGCAAGCAGCTTGCTCTTGGCGAGTGCCGCGTTCTGACGCGGATAAAGCTGCCGTCCGGCGCTGAGCGCCATGGAATCGATCAACCCCGCCCACTGGTTCGATAGCGCGGTGTAGGCATCGCGACAGGTGACGATCGAAGCGGTCACGCTGTCATCGGCTTGCCGCGTCAGGAATTTCTGGGCCCGAGCCGCACTTCCGGGCGCGATCGTGGTCCAGATGTCATCACTCTCGGCGAGCTGCTTCATCGAGTAGCGGCCAAGCAGCAGGTCATAGAACACGCATTGCCGGACATGCTCGTCGAGATTGGCGGCAAACTCCGGGTCCGAAATGCGCAGGGAGCGCGTCGCCTCCATCAGCCGAGCGCCATAGATCATGCCGTTCTTCGAGTAGTTGAGGTCGTCCGGCAGGCCAAAAACGAGCTCGGCCGAGCGGGTGAGATAATCGCCGACCTGGCTGGTGAAGCTCGCCATGAGCGCGAGACCGAGCGGCACGTTGGCGACATTCTCAGGGGCTAGGCTCGGGTTGACCCGGTCCGTCACCTGGACGTCCATGCGCGGCACCATCAAGCACATGTAGATGAGCGTAGCGCCAAGGAACCAGTTGAGCCAGGCCCGCCAGTCCTGATTGAAGGCAAGCACGATGACTGCGAGCGCCAGCCCCATCACCATGGTCACCTGGATCAGGCTCTTGTAGCCACCCGCGCCCGTCCAACTGGCGACGGCATTCAAGACATTGACGATGTACTCGCCGCCGCCGACCGTGAAGATCTCGATCATGACTTGTCTCGCCTTAGGGGACGATGGAACGGGACTGGAGCGCGCGCGACCAGTCGAGCGATGCCGCCATCGAGGGCGACATCGAGGCTGCCAGCATGTTCTCGATCATCGCTGTCTTTTCGATGATCTGCATGATGGCCGAGACCTTGGCTTGCCCTGTCGCCTGGCGCTGCGCGAGGCTTGAGCGGACGTCCGCGACCTGCGAACGCCAGATGGCGAGCTTGGCTTCGTCGGCTGCGATGAAGCTCGCCATCGAGCGGCCGGCCTCGGACACGATCCGGTCGAGCACCGCGTAGAGCAGATCGATGCTGGTGATCTCGGCGAGCGTGTCGCGATCATCGGTCGCCATGCCCCGGCCATAGGCGGCCTGGACCGTCAGGATCTTGTAGAGGGGGACCGATGCGACCTGGAGCAGCTCCTTCTCGGCATCGCCAATCGCGGTGTCCGAGCGGATTGCAGCCACCATGCTGCCGATGAGCGCAGCCACCCGCGGCCGGATTGCCTTGGCGGAGCTGAGGCTCATGTCCCGGAACGTCGGATTGAGGCACAGGTCCGGCTCGTCGCAGGAAAAGACCCGGATGGTCTGGCCTTGCGTCCCATCGAGCAGCGCGGTCACCAGGGTCGAGGATGCATCGCCCGCAAACGGCACGAACTTGCCCGGCTCATCGTCCTTGGGCGGGACGTAGATGACCGTGCCAATCAGCGTCATCGCATATTCGGCGAGCTCGCGGTCGAATGTCCCACCGGGATTGAAGAAGGCCGACTTCTTGAGGACGTGCCAGGTGTAATTGCGCGCCACAGCCGGGTTCACGTCGGCATAGTTTGCGCCTGCCCCGGAGTTGGTCGCGCTTCGCTGTCCGCGCGTGCCGCAGCCATGCTTGGCCGCCGCGTAATCGGTGAAGATGCCCTCGCTGTTGCCGATCGCCTCGCAGATCGCCTTGTCGGCCAAGTCGCCCTTGGGCCAGATTCCTCCGACCAGCCCTTGCGCCATCTCACAGGAGTTGATCGACAGGTTGTTCATGAGCTGCGCCTTCTGCGCAAACTCCTGCATGATCTTCGAACACTCAGGGCAGACCGTGTCGATCGCCAGGCTGAAGGCAAAGCCCACCGCATTGTTGGCGACCGCTTTCAGCAGCGCGACCATCTCGCTCGCGTTGATGAAGCTGAAGCTTCCCGCGAAGATGTCGATCCCGCCGCAGCCGGCCCGCGCTTTGGGCAGCTGGAGGTTGGCGATGTTGGTCGTCTTTTGCGGGAAGCGGGTCCAGACATTGCCGAGGCTGTAATAGCCCGCCGACTGGCCCTGGAAGGCGCTCGGCCCTGTGACATTGGCCGCGCCGCCCATCTCGTTCATGAAGCGGTCCATGCTGTCGCCGACATTGGCGTGGAGAGGCGTTGCAACGAGGCTCGTGGCGGCAAGCGTGAGCGCCGCTGTACGCAGCTTAGAAATCATGGCCGGCTTCCTTTGAGGTCAGGAGAAAGATGCGGTCCTGCAGCTCGTCGGCCGACAGAACCCCGTAGCCGATCGGAATCGCGCGCCCCGCTTCGCTGTCCCACAGGACCAGCGCCGGGGTGATCTTGGGCTCAAGCCCCATGCGCGGGCGCTGCCCGTTCTCCACGGTGTATTGCGGAAAATGACGCGAAGGACCGCCGTCGGTCGAAATAGCCCGGACCGTCAGGTGCCAGCGATCGGCGACCGCCTTGACGATCGGGCTCATGACTTCGCAGGCGCCGCAGGTTTGAGCGAAGAAATAGAACAGACCGTAGCGGTCACCGAGGTGCGCCATGATCGTGTCACGCTCGGCGGCGCGGGCGTCCTGCCATTGTCGCTTGGCGAGCGTGCCGACGGGGCGCTCGAGCGTGTAGTCAAGCTCGGGCTGCTGCCAGATCGCGCGCTGCCAGACGTCGGAAAACAGTGAGGCCCGATCAAGCTGCTCACGCTGGAAACGAATGTAGGCGGTCACGTTCTGAGGCGTCGGCTCGATGATCGCACGGGCCTTCAATTCGCGTAGCTCGGCCGTGACGGCTTCCAGCTGGGCCGTTGCCGACTGCGTCTGAGGCGTCGATCCCTGCTCGCGCGGTTCGGCCCGCTTGGGCCGCACGCAGTAGAACCAGTACCCGAGACGCCGCTCACCGCAGTAGAAGGCATCGGCCTCGCCGGCGGTCACGGCTTGATCCGAGCCATGGTCCTGGGCGACGAGCGGCATTGGCGGGACGACCAGCGCAGCCGTGAGGGCGGCGGTCACAAAGGTACGAAGCGCGCTCACTGGCTGCTCCTTTCATAATAGTCGCGGATCTTCTGCTGGATCAGTTCGGAGGTCTGCAGCTCGTCGGGGAGGCGCGCAGCGTCGGTGAACTCGGCGTAGACTTCCGAGAAATCCATCCGGGAGAGGTCAAGCCGGGCGAACTCGTCGAGCGTGAAGCCCAGGCACTGCTCGGACTTGGGCTTGGCCCAGGGCTTGGGCAGCTGCGCGCGGCCCTGCTCCTGCAGGATGCGGGTCAGCTTGGATTCAAAGCAGCAGTAAACCTTCTTCTTGGTCAGACAGACGCCAAGGAAGCTCGAAGAGCAGTAGGTTCCGACATAGGCGCACAGGCCCTGCGCATCGCGTTGATGAAGAAGAATTTCCTCGCGACCGCAGCCGAGCGCGACCAGGAGCTGGATGCCCGGGATGAGCGGGAAGCCCTTGCCCTTGCAGCAGTTGAGCACGCCGAAAACCTTGGACGAGCAGGTCTCGCGCTCGCCCTTGAACAGGGTCATGGTCCCAGGATCGAATTCGCGCCGCGCCTGGTCCATCGCGCTCAAGGCGACGACCGCGTCCTTGAATTCGTCGTTGGCTTCACGCTGGATTGTCTCGCACGAGCCGTCGATGCAGTAGACGTCGCCATCGCAGACATATTGCTGGCCAGAACTCTCACTCGGTGGCACCGGGCACTCGTAGACGCGCTCGGCGGTCGAGCAGGTACTGTCACCCGTCAGGCAATCCTCGCGCACGAAATGGCAGCTGCCGTTCGCCTCGAGCTCGCTGCAATCATTGCCGGCGATCCTGGCCGAGCAGGTGTAATTGCGCTGCCAGGCCCAACAGGGCTCGGTCACCGGCACGCCGTCGACGATCCGGGTGACGGGATCGCTGTCGGTGCAGACCTCGCTGTCCTGCGAGCAATTGGCATCGCCCGCAAGACCCGAGCACTGGCTCTCATTGCGCTGGGTCGTCACCACGGTTTCGGTGGTCGTGGTGTAGGGCGTGGCGCCCTCGACCGGGGCGGTGCAGCTCACCAAGTCGACACGTAAGTCGCGGTAATTGCAGCCCCAGTAGATCCCGAAATAGGGATCGCAGAGGTTGATCGGCCAGGACTGAGTGACCGTGCACTGCGGCGCCGGATAATGGTTGCAAGCGTAGATGCTGGCGGGATCGACCCCGCTGCCGCCGACGCAGTAATAGCCATAGATTTGTCGCGGGGCCGCGCTGGGATCGAGCGTAATCGGACAGGATGCGGACTTCTGCTCGGCCGTGTAGCCGGTGTTGCAGGTCGCCATGTAAGTGCCGACCGAGCCGGTGCCCGGCGGCAGCGGCACACAGTTGCCCTTCGAGCCGGACACCGACATGCCGCTGGTGTAGTCGAGCGGGGTCTCGCTGATCTTGCCCGATCGCGCGAGAATGCTCTTGATTTCCTGGGGTGAGAAGCGCGCCCGATTGTTCATCGAGTCCTCGATCGTGCGGATGGCCGTATTGCAGGTGGCTGTACTGCGCGCCGCGCCCTCGATCCGGTCCGGATGGGCGGCCAGATCTTCCAGACTCTGCGTCCCGGCGGGGTTGAAACCGGGAATGCGCGAGGCATCGGGTGCAGTGGTTGCTGCACTCTTCACCTGGTCGATCACCGCATTGCCGAACGCCTTGCCGTCAGCCTTCGCGTCCGCGGTCGTCTGCCCTGAATTCGATTGGGCCGTGGCCGACTGAACCGCGCCTGCCGATAGCAGCCCGGCGCAGAGCAGCGTCAGGATTGTTCTCATCGATCCTCTCCTTCCTCGAGGCGGGCAAGATGAAGGCGCGCCAGCGCGGCGCCGGGGCCGGCACCGTCTTTGAAGGTTTCGAGGACCTGCCCGACCGTCACATTGCCGGTGATCCGGTCGTGAGGCGGCGGGACGTCCTGGCAGTCGAAGCCATCACAAGGAGCGAAGTCGCTCCCCACCATGACAAAGCTCGGCGCTGCCTCGATGTGGAAGGCGCGGAACAGGCGCGGGTCGATCCCGAGCGCCTGCGGAGCATCCTCGCCTTGCCAGATCTCGGTCAGGAGCGCCTTGAACCGGGCGGAATCGCCGGATGGAAAGCCCCGCAGCACCGTCACGCCGCCGGCTCGGCCCATGTCGCGCACCAAGGCCTTCAATGCCTCGGGCGGCATCGACAGGCTGGCAAAGGCGATGAAGCGCGGGCTCTCGCCAAGCGGCGCTTTTTCCGCCTCAGCCCGCTCGCGAACCATCGCATCGAAATCGAGGACATCCATGCTGTTCGTGGCGGATGGCAGGCTGTCGGCATAGCGCGCGCCAGCGGATTGGGCCTGGTCCTGGGTTTGGAGCGCGTCATCGTGCACCGCTTCGGCCCGCCCGCGGACAGTCGCCGCCAGGGCGGCTGCGTCCTCGGCATGCTCGGCCGAGCGGGCGCGAATGGCATCGAGGTCGATGCCGTCGGGTGCACTCTGGGCGAGCGCGAGCCCTGCGAGTGGCAGAGCCAGTCCCAGTGGGATGAGAAGAAGTTTCCGGTTCATAGCGCGCAGCAGTTCCGCTTGCGCCAGACGAGGTAGCCCATGTCCTCGCCGATCGCGGGGATGACCTGTCCGGCCGATTGAAAGGTGGTGGCGGCGCCGATCGGGGGGCAGGCATAGCGGCCCTTGGTCGCCGGGTTCGGATTGGTGGCCTGAAAGCGGTATTGCTGCTTGCGCATCACCGGCATCAGGTATTTGCCGCAGAGCCCCTTGCTGCCCATCGTGCCCCAGGCGACGAGCTCGCGGTGGAGCTTGTAGGCAAAACGCGAGAGCACGAGCCGCGATGCCTGGACGTGCCCGATCGAGGCCGAGACGTTGCCGTTCATCGGGTACATCGAGCCCTGGCAGCCAGCGCACCAGAACATCTCGTCAACCGGCAGGTGGACTGTCGAGGACACGCAATCGGCAGCACAGGCGGCAAGCGCGAGCGGGTTGGCGAACAGGACCGCCTCGGGATTAATGATCGCCGTGAGTTCGCTGTCCTGCCAGAGCGGATCGATCTCGGAGATGTAGAGAATGTCGATCGAGCCCGATTCCAGGCACAGGAAATCGGTGACGATCTCCATCCAGTAGATCAGCGGATAGGCATACCAGTGGACGTGCCAGCTCGAGTAATTCTGGCTTGCCCCACCGATCGCCGATGGCCCCTTGATCGAGCGAAAACCGATATCGAAGCCGGGATCGAGCTTCATCCCGCCCAGGTTGACGAAGCACCAAGGCTTCATGCTGACGTCGGCAAGTCGGACCGGCTCCCAGAAGCCCATGGCGATGCCCGGCCGCAAACCGCAAAGGCACAGCGGCAGGGTCGGGTTGGAAGGATCGGGACGGCTCGACGGCCAGATCTTGAGGCCCCCGACCGAGATCGGAAACAGGCAGGACCAGCAGATGTCAGTGATCGGGTTGACGAAGCTGCCGGTGCAGCGGCCGGGGCCCGCATCTGCACTGGCTGGACTGGCCAGCATCAGGCCCAGCGCTCCGAGCGCAGCCGCTACCAGACGACGAAGATGTGTCATGGGCGGACTCCTTGACGGGGTGGAAGGACGATCTCGCTGACTTCGAGTGCGCGGCCTTGCTGGCGCACCCGCGCCGGCACCGCCCCGATCCCGAAGTGGCGGATGAGTTTGCCGCCCTGGTCGAAGTAAAAGCGCCGCTGCCGTGCCTTCATCAGCTCGAGCGGAGCGCCTTTGGTGAGGATGAGCTTCGCAGCCCTAGACTGGCTCAGCGCCCAGGCGAGCTGCTCGGGATCATCGCCGTCGAAGAACAGGAGCTCGGCGCGCAGTGGTACGCTGTCGAGCGGGTTCACCCGCGTGCCGCGGGCATGAATAAGCTCGCCCTTGGGCCCTCGAATATCGGTCTCGAGCGTGATCGTCGGATCAAAGCTCCAGCGGCGGGCAGCGCTCGCGCGGACAAGGCCGTCGACCGGCTCGGGCCGATTGACCCGGGCCGCCGTGCGCCGCTGCAGTTCCTGGTTGAGCCGCGCAGTCTCGCCCGACTTTTCCATGGCGGCGAGCCTCGTATGGATCTGCTCGAGGAGATCGCGCTCGATCACCGGGAAGACCGCGCCTTGCTGGCCATAGTCACGAGCCTCGGCCGCAGGGACGCAGGCAAGGCAGAGCGGAAGGATAAGCGCGCGCCTCACAGGATCGCCCTCCCGCTGCCAAGGATGTGGCCACGGCAGGCAAAGCCCACTTCGGCGTAGCGGCTGTCGAAGCCGCGCGGGTGGTCGCTCCCGACGTAGTAGCAGTTCCGCGGGATGACGCCTTCGGGGCCGGGGCTGAGCGTCACGCCAAGCCGCGTTTTCGCCAGGCGCGCGCCGACCTTGCGCCCGTTGACCAGGACCTCGGCGCCCTCGTGGCTCACCACATCGCCCGGCAGGCCGAGCACGCGCTTGCCGAAAAGATGCGGACCTTTCCCGAAATGCCTGTCCAACATGGGCGAGGCCGGCGGCTCGAAGAAGATCAGGCTGCCGCGCGAAATCGGCGCCGGCTTGTCGAGCCAGAAGGCCCAGTTGGGCAGGCTCGGGCTCGCATTGATGAGGAAAGCATGATCCTCACCAAAAGCGGCGATCGGCGCCCAGGCAAACGGCAGGGCGACAATCCCGGTAAGGAGCAACGGACGCCGGACCCGGCGCAGCGTGCGCGCGAGAAGATCCGTCATGGCCGCTTCTCCCGGCCAAGCTTGGCGGCAACGCGCTGTTCGAGTTCGCCCGTGGCATCGGGGACATCACCGGCCAGTACCGCTTCGGCGACCAGCACCACCCGGCCGTTGCTGCCCATCTCGCGCACAGCGGCCTCGGCAGCCTGGAGGTAAGCCAGCGTTCGTGCCTGCCCATCCTCAGGTGCCTTCCCGCTGCGCGCTTCGGCATCGACGAAGCGCGCGATCGTTTCAGACAAGCGCACGGTGACGATTTGCTCACGGGGACGCGCCACTTCGCGGCTGACCCAGGCGCCCCAGAGAAGGAGGCAGACCGCGAGGAGTACGCCGCCAAGCCGGAGCACAAGGGAACGATTGAAGGACTGAAATGGTCGAGCATCAGCCATTGGTGGTCTCCTTGGATGCCGGAGCGAGCGCTATTTCGAGGCGCTTCAGGAACCGCGGTGCGCGTGCCACAAGCACGCCGAGCGAGGTCGCGAGGAACACGCCCTGAAGGTCCTGCGAGAAGGCAATCCGCCGGATTGCGTCCGCCTCGCGGTAGTGGTCGGCAAGATTGGCAAGCTGCGTGAACAGAAGCCCCAAGTCCCAGCCCGCAAGGAACAGGAAAGCAAAGAGCGGCAGTCCGAGCACAATCAGCAGACTCGAGACCGCAAAACGCGAGGCCTCGATGAGGATGAAGCATGTCCCTTGTAGAAACGGCAGTAAGCGCTGCGGCGGCGACCACACACCAATGTGGTCGAAGGGCGTCTGGTGAAAGGCCATCAGCGCTCTCCTTGGCTGAGGCCCGCAACCTTGCGGATTGCATCGGCGAGCGGCATGCCGCGAGCCTCGAGCGCCTGGATCGCGGCGTAAGTGTCGGGGTCGGACGAGAAGATCGTCGCAGAGAGCGGATCGAGGACCAGACGGCCGATCGCTTCGGTCTCCGGGCCCTTGATGAAGATCTCGGAATATTCCGCTCCCGAGCGCTTCAAAGACCGGATCAGGGTCTCGGTGCGATCGTCCATGTCGAGCCGGGCGCTTTGCCGAAAATCGGCAATCGTCTCGGCCTTCTGCTGGAGGATCAGCATCCAATCGCTGTTCTCGAGCGCGGCGCGGGCGCCGTCCGACTTGTAGTAGTCATTGAGCGACTGGGTGGCGGTCGCGAGCGCGCCGCCATACTTGCGCGCGGTGCGGGCATAGGTCTCAACGAACTCGCCCATCGAGCCACCCCGCAGCATCGACCAGGCCTCGTCGATCAGCAGCAGCTTGCGCGTTGCTCGCGAGGTCCGCGTCATGGCTTGGCCGGTCATGAACATGATCGCCGAGAGGACGACGCTCCTCAGCTCCTCGCGGCTCGCAAGGTCGCTCATCTCGAAGACGGTGAAATCATCGTCGAGCGCGAAGCTGGCCTGGCCGGAAAAGAACCCGCCGTAGCTGCCGCCCCGACAATAGGGTGCGATCGCGGTCGCGAGGTTTGCCCCAAGCTCGCCGCCGCCCTGTTCAAGGGCCGCCGCGATATCGTCGATGCTGCCGCCGCAACCGAGCGTGTCCCAGACCGTCGTTACCGCCCGGTCGATGAGGCCGCGCTCGGTATCGCTCGGCTTGTCATCGTGCCGCGCCATTTGGCCGATGATCGCCTTGATCATGGCAAAGCAGTCGAGCCGGTAGTCTTCATCGCTCGCCGCCCGGGCATCGTCGACCATCGAGAAGGGGTTGAGCGAGAAGCCGGCTGCCAGGGTGAACTCGACGAAGCGGCCGCCCTGGAGTTTGACCGAGTGCTCGAACGAGCGGCCATCGTCAATCACGACAACCTTGGCGCCTGCACCGCGTAAGGCCGCGCAAAGCTCCTGGAGCAGGACCGACTTGCCCGAGCCTGACTTGCCGCAGATCGCGATGTTGTGGTTTCCGGCCCCGTTCTCGAACGGCGACCACCAGAAGGGCTGGCCCCGGCGACCGACAAGCAGAAGATGCGGAACGGCGCGGCCGAGATATTCGCCCTGCATCGGCGCGATATTGGCCGCCGTGGTCGACAGCATCGTGCGCATGCGCTTCAGGCGAAGCATGTCGTCCGCCAGCCCATCGGCGAGGCTCAAGGGGAAGGATGCGACCAGGCCCTGGAGCTGGAGAAAGCGCTCGTCGGCGAGATCCCAGCCTGCGGCCTTGAAGATCGCCTTGATCACCCGCTCATGCGCATCGCCTTGGCCGAGCGGCGAATAGCTGGTGAGCCCGTAGAATAGCTTCACCAGCTTCTTGCCGGCCTGCAGCTCGTTTTGGACATGCCGCCATTCGGCCGACTGGTCGGCAAGCTTGGGGAGGAAGCGCGCGCTCTTGGTTTGGCTCAGGCTCGTGGTGCGCATGAACTTGTAGCCCGCGCGCGCAGAAGCTGCCTCCTGGTCGGGATAGACGAGGCACAGCATTGTCGCAGTCGGGCAAGGAAACCGCAGCTTGTCGGTGAACATGTCGCCGATGAGGCGCGCGCATTCCCAAGGCGCCCAGCGTTCGGGGAACGCGCGCACGGCAAAGTGGCGCAGATCGAAGCTGTCGGGCAGGCATTCGCCGACTTCGGGATGGCCAGCGCGGTCGCGGCCGATCTCGCGGAACCGCTCGGTGCGCAGCACCATGCGGTCGTCCTCGACCTCGAGCTCGATGTCGCTGCGGATCGCCTGGACGTCGATCTGCTCGAGCGGATTCCAACTTTCACGCTCGGGTTCGCGCGCCGTGGTTGGCGACGTCAGCTCGTCGATCAGCCCGATCAGCGCCGAGGGCCGCAGCGCATGGGCTTCCAAACCCAGCGAATGGATGAGCCCCAGGAGCCCCTCGCGGCATTCGGCGAGTTCGGCATCGGTGACGCTGGCACTTGCAGGCACGCCAAGCGAGACGATCAGACGGCTGCTGCGCACGTGGAAGGGCGCGTGCGCCGAACCGCTCTCCCAGACGAGATCATAGAACCGGGCAATCCGTTCGCGCGCGATCGCCTCGTAGATCCCGCCCTGTTCGTAGCGGGGCGCGAACCACGGCGAGACGACCTGCCCGATGCGCGGGCTCGCGAAATTGAGCACCTGCAGGCAGGCGCCCTGGGGCAGCCCTTCGGAGAAGAACTGACCCAGGATTTCACCGGTACGCTCATCAGCGCCAATGAGCGGCGTCACCTCGAGGATGAAACCCTTGGAACGGGCATTGCGGTAGAGCCCGGCGCTCTCGTCGAAGACCCGGTACGGGAGCCAGTCCGAGAGCATGTCGAGACCGAAGCTCGTACGCGGCTTTTCGGCCGAGGCGGTGTCCGCAAACAGCGAGCCCATCAGCGCGTCGCGCGCGCTGGCAAGCGAGAAAGTCATGGCTTTTGACCTTCCTGAGGAGCGGGCTCCTCTTTCTGGGCGTCTGGGTGGGGGACCCGGGTCGGGAGGGAGGCAGTCCCGGGTCCCCCTGCCGGCGCGTGCTGCAAGGGGGCAGTGAGCACGTCCGGCAAGGCGGTGGTGGCAGGATCGGCAGGAAGATCGGCGGGGGAGACGATCGGGCGCGGCGGCTCCGCCGCACTCTCAGGATGGCGAGCGACACTCACCGCACGGGCGAGTGCCCGGGCGACTTCGCGGCGGCTCGCGGGATCCTGGAACTGGCTCGCTGCGCTCGTCGGCAGCGGCACCTCGACGACCCGCGCTTCATGCGTCCGCCCATCCGCGTCGCGATAGGCCGTGAGCACGACACGCAGCCGTCCCTCGGATACCTGCGGCAAGACGCGTGCCGAGGGCGGCCTCATTGCTTCGGGCGTTTTGCCGGAGGCCTGGGTCGCCGCTTCATCGATCACCGAGGTCGGCGCGCAGTTGCCCTCCGGCGCACGGCACGAGAAGCTCCCCTTGACGTTGCCGCCCAGCACTGCGCAGCCGCTAATTGCGACAACAAGGACGGCGAGTGCCGCAAAGCGGTGCGGAGCGAGGGAATGTCCGTCGGGGCGGCGCATCACTGGCCTCCCTTGTTCGGGGTGAGACCAAGAAAGCGGCGGATTTCGTTTGCGGGGCGATAGCCCTGCAGGACCGCGCCATCGCTCGCGCGCACCAGGACCGGGGTGCCGTTGAAGCCATTCGCCTTGGCGAAAGCTTCATTCGCATCGAGGCCCTTGGGCTTGCAGCCCGGACGCGTCTTCGGCGCCTCGCCAGCATAGGCGGCGTGGAGCCCGGCGGCTGGATCGGACGCGCAGAGGACGGCCTCGGAGAGCGCGCGGCTCTTGGCTCCAAAGATCGAGATCGGTCGTTCCTCGACCTGAACCCCCGCTTTGGCGAGTTCGCCGGTCAGGCGCTGGCAGTACCCGCAGTGGAAATCCGAAAAGACCACGACTTTGGGACCTGCCGGATTGCCCCAGCGCACAGCGCCATCGGCGGGCAACTTGGTGAGATCGACTTTGGTCGGGACCGTGTTTGCCGGTTCTTCGTCCTGCGCCTTGCTCTCGCCGCCCGCGCGTGCTGCACCGGCGGCGATGAGGTCAGGGTTGAGCTCGAGCAGTCGCGCTGCCGTCACATCACGGCGCGTCTCCATGTCGTAGAGCCGCCCGACCAGGAGGTAACGGACAGAGCCATCGACGTAGAACAACGTGCTCCCCGACACGACTTCGCACAGCCCGCCGAAACCCTCGCAAGTGAGCGCGTCGATCGGGGTCTTGGGAAGGCGTGCCTTGAGTGCGGCGCGCACCGCGCTCAAGGTGTCACTCGCCTGGGCCGGAGCAGAGGTCACCGCTGCGAGACCGAGGCTGACAACGGCGAAGGCCGTAGTGAGGGCAAGCGCTGCCGTAGCGGCGCGGGCTTTGAAGCCCGGCCGGAAATCCGTGTAATTCATTTCGTGTTGCTCCTGACGTGAACGCCGTCGAGAAAGACGATCTCGACCTCGATGCCGGTCGGCATCTCGACGACGGGTTGGTATTGTTCGGCGCGTTCGATGAGGTATTTGCTCACCGTGTCGGCGGCCTCGCCGGCGCCCTGGCCGATGCCGCCTGTGACAATGTCGGTCGGCGAGAGCGCCTGACGCTTGCCGTCGGCCCCGATCTGGCCGGTGAAGACGCCATTGGCATTGGCGGAAAAACCCCGGCCAAAGCCGCCGACGATCCCAGCAAGCAGCGCCTGGCCAACAAGGCTGCCTTCGCGGCTAACGATGCGGCCACGCACGCCCGACTTGCCGGCAAAGCTGATGAAGCCTTTGACCTCGCTCACCGCGTAGCGGCCGCCCGGCTGCGCGCAGGTCATGCGTGCGAGCTTCACGTAGACCTTCTCACTACTGAGATCGCCGCGGGCCGCGCCGTTGACGAGGCAACCGGTGATGTCGGTCGTCAGCACCTTGCCGCGCCGCATGACCGAGCGTGCCGGGCCGGTAATCCGCAGCACCACCGGGAGTGGATCGGTCTGGCTGGCAACACCGGTCGAGGCGTCGACACCTACAATGACCCGAGCCGGCGCATAGCTGTTAGGCGGCAGGTAATCGGGGCTGTCCTGCAGCAGGAGCTGCGAGGCGGCGGTGTCGCCGGCGGGCTTCTTGGGTCCGGCTCCGCCGGTCTCAAAGCTCATCAGGCTGACCTTGGCGTCCGCTGCCGGGCCGTCGGCACCTTGCCGGTTTGCTCCTGGGGTCGGGGTGCCAACACCCGGATTGACACCAGGACCATAGGCTGGTGGCGGCATGACTGGAGTAGCCGGCGCGCGCGAGGCCTGGTCGAGCTGCGCTTTCAAGGCCGCGTTTTCTGCCGAGATCGCATCGATCGCGTGCTGGCCGTCGGTGCGCATCTGCGCATTTTCGGTCTTGAGCGCGGCGAGCTGCTGTTCGAGCTCGGGGCGCGACACCTGGCCTTCCTTGAGCGCCTTGATCTCCCGGTCCTGTGCATCGGCCCGGTTGCCGTAAGTCGCGACGAACTCGCGTTCGGACAGGTTGCGATTAACGAGCCCTCCGGTGTCGATCGACACCGCCTCGCCGGAAGCACCCGAACCTTTGCCTTTGTCGCCGCTGAACAGGAACGTCGCGCCGCCGATGAGGGCTAGGGCGCCAACACCAATCAGCAAAGCCTTCTGGCGCTGGGCGATCTGGCGATTGAGGTTACGGCGTCCGACTTCGCGCCGGCTCTCCGGAGTGGCGGCCACCTGGCTGTTGTTGGCGGCGGGCTCACCGCCCGTCCGTTCGGTTTCATGTGCCATTACTCGAGCCCTCCCTTGCGGAAGACAAGGAAGGCGCTGGTCGTCTCGCCGGGACGCAGCGCATCGCGGCCATAGGCAAAGGCGATTGTTCCGGCCGGGCCCTCACGGTCGGCCGCGAGGTCGAGCGGCTCCTTGCCAAGGTTGCGCAGGATAAGGCGCTGACCGACGAGCTCGGCACCGGAGTATTCCGCGACCAGCTGGACCTCGATCCCTCCGGTTTTGCGGGGGAGCCCCAGTTCGGCGCGGGCCGTAAAGCCGGGGAGCACCGCATCCCCCGCCATGGCTTCGATCAGGCGGATCGCGGTCTCATCGGGACCTGCCGCCTGCTCCCAGTCTTCGGCGTCATGGGTCTTCAGCGCCGGGTTGGTGACGAAGATCTGGCTCGCCTCTTGGGCGGCCGTCCGGCACGCGAACTTGTAGACGTAGCCCGCCTTGCTCGTCGCGAAGAAGCTGACCCGGTCGGCGGCAAACTGCGGCGGCACCGAAATGTAGATGTCGCCGCGGACCGGCTCATGGGTCACGGTGAAATCGTTGTAGGGATAGGCGCTGGCGATCTTCGAGACGTTGGCAAAGCCATCGTCCACCAGCGCGATGCGCGTCAGCTCGCTGCGCGAGAGCACGCAGTCGATCTTGGCGTTGTCGGCAGCTTCGACGAACTGATCGGCGAAGGCCGGCGACGCGCTGAACGCGAGGGCGCACAGGGCGGCGCCGAGCGCCTTGAAACCGGTGTCGATACGGCGAGTGACGCCTATTCCGAAACAGGCGAGACCGGTGCCAAGCACGGTCGTTGGGGTAAGATAGCTCATGGCCGTCTTCAGTCCTTCTGGCTTTGGTCTTGCAGCTGCTCGAAGCCGACGAGGCCGAGGGCGAGGCCATGCCGGCTCCAGCGGAACCGGAAGCTGCGATCGTTGCTGGCGATCACCTGCGCGCCGACGAAGGTCTTGAGCGTGCCGGTGACGGTCGAAGTGAGGGCGGCCGGATCGACCTCCATCTTGCGGATGACGAAGGCCTGGCTGATGTCCGAGCCGCGCTGCTCGTCGACGATCTTGACGAGCTCGGCCTTGAGGCGGCCGTGAGCGGCCGGATCGGCGAGCTTCAGGATCTCGGCCATCCAGTAGTCGAGGCCTTGTGGGCTCCGGTTGAGCAGCATCAGCGCGGTGTCGCGGGTGACGAGCTCGAGGTAATGCGCGTCAGGTCCGGCACTGGAGAGCGAGAGCCGTTCGCTGGTCACCGGGACCAGCACGACTTCCCGGTCCCGGGTTGCTGCCGCGCCCACGCCGAACAGCGTAGTGACAGCGAGGCCGCCGGCGACCAGCGCCAGCCAATTGCGCTGACGCAAGTATTTCTGGGCCTCTTCGTATGCGAATTCTGCGCGCATCGCTCGTCTCCCTCAGCCGGCCAGGAGGCGGCAATGGGAGGGCGGCGTGGCTTTCAGCCCGAGGAAACCCCCGGGCATGTACCAGTAGGCAGCATGCACCAGCGCCGAGCCCGCGTTTCCGGACTTCGCCTTCCGCAAGACGAACCAGGTCGCAAAGGCGAGAGCGATCCCGATGAAGATGTGCTGCGCCAGGATCCCCCAGGCAAAGGGGATCAGCAGCCCCGCGAACTCGTCGATGGTCCAGAAGCCAATGAGCTCCGGATCGTCGAGCCGTTGGGGTACGAGGTACTTGTCAGCCATGATGCCGCCCTCCCGCCGTGACCGGATCCGCTGTTCAGATGACCGCGGTCACGACCGAGGTGACGATCGGCACGCCAGTGCCGACGCCGATGCCAACGCCCACGGGAACGGCGATCTGACCGAGCGTGAAGCGGCCTGAAGCGAGGCCGATGAGGCCGCCGGCGAGGCTGAGCACGGTGATGATCTTGCCGCCCGAGCCCTCGAGAAAATCGGTGAACTTCACGAGAGCGGGATCGAAGGTGGTGTCGGCGCCGGCATAGGCCGCGCCGGCACCGGCGAGGGCAACCAGTGCGGGCAGGATGTAGTCCTTGAGCTGGGTGTGCCGGGCAAACTGGAGAGGGGTATTCATGAGGCAGGGCCTTTCGAGGGTTGAAGGAGCAGCAAGCGGTGGGTCCGTTCGCTGTCTGTTCTTCGTGATCCCTCGATGCCCCTGTAGGAAATCGCGACCGTTGTTTGGGGCCTGCCGACCAAGCAAAAAGCGACATCAAGAGGTGCGCGAGCCGGCAATCGCGCTGCCTCGATCTCCTTGAGCGCCAATCAGGCCGAAGATCGCGCCAATGAGGTCGGAATCCGCGCCAAATCGGCCGATTTCTGAGCGAATCGCAGGAGATGTCTGATTCGCGCCTTCCTCTTTGTTCCTTTTATGTTCTTTTCATTTTCCTACACCCTTCCTCTTCGCATAGCCGGTGAGTCGATCATGCTAGCCAGAGGAGAAACAACCGTGATCGACATGGGCGTACTTGGAGAAAGCCAAACCCGGCGCGACCTCGCGCACCTGCTGCAAACGGCCGTTGAACGGAGCGGGCGCAACCGCTGCGAAATCGCGCGCGAGGCCGACCTTCATAAGGATGCACTGCGTCGGACGCTGTGCGGCGAGAGAAGCCCCAGCCTTGGCGAAGCGCTGCGCATCCTCGCTTCATCAGGCATGGCGCCGCATGCTCACTTGCTGTTGTTCTTGGGGGCTGGCGGTGATCAGGCGACTCGCTGGCTTCAGACCGATATCGCCCAGTTCTTCGAGGAACTGGTCGGCGAACTTCCCTCTGCGCTCGAGCGCGTCCTTGGCAACCAGGTCCACGACGTGAAGCCCCGTTGGGCAAAGGGAACTGCCCACCGAGTGGCGAGGCTGCTCGCCGATCACATCGACGAGCTCGAACGCAAGGATGCTCTACTGGGTGAAGGCGGCACGGGCTTCGGAGGGCGTCATGGCTGAAACAGAACCATTGGCCCCACCCGAGCAACGCCGGATCACCCGTCTCATTCGGCTAAAGGAGGTCCAGCATCGGGTCGGCCTCGGTCGATCCACAATCTACCGTTGGATGGCCGAAGGAAAGTTCCCGAAACCGGTTCAGCTTGGTGGCTATGCGGTCGCCTGGGCGGAAGAAGATATCAACTCATGGATTCTCGAGCGGACCTGATCTGCCGGAGTCGATGCATTCCGAAAGGCGTCCGGCACCGTTCGAGCAAAAAATCCTCTGCCTATCCGACCGTCAGCACATGCTCACCACGCGACTGCTGGACAAGTTCTATCCGCCTTCCAGTAAAGCGGCGCGCAATGTCGATCGCAGTCAGTGTGTGCTGGGTGGGCTTCACGGTTGAAAATCGCCCAGCTCCCGCCAATACGAAAGGCAGAACTAGCTGGTCGGCGAGATAGGGCCCGGCAAATGCCTCACTTTCAACATAGCCCTTCATGCGCGCGGCCGTTGTCTTCGCCAGCCGTTCGGCAGGCACGCCGAGCTGGCCAAAGCCGCTGACGACTTCGCTGACATTGGCATAGCGAGCCTCCAGCATCAGAATCACTCCCGGCCCCTGTTCTGGAGGTAACTCCCGGACCGCAAAGGCGTCGTCGGGCCAGTCGGCAAGGTCGCGCTTCGCGCGCGTCAACATGCGCTCCGCAATCTCAAACGGCAGGCCGGTGAAGATCGTTCGCGCGTTCACGCCCACAGGATCACCTCGGTCGACGCAGTCGACCGGCAGGAGAGGCGCAGGCGTGATGTCGACTTCGATTCGTCCGCCACCTCGCGGGTAGAACCCGTGCCGAACGATCCGCGCAGAAACACTTGGCCCCATATGATTGATCACCGGAAGAAAAGTGCGCTCGATAAAGTCGAACGGCGGCGCCAGCATGTTGTGCGTGCCCCCTTCGAGAACGAGGCGCGATGGACCATCGGCAAGGATGAGCGGCATCAGTACGGTTTGGAGCACGAGGCCGGTTGAGCCCGCCGTGCCGACTGCGAACTGATATTCGCCGGGGATCACCCGGCCGGGACGAAACTCGAGCTCTGACGCGCCGACTGCAAGGCCGGCACATTCCGAGCCCGAAATTACGCACGCGGCTTCCACCGCAGTCACATGCTGGCGCATCAGGCCGGACTTCGAACGCTTTGCGCGTATGTTGCTGATCCGGAATGGCTCGCCGGTCACGAGCGATAGCGCGCATGAATTGCGCACCATCTGCCCCCCGCCTTCGCCTTCCGATCCGTCGATTGTAATCATGGCCCCGTCATTCAAGATTTGTTGGTTGCCTGCGCAAAAGGGATCACCCCTTCACGCAGACCACCTGCTTCAACGTGTGGACGATCTCCACCAGGTCGACTTGCGCCGCCATGACGGCTTCGATCGGCTTGTAGGCCTTGGGCGTCTCATCGATCACGCCCGCGTCCTTGCGGCATTCTACGCCTTCGGTGTCGCGGATGTGCTCGTCGAGCGTCACCAGCTTCTTGGCCTCGGTGCGCGACATGATCCGTCCTGCACCGTGGCTGCAGCTGTCAAAGCTCTCCGGGTTGCCCAGCCCGCGCACGATGAAGCTCTTCGCCCCCATCGAGCCCGGGATGATACCCAGCACGCCCTTGGCCGCGCGCACTGCCCCCTTGCGGGTGACGAGCACGTTTTCGCCGAAGTGGTTTTCCCTAGTCACGTAGTTGTGATGGCAATTCACCGCCTCGAGTTCGGCATCGAAGGGCTTCGCGATCTGGCCCCGCAGCGCGGCGATGACGTTGGTCATCATCATGCGGCGGTTCAGCGCGGCGAAGTCCTGCGCCCAGCCGACCGCCTCGACGTAGTCGTCGAAATGGTCGGTCCCTTCCGGGAAGTAGGCGAGGTTCTCGTCGGGCAGGTTGATGTGCCACTTGCGCATGTCCTGCTTGGCCAGTTCGATGAAGAACGAGCCGATCGCGTTGCCCACCCCGCGCGAGCCGGAATGGAGCATGACCCAGACCCGGGCTTCCTGATCGAGGCACAGCTCGATGAAGTGGTTGCCCGTTCCCAGCGTGCCGAGATGCACCAGGTTGTTGGTGTTCTTCAATCGCGGGAACTTGTCGCAGATCCGCTCGAAGCGCTGCACCAGCACGGCCCAGGCTTCGACAATCGCCGGGGGCGGA
Source organism: Novosphingobium olei (assembly GCF_037076535.1). Classification (NCBI taxonomy): domain Bacteria; kingdom Pseudomonadati; phylum Pseudomonadota; class Alphaproteobacteria; order Sphingomonadales; family Sphingomonadaceae; genus Novosphingobium; species Novosphingobium olei. The sequence goes on along the minus strand of NZ_AP029021.1, from coordinate 554,421 downwards.
GAGCCCCACGAACCCTTGTCGCGCTTGCCCCGGCCGACATCGCGCCCGTGCGGCACCGCCTGCTCGATCGCCGAGCGGATGCTTTCAAGGCTGTCGGGCAGATCATGCGCCATCAGCGAGGTGCGCGCCGCCATCATGCCGCAGCCGATGTCCACGCCGACCGCTGCCGGAATTACCGCGCCCTTGGTCGGGATCACCGAACCAACGGTCGCGCCGATCCCCACATGGACGTCGGGCATCGCCGCGACATGCTTGAAGATGAAGGGCATCTTCGCCGCGCGTGAAAGCTGGTCGCGCGCCTTGTCGTCGACCGGCACACCGCGCGTCCACATCTTGATCGGCACGCCGCCTTCGACGGCCTGGAATTCAAAAGTCGTACTGGTCATCGCTGACCTCCCGTGTTTCATCATGGTGTCGGCGACGAAGTGTGGCGAGACATTTTACTGAGCTACTTCGGATTGCTCCGAGGGTGGATTCGGACCACCGACCTCCCGCTGCAAGGGCGGGTGCTCTACCCATGTAGTCCCACCGGCATTCGCCGACGAATTGCTGGTACTGGCGACGAGGTTTGACGAGACATCCCTTTGCAACCCTGGCCGGATTGCTCCGGGGCGGAATCGAACCGCTCGGCCTTTCGGCCTTTACCGATGTAGTCCCGTCGGCATTCGCCAGCATTGATCGGTTCCACGGCGACGAGGAGTGGGAAAGACATTGCCCACAAGGGGCGCCGCTCTATCCGCTGAGCTACGGGCCCGCACTTGGTGGACCCGGCGGGATTCGAACCCGCGACCTGCATCGTGACAGGATGTAGTCCTTGCCCGGCATTCGCCGTGAATTGGGTTTGCCGTGGCGACAAAGGATGGCGAGACGCGGTCCTTAAGCTACGTGTCGGCGGCGGGGTTCGAACCCGCATCTCCCGTCACCGCGAGCGGTTCTGGGCGCTTTACTCGTCGGACCTTCGGTTTGGAGACATGTAGTCCCACCGGCATTCGCCACGGCAATTCCTGAATTCTGTTGCAGGGTCACGGCGACCAGATTTTGGAAAGACATTCGTGCTCTACCAACTGAGCTACTGCCCCGAAGGACAGGCGGGGATCGAACCCGCGACACCGACATTATCAATGTAGTCCTTCCGGCATTCGCCGTGATCCTTTTCCTTCATACCTCCGTAGTCTGAACGATCTCGACCCAATCGCGCGACTGCCCAGAGGCAAAGCGCGCCATCGCGTCGAACACCGCGTCGGTGAAGCCACCGACATTCATGATATCTGCCCGGTCCTTGGCCTGCGTGGAGCCATAGGGCTGGATGTCGATGCAGATCAGCTTCGCACCCGGGTTGCGGGCCTTCAGCTTGTTCCACTCGTTCATCGTCGCCGTGGCGCCGCGCCGCGAAGCATCGACCCAGGACTCGTTGTCCGAGACGATCACCACCGTATCGACCCGCGCGCGCTCCTTGTTGAGCAGCGCCAACGGAGCCGAAACATTGGTCCCGCCGCCACCAACCCCGGCCAGCTTTGCCGCATTCACGGCAACGCGGGCGCTGGCGTCGAGCTTCAGCTTGACCACGTCCACTTCGAACGGGATCACCCGGGTATCGCGGTTCTGGCGCAGCACTGCGGCAGCGACCAGCGCGGCAATGTCGATGCACCGCACCTTCGAGCTGGCCCCCTTGCGGTAGCCAGTAACGGGCGAGCTCATTGAGCCCGAGACGTCGGGGCAGACCACAACCTGGCCTTCCAGCTTCGGCACAGATACCAGCGATGCTTCGAGCGCGCTTTCGAGCGCTGCCTGCACGGCTAGCGGCACACCGTCACCCACCTGGCCCATTGCCACCATCAGCTGATAGGGCATCGGACGAACGCGGGCGATCGCCTGTTGATCGGCCAATCGGGCCGCGACCGCTTCGGTGACCCCGTTCACCGCGAACGCGCCATTGCGCGCCAGCGTGTTGAGGTTCATCCGCAGCGCCTGCCAGCCCATGCGGGTGGCAAGCTGTCCCCACTGCTCAGGCGAGAGCGGGAAAGCGGTCAGCCATTCGAACGGCACCTGGGGCAGTTCGCCCGAGGGCGAACGCTTCCAGGCCTCGAAATCCGCGATCTCGGCGGGCAGTGCCGCGACATCGTAGGGCTTGCCGATCAGCCAGCCATAGAAGGCGCGCCGCTCGGCATTGGCCGGTGCTGGGTGGACCATCTTGACGATGTCCGCCAGGCTCGGGTCGTTACCCGTGGCCGCCTGCATCAGCTGCGCCATCGACGCCTGCTCCAGCCATTCGCGGACCAGCCGCTTCGGGCGCGAGCCGAGCGAGGCCCGGCCGACCTGCCCCGAACGCATGATCTGCACGAAAGTGCGCAGCATGCGGCCGTTATCGATCACACGCTTGAACACGCCGACCGACAGGTCGGGATGGGCCATCGTCAGGTAAGCCGCCAGCAAGGCAGGCATATCCTTCATGGCACCCGACTGGCGGGCATAGACCGCGCACTTGGCGACCCATTCGGGATCGACGTCCTTGGCGGCCAGCACGACATCGGCGAGCTGGGTCTCCGCGCTCGAGTAGAAGCCATCAGACAGTGTGCCGGTTGCGGCAAGCTGGGCCAGCTTGGCTTCGGGCCGATAGGCATAGGCGGACCCACCCGCCTGGTTGACCGTATCGGCGCGCGGCAGGAACCGCGACAACGCCGATGCGAAAAGGTTCTTGTTGGCCATAGTCCAACTCCTTGAAATCCTCGGACCTCGGAGGCGGCCGGCCCATTCCGACCGCCTCTTGGTTCCGCTTGCGCCGGGCTGTTCGACCGACCCGACGCCAGAGTAATTGCAGATGGCGTGCCAGTTTGGATTATTGGAGAAAAAAGATCGCATAATGCACTGTATTAAAATGATTATTTTTCAATCCCGAGCGATGATCGATGCGAGGCTGCTCCACAAGAAAGTCTAGAGTTTGTATATCTCCATATAAGAGAATATAAACTAGGCGCATGAAGCCAACCACCGTCATCAGTTTTCTCGGCTCAACGCTCGATGCTTCCAAGTTCGGCCCATCGCGCTGGATGAAATGGCGGCCATCGGTAGGCCTGTGCATGCACGAGGACCTGCGGGTCGATCGGTTCCTGATGATCCACGGCTCGGCGCACAGCCGCCTGGCCGAGTATGTCAGCGAGGACATCGCCTCGGTTTCGCCCGAAACGATGGTCGAGCGCCACGTGATCGACTTTGGCGACGCCTGGGACTTCGAAGAGGTTTACGGCAAGCTACTCGATTTCGCGCGTTCCCAACCGCTCGACCCGGATGTCGAGGACTACCTGATCCACATCACCACCGGCACCCACGTGGCGCAGATCTGCCTGTTCCTGCTGACCGAGGCGCATTACCTGCCCGGCCGCCTGCTCCAGACCCAACCCAGGCGTGGCGCGCCTGATGCGGCGGGAACCTGGAGCGTGATCGATCTCGATCTGTCGCGCTACGACAGCATCGCCACACGCTTCGCCAGCGAGAGCGCGGAAAGCACGTCGTTCCTCAAGTCTGGCATCGAAACGCGCAATGCTGCGTTCAACACGATGATCGACGAGATCGAACAGGTCGCCAGTCGCACTCGCGCCCCGATCCTGCTGATGGGTCCGACCGGCGCAGGTAAGAGCCAGCTCGCCCGGCGCATCTTCGAGCTGAAGAAGCTCAAGCGGCAGGTGAGCGGCCAGTTCGTCGAAGTGAACTGCGCTACCCTGCGCGGTGACAGCGCAATGTCCGCTCTGTTTGGGCACAAGAAGGGTGCTTTCACAGGTGCTGCGGGTGATCGCCCTGGCCTGCTGCGCACCGCTGATGGCGGCCTTCTGTTCCTCGACGAGATCGGCGAGCTCGGGCTCGATGAGCAAGCGATGATCTTGCGTGCTATAGAGGACAAGCGCTTCCTGCCCGTCGGCGCCGACCGCGAAGCAGAAAGCGAGTTCCAGCTCATCGCGGGGACCAACCGCGATCTTGCTCGATGCGTCTCGGACGGCACATTCCGAGAAGATCTCTTTGCCCGGCTTAATCTTTGGACTTTTTCGCTCCCTGGCTTGTCGGCGCGGCGCGAAGACATTGCCCCGAACCTTGATTATGAACTTGATCGGCACGCCCAGCGAGAGGGTGAGCGTGTCACCTTCAACAAGGAAGCGCGCGAGCGCTACCTTGCTTTTGCTATGTCAGCCGAAGCGCAATGGCAGGGAAACTTCCGCGATCTCGCTGCCAGCGTTACGCGGATGGCGACCTTCTCACCCAAGGGGCGGATCGACAGCGAAGTCGTCGCAACCGAGATCACACGGTTGCGACGACTCTGGTCAGGCAGCACTTCAATCGCCTCGAAGGACAACGTCATTTCGGAACTCCTCGGCGAGAATGCGTTGGCCAATATCGACCCGTTCGACCGCGTACAGCTTGCTCATGTCCTTGAGACATGCCGCGCCAGCCGCTCGCTTTCTGAGGCTGGCCGCACGCTGTTTGCTGCCTCCCGCACGAAACGTTCTAGTACCAATGATGCTGACCGGCTGCGTAAGTATCTCGCGCGATTTGGTGTTACGTGGGACATGTTGGGAGGCGGCTGAAACTAGCGCTTTCGGCTGTCAGATCTTCGCAACAGGGCGCTGCGCAAGCTTGTCCCATGATTGAGACGGAGATCGGAGACTGCTTGTCGCTCCGGACCCTCTGTTGAATAGAATGGAGAACGACCTTGCGTGATCAGGCTGACATCGTCCGCAGATTGCTTTTCGATCATGTGCAAAGCCCATCGCTGAAGCATATCCGAGACGGACATGTCGTCTCACGCCTTGCCGCAGAGATTGTTGCAAAGCTCAATCAGAAAAACACGGCCTGGCTGAAATGGGGCCCCGAACGAGAAAGGCTGGTCATCTCTGCAGCGCCCTGCTGGGTTCCATTGTCGGCCCTGACCCAGCATCTCAACGCAATGCCAGGGCCTCAGTTGACGCTGACGGACGTCGCACAGCGCATGCGTGACCTGCAAGAACGGGATCTGACCGACTATCCTAGAGATGAACTAAGGGAATCCTGTGAAAGGCTCTTTCTTCGGGAGGAGATGGAAGGAACCGAGTTTCCCGCGATTGTGGGTGCACTCCAAGAGCACATCGAGGTGGAAAGCCAGCGCCTTCAAGCTGAACGGGAAGCGCGCTACCGGGCCCAACAAGAGGAACAACGCCTAGCGCTCGAGCGGCGCTATTTGTCCGGAGCTGATTGCAAGTGGACGCCGCTATCAGGGTCGAAGCAACTGTACTGCCGATTGAATGGGCGCGGATATCGCCTCTCGCCTCTAGTCGATGGGTCTTTCGAGGTCAGTCGGATCAATCAACCCGATGACAAGGGCGCGCTTGTTGGGCGATATAAACGGCGCGGAGATGCAACCAAGGCCCTGGCTGTGATCGCATTCTCGGACGACTTGTAGCTCAGCTGATTAGCTTCTCCCCAGCCGCTCTGAATTTTGCTTTGGCAGGGATCATGGGAGATCCGACGGGCCGATCTGGAACATCCCAAGAACGTATTTCTGCGGGCCTTTCGGTCCCTGCGCTGCCAGATTTTCCGCTTTTGTTCACGGTACAGAAATGGCGGAAATCCGCCATTTCTGGAAGATTCGAGTCCCATGAAAAGACTCGAACCTTTAGACCACATCGAAATGCGGGCTTTTCTGCGGGCCTTCGCAAAAACCACATTGCCTATGTTGCTGTTATACCACACAATTCATTATTCGATGCGAGTCCTCTTCTGGCACCATTTTTCTTTCCGGACGCATCCGCAAGCGTCCGGAAAAATCCAAGAAATCAAAGGCTTTTCACGGATCTGGCGTCCACCGGCATCCGGCTGAAATCGTTGCAATTGACGGTATCCGACGGTATTTTTGACGGTATCGAAACCGGCAAAAAGGTGGTTTCATGCTTACCGATCTGGCTGTCCGAAAGGCAGTTGCGCGCGACAAGCCCTACAAGCTCTCCGACGGCGGAGGCCTCTACCTGCTGGTCACCACGGCCGGTCAGCGGTGCTGGCGCGTCGACTATCGCTTTGGAGAGAAGCGAGCGACAGCCGCGCTGGGGGTCTATCCGACCGTCACCCTCGCCGAGGCGCGCGCCAAACGGCTGGAGATCAAGAAGCAGATCGCAGAGGGCATCAATCCCTCAGCCAAGCGCAAGATCGACAAGATCACCGGCCCGCTTGCCAATGTGAACAGCTTCAAGGCCGTTGCCGAAGAGTGGCTCGATAAGGCCCGACGCGAGGGTCGAGCCGATGTGACCGTGGGCAAGCTGACTTGGCTGCTCGAATTCGCCTACCCCATCATCGGAGACCGCAAGGTCGGCGAGATCAAGGCTCCCGAACTGCTCGCCGTCCTGCGTTCGGTCGAGAAGCGCGGCCATTACGAAACCGCACGAAGGCTGCGCAGCACCTGCGGACAGGTCTTCCGCTATGCCATCGCCACCGGCCGCGCAGACCGGGACGTTTCAGCAGACCTGCGCGGTGCGCTGATCGTGCCCAAGGTGACGCACCGCGCCGCTATCACGACGCCGAAGGAAGCGGGCGATCTGCTGCGCGCGATCGATGCCTATTCAGGCTATCCGGTCACCCATGCGGCGCTAAGGCTCGCCCCCTACGTCTTCGTGCGCCCTGGCGAACTGCGGCAGGCCGAATGGAGCGAGTTTGACTTTACCCGAAACATCTGGACCATCTCCGCCGACAAGACCAAGATGCGTGTTGCGCACCGCGTGCCGCTCAGCCGTCAGGTGCTCGCCATCCTGGAAGAGCTGCGCGAGATCAGCGGCAATCGCCGCTACCTGTTCCCCGCCCAAGGCAAGCGCGACCGGCCAATGTGCGAGAACACGATCAACCTCGCGCTGCGGCGGATGGGGTTCGATGGCACCACGATGACCGCCCACGGCTTCCGCGCCATGGCCAGCACGCTGCTGAACGAGCAAGGCCATTGGAACCCCGACGCGATCGAGCGCCAGCTTGGCCATGCCGAGACCGATGATGTCCGCCGCGCCTACGCGCGCGGCGAGCACTGGGGAGAGCGGATCAGGATGATGCAGAGCTGGGCTGACTATCTTGACCAGTTGCGTTCCGGCGCAAAGGTCCTGCAAGGTAGCTTCCGCAAGCCGCCTGCTGCCTCGAGCGCGGGCCTTGGTTGATCCTGCTGTATCGCTCAGGATCTGGTCGCTTATCTGCTCAGCTAGCGATTTCCGCATCAAGGTAGGCCTTGACGCGCCGCATACCTGCGAGGCCATCTGCCAGCATGAGATCAAGCGCGCTGGCTCCATCAAAGGCCTCGTTAGGTGCACCTATCCACCGCGCGGCTCTATTGCTGTCAGCGTATATGCATCGCAATGCGTAATGGATGCCGAGCAGCGCTGCAGCCCGCCCTTCGCCGTTGAGAAGCCGCTCTGCTGCTTCATCTTGAACGCCCCAGCGCGCGACCAATACAGCGGCCGCCCGCGTCATGGCCAGTATTTCGTCATCGTCGTATTGAGCGCTGGCGATCGACATGGACAGATCCAATGACTTCGACGCGCCCTCGATAGCACGGAACGTCCGCCCAGGCCACCAATCAACTTACCGAGCGGTAAGAATTTCCGGATGGGCCTCAACATTAAGGAGATTCCTTCCCGATCGGGAAGAAATGCTCTTGAAACTCTACAGCACATATGAGAACTTCCCGCTCGGTAAGACTGACATGATCGACAACGCAACCCAATTCGGCGCAGCCGTCGCCTCGGCCCGCAAGGCCCTTGGCCTTACCCAGCGGGAGCTGGCGCTCGCGATCAATAGCGGCGAACGCTTCATCGTCGATCTGGAAGCTGGGAAGCCCACCGCGCAGCTCGGCAAGGCACTCGCCGCAGCCAAGGCAGTCGGCCTGCGGCTCACCGCAACCGGCATTCCGCAGGCCTGACGGTGGACCTTCCGGTGCACCACGAAGACCGCCTGGTCGCCACGATCAGCGCCGACGCGCAGCCAACCCGCCTTGCCTATGCGGATGCCTGGGGTTCATCCGCCGACAACTTCCCGATCTCGCTGGCCATGCCGATCCGGCCAGAGCCCTATGAGGGGGATCAAGTCCTTCCCTGGCTGATGAACCTCCTGCCCGAGGGCGAACCGCTGCGCGCCATGACGCGCGCACTCGGTGCTGCGCCGGAGGACGCGCTCGGCCTGATCGCCCAGACCGGCAACGATCTGGCAGGCGCGCTCAGCATCGCGCCCCAGCAACCGCGCGGCAAGCCCGGCTATCGTCCGATCCCGAATGCCGGTGCACTTGAACGGATCATCGAGGAACTGCCCTCCCGACCATTCCTTGTGGGCGAAGACGGCGTCTCTATGAGTCTTGCCGGCGCACAGGAAAAGCTGCCGGTAGCAGTCATCGACGGTCAGATCGGAGTACCGGTCAACGGCGCGCCGTCGACGCACATCCTAAAGCCCGACAATCCACGCCTGCCCGGCAGCGTCCAGAACGAAGCGCTGTGCATGATTCTCGCCCGCCGCATCGGTCTCAATGTCGCGCCGGTGACCACAGGCGTTGCGGGGGAGCGCAGCTATCTGCTGGTCGAGCGCTATGACCGGACAGGCACCGGCAACAATGTCCGCCGCCTTCATCAGGAGGATTTCTGCCAGGCCCTCGGCCGCCCGCCTGCCGCCAAGTATGAGTTCAACGGCACCGGCACGCGCGGCCCATCGATGGCCGACATGTTCGCCCTCGTCCGTCAGCATATGACCGCGCGCGACATCACCCGGCTGCTCGACGCCGTGATCTTCAATATCGCGATCGGCAACGTCGACTCGCATGCCAAGAATTACTCGATCCTGCTCGGCCCGGGCGCGCCGCAGCTTGCCCCGCTCTATGACCTGATGTCTGGCCTCGCTTGGGCGAACATCACCCAGAACCACGCCCAGGCGATTGGCGGGCAACGCCGAGGCCGCCACATCTACGGCCGCCACTGGCGGCGCATGGCCGAAGCCGCAGGTCTGGCAGCGCGGGGAACGGTGCAGCGGGTGGAACAGGTGACGGCACGGTTGCTGCGCGAACTGCCCGCAGCGGTCGAGGAGGTGGCAGCTATGCCAGCAGGTTTGTCGATGCTGGAGGTCTTCGCAAAGGAGATCGAGGAACGGGCAACCGAGGTCAGGGCGCATGCCGAGAAGGAAGGCCTGCCCGACGCCACCGAAGTGCCCACGGGCGACGTACCGACAATCGGCGCAAGCGCCTATTCTGCTGACGGGGGAGCGGGAGTGTCATGACCAAAGGCATCTTCGTTCATCGGACGGACTCGATCTACGACGACAGCCCGGCAGACCAGTATCAGTTCCCACGCCAATACCTGACCCGCGTCAGCGCCTGCATTGACGATTGGATCATCTACTACGAGCCCAGCAAGATCCGCGACACGCGGGGATACTTCGCGGTGGCCAAAGTAGCTCATGTCGTGTCGGACCCGACCGCCAAGGACATGTATCTCGCCCTGATCGAACCCGGCACCTACCTGGACTTCCCCAACCCGGTCCCGTTCAATGGTCCCCTGGGGCTGGTCGAACGCGGTGTTCTCAACGAGCAGGGCAAGATTTCTGGGCGCGCCCAGTCTGCGGTTCGGCCGCTATCCATGGAGGACTTCAACCGCATCATCGATCTTGGCCTCGCGGAAGATGACAGCTTCCTGCCGAGGATCGACGAGACGCCCGAGAACCTGCTGCGCGAGGAGCGCTCACCTTTCCAGTTCGAGATCGAGCGGGACCGCGTGGCGAATCTCGGCTCGCGCCTGGTCCGCGACCGACTGTTCCGCCGCCGCGTGGTTGAGGCCTATGATGCCCGCTGCGCGGTAACCGGCCTGAAACTGATCAATGGCGGCCGCCGCGCTGAGGTCGAGGCCGCCCACATCCGGCCCGTGGATCGTGGCGGGCCGGACATCGTGACCAATGGGATTGCCCTTTCAGGAACCGTCCACTGGATGTTCGATAGGGGCCTGATCGGATTGAATGACGACCTTGAGATTCTCGTCAGCCGGCAGGCGAACGACCCCGACAGCATCCGCTCACTGATCAACAAGACCGGCTTCGCCATCCCACCACAGCGACCGCTAGAGCGCCCGCATCCGGCCTTCCTAGCGTGGCATCGCGAGCATTGCTTCAAACACTGACAAAACCTGCATCAGGCGCCGCAGCGGCTGCGACTCCTCAGGAATGTGATTCGGTGTCGCCTGGTCTGTTGCAGGAAAATGGTCGGCCAGAGACTCAAAAGCTGGGTACGGTGTAGAGCACACCCTACGCGGCCTAAGCCGCAGAAATGGGCAAAAGTGCAGCAAATTCAATAAAGGCAACGCTTGAAGCGCTCGGCAGCTTGACTGCTGCTGATGGCCGCCTGGTCCCCAGAATTGGCAATAATTCCGAGACTTTGCCGAGCAGTTCCGATAGTTCTGATGGCCATATGGTCCCCAAACGGCATTTGCCCGGGAACCGGGCATTCCTTGACGGCAATCTGGCTCGCCGGAAAATGCCGCCTGAACCCAGTGAGTACGTCATCTGGGATACGGAGCTTGCGGGCTTCGGGCTGCGGGTTCGACCGTCCGGCAATCGCTACTGGTTCGTTCGGCTGCGCCGCCGTGGCAGGCATTGCCGCGTCTCGTTGGGGAAAGTTGACGAAGTCGATGCCCCCACCGCACGGGGGGAGGCGCGCAAGCGGCTTGCCGAGGTCGCGCTTGATGGTTTGCCGCGCCGCGTATCGGTAAAGATCGCACCATTGTTTTCGGACTATTCCGACGAATTTTGGACGGATTATGCAAGGCATTGGAAGGCCTCGACGCAGAAGCGCAATCTCGACGCGATCAGGCGCGACCTATTACCGCGCTTCGGCACGATGCGGCTCGACCTGATTGGCAAATCTGACGTTGTGCGCTGGCGCGACGATAGCGCGACCGTGCGCGAAAGCCAGTTCAACCGAGCGGTCCCGGTTCTGGCGGCCATGTTCAAATATGCGGCGCAGCTCGGCTACGTTCGGAAAGGGTCAAATCCGTGCCGAGGCATGCCCCGCTTCAAGACCAAGTCCAAGGAGCGGTTCCTTAGCCCCCAAGAGTTCCGTCGTCTGGCCCGAGAACTTGACGCGGACGAGGAAGATTACCCGGCGCAGGTCGCTGCCACGCGCCTGCTGATCTTCACCGGTGCGCGCTTCGGCGAAATCCGCGACCTGGAATGGGACTGGGTCCAATTGCCACGACTTCTCCTGCCCGACAGCAAGACAGGCCCCAAGACCATCTGGCTCAACAGCCAGGCCGTGAAAATCCTTGAGGGGATCAAGAAGCGCGAAGACAGCAAGTACGTTTTCGCCAACCAGTCCGGCGCACGTCCCATCCACATCGACAATTGGTGGTATCCTTTCCGCAAGCGTTGCGCGCTGCCCGACGTGCGTATCCATGATCTTCGCCATAGCTTTGCCTCCGTCGCTGTGCGCGAAAAGGTCCCGCTGGCAACAATCGGTGGACTGCTCGGTCACGTTCTGCCCGAGACAACTGCTCGATATGCTCACCTCGCCGACGAAACGATTGCCGACGCTGCTTCGCGGGTATCGAGCGGGATCGCTGGCTCATTGGGACTTTCCGCATGACGAGCCTGTCACTCAAGCAGATCGTCGAGAAGGCTCTGGCAGAGATCGGCGTCAGCCCGAAATTGGCTCAACCGCCGAAGGGCAAGGCGCGAACGACGACCTGGATTGCCGTGGAAAACGGGTTCGGCATTCGGCACTATCCCAGCGGACGGCATGTCTACATCGTGCAGACGCGGATGGGCGGACGGGTTCGGACGATCACGATAGGTCCGGCTTCAGTCATCACGCGGCATCAGGCGGTGATGGTGGCGCGCCAAGTCATTGCCCATGCGCGCGTCGGCCACGATCCAGCCACTACGCGCGAGCGTATCCGCAATGCGCCGCGCATGGACGACTTCATGCGGGAATACTGGGAGAAGTGCTCCTCGGCATGGAAGCCCTCAACGCAGGAAACGGCCACAGGCTACCGCCGTTGTCACATCGATGGGGCGTTCCCGGAGGCGTTTGTGGATAGCCTCAACGAGGCCGAAGTGACCAAATGGTTCGTCGCGTTGACTGACAGGTCTGGCCCCGGCGCTGCAAACCGGTGCCTCGAAATCTTGCGCGCTGCGCTGAACAAGGCGGAGGAATGGGGATATCGCGTCGAGAACACGAACCCCTGCTATGGTATCCGCCAGAACCGGAAGAACCACCGCAATCGATTCCTGTCAGACGACGAACTAGCCCGGCTTGGCGCTGTCCTTGCCAAAGCACGTGCTGGAGAGGACCGGACAGAGCAGGCTTATGCTTCGGCGATTCTGCTGCTCGTTCTGACTGGATGCCGGGTCGGCGAAATTCTGTCCCTGCAATGGCCCGACCTCAAAGGCCTCCGCCTACATCTGCGTGACAGCAAGACCGGCCCGCGCACAGTCTGGCTGGGTGATGAGGCGCGTGAGCTGATCCTCGCCATGCCTCGCAGCAGCAAGAATCGATGGATTTTCTGGAACTGGCGCTTCGATCGTCAAATCCAGAGCATTCATAGCCCGTGGGCGAAGTTTCGCGATGAGGCCGGTCTGAAGGATGTGCGGCTCCATGATCTACGGCATACTTATGCTAGTCATGCTGTCATGGGCCGGGAGAGCCTTCCCATGATTGGTCGACTTCTCGGCCACGCCAGGGTCAAGTCAACATCCCGTTATGCCCACTTCGAGGACGCGCACCTGTTGGACGCAGCCGAGGCGATCGGCGCTGCGATCGAGCGGGCAATGCTGACCGGCCGACCCTGAGGCGGTGCCACTGTCCATTGAAGCATAATACAAAGTATGATAGTCGGATGGTGACTATGACCGGTAAGCAGCAAACCCGCATCTACAAGAATCGCTGGTTTGCGAAGTTTGCGAGCCGTGAAGGAATAAGTGACGCGACGCTTGTTGCGGCCATAAATCAGGCCAATGGTGGGCTGATCGACGCCGATCTCGGCGGCGGCCTGATCAAGCAGCGCGTCGCACGCGAAGGTGGAGGCAAGTCCGGCGGCTATAGGACGCTGGTTTTCTTCCGCCACGAGGAGCGGGCCATATTCGCCTTTGGCTTTGCCAAGAGCGATAAGGCCAACCTCAGCGCGGCCGAGCTGAAGGTCTACAAGAAGGCCGCGAAGATCGTGCTCGCACTGACGCAGGCGCAAATCGATACCGAGGTGCGCGAAGAGAGACTGTTCGAGGTGAATGACGATGCCCAGGACCTATAAGAGCGAGGCGCTTGCCGCCGTTCACGAGATGATGGAAGGACTGCACGAGGCCGGATCCATCGACAAGCGCACACTGCGCGAGTTCGACGAGTCTTGCCTAGTCCAGGCAACCCCGCTCCAGCCAGAGGAGATCAAGGCGATCCGCGAGGCGGAACATGTCTCGCAGCCGGTGTTTGCGCGCTATCTCAATGTGTCGAAGAACCTCGTTTCCGACTGGGAGCGCGGAAAGAAGCGGCCTGGTGGCCCGGCGCTAAGGTTGCTTTCGATCATCCAGCGCAAAGGGCTGGAAGCAGTTGCCTGATGGTCCAGCAACTGTTGTTTTAGAGTTGCCGCATATGTCGCTGTCAATCGCCTTATGTTGGTGAATTACACTGAGGATGCTTGATACGGGAAAGCCCTAATCCTAGGCGTCTCAGATATTAAGGCTGTTTTCGTATAGCTTTCCAATGACCTCGATCGGCTCGCTCACCACTCGGCAGATCATGTCGCTCTCGACCACTGCGATACGGCAGTGGACCCCGGTCGATGTTCAGGAACTCACGACCGAACAAGCTGGAGTGCTATCGGCAGTTCAGGTTTCCGCGCTTAGCACCGATGTCGTTGCGGGGCTCTCCAAGCAGCAGGTGTCTGCGCTAGCGGCCAGAGCCATGTCTGGTCTCACGCGTTCGCAAATGGCGGCGCTATCGCCCGATCAAGTAACGGGTTTTACCCGCCCCCAAGTCGCATCATTGTCGACCACACAAATCGCAGCCATGTCCGGTGCCCAAGTTGAGGCGATGACGCCCGAGCAGGTCGCCGGGTTCAACGCCCGCCAACTTACGGCAATGGCGCCAGCAACGCTTGCGCTGTTTTCGACCGATGACATCGCCGCGATATCTCCCGGCGCAATTGCAGGCATTACGCCCCAAGGCCTGGCAGCACTTTCCATTGATCAGGTCGCAAGCCTGACAGCCGCGCAGATGGTTGGATTCACGTCCGCTCAAATTTCATCGCTGTCGCCCGGGAAGGTCCAAGGACTTTCGTCGGCGCAGATTGGAGCCCTCGGCCCAGGTCAGATTGCGTCACTGATTTCGACCAAGCTGACCGATCTCTCAGGCGATCAGATTTCGGCCATCAAACCGACTTCTCTGGCAGCCGTTGCACCTACGCAACTTGCCACTTTTTCCGCCGACCAGATCAAGGGTTTGACTGCCAGCCAGATCAACCTGCTCGGCACGAAACAAATCGCGGCGTTCGGCACCAATGCGGTTGTCAGCTTCTCACCATCGCAGATCGCCGGTCTCAACGCTGCTGTCATCACCAGCCAATCTGCCCAGACGATTTCATCGCTCTCGGCTGAGCAGGTAGCCGCGTTCACACCGAAACAAGTGGCAGTGCTTCAGCCCTGGCAGGTCACCGCGCTGAAGCCCGAGCAATTGTCCGCTTTGACGTCGGCACAAATGGGTTCGCTTAACGGCTCGCAATTGGCGGCGGTCTCGGTAGCGAACCTGTCGGCGCTATCGCCCTCGCAAGTCGGCGCCATCGCCTCGACCGCCATACCTTCGCTTACCACAGCGCAGGTTTCGGGATTGTCAGCGGATCAGATCGGCGGGCTTGTTGCAGGGCAGATTACCAATCTGAGCTCGCGGCAGATCGCCGTCCTGGCCCCGGCAAGCCTGGCCAAGTTCACCGGAGCCGAAATTGGCGCGCTAAATCCGAGCGCGGTTTCCGGGCTGACCAATGACCAACTGGCAGCACTTTCACCAGATCAAATTGCGGGCTTCACGACCCGGCAAATACCCTCGCTTCGCACAACGCAAATTGCGTCTCTGACATCTGCCCAGACTCAAGCGATGACGCCCGAGCAGATCGGTGCAATGAGCGGCGCGCAGCTTGCAGCGATCACGCCAGACAAGTTCGCGTCCCTGTCGTCCGCGCAGATTGGCGCGATCAAACCGGCTGCCATCTCTGGCCTTTCGACCGCGCAGCTTGGTGCATTGTCGCCGACCCAGGCTGCTGCGTTGTCCTCAGCTCAGGTGGTCATGCTTTCGGGCAAGCAAATCCCCGCACTTAGCACCGCCACCCTCAGTGGTTTCTCTTCATCCCAGCTTGGCGCAATAGCGCCCGCCGCGATAACCGGCCTGACCACCGAGCAGGTAGCAGGTCTGGCGCCGACGAAACTGGCCGGACTTTCTGCAGGTCAGATCGCCAGCCTTCGACCTTCTCAATTCGCCGCACTTACGGCACCGCAAGCAGCGGCTCTTACGACAACGCAGGTGCAGGCAGCGAACGCGGGACAGCTTGCAGCTACATCGGTTGCAGCCATTTCTGCCATGTCGGGAGAACAGATAGCGGCTATATCGGTCAAGGCCGTTCCCGGTCTGACCACTGCACAGATTGGCGCGCTTTCGGCTGAACAAGCAGGGGCATTCTCAACGACCCAGATCGCCGCCTTCAGTGCCTCCCAAATCGGCGCTCTGAGTTCGAGTTCGGTGAGTGGATTGTCCGGGGAAGATGTCGCAGCCATTGGCGTAATTGCTTTTGCAGGGATGAGCGCAGCGTCGGTCTCATCATTGTCGACCGATCAGCTGGCAAGCGTCACCATCCCACAAGTACGCTCGATGAAGGTCGCTCAGGTCGCGGCGATTACTCAGTCACAAGTGGCCGGGCTCGATCCGGCGAAAATCGGAGCCTTCAGCGCCGTTCAGATCGGTTCGCTGGCTACTACGACCGTAGCAAAACTGTCGTCGGCTCAGGTCGCTGCGATTGCGCCGCAGGCCATCGGTGGGCTGACTGCCACCCAGATCAGTGCGATGAGCGCGGACCAGGTCAAAAACCTCACGCCCGCGCAAATTGCGAACCTCACCTCGCTGCAGGTCCAGGCAATCAACAACGAGGGCCTGGCTGCAATCACGACGCCCGGTGTTGCTGCGCTTACCACCAAGGCTATTGCGGGCCTAAGTGCCAGCCAGATGCCTGCTCTCACCCTGGAACAGATCGCTTCACTCAGCACAGCGCAGTTGGCGGCTATCAAGCCTGCGCAACTGGCGGGGCTGACAAGTCCACAGATGGACGGATTCTCTGCCGCGCAGGTATCGACGCTGTCCGCCGCTCAGGTTGCGGGCCTTCCAGACAACAACATTGCTGCCCTGTCCGCCGAACAGATTGGGGCGCTGTCGACCAAGGCAATTGCCGCCCTCAAGCCGACCCAGATCACCGTCCTTTCTGCTGAGCAGATCGGTAGCCTGACTACCGAGCAGGCGGCGAGTTTTGGCGGATCTCAGGCAGCAGCGATCGCGACAAGCGTACTTCCAGCGTTGGCGCCTGATCGCCTTGCGGCCATGACATCCGCAGCAATCGGTGGACTCTCCGCCGAAGCCATTTCGGCTCTGACTGACGCTCAGATAGGCAGCCTGACTTCAGGGCAAATTGCGGGACTGAGTACTACGCAGATTGGCGCTCTAACGGCTGCGCAAACTGATTCCCTGGATACCGCGCAGATCGGCAGCCTAAGTAGCGTGCAAGTTGGTGCATTGCCCACTCCCGTCGTTGCGGCGCTGGGAACACAGCAAGTAAGGGCCATCGGACCAAGCGCCTTTGCGGGCCTCAAGGCGGCACAGATTTCTGCCATGTCCCCGGCCCAGATCGCTGGATTCACGAACATTCAAATCGGGGGGCTTTCGTCTTCGCAGCTTACAGCTTTCACGCCTGACATGCTGGCCGCGATCGGCGACGATTTGCTTCCATCGATACCGTCCGGTTCGATCACCGGGTTGCCGATAGAGACATTCGCTTCGCTGGATCAGGAGCGCCTCGCCCTCCTTTCGCCCGCCCAGATCGGCGCGGCGTCTGCCAATCAGATTGCGGCGCTTTCGCAGTCGCAAGTGCTCGGGCTTTCTGCCGAGCAAACCGGCGGCCTGACGGCAAGGCAAATCCCTGCCATTTCGACCGACTTGCTGAGTGCAATGTCACCTGCTCAGGTACGTTCGCTCAGCACGGCCACGATAGCTGCAATGAGTAAAGCACAGGTCTCTGCGCTTACGCCCGCGCAGGCCGATCACCTATTGCCCGTGCAGCTTGGGGCATTGTCGGCAGCGCAAGTTTCCGCACTGTCATCCGAGGTTCTCGCGGCTCTCGATTCTACCGACCTGTCCTCGCTGTCGACGACCGCTATTACCGGCCTGACAACCGATCAGATTAGCACCTTGGTGCCAGAGCAGGTTGCAGGTCTTTCGGCAGCACAAGTCGCCGCACTGCAGCCCAGCCAACTTGCCGCGCTGACGCCTGCGCAATTCGCCGCGCTGTCGGCGACGCAGGTCCACGCTATCAGCGGAACTCAAATCGCTTCGCTGTCCCCTTCAACCATTTCTGCGCTGTCCATCGAACAGGTCGCGGCACTTGATGGAAGAGCCATCGCGGCATTCTCGCCAGCGCAAATCTCAGGTCTTTCGTCGGGGCAAGTGGCGGCGCTCGTGCCAGCGCAGATTGCCACAATGTCCGGCCAGCAGATCGCGGCTCTAAGCCGGGATGCCTTTGGCACTTTCTCGCCTGCAGACATTGCCGCGATTGACCCTCGTGCTGTCACCGGAATTACCGCCGACAAAGTGGCATCTCTTGACAATGATCAGACAGCCGCGCTCACGCCGCAACAACTGGCGGCATTCTCCTATTACCAGGTCAATGCTCTCAGCACCGACCAGGTATCAGTGCTCACAGGAATGCAGGTTGGCGGGTTCAATGCTCTGCAGATCGGCGCGCTTGGAGCGACACGTATTCAGGCCTTCTCGAACGATCAGATCGCGGCCATTGCACCTAGAGCTATCGTGGGGTTGTCACCCGTACAAATCGGCGCACTCTCTCTCGAACAGGCAGCCGCATTTACTCCCGAACAGGTGGCTGCCTTTACCGGAGTTCAGATCGAGGCTTTTAGCGCGAATGGGCTCGCCACGTTCACTACAACCGAGCTTGGTTCGATCAGCACCAACGGCCTCACAGGCATTTCGGAAGGCAACATCTCCGCGCTGTCGAGCGACCAGCTTCAGGCGTTCACCACGGACCAGGTGCAGACCCTGAACACAAGGCAGATCACAGCGATTGTTTCGGCGTATCAAGCTCTGTCTACGTGAGCTTCTGACGTTTGAAGATTCGCTCGTGTGCTTGCGTTTGGGGTCAAGGTATTGGCTCACGCTTTGTCGCTTACGCGGACTGCGAGCCTTTGCGGAAAGCGCCGCGAACTTGGAATTCCCATGATGGCTATTTGGTCCCCAATCTGGAATTTTTCCGGAACGCTGGGCATGTTTCCAGTGACTGGAAGGTGCCGCTCGAATGCCGCTCAACCGCTCAAACCCTCGGAAACGAGAACTTTTCCCCATTAATTGCGCCAACCCAAACACAGGGCTTTGCATCTGGATTATCGGGACTTGACATGCACACCCTACGCGACAAATCGCAGGGAAGACTGGAGATAAAATTAATATATAACAGTACGGTAGTGCGCATCGGAGAAATTGGCAGCTTCTCCGTCAAATCTGACTTGCGATCAGTCTTAGGCATTCCCGCAAATCACATATGGCCGAAAGGCGAGGAAATGCGCCAGTTCCAACGAGCTTGACTGCGTGATCGAACATAAGTAGAACAAACTTGCCTTTCGCAGTGTGATCCAGGCTCCACCAGAATGGAGTCCAGCATGACACGCAATGTTTCCATCCAGACCTATCTGCCCAAGCACGTCGCCGCCTGGGTTCAGGATGAAGCCACCCGCGCCAAGCAAAGCCGCAGCCAGTGGATCGGTGCCATCGTCACGGACCTGTTCCAGGGCCAAGAGCTGCGTGAGGAGGCGAGGCAGAACGCCGAGTTCATCAAACGCCGTCTGGTCTTCATCATGTGCGCTCTCGATGGCCTTCTGCTTGCCCATCCCGATGCGACCCTCCGGACTAAGGTGCACGAAGCGCATAAGCGGCAGCTCGACAAGCTCGCGCAGGAGAAGGGCGAATGAGGCGCCGGGAAGCCAAGGCGTCTGCAAAGGACGAACAACTCGACCTCCCATTCGATCGTCGCCCGAGGACGACCCGAACAAACGGTGCCGAACCGCTCGCCGTCCGGATTCCCGATGCCGTGCGGATGACTGGGATAGGCCGGTCCAAGCTCTACCAGCTGATTGCGTCAGGGGAGCTGGAAACGATCAAGATCGGCAGATGCACGCTCATAACGTTGGACGCGCTCAGAAGCCTGCTGGCCAACGCACAGGATCCGAATTTCAAGTGAAATCAATTGAATTTGCTGTGGCAAGCGTAGCATCACAATTGGGTTACAACGGGATCTGGTGCGCGACGGCGGCGCTCACACATCAACGGGATCGCTATCTTTTCATGTGTGGGTGACCGCACCCCTGTTGGAAGTTCGCCATGGCCTCAGACCAACCAGATCGCTAAGAGGGATGTCAAAATCGCGCGTGGGGAAATTGGAATGGAAGTGCCTGAAATCGTTCAGAGGGGTCTAGACGCAAAGCTGATTGCAATTGATGCCGACCAGAAGAGCGTTTCCTACCGCGCCCAAAATAAGAAGTACCGCCTGAGCGATCCTGAGGAGATCGTCCGTGCCGGTGCTTATGTCGCTTTGATCTTGGACTATGGATACCCAGCTGACCAGCTTGATATTGAATTTCCGGTCCCACATCGCGTTCCGAGCCTAACCGCCGACATTGTTGTCTTCAAGGACAGGGCGCGAAAGACCCCTTACATCGTCGTAGAGTGCAAGCGGGAAGAAGCCAGCAAGGGCGAACTGGATCAGGCTGTCGAACAGGGCTTCGGCTATGCCAATTCCTTGAAGGCAGAATTCATGTGGATGACGTCGGGCATCCGCAATGACTATTTCAAGGTTGCCGGGTTTGGCGGCATGGAGCGGGCCGAGAACCGAGAGCCGGACATCCCCCGCTTCGGCAAGGCGGATGTCGCGGCCGCTCGCTTCACAAAGGGCGGGGTCAACGGCTTCGAGCTGAAAGTCGTCCAGGAAACCGAGCTGACCCGAAAATTCAAACAGGCGCACGATGCCCTATGGGCGGGCGGCAAGCGCAACCCGGCGGAAGCGTTTGATGAGCTCGACAAGCTGATCTTCTGCAAGATCTGGGATGAGCGCGCGCCGCGTAAGCCGGGTGAGCCTTACGACTTTCAGGTCTTCAAGAGCGACCGCGACAAGGGCGATGATCTAAAAAGGCGTGTTCAGGCAATTTACGAACAGGGTCGCGCCAAGGACAAGGAGGTGTTCCAAGACGACATCCGCCTGTCTAATGCCGAGCTGCAAACAGTGGTTGGTTATCTCGCCGACACGAACCTCAGCGAAACCGACCTCGACAGTAAGGGCCGCGCATTCGAGACGTTCATGACCGGCTTTTTCCGGGGTGAGTTCGGCCAATATTTCACGCCGCGCAACATCGTGAAGTTCATTGTCGATGCGCTGCCAATCACAAATGAAAGCGCAGTGATCGACACGTCATGCGGGAGTGGCGGATTTCTACTGCATGCTCTCGACAAGGTGCGTCGACAGGCGGACGCGATGGCTGAGGATGGCTACTTCACCAAGGGGGACCGTCAGCACTGGAAGCACTGGCACGATTTTGCCGAGAACAATCTGTACGGGATCGAGATTTCCGAAGGGATCGCCCGCACCGCCAAAATGAACATGATCATCCACGATGATGGCCACACCAATGTCATTTCGCACGACGGGCTGGAATCGATCGATGCCATGCGCCTGGCGACTGGCAACCAGGGCTTCATCCCTGAAACCTTTGATTTCATCATCACCAACCCGCCGTTCGGCTCGAAGGTCAAGCTGGCGGAGAAGAGCTACCTGCAGAATTACGATCTTGGCCGGAAGGACATCGACTGGGTCGACGCCAAGATGAACAATGTCCGTGTCGTGCAGAAAGACGCGGGCAACGGTGAGGTCATCCGCTTGACCTTCACCGAAAAGAACCGCGATCAGCAGACCACCGAAGTGCTGTTTATCGAGCAATGCCACCGCTTCCTGAAGCCCGGCGGCTATATGGCGATGGTCATCCCGGACAGCATCCTGACCAATTCGTCGATGCAATATGTCCGCAACTGGATTGAGGAGCATTGGCGGATCGTAAGCGTGGTCTCGCTGCCGCAGTTCGCCTTCGCTGCCAATGGGGCGGGGGTAAAAAGCTCGGTGCTCTTCCTCAAGAAGTACGACGCCAAGACGACTGCTGCGATCCAGCGGATCAAGGAACAGGCACAGGACAAGCTGCATGATGCGAAGGACGGCGGGAACGCGCTCGAAAAGCTGATTGCCGAGAAGAAGCTGGTTCTAAAACGCGGGGATGCAGAGTGCCAGCGCATCGATGCGGAGATGATCGCCAAGGCCGAGGCACTGTCCGAACAGGGCACTTTAACCCCAGCGATCCGCAAGGCTTTGAAGGCCGAGGCTGAGGCCGCAAAGACCAAGCATATGGAGACCGATGCGTTCGCGCAGTGGAAGGCCGACACCAATGATGACTACAACGAACGCATTGAAAACCTGCGCGAGGCGCTGAACGACAAATATCTGGCCGAGGTGAAGGCCAGGGTTTCCGACTATGAAATCTACATGGCGATTGCGGAGGACATTGGCTACGATGCCACCGGACGCCCAACCGCGACCAACGAACTGGAGGCAGTGGCGGGAGAGCTAAGCCGCTTCATCGCCCATATCGAGGCGGGAGCGACGCACCCTTTTGTCTAGACCCCAATCTCGACGGAGAGCGTTTCTTCGTTGTGGGTTGGGGTGAAATTGAATTTCGGCATGATCCCGCATTCTATAGGGCATCCTTCCGTGAGCTGACGAATAAGATCGAACGTGGATCTTTTGCGACGCTTGGTTCTGTCTCGGTTTTCTCTTCCGAAGCATGGGATCAGCAATCTCTTTTTGGGGATGAGTTTCCGTACCTTGAAATTTCAAGCATCGACCTTGTGACAGGTGACATAAAGATGCTCGACCTCGTTCCGGTCGAAGAGGCCGCAAGTCGGGCACGAATGATTGTGCATCCCAACGATTTGCTCGTCTCAATGACGAGGCCCAGCCGTGGCGCGATTGCAAGGGCGGCCGATCATCTTCCCAATCCCTTCATAGCTTCGACTGGTTTTGGGGTAATTCGTCACGTCGATACAGGACGCATCAGTGCCGATTACCTTCTGCTGGTCCTTCGGTCTCAAATCAGTCTTCGGCAAATGGAACAACGTTCGAGTGGCGGTAATTACCCAGCTATCACATCTACAGAACTCAAGCGCATAAAACTGCCAATTCCGTCTCAAACGGAGCAGGAAGCGCTAGTGGCAAAGTATCACAATGCCATCGGAGTGCTGAAAAACGCACGGGCTGAAGCTGCTGCGCTACTGGAGTCGATTGACGATTTCCTCCTATCGGAACTCGACATTAACTTACTGCCGGAGATCGAAAACACGCTAATCAACCGCAAATTCCGCGTTGCTGCAGCCGACCTTAGCGGATGGCGGTTTGACCCACCGGTGCATCAGTCCAAGTTTTCGCTTGAATCTGCGTCGCTCGATTCTGTGCCTTTGGGCCGGATTTGTCATATCAACCCGCGCACATCTTTCGGCAGACTGCACGACACTGATCTGGCGGGATTTGTCCCGATGGACGCCATATCCGACCGACTAGGGATTGTAGAATATGTGGACGAACGGCGGATCGAAGAATGTTCGGGGTACACGACCTTCTGCGATAACGATGTGCTTTGGGCAAAGATCACGCCGTGCATGGAGAACGGGAAATCTGCAGTCGCCCGGGACCTAACGAACGGGGTCGGCTTTGGATCGACCGAGTTCCATGTAATTCGGCCGCGCAGCACCGCTGTCCTGCCTGAATATGTCCACTCGCTACTGCGCATGGGCCGGCTCCGCAGAGAAGCTAAGCGGTTCTTCACGGGTTCGTCTGGCCATCGGCGAGTCGATGATGACTTTCTCAAAAAACTTGTCGTGCCGTTGCCACCGAGAAGCTTGCAGGAAAGGCTTGTGCAGGAAATTCGTGCCAAACGTGATCAGGCCATAGAGTTAGAAAAGTCAGCTACCGCCAAACTTGAGAGCGCCAAGCGCGAAATCGAGGCGATCCTGTTGGGAGAGGCCGCATGAGGATCACTTTCGAAGGAAAATATGAGCTCTCACTCGGCGGTTTCCCATGCATCCGTGGCTATGCCACGCTGCGCGAAATCGCCAGCGTCTCGGTTGCCGACCCTGCCTATCAGCGCGAGCTGACGCCTGAGCACGTCGATGAAATTAAACGCTATTTCGAAGCGGGCGAATACCTGTTCTTCCCTGAGATCATCCTCTCAGCCACCCTTAATGTGGCCTATGGGGAGGCCGGAGCGCCGGCGGACGACCCTTTGCAGCTTGTTATGCGGGGGCAAAAATTCAGGTCCAACACCAACGATCTACGCATCATCCCACGCACTTCTCGCTATGACATATCGGTACCCGACGGTGAAAGGCTGTTCAAACGCATCGACGGCAATCACCGGCTGAGCGCGCTCGAGGCCTTGAATGACGAAAAATACGACCGCTTCGTCGCCCCGTTCTGCATCATCCTGTTCAGTCAGGCTGACGCCGCCCGCAATGAAAAGGCGCTGTTCCACAACATCAATTCCAAAGCACGCAAGCTGACGAGTGAGGAGTCGCTTCGCGGCATTATCGACGATAGCGATGGTTTTCCCGACGAAGTGTTGAACGGGCAGTTCGGTACTGAATACCTCCAATGCCGCCAACTGGGCGCGCGGCTGAACTTCGATTACCTGCCGCACCTTCGAACCGTGTTTGGGAAGGTGGTGGGAGCGGAGGAATGCTATCGCTCTACCCTGATACAGTCCCTGCAGGATGTGCAGGGCCAGTTTGTCCGGCTTGAGCTGGGCAACCTTCCCGATACCGATGCACTGTTCAATGCAATCCGCGCGGTCAACGATATCTACGCCGACGAACGCCTCCAGCATTCCCGCGCGCAGGGCTTGTTCGCCGCCTTCCTGTTCTGGCAGTTGAAACCGGGCGCAAGCGCTGGCCAGATCACCCAATTCACCAACTGGGTCTTACGCACGCACCAATATGAACTCGGATCGATCAACGCGGCTGACCTGATCAAGATTTTTGAAAAGATCGCTGAATCACGTAAGCGTCAGATTTTCATCTCGATGTGGTTTGCGGAAAAGACGAAGCAGAATTTTGATGCCATCAAAGCGGCCATCGATGATCTGAACAAGGGGCATCAACTCGACATCAAATTACGCGAAATCCGTGTCGATAGATTCGACACTGGATATTCCTATAAGATCACTCAAGAGATTCTTGATTTGATCGAGAACTCTGGCCTGATGATTGCCGATCTTTCCGGCGGCAACAAGAATGTTCACCACGAAATCGGTTACCTAATGGGCCTTAATCGTGGGCGCGGTTTGCCGGACGAGAACTTTCTGCTGGTTCACAACGAAGCGATAGGTTCTCCCGACACGGACATTGGCTTCAACCTTGCGGGTGACAAGCAATTGAGGGTGAAGGATTCCAATGCTCTACGCGAGGAGGTGAAGCGGCAAATCGCGATCTTCTATGGTCTCGCCGATGGTGAGGGTAGCTGAGGGCATGATCAAGGGGGCATTGAATGCGCAAGGATGAATTCCGCGACTGGCTGGGCAAGCGGTTGTGGAAGGGCGAGCCCCTAGCGGACAAAGCCAAGACCAGTCGCTGCCGTCGGTGCCAACGGGTTGAACGTGGCTTGCAGGGGCTTGGTTTAGCAGTGGTCTGAGCCCGAAGTTTCTACCAGCTACGAGTAGAGCCTTGGGCCGTTGTGATGCCCATCGCTGGGCGTGATGGCAACAACCGTATTGGGGGCATGCCCCCAATACGGTTTGCCGATTGACCCCGTCCCCATTCGGCTGGGGTTCGGTTCCCGAGGCTCGAGTGGGGGCGGAAGTGGTTGTAGTCGTGCCGCCAGGCTTCCAGCTCCTGACGGGCATGGGCGAGGCTGGTGAAGATCGTCTCGTTCAAGAACTCGTCCCTGAGCCGCGCGTTGAAGCTCTCGATGAACCCGTTCTGGTAGGGCTTGCCTGGCGCGATGTAGTGCCACTCGACATTGCGCTCCTTCGACCACCGCAGGATCGCCATGCTGGTCAGTTCGGTGCCGTTGTCGCTGACGATAGTATGGGGCCGCGCCATCCGCTCGAAGACTGCAGCATCAAGCTCACGCCCGACCCGCGCGCCCGAGATCGACGTGTCGGCGATCAGGCGCACGCACTCCCGGCTGTAATCATCGACCACGGCGAAGATCCGGAACCGCCTGCCACAGGCGAAGGCATCGGATAGGAAGTCGAGGCTCCAGCGCTGGTTGGGTCCCTGTGGGACCGTCATCGGTGCCCTCGTGCCCAACGCCCGCTTGCGACCACCACGACGGCGCACCTGCAGCCGCTCCTCTCGATAGAGCCGTCGGAACTTCTTGTGGTTCATTGCGCAGCCTTCCCGGCATAGCAGCCAGTGCAGCCGCCGGTAGCCGAACCGGCGACGCTGGCTGGCCAGCTCCCTGATGCGCTCGCGCGCCTTCGCATCGTCAGGCCGACGACTGACGTAACGCACCATGGTCCGGTCCGCGCCCAGCACCGCGCAGGCACGACGCTGGCTCACCTCGAAGACCTCCTGGAGATGAGCCACCGCCTGCCGCATGGCACGGGGCGCTAGAATTTTTTTGCGCTGATCTCCTTGAGCATGGCGTTGTCGAGCATCGAGTCCGCCAGCAGCTTCTTCAGCCGCTCGTTCTCCTGCTCCAGCTGGCGCAACCGCCGGGCATCCGACACTTCCAGCCCGCCATACTTCGACTTCCACTTGTAGAAGGTCGCCGAGCTGATCCCGTGACGACGGCATACATCCACCGTCGCCATCCCCGCTTCCTGCTCCTTCAAAACAGCGATGATCTGCTCCTCGCTGAACCTGCTCCGCTTCATTCGTCCGTCTCCTCGTCAGGGCCGGACTCTACTTATCACTGGAGGAAATTTAGGGGCTCAGACCAGTGACATTGTCATAGTTCCGTACGGCAATACCGCCTTTCGGGCGATTGCCGAGGTGACTGGCGAGTATCGGTTTGAACCTTCGGCTGACGGTTATTATGCGCATCGACGTGATGTGCGCTGGCTCCTCACATTGGATGAGCCTTTGCCGCTCGACACAATTGTCGACGGCAACTTCACGATGCGCACGCTCTATTCCCTGCCGACGAAGCGCGTAAACTTGGCTGCTCTTGGCCGGCTAATTACTGGCGACGTCGAGAACGATGACGGAGAAGAGACCGAGACGGACGGGGTTCCAGACCAGTTTGCACTGATCATTGATGAGATCAATCGTGCAAATATTTCAAAGGTCTTCGGGGAGCTCATTACCCTGATCGAGCCGGACAAGCGGCTCGGAATGCCGAATGAACTAAAGCTAACGCTTCCATATTCAAAAAAACGAGACTTTGGTGTCCCCGCAAACCTCCACATCATCGGAACGATGAATACGGCGGACCGCTCCATCGCTTTGCTTGACACAGCACTTCGTCGGCGGTTCAATTTTCGGGAAATGGCCCCGGAGCCCGACCTACTTTTGGACGCCAGCAAACGGACAGGAATCGACCTTGTCCGGGTTCTGACCACCATCAACCAGCGGATTGAATATCTCATCGATCGCGAGCACCGCATCGGACACGCATTTTTCATTAACTGCGAGACAGCCGAGCAAGTTCACGCAGCCATGCGCGACAAGGTCATTCCCTTGATGCAGGAATACTTCTTCGAGGACTGGAGCCGTATTCATGCGGTGCTGGGTGACGGGTTCATCCGGGAAGACATGCTTGATCCGCCGCCGGGCATCGAAGGCGACCGGGTTTCGAGCTGGTCGGTGCTCGCACCGTTTAAGGCCGATGCATTCGATCGGTTGATCGGCAAAGTGGTCAAGCCGGCGGAGGAGCTTGGCGAGTGATCGCCGAGCTGGCCACCCATCTGCTCCCCGGCGTGCCTGTCGAGCAGGTTGCCGCCTGCTCGTGGCGTGAATGGTTGGCATGTTTCCCGCCGAGCGCGACCGATCCTACCGATCGCGCCATCGCCGGGTTCCACCCGTGACTCATCTGACCGTCCACGAATGGGGGCCTACGGGCGTACACAATGACACCGGAGCAGCGCCGAAGAACGCCTTCACCCGGAGTCAGGCAAATGCCCTACTTCGGGCTGCGCGGTCGCATACGCTGGCGAATCAGTCAGGGAACAATATCCTTGTCGATCGATACAGCGAGCTAAGAGCCCAGCAAGTTGTTGGAGTTATTGCCGCCCCGGGTTGCAGTCTTGAAATTCTGCCCAAAATCGATTCCGGCGTCGCTGAGGGCGACGAGGCAATCCGGACTCGGCTCATGTCAATGCTCGACGTCGCGCTTGGTCTCAAACTCGGAGACGGACAGGCGCTGGCAATGGCGCGGCAGAAGGAAACCTTGCTCGATATTCTGATCCGCCTGTTTACTGATCGCCTGCTGGCCGAAGCACGACGCGGCCTGCCCCGCGGCTATATGTCTCAGGAAGACGATCTAGCGACGCTGAGGGGGCGACTCAATGTCATCCGTCAGTTCACCCATCACGCCGTGCGACCCGACCGGCTTGCCTGCCGCTTCGACACTCTGAATCCAGACACCCCCTTGCTGCGGATCATGAAGGCCTGTGTCTTACTGCTGCGCAGTCACGCGCGCGCGCTGGAAACGCAGCGGCGGTTGGACGAGCTCCGTTTCATCCTCGCCGATGTGAGCGACGTGGCTATCGGTGCGCTACCCTGGACGCAGGTGAGAATTGATCGGACAAACCGTCGCTGGGAAAGCCTTTACGAACTGGCGAAGCTATTCCTAAAACGTGAATGGCAGCGCACCAACCACGATGCCAGAGCGGGCCAGGGGATTACACTGCTGTTCGCTATGAACGATCTGTTCGAAGCCTATATCGCAGCTCTGACGCGCAAGGCTTTGTTGGGGACCGATCTGACCGTACATTCGCAGAGTGGTCTGCGCTATTGCCTGATGGAGGAGTGCGAAGGCGGCAGGCCGCGCTTCCAGACGACGCCGGACATTCTGATCAAGCGGAATGGGCAGGTTCAGTTGGTGATCGACACCAAGTGGAAGCTGGTTGGTCAAAATCCCGAAGACAAGAAACGCGGAGTGCCGCAGTCAGACGTCTATCAGATGATGGCGTATGCCCGACTCTATGAGTGCCGCGAGGTGATGTTGTTATACCCTCATCACGCCGGTCTAGCAGCCGATGGTCTGAAAGCCGCTTACGCCATAATGAAAGGCGATGAACGCTTGCGGATCGCAAGCGTAAACCTGACCACTGGAAAGCAGGTGGTTCAACAGCAGCTAGCGGAATTGATTGCCCCCGATGTTGCCGGCTTGGAGGTGGACGCTTAACATGGCCACGTTTGCTGCGGACGCCGATCGGGGCCTGGTTTCGAGCATATGCTGTGTGGTGCAATGCGCGTCGAAACTCTGTCCGCAGCGATTTGAGTCCTCATCGAGGACCAAGCAGAAGCGCGAAACGGTATTTTTGACGGTATCGAATTCGCGAATCAGGGCAGCAAACCGTTGTGATGTAACGCCTTGTCTGCACGTCACGGTCCCTCTTCTGGGCACCACTTCTTCTTCGAATCAGCGAGTTACCCGCATTTGAGGCAGCCTTCGGGCGGCCTTGCGGTTGACGTTCCGGCGCGCTCGTTTCATCTGCAACCGGCGCGTCAAGCCACGCGCGGGGAGTCTGCATCTTGCGCCACGGTCTCGTTCTCGCCCTCGCCTTTGCGGCCACGCCTGCCTTTGCCCAGGATCAGGCCATGGACCATGGCGCGATGGATCATGGGGCAATGCCGGGCATGGACATGGCCGCACCGGCAACGCGCGCGGACCAGACGGACCACGCCACGATGGACCACGCCACGATGGACCACGCCAGCATGGACCACATGGACATGGGCGGCATGGTCGGCGCGCTGGGCGGCTATTCGATGATGCGTGATGCGTCGGGCACCAGCTGGCAGCCGGATTCGGCGCCGATGATGGCGATCATGGGCCGCCTCGGCGGCTGGGCGACGATGGTCCACGGCAACCTCACCGTCGTGCAGGACTGGCAGGGCGGCCCGCGCGGCGATGACAAGGCGTTTGCCGCCTCGATGCTGATGGGCATGGCGCAGCACCCGCTGGGCGGCGGCACGCTGACGTTGCGCGCGATGGGCAGCCTCGATCCGCTGATGGGCAAGCGCGGCTACCCGCTGCTGCTCGCCACGGGGGAGACCGCCGACGGCCGCACCGAACTGGTCGATCGCCAGCACCCGCACGATGCCTTCATGGAACTGGCCGCATCCTACAGCCATCCGCTGGGCGATCGGGTGTCGGGCTTCGTCTACTTCGGCCTGCCGGGCGAACCGGCGCTGGGCCCCACCACCTTCATGCACCGCTTTTCGGGCATGGCGAACCCGGAAGCGCCGATCTCGCACCACTGGCTCGATTCCACCCATGTCACCTTCGGCGTCGCCACTGCCGGGATCGTCGCCGGCAACGTCAAGCTCGAAGGCTCGCTGTTCACCGGGCGCGAGCCCGACCAGAACCGCTGGGACATCGAACGCCCGCGCTTCGACAGCTGGTCGGCGCGCGCCAGCTGGAACCCCACGGCCAACCTTTCGCTGCAGGTCAGCCACGGCTTCCTCAAGAGCCCCGAGGGCCTCCACCCGGACGAGGACGTGCACCGCACCACCGCGTCGGCCACCTGGAACCTGCCGCTGGGCCAGCGGCGCAACCTGCAGACGACACTCGCCTGGGGCCGCAACGCGCCGACCGGCGGCGATCACCACGCGCATGCGACCAATGCCTTCCTGCTCGAAAGCGCGCTGCAGTGGGGCCGCTGGACCGTGTTCGGACGCGGCGAGAACGGCGACAAGGGCGAGCTGTTCGATTCCGGCCCGCTCGAAGGCCGCGTGTTCAATGTCTCGAAGCTCAGCCTCGGTGGCTATCATTCGGTGCCGATCGGCAAGGTCGCGCTCGATTTCGGCGGCCTGGTCAGCGCCATCGGCCTGCCCGCCACGCTCAAGCCGGTCTATGGCGGCGAGCCGATCAGCGGGATGATCTTCACCCGCCTGCGCATCACCGGCTGACCGGCGCCCGCCTCAGGCCGCCTCAGGCCGCCTCGGCGATGCGGTAGCCAAAGCCGCGCACGTTCTCGATCTGCGCGCCGCATCCGCTCAGCTTGCGGCGCAGGCGGCTGATGTAGACCTCGACGATGTTGGTCAGCGGATCGTCGTCCATCGTCCACACCGAGCGCAGGATTTCGTGGCGCGAGAACACCTTGCCGGGCGACAGCACCAGCAGCGTCAGCAGGTCCAGCTCCTTGGCCGTCAGCGTGAACGGCTTGCCGTCGACGGTCGCCTGCTTGCGCACGTGGTCGATGGTGATCGTCCCGAACGACACCGGCCCGGTCGCCGCGGCGAGCGGACTGCCGCCGGTCGCTTCGGACGGCTGGGCGCGGCGCAGCACCGCCTCGATCCGCGCGAGCAGTTCCTCGAAGGCGAATGGCTTGACGATGTAGTCGTCCGCCCCGGCGCGCAGGCCCGCGACGCGGTCCTTCACCTCGTCGAGCGCGGTGACCATGATCACCGGCACCTCGATCCCGCGTTCGCGCAGCGTCTCGGCCACGTCGAACCCGCTCATGTCGGGCAGCATCAGGTCGAGCAGGACGAAGTCGAACGTCTCGCGCGCGGCAAAGTCGAGCGCCGCCGCGCCCGTGCCGACGTGGCTCGCGCGGTAGCCTTCGGCTTCCAGCCCGCGCGCCAGCGTATCGGCCAGCTTCACTTCGTCCTCGACTATCAGCAACCGCATTCGCCGTTCCCCTCCTTGCTCTCGTCGCCCAGCGTCGCCGCCGCGGCCAGCGCGCCCGTCGTGCCCGCAGGGCCGCCATCGCGCGCAGGCAGCGCGCCCTCGCACGGCAGGCGCAGCGTCACCGTCACGCCAGAGCCGGTTTCCGAAGCGATGGCAATGGTGCCATCGTGCGCTTCCATGATCGTTGCCGCGATGGTCAGGCCAAGCCCGTGCCCGTCCTCGCTGCGGCGGCGCGGCCATTCACTGCGGTCGAGCAGGTTGGGCAGCAGGCCCGGATCGATACCCTCGCCGCAATCGGAGATGCGCACCACGGCAAAGCCCGCCTCCAGCCGCAGCTGCACGCACACGCACAGCGCGTCGCCGCCATGGGTGACGGCATTGTCCAGCACGATGCGCAGCACCTGCTGGATGCGCAGCGGGTCGACCCGCACCGGCAGCGGCGTGCCAAGGCCGGCGAGCGTGATGGTGCCGCCGTCGGCCTCGATCACCGGGCGGAACTCGGCGAGCGCGCGGCTGACAAGATCGCCCATGTCGACGCTCTCGCGCTCGTAGGACAGCACCGGGGCATCGGCGCGCGCCACGCGCAGCATGTCCTCGATCAGGCGGCCGAGCGTGCCCGCCGTGCGCACCACGCGGTCAAGACTGCCGCGAAGCCCGGCGATCGTCGGGCGCGCCTCGCGCAGCGCCACTTCGGCATCGGCGCGCAGCACCGCCACCGGCGTGCGCAGTTCATGCCCTGCGGTGGCGATGAACCCGCGCCGCCGATCGTCCATCTCGCGCAGCGATGCGTTGGCGGCAAGCAGGTCGGCGGTGCGGGCGCGCACTTCGTCCTCCAGCCGGCGATTGACGGATTCGAGCCGCGCCTGCGCCCGGCCGATCTCGGCGGCCATGGCGTTGAACGACCGGTTGAGCGCGCGGAATTCGCGTGGGCCCTTGTCGGGCAGGTACACGCCGAAGTCCTGCCGCGCCACGCGGTGGGTCGAACTCAGCAGCCGCTGCAACGGTTCGACGATGTTGCCGCGCGCCCACACCGCCACGATCACCGCCGCGATCACCAGCACCAGCGACGTCGCGAAGAAGGCGATCTGCGTCTGCTCCAGCGCGACCACCGCGCGCATCTGCGCCGCGCGTACTTCGGCTTCCTCGCCCTGCACGCCATAGCGGATCTGGCGCCACCATTCGTCCTCGTAGAAGCCGGTCAGCACTTGCGGCGCCATCGCGCGCAGCATCGCCGTGCGCTGGCGCTGCTCCTTCTCCTCCTCGTTCATTTCCGCCGCGCGCTCGGGCGTGAACGCCCCCTTGCGGATCACCGCCAGCTCCGCGCTCGTCGCGCGGTCGATGCGGGCGATCTGGGCCTGCATCCGGTCGACCACTATCCGCCGCGTAGCCTCGTCCTTCACGCGCCCGCTGCGCACTTCGGCCAGCGCCCAATCGGCCAGCGTTCCGATCTCGAGGTATTCGCGCAGGGCCGATGCGGAATAGCCCGCGCGCTCGCTTTCCTGGCGCACGGTCACCAGCGAGCGTTCGGCAAGCACGCCGGGCACGAACACCAGCACGCTCACGGCCAGCGCGATCAGCGCCATGCGCAGGGGCAGGCTCGATGAATTCGGGCTGATCGTCATGCGTCCGCTTTGCGCCCTCCTGCGCCGATGCGACCTGTTTGCAGGCGCGATGGCACGGATTGCAGCGCCACACGACCGCGTAAGGGCATACACATACAGGTTTTTCGCAAGAATTGTACAGACAGCGTACCGAATCCCTTCGTTCCGCTTGCCTCCGCGCGGCTTGGCGGCAATATTGCGGCCGCGAAGAACGCCCGCATGACGTAAGGTTTCGGATGACGCCACACCGGCACAGCATGATCCCGCCCGTCGCCCGCAACGCTCTTTCGCACCGTCGGGCGGCCCTGCCCGCCGGGCGCGCCACGCGATGGTTTCCCTCAAGCATCCGGAACGTTCCATGATCCAGCCCAAGTCCCTCGTCCTTGCCCTTGCCGCGGCCAGCGCGCTTGCCGGCGGCGTCGCCTCGGTCTCCGCGCTCACGCCGCAGCAGACCGTCAGCCTGCGCCACGCCAACTATGAAAAGATGGGCAAGGCGATGAAGGCCATCGGTGGCGAACTGAAGTCGGGCGCGCCGAACAAGGGCGTGGTGCTCGCCAATGCCAAGGTCATCGCCGCGGTCGCGCCGCAGCAGGGCAAGCTGTTCCCCGCCGGCACCGGTCCGTCCTCGGGCCTCAAGACCGACGCCCTGCCCGCAATCTGGACCGACCGCGCCACGTTCGATGGCCTCAACGCCCGCCTCGTCACCGAAGCGAACAAGTTCGTGGCCGCTGCCGGAACCGGCGATGCCGCGGCGATCGGTGGCCAGATGAAGGCGCTGGGCGGCGTGTGCGGCGAATGCCACCGCAAGTTCCGCAAGGAAGACTGATCCAGCGATGAGCGCGACGGACGCAACTCAGCCGCCAGCCGGCAAGGTCCCCTTGTGGGACCTGCCGACGCGTGTGTTTCACTGGGCGCTCGTCGCGCTCGTCGCCTTTTCGTGGTGGAGTGGCGAAAACCACGACATGGATCGGCACCGCCTGTCGGGATACACCATCCTCGGCCTGCTGGTGTTCCGCCTGTTCTGGGGCTTCTTCGGCAGCCGCACCGCGCGCTTCTCGCAGTTCCTGCGCGCGCCGGGCGCCGTTGCCACCTATGCCCGCGGCCTGTTCGCGCGCCGCCACACGCCCAGCTTCGGCCACAACCCGATGGGCGGCTGGAGCGTCGCGGCGCTGCTCGTCACGCTGTTCACGATGGTCGGCGCCGGGCTGTTCGCGGTTGACGTCGATGGCCTCGAATCCGGCCCGCTGTCCGATTACGTCAGCTTCGAAGCCGGTCGCCAGGCCGCCGAAATCCACGAGGCGACTTTCACCGTCCTGCTGGCGCTGATCGCGCTGCACGTGCTCGCGATCCTCTACTACCGCTTCGTGCTCAAGACCAACCTGATCACCCCGATGGTCACCGGCAAGGCCGTGCCCGGCGAAGGCGCAAAGATCGAACCCGTCCGCGCCCACCCCCTCGCCGCCCTGATCGGCATCATCATCGCCGCCGCCGTAGCCTGGGCCATCTCACGCGGCCTGAGATTCTGAATTCCTGAATAAAGACAGACGCTTATCACCCCTTCATGGTGGTGGAGGGGTGCGAGCGCGGCGCGCGGCCCAAAGAAAAGAACAGTCCTTCGACAAGCTCAGGACGGACGGGGTGTGGGAGCGCACATAACGTCATCCCAGCGAAGGCTGGGATCGCTGGCCGCCAAGCGCCTCCCAACCGTTCCGCAAACCGCCAACGATGCCAGCCTGCGCTGGCATGACGAGCCCGGAAGCAAGAACCACCCCCTCCCCCATACCCGTTGCCCTGAGCCTGTCGAAGGGCTGCCCTTGTCCTTGCAGCGCAACAGCGAGATCGAACGCAGCACCTCCCCAAAGCGCTTGACCAGCGCCGGAAGACGTCCCGGGAGCGCGAGGGGGTCACCCCCTCGCATCTGTCCTGTTCTCTGCCCTTCCTTCCCAACCTTGACAAAACGTACCATATAGGTTATACGCCACCCCACGGACCGGGAGCGGCATGGCCGGCTTGCTCTTCGCTCCTTCGGGCCAATCTCCACGATGGGAAAGGCCCGACGCGACCGGCGCGGGTCGGCGCTGCGGGAGGCCGCTTCCTCGGAAGCGGTCAGCGAGGGCGTTAAGCCCCAAGTCCCTCAGGGCACACCCAACGCCACTGCAACGGACGGGCGGATGTGGTGCGGTGGTTCAACCGCGTGGCAGCGCCTCCCTTGCGAGTCCGGTTCCAGTCCGGTCCGGCCCCTTCATGCGGCCGCGACCAATCCCGGAACTTATCCTCGCGGGACTTATCGCTACGGACCGGGCCGCCTTGCGAGCCGCCGCCCGGGTTTCGAGCCCCCGTCCGAATTCAGGCTGAGCCGATCCGGGATAGCCAACGCCCCGCCGGCCACTCGCCACAGCGTTCCTCTTGCCCTCCACGCGCACGCGCCACGCATGGCGCCCGCGCCGGTCGCGCAGGTCCGTACACTTCCCAAAGGCGTTATCGTCCGGGCTCGCCGCCGGATAAGGCGGCGTGGGTGCCGCCCGGTCACTCCTTCGCGACGTAATGATCCGCCAGGTCGCCCGGCAGGAAGCCGTGCGTCTGCGAAGCCGGGTCGAGCGGCAGCATCGTCGCGTCCCACGCCTTCCACTCGTTCACCAGCGCGCGATAGACCTCGGGCTCCCGGTCCTTCAGGTTGGCGCGCTCCTGCGGATCGGCCTCGACATCGAACAGGAAGGTGTTGTCGTTGATCTTCAGGTACTTGTACTGCCCGCGCCGCGCCGCCTGCTGCGCGTGGTTCTTGTAGCGCCAGAACAGCGTGCGTTCGGGCAGGGTGCCGCCGGTCAGCGCCGCGCGGATGTCGATGCCATCGCTCGGCACGTCGGGCGCGGGCGCGGTACCGGCAGCCGCCAGGAAGGTCGGCAGCCAGTCCATCGTGATGATCTGCTGCGCGCTCGTCGCACCGGGCCTTGCCACGCCCGGCCAGCGCACGATCGCGGGAATGCGCAAGCCGCCTTCGAGCAGTTCGGTCTTGCGCCCGGTGAAGGGGTAGGTGTCGGCAAAGCGTTCGCCGCCGTTGTCGCTGGTGAACACCACGATGGTGTTGTCGGCCTGGCCCGTGGCATCGAGCGCGGCCAGCACGCGGCCGATCTGTTCGTCCATCCGGCGCACCATCGCGGCATAGGTCGCCAGCGAACCGCCATCGAAGTCGAACAGCGCCTGCGGGTCCTTCTTCGCGGCGATGCGCACGGATTCGGCCTCGTCGCCCGGCGCTTCCCACGGCCAGTGCGGCGCGGTGAAATGCAGGCTGAGGAACCAGGGCTTACCCTCCTTCGCGCCCGCCCGCACCTCGGCCACGGCGCGATCGCCCAGCAGGTCGGTCATGTAGCCCGCCTGGTCGAGCGGAGTGCCGCCGTCCCATAGGTCGGGCGTGCCCGCGTTCGTTGCGTGGGTGTAGTAATCCACGCCGCCACCGCGCAGGCCATAGAAGTGCTGGTACCCGCTCTTCAGCGGATCGAAATCGGGCAGGCTGCCCAGGTGCCACTTGCCCACCAGCGACGTGCGATAGCCCGCCTTGGCCAGCAGCGAAGGCAGCGTCGGATGGCTGGGCGGCAGGCCGATGTTCTGGCGGTTGGCGAGCGGCTCCTCCAGCCCGATCGGCAGACGGTACTGGTACCGCCCGGTGATCAGCGCCACCCGCGTCGCGGTGCACACCGCGCTGTTGGCATAGGCCTGGGTAAAGCGCGTGCCCTGCGCCGCCAGCGCATCGAGCACCGGGGTCTGGTAATCGCGCCGGCCATAGCACGACAGGTCGGCATAGCCGAGGTCGTCGGCCATGATGTACAGCACGTTGGGCCGCCGCGCGGGCGGGGTTGCGGCCGAAGCGGCGGGCGAAAGCGCGAGCGAGGTTGCGGCAGCGGCGGCCCCGGCCAGCGCGGCACGGCGGGTCACCCCGCGCGAGGCGGCGATATCGGTCATGTCCGTAATCCCTGAAAGCAAGCCGCCCGCGCGTGGTCGCGTGGGGCGCGTCGGGACGGACTGATATCCGCTCGCGCGAATTTGTCTATCGTTTAAATAGACTTTCCGCCGCTGCCGGCGCCTGCGCGGCTCAGCGCTCGACGACGTCCTTGTCCATCGGCGCCAGCTTGGCGAGCAGGCGGTTCTGCGCGGCGAACGGCACCTTGCTCTCGCGCATCGCGCGCTGCAGGTTTTCGACCAGCGCGTTCATGTTGCCGCGCGTCACGCCCAGCCCCTTGTGCGAACTCTTCATGTCGCGCCCGGAATAGGTGCAGCCGGCATCGAGCAGGTAGCAGAACTGTTCGAACAGCGTGCGGCGCAGGCGGATCATGTCGTGGTTCTTGAAGATGTCGGCAATGCGCGGATCGGCGATGTTGAGATCGACGAAACGGCCCACGATGCGGCGGATGCCCGCCTGCCCGCCGAACGCCTCGGCCATGCGCGCGCCGGTAAAGGGCGTGGACCCCGCGTTGGCGAGGGACTGGGAATAGGGATCGACCGGAAGTTCGCCGGTTACGGGATCGGGCACCTTCTTGGCGACGCCGAATTCCTTGGCCCAGTCGACCGCGCCAGGATCCTCCTGCGCGGCGGATTCGGGCGGCGGGGCCGCCGGCTCGGCAGCGGCAGGATCGGCGGCAACGAGAGCGAGAGCGAAAAGCACAGACACGGGCAAGTCCTTCAGAATGCCAGCTGGAGCGAGACGAGCGCGCCGCGCTGCCCATCGAAGGTCGCCACCGAGCCGACATCGACATAGGCGGCGGTCACCGTGGCGTGGCGATCGAACGCCCAGGCCACGAACAGGTCGTGCGCATCGTCCTCGCGCGCGATGCCCAGGTTGTCGGGCCGCGTGCGCACTTCCCCGCCGACGACGAGGCGCGAGGTGAGCATGTAGGCGAGCGAGCCTTCGAACTGCAGCGTGCGCGCACTGCCCTTGGGCCCGCCGAAGCCGAGCAGGCCGAACTGGTTGGCACTGGTCCACCGCGCGGTGGCGTTGACCAGCACGCTTTTCGACAGGATCAGCTTGGTCGCGCTGGCGGTGAAGTCGGTGCCGCTGGCGGATTTCGCGCCCACCGCGCGGACGATCGCGCCGTCGAGGCTGCGCTTGTGCTGCACCCCGATGCTGATCTGCGGCAGCCACGGCGATCCATAGACGGTATCGCCGACAAGGCGCAGCTTGGCGCCGAAGATGTCCTGATTGAAGCGGAAGCCTTCGCCCAGCCCCAGCGCCGCGCCCACCTTGCGCGTGTCGAAGTTCTGCCGGGCATAGGACAGCTCCACGCGGTCACGGATGCCCACCGCAACGCCGTGGCTTTCCCAGCCATAGTCGGGCAGCGCGATGCCGGTGACATGGGCGGACAGACCGATGCCGCGATCGGTTTCCATCCCCGCGATGGTCGACCAGCTCGCCAACCCGCCCCCGCTCGCCCCTTCGATCGAGGCAATGCCGTTGGTCAGGATCAGCTTGTCGCCATCGAGCAGCGGGTCGGCCTGGGCGGGCGTGGCGCCAGCCAGCAGCGCGGCGGCGGCGGCAGCGCCGGCGACCGCCAGCCGGCGGCGGGTCCGGCCGGGTGCGCCGGATGCAGGGTTGGTCATGGATAGGGTCACGAAGATGGCACCGAATTCGAAAGAGTTCGAATGGAATTAACCAGAATTTCTTAGGAATTTCTAAAGCATGCCGTCGTGTCGGTTTCGAGTTTCTTAGGAGTTTTCGGTCAATCGAAGCGCCATGCGCCCCTCGTCCAATATCCGATTCGTCCGCACCGCCCCCCGTCGCTGCGCCCTTGTCGGCATGCTGCTTGCCGCACCGCTGCTGGCCTCGGCCGCCCCGCTCGCGACGCTGCCGGTGCAGGTGGTGGACCAGGCCGGAATGCCGCTGCGCGATGCGGTGATCGAGATCCGGCCCCCCGCCGGCGACACCCGCCGCCCGTCCTTCCCGTGGCGCAACGCGATGGCGCAGAAGAACCAGACCTTCGTTCCCGGCACGCTGATCGTGCCGCAGGGCGCGGTGGTCGCCTTCCCCAACTTCGACACCGTGCGCCACTCGATCTACAGCTTTTCGAAGCCCGGCCCGTTCCGCATCGACCTGTACGGGCAGGACCAGACGCGCACGCAGCAGTTCCGCATCGCCGGCACGATCGCCCTGGGCTGCAACATCCACGACAAGATGCGCGGCTATATCCGCGTGACCGACACGCCCTATGCCGCGCGCAGCGATCTCAACGGCCTTGCCAGCATCGATGGCCTGGCCCACGGCAGCTACGACATCGTCGTGTGGCACCCGCGCATCCGCGGGGCAAACGGCGAATGGCGCGGCAAGCTGGTGCTCGATCCGGGCAAGCGCGCCCGCATTGCCGTGGCGGTGCGACCGGACAACGGCGCATGAACCGGCGGGCGGGCTCGCCGCTAGACAGGCTGGTCCGCGCGGTGCGCGGCTTCGTCGCCTTGCGCGTGCGCACGCTCGGCAGCCGCATCGCCCTGCTCTATGTCGCCCTGCTCGCGGTGGTGATGGCGGTGACCATCGCCGTCGCCAGTTCGGGCATCGCCCGCTTCGCCCGCGAAACCGCCGAGCGCGACCTTGCCGCCAATGCCCGCGTGTTCGACCAGATCATCGCCACCCGGCAGAAGCAGCTGGCGGATTCGGGCGAAGTCGTCGCGCATGACTTCGGCTTCCGCGAAGCCTTCGCCACCGGCGATGCGCCCACGCTCGTTTCCGCGCTGCAGAGCCTGCGCGATCGCGCCGGGGCGAGCGAGGCGGCGATCGTCCAGCTCGACGGCAGCGTGATCGCGTCCGGCCCGGGGCACCCGATCAACGGCGCCGCGCTGCTCAACCGGCTTGAAAACGGGGCCGATCGCGGCGTCATCCGCCTTGGCCGCGCGCAGGCGCTCGCCGCTGCCGTGCCGATCGAGATGCCCGACCTTGCCGGATGGCTGGTGCTCGCCAAGACGCTGGGGCCGGCCGACATGGCGCAGCTTGCCCGGCTCTCGGCCGTCCCGGTCGAAGCGCGCGTGGTCGATCGCGCGGAGCTTGGCAACGGGCTCG
This sequence comes from Novosphingobium olei, assembly GCF_037076535.1. Taxonomy (NCBI): domain Bacteria; kingdom Pseudomonadati; phylum Pseudomonadota; class Alphaproteobacteria; order Sphingomonadales; family Sphingomonadaceae; genus Novosphingobium; species Novosphingobium olei. The sequence goes on along the minus strand of NZ_AP029021.1, from coordinate 514,624 downwards.
GCGCCGTCGCGCTTGGCCGCATCGCCGAAGTCGAGGGCAGCCGCGGCGGCAAGCTCGTGCGCGTGTCTGCGGTCGCCAGCCTGCAGGACGGCAGCGCGCCGCGCCTTGTCCTTGCCCATTCGATCGAAGCGGCCATGGCCCGCTACACCATGCTGCGCATCGTGCTGGCGCTGATCGGCATGATCGGCCTGATCGCCGGCGCCATCGCCGCGATCCGCCTGTCGCGCGGGATCGCCCGCCCCTTGCGCTCGCTGGCGGACGCCGCGCGCGCCTATGGCGAAGGCGCGGTGTCCAAGGTCCGGGTCGAAGGCGCAGCCGAAGTGCGCTCGCTCGCGCTCAGCTTCAACAATATGGTCGATGCGGTGGAAGAGCGCGAACAGCAGATCATGCACGCCTCGCTTCACGACGTGCTGACCGGCCTGCCCAATCGCCGCTTCTTCATCGAGAAGCTGGACCGCGCGGTCGCGCGCCAGAACGCCCAGCACCGCACGCTCGTCGCCTTCATCGACATCGACGATTTCAAGGCGATCAACGATGCGATGGGCCACCCGGTGGGCGATGAACTGCTGCGCACCGTTGCGCTGGCGCTGCAGGACCGCTTCCCCGATGCGATGGTCGCCCGCTTCGGCGGTGACGAATTCGGCCTGCTGCTGCCCGGACTCGATCCCGCGACCGACTGCACCGCGCTGGCCCGCGTGCTCGAAACCGGGCTCAATCGCGAAATGGTGATCGACGGGCGCAGCATCTTGGTTTCGGCCAGCGTCGGCATTGCCATCGGCCCGCAGGATGCCGACACCGCCGATGCGCTGCTCAAGTGCGCCGACCTTGCGCTCTATCGCGCCAAGAGCGACGGCAAGGGCGCCTACCACTTCTTCGAGCCCGAGCTCGATGCCGAAGCGAGCCGCCGCCGCCGGATGGAGATCGACTTGCGCCACGCGATCCGCGATGGCGACTTCGAGCTCTATTTCCAGCCGCTGTTCTCGATCTCGCAGAACCGGGTGAAGGGCTTCGAAGCGCTGATGCGCTGGCCGCACAAGGAACACGGGATGGTCAGCCCTACGGTGTTCATCCCCATCGCCGAGGAATCCGGGCTGATCGTCCAGCTGGGCGAATGGGCGCTGCGCGAAGCCTGCCGGCAGGCGGCGCAATGGCCCGACGACATCTCGGTGGCGGTCAACATCTCGCCGCGCCAGCTCGTTGCCGATGGCCTTGCCACCTGCGTCACCCAGACGCTGGCACAGACTGGCCTTCCCGCCGCCCGATTGGAGCTGGAAATCACCGAGAGCGTGTTCATCGGCAATGTCGAAAAGACGCTCAAGATCCTCCATTCGCTGCAAGCGCTGGGCGTGCGCGTGGCGCTCGACGATTTCGGCACCGGCTATTCCTCGCTCAGCTATCTGCGCTCGTTCCCGTTCAACAAGATCAAGATCGACCAGAGCTTCGTGCGCGCGCTGGGCGAAGGGGACAGCGCCCGCGCCATCGTCCGCGCGATCACCACGCTGGCCGATGCGCTCGACATGGAAACGCTGGCCGAAGGCGTGGAAACGCAGGAATGGCTCGATACGCTGCGCAGCGAAGGGTGCGACATGATCCAGGGCTACCTGATCAGCCGCCCCGTTCCGGGCCGCGACGTTGCCCGCCTGCTTGCCGTGCAGAACGGAGGCGAAGCAAGGCGCGCAGCGGGCTGACCGTTCTCATACCAAGGTGCGCGGACCTTGGTATCAGGCCGCTTCCAGCAGGGAGTAGCGGCGGCAATGTTCGAGATAGCCCGCCTCGTGCGAGGCGGTCAGGTCCACCACGCTGTCCCACAGCCATGACGGCGCATCCAGTTCGCTGCGCGCGCGCTGCGCCAGCGAACGGCGCCATTCGCGCCGCTCAGCCAAGTCCATCTGCCGGGCATGGGCGACGCCGACCACATAAGCGAGATAGCGCGCCGCCCGCGTCGCCTCTGCCCGCGTGAACTGGTCGACTTCCAGCTTCAGATCCTGCGGCATCAGTTCGCGCAGCACCACCGGCTTGTCCATCACCCGTGTTGCCAGCATGCGATCGCCAAGGTTGGGCGAAAGCGCGCGGGCACCGGCGACCACCCGCTCCGCCGGATCGGAAGGCATGCGCGCGGCGGCGGCGGCGGTCACGGGCGCAACGGTCGCAACCGCCTCCTTCAGGTCGATCAGCGCATAGCCGCCCGGGTCCTTCTTCGAACCGCCGATGGCGACCAGCGCGGCATAGCGCAGCTTGCCCAGCGAACTGCAGCCCTTGCGCCAATAGGCGGCATCGATCAGCCGGACGCGATCGTCGGCATCGCGCCCCTTCAGCGCCAGGATCGCGCCGCACACTTCGGGCCGGGTGAACAGGCGTTCCAGCTCGGCGCGTTCCGCATCGGTCAGCGCCCAGAACTTCTTGCCCCGCGGCAGGCGTAGATCGACATCGTCAAGCCGTTCCTGCGCAAGGTGCCGCCAGCGCCGGCCGAGCGCCCGCCTGCGCACCGTGCGTACGACGTTGGGTTCGGGGGTTTCGTCCTCGTCGCCCAGCGACAGGGCGTGGTCATAGCCCACGACCATTTCCTCGATCATGTGCGCGGTGGTCACGCCCGGAAGGTCCGACCCGCGCGCCGCCGTTGCCAGCGACAGTCCCAGCCGGATCAGGTCGTGCGCGGGATTGCCGATCACCGTCTGGTCGAGGTCGCGGATCATGACGTCGACATCGCCTTCGGTGCTGGCGACCGGGCCCAGGTTGCCCAGATGGCAATCCCCGCAGATCCACACCGCAGGCGCTTCGGGCAAGTGCGACGATGCGGGCGAACTTGCCAGCCATTCGTAGAACTTCTGCGTGTTGCCGCGCACGTAGGCATGCGTCGAGCGCGCCATCTTGAGCGCGCGAAGCCGCTCCAGCGTTGGACCACGTTCAAGAACCCGCTGCGTCATCATCCACCTTTGTTGCTGGATCGTAACAACGCGTGACACGGATTCCGGCACCGACGCCGGCGAAAATTAGCCCAACAAGGAAGCTCGGCGCGCGATCAGGCCGCAGCGGGGGCCGTGGCCACGTGCCTCTGCGCTTCGGCCAGCAGCGCCTCGCCCGTCGGTTCGAGCACGCCTTGGGCGACAAGGTCGGCCAACGCGTCGTCGGTTAGGCCGAGCCAGTCGCGCATGGCCTCGAGCGTCTGCTCGCCGGCAAGCGGCGCCGCCACGTTCGGCGGGGGCGGCACGTCGTTGCCGTGGACCACGAAGCTTTCGCCCATGACCTTTTCCACCAGCCAGGGATGATCCTCGACGCGGAAGAAACCGCGTTCGCGATACCAGCGATGTTCGGGCAGTTCGGCCAGCCGCAGCATCGGCGCCGAAGGCACGCCCGCGCCCTGCAGGACCGCCACGGCATCGTCGCGGGTATGGCCGGCAAGCCACTGTTCCAGCGCGGCGCGGATGGCATCGCGCGCGGCGTGGCGCTTGCTGGGCGTATCGAGAGCAGCGGCATCGGCATAGCCGATGAGCGCGGCCAGCGCCTGCCAGTCGGCCATGTTGCGCACGGTGACCGCGATCCAGTCATCATCGCCCTTGACGCGATAGGCGCCCCACGGCGCTTCGCGCACCGGCGCGATCTCGCCGCTCGCCAGGTACTCGGCGAAGTGCCACAGCATGACTTCGGCCTGCGATACGCAACTCAGGCCCCCTGCCCCGGTGCGCAACCGGCGGATCAGCAGGGCGACCACCCCCATCGCGCAGATGCGCCCGGCGACGTGGTCGGGATAGACGGTGATCGCGTCGCTGAAGCTTACCGGATCGTCGGGATAGCGCCAGGCGAGCGTGAGCCCGGTCGCGGCGCGGACCAGCGGGCCATAGCCCATGCGCCCGCTCCACGGCCCGCTGTCGCCGAAGGCCGAGCTTTCGGACAGGACGATGCGCGGATTGGCGGCCAGCAGCACCTCGCGCCCCAGGCCCAGCTTTTCGAGCGTGCCGGGCTTGAAGTTCGAGCACACCACATCGGCCTGCCGTACCAGATCGAGGAACAGCGCCCGGCCCCGCTCGGAACGCAGATCGAGCCCCACGCTGCGCTTGTTGCGGTGACCCGCGCCGAAGCTGACCGACATGCCGTGCTTGAGATAGGATTGCCGGCTGCCGTCAGGGAAGGCCTGGCTTTCGATCTTGAGCACATCGGCGCCCAGGTCGCCGAGCAGGCGGCTCTGTTCGGCGCCCACCACGATCACGCCGAAATCGAGCACCTTGAGCCCGGCGAGCGGCAACCCGTCCGAGGTCTTTTCCCGCACGGTACCGAAGCTTGCCGCAACCGGTTCGGCAAGCGGCCCCATGCGCGCGCCATCGACCGTGCTGGCGCCATCGACCAGTTGCCGCCCCTCCGCCGTGGACACCACGGGCTTGCGCGCCGCAGCGTGGTCGGAGGCGACGAATTCGGCCATCGAGCGCAGCCCCGCGATCGGCACGCCGTGCGCCTGGCCTTCGCGCTCGCATTCGGCGCGGGTGCGCGTGGCGAAGAAGGCGGCGAGGTACGGGATGAGATCGGGCGAGGCGTAGCGCGCGGCCATCGTGTCGAATTCGGGAGCGGCGAACTGCGCGGGCTCGCCCATCCAGGCGAACATGCCGCGCCACTGCCGCTTGGCGAGCAGGCAGATGCGGACGTAGCCATCGGCGCAGGCGAAGATCGGGTAGAGCTGGCCCTTGGGCGGGCGGGCACGGTCGAGCAGGCCGACCGGCTTGCCCAGCGTGGCGCTGCCGTTGATGCCGAAGCCGGGATCGAGCGCCTGCACCGCGCCTTCGAGCACCGAGAAATCGAAATGCGCGCCCCGCCCGCTGCCGAGCGCGCGATAAAGCGCGGCGGTCAGCGCGAAGGCGGCCTGCGCCGCGGCGCAAAGCTGGGCGAGATCGCCCGGCGGCAACAGCGGATCGCCGAGCCCGATGCCGGAGCGCGAGAGCATCGCGCTCATCGCGTGGATTACTGGGCCGGTCGCCTGCCAGTGGGACAAGCAGCTGTCGGTTCCGAACGGGCTCACCGCCATGGAGACGAGCTCGGGCCGCCTGCGCCGCCAATCGGCCAGCGACGGCCAGTCGGCGGCATCGACCACCACGACATGCGCGGCGGCGATGGCGGCGTCCGCCTCGGCCGAACCGATCGCGCCGTCGTGCAGCACCTTGCCCGCCTGCCACGGCGCATCGCGGCCATCGTCGCCGGCGAAGCGGTCTACGCGGGCGCCAAGGTCTGCGAGGTGGCGGGTAATCGCGGCGAGCGGCCCGCCGACGGCATCGACGATGCGGATGCCGGCGAGCGGGCGGTCAACGGGCAAGGTCATGGGCGACAGGGCTTCCTAATCGATCGATTAAACCGCTTCATTCCACGCGGTGCGCGCGGAATCCAGCGCGATGTGCCGATCAGGGCAGGTAGCTGTCGAGAACCCCGTAATAGGTGGCGATCGAGGCTTCGAGCCCCGAATAGACGCACGTGTCGAGTGCGCCGGTGGACAGCCCCGCCTGGCTGATCTCGGCTGCGCGGAAATCCTCGTTGCCGAAGACGTTGAGGATCATCTCGTACGAGCGGGCGTAGAGCTCCTCCGCCTTGGGATTGTCGGGCTTGCTGCGGGTGAGCATGTGGTATTCGACCGTGGTGTGATCGACGCTGCGCGGCTGCAGCAGCATCACCGAGATGTACCACGGGCTGGTGATGACCACGCAGTTGGGGAACATGTTGTAGACCGTGGTGACGGTCTTGTGGACGTTTTCGCCTTCGATATCGAGGTCTTCGGGCGTGAAGTTGGCCTTGCCCGAAAGCTGGCGGATCGTCGGGCCGAGCAGGTCGACCACGTTGGGCACATCGGCGAACATCGGGCCCACGGTCTGCGCGTGCAGCCGCTGGACGTGGTAGCCTTCGAGGAAGGGTTCGAGCACCAGCTTCCAGTTCGCGGCGATTTCGAACCGCTTCCGCCCGTAGACATGCATGCGCGGCAGATCGAGCGCTTCGAGATCGTCGGCGAGTTCGGGCACCAGCGGGGAGAAGTCCGGCTCTGCATGGCGATCGAGCATCACCCAGATGATCCCGCCATGTTCGCGCGCGGGCAGTTCGGCCAGATTGCGGGCGGTCTTGTCCAGATTGATGAAGGTTTCCGCGCGCGCGGCGGCGAGCAGCTTGCCATCGAGCCCGAAGCTCCACGCGTGATAGGGGCAGGTCATCCGCCCGGCCTTCACCGGATCGCAGGTTTCCAGCAGCTTGGCGCCCTTGTGCTGGCAGGCGTTGAGGAAGACGTGGACCTGGCCCTGCTTGTCGCGGCTGATGATCAGCGGAATGCCCAGCGCATCGTGGCCCATCGCGGTGCCCGGCTCTGCCACCAGCGCCGAAATCGCAAGCGGCACGGCGCGGGCGCGGAACAGGTGCTCCTGCTCCAGCGAGAAGCGTTCGGGCGAGGTGAAGATGGTGGCCGGCTTGGTGAATTCGATCTTCGGAACGACCGCTTCGTCATGCCGCGCGATCTGCTTCATCGCCAGGCGCTGGCCTTCGCTGAGGTCCGCGAACGTCTGGATCAGGGGCAGCGCCGGGGCGGCGGCGAGCGCAGCAGGAGCGTTCATGGACATATCCTCTTCCGTATTTCGATTCGAACGAAGGCGTATCATCGCCTAAATCTACTATCAATAGATATATGCACCGGGTGGCCGCAGCAAAGCCCTTGTCGCGGGCCTTATCTTATGGTGTTAGATTATAGGTCGGCGCCGAGCCACCGAGCATGGGAGAGAGTTTCGATGACCACGATTTCCGCAGCGTTGGCGCGCGTGTCCCAGCCCGATCGCCTGTTCATCGGCGGGCGCTGGATCGATGTGGAGGGAAGCGCGCGGCTGCGTCCGGTCAATCCGGCGACCGAGCAGCCGCTGCAGGATGTTGCGGCAGCCGGCCCTGCCGAAGTGGACAAGGCGGTGTCCGCCGCCCGCGCCGCGTTCGACAACGGGCCCTGGCCCCGCATGAGCCCGGCCGAGCGCGCCGCCGGGATGCGCCGCCTGTCCGCCGCGCTGGCCCGGCGCGGCGCGGCGGCCGATGCGTGCTGGCTGGGCCAGGTGGGCGTGCCCGCATGGATGGCCAGCGGCGCCAGCGCCGGCGCTGCCGGCCTGCTCGACATGTATGCGGCGATGGCCGAATCCTACGCCTTCGAGCGCGTCGGCCCGGCGCAGGGCATGGCGTGCGATACCGCCGTGGTGGTGAAGGAAGCGGTGGGCGTGGTGGCGGCGATCGCGCCGTGGAACGGGCCGCTCGCCTCGCTGCTGGTCAAGCTCGCGCCCGCGCTGGCCGCTGGCTGCACCGTCATCCTCAAGCCTTCGCCCGAGACCCCGCTCGAAGCCTTTTTGCTGGCAGAAGCGGCCGAGGAGGCCGACCTGCCGCCCGGCGTGATCAACCTGCTGCCCGCCGACCGCGAGGCGTCGGACCTGCTGGTGCGTCATCCCGGCGTCGACAAGGTGGCCTTCACCGGATCGACCGTGGTGGGCCTGCACATCGCGCAAGTCTGCGCGGCCCGCATGGCGCGCTACACGATGGAACTGGGCGGCAAGTCCGCCGCGATCGTGCTCGACGACTACGACCCCGCCGCGCTCGGCCCGGCGCTCGCCCCGCTGATCACGCTGCTGTGCGGGCAGGTCTGCATCAACTTCAGCCGCGTGCTGGTGCCCCGCGCGAAACATGACGCCTATGTCGAAAGCCTTGCCGCAGCGATGAAGGCGGTGGTCGTGGGCGATCCCGAAGCGGCGGGCACGATGATGGGGCCGCTCGCCATGGCGCGCCATCGCGACAAGGTGTTTTCCTATGTCGCGCAGGGCCTGGCCGAAGGCGCGCGGCTGGCGACCGGCGGAGTGCGCCCGCAAGCGCTCGAACGCGGATACTTCATCGAGCCGACCGTCTTTGCCAACGCCACCAATGCCATGGCCATCGCGCAGGAGGAAATCTTCGGCCCGGTGACGGCAGTGATCCCCTACGACAGCGAGGAAGAAGCCATCGCAATCGCCAATGCCAGCGACTTCGGCCTGTCGGGCGGGGTGTTCACCCACGACACCGACCGCGCCTATGCCGTGGCGCGCCGCATCCGCACCGGCACCTTCACGCAGAACGGGCGCGAGTTCGACCTGACCAATCCGTTCGGCGGGTTCAAGAAATCTGGCATCGGCCGCGAGGGCGGCGTCGAGGGGCTGGAAGCGTTCTGCGAGACCAAGACGGTGTTCCTGCCCAGGGCGCCGGCCATCCTGCAGGGCTGACGCCGCGCCGGGAGAAAGGCCAATCGGCCCCGGGGATCGGCGATCCCCGGGGTTGCGACCCGAAAGGCTTCAGAGCACCGCGTTGGCGAAGATCGCCGAGCTGACCGTGGGCGCGCCCGGCCCGCCCGCCAGCAGGCAGGTGCGTGCGCCGGCCACAGGGTTCGCGCTTTCGCCGCGCAATTGCCGCACGGCTTCGATGGGCAGGCCGATCCCGTGGATGAACCCCTGCGCCAGGTTGCCCCCGGCGGTGTTGACCGGCAGTGCGCCGCCCTGGGCGATGAGGTTGTCGAAACGGATCACGTCCGCGGCGTTCTCGTAGGTGCAGAAGCCGTGGTCGATCAGCGACATGACGCCTTGCGCGTCGAAGTTTTCATAGAGCTGGACGCAGTCGATGTCGGCCGGCGACAGGCCGGTCTGCGTGTAGAGGTCGCGCGCCACGGCGCGGAAGCCGCCGGTGGCGTAGAGGTCGTCGGCGTCGTTCTCCATCAGGTCGCCCCAGCCCGCTTCAGCCCCTTGCGCGCAGCCGAGCAGGTAGACCGGCGGCTTGGCCAGATCGCGCGCGCGTTCGGCCGAGACCAGCAGCAGCGCCCCTGCCCCGTCGTTTTCGCGGCTGCAGTCGTAGAGGCGGAAGGGTTCGGCGATCCAGCGGCTGGTGCGCAGCGCTTCGATGTCGAAATCCTGCCCATAGGCGACGGCTTCGGGATTGTTGCGACCGTGGTGGTAGGACGCGCGCACCAGATCTTCCACCAGCGCAGGGTTCACGCCGTGGTGTTCGAACAGGCGCTGGGCGCGGATCGCGCACATCTGCGCTGGCGCGACGAGCCCGGCCGCAAGCAGGTGATCGTTGAGGTGGTGCGCCATGACCGCAGCGGACATGCGCCCGCTCGCCCCTTCGGCAAGGGCGCGGAACACGATGACCGCGCTCGCCTGGCCGGACAGGATCGCGCCCGCCGCGACGCCGAACGCGCCGGCAATGCCGCCGCCGCCCCCGCCCCACACGGCCGCCGAATAGGACAGGCGGCGCGTGCCGAGATCGGGCATCAGGCGGACGGGTTCGTTCTTGTCGTCGCCATAGGAGACGAAGCCGTCGACCTCGGCCGGATCGAGACCGGCTTCGGCGCAGGCATCGAGGATCGCTTCGACCAGCAGGCTGCGTTCGGGCAGCGGCGCGGCGCCGCGCTTGAACTGGCGCAGGCCGACGCCCGCAACCGCCGTGGTGCCGTACAACGGATGGCTGGTCATGCGGTGCGGCTCCAGATGATGGCGGGGATGCGGTCGTCACCGACAAGGGTTGCGTCGATCCGGCCGGTCAGCGCTTCGCCGATGCGCGGATCGGCAGGCGCCGGATCGTCCATCCGGCCCATCAGTCGCACGCCGCAGTCCGCGACTTCGGCCACGATGCTGACGTAGGGCACGTCGAGGCTTTCGGTCATGCCGAAGCGGTGCCAGGTCCGCGTCCACGAATAGAGCGTGGCCTTGAGCGGGCGCTCTTCCCAGACGACGCCGATATGTCCGCACGCGCCGCAGCGATGCGCGGCAGGCCAGGCCCAGCGCGCGCAATGCGCGCAGCGCGGCAGGAGCAGGCGGCCCTGTTCAAGGCCCTGCCAGTAAGGGGCGTCGGCCCCGTCAAGGCGATGGTTCATTTGGGTTCCCAGGCAATTGGCAGCGATTCGAGCGCCATGACCGTGCCAGTGCGGAAGGGCCGGGGATCGTCGCTCGCCAGCCGGAACGACTTGACGCGCTTGAACCACTCTTCGGCCAGCACGCGGATTTCCGCGCGCCCCAGCACATGGCCGATGCACAAGTGCGGACCGGTGGAAAAGGTAACGTGCGCCGCCTTCTTGCGATCGATGTCGAACACGTTGGGCGAGGCGAACTTGCGGTCGTCGCGGCTGCCGCAGGGCAGCAGGTTGAGCACCATCTCGCCTTCGCGGAAGGGCACGCCGAGCAGGTCGATGTCCTTGACGACAAGGCGCGGGGTGTTGACCACGCCGAACAGGCGGACGGCCTCGTCGGCAAACGCGGTCGACAGGCCGGCCGGATCGGCGGCGATGCGGGCCTGCAGATCGGGCATCTGCGCCAGCTGCTGGAAAGCGAATCCGGTGACGTTGGTCACCGTGTCCATGCCGCCGAGGAAGAGCACGAAGCTCATCGCGAGGATCTCCTCCTCGCTCATCCGGCGGCCGTCTCCCATGTCAGCCTCGATGAAGTGGCTCATCAGCTTGCCATCGGGTGCGCTGCGCTTTTCATCGACGAGGCCCTTGAGGATGCCGAGGATCTGGCCGCTCAGCGCCTCGATCCTGGCCGCATCGTGCTGGTTTTCGAAGAAGGCTTCGGCAATCGCGCGGAATTCCTGGAGGCGCGACAGGTCCATGCCCATCAGTTCCATGAACACGCTGACCGGGAACACCTTGGCGACGTGCGCCATGAAATCGAACTCGCCCCCGGTGGCGAGCGCATCGTCGATGATCGTGGCCGCCCATTCGTGCAGGCGGGGCTCCATCGCCTTCACCGCGACCGGGCCGAACAGCGGCGACATGGCGCGGCGATAGGGCAGGTTTTCGGGCGGATCGAGGCTGAGCGGAATGAAGAAGGGCGGATTGGGCACGCGCGGGATCTGCATCTCGCGCACCGAGAAGTGTTCGGGATCGCCCGCCACGGCGGCAATCGCATCCATGCGGCGCACCATCCAGTGCCCGCCATTGAGCGGGGTCCAGAAGATATCGGGCGCCTGCGCCAGCGCCGCGGCATAGGTGCCCTGGACATCGCTGCCGACGCGTTCATCGCCATAGATATCGAAATCGAACACGAGATCGGCGGGTACGTGCGGCGGGATGGCCCGCGAAATCGCAGCAGTTTCGGTCATGGTTTGGCTCCTTGGTCGGAGATGATCAGCGAACTTTGGGAAGGCGTTCGTGCGCGCCGGCATAAGCCTCGCGCACCGCCGGCTTGGACAGCTTGCCGGTGGCAAGGCGCGGCAACGGCTCGGCCGAGAAGGCGACGTAGCGCGGCACCTTGTAGTTCGAGAGATTGGCGTCGCAGTGGCGGATCAGCGCCGCGACATCGACTTCAGCCGCACCGTGGTAGACCACCAGCGGGGTTTCGCCGAACTTCGGGTCGGGCGCGGCGATGGCCAGCGCCTCGGTCACGCCCGGGAATTCGCACACCACCCGCTCGACTTCGGCGGCGGAGATGTTGAGCCCGCCGGAAATGATCAGGTCCTTCATCCGGTCGACGAAGGTCAGCAGGCCGTCCTCGTCGAGCACGCCGATGTCGCCCGACCAGAGCCAGCCGTCGCGCAGGGCCTTGGCCGTCTCGTCCGGGTTGCGCCAGTAGCCGACCATCATGCCGGGCGAGCGCATCACGATTTCGCCCTGTTCGCCCGGCGCGCAGTCGGTGCCGTCGGGGCGAACGACGCGGATGTCGATGAACGCGCCGCCCCAGCCGCACTTTTCCGGGCTCGCGAGGGCGAGGTGTTCGGGCATGATCGTGGCGTTGCCGCCGACTTCGGTCTGGCCGTAGATCTGGCGGATGACGATGCCCTTGGCGCGGTACGTTTCGAGCAATTGCCGGCTGACCCGCGCGCCGCCAGCGGTGGCGAGGCGGAGCGAGGACAGGTCCGCCTGTTCGAACTGCGGCAGCGCGGCGATGAATTCGAAGAACGCCGGGACCGCGCCGAAGCAGGTGATCCTCTCGTGCTGGATCAGGTCGAGCGCACGGGCCGGATCGAACTGCGGCTCCATGTAGAGCGTGCAGCCGAGCGTGGTGTAGTGCATCAGCTGGACGAAGCCTGCCGAGGTGTTGAGCGGGGCAAGCGTGATGACCCGGGACCCCGCCGCCGCCGAGGTTTCCTCGACCGACCAGTTCGCGGCATAGGCCGTCATCGTGCGGTTGGTGAAGACCACGCCCTTCGGCTTGGCGGTAGAGCCGGAGGTGGCGATGATCACCACCGCCGCATCGGGTTGGGGATCGTGGGCGACGGCGGTGCGCGCGCCGTGGCGCAGCGCCAGCACATCGTCGAGCGGGCGCGGATCGAGCCCGGCTTCGCGCACGGCGTCCGCCTGGTCGGGCGCTGCGAACACCAGCCGCGGCTCGGTGGTTTCGGCCAGCTCGGCGATCTCGCGCGGCTTGTAGCGGAAGTTGATCGGGCTGACGATGCCGCCGGCGCGGATCGTGCCGAAGATCAGCGCGATGTAGGCAAGGCTGTTGGTCGAGCATACCGCGACCCGGTCGCCGGGCTGCAAACCGAAATTCAGCAGCATCGCCGCGACACGTTCGGACCAGTCGCGCAGATCACGATACGTAAGAACGTCGCCATGGAGAATGACTGCCGGCTGTTCGCCGCGCATCCGCGCCCACCAGGCAATCGCATTCGACAAGGTCTGCGCCATCATCTCCCCTCTTTCGCGGTCCTTCACCCTTCGCGGGCCGACCATTCCTGCTGCCGAACGGACGCTAACGCGGGCGATACCTAATGACAATAGATTTTGTTGCGGCCAGCGCAAACTCCACTTGCGAAGCGCTGCGCAAGCTGTCAATCTATGGCCATTAGATAGATCGTGCAGGCGGCACGGCGCGTGGGGAAGAGATCGCGTGAAGAGCTTTGATTACATCATTGCCGGTGCAGGTGCGGCTGGTTGCGTGCTGGCCAACCGCCTTTCGGCCGATCCCTCGATTCGGGTCTGCCTGATCGAAGCGGGTCCGCGCGACACGCACCCCTTCATTTCGATGCCCAAGGGCCTGGCCAAGGTGATGAACGATCCCAAGCACCTGTGGGCCTATGCCAGCGCGCCCGAAGCGTCGACGGCGGGCGCTTCGGAGACGTGGGTGCGCGGACGCGTGCTCGGCGGGTCAAGCTCGGTCAACGGCATGATGTACGTGCGCGGACAACCTGCGGACTTCGACGCCATCGCCGAGCTGACCAGCGACGACTGGTCGTGGCGGCACATCGGCGCGGCTTATGCCGCGCTGGAAAGCCACGAGCTTGGCGCGGGCGACACGCGCGGCGATTCGGGGCCGCTCAAAGTATCGATGCCGACGTTGCAGGACGAACTGTCCGAGGCGCAGATTGCGGCCGGCGCGGCGCTCGGCTGGCCGCGAAAGGCCGACGTCAACACGCCCGACAACGGCGAGGCGATCGGCTATACCCCGCGCACCATCCACAAGGGCAAGCGGCAGAGCGCGGCCACGGCGTTCCTGCGCCCGGTCGAAAGCCGGCCCAACCTGACGGTCCTGGTCGAATCGACCGTCGATCGCGTGGTGTTCCGGGACGGGCGCGCTGTCGGCATCGAGATCCTGCGCAACGGCAACCGCGAGACGATCGACTGCCATGGCGAGGTGATCGTCTGCGGCGGCGCGATGGCGAGCCCGGCGATCCTGGAGCGGTCCGGGATCGGCGATCCCGTCCGGCTGCGCGCGCTCGGCATCGCGCCCGTGCACACCGCGCCCGAAGTCGGCGAGAACCTGATCGAGCATCGCGGCCTGATCATGCAGTGGAAGCTGAAGCGGGACATATCGCAGAACAAGGAGTTCGGCGGGTGGCGCCTGCTGCGGTCGGCGCTGCGCTATTACCTGACCAAGAACGGCCCGATGGCGGCGGCGGCCTATGAGCTTGGGGCCTGGTTCCGCACCCGCCCCGGCCTGAACCGCCCAGACGCACAGATGCTGATCGCGCCGTTCTCGTTCGACTTTGCCAAGAACCGGCAGGATGTGGAACGTCACCCGGGCATGCACGTGGTGGTCTATGCGCTGCGCCCGACGTCGCGGGGTTCGATCCACATCAACACCACCGATCCCGACGCCGCGGCCACCTTCAGCCCGAACTATCGCGCCAACGATGCCGATCGCACGGCGATGATCGGCGCGGTGCGCGTGGTGCGGCAGTGGGCGGCACAGCCCCCGCTTGCCGCGCTGATCGAGGAAGAGACGATGCCCGGGCCCGCCTTTTCCACCGACGAGGAGATCCTGGCCGCCTACGACCGCTTCGGCACCTGTGCCTATCACGCGGTGGGATCGTGCCGGATGGGCAAGGACGAAGGCTCGGTAGTCGATCCACGGACCCGCGTGCGCGGGGTAGAAGGACTGCGCGTGGTCGATACCTCGATCATGCCGGTCATCCCGGCGGGCAACACCCAGGGGCCGACGATGGCCATGGCCTGGCGTGCGGCCGACCTGATCCTTGCAGACCGGAGGCAGCTGGCCCGCGCAGCCTGAGCTTTTGCGAGGCCGCAAGAGCCGCTCTGCGTCCAGATTTTTATCCTATGCATGTTAGATTATTGGGGAGGAATGAAAAGATGACCCGTCCAACTATCGGCCGCACACTGACGCTGGGTTCGGCGCTGGCGACGACGCTGGTGCTGCTGGCGCCAGTACAGGCGATGGCGAGCGAGGATCAGGCCGCGCCTGCACCGGTCACGACCGCCGCCGCGCAGGCGCCTGACGACAACGTATCCACCGACGAGATCATCGTCAGCGCGCGTCGCCGTACCGAACGCCTGATCGACGCGCCCGTCGCCATCACTGCGGTGACCGGCCAGACGCTGAGCCAGTACCAGGCGACCCGCGTGTCCGACATCGCGACGATGGTGCCCTCGCTGATCGCGGGCAAGGCGGCATCGGGCTCTTCGGCGTCGATCTTCCTGCGCGGCGTCGGTTCGACCGCGCTTTCCGCCGGGTTCGACCAGTCGGTCTCGTTCGTCATCGACAACATCGCGATGAGCCGTGGCCGTGAAATCAGCCTGCCGCAGTTCGACATCAAGGGTGTCGAAGTGCTCAAGGGCCCGCAGGCGCTGTTCTTCGGCAAGAACACCACCGGCGGCCTGATCTCGGTGACCAGCAATGGCCCGACCGACCATTTCGAAGCCGGCCTGAAGGGCGGCTATGGCTTCAAGGCGCGCGAACGCTATGTCGAAGGGTTCGTCTCGGGCCCGGTCACCGAAGGAATCACGGCGCGTCTTGCCGGCCGCTATTCGAAGAGCGACGGGGCCTTCACCAACACCGCTGCCGACAGCTACACCAACTATATCCCCGACCAGTTCCGCACGCGCAATTCGGACCGTCGCGGCTTTGCCGAAAGCTATGGCGTGCGCGGCACGATCGACGCGCAGGTGACCGACAGCTTCAAGCTTGAGCTCAAGGCCGGCCTGACCAGCGTGGTCGACGGCGGGCCGACCGATACGCTCGAGCGCATCTGCGGTGGCGGACGCACCACGCCGCTGCCGGCCAACGGCATTCCTTCGAGCCCCAACACCGATTGCCGGATCGACGGCCGCGCCGACAGTTCCGCCCTGCCCGTGCAGGTCGCCACGACCGGCATGCGCTATGCCCGCGACGGCAAGCTGTATGGTGATTTGAAGTCGCAGTACGCGGTGCTGACCGGGACGATCGAAAGCGATCCGTTCGACGTCACCTCGATCACCGGGTACTACCACTTCAAGCAGACCGACCTGAACAACGTCAGCGGCGAATCCTACCCCGCCAGCTTCTCGCAGCTCGCCGATTTCAAGCAGTTTTCGGAAGAAATGCGCTTCCAGTCGAAGTTCGACGGGCCGTTCAACATCCTGTTCGGCGCGTTCTATGCCCACGGCAAGTTCGTGTTCAACACCGATGCCTACATCTTCCCGGTGCCGCTCGATCCGATCAACAACACCTATACCACGTTCAAGCGCGACAACGGCTTCAGCACGGATTCGCTGTCGTTCTTCGCCGAAGGCACGCTCAACATCTCGCCCAAGCTCGAGCTTTCGGGTGGTGCGCGCTACAGCCGTGAATCGCGCGACAGCTATCAGCGCTCGCTTCCCGCGCACATTGCCTTTGCCGGCGCGTTCCCGGGCGGGATCTCGCTCAAGGACAAGTACGACGAAGGCAACCTGTCGCCGCAGGTCACGCTGCGCTACAAGCCTTCGAGCGACCTGACGCTCTATGCCGCGTACAAGCAGGGCTTCAAGGCGGGCGGCTTCAACATCTCGCAGGCCCTGACGCCGGCAGCCTCGGTCGCGGCCGGCCGCTACAAGTCGGAAACCGCAGAAGGTGGTGAAGTGGGCGTGCGCACCTTGCTGCTCGACCGGCACCTGAGCTTCAACCTGACCGCCTATCGCTACGTCTATTCGGACCTGCAGGTGCAGTTCTTCGATCCGGTCACCGTATCGCTGACCGCGGGCAACGCCGGCAAGCTGCGCACGCAGGGGATCGAGGCGGACTTCAACTTCCGTGTGCCGGGTCTCGACGGGTTCTCGCTGCGCGGTTCGGCGGCGTACAACGATGCCGAGTACCAGGACTTCATCGGCCAGTGCTATCCGGGGCAGACGCTGTCGCAGGGTTGCAACCTGCTGCAGGTGGGCGGCGTGGGCAACGCGCAGGACTATTCGGGCCGCACCCCGCCCAAGGCGCCGCACTTTGCCGGGCGCGCCGGCTTCACGTACGAGACGCCGGTCGGCGGCGACATGTCGCTGCGCCTGAACGGGGACGTCGGCTATACCTCGAAGTACAACTTCACCGACGCGCTGCGCCCCGATGCAGTGCAGAAGGGCTATGCCAAGGTCGATGCCTCGATCAGCCTGTCGGGCAAGGACGGGCTGTGGACCGCATCGCTGATCGGCCGCAACCTGACCAACAAGCTGGTGGTGACCGCGGCCAACGACATCCCGTTCGCCGGCGGCACGGGGACCGGTACGGCCAGTGGCACCGTGGCCGACATGTCCGCCTTCGTCGACAACCCCCGCGAAATCTTCGTGGAAGTCGGCTTCAAGTTCTGAATTTCCTGTCCAGTAAGAAGCTGGGGCGGCGCCATTGGCGTCGCCCCTTTTTCGTGTCCGGTCCTAGGCCGCCTAGTTGCGGCCGTAGCGCGCGCGCAGGCCGTCGAGGATCACCCGCAGCGCCTCGACGAACACGGTCTCCTCGTCGCTGGGCGCTGCATCGAGCGCGGCGGCGAGCACCGGGAACTGCTCGCGATCGGGCACGGGAGTCGAGGGGGTGTGGTGGCTCGCCGCCGCTGCCGCGAACAGGGTGAAGCCGAACGTGAAGCGCTCGATCGCCTCGAGCACGACGACGTGGGTTTCGGGCGGATAAGGACACGTCGCCAGCGTGCGCTCGTAGGCCGGCAGCACGACCTGACGGGGAAAGAAGCGCAGCGCCAGCGGCGCGGCATTGGGATGGCGCATGGTGACGCGGTAGGTCGCGAGCGCCAGCTCGATCGTGCGCGTCTCCCAATCGTCGGACCAGGTGTCCTGCTCGACATTGATCTTGTGAAGCAACAGCCGCGCCACCTTGACCAGCAGCGCCTCCTTGTCGCGGAAGTGATGGTAGAGCGAAGGCGCCCGGACCCCCATCTGCTGCGCCACCGCCTGCAGGCTCAAGCCCTCCAGCCCCTGGCGATCGATGATCTGCAGCGCCGCCTCGGCCGCTGCCTCACGCGTGATGAGGGGGGAAGCCGGCCGCCCGGCGCGCGGTACCCGCTTGGCAGGTTCCGCCCCGCCCGGCCCGGATTTCGCCTTCACAGGCTTTGCCACAAGCTTCGCTTCCATCTTCGACCGGTACCCACACAGTTAACTCGCGCCATTTCTAAACACAGTCGATTTCGCTCCTTCAAGCAAGTTCGGGCGCAGGAGGCCGTTCTTTGTAAGGAAGTACCGCTTGCGACCCGCCCATTGCCCTTAGCCGGGCGCCTGCTGCGCCAGCCGCGTCAGGTCGAGGGATTCGAAAACCTCGGTGATGCCCTGTTCGCCATGGCGGGCGAACAGGGTGTATTCGTTCTCGTACGGCAGATCGTTGGCGCGGAACCGCGCGCGGTAGATGAAGCGAACCGCGCTGCATGTGGCCGACCCCGTTTCGTCGAGGATCTCGACCGAGCAATCCGGGTAATAGACCTCGCCCCAGACTGAGCGGTTGAACGCGGATACCGCGTCGATCCCCTTCATCGGCACGGGAAAAGGCAGCGATGGCGGCAGGCTCCATTCCACGTCGGGCGCATAGAGGCCGGCCATTGCCGAAGGGTTGCCGAAATTGCGCACAAGCTGGCCGGCAAGCGTTGGTTCAGTGGCCATCGTTTCCTCTCCACGATCTAGGCGGACAGACTGAAGCAATCCTGCCCGCTGCGCCAGTCGGGACCGAAAACTGCCCGTGCTTTGCCGCGCGGCATTGCAGGGCGGGTTTCGCCGCGAGCCGAACGCGCTCAATCAGGCGGGCAAGGGCTGGTTTTCCTTCAACAGGGCGATCAGTTGCTCCGCCGCCTGAAGCAGGCGCCCATCCGAAAAGCGCGGCCCGACGAGACTGAGGCCAAGGGGCATGCCGTGGCTGGCGCGGTAGAGCGGCAGGTTGAGGACCGGAAGGTGCAGCAGTGTCCAGTGCTGGTTGAACAGGGGGTTGCCCGGGCCGCGTCCCAGCGGGGCGATCCCCGGCGCGCTCGGTACCAGTACCGCGTCGAACTGCGCGAACAGCGCTTCCACCGCCGCCCGCAATTGCGCGACGATGTCGTAGGATCTGCGCAGGACGTCGTCATCATGGCGCTCACGGCTCGCCACGCGCTGGTGGAAATCCTGATGCAGCAGATCGGGCGCGCGGCGTGCGAGATCGAGAAAGGCTGCCCCGCCTTCGCGATGGAGGATGGCGTGAAAGGCGGGTTCGAGCGCGTCGCACCCACCCGGCAAGTCGATGGCCGCGGTCTCGACGCCACTTGCGGCAAGCCTTCGGGCAGCGTCGGCAAGTGCCGCTCGCGTGTCGGACTCTGCCTGCTCGAACCAGGGCGTGCGGCAGATCGCGATGCGCAGGGGCCCATCCGGCAGGGAGGCGCGGGCAAATCCGAAGACGCCGGCGACGCGCTGGAGCAGGCCGAGGTCGCGCGCGTGGAAACCGACGGTATCGAGGCTGTTGGCATAGAGCTTCACGCCTTCCCGCGAGATCAGACCCCAGGTCGGCTTGAAGCCGTAGATGCCGCAGAAGCTCGCCGGCCGGATCGTCGACCCGCCGGTCTGCGTCGCCAAGGCGAGGTCGACGTGGCCATCGGCAACCGCTGCGGCAGAGCCCGACGAGGAGCCGCCGGGGGTGCGGGCAAGGTCGTGCGGGTTGGCCGTGGCGGCATCGCGGCCCGCTGCGGCAAATTCGGTCGTGTCAGTCTTGCCGACGATGATCGCGCCGGCAGAGCGCAGCACCGAAACGCAGGGCGCGTCCAGCACCGCGGGCAGGCTTGAGCCCAGCGGCGAATTGTGCCGGGTCGGCATGCCCGCCACATCGATCACATCCTTGACGCCGACAGTCACCCCTTCCAGCGGTCGCTCGCCTTCGCCACTCTCTCCTTCGTAGATCTTCCCGGCCGCATTCGGATCGAGATGTGTCCAGGCGCGCACTTGCGAGTCGCGCAGGCCGATGCGCTGCATCGCCGCGCGCAAGGCGTCCCGACGCCCTGGGCGTGTGGAATTGTGTGAGTCCACGGCTGTCGCTCCTTTGCACTGGCCGCCGCAGCATCACGGACGACACCCTTAATGTAAAGCTTTTCATTAAGCAGTTGCATTGCGGTGTGCCTTGCTGCAACCGGCGGTCGTTTCCATCCGGTGAGCACCCGACAGCGATGCACAGTTCGAGCAAGCATGACGCCCCGCTTCTCCGCGTCCTCGTGCTCACCACGCTGGTGCAGGTCATCGCCACGGCGGTGGCGCTGGCGCTCGCGCCAATCGCGCCGCGCGCCGCACTGGGCTTCGGCATCGATGCGCATTACGTCGGTTATCAGATCAGCCTGATCTACATGGCCGGCGCGCTGGGGTCCGCGCTTGCCGGGACACTGCTGCAGCGCCACGGCGCCTATGTCATCGAGATCGTAACCCTGCTGCTGTTCGCGGCGGGACTGGTGCTGCTGGCCACCAGCACGCTGTGGATCGGCATCGTGGCATCGCTGCTGATCGGGCTCGGCTACGGCCTGCAGAACCCGGCATCGTCGCAGATCCTCAATGCCGCGTGCCCGCCCGCCAAGCGCAGCGTGGTGTTCTCGATCAAGCAGGCGGGCGTGCCGCTGGGGGCGGTGCTGGCGAGCCTTTCCCTGCCCGCGCTCGATGCCGCGTTCGGATGGCAGCGGACGCTGGCTGTGGCGGCCATCGTGCCCGCAGCGCTTGCGCTCAAGCTGTGGGTGGATCATCGCGACGCCCCCCACGCACCGGCCGCTCGCCGGTCGTTCCGGGCGAATTTCCTGGCCGAGCAGCGCCTCGTCTGGAAGTCGCGACCGCTGCTGGTGCTGTCGCTGGTCGGCATGGTCTATTCGGCGGCGCAACTTTCGCTATCGGCCTTCATCGTGCTGATGCTGGTGGAGGATCAGGGCTGGAAGCTGGCGACTGCCGCGGCGGTGGGCGGAGCCCTGCAGGCCAGCGGCGCCGCTGGCCGCGTCAGCTGGGGCTGGCTGGCCGACCGGGCGGGATCGGGCTTCGCGATCCTGGCGCTGATCGGTCTGCTGAGCACGACCGGGCTTTGCGCCCTGCCCTTCCTGATGCGGTTGCCGGTGTTCTTGCAGGTGGGCCTGCTGGTGGCGCTGGGCTTCAGCCTGTCCGGCTGGAACGGGGTCGCTATGTCGGAAATCGCCCGCTTCAGCCCGCCCGGGATGACCGGGCAAGTGATGGGCGGAGCGCTGGTCTATACCTTCCTGGGGGTGATGATGGGCCCGTCGAGCTATGCCCTGCTCTACGAGGTGACGGCCCGCTACGACGTGACCTTCGCCTGCATCGCGGCGCTGACCGCGGCGGGCGGCCTTGCCAGCATGGCGATGGCCCTGCAGCGCCGGACCATCGCCAAGGGGTAGATCACAGCAGCTGGCAGGCTTCCTCGAAGGCCAGGCGCGGCAGGCGGTCGAACGGCGTGTCGACGCCGTGTCCGATCGCGCAGAGGAAATTCGATGAAACCGCCGTGCCGGCAAAGAAATCGGCATCGAGCGCCTTCTGGTCGTAACCCGACATCGGGCCGCAATCGAGGCCCAGCGCCCGCGCGGCCAGCATCAGGTAGGCGCCTTGCAGCGTGGCGTTGCGGAAGGCGGTGTCGTGGCGCACCTGCGGATCGCCGAACCAGTGCTGCGCGCCGGGATTGTGCGGAAACAGCTGCGGGATCTTCTGCGCGAAATCGAGGTCCTGCGCGACGATGACGATCGCTGCTGCGTCGATGCTCTTGGCGGCGTTGGTTCCGGACATGTGCGCCGCGACCCGCGCCTTGGCCTCATCGCTCACGCAGAACACGAAGCGCGCGGGGCTGACGTTGGCCGAGGTCGGGCCCATCTTGACCAGATCGTAGAGGTCGCGCCAGGTGGCGTCGGGCAGGGATTCCTTCTGCCAGGCATTGCGCGAACGGGCCTGGGTGAAGAGCTGCGCGAGGGCAGCCTGATCGAGTGGCGATGACACGGGACTTGGGTCTCCTTGTTGGGGATCGGCAAAAAAGGGCAGGCCCGCGCGGTGAAGCGACGGACCTGCCGAGGGCCGGGACAAGCCCGGGTGGATCTGTGTGCGCCTTGAGCCTCAGGCGTTTTCGGAGACGATGTGCGCGCGGCACTCCATCAGCGGCTGAACGCGTTCGGCAAATTCGTCGAGCCCTTGCAGGAAGTCATCGAACGTCAGCATGATGCCCTTGGTGCCGGGGATCGAGGCCGCTTCGTCGAGCAGGCGGGCGACCGTCGCATGGCTGCCGATGAAAGTGCCGATGTTGAAATTGATCGCGCCTTCGGGAAGGTTGATGTGGCGCGCGGTGGAATTGCTGTCGGAGGTCGTGTCCTTCGAGCCCTGATCCGCCATCCAAGCGAGCGCGCCCATGTCGGCGCCGGCCTTGTAGTGCTCCCACTTGGCCATCGCTTCCTCGTCGGTTTCGCCCATGATGACCATGCACAGGATATAGGCGCCGACGTCGCGGCCCGACTTGCGCGAGGCCTCGACGAGCTTTTCGACGACGGGCGCGTGCTGGCGCGGCTGGTTGATGCCGCCGCAGGTGACGAAGTTGTAGTCGCCGTAGTTGGCGACGAAATCCATGCCCCGGTCGGACTGGCCGGCGCCGACGATCTCGATCTTGCCCTGGGGCTGCGGACCGAGCTTGCAGTCGCTCATCTGGAAGTACTTGCCCTGGAAGTCGGACTTGCCGTCCTGCCAGAGGTCCTTGAGGACCTGGACGTACTCCTCGGAATAATCATAGCGGTATCCGAAGTAGGCGTCGCCGGGCCAGAGGCCCATCTGGTCGTATTCGCCCTTCGCCCAGCCCGAGACGATGTTGATGCCGAACCGACCGGGCGCGATCGAATCGATCGTGGCGGCCATGCGCGCGACGATCGCGGGCGGCAGGGTCAGCACGGCCGTGGTCGCGAACAGCTTGATCCTGGTGGTCACCGCCGCAAGGGCGGACATCAGCGTGAAGCTTTCGAGGTTGTAGTCCCAGAATCTGGTCTCGCCGCCGAAGCCGCGCAGCTTGATCATCGAAAGCGCGAAGTCGAAACCATACCCTTCCGCCTTTTGGACCACCTCGCGGTTGAGCTCGAAGCTCGGCATGTACTGCGGCGCGTTCTTCGAGATCAGCCAGCCATTGTTTCCGATGGGAATGAAGACTCCGATTTCCATGTGCACGGTCTCCTTCAGAAAATCTGCGGTTCAGGGGGCAGAAGGGGGTCGACGATCGAGGTGGCGGGTGGCTGCTTCGAAGCAGGCGCCGATCGTGAGGAGGCTCTGCTCGTCCTGCGGGCGAGCGATCAGTTGCAGGCCTATCGGCAGGCCGCGGGCATCGTGCCCCATCGGCGTTACCAGCGCGGGCAGGCCGAGATAGGACACCGGGCGGGTCAAGGCGGACAATCCGCCGACGACGCGGTCCATCGCCGGGCCGGAATCGGCTTCCACCGCACTGGCCATCGGCGTCACCGTCCGCATCGCGGGGGTGGCGATCACGTCGCACAGGCTGAACGGCCCGGCGAGGACGGCAGCGAGATGCGATCCCCGCAAGCGCCGGGCAAGGACATGGTTCACCGCCGGAATCGCGAGCCCGTGCAGCAGACGGTTGCGCACCTGCGGGCCATAGTCGCCGGGTCGGTCGCGCAACCACGAGAGATGCTGGGCGGCCGCCTCCGGCGCCCAGACCAGCGCGGCCATCGCGGCGTATTGCTCGCCGTCCGGAAAGGCCACATCGACAACGCGCGCGCCAAGGTCGGCAAGGCAGCGCAGGGCGTCATCGAAGGCCGTGGCCACCGGCGGATCGAGATCTTCGGCAAAGTAGCCGGTCGGCTTGCCGATGGTGAGGCCGCGCAAGTCCTGCGCCAGCGTAGCTTCGTAGTCGCATTCGCCGCCCGTCAGCACGCCTAGCAGCCGCGCGACGCTGCGCGACGAGCGCGCCAGCGGGCCGGCTGTGTCGAGGCTTTCGGACAGCGGCATCATTCCGTCCTGCGGCAGCAATCCGTGGGTCGGTTTCAATCCCACCACCCCGCAAAGGGCGGCGGGCAAGCGAACCGAACCGCCCGTATCGGACCCGAGCGCGCCTGCGACGATGCGCGCGCCCACCGCCGCGCCCGATCCGGACGATGAGCCGCCGCTGATGGCCGCAGGGTTCCAGGGATTGCCGCAGCGGCCGAGGTGGGCGTTGTGCCCCGTGGGTCCCATCGCGAATTCGGCCATGTGGAGCTGTCCGATCTCGATCGCCCCTGCGGCATCGAGCCGCTCGATCAACGGAGACGTCGTCGTCGCCACGACATCGCGACGGACGATCGAGCCGCACCCGGTGACCCGGCCGGCGCGGTAGAACATGTCCTTGTGCGCCAGCGGCACCCCATGCAGCGGCCCGCTGACGCCCGAGGCAGCGCGGCGGCGATCTGCGGCGCGCGCCGCCTCCAGAGCGCCTTCGGGATCAAGCCGGACGAAGGCGTTGAGAGCGGAATGTCTCGTCGCCGCTTCGAGCGCGGACGACGTTGCGGCCTCTGCCGTCACGTCTCCCGCGGCGATGGCATTTGCCAGCGCGACCAGGTCGAGGTCCGCCAGCGCGTCGCTCATCGGCGGACGAGCCCGTCGAACAGGCGCTGGGGCCGGTCGAAGAACGAAGGCGCGCCATCGCTTCCGGCTGCTTCGAGCGCCCGGGTGACGAGCGCCTGATCGGCCTGCCAGTGCAGCCGCAGGCGCTCTTCGTCGCCGGGAAGCGCGGTTATCCCGAACGCTTCGACAAGCCAGGGCTTCGGTTCGGTCACGCCCGCATGCCCTTCAGGCTTACGAGGTACTTCCACGCGGCCGTAATTTCGTTGAGCGGGTCGACCGGCTGGTCGAATTCGACGAAAGCATGCTCGATGCCGGCCTTCTCGCTCGCCGCGATGAGGCGGGGAAAATTCTCGACGCCCGTGCCCGGGATAGCGATCCGGCCGTCCGCCGTACGGTCCTTGAGGTGGGTCATCCGGTAGCGCCCCGGGAACCGCTCGAGATAGGCGACCGGGTCAGCCCCGGCGGCCGTCATCCACATGAAATCGAGCTCAAGCTTGACGAGGTCGGGGTCGGTTTCGATCACCATGCGGTCGTACCCAGGCATGCCATCGATGACCGCGAATTCGAGGTTGTGGTTGTGGAACGCGAACTGCAGACCGGCGCTGCGGCACAGCGCCCCCGCCCTGTTGAACGCCGTAATGTGCTGCTTCAGTTCGGCAAGGCCGTATTGCTTCTGCCAGTTGGTCTGCCACGTGATGTATCGCTGGCCGAGCCTGGTGGCCCGCTCGATGGCCTCGGCGATGAAGCGGTCGACCAGGGCGAAGTCGAACGCGACCGCAAAGCGCCGGACGATCTCGTCCCACGACAGGCCGCCGCGATTGTAGAGCGAGAAGTCGCGATAGAGGTTGCCCGGCATGAGGTGCTGCGAGGGCGTGGTCAGCCCGTGCCTTGCCAGCGCGTCGGCGACCTGGGCGGGATCGCGGTCAAATGCCCCGACCGTCTCCACTTCGCGGTAGCCGATCGCCGCAACCGCCGCGAGTGTTCCATCGAAATCCTGATCGAGGAGCTTCATCACCGTAAACAGCTGAAGCCCCGGACGCATCGGCGACGGCGCCGCCCCCGCGCCACCGGAAACAGCGGGCAAAGTCGCGCAACCAGGCAGCAGCGACGCCGCAGCCAAGGCAGCGCCGGATTGACAGGACAACGACAGGAAACGACGACGGTGCATGCAAACCCTCAAATGGAAACGTTTTCATTTTGAGGGTTGGATCGGTCAAGTCAAGGGCAATACGCGAGCGTCTTTAAAAGGGTTGGCCGGGAACAGGTTTGTCGGCTGGCTCAGATGCGGGGTGTTGGCGCGGCAGTGCTTCCCCGAACGATCAGCCGGTGCGGCACCACGACCTCGCGCCGCGCGCCGTCCGGATCGATCGCAAAGTCCAGCATAAGCCGCATCGCTTCCTCGCCGATCTGCTCGTTCGGCAAGGCAATCGTCGTGAGGCCGGGATTGGCGAATTCGGCAAAGCGCAGGTTGTCGATGCCGGTAACGCTTATATCGTCCGGAACACGCAGGCCGCGCGCCGCGATCGCGTGGATCGCCCCAAGCGCCATCTCATCGTTCTCGCAAAGAATCGCTGTGAACTTGCGCTTGGAATCAAGCAGGGCGTTTGCGCCCGCGACGCCCGACCGGAGCGAGTAATCGCCCCCGACGACAAGTGCGTCATCCTCTTCGATCCCGGCGCGCCGCAATCCCAGCCGGAAACCGCGCTGGCGATCGCGGCTCATTCGCTGCGCCGATGGCCCAGACAGAATGGCGATCTGGCGATGGCCGAGCGATGCGACATGCGCCGCGATTTCGGCCGCGGCCTCGAGGTCGTTCACCCGGACGCGCGGCTGGTCGACCGCGCTGTCGTATTCGCAGGCAAGAACGATCGGCAACGGGTCGTCGCCCGGCGTCTGTCCTGCCAGCGCCGAAGGCGAGATCACGTCAAGCAGGATCAATCCATCCGCCTGCTTGCCCGCGATCATTTCGTAATGCCGGTCGAGCAGATCCTGCCGCCCTTCGGTCAGCGCGAGCAGCACTTTGGTGCCATTCTCGCGCGCGACGTTTTCGACACCCTGGACGAAGGCCGATGTGAACGGATTGTGGATGCTGGGCACCGCGATGATCACGGCATCGGCCTTCTGCCGCCGCAACGACGCGGCAAGCATGTTCGGCTTGTAATCAAGAGCTTCGATCGCATCACGGATCTTGAGCGCGGTCTTTTCCTTGACGAGATTGGGCTGGCGAAGGGCCCGGGAAACGGTCGCGATCGAGACACCAGCTTTGGCAGCAATGTCCTTGATGTTGGACATGCGCAGTCCTTCACATGAGAAAACGGAACTTCACCTTGCCGATTGCCGCTCGCCCCGCAAGCCTGCCGTGATCCGAAAAAGGAGTGAAGAACCAGGAATGAAAATGTTTACATTGCGGTTTTCCGGCCATAGCTTCGGCTCGCCATGACAAGCGTTGCCACTTCTGCTCCTTCGCCAGCTCATTCGCTTTCCCGCCGCGAATTGCTGTGCGGCACCGCCGCTGTTGGCGCCCTTGCCCTCGCCACGCCCCGAATCGCGCAGAATGCTGCAATCGATCCTGCCGATCTCACGCCGCTGATCGACGAGGTCTCCGATCTCGTCCTGCCCGGATCGCGGGTCGCAAGACCGGGCGCATTCATCACTTCGGTCTTGCCCTCGCGCTGGCGCGGCCTGACCGTCGACGATGTCCAACGCGTAGGCAGGTGGCTTGATCAGGCCGTGCAAGGGCAGTTCCTGAGACGCGATCTCGCTCAGCGCTACGCCGCGCTGGCGTCGCTTGACGCCGCAGCCTTCGGAAGGGCGCCCGCGGCAAGCCGCGCGGTCGATGCAGAGACAGGGCAGTCCTGGCAGACCTTGAAGCGTGCCGTGCTGACGGCATGGTACACCTCGGAACAAGGTGGCGCCGGCGATCTTGCGTTTCAGCTTGTCCCGGGCCGCTGGGACCCGGATTTGCCGATCGGCGATCACCCCCACCCCCTTTCCAACGACTGGCTGGCGATCTGGTTTTCATGACCGACACATTCGACGCGATCGTAATAGGCTCGGGCATCTCCGGCGGCTGGGCCGCCAAGGAATTGACCGAACGCGGCCTGAAGGTGCTGATGATCGAGCGGGGCCGTGCCATCGAGCACCAGGCCGATTATGCAAACGAGCTGAAGGCGCCGTGGGAGATGCCGTTCCGCGGCTATGGCGATCAGGACCTTCTGGATCGTGAATATGCGGTGCAGCAGAAGGGCACCAATTTCGACGAATACACGATGGACCACTTCGTCAACGATGCGGACCATCCCTACCAGACCAGCAGCGACAAGCCCTTCCAGTGGCGGCGCGGCTACCAGCTGGGCGGGCGCTCGCTGACCTGGGGGCGGCAGTGCCAACGCTGGAGCGACTACGACTTTTCTGCCAATGCGCGTGACGGCCACGGCACGGACTGGCCCATCCGCTACGCCGACATCGCGCCGTGGTACGATCACGTCGAGCGCTTCATCGGCGTGAACGGCAGCCACGAAGGCCTGCCGCAGCTTCCCGACGGGGAGTTCCAGCCGCCCATGCCGCTGAGCGCGGGCGAGAAGGCTCTCGCAAGCCGGATCGCCGCAGCCTACCCCGACCGTCGCCTGATCCCGGGGCGCTCTGCAAACCTCACCGTCGCCAAGGAGGACGAAGGCCGCGCGCAGTGCCAGTACCGCTACCTCTGCGCGCGCGGCTGCAGCTATGGCGCCTACTTCTCGACGCAGAGTTCGACCCTGCCGGCGGCACGCAAGACCGGACGCCTAACGCTGCAGACCGACATGATCGTGGAACGGATCGAGCATGATCCGAAGACAGGGCGAGCGGTGGCGGTTCACTGCATCGACGCCCGCACGCGCGCGCGCCATCGCTATGCGGCGCGAATCTTCTTCCTCAACGCATCCTCTTTCAACTCCGTCGGCGTGCTGCTGCGTTCGGCGAGCGAAGCTTTCCCGCAAGGGCTTGCCAACCGCAGCGGCGTGCTGGGTCGCTTCATCATGGACCACGCGACGGCCGTGGCCGGGATCGCGACGGCGCCGGGGCTCGAGGACAGGACGTACTTCGGCAACCGGCCATCCAACTTCGTGATCCCGCGTTTCCGCAACCTCGACACCGCCGATCCCCGCTTCGTGCGCGGCTACAGCTACCAGGGCGTCGGCATCCGCGCCAACTGGCCGCGCGGCGTGCACCTGCCCGGCATCGGACCGTCCCTGCGACGCGAGCTGGCGTCACCGGGCGAATGGCGGATCTTCATGGTCGCCTTCGCCGAGTGCCTGCCGCGCGCGGACAACCGCGTGACCCTGTCGAAGGCGACCGATGCATGGGGCATGCCGCAGCTCGACATCCGCCTGGACCAGGGCGAGAACGAACGCGCGCTTCTTTCCGACGCCGCGAGCGAGGCACGCGCGATGCTGGGCCTGTTGGGTGGCAACATTCTCGCCAGCGTTGCCGAACCGGATCTTGCCGGGTCCGCCGTGCACGAGATGGGTGGCGCGCGCATGGGCCACGATCCGGCGACCTCGGTGCTCAACGCGCACAACCAGGCGCACGACGTGCCCAACCTGTTCGTCACCGATGGCGCAATGATGGCCTCGTCGGCCTGCCAGAACCCGTCGCTGACGTACATGGCGTTGACCGCGCGCGCCGCAGCGTACGCGGTCGAACAGATGCAGGCTGGCAGGTTGTGATCGCGCGCCCGTTCAAACCCTTCGCAAGAGCAGCCGGATGACCAGCATCGACCAGGCCTTCAAGCTCGCGATGCGGCGCCTCGCCGCAAGCGTCAACATCGTGACCATGGCCGGTCCGCAAGGGCCGCTCGGAATGGCGGCGACTGCGGTCTGTTCGCTTTCGACGCAACCCGCCAGCCTGCTCGTCTGCGTCAACACGTCGGCGTCGATGCACGCCGATCTGACCGCAACCGAGGCTTTCCGTATCGCGATCCTGCACCAGGATCAGCAGGCCATCGCCGGTGTCTTTGCCGATCCCGACCGCAAGGCGGAGCGCTTCGCCGGCCCCCATTGGCGCTTCGACGCAGCCGGCATCCCGCTACTCGAAAATGCGCAGGCTTCGATCCTGTGCAAGCGCGATGCGACTTTCGCCTATGGCACGCACAGCATCATCGTGGGACGCGTTGATTCTATCGAAATGCGGGACGATGTCTCGCCGCTCGCCTGGTGCGATGGCCGCTTCGCCACCGTCCACCCTGTGCATCCCTAACGGCGCGACATTTCAGACATAGCCTGTCGCGGGGGCGACCTCGCTTCGTTCGAAACTCTGTCCAGATCGAAGACAGCCGCCATCACAGGCATCTGGCGTCATGAGGCGCGCTCCCCAGAATCGAGCGGCGAGCAGGACGGGGGACCTGCTCGCCGCTGTCTGGCCGTCGGCCCACTCGTGCCGGGAGAGAAGCACGAGCGGGCCGTGGCCAGGAACCGTCATCAGAAGGCGTAGGAAAGCCGTACGCCCCAGGTCCGCGGATCGGCGAACTGCACCAGGTAACCACCGGCATAGCCGGCTTCTTCCGACGTCGTCAGGATAACCGAGTCCTCGATGTTGCGGACGTAGGCCGAGACCGACAGCCCCTTCTTCGCATCCGGCGTGTAGGTCAGCATGAAGTCGGTCTTGGTATAGCTGTCCTGCTTTTCGGTCTCGAAGTTGCGGAAGGTGAAATACGACTTCGACTGGTAGCGGCTCTGGATGCGCGCGGTGACCTTGCCATCGCCGATATGGAAGTCGTGGCTGTAGCCGCCCGACAGCGACCATTTCGGCGCCTGTGGCAGGACGTTGCCGGCATACTGGACCCCACCGGTGTAGAAGTCCTTGTACTTCGCGTTGAGGTAGGCGGCCGTCAGGTCGATCTGGTCGTCTGGCGTCGCGCGCCATGTGGTTTCGAGCTCGCCGCCATAGATCCGGGCCTTGCCTGCGTTGAACACGCGCGAGATCGCCGTGACCGGATCGTTCTGCTGCACCTGCAGATCGACGTAGTTGTACAGGAAGCCCGACAGGTTCACTTCGAGCGTGCGGCCGAAGAAGCGGTTCTTCACGCCAGCCTCGAACGCGCGAATGGTTTCAGGGCCGAAAGTGAAGCCGTTCTGGAAACCGCCCGCCTTGAAGCCAGTATCGTACTTGGCATAGACGAGATTGTCCGGCGTCGCCTGCCAGTTGATGCCGATGTGGTAGGTGTCCTTGCCGCCTTCATACTTCGCGTTCACCGCGGTGTAGGTTCCGGCAATGATGTTGTAGCCGACCTGGCTCTTCTTTTCCTTGGTGTAGCGCGCGCCCGCTTCGATCTTCAGCCCCGGGGTGATCTCGTACCAGGCCTGGCCGAATGCGGCATAGGACCGCGAGCCGGTGTCATAGTCGAATGTGTAGAAATTGAACGGAGTCGCCCCGCCGAGGACTTGGAAGTAGGTCAGCGCCTGACCCTGCTCCTTGAAATAGTACAGGCCAGTCTGGAAGCCGAACGGTCCCGACAAATTGGAGGCAAGGCGCAGTTCGTGGTTCTGCGTTTCGGTCTTGCCGTCGGTCGGGAATGCATAGTTGAGTGCCGTGCCGCCATCCTGATCGTTCGACCGGCGCAGCTTCTGGTCGCGATAGCCGCCGAAGTAGGACAGCGTGACCGGGCCCGCGTCATAGTTGAAGTTCCAGCGCGCATTCTTGATCGTCAGATCGATGTAGCCCTGGTTGTTGAGCTCCCACTTGCGGTCCGACCCGATCTTGAGTTCGCCATTCACCACGTCGCTGTAAGGCACGCCCTTGAGCACTGCGCCTACCCCGCCGACGTGTGTGTATTCGCCGGTCAGCAGCGCGGTGAAGCCGGTGCCGGCCGGCTCGTAAGCGAGGTGGACGCGCGCCGCCTGGCTCACGTCATCGTTGCCGCCCTTGGTCACCACGCCGCTGTTGGAACGCAGCGAGCCGTTGTCGCGGTAGGGATCGCGCTGGTGCACCGAGAAGGCGGCGCGCAGCTTCAGCGATTCCGACAGCGGCAAGTTGATCATGCCCTCGCCGATCAGCAGATTCTTGTAGCCGTATTCCAGCGCAACATTGCCCTCGAGCTGGTCCTTCGGCTTGGCAGTCTGGATGTTGATCGCACCAGCTGTGGCGTTGCGACCGTAAAGGGTGCCTTGGGGGCCCCGCAGCACCTCGATCCGTTCGAGATCGAAAAAGCCGACGTTGAGTGCGGTCCCGTTCTGAAGATAGAAATTGTCGATGCTGAGCGCGACGGCGGGATTGCCGGTCTCGGTGTAGTCGCGGCTCGAAACGCCGCGGATCGTGATCAGCGTGTTCTGGTTGTTCTGCGCGATGTTCAGCGTGGGCGCGACATTGGTCAGGCTGTTGACGTCCGACACGCCGTTCGCGGTCAGCTGGGCGCCGGTCGCTACCGTCATGGCGATCGGAGTCTTCTGCGCGGTGCTCTGCCGCTTTTCGGCAGTGACCACGATTTCACCCAGACCACCCTCGGAAGCGCCCACGGCTGCCTCCTGCGCGTGAACGGCAGGTGCGGCGAGCACGAGGGCTGCGGCCACGGCCGCTACTGACACGCTGTTTCCAACGAGAATTCTGGCAACCATCTTCGAGACCCCTTCTTCTCGCGCGCAGCCGGCGCGCCCCTGCCTGTCTTGGCTTCACAATCGTCGTAAAACGTTTTCACCGCTTTATTTGACGCCATCCACGGCGGCTGGCCAAACAGAGCTCATTGCCCCGAACGCATCCGCAATAACGCTGCGTCATCCGCGGCAATGATCGATGATAACGTTTTCATTGTCGAAGCTATCGCGTTTGTGACGGATTGCAACATCCAATTTGGGGGACCTGCCACCCTTTTTATGTCGCTTACCTGCTCGAACCACTGGCTGGGCCGCTTTCCATGAGGTCGCGCAGGTCGGTCGCGGTTGACAATGTTCAATTATGTAAACATTTACATCAGAACACTTCGGATGAGGGAACCATGCCACGCCAGCGCCTGTTCAGCCTGTCGTTCGCGGCGATCACCGCAACGTCGTTCTGTTTCATCCTGCGGGCGCTGGTCGTGGACCAGTGGGGTAGCGCGTTTGCCCTGAGCGAGACGCAGAAAGGCGAGCTGCTTGGCGCGGGTCTGTGGCCCTTCGCCATCACCATCGTGCTGTTCAGCCTCGTCATCGACCGGGTCGGCTTCAAGGCGACCTTCTGGTTTGCTGCTCTGTGCCACGCAGGCGGACTTCTCGTCCTGCTAACGGCGACTGGCTACGGTCGGCTCTATCTGGGCACTTTCGTGATGGCTTTGGGCAACGGTGCGGTGGAAGCCGCGGCCAACCCGCTGATCGCGACCCTGTTCCATGAGGACAAGCCTCGCTGGCTCAATCGCCTCCATGCAGCATGGCCCGGCGGGATGATCGCGGGGGGCGTGCTCGCCATGGCCTTGGGTGACGCCACCGCCTGGCAAGTGAAGGTCGCGCTGATGGCACTGCCGGTCCTTGCCTATGCTGCGATGCTGCCATCGGCCCGCTTTCCATTGAGCGAGCGAGTCGCCTCGGGCGTATCCTATCGCGAGATGCTGGCAGAGGCCGGATGGGGCAGCGCCCTTGTGATCGCCACGCTGATCATGCTGGAGATCGGCCGCCTGCTCGTGCTCTCGCCCTTGGCCGTGCTGGCGGCAGTCGCGGTGCTAACCGGAGCGTTCGCCGCATTTGCCCGCAGTGCCGGACGCCCGCTCTACATCGTGCTCGTGCTGCTGATGATCCCGCTCGCAATTACCGAGCTTTCGACCGACAGCTGGATCAGTTCGCTGATGGAGCCGCAGATGCACGCCCTTGGCCTCCAGGCCGGCTGGGTTCTCGTCTATGCGTCGCTGGTCGTGTTCGGCATCCGTCTCGTTGCAGGCTCGGTGATCGCGCGCCTCACCCCGCTGGGCACCCTTGCGGCAGCTTCTGCGGTCACGGCCGTCGGCCTGCTTCTGCTCGCTGGCGCAAACGGACCGGCGCTCCTTCTGGCGGCCACCGTGTACGGCATCGGCAAAAGCTTCTTTTGGGGGACCAGCCTTGCCATTTCCTCCGAGCAGTTTCCGCGCGGCGGGGCGGTGACGATGAACATCGTCGCCGGCGCCGGCATGCTTGCCGCCGGGATCATCGGTTCTGCCCTGCTCGGCACAGTGCAGGACATCGGCACCGCACGAGCGATCGAAGCTCACGATCTCGCGCAGGGAACCGCGCTGTCGCAGCGATACCTCACGACCCGCGCCGGCGCGCTCACGGGAAGCTACCGCGCGCTAGATCCGACCGCTGCCGCGGCGGCACCGCCCCCGGACGCGGAACTGCTGGCGTCGATCGGCGGCGCGGCCAAGAAGGACGCGTTGCGCACGGTCGCGGTTCTCCCGGCCTTCATGCTGGCTAGCTATCTCGGCCTCATCCTGCTGTTCCGCCGCCGCGGCGGCTACCGACCGGTCGTCCTGCCCGCGAACGCGCCGGAAGCCGGATGATGACGGTCCCGCCCGCCCCCGCGCCTCCCGCGCCCGTCCGCCTCGCGATGGTGGGCGGTGGTCCCGGCGCCTTCATCGGCCCGGTCCATCGCATGGCGGCGGAGCTGGATCGCAAGGTCGAGCTGGTAGCCGGCGCCTTCAGCCGCGATTCTGGCCGATCGCGCGCTGCCGGTGCTGCCTGGGGCCTTGATCCCGCGCGGTGCCACAGCGACTACCGCGCCCTTTTCGCGGCCGAAGCAACGAGACCGGACGGCGCGGAACTGGTCGCAATAGTCACGCCCAACGCAACCCACTTCGCCATCGCCAGCGCCGCGCTGGAAGCAGGCTTCCACGTCCTTTCCGACAAACCGGCGACGGCCACGCTCGATGAAGCGATCGCGCTGCGTACCCTCGCCGCACGCGCTCATGCGCACTACGGCCTCACCTTCACCTACACCGGATACCCGCTTGTGCGGAGGATGCGCGAACTGGTGGCGCAAGGCGCGATCGGTGGGGTGCGAAAGGTCGTGGTCGATTACACGCAAGGCTGGCTGTGGCGCCCCCTCGAAGCAGAGCAGGACCAGAAGCAGGCAGGTTGGCGCACCGATCCCGGCCAAGCGGGCCTCGGGGGATGCGTCGCGGACATCGGCGTCCACGCATTCAATCTTGCCGAGTACGTCGCCGGGCTGTCCGTGACCGACCTGTGTGCCGACCTGTCCAGCATCGTTCCTGGCCGCACGCTCGATGACGATTGCAACGTGCTGCTGCGTTTCGCCAACGGTGCGCCCGGGGTGCTCCACGCATCGCAGGTCGCCACCGGCGCGCGCAACGGCCTGATGCTCAAGGTCTGGGGTGAAACCGGGGGGCTGATCTGGCGACATGAGGCCAGCGAGGAGCTCGTGCTCGAGCGGCCCGGAGAACCGACGGCAACCTATCATGCCGGCGAAGCCAGTGCCGGCCTTGCCAGCCCGCGCCTTCCTGCCGGGCATCCGCAGGGCTTCATCGAGGCGTTCGCCAACATCTACAGCGATTTCGCTGCCGGCGTCCGCGCGGGTGTGCCCTCGCCCGACGTCCCGGGCATCGCCGAAGGCGTGCGCAGCATGGCCTTCATTGCCAAGGCGCTCGAAAGCGCTCGCGCCCGTGAATGGCGCGCCCTGACGGAGGACTGATGCGCACGATCAAGGGCCCCGGCATTTTCCTCGCGCAGTTCGCGGGCGATGCGGCCCCGTTCAATTCGCTCGACGCGATTGCCGATTGGGCTGCTGCGCTTGGCTACAAGGGTCTGCAGCTGCCATCGAACGATACGCGCCTGTTCGATCTGGCGCTGGCCGCGCAGAGCCAGGACTACTGCGACGAAGTGACGGGCAAGCTGGCCGCCAAGGGCCTTGCCATCACCGAGCTGTCGACCCACCTGCAGGGCCAGCTGGTGGCGGTGCACCCAGCCTACGATGCGCTGTTCGATGGCTTCGCCGCTCCCGAAGTGCGTGGCAACCCGCAGGCGCGGCAGGCCTGGGCGGTCGAGCAGATGGGCCTTGCCGCCGTGGCCAGCCGTCGCCTTGGCCTCACCACCCACGCCAGCTTTTCGGGGGCGCTCGCCTGGCCCTATTTCTACCCCTGGCCGCAGCGTCCGGCGGGGCTGGTGGAGGACGCGTTCGACGAACTCGCGCGGCGCTGGAAGCCGATCCTCGATGTGTTCGACGAAAACGGCGTCGACATCGGCTTCGAGATCCACCCCGGCGAGGATCTCCACGACGGCATCACCTTCGAGATGTTCCTTGCGCGCACCGGCAACCACCCGCGCGCCAACATCCTCTACGATCCCAGCCACTTCGTGCTGCAGCAGCTCGATTACCTCGCCTTCATCGACATCTACCACGAACGCATCAAGTGCTTCCACGTGAAGGACGCCGAGTTCCGCCCCTCGGGCCGCATCGGCGTCTATGGCGGTTACCAGAACTGGGTCGATCGTCCCGGCCGTTTCCGCAGCCTGGGCGATGGGCAGGTCGATTTCGGGCAGGTGTTCAGCAAGATGGCTCAATACGACTACGCCGGCTGGGCCGTGCTCGAATGGGAATGCGCGCTCAAGCATCCCGAACAGGGCGCGGCCGAAGGCGCGCCGTTCATCGCGCGCCACATCATCCGCACCACGGACCGCGCCTTCGACGATTTCGCCGACAGCGGCTCGGACCGCGCGCTCAACCGCAAGCTGATGGGCTTCTGATCATGGCTGTCGACTAGCCAGACAGCTTGCCCCTTCTCGCACAGGCGGCGCTCTGGCCCGCTGCCACAGCATTAGCCCATGGTCGCGGCCCCGTGCGATCTGAAACCGCACGGGGCCGCAATATCCGCTGTCGCAGGCGGGGCCCTAGATTGCAGGAAAGTCCACTTCGGTTTCGGCCACGTTGTTGATGAGGTTGGTGAAGAAGTTCTCGGCGACGACCGCCACGATCTCGACGATCTGCGCGTCGCTGAACCCGGCATCGCGGATCGCTGCGAGGTCATCGGCAGTCACCTTGCCCCGGGCCTCAGCCACTTTGCGGGCGAAGGCAGCAGCGGCCGCGGCGTGGGGATCATCCGACGTGCCTTGGCGCGCAAGCTCCACTTCCTCCCGGCTCAGCTTGGCGAAGGTGTGGCCGGTGAAGGTGTGGGCTGCATCGCAGTATTCGCAGCCGTTTACCGCCGCCACGGCCAGGGCAATGCGTTCGCGGGTCTTTAGGTCGAGCGCCTTGCCGAGGCCTTGGTTCAGCGCGGCATGGGCAGTGATGACGGCGGGGCTGTTGGACAGTACTCGGAAGAAGTTGGGCACCCGGCCGAGCTTGGTGTTGATGGCCTCAAGCGTGGCTTGCGATCCTGCTGGAGCCGCAGCCGTTTCGGGGATGGGGATACGGGACATGATGATTTCCTTTTGATCTTGGTGGAGCCGCCCGCCACTCAGGCGCCGGTCGGGATGGGGTTTTCGACAAGGCTCTGGTTGAAGGCTTCGAACAGGGCGTGCTCGCCCGCTCCGGGGTTGTCGCGCATCGACTTGACGCCATCGACGATCACCTCGGGCGCATCGGTTGCCAGCGCCACCAGCGTCTGCTCGATGAAATCAGGCAGCGGCATCGCGCGCGGATCGCCGCTCTTGTAGATCAGGTCGGTATCGACCCACGGCGGTGCGATCTCCTGCACCCGCACACCGGTGCCGCGCAGCTGGAACCGCTGCGACAGCGCGTAGGAATGGAGCGCGGCCTTGGTGGCGGAATAGATCGCGTTGGTGGCGATGGGCACGAAGGCAAGCACGCTGCTGGTATAGAGCACGGTCGCTTCCGCCTTGGTCTTCAAATGCTCGATCAGGGCGGAGGTCAACCGGATCGGGCCAAGCAGGTTGGTGGTAATCAGCTCCTGCGCCAGATCGTCGTCCACCGGCCCGCTCACGTCGTCGAACGGCATGAAGCCTGCGTTGTTGAACACGACGTTGAGGTCGGGGAAACGACGGGTCAGCTCGCTTGCGGCGTCCCGAATGCTGTCGAGACTGGTCACGTCCAGCTGGATCGAGGCCATGCCCGGGTTGGCGGCGGTCACCTCGTCGAGCAAAGCGGTGCGGCGGCCCGAGATGATCACCTGGTTGCCGAGCTTGTGGAGCGCCTCGGCCAGGCCGCGGCCGATGCCGCTGGTGCCGCCGGTGATGAAGATGGTGTTTCCGGTGAGTTTCATGGGATTGGACCTTTGATTGGGAGAGGATAACAGGAGGGAGGGATCAGGCCGCGACGCCGAAACGCGGGGCGGACCGGGTGGCGGAAAGCTGAGGACCGAGTGCGGCGCGGGCAGCCTCGAAAGCGTTCCACAGTTCGATGTCGCGCAGCGCCGGGATCGTGGCGGTCTCGCCCTGATCGAACCCGGCCAATGCCGCATCGACCATGTCTTCGGCGTCCATGACGATCTCGGTCGGCAGATGCTCGACCGGCAGCCCGCCAAGCGCCCAGAAGTCAGTGCGGGTGGCGCCGGGCAGCACGGCCTGTGCGCGGATGCCCTTGTCGGCCAGTTCATGGTTGAGCGAGGTGGTGAAGGCCTGGACGAACGCCTTGGTGCCGCCATAGACGCCGTTGAGCAGTTCGGGAGCGACCGCGACGATCGAGGCAATGTTGATCACCGTGCCGCCGCCGCGCGCCACGAAACCCGGGACCGCAGCGTAAGTCAGCCGCATCAGCGCCGTGACATTGAGCTGCACCATCGCAGCCATCTTCTCGACATCGCTTTCCAGCAGCGTGGTGTGCGTGCCGATCCCGGCGTTGTTGACCAGAGCCGTCACGCTGGCATCTTCGCGCAATACCTTTTCCACCCGGGCGAGATCGGCTGCATCGCCGAGGTCAGCGGCCAGCACTTCGACCGAGCGGTCGGTCTTGTCCGAAATCTGTGCGGCGAGCGCCTGCAGCTTGTCCTTGTTGCGGGCGACGAGGATGAGGTCGTAGCCGCGGGCAGCGAGGCGGTCGGCATAGATCGCGCCGATGCCGGTCGATGCGCCGGTGATGAGAGCGGTTCCCTTGGAAGCAGTGGTCATTTTCGTTGTCCTTTTTGGTG
Organism: Novosphingobium olei; assembly: GCF_037076535.1. Lineage (NCBI taxonomy): Bacteria > Pseudomonadati > Pseudomonadota > Alphaproteobacteria > Sphingomonadales > Sphingomonadaceae > Novosphingobium > Novosphingobium olei. Next base: position 476,426 of record NZ_AP029021.1, on the reverse strand, counting down.
TCGGGGAGAGCGCCATCGCTCTCGACACGAACCTTATGGACGCGAACCGTCATGGCTGATATGACGTATAAATTACGTTTTTAGGACATTACGCACGGAGGGCGCATGCCACACGTTTCCATGGTGCTCACCCCCGGCTTCCAGTTCCTGGCATTGGGCGTGCAGGCAGCATTCGAACTCGCCAATGTCGTCAAGGGTGAGCCCTACTACACCCTGTCGATCGCTTCGGTCGCAGGCGGCCCGATCACCTCGTCCAGCGGCTTTGCCGTGCCCACCGTGCCACTGGCAGATGTCGGGCAGGTCGATACCCTACTGCTGCTCGCCGGCCTGCAGCCGCCGCCCCGGCAAGACGAAGCCACACTTGAAACCCTGCGCACCATGGCACGCGAATCCCGGCGCGTGGCAGGGCTTTGCACTGGCGCCTTTCTGCTCGGCCAGATGGGACTGCTCGATGGCCGCCGCGCCACAACGCACTGGTCCTATGCCCGCCAGATGCGCGAGGACTTCCCCAACGTGCGCGTCGAGGACGATCGCATCTTCGTCAACGAGGGTTCGGTGTGGACCTCCGCAGGATTGACGGCGGGGCTCGACCTAGCTGTCGCCCTGATCGAGAAGGATCTGGGGCGCGACGTGGCCGGTGCCATCGCCCGCCGCCTTGTCATGCACCATCGCCGCGCCGGGGGCCAATCGCAGCACTCCGAGCTGCTTGAACTCGCTCCCAGCAGCGACCGCATCCAGAAGGCCGTGCTCTTTGCCAAGGCCCATCTTGCCAATCCGCTGACGGTGGAAGAACTGGCCGAAGTCGCCGCGCTATCCCCGCGCCAGTTCGCCCGCGCCTTTCGCGCGGAAACCGGGCAAACGCCGGCCAAGGCTGTCGAGCAGATGCGGCTCGAGGCTGCGCGCCTGATGATCGAGGAAACCCGCCACCCGATGGACCAGATCGCGCGCGAGGCCGGCTTCGTCGACATCCGCCGCATGCGCGAGGCGTTCATGCGCCAATATGGCCAACCACCGCAGACCCTGCGCCGACTGGCCAAGGTGGCTTGAACGGGCCTTGCACGGCGCGGACCTGCCATCCGACCGGAGTGGGAGAGAGCAAGCGTTCGGGCTGCAGCCAGGAGGCTCGGGCGGGAAAGAGAGCTCACGGCGCACGTCCAGGAACTAGACTTGCGCTCCCCGGATTCAGGCCACAACAAGCCATCCGGCAAAGGGACATCGTGTTCGCCCAAGCACCCAAAGGTGCCCGAAGGCAAAGATCAGTATTCTGTGCTGACTGTCTGGTGCGCTGCGCAGTCCGGAGCGAACCGCTCTCCCTTTGATTTTCCCTGTTTTCAAACGGACATCAGGGAATTGCACCAATTCCATGAGGCTCCGAACGCCTCAAAACGCTCCTGAACGCCCGGAAAACAAGCATTTTCGCCTGTGTTGCACGGTGAACCGAACAGGGAATTCTTTGTCGCGAAACAGGGAAGTGAGAGTCTGGCATCAGCGAAGTGATCTTGGATCGAACAGCGATCGACCGGCACTTGGCCGAGCGAGAATGGCGGCGTTAGCGCTCGCTTCGCTCGATGTGCAGAAGCACCATCGCATAGCCGTTGCTTTGGCCGAGGACCTGTTCGGTCATCGCTTCCACGCGGGCACACTCTCGATGAGAAAGCCAAGTTTCAGGCTCGCACTCTTCGATCTCGCTGTGAACGCCTGAAGCAAGGCCGTGATCAGCGGCAATGGATGCCGCTGGCACCGGCGCGCCGAGCGGTACCTCGATCCAGGGAAAATCCCCCGAACGGTAGATGCTCTTGATCCTGCCGTGCTGGAGAACGAGGACCGCGACGTCTGCCCGTGACGCTGCGACGTAACCGCGGGCCATCGCCTCCTTGCTGACAGCGAACTTGCGGGCAAGTGTCACGATCTCGGCAAGGCTGGGTTCGCGCGCTGTCATCGCCCTGCGAACTTTTGCTGGGGGCATCAGCAAGGCTGCGGCGAAGCGGTTGGCTTCTGCTTCGATGCGCCTGTGTCGGTCTGCTGCCCTCGTATCGGTCTGGTGAAGATCAGCGAGCGCACATGCAAATGGCTCTCCGGCTCTCGGCCTATGGGTCTCGATAAGGAAATGACCGAGCTCATGCGCGATTGAAAAGCGCCGTCGCTCAGGCCGGCGACCCTCCGCTACGAGGATCGCGCCCTGTGCCTTAAGCTCGTCCATGATGATTGCTGCCTCGTAAGCGGACGTCTGCACCTGCGAGATCGAGGGAATATCGAGGCTGGAACACAGCTCAGCCAGGTCGAAGTCAGGAGCGAGGTCCGGCGCCAACTCGTGGATCTTTTGCGCCAGGGCCAGCGGTGAGCCTATGCCGTCGAGTTCGATCCTGCTGACGCTCAATCGCGCTTGTCCCTGCTCTTTTTCATTGAATCCATGAGCAGCCTGATCGTCTCGCGGTCGCGCTCGTCAAGCTGCTTGAGGTCGCGGAACATCGCGATCATTTCGGGGGATTCATCGCCGGTATCGGGGGAGTCGCCAACAAGGTCAGCCACCCTCACCCGGAAGTATTCGGCGAGCTTGAGAACCAGTTCCATTGAGGGGTTCGCAGTTGTCCCCTTCTCCAGGTTCCAGACGTGCGCCTTGGACACGCCGACGGCGTCGCCGACATCCTGAAGAGATCGCTTCTGGGCAATCCGTAGATCGTGGAGCTTGCGCGCGAAGCTCATCATTCACCCGTTCAATCGAGATGTGCGCAGTCATACGCGCCAGATTGACTTTTGCAAGCGTTCAGTCTATGTATACGACCCTGTCAAAAACGGGGTTGCACCATGTCCACCAACCAGGTCGTCGAGCGCAGTATCACCTCGCTCAAGCCTTACGCGGGCAACGCCCGCACCCATTCCAAGAAGCAGGTCCGCCAGATTGCTTCTTCGATCGAGCGCTTCGGATTTAACAACCCGGTGCTGATCTCGGACGACGGCGAGATCATCGCAGGTCATGGTCGGGTCAGCGCGGCGAGGCTACTGGGCTGGAAAGCAGTCCCAACCATTGTCCTGTCCCACCTCTCAGAGACCGAGCGGCGAGCCTACGTCCTTGCAGACAACAAGCTTGCGCTGAATGCCGGCTGGGACCGCGACATCCTCGCGATCGAGCTTCAGGCGCTGGTGGACCTTGACTTTGACGTAGAACTGACCGGCTTCAGCCTGGCCGAGATCGATATCGTGCTCGACGAGGCGAACGAGGCCGATCCGCAAGCGGTCGCTGATGAAGCGGACACGGTGTCCTTTGCCAGCGGGCGGCCAGTCGCGCGGCTTGGCGACCTGTGGCAGTTGGGCCGCCACAAGCTGCTGTGCGGTGATGCCCGTTCGGACGTAGATTTTGCCGCCCTGATGGGTACCGAGCAGGCCGACCTCGTCTTTACCGACCCGCCCTACAACGTGAAGATCGACGGCAACGTCTGCGGGTTGGGTAGCGTGCGCCACCGCGAGTTCGCGTTCGCGAGCGGAGAGATGAGCGAAAGCCAGTTCACCGCGTTCCTCACAGACACGCTCGGAAATGCGGCGAGTGTCATGCGCGATGGCGCGATTGCGTTCGTCTGCATGGATTGGCGTCACATGGGCGAACTGCTCGTCGCAGGGCGCGCGGTCTTCACCGAGCTCAAGAACCTCGTGGTTTGGAACAAGACCAACGGCGGCATGGGAGCATTCTATCGCTCGAAGCACGAGCTCATCTTCGTCTTCAAGCAAGGCACTGCCGAGCACACCAACAGCTTCGGCCTTGGCGAGACGGGACGGTATCGCACAAACGTCTGGGACTACGCGGGGATCAGCTCGATCGGGGCAAACCGGTCCGAGGAACTTGCGATGCATCCGACCGTCAAACCCGTGACGCTGATTGCCGATGCGATCCGTGATTGTTCGCGCCGCGGCGAGATCGTGCTCGACTGCTTCGGCGGTTCCGGCTCGACGCTGATCGCCGCGGAGAAGACAGGCCGTTCAGCGCGGCTCATCGAATACGACCCGCTTTACTGTGATACGATCGTCAGGCGCTGGGAAAAGCTCACGGGAAAGCGGGCTAGCCTTTCCGTCACTGGCGATAGCTTCGAGGACGTGTCCGAGCAGCGGCTGGGCCTCGATCTTGGCACCGAGGCGGCATGATGGATAAAGACACGCTGCCCATTCCGTACGAGGTGGGTTACGGCAAGCCACCTGCAAACACCCGGTTCCGCAAGGGACAGTCTGGCAATCCCGCGGGCCGCCCCAGGCGGGCCAAACCCAAGCCGAAGAAGGTCGACACCGGCTTCGGTATGAAGGCAGCAGAGGAATACCTGCGTCTCGAGGCCTATCGGCCGGTGATGGTTCGTGAAGGCGAACAGGTCATCGAGCTGCCAGCGATACAGGCCGTGTTCCGCGCGATGGGCGTCGCCGCCATGAAGGGCAACCGGTTCGTTCAGAAGACCCTGGCGGAGATGGTGGCGCGCATGGAGGCGGAGCACCACGCCTCGCGCATCGAGCTGTTCGGCACCATGGTCGAGTACCAGCACAAGTGGAGCGAGGAGATTGACCGTTGTCGCAAGGCAGGTCTGCCGGAGCCCGAACCTGTCCCTCACCCTGACGACATACACCTCGATCCAAACACAGGCGAAGCCCGGGTGATGGGACCGCAAACGCGAGAACAGAAAAAGCGGCTCGATGAGGCTCTTGCTCGCCGGTCCGAGGCACAGGAGGAAGTCAATTACTATGCCGACAAGTACCGCCGGACCCGCGATCCCGAGCGCAAGGCCCGGTACCTCGAAGACTGGCACTTCGAGCAGCGCATGTTCGATATAATCAATGACGTCGTAGGGCCACGGTACAAGGCAAAGCTTATCAACAGATCCTACGCTGAAGGCTCATCGAGGGAGGGGAAGACGCTTGAGGAGATTAAGAAAGACAAGAGATTGAGAGAAGAATATCTCGGTTGAGAGCTCGCGCGCGCCGGCAAACGAGGTAACAAGGACGCCGACACCGAGGATGCGACCATCCAAATGCCGGGCTGTGATTCCGGCGTGGTCATCTGCTCATCTCGTCTCCTGTCATGCGGCGCGATGGTCGCCGTCAGACAGAAAATCCACTTATCACCCCGTCCAGATTCTCCACGCCACCTTTAATAATACGCTCTTTCTGGAGCGCACAATCATGAGCGTTCGTGCGGGTTTTTTGACGGAGCAAGCGCCGTTGCCAGGCCCATAAAAAAATGGCGCGAGCCCGCTCACGTGGGCGGGGCAAAAACAAGCGATTGACTTTGCACCTCAAACTGATGCTTTCTGTGCCCAACATTAACGAGCCGGTTCAACTCCACGAATTTTACATATATTTCATATATAAAACCAAAAAATCGGGTGCACGATGGACAGTGTCAGGCGGCGTTCCGTTTTTCGCGTGGAAAATGTGTTGAGCGAGTCTTCCAAAAGGTTAGCTAGTGAGGTCAGAGTAATAGAATTTCAACTTACTGAATTTATTGCTCGGCTTGATCCATCACGTGACGCCCTAGCCGTCCAATATGTCGAAGATAGCCTAGCAGAGATAAATCAGTTTTTGCAGCAAACTAACCTTCCATTAACCGAACGATCAAGTCTATGCGGGACCAAAGTTAGATTGGAAGAGTTAACGCCGACGTTTACTTCTCAGCGACTCCCGTCCTAGGCTCATGCGGACTGTGCCCCAGCTTGTTCATCTTGATCTGACCAGTACCTTTCATCAAGCATGAACAAAAGACCATTGAATGGATCGCTACGTTCGATGGGAAAGGCCTTGTCCAGGCAAGTTTTGATTATACTTGCTCGCGTTTCGCCTATCGTATCGACAGTTAGACCTTGAGCCTTATCTGCCAGAGACTCAAGCTCATCTGCGTATTCATTTATTAACGCCACGTCATCAGCATTGTTGAGATAACCAGAGGCTACCCTTAGTCGCCTTGCAGCCTCAGTTAATCGCGAACTCATTCGCGCGCCCTCACTCCTGCATCAAAATCGCAACACGGCATACCACACAAAGTTAACAGTGCGGACAAGCTCTGGCCGCCGGTTGCCTCCTATTTAACACCCTTCAACGAATTTAGTTTGTTATCTGACAATCCAATCTCGTCGCGAGTCGCGGTTGACGTCGCGTCAATTGCTCCAGGATGGCAAGCACCTCTTCGACAAGCCCGAGGCGACATCCGACTTCTGGCTTGATTAGCCCCTAGCCTTCCAGGTGTTTAGTCCCGGCATCTGGTGGATCGGATTGGCGATGAAGAGGCCTGGCTCTGACGTACGGATTTTGGTGATGTATTAGTAGGGTGTGAGGCTGCTTAGCGTTTTGAGCGGGCGGGCGAAGTTGTAGGCGGCCATGAAGTCAGCGAGGTGCGTCCGTAGCTGTTTATGGCTGTCGCAATGGAAGCGTTTGACGGTGGCTTCCTTGATGGTTCGGTGCATCCGCTCGACTTGTCCGTTGATCCACGGACGATTTGGTTTGGCGAGCAGGTGCTCGAGGAACCCCCATGCTGTCCGCCGATCAGCCTTGTAGACAGTTGTGTGACCGCGAACTTGCAGGTGCGGTCGATGCCGACGAACAGGTGCAGCTTGCCTTCGGCAGTTTGCACCTTAGCGATATCAATGTGAATGAAGCCAATCAGTTAGCGCTTGAAGCGCTGACGCTCTGGCTTGTCGCCCTCGATGTCCGGCAAGCGCGAGATGCCGTGCAGCTGCAGGCATCGGTGCAGCGTTGAGCGCGTCAAGTGCGGGATCGACGGTTGCAGCGCGTAGAGGCAGTCGTCGACTGTCAGCAGTGTGTGGCGCCTGAACAACACAACTATCGCCTCCTTCGCCTCCGTCAGGATCGTTGAATGAGGAGCCTTCAGGCCGGTCTTCAGATAATGGACTGTCGTCCGCTTGCGCCACTTCGCGACCGTCTTCGGGTTGACCCCAAGCTCCCGGCTCAGCGTCGCGAGCGAAGCCTGCGATCGCTGTATTGCTGCTCGGACGGCGTGCGTGGCCGTGACGCTCCCATGACGTATCTGTCCCATACGGCATCCTTCCATCCCAACGAAAGGATCGCACCATAAAAAAATGGGATCAAACACCAAACAGCCTTGAACGAGGCCGCTAGCCGATTGCTTAAGCAGATGAAGAGGTACAATCGCCCCCACCGAAAATTGAACGAGATTTAAACCTTTTCAGCCGCCGGTTTTCGACCACGCTTCGCAGCAGTCTTACCACTGGACTTACGGCCGAGGCCAATTTTCTTGGCGAGATCTCGTCTTTTTTCTGCGTAAGCAGGAGCAACCATTGGATAGTCTACGGGCAAATTCCAGCGGGCTCGATACTGCTCCGGTGTCAAATTGTAGGCCGACATGAGATGCCGCTTGAGCATCTTCAACTTCTTTCCATCTTCAAGGCAAATGATGTAGTCGTTTTTGACCGATGCACGGATTGTAACTGCCGGTTCTAGGCGCTCTTCGGCTGGCAAGGTCGCCTGGCCGAGTGAGCTTAGGGAATTAAAGACGCTGCTGATCAGCGTCGCTACGTCACCAATGGCGACGCTGTTATTTTGCACATGCGCCGCAACAATATCCGACGTAAGGGAAATCAGGATTCCACGTGTCTCAGTCTCAATATCAGACATAACTCGCTCCCGATGTTTTTTATTGGAGAGATTTCCATAATGATACCGTTACGAAAATAAGCAATACGTGAAAATGGCGATATATCTCGGGTGGTTTAAAAAGTTATGCCCGGCACTTCTGCTTAGGAAAAGACCAATTTTTCTCCGATATTCCACAATCGCCGATAATGACGCCGTTACCGGCGCCACCATGGATGACATTGTCTAGAATTTCGCAGTTCATCCTGTCGTTTTGAGGTGTTCCGGCCAGTTCCACAATGGCTTGCGCCCCGTTGTTTACCTTCAGTATGAAACTCGCACCGATCAGCACCGTTCCACGCGCAGCCTTCCACAATTATCTCAAATTTGGACATTTGGAGTAACGCTCAGGAACCCGATATTTCAATTAAATATTGAGCCTGTTGATGGCAAAGGGAGAAGTTACCCAGTCGAACAACCGTTGCCCGCAGATGAGCAACATCCGATCATCCACTGCATATCGCCTATTACAATTACCATCTTAGAAACCAAATTACATCATCAAATGACAAAACCTATAAAACTTGCTGCTAACGGCAATCTGCCACCGCTCTCGCGCCCCCCCCCAACTTTATGGGGCGCCTGACGTTATCACGCGATTTATCGCAGATTATTACATGAGCGACCTAAATAATTCCAAAATATTAGCTTGGACGAAAGTCGCACAGGCTCGCCTTCACTGTTTGTGCGGCTTCTCCCCCTTGCGACCTCATTATTTTCAGTTACTCTCGATGAGTCTCCCGACGAGACCATCTGCAAGCTTCCCCGCTAGCGATGCTCTGCCCCGCCGACACCCCCACCTCAACTGCTGTCGGCGGGGCACTTTTCCTTTCATCAGTGGAACCGGCATGGTTACGCGAGGTTGGGAGACCGCACACTCTGTGCGCAACGATCCCAACTAGGCCCCCGCGCCCAAACGGGCGGGGGTTACTTTTTGCCCGACTTTGGATAATCTTGTTGAGGCACTGTGGAGGTGCCGTGCAAGCGGGTTCCCGGCGACCTCTCCTCCAGCCGAAGTCGCCGGGAATTTCCATCTTGGTAGTCGCACGCATCCCGCTCCGTTGGTCGAGGAAAGCATTGGCGGTGTGTGCGCTCTCCTCGATACGCGTGCTACTTTGGCGCCAGCCAATTGCGCTCACGAGTAGGGCACGATTTCGACTGTCGGGATGATCGGCGAAGTCGCGGGTAACGGGATGCACGCCAAAGTTTGGAGATCATTTGTTGAATCGCTCCATGAGCGGACGCCCCGACAGAGCCAAGAGTCATGGCGAGGCTACACGGTCCAGCGGTAATTCTGCCTCCAGCAAAGCCCCATCGGCGAGCAAATCGAATCTGACCCGCCCTCCCAGCGCACTACCAAGCATGCGGCCGAGCGACTTGGTTCCAAACCCTCTCCGGCCCGTCTGAACGACTGGTGGGCCGTCCACCTCGCGCCAGGAAAAATGGAGGACGCCCGCGTCTCGATCGATACGCCAGCGAATGCGCACGATACCTCCGTGCTCCCCGAGCGCTCCATACTTCACTGCGTTCGTGGCCAACTCGTGCAGCGTCATGCCAAAGGCGTGGACGGCGCTTGGCAGCAACTCCAGATGTTCGCCTTCGATGAGAACCCGGTCAGCACTGCCATGGGCGAAGATCTCGAGCTGACGCTGGATCAGCTTGTCGAGCGGGCCTCCTGCAATAGCCTTCCCTAACAACAGATCATGCGAAGCAGCGATTCCTGCTAGTCGTTGCGATATGCTTCGTTCCAGCTCGTCAGCGCTTGAAGCTACCTTTGCGCTGCCGCTGACGATAGCGCCGACGACGGCGATCAGATTCCTGACGCGGTGACCGCTTTCATCCAGGAGCAGCTGCACCTGCTCTTGGGCTTCTTTGCGTTTTTGAATGTCTGAGATGACGGAGACAAAGTTTAGCGGGGCGCCTGATGCATCCCGCAACAGCGACACACTAAGTTCGGTCCAGACAGTAGATCCGTCGGGGCGAATGTATCGCTTCTCCATGGTGTAGACATCCATCTCGCCATTCAGGAGGTCCTGCACGTAGCCAAGGTCAGCATCCAGGTCGTCAGGGTGGGTAATGTCTTGGAACGTGAGCGCGCGCAGCTCTTGCTGGGTTCGCCCCAGCAGACCTTCGAGGCACGGGTTTACTTGTATGAACCGTCCGTCGATCGAGACTTGCGCCATGCCGACGTTGGCCCTCTCAAAAGCCAGGCGATAGGAGTCTGTTTGAACATCGGCACTATCAACACCATCTGACCGAGCGCCTTGATCAGTCAGCACGTGCTCGTGTTTACGCTGACGGTGCTGCTCTGGATCTAGCCCGCACATCGCCCCCCCCCGTAACCCATGCATCTCTGCATGCTGCAGAAGCATCAACTTATCACACTAATATGTGGATTGTCTCTGTTCTTGGGTGCGAGGGTTCTTCGTCAGCTACGCAATCGGTAAATTGACACCCGCTCCCTGCTGCGTATCCAGAGCTTAAGCGACTAGCTTATCCTCGCAACCTTGATGCCCATTGATTTGGACGCGTCTTGCCTCACGATGTATCCGAAACCGCCCTACCAGCCGCGAAAGCTCTTCTGCCTCTTCGGCCAAGCTACGCGCAGCTGCATTCGTCTCTTCGGCCATGGCTGCATTCTGTTGGGTCAATCGATCCATATCGCGAGCCGTGCTCGCCACGTGAGATATGGAGTCGGCCTGGGTTAAAGATCCTTCTGCGATCCCATCGATCTGCGAACGGATCTCGCCGATTTTAGCAAGGATCGTCTGGAGCAATGCGCCAGTGCTTCCAACCAGCTTCACGCCTTCAGCCACCTGCTCGCTTGAATTTGCAATGAGCAAGCGAATGCTGCTGGCAGCCTCTGCGCTGCGTTGCGCAAGGGCGCGCACTTCAGTGGCCACGACCGCAAACCCTTTGCCGGCCTCACCTGCGCGAGCTGCCTCCACACCTGCATTGAGGGCGAGAAGATTGGTCTGGAAGGCGATGCCATCGATCAGACCTATGATTTGGCCAATCTCCTGCGATGAGCCTTCGATAGCATGCATGGCGTCGGTGGCCTTCAGCACCACCAACTCCCCGGCACTTGCGTCCTGATGCGCGGTCTCGACAGCCAGCTTGACCGCTGCTGTTCCGTTTGCGGCCGCGGTGACGAGCGTCCCCACCTCGTTCATCGCGGCGACCGTTTCTTCAACATGGGCGGCCTGGCGGGTGTTACGTGTCGATAAGTCGTCGGCAGCCGAGCGAATCTCTGTCGAGCCGGAAGACACTCGTGCAGCCGACCGAGCGACGTCGCCCAAGAGTTCCGCAAGGTGTCCAGCACTGCGGTTGTAAGCGTCGCGCAAGCTTTCGAAGCGTGCGGCAAACGGTGTGGTGAGCCGATGCGTCAGATCTTCCTGAGCCAAGGCTTCGAGGCCGGCTGAGATCTGGGAGACCACTTGGGCTTGCTCTTGCTCGGATTCTTGGTTTTCGCGCGCCGATTTCAAAAATGACTGCGCAGCTCTCTGAACCGCCGCCACTTCATCATCGCCGGTGCCACCGTCGATGACCTGGGCAAGATTGCCGCCGCCCATCATTTCCAATTGAATGGCAAGACGTTGCAAGGGGCTCACCACGAACCGCCTGAGTTGAAGTATCGCCCAGACCAGGAAGGCCGCAAAGGTGAGAGAGACAAGCGCGCTCGCGACGAGTGAGGTGATGCCGAGACTGTCTGAGGTGTCGTCGAGCAACGCTTGGCGCGCCTCAAGCGCCTTAGCGACCCTATCCTGACTGCCTTCCAAGGTTTTAAACGCCTGTTCGACCTCACCTACGTTCTGCTCCGCCTCGATTGGATTAGCACGGACAAGGTTCGCGACATTCTTCGCGCTGCCGGTATAGGCATCAAGGTCGCGCGCGACTGTTTCAAGGCCCGCCTTGATGTCGCGGTCGAGGTCCAGCGCACGATTGGCATTGAGATAACTGCGCATGTCTCGAATGTAGTCGGAAACCTCGCCGATCGCTTCGTCACGTTCCTTGGCATTACCCTGCTGAGCCGCGTGAAGCGCGCGATAGACTGAGCCACGGATGGCATCGTGCAACATATCCGCCTGCATGTGATTGTGCATGGCGGCCGAATTGAGCCTTTCGGCATCATTAGCGCCAACAAGACGGCGTTCCATGAACGTTGTGACGCCGACCTGGACAAGAAAGGCAAGGGCGAGCATCGCCCCGCCCGCTTTAAGGCGCTCGTTGAGTTTCATTGCCTCACCTCTGGTCTGTCACTGAATCAGGAACGGATCGTGCGGGCGCTGATAAGAAATCCAGGTTGCCACGGGCGGCAATGGCGACGTCAGGTCTTCCACTGACGCAGAGTCAACTGCAAACCTGACGTTATGTCCTAATAACAGTTACTTGGCCGGTTTACGTATTTTTACCAAACAAGCGCCAATTGCAAAAGATTCATTCCACGTAAAACCAGATTATCTGTGACACCCTGGATGGGTGATGATCTTACTTCCGGTTCAGGTAAACTATAGTTATATATGCCTTTTTGACTATGCACCAAAGGGCAATGTTTGTTTAACCTGACACTAACTTGTTCCTCCGTGGACGGCGCCGCAATCGATTACAATTTCTGCAAGCGACCGATTTTAAACGAGCAATCCGTGTTGGTCACGCGTGACACGGTGTCAGCGACCCGCGGAGTTCGCCATGCTGCTTTGGTTCAAGAAGGTCGCCCCCATTCGGCTTAAGTTTCGCGTGTTAAGCGTCGCACAGCTCGCGATGGGCATAGTCACAGCAATCCTGACGGTGATGTCTGTCGAGGACATCGTGACCAGCCATCTGGCGACGCTGGTGGTCGTGGGTTGCGCAATAGCGGGACCCATCATCATCTCATACGCTGGCAAGCTTATTAGCGACCCGTATGTTGCAACGGTCGAGCGGATCGAGGCGCTTGTCGCGGGCGACCTTACATCGCCCATTGCCTACACCGACTACGAGGATTGCGTCGGAAGGCTTACTAAAGCGCTGGCAGTGTTCCGTGATCAGGCTCTTGAACTGCAGCGGTCTTCCATCGCACAGGCAGAAGTGGTCCGCGCCACCTCCGCAAGCCTTCGGCGACTTGCAGCAAACGAACTGGATGCCCGCATGCACGAGGGGCTCCCCGCCGAATACGCTGACATCCGAGAAAACTTCAACTCGGCAGCGATCGCCTTGGACCGCACGATGTCCAGCGTCGCGGGAGCAGCTGCTGACATCCTTGGTGGCTCCCGAGAAGTTCAGACTGCGTCAAACGATGTCGCGGCCCGGACCGAAGAACAGGCCGCATCGCTCGCACATAGTGCGTCAAGTCTATCGTTGGTTTCGAGGGCTATCACCTCGAATGCCGAAGCTGCAGTGGCGGCGTCGCACGCCGTCCGGGATGTGCAGAATCAAGCCAGCGACGGGAACGATGTGGTGAGCCAGGCGATCGATGCAATGGCCAAGATCCAGGGATCATCCGAGGAGATTTCCCAGATCGTCGCAGTGATCGATGGCATCGCGTTCCAAACCAACCTTCTTGCGCTCAACGCGGGCGTGGAGGCCGCACGCGCTGGTGAAAGCGGCAAAGGCTTCGCCGTCGTAGCGACTGAAGTTCGCGCGCTGGCGCAGCGGTCAGGGGAGGCGGCCACGCAGATACGACGGATTATCCAGGCCAGCACTGCGCAAGTTCAGGAAGGCGTAGGACTGGTCGATGCGACCGGCCGAGCACTGACGGCTATTGCCGCCCGGATTGACAGCACTGTCGACTCCATCAACGTCATCGCGTCGAGCTCGACCACCCAGTCAGAAGCGCTTGCGAGTGTCATGGACGCAATCCACCAGATGGACGTGATGACGCAGCAGAATGCCGCGATGGTTGAGGAAAACAGCGCAGCGTCACGCCAGCTTGCCGAGCAATCCGCGAACTTGTCGCGGCTGGTCAGCGAGTTCAGAATATCGCCGTCGAACGTCGTTTCACTTGGCGATAATAGCGCGCACACCAAGCGCGCTGCTTTACGGCCGGTGAAGGCCGGCGCCGGTAACGCTGCGCTCGCGATCGCTGACGATTGGTCCAGCTTTTAGTCGTCATGGCACCGCGCTCTTCAATCGGCTCAACCATCACTGCCACATCCTGGAGACCGGAAACGACAGCTTCCGCTTCAGGGCTGGCAGCGCCGCAAGCCCTAAATCATGAAAGGCCAAATTACCCGCTTGACCCTTACCCCTGCACCGGGGGGCACATGCCTACCCGGGTCAATTCTCAGTGGCGATTAACAGACTAGCTTTTCCTCGGAACCTCGATCCCACCGATTTGTACAGGTCTTGAGCCACGATGTATCCGAAACCGTCCTACCAGCCGCGAAAGCTCTTCTCCTCTTCAGCCAGGCGTCTCGCCTGCACCGAACTTGCAGAGGAGCGGGGATTCTTTGGCCACGCCGTCGGGAGATTGCGGGCGGGATGGGTCTGAAAATTAAGGTAGAGAAACGGGAATCCCGACTCCGCTAATCGAAGAACCATCTTCGGATAGCAGAAATCTAATGACCCGAGCGATCGCGTCGGGCGAGACCCAAGTACCGAAGTGGGCATCAGGCATATCCCGGCGATTTTGTGCCGTATCAATAATCGTCGGCAATACTGCATTGACCCGGATTCGTGTGCTTCGCAATTCATCTGCCAAGCTCTGTGTAAGCGCCATGACGCCTGCTTTTGCCGCAGCATAGGGGCCCATTCCCGCAGCTGCCTGCGTTGCTGCTGCGGCGCCCACGTTAACAATTGCGCCGCCCGATGGCAGATGCGCAACCGCTGTCTTACAAGCTATTGCTATCGTCCGCAGGTTGACCGCGTACATTTTATCCCAAGTGTCGATGACCCCGCCAGCGATGCTTTCCCAAGCAAAGCCGCCGACCACATTGACCAGGCCATCGAACTGCCCCTCTGCCGATGCGGCCTTTTCAAAAGCTTCGACAACCTGCTGTTCGCTCGTCAGGTCGACCCCGCCAATCGCTTCCCCGGAGAAGAATTCCGGTCGGGGTGCCATGTCTATTCCGACGACATGATGTCCGGTCGCACTGAGGGTCTTGCTGAGAGCGCCACCCAAGGTGCCAAATGCGCCACAGACAACGAATCTCTTGGCCATTCTATTCACCCTTGCGCGATGCGCTGCCGTACCAACGGAAGCTGGTCGTTGCCGAAATACATGAACTTGCCATCAACGAAGATCGTGGGTGAGCCGAAGGCGCCGCGGTCTATCGCCTCCTGTGTGTTTTCCCGCAAACGCTGTTTGCAGGGCTCACCCGAAGCTATGGCGCGCAGGCTGGCGCCGTCCAGGCCGCAGGCGTTGGCGATCTGCTCCAGTTCGCCGGGATCATCGATGTTCCGCTGACTGGCGAAGTATGCCTCAAAGGCAGCGTCGCTGAACCGCTCGAGCGCAGCCTGGTCATCCTCGAGCGCGCAGCAGAAGCGCATGGCGTTGACCGACTTGACCGGGTGATGGGGGGACGGGAAATTCATCGCCACGCCCGCCAGTTTTGCCCACTCCCTGAGCCAGACAAATGTCAGCCGGAACTTGGGATTGTTTGGGTTCTTGCGCCCTTCGTACACGCTGTCGTTCACTGCATTAAAGACGCCGCCAACCAGGAAGGGTCGCCAGGTGACGACCACATCTTTTCCTCCGATCGCCTTGCGAAAATTGGCGAAGGCGATGCGGGTCCAAGGAGACGACAGGTCAAAGAAGAATTCGACACTTGAGCTCACTGTTCCTCCTCCTTGATGCCGAACAGGAGCCGGCGGGTTTCCGCATCATCCTGCGGACGCTTGTTGATGTGCTTGCGCCCTAGCTCCATCCCCCTGCGGAGGCCGGGTCGCTCCTTCAAACGTTCGTACCAGTCCGTGATCGCGGGGTAGTCAGCCAAGGGGATGTCCTGCGCCTTCCACGTCTGCACCCAGGGGAAGCACGCCATGTCCGCGATCGTGTAGCTGTCTCCTGCGACGAAGCGCGACTGGGCAAGTCGACGATCGAGCACGCCATAGAGCCGCAAGGCTTCGTTGCGGTAACGATCGGTGGCGTAGGCAATCCTTTCAGGTGCATAGAGCTTGAAGTGCCCATGCTGCCCCAGCATCGGCCCTAGTCCGCCGACTTGCCAGAACAGCCACTCCATCACCTGCTTGCGGCTGCGAATGTCGCTTGGCAGGAACTGTCCGGTTTTCTCGGCCAGATAGACCAGGACCGCTCCGGTTTCGAAGACGGGGATCGGTGCGCCACCATCAGCAGGCTCATGGTCGATGATCGCCGGAATGCGGTTGTTGGGGCTTACGGCCAGGAAATCGGGCGCAAACTGCTCGCCCTTGCCGATGTTGATCCACCGAACCTTGTACGGCAGGCCGCACTCCTCGAGCATGATCGAGATCTTCCACCCATTGGGCGTGGGTGCGGTCAGCAGTTCGATCATGCGCGACGCTCCTCGTAAGCGGACAGCAGGCCGACCGATTGCAGCAGAGCGATGCATTCTCGCTCCACCGGCTTCTGTGATACGGTTTTGGGAATGTCGGGCAGAACCTGCCAGATTTCGGGAATTTCGTTGCGCTGCAAGTGACCAGCAGCCCACACCTGAACGTCGGCGATGCCATTGCCTTCAGCCAGTACGACAGCGGCAACCAGCGCCTTTTCACCCGCAACATTTCGCGCTGTCGCGACGCCATAAACATACACATCGAGCACTGCCGGCGATTGGGCCAATACCGTTTCGACAAGCGCGGTATTCACGAAATCGCCATTGCGACGAACCCCGCCTCCGACACGGTGCTGGAAGTAGAACCAGCCGTTCTCGTCGACATAAGCGATGTCGCCCGACCGGAACCAGCCGCCCGCCACTTTTTCTGCGCTAGCCTTGGCGTTGCCGAAGTAGGCGATTGGTTCGGTGCCGCCGACTTCCTTGCGGAAGCACAGATTGCCGGGCTGGTAGGGTGCGCAGGGCCGGTCTTGCTCATCGAGTACCGCTGCGATCAGGCCCTTGGGCGGTTTACCCATCGATCCGCGCGGTCCTTCGCCCATGCGGTTGATCAAGGTACCGCCGTTCTCGGTGCTGCCGTAGACTTCAGTGATCGTTACTCCGAAGCGCTTTTCGTACTTCTCCCATAGATCCGCCGGCATACCTGAGGAGATCACCAGACGAACCGGGTTGGCGGCGTCATCGTCACGTGCGGGCACAGCGTAGATTTCGGGGATCATGCCGCCCAGCAAGGTGAAGACAGTACAGCCGTGCGCACGGCAGACTTCCCACAAACGGCTCTTGGTGAACTGGCGGCTGATCACGGTGCGAAGGCCCATCGAGAGGCCTGCTGCCAGCGTGGAATGCGCATTGATGTGGCACAGCGGCAAGCCGGTATAGAGCACATCACCTTGCTGGACGCCCAAGGCGCGCAAGCCCTTGAGCCCCTTCATGTAGCTCGCGTGGGTCCTCACGACAGCCTTGGGATTGCCGGTCGTTCCCGATGTGAACATCAGGTACATCGGCGCATGCGGATCGGGCATGAGGGGAGCCAGCCTGGTGTCGCATGTATTCCAGACGTCTTCGACAGGGCGCGGAGTGATGTTCACAAGCGCAAGGCCAGCATAGTCATCAATCGAAAGAAGCGTCGGCTTCGCGACCAGTTGAGGCATCACGGCATCAAGCGCCGGAAGCGCGGAAGCCTCAGCTATAACCACTTCGGCGCCAACATGATCGATCATGTAGGCGAGCTTTTCGCCCATGCTGCGCGAATCGATCGGGACTAGGACGGCGCCGATGAGCGCGCTTGCGACCATGACTTCTACGAACTCGGGATAGTTGCGCATCATCACCACGACACTGTCGCCCGGCGCCACACCCTGCTGTTGCAGCCAGGCGGCAAACTTCCGGCCGTTCGACCACAGCGAGCCGTAGTTGCGAACCGTCGAGCCGAGCGAACCATCTGCCTCGACATGGACAAACGTCAGTACTGGGAAATCCGGCTGGGCAGCAGCTTCGCGCTCGATCAGCCGCGCAAGGTCATTGACGCGAGAACTCATGGATCACCTGTTGCTTGTCGTTTTGCGCGGGACGCGGCCTATTTCCCGATCGTCTGGCGGATCATCTTACGGACGGCTTGCGAGTAAGGAGGGCGGAACGCTTTGAGAGGACTAAGGTCACGGCGGATCTGGTGGTAGACAGCCTTGCGGTGGCTGAACTCGAGAAAGCCGTCGCGGCCATGGTAGGCGCCCATGCCAGAGGGGCCGATCCCGCCGAACGGCAGATTTTCCTGCGCACAGTGCATGATGACGTCGTTGACGCACATTCCGCCCGATGTCGTTTCGCGCTGCAGGCGATCTAATTCGGTGCGGTCATTGCCAAAGTAATAGAGCGCCAACGGACGATCCGTCGCAGTGATGTGCGCGACGGTCTCGTCGATCGAGCGGTAGGTGACCACTGGGAGGATCGGACCGAAGATCTCCTCTTGCATCACCTGCATATCAGGCGTGGCGTCGAGGATCAGGGTGGGCGCCAGCTTGCGATGCTCTTGCTGGGTCAGATCCTCACCGGCGGGATTGATCTCGACGAGCGTTGCCCCCTTCGCCCTGGCGTCGGCCAGATACCCCTGCAAACGCTCAAGATGCCTGTCGGCGATAATCGCGGTGTAATCGGGGTTGTCGCGCAGGGTCGGCAGCATCGTTGCGGTCGCGGATCGCGCTTGCATAACGAAGGTGTCCCGCATTTCCTCGGGCACATAGACGTGATCGGGTGCCAGGCAGATCTGGCCGGCGTTGAGCAGCTTTCCCGCCATGATGCGGGCTGCAGACACCTCAAGATCGGCGTCCCTGCCGATCACCACCGGGCTTTTGCCGCCCAGTTCAAGGGTAACCGGAACCAGATTGTCGGCTGCGGCGCGCAGCACATGGCTGGCAATTGCGCCCGCGCCAGTAAAGATCAGGTGATCGAACGGGAGACTTGTGAACGCAGCGCCGATGTCTGCCCCCCCGATGACGACGGTGAGCTCTTCAGTCGCGAACCGATGCGTCACCAGTTCCTGCAGGAGTTCAGAGGTACGCGGGGTATGCTCCGACGGCTTGACGATAGCCCGATTGCCCGACGCGAAGATCGACGCGAGTGGCGAGAAAACCAGCCCGACCGGGAAATTCCACGGCGCAACTACGCCGACAACGCCTTTGGGCTGGAAATGGATTTCGGCCTTTGCCCCGAGAAGGCCCAGCAACCATGGGTCTACGCGGCGGCGTTCCGGGTGCATCCATTTACGAAGGTGCTTGCGCGCATGTTGCAGCGACAGGACCGGGGTCATGATGTCGGTGAGCGCCGACGCATGGCGTGACCGATTGCCGAAGTCGGCGCTCATCGCATTTTCGAGCGGGCCAGCGTTTTCCTTGATGAGCGCGATGCAGCGATCAAGCCGATCGATACGTGTCTTGAGGTCTGGCGCTCCCTCCAGAAGGTGCGCGCGCCGCTGGCGTTCCAGAAGAGCATGGAGTTCGGTCATGGGATCTGCCGTCATGGGAAGGGCGCTGGGTCAGTTGCCGAGATGGACGGGGAGGCGCTTCAGGCCGCCAACAAAGTTGGTCTGGACCCAACTGGGTGTTCCGCTCAACCTAAGGCGCTCGTTTCGGGCCAGGAGCTCCTCGAAGAAGATCCGCATTTCCATGCGAGCCAGGTGCTGCCCGAGGCACACATGAGGGCCATAACCAAATGCGAGATGCTTGGATGGCGGGCGAGTGATGTTGAAGCGGAACGGATCTTCGAACACGTCTTCATCGCGATTGGCGGACGGATAGCACATCATCAGCGCCTCGCCTGCACGAACGGACTGGCCGCGCACTTCGCAGTCAGCGACCGCCGTCCGGAAGAAGTGCGTGACCGGTGAAACCCACCGAATCATCTCGTCGATTGCCGTGGTCAGAAGCGACGGTTCCGCACGCAGACGCGCGAATTGGTCGGGATTTTGCAGCAAGGCAAGCAAGCCCCCAGCGATCGAGGAACTCGTCGTGTCATGTCCGGCCGTCGCGGCCAGGATGAAGTAGGACAGCGCCTCCTGCTCACCGATTTCTGCGTCGGAAAGCAGAGTGGCAAGATCATCCTGCGGGGTATTGCGACGCGCTGCCATGAGTTCACGGAAATAGGCGAAGAAGCCTTGGACTGTGGAAATGACATCGACCCTTTCGGTCTTGATGTCAGGGTCGTCGGGTCCGAACAGTTGTTGAGTCATCTGCAGAATCATCGCTTGATCTTGCGCAGGCACGCCGATGATCCGCATGATCACCCGCAACGGATACCAGCTCGCCACCGCTTTCATGAAGTCGATCTGGCCGCCCTGCGAAAGCG
Source organism: Novosphingobium olei (assembly GCF_037076535.1). Lineage (NCBI taxonomy): Bacteria > Pseudomonadati > Pseudomonadota > Alphaproteobacteria > Sphingomonadales > Sphingomonadaceae > Novosphingobium > Novosphingobium olei. Next base: position 456,441 of record NZ_AP029021.1, on the reverse strand, counting down.
TGCGCTCGAACAGGTCGCGCGCGTATTGGCGCAGTTCGTGTTCGAGTACCTTGATCCGCGAGGGGGCGAACCATGCCTGGGTAAGCTTGCGATGGCGCCTATGTTCTGCTCCATCCATGTTCGTCAGATTGTTCAGCAGGAAAGGCCGGCCACCGGTCACCTTGCGGATCTGATCGTCCACCGCGGTTTTCCGTAGCAGGGTCCGCGGGCTATTGATGAAGGCGTCAGGATTGCGTTCGACTTCCATGATGTCGGCGTGCCGCGTGACAACCCAGAACGGAGCGTATTGGTCCGGCTCTGCCCAACTGACGGGAGCGTTTGCGCGAAGCTCGGTCAGAAGTTCATGATATTGATCAGGATTTGCATGAACGGCTGGACTTACCAACGCGTTGCCGATCGACTTTGCATCACGTTGCGGCAAAGCAGCGCTCCTTGTTCGATTGGAAAGTTCCGAAGGCAGGCGCCGACCTGCCTTCGGAAAGTATCGCCGATTGCCGGAGAGGTGGCTCGGCTCAGTATCGGTAGCTGAAGGCCGCGCCCCAAGTGCGCGGGGGCCCATAATTGCCGAAGTAGGCACCAAAAGCTCCTAGATAGGTGCTGTTCTGGCGGTACTTGCGGTCAGTCACATTGTTCACAAACAGCCGCAGCCTTGCCTTATCATCGGCACCTGCCAGCGTCAGCGAGAGGTTGCCCAGCGCATAAGCCTTCTGGGCGTCGTTATCGGTGCCGAAGTACCGCAGCACTACACGACTGGTGTAGTATAGATCCCCTCGGAAGGTGACCGACGAAAGCAACCCGCCGCCGAGACCGAGGCGGTATTCGGCCCCAATGTTTCCGGCGAAGTCTGGTGCATGCGGCAATGCCCGCCCCTTCAGGTTCTGCGTGCCCAGACCCGGCTGAGCGTCGTCGAACGCAAGGAACTTCTTGAAGCGGGCGTGCAGCAGATTGGCCGACGCCTCGATTTTGAAGGCGTCGCTAAACTTGAACGCGAACTCGCTCTCGAGGCCATAAACTTCGGCCGGAGCATTCTGAACCAGGGTAGTGGTAGGCGGGACCGTGATGGTCAGTTGCAGGTTCTTGTAGTCGTAGTAGAACGCCGCAAAGTTTGCGGTAAACCGCCGATCGGCCGTCTGGGTCTTCAGGCCGACTTCGTAGGCATCGAGCGTTTCAGGGAGGTAGAAGCCGGCCGCGCCGAGATTGCCACCATCGCCACCCGGCAGGTTCTGTCCGCCCGACTTGAAGCCGCGCGACCACTGGGCATAAGCGTTGACATTCGGTGTCACGTCAAACTGCAGGTTCACCTTGGGCAAGACACGGTCGGTCTTTGTGCTCGTCCTGACATCGGTAGCGATCGGAGCAATTGTTCCGCCCGGCAGAGCCAGGAAGAGATCCTGCCGGAAGTCCTTATCTTCGTGGTTGTAGCGCAGGCCAAGGTTCAAGCGTAGCGCGTCGGTCAGCGAATAGGTCGCATCGCCGAACAACGCGAACGACTTGGTTTTGGTCTTCACGCCCTGCGTCAGGTAGGTGTCAGCAGGAACGCCAAAGCCCGGCGCGAACGCAGCGCCAATACCTAGCGGCAGGGCATTGCCAGCTCTCTCGTCGAAATAATACGCACCGAGAATCCACTTCAGCGGTCCGCTTTCACCGACCAGGTTCAGTTCCTGGCCAAACGATTTGGAAGGACGCGAAAAATCGGTAACGTAAAGCCCAGGCACGTCGGTTGCGTCCGCATCGAAATCGACCGAGCTCTTATGGTCAACATAGCTGGTAACCGACTTGAGGCTGACCGTATCACTAACGGCCCAGTTCATGGTGCCCGCAAGGACAAGGGTTTTCACATGCGCCGCGTAGGGTGCGTCGCCGTAGATCTCGTTGGGAACCGTCGATTGCGGCACCGGAAGCGCTGAGGGTGTCAACAGTTGCTGGAATGCATTGGCACCATCGAGCTGTTCGTAACGCGCGGACAAATCCAGCGAGAAGGTGCTCGAAGGCTGGAAGCGGATCGCGCCACGTACGTAATCGACGTTAGTGTTTCCGATCCGTCCCTTGTTCGGCAGGAGCTTCACGAAGCCGTCGTCTTCCTCATGACCGCCACTCAAGCGCACAAGGACGGTGTCGTTAATGGGGCCTGAAACGAAGCCGCTGGCACCGAACATCTGTCGGCTTCCTGCCGATAGATTGACACCGGCGCTCAACGTTTTTGTGGGCGCCGCCGAGATAAAGTTGATCGCCCCACCAGTCGCATTTCGCCCGTAAAGCGTACCTTGAGGACCACGCAGAACCTCGATGCGATCGAGGTCGACCGCGCGCAGGAAGCCCATGGTAGCACGCGGCATGAACACCCCATCGACATAAGTGGCGACGGTTGGCTCGGTTACGCCGGAATCGACCGTGGAGCCGACCCCGCGGATGGAAATCAGGGTTGTGCCAGCATGCTGACCGAAATTCACGCTTGGCACCGCCTGCGTGAGAGTCTGCACATCGATCAATCCGCGCGCCGCCAGGGCTTCGCCCGATACGGCTGAGACTGCCGCAGGGATATCTTGCAGGTTCTGGCTGCGCTTCATCGCTGTCACCACGATCTCTTCGCTGGTGGCGGCTGGCGCTTCCTGGGCGATTGCGATGGTCGGAACGCAGACCGCCAGCGTCGCACCAGCACGCAGAAATGCTTTGATTTTCATGATTGTCGTCCTCTCCCCATAGTTATCTTTTATTCCGCTGCTTCGAGCGCCTGAGCCGGTTCGCTGTCATTCGCAGCGAGGAAGCGGCCCGGCGTTGCTCCAGAGTTCACTCCATCCGCGAAGGTGGTGACACCGTTGACGAGGATGCGGTGGTATCCCCCAGCCTTTGCCAGCCTGCGCCAGTCGCCACCTGGCATGTCGTTGACGATCATGTAGCGAGACCGGTCGAAGTAGAGGTCTTCGAGCGAATAGATCAGGATGTCGGCCCAGTAGCCGGGAAGGATCGCGCCGCGGTCGGCCAGGTTGAGCGCTCTCGCAACCTTGAACGCCAGCTGGTGATGCATGGCTTCGACCGTCATGGCCTTCTGTTCCCGCACCATCCGGATCAGCATCTCGGTGCCGTAGAAGCCGCTGGAGAACGCCTTGGTATGCGCTCCGCCGTCCGACACGCCCGAGGTGACACAAGGATGCGCCAACAATTTGGCGCCGAGCCGCGCATCCGTCGCAGCGTAAGGTTGTGACTTTATTTGGAGAGCAAGATCCGATCGCAATGCAAGGTCGCAAAGAACCTCAACAACTGTTCGGCGCTCGTAATTAGCGACTTCCCCCAGCGACTTGCCCAGATAGTACTGGAGTTCAGGACCCGTGCCGACATCGATGATGATTTGCCCCTCGAAGCCACCGGCACCATTGGTCGGACCATCGCGGAGGTATTCATCGGAGAATGACTTTACGAAGGCCGGGTCCGCCAGCAGGGCGCGCACTTCGTCATCATTCTGACAGGCAACGATCGCCCGAACCCCGGCCATCTGTCCCGCTGCGGTATCGAGATCGCGGATCCCAGCCTCAACCCAGCCAGCGTGCAGGAGAGTTGCTCCGACGATGTCGAGCCCTTCGGATCTCAGATCGTCGAGCCATGCAAGGTCGTCGTTGATCATCTCCTCGTGCCCGTCGAGCGCCATGAAGATGTTGTGGATCACGCGGACGCCTGTGCCCTTGGCCATGCGAGCCACTTTGGCAGAGACTTCCTTGTTTCCGTTGCTTCCGATCTGCGCGAGTAACTGGACGATGCCACTGCCGCGCTGGGCCAAACCTTCAGCGAGTGCGACGATGTCATCATCGTGCATAACGTCGGTCGGCATGGCCGAGCCATCGTAGTCGACGTGAGAATTGCCTTCGATGCCCATGACAGAGAGTGCGATGCCGACGGCACCAAGATCCATCGCCTCATCAACCAACCGATGCATCTCTGCGATCTCGGCCCCGTTGGGACGACGGTTCTTCGCCGCATCCACACCCATGACGTAAACCAGCAGCGGGTTGACCGGCACATAGGTCATCAAGTTCACGCTCTTGGGGAGCGCGCGCAGATGATCCATGAACTCGGGAAAAGTCTCCCAGGTCCATGGCAGCGCCAGCCGCTGCTGCTCCACCGGCACCTGTTCGGTCGTGGACAGCATCAGCATCAACCGTTCGCGGTCTGCAGGGCGCGCCGGTGCAATACTGAACCCGCAATTGGCATTGAGGATCGTAGTCACACCGTGCTCGGCGGAGTCCAGGCAGGTCGGGCTCCAGAACACCGCTGCATCATAATGCGCGTGCTGGGTGACATGGCCTGGAGCCACGATGCGTCCAGCTGCGTCAATCGTCTCTGAAGCAGTTGAAGTGGCCAGATTGCCTACCTCGACCACCTTTCCTGCGGCTATGCCAACATCAGCGCGACGCGCGGGACCGCCGGTACCATCCACCAGCCAGCCATCCCTGATCAGGATGTCAAAATGCGCCATCAATCTCTCCCATTGCGAGTCTCTCGCTCGGGAGATTACATCTTACACATATCGTTAGGTGTCAAATGACAAATTGCATTGTTTGGTTCCGGGATCGGTGCATATGACGTCACGGATCGGCACAAACTTGGAGCTAGGCTTGGCAAGCAATCGAAACCCGCTGACCAAGGCCGAGGTGATCGAGGCCGCCATCAGTTGCATAGAGCGGTTCGGTGTTGCGAAGACTTCGATGACGGACGTCGCGCGCGTGCTCGGGGTGACCAGGCAGACCGTCCACCGGCTGTTTGAGACACGCAACGAGCTGATCGAGGCGGTTGCAGACGTCCGCATCGAGAAACTTGCCGTCCAATTGGCGCGCGAGTTTTCAAAATTCGAAACGATCGAGGATGCAATTATAGAGGGGTCACTGCTGTCGCTAGCCGTAGGCAGGACCGATTCGATCCTGGTCGAGATCCAGGAGCAAGCAAACCACGCGGTCGATCAATACATGTTCCGTGGCTCGCCGAAGGTGCAGTCCGTCATGCTCGAAATCTGGGGGCCAGTTTTCGATAGCGCGCGCGACACTGGGCGATTGCGCAAAGGCATGACCTCTGATCAGGCTGTCGACTGGATTCGAAACGTGCACGCCATGCTTAACATGCGCAATGATTACAACGAGGCACAACAGCGCGAAATGCTCGCCGATTTCGTCGTTCCATCGCTGCTCGATCATTGAGCGACCGGCGGAAGGCGCCGCAAAGACGGCCGTTCCCAGCCTGATCAAGCGTCATCAATTCCCACCATTCGTTCAGCCGGCCTAAACAGCGGCGGAAAGACTTAGCTTGGGACTAAGAAGCCATTCGCCCGCGGCATGGCAAGCGACGGTTTTAATCAAGGGCTCCGGGAAAAGTTGCCCGACTGATACTGCTCAGCGTCATGCGCTCGGTCAATGAACGGCGGGTAGCTGCCGGGCCAAAAGCGTTGATCGGCCCTCAGTCTAACCGTGGATGTCAAAGCCCAGTCAAGAGCGTCACATCCTCGTCAAGGGAGCGACCTTTTGTTGCAACCGTCACGCACTAGCAGCCCCAAACATTACCAATCCGCAATGTTCAGGGGCCCCCATGATCCAGCATCACCGACGCAACGCATCGTCGCGTTTCCACCTTCAGCTACTGACTTCAGCCGCAATGCTGCTGGCAACGGCGGTCCCAGCCAGGGCTGCGGAAGCTGCCGAAGAGGACGCAGGCAACCAAATCGTGGTCACCGGATCGCGGCCGATCGCTGAATCCGAAGCGGCGGCCTTGCAGGTCCAGAAGAGTTCGGACTCGCTGGTCACGGTGCTTGCCTCTGACGGAATCGGACGTCTGCCTGACCAGAACATCGCTCAGGCGACCAGTCGCTTGCCCGGTGTGGCCGTGGAGCGCGATCAGGGCCAGGCGCGCTACATCTCGCTGCGCGGTGCCCCCAAGACATGGACGACCCTGTCGTTTGACGGGATCAACGTCGTGAGCCCCGAAGGCCGCGATGCGAGATTCGATTCGATCCCCTCCGCGATCGCCAAGCAGGTGATCGTGTCCAAGGCTGTGACCCCCGACATGCCGGGCGAGACGGTGGCCGGCAACGTCAATATCGTGACGCGTTCCGCCTTTGATTACAGCGGCTTCCACATTGCCGGCAAGGCTGGCTATGGCGTGGCCGAATATGGCAACCGCCCTGAATACGAAGGGTCGCTGGTGCTCGCGCACCGGCTGCCGCTCGGCAATGGCGAACTCGGGATCCTCGTCTCGGGCAGCTATTACGAGCGCAACATGATCACCGACAACTTCGAAAACGACTGGGAAAAGGTCAGTGCCGACCAGCGCCCTGGCGCCGCCACCCGCTACTGGGTGCAGGAAACCGAAAACAAGCTCTACCGGCTGACGCGCAAGAACTGGTCGGTTTCGGGGAGGCTCGACTGGAAGGCCGACGACAACAACATCGTCTCGCTGCGCTCGATCTACACGATCTTCACAGACGACGAGGCGCGCGACAACTATCGTTTCGACCTTGATGACCGCCAGAGCGATCTTGTCGCCAACACCGCAGACTGCGCAACAACGGTCAATACGACCCCCCGGACCAGCGGCTATGCCGACGTCTGCATCGGCAATGATCCTTACAAGGGCACGATCTACGGCATCGACATCCGCCAGCGCTCGACGCTGCGCGCCTACAAGCAGTCCATCTTCACCAACACGCTCGAAGGCACACACACGCTTGGCGATGGCTGGCAAATCGACTGGCTGGGCAACTATACCCGGTCCAAGGATGACCGGACCGTGATCGGCGAAGCCTCGTGGGAAAGCCCGAGCACTCGCACCCTGCGGCCGACCGTGGGTTATGATTTCACGAACCCGCAGCTCGCACTGCTGAACCTCAGCACGACGCTGCAGCTATCGAACCCCACTCGCTACCAGGCGGGCACGGCGGTGACGGCGATCGACACCTTCACCAAGCCGCTGAGCTCGATCAGCTTTCTCGATGCCGTCGACACGACCACGGCCTACACCGGCCGTCTGGTCGTTACCAAGTCGCTGCCGCTGCTCGGTGGCGAGGCTACCTTCAAGGCCGGCTTCCAGTTCGATCAGCGCACGAAGGTAGTCGACGAGAATGCCCTGACGATTGCCGGAACGGATAGCGTGCGCCTCGCCGCGATCGGCGTGCCGACCGACTATAACCAGTTCTCGATCACCCAGCCTTTCATGGGCAAGATCCGGATGGGCTACACCTTCCACTATTTCGATACGGACAAGATGCGCGCGGCCGGTAACGCTGTGCGGCAACTCTACGCCTTCACCCCGAACACCGCCAATCTCTACGACGTGCGCGAGCGGGTCTATGCCGGCTACCTGATGGGCACGCTGCGTTACGACTGGGGCTCGGTCATCGGGGGCGTGCGCGTAGAGAAGGTGACCAACCGCGGGATCGCCACAGGCATCACTGCCCAGACTGACCAGACGCTTGTCTTCCCAAGTCTGCACCTGAACTACAATCTGGACGAGACCAAGAAGCTGCGCTTGTCGTTCAACACCGGGGCTGCCCGCGCGGACTATGACCAGATGCGGCCGAACATCACGTACAACGATCTCGCGCAGACGATCTCGGGTGGCAATCCGGCGGTCAAGCCCGAGCGGGCCAAGGGCATCGACGCCTATTTCGAGTGGTACGTCCGTCCACAAGGCTACATCTCGATCGGCGCCTTCTACAAGGACGTGACTGATGTCCTGTTCACCCAGACGCGGACGTTCGGGTCGGATGCGCTCAACTTCGGCGGAGTGGACCGGTCGGGGTACATCTTCACCGGCATCACCAACGGCGGCAAGGGCAGACTGATCGGCTTCGAAGCGGCCGCGCAACTACAGCTTGACCCGTGGACCCGGTCGCTCGGCTTGCCCGACTGGATGGGCGGGTTCGGCATCAGCGCCAACCTGACGCTCAACGACAGCGAGATCACCAAGCCGGCCATCGGGGCGGTACCCGCGCGCAAAGTGCGGCTGCCCAACACTTCGGACACCGTCTACAACATCGGCGTCTACTACGAGAAGTATGGCCTGTCGCTGCGACTGCAGTACCAGCGTCGCAGTCTCTGGCTGGATGCCATTGCCGACAGCGATGTCGATGGCGGCGATACTTATTGGGACGCCGACGAGGAACTGGACTTCTCGGCCCGTTACGCGGTCAACAAGCAGTTCGAGATCTATTTCGATGCTTCCAACCTGACCAACCAGCCCGGCCGCCGCTTCTCGGATCCCTCGGGCATCCTCACAGCGCTCGGCACGCCAACAGCGATGATCAAGTCCCAAACCATCGAATGGGAGCGGTTCGGCCGGCGCTTTAGCGGCGGCGTGCGGGTGACCTTCTGATGCGCGGGCGCGAACTGGCCATGGCGTTTGCGCTGTTTGCTGCTGCTTGGCCGGTCCAGGGTCGGGCGGCGGCGGCGCACAGCTATCCAACAGCTTCGGTCAAGGCCCGCAGCGAGACCCGTCCCGTGGCCACGACGCAGGGCGATGCGGCCGACGATCCGGCGATCTGGCGCAATCCCGCGCGTCCGCAGGCGAGCCTCATCGTGGCCACCGACAAGAAGGCCGGCCTCTACGTTTATGGGCTGGATGGTCGGTCGCGCTCCTTCGTGGCGGCCGGTCGGGTCAATAACGTAGATCTGATTGATCTCGGCCCGGCTGGCGTGATCGTGGTGGCAAGCGATCGCAACGATGAGGCGCAGGCGAAGCTGCAAGTCTACCGGCTTGATACTCGCGCGGCCACGCTCGTTTCACTCGGTGCAGTCACGGGGGGGGCGGGCGAAGCCTACGGTGTATGTTTGCTACCACGCCCAGACGGGCTGGATGCCTTCTCGGTGCTCAAGCATGGTGCGATTCATCAGGTGCGGATCTCGCTAGACGCGAACCGTGCCTCCGGCCGCATCGTGCGCAGCCTCCAGTTACAGACACAGACCGAAGGCTGCGTCGCCGATCCACGCACCGACACACTCTACGTCGGGGAGGAAGATCGCGGCATCTGGGCCTTCTCCACGCATGAGGATGATCGCCGGGCCACTCTGGTGGCACAAGTTGATGGACAGCATCTTCTGGCAGATGTGGAAGGGCTGGCCATCGCGCCCGACGGGGTCCGAGGCGGTTGGCTGATCGCCTCCAGCCAGGGCGACAATGCCTATGCGCTGTTCCGGCTACCGGATCTTGTACCGGCAGGCCGGTTCCGCATCGTGCCCGGCCAGTTCGGCGGCACCGAAGAAACCGATGGCATCGCCCTCGCCCCCGGCAATTTCGGACGCGCATATCCGCGCGGGCTGTTCATCGCACAGGACGGTGATAACACGCCGGCGGCCCAGAACTTCAAGCTGGTCAGCTGGGCCGATGTTCGCCGTGCACTGAGTCGCAAACACTGAGTGCGTGCCATTTTCGGTGCTTATGCTAGGAAGGCACTCACCGGTAAAATGGCTTGACGAAGCTTTGTCTGCCGCACTCATGGCGAGTTGCCGCGGGGCGCTTGAATGACGTGGGCTGGGACTTAGCAGCCGATCGCAGCGCCTAGTAAGAACGTCCAGTCTTTCCGAGACTGGTCATTCGTATAGCCGCGTAAGTCCTTGCTACGGGTCAGCTCTGCAACCGGAAAACCCTAACCCGGGGTGATCCAGAGAATGGTGTCAGATCATCTTCAATCGATGATGAGATTATTGCAGGATGACTCGGCCTACTCCCTGTCCGTCTCGGCTCAGTACACCTGCATTGTCGAACGACATGACTACACCCCAGTGCGAAACCGCTCCCGGAACGTTTGGTGCATTGTTGTACGAGTATCGCGTCCATTTTTTTCGACCGATGTTGTACCCGGCAATGGTCCACGTGTTCGTAGCACCATTGTATTGTCCACTATATAGATGCCCACAGCCAATGCTTCCGAACTGCATTTTCTGGCAAGACGGTTCGTCTATAACGATGGTAAAGGGTGCTCCGCCTCTAATGCGGTCAATCAAGGTCGGCAAAACCACCATGGTCGGATTGAGCGGCGGGTTGATCGGTGGGAGTGTAAGTGGAAGTGAGTGCTGCCCCACCGCGATATTGATCATCGCCTCGCTGGTCGCGTCGATAGGTCTAACCGCAAGACCGCCACTCATCCTCTCAGGCCTCAGCGAACGCAGGTACTTCTTGATTTTTTTGATATCTGTCAATTGCAGATTCGCGTAGTTTATGATCCGAGCACGCGTTCTTCGGGCATTTAAGGGCGGAACATAAACTGCCGAAATTTCATAGCCACTTGCGGTCATCTTTTCTAACAACAAGTCGAAACCGCCATTGTACGCAAGGCAGGCCTTGTACCCGCTCAGCCCATTACCACTGAGTGTACTGGTCGCGAGTGCCAGTGACCGCTGTTCGAAATTCGAGTAATTAAGGGTTTCCGCACGCTGCATTACGCGCGTGCGGAATGAACTATAATCTGCACCCACCGGTATCCCATAAATCCTTGCATTTGCTCCTCCGCTTTGAAGCTCTCGATTCCACCTCGCTTCCGTGATGTTATAGGCCAGCGCCAAGTTTTGAAGCTCAAAGGTCTGCAATCCGACAGAGTCGAAATACTTGGTAGGATCGCATTCAGTCTGCGCCAGCGCTACGCCCGGAGCAACTGACAGCAAGGAAAACAGAGTCGCGAGTGTTGTTCCTATTGAGATTACCATCCGACTCATAAAAGTGCCCCCTTTTTTGCGAAATGTAGCTCGACGTCTTTTGTTAGCAAGGGCAGTTTAACACGATGATGAGTTGCACCCGGGCCAGGCCGAAAGCTCTAGCCCCGACCAATCCGAGGTTGAGAAGCAGAGCACAAACCGGCAGACTCTCGCTATGACCGCGGAACCAATAGGGGCAGGTCGTCGCGGTCGAGCAGACCTGGGTCAGAGGTCCGTCGATCACGTCGGAGCGGACGCGAGGGCGCAAATCCTGAGCCGCACTCTCGATGCAAGCCGGGGCCAGATGGTGTTGGCGCCTGCCGACGTCGGCAGTGTCTGACGCAGCAATCGTCGAATCGAGACCGCATGAACGCACTTCTGGACATGCAGCGGAGGGCGGCGGACAGGCATCCGGCCGCAGGCTAACCATGGCATCAATTGGTCCCGACCGTCCGCAGGTCTGAATACAAATCGGCGGGCTGAACCAGAACTACCCTGAGCAGAGCAGGCGCTTGCAGCTTTTTCTCTGTAGCGCCTCGGGATGGCCGCTCCTGTACGGAGCCGCCATTCGCGTGCTGCTCGTCGAAAGACGTATTCTGGTCGGAAGCTGCCAGGTCGGGCTTATCTCCACCTAACGTCTGCACGCGACCAGGTCCAGACATTCAGGGGTCAAGCGATAAACGACCGCTTTCGCCAAATTCCGTCGCAAGATGGCGCAGCTTGTCGGGATTGCGCACGATGTAAATGGCCGCGATCCGGCCGTCCCGCACCTCGAGCGCGGTGGTCTGCAACACTGCGCCCCGATCGATGCTGACGTATCCGGGCAGCCCGTCGATGATCGCGGTCTGCAGCAGGACGGGCGCGTACCGGTGCTTTCGCCGCAATCCCGCGAACAGGCGCAGGACCTTGTCGATCCCGCGCACCACATTGCGGAACGCGATCACCTTGCCGCCGCCGTCGGAATGGATCGCCACGTCGCTTGCCAGCAGGCTCGATAGCGCCGCTGCATCGCCGTCGCGCGCGGCAGTGAAGAAGGCGTGTACGATCCGCTCCGCTTCCGTCGGATCGACCGGGAAGCGCGGGCGTGCATCCTTCACATGCTTGCGCGCACGAGATGCCAGCTGGCGGACGGTGGCCGGCTCGCGCTGCAACGTCGCCGCAATGTCCTTTAGCGGCATGTCGAACACATCGTGCAGCAGGAAGGCCGCCCGTTCGAGCGGAGAGAGGCGCTCCATCGCCAGCATCAACGTCAACGTCACGTCGTCGGCGATCGTCTCCTGCTGCTCGGTCACGCCCATCAACGGCTCGGGCAACCAGGCGCCGATATAGGTCTCCCGCCGCGCACGCGCCGACTTGAGCTGGTCGAGGCAGAGCCGGGTGACGACGCGGGTGAGGTAGGCCGCAGGCGTGTCCACGCTTTCCTTTTTCGATGCCCAGCGAAGCCAGGCCTCCTGGATTATATCCTCGGCCTCGCTCAGCGATCCCAGCATGCGGTATGCCAGGCGCAGCAGCCGGGGCCGTTCGGCCTCGAAGGCTGCAAGGCTCTCACCGTCATGCAGCACCAGCTCGCTCCATTGATCTGGGACGCAGCCCTTCGCGCGGCGCCTCGCGCCATGCCCACAGCGCCAGCGCGCTCGCCAGGATAGCGGGCAGCGTTACTGCGGGAAAGTCCCGCACCAGCGCGCCCGCGCCGCAGATGCCCGCCGCAACTTCCCAGAAGTGGAACAGTGCGTGGCCGACGAGCCACAGCGCCGCCGCCGTCCACGATACGACGCGCGTTGCCGGCCTCGCCACGCCGACCAGCATCGCGATGGCGACGAGCAAGAAGATCAGCCCGATGTCGCGAACGAAATGCTGGTTGAAGGGCCCAGTCGTGGTGACGCCGGGCACGGCGAAGTACCAGTCCGTCGGCGAAACGAGCATGAACAGCCCATTGCCGATCCCGCCGATCCCCAGCAGGATGGCAACGGTGACGGGAACCGCCCGGCTCATGCCGCCGCCTCCTGCGTGTTGGCGGCGAGCCAGGCTTCGAAGCAAGTACTGCCCAGCCGCGCGCCGGCCTCCGGCACCAGCGTATGGTCGTCGGCCGGCGCGCCGAAATACTGGCGGTCGGGCGTCACGACCACCGAACGGGGATCGTCGTGGGCGCCAAGCCAGCTGGCGGCAAACTCGGCCAGCGGCGCGCGTTCGGGGCCCGCCAACTCGACGATACCATCTGACGGTGAGGACAAGGCGATATCGGTGTTGAGTAGCGCTGAGGATTGACCCGGGATTATCACTGAGAATTGACCCGGGTGGGTGTGGGTTATGTGCTGCCCAAGAGGGGCACGGTCAAGAGTCGGGTTTATCCCTTTCTGGATTTGGGTGCGGCGGAGCTGGCCCTGAAGCGGAAGCTGTCATTGCCTGTCTCGAGGATGTGGCAATGATGGGTGAGGCGATCGAGCAAAGCTGTGGTCATCTTGGCATCGCCGAAGACGCCAGACCATTCGCTGAAGCTGAGGTTGGTTGTGATCACGACGCTGGTGCGCTCGTAGAGTTTGCTGAGCAGATGGAATAGCAGGGCGCCGCCTGACGGGCTGAACGGCAGATATCCCAGTTCATCCAGGATGATGAGATCGAGCTTGAGCAGCCGCTCGGCAATCTGGCCAGCCCTGTTGGCCGCCTTTTCCTGTTCAAGCGCATTGACCAGATCGACAGTGGCAAAGAAGCGCACTTTCCTGCGATGGTGCTCGACGGCCTGGACGCCAAGAGCGGTGGCCATGTGGCTCTTGCCGGTGCCAGGGCCGCCAATCAGCACAACATTGTCGGCACTGTCCATGAAGTCGCCGCGGTGGAGCTGACGTACCAATGCCTCATTGACCTCGCTGGCGGCAAAATCGAATCCGGCCAGGTCCTTGTATGCCGGGAAGCGAGCAGCCTTGATCTGATAGGCGATCGAGCGGACCTCGCGCTCGGCCATTTCTGCCTTGAGCAACTGGGACAGTGTCGGCACGGTCGCCTCGAACGCCGGGGCCCCTTGCTCGATCAGGTCGCTAACGGCTTGGGCCATGCCATACATCTTGAGGCCGCGGAGCATTACGACCACAGCAGCGCTGGCAGGATCATGACGCATGGCGCAACTCCCTCAGCGTGTCGTAGCGGCCAACATCGGCTTTGGGCTCCTTGCCGAGGCGCAAGGCTTGTGGAGCATCGATCGGGGGAGCCGGTGGTGCCTTCCCATCGATCAGGCGATGCAGGATATTGAGAACATGGGTTTTGGTTGCGACCCCGTCCTCGAGGGCAAGTTCAACAGCGCGCAGGACAGCCTGTTCGTCATGGTGCAGGACAAGGGACAGGATCTCGACCATTTCCTTGTCTCCGCCAGGCCGCTTGAGCAGCCTTACCTGTAGTTGCCGGAAGGCTTCGGGCATCTCCAGGAATGGGGCGCCATTGCGCAAGGCCCCCGGCTTGCGCTGAACAACGGCCAGATAGTGCCGCCAGTCATAGATCGTACGCCCGGACCTATGATGGGACCGATCAATGATCCGCTCGTGTTCACACAGGACCTGCCCTTCCGCGACAATGACGAGCCGTTCGGGGTACACACGCAGACTGACGGGCCGATTGGCGAAGGAGGCTGGCACGCTGTAACGATTGCGTTCGAAGGCAATCAGGCAAGTGGGTGACACACGCTTGGTTTGCTCGACGAAGCCATCAAAGGGTCGCCCCATGGGCATCAGGCTGGCCACCTCCTCGGCGTGTACATCTGCGATGGTGCCGGGCAGGCCGCCGTGATGGATGTTGGCCCACTGTGCGATGCATTGCTCTTCAAGCCAGACATTGAGTGTTGCGAGATCCGGGAAGTGAGGCATTGGCTGCCACAAGCGGTGGCGAGCGTCCTGGACGTTCTTCTCGACCTGCCCCTTCTCCCAGCCTGAGGCTGGATTGCAGAAATCCGTCTCGAACAGATAGTGGCTGGCAAGCGCGGCAAAGCGTGCGTTCACCTGTCGGGCCTTGCCGCGGCCAATCTTGTCGACTGCGGTTTTCATGTTGTCGAAGATCCCGCGCTGCGGCACGCCACCCAAAACTCGGAACGCCTGCGTCAGCGCATCGAACAACATCTCGTGGGTCTGCAGCAGATAAGCCCGAACGATGTACGCTCGGCTATGCGACAGCTTGGTATGAGCCACTTGCAGCTTGACCTGCTTGCCACCCAGAACCGCATAGTCCTCGCTCCAGTCGAACTGGAAGGCCTCACCGGGCTGAAATACCAGCGGCACGAATGTCCCGCGTCCGCTGGTCTGTTGCTCATATTGGCGCCCACGCTTCCATTCCCGCGCAAACGCCGCCACTCGAGCATATGAGCCGTCAAAGCCGAGTGCGACGAGATCGGCGTAAAGCTGCTTGGCCGTCCGCTTCTGTTTGCGCGACTTGCCAGCCTCCACCCGCAGCCACCCCGTCAACTTCTCAGCAAAGGGGTCCAGCTTGCTCGGTCTATCAGGAACCCTGAATACCGGCTCCACCGCCTCGGCGCGAAGATATTTGCGGATCGTGTTGCGCGATAACCCCGTTCGCCGCTTGATCTCGCGAATGGATATGCCTTGCCGAAAGTGCCAGCGGCGGATCACACTGAGTAGGTCCATGTCGATCACTCCGATGCCTCCCGACTGTCAGCCGGAGGCGAGGAAAGCATGGGTCAATTCTCAGTGATAATTTCTGGCCCTCCCGGGTCAATTCTCAGCGCTACTCAACACCCACAGCTCATCCAGTTGCTCGCCGACGCCTTAGAGGCGCGGCGCATGGTGCTGGCCTCACCGGGGCAGTCGCTCAACCAGATTGCGACCCGGGAAGGCTGCTGCCGGACGCGGCTCGCCAAGCTGCTGCGCCTTTCCTGGCTGAGCCCTCGCCTTGTCGAACTGGCAGCTGCTGGAACACAGCCCAAAAGCATGACCAAGAAGAGCTTGCTGGGTGCCGACCTGCCGCTCGACTGGTGCGAGCAGGAGCGGATGTTCGGGCTGCAGCCCTAAGCCCCCTTCTCCGCCCGAAAATCGACCTGCAGTCAGGAAACGGCGAGCGGAGAATCGGGACAGATTCGGCGGCCCTATAGAGGCAAGATCTGTATTCTCTGGCAGCACGCCGCCAGCGCATATCCCACGACAGTCGCGGTTCTGCGCGCCTTTGCACCCATGAGTGCCCGAAGGCGAAGATCAGTATTCTGTGCTGACTGTCTGGTGCGGTCGAGAAGACTCGAACTTCCACGGGCTTTCGCCCACAACGACCTCAACGTTGCGCGTCTACCAATTCCGCCACGACCGCATATCGTCCCGGGCGCGAAGGCTTCGAGCTGGCTCGAAAATCAGCGTCCCGTCGGGGTAGGAGGGCGCCCCTAGCAAAGGACTTTGGGGGGCGCAACAACCATCGCACGATTTTTTCATAGCCGCGCAGGCGGGCCCCCTTCCGGACGCGGTGCTACTCCGGTTTCCAGCCGATTTCGGCCACCTTGGCGGACTTCGGCACGTCGGTTACCGCCTCGTTGATCGTCACGCTCTCTCCCGGCTTCAGGCTCGCCTTGGGCGGGTTGACGTCCCAGGTGTAGACGACCTTGTCGCTGGCATCGCGCAGCACGATCAGGATAGGCGGAAGATCGCGCACATCCTTGCCGACATTGGTCACCGTGCCGCTGGCGCCGAAGTATTCGGTGCCGTTGGGCAGGGTGCGACGGTCCTGGCGCTCGGCCGGGAAGGACAGCTGCAGGTCAGCCTGATTGGGGCCGAACGTGGGCCGCGCCACCGGAAGCCAGTCGGGCAGGCCGAACCAGGCGACCGCGCCGATCAGCGCTGCCACGAGCAGCGCGAAGGCGACCGCTGCGGCTGTCCACAACTTCGCGGGGTTTCGGCGCGGGCGGAACGGCGGTTCGTGATCGAAGCTCGACGGGGCGGACTGGAAATCATCCGCGCCTTCGTCGCTGAAGCCATAGCGGCGCGGCACGCTGGGCGCGGCGGGTGCGGCATCCTCGACTGCAGCAACGGGGGGTGGAGCAACCGGGGCCGGGGCAGCGGGCGGCGGCGGAGCTGCGGGCACCGGGGCTGCCTGCGGAGCGGCTGCGGCAGAAGGCTGCGGCGCAGGCGCTGCGACCGGTTCGGCAGCCACCGCCGGAGTGGCGGCGGGTGCCCGTTCAGGAAGCTCCGGCCCCTGCTGGAACCAGCTGTGGCGGCACTTGGCGCAGCGGACGGTGCGACCTTCCGCACCGATCGCACTGTCGGGAACGACATAGCGCGTCGAACAGGCGGGACAGGCGATAATCATGAACCAAGGTCTAAGCATGCCCGGCACAAGGGAAACAATAGCCGCGCGTGCTGCAAATTGCGTCCCCGGCCTTTTTTCCACATGGATTGACGCCTATAGCGCTGGAAACGACACAAAGTGCACAATGCCGGGCAGACCGGCGCAGCATCGCCACGGGATCCGCCGCAACAACATGACCACGACCGACGCCGAAATCGTCCAGTTCGACAACGTCGGGCTGCGCTACGGCGCCGAGCGTGAAGTGCTGACCGACGTTTCCTTCACGCTCTATCCCGGCTGCTTCTATTTCCTCACCGGCGCCAGCGGCGCGGGCAAGACCAGCCTGCTCAAGCTGCTGTACCTGGCCCAGCGCCCGTCGCGCGGGCTGATCCGCATGTTCGGTACCGATGCCATCACCCTGCCGCGCGAACGCCTGCCAGGCTTTCGCCGCCGCATCGGCGTGGTGTTCCAGGACTTCCGCCTCGTCCCCCATCTTTCGGCCTTCGACAACGTGGCCTTGCCCTTGCGCGTTGCCGGGGTGAGCGAGCGCGAGATCATCAGGCCGGTGACCGAAATGCTCGACTGGGTGGGCCTGGGCGATCGCCAGCATGCCCGCCCCGCCACGCTTTCGGGCGGGGAGCAGCAACGCGTTGCCATCGCCCGGGCGGTGATCGCCCGGCCCGACATCCTCGTGGCCGACGAACCGACCGGCAACGTCGATCCGGACATGGCGCTCAAGCTGATGCGCCTGTTCGAAAGCCTCAACCGGCTTGGCACTACCGTTGTCGTCGCCACCCACGACCTGCACCTGCTGGGCAAGGTCGATGGCAGCCTGCTGATGCGGCTTGACAAGGGACGGCTGGCCGATCCGACCGGCGCCTTGCGCTATCCCCCGCGGCGAGAAAGCGGCGGGATCGGCTTTGCCGACGCGCGGGGACCGGGCGCTCCCCGGCTGGGCGAGATGGACAGCGACGGGCTGGCATGAACTCCTGGCCCCTTCCCCTGGCCGGCGCGACGCGACGCGGCGATGCCCGGCTTCTGCCACAGGGCGCCCTTTCCGGCCCGATGCCGTGGGTGATCGCGATCATGATCGCGCTGACCGTGGTTGCCGCCGGCAGCGGCCTTGCCCTGCGCAACGCCGCGCGCGCCGCCAGCGCCGATCTGGAAGGCGGGGTCACCATCCAGATCGTTTCGGCCGCCCCCGCCGAACGCAATCGCCAAGCCGATGCCGCGCTTGCCGCGCTGAAAGGCATGCCGGGCCTCGCGTCGGCAGATCGCGTGGCGCAGGCCCGGCTCGAGGACCTGATGGAGCCCTGGCTCGGCACGCGCCCGGGAGACGACGTAGAAGCGCTGCCCATCCCCGCGCTGATCGACCTGCGGCTTGATGGCACGGCAACGCCCGAACGCCTCGCCGCCCTGCGCGCGCGTATCAAGCCAGTCGCGCCCGCTGCGCGGGTGGACGCGCAATCCGCCTGGCTCACGCCCGTGTTTCGGGCCATCGGGGCGCTGCAATGGCTGGCAGGCGGCCTGATCGCGCTGCTCGCGCTCGCCACGGTCGCGGCGGTGCTGCTGGCATCGCGCAATGCGCTGGGCAGCCATCGCGCCACGATCGAGATCGTCCACATGCTCGGCGGCACGGACCGGCAGATCGCGCGGGTGTTCCAGCGCGGCATGGCGGTCGATGCGGCGGTGGGCGGCCTCGCTGGCTTCCTGTTCGGCACGGCGGCGATGCTGGCACTGGGCCGCGCCTTCGCACCACTCGGCTCCGGGCTGGCCAGCGGAGCGATGCTCGGCTGGATCGACTGGCTGGCGCTAGGCATCATCCCGCTCGCCGGCATCGCGCTCGCCGTCGTCACCGCGCGGCTGACAGTGCTCGCCGCCCTGCGCGAGATGCTGTAGGGTCATCGGCGATGCGCAAGCCACCCGGCCTTTTCCGTCGTCTGCTGGCGAGCGTTCTGCTGGTGTGGACGCTCGGCTTCCTGTGGTTCGCGCTGTTCCTGCCGCAGCCGGCGGGCGACGTGCGCACCGATGGCATCGTGGTGCTGACGGGCAGCGGCGGCCGCATTCCCCGCGCGTTCGATATCCTGCGTCGGCATCAGGCGGACAAGCTGCTGATCTCCGGCGTCGATACCGAAGTGCGCCCGCGCGAATTCGCCGCCGAATACGACGTGCCCCCGCGCTTGTTCGCCTGCTGCGTCACGCTTGGCTACGAAAGCGTCGACACCCGGTCGAACGCACAGGAAGCCGCACGCTGGATAGCGGCGCGCCACATCTCCTCAGTCCGCCTGGTCACCACCGATTGGCATATGCGCCGCGCCGCCTTCGACTTGCGCATCGCCGGCCCGAAGGATCTGGTGATCGTGGAGGACGCGGTCCGGTCGCGTCCCAGCTTCAAGATCCTGTTTATGGAATACAACAAGTTGATCGCGCGCCTGATCGCGTGGGCGGCGGGCTGGTAGGCGCTGGCAGAAATGGCATCCACCGACGGTTCACGCGGAGCACGGCTCTCCGAAGTGCTGCGCAGCCTTGCGTTCTACGCCGTGTTCTATCCGGGAACGGCGCTGTTCGTGTTCGCCTGCGGGCTGTGCGTGCCGTTCTCGATGCCGGGGTTCCGGCGCGTGGTGCGCGCCTGGGCCGGGTTCCATCGCTGGTGCGCGCGCGCGCTGGTGGGCATCCGGCTCGAGGTTTCGGGCTACGCCGCGCGCGGGCAGGTGCTCTACGCAATCAAGCACGAAGCGTTTTTCGAGGCGATCGACTTGCCCTGCCAGTTCGATCTGCCGGTGGTCTTCGCCAAGGCCGAACTGATGCGCATTCCGCTGTGGGGCCGCACCGGCCAGCATTACGGCCTGATCGCCGTCGAACGCGATGCCGGCGCGCGCGCTTTGCGGACGATGATATCCGAAGCGCGGCGCCTGACCGCAGATGGACGCCCGCTGGTGATCTTCCCCGAAGGCACCCGCGTGCCGCACGGGACGCAGGCGCCGCTGCAATCGGGCTTTGCCGGAATCTACAAGCTGCTCGGCCTGCCGGTGATCCCGGTCGCAGTCGATACCGGCCCGCTTTACCATCGGCGCTGGAAGCGTGCGGGCACCGCCCATTACCGCTTCGGCGAGGAGATACCACCTGGCCTCCCGCGTGATGAAGTTGAAGCCCGCGTTCACGCTGCGATCAACGCCCTGAATCCCGTGCTATGACCGGCGGGGAACCCTCGGAAGAACCAGTGGCTTCGGACGAGGACGAACGCCGTGGGCCGCTGGCCGTGCTCGGCCCCGGCCTGGTGACCGGTGCGGCGGACGACGATCCATCCGGCATCGGCACGTACAGCCAGGTAGGCGCGCAGTTCGGCTACAACCTTACCTGGGCACTGCTGTTCAGCCTGCCGCTGATGGCCGCGATCCAGGAAATCTGCGCGCGCATCGGCGCCAGCACCGGGCTCGGCATCGCGCAGAACCTCAAAGAACACTATCCACGCAGCCTGCTGCGCATCGTCGTGCTGCTGCTGCTGGTAGCCAACGTGATAAACCTGGGCGCGGACCTGGGCGCGATGGGTGCGGCCTTTGCGCTGATTGTGCCCGGTCCGGTCCTGCCGGCGACGATCGCCTTCGGGTTGATCAGCATCCTGCTCGAGATCTTCGTTTCTTACGAACGCTACGCCAACGTGCTCAAGTGGGCGACGCTGTCGCTGTTCTCATACTTCGCGGTGGTCGTACTGGCGCAGGTCGACTGGCCCGCCGCGATCAAGGGCACGCTGGTGCCCGGCTTCGCCTTCGACAGCGATCACGTCATGGCGCTCGTCGCCGTGCTCGGCACGACGATCAGCCCCTACCTGTTCTTCTGGCAATCCGCGCAGGAAGTGGAGGAGCAGCACCGCCGCCACACCAAGCCGCTGATGGTCAGTCCGCGCAGCGCCGGCAAGGAGTTGCGGCGCATCCGCACCGATACGCTGATCGGCATGACCTTTTCGAACCTGACCGCGATCGTGATCGTCATCGCCACTGCCGCCACGCTGCATGTCGCCGGGGTGACCCAGATCAGCAGTTCGGTCGAAGCGGCAACGGCGCTGCGGCCGCTGGCAGGCGAGCTTGCGTTCGCGCTTTTCGCCATCGGCATCATCAGCACTGGCCTGCTTGCCGTGCCGATTCTGGCTGGCTCGGTCGCCTATGCCATCGCAGAGATGTTCGGCTGGCGCGAAGGGCTGAACCGCGCGCCGCGCGAGGCCAAGGCGTTCTATGCGGTGATTGCGCTGGCAACCTGCGCCGGGATCGCGATGAACTTTTCCGACATCAACCCGATGAGGGCGCTTTACTGGTCTGCCGTGGTCAACGGCCTGCTCGCCCCGCCGCTGATGGTGGTGACGATGCTGATCGCCAGCAACCGACGGATCATGGGCAACTTGGTGGTATCGCGCGGGCTGGCGTTCGGCGGGTGGCTGTCGACGGCGGTGATGACCGCCGTCGCCGTGCTGTTTCTGGTGATCTAGGCGGCATGGACGACCTTCACGCCTCCTGACGGTACGGTCCGTGGCCCCTAACCCGCTCCATTGTGGTCGCTGCGGCCGAAGTCGGGCCGCGCATCGTCCTGGCCCATTTCGATGATCCCTCGCCGGATCGCGCGGGTGCGGGCAAAGTGATCGAACAGCGCATCACCATCGCGCTTGCGGATCGCCTTCTGCAGCTCGGTCAGGTCCTCGGTAAAGCGCTGGAGCATTTCCAGCACCGCCTCGCGGTTCGAGAGGAACACGTCGCGCCACATCGTCGGATCGGACGCGGCGATGCGGGTGAAGTCGCGGAAGCCGCCGGCCGAATACTTGATGACCTCGCTTTGGGTCACTTCCTCAAGGTCCGAGGCGGTGCCGACGATAGTATAGGCGATCAGGTGCGGCAGGTGGCTGGTGACGGCCAGCACGCGATCGTGGTGTTCGGG
Organism: Novosphingobium olei; assembly: GCF_037076535.1. NCBI lineage: Bacteria > Pseudomonadati > Pseudomonadota > Alphaproteobacteria > Sphingomonadales > Sphingomonadaceae > Novosphingobium > Novosphingobium olei. The sequence continues at coordinate 434,590 of NZ_AP029021.1, read as the reverse complement.
GTCCATCGTTTCCACGCGTGCGCCCAGCGCCTCCCAGAAGGCATTGAGCGCCGCGACATGTGCGGCATCGGCGTCCTCGGGCGGGGTGACGATGCACCAGCGGTTGCGGAACAGCGTGGCAAACCCTGCGTCCGGCCCGCTCTGCTCAGTACCGGCGACGGGGTGCGAGGGGATCACCGGATGGCCCGGCAACGCCTCGCCCAGCTGCGCCATCACGCTGGCCTTGCTCGACCCGACGTCGGTGACCAGCGTCTGCGGTGAAAGCCCAGACGCCATCGCCTTGGCCGCCGCGCCCATCGCGCCGACGGGCACGCACAGCACGACCAGATCGGCACCCGTCACGGCCTCGGCAGCGCTATCGGCAACCGTTCCGCCGAGCGCAACTTCGCGCGCGCGGGCGCGCACGCCGGCATCCGCATCGTAACCGGTGGTCACCGCATCGGGCAGGTACTGCTGCACCGCCCGCAACACGGAACCGCCGAGCAAGCCCAGGCCGATCACCGCGACGTGGCGGAAAGGGGCGGCGCTCACTGTGCGGCCTCTGCCATGGTGCGCAGCGCGGTGGCGATATCGTCCATCTGTTCGGGCGTGCCGATGGTGATGCGCAGGCACTGCGGCAGCCCCTGCCCCGGCAGCCAGCGCGTGATGTAGCCGTGCTCCATCAACCCTTCGTAGGCGGCTTCGGCGGTCAGCTTGCCGGAAAACTCGATCAGCACGAAGTTGGCCTCGCTCGGCAGCGGACGAAGTCCGTGGTTGCCGAGTGCCTCGAGCGCGGCGACGAAGCGCGTCCTCTCGCGCAGGTTGTGCAGCCGGCTCGCCTCGACGAAGTCCTGGTCCGCCACCGCCGCGATGCCGGCCGCCTGCGCGGTGAGCGAGACGTTGAACGGGCCCCGGATGCGGTTGAGCATGTCGACGATTGCCGGCGCGCCGGTGCCCCAGCCGATGCGTTCGCCGGCAAGGCCGTAGATCTTCGAAAACGTGCGCGTAACCAGCACGTTGGCGCTCGACGCGGCAAGCTCGAGCGCGCCGTCGGCGTCTTCGGGCGCCACATATTCGGCATAGGCCTGGTCGAGCACCAGCAGGATGTCCGGGCGCAGCCCGGCATGCAGCCGCGCGATTTCGCTGCGGCCGATGTAGCTGCCAGTGGGGTTGTTGGGATTGGCCAGGAACACCACCCGCGTCCGTTCGGTCACGCTGGCAAGCAGCGCATCGACATCGGTGCCATAGTCGCGATCGGGCGCAACGACGGGCGTGGCTCCGCAGCGCCGCGCAGCGATGTCGTAGACCGAAAAACCGAAGCGCACGTAGAGCACTTCGTCGCCAACGCCGGCGTAAGCTTGCGCGGCAAGGTTGAGCAGTTCGTCCGAACCGGTGCCCATGACGATGCGTTCGGGCGCGATGCCGTGCAAATCGCCCAGCGCCTTGCGCAGGTCCTTGCTGTCAGGATCGGGATAGAGCGAGGGCGCAAGCGGGGCGGCGCGCGCGGCCAGCGCCTGCGCGCTGGTGCCGAGCGGGTTCTCGTTGGCCGAAAGCTTGATCAGCGGCCGGCCGTCCTTGCCCGCCGACTTGCCCGGCACATAGGCATGGATGCCCAGGATCCATTCCTTGGGGCGCGGGGCATCGGCCACTTCGCCCACAGGCGACATCGGGGCTGCGGATTTGTCGGAAACGTCTGCCATCACGGGAGCGGGCCTTAGCGACCTTGCGCGATCAAGGAAACAGCCCCTTTCAGCGCGTCTCGCGATAGAACTTCATCTCGCCTTCCGCGCGGCGCAGCACCAGCGCGGTGCCGACCAGATCGGCGCAGGTCTTGTCTAAGCGCGCCTTGTCCATGTCATTGGGCACCAAGGTCACCGCCAGCCGCCCGCTGGCACCGAAGGGGAAGCGTGGGCTGGCAAGGTTGTGGACGGGTTCGATCAGTTCGACCCAGCGCGGCGTGCGCTTTTCCCCCGACGGCAGCACCCAGCCATCCTCAAGCGTGTAGCCGCCGGCCAGATCGCCGGCATCAGCGGTATCGCCGTTGCCGAAGCCGACCCGCACGCCGATCCCGGCAATCCCGGCGCCGCTGGGCCAGGTGACGCGCACCGTCGGTCCCTTGGCCACCGGCACCGCGCGCCATTCGGGTGCGACCGGCGCCGGTTCGGTGGTGAGGCACGTGCGCGTGCCGATGAACTGCCACGATCCGGACGCATCCTCTGCCAGGGCGCCCGCGACGAGGTGATATTCGAAGCGGTGATCGGCGGTGATGACCAGAGAGCCGCGGATCTCCGGACCGGCATCGAGGCGGTAGGAACCCGTCATTTCGACCGGCAGGGCTTCAGCCACCACGGGGCCAGGCTTGGCCTCGTCCTTGCCCTTCTCCTTGCGCGCCAGGGCATGGGCGGGCGTGATGAGAAGGGCGAGCGTGGCCAGCGTGCCGAGGCGGAAGCTTGCGTCGAATCTCATGCAGCGAGTGTGACCGCCGCTGGCCATCGTGCAACAAAAAAGGGCCGGAAGCGGGCTAGCGCTTCCGGCCTTCAGTCTGTTCGCAGGAGGAACATCGTCTGGCGGTGCCGGGGGAAGAGAGGGAGAGGATCAGCTCCCCCGACCCCGCCAAGCTGGTAAAAACTCAGTAATTGTAGGCGCGTTCGCCATGCTCGGTGATGTCGAGGCCTTCGCGCTCGGCTTCCTCGGTCGGACGCAGACCGATGGTCTTGTCGAGGACGAAGAAGAGGATCGCGGAGACGCCACCCGAGAGGACGAGGGTCAGGACAACCGCCTTGATCTGGGTGATCAGCTGGGCCGCCATGTCATACGTGCCGGCCTTGGCGGGGAACACGGTGTAGTCCACCCAGCCCTGGCCGCCGAGCGACGGGTCCGCGACGATCGCGGTGCCGATCGCACCGACGATGCCGCCGATGCAGTGCACGCCGAACACGTCGAGCGTATCGTCGTACTTGAGCGCGTTCTTCACGGTCGAGACGAAGATGAAGCAGATCGGCGAGACGACGAGGCCGAGGACGATCGAGGTCATCGGAGCTGCAAAGCCCGAAGCCGGAGTGATCGCGACGAGGCCGGCGACGGCACCCGAGGCAGCGCCGAGCATGGACGGCTTGCCGTGCTTGATCTGCTCGACGATCGACCAGGAGACGGCAGCGGCGGCGGTGGCGACGAAAGTGTTGATGAAGGCGAGCGCGGCGAGGCCGTTGGCTTCGAGGTTGGAACCGGCGTTGAAGCCGAACCAGCCCACCCACAGCAGCGAGGCGCCGATCATGGTCATGGTCAGCGAGTGCGGCGGCGTGGCTTCCTTGCCGTGGCCAAGGCGCGGACCGATGATGAGGCAGCCGACCAGGCCGGCGATACCGGCGTTGATGTGGACGACGGTGCCGCCGGCGAAGTCCAACGCGCCCCAGCCATAGAGCAGGCCGGCATCAGCGGTGTTGTCCGACAGGAAGTCCGGACCCGCGAAGTACCACACCATGTGCGCCATCGGGAAATAGACCAGCGTCAGCCACAGCACGGTGAAGATCATCAGCGGGGTGAACTTCACGCGTTCCGCGAAGGCACCCACGATCAGCGCCGGCGTGATGCAGGCGAAGGTCATCTGGAAGATGACGTAGGCATATTCGGGAATGTAGACGTTGTTCGAGAACGTCGCCGCATAAGTCGAAGCCGAAACGCCCATCAGGAACGCCTTCGACAGGCCGCCGAAGTACGGCGAACCGCCGGTGAAGGCGATCGAGTAGCCCCAGCTGACCCAGACGAGGGCCGCAACCGACACGATCATGAAGACCTGCATCAGCACCGAGAGCATGTTCTTGGTGCGGACGAGACCGCCGTAGAACAGCGCCAGCGCCGGGATGCTCATCAGCAGGACGAGCGTGGAGGAGAGCAACATCCAGGTGGTGTCGCCTTTGTTGACCATGGTGGCCATCTGTTCGGCGGTCGGCGCCTTGATCGGCCCGGCCTGTGCAAACGCGGCGGACGCGGCGCCGAGCGTCAGCCCCAGCCCCGCTACGCCACTGATCATCTTGCGGATCATTTGGTTACCCCTCATGTCGGAAGTCAGAGAGCCGTGTCGCCGATCTCGCCCGTGCGGATGCGCGTGGCGGAGGCCAGGTCGAGCACGAAGATCTTGCCATCGCCGATGGCTTCGGTGCTTGCGGTCTGCTGGATGGTTTCGATGATCTGCGGCGCGAGCGCATCGCTCGCGGCGATCTCGATCTTCACCTTGGGCAGCATGTTGGTCGAATATTCGGCGCCGCGGTAGATCTCGGTCTGGCCCTTCTGACGGCCAAAACCCTTCACTTCCGACACCGTCATCCCGGCAACGCCCAGCCCGGACAGCGCTTCACGCACCTCGTCCAGCTTGAACGGCTTGATGATGGCGATGATGAACTTCATTCATGCCCCCTTTCGCGGCCTTCCCGCCGGGCGTCCCGCCGGCTAGAAAGTTAAAGCAAAGGGCATGCCAAACCGAAAAATGCCTAGAAAACATACGTAGGCAGGAACAAACCCAACCAAATTGGGTTAATGCGCGCTCGATTCTTGTGCATCGCAACGTGGCTGCCTAATTTTTGGGCAACATTCCCTGCCGCAAATTTGGGCAGCGGACTGGTCGCTCACAGCGAAAGGCGCGCGAACACCGGCAAGTGGTCGGACGCGATCGCAGCCTGGGGGCTATGATGCACCCCTGCTGCTTCCACCGCCCAATCGTTGCTCACCACGATCCGATCGAGCTGGGCGAGCGGCCGCCGGGCCGGAAAGCTGCGCCCCGGCGCGAGTACCGCGAGGCCGGAATCGAACGCCGCCAGCGCTCCGCCGCGCTGCGTCCATTCGTTGAAATCGCCCATCAGCACGGCGGGCAGAACACCGTCACGGGCTTTGAGATGATCGCAGACTGCGCGCACCTGCTGGCGGCGGCGCAAGCCCGACAGGTCAAGATGCATGCCGACGACGCGGAACGGCCGCCCATCGACGGCAAGTTCGGCGCAGACCGCGCCGCGCGGCTCAAGCGTGGGCAGCGCAACCGCACAGACATCGCGCACCTCGATCCCACGCCGCACCAGCAGCACATTGCCATGCCAGCCAAGGCTGAGCGGCCGCATCCCGGGGGCAACCGGCACCCACGGGCTGTGATCGTCGAGGCTGGCGCGCGGGATCACGCTTTCGCGCGCCCCGAACCGGCGGTCGGCCTCTTGCAGGGCGATCACGTCGGCATCGATTTCGCGCAGCACGGCAAGGATACGGTCGGGATCGCGCCTGCGGTCGAGCCCGACGCCCTTATGGATGTTGTAGCTGGCAAAAGTCAGGCGCACCGGGTGACAATTCCTGCGCCGAGCGGCCGGTTCCCCGTGAGGCTCCCCGGCGGGTGCGTCTTCAGAGGAAGTCCTTCAGCGTCGCGATGAAGCGTTCGAACTGGTCGTGGTGCAGCCAGTGCCCGGCGTTCTCGAATTCGACCACCTCGGCATTGCGGAAGTGCTGGATGCGGCCATCGCGTTCGGGATTGCCAGCGGTCGAATCCGCACCGTTGAGCAGCAGCGTGGGACAGGTGATCGCGTTCCACAGCCCATGGAGCTGTTCGGGGCTGATATCGTAGGGCGCGGCGTCGACGTTCAGGTGCGGGTCGAACTTCCAGCTGAAAGTGCCGTCTTCGTTGCGGTTGATGCCATGGAGCGTCAGGTGCCGCGCCTGAACGTCGGTCAGGTACGGGTTCTCGCTCTTCATGCGCGCATAAGCGTCTTCAAGGCTGGGATAGCGGCGCGGCAGACGGCCGGCGGCCTTGCGCTTTTCGCCGATGAATTCGCGCACGCGCCGCGCGAACGGCACGTTCTTCATCATCGCCTCGCGCTCAGGCGTCGGGAAGATGCCTTCGATGGCGACGAGCTTGCGCACGTTTTCGGGAAACAGCCCGGCATAGCGCAACGATGTGTTGGCACCCCACGAATGCGACACGATCGTCACCGGCGCGAGATCGAGCTGATGGATCAGCTGGGCCACGTCGTAGACCAGGTCCATCGTGCGGTAGTTGCCGTCCGAAGTCCATTCGCTGTCGCCATGGCCACGGTGGTCCATGGCGATGACGTGCCAGTCCTCGCGCAGCGCCTCGGCGGTCCAGTCCCAGCTGCGGCAATGGTCGCGTCCGCCGTGCACCAGCAGCAGCGGCGGCTTGTCGGTGTTGCCCCAGTCGACGTAGTGCAGCCGCAGGCGTTGCGAGATGAAGGTGTTCGAAGTCGGGCCGAGCAGGTTCATGCCCGCTACCTGCAACGCGATGCCCCCTTGCGCAACCCCCGCAGGACTACCTTTCCTTGGTGGCAGAAAAGGTCAACTCGGGATTGCGCTCCTGCTGGTAGCTGACGTCCCAAGCCGATCGCGCCATGAACACCGGATCGCCATCGCGGTCCTTGGCAAGGTTCGACAGGTTGAAATCGGCAAAGCCCTTCAGGGCGGCGTCGCTGCCCTTGATCCAGCGCGCGGTGTCGAAGGGCGAGGCTTCAAGCACAGCTTCCACCTTGTATTCGGCTTCCAGCCGGCTGATCAGCACGTCGAGCTGCAGCTGGCCGACCACCCCGACGATCCACTGACTGCCGATCTCGGGATAGAACACCTGGATCACGCCCTCTTCCGACAGGTCGTCGAGCGCCTTGCGCAGCTGCTTGGTCTTGGTCGGGTCCTTGAGCGCCACGCGGCGCAAGATTTCGGGGGCGAAGTTGGGCAGACCGGTGAAGCGGACGTCATTCTTTTCCGACAGCGTATCGCCCACCCGCAGCGTGCCGTGGTTGGGAATGCCGATGATGTCGCCGGCTTCCGCCGTATCGGCAATCTCGCGGTCCTGCGCGAAGAACAGGATCGGCGAATGAACCGCGATCGGCTTGCCCAGGCCCGAAGGCGTAAGCTTCATGCCGCGCTTGAACGTGCCCGAAACCATGCGCATGAACGCGATGCGGTCGCGGTGCTGCGGGTCCATGTTGGCCTGCACCTTGAAGATGAACCCGGTCACGTCGCTCCGTTCCGGCAGGACGGTGCCTTGTTCCGACGTTTGCGGGCGCGGCGGCGGAGCGAAGCGGGCGATGGCGTCGATCAGTTCGGCCACGCCGAAGTTCTTGAGCGCGGAGCCGAAGTAGACCGGGGTCAGGTCGCCATGGCGATAGGCTTCAAGATCGAATTCCGGATAGCCGGCCTGCGCCAGCTCGATCTGTTCGGCCACCTCGGCCGGGATCGGCGCGCCCTCGCCCTTGGCGTCGCGCTTGCCCAGGAACTCGCGGCTGTCGCCTTCGGGGCGTGCGATCGTGTCGGTGGCGAAGTCGAGCACGCCTTCGAAGATGCCGCCCATGCCGATCGGCCAGGACATCGGCACAACGTCGAGCGCCAGCGCATCGGCCACTTCGTCCAGCGTCTCGAACACGCTGCGCCCTTCGCGGTCGACCTTGTTGACGAAAGTGATGATCGGCACCGAGCGCATGCGGCAAACCTCGAACAGCTTGCGCGTCTGCGGCTCGATGCCCTTGGCCGCGTCGATCACCATGATCGCGGAATCGACGGCGGTGAGCGTGCGGTAGGTGTCTTCGGAGAAGTCTTCGTGGCCCGGCGTGTCGAGCAGGTTGAAGACGACGCCGTCCTTCTGGAAGGTCATCACCGACGAGGTGACCGAGATGCCGCGCTGCTGTTCGATCTTCATCCAGTCGGACCGCGCGCGCCGCGCTTGCCCGCGCGCCTTCACCTCGCCCGCAAGGTGGATCGCGCCGCCTTGCAGCAGCAGCTTTTCGGTCAGCGTGGTCTTGCCCGCGTCAGGGTGCGAAATGATGGCGAAGGTGCGGCGATTGGACATGGGAGCGCCCCCTAGCGAAGGGGCGCGCCGCTGTCACGCATCGGCCTCGTGCCGACATGGGTTCAACGCGCGGAAAGACACAGCCGCAGCGCTTCGGCCTCGGTCTTGTCAGGCAGGCGTCCGCCCCGACTGGAAAGCTCCAGGTGCGAACCTGACCCGCGCGAGGTGACGACAACTTCCATGTCCTTCGCGGTCAATCCCTGGCTTAAGCACGCACGCAAGTCGCCCGCCGCAAGCGCCGAGTTGGCGAACAGGACGTGGCGCATTTCCGCCTTGCGCTCGCGCTCGCCCACGGTCAGCGCAAGGACCACCAGCGCACCGATCAGCGCGATCATCACCGCCATCCGCTTCATGCGGGCCGCACCGTGATCGCCAGCCGGAACCGCGCCGTTTCGCCCGGCGGCAGGGTGACAACGCCCGGCTTGTCGGAAAAATCACCGTCGAAGCCCACCGGATCGGCCACGCCGGCCCAGGGTTCAAGGCAGATGTAGCGTGCGCCGGGTACCTGCCATGCGCCGAACATCGGGCTGTCGGGAAAGGCAAGGTCGATCCACGCTCCGCCATCCGCGCCATAGGACAGCTTGCGGCTGGCAAGGTCGGTCCAGATCAGCGCGTCAGCCTCGAACAGGTCCGAGCGCAGCGCAAGTTCGCGGCCCTTCACCGGGGTCGCCTCGCCTTGGGGCAGCAGCAGTCCGGTGCCCTTGGTGATGCGGCGCACGTCCTGCGGTTCGTCGCGTTCGAACACGATCCTGTGCGCGGCCTTGTCCGCCCCGCCGGGAAGCGGCCAGGCGAAAGCGGGATGGAAGCCGAAGCTGAAGGGCAGCGGGCGGTCGTTGGGATTGAACACGCTCGCTTCGACCACCAGCGTGAAGTCTTCGACCGAGAAGGCGAGTTCGAGCACGAAGCCGAACGGGAACACAGCGCGGGTATCAGGCGAATCGGTCAGACGAAAGCGCGCGTTGGCTGGCCCGGTTTCGACGGCGGCGAACTGGCTGCGGCGGGCAAAGCCGTGCTTGGGCAGCGTGTATTCCCGGCCATCGACGCGCAGTGTGTCACCGGCCAGCGCGCCGACGATGGGAAACAGCAGCGGCGCATGACCGGTCCAGAATGCCGGATCGGCATCGGTCATGTATTCGGCGCCCGCAGCATCGCGCAGCGACCAGAGTTCGGCGCCCAGCGGATTGATCGCGACCTTCAGATCGGGACTGGCAATGCGCACCAGGTCGTCGTCTTCGTCCATCGAGATCATGCGCTGTCCTTAACGGTTTCTTCGGCGGCCGCCGGTATCCTTCCACACGGCTTCAACCGGGGGGACCGAGCCGATGCGTGGCGATACCGACTTGCCCGCCCTTCTGCGTGTTGCATCGCAACAGCGCGGAGGGCAACCATGATGATGGCGCGAAAACTGGCACTGCTCGCGGTTGCAACTCTGGCGCTCGCCGGATGCAGCAAGGGCACGCACTACCCCGTCACGCCCGCGCAGGCGCACCAGATGCTGGTCAAGCGCGATCTGCCGCTGATGATGTTCGGCGCCGAGGCCACCGGTACACGGCTGGTGGCGGCGTCCAACAGCCAGGTTGTCTGGGCGGTGACCGATGCGAACGACACCGAGATGCTGCGCCTTGCCGCCAACATCGCCCCCGAAGCCGACGGCAGCCGCATCAGCACCGAAGTCCTGCCACCTGCCGGGCGTCGCCACGACAAGGTCGAACAGGGCCTCGCCGAAAACGAGGCTATTGCCGATCTCTATCGCGCAGTCGGCGAAGAGCAGGTCGCATCGACGATGGCCGACCGCACGTTCCGATATGACGCGATCAACAGCGCGATGATCAAGGCGGCCTTCGCCACCCTGCCCAAGCTGCAGCAGCAGGCGATGGAACAGGCGTCCGAAGCGCAGCGGGCGTGGCGCGAGGCGGAGACGAACGCCCGCTCCGGCTATGCCTCGGGCGATGACTGGAACGCGCGCCGCCGCGAACGGGCCGGCGAACCCGATCCGACCTTCGGCAAGCCGATGGACGACCACGGCAGCAGCACCAGCGACGACGAGGACTACTGAAGCCCTCGTCGCACAGGCTCATCCGCGCAGGGTGGCACCCTGCTTGGCCGCCGCTGCGACGATCCTGTCGGCAATCGCCTTCAGCGCGGCTTCGTCGTAGCTCTTTTCGACCGGCTGCAGCGTAACTTCCACGGCCACGCTCTTGTGGCCCTCGGGCACGCCAGCGCCCCGGAAATCGTCGAACACGCGCGCGGCCACGATGTTCGCCTTGTCCGCTCCGCGCACGCTGCGCAGCAGATCGCCCGCCGGCACGCCCAGCGCCAGCAGGAAGGCAAAGTCGCGCGTCACCGCCTGCAGCGCGGGTGGCGTGAAGGGCGCGCGGGCAAAGCCGCTCTGTGCCTTCTTCGCCGGGATGCGATCGAGGAACAGTTCGACCAGAGCCACCGGCCCGTCGATGTCGAAGGCCTTGGCCGTGCTGGGGTGGATCATGCCGAAGCGCGCCAGCACCTGCTTGGGGCCAAGCCGCAGGGTGGCCGACTGGCCGGGATGGAACTGCGGCCCCGCCTCACCCATGACCTGCAGGTTTTCGACCGGCGCGCCCGCCTCGCCGAGCAGGGCCAGCGCCTCGGCCTTGGCATCGAACGCATCGAACGCCTTGGCCTTGCCGGTTGCCCAACCGCGCGGTGTACGCTCACCAGCGAGCACGACGGCAAGGCTCAACTTTTCGTCGCTCGCCCCGCCTTCACCGCGCAGGTAGCGGCGGCCGACCTCGAACACACGCACCGAGGTGGCGCCGCGATCGAGGTTGCGCTTGGCCGCACCGAGCAGGCCCGGCAGCAGCGACGGACGCATGGCCTTCAGGTCTTCCGAGATCGGATTGGCGAGCGTCCACACGCCCCCGTTTCCATCGGCGAAGTGTGCGGCCTCGCTCTCGGGCAGGAACGACCAGGTCACGGCTTCATTCAGCCCCCGCGCTGCCGCTGCCCGGCGCACGCGCCGCTCCAGCGTCTGCACCGGCGTCGCGGTCGGCTTGGCGACGCCATCCGCGCGCGGCAAGGCAACGGACGGCACGGCATCAAGGCCATGGACGCGGATCACTTCCTCGACGATGTCGGGCGCGCCGTCGACGTCCGGACGCCAGCTCGGCACCGACACGGCCCAGTGATCACCCGTATCGATCACGCCGAAGCCCAGCGCTGCCAGGATGTCCTGCTGCCGCCCGCCCGGCACGTCGACGCCGCCGAGCTTGCCGACAAGCGCCGGATCATAGGCGACGGTCTTCTGGCCCGAAGGCGGCGTGCCCGCGCGCACCACTTCGCTGGCTTCGCCGCCGCAGATCTCCACGATCAGCTGCGTCAGCAGGTCGAGCCCGGTATCGAGAAACCCCGGATCGACGCCACGCTCGAAGCGGGTGCGTGCATCCGAGGACAGCGCGAGCGCCTGTCCGGTGCGGGCGATGCGCTGCGGATTGAAGTAGGCCACCTCCAGCAGCACGTCGGTCGTCGCGTCGCTGCAGCCCGAATGCTCGCCGCCCATGATCCCGGCGATGTCGTGCACGCCGGCATCGTCGGCGATCACGGTCATGCCGGCATCGAGGATGTAGTGCTTGCCGTTGAGCGCGGTCACGCCTTCGCCGTCCACCGCGCGGCGTGCCACGACCGCGCCGGTCAGCTTGGCCAGGTCATAGGCATGGGCCGGGCGGCCATAGCCCAGCATGACGTAGTTGGTCGCATCGACCAGCGCCGAAATCGGCCGCTGGCCCGCGCCCTTCAGCGCATCCTGCAGCCACTTCGGGGAGGGACCGTTCTTCACGCCACGGATCACGCGGCCATAGAAGGCAGGGCAGCCCTCGGGGTCGTCGGTGCGGATCTCCACCGGGCAGGGATAGCTGCCGGCCACGCCGCCTGTCGCGATCGGCTTCAGCGTGCCGAGGCCTGCCGCCGCCAGATCGCGGGCAATGCCGTAAACGCCCATGCAGTCGGGGCGGTTGGGCGTGATCGCCACGTCGAACACCGGATCGCTGCCGAGGTAGTCGGCAAAGCTCGTGCCCACCGGCGCATCGGCAGGCAGCTCGATGATGCCGTCGTGTTCCTCGCCCAGCCCCAGTTCGCGGGTCGAGCACATCATGCCGTTGGATTCGACCCCGCGCACGGCGGCGACCTTCAACGTCATGCCGTTGGCGGGCACCACCGCGCCGGGGACGCCGAGAACGCCGACAAGGCCTGCGCGGGCGTTGGGCGCACCGCACACCACCTGCAACGGCGCGCCTTCCCCGGTATCGACGGTCAGCACCTGCAGCTTGTCCGCCTGCGGATGCTTCTCCGCGGTCAGCACGCGCGCCACCTTGAACTTGGCGAGCGCGGCCGAGGCATCCTCTACGCCCTCGATCTCAAGTCCGAGCGCGGTCAGCTTCTTGGCGATGGTATCGGCGTCGGCTTCCGTGTCGAGGAAGGTCTTGAGCCACGAAAGTGCGAACTTCACGGCCTAACTCCCACGCCGCCCGAAAGGGTGGGCACATCCAGCGCCCCGAAACCATAGTGCGACAGCCAGCGCGCATCGCCATCGAAGAAGGCGCGCAAGTCGTCCATGCCGTATTTCAGCATGGCAAGGCGATCGACGCCGGTGCCGAAGGCAAAGCCCTGCCATTCGTCGGGATCGAGTCCGCCGAATTCGATCACCTTGCGGTTGACCATGCCGCTGCCGAGCACTTCCATCCAGCCGCCGTTCTCCACGTCGCCGCCACCGCCAACCACGCGCTTGCCGTTGATCACCGTGTAGCCGACGTCGACCTCGACCGAAGGCTCGGTGAAAGGGAAGTAACTGGGACGCAGACGCAGCACGATGTCGTCGCGTTCGAAGAACGCCTTGAGGAAGGTCTCCAGCGTCCACTTGAGGTGGCCGAGGTGAATGCCCTTGTCGATCACCAGCCCTTCGATCTGGTGGAACATCGGCGTGTGCGTCGCATCCGAATCAGAGCGATAGACGCGGCCCGGCGCAATGATGCGGATCGGCGCGCCTTGCGCGATCATCGAGCGGATCTGAACCGGGCTGGTGTGCGTGCGCAGCAGCATCGACCGGCCCTTGGCGTCGGTATCGGGGAAGTAGAACGTATCGTGCATCGCGCGCGCCGGGTGCGTCTCGGGCATGTTGAGCGCGGTGAAGTTGTGCCAGTCGTCCTCGATCTCCGGCCCGCTCGCCACGGCAAAGCCCAGGTCGGCGAAGATTTCGGCCAGTTCTTCCATCACCTGGCTGACCGGGTGGATCGAACCCCGCGGCACCTCGGGCGCGGGCAGCGACAGATCGACCGTTTCGGCCACCAGCCGCGCTTCGAGCGCCGCGCTTTCCAGCGCCGCCTTGCGATCGGCCAGCGCCGCGGTCACGCCTTCGCGCGCGGCGTGGATGGCCGGCCCCTGCACCTGCCGCTCTTCCGGGCTCATCTGCCCCAGCGTCTTGAGCAGGGCGGAGACCCAGCCCTGCTTGCCGAGCGCGGCCACGCGGATCGCTTCCACCGCTTCGGGCGTGTCGGCCGCGGCGATCGCGGCGAGAGTCTGATCGAGCTGTTCCATAGTGGCTCGCGCGCTAGCGCCAAACCGCAGCGAATCCAACCCCGCTACCTGCCCGCCCCTACCTATCTGCCGGATGCTTGAGCAGCGGGTGGTGCAGCGCCTGCACCGCAGCACCCGCCGCCTCGAGCCGCGCGCGCATCACGCCCGACAGCACTGGGTGGGGCGCGGCGACATACTGGCTCGGGCTCATGCCCATGAAGCGGTGGAAGTCGCGCACGAACTGGGCCTGGTCGTGATAGTGCCCGTCGATCGCGCCGATCCATTTCAGGCTGGGGTCGAGCATGTATTGCGCCAGGCTGCGCATGAAGCGCTGGCGGCGCAGCAGCAGGCGCGGCGGAAACCCGAAGTGCCGCCGGCAAAGACGCTCCAGCGTGTGCGCCGGTAGCCGCGCCGCTTCGGCAAAGTCGGCCACGGTCGCAAGGTCGGGATCGAGCAGCGCGGCATGGCAGGCGACGATCCGCTCCTCGTCCGGCAGTTCGACCGGCAGGCGGGCGGCGAAGTGCGCGCCGATCCGTTCAAGTTCGCCCGCTTCGTCCGCCGTTTCCCCGAACAGGCCCTCGATCAGCGGACGAAAGGCGGCAAAGATCCGCTCTTTCCGCGGGTCCATCAGCCGATCGGCATAGACGTGCGCCGGGGCATCGACGAACCGCGCCCAGCCCAGCGGCAGGAAGCCGATCCCCCAGATCCGCGTGGTGCCGACGGAAAAGCGCACCGTGGTGCTGGTGGGTCCGGTAAAGGTCGCCTGCACCCCGCCCAGCGGTGCGCCGCCGCCGATGTCGCTATCGGGATAGCTCCCTTGGAACATGCGCAGGTTGGCCCATTCCGGATGGAGCCAGTCGAAGGCGCTGGCGCCTTCGGGCACGTCGATCTCGGTCAGGTAGAAGCTGGTGAAGTACGGTCGCAGCTCCGCTGGCGGCGGATGAAACCGAACCCGGACAACAATGCCCCCGGACACTTGTGCGATCCCCTGTCATGCCCTGTTGGCACACGGCATAGACCCAATCCGGTTTCAAAAGAAACACCGAGATGAGGATCGAGCGCCCGCCTCGCGCCGCGCATACGAAAAAGGGCGCCAACCCTTGCAGGTGGCGCCCCGATCCGGTTGGCTTCGACCAGCAATTACGCCGGAAGAGCAGCCTTCGCCTGCGCGATGACGGCGGTGAACACGCCACCTTCGTTCATCGCGAGGTCGGCCATCGCCTTGCGATCGAGTTCGATCCCGGCGAGCTTCACGCCGTGGATGAACTGCGAATAGGTCAGGCCTTCGGCGCGGACAGCGGCGTTGATGCGCTGGATCCACAGGGCGCGGAACGTGCGCTTCTTAACCTTGCGGTCGCGATAGGCGTACTGGCCGGCCTTTTCGACGGCCTGACGGGCGACGCGGATGGTATTCTTGCGACGGCCGCGATAGCCCTTCGCCTGATCCAGAATCCGCTTGTGCTTGGCACGGGTGGTAACACCACGCTTGATACGGCTCATAAGTCAGCGCTCCTCAGTTCAGCCCGTAGGGCGCCCACTTCTTGATTACCTTCGCATCGGCGTCGGAGATCACTTCAGTGCCGCGGTTCTGGCGGATGTACTTGGCGTTGTGGCTGATCAGGCGGTGGCGCTTGCCGGCAACGCCGTGCTTCACCTTGCCCGATGCGGTGATCTTGAAGCGCTTCTTCACACCGCTCTTGGTCTTGAGCTTGGGCATTTTCGTCTCCTTGACTGAAAGCGCGGCAGACCCGCCATGGCAGCCCTAGTTGGCCAGGCGAGTCCTCGAATCCGCGCTGCGGAAGCGGGGCCGTTAGGGGAAGCGGGCCAGAAAGGCAAGCGCTACCCGGCGCGCGCTCACCTCTTCCCGATATCTCCCAGCTCGAACGGCGTGGTCTGATACGTCTCGTTGATCCAGTTGCCGAACAGGATGTGGCCGTTTCCACGCCAGGTGTTGACCGGGTGCGCCTTGGGATCGTCGCTCGGGAAATAGTGCTGCGGCAGATAGCCACCCTCGTCGCGCGCGTATTCGCCCGCCAGCGTCAGCGTATCGTATTCCAGATGGTTGAACATGTGCAGGGCGTTGTGCGCCGGATCGTCGATCAGGCACAGCCCGGTCTCCTCGCTTTCTGCCAGGACCTGAAGCCCGCGCCCTTCGGGCAGGTCCTCCCGGCGCATCTCGCTCCAGCGTGAAACCGGCACGTCGAACACATCGGGAAGCCCGCGCATCCACGGACTGGCGGGCGCGCGATTGTGGTGGCGGAACACGCCCGAGGCCTTGCCGGACAGGTTGTGCTTTTCCACCCCGTGGAAGTGGTGCAGCGCCGCCATCGCGCCCCAGCACACCGACAGCGTGCGGTGGACGTTGTCCTGGCTCCAGTCGAAGATCCGCCGCAGCTCGTCCCAGTAGGTGACGTCCTCGAACGGCATCGTTTCAACCGGCGCGCCGGTCACGATCAGCCCGTCGAACTTTTCCCCCTTCACCTCGCACCACGGGCGATAGAATTCAGCCAGGTGCCCGGCCGACGTGTTCTTGCTCACGTGGTCGGAGATGCGCAGCAGCTCCAGCTCCACCTGCAGCGGCGTTGCCCCCAGCACCCGGGCGATCTGCGTTTCGGTGGTGATCTTGTCGGGCATCAGGTTCAGCAGCGCGATGCGGATCGGTCGGATATCCTGCCGCGCGGCCTCGGTCTCGCCCATCACGATCACGCCCTCGGCTTCGAGCGTGCGGCGGGCGGGCAGGCTATCGGCAATGCGGATCGGCACGGGCAACTTCCTCTGCAACGGCAGGGACGGACGCTGACGGGCGCGTCGCACGGAAATGCAGCCTGGGCTCCGCTTGGTTGCCGGACCGGCCACATCCCTCCGTGCGAGGAGGCGCCACCTTGCCCGGAGAAGGCAGGTTGGCGTCGGGGCGTCTTCCCCAACTCTTGATGCTGGCGGCGATGTAGCGCGCGACTGCCGCGATTGCAACCAAGCGCGCGTACCGACCGTCCGGGCAACTTCTCGCAAACCATTCGCAACAAGCCTTGCTAATGCGAACGCCTCTCATTACAAGGAGCAGGTCAGCTTCGGAGATTCGGGCCCGATGTTCATCTGCATCTGCAATGCGATTCGCGAAAAGGATCTGCGCGCCACCGCTCGCTGCCATGGCGGAGATGCAGAGGCGCTTTACGGCCGGCTCGGCTGCCAGCCGCAGTGCCGCCAGTGCCTTGACGATGCAGAGGACGTGATCGCCGACGAACGCGCCTGCGTGGCGGCTTAACCTTTTAACCCGGCGCAGCCTCGCTTGGCGCTTGCCCACACGGCCCGGTGCGGGCACCATTCCCGTCCTGCCAGCCATTTTCCGGGAGAAGCGCCATGAAGGGCGATGCCAAGGTCATCGAATATCTCAACAAGGCGCTGCTCAACGAGCTGACCGCGATCAACCAGTACTGGCTGCATTACCGCCTGCTCGACAACTGGGGCGTCAAGAAACTCGCCGAATTCGAACGCCACGAATCGATCGACGAGATGAAGCACGCCGACAAGCTGGCCGATCGGATCCTGTTCCTGGACGGCCTGCCCAATTTCCAGGCGCTCGGCCGGCTGCGCGTGGGCGAAAGCGTGGAAGAGATCCTGAAGGCCGACCTGGCGCTGGAAATGGACGCGATCCCTCTGCTCAGGGACGGCATCGCCCATTGCGAAAGCGTGCGCGACTACGTGACCCGCGATCTGCTGCAGGACATCCTCGAAAGCGAGGAAGATCACGTCGACACGCTCGAAAAGCAGTTCGACATGATCGCTCGCATGGGAATCGAAAACTACATCCAGCTGAACAGCAAGCCGGCCGAAGACTGACGCAATCGCCGCGCGGCCACTGTATTTTTCCCGATGGCGCGCCGTCCGGAGTCCTAACCCGGCATCGTTAGCCGCATCGTGTTCAACGACGCGGACCGTAGCGATGACCGACCTGCCCATTTCCCGCAAGCTGATGCTGGCTATCAGCGCCTTTATCGCAACCCTTCTGATCATTGGCGCGACCGGCTTCTTTGCGGTCGGCTATCTTTCCAGTATCACGCAGGACCTTGGCGTAGCGCGGCGCGAAAAGCTGGAGGCCGCAGCTGACATCAACACAGCAGTCTCTGACATGCGCGGCGCCGAAGCCGGGCATATCCTGTCTGTCACGCCGGACGAAATCAACGCTGCGGCCGCGAAGATTCGCGCGTTGCGCTCGATCATCGACGCCAAGGTCGACTGGCTGAGACCGCGCTTGAACAAGCCGCAGACGAAGGCTGCGCTCGAAGCGTTCATCCCCTTGCGCGATGCCTACTATGTCAAATCGGATGCCCGCATCGCGCTCTCCGCACAGAACCGCAACCAAGAAGCTTTCGACAGCTTCAAAGCCTCTGAAGCCGATTTCAATCGGCTAAACGATGCCGCAGCAAGCATGCAGAACACGCAGGCCAAGCTGATGTCCGACTTGGCAGCCGACGCGGCGTCCGCGGCATGGACCGTGCGATTGATCGTGGTCGGTGTCACGGTCATCGCTTTCGGCGTGGCCGGCGTGCTGTTGGTCCTCCTGACGCGCCAGATCGCAAATCCGCTGGTTGAAGTGACCGAAACGATCTCGCTGCTCGCCGAAGGGCGCACCGACGTGATTGCCCGCGCCACCAACCGGCGCGATGAAGTGGGCGATCTTTCGCGCGCGACGCTCGCCCTGCGAGACCTGCTCGTTGCGGCCGAGCGTGCCAAGGACGACCAGGCCCAGCTCATCGTCCGCAGTATCGGCGCAGCCCTGTCCGAACTGTCGCGCGGTAATCTTTCCCACCGCATCGAGGCCGAGTTGCCCGGCGTGTTCGCCTCGCTAAAGGCCGATTACAATGGCGCGGTCACGACCATGTCGCAGACGATGGCCGAAATCGCCACGGTCTCGCACGGTGTCGACCGCGGCGCGGGCGAGATCCGCCACGCATCCCAGGACCTGTCATCTCGCACCGAGGAACAGGCCGCCAGCCTTGAGGAATCGGCTGCCGCGCTTGCCGAGGTAACGCGCACCGTGTCCGACAGCGCCAATGCCGCGCGCGAAGCCAACCAGGCCGTCAGCGGCGCAACCGGCGAAGCAACCGCGTCAGAGGACGTGGTGCGTCGCGCCATCGCCGCGATGGACGCGATCGAAGGCACCAGCCGCGAAATCGAACAGATCATCGGCCTGATCGACGGCATTGCGTTCCAGACCAACCTGCTCGCGCTCAACGCCGGCGTCGAAGCCGCGCGCGCAGGCGAAGCGGGCAAGGGCTTTGCCGTCGTCGCCACCGAAGTGCGCGCGCTTGCCCAGCGATCGGCGGAAGCGGCGAGCGAGATCAAGACCCGCATCAGCCAGGCCTCGCGCGAAGTGGCCAACGGCGTCTCGCTGGTCTCCGAAACGGGCAGCGCGCTCGCCCGCATTGTCGAACAGATCCACCGCGTCAGCGGCTTGATGACCCGCATCGCCGAAGCTTCGGAAACGCAGTCGGCCGGCCTGATCCAGGTCAACGCCGCAATCAACGAGATGGGCAAGATGACCCACCAGAACGCGGCGATGAGCGAGGAATCGACTGCCGCCGCGCGCAGCCTGGCTACCCAGTCAGCCGAACTGCTCGACAAGGTCGCGCGCTTCCACCTTGGCCAGCAAGGCGCGAACCTTGCCGCCTTCCCCGGCCCGACCACATCGGCCAAGGCTATGCCGGCCCCCGCCTACGAGCCGACGCCGGTGCGCGTGGCCGAGGCTGCCCCCCTGCGCGTTGCCAACGGCGGCTTCGCCCCGGCCGCATCCGGCGCGGACGACTGGTCGGAGTTCTAGGGCCGCAGCCTTCAGCGCGGCGGGGCGGCCTTGGCCACCTCGCCGCCCTTCATCACGAAGCTTACTTTCTCCAGCGCCCGCACATCGGCCAGCGGATCGCCGTCGACCGCGATCAGGTCGCCGTAGCGGCCTGCCTCGATCGCGCCGACATCGCCCGTCTTGTCGAGGAACTTCGCGGCCGTGAGCGTCGCTGCGCGGATCGCCTCGATCGGGGTCATCCCCCATTCGACCATCTTGGCGAACTGCAGCGCGTTGTTGCCGTTGGGATAGACGCCGCCATCGGTGCCGAACAGCAGCGTCACGCCCGCGGCATGGGCGGCGCGGAACGTCTCACGCTGCTTGCGCCCGATCATCCGCTCCTTTTCCAGGCTCTCGGCAAAGACGCCATTCTTCTCGCCTTCGGCCAGGATGTAGTCGTCGTTGTAGATATCCATGTCGAGCGCCGCGCCCTTTTCCTTGGCCAGGCGGAAGCTTTCCGCATCGGCGAGGCTGGCATGCTCGATCGTGTCGACGCCTGCTCGCAGCGCCGCATTGATGCCGGCCGTGCCGTGCGCGTGCGCCGCCACGCGCATGCCCAGCATGTGCGCTTCGTCCACCACCGCCTTCAGCTCGGCATCGTTCATCTGCTGCGCCCCGACCGAATCGGTCTTCGAAAACACGCCACCCGTCGCGCAGACCTTGATCACTTCGGCACCGTACTTGCGCACCTTGCGCACCAGCGCACGGAACGCATCGGGAGAATCGGCCACGCCCGGGGCATCGGCGTGGATCGAGGGCGGAAACTCGGTCGAATCGCAGTGCCCGCCAGTCGCGCCCAGCGCATAGGTCGCCGGTACGATGCGCGGGCCGGTGATGTACCCTTCGGCAATCGCCTGCTTCAGCGCGACGTCATCGTAATTGCCGGCACCGACGTTGCGCACCGTGGTGAACCCGGCATCCAGCGTCTTCTTCGCGTTCGCCACGCCCACCACGGTCCAGAACGCATCCGTGTATTCCAGCCCGCGATAGCCGGAATAACGCGGATCGCCGGTCAGGTGGACGTGCATGTCGATCAGGCCCGGCAGCAGCGTGCGCCCGCCAAGGTCGATCACCTCGGCGCCCTGCGGCACGGCATCGCCACGCTTCCCGACGGCAGTGATGCGGCCATCGGTAACGACGACCTGCGCATCGTCGACGCGCTTGCCCGCCACGACGTCGATCATGTGGCCCGCGCGCACCACCACCGTTCGCGCCTGCGCCCCCATCGCCGTGCCCGCGAGCAGCAGCGCAGCAACCGACGCCATCATCACCTTGTTCTTCATGGCAAACCCCTGTTGTACCCTTGTCCAACAGGTTGCACGCGCAACCGCCCGCCTGCAAGCGCGGACGTTACTGCGCGTAGATCATCTTGCGCGTCATGCCCCCGTCAACGACGATCTGCTGCCCGGTGACGAAGCCGGCATCGGCCAGCCAGGCGATCGTTTCGGCGATGTCGCGCACCTCGCCGACGCGGCCGACCGGGTGCTGCGCCTTGTCCTGCTCGCTTTGCGCGGGCTCGCGACGGCGGTCGCCGCTCTGCCATGGCCCGGTCTCGATCCAGCCCGGCAACACCGCGTTTACCCGCAGTTCCGGCCCAAGGCTGACCGCCATCGCGTGGGTGAGCGAACACAGGCCGCCCTTGGCCGCGGCATAGGCGAAGCTCTCTGGCTCCGACTGCAACGCCCTGGTGGAGGCGACGTGAACGATCGAGGCGCCGTCCCGCGCGCGGAGCAATCCCAGCGCCTCGCGGCTGCACAGGAATGCGGCGGTCAGGCTCGCATCGATCCAGCGCTGCCAGTCGGCCAGCGCCAGCTTGTCGAGCGGCCCGCAGTATGGATCGGCGATACCGGCATTGTTGACCAGGCAGTCAATCCCGTCGGTCCACGCAGCAATCCGGGCAAAGGCCCGCCGCACCTGCGATTCGCGGCCGACATCGCAAAGCACCGTCAGCGCATCGCTGCGCGGCAGCATCGCCGCAAGCTCGGCCAGCCCCTCGCCATCGAGGTCCAGCCCGACGACGCGCCAGCCCCGCGCGGCAAAATGAAGCATGGTCCCCCGCCCTATGCCGGAGGCGGCTCCGGTAACGACAATGACGCGGCGGGGATCGGAAGAAGCGCTCGAGCGGGTCATGGCCGCTTCAACGCCGAGCCCCCTTCCCGGTGCCCGAAGCGAAGCTTTTTGCCCCGCACCGCGCAACAAAGGCCGAAAAGTCACCCGACGGCACCCGCCTCAGGCCCGGATGCAGTGGCCGCGCATGGATATAGGCTTCGGCCAGGACGCGGCGCACGCCGATCCGTACGTTCACGCGCTTGCGGCGATATTCCGGCCAGCGCCGGTCCGCCTCCTCGTACCGGTCAAGCCGAGTCAGCATCCGCCGGTCGAAGCCTTGGCGCGGGCTGTAGAGCCAGCCTTGCACCCACCCGCCCTGGCGACGCGGCGTGAGCACCGGATACCAGCCGGCGCCGTGGGCCACCACGTGCAGCTCGCCGCGCACCGCCCCGTGCCCGATCGGCTCCAGCAGCCGCATCGCCGCCGCGCTTGTCGGATTGTCGTGTTCGTGGGTCAGCGTGCCATAGAAGAAGAACACCCGCCCGCGCACGCCGGTCAATGCCCGCAGGCAAGCGCCTCGACCACGTCCTCCAGCCGCGCCGGATCGCCCAGCGCAAGGACATGGCCGTCAGATCCTGCGTGCAGCGGATCGCCGTTCCAGTCGGCCATCACCCCGCCCGCGCCTTCGACGATGGGCACCAGCGCTGCCCAGTCGTGCAGCTTGAGGTTGGCTTCGCAGACAAGGTCGATCTGCCCCGTCGCCAGCATCGCATAGTTGTAGCAGTCGCCACCCATCACCATGCGCTTGTGGTCGGTCTTGGCGGCCAGCGCCATGAAGTGCTCGCCCTGGTGATCGTCGAAATAGTGCGGCCCGGTCGTCGCCAGCGTGGCATCCGACAACTGGCGGCAGGCGCGGGCGCGCACTTCCTTGCCGTTGAGCGTGGTCGGGCGGCCCATAGCGCCCACCCAGCGTTCGCCGCTGATCGGCTGGTCGAGCACGCCGAGCACGGGAAAGCCTTCGACGACCAGCGCGATCAGCGTGCCGAACAGCGCGCGGCCGGCCAGGAACCCTGCGGTGCCGTCGATCGGGTCGAGTACCCAGCTGCGATTCGACTTGCCGGCGGTTGCACCGAATTCCTCGCCGATCACTGTGTCCTGCGCACGTTCGGCGGTCAGGATGCGGCGCATCGCTTCCTCGGCGGCACGGTCCGCCAGCGTCACCGGCGTTGCGTCTCCCTTGCGTTCTGCCGTTACGCTGCGGAAATATGGGCGAATTGCATCGCCGGCCGCGTCGGCGAGGCGCAGGGCGAGAGCGATATCGTCGTCGAGGTTCATGGCACCCGGCATGGACACAGCCTCCGGGGACGGTCAACCCCGCGCGATGCTTCGCAACGAAATACCTCCATTCTGGTGCTTGGAGGACAGGTCATTTCATGATTATGGGCAAAATTGTCATGGCGTGACGCAGGTCACGGGTCGCGACGGCCACGCTGGCTATCAAGTCGGCATGGTAACGAAAACGGGGAGCATCATGACCGAACAGGCTCAGCCTGCCTTCGACCGCACGCTGGCGCCGAGCGGGCACGCGACGCGTGATGGGCAACCGCTGTCCTATAACCGCGCGCCGACGCCGGATCTGGCGCCATGGATCGCGCGGCTGTACGTCACTGATGTGCATGCGCCGGAAGATTATCGGCTCGAATGCGGACTTTTCTGCGACACCGGTTTCCTGCGTGTCCAGCTTCGCGGCACGTGGACGGCCCAGACCCTGGACGGAACGCGCGAACTGGGTCGTTCGGCCCTGTTCTTCGGCCCCAACACCCGGCGCATGCCGATCGGAGTGACGGGCAGCTTCACCAGCGTCGGTGTCGCTTTCCGCCCGGGATGCCTGACCACGCTTGGCCTGGGTCAGATCGCCAGCCACCTCGACCGCTTGATCGAGATCGACCAACTGGGATTCTCGTCACAGCGGTGGCTGGACCTGGTCAGCGGCGTGTCGAACCCGGAAAAGATCGTCCTTGCCATGGAGCAGGAACTGCGCGCGGTGATCCTCAACCGCAAGCCGGCTGAGCCCGACCCGGTTTCCACCCGGTTCGAAGCAGCCGCCTTCGACGATCCGACCGCCACTGTCGCGGCGCTCGCTGCCGACATGGGCGTCGACCAGCGGCGGCTGGAACGGATCGTCCGGCGCGATTTCGGCATTCCGCCCAAGCAGGTCCTTCGCCGGGCCCGCGCGCTCGACATGGCGAGCCATCTTCGCGGCGTGGCCGACCAGGCCGAAGCCGATTCCTTGGTCCTGCGCTATTACGATCAGAGCCACCTGATCCGCGATTTCTCCGCGCTGTTCGGGATGAGCCCGCGCCAGTTCATGGCGCGCCCCCAGCCGCTGATGACGCTCGCCCTCGAAACGCGTCAGGCGCGGCGGCTCGAAACGATTGAACGCATCGCGCCGGGCGGCATCCGCCCCTGGCAATAGAGCGCATAGGCGCTTTGTTGCATATGCAATGATAAGCTGATCGGCGGGTGGCTGTCCTACACTGCCCCTGCCGCGCTTTGCCCGCGGCATGTGCGAAAATAAATCCAGCGATCGCAGATGCTTGACGCACCACCTCACGCGGCGCACGCTTGCCTTGCAGCCGGTACCGGCGAAGTTGACATTTCCCCTTTGTAGTCTGTCAACTTTGTCAACTTGGGGGTCCGAGGTACCCCTGCAACAGCCTCAATCGAACAGGCTGGAGACCGAGCTTTCATCGGCAATACGGCGAATCGCCTCGCCGATCAGCGGGGCGATCGTCAGCACGCGGATGCGGTCACAATCGCGCGTTGCATCGGTGGCAAGGATGGTATCGGTGATCACCAGTTCCTTCAGCGCCGAATTGCCGACGCGCGAAACCGCCGCGCCCGAAAGCACGCCGTGGGTGATATAGGCGGCAACGCCCGCCGCACCCGCATCGAGCAGTGCCTGCGCGGCGTTGCACAGGGTGCCGCCCGAATCGATGATGTCGTCGATCAGGATGCACATCCGGCCCTTCACGTCGCCGATGATGTTCATCACTTCGGACTGGCCCGGCTTGTCGCGGCGCTTGTCGACGATCGCCAGCGGCGCGTTGTCGAGCCGCTTGGCCAGCGCGCGGGCGCGCACCACACCGCCGACGTCCGGCGAAACGACCATCAGGTCCTGGCCGCCGTACCGCGTCTGGATGTCCGCGGCCATGACCGGCGCTGCGAACAGGTTGTCGGTCGGGATGTCGAAGAAGCCCTGGATCTGCCCGGCGTGGAGATCGACCGCCAGCACGCGGTCGGCGCCCGCCGTGGTGATCAGGTTGGCAACCAGCTTGGCAGAGATCGGCGTGCGCGGGCCGGGCTTGCGGTCCTGACGGGCATAGCCGAAGTAGGGCACCACCGCCGTGATCCGCTTGGCCGAAGCGCGGCGCAGCGCATCGATGCAGATCAGCAGTTCCATCAGGTTGTCGTTGGCCGGATAGCTGGTCGACTGGATCACGAACACGTCCTCGCCGCGGACGTTCTCGTGGATCTCGACGAACACTTCCTCGTCGGCGAAGCGGCGCACCGCCGCGTCGGTCAGCGGGAGCTCGAGATAGGCCGCGACGGCGCGCGCGAGCGGCAGGTTGCCGTTGCCGGACATGATCTTCATGGGCTTCCCTCGAATCCTTGGCTGATCCCTATTCGCGCGCCCTTAGCCCATGATGACAGCTTTGCAACGATTCACGGCGGATTACCCGCAACTCTTGCGCCCGCCCGCCATTGCCCCCTAGGAACCGAGCCATGGCCGAAAAACTGACGATCACCCTTGCCCAGCTCAACCAGTCGGTGGGCGATCTTGCGGCGAACGCCGCCGCGATGCTCGCCGTGCGGGAAAAGGCGCGCCATGCCGACCTGATCGTGTTCCCGGAAATGCAGCTGATCGGCTACCCGCCCGAAGACCTGATCCAGAAGCCTGCCCTGATCCAGCGCGCGGCGGCCGAGCTTGAAAAGCTGGCCACGGTCACCGCAGATGGCGGCCCGGCGATGCTGGTGGGCAGCGTGTTCGTGCGCGACGGCGCGCTGCACAATGGCGTTGCCCTTCTGGAGGGCGGCAAGATCGCCGCAACGCGCTTCAAGTACGAACTGCCAAACTACGGCACGTTCGATGAAAAGCGCCATTTCCTGCCCGGCCCCCTGCCCGAACCCGTGCTGTTCAAGGGCGCGATGCTGGGCCTGCCGATATGCGAGGACATCTGGCACCCCGACGTGTGTCGCCACCTGGCCGAACTCGGCGCCGAGATCTTCATCTGCGTCAACGGCAGCCCGTACGAGATCGACAAGGACGTGCTGCGCATCGACGGCGTGGCCAAGCGCCGGGCGATCGATACCGGCATCCCGCTGATCTACCTCAACCGCGTGGGCGGACAGGACGAGATCGCGTTCGATGGCGCCAGCTTCGTCGTAGGGCCCGAAGGCGCCCTGTGGGTACAGATGCCCGACTGGGAAGAAGCGGTGGTAGACACCGTGTGGAACAAGGTTGCTGTCGGCAGCGGGCACCGCTGGCGGTGCGAAGCGGGCGAAGTCCACGAACTCGCCGAACATCCCGAAGACATCTACTGCGCGATGGTCACCGCCTTGCGCGATTACGTCAACCGCAACCGCTTCCCCGGCGTGGTGCTGGGTCTTTCGGGGGGGATCGATTCGGCGATCTGCGCGGCGATTGCGGTCGATGCGCTGGGGGCGGAGCGGGTGTGGTGCGTGATGATGCCCAGCCGTTACACCAGCCAGGAAAGCCTCGATGACGCGGCTGGCTGCGCGCAGATGCTGGGCGTGCGGCTGGATACCGTGCCGATCATGCCCGCCGTCGATGCCTTTGCCGACATGCTCGCCCCCGTGTTCGAAGGCCGCAAGCCCGACCTGACGGAGGAAAACCTGCAGTCGCGCATTCGGGGCACCACGCTGATGGCGCTGTCGAACAAGTTCGGGCCCATGCTGGTGACCACCGGCAACAAGAGCGAGATGAGCGTCGGCTACGCCACGATCTATGGCGACATGAACGGCGGCTACAACCCGCTGAAGGACGCCTACAAGACCACCGTCTTCGCGATTTCGAAGTGGCGCAACACGGCGCGCCCGAAGATCGGGTTGGGCCCCGATGGGCCGGTCATGCCCGAACGGATCATCACCAAGCCGCCGAGCGCGGAACTGCGTCCGGACCAGAAGGATTCGGACAGCCTGCCCGATTACCCCGTGCTCGATGCGATCCTGACCGGCCTCGTCGAACACGAAAAGAGCGTCGACCAGATCGTTGCCGAAGGCTTCGATCGGGCCACCGTGGCGCGGGTCGAACGCCTGCTCAATGTCGCCGAATACAAGCGCCGGCAGGCGCCGCCGGGGGTAAAGCTTGGCGTGCGGAACTTCGGTCGCGATCGTCGGTATCCAATTACGCATGGATTCAGAACGGCTTAACGGTGGAATGGACAGGGTATCGCGACTGAAAGGTGGGGGATATCTGACCTCGGTCGCGAGTGTGATCCTGCTCGCGATCCCGGCCTTCAAGTCCGCCATGGAAAGCGTGGGCATGACCATCAGCCTGATTGGCGGCATGCTGCTTTCGATCATCGGCATGGGCCTGCGCTGGCATTCGCACAAGACGGAGCAGCGCAGCAAGGTTGTTGCGAACGATTCTCATTGACAGGCTTAGGGTACGCTCTAACTTGCGAATCGTTCGCAAGAGGAGTCCGCTGCGTGAACGATCAGACCACCCCTGCTCCCTCCGCCACGATCGCCGCGCTGCGCCGGCCGCACGACATCCGCGGCCTTTCGCTGAACGCACTGCACCTGGTCATGGCGATGCGCCTTTGCGCCCTGTTCGAATGTGCCGGGCGTGATCCGGTGCCCGATCTGGCGCAGCGCTATCGCAGCGTCGAAGCGGCCTGCGCGGTGCACGGTCTGGTCCGCACGATCGTGCACACATGGCCCGAACCGTTCATGGTCAACCGACCCTGCTGCCTGACGATGACTCCGGACGAAGTGACGCTGGCGGGCATGACCCGCAGCGCCATCGCCGCCGATCGCGCGGGCTTTGCCGCCATGCTCGACGGGTTCGTGCGCACCGATCGGCACGAGGCCCTGCACGAAGCGACGCGGCACGCAGTGGCGAGCTTGTCCGCCGTCGCCTGACCCGTCCGGCAAGGCAGCGGTCGGGGGTGGCCAAAGCTGGCCTGAGTGCCTAATCGCGAACGCCATGTCCTCCGCCCCCACCGCCCCCACTGCTGCCGTCGTCACCCGCTTTGCACCGTCGCCGACCGGCCGGCTCCACGTCGGCAACATCCGCACCGCGCTGCACAACTGGCTGCTGGCGAAAAAGCACGGCGGGCGCTTCCTGCTACGCATCGACGACACCGACGCGGCACGCAGCCGGGAAGAACACGTCGAAGCGATCCGCGCCGACCTCGCCTGGCTGGGCCTCCACCCCGATGGCGAGGAGCGCCAGTCGGCCCGCTTTGCGATCTACGAGGAAGCCTTTGCCCGCCTTGCCGAACAGGGCCGGGTCTATCGCTGCTATGAAACGGCGCAGGAACTGGAGCTCAAGCGCAAGATCCTGCTGGGGCGCGGGCTGCCGCCGATCTACGACCGCGCCGCGCTGGCGCTGACCGAGGCGGACCACGCCGCGAACGCCGCGGCGGGCGAGAAGCCGCACTGGCGCTTCAAGCTGGACCACGACACCCCGATCGAATGGATGGACGGCGTGCGCGGGCCGCAACACTTCGATCCGCACCAGATGTCCGACCCGGTCGTGCGCCGGGCCGACGGATCGTGGCTATACATGCTGCCAAGCGCGATCGACGACGTGGCGATGGGGATTACCGACGTGCTGCGTGGCGAGGACCACGTGTCCAACACTGCCACGCAAGTGCAGATGTTCGCTGCGCTGGGCGCCAATCCCCCGCGCTTTGCCCATGCCGCGCTGCTCACCGGCGCGGAGGGCAAGTTGTCGAAGCGCCTTGGTTCGCTGGGTGTCGAGGAACTGCGGGCCGAAGGAATCGAGCCGCAGGCGCTGGTCGCGCTCTTGGCGCGGCTGGGAACTGCCGATCCGGTCGACCCTGCGCTAGATGCCGCCGCGCTCGCCGCAAGCTTCGACCTGTCGCGCTTTGGCCGGGCGCCGGCGCGCTTCGATGAAGCCGAACTGGCGCGAGTCAACGCCGCTATCGTCCACGCCCTGCCTTTCGAGACGGTGCAAGACCGTCTGCCCGAGGGCATGGGCGCGGCGGCTTGGGAAGCGATCCGGCCGAACCTTGCACAGGTC
This sequence comes from Novosphingobium olei, assembly GCF_037076535.1. Lineage (NCBI taxonomy): Bacteria > Pseudomonadati > Pseudomonadota > Alphaproteobacteria > Sphingomonadales > Sphingomonadaceae > Novosphingobium > Novosphingobium olei. Next base: position 406,063 of record NZ_AP029021.1, on the reverse strand, counting down.
GGTGAAGCGGCGGACTGGTGGCAGGTCATCATCGGGCCGATCGAGGCGCCGGACTTCGACGCCGAAACGCGCGCCTTCCTGGATCAGGCGGCAACGGTTGCAGCGCAAATCGACTGGAACGATGGCCCATGGGCAGCGCTGACCGGCGCGCTGAAAGAGGCGACGGGACGCAAGGGCAAGGCGCTGTTCCTGCCACTGCGACAGGCGCTGACCGGCATGGACCACGGCCCGGACATGAACACGTTGCTGCCCCTGATCGACCGGGACGAAGCCGTTAGGCGGCTCCAGCGCTGACCGCTTGCCAAGCAAATCGGCGCAATCTAGCCCTGTATGCATGAGCGCCGCGCCGCAACCCGATCTGATCTTCGATGTGGGTGCGCACCGGGGTGAAGACAGCGCATTTTACCTGAAGGCAGGATATCGGGTGGTTGCGGTCGAAGCCAATCCGCAATTGGCCGCCGCGCTTCGCGAGCGCTTTGCCGACGAGATCGAGCAAGGACGCTATTGCCTCATCGAACAGGCCATTGCGGCGCGCAAGGGGACAGAGCGCTTCTTCATCAACGACACGGTGAGCGACTGGGGCACGGCCGATCCCGACTGGGCCGCACGCAACGCCCGCTTCGGCGCGCCATCCCGGCCGATCGACGTTGCAGCCGACCGTTTCTCGACCATGCTGGAAGCGCACGGCTGCCCGCATTATTGCAAGATCGACGTCGAGGGGGCAGACCACCTCTGCCTGCAGGCAATGGGCGAGACCGCATTCCGCCCGCGCTATCTTTCAATCGAAACGTCTGGCCGATCCTGGCGTGAACTGAAGGCGGAATTCGCGCTGCTGCAAGCGCTGGGCTACACCCGCTTCAAAATTGCCGACCAGAGCCGGCATCCGCGAGGGCCGTTCACCGGCAAGGATGGCCGGCGGTTCGAGCATGAGATGCCGATGGGTGCATCAGGCCCTTTCGGCGAAGACGTGCCTGGTGAGTGGCTGACCGCCCGGCAGGCTATCGGTCGGTACCGCCGGATCTATATTGTCTATGCGCTCTATGGCAACCGCGCCCTGCTGCGGCGCGTGGTCATGGCGCTGCCGCTGCTGCGAAGGCTGGAACGGCTGGTGACATGGCACGACACGCACGCCAGGCACGGCACCGCAGGGGATTAGACCAAGCGAGGCCACGCTAGGGCAGGCGTAGCTGCTCTAGGCCCGGCCCGTGGCTGCGACGAGGTGCGAAGGATCGATACCTTCGGCGCGCCAAGCGGCCTTCCAGCGGTTTTCGACCGGGGTATCGAACAGGATTTCGCGGCGGCCCTGCACCGCGTGCCAGCCGTGCTGACGCATTTCGCCTTCGATCTGTCCGGCCGACCAGCCGGCATAGCCGAGTGCCACCAGCCATTTGCTGGGGCCGCGCCCTTCCGCAATCGCCCGCAGCACGTCGAGCGAGGCCGACAGCGCGCAGAGCCCGGCGACGTGAACGGTGCCATCGCCGCCCCAGTCGTCCGAATGAAGCACGAAGCCGCGCGCGGTCTCGACCGGGCCGCCGACCAGGATCGGCACGTCGGGCGCCACGCCGGGGTCGATGCCGACATCCCTGAGCAGGCCGTGGAACGAAATGCCTTCGCGCACTTGGCCAAGCCCGATGCCGAGCGCGCCGTGATCGTCGTGCACGCACATCGCGATCACCGCATGGTCGAAGCGCGCATCGCCCATCCCCGGCATCGCGAGGAGCAGGCGTCCGGACAGGTATTGCGCTTCGGTCATTGCGTATAGCCTACGCGGTCATGGCGAGAGGAGAAAGCGCCCATACGATCAGGCGGCGACCGCCTTGCGCCCCTTTTCCTCGGTCGCGGCTTCGAGCAGGCGCTTTTCGACGCTGCGGGTGCGCGTCTCGCCCTCGAGCTTTTCGCCGAGCAGGTCGGTGACGTAGAAGGTATCGACCGCGCGTTCGCCGTAGGTGGCGATATGCGCGGAGTGGACGATCAGCCGCGCTTCGAACAGCGCGCGCGCCAGACGGGATAGCAGTGCCGGGCGATCGAGCGCGCCAACCTCGATCACGGTGAAGCGGTTCGACGCCTTGTTGTCGAAGATCACGATCGGCTGGACTTCGAACGCATCGGCACGGGCGCGGGCGGAGGGCCGCGCGGTGAGCTGGGGAAGGAGCTTGACCCGGTTGGCCAGCGCATCGGCGATCGCGGTCTTGAGCCGGGCGATCTGCGAGGCTTCGTTGAGCGGGCGGCCCAAGGGATCCTGAACGAGGAAATTGTCGACCGCGGTGCCGTTGCGCGCCGTGTGGATGCGCGCATCGATGATGTTACCGCCAGCAAGGTGGATGCCGCCCGCTATGCGGTAGAACAGGCCCGGATGGTCGGCCGCGAGCACGGTAACGAGCGTGGCCCCGCGCGCGGGGTACCAGTGCGCCTCCACCGTGAGCGGTTCGCCAAGGCCGGCGTCCATCTGCTGCAGGTTGAGCGCGATGATGTCCTCGGGCTCGGCAATCCAGTAGGCATCGCCAAGCTGCCGCCCGACCGTGCCGATCAGCGCATCGCGTTCCTTGAGCAGGGCGCCGACCGCCTTCTTCTTGGCAGCGATGCGTTCCGCGCGGCCATGCTGCTTGTGGCCAAGGCGGAGCATTTCCTCGCCCGACAGGAAAAGGTCGCTCAGAAGCTGCCGCTTCCAAGAATTCCAGATGCCGGGGCCCACTGCCCGGATATCGACGATGGTGAGGACGAGAAGCAGGCGCAGCCGTTCTACGCTCTGCACCACATTCACGAAATCGGCGATGGTCTTGTAGTCGGCAAGGTCACGCTTGAAGGCGGTGGCGCTCATCAAAAGGTGCTGGCGCACGAGCCAGGCGACGAGTTCTGTCTCGGCCGGCGAGAGGCCAAGGCGCGGGCACAGCTTCATCGCGACTTCGGCGCCGAGAATCGAATGATCACCGCGTCGGCCCTTGGCGATATCGTGGAGCAGCGTTGCGACGTATAGCACGCGGCGCGAAGAGACCTTGGCGATCACCTCGCTCGCCAGTGGGTGCTGCTCCTTCTCTTCGCCTTTCTCGATACGGGCGAGCAGGCCGATGGCGCGGATGGTGTGCTCGTCGACCGTGTAGTGGTGGTACATGTCGAACTGCATCTGCGCGACGACGCGGCCGAAATCGGGCACGAAGCGACCGAACACGCCTGCTTCGTTCATCCAGCGCAGCACCGTTTCGGGATCGTTGCGGCTGGTGAGCAGATCCATGAACAGCGCGTTGGCGCGGGGATCCTTGCGCACCGCCCCATCGATCAGGCCGGCATCGCGGCTGGCAAGGCGCATCGCCTCAGGGTGAATTTCCAGATTCTCGCGGTCGGCCAGCGTGAACAGTTCGACCAGGCGCACCGGGTCCTGCGCAAAGAAATCGTCGCCAGCCACGCCTAGCTTGTCGGCCACCAGCGGAAAGTCGCCGATCTTGCGTGTGCGCTTGGGCTTGAAGCGCGCGAGGAAGCCGGTGCGCGCCTTCTTCGCGAACTGTTCGTCCAGCTGCGCCAGGAACACCCCGGTGAGTGAGCCGACCTGCTTTGCCTGCAGGAAGAAGAACTGCATGAACCGCTCGACCGCGCTCTTGCCCGGGCGATCGGCGAAGTTCATCCGCATGGCGACTTCGCGCTGGAGATCGAACGTCAGACGGTCCTCGGCACGCTTGGTCAGCGTGTGGAGATGGCAGCGCACCGCCCAGAAGAAGTTTTCGGCACGGCGGAACTGCCGGTATTCGGAAGCCGTGAGCAGGCCGACGTCGACCAGCTCGGACGGATCGCGCACCTTGTGGATGTACTTGCCGATCCAGTAGAGCGTGTGCAGATCGCGCAGGCCGCCCTTGCCCTCCTTGACGTTCGGTTCGACGACATAGCGGCTATCGCCCAGGCGCTTGTGGCGTTCGTTGCGCTCGGCCAGCTTCTCGGCCACGAACTGGCGTTCGGTGCCGGCGGCCACCTCGTCCCAGAAACGACGCGAGCCTTCTTCGTAAAGCGGCTGGTCACCCCAGACGTAACGTCCTTCGAGCAGCGCGGTGCGGATGGTCAAGTCGCTTTTCGCCATGCGCACGAGATCGTCGAGCGAGCGGCTGGAATGGCCGACCTTCAGCCCCAGGTCCCAGAGGAAATAGAGCATCGCCTCGATCACCTGCTCGCACCACGAGGTCGGCTTGATCGGGGTGACGAAGGCGATGTCGACGTCCGAGTGTGGCGCCATTTCGCCACGGCCATACCCGCCGACCGCCAGAATCGCGATGCGCTCACCCGTCGAGCGGTTGCTGGCGCGATAGACCCGGCCGACAACATGATCGTAGATCACGCGGACGAGCTGATCGACGAGGAAAGCCTGTCCTTGCGCGCATTCATAGCCGGCCGAGGGCTTGGCTTCGAGCCGGCGGGCGAGTTCGTCACGCCCACGGGCCAGCGCATCGCGCAGAAGTTCGACGACGGCCGGCCGCGACTTTTCGCCCTGTTCGGCGGAAACGGTCGCGACCGCGTCGGCAAGGGCGCGGCGATCGACGATCGCGCGCTGATTGGCAATCCTGGGGAGCGTCATCCCACCCCCTTAGCGTGTCTTCACTTTACAGTCTCTGCCCATTCGGCCCGGTACTTCTCACGAAGCGAACGCCGATCGACCTTTTCGGTGCCGAGGCGCGGCAGGGGTTCGTGGACTTCCCAGAACTTCACCGGGATCTTGAAGGCGGCGATGTGTTCAGCAAGGAACGCGCGCAGTTCGTCGGGCGTGACCGAGCAACCCTCCTTGGCAAGGTAGACGGCAGCCGGAACCTCGCCATACAAATCGTCGGGCAGGCCGAAAACGCTGGCTTCGCCGACGCAAGGATGGGCGTAGATCGCGCTTTCGACCTCGATGCAGGCGATGTTTTCGCCGCCGCGAATGATGATGTCCTTCTTGCGATCGACAATGAACAGGTAGCCGTCCTCGTCCAGCGTGCCGAGGTCGCCGGTGCGGAAGTAGCCGTCAGGCATGATCGCCGCCGCAGTCGCTTCGGGGTTTTCCCAATAGCCGAGGAAGTTGGCGATCGAGCGGATCGCCACTTCCCCAACGGTGTTGGGCGGCAGCGGCTTGCCGTCATCATCGAGGATTGCCATGTCGACCAGCGGACGCGAAGCGAGGCCGGTGCTGTTCGGCTTGTTGAGGTAGTTCTCGTTGAAGTTGCCGGCCCCGACGCCGTTGGTTTCGGTCAGGCCATAGCCGATGATCGGGAAAGCGTGCGGCATCGCCTTGCGCAGGCGGTCGACGTGTTCGACCGGGCGCGGTGCACCGCCAGCGGCAAAGGTGACGCAGCTCGACAGGTCGTACTTGTCGCGATCGGGATGGGTGGCGATCTCGAAGCTCATCAGCGGCACGCCGACGAAGTAGCTGATCTGTTCGCGCTCGATCAGCTCCATCGCCTTGATCACGTCCCACTTGGCCATGAGGACGAGCTTGCGGCCCAGGGCGAAGGACTGGAGGAACACCGGCACTTCGCCCGTGACGTGGAACAGCGGCACATTGACCAGCGTCGAGGGCTGGCGTTCGGGCGGCGTTTCACCACGCGCCACGGCAACGCCCAGCGCCATCACGCTCTGCGCGAGGTAGTTGAAGGTGCCCTGCACGACGCCGCGGTGATCCGAATAGGCGCCCTTCGACAGGCCGGTCGAGCCGGAGGTGAACAGCACCGTGGCAAGATCGTCGCCGGTTAGGTCGGGCAACGCCGTCGCCGCGCCCCCCCCCTTGGCGAGCAGCGCCTTGAGCCCTTCGAGCGGCGGCACGTCATGCACCAGGGGCAGGATCTCTGCGCCGTGGGTGTGGCCTTCGAGCCGGGCCGCACGCGGACCGTCGGCGATGAGGTAGCGGCAATCGACCATGTCGATCCCGTGGACCATCTCCTCGCCTTGCCACCAGCCGTTGAGCAGGACGGCGCAGCCGCCGGCCATGAGCACCGCCATGTAGGCAACGACCCAGCTTGCCGAATTGCGCGCGGCAATGCCGATCCGGTCACCCTTGCGCACGCCGTGCCCATCGATCAGGCCGCCTGCGACTTCGCGCGCGGCGGCATAGATCTGACCGAATGTCAGCCGCTGGTCGCCATCGATGATGAACTCCTTGTCGGCATGTTCGGCGCAGAAATGTGCGAGATAGGCAACCAGGTGCGGCGGTGCCGCGGCGATCATCGGCAGGTCCTGCCCATACTTGCGGTAGGTCGTCAGTTCGAACATTCCGCCCGACGAAATCAGGCCGTCCATTACCGCTTTGAGCTCACGATCAAGCTGCGTCTGCATCGCGTTTTGTCTCTCTCCAGTGCATGGGCCGATCTCAGTCGGCTTTTGCGGTTTGCCCGCCGATTTTCCCTGTGCCACAAGCCGGTGCGACAGGCGCCCGGACGGCTGAACCCAAGCTGGCCGGAATAGTCCTGAAAAGCAACCTTGTCGGAGACGCGAAACTTGCTGTTACAATCGGTCGCCGCGGCAGCCGCGCTCGCACCGCACCAGCCTCTCCAGTGGACCGACCTCGGCCTGTCGCCGATCGCGCTCGATCTCGGCTTCTTTACCATCAAGTGGTATTCGCTTGCCTACCTTGCCGGCATCCTGCTGGGGTACTGGCACCTGTCGAAGATGATCCGCCAGCCCGGCGCGCCCTTGGCGCAGCGCCATGCCGACGATCTGTTCTTCTATGCAACGCTGGGCATCATCCTTGGCGGGCGACTGGGCTATGCGACGTTCTACGCGCCGGAGCTGTGGGCCCATCCGCAAAACCTGATCAAGCTGTGGGAAGGCGGGATGAGCTTTCACGGCGGCCTGATCGGCACGACGATCGCGATCGCCTATGTCGCGTGGCGCGGGGGCCTGAGCTTCGTTCGGGTGTGCGACTACATGGCCGTGTGCGTGCCGTTCGGCCTGTTTTTCGGCCGATGCGCCAACTTCGTCAACGGCGAGCTGTGGGGCCGGATCACCACGCCCGACATCCCCTGGGCCATGGTTTTCCCCGGCGGCGGCCCGATGCCGCGCCACCCCAGCCAGCTTTACGAAGCCGTGCTCGAAGGCCTCGTTCTGGGCACCGTCCTGCTGCTGATGTTCTGGAAGACCCGCGCACGCTGGCGGCCGGGCCTGCTCGTCGGGGTGTTCGGCTTCGGCTATGCGCTTTCGCGCTTCACGGTGGAATTCTTCCGCGAACCCGACGCGCAGCTTGAAGACTTCGCGCATCGTTCGGGCCTGTCGATGGGCCAATGGCTGACGCTGCCGATGATGGCGCTGGGCCTGTTCCTGATCCTGCGCGCACTGAACCGTGCACCTGTCGCGGTGGCCTTTGCCGGCGCAGACCGCAACGCCGGAGCGAGCGTGACCGGTCCCGTCGTGGAAACGGGGGCGGGCAAGAGCGAAGCGGGCGGCGCGTGAGCGAACCGCTGCGCCGCATCTTCGAGCGGCTGATCGTCAATACGGGGCCAATCAGCGTGGCCCACTACATGGCCGAATCGAACGCGCGCTATTACGACAGCCGCGATCCGCTGGGCCGCGACGGCGATTTCGTGACCGCGCCCGAGATCAGCCAGATGTTCGGTGAACTGCTGGGGCTGTGGCTGGCGGACCTTTGGATCCGCGCCGGGCGCCCCTCGCCCGTCCACTATGTCGAATTGGGCCCAGGCCGGGGCACCCTGGCGCGCGATGCGCTCAAGGCCGCGCGGCGCTTCGGGCTCGAAACGAGGCCCCACTTCGTCGAGGCGAGCACGGCGCTGAAGGGCGCGCAGCTCGAGCTTCATCCCGACGCCTTCTGGCATTCGGACCTATCGACCCTGCCGACCAACGGCCCGCTGCTGATCATCGCCAACGAGTTCATCGACGCGCTGCCCGTGCGACAGATCGTGCGCGCGGCGAACGGCTGGCGCGAACGCATGGTCGGTCTGGTCGACGGAGCGCTGACGCCCGTGGTCGGGGATCGACCGATGGATTCGGCGGTGCCGAGCGAATTCGGCGACGCTCCGGAAGGTGCCATTATCGAAACGTGCCCTGCGGCTGCGGCCGTAATCTACGAGGTCGCCGGCCGGCTTGCGAACCAGGGCGGTGCGGCGCTGTTCATCGATTACGGGCATGCCGAGCCCACGCTTGGCAGTACGCTGCAGGCAGTGCGGGCACATCGCATGGTCGATCCCTTTGCCGCGCCGGGAGAGGCGGACCTAACCGCGCATGTCGACTTTGCAGCGCTTGCCGCGATCGCCCAGTCGCGCGGGGTGCGCTGGCTAGGCACAGTCGAACAGGGACGATTCCTGCGCCTGCTGGGCATCGAGGCGCGCGCCGATGCGCTGATCGCGTCGGCGCCAGAGCAGGCCGACGCGGTGATCGCGGCGCGCGATCGGCTGATCGGCGAAGGCCAGATGGGCGCGCTGTTCAAGGTGATGGGACTCGCCGCGGCGCACTGGCCCGATGGTGCGGGCTTCTGAAACAGGCAGACGGGCCCGCCGTGAGCCTTTGATACCACGGAATTACGCCGGAATCCGTGGTTTCCCCTTGCCCAAAAAGCCTGTTGGCAAAGCGACGGATTTGCGTCTATCAGGCGCGCCAAGTGGGGTAGGGCGTCGTGCGCTTGCGCACGCCTTTCCCCGCCAGAGCGGCAGCGCTCGCCTTTGGCCGCAAGGTTCATTTGGCGACGCTTCCGCGCGGTTCAAGAGGGGCAAGTTGGACCGCGCCCGGTCCGCGGGCGCGGCGGCAGCAGGCAGGGAATTTCAATGGCTGATGAGGCGAGCATCGATCCGGCGGAAGTGACCGGAGAGGGCGTGCGGCGGCGCGATTTCATCAATATCGCGGCGGTAAGTTTTGCGGGCGTGGGCGGTCTTGCCGTGCTTTATCCGCTCGTGTCGCAAATGAGTGCGTCGGCTGACGTCCTGGCCGAAAGCTCGACCGAGATCGACGTTTCGGCGATCCAGCCGGGTCAGGCGATCAAGGCGGTGTTCCGCAAGCAGCCCGTCTTCGTGCGCAACCTGACCAAGGCGGAAATCACCGAAGCCGAGAAGGTCGACACCTCCTCGCTGCGCGATCCGCAGACGCTGGAAGAGCGCACCAAGGAAGGCAAGACCAACTGGCTGATCACGATGGGTGTCTGCACCCACCTCGGCTGCGTTCCGCTGGGCGCCGGCGAAGGCGAAGTGAAGGGCGAGTTCGGCGGCTATTTCTGCCCGTGCCACGGTTCGGTCTACGACACCGCGGCGCGCATCCGCAAAGGCCCGGCACCGAAGAACCTCGAAGTGCCTCCCTATGAATTCACTTCCGACACTGTCGTGAAGATCGGCTGAGGACAGATCCGATGAGCTTTCCCTGGGCGAACGAGTACAAGCCTGCCAACCCGCTGACGCAGTGGCTCGACGAAAAGCTGCCGCTGCCGCGCTTCGTCTACAATGCCGTGGGCGCCGGTTACCCGGTTCCGCGCAACCTGAACTACATGTGGAACTTCGGCGTTCTCGCCGGCTTCTGCCTGATGCTCCAGATCGTGACGGGCGTCATCCTGGCGATGCACTATGCCGCCAACTCGGGCGTGGCCTTCGACAGCGTCGAACACATCATGCGCGACGTGAACTGGGGCTGGATGCTGCGCTACGCGCATGCCAACGGCGCCTCTGCGTTCTTCGTGGTGGTCTACATCCACATCTTCCGCGGCTTCTTCTACTCCTCGTACAAGGCCCCGCGCGAAATGATCTGGCTGCTGGGCGTGGTCATCTTCCTGCTGATGATGGCGACCGCGTTCATGGGCTACGTGCTTCCCTGGGGCCAGATGAGCTTCTGGGGTGCCAAGGTCATCACCGGCCTGTTCTCCGCGATCCCGCTGATCGGCGATCCGCTGCAGCAGTGGCTGCTGGGTGGCTTTGCGCCGGACAACGCCGCGCTGAACCGCTTCTTTTCGCTGCACTTCCTGCTGCCGTTCGTGATCGCGGGTGTCATCATCCTGCACATCTGGGCGCTGCACATCCCCGGCTCGTCGAACCCGACCGGCGTGGAAGTGAAGCAGGAATCGGACACCGTGCCGTTCCATCCGTACTACACCGCCAAGGACGGCTTCGGCCTGGGCGTGTTCCTGATCCTGTACTGCGCGGTGCTGTTCTTTGCGCCGAACATGCTGGGCCACCCGGACAACTACATCGCCGCCAACCCGCTTTCGACCCCGGCGCACATCGTTCCTGAATGGTACTTCTGGCCGTTCTACGCGATCCTGCGCGCCTTCACTGCGGACTTCTTCTTCATCCCGGCGAAGCTCATGGGCGTGCTGGCGATGTTCGCGGCCATCTTGGTGTGGTTCTTCCTGCCCTGGCTGGACACCTCGCCGGTGCGTTCGGGTCACTATCGTCCGCTGTTCCGCAAGTTCTTCTGGATCCTGCTGGTGGACGTGATCGTGCTTGGCTACTGCGGCGGTTCGCCGGCCGAAACCAAGTACGTGCTGATCTCGCAGATCGCTGCGACCTACTACTTCCTCCACTTCCTCGTCATCCTGCCGCTCGTCTCTTCGATCGAGAAGCCGGAGCCGCTGCCGTTCTCGATCACCGAGGCCGTGCTGGGCAAGGACGAGGGCGCAGTCCTCAACGCCAACCCCGCCGCTGCCTGAGCCAGCCGAAGCGTAAGAGAGAAAGAGAACCCTATGGTCCGTCTTTTTGGCCCCCTGGTTGGCCTCTTCTTCGCCGTGGCGCTGCTCTGGTCGTTCGGCGTGGGCGCCATTCAGGCGATCCGCGAGCCCGAGCCGGCCACCGCCGCGCACGAGTTCTACAAGCACCCGAAGGAAGTTGAATTCTCGTTCAGCGGCCCCTTCGGCAAGTTCGACCGGGCGCAGCTCCAGCGCGGCTTCCAAGTCTACAAGGAAGTCTGCTCGAACTGCCACTCGCTCAAGCAGGTCGCGTTCCGCAACCTGACCGACCTCGGCTATTCCGAGCCGGAAGTTAAGGCGATCGCCAAGCAGTGGGGCACGAAGGCCAAGACCTTCGACGCCAAGACCGGCGATGCCGGTGAGCGTGACAACACGCCCGCCGACCACATCCCGGCCGTCTACTACGCCGGCACCGGCAACCCGCCGGACCTGTCGCTGATCACCAAGGCGCGCCACGAGGGCCCCGAGTACGTGTACTCGCTGCTGACCGGCTATGCCGAGCAGCCGGCCGAACTTCTCAAGAAGTTCCCCGATGCGAAGACGCCGGAAGGCCTGCACTACAACCCGTACTTCGCGAACCTGAACATCGCGATGCCGGCACCGCTGACCGACGGTCAGGTGACCTATGCCGACGGGACCAAGGCCACCGTGGACCAGGAAGCCAAGGACGTTGCCGCGTTCCTGACCTGGACCGCCGAGCCGAAGCTCGAGAAGCGCAAGCAGACCGGCTTTGCCGTGCTCGGCTTCCTTCTTGCCGCTACCGTGCTTGCGTACCTGTCGAAGAAGAACGTCTGGGCCAGCGCCCACTGATCTTCCTCGGCAAAGCCGCCAGACGAACAAAGGCCACCGGCGACGGTGGCCTTTTTCGTTTCCGACGATATGACGCGCCCAAGCCTGAGGGCCGGCCCTATCCAGATGCGGAAGCGATGATGACCGTCGACGATCTCAAGCACCTTGTCCGCACTGTCCCGGACTTCCCGGCACCCGGCATCCTGTTCCGCGACGTGACCACCCTGATCGGGCATGGGGCAGGTTTTGCCGCGAGCATCGCCCACCTTGCCGACCGCGCTCGCGCCGCCGAGGCAGAAGCGATCGCAGGGATGGAAGCGCGCGGCTTCATCTTCGGCGCTGCGGTCGCGGCGCACATGGGGCTGGGCTTCGTGCCAGTACGCAAGCCGGGCAAGCTGCCTGTTCCGACGATCGGTATCGACTACGCACTGGAATACGGGCGGGACCGGCTGGAGATCGATCCGGGCGCCGTGTCCGCCGGTCAGCGCGTGGTGCTGGTCGACGACCTGATCGCCACCGGAGGGACCGCTCTGGCGGCGATGGAACTGCTGCGCAGCGCCGGAGCGAGCGTCACCCACGCGCTGTTCGTGATCGACCTGCCGGACCTGCACGGTGCCGCCCGTCTTCGCGATGCGGGATTGACGGTCGATGCGCTGATGCATTTTCCCGGTCACTGACAGGCCGCAAGGCCTTGATGCCCTCCCCCTTGCGTGCTGCAATGCCGCCGGGGAGAGACAGACATGATAGAGCTTTACACGGCGCCGACGCCGAACGGGTGGAAGGTGTCCATCCTTCTCGAGGAGTGCGGCCTGCCCTATCGCACCCATTGGGTCGATATCGGCAAGGGCGAACAGTTCGCACCCGACTTTCTGGCCATCAGCCCCAACAACCGTATCCCCGCGATCGTCGACACCGCGCCCGCCGATGGCGGCGCGCCGGTGCCGGTGTTCGAGACCGCCGCGATCCTCGTCTACCTGGCGGAGAAGGCCGGCCAGTTCCTGCCGACCGACTTGCGCGGCCGCAAGGAAGTGCTTGAATGGCTCTCCTGGCAGGTCGCGGGCCTGGGGCCCATGCTCGGCCAGCACGGTCACTTCGCACTCTATGCGCCCGAGCGCCTGCCCTACCCCACCGAGCGCTATCGGCGCGAGACGCTGCGGCTTTATGGCGTGCTCGACCGGCGATTGGAGGAGCGCGACCATATCGCTGCGAACCAGTACACGATCGCCGACATGGCCTGCTGGCCATGGATCCGCACGTGGAAGGCACAGGGAATCCCGCTCGAGGAGTTTCCCAATGTGCGCCGCTGGTACGATGCGCTCAAGCAGCGCGACGGGCTGCGCCGCGGGGTGGCACTTGGTGCCGAGCGGGTGCGGCGCAACCCGCAAGACGATGCACAAGCCGCGCGCACGCTGTTCGGCATAGCAGGAAAGGGCCTCGCATGAGCTCCGCCACGTTGGATTTCTTCTTCGACCTGTCTTCGCCGTGGACGTACCTTGCGTTCAACAACGTCCAGCCGATCCTTGCCGAAACGGGCGCGCAGGTGCGTTGGCGGCCGTTCCTGGTCGGCGGCGTGTTCAATGCGGTCAACCCGCGCGTTTACGAGATGCGCGCCGACCCTGAGCAAAAAGCGATGAAGCGCAGCTTTGCCTGGCTGCGTGAATGGGCCGAAATCGCCGGGTTGCCGATGAACTTCCCGTCGCCCTACCATCCGGTCAAGTCAGTGAACGCCATGCGTTGCTGCTGCGCGCTCGAAGCCGAACAAGACACTCTGTTCCGCTTTGCAGGCGCCGCGTTCGATGCCTATTTTGGCGAAGCCCGCAATATCGACGATCCCGCCGAGCTGGCTGCAATAGCCGACGCAATCGGCATCGACGGTGCCGATCTGGTTCACCGCGCAAGCCAACAGCCCGTCAAGGACGCGCTGCGGACCAACACCGAGGAAGCCATCGCACGCGGCGCGTTCGGGTCTCCCACGATGATCGCGCCCGACGGCAAGGGGGGCGATGCGCTTTATTTCGGCAACGACCAGTTGCCCCTCGTCCGCCAGCGGCTGCTGCGCCTGGCGACTGCGACTTGAGGATTGCCATGGCCCCTGTCGTCTTCTGCGATCTCCAAATGGCATTACCAAGAGGCGACCGGGTTTGGCAGGCGCAAACGCTCGCTTTCCGTAGCGTCGCCGCCGATGCATTGCTTGACTGACTAATTTATCGGTTCTAATGCGGTCGGCTATCGACAGTGGGTCATGGTGTCCCACTGCGTTGCTACAGGCGTTTGATGACCCGCTCGACCACCGCTCGCCGCAAGGCACCGAACGCCAAGACCGCATCCGAAGCCCGCTCCACACGCGACCTGCTGCTCGACGCAACCGGCGCCCTGATGAGCGAGGGCAACACGACCAACGTCAGCTTTGCCGACATTTCGCAACGCTCGGGGATCAATTCCGCCCTGATCCGCTATCACTTCGGCAGCAAGCAGGGCTTGCTTGAGGCGCTGATCGAGCGGGATGCGGGAGCCAGTTACGAAGGGCTCGATCGACTGGTCGGCCTGGCGATTTCGCCGGAAGAGAAGATGCGCAAGCATGTCTACGGGATCATGCGGCTTTACCACCAGTTTCCCTATCTCAACCGTTTGCTGATCGAACTGCAGTCGCAAAGCGAGACCGAGATCGCACGGCACATTTCCGAAACCTACACACGCCGAGCGGTCAATGCCCAGAAGGCGATCCTCGAGGAAGGGTTTGCCTCGGGCGCATTCCGCAAGGTTGATCCGATGATCTTCCACTTCGCACTGGTCGGCGCCTGCGATGCGATCTTCCATTCGCGCTCCGCGCTCGACCACGTGTTCGGCGTTCGCCAGATCGACGAGACACTGCGCGACCGGTTCGCGGAGCAGGTATCCGAGATCGTGCTTGCAGGATTGAAGCCCAAGGCTGCCTGAGCGACACGCTTGTAAGTTAATCGGTCAAGCAATAGCCTGTCTTTCGAACATCACGTTCGGGAGAGAGAAGCATGGATCTGGGCCTCAATGGCAAGGTCGTGGTCGTTGCCGGGGCAAGCCGCGGCATCGGCCTCGGTATCGTCGAAACACTGCTCGACGAGAGGGCCAAGGTCGCTATCGCCGCACGCGGTGCCGAGGCGCTGGAGGAACAGCGTGCTCGCCTGGCCGAGCGTTACGGCGCTGACCGTCTCTGGTCGATGGCAGGAGACTTGCGTGAAAGCGCAACGATCGATGCCCTTGTAAACGGTGCGGAAGCCAATCTCGGACCAGTCTGGGCCGGCGTGGCGAACGTGGGATTGCACCCGTGCCCGCCGGGATTCGAAGTCGACGACGCCACCTGGGATGCCGGGATCGGGCAGAATCTCGATTCAGCGTTCAAACTTGCCCGCGCGCTGATGCGGGTGATGACGCCGCGCAAGGAAGGTTCGGTGCTGATGATCAGTTCGATCGCCGGGCTGGGAGCGTTGGGCACGCCGGTCACGTATGGCACGGCGAAGGCCGCCATGAACCACCTTGCGAAGGAACTGGCGCGGGTCGGCGGCAAGGACGGCATCCGGGTCAACGCCCTGGCGCCCGGCAACATCATCTTCCCCGGTGGCGACTGGGAAGCACGCTCGACGGGCGAACGTGGTGAGGCCTGGTGGGGGTGGATCCGCCGGGAAGTTCCACTGCGTCGCTTCGGCACGCCGGAGGAGATCGGCAGTATGGCGGCCTTTCTGCTCAGCCCGAAAGCAAGCTTCGTGACCGGGGCAGTCGTGCCCGTGGACGGCGGCCAGACGCGTTAGCGCCTGACCGCCGCTCGATGGCTCAAGCGTACTGCGCTTCGCGCTTTTCGAGGCGAGCGTTGACCGCCTCCTTCTGGTTGGGCGAGCCGATCAGCGCGCCGATTTCGCGGCTTTCAGCTTCGAGAATTTCGGCCACGGTCGCATCGGTGCCCATGTTGAAGATGCGCTTGGCAGCCTTGATCGCGTCGGGATTCTTGCCCGCGATCTCGCGCGCATAAGCCAAAGCCTCGGCGCGAGGATCGGCGCAGACGCGAGTTGCAAGTCCGATTGCGAGAGCCTCTTCCCCCTCGACCACGCGGGCCGAATAGACGAGGTCGCGCGCGACGTCGGCTCGCACCAGCTCGCGCAGGATGGGGAAAGCTCCCATGTCGGGAGTAAGGCCCCAGTTCATCTCGAAAGCGCTCATCTTCACATCGGGCGTTACGAAGCGGAAATCGCCGCCGAGCGCGAGCTGGAAGCCGGCACCAAGCGCAACGCCATGGACCGCCATGATCACCGGCACCGGCAAGTCGCGCCAGCCAAAGCTGACCTGTTGGCCCCGATTGGCCCCGGTCGGCGTACGCGGCAGGGCGACGATCGATTCGCCGCTCTTGAAGTCGCCAGACGCCATCTTGCCGAAGTTCGACAGATCGAGCCCAGCGGAAAAGCACGGCCCCTCGCCCGATACCACCACCACTCGGACAGCAGGGTTGGCGGCGAGTTCGGCGATGGCAGCGTTGACCCCTTCGAACATCGCATCGTCAAAGGCGTTGCGCTTTTCGGCGCGGGTCAGGCGGACGTCGGCAACGCCGCCCTCGACGGTAATGCTGACACGCTCGTTCGTGGTGATGGCATTCATGGTGTTGTCTCCCTCAATCCCTGGTTCAGCGCTGGTTGAAGCGCGCCGGTCGCTTCTGCAGGAAGGCGGTAACGCCCTCGGCAAAGTCAGCGCTCTTGCCCACCTGGCGCTGCAGATTGCGTTCGAGTGCAAGTTCGTCGCCGAAGCCGTTGTCGGCAGCATACCAGCCAGCCTTGCGGATCAGGCCGAGCGCGAGCCGCGGCCCGTTAGCCAATTGCTGTGCGATGGCGAGAGCAGTGGCATCAGCTTCCTCGGTAGGAACAACGCGGTTGATCATTCCCCATTCCAGCGCCTTGGCCGCAGGCAGCCGCTCGCCCAGCAACATCATCTCCATCGCGCGCGCGCGCCCCGCGGTGCGGGTCAGGAGCCACGGCGAGCCACCGTCAGGGACGAGACCGATGCGGCAGAACGCCTGGAGGAAATAGGCATCGTCGCCAGCGACGATCAGGTCGCCGACCAGCGCCAGAGAAGCACCGACGCCTGCCGCCGCGCCGCGCACCGAGGTGATGAACGGGATCGAGAGATCGCGGATGGTCATCATCAGCGGATTGACCGTGTCCTGCAGGACCAGACCGGCGTCGATTTCGCCGCTTCCCATCTTCGGACCGGAAAGATTGGCGCCTGAACAGAACGCCTTGTCGCCACCCGCCAGCAGCACCGCGCCGCAATCCGATTCGGCAGCGAGCAGCGCGTCACGCAGTTCGGCGGCCATGTCCATCGCAAGTGCATTGCGTGTCGCCGGGTCGTTGAAGCGGATGACGCAGACGTCGCCCTCGCGCTCGATCAGAAGCTTGCCGGATCCGGCCATGTCGCGTTCCTCTTTTCCCTTGGCCATCGATCGTACGGTCGATCGGGCCTTGCCTTTCGTTGACGAAGCTGCATTCTCAAACTTCAATTAATCGCTCAAGTAAATTGTGGAATGAGCGCATTGGATAGCGCCAGCGCGAGGGAACAGGCGGGCACGAATGGATGAAATACAGGGGTTTGTGAGGCTCGCGAGCCGGCATTGCCCCGTGGTGCGGTCAACGCTCACCCGCTGCGAACACAGGATGCAAAACGCATCAGTCACGAATCACGGCGCGCCTGCCACGGCGTGCCAGAACGAAAACGACGGAGAGAGATGAGATGGATTTCAACCTGCCCCAGGAACTGCTCGATTACCTGAAGGAGCTCGACGCCTTCATCGAGAAGGAGATCAAGCCGCTCGAGGAGCAGGACGACAACATCCGCTTCTTCGATCACCGCCGCGAATGGGCACGCACCGACTTCGAGAACGACGGCCTGCCGCGCGAGGAGTGGGAAGAGCTGATGCGCGAAGCCAAGCGCCGCGCCGACAAGGCGGGCCACTTCCGCTTCGCCATGGACCCCAAGTTCGGCGGCAAGGGTGGCAACAACCTTTGGATGACTGTCATCCGCGAATACATGGCCGCCAAGGGCCTGGGCCTGCACTACGACCAGCAGACCGAGCACTCGATCGTGGCCAACAACCCCTTCGCCAAGATGTTCGACGATTTCGGCACGCCGGAGCAGCGCGAGGAATTCATCTCCGGCATGTTCGACGGGACCCGCCGGATCACTTTCGGACTGACCGAACCCGACCACGGCTCGGATGCCACCCACATGGAGACGCGCGCGGTGCGCGAAGCGCGCGATGGGGTCGAAGGCTGGCTGATCAATGGCGAGAAGATGTGGACGACGGGCATGCACGTCGCCACGCACTGCGCGCTTTTTGCCCGCACTTCTGGCGAGGACGGCGCGGCGCGTGGCATCACCTGCTTCCTCGTTCCGGCGGATGATCCGGGCGTGAAGGTCGAACAGTACATGTGGACCTTCAACATGCCGACCGACCACCCGCGCGTGTCGTTCACCAACGTGTGGGTACCCGACAGCGCGATCTTCGGTCCGATCGACAACGGCCTGCCCCTGGCCCAGTCGTTCGTCCACGAAAACCGCATCCGCCAAGCGGCATCCTCGCTCGGTTCGGCCGTGTACTGCATCGAGGAATCGGTGCGCTATGCCCGCTTGCGCAAGCCGTTCGGCGAAGATCTTGCCCGCAACCAGGCGATCCAGTTCCCGCTCGTGGAGCTAGCCACCCAGTGCGAGATGCTGCGCCTGCTGATCCGCAAGACCGCGTGGGAAATGGACCAGATGACCCATCCCGAAGTGGAGAAGCGGATTTCGGACAAGGTCTCGATGTGCAACTACTGGGCGAACCGGCTGTGCTGCGAAGCGGCCGACCGGGCGATCCAGGTCCACGGTGGCATCGGCTATTCGCGCCACAAGCCGTTCGAGCACATCTATCGCCACCACCGCCGCTATCGCATCACCGAAGGCACCGAGGAAATCCAGATGCGCAAGGTTGCGGCTTTCCTGTTCGGATACCTCGGCCCCAAGCGGAGGGAGTTCGCCGAACTCACCTACGACGATGTCGACTATCGCAAGCAGTCGCAGATCCGTCCGCGCAGTGGCTGGCAGGCGATCGACACGACCCGTCCTCAAGCCAGCTGAACGCCGCGCTGCGCAAAGTCGCAGTCCACAATCTTACGGAAGGATGCCCCGAATGGACTTCACCTATACCGATCGGCAGCAGTACTGGATCGACCGCGTTTCGCGCTTCATGGATGAGCACATCTATCCAGCCATCCCGATCTACGAGCAGCAACACGAAGAGGGAGAGCGCTGGAAGGTGATCCCGATCGTGGAGGAACTGAAGGCCAAGGCCAAGGCTGCCGGCCTGTGGAACCTGTTCATGCCGCCACATTCCGGCCAGCCGCAGCTTGACGACACCTTCGTGTTCGAAGGCGAGCAGCTGACCAATCTGGAATACGCACCGGTGGCCGAACTGTTCGGCCGCGTCGGCTTCGCCTCGGAGGTGTTCAACTGCTCCGCGCCGGATACCGGCAATATGGAAGTGCTCTATCGTTATGGCACGCGCGCGCAGAAGGAACAGTGGCTGCGTCCGCTGATGAATGGCGAAATCCGTTCCGCCTTCCTGATGACCGAGCCGCAGGTTGCCTCGTCGGACGCGACGAATATCGAGACCCGCATCGAGCGTGACGGCGATCACTACGTGATCAACGGGCGCAAGTGGTGGTCTTCGGGCGTGGGCGATCCGCGCTGCAAGGTCGCGATCCTGATGGGCAAGACCGATCCTTCGGCCGGTTCGTACACGCAGCAGAGCCAGGTGCTCGTGCCGATGGACACGCCGGGTATCAAGATCCTGCGCATGCTTCCCGTGTTCGGCTGGGACGATGCTCCGCACGGCCATGCCGAGGTGCTGCTCGAGAACGTCCGCGTTCCGGTCGAGAACGTGATCTGGGGTGAAGGTCGCGGTTTCGAGATCGCGCAGGGCCGCCTCGGGCCTGGCCGCATCCATCACTGCATGCGCACCATCGGCACCGCCGAAGTGGCGCTGGAAAAGATGGCGCGTCGCCTGCAGTCGCGCGTCGCGTTCGGCAAGACGGTATCGTCGCACTCGGTGTGGGAACAGCGCGTGGCGCGGGCCCGCATCGACATCGAGATGACCCGCCTGCTCTGCCTCAAGGCGGCCGACATGATGGACCGCGCCGGCAACAAGTCGGCCCGGCTCGAGATCGCGATGATCAAGGTGCAAGCCCCGAACATGGCGCTGCAGATCATCGACGACGCGATCCAGGCCTTCGGCGGCGCCGGCGTCACCAGCGATCCGGGTCTTGCCCGGATGTGGGCCGGCCAGCGCAGCTTGCGCATTGCCGATGGTCCGGACGAAGTCCACGCCCGCACGATCGCGCGCATGGAGTTCGGCAAGTACGCCGACGACCTGACCCGCGCCAAGAACGCCGAAG
This sequence comes from Novosphingobium olei, assembly GCF_037076535.1. NCBI lineage: Bacteria > Pseudomonadati > Pseudomonadota > Alphaproteobacteria > Sphingomonadales > Sphingomonadaceae > Novosphingobium > Novosphingobium olei. The sequence goes on along the minus strand of NZ_AP029021.1, from coordinate 386,209 downwards.
CCGCCAAGCTTCACGTGCCGGGCATTCGCTAAACCGCGACGAGGGTTGACAGGGGGGATGCTGGATTGCGGCTTCCCCCCACCGGGAGAGAAACGACAATGGAATTCGAACTCGTCACGGAGGGCCTTCAGTTCCCCGAAGGCCCTATCGCCATGGCCGATGGCTCGGTCGTGCTGGTGGAGATCAAGCGCCAGACGCTGACCCGCGTCCATCCCGACGGGCGCCAGGAGATCGTTGCGCACCTGGGCGGCGGTCCCAATGGCGCGGCGATCGGCCCCGATGGCGCAGTCTATGTCTGCAACAACGGCGGTTTCCAGTGGCACGAAGCCGACGGCATCCTTGCGCCGCATGGCACGCCAGATGACTATGTTTCCGGTTCGATCCAGCGCGTCGATCTGTCCACGGGCGCAGTCACCACGGTCTATGACGAATGCGCGGGCGTGAAGCTGCGCGGCCCCAACGATATCGTGTTCGATACCGACGGAGGCTTCTGGTTCACCGACCTTGGCAAAAGCGACGGCAACGTCAGCCATGTCGGCCACCTCCACTACGCCACCATCGACGGCTCGCATATCGTGCTGGCCCGCGATGGCATGACCACGCCCAACGGTGTCGGCCTCTCGCCCGATGGCAAGTCGGTCTATGTCGCAGAAACAACCACTGGGCGGCTGTGGCACTTCGATATTGCTGGACCGGGCCAGATCGCCGCGCCTGCTGACCGCTACAGCGCGGGCAAGGTGATGGGGCCTCTTCCGGGTTACCAGCTGTTCGACAGCCTGGCCGTCGAAGCCAATGGCCGCGTTTGCGTGGCAACGCTCGTCAACGGCGGGATCACGTCGTTCGACCCGGCGGATGGCACGTGGGAGCAGTATGCATTCCCGGATCCGCTGACCACCAACATCTGTTTCGGCGGCGATGACATGCAAACCGCATTCATCACCTGTTCGGGCACGGGCAAGCTGTACAAGGCCCGCTGGCCGCGTCCGGGCCTCAAGCTGAACTTCAACGCATGAAGGACGCTGCGCCGATGAACTATTCCGACATCCTCTACGCCGTCGATGGACCAGTCGCGACGATCACGCTCAACCGGCCTGACAAGCTGAATGCGTTCACCGCGACAATGGGCGCCGAATTGGCCGCCGCCGTGCGCCGTGCCAACGATGACGACCAAGTGCGCGTCATCGTCCTGACCGGTGCGGGGCGGGGCTTCTGCGCCGGCGCCGATATCTCCGCGGGGGCTGGCAGCTTCGACACCAAGTCGGGCGAAGGTGCAAAAAACTTCGGCGTAGCGCGCAGCACCGGTGGGGACGGTGGGCTTGGCGGTGATGGCGGGTTCATCGGCGCCCTGTTCAATTCGAAGAAGGCGACCATCGCCGCGTTCAACGGCCCAGCGGTGGGCGTGGGCGCCACCATGGCCCTGCCGACCGATATAAAGATCGCGTCCGATCAGGCGCGCTTCGGCTTCGTCTTCGCCCGCCGAGGGCTGGTGCCGGAAGCGGGGAGCGCATGGTTCCTGCCCCGCCTTGTGGGCACTGCGCAGGCGCTGCGCTGGTCGATCGAAGGCAACGTATTCGATGCTGCAGAAGCGCTGCGTGGCGGACTCGTCAGCGAAGTCGTGCCGCACGACGAGCTTTTGGCACGCGCCCGCGAGATCGCGCTCGGCATTGCCGAGAACACCTCGGCCGTGTCGGTCGCGCTCACCCGGGCGATGATATGGCGCTTCGGTTCTGCCGAACTTCCATTCGACCTGCTCAAGATCGATGGCGCCTTTGCGATGGAATTGGGCTCGGGCGGCGACGTGCGCGAAGGGGTCGCTTCGTTCATCGAGAAGCGCAAGCCGCAGTTCCCCAACAAGGTTTCGAGCGACATGCCGAGCGGCTACCCTTGGTGGTAGGCCGCCGGCGGTCGCCGGACTGGCTCAAGGTCGCAGCAGCACCAGGCGGCCGTCCCTGATCCAGTCGCGCAACTCGCGCTTCAGCACTTTGCCCGATGCGTTCTTGGGCAGCTCATCGACGAAGGCGACGGCGCGCGGCTTCTTGTAGCTGGCAATGTGGTCGCGGCAATGGCTGACAAGGTCGGCACATGTCGTGGCGTGGCCATTGCGGCAGGAAATGACGGCGACGACCTCCTCACCCCACTTCTCGTCCTCGGCGCCTACGACCGCAGCTTCCAGCACGGCGGGATGCTTGTAGAGCACCTCTTCGACTTCGCGCGGGTAGACGTTTTCGCCGCCGGTCACAATCATGTCCTTCTTGCGATCGACGATCCACAGGTAGCCTTCCGCATTCCAGCGTCCGACGTCGCCGGTATGAAACCAGCCGTCGACAAACGACCTTTCGGTCGCTTCGGGATTGCGCCAATAGCCCGACAGCACCTGGTCGCCCTTGACGAGAATTTCGCCCTCTTCTCCCGGAGCGATGTCCCTGCCCTCGCCATCCACGACACGGACGCGAGACAGCAGCATCTGCCGCCCGACCGAGTTGAGGATCGGCAGGCCCTGGTCAACCGCGCGGTCGTGCTCTTCTGCAGTCAGCACCATCACGTTTCCGCCAAGCTCGGTCATGCCAAACCCGGTCGCAAAGCGCACTTGCGGCCAGATCTCCCGCGCGCGCAGAAGCACCGCAACCGGCATCGCAGAGGCGCCGTAACCGATGTTGCGCAATGACGAGAGGTCGTAGTTCGGCCGGCTCGGATGATTGAGCAGCATCGCGATCATCGTTGGCGCCAGGCTCAGCGCGGTCACCTTGTGGCGTTCGATCGTGGCGAAAAACACCTCGATGTCGAAATTCTGCATGATGACCGCAGGCACGGCACGGAGGTGGTTTACCAGCAGGGCGTAGCCGGCAACGTGATACATCGGAAACGTCAGCATGAAGACGGGGTCGGGCCCGTCGGGCGGATCCTTGTCCCAGCTGACAAGACTGTTCATCGCCGCGGCAACGACGTTGCGATGGCTGAGCATCGCCCCCTTCGGCAGTCCGGTCGTTCCCGAGGTGTAGAGCAGCCAGGCAAGATCGTCTTCGCGCACTTGCACTGGCGGAGGACTCGGCTCTCCGGTTGCAAGGATCTCGTCGAACCCCAGCGTCCCGGGCTGCGTTTGCCCGATCGAGACAATGTGCCGCACGGTTGGTATTTCGGCCCGAATCTGTTCGATCGCGCCGAAGAACTTGTCTTCGACGATGAGCACCGACGGTTCGGCGTTGCCGATGATCCAGGCTAGCTCGCGCGGGGAAAGGCGATAGTTCAGGAACGTAAGCGCCATGCCGGCCGCCGGTACTCCGTAATAGGCCAGCGCATATTCCGGGCAGTTTTCTGCGAGGATGGCAATGCGATCGCCCTGCCCCGCGATCTGCAGCAGTGCGTTGCCGAGCGCCCAGGACTTGTCACGCAGTTCGGCATAGGTCCACGCGCGGCCCTGAAACTGCACCGCCAGCACATCGGGCGCGCGATGCGCGGCGAGTACCGGAATATCTCCCACCAGCATTGGCCATCCTCTCGATCGGCGTCGGATTGATTCCGACTGCGCGACTTTTTCGCAATCGTGTGGGCAACCGTCGCTTCCGTGCAAGAAACGACGCGCCAAGGCGCTGCGACCGTTTGACTAAGCAATTAACTAATGGCACCCAAGGCCCAAGTCGAGGGCTCTGCTGGATTTTCCCATCCACGATGATTGCCCCGGGAGAGAGTGTGATCATGAACCCCGCTGCAAGCCCGCAAGAGGCCGCACCGAAAGTCCGCCCCGGGCAGATTCCGGAGGGATGGCCGGCGGTCAGCATCGCCGAAACCTATCGCATCCTCACCGCGCCTGGAGCGCCGTTCGAGATGCAGGAGACAGAGATTCGCGGCCGGACGTATCGCACCTACGTCAACGCCATGGGCACCTTGCGCGAGGTGTTCGAAATCGGGCGCAGCTGGGGTGCGCGCGAATTCATCGTCTTCGAAGACGAACGGCTGACCTATGACGAAGCGTTCCGTGCGGCGGGCACGCTGGGCCGCATTCTGGCCGAACGCTTCGGCGTGACCAAGGGCGACCGGCTGGCGATCGCGATGCGGAACCTGCCCGAATGGATCATCGCATTCTGGGCAGGTGCCTCGATCGGTGCGGTGCTGACCCCGCTCAACGCATGGGGCACGGGCGAGGAACTGGCCTACGGGATCGAAAACTCAGGAGCCAAGGTCGCCATCGTCGATGGGGAGCGGCTCGATCGCCTGGCGTCCGAAGCGAGCAAGCTCGACCTTGCCGCACTGATCGTCACGCGCGGCGAGGCTGGCCACGGAGCGATCACGCTCGAAAGCCTGATCGGCAAGCCTTGCGATTATGGCAGCCTGACCGACAATCCTATGCCCGATCCGCAGTGCCATACCGACGATCTCGCAACGATCCTTTATACGAGCGGCACGACCGGGCGGCCCAAGGGCGCGATGGGTTCGCATCGCAACATCATGACCAACATGGTGAGCCTTGGCTTCAACGGTGCGCGTGCCACGATCCGCCGGGGTGAAAGCCTGCCCCCGCTGCCCGAGCCTGACGCTCCATCGCCTCCGCAGAAGACGCTGCTGATTCCCGTGCCGTTGTTCCACGTCACAGGCACGAATTCGATGATGGTGCCGGCAATCGTCGGCGGTTCGAAGATCGTGCTGATGTACAAGTGGAATCCCGAGCGATTCCTTGAACTGATCGAGCGCGAGCGCGTCAATTCCACGACCGGTGTCCCCGCCATGGTCTGGCAGGTTCTCGAATCGCCGGACTTTTCGAAGCGCGACCTGTCCAGCCTGGAAGGGTATTCCTACGGCGGCGCGGCCATCGCTCCGGAACTGACCATCCGTTTCAGCCAGGTCTTTCCCTGGTTCCCAGTGGGCCAGGGCTATGGTGCGACCGAAACGTCGTCGGTTTCGGCGACGCACAGCGCCGAAGATTACCTGACCCACCCCGAAAGCGTCGGTATCGCCGTACCCTGCGTCGATCTGAAGGTGGTGGACGATGCAGGCAACGATGTGCCCAAGGGCGGTTCCGGCGAACTGTGCATTCGCGGGCCCAACGTCGTCGCGGGGTACTGGAACAATCCCGAAGGCACGGCGGCCGCGTTCACCGACGGCTGGTACCACACCGGCGACGTCTGCCGCATCGATGAAGAGGGTTTCGTCTACTTGCTCGACCGCAAGAAGGACATGCTCATTCGGGGCGGCGAGAACGTCTACTGCGTCGAAGTCGAAAGCGTGCTGGTCGCGCACCCCGCCGTGATCGATGCGGCGGTGGTCGGCCTGCCAGACCGGGTGCTGGGCGAAGAAGTCGGCGCGCTGGTGCAGCTCAAGCCCGGCGAGAGCGTGACCGAGGCCGAATTGAGAGCGCACGTTGCCCGCCACCTTGCGCCGTTCAAGGTTCCGGTCGCGATCGACGTGCGCACCGAGGAGTTTCCCAGAAACGCGAGCGGCAAGACGCTCAAGCCCGTGCTGAGGGCCGAAATGATCAAATGGATGGAAGGACGAAAGGGATGAGCGCCAGCACCGCCGAGGTGAAGGAAGAGGGCGTTGGCCAGCGCATCGGCGCGGTGACCGACAAGCACCGCTTCGACGAAGCCGCGCTCGATCGGTGGATGACGGCCAATGTCGAGGACTATGCCGGCAACCTCGAAGTGCGCCAGTTCGCTGGCGGCGCATCGAACCCTACCTTCCTGCTGATCTCGGGCGACAGACGCTATGTCCTGCGCAAGAAGCCGCCGGGCCAGTTGCTGCAGAGCGCGCATCAGGTCGACCGCGAATACAAGGTGATGAAGGCGCTCAACGCCACCGACGTCCCGGTGCCGGTGATGCGTGGCCTGTGCACCGATCCCGACATCATCGGCACGACGTTCTACGTCATGGACTTTCTCGAAGGTCGCATCTTCCGCGATGCGACCCTGCCGGGAATGGAACCGGCGGAACGCGCCGCGATCTATGACGACCTGAACGCCACGCTCGCCAAGCTGCACAAGGTCGACTGGCAGGGCGTGGGTCTTGGCGACTACGGCAAGCCCGGCAACTACTTCGAACGCCAGATCGCGCGCTGGACAAGACAGTACCGCGACTGTCCCCTGCCGCCGGTGCCGGCGATGGAGCAACTCATCGAGGAACTGCCAGCGCGCATTCCCGCCGATCAGTCGGTCGCCATCGCGCATGGCGACTACCGGCTCGAGAATGTCATGTACCACCCAACCGAGCCGCGCATCGTCGCCGTGCTCGACTGGGAGCTTTCGACCATCGGCCATCCGCTCGCGGATCTCGGCTACTCCGGCTTTCTTTGGCACTCGCATGGCGCCGGCTGGGGCTCGCTGGACGGCGTCGACTTTGCAAGCTCGGGAATCCCGACGGAACAGCAGTGGGTCGATGCCTATTGCAAGCGCACCGGCCGCGACGGGCTCGACGACTGGAACTTCCTGCTGGCGTTCTCGGTCTTCCGCCTCGCCTCGATCAGCCACGGGGTCTATGCCCGCGCCCTCGCCGGGCAGACGCCGACCGCGCAGGTCGGCGAGAACGGCTGCCCGTTCCTTGCCGAGCAGGCCCTGACATTGCTCCACCGCAGCTGATGACACCGTGGCGACCCGCGATGAACGCGGGCGCCGGTCAAGGAGAGGATGCCGATGAGCGAAGAGAAGCCGGCCGAGGATGTGATCTATGCCGTCGCGAACCACGTGGCGACGATCACGCTCAATCGCCCCCACCGGCGCAACGCCCTCAACTGGAATGCTTACGCCCAGCTTGAAGCCGCGCTGAAGTCGGCATCCGCCGATGACGAAGTGCGCTGCGTGATAGTGACGGGAGCGGACCCGGCCTTCTGTTCGGGCGACGACGTGGCCGAGATCATGGCCGGGCCCAAGTCCTTCGCTGCAACCCGCTCGGCGCTGACCATTGTCAAACACGCACCGACGCCTGCCGCCATGGCCGCGCTCGAATGCGAAAAGCCGATGATTGCTGCGGTTAACGGTGCGGCGATTGGCTGGGGCATGGAATTGGCGATCTATGCCGATATCCGCATCGCTTCGGAAAAGGCGAAGTTCTCAGAAATGTTCATCAAGCGGGGCTTGGTGCCCGACGTTGGTGGCTTCTATCGGTTGCCCGCGATCGTCGGCCCCGCCAAGGCGGCAGAGCTGATGTTCACCGGCGACGTGATCGATGCCGCCGAGGCGCTGCGCATCGGGCTGGTTTCCGAGGTTACGCCGCACGACGAGCTTCTCACGCAGGCGCAGGCCCTTGCTGCGCGCATCGCAGTCAACCCGCCGCTGGCGCTGCGCTTCATCAAGGAAGGCCTGACGCGGCATTCGTACGGCAACCCGCGTGAAATCGGCGCCTGGGCGATCGAGGCGATCCGCCGCTTGATGGAAACCGAAGATCACAAGGAAGGCGTCGCCAGCTTCCTCGAAAAGCGCGAACCAGTGTTCAAGGGCAAATGAGCAAATGAGTGCAGAACGGACGGCAGGCCCGGTCGAGGAGCGGCACCGGTTCGACGAGGCGGCGCTGGCCCGCTGGATGGACACCAACGTTGCAGGCTATGCTGGACCCTTGACCGTTGAGAAGTTCGCAGGCGGGCAATCGAATCCGACCTTCCGCCTGTCGACGCCGGCGCGGCAATATGTGCTTCGCCGCAAACCTGCAGGTCTCCTCCATGCCTCGGCCCATGCCGTCGACCGCGAATTCCGGGTGATGCACGCGCTGGGCGCCCAAGGCTTTCCTGTCCCCCGCGTGCTCGGCCTGTGCTCCGACGACGCGGTGATTGGCTCGATGTTCTACGTCATGGACCTGGTCCCCGGCCGGGTCTTCTGGGACCCGTTGCTGCCCGACCTCTCCCCTGCCGAGCGCGCCGCCGCCTACGATTCCATGAACGCAACGATCGCGCGGCTGCACGCCTTCGACGTCGATGCGATCGGCCTTGGCGACTATGGCCGCCCCGGCAACTACGTCGCGCGGCAGGTCGCGCGCTTCTCGAAGCAATATCGCGAGGACGAGCTTGCCGGTCGCAATGCCGACATGGACCGGCTGATCGAGTGGCTTCCGGCGAACATGCCGAAGAACACCGAAAGCCGCCGCCTGGTTCACGGCGACTACAAGATGGACAACGTGATGTTCGCGCCCGACCGGCCCGAGATCACCGCGGTGCTCGACTGGGAGCTGTCGACGCTTGGCGATCCGCTCGCCGATTTCGCCTATAACGTCATGGTCTGGCGCACGCCGGGCGAAGCGGGCAATTCACTGATGCACGCGCGGCCCGATGGCATTCCGAGCGAAGAGGAATACGTCGCCGCGTACTGCGCACGTACCGGGCGCGACGGCATCCCGGACCTTTCGTTCTACATCGCCTTCAACATGTTCCGTCTCGCCGCAATCCTTCACGGCATCATCGGGCGGACGCTGCGCGGCAACGCGTCGAACGCAAATTCGCACGAGGTTGCGCGCCGTTTTGCCCCGCTCGCCGCAGCGGCGTGGGAGCAGGCGCAGCGCGCAGAGCGTGGACGGTGAGCGACAAACCCCGCAAGACCTTCGCCATCCGTCCCGGCGGCATGGGCTTCAACGATCCGCCCGCCGATGCGCCGCCACAGCGTCTCTGGCTCGAGGAAGCCTGGGCCGCTTCGTCCGAGGATCGCGAGGTCGAAGTGGAGGGCGCGTGGATCCGCTATCGCGGCTGGGGCCTTGACCAGGTCGACAAGCCCGGCCTCATCTTCGTCCATGGCTTCATCGCGCACGCCCGCTGGTGGGACCATATCGCGCCATGGTTCGCCGACCGCTACCGCGTGGCCGCGATCAACCTGTCCGGCATGGGCGACAGCGACCGGCGAGAAAGGTACAGCCGCAAGCAGTATGCGCGCGAAGTGCTGGCGGTAGCGCGCGACGCCGGCCTCGCACCACTCACCATCGTCGCGCACAGCTTCGGCGCGATCACCGGGCTCTATGCCGCTTACCTCGCGCCCGATCTCGTCGCGCGCGCCGTGGTAATCGATGCGCATCCGTTCCGCGAAGGCGGCAGCAAGCTCGGCGAAGCTCCGGTCGAAAAGTTCTACAACACCCGCGAAGAGGCCCTTGCCCGTTATCGGCTGAGCCCGCCCGGCGCCTGGCCCGACAAGGATGTGCTTGCGTACGTCGCCCAGCACTCGCTGCGCCACAGCCCGCAGGGTTGGGGCTGGAAATTCGATCCGAACACTTTCGCCGCCAGCGATCGCGAGGAAATGACCGCGGCATTGCGCGGCCTTGGCGTGCCGGTGGACTACATCCATGCCGCGCGATCCGACTTTGCCGGGACGGATGCAGTCGATGCCTTCGTCGCGGCCATGCCAACCTGCGGCGCGCCGGTTTCGCTGCCCTTCTGCCACCACCACGCGATGATCGAACAGCCCGTCGCGCTGGTTGCCGCGCTCAATGGCCTGTTCGCTCATTCAAGGCAGCGCCCGTGAGCTACGAGCACGAGCCAGGAACGCGCGGGCTCGATCTTGCGGGCGATCCGCTTCCGGTCTGGCCTGATGCGCCTTCGCAGCCGATCGGGCTCTCCCCGCCGCGCAGACCCAAGTCCGTTAGGCGGACGATGACGCTCGAGGCGACATGGCCCGCGGGCTTGCGCGGCCCGACGATGATTGACGGCCACTGCCGCGATGCATGGACCGCCGATCCCTCGCAATCACCTCTGATCCTGGCCGAAGATCGGCTGGACGCGGAAGCGCAGGATCGCACGCTTGTTTCGCTAAGGGCCACGCCGCATCGCCGCGCGCTTTCAATGCTCGAAGGCGCCCGGCCGGGCGGCAAGTTTCGCGGTATCCTCAACGAAGCCCTGCCTGGAGAGCGCGAGAGCGGCACGCCGCTTTATCTCCTGCTGGATGATCTGGCGGGCACGACGCTCGTTTCGCGCTGGGCTTGGTCCCGCTGGTTTCCAGGGTGGGCTACCGCACCGACCGAGGAAGGCCGAAAGGCGCACGCCGAAGCCATGCTCGGCAACTGCCTGGGCCTCCGCCCCGGCTCGCGCGGGATCATCGATCAAGGCGCGCCAGTGCTGCAGCAGAACAGCACCGATGTCTTACCGATGCGGAACCCTGCCGATCCGGATGGCTGGCATCCCTTCAGCGATATCACAGGACAGGTCCAGTTCCGCCGCGCCCGCCGGATCGACGCCTGGCGGGAAAACGTTACGATCCACATTGAAACGCACTTTCAGGACAGTTCGAATACCCGCGAAGGCACCGGTCGACGCGCGCTGCACGAATACCTGCTGTGGGCCACGGCCGACTCCGCAACCGGCCTCCTGACGGGCATAGACGCGCGCGCAGGCACGCTGCCCTATGGCGAATGCCCCGGTGCCATCGCCAATTTGCGCTTCCTCGTCGGCACCCCGTTAACCAGCCTTCGCACCGTCGTGCTGCAGATGCTTCGACGGACGAACGGCTGCACCCATTTGAACGATGTGGTTCGGTCGTTGGCGGAAGTTCCCGCCATGCTGGCCCGCGCGCCCAAGGAGATCGCCGTTCCATGACCGAGACCCCTAAGGCGCCCGCAGCGCCACGCCCGGCGGCGACCGTCCTGCTGGTGCGCGACGATCCCTTCGAAGTGCTTATGGTGCGTCGCCATGCCGCGGCCACCTTTGCGTCGGCGCTGGTCTTTCCGGGTGGCGTGGTGGATGATGAGGATTGGCACGATGATTGGCTCCCGCTTCTGCGCGGCCACGACGGTCTGTCCGATCACGAACGTGCGCACCGCATCGCCGCCGCGCGCGAAACCTGGGAAGAAGCCTCCATACTGCTCGTGACCGGCGGCGACGGCACCTGCCCGCTGCCGCCTGACCGTCCTCACGGCAGCCTGTTCCGCGAAGTGGTCCGGGCAAGCGGCGGCCATCTCGACCTTCGCGCAATCGCGCCGTTCGGCCACTGGATCACCCCGGTCGATGCCCCCAAACGCTTCGACACCCGCTTCTACCTTGCCCACATCGGCCGCGATCAGGAGGCGCGCTGCGACGGATCGGAGACGGTCGAACTCGAATGGATTGCACCACATGAAGCGCTCGAACGTGCAAGACGTGGCGATGCGGGGATCATGTTCCCGACCAAGCTCAGTCTGTTGCGCCTGACCGAAACGCCTGATCCCCGCGCCGCCTTCGAAGCCGCCCTCGGCCGCCAGATCGTGCCGCTGACCCCGGTCGTCAGTTCACGCGACGGCGGCACGGTCGTCGCGATCCCGCGGGACGCAGGTTACGCCGAATGGGAAGAGTTCAGCCCGCGCCCGCCGCTGCGCTAAAGCCTGGGGCCGATCAGGCGACCCGCTACTTCTGGCAGCGATTGCAGAAGAAGGTCGAGCGGCCACCCTGCGCGATCCGCTCGACGGTCCCACCGCAAGGACACTGCTCACCCTCGCGGCCATAGACGCGCCAATCCTTGGCGAAGTAGCCCAGCTCACCATCGGGACGGGCATAATCGCGCAAGGTCGATCCGCCAGCGGCTATCGATTCCTCGAGCACCGTGCGGATTGCCGGCACCAGCCGCGCCAGCGCCGGTTTCGACACCTTGCCCGCCTCACGCTCGGGATGGATGCGCGCGCGGTTCAGCGCCTCGCAAACGTAGATGTTGCCAAGCCCCGCCACGATCCGCTGGTCGAGCAGCAGCAGCTTCACCGCCGCAAATCGGTTCTCGAAGGCGCGGTGAAGATGCGCGGCCGTCAGCCCCGGCCCCAACGGCTCGGGTCCAAGCGCCGCGAAGGCGGGAAACGCATCGAGTTTGTCCGTATCGACCAGATCGATCGAGCCGAACCGGCGAGCATCGTTGAGCGCCAGAACGTGTCCATTGCCCGTCTCGATCACCAGGTGGTCATGCTTGCCCAATTCCTCGGGATCGATTCGCCACCGCCCCGACATGCCGAGATGGAACACCATCGTGCTGTCGCGATCGGTATGGATAAGCCCGTACTTCGCCCGCCGGCCCAACCCCGTGACGCGGGCGCCGATCAGCGTCTGGACAAGGTCGGGGGGAAACGGCCGGCGCAAGTCGGCACGGTTGACTGCCACCCGCGCGACTGTCTGCCCTTCAAGCACGGTGGCAAGGCCGCGAACGGTGGTCTCTACTTCGGGGAGTTCAGGCATCGTGACGCAACCCGTAACAGTCTTTGCCGTCCGGGCAATTCCCCACTAAAGGCCCATTCCATGACCACATCCGAGACCGTGTCGTTCGGCTACGAGGAAATCCCCGCCGAGGAGAAGCAGGCCCGCGTCGGCGCGGTCTTTTCGAGCGTCGCCAAGAAGTACGACATCATGAACGATGCGATGTCGGGCGGCATGCACCGGCTGTGGAAGGATCGCTTCGTGCGCCGGGTCAAGCCGCGCGCCGGCGAATCGATCCTCGACATGGCCGGCGGCACGGGTGACATCGCCTTTCGCATGGCGCCTTCTGGGGCGGACATCACCGTTTCCGACATCAACCAGGATATGCTCGACGTCGGCATGGAGCGCGCAGAAAAGCGCGGAATCAGCGGTCTTTCATGGTCCTGCCAGAACGCCGAGGAACTGAGCTTCGACGATCGGACGTTCGATGCCTACACCATCGCCTTCGGCATCCGGAATGTCACCCACATCGACAAGGCGCTGGCCGAAGCCTTCCGCGTGCTGAAGCGCGGCGGACGGTTCTACTGCCTCGAATTCTCGACCACCGAGTGGCCCGGCTTCGCCCAGGCCTACGATGTCTATTCCCACAAGCTGGTGCCGCAGATCGGCAAGGCGATCGCGGGCGATGCCGATTCCTACCGCTACCTGATCGAATCGATCCGCCGCTTCCCCAAGATGCGCGAATTCGAAGGAATGATCCGCACCGCCGGTTTCCGCCACACGAAGGTGGAACCGATCATGGGCGGGCTTGTCGCGATTCATTCGGGCTGGAAGGTCTGATCGGCGCCTTCGCATGACGCGGCCTTCCACGCATATCCGCCGCCTGCTTGGCTGGGGTCGCACCGTCGCGCGGCACGGCGCTTTGCGCCTGCTGGAAGAAAGCCCCAACACGCCCGCACAGGTCCGCACGCTCTGCCGGATTGCGCGTTTCGGCACGCGCCAGCCAGAGGTACCGGACTATGCCGGCGCCTTCCGCGCGATCGGCCCCGCTGCCATCAAGCTCGGCCAGACGCTGGCGACCCGCCCTGACCTCGTGGGCGAGGAAGCGGCGCGCAATCTGCTGTCGCTGCAGGACAGCCTGCCCGCCGTCGATTTCGCGCTTATCCGGCGCGAGATCGAAAGCACGTTCGAACGGCCGCTCGAATCACTCTATGCCGAATTCGACCCCGTGCCCGTCGGCGCCGCCTCGGTCGCGCAGGTCCACCGCGCTGTCACCACCGACGGCCGCCACGTCGCGGTCAAGGTGCTGCGCCCCGGCGTGCGTGAAAAGTTCGCGCGCGACATCGATACTTACGAATGGGCCGCTGCCCATCTTGAAGCGCTGGGTGGCGAAGCCAGCCGCCTGCGCCCTCGCATGGTCATCGCCAATTTCAAGCGCTGGACTGTGCGCGAACTGGACTTGCGCCGCGAAGCGGCGTCGGCGTCCGAACTGGCCGAAGCGATGCACGCCTTTGCCGGCTACCGCGTACCCTCGATCGACTGGGACCGCACCAATGGCCGGGTGATGACGCTCGACTGGATCGATGGCATCAAGATCAGCGACAATGCCGCGATCGATGCGGCCGGGCACGATCGCAAGGAACTGGCCTCGCGCCTGGTGCTCGCGTTCCTTACCCAAGCGATCAGCGGCGGCTTCTTCCACGCTGACATGCACCAGGGCAATCTGTTCGTCGAACCCGACGGCACGATCACCGCGATCGACTTCGGCATCATGGGCCGCATCGATCGCCGCGCCCGCCAGTGGCTTGCAGAGATCCTCTATGGCCTGACCACCGGGAACTATCGTCGCGTCGCCGAAATCCATTTCGAAGCGCAGTACGTGCCCAGCTACCATTCGGTCGACGAATTCGCGACCGCGCTGCGCGCCGTGGGCGAGCCGATGCGCGGCAAGCCGGTAAGCGAGCTTTCGGTCGGGCAGATGCTCGATGGCCTGTTCGCCATCACCCGCGATTTTGACATGCAGACCCAGCCGCACCTGCTGCTGCTGCAGAAGACGATGGTCATGGTCGAAGGGATCGCCACCCAGCTCGATCCCGGCATCAACCTTTGGGACACCGCTGCACCCTTCGTGCGCAGCTGGATCCGCGACGAACTGGGCCCCGAGGCGGCCATCGCCGAACGGCTGCGCACCGATGCCGAAACGCTGCTGCGCGTGCCCGACCTCATCCGCCGTATCGAGGAACGCTTCCCGGCCAAGGGTGGCGCTCCCGAAGCGCCGCCGCTCCCAGAAATTCCGCTGATGTGGGATCGCGACCGCCGCCGCACTTTCCCTGTGTGGCTGGGCTACCTCTTCTCGGGCGCCGCCGGCGCTGCCGTGGTTGCCGCGGGGTTCACCCTCGGCTGGTGGGGCTGAAAGCCAAGGGATGGCGCGTTCCGAACCCTTGCCCGGCCTGCGACTCGACAAGCGACACTTCAATGCGCTTGACCTGTCACGTCTTGTCGCTGCCTGCGCGGTGCTGTTCTGGCACTACCAGCACTTCTTCGTGCCACCGGTCGACTATGGCTACCAGGTCGATCGCGTTGCGCTCACCCCGCTCTATCACCCGCTGCGCTGGCTGTTCGACTATGGCCATGTCGCCGTGCAGTACTTCTGGGCCGTGTCGGGCTTTGTTTTCGCGCACGTCTACCTTGCCGATGCCCAGGCGCGCGGACGCTTCTGGCTCGCCCGCTTTGCCCGCCTCTGGCCGCTGCACCTGCTGACGCTGGTGCTCGTGGCGGTTCTGCAGGCGACCTACACCGGCATCAACGGCACCGCATTCATCTATCACCAGCAGGATCTGAAGCACTTCCTGCTGAGCCTGCCTCTGGCGCATTACTGGGGCTGGCAGACCAACCAGTCGTTCAATGGCCCCTCGTGGTCGCTCTCGACCGAGATCCTGGCCTACCTCGCCTTCTGGCTGCTGCTTCCGGCCCTGCGCCGCCTGCCTGTGCTGCTGGCCCTGCCGGTCGCGGCGCTTGCGCTGGGTGCGTTCTTCCTGGGCGCGCCCAACGAGCCGGTGTTGACCTGCATCGGGTTCTTCTTCGGCGGCGTTGCCACTTACGGCCTCGTCCTGCGCCTGCGCCTCGGCCCGGTCGCGCTGCTCGCCATGGCGGCGCTTGCCGTCGGCCTCGCGTTCTACGCGCAGCTCGCGTTCCACTCGCTCGATGCAACGACGCTCGCCGGCACGTTCGCCGCGCTCTTCGCCATGCTCGCTGTCGATCTTGCCGACCGGCGCGACGTGCTCAAGATCGGCCGCCAGCTGGGTGATGCCTCCTATGGCATCTACCTCTGGCACTTCCCACTGCAGATCATGCTGGTGCTGGTGATCGATGCCACGCTGCGCAGCCGGGCCATCGCGAGCCAGCCGGCCTTCCTTGCCTTCTTCGTCGGTCTCGCAACGCTTGCGGGCTTTGCCTCGCATCGCTGGATAGAGCGTCCCGCACAGAAGGCGATCCAGCGCCTTGCCGGGCGCATCCGCTCGCCGCGGGCGGCGGCTGCCTAGCCCGCGATCTCGTCGATGCGGTGATGCGGCAGCGTGCGCCAGCCGATCAGCAGCAATACCACGTGAAACGCCTCGACCGCGACGGGCACCGGCCACCCGTCATAGGGTCCAGCCACCACCACGTTGATCAGCCGCGCCACCATTGCCGTGCCGAACAGCAGGATGGGCACCAGCAGCAAGTCCGCATTGCGCCGCCATGACCCCCATAACATGCAGAACGCGGCCACGCCGAAGAACGCGGTCATGTCCGCGCGCAGGGTGGATAGCCCGGCCGTTCCCGTGGGCGAAAGGCCGAAGCCCGCCGCCGCCTGTTGCGGCCCGGTCAGGAACGAAATCGCCAGGAACAGGTCGAACATCCCGGCCAGAAAGATTAGCGCGGTCAGAACCAGCCGCATCGTCGTATCCCCTCGTTTGTCTAGGCCAACCTTGCGCGCAACGCCCGGCCAACGCAAAGGGATTGCGCCTTGGCCCCGCGCATTGCACAAGCCGGGCCATGACTGCGAACCCGCGCATCCTGCTCATCGTCGGTGGCGGCATCGCTGCCTACAAATCATGCGAGCTCGTCCGCCTCATCCGCAAGAACGGCGGCGAAGTGACCTGCGTGCTGACCGAAGGCGGTTCGCATTTCGTCACCGCGATGACGCTCGCGGCGCTGAGCGAAAACCCGGTGCACACCACGCTGTGGGACCTCAAGAACGAGGTCGAGATGGGCCACATCCAGCTATCGCGCCAGGCCGATCTCGTCGTGGTGTGCCCCGCGACAGCTGACCTGATGGCCAAGATGGCCGCAGGGATAGCCGACGACCTTGCCACCACGCTGCTGCTGGCGACCGACAAGCCGGTGCTCGCCGCGCCTGCCATGAACGTGCGCATGTGGCAGCACGCCGCCACGCAGCGCAATGTCGCCACCTTGCGTGCCAGTGGCGTGACCGTGCTCGATCCCGATGAAGGCGCGATGGCCTGCGGCGAATTTGGCCCCGGCCGCCTGCCCGGACCCGAAGCGATCTGGGGAGCGATCAAGGCTGCCCTTGGCCCCGTTGCCGAAGCGCAGAGGCCGCTTGCCGGTCGCCACGTGCTGGTCACCGCCGGCCCGACGCACGAACCGATCGACCCGGTGCGCTACATCGCCAACCGATCCAGCGGCAAGCAAGGCTACGCCATCGCCGCAGCCGCCGCAAAGGCAGGCGCGCGGGTCACGCTGGTCAGCGGGCCGGTCAACCTGCCCACGCCTGCCGGCGTCACCCGTGTCGACGTCGAAACCGCGCGCCAGATGGCTGCAGCCGTGGATGCCGCGCTGCCCGCCGATATCGCGATCATGGTCGCCGCCGTGGCAGACTGGCGCAGCGCCGGGGAAGCCACCCAGAAGATCAAGAAAGACGGATCAGGCGCGCCGCCGCCGCTGCAACTGGTCGAAAACCCCGATATCCTTGCCACGCTGTGCAAGTCGGACCGCCGCCCGCCGCTGGTGATCGGCTTCGCCGCCGAAACCAATGATGTGATCGCGCACGCCACGGCAAAACTCGCGCGCAAGGGCGCCGACTGGATCGTCGCCAACGACGTTGCCACCCACGCGATGGGCGGCGACATCAACCGCCTGCACATCGTAAGCGCCGCCGGTGTGGAAAGCCTGCCCGAATTGCCCAAGGAAGCGGCCGCCGCCGCGCTCATCGAAAAGGTCGCCGATGTCCTCGCCCGTTAACGTCCCCGTCCTCGTAAAGCGCCTGCCTGGCAACGATGACCTGCCTCTTCCCGCCTATGCCACCTCAGGCGCAGCGGGAATGGACGTGGTCGCGGCCGAAGACGTCGATCTTGCACCCGGCGCGCGCCATGCGGTTGCCACCGGGCTGGCCATGGCGATCCCCCACGGCTTCGAAATCCAGGTCCGCCCGCGCTCGGGCCTCGCGCTCAAGCACGGCGTGACCGTGCCCAACACCCCTGGCACGATCGACAGCGACTACCGCGGCGAGCTCAAGGTGATCATGATCAACCTCGGCCAGGAGCCCTTCGCCATCCGCCGCGGCGACCGCATCGCCCAGCTTGTCCTGGCACCGGTGACCCGGGCCGGCTGGGTGGAGGTGAGCGAACTTGACGATACCGCACGCGGCATCGGCGGCTTCGGCTCCACTGGCGGCCTCTCAGCCCTGCCGGGCTGACGCATCAGTCCTCGTAGACTAGCCGCACCTTGCTCGCGGCTTCTGCGGCAAGCTTGCGGGCATCATCCGTCGTCGCCGCGCGGGCCAGCGCCACGGCCATGCGGCGGTAGGGGCGCGTCACGGGCTTGGCGAAGACGCGCACGTCCATGGCCTCGGCCGGAACCGCCATGGCTTCGGCAAGCCCCTCGACGCGGAACTTATCCGCATGGCGATCGGCCAGCACCACGGCCGACGCGCTGGCCCCCCGCAAGCCGATCTCCGCCGGGATCGGCAACCCGAGGATCGCGCGCGCATGGAGGTCGAACTCGGTCAGGTCCTGCGACACGAGCGTGACCATGCCGGTATCGTGCGGGCGCGGCGATAGCTCGGAGAAGATCACCTCCTCGCCGCGCACGAAGAACTCCACGCCGAAGAGGCCATAGCCGCCAAGGTTGTCGACCACCTTGGTCGCCATCGCCTGCGCGTCTGCAATCGCCTGCGCTGACATCGGCGTCGGCTGCCACGATTCCTGATAATCGCCGCGCTCCTGCCGGTGGCCGATGGCGGGGCAGAACGACACGCCGCCGCGATGACGGATGGTCAGCAGGGTGATTTCGTAGTCGAAGGCGATGAATTCCTCGACGATCACGCGCTTGCGGTCTCCGCGCATGTTGGCGACGGCATAATCCCAAGCGGCCTCCAGCCCGGCCGCATCCTTCACGGTACTCTGGCCCTTGCCGCTCGACGACATGACCGGCTTGATCACGCACGGGAAACCGGTGTGCGCGGCGCCCTCGCGCACTTCGTCGAGCGTTTCGGCATAGCGGTAGCGCGACGTGCGAAGACCCAGTTCGACCGCCGCCACTTCGCGGATGCGATCCCGGTTCATCGTCATGATCGTCGCGCGCGACGATGGCACAACGTTGAAACCCTGCGCCTCGAAATCGGCGAGCACTTCGGTGCGGATCGCTTCGATCTCGGGCACGATGTAATCGGGCTTCACTTCGGCGATGGTCGCACCAAGTGCCTCTGCATCCAGCATCGAGAACACGCGCCGATCATCCGCCAGCTGCATCGCCGGGGCATCGTCATAAGAATCGCACGCGGTGACGTGGCACCCCAGCCGCTTGGCCGAGATCACGAATTCGCGCCCCAGTTCACCCGAACCGAGCAGGAGGATGCGTGCGGTATATGCCATTGTCTGCGCCCCAAACCGATTTCAAGCCGAATATCGGGCGGCGATGCCCGCCACGCGGCGGGCGGTCAATGGGCAAGCAGAAGCAAGAAGGGCAGCCCTTCGACAAGCTCATGGCAGGCGGAGAAGGAGGTTTAGTCCACCCGTCCGTGCCGAGCCTGTCGAAGCACTGCCCTTCCTTCTTTATGAGCGAAGTGCCGCGCCTCGCGCTTACTTCTTCTTTTCGGGCGCCACGCTGATGCGCACCGTCTCGCCGTTGTGCCCCGGGAAGTCGGTAAACATCGCCTCCACCAGGTTGGGCACCAGGTAGGGCAGGCGGTTGGAGGTCGAAGCCGCCTCTGCCTTGCCCTCGAACAGGCGCTTGCCATCTGCGCGGCGATCGATCTTCATGTCGATACCGCTGGTATAGACGGTGATCACGTCCACGCTGTTGTAACCCGGCCCTCCGAAGAAGAACGGATCGTACCAGCCATAGCCCCAGCCGCGGCGGCCCCAGCCGCCCCAGCCCGGACGGCCCCAGCCGCCCCAGCCCGGCCCGTACCAGCCACCCCAGTAGGGATCCGAGAAGCCCGTGGTGCGCACCTTGTCGCGGCCCTTGTCGACGCCATAGTCGAACTTGACGAGCAGGTCGGCACTCTGCGGGTTGCCCGGCACATAGCCGATCTTCTGCAGCTGCGCCGAAACCAGCGCGGCGTAGTTGGCGAATTCGAGCCCGCCTTCGTCGCGCGGATCCTCGGGGACCACGGCGAAGGTCTGGCTGGCCGGCGCCGGCAACTCGCGCTGGTAGCGCGAGACGTTTGCGTTGAAGGGGGTGGCACAAGCCGACAGCGCCAGCAGCAGGGGCGCGACTGCCAGTGCAAAACGGTTACGGCCGGAAGAGGTCTTCATCCTAAGCGACTCCATCTGGTTCGGCCCGGGTCCCCCGGCTGACGGCGGGCGTGGCTCAGTCCTAGCATGGACAATCCCTAGGTGGGAGGTGCTGAATGCGCGTTGAATGCCCCCTGCAACAATTGTTGCAGGGCTGCGACATTCAGCAACGATTCAAGCGTGTTAGCGAACGAGCCCGAGTGCCTTGTAGGCTGCATCCAGCGTCGGCACGGCCAGCGCCCGCGCCTTTTCCGCACCCTTGGCCAGGATCGCGTCGAGCGCAGCATGGTCCTCGCGCAACTCGCGATAACGCGCCGCCATCGGCGAAAGCTTTTCCACCAGCAGGTCGCCCAGCGCCGGCTTGAACGCCCCGAAGCCCTGCCCGCCGAACTGGCCCAGCACCGCATCGACACTCGTTCCCGCCATCACCGCATAGATGCCGACAAGGTTGGCGGCTTCGGCACGACCTTCCAGCCCCGCCTTTTCCGTCGGCAGCGGTTCGGGATCGGTCTTGGCCTTCTTCACCTTGGCCATGATCGTATCGGCATCGTCGGTCAGGTTGATTCGGCTCATGTCCGAAGGATCGGACTTGCTCATCTTCGCGGTACCATCGCGCAGCGACATGATGCGCGCAGCTTCGGGCGGGATAATCGGTTCGGGCTGGATGAACAGCGGCGCGTCTTCGGGGCAGAAGTCGTTGTTGAACTTCTGCGCGATGTCGCGCGCCAGTTCCAGATGCTGCTTCTGGTCTTCGCCCACCGGCACGTGCGTGGCGTTGTACAGCAGCACGTCGGCCGCCTGCAGCACGGGATAGGTGAACAGCGCAACGCTCGCGCCTTCGCGGTTCTTGCCCGCCTTGTCCTTCCACTGCGTCATGCGGTTGAGCCAGCCCATCCGCGCCGTGCCGTTGAGCAGCCATTGCAGTTCGGCGTGCTGCGGCACCTGCGCCTGGTTGAACAGTATCGAACGGTCGGGATCGATCCCGCAGGATACCAGCGCCGCGACCATCTCGCGCGTGTTAGCGGCAAGCTCTTCGGGCTTGTGCGGCATCGAGATGGCGTGAAGGTCGGCCAGGAAGTACAGGCAGGTCGCGCCCTTGGCGGTCCATTCGTCCTGCATCGCCACCCAGTTGCGGATCGCCCCCAGGTAATTGCCGAGGTGGAGATTGCCGGTGGGCTGGATGCCGGAAACGATACGCATCAGGATGGCCTTACGTGGTGGAGGTGGTGGTTGAGCGCCTGCGACGCAGAAGAAGCGCAAGGTCCGCCTTCGAGAAGGCGCCCAGCGCTACCGCGGCGAGGCCATAGACGAGCATGCCCGCACAGACCAGCACGGCAAGCGCGGCAAATCGGATCGCCCAGCTGCCGTGGACATAGGGCATCAGATAGCCCTGCGTCGCCCACAGCACCGCGCCCATCGCCACCGCAGCCAGTGCCAGCCGTGGCGCGCGCCGCTTCAATTGCGCATCGGCAACGAAATGCCCGCGCTTGTTCAGCGTGCGATAGAGCATGGCCACATTGACGGTGCTGGCGATCGCGGTGGCGAGCGGTGGGCCGACATGCTGCAGCGGCACGATCAGGATCAGGTTGCCGACCAGGTTCACCACCATCGACATCGTGGCATAGCGCACCGGCGTCTTCGTATCCTGTCGCGCATAGAACCCTGGTGTCAGCACCTTGACCAGGATGTAGCTTGGCAGGCCGATCGAGAACGCGGCCAGCGCCTGCGCGGTGAAGTGCGTGTCCTGCGCCGTATAGCGCCCATAGCCGAACAGCGCGGCCGCGATCGGTTCGCCCGCCAGCACGAGTGCGGTCGTCGCGGGCAAGGTCAGCAGCAGCGCCAGCTCCAGCCCGCGGTTCTGCGTTTCCATCGCCGCCTTGTCCTCGCCGCCACCCAGCTGGCGCGAGATCGTCGGCAGCAGCACGGTGCCAAGGCCGATGCCGATCAGCCCCAGCGGCAGCTGGTTCAGCCGGTCGGCGATGTAGATGTAGGTAACCGAGCCATGCGGCAGCAGGCTGGCAGCGAGCGCGGTCGAGATCACCAGGTTGATCTGCACCGCACCGGCCCCTGCCGCCGCCGGCCAGATCAGCGCGAGCAGGCGCTTGACCTCTGGATTGAGCCGCGGCCGCCGCAGCTTGAGCGAAACGCCGTTGCGCTTGCAGGCCCAGGCCAGCCACGCCAGCTGCAACGCGCCCGAAACCGATACCGCGATCGCCTGGTTGCGTGCGGTCACCAGCGGGTCGGCATGATGGAAGAACAGCAGCGCGGCGATCAGCGTCAGGTTGAGCAGGATCGGCGCGGCCGCATTGACCCAGAACTTGTGCAACGAATTGAGAATGCCGCCAAACAGCGACACCAGGCTGATCAGCATCAGATAGGGGATCGTGATGCGCGACAGCGTGACCGCGAACGCGAACTGGTCGTGCGAAACGCCGTTGAACTTGCCCGAAAGCAGGAACGTCACCGGCCAGGCGAGAACCTCGAGCAGAACGGTCATCGCCAGCAGGACCGGCAGCAGCACCGCCAGCGCCTGCTCGGCAAAGACCAGCCCGTCGTCGAGGCCCCGGCCCTCGGGGTTCGCGACCTTCTGGTTGAACATCGGGATGAAGGCCGAGGCGAACGCCCCTTCCGCGAACAGCGCGCGGAACATGTTGGGCAGGCGGAACGCCACGAGGAACGCGTCCGAGGCAAAGCTCGCCCCGATGTAGCGCGCGAACAGGCTGTCGCGGACAAGCCCGAGCACGCGGCTGGCGAGCGTCAGCCCGCCGATGGTGCCGGTCGCCTTGAGGAGATTCATGCGATCACCTGTCGCGACCGGCTACCGAACGGTTTCGAACAGGCGCTGGTCAGGCCTGGCCCGCACCGGCGGCGAGCTCTTCCTGCTGGCGCTGCTGCAGCTGCGCGAAATAGAGCCCGTTGAAGTCGATCGGCTCGAGCATCAGCGGGGGATAGCCCGCATCGCGCACGGCGTCGGAAATAATACGGCGGGCGAACGGGAAGATCAGGCGCGGACCTTCGGCGAACAGGAACGGGTGGGCCTGCTCGTCGGGCACGTTGCGCATGCCGATCAGCGCGGCATAAACCAGTTCCACCGCGAACGCCGTGCCCTGGCTGGTCTTGGACGTCGCGTTGATCTTCAGTTCGATCTCGTGGACGTCCTCGGCCAGCGAGCGCGCACCGATGTTGAAATCGATGTGCATCTCGGGCTGCTCGGTCCACTGATAGGATTCCGGCGCGTTCGGGTTCTCGACCGACAGGTCCTTCACGTACTGCGAGATCAGGCCGATGGCAGGCGCGGTGTCCTCGCCGTTGGGTGCGGCATCCAGGTTCAGGTCGGAAATGATGTTGCCTTCATCGGCCATGGTCGCAAACTTTCATGGGAAATGCGGGATGGATCGGTTGCGCGCCGCCTAGCATCCCGCACGAACAGGGGCAACGCCGGAGCACCGGCCGTTCAGCCAGTCCGTTCCCTTGTGGGCAAGCATGGGCAAACTGGCGCAACTCGCGCCCTTGTAAGGGCAACTAACCGCCGTCCACACGTTGTTCATTTGTAATCCGTACCTATTTGAGGCACGGTGAATCATTGCTCCGGGCAGAGCTTTCGCGAACAACTTTCGCGTTACCTCTCCCGGACCGAGTTCGGGACGTGTGCGCGTGATTGTTGAAATTGTCATCCTGGCGATGATCGCCGCTTTCCTCGGCCTGCGGCTCTACTCGGTGCTCGGACGTCGTCCCGAGCAGAACGAGGAACCGCTGCGCCGCCGCATCGAACAGCCCGATCCTTCATCGGCCAGCCCCCGGGCGCTTGCACCGCGCCTGCCGGAAAAAGCGGCTGCCGGAACCCGCCCCGCTGCCCCGGCGCCTGAGGCGAATGCCTTCGAAACGCCCGCAGAGGCAGGGATTCGCGCGATAATCGCCGCCGATCGCCGCTTTGACGTCGCCCAGTTTCTGGCCGGCGCAAAGGGTGCCTACGGCATGACGCTGGCCGCCTTCTGGCGGGGTGACAAGGAAGAACTCGCCCAGCTGTGCGACCGCGACGTGTACGAAGGTTTCGCCGCCGCGGTCGATGCGCGGGTCGATGCTGGCGAGACGATCGACGCTCGGCTGATCCGTATCGAAGAAGCGCGCATTGTCGCTGCCGAATACAGCGCCCCGATTGCCCGCATCACCGTCCGCTTCACCGCCGACGTTGCCTCGGTCACCCGCGACTCGGACGGCACGGTCATCGCCGGTTCGCTCCATGATGCGATCGAAAGCCGTGATCTGTGGACCTTCAGCCGCGATCTGACCGCGCGTGATCCCGACTGGCTGCTCGACGAAACCGACGAAGCCTGACGGACCGAGACGGGCGGCGCGCTGCCCGTTTTCGACCGAAGCTGCTGAAGCGCCTTGCTTCTTTCGAAGGCCAGCTTGCTCCGCCGCTCCGCGCTGAATAGTCTCGCGGTGTGTCCGATCGCGCCCCTCCTTGCCGACAGCAGAGCACGATGAACGTCCGCACCGTCGCGCTGCTCGCGCTTTTCGCCCTTCTTGCCGCCTGCGGGCGGGTAATCCCGGAAGGCGGGCGGCCCTCGGTCGGCACCAGACCCCAACCCTCTTTTCCTCAGCCCTCTGCCCCCTCCTCACGGCCGCTCACCGCTGCGCTCATCGGTGTGCGCGCAGGTCCAGCCACCCCCGGCCTTGGCTTCACGGACGACAGCGCCCGCGCCGCGCTGGCCTCGTTCGTGACCAGTTGCCCCCGCCTTACCCGCAGACCGGATGCCAGTGGTCTTACCCAGCCGAGCGACTGGGCTGCCGCCTGCGCCGCAGCGGCGACCTGGCCCGCCAGCAACGCCGCCACCTTCTTCGCCACCTGGTTCGAAACCGCGCAGGTCGGTGATGGCAGCACCTACGTCACCGGCTACTTCGAACCCGAAATCGCCGGCGTCCGGACCCGCCAGCCCGGCTTCGACGTTCCGGTCTACGCCGTCCCGCCAGACCTCGTCCGCGCTCGGCCGGGCGATGCTCCGCCGCTGCCCGACGGGCGCACGCCGCTGGGCCGCTACGACGAGACGGGTCGCTTTGTACCTTACTGGGATCGCGCCGCGATCGAGGACGGCGCGCTGTCCGGCAAGGGTCTCGAAATCGCCTGGGCGGCAGACCCGGCCGAGTTCTTCTTTCTGCAGATCCAGGGGTCCGGCCGCCTGCGCGCGCCCGACGGCACTGTCATGCGCATCGGCTATGGCGCGGTGAACGGCTACGACTACACCGGTATCGGCACGATCATGGCCTCGCAGGGGCTGATTGGTACGGGTCCGGGGCAATATCCCGGGTCAATGCAGGGCATCCTGCGCTACATCCGCGAACACCCGGTCGAAGGGCGTGCGCTGATGCGCCAGAACCGCTCCTACGTCTTCTTCCGTGAAATCACCGGCGATGGACCGGTCGGCGCGCTCGGCGTGCCGGTCAAGGGGCGCACCACGCTTGCTGCCGACCCCCAGTTCGTGCCGCTCGGCGCACCGGTCTTCCTGTCGACCGATCGGCCCGAGGTCGGTGGCCTGTGGGTCGCGCAGGATACCGGCGGCGCAATCAAGGGCGCCAACCGCTTCGACAGCTTCTGGGGCGCGGGCGCCGAAGCGCGCCGCATCGCTGGCGGCATGAGCGCACGCGGGCGCGCGCTGATCCTGCTGCCCAAGGGCACACTCGCCCGCCTCGGTGCCCGGTGAGAAGCCCGCGCGGCCTCAGTCCCGAAGAAGCCGAACTGTGGCGCCGCGTGGCGCAGACGGTCACCCCGCTGCACCCCAAGCGACCGACGCTTACGCCAGCGCCAATGACAACCACCGTGCCTCATGCCACTCCGCAACCCCAACCCCGGAAGGTCAAGGGCCGCGTGCCGCCGCCGCGCACGCTGGCGCCCACGCCGCCCACGCCGACGCGCCCGCTCACCAGCCACGGCCTCGATTCGAGCTGGGACCGCAAGCTATCGCGTGGAGCGATCGAACCGGACGTCACCATCGACCTGCACGGGCTGAACCTCGATCAGGCGCATGGTCGCCTGATCAACGGCATCGGTCAGGCGCTGGCGATGGGCTATCGCGTGATCCTGCTCATCGCCGGCAAGCCCCGCCCGCACGGCGACCATGACCTTCGCGGAGAGCGGCGCGGCGCGATCCGCGCCAAGCTGCTCGACTGGCTTGCCCACAGCTCGCACGCCGGCAACATCGCCGCCGTCCGCCCGGCGCAGCAGCGCCACGGCGGTTCGGGAGCGGTCTACATCGTGCTCAGGAAGCGCTGACCGCCAGCGCCGCCAGCGCGATCCGGCGGTATATCCGTGCCAGCACCACCAAGTCATCCATCGCCACCGCCTCGTCGGTCTTGTGCATGGTCGCATTGCACAGGCCGAACTCGATCACCGGGCAGACGGCGCGCAGGAAGCGCGCATCGCTGGTCCCGCCGGTGGTCGATAGCTCCGGCTTGAGCCCGGTCTCGGCCTCGACCGCCGCCGACACGAGGTCGGAGAACGCGCCCGGCAGCGTGACGAAGCTTTCGCCAGAGATCACCGCCTGCGCCGTGCCGCCATGGCGCTCGGCGATCTCGGTCACGCGGTCGACAAGTCCCTGCCCGGTGTGCAGGTCGTTGAAACGGATCGACAGCCGCGCCTTTGCCTCCGCCGGGATCACGTTTGTCGCGCGGTTGCCCACTTCGAGGTCGGTGATCTCGAGGTTGCTCGCCTGGAACCAGTCGCTCCCTTCGTCGAGCACCAGCGCGTCCAGTTCGGCGAGCATGGCGATCAGCCGCGGGATCGGGTTGTCGGCCAGATGCGGGTAGGCGACATGGCCCTGGCTGCCCTTGACCGACAGCCAGATATTGACCGAGCCGCGCCGCCCGATCTTGGCCATGTCACCCAGCCGGTGGACCGAAGTCGGTTCACCGACAAGGCAGAGGTCGGGAAGTTCGCCAACGTCACGCATGTGCGCGATCAAAGGTACCGTGCCGTATTTCGCCGGACCTTCCTCGTCGCCGGTGATGATCAGGCTCAGCGTCCCCGCCTCGGCCGGGATATCCGCTACGGCCGCCACGAAGCTCGCGATCGAGCCCTTCATGTCGACCGCGCCGCGCCCGTAAAGCAGCTCGCCGCGCCGCTCGGCCTTGAACGGTCCGCTCGACCAGCCCTCGCCCGGCGGCACCACGTCGAGGTGGCCGGCAAAGGCGAAATGGCGCGATCCCGCAGGCCCCTTGCGCACTGCAAACAGGTTCTCGACCGGTCCCTCCGGCGGCTCACCCGCCACGAAGCGGTGGACGGCAAAGCCCAGCGGCACGAGCATCGCTTCGAGGCAGGCAAAGACTTCGCCCGTGGCAGGCGTCACGCTTTCGCAATCGATCAGCCGCTCGGCCAGGACGACGGGATCGAGCGTCATGCCTGCTGCGCTCCCTCGAATTGCTCGATCGTCCATTCTTCCTCCTCGGCCGAAGCGATCCAGGCCTGCATCCAGGGATGTTCCCACATCGCTTCCATGTAGGCCTGGGCAAAGCCCGGCACGCCCACGCCGTAGGTCAGGAAGCGCGAGACAACCGGCGCATAGATGATATCGGCCGCGCAGAACGTGCCGAACAGGAACGGCCCGCCCTGGCCGAAGCGGGCGCGCGCTTCGGCCCACAGCGTCAGGATGCGGACGATGTCGGCGCGCACGTCCTCGCTCACCGCCATGCCGGTCACACGTCGGCGCACGTTCATCGGCATCTGCCGGCGCAGCGGCAGGTAGCTGGAATGCATTTCCGCCACCATCGAGCGCGCCATGCCGCGTGCCGCGTCATCCTTGGGCCAGAAGCGATCGCGTCCGACCTTGTCGGCAAGGTATTCGATGATGGCAAGGCTGTCCCACACGACGGCAGCGTCCTCGCCCTCGCCATCCCACAGAATCGGCACCTTGCCCGAAGACGGCGCCAGCGCCCCGTCGCGGGTCTTCCGCTCATCCCAGTCCTCGCCATAAAGCGGAACGGTGATTTCCTCGAAGGCGAGGCCCGATTGCTTGCAAGCCAGCCAGCCGCGGAGCGACCAGCTCGAATAGTTCTTGTTGCCGATTACCAGCTTCATCGGGTCCCGCGCCTCGCTTTCGCCTTGGACTTTTCGCCTACCCATTCAGCAAATGCCTGTCGAGGCTGAACAGTACCGGCTGGTCATCGTCGATCCCCGCAAAAATGCGTAGGGCCCCTGACTCCCAATCGGTAAGCGGTGCGCGCTTAGTCACCCGCCATGCGCGCGCCCGATCTCGTCTCCCCCGCCCCTGCGGCGACGGTCGGTGCCGATGCGCGCCGTCCTCTGATCGTCGCGCAGTTCCTTAACCTGCGCCGGCAGATCGCGCCGCTGTACCTGATGCTGTCGGTCAACGCGGCCGCGCTTGCCTTTACCCACCAGAACCTCGCCCCACCCCTGCTCACCCGGGCGATCCCGCTGATGCTCGTGCTCGCGAGCCTTGCGCGGCTCTTTCACTGGGTTCGCCCGATCGATTTGCAGGCGATCGACATTGCCGTGGTCACGCGGCGCATGCGCAGCACCACGGTGTTCGCGGTCGTGTTCAGCCTCGCCTTCGTGCTCTGGGCGCTGTGGCTCGATCGCTATGGCGGACCGTACGAACACGGCCACGTCGCCATCTTCATCGCGGTTACGGTGATGGGAGTGGTGTTCTGCCTAGGCTACCTGCCCCGCTCGGCGCACGCCGTCACCTACAGCGTGCTCGGCATCTTCCTCGCCTACTGCCTCTATAACGGCACGCCGGTAATGATCGCCATCGCGATCAACATCGGCCTGGTCGGCATCGTCGTGTTGAAGGTCCTGCGCGATTCGTTCGCCTCGTTCGTCGAACTCGAAGCCTCGCGCCAGGCGCTGGAGATCGAGCGCGCCTCGGCCCATCGGCTCAGCGAGGAAAACGCCCGCCTGGCCCATTCCGATGCGCTGACGGGGCTGCCCAACCGGCGCTATTTCTTCGCCCGGCTCGACGCGATGCTGGCGCGCGATCGCGCCGATGCGCCGTTCTGCATCGGCGTGATCGATCTCGATCGCTTCAAGCCGGTCAACGATACGCTCGGCCATGCGCAAGGCGATCGCCTGCTCCAGGCCGTGGGCGACCGCCTGCGCGCGCTGTGCACCGCCGAAGTGACGATCGCGCGGCTTGGCGGGGACGAGTTCGGCCTGATCGTCGAAGGCGACATGGAAGCCGCGGCGCGGGTCGGCCAGCAGATCTGCGAAAAGATCCAGCATCCGATCCAGCTCGGCGATACGGCGGTGGCGGTCGGCTGCTCGGGCGGCCTTGCCTCGTGGCCGGAGGCGGGCAGCAGCGCGCACGATCTGTTCGACCGGGCCGACTTCGCGTTGTACCATGCCAAGAAGAAGCACCGCGGTACGTGCGTGCGCTTCTCGGGCACGCTGGAAAAGCTGATCCGATCAGAACAGGCGCTCGAAGCCGCGCTGCAGACCGCCGATCTCGACCGCGAACTCGACGTCGTGTTTCAGCCCGTCGTTTCCACCCGCACGATGGAGATCAGCGGGCTCGAAGCGCTTGCCCGCTGGTCCTCGCCCACCCTTGGCCCGGTCCCGGCGGAAATGCTGTTCACCACGGCCGAACGGCTCGGCATCGCGCGCACGATCACGTTGACCCTGTTCGGCAAGGTGCTGGCGCAGATGGCGCGGATGCCGGCGGACATGCGCGTGTCCTTCAACCTTGCGCCGGCCGACATCGCCGATCCGGAAACCGTCTACGGCTTGCTTACGATGATCGACGTCTCGGGCAAATGTGCCGATCGGCTGATCTTCGAGATTACCGAGAACAGCCTGATCCACGATCCCGACGTGGCGCGCGGCGCGCTGGAACAGCTGCGCACCGCCGGCGCGCGGATCGCGCTC
This sequence comes from Novosphingobium olei, assembly GCF_037076535.1. Classification (NCBI taxonomy): domain Bacteria; kingdom Pseudomonadati; phylum Pseudomonadota; class Alphaproteobacteria; order Sphingomonadales; family Sphingomonadaceae; genus Novosphingobium; species Novosphingobium olei. Next base: position 356,556 of record NZ_AP029021.1, on the reverse strand, counting down.
GATGATTTCGGCACCGGCTATTCCAGCCTCAGCACCTTGCACCAGCTTCCGCTCGATATCCTCAAGATCGACCGCAGCTTCGCGGCGCGGCTTGATGATCCGGTCGGCCGGCGGCTCGTCAGCGCGATCCGCACGCTGGCGCGCACGCTATCGCTGTCCTGCGTGTTCGAAGGGATCGAGACCGAGATCCAGCTGATGGAAGCGACGCTGGCCGGCTACGACTATGTCCAGGGCTACCTGCTGGCCAAGCCCGATACGCTGGACGCCGTGCTCAACATACAGTTGCCGGGCCGCAGCGCCGCCGCCTGAGCCTGTCGCAGGGCCGCTCTTCTTGGCAGCAAAAGACGCGGCATTCGTGACGGCCTACTGTTCGGCGTCTTCCAGCACGGCGGCACGCAGTTCCTCGATGCCCATGCGCTTTTCTGAGGACGTGACGATCACCTGCGGATAGGCGGCGGTGCGCTTGCGCGCGGCCGCTTCGGTCGCGGCGGTCACCGCCGCCAGCTCGCTCGCCTTGATCTTGTCCGCCTTGGTCAACACCACCCGATAGCCGACACCCGCTTCATCGAGCATCTGCATCATGTCTTCGTCCACCGGCTTGATGCCGTGGCGGCTGTCGATCAGCAGCAGCGTGCGCTTCAGCACCACGCGCCCGCGCAGGAAGTCGCGCACCAGCCGCCGCCACTGCTCCACCACCTTGGGCGGCGCCTTGGCAAAGCCGTAGCCGGGCATGTCGACCAGCCGCAGCCGGGTCGGCTCGCCCACTTCGAAGTAGTTCAGCTCCTGCGTGCGGCCCGGCGTCACCGACGTGCGTGCCAGCGACTTGCGCCCGGTCAGGGCATTGAGCAGCGACGACTTGCCCACGTTCGAACGGCCCGCGAAAGCCACTTCCGGGACCGTCGGATCGGGCAGGAACTTCAGCGCCGGGGCCGACTTGAGGAAGTCGATCCGCCCCGCGAACAGCAGCCGGGCGCGCTCGATCAGCTCGGCACGCACGGCCTGTTCCTCCGGCGACAGGCTGGAAGATGCAACCTCTGCGGGCGAAGGGGTCAGGGGCTCGCTCAACGTGCCTTCGGCTTGTTCGAAGCCGACGCCTTCTTGTCGCGTGCCACGGCGCGGTCGATGTCCTGCTGGTCCTTCGCGCCTTGCGCCTTCAGCTGCGGATGGCGGCTGTAGAGATAGCGCTGCTGGCCGATGGTGAGCAGGTTCGAGGTGATCCAGTAGATCAGCAGCCCGGTGGCAAACGGTGCCATCACGAACATCATCATCCACGGCATGATGCTCATCACCTGCTGCTGCGCAGGGTCCATCGCCGAAGGCTGGAGCTTGAACTGCAGCCACATCGTGATGCCCAGCAGGATCGCCAGCGGGCCGATGGCAAGGAAGCTCGGCGGGGTGAACGGCAGCAGGCCGAACAGGTTGAGCACGTGCAGCGGATCGGGCGAGGAAAGATCGTGGATCCACAGGCCGAACGGCTGGTGACGCATCTCGATCGTCAGCACCAGCACCTTGTACAGCGCGAAGAACACCGGGATCTGCAGGAAGATCGGCAGGCAGCCGGCGAGCGGGTTGACGCCCTTCTGCTTGTACAGCGCCATGATTTCCTGCTGCTGCTTCTGCTTGTCGTCCTTGTAGCGTTCCTGCAGCGCCTTCATCTTCGGCTGGATCGCCTTCATCGCCGCCATGCTGGCGAACTGGCGCTGGGCGATCGGGAACATCATGCCGCGTACGATCAGCGTCAGCAGGATGATTGCCACGCCGAAGTTGCCCACTGTGCGGAACAGCGAATCGAGCAGCCAGAAGATCGGCTTTTCGAACCAGCGGAACCAGCCCCAGTCGATCGACAGCGACAGGTTGGTCACGCCCTGCTTTTCGTAAGCCTCAAGGATCTTGTTTTCCTTGGCCCCGGCGAACAGGCGCACGTTCTGCGTCTGGGTCTGCCCCGGCGCGACGGTAACCGGCTGGTACAGCAGATCGGCCAAGAACAGGCCGTTGCCCAGCGCGCGATAATCGCCATCCACCTTTGCGCCCGCATCGGGGACAAGGGCCGACAGCCAGTAGATGTCGGTAAAGCCGATCCAGTTGGGCTTGCCTGCGGCGGCCACGGTGCCGGCGGCGGTCACGTCCTTGTAGTTGGTTGCGAAGTTCACCGATCCGTCGAACGCGCCGATCGGGCCCGAATGGACCTGCCAAGTATCGACGCTCGCGGTGCGGTCGGTGCGGTTGATCTGCGCGATCGGCTGCACGACGACCGGCGCCGCACCGGCGTTGGTCACGCTCTGCGTCGCGGTGATCATGTAGTTTTCGTCGATCGCATAGCGGATCGCGAAAGTCTGACCGGTGGGGTTGGTCCACTTGAGCGTGACCGGGGTCGCCGGCGTCAGCTTCGCGCCCTCGACCGTCCACTGCGTACGCTGGTCGGGCACGGCAAAGCTGCCCTTGGCTGCCCAGCCAAGCTGCGCGAAATGCTGCGCCGGGGTGCCGGCGGGGGAAAACAGGCGAACCGGCGCGCTGGTCTTGTCGAGCGCTTCGCGATGACGGGCCAGCGTCAGGTCGTCGATCGCGCCGCCGATCAGGTTGATCGAACCCTTCAGGCCCGGCGCGTCGATGGCGACGCGGGTGGGCGCGGCCAGCGCCTGCGTCAGGTCCTGCTTTTCCAGCGCCTGGTCGGCGGGGTTCTGTAGACCGCCTTCGCGGGTGGGCTTGGCGGGCGCGGCATCGCCGGCGGCAGCGGGCGCGGAGGCAACGGCCTTCGGCTTCTGCGCGCTCTGCGGGTAGAAATACCGCAGGCCGATATCCCAGCCGATCAGCAGCAGGCCCATCAGGACCACCGTGAGGATCAGGTTGCGCTGGTTTTCCACTATGCCTCGCGTTCGTTCAAATCGTCGTCAGGGGAATGTCTCTCGGCGCCGGTCCCGCGCCGCTCAGGGCACCGGATCATAGCCGTGGCCGCCCCATGGGTGGCAGCGCAATAGCCGCTTCACGGCAAGCCAGCCACCCTTAATCGCACCATGCTTTTCCAGCGCCTCGATCGCGTACTGCGAACACGAAGGCGCATAGCGGCACGATGGCGGCAGCACGCGCGAAGGACCAAGTTGCCAGCCCTTCGCCACCAGGATGAGCAGCCGTTTCACTTGCCGCGCCCGTGGAGGTTGGGTGCCGACTTGCCCGTCGCCTTGCCCCCCGGTCCACCCTTGCGCCCGCCCCGGCCGCGCGGCGGATCGCCCTTGCCCGCGGCGGCCCGCGCCAGTGCGCCGGCCAGTTCCTCGCGCAGCAGGGAAAAGTCGCGCTCGATTCCCGTCTCGCGGCCGATCAGCACGTGGTCGGCACCGGCGACGCCGCTGGTGGGAAGCAGTTCGCGCAGCAGCGCGCGGAAGCGGCGCTTCATGCGGTTGCGCACCACCGCATTGCCGATCTTCTTGGTCACCGTCACGCCGAAGCGCTGCGATCCGTCGCTGCGTTCGAGTGGGTTCACCAACAGCACAAATCCGGGCCTTGCGACCCGGATTGCATGGTTTGCGGCAAGGAAGTCCGCCCGCTTCGCAATGGTCGCAAGCTTCGGCGTCATGGCAGACGCCCCGCCCGGACCTTGCGTCGGGTCGGCGATCAGGCCGAAAGCTTCTTGCGGCCGCGGGCGCGACGGGCGCGCAGCACCTTGCGACCGCCGACGGTGGCGGTGCGGGCGCGGAAGCCGTGGCGGCGGGCACGCACGAGGTTGCTGGGCTGGAAAGTGCGCTTCATCGGTCTGCTCTTTTCGTTCGAATCGGATGGCTGGTCGCCCCGGCAAGCGAGGTGACGCGGAATCAGGGGGCGGCGCATAGGCAAGAGCGCGCCCGGCGTCAAGCATTCGCGCCACGCGGATGCCCTCTGCATGCCCCCTGCTGTACCATTGCCGTTGCGCCTAACATAGGTTAGGCACGCCCGCCTATGGCCAGCGATCCATCCGCCGAGCCCCGGCTGCAGGCACGCTGGTGGCGCCGCGCTCCACGCGTGCCGACGCTGGCCCTGTTCACCGTCGTCGCGATGGCGCTGCTCGGCACTTTTACCCTGATCTTCGCGACCGTCGAGGCCGAACGCGTGCAGCGCGAGCAGGCGACACGCACGTCCGCCGTGCTGGCCGCGCTCAACGGACTGGTCACCGCCGCGATCAACGGCGAAACGGCGCAGCGCGGCTACTTCATCACCAACGATCGCCGCTACCTGACGCCCTATTTCCGCGGGCGCTCGGACTACGAGCGCGAGAGCGAGGCCCTGCGCCAGCGGCTCGGCAACGAAGTCAACGAACAGCAGCTTGCCCTGCTCGAGGAGATCGACCGGCTGGGCGATGCCAAGTGGGCCGAGATGTCGGCCACGATCAAGCTGGTCGAACAGGGCCGCATCGTCGATGCGCAGACCCGCATCCTGTCCGACGAGGGCCAGATCGCGATGGACGGCCTGCGCTCTGCCGTGCGCCGGCTCGAGGTGTCCGAGCGCGCGCATCTCGACGATGCCACCCACCGCGCGGCGAAAGCCGAAGGGCGCATCGTGCCCTCGCTCGCGCTGCTGTTCGTCGTCATCGTCTGCGCGCTGGTGCTGGGGCTGTGGCAGGCGATCCGCACCGCGCAGGCCGAAGCCGCCGCCGCCAATGCCGACGCCATTGCCGAAGCACGCGACCGGGCTGACCTTCTGGCCAAGGAGTTGAACCACCGCGTGAAGAACATCTTCGCGGTGGTGCTGGCCATCGTGAAGATGTCGGCGCGCAACGATCCAGAGGCCGCCCCCGCCGTCGACCGCATCGCCAAGCGCATCCATGCGCTGGTCACCGCGCACGACGTGACGCAAGGCTCGCCCGGCGAAACGCAGGTCGATATCGCCGATCTCGTCGGCAAGGCGCTCGCCCCTTACCGGTCGAGCAGCGAGAAGTGCGAAGTGACGGGCGGGCCGCTGGTGATTTCCGGCCGCCATGCCGTGCCACTGGGCCTCGTGCTGCACGAGCTGGTCACCAACGCGGTCAAGTACGGCGCCTGGGCGCGCCCGGGCGGCTTGCTCAAGGTTGACTGGCGCCAAGAGGCCGGCCGCGTACGGATGCGCTGGACCGAACAGGGGCAGGATTTCGTGCCCCCGCAAGGCGGCAAGCCGGGGCGCGAAGGCTTCGGCTCGATGCTGATCCGCAGTTCCGAACGCCAGCTCGGCGGCACCATCGTCCGCCGCTTCGAAGCCGAAGGCATCGTCGTGGAGCTGGATTTCCCCATCGAAACCTGAAGCGCGGGACACCCCGCGAGCCACAAGAAAAGGCGGCAGTTTCCCGCCGCCTTTCCGTTGGTTTTCAGGCAAGCGCCCTGCGCTTACCCGTGCTTGGTTTCGCGGATCGGCTGGACCATGCCGGGGCTGAGGAACCCGATCGGACTGGGCTCCATCGCGCGCTTCTTGAGCTCGCCCTTCATCCGGCCGTATTCGGCTTCCATGTCCTCGGTCACCGTCGCGCGCGAATCCTCGAGCGCCTCGGCAAAGTCTACTCCGATCACCTGCTGCACTTCGCCGCCGGCGCGACGGATGGCGTTGAGGCCGGCCCGGCGCACCACGTCCTCCAGATCGGCGCCGGTGAAGCGCTCGGTCTTCTTCGCCACGTCTGCCAGATTGACGTCCGCGCCCAGCGGCATGTTCGCGGTGTGGATGCGCAGGATGTGCTCGCGCCCTTCCGCGCTCGGCGTGCCGACATAGACCAGCTCGTCGAACCGGCCCGGGCGCAACAGCGCCGGATCGACCAGGTTCGGCCGGTTGGTCGCACCGATCAGCACCACCGACTGCAGTTCTTCAAGGCCATCCATTTCGGCAAGGATGGTGTTGACCACGCGCGCCGTCACCTGCGGTTCGCCCACCCCGGTCCCGCGCGCGGGCACCAGGCTGTCGATCTCGTCGATGAACACCACGCACGGCGCGACCTGCCGGGCGCGGGCGAACAGCCGCGCGATCTGCTGCTCGCTCTCGCCATACCACTTGGACAGCAAGTCGCTCGACTTGATGGCGATGAAGTTCGCCTCGGCCTCCTTGGCAACCGCCTTGGCCAGCAGCGTCTTGCCGGTTCCCGGCGGGCCATAGAGCAGGAAGCCCTTGGCCGGCCGGATGCCGAGCCGGTGGAACGCCTCGGGGTTCTTGAGCGGCAGCTCGACGCCTTCGCGCAACTTCTCCTGCGCGTCGTCCAGACCGCCGACATCGGACCAGCCGATCGTCGGCGCCTGCACCATGACTTCGCGCATCGCCGAAGGCTGTACGCGCTTCAACGCCTGCAGGAAGTCGTCGCGGTCAACGCGCAAGCTGTCCAGCACGTCCTGCGGGATCGTCTGCTGCTCGAAATCGAGCTTGGGCATGATCCGACGCACGGCCTCGATCGCCGCCTCGCGCGCCAGCGCGGCAAGGTCGGCGCCGACGAAGCCGTGCGTCGTCCGGGCGAGTTCCTTGAGGTCGACATCCTCGTCCAGCGGCATGCCGCGGGTGTGAATGCCCAGGATCTCGCGCCGCCCGCTTTCGTCGGGCACGCCGACCACGATCTCGCGGTCGAACCGGCCCGGCCGGCGCAGCGCCTCGTCGACCGCGTCGGGCCGATTGGTCGCCGCGATCACCACCAGGTTGGACCGCGCCTGCAGGCCGTCCATCAGCGTCAGCAACTGCGCGACGAGGCGCTTTTCCGCCTCGCCCTGCACCTGGCTGCGCTTGGGCGCGATCGAATCGATCTCATCGATGAAGATGATCGAAGGGGCGTTCTTGGTCGCCTCCTCGAACACTTCGCGCAGGTGCTTCTCGCTCTCGCCATAGGCCGAGCCCATGATCTCGGGCCCATTGATGGTGAAGAACGATGCATCGCTTTCGTTGGCGACGGCACGCGCCAGCCGCGTCTTGCCGGTTCCCGGCGGGCCATGCAGCAGCACGCCCTTGGGCGGCTCGACGCCCAGGCGCGTGAACAGTTCGGGATAGCGCAGCGGCAGTTCGACCATCTCGCGCAGCTGGCGGATGGTGTCGGTCATGCCGCCCACGTCGTCGTAATTGACGTCGGCGCGGCTCGAACGCGGCTCTTCGTACTCGGCGCGCAGTTCGACTTCGGTGTTCTCGTCGATGTGGACCACGCCCTTGGGCACGGTCGACACCACCGTCAGACGGATCTGGGTCAAAGCGAAGGCCGGCGCGTTCAGCATCTGGCGCAGCTGCGGCGGCATGTCGCCGCGATTGACCTGCTGCTGCCCGGCCGTGGCGACGAGATCGCCCGTCACCAGCGGACGACCGGCAAAGTTGCGCTTCAGCGCCGCCGCCGGGCCCTGCAGGCGCAAGTCGCGCTGCGCCGGGGCGAACACCACGCGCTGCGCCGGGCGGCTGTCCGCCTTGCGCACTTCGACATGTTCGCCCGAACCGACATCGGCATTGGCGCGCTGCAACCCGTCGAGGCGGATCAGTTGGAGCCCTTCGTCCTCGGGATAGGGCAGCACCGCGCGCGCCGCCGTGCTGCGCTTGCCGACGATCTCGATGACGTCGCCCTCGGTCACGCCGAGCTGGCCCATCACCGCGCGGCTGATCCGCGCGATGCCGTGGCCGCTTTCTTCCTGCCGCGAGCCTGCGACCTGAAGCCGCACGACCCTGCTGTCGGGGATGGTTGCCGCGTCTGCCATGAAAAACCGCCTTCTTTCCGTCCAGCGAATGGGACCGGCATCCCAGCTAGGAACCGGCGCGCGGGTTTTCAAACGCCGCTCGCCGTCGAAGGTTGCGACAGCGCGCGTCAGTCCCCGATCATCGCCACCAGATTGCCTGCGGCTTCGGCGAATTCCTCGCGAAATTCCTGCACCACCGCCCGCGCCGAACGCACCTGCTCGACAAGGCCGACCCCTTGCCCGACGAAATAGCTGACCAGATCGCGCGCGCCCTGGTTACCGCCTGCCGCCGCCTTTTCGATCTGGCGGAACGATGGTTCGGAAACGAGGCCCATCAGCGGCATGGGCAGCGTGCCGGGGCTGTCCGGCCCTTCCCACGCCTCGTGCCAGCCGGTCTTCAATTGCCGCGCGGGCTTGCCGGTGCGCGCCTTCGATCGCACCGTGTCGCGGCTGCGCGCGGCCACCATCTTGTCGCGGAAGGTCTCGCTGGTCTCGGCCTCGGTCGTCGCCAGCCACACCGATCCGCACCACGCCCCTTGTGCGCCCATCGCCATCATGCCCGCCATCTGGCTGCCGGTCATGATACCACCGGCGGCCAGCACCGGCGTCTCGTAGCCCGCAGATTTCAGCGCGCGGACCACTTCGGGGACCAGCACGATCGTCGCCACTTCGCCGCAGTGGCCGCCGGCTTCGCCGCCCTGCGCCACGATGATGTCGACGCCGGCCGCCGCCTGGCGCAGCGCGTGTTCCTTGGCGCCGACCAGCGCGCCCACCGGAATGCCGCGCTTGTGCGCCTCCTCGATCATGCTGGCAGGGGCGATGCCCAGCGCGTTGGCGATCATCCGGATGGGATGGCGAAAGGCGACCTCCATCAGCGCAAGGCCGATCTCGGGCGTGATGCCCGCGCCTTCGGGCACGCCCATGTCCTCGCCCACCGGCGGCACGCCGTAGCTGTTCAGCAGGTTGCTGGTGAACGCCTTGTGCTCCGGGCTGATCGCCGCCGCGCGCGCGGCGTTGGTCGAAAGCGCCAGCACGCGCGGATCGACCGTTTCGGGCACCAGCACGTCCACGCCATAGGGGGCGCCATCGATGTGCTCGTCGATCCAGGCGAGTTCGCGCTCGAACTCTTCGGGAGAGAAGGCCGCCGCGCCCAGCACGCCGAAACCACCCGCCTTGCTCACCGCAACCACCACGTCGCGGCAGTGACTGAAGGCGAAGAGCGGGAATTCGCAACCGACCATGCGGCTCACGGCGTTGTTCATCGGGTCCATCCTCTCGTCCGCCGCGCACCTCTTGCGGCGGCCTTGTCGGGCAGAGGATGTCCCACAACGCGACGGCAATTTCCAGTCGATTCTTAATCGATCAATTAACTCGTGACATGAAGTTGACACGCGTCTTGCATATGCAAGACATGTCCTACATCGCGGACGCCCATTATAAGACCGCGAAATTCAGCGGAGGACGAATAATGCCAAATTATATCAGCAGCTTGACCAAGCTATGCGAGCATCTGCGCTCATGCTGCCTGCAAGTGGACATTTGCCCATTGTAGTCTGTCAACTTTGTCAACTTGGGGCCTTGCGATAGTCCTCGATGATCGCGCCGGTCTCGGCCAGTTCGGCCTCGTGGCTCTCTTCCCGCCAGCTCTCGATCAGCGCTTCGGCTTCCCACTGGCGCATCGGTTCGCAGGCAAGGATGTGATCGACCCAGGCCTGCCCTCGCCCGACGTCGAGCCCATAGGTCCGGATGCGGAAGGCGACCGGAGCGTAGAAGGCATCGACCACGCTGAAGCGTTCGCCCGCCAGCCACGGGCCGCCGAAGCGGTCTAAACCTTCCTCGAAGATCTCGCGGATGCGGCCCACGTCCTTCACCAGCGGCGGGCGCATCGGCTTGGGGCTGACCCGCACGCCGACGTTCATGGTGCAATCGTTGCGCAGAGCCGAAAAGCCCCCGTGCATTTCGGCCACGACGCAAGCCGCCCACGCCTTGGCCGCCGCATCATCGGGCCACACGCCGCCGTGCCGGTCGGCAAGGTACAGCGCGATGCCCAGCGAATCCCACACCGTCCGTTCGCCATCGATCAGCACCGGCACCTGCCCGGTCGGCGAAAAGGCGCGGAACTCGTCGTAGTTGACCGGCTTGGCAAACGGTTCGAGCCGGTCGGCGAAGGGAATGCCCAGCGCCTTCATCAGCACCCAGGGGCGCAGCGACCAGCTCGAATAGTTCCGGTTGGCGGTGATCAGGGTGTACATGCGGGGCCTCCTTCGCTGGCGACCCCGCCGCCTGCCAGATCAGGCCTCGAAGTGCGCGGTCGTCTTGGCCTTCACTTCGTCCGCCGTGACGCCGGGCGCAAGCTCGATCAGGCGGAAGGGCGAGGAATGATCCGGCCGCTGGAACACGGCAAGGTCGGTCACGATCATGTCGACCACGTTGCGCCCCGTCAGCGGCAGGGTGCAGGCCGGGATGAACTTGGGGCTGCCGTCCTTGGCGCAGTGTTCCATCACCACGATGATCTTCTTGACGCCGGCGACAAGGTCCATCGCCCCGCCCATGCCCTTGATCATCTTGCCGGGCACCATCCAGTTGGCGATGTCGCCGTTCTCGGCCACTTCCATCGCGCCCAGCACGGTCAGGTCGATGTGCCCGCCGCGGATCATCGCGAAACTCTGCGCGCTGTCGAAATAGGCCGACTGCGGCAGCTCGCTGATCGTCTGCTTGCCGGCGTTGATCAGGTCGGGATCTTCCTCTCCCGCAACCGGGAACGGCCCGATGCCCAGCATCCCGTTCTCGCTCTGCAGCGTCACGGTCATGCCGGCGGGGATGTGGTTGGCCACCAGCGTGGGGATACCGATGCCGAGGTTGACGTAGAAACCGTCCTCAAGCTCGCGTGCGGCCCGGGCCGCCATGTCGTCACGTGACCAGGGCATCAGGCGGTCTCCTTCTCGCGAACGGTGCGGAACTCGATCTTCTTGTCGTAGGGGCTGCCGACGATCAGCCGCTGGACGTAGACGCCCGGCAGGTGGATCGCGTCGGGATCGAGGCTGCCCGTGGGGACGATCTCCTCGACCTCGACCACGCAAGTCCGGCCGCAGGTGGCGGCAGGCACGTTGAAGTTGCGGGCGGTCTTGCGGAACACGACGTTGCCGGTCTCGTCCGCCTTCCACGCCTTGACGAGGGCGAGGTCGGCGAAGATGCCTTCCTCGAGGATGTAGTCTTCCCCGTGGAAGCTCTTCACTTCCTTGCCTTCGGCCACCAGCGTGCCGACGCCCGTCTTGGTGTAGAAGCCGGGGATGCCCGCGCCGCCTGCCCGCATCCGTTCGGCGAGCGTGCCCTGGGGGCAAAATTCGACCTCGAGCTCACCCGAAAGGTACTGGCGTTCGAACTCCTTGTTCTCACCCACGTAGGACGAGATCATCTTCTTCACCTGCCGCGTGCGCAGCAGCTTGCCGATGCCTTCGTTGTCGATGCCGGCGTTGTTGCTGGCGAAGGTCAGGTCCTTCACCCCGCTGTCACGCACCGCATCGAGCAGTCGTTCGGGAATGCCGCAGAGGCCGAAGCCGCCACACGCGATCAGCAGCCCGTCGCGCAGCAGCCCGTCGAGCGCGGCGGCGGCATCGGGGTAGAGCTTCTTTGCCATCAGATCCTCCGAATTGTCGGCAAAGCCTACCCCGGACAACCAATCGAAAATAGCGATACTTTTTTATCTTATCCGATAAACTGTAGTGATGCGTCGCCTAGCCCTCTATCACCTCGAAACGCTGCTGTGGATTGCCCGGCTCGGCACCTTCCGCGCGGCCGCCGAGCGGCTCAACACAACCCAGCCGGCGATATCGGCGCGAGTGCGCGAGATGGAGGAGCAACTTGGCGTCGCGCTGTTCCGCAAGGAAGGGCGCGGCGTGGTGCTGACCGCCAAGGGTCGCGAACTGGTGCGTGACTGCGAACCGCTGTTCGCCGGGTTCGAACGCGCCCTGCTGAAGGCGAGCGACTTTGCCGGCGCCACGGGCGTGGTGCGGGTGGGCGCGGGCGAGATCGCGGCGGCGACCTGCCTGCCCGGCTTCGTCAACGCGGTGGAGCAGGACCTGCCCGGCGTTTCGCTCGAGATTGAGATCGACCTGACCGCGCGGATGCTGCAGCAGGTGCAGACCGGCCGCAGCGATCTGGTGTTCCTGGCGGGCCCGGTGGCGAGCCCGGGGCTGGTCACCGCGCCGATCGGGGCGGTGGCGCTTGTCTGGGTGGCGAGTCCCGAGACCGCAAAGGCGGGGTTCGATGCGCCCTTACCGGTGTGGACGCTGCCGACCAACTCCCCAATCCACGGCGCGATGCGCGAAAGCCTTGCCGCGAACGGGATGGCGGCGCGGGGTATCGCCACCTGCAACAACGTGCGCCTGCTGATCGAGATCGTGCGCGGCGGACGCGGCGCAGCGGTGCTGCCAGAGCCGATGGTCCGCGCCGATCTTGCGAGCGGGGCGCTGGTCGAGGTGCTGCCCCGCCCGGCGCGCGAGGTCCGCTTCGAAGCCGCGATCCGCGGGCGCGAGGAAGACCCGCTGATCCTGGAACTGTTCCGGCGGGCCAGGACCCTGCGGATCTGACCTCAGGCGTTTGCCAGCAGGTCTATGCCAACCGCCTGCGACAGGTCGGCGAGCGCCTGTTCACCGCTCGTCACCTTGATCGCGTGCATGCCGAGCGCGGCGGCCGGCTTGCAGTTGATGCCAAGGTCATCGAGGTAGACGCAGTCCGACGGGGCGAGGCCGAGGTGATCGCACATCATCTGGTAGATGCGCGGATCGGGCTTGCGCACGCCCGCCTTGCTGCTTTCGATCACGTGTTCGAAGCGCGCGAAGATCTGCTCCATCTCATCGGCCTTGTCACCGCTGCGGGCCATGCCCGCACCGTGTCCCGTGGGCACGTTGTTGGTGATGCAGCCGAGGCGGAAGCCCGCAGCCTTGAGCGTATCGAGCGCGCGCACCATCGCGGGGCGCACCGCGCCTGCCAGCACATCGAGCACCGCGCGGCCTTCCAGCGCGTGGCCGAGCGCGGCTGCTTCTTCGCCGAACAGGCGGTCGAATTCGTCGCGGCCGATCTCGGCACGTTCGAACAGCGCCCAGGCGTTGGTATCGGGATTGCGGGCGTTGATCGAGCGGATGAAATCCTTGGGCAAGCCGCGCTCTGCCTCCAGCCGGTTGAACGCCTCGAACGGGGACGAGGTGATGACCCCGCCGAAATCGAAAATCACCGCCGCAAAGGCCATTCGCCCGTTCCTCTCATGCCAGGTTTCGCGCCTTCCTTAACGGATCAACTAATCGCCGCAAGGCCCGCGCAGCGAACGCCGGCACCGCGCGCGGCCCGATGGCGCCAATTGCCTGAATTTTCGCAGATTTGACCTGGATCATGTGCGAATCGGCCAAGCGGCCCCATCGTGCTCTGGATCGAGACCAAGGAGGATCCCCATGCGCTCCATTCTCTGCCCAGCCGACAACGCCAAAACGCTCGACGACCGTGTCGAAACCGCGCTTGCCCTCGCCCGTGCCACCGATGGCCACGTGACCTTCCAGATCGCCACGCCGTTCGCGCAGATGGCGCTGTGGGAGCCGTTCGGCGGCGCCGCGCTTTCCGCCGTGGCGATCAACGAAGTGCGCGCCGAGGACGAACAGCTTGCCGCCACGCTGAACCAGCGGCTGGGCCGGCAGGACGTGCCCTTCGACGTGACCGTGGTGGACGATGGCCGCGTCGAAGGGCTGGCCGCCGCTTCGCGCTTTGCCGACGTGATCGTGGTCAGCCTGGACGATCCGGCGCTGGAGGAAGTGACGCTGGAAGTGCGGTGCCCTGTGCTGGCACTGCCGCGCGGAGTGCCGATGCTGGCTTTCGATGCACCGGTGGTGGTGGCCTGGGACGGAGGATACGAATCCGCCAACGCCCTGCGCGCCAGCCTTCCGCTGCTGCACCTTGCCCCGGCGGTGCACCTGCTGACGGTGCGCGAGAAGTCGGACGATTTTCCAGCGAGCGAGGCTGCCAGCTATCTTTCGCGGCATGGCATCCATGCCGACGTGCACGAGGTGGAGCCCAACGGGACGATCGCCTTCACCATCGAACAGGCGGTGCTTCGGCTCGGCGCCGGACTGGTGGTAATGGGCCTGTTCGGCAAGAGCCGCTTGCGCGAACTGCTGCTTGGCGGGGTGTCCCGTTCGATGCTGGACCGCGCGCAAGTGCCGCTGCTGCTGGCGCATTGAGGCGGGCGCGGCTATCCTGCCCCTGACAATCCGGGGGCAGGAGATCGTTGAGCGTGAAAATCCGCCTCTCGCCCGTGATCGGGCTGGTCCTGCTGGCCGCCTGTTCCAGGCAATCCCCCACTCCGCCGATCGATGCGACGGCGCCCGACGCTGCGGCAAGCGCCGACGTGCAGGCGCGGACGACGCCGCTGGCCGCCCCTTCTCCGGCATCAAGGGCGAGCGCGGAACCACTGGACCTGCCCCGAAAGCTGCGCGCGATCGGCACCGAGCCGTTCTGGAGCGCGGACGTTGTCGGCACGACGTTGACGTACGGCACGCCCGATTTCCCCTCGGGCATGTCGATCACCGTGGCCCGGCGCGATGGGCCCGGCTTTGCCGAATGGAGCGGTGCGCTGGATGGCAAGCCGCTGACCCTACGCATCGAGAAAGGCCCTTGCAGCGATGGCATGTCCGACCGCATCTATCCCTATCGGGCCACGCGGACGATCGGTCCCGAGATCGAGCGGGGCTGCGCAAAGTCGCGCTGATCTTGTCCACGGCCTTTGAAAGGGGAGACGAGATGAAGCCGATTTCCATGCTTGCCGTGCTGGGCGCGCTGGCGCTGGCCCACCCCGCCGCAGCGGCGCCGAAAAAGGCGGCGAAGCCCGATCCGGTCGGCGTCGCAATTGCCGACAGCCACCGCAGCGATGCCAATCGCAAGCTCGACGAAAGCCGGATGCCCGACAAGGTGCTGGCCTTCGCCGGGTTCAAGCCCGGAAGCGCGGTGGCGGATTGGGGCGCGGGCGGCGGGTATTACACCGAACTGCTGGCGGACGTGGTCGGGCCCAAGGGTCGGGTCTATGCCATCAACAGCCCCGCGTTTGCCAAGCCAGAAGTGTGGGTGGCAATCACGCAGGCGCATCCCAACGTGCTCAGCCTGCTTGCACCGGCACAGGCGCAAGTGCTGGCGCCCGGAAGCCTCGACGGGATCTTCGCGCACCTCGAATACCACGATCTGTACTTCGTATCGGAGAAGTACCAGCACCCCGCGCTCGACGTGCCGGCCGTGCTGAAGAACTGGTTTGCGGCGGTCCGCCCCGGCGGCACCGTGGTCATCATCGACCACGTCGGCCCGGCGGGCGACCCGCGCGCGGTGGTCGACAAGTATCACCGCATCGATCCGGCACGGGTCAGAGCTGATCTGGAAGGGGCAGGCTTCGTGTTCGAAGGCAGCAGCGACGTGCTGCACCGCACTGACGATCCCCATGACGTTGGCGTCTTCGATCCTGCCGTTCGCGGCAAGACGGACCGATTTATCCTGAAATTCCGCCGACCCTGACCTTTTTCACAGGGGTCAGTTGCATTAAATGCAACCGAATTGACCCATTTCGCACTTGCACAAAAGCCGAGTCGCGAGCATATAGGACAGGCCTTTCAGGCATCCTCTCCCAAAACTTCCAAGCCCGGCTGGCAACAGCCGGGCTTTTTTTCGGCCATCGTTTGCCGCAGCGCAGGTTGTCGCCGCCCCATCGGCACGGCGCGAACCCGTCAGTGTCTGGTGTCGTTGGGCGCGGTCCCGTTACGGGCTTCGCCCTCGCGCGCGTTGAGCTTGGCCCACAGGCCTTCGGTACCCGCCTCGACCGCCTTGTTGACGTATTGCGAGGCGACCAGCCAGCCCTTGAACGGGCGCAGCGTGGCAAGGCAGCCGATGCCCAGGATCGGCACCGAGGTCAGCAGGTGGACCCACCACGGCGGATCGTAGGCAACCTGGACCCAGACCGCGATGAAGGTCAGCGGAAAGGCGGTAATGCACAGCGCGAAGAAGGCCGGGCCATCGTCCGCGTTGGCAAAGCTGTAGTCGAGGCCGCAGGCCTCGCACTTGTCGGCGAGCTTGAGCCAGCCACGGAACATCGGGCCCTTGCCGCAACGCGGGCAGCGGCCCTTCCAGCCGCATTCGACGATCCAGCGGAACTTGGGATTGCTAAACAGGGCCATCGCGAGGATCCTTCCTGCCGCCGCCGATAGGCTTGCAGGGCTGCCCCCACAAGCGCTGATCGGGAACAATCGGCTCTGCCGGGAGTATACCGCGCCATGCTCAGACCGCTCAAAGCCTTCCGGGAGCGGTTCCTGGATGTCCTCGCCTCGATCTACATCTACAACGAACACCGCGGCTACACGTCGCTAGACCGCGTGCTCGAAGCAGTGCGCGCGCGATGCCCGGATGAAGCCGGGTTCATCGCCGCGGTCGAGAAGCACCGCGCGGACGAGCGCAAGCATTACGTCATGTTCCGCCGCTGGTTCGAACGGCAGGGCCGGATGCCCCTGGCGGTCGACCGGACCTGCGGGCACATCGACCATTTTATCGAGCGTGTTTTCGGCTGCCCGATCGAAGAGCTCGACACCGCGGAGATCGTCTCAAATCCAGCCCGCTTCGAACAGCTGTGCCGGGTGATCATGCTGACCGAACAGCGCGGCGTGACGCAAGTCGACGTGCTGCTGCGCAACCGGCACGTGAAGTCGGACGCGATTCTGTCGCGCATCTTCCGCATCGTGGAAAAGGACGAGCCCGACCACTGGCAGCCCTATGCGCGCTGGCTGCTCAAGAACGGGCGGGCCAAGGCGCGCTGGCGCGAGGTCTGGGCCGACTGGTGCATTCACAAGTCGCTGATGCTGGTGAAGCTGCCGTCGCTTTTCCTGCGCCGATCCACCCCGCGCATGGCCGCGTGGCCCGACGAGATCGCGCCCGCCGCGTGACCTGATGCCTAGTGGTCCGCGGCCATCTGGGGCATCGGCCCGGACGCGTTGCGGTTGACTTTGACCAGGGCGAGTACCGGAATCGTCGCCCAGCAAACCAGCGCCATCAGGAAGAAATCGTTGAGATAGGCGATCATCGCCGCCTGCTGGTTGACCATGCCATCGACCACGCGCGCGACGCTTTCCGCCGCGCCGCCATAAGCGGTGATGCGGTCGAGATCGGCAGGTACGCTCATCCGCGTGATGCGCTCGGTCAATTCGGCGTGGTTGCGCTGGATGCCCTGGCTCAGCAGCACGGTGACGACCGCGATGCCGATCGAGGAGCCGATCGAGCGGCACAGGTTGAGCAGGCCCGCCGCATCGGTGCGGTATTGCCCGGGCAGCGTCGAGAACGCGATCAGGTTCACCGGCATGTAGGTGAAGCTCATCCCGATGCCCTGGATCACGCCCGACACGATGATCGGCCCGGTCGGCATGTTGGGCGACCACCCCGCCATCATGTGCAACGACCATCCGGTCACCACCAGACCGATGCCCAGTGCAAGGCGCGGGTCCATCCTGCCCATGAGCTTGCCGAACACCATCATCGAGGCGAGCATGCCGATGCCGCGCGGGGCGAGCAGCAAGCCGGCGTCGATCACCGGATAGCCATAGAGGTTCTGCAGCAGCCCCGGCATCAGCGCCGATACCGAGATCAGGATCGAGCCCATCAGGAACTGCAGGCCCATGCTGACAACGAAGTTGGGGTCGGAAAAGATGCGCCGGGCGTAGATCGGACGGGGCGTGGTGGAAAGATGCACCACTGTCAGCCACGCGCCCACCGCAGCGATGACCGCATAGGTGACGATTTCACCAGAGCCGAACCAGTCCTTGGTTTCGCCCCGGTCGAGCATCAGCTGGAAAGCGGACAAGGCGAGCGCGACGAACAGCCAGCCGAGGATATCCATGCGCTGCGGGCGGACCTGCGTGCGTGGAAGCAGCGCAACGAGCACGAGCGCGGCGAAGATGCCCACCGGCACGTTGATGAAGAACACCCAGCGCCAGTCCGAATTCTCAGTGATCCAGCCACCCAGCACCGGCCCGGCGATGGGGCCGAGCATGATGCCCTGGCTGAACAGGCTCATCATCTTGGGACGTTCTTCGGGTGTCGACACGTCAAGCATGACGGTCTGAGCAAACGGGCCGAGAAAGGCACCGAACAGACCCTGTGCGACGCGGAACAGCACCATCTGGGTAAGGCTCTGCGACAGGCCGCAAAGCACCGAGGCAGCCGTGAAGCCGATCACGCAGATGACGAAAACACGACGCAAACCGAAGTTCGAGACGAGCCAGCCGCCCAGCGGCAGCGCCACCGCCGAGGCAAGCACGTAGCTGGTCAGCACCCAGGTGATCGTCTCCTGCGTGGCTGAAAGGGATGCGCGCATGTGGGGCAGCGCCACGTTGGCGATCGTGGTGTCAAGGATCTGCATGACCATCGCGGCCATCACCGCGACGATCAGCAGCGGCCGGTTCGCCGTCTGCAATGGCGCCGCCGGGGTGGCGGCAGCGGGCGATTCAGTCCTTGCCGACATGGACCTTGACCAGCGCGCTGAGCCCCGCGATCAGCGGACGGTCGGTCTTTTCGTCAATGGCGATGCGCACGGGCACGCGCTGGATCACCTTGACCCAGTTGCCGGTGGCGTTCTGTGCCGGGAGCACGGCGAATTCGGAACCGGTTCCCACGCCAATCGAATCGACATGGCCCTTGAGCCTGAGGCCTGGATAGGCATCGAGCCGGATTTCCGCCGGCTGGCCCGCACGCATCCGGGCAAGGTCGGTTTCCTTGAAATTCGCTTCGACCCGCGCGCCTTCGTCGCGCACGATCGAGAGCATCGGCACGCCGGCAAAGACCATCTGGCCGATCTGCAGGCGATTGATCTGGGTGACGCGGCCATCGGCCGGCGCGCGCACGACGGTGCGCGTCATGTCGAGCGCGGCCTTGGCGCGGACCGCCTGGGCGGCGGCGATGGCGGGATTGACGCCCGGCACCTGCGCGCCGTTGGCAAGCTGGGCCTGCGACTTGGCGACCTCGGCCTCGAGCGCGCGAAGCTTGTCGCGCGCGCTGGCGACGGCAAAATCGGCCTGGTCCATGCTGGCGCGGGTGTTGAAGCCGCGATCCATCAGCGCCTTTCCGCGCGCATAGTTGGCTTCTGCGAGCCGCACTTCATCGCGCGCGGCGGCAAGATCGGCAGCGCTGGCACCCACGTCGGCCTGCAGCGCCGTGACCTTGGCCTGGGCAGAGGCGATCTGCGCATCGGCCTGCTGCATCGCCACGCGGAACGAGGAGGGATCGATGGTGAACAGCACGTCGCCCGCCTTGACGTGCTGATTGTCGCGCACCGCCACCTTGACGATGAGCCCATTCACTTCAGCGGCGATCGAGACGATGTCCTGCTTGACGTAGGCATTGTCGGTTTCGACCTCGCCCGGGCTGCCGAACCAGTACCACAGCCCCCCGCCGATGATCAGCGCGGGGACAACGGTCATCAGCACGAGGCGAACGCGCTTGCGGCGCGTGGCGGCGGCATGCTCCTTCGCCGCCTGGGCAGCGTCCTGGTGGATAGGGAACGGGTCGGCTTCGGCCATCGCTGTCACTCGGCTGCAATTCTGGAAGTTAAGGGAGAGGAAGCGCCAGGCGTTTCGCCCGGCGCATCGTCGAGAAGGTTGGCGCGCACCCGTCCGAGGAGGGTGAGCAGCATTTCGTGTTCGTCTTCGGACAGACCCTGCAGCGCTTCGGCAAAGACATCGTCGGCGCATTCGCGCAAATGCGCCATCTGCGGATCGGCGGCCTCGGTCAGGAACAGGCGCCAGGCGCGACGGTCGGCAGGATCGGGTCGCCGTTCGACGAGGCCCGCCTTTTCGAGCCGGTCGATCATCCGTCCGGCGGTGATCGCCTCCACCTCAAGCCAGGTGGCGAGCGCGCACTGGTTCATGCCCGGCGAGCGCTGAAGCGCGGCGAGCACGCGCCATTGCGGGCCGGTGACGCCGAGCGTGCGCGCCGCGACATCGAACCGCTTGCGGATCAGGCGACTGACATCCGCGGACAGGAAGGCGACGTTGTTCTGCATTTTCCATGGCGATAATAACTATGCTTATTACCGTCAAGGAAGCTCGAACTAGTCATAGCCCTTATGAGGCCGGTGCGGCCTTGGGTCAGAGCGCCCGCATCAGCCCCGGGACATGCGCGAGCAGTTCGCGGGCGAGGAAACCCAGCGGGCCAGTCTGTTCGGCGCAGCGCCGCCCCGCCTCCCCATGGAGCCACACCGCCCATGCCGCTGCGATCCGCGGCGATGCGCCGCGCGCCGCAAGCCCGGCAACGATGCCGGCCATGACATCGCCCGATCCGCCGGTCGCCAGCCCCACACCGCCGCCGGCATAGGCGAGCGTTTCGGCCCCCGGCGCCGCGACGAGGCTGGTTGCGCCCTTCAGCACACAGACCGCGCCGAAGCGTTCAGCGGCGCGGCGCACGGCAGCGGGGCGGTCCGCCTCTATGGCTTCGGCGGGTTCGCCGAGCAGCGCGGCCATTTCCCCGATGTGCGGCGTGAGCACGGCGGGGCGCGCACGCCGGGCAACCCTTGCGCCGTGTTCTGCCAGAACCATCAGCGCGCCCGCATCGAGCACCAGTTCGGCATCGCCATCGTGGGACAGGAGATCGCCGACCAGACGACGCGCCGCGTCATGACAAGCAACGGCAGGGCCGGCGATCACCGCATCGGCCCTGCCCGCAAGCGTATCCAGCAACGCCCCGCAGGCGCCCAGTTCGCCGTTCTCTGCTTCTGGCATGGCGTGGACGGCGATTTCGGGCATGGCGACGCCCAGCGCCATCGCCGCGCTGGCGATCGTGGCGACCTGCACCTTGCCCGCGCCCGCGCGCAACGCGGCTTCGGCGGTGAGGCGAATGCCGCCAGGAACGGTAACGCAACCGCCGACGACAAGCACCCTGCCCCGGCCGTTCTTGTCCGCATCCGAAGCGGGTTGCGGCAGCGGGTGCGCGCGCAGCCAGTCGCTATCGAGCGGTTCGAGCCGTTCACCCACGCGCGGCGACCATCTTGTCAGGCGCGGCGGTGACGGGGGTGTCATCAGCAACCATCGGCGCGGTGACGTTGTAGCGGGCGAGCACCAGCGCGCCGTGGTGGCCCGCTTCCGGATCGAACCGATATTCGGTGATGCCGCAGTTGGCGACATCGCCTTCGCGGTCGATCGCCAGCACCTGCGCTTCGTCCAGCCCTTCGATGATGTAGCGCAGACACAGCACCACGACCTGATGGGCGACGATCATCACCCGGCGACCGGCATGGTGGAGCGAAACCGTGTCCATCAGCGCGCGCAGGCGGAAGATCACGTCGACCCACGATTCCCCGCCGGGCGGGCGGTGGTAGAACTTGCCGAGCAGGCGGCGCAGTTCGGCCTGTTCGGGCTGGAGTTCGTGAATGCCGCTGGTGGTCAGGCCATCGAGGATGCCGAACTCCTTTTCGCGCAGGCGTTCGTCGATGCACACCGGCTCATCGGGGGTGCAGCCGCCATTGGCGCGGAAAAGCTGCGCAGTTTCCACCGCGCGGACGTAGGGCGAGGCCAGCAGAACTTCGGGCCGGCCATCCTCGTGCGCTTCGGCGAACCAGCGCCCGAGCGCCGTTGCCTGCTGCCGGCCGAGATCGGACAAGGGCACGTCCACATCACGGTGGGTGAGCGGGATGCGCGCAAGGCCCTGTTCGGTGGCGGCATCGCGCGCCAGGTTGCCGGCGCTTTGCCCGTGGCGCACGATCCACAGCACCGCCGGCCAGCGCGAAGCGCCAAGTGGCGGATAAGGCGAGGGAATTTCCGATGCTCTGTCCATCTGCGGGCAACGGCACCAAGGGGCGGCTTGTTCCCTTCGACAATCCGGCCGGGCTGCGATAATCTCGACCGCGGGAGATGGGGATGACCGATACCGTTGCGCCACAAGCGCGGCCGAGCCTGCTGTCGCGGCTGATGCGGCGGGCGCTGCTGTGGTTCTATCGCCGGCAGGGCTGGACCGCGGTGGGGACGCCCCCGCCGGGCGGACGCTACGTGATCATCGCCGCGCCGCACACCTCGAACTGGGACTTCGTCTATTTCCTCGGCCTGGTGAACGCGCTCGGGCTCGATGCGCGGTTCATGGCCAAGGACAGTCTGTTCCGCTGGCCACTGGGGCGCTTCATGCGCGACATGGGCGGCATCGCGATCGACCGCAAGCAGCGGCGCAACGTGGTGCAGGCGATGGTCGAGGAGTTCCGCAACCGTGACCGCTTCGTCCTGACCATAGCGCCCGAAGGCACGCGCAGTGCGGTGACCGAATGGCGCACGGGCTTCTACCAGATCGCGCTGGCCGCTGGCGTGCCGATGGTGGTGGGGCTGATGGATTATGGCACCAAGACCGGCGGGCTGGGCCCCACCATCATGCCGAGCGGCGATTACAAGGCCGACATGCGCAAGATCGCCGCGATCTACCAGACGGTCACCCCCCGCCACCCGGAGCGCGGCATCCGCAATTTCGAGGATCTCCTGTCATGATGCACGTGCTTGTGATCAATGCCGCTGTCCTTGCGTTGGCAATGCTGGTGCTGTGGCGGATCGCGGTGCGGATCGGCGACGTCAGCTTCGTCGACGCGGTGTGGGCGGGCGGCATGGCCGGCCTTGCGCTGCTGACGCTGGCGCAGGTTGGCGCGGATGCGCCCTTGCGCGCGGTGCTGATAGCGGCGGCAACGACGATCTGGGGCGTCCGGTTGGCGCTCCACCTCTACCGCCGCTGGCGCGCGAACGGAGAGGATCCGCGTTATGCCCGCATTCTGGGTAAGGCCAAGGCCGAGGGGCGCTTTGCCATCGCCGCGCTGACCATCGTGTTCGCGATGCAGGGCGTGCTGCTCTACCTGACCTGCCTGCCCGCCCAGCTTGGTATCCTGGCGCCGGGGCAAGGCGCGCCCGGAGCGCTGGTGGCGGCGGGCGCGCTGCTGTGGCTGGTGGGCTTCGTGTTCGAAAGCGTCGGCGACGCGCAACTGGCGCGTTTCCGCGCCGACCCGGCAAGCAAGGGCAAGGTGCTCGACACCGGCCTGTGGCGCTACACCCGCCACCCCAATTATTTCGGCGACACCTGCGTGTGGTGGGGCATCTGGTTGATGGCGGCCGATGCCGGGCTGCCGGTCGCGCTGGCCGGCCTGATCGGGCCGGTATTCCTGACCTTCACGCTGACGAAGTGGTCGGGCAAGCCGATGCTCGAACGCGGCATGGCCAAGCGCCGACCGGACTACGCCGAATACGTGCGCCGGACGTCGGGCTTCATCCCGCTGCCCCCGCGAAAGTGACGCGCTGTTCGGCCGGCACGGTGCGCATCGGCGCAGCGCGCAGCCAGCTTTCGAGCGCATCGATGTCGGTCGGGCCGGTCACCGCCTCGGGCTTGTTGGCAAGGATGGTGAAGCCGTCGCCGCCTTGCGACAGGAAGCCGTTGATCGTCACGCGATAGCGCGCGGTCATGTCGAGCGGCTTGCCGTTGAAGGTGATCGAGGCGATCCGGCTGCCCACCGGCCTGCTGCGATCGACCACATAGGCAAAGCCGGACGAGGGCGCGAGCGCCTGGTCGGGCCCGTTGTCGTCGAAGCCCTGTTCGAGCACTGCCTTGATCTCGGCCCCGGTGAGCGTTTCGGTCACCACCTGATTGCCGAAGGGCTGGACCTGATAGATGTCGCCGAAAGTCAGCGAACCGTCGGCGGCGGGGACCAGCGAAGCGCGGATGCCGAAGGGGTTCATGAACGCGATCTGCGCGCCGGCGCTGGCCGTGGCGTCGCGCTGGGCATCGGCGATGACGTTGCCGAGCGTACCGCCCACGCCGCTTTCGGCGCCCTCGCCCTTGGTCGCCGGGCCCGACAGCTTGCCTACGCCGCGCGCGGTATAGGCCTTGGAGGCATCGACATAGCGCTGCACATAGGCGGCAATGTCCGGGCGCGGCGCGAACTGCGGATAGAGGTCGGTATTGCCGAGCGGCCCGCGCGACGAGGTGTAGGGCACCGACTGGACGATGACGTTGTGCGCGCTCTTCGAAACGACCTTGTGCGTGACGGGGTCGATCTCGAGCCGGATGTCGGTGATTTCCTTGCCATAGACCCCGGCGCTGGTCAGCAGAACGGGGTGGGCCGGATCCTGCTGGCTCCAGTCGCAGACATAGTCCCAGTGGGTGTGGCCGGAAACGACCAGATCGACCCGCGGGTCAAGCCGCGCGAGGATCGGCTTGATGTCGCCCACCAGCTGGTTGCAGCCGTTGGGATCGGGCGCCCCTTGCGTCTTGCCGCCCTGGTGGATCAGCACGACGATGGCATCGGCCCCTTGCGCCTTGAGCTGGGGAACGGCGGCGTTGATCGTGTCCGCCTCGTCGGCGAAGGTCAGGCCCTTGATCCCCGCCGGGCTGACGAGATCAGTCGTGCCCTTGAGCGTCAGGCCGATGACGCCGATCGATACCTTGCGCTTGCCGGTGCCGAAGCTGCGGATGCCGGTGGCGGGGAACAGCGGGCTGCCGTTCTCGGTCAGCGTGCTCGCGGCCAGGTAGCGGAAGCTGGCGCCGGGGAACTTCTCCAGCTGGCAGGGTTCCTTGGCGGTGAACTTCGCACAGCCGCCGTTCTGCATCCGCAGCAGCTCGTCCCGGCCACGGTCGAATTCGTGGTTGCCGACCGCGTTGAAATCGACGCCGAGGCGGTTCATCACGCCGACGGTCGGCTCGTCGAGGTAGAGCGAGGAGGCGAGCTGCGAGGCGCTGATCATGTCACCCGCTGAAACCGTCAGGTGATTGGGATACTTCGACCGGAGCGATTCGAGCGCCGAGGCGAACCACGCCGCGCCGCCCGCGGGCACCTGCACCTGCCCACCCTTGCCGTCGGGCGCGATGACCGACTGGCGCGGAGGCTCCAGGCTGCCGTGGAAATCGTTGAAC
Organism: Novosphingobium olei; assembly: GCF_037076535.1. Lineage (NCBI taxonomy): Bacteria > Pseudomonadati > Pseudomonadota > Alphaproteobacteria > Sphingomonadales > Sphingomonadaceae > Novosphingobium > Novosphingobium olei. Next base: position 332,008 of record NZ_AP029021.1, on the reverse strand, counting down.
GCGATGATCCCCACTTCGACCGGCGCCGCGGCCTGATGCACCGACGGCGTGGCGCAACCGGCCAGCAGGGCGGCGGCAAGGAGCGGCGCGGTGCGAAACGATCGGGGCATGCGATTTCCTGTTTTTTGTTTCGGTTGCAACGTGATGGCATCCCTAGCCGGTGCGCGTGACGGTTGGAAGGCACCGCTCTTCATTGAAACGGCCGCACGCACTCCCTACAATCGCCGATAGGCCCATCTGCCGGGGAACAGGAAGCAGCGATGAACCGCGCCCAGACTGATATCGAGGCGACCCGCGAACGTCTCGTCGAGATCGCGACCGCGCTGCTGGAAGAGCGGGGCAGCCCAGCCTTGACGATGCAGGAACTGGCGATCCGCGCCGGGATGTCGCCCGCAACCGTCTACCGCTATTTCGAGGACAAGGACGCGCTGCTCGAAGCGCTGGCCGAATACTGGTTCCGCCCCAAGGTTGCGGCGATGGAGGAAGTGGTCGCCAGCGACCTGCCCGCACGGCGCAAGATGTACGAGTTCTTCGCGCGGCGCTTCACCATGATGCGCAAGGTCTATCAGGCCGATCCGGTAGCCTTCCAGAGCTATATCGACATCGGCAACGAACACTTCGAACAAGTGCGCAGCTACGTCGACCTGGCAGATCACTACCTTGGCGTGATCATCGGCGAGGCGATGGGCGAGGGCTTTTTCGCAGGGCTGGGCGTTGATGAGACGATCAGCCTCGTCAACCAGATGGTGGCGCCATACTGCGCCATCGGCACCATGACGATGTTCATGGAGCGGTTGACCGAGGAAAAGCTCGCCCGGATCATCGACGCGGTGTTCGATGGCCTGTCCGCCGCCGATCGGGGTGCCAAGGGCGTGACCGACCTGCGCGCGGCCTGACTGCGCGCGATCAGGCTGCGGCACACCAGTTGCCGCGCCGCCCCTTCCAGCGTTCCGCCAGCCCTTCGCGCTCAAGCCTGCTACCCAGGCTTTGGCCGTCGCGCAGCACCACGCGCAGCGCCCGGCCATAGCGATCGGTCGTGCGCGCGCCTTCGACGGCCAGCGAGAACGGCCCGTCGTTGAGCAACTGGATCAGGCGCTGCGTGGCTGCAGCGCCAAGCTCCGCCTCATAAGGGCAGGAAGGGTGGCCGACTTCGGGCGCATTGATGTCGGCGATGCGGATCTTGGTGCCGCGATACCAGAAGGTGTCGCCATCGACGACGCACGTGACGCGGCGTTCGGCGCCGCAGGATGCGAAGCTGGCGGTTTCGGTATCACGGCTCCATGCCGGCACCGCGCAGGCGGCGAAGAGGGCAAGCAGGGCGAACGACAGAGGCACAAGGCGCAGGGCAGGAATGGGCATGGGTGGGCCGTGCATTGCGCGCACAGCCCCGTCTGTTCCGGAAGAAGCCCCATCCGTACGGCACCTTAGGGCTGGTTCTGCGCCCAGCCGCACGGATCAGGAAATGATTAACCTCGCCTGCGGTAACCTTGTGCCATGTTCGGTTATCGCATGATCTTTCGCAGCCGCTGGGGCGCGCTGCTTTGGGCGGCAGGCATCCTGATCACCGCTTGGCGCCTGACGCCATCGGCCGATGAGACGCCAAGCGATGACGCTTCGGCCCATGCCCACGTCAATCCCTGGGCCAAGGATCCTCCCAAGGAAGGCTGATCGGCAGGATCGGTCAGCGCCCGACGAACAGGAAGCCGACCGCGCCCATCAGGCAGGCAAAGGCCGCGAAGTGCCGCCAGTGCAGCGGCTCGCCCAGCACGAACACCATGAACGCGCCGAACACCACAAGGGCGATCGCCTCCTGCACGACCTTGAGCTGCCCCGCGCTCCAGCCGGCGGCAAAGCCGATGCGGTTGGCGGGCACTGCAAAGCAGTATTCGACGAAGGCGAGTCCCCAGCTGACCAGGATCACCATCACGATCGGCCGGCTTTCGGCGACTTGCGGGCCGCCTTTGAGATGCCAGTACCAGGCGGTGGTCATGAACATGTTGGAGAAGATCAGCAGCAGGATCGTGGGCAAGGCGATGCGCTCCGGATGGGTCCAGCCTGTCGCTCTGCGCCCCATGCGCACGCGCTGCAAGCCGCGACGTTTTGCAAGTTGTTAATGTTGGATCGGTAATCTCTGCCAGGCCGGAAAACTGCGACGGATCGACGAGAAATGGACTTCCTGTTTCGCAACCGCTGGGCCGCGATGCTGCTTTGCGTCCTGTTCGTGGCGGGCCTGTTCGGCTTCGCATCGCGTTCGATTACCGCACCGCCTGCCCCCAAGGCCGCTCCCAGCGAAGATGCCCATGCAAGCTTCGCCCGCTGGGCTGCGGAAGACCAGCCGCCGGCCAGTGAAGATCCCGATCAGTCCGGACAGAAGCGGTACGAGGTCAGAGTCTACGACCACGGTCGCGACGTCACCTCGCAAGTCGGCGATCTGCCGAACGGGGCGGAACAGACCGCCCCGATCGACGCTCCCCCTCAATAGCAGGACTTCACTCGGCGCCACGCGGAGTGTCGTCGTCTATGCCTTGTTCGCCGTACATCGCCTCCTCGTCATCGTCGCTCCGCTCTCCGCGGAAGGCGTCCATGTCGATGCGACCTGACGTGACCATCTGCTTCATGTGATCGACCAGATCGGGGGTGTCCGATCCCGGTTCGTCACCCAGGCCGCCACGGGCGCGGTCGGATTCGTCGTTTTCGCCGAACACGCTCGTCGCGCGGCCGATCGCCTCGTCGGCCAGGGTCTGCGCCTGTGCCTGTTCGTCGTCCTGCTCGGCGTTGTGCGCCTCGGGCGCAAGGTCGCGCTCGTCGAAGTTCTCGCCCGCATCGTTGCTGGCGGTGTCGATCGGTTTGTTGCCGGACATGGGGTGTGTCTCCTTTGTGCGGAGACTACGCCTGCCCGGGCGCGCCGTTCCCTTGTGCCCCCCACTCAGCGGGTGGGGACCGGCGTTTCGCCCGAATAATCGTAGAAGCCCTTGCCACTCTTGCGCCCCAGCCAGCCCGCCTCGACATACTTGGCGAGCAGCGGGGCCGGGCGATACTTCGAATCCCCGGTGCTGGCGTGGATCACGCGCATGATTTCGAGACAGGTGTCGAGCCCGATGAAGTCGGCGAGTTCGAGCGCCCCCATCGGGTGGTTGAGGCCGAGCCTGCAGCCCTTGTCGATATCGGCCACGCTGGCCGTGCCGGAACCCAGCACGAAGCAGGCTTCGTTGAGCATGGGCACGAGGATGCGGTTGACGATGAACCCCGCCTCGTCCTCGGACTGCACCGCTTCCTTGCCCAGCCGCGCGACGAACCCCCTCACCGCCGCGACCGTTTCGCGCGACGTCGCAAGGCCGGGAATGACTTCGACCAGTTTCATCACCGGCACCGGGTTGAAGAAATGCACCCCGATGAAGCGCGCCGGATCGGGCGAGGACACCGCCATGCGGGTGATCGGAATCGAGCTGGTGTTCGATGCCATGATCGCGCCGGGGGCCAGCACCTTGCCCGCGGCTTCGAAAATGCGGTGCTTGATCTCCTCGCGCTCGGTCGCGGCCTCGATGATCAGGTCGGCCTCCGCCATCGGTGCGTAGTCGCCCACCGGCACGATCAGTGAGAGCGCCTCGGCCACGGCGCTTTCGGTGATCTTGTCCTTTTGAACCAGCCTCAGCAGGCCCTTGGCGATCTTCGCCTTGGCATTTTCGGCAAGTTCGACACTGACGTCGGACAGCAGCACCTTGAGCCCCGCCTGCGCCACCACTTGCGCAATGCCCGAACCCATCTGGCCCGCACCGATCACCGCTACCGTCTGCATCGCACTGCCCTCCACTGAAACGGAGCGCGGATTAGCTTTCGGCGCCAGCGATAGCAATCAGGAGCAAGGGTCAGCCGCGCGAGGCGCCCGGAACCCACAGCGGGTCGTTGCCGGCATTCGTCGCGCGGGCGAGCACGAACAGGTAGTCGGACAGTCGGTTGAGGTAGCCGAGCGCGGCCGGATTGACCGGCTCGGCCTGCGCGAGCGCCACGCCGGCGCGCTCTGCGCGACGGGCAATCGAGCGCGCAAGGTGGACACGGGCGGCCGCTTCGCTGCCACCGGGCAGGATGAAGCTGGTGAGCGGCGGCAGGTTATCGTTGAGCAGGTCGATCGCGCGCTCGAGCCATTCGACCTGCGCCGGAATCACCCGCAGCACCATTTCGGACGGAGTGAAATCCTCACCCGGCGTGGCGAGGTCCGCACCGAGGTCGAACAGATCGTTCTGGATACGGTGCAGGTCCTTCGCAGTCGCTGCTTCCGCTACAACGGCGGCAAGGCCGATGGCGCTGTTCAGTTCATCGACTTCGCCGATCGCCTGCATGCGCGCATCGCACTTGGCCCGGCGCGAGCCATCGACGAGGCCCGTTGTGCCGTTGTCCCCGGTGCGCGTGTAAATCTTGTTGAGCTTGACCATGACGCAGCGCCTAGCGCCGTTCGTGTCAGCGCGCCACCGCAAGAAGGATGGCAACCACGGCGACGGCAAGGCCTTGGTACTTGATGCGGTTGAACATCATCTTGTTCTGCAGCATCTGCATTTCCTTGATGCCCTCGTCACCGCGTTCGAGCCCCTCGCGGGTCGTATTGAGGAACGCCACGATCCCCCGCACCAGCGAGTAGACGGCAAGGCCCATGAAGATGAGCAGGAGCGGGACAAGGACGTAGGTCATGCGTCAAGAAGTAGGGTGTCGGCAAAGGAAATGCCAGTGTCCAAAAGACCATGGCGCAGTTCCGCTGCTACCGACCGCCCGTCTTCGCCGGCAAGCCGCCGTTCGGCCAGCGCCGGGGCATCGCGCCGCTTGGCAAGCTTTCGCCCGTCTGCCTCGACCAGCAGCGCGTGATGGTGCCACACCGGTGGTTCGATCCCGAGCAAGGCCTGCAGCAGCCGGTGGATGTGGGTGGCGTGGAACAGGTCCAGGCCACGGGTTACGCAGGTGATACCGTCCGCCGCATCGTCGATCGTGGCGGCAAGGTGATAGCTTGCCGGCGCATCCTTGCGCCAGAGCACGACGTCGCCGAACAATTCGGGCCGCGCCACCTGTTCTCCGCGCCGCTCGTCGGTCCAGGTCAGCTGGCCGCACAGGTCCGCCGCCTGTTCCACATCGAGCCGCCAGACCACGCCGGGACCCGGTGCGATCGGACGATGCAGGCACGTCTGGGGGTAGACCGGCCCATCGGGGCCCATGCGCGTTGCCGCAGCGGCGATTTCGGCCCGGGTACAGCGGCAGGGATAGAGCAGGCCCATCGCCCGCAGCGAATCTGCCGCGTCGCGGTAGGTGGCTACGCGCTGCGATTGGGGGGCGACTTCGCGATAATCGAGTCGCAGCCAATCGAGATCGCGGCGGAATTCGTCGGCCAGGTCCGCCCGGCTGCGCGCGCCGTCGATATCCTCGATTCGCAGCAGGAATTCACCGGCATCGGCCTTGGCACGATCATGCCCCACGATCGCGGACCAGGCATGGCCGAGGTGGAGCGGCCCGTTGGGGCTGGGGGCAAAGCGGGTGACGGTCACGCAAGCCAAGCTAGACACAGGTGCGGCACAAAGCAAAACGGCTGCCCCAAGGTTCAGGGCAGCCATTTTGATTGTTCAGTGCCGGGCACCGCGACAAGCTCAGACGAGCGTCGCGGTGAACATCATGCCGCTGACACCAGCGGCAACGATGATCGGCAGCACGTAAGAAGCGATGCTGCGCATAGTGTCCTCCTGTTGAAGGCACTCCCAGGCAGTCTCCCAGTTCGTCGGCGCCGGCAGGGTGGTGGATTGCAGGAGCGTTCGGAACGAGGCCGCAAATACGCTTTTTGGCGTATGCTGCAAATGCGAACAAAGCTGGGTGAGTTGCAGGATTTGCAACCGCACAAATGCAACCGTATGCGCAAAACCGGCGGTGCAACGCCGCTCTCGTCTCTGGACAGCCGCAACCGCTCTCATTATCGGCCAGCCATGAGCATCCAGCCTTCAGAATCGATCCTGATCGTCGACTTCGGCAGCCAGGTCACGCAGCTGATCGCCCGCCGCGTGCGCGAAGCGGGCGTCTATTCCGAGATCGCCCCCTTCACGCAGGCCGAGGCTGCGTTCCACCGGATGAAGCCGAAGGGCATCATCCTGTCGGGATCGCCCGCCAGCGTGCCCGCCGATGGCAGCCCCCGCGCCCCGCAGGTGCTGTTCGACAGCGGCCTGCCGATCCTGGGCATCTGTTATGGCCAGCAGGTGATGAGCCACCAGTTGGGTGGCACGGTCGAACCCGGCGATTCGGGCGAGTTCGGCCGGACGTTCCTGACCGTGACGGAGCCGTGCGTACTGTTCGACGGGCTTTGGGCCGTGGGCGAGCGCCACCAGGTGTGGATGAGCCACGAGGACAAGGTGACCCAGTTCGCGCCGGGCTTCCGCACGGTCGCGATGTCGGACGGCGCGCACTTCGCCGTCGTGGCCAACGACGAGAAGCGCTACTACGGCACGCAGTTCCACCCCGAAGTGGTTCACACGCCCGATGGCGGCAGGCTGATCGCCAACTTCGTGCGCCACGTCTGCGGCTGCACCGGCGAATGGACGATGGCCGAGTTCCGCAAGACCAAGATCGCCGAAATCCGCGAGCAGGTCGGCGACAGCCGCGTGATCTGCGGCCTTTCGGGCGGCGTCGATTCGGCCGTTGCCGCCGTGCTGATCCACGAAGCGATCGGCGACCAGCTGACCTGCGTGTTCGTCGACCACGGCCTGATGCGCATGGGCGAGGCCGAGCAGGTCGTCAGCCTGTTCCGCAACCACTACAACATCCCGCTGGTGCACAAGGACGTCTCGCCGCTGTTCCTCGGCGGCCTTGCCGGCGTCACCGACCCGGAAGCCAAGCGCAAGTTCATCGGCAAGACCTTCATCGACGTGTTCGAGGCAGAAGCCCGTCAGGTCGGCGGCGCGGACTTCCTTGCGCAAGGCACGCTCTATCCCGACGTGATCGAATCTGTCAGCTTCACCGGCGGGCCTTCGGTCACGATCAAGAGCCACCACAACGTCGGCGGGCTGCCCGAACGCATGAACATGAAGCTGGTCGAACCGCTTCGCGAACTGTTCAAGGACGAAGTGCGCGCGCTGGGCCGCGAGCTGGGTCTGCCCGACGTGTTCGTCGGCCGCCACCCCTTCCCCGGGCCGGGCCTCGCCATCCGCATTCCCGGCGAGGTGACGCGCGAACGCTGCGACATCCTGCGCAAGGCCGACGCGATCTACCTCGAGGAGATCCGCAACGCCGGGCTCTACGATGCCATCTGGCAGGCCTTCGCCGTGCTGCTGCCGGTCAAGACCGTGGGCGTGATGGGCGATTTCCGCACTTATGACAGCGTCTGCGCGCTCCGCGCCGTGACCAGCACCGACGGCATGACCGCCGACATCTACCCGTTCGATGCCGCCTTCCTCAGCCGCGTGGCGACCCGCATCGTCAACGAGGTCAAGGGCATCAACCGCGTGGTCTACGACTACACCAGCAAGCCGCCCGGCACGATCGAGTGGGAATAAGGACACACCCATGAAGCCCCCCGCCTGGCGGCTCGATCCCGCGATCTATCCGCACGTCTGCCAGATCCAGACGCGTTATACCGACGAAGACATGCTGCGGCATGTCAACAACATCGCGGTGGCCGGATACTACGACGAAGCGCGCTCGCGCTTTTCGCGCGCGATCTTCAACGCGACGAACGCCGCCAGCGGTGAATCGCTGGGCGCCGCGCACGGCCGCGGCCGCATCGTCACCGCCGACAGCCGGGTGAGCTACCTCGCCGAAGTCTTCCACCGCGATGACGAGACGGTCGAGATCCGCACCGGCATCCTGCGCATCGGCACCTCGTCGTACGAGATCGGCCAGGCGTTGTTCCAGGGCGGACGCTGCGCCGGACTGTGCACGACGGTTTTCGTGCAGGCCGATGCCAGCGGCTCTTCGCCGCTTTCGTCAGCCCTTCGCGCGGTGCTCGAAGCCCAGATGATCAAGGCGCCTCCGCAGGACTGAACCCCGGGCCGAGGCCCCCTCACCCCGCCAGCAGATCCGTTATGTCCCCCGCCGCCGGCTGCCAATCGATTGCCCGCGCAGCGAGCCAGGCATCGTCGTAGTAGGTCGTGGCATAGCGATCGCCGCCATCGCACAGCAGCGTCACCACGCTGCCGGTTTCCCCGCGCGCCGCCATTTCCCGCACGATCTGCGCACAGGCGACGATGTTGGTGCCGGTCGAGCCGCCGACCCTGCGCCCCAGCGCCTGCGACAGCGCGCGCATCGCACCGATGCTGTCGGCGTCGGCCACGGCGATCATCCGGTCGATCACTTCGGGCACGAAGCTCGGTTCGACGCGCGGCCGGCCGATGCCTTCGATGCAGCACGCTTCGCCCGGCGGCAGGCCGGTCACGCTGCGATCGGCGAAGTGGCGGTGGAACACCGACGCTTGCGGATCGGCCACGCACAGCCGCGTGGCGTGCGCGCGGTAGCGAATGAAGCGCCCGATCGTCGCCGAAGTACCGCCCGTCCCCGCCCCGCACACGATCCATGCAGGAACCGCATGCGCTTCCTGCGCCATCTGCGCGAAGATGCTTTCGGCGATGTTGTTGTTGCCGCGCCAATCGGTGGCGCGCTCGGCATTGGTGAACTGGTCGAGGTAGATGCCCCGCGTTTCGACCGCGAGCCGCTCGGCTTCTGCATAGACGGTCCGCGCATCGTCGACCTTGTGGATCTCGCCGCCCTGGAAGCGGATCGCCTCGAGCTTGGCCTCGGCCGTCGTCGCGGGCACGACCGCGATGTAGCGCAGGCCCAGCATCCGCGCGAAATAGGCTTCCGACACTGCGGTCGATCCCGAAGACGCCTCGATCACGCAGGTGTCCGGCCCGATCCTGGCATTGCACAGCGCATAGAGGAACAGCGAACGCGCCAGCCGGTGCTTGAGGCTGCCGGTCGGATGCGAGCTCTCGTCCTTGAGATAGAGGTCGATGCCCGGATAGCGCGGGAGTTCGACACGGATCAGGTGCGTATCGGCCGAACGGTTGTAGTCGGCCGCGATGCGGCGGATCGCCTCGTCTAGCCAGGCGCGATCGGAATGGGTGGACATGCCGCCCCTTACAAGGCGCGGCGCAGGGTTGCAAAGGCGCAGCCTTTGCGCTTCCTCATCGGCTTTGGCGAAAGAGCACGAGACGCATGACCATCCGCACCGCCCTTCCCGCCGACGAAGCGGCCACCGTCGCACTGTGGCAGGCCGCTGGCCTGACCCGCCCGTGGAACGATGCCAACGCCGATTTCCGCCTCGCCCTTGCCAACGAGACGAGCGATGTCTTGCTCGCGGAAACCGACCGCGCGCTCGCAGGCGCCGTGATGGTGGGCTTCGATGGCCATCGAGGCTGGGTCTACTATCTCGGCGTCGATCCCGCGCAGCGTCGCGCCGGGATCGGCGCGGCACTGATGGCCGCCGCCGAACAGTGGCTCAAGGCACGCGGCTGCCCCAAGATCATGTTCATGGTGCGGCACGACAACATCGCTACCAAGGCGTTCTACGCCGCGCTTGGCTATGAAGAAAATGCCGTGGTCACGATGGGGCGCAGGCTCGACGATGACTAGGCCGTAAACTCATAAGCCACACCGTCGAGGTCTGAGGCAAAACGGCCAGGTGCAAGGAAGGAGGGCGCCGGAATATGTCGATATTTCCAGCCCGACTGACGCGGCAGATGGCCGTTTTGGTCAAATCCGAAGGACGTCGAAATGACTTCCGTCTCGAGCCAAGCCGCCCTTGGAAGGGCAACCAGCCCTCCCGGCGGGCACCTTGGCCCGATGCGTTCGTCATTTCGACGCCTCGACGGTGTGGTTTATGAGTTTACGGCCTAGAGGGCGTGGTGGGCCTTGCGCAGCAGGTCGTGCACGCTCGGCGTCGTGTCCTGCGAAAAGCGGTACGATGACGCGGTGATCCCGCCGCGCAGATCGTCCTGCGCATAGATGCAGGTGCCCGGATCGGCGCCCGCCGCGCCAACCGCCACCATCAGCGGTATCAGGTGATCCTCGCGCGCGTGGGCTTCGCGGGCGCACGGCGCGCTTTCCCAGGCCTGCAACTGCTGCTCGCGCTCCTCTGGCGAGACTTCGGTCAGTACGTGACGCAGCCAGCCATCGAATGCGGCCGATGGGCGGCGCCCCTCGGGATTGAACAGCCGGAGGTTGTGGAAGGTGAACCCCGATCCGACGATGACCACGCCTTCATCGCGCAGCGGGGCAAGGGCGCGGCCGAGCGCGAGGTGCGCATCGACATCGTAGTCCGCACGCATCGCCAGGCTGACGACGGGCACCTGCGCATCGGGATAGATCGGCTGGAGCATCGAGAACGTGCCATGATCGAACCCGCGGGTCGGATCGACACCGATCGGGATGCCCGCGGCCTTGCCCAGTTCGACAACGCGAGCCGCCACTTCGGGCGATCCCGGCGCAGGATAGGAGATGTGGTACGTGTGTTCGGGAAAGCCGAAATAGTCATAGACCATGCCCGGCCGTGCCGCGCTCGACACCGCAAAGCCCGGCTCCTCCCAGTGGCCGGATATTACCAGCACCGCCTTGGGCGGTTCGGGCAGCATGGCAGGCAGCGCCCGAAGCGAGGCTTCCAGCAGCGCGAAACCTTCGCGGAATGGCCCATCCAGCCAGGGCCAGGGACCGCCCCCGTGCGAAAGGAAGAATACCGGCTGGGTCGCCATGGCTGAAATCCTGTCTGTGGAGCCTGCGACTTAGCCCAGCGCGATGCAGGCCAGCACCATGAAAATGTCGATCGCGCCATTCGATGGCGTCGAACGATCGGGTCCATGGCCAAACCGTAATGTTCCGCTCACGCAGGTGAATGAGTTCGTTGCCTATTTCGGTCCTCGACGGTGAGCAGCCGGCACGAATCGCAACGAGACGGTCCCCTGTTCCGATTCACTTTCGCCGGATGCCCACCGTCACCCCCTCCCGACGTTCACGATCACCAACGGGCCGCGCTTCGCTGCAGTGCGCCGGCGCCGCGCCATCGGGCGGGCCCTTCGCGCCGAAATCGATCATGCCTCGTTCTACTCGACCTGGCGGATCCTCCCGCTAGTCGAATGTGGGTCAAGACGGGTCATGAAAATCTATTTTTGACAATGGGTTGAGATCATCCCGATCAACTGTGACGTGGTCGAATCCGGCTTTGATGACCAAAATTTCAGATCGCGGACACCGCCCCGACCGACGCGGGATGGCAATCGGGACACAACAGTGGGCCAGCCTTCCTCCGCTTTGATTCGCTGAGCGTCGGCAACCCTAGCCTTTGTCATGTTGGATTGCGGAATCAGGCACCGGCCTGGTCCCGCCGGGAAATCGCCGATGCCACGCCCTATCTTCTTCGATCCCACCGGACGCCGCCGGCGACTGACGCGCCGCACGGCCTTTGGCGTGCTGGCGCTGCTGGTCGTGCTGGCGTTCGTCTTCGCTACCACGGTCGTCACCGTTCCGGCGGCGCGGCCCTTGCCGCTGGGTTTCGAACGCATGGCGCCGCTGCCGCTCAAGACGCAGGTGAGCCGCATCTCGCGCAAGCTTGCCGATCTGCTTGGCGGGCATCGCACCCACGCGGCCGCGACGAAGGGATCGGCGCTGACGGTCGGCTTCTACACATCGTGGACCGATAACAGCGCGCCCGTGCTTGCCCGCCACGTCGGCCAGCTCGACTGGCTTGCCCCAACGCTGATGTCGATCGACCACCAGGGCCGCCTCAACGTCACGGACGATGCGCCGATGCGCCGCGTGCTGGCAAGCGCGCTGCACCATCCGCTGGTGGTGCCGGTGCTGCAGAACGTGGTCGACGGCACGTGGGACGGCACCGGGACCGCCGCGCTGCTGGCCAATCCGGCCCGCCGACACGCGCTGGCCGACCAGGTTGCGCAGGCGCTCGACAAGTCGGGCGATGGCGGCGTGATGATCGACTTCGAAAACCTTCCCGACACAGGCGTTGCCGGCGTGCGCAATCTCGCGGCCGATCTTCACGCGCGCCTTGCACCGGCGCACCGTGTCGTCGCGGTGACGATGCCGATCGACAGCCCGGAATGGTCGGCACGCGCGCTGGCGCAAGTGGCCGACAAGGTCGTGCTGATGGCCTATGACGAACACTGGCAGGGCGGGCAGAGCGGCCCGATCGCCTCGCAGGGCTGGTTCGCCTCGCACTTGGCAGCGCAGCTCCAGGGCGTCGATCGCTCGAAGCTGATCGTTGCGCTGGGCAACTATGGCTATGACTGGCACGACGGCAAGGCCGACAGCCTGACGGTCGAGGAAGCGTGGCTTTCGGCGCACGACAGCGGCGCGGTTCCGATGTGGGACAAGGCCAGCGGCAACACCGGCTTTGCCTATACCGACGATGCCGACAACAACGCCGGTACGCCGCCCATCCGCCATGACGTGTGGATGCTCGATGCCGCGGCAAGCTGGAACCAGATGCAGATGCTTTCGCGTCTCGGCCTCGGCAGCGTCGCGCTGTGGCGCCTGGGATCGGAAGACCCCGGCTTCTGGACGGCGCTCAGCTCCTGGCGCAGCCATTCGCCCGTCCGCCCCGATTTCGGCGCGATCGCGCAGACTAACAACGTTGACGTCGAAGGCGATGGAGAGATCCTGCGTGTCGATGCCGTGCCCCAGGGCGGCAGCCGCGAAGTGGCGTTCGATCCCAAGTCCGGCCTCGTCTCGAACGAACGTTACGTCAGCCTGCCCACCCCTTACGTGGTGCGCCGCACCGGCAGCCGGCCAAAGCTTGTCGCACTGACCTTCGACGATGGTCCGGATCCGACCTGGACGCCGAAGATCCTGTCGGTGCTGGAACACTACAACGTGCCCGCCACGTTCTTCATCGTCGGCGAAAACGGCGTCGGCAACCGCGGCCTGCTCGAACGGATCAACGCCGACGGCGACGAGATCGGCAACCACAGCTACACCCACCCCAACATGGCGGACGAAACGCCGGCGGGCGTGAAGCTGGAACTCAACGCCACACAGCGCCTGATCGAAGCCTACACCGGCCGGTCCACCCGCCTGTTCCGCGCGCCCTACTTCGGCGATGCCGAGCCGACCACGCCAGATGAACTGGGCCCGGCACTGCTCGCGCAGGAACAGGGCTACACCATCGTCGGGCTTCACGCCGACACCAACGACTGGAAGGTCAAGAACGCACAGGACATCGCCGATGCAGCCGTGTCCGGCATCGAGAATGCGACGGCGGATCGCACCGCCAACGTCGTGCTGCTCCACGATGGCGGCGGCAATCGCGCCGAGACGGTCAAGGCCCTGCCCCAGATCATCCAGCGGCTCGAAGCCGATGGCTACCGCCTCGTTCCCGTCTCGACGCTCGCCGGGCTCGATCGCGATGCGGTCATGCCCAAGGTCGGCGGCTGGGACCTCACTGCGGTGCGCGCCGACGTGGCGATCTTCTCGATGCTCGCGCTGGTGCTCGCCGGCCTCAACTGGACGTTCTTCTTCGCCATCGCGCTGGGCGTGATCCGCGCAGTCGGGCTGGCCGGGCTTGCCCTGCTGCCCAACCGCCGCCAGCCGCCCGAGGCGGAGGAAAACCCCGCCGCCTGGGGCGAGGAGCCGCTCGTCACCGTCATCATCCCAGCGTTCAACGAAGAGCGCGTGATCGAAGCCTCGGTCCGCCGCATCCTCGGCAGCGACTATGGCCGGCTCGAGGTGATCGTCGCCGACGACGGTTCGAAGGACCGTACCAGCGAGATCGTGGCCCAGGCCTTCGGCGACGAACCGCGCGTGCGGCTGATGACGATGGTCAATGGCGGCAAGGCCAAGGCGCTCAACCGTGCGCTGGCCGCCGCCAGCGGGGAGATCGTCGTCGCGCTCGATGCCGATACCCAGTTCGAACCGGCCACGATCGCGCGGCTGGTGCGCTGGTTCGTCGATCCCAGGATCGGCGCGGTTGCCGGCAACGCCAAGGTGGGCAACCGGGTCAACCTCGTCACCCGCTGGCAGGGCGTCGAATATGTCACCGCGCAGAACATCGAACGCCGCGCATTGACCCGCTTCGATGCGATCATGGTCGTCCCCGGTGCCGTCGGCGCCTGGCGCCGTGCCGCGCTCGATGCGGTCGGCGGCTATCCCGAGGACACGCTGGCCGAGGACCAGGACCTGACCATCGCGATCCAGCGCAAGGGCTGGCGCATCGCCTATGACGAAGATGCGGTCGCCTGGACCGAAGCGCCCGAAACCCTGCGCGCGCTTGGCAAGCAGCGTTTCCGCTGGGCCTTCGGCACGCTGCAGTGCCTGTGGAAGCACCGCTCGATCCTGCTCGAGCGGCGTCCCTCGGGTCTCGCCTTCGTCGGCATGCCGCAGGCCTGGTTGTTCCAGATCGTGTTCGCGATGATTTCGCCGCTGATCGATCTGGCGCTCGGTATCTCGATCGTCGGTACCATCGTCCGGGTGATGCAGCACGGCTGGGCCCAGACGCAGACCGACGTGCTGCGCATGGGGCTGTACTGGGCGGTGTTCACCGCGATCGACCTTGCCTGCGGCTGGGTCGCCATCCGGCTCGACCGGCGCGAGGAACGCTTCCATCCGCTGCTGCTGCTGACCCAGCGCTTCGTCTACCGCCAGCTGATGTATGGCGTCGTCATCCGCGCGATCGGCGCGGCGCTGTCGGGCCTCGGTATTGGCTGGGGCAAGCTCGAACGCACTGGCCGCGTCGCGGCGCCAGCAGCTTCAGCGGGGTAGGCTGAGCGTGGCCGAAAGGCCCCGTGCGCCGTCCTCGCCCGCCACGTCGCCTTCGCCCAGCAGCAGTTCGCCGCCGTGCAGCCGCGCCACGGCGGCGACCATGGCAAGGCCGAGCCCGCCGCCCGGCCTTGTCCGCGCGTTGTCGAGCCGCACGAACCGCTCGACCACCCGCGCGCGGTCTTCGGGCGCAATGCCCGGGCCATCGTCGATCACTGCGACCTCGCCCCGCGTCCCGTCGCGGCGCGTGCGCACCACGATGTGGCGCCCGCCGTACTTCATCGCATTGTCGATCAGGTTGGACAGCGCGCGCGACACCATCTCGCGGTCGGCCACCACGCTCGCTGGCTGCAACTGCGCAACCAGAGTCACGCCCTCCTGCTCGGCCAGCGGCTCGTAGAGCTCGACGAGATCCTCGGCGACCAGCGCAAGGTCCAGCGGCACGCGCCGATCGGTCACCGCGCCGCCCTCGAGCCGGCTCAACTCCAGCGCCGTTTCCAGCATCGTGCGCAGGCCCTCGGCATCGGCACGCGCGGCCTCCAGCGCTTCGATCGCCTGCGGCTCGTCAACCAGGGTGCCAGCCCGCTCGATTGCGGCGGTCAGCCGGGTTACGGGCGAGCGCAGATCGTGCGCCAGCGCACCCGATACCGCGGCGAGCTGCGAAACCAGCTGGTCGATGCGTTCGGCCATCAGGTTGATCTGCCCGCGCAGGTGATCGAACCCGTCGCCCGCCTCCCCGCTCGGCAGGCGCGCACCGAAATTGCCCGAGGCGAGCTCGGCTGCCGTCTCGGCGATCTCGTGCGTGCGGTGGCTGATGACCAGGCCGAGCAGCGCCGCGCTCAGCGTCGCGAGCGCGATCGCCACCGCCGTCGTCACTCCGATCGCAGTGGCGAAGGCAAGGTCGAAGCGCCGGTCGCTGTTGCTGCCGACGCCGACGATCAGCGTCTCGCCATCGGGCAGCTTTCCGGCCAGCGCAACGCCGTCGGTCGGGGGCAGGCCCACGCCGTGGATCACCTTCACCCGCACTGGCCTTGGCCCGACAGGCACCTTGGGCAACGCGCCCAGGTTCGACAGCACCGGCGCGCCCTGCCCACCGGTCAACGCGACGAACACCGTCGGATCGGCCGCGCTGCCGCGCCGGGCCAGGATGAAGTCGGCGAGCTCGCCCCGCCCGCCGTCGTAATAAGCCGCCAGCAGGTCGTCGCGCACGTCGACCACCTGCCGCACGCGGTCGGCCTGGATGACTTCAACCAGCTGGGTCCGCAGGAAGAAGATCGCCGCCGCGTTCGAAAACAGCTGCAGGACGAAGACCGCGCCGACCAGCCGCACCATCGTGGGCGAAAATCGACGGCGCAGGGCCTTCCTGATCACCACCGGTTCAATCCGCGGCGAGGCGATAGCCGGCGCCGCGCACCGTATGGAACAGGCCAACTTCCTCGCCATCGTCGATCTTGCGGCGCAGGCGGCTGATGTGCACGTCGATGACGTTGGTGCCTGGATCGAAGTGATAGTCCCACACCGATTCGAGCAGCATCGTGCGCGTCACCACCTCGCCTTGATGGAGCATGAGGTATTCGAGCAGGCGGAACTCGCGCGGCTGCAGCGCGATCTTGCGCGTGCCACGCTTGACCTGCCGGGTCAGCCGGTCGAGTTCGAGGTCGCCACAGCGCAGCGCGGTTTCCTGCACCTTCTGCTGGTGCGCGCCACGCCGCATCAGCGCCTGCACCCGGGCGAGCAGCTCGGCGAACGAGAACGGCTTGCCCAGATAGTCGTCGGCGCCGGCGTTCAACCCCGCGATGCGATCATCGGTGCTGCCTTGTGCCGATAGCATCAGCACCGGTGTCGCGACCTCTGCCGCCCGCAGCGCGCGCAGCACCGCAAGGCCGTCCATCGCGGGAAGCATCTTGTCGAGCACGATCACGTCGAACTGGCTGTCGGTCGCCAGGAACAGGCCATCGCGGCCGTTGTCCGCGCGATCCACCGCGAAGCCCTGTTCGGAAAACCCTTGAGCAACGTAGTCGCTGATCTTCGGATCATCCTCGACCAGCAATATTCGTCCGCTCATGAATCATCCCTTGTCGATCGTTTCGATCGGGGGACTTTATCGCGGAACGCGCAGATCGCCAGCCCGGTCCTTCAGAACGGATGCGCTCCGCCCCCGGGGCCACCGGGACCGCCCGGACCTGCGGGCGCGCTTCCAGGGCCACCCGACATGGTGACCGGCGCGCCCGAAGGAATGCTGCCCGG
Source organism: Novosphingobium olei (assembly GCF_037076535.1). NCBI lineage: Bacteria > Pseudomonadati > Pseudomonadota > Alphaproteobacteria > Sphingomonadales > Sphingomonadaceae > Novosphingobium > Novosphingobium olei. The sequence continues at coordinate 315,046 of NZ_AP029021.1, read as the reverse complement.
CACACCGCCGGTATAGCCATAGCCCTGCGGCAGGGCCGGGCCCATCTGGCCACGGCTGCCAAGCGCCGGCGCGGCGCCTTCGGCGCTGGGTCCGGCAACCGGGCCGACCGGCTTGGCCGGGTCTGCCGCAGCAAGCGCCGATGGCTGGGCTGGTTCCTCGAGCGGAGCCAGCGGGGTTTCCGGAGTCGCGGCGTCGTTGCCGGGCGCGCTGCTGGTGCCGGCCGGCGTTGCAGCCTGACGGTTGGTGCCACGCGCCGTCGGGACAGGGGCGGCTGCCCCCAGGGCAACCTGCTGCGCCGGGGCGACCGTAACCGGCGCACCCGCGATCGGCGCGGCCGCGACCTGCGATGAATCGGCGACGGCAACGTCTGCATTGACGCCAGCGCCTGCCTGCGGATTGGGCAGCCCGACCAGCGCGATCGCGGCAAGGCTTGCGGCCAGCGCGGCGCCCACACCGACCTGCCAACGCGCCACGCGTCGCGCCGGGGCGCGCACCGGCGTCACCTCGGCCGACGGGCGCAGCGGCGGCAGCGCTTCGCGTGGCCGCAACACGGCAACGGGTTCAGCGGGCAGCTGCGGCAAGCGCACGACTTCGGCGGTGATCCGCGCGGCAAGCCCGGCGGGCACGGCGGGTGTTCCAAGCAGGTCGAGCGCCCGGTCCAGCCCGGCTTCGGCAAGCTGTGGTGAAGATGGCGGGGTGCGCTTCACGCGGCGTGGCCCGCCGAAACGAGATCGACGCAACGCACGTCGCGCTTCTCGAGAAGGTCGCGCATGTGCCGACGCGCACGGAAAAGCAGCGACTCCATGGCCTTGATATTCAGCTCCAGGACTTCGGCGGCAAGCGCGTTCGACATGCCTTCGTAATAACACAGAACCAGCGCCGCGCGATAGCGTTCGGGCAGGCCCGCCAGTATCTGCGCGACTTCGCTGCGCGCCTGCTGGGCCACCATCGCTTCGTCGGCGAGCGGGCTGGTGTCGACCTGTTCGGGAAGCTCGGGCGTCAGCACCACGCGGAAGCGGCGCTTCCGATCGAAGCACAGGTTCATCGTCACCCGATGAAGCCAGCCAACCAGCCCGGCCCCGCTCGGCTGCCAGCGCCGCGCCTGCTGCCACACCCGGGCGAAGGCCTCCTGGACGACATCCTCGGATTCCTGCGGATCGCCCAGCATGCGGATCGCGACACGATAGAGCGTGCTCGCGTGCCGATCGACGATCAGCGCGAAGGCGGCGGCATCACCGTCGGCCACGCGGGTCATCAGCGCGGTATCGTCAAGCTCGGCTCGCGGGCCGGCCGGCCGCTGTTCGTTCTTGGCCGAAGCGCCGGTGGGTGGCGGCGCCAGGCCGTCGGTCGGGAACAGGCCTTCGCCGACCAGGTCAGCGTGGCGCTGGATATCGCCGTGAAGCATCATGCAGCGGTTCTCTGGCAGTGGCGCATGAGGGAATCTCCGTAGCAGTCCCCTTGCTTGAAGGCTTGCTGGCCCTTGGCGCCTGAACCGAAAATTTACGAAGCAGTCAGGCCCCCGCAATTTTTTTGCAGGGTGGTCGAAGGGGGCCATGTGGCCGCCACGTTGTGGCATGCGGAAGTCGTGCGGCACCGCCCCCGGACCAGCCGTGCGGCTTCCACCTCTTGTTTTGCGCACTTCGCAAAGTCCCCGCGGGGTGTGCTGACGAAACAACTGGGCCTGCGCACCCGTCTCCAGACCAGTGCGCAGGCTCTTCTTCGGATGGATAAATGATGCAGCGCCTTCGTCACGACTGTTTCCTCTCCTCGACCGCCGCGCGCGCGATGATCGCCGCCGCGCTGGTTCCTGCAGGCCTGGCGGCAGCCGCCCCGGCGATGGCCGACACCACTGTTTCGAGCACCTCCACCACCCCGCTGGCCACCTCCACCGCCGGCAACATCACGGTCGCCAGCGGCGGCAACCTGAAGGTTGCGAGCGGCGCTGCAGCCACGGTCGATTCGGTCAACACCATCACTGTCGCCAGCGGCGGCACGATCACCGCCGGCACCGTCGACAACGCCACCGGCATCTTCATCGCGCCGGTTTCGACCACGATCGACAACAGCGGCACGATCACCGTCACCCAGACCTATTCGGTGCCAGATGCGGACAGCAACAGCATCGCCGACGGGCCGCTGGCCACCGTCTCGAACCGCTATGGCATCCACGTCGCCTCGGGCGGCACGCTCACCGGCTCGATCAGCAGCAGCGGCACGATCACGGTCGATGGCCTCGATTCGGCGGGCATCGCCGTGGATTCGACGCTGAACGGCAGCCTGACCCACACCGGCACCATCACCATCGTCGGCGACGACAGCGTCGGCATTCGCACTGCAGCGGTCACCGGCAACCTGTCGGTCGGCGGCACGATCTCGGTCGTGGGCCAGGGCGCGCAAGTGCTCGATGTCGCCGGCGACGTCGGCGGCCTGCTCAAGATCAACGGCACGCTGCGCCAGTCGACCAGCCTGACCACCGACGGCGGCTCCACGCTCACCCTGTCGCGCAGCGCGCTGCAAAGCGGCGTCGCGGCGGTGGAAGTCAGCGGCAACGTCGCGGGCGGCATCTGGGTCTATGCGCCGGCCAGCACCTCGTCCTCCGACCAGACCAGCGGCTCGATCATCTCCTATGGCAACAGCCCGGCCCTGCTGATCGGCGGCACCAGCGACACGACCATCGGCGGCGTCGCTGCGAACCTTGGCACCTTCTCGCTCGCCATCGACGGTTCGGTCGCGGCGTCCTCGTACTATTCCTCGACCAACGCGCGCGGCGTGGTCATCGGCGGCCAGGGCGGCAACGTCACCCTGACCAACGGCATCGGCGTCAGCGGCTCGATCACCGCGACCACGGTCGATTCCTCGGCCATCGCGCTGCTGATCAATTCGGGCTCGACGGTCACCAGCCTGACCAACGACGGCACGATCAAGGCGGTGATCAGCTCACCGGGGATCGGCGAATCCTACGCCATCCGCGATCTGTCGGGCACGCTATCGACGATCAAGAACACCGGCGACATCACCGTCACCGGATCGAGCGAGGACAAGCTCGCCGCGATCGACCTTTCGGCCAATACTTCGGGCGTGACGATCACCCAGTCGCTCAACTCTACGGATGCCGCCAGCCAGACCACGGACAAGGCTGCGAGCGGCTATAACGTCGACACCGCGACCGTCTACACCACGATCACCGGCAACATCTATACCGGCTCCGGCAACGACACGCTGGACATCGAAAGTGGCAAGGTGACGGGCAACGCCTACCTCGGCGCAGGCAACGACACGGTGAAGCTGGCTGACGATTCCAAGTGGATAGGCAACATCGACTTCGGCACCGGCACCGGCACGCTGACGATGGTCGGCAATTCACGCTTTACCGGCAACCTCGTTGCCAACGACCAGCTCGTCACCGCCACTTTGTCGGACGGCGCGCGCTGGCTGGGTTCGGTCACCGGCGGTTCGCAGCTTACGGTGAACGTCAACAGCGGCACGTTCGGCGCCAACGCCACCGGCACCACCACGATCCACGCGCTGAACGTCGGCGCGAACGGCATTCTGCGCGTCTATGTCGATGGCGATACCGGCACCAGCTCGAAGCTCGTGACCGACACCGCGACGTTTACCAGCGGCGCCAAGGTTTCGGCCACGGTCTCCTCGCTTGCCGAGGCTGAAGGCACTTACACCGTGCTCAGCGCAGGCACGCTTACCGGGGCCAGCAACATCGCCAGCTCGGCACTCGATCTGCCAGTGCTCTACAACGGCACGTTGACGCAGCAGAACAATGACCTGCTGCTGACCATCTCGCGCAAGACCGCAGACCAGCTCGGCCTCAACGCCGCGCAGGCCTCCGCCTACGGCGCGATCCTCAATACTGCCGTGGAATACTCCGCATTGCAGGCAAGCCTGCTCGAAGTGTCCGACGTCGATGCGCTCAAGAGCCAGTTCGCGCAGCTGCTGCCCGTGTTCAACGGCGGCGCCTTCGATCTCGTCACCCGCGCCTCGCGCCTTGGCGCGCAGCACGTCACCGATGATTCCTCGATCTTCACGATCAGCGACTTCGGCGGCTGGCTCGAACCGATCTACTACCGCGGCACCCGCCAGGCAGACGCCACCGGATCGGGCTTCAAGACCGACGGCTTCGGCATCTCGCTCGGTCTCGAACGCCATCTGGGCTTCGGCAATGTCGGTGCATCGTTCCTGTATTTCTCGGGGAATGCCAAGACCGGCGATTACCAGACGGTGAAGGGCACCAGCTACGAACTCGGCCTGTTCTGGCGCCTCGCCAAGGGCCCGTTCTACGCCTTCGCCCGCGGCAGCATCGCCAAGAACAGCTTCAAGGCCACCCGCGACTTCACCGGCACGACTTCGGGCACCGATTTCAGCTACAGCACCAGCGGCGACTGGAAGGGCTGGCTCGCCTCGGCGAGCGGCGGCGCATCGTACAAGTTCGACGTCGGCAGCGGCTTCGCGCTCAAGCCCAAGGCGACGATCGAATACTACCGCCTGCACGAAAACAACTACACCGAGACCGGCAGCGAAGCGATGGCGCTCATCGTCGCGGGCCGCAATTCGAGTGTGGTCAACGCCAATACCACGCTGGTCGCATCGTGGAGCGCGGGTGCATCGAGCTATGAAGGCCGTCCGTTCACGGTCGAGCTGGAAGGCGGCCGCCGCAGCCACCTCGCTGGCGAACTGGGCAAGCTCACCGCCGAAACCGTCACCGGCGACAGCTACACGCTGACGCCTGAAAACCTGAAGTCGGCCTGGATCGGCTCGCTCAGCATCCTCCAGGGTGGGCTGGACTACACCTGGAAGCTGTCGGGCGGTGCGGAAAAGATTCAGGGCGGCGGCATGGCCTATTCGGCCCGCGCCTCGTTCAGCATCGCGATGTAACCGGAAAGCCCCCAAGGGTCGCGTCAAGGGCGGTACCTCCCCCGGGGAGGCGCCGCCCTTTTCGCGTCAGGCGTAAGGCTGCAGCAGGTCGCGATACTGCCGGGGCTGGCTGCGCAGGTACTGGCTCGGCGCCGCAACCTGCGCGCCCAGCTCTGCCGCCACGTGCCATGGCCAGTGCGGATCGTAGAGGATCGTCCGCGCCACCGCGACGAGATCGGCATCGCCCGTCGCGACGATCGCTTCGGCCTGCTGTGCTTCGGTGATCAGGCCCACGGCGACGACCGGGATCGAGACCGCCTGCTTCACCGCCCGCGCCAGCGGCACCTGGTAATTGGGGCCTACCGGGATCGCCTGCGCCGGATCGAGCCCCCCGCTCGAAACGTGGATGGCCGAAGCGCCACGTTCTTCCAGTGCGCGGGCGAAGACCACCGTCTGCGCTTCGTCCCATCCGCCATCGACCCAGTCGCTGCCCGACACGCGCACGCTGACCGGGCGCTCCTTGGGGAAGGCTGCCCGCACCGCATCGAACACTTCCAGCGGGAAGCGCATGCGGTTTTCCAGGCTGCCGCCATATTCGTCGGTCCGCTGGTTCGAAATGGGCGAAAGGAACTGGTGCAGCAGATACCCGTGCGCGGCATGGATCTGGACCGCATCGAGCCCCAGCCGCGCCGCCCGGCGGGCCGAGGCGGCAAAGGCATCGCGGATTTCGGCCAGCCCGGCTGCATCGAGCGCCACCGGCGCATGGTCGCCCGGCGTATAGGGGACGCCCGAGGGGGCCACGGTCTGCCAGCCATTGGGGGCATCGGGCGCGATCTGCTTGCCGCCGTCCCATGGCCGCGCGGTGGAGGCCTTGCGCCCGGCGTGGGCCAGCTGGATGGCGATCGGCATGGGCGAATGGCGACGCACCGTTTCCAGCACGCGGGCCATCGCGGCCTCGGTCTCGTCGTCCCACAACCCGACGTCGGCATCGCTGATGCGCCCTTCGGGCAGCACGGCCGTCGCCTCGATGGTCAGCAGTCCCGCGCCGGACAGGACAAGGCTGCCAAGGTGGATCGCGTGCCAATCGGTCATCCGCCCGTCTTCGGCGGAATACTGGCACATCGGCGCAATGACGATACGGTTGGCGAGCGTCAGCCCGTCAATGGTGATGGGCTCGAACAGCTTGGGCTTGGACATTCGCGGCAAACTCCCGGAGAGGACCGAACGTTCCACCACATGGGGTGCATCCCGCGCGTTACAGCACCCCGGCCGGATCAATCCTTCTTGAAGGCGGCAAACCAGGGCTTCATCCGCGCGATGGCCTCCTCGATCAGCGCGGTCGAAACGGCAAAGCTCATGCGGAAGAAGCGGCGGCCTTCCACGGGATCGAAGTCGATCCCCGGCGCGGTGCACACGCCGGTATCGCGCAGCAGCTTCTCGCAGAAGGCCAGGCTGTCGTCGGTCAGGTGGCCGATGTCCGCCCAGATGTAGAACGCCCCGTCCGGCGGCGCGATGCGCTTGAGGCCAAGCTCGGGCAGCGCCGCCAGCAGCAGGTCGCGATTGCGCGCATATGTTGCCACGTGGCCTTCCAGCTCGTCGCGGCAGTCGAATGCCACCAGCCCGGCGTGCTGTGCCAGCGATGGCGGCGTCAGGAACAGGTTGCCCATCCGCGCCATGGCCTGCGTGATCAATGCCGGCGGCACGATCAGCCAGCCCAGCCTCCAGCCCGCCATGCTGAAATACTTGGAGAAGCTGTTGACGATCAGCGCTTCGGGATCGAGCGCGGCCACCGACAGCGCCGGCTCGCGATAGGTGATGCCGTGGTAGATCTCGTCCGACACCACGCGGATGCCCCGCGCCTTGCACACGGCCAGGATGCGGCCAAGCTCGTCGGCCTCGATCACCGTGCCGGTAGGGTTGGCGGGGCTCGCCAGGATCACCCCGTCGGGCGCCGGATCGAGCGCTTCGAGCGCGGCGGCGGTGATCTGGTAGCGTTCGTCCGGGCCGCAAGGCAGCTCCACCGGCTCCATGAACAGCGCGTGCAGGTTGTTGCGATAGGCGACGTAGCCCGGCCGCGCGATGGTCACCCGCGCCCCCGGATCGAACAGCAGCGACAGCGCCATCACCAGCGCGGGCGAAGCGCCGTTGGTCAGGATCACCTGCTCGGGCGCGATCGTCGCGCCGCACGTCTCGGCATAGTGCCGCGCGATCCGCGCCTTCAGCCCGTCGCTCTGCCAATACCCCATCGGATCGACGTCGAGCACGCGGTGCGCGGCAGCAATGGCCGCCGCCGGTGCGCCGGTCGAAGGCTGGCCGAATTCCATGTGAATCACCTCGCGCCCCTCGGCCTTCAGCCGGTGGGCGATGGTGGAGATCGAAATGGCGTGAAACGGTTCGAGTATCGCGGGCATGCGCGCTCCTAGCATCTGGGCGGCAAGGTTCAAATCCGCGACGGATGGCGCCGGCTTACTTACTCAAGTGATTGACAGGCAGGCGCGACCGTGTCCCAATGCCGCACAGACGCCGGCTCGAACCAGGCGCATCAAGGAGAGGTCCATGTCTGCTGATTCCCACCCGGCGACGCCACCACCGTCGACCGCCATCGCTGCCGCCATCACCTTTGCCGCGGTCGTCCTGCTCGCCGGCTTCATCGCGCTGGGCACCGCGCTGCACCTGCAGCCGCTCTATGCCGGCTTCACCCTGCTGTGGTTCTGGTCGAGCGTCGACATGAGCGATCTCAAGAAGCTGCCCGCCGCCGTGATCGGTGCGCTGTGCGGCACCGCCACCAGCTACCTCGTCCAGTTCGGCACCGTCACCGGCAACACCGGCCTCGTGCTGCTGGCGCTCGGCATCATCATCGTCGCGCTGTTCATGGTCATCGCCCAGCGCCTGCCGTTATTCTTCAACGCCAGCTACATGCTGTTCGTCACCGTGATGAACGCCCCGCTCATCCAGGCGGGCGAGAATTTCGCCAACGTCTTCGCCTCGATCGCGCTTTCGGCGCTCTATTTCGGCGGCATCTTCTTCATCGGTGCCCGGATCATGGCGAGCCGCGCCGCACGCGTCGCCGCCGCCGCCTGATCATATCTGCCATCCGGACCGGGCGGGAGCGCTGCTTCCGCCCGGTCTTTTGCGACGAAAGACCACCTGCCCCATGCTGCTCTACGATCATCCCTTTTCCCCCTATGGCCAGAAGGTGCGCATCATGCTGCGCGAAAAGGGACTGGCCTTCACGCAGAGCCTGCCGACCGGCATCGGTGCGGGCAACAACGACGATTACGCCCGCCACAACCCGCGGATGGAGGTGCCCGCGCTCGTCGTCGGCGATGCGCACACGCTCTACGATTCAAGCGTGATCCTCGAATATCTCGAAGACGCGCACCCCTCGCCCGCGCTGCGCCCGGCCGATCCGCTCGAACGCGCGCGTTGCCGGATGATCGAGGAGGTCTGCGACACGCATTACGAAGCGATCAACTGGGGCCTGGGCGAAGTGCGCTTCTTCGGTCGCGGGGCCGACCGGGTCGACGATTTCCGCGCCGTGGCGCAGAAGGAGACCGCGCAGTTGCAGGCCTGGCTGTCGGGCCACCTGAGCGCCAGCGGCTGGCTTTCCGGCGCGGACTTCGGCTGGGCCGATCTCTGTGCCGCACCCTACGTGATGATGTCGGGCATCTTCGGCTTCGCGCCCGAACGCGGCACGCCGCTGTCCGACTGGCTCGAACGCGTCCGCCAGCGCCCTTCGGTGGAAGCGACCTTTGCCGAAGCGAAGACCCAAGTCGAACCGATGGGCCACGTCGCCGCCCTGCTCGATGCCGGCCTGTTCAAGCGACAGTACCGCGATCACCGGCTCGAATGGATGATCCGCGCCGGCGGCATCGACGTGGTGACGCAGGGCCTTGCCAAGGACAATATCCGCTTCACCGATCTCGCCCGCTTCGCCGGCTGACCCTTATCCTCCCAGCGCGCGGTGGCACCCCAGCACCGCGCGCGCCACTTCGACTTGCGCATCGCGCACGGCATCTACCCCGTCCAGCCGCACCGCTTGCGCCGCGCGCAGCTGGTCGCGGCTGATCTCGCCCACCTTGAACGCCTTGCCCGCGCGCTCTGCCGCCCGCGCCAGCGCCGCCGCCTGATCTTCGCGTGCGGCCAACGCAGCGCGTGCGGTGGCAAGGCGCGCGAACGCGCTTTCGACCTGCTCCCCTGCGCGCAGCACCGATCCGCGATAGGTCGCCAGCGCTTCCTTCTCCGCCCCCTTGGCGCGCCTGATCTCGGCATCCACCCTGCCGAAGTCGAACAAGCGCCAGCGCAGGCCGACCGCGCCTTGTGCCGTCGCCGAATCGCCCGTGCCGAAGCTCGCCAGCGAATTGGTCGCAAAGCCAAGCAGGCCCGACAGGCTGATCTTGGGCCAGTATTCGCCCAGCGCCTGGCCCACCCGCGCATGGCTCGCGCGCAGCTTGGCTTCGGCCACCACCAGATCCGGCCTTCGCCGCAACAGGTCGGACGGCACGCCCGCCGCAGGGTCCGCCGCCGTGGGGATCGCGCCCGCCTGCGCCAGCTCGGGAAGATCCGCCGAAGCAGGCTTGCCGACGAGGATCGCCAGCCGTCCCTTGGCCACGGCCACCCCGCCGCGCACCTGCGGCACCAGCGCGTCGATCACCGCCAGCGTCGCGGTGGGCTCTTCCAGCGCATTCGCCGCCGCTTCGCCCGTCGCCACGCGCCTGCGCATGATCTCGAGCCGCTCGGCCAGGATCGCGCGCCGCGCCTCCAGCGCTGAAAGCTGCGCCTCGCTGCCCCGCAGGCCGAGGTAGGTGTCGACCACATCGCCCACCACCGCCAGCCGGGCCGCATCCGTTCCCGCCTGCGCCGCGACGAGATCGGCCAGCGCCGCCTCGCGCCCGCGCCGCAACTCGCCGGCAAAGTCCACGTCCCAGCCCGCCTCGATCGCCGCCGCCGCGCGGTCCTGCGTCCGCCCGAACCCCGGCACATAGCGCGCCAGCCGACCCAGCCCGTCCTCGAGCGACTGCTGCGAGCGCGCGAGCGATCCGGTCACGTTGGCCGATGGCAACTGGCTCGCCTTGGCCATCCCCGCCGCTGCGCGCGCCTGCTCCACCCGCGCCAGCGCCACGTCGATGTCCGGGTTGGCGACGAGCGCCTGCTCCACCAGCGCATCGAGCGCGGAGTCGCCGAAGCTTTTCCACCACGCCCCCGGCGCCGGGCGAGGCGTTGCCGCCGCCGCCTTCCACGCATCGGCCACCGGCAGGCTCGGCGCGCGATAGGCGCTGCCTGCCGCACAACCCGCCAGCAGCAGCGGCGCCACGAACACCAGCCGCTTCATGCCAGGGCCTCCTTCGTGCTGATCACCGGCTTTCGCCTGCGCTCCGCCCTTTCGGCCAGCAGCAGGTACATCACCGGCGTGGCGATGCGCGCCAGCAGGGTGGAGGTGATCAGGCCGCCGATCATCGCGATTGCCATCGGCGCGTTGAGCCCGTTGCCTTCCACTGCCAGCGGCAGCAGCCCGCCGATCGCGGTGATGGATGTCAGCAGCACCGGCAGGAAGCGCAGCTCGCCCGCCTTCTCCACCGCCGCGCGGATCTGCATGCCGTCGCGCCGCAGCTGTTCGGTGAAATCGACCAGCAGGATCGAATTCTTGATCTCGATCCCCACCAGCGCGATCAGCCCGATCGAGGCGGTGAACGACAGGCTGTGCCCGGTCAGCCACAGCGCCGCCACCGCGCCGAAGAAGCCCAGCGGCACCACGCCCGCGATCACCACCACGTTGCGGAACGTCCCGAATTCCAGCACCAGCACGGCCAGAATACCCACCGTCGCCACCACAACCGCCGGCAGCAGCCCGCCAAAGCTGCGCGCCTGCGCCTCGGCCTCGCCCGCCACCTTGAACGCATAGCCCGGCGGCAGCACCAGCTTGCGCTTGAGCGTGTCGATCGTCGCACTTGAAGCCCGGCTCGAAAGCACGCCGTCCTTGACATAGGCGGTCAGCGTTACCGCGCGTTCGCGCTGCACCCGCTCGATCTGCGCCACGCCCGATTGCAGCCGCACGGTGGCGAGCGCGGACAAGGGAATGCTTCCGCCGCTGGCCCCCGTCACGAACACGCGGTCGAGCGCCGAAATCTCGTTGCGGCCCTGCATCGGCAGGCGCACCGTCACGGGATAATCGTCGCCGTCCCGGTCGCGCAGCACCGCCGGATTGGCGCCGCCCAGCGCCACCTGCACCGCCTGGCGCAGCGCACCCGCCGCCACGCCGAGCGACCTTGCCCGCGCTTCGTCCACGTCGAGCACCACGTCGGTCCGGGCTGCGCGCACCGGGTTGGCCACGTCGCGCAGCTCGGGCATCGCGCGCATCAGCTCTTCGCCCCGGTCGGCCAGCCGCCGCAGCGTGTCGATGTCGGGGCCGACGATGCGCACCGCGATCGGCGCTTCGATCGGTGGCCCCTGCTGGAAGTTGACCAGCTTGATCCGCGCGCCCGCCATCTGCGCGAACTTCGCGCGCAGCCGGTCCTGCAACGCCGGGCTGGTGCGCGGGTCCCATTCCTTCAGCGCCACCTGCACTTCGGCGGTTGCCGGGTCCTCCGGCGTCGGCAGCGCGTTATAATAGAGCCGCGGCCCTCCGCGACCCACGCTCGCCACGGTCCAGGCGACGTCACGCTCGACGCGCACCGCCTGTTCGACCTGCCGCACCAGCGCGTCGGTCGTCGCGAGCGCGGTGCCGCGCGGCATCTCGATCTTGATCGAAAATTGCGGCAGCTCGGCCGGCGGGAACAGGCTGGTCCCGATGCCCATCACCAGCGGCACCGACAGCAGCGACACGCCCAGCACGATCGCCAGCGCCATCCTCGGCGCTTCGAGCGCGCGGTGCAGCACCGGGGCATAGACCCGCTCGATCCCCGTGGTCATTGCCCGCAGCATCGGATTGCCGTGGGCATCGCCATTGCGCGGCAGCAGCCGGCTGGCCGCAAAGGGCATCAGCGTCATCGCCACGATCAGTGACCCCAGCACGGTTCCCAGCACTGCGATGGGCAGCGAACGGATGAACGATCCCGCCGCCTCTGGCAGCGCCACCAGCGGCAGGAACGCGAACATCAGGCACGCGGTGCAACCCAGCACCGCCAGCGCGATCTGCTGCGTCGCCGCAATCGCCGCAGTCATCCGGTCGGCGCCGTCGCGCAGCCAGCGCGCCACGTTCTCGATCACCACGATGGCATCGTCGACCAGCAGGCCAAGCGAAATGACGAAGCCCGAAATCGCCATCTGGTTCAGCCCCACCCCGGTCATGGCGAGAATGCCCATGCCGATCAGCAACGACACGGGGATGGAGATCATCACCACCCCCGCCGCGCGCCAGCCCAGCGGCAGCAGCGTGAACGCCACGATCACGAAGGCGAGCAGGAAGTCCCGCGTCAACGCACCCAGCCGATGGCGCACGTTGTCCGCCTGGACGAAGCCGATCTGCATCCGGACGCTGCCGGGCAAGGTCATGCGGAAGCGGTCGACTTCGCCGCGCACGGCATCGGTCAGGCGGCGGACGTCCTGCCCGTCGGCCTGCTCGGCGGTGACCAGCAGCGCACGCTGCCCATTGAAGCGTACGATCTGCGTCGGTTCGCGCTGCGCCCATTCGACTTGCGCCACATCGCCCACCAGCACCGGCCGCCCGCCATCGACCCGCACTGGCTGCGCGCGCACGGCGGCAAGGTCGGGATAGGTCCCGGCATAGCGCACGTTGAACCGCCGGTTTCCGGCATTGACCGTACCGATGGGCGTGTCCGCACCGCCCGCGCGCAATGCCTCGACCACCTGGCCCGGCGCGATGCCCAGCGCGGCCATCCGCGCGGTATCGAGCGCCACGCGCAGTTCGCTGGTCGGCGCGCCCAGCACTTCGGCCTTGCGAATGCCGGGAATGCGCGCCAGCGCATCGCGCAGATCCTGCCCCTGCTTTTCCAGCGCGCGCATCGGCAGGATGCGGCTGAGCAGGGCAACCTGCACGATCGGCACGCCCGTCGGCCGCGCCCGCTGCACCTCGAAGCGCACGATCCCGGCCGGCAACGTCGCGCGCAGCGCGTTCGCTTCGCGCACCACTTCATCGTACTTGCGCTCGGGATCGGTGCCCCAGACGTATTCGGCGTGGACCTGCACCACACCGTCGCCGCTGGTCGAACGCACCTCGCGCAGGCCGTCCAGCCCCGCCAGCGCGTCCTCGATCGGCTTGGTCACCTGCTGCTCGATGTCCGCAGGGGTTGCGCCCGGCAGCACGGCGATCACCGAATAGTTCGGAAAGTTGAGCTGCGGGTCCTCGGTCCGGGGGATCGAGAAGAACGCGTTCAGCCCCAGTGCGATCACCATCGCAAAGGCCAGCAGCGAAAACTGCCAGCGTTTGACCGCGAATTCGATGATCCGGTTCATTCGCCCGTCACCTGCACCGCCTCGCCCTCGCCGACGAAGCCCGCGCCTGCGGTGATGACCCGCGCCCCCGGGGCCAGGCCACCGATCCGCGCCATGCGGTCGTCGAACCCGGCAAAGCGCACTTCCACGCGATGCGCGCGGTTGCGCTGGTCGATCACGTAGACGAAGGCGCGCGTCCCCGCGGCATCGAGGATCGCCTCGGCCGGAACCAGTGCTTCGCTTGCCGCCGTCGGGGACTGCGCCGAAACCGGCGCGTCGAACCGTACCGAAGCGGACAGTCCGCTCGGCAAAGCACCCGCGCCATTCAGCGCCAGGTCGACCGCGACCGTGCCCGAGCGCGCATCGCTGGCAGCGCCGACGCGGATGACCCGCGCCGCGATCGCCCGCGCCAGCCCCGGCACCGTGACCTGCGCCATCGCACCGGGCCGTAGTCCAGCCGCACGCGCCGCCGGCAACTGGGCGGTGGCGATGATCGGCGAGGAGAGGTCCGCCACCATCGCCACCGCCTGGCCGCCCGCCACCGTCTCGCCGATCTCGGCGCGGCGGGCCAGGACGACGCCGGCAAACGGCATCGTCAGGGTTGCACTCGAAAGATCGTAGCGGGCCGCCGCCACGCCGGCGCGGGCCGCCGCCAGCGCATCGCGCGCGTCCCTGGCCTGCGCATCGGACACCGCGCCATCGGGGGCCAGCGTGGCATAGCGGGCCGCCGCGCGCGACAGGCGGTCTTCCTCGGCCTGCGCGCGCACCAGCGCCGCGCGCCACGGCGTCGCCTCGATCGCGGCGACAACCGCGCCCGCGCCCAGCCGGGCGCCTTCGCGCGGCGGGCTCGAAATCAGGCGCCCCGGCAGGCGGAAGGACAGCGTCGCCTCGCGCTCGCGGTGGATCGTCGCTGCAAAGCTCTCGCCCGGACTGCCGGTCGAAGCGGAGCCGCCGCTGCCGGCTGCACCGACGGCCACGGCGCGGACCGGGATCGGGGCGGCTGCGGTCGGCGCGGGCACATCTGCCTTGCCCCGATTCACCCCGATGGCCAGAACGCCAACTGTCGCAAGTCCTGCGACTATGGCTATGACCTGCCCCCTCCCCATTTCCCGAATCCCCCTATCCGTGATAGGCTATCTATGATAGGTTGCAATTTGCAATGTCAATCAGGTTCTGCCCCCGGTCACGAAATAGAAGCATGACGATCACCACCAATCCGACTGGCCCCGCCGCCAACGATCGTCGCAGCCGCGGCGGCGATCGGCGCGAACAGATTCTCGACGTGGCGCTGCAATTGTTCGCCCAGCACGGCATGGCGCAGGTCTCCACGCGCCAGATCGCGCAGGCGGTCGGCATTTCGCAGCCCTCGCTCTACGCCCACTTTGCCAGCGCGCATGAAATCTCGGCCGAACTGTGCCTGCGCGCCTTCGCCGGCCTTGCCGAAGCTTCACGCCGGGTGCTTGCCGAACCGGCCTCCCCCCGCGAACACTTCTACCGGCTGGGCCGTGCCTACATCGATTTCGGCCTGACCCACCCGGACATGTACCGCCTTGCCTTCATGCAGGAAACCGACCCGGCGGTGGCCGAACTGGTCCAGCAGGGCAAGGATCCGGTCCTCGCCGCCGGCCAGGGCGCGTTCGACATGCTGCGCGAAGTGCTGGCGCGCGTGCTCGGCCGAAGCACCGAAGAGATCGAGATCCAGGCCCAGTCGATCTGGGCCTCGGTCCACGGCCTCACCTCGTTGCTGATCGCCCGGCCGATGTTCCCCTGGGCCGATCGCGAAGCGCTGATCGCGCACCATCTCGAAGCGGTCTGCGCGCTCTACCAGCCGGATGCCGATCCTCGCTGACCGGACTTCCGCTCACCCGATCCCGCTCACCAAACGCCGGTTGACGCGCTTGTTGCATACGCAAGGATGGCCGCCCTGTCCTACATGCCCGTCATGGGTGTATCAGGGCGGCCATGATCGTCCGGAACATCAAGCGAAATCAATTCCATGGCGCCTTCCGGCGCCCTGGTGGCGCCGTGCCGCCCGGACAAGCACACTTCGCCCATTGTAGTCTGTCAACTTTGTCAACTTGGGGTGCCCGCCCCCTTCGGCCAGCCTTTCACCACAGGCCCTTTTTCTTGCCGCGCTTGCGCATCGTCCACCACATCTCCAGCCCGGTGATGCTCAGCACGATCAGGCTGATGCCGCACAGGACGCTGATGATCCGCCCGGTCCAGCCCGCGATGTAGCCGGCATGGATGTCCTGCAGCACGTTGTGGAAGTCCGGCTCGACCGGCGGCTGCGGTATCAGCTTGCCGCTCGCGGCGTCGATCTTCAGCATCGGGCTTCCCGGAGGCCCCCCGGCCCCGGCCTCGACGGTAACGGCAGGACCCGTCAGGTTGAGCGTGACCTGCGTCACCGGAATTTCGGGATGCGCCGCGATTACCGCACTGGTGCGGGCCATGATCGGACCGATCTCGCCGGCGGCGGGCATCGCTCAGCGCTTGGCAGCACTTCCCAATGTGCGCCTCGATCGAGACTTCGGGATTCGCCATATGATGCTCAATCGAGGCCATCGAGAGGGTATATCACCATGAATCGGCCTGACGATGCGCCGATTTTTCCACCGCTGTATTGGCGGATTTTTAGTTAGACAGAATATTAGACCGAGCGATCGAGCCTGATCGGCATGTCTAGCAGACCGCTTCAAGTTACTGTATTTTCGCAGGCTCGTGCGGACGCATTAGCACTCGAGCCGAGGACCCATCCATTGCAAGTCATCTGCGTAAGGGAGCTTTCGCCGATCTCACTGCGAAACCCGCAGTTCAGCTTCCCGCACAATGTCGGTCATCATCGTGATGCGAACGTAGAACCGCTTTCAGGGAGCTGATTTTGACCTCGCAACGACAGCTATGTTGGCGCATGCGGTCGTCGGGTTACGCGCCGCTTGAACCGACAGATCCCGACAAAAGCCAGTCATCCTTCCATGCAGGATGCGGGTCCGTGTAGGCCAGAACCCGTCATTGCAACACAGCAGAGCGTCTGTGGTGTCAGTGATTGCCAACCACTCCTGTTGCAGTCCAATAGGTGCCATGCGCATCGCGATCGTCGATGAAAGTGCCTCCCGCGCCGCCGTGATCGGTGAAGGACTGGCCGCGCTCGACGATTGCGAGCTGTTCGTCGTTACTGAACGTACGGCGCTCGTCGCGCGGATCGCCGAGATCGATCCCGATATCGTTCTCATGGACCTGGGGAACCCGTCGCGAGACGTGCTCGAGGAATATTTCGCGGTGAGCCGCGCGCTTGCGAGACCGATTGCGATGTTCGTGGACGAGAGTGACGACGAGGCGATCGCGGCATCGATCGATGCAGGCGTATCCTCCTACGTCGTCGACGGGCTCGCCCCCCATCGCATCCGCCCCATCCTTGACCTTGCCGTACGTCGCTTCAACGCATTTGCCCGCCTCCAGGCCGACCTTGCCGAAGCCAAGGGGCAGCTCGCCGAACGCGAAGCGATCGACAGGGCCAAGCGCATCCTGATGGACAGCCGCGGACTGACCGAACCGCAGGCCTATGCCGAACTGCGCAAGACGGCGATGAACCAGGGCCGGCGGATCGCCGAGATCGCGGAGGCGGTGGTCACCGCGCACGAGCTTATGGGAGGCGCCTGATGCCCGCTGAAATAACCATCGGGTTCCTGCCGCTGGTCGATGCCTGCCTGCCGATCCTTGCCCGCGAGCATGGCTTTGCCGAGGCCGAGGGCCTGTCGCTGCGGCTGGTGCGCGACATGAGCTGGGCGACCGTGCTCGACCGCCTGCTCTATGGCCACAGCGATGCTGCACACATGGTCGCCCCGCTCGCCATCGCAGTGACGCTCGGGCGGGGCCGGCCAGCGCAGCCGCTGGCGGTGCCGTTCGTGCTTGGGCTCAACGGCAATGCGCTGACGATGCGGCCCGATCTCGCCCGGCGCCTGACCGCGCCCGGCCAGCTTGCCGATCCGGTTAAGGCTGGCGCCACGCTGCGACAGGTCGCGCAGGAGCGCCTTGCCGCGGGCGGCCGCTTGCGCTTCGGCGTCGTGCACCGCCATTCGAGCCACAATTACATGCTTCGCTACTGGCTGGCAGCCAGCGGCATCCGCCCCGACCATGACATCGAGATAACCACTGTGGCACCGCCGTTTTGCGCTGATGCGCTCGATGCCGGCGAAGTCGACGCGATCTGCGTGGGCGAACCGTGGAACAGCGTGGCGGTCGAACGCGGCGCTGGCGAAATCGTGATGGTCACCGCGCAGATCTGGCGGCGCGGGGTCGAGAAGGTCCTGGCGATGAAGGAGCGGCTGGTCGACGAACGCCGCAGCGACGTCGAGGCGATGGTCCGCGCACTGATCCGCGCCGCACGCCACTTCGTCGATCCGGCGAACTGGGACGCCAACGCCGCGATCCTCGCCCGGCCCGAATACCTCGACGGCAGCGCCGAGCTGATCCACCGCGCGATCTCGGACCAGCTGATGCTGGCGAAGGGCGGCGCGATCGTGCCCTTCCCCGATTTCATGTTCCAGTACCGCGAGGCGGCGAACTTCCCGTGGGTCAGCCAGGCCGAGTGGCTCTACACCCAGATGGTGCGCTGGGAGCAGGGCGCGATCGTGCCCGACGAAGCGCGCAAGGCGGCCCGCGTGTTCCGTCCCGATGTCTACCGCAGCGCACTGGTAGGCAGCGCGGAACCGCTCCCGGGGGCGAGTTCCAAGGTCGAAGGCAGCCTTGCCGGGACCACCGTCGTCGGCACGCAGCAGGGGCGCATGACTCTGGAAAGCAACCGTTTCTTCGATGGCGGAGTGTTTGATCCGGCCGATCTTGCGGGATACCTCGCCACCCTGCCCTGATGCCGATCTGATGCTGCATCGCAAAAAGCGCTTTACCTCGCCGGTGCGAATCGCTTAGCCTTGGGATGCACGATGGCCGTGTCCCGACGATGGGGCGCACCGCAGGCCGGTCGTGCACAGCATCAACAACGCGTGGCAACGTCGCCGCCCGATCTGGCCCTTCCGGCCAAGTCGAGGCGGCTTTTTTGCGTTGCGCGTCAGCAGGAGCCAACCCGGCGTGGGCATCGAAGTGCGATCAGCGCAGCAGCAGCGAGGCGGCAAGGGCAGCCGCCAGCAGCGCGCTGGTGCACTTCCAGAACAGCGCCGGATCGCGTTCGATCAGCGGCCGGCGACGCGCGGCGGCAAGGCCCAGCGCCCCACCGCTTTCGAGCGCACGGAGCAGCTCCACCACGTCGCCGAAGCGATCTTCGCGCCTTGGGGCAATGGCCGCGAGGATCGCGGCGTCGAGCCAGCTTGGGATCTCGGGCCGGTAGCGCGAAGGCGCCGGCGCGATGCCGAAGCGCGGGCGCTGGAACGCTTCCTGCTCGCCATAGGGCCACTTGCCGGTGAACCAGCGGTAGAGTGTGACGCCCAGTGCGAACTGGTCGGTCAGCGCATCGCCTGCGTTGCCGTCGAACTGTTCGGGCGCCATGAACCCCGGCGTTCCGGGGATCTCGTCGGGATGGAAGTCCTCGACCCGCGGCAGTCGCGCCACCCCGAGGTCGATCAGCTTCACCCCGCCCTCGCCGGTCAGCATGACGTTTTCGGGCTTCACGTCGCGATGGACGACTTCGAGCCTGTGCAGCGCGGCAAGTCCGCGCACCAGCCCGATCGCCGCCTGCCGCGCCTCTTCGAGCGGCGGATGTCCGCGCCCCAGGCGCGCCTCCATGCTTTCCCCGACCAGCAGCGGCAGCACGGAATAGAGCCCGCTCTGCCGTTCGGGCCGCACCGGCCTCGCCGCCAGCACGAAGGGGCTCGCCACCCGGCGGGAAAGCAGCAATTCGCGGGCGAAGGCCAGCCGCAGCGCGTGGTCGGACAGGATCTCGCGGCGGGGGAACTTGAGCACCACCTGCTCGCCGTCTTCCTCGTCCGTCGCGACGAGCAGCACGGCGTGGCGGCCTTCGCTCAAGGTCCGCTCGATGCGGAAGCTGTCGATCGTGTCACCAACACCCGGCGGCGCGACGAACGGCAGCCCGGACACTTCGGCGAGGATGCCCTCGTGGTCGGGCGCGGGCAGGCGCACCACGTCGAGCACCAGCGCGGTCGCATTGTCGCGGCCTCCCGCGGCGAGCGCCGCTTCGACCAGTCGCTGCGCCGTGGCCTCGGCACTCGCGTTCTCGGCAAGGATCGCGGCGAGGCGGGGTGCCGACAGCACCGCGTGCACGCCGTCGGTGGTGAGCAGCAGGCGGTCGCGCTCGGCAATTTCCAGCGTAAGGTGATCAAGCCGCAGTTCGGCCTCGAGCCCCAGCGCACGGATCAGCACGTGGTTGAGGTCGGGCTCGGGCCGCACGTGATCGGTGGTGAGGCAGGCGAGCCGTCCCGCCGCAAAGCGCCAGGCGCGGCTGTCGCCGACATGCGCGACGTGCGCCTGCCGCCCGCGCAGGGCCAGTGCCGTGAACGTCGTGCCGCTGTTGGCCATGCTCTCGCCCCGGCCCTGGGCGTGGAGCCAGCAGTTGTAGGCGCCCATGGCCTGCCGGATCGCGCGCGCCGGCCCCAGCGTTTCGGGCAGCGCGTAGAAGCCTTCGACCAGCGCGCGCACCGCAAGCTCTGCCGCGGCGCGGCCCTGCCTGCCGCCGCTGACGCCGTCGGCAACCGCCGCGACGATGCCGTGGCGGGCGCGCTCAGTCGCGCTGCCGAGGTGCACGCCACCGAAGTCCTGGTTGTCGGCTCGCGGTCCGGTCGCACTGAAAAAGCCAGCCGCAACAACCAGTTCCCCGCAGTCCCGCATACTCGTTTCAGCCCCTTGCGCCCGGGCACGTCGCCCGCGTGCGTGAGGATCGTTCCAATCCATCACTCGTCAAGTGCAGGGAGGACCACCTATGGCCACGCTCGCCATGCCATCCGCTAACCCCGCGCCCAAGGGCGCTACCACCAGCTTCTGGAAATCCGGCCACAGCCCGACGCTGCTTGCCGCGTTCCTCTATTTCGACATGGCCTTCATGGTCTGGGTCCTGCTCGGCCCGCTGGCGCCGATCATCTCGAAGGAGCTGGGGCTGGACCCGGCGCAAAAGGGCATGATGGTCGCCATTCCGACGCTGGCTGGCGCAGTGATCCGCCTGATCAACGGCCTGCTGGTCGACCGCATCGGTCCCAAGCTTACCGGCACGATCAGCCAGATCGTTGTCATCGCCGGGCTGTTCGTCGCCTGGCACTTCGGCATTTCCAGCTATCAGGGCACGCTCGCGCTCGGCGTGATCCTCGGCTTTGCCGGGGCGAGCTTCGCCGTATCGCTCCCGCTCGCCAGCCGGTGGTATCCGCCCGAGCACCAAGGCAAGGCGATGGGCATCGCCGGCATGGGCAATTCGGGCACGGTGTTCGCCTCGCTGTTCGCCGCGCTGCTCGCCAAGGCCTATGGCTGGACCAATGTCTTCGGCTTCGCGCTGATCCCGCTGATCGCGGTCTTCGCCTTCTATCTGGTCGCCGCCAAGGACAGCCCCGACCAGCCCGCGCCCAAGCCACTGTCCGCCTACGCCTCGGTGCTCAGGGAAGCCGATGCGTGGTGGTTCATGCTGTTCTACTTCGTGACCTTTGGCGGCTTCGTCGGCCTGTCCAGCTCGCTGCCGACGTTCTATGCCGACAGCTTCGGCGTCACCCCGGTGATCGCCGGCTACTGCACCGCCGCCGCCGTGTTCATGGGCTCGCTGCTGCGCCCGATGGGCGGTGCGCTGGCCGACCGCTTCGGCGGCATCCGCACGCTCACCGTGGTCTACGTGGTCGCCGCCGTGCTGCTCGGCGTGATTTCCATTGTCGCGACCAGCGGCCTTGCCATCGCGGTCGCGCTGTTCGTCGCGGTGATGGGCACGCTGGGCGTGGGCAACGGCGCGGTTTTCCAGCTGGTGCCGCAGCGCTTCCGCAAGGAGATCGGCGTGATGACCGGCCTCGTCGGCTTCGGCGGCGGCCTTGGCGGGTTCTACCTCGCCAGCTCGCTCGGCGCGATCAAGAAGGCCACCGGCAGCGCCTCGATCGGCTTCATGATCTTCGCCGCGCTGGCGATCGTGGCGCTGGCCGGGCTCACCGCCGTCAAGAGCCGCTGGCGGACCACCTGGGGCGCCGCCCTGTCGGGTGCCCGCATCTGATGTGATGTGCTGACGTCGGGCGACCGGGGTGGGCACGAAACCACCCCGGCCCCACCATGAGGGAATTTCCGGACATGAAGACTTTCACTCTCGGCGCGGCCGCGCTGGCGGCGCCGCTCGCTCTCGCGCAGCCCGCGCTCGCCGCCCCCAGGACCTTCGGAGACCCGGTGCCGGTCACCGACACGCTGACCTTCGACCCGATCGTCGATGCCCGCCTGCGATGGGAAAGCGTCGACACCCCGGCCAGGGACGCCGACGCCGTGACCCTGCGCCTGCGCAGCGGGTTCGAGCTTCGCCACGCCCCGTCGCACCTCTCGCTCCTTGCCGAAGCCGAAGGCACGCTCGAGATCGGCGACCACTTCAACGGCCTCGCCTTCGTGCCGGCCAAGGCGCGCCCCGCCTACGCCATCGTGCCGGACCCGGCCAACGTCGAGCTGAACCGCCTGCAGGTCCAGTACCGCACCAAGCAGCTGGGCCTGACCATCGGCCGCCAGCGCATCAACCTCGACGACCAGCGCTGGGTCGGTTCGGTCGCGTGGCGGCAGAACGAGCAGACCTTCGACGCGGTGCGCGGCGAAGCGACCTTGGGCCCGGTCATGGCCGACGTCACGTATGCCCGCGGCCAGCGCACGATCTACGGCCACGACGCCGGGCCACGAACCGCCTACGACGGCGACTTCTGGTTCCTCCAGGCCGGGGTCAGGCAGGGTCCGGTTACGGTCAAGGGCTTTGCCTACCTGCTCGACTACGATGCGAAGGAGCAGGTCGGCCCGCTCGCCGTCACCCTGGCGGACACGCAGACCTGGGGCCTGCGCGCCACCGCCGCGCTGCCGCTGGGCAAAAAGGCCAAGCTCAACCTAGTCGGAAGCTACGCGCGGCAGCAAGGGTGGAAGGACAACCCGGCGCACTTCCATGCCGACTACGTCAATGCCGAGGCCGCTCTTGCCGCGCATGGCTTCACCGCGACCGGGGGTTACGAAAAGCTCGGCTCGGACACGAGTTCGGGCAAGGCCATCGCGCTGCAGACGCCGATGGCCACGCTGCACAAGTTCAACGGCTGGGCCGACCTGTTCCTGACCACCCCCGCCGCCGGGCTGGAGGACGTCTACGCCGGGCTTGCCAAGGCATTCCCCAAGGCGAAGGGCCTGACACTCAACGTCACCTGGCACGATTTCCATTCGGATATCGGCCACGTCAAATACGGCGAGGAGTGGGACGCCAGCGTGGGGTTCAAGGTGCGCAAGGTCGCGCTGCTCGCCAAGTATGCCGGTTACAAGGCCAAGGGCTTCGGCGTGGACACCACCAAGTTCTGGCTCGAGGCGGACTACGCCTTCTGATCCTGCATGAAGCGGAAAGCGGTTCGCCACAAGACCGCTTTCCGCTTACACCGCACCACTTTCCATTGCTGCACTGCAAAATGCCGCTTGCGCTGACCGCCCCGAATCGGTTAGCCTTTGTTTCGAAGGCACAAGCGCCACCCAACGAAGGGTGATCGAGCGCCGCCTGAACCATCAACATTGCGTGGCAAAGTCGCCGCCCAGACCTCCCTTCACCGGGATGCGTTCGGGCGGCTTTTTCGTGTTCACGCATCTGCCAGAGGGAAATCCCGTGAACGCCCCGACGACAGTGCTCGAAAAGCATCCCCCCGCGACCGCCCCGGTCCGCGAACGCCTGGTGGTGATCGGCAACGGCATGGCCGGCTGCCGCGCGGTGGAGGAAATCCTCGCCCGCGATTGCGGCCGCTTCGATGTCACCATTTTCGGCGCCGAGCCCCGGGTGAACTACAACCGCATCATGCTCTCGCCCGTGCTGGCGGGCGAAAAGGCGTTCGAGGACATCCTCATCAACGGCGCCGACTGGTACGCCGACAACGCCATCACGCTCGTCTCGGGCGATCCGGTCGTCTCGATTGACCGCGAGACCCGCACCCTCACCACGCGATCGGGCCGGGTCGAGCCCTACGACCGCCTGCTCATCGCCACCGGGTCAGACCCGTTCATCATCCCGGTGCCCGGCCGCGATCTCGATGGCGTGGTCACCTTCCGCGATCTCGACGACGTCGACCGGATGCTGGCGGCAGCGGACAAGGGCGGTTCTGCCGTGGTCATCGGCGGCGGCCTGCTCGGTCTGGAAGCCGCGCACGGCCTCGCCTTGCGCGGCATGAAGGTCACGGTCGTCCACCTCATGCCCACGCTGATGGAACGCCAGCTCGACGAAGCGGCGGGCTTCCTGCTCAAGAGCGAACTCGAACGGCGCGGCCAGACCATCGTCACCGGCGGCGACACCGCCAAGATCACCGGCGCGAACGGCCACGTCACCGGCGTCAAGCTCAAGGACGGGCGCACCTTCGACGCCGACATCGTCGTGATGGCGGTCGGCATCCGCCCCGCGACCGGCCTCGCCAGGGCAGCGGGCCTTGCCGTCGAGCGCGGCATCGTCGTCGACGACCACATGGTGACGAGCGACCCGGCGATCATGGCGGTGGGCGAATGCGTTCAGCACCGGGGCCAGTGCTATGGCCTCGTCGCGCCGCTGTGGGACATGTGCCGCGCGCTGGCCGAGAACGCTTGCAGGGATGAGGGGGCTTGCGAGCAGCCCACCGGCTACGCGGGCTCGGTCACGTCGACCAAGCTCAAGGTATCGGGCATCGACCTGTTCAGCGCGGGCGACTTCTCGGGCGGCGACGGGGCCGAGGACATCGTCATGCGCGATGCCTCGCGCGGGATCTACAAGCGCGTGGTGGTGCGAGACAACAAGCTCGTCGGCGCGGTGCTCTACGGCGATACCGCCGATGGCAGCTGGTACTTCGATCTGCTGAAGAAGGGCGAGGACATCTCCCCCATCCGCGAGGCGCTGATCTTCGGCCAGGCCTTCGCCAATGGAGGGCCCTCGCTGGACCCTAATGCCGCCGTTGCCGCCCTTTCGGACGATGCCGAAATCTGCGGTTGCAACGGCGTTTCCAAGGGCCAGGTCGTCGCCTCGATCAAGGGTGGCGCGTGCAGCCTCGATGCCGTCCGCTCCACCTGCAAGGCCTCGGCAAGCTGCGGTTCGTGCACCGGGCTCGTCGAAAGCCTGCTGGCGATCACGCTCGGCGACGAGGTCCAGTCGGGCCCGAAGACGCTGTGCAAGTGCACCAGCTTCGGCCACGACGACGTGCGCCGCCTGATCCTCGAAAAGGAGCTCAAGGCGATCCCGCAGGTCATGCAGGAACTGCACTGGAAAACGCCCGACGGCTGCGCCTCGTGCCGCCCGGCGCTCAACTACTACCTGCTCTGCGCCTGGCCGGGGCGATACGAGGACGACCAGAAGAGCCGCTTCGTCAACGAGCGGATGCACGCCAACATCCAGAAGGACGGCACCTATTCGGTGGTCCCGCGCATGTGGGGCGGCCTCACCAACCCGCGCGAGCTGCGCGCGATTGCCGACGTGGTCGAAAAGTACAACGCGCCGATGGTCAAGGTGACCGGCGGCCAGCGGCTCGACATCTTCGGCATCAAAAAGGAAGACCTGCCCGCCGTCTGGGCCGATCTCAACGCCGCCGGGATGGTCTCGGGCCACGCCTACGGCAAGTCGCTGCGCACGGTGAAGACTTGCGTCGGCAGCGAATGGTGCCGCTTCGGCACGCAGGATTCGACCGGGCTCGGCGTCAAGCTGGAGCGCATGACCTGGGGTTCGTGGATGCCCCACAAGTTCAAGATCGCCGTCTCGGGCTGCCCGCGCAACTGCGCCGAAGCCACGATCAAGGACTTCGGCGTGGTCTGCGTCGACAGCGGTTACGAACTCCATGTCGGCGGCAACGGCGGGATCAAGGTGCGCGCCACTGACCTGCTGTGCAAGGTCGCGACCGAGGCCGAGGCGATGGACGTCTGCGCCGCCTTCATCCAGCTCTACCGTGAACAGGCGCACTACCTCGAACGCACCGCGCCGTGGATCGAGCGGGTCGGGCTCGATCATGTGAAGGCCGGGCTGTTCGACGATCCCGACAGCGTTACCCGGCTCGCCGCGCGGTTCCGCCATTCGCAGCTGTTCTGCCAGGACGATCCCTGGGCGGCGCGCGCCGCGGGCGCGCATGCCGACCTCCACCAGCACCTTGCCGAGGTGCGCCCCCTTCAGATGGAGAACGCATGATGGTTGGCGATTGGCTCGATATCGGCCCGGTGGACCAGATCGCCCCCGGCACCGCCCGCACCCTGCCGGTCGTCGGCGGCGAGGAGATCGCGGTGTTCCGCACCCAGCACGGCGGCCTCCACGCGCTGGTCAACAAGTGCCCGCACAAGCAGGGCCCGCTCAGCCAGGGCATCGTCCACGGCGGCGTCGTCACCTGCCCGCTGCACAACTGGAACATCTCGCTCAAGACTGGCGAGGCGCAGGGCGAGGACAAAGGCTGCGTCCCCGTCATCCCGCTCAAGGTCGATGCCGGGCGCATCTACCTGCTGCGCGCCGCCGTGCTGGGCCAGCGCGCGGCGTGAGCGAAATCCGCACCACCTGCGCCTATTGCGGCGTCGGCTGCGGCATCCGCGCCGAAGTCACGGGGCCCCGGATGGTGACGATCCGGGGCGACGCGGCGCACCCCGCCAACTTCGGCCGGCTCTGTTCCAAGGGCACGCACCTAGGAGAGACGGTCGGCCTCGAAGGCCGCTTGCTTCATCCGATGATCGGCGAGAAGCGCGCCGACTGGGGCAGCGCGCTCGATCTCGTCGCCGAACGGATGCGCGCGACGATCGACCGCCACGGCCCGGACAGCGTCGCCTTCTACGTCTCCGGCCAGTTGCTGACCGAGGACTACTACGCCGCCAACAAGCTGCTGAAAGGCTTCGTCGGCACCGCCAACATCGACACCAACAGCCGCCTGTGCATGGCGAGCGCGGTCGCCGCGCACAACCGCAGCTTCGGCGAAGACCTGGTCCCCTGCTCCTACACCGATCTCGAGGAGGCCGACCTCGTCCTCCTCGTCGGCTCGAACACCGCGTGGTGCCATCCGGTGATCTGGCAGCGGATCGAGGCGGCACGCGAGGCGCGCGGCACCCGGATCGTCGTGATCGACCCGCGCCGCACCGAAACCGCCGAGCAGGCCGACCTGCACATCGCCATCGCGCCCGACGGCGATACCGCGCTGTTCAACGCCCTGCTCCACGCGCTCGCCGAACGCGGGCTGGCGCAGGTCGATGCATGGGACGGGCTCGCCTGCGATCCGGGCATTCCCGCCGCGCACTTTGCCGCGCTGGTCGATCTCGTCGCTGCGTCCCCGCGCATGGTCACGCTGTTCAGCATGGGCGCCAACCAGTCGACCGGCGGGACCGACAAGGGCAACGCGATCATCAACCTGCACCTTGCCACCGGCCGCATCGGCCAGCCCGGCGCCGGCCCCTTCAGCATGACCGGCCAGCCCAACGCGATGGGCGGGCGCGAGGTCGGCGGCCTCGCCAACACGCTCGCCTGCCACCTCGGCTTTTCGCAAGACGAACGCGAAGACGTCGCCGCCTTCTGGAAGACCAACCGGCTCTGCACCGCCCCCGGCCTCAAGGCGGTGGACCTGTTCCGCGCGATCGATGCAGGCAAGGTCCGCTTCCTCTGGGTCATGGCCACCAACCCCGCCGTGTCGATGCCCGATGCCGGCTTCGTGCGGGCGGCGCTCGCCAAGGTCGAAACGCTGATCGTTTCCGAAGTGATCGCCGATACCGACACGGCTCGCCTCGCCCACATCCGCCTGCCCGCGCTCGGCTGGGGCGAGAAGGACGGCACCGTGACCAATTCCGAACGCCGCGTCAGCCGCCAGCGCGCGCTGTTCGCACCCCCGGGCGAGGCGCGCGCCGACTGGGCGATCATCGCCGATGTCGCCCGCCGGCTCGGCCACGGCGCGGCCTTTGGCTGGAACAGCAGCGCCGAGGTCTTCCGCGAGTATGCCGCGATGACCGCGCTGGCTGCGGCGCGCGGCAAGCGGCTCGACATCTCGGCCCACGCCGCGCTGTCGGACGAGCAATACGACGCGCTCGAACCCTTCCAGTGGGGCGGCGCACAGGCCCTGCCGACCGATGCGAAGATCGTGCCCGCAAGGCCGGCGCAGGCGCGCTTCGACCCCGCCTTCCCGCTGCGGCTCAACACCGGGCGCTATCGCGACCAATGGCACACGATGACCCGCACGGGCTTGAGCCCAAGGCTTTCGCAGCACCGGCGCGAGCCGCTGCTCGAAGTCCATCCCGAAGACGCCACGGTAACAGGCCTCGCCGAGGGCGCGCTGGCGCGCGTCGTCACGCCGCAGGGCAGCGCCGTGTTCCGCGTCGCGCTCGACCCCGGCCAGCGCCGTGGCGAAATCTTCGTGCCGATGCACTGGACCGACGCCATGGCCGGCGAGGGTCGCAGCAACCGCCTCGTCGCGCCGGAGGTTGACCCCGTGTCCGGCCAACCCGGCTTCAAAAACAGCGCCGCGCGGATCGAACCGGTCACGGTCGACTGGCGCGGCTTCCTCGTCTCGGCGCAAGCGAGCCGCCCGCAAGGCCTCGCCTACTGGGTCGCCTCGCGCCTGACGCAGGGCTGGCTGACCGAACTTGCCGGGCAAGGCAGCGTCGACGTCGACGCGCTGCTCCCCGAAGGTGAGCGGATCGAAGTGGCCGACGCCACGCGCGGCATGCGCCGCGTGGTCGTGCTCGCGCCGGACGGCACCGTTGCCGCCGCGCTCTACGTCACCCGCCGTGGCACGCTTCCCCCGCGCGAATGGATCGCCACGCAAGTCGGCCTCGGGCAAGCGGCACCGGCGGAACTCCTTGCCGCTCGCCCCGCCTCGCCCGCGCCCGATCCCGGCCCGATCGTCTGCGTCTGCCACGGCATTGGTGCGCGCAATATCGAGACGGCAGCGCGCGGTGGCGCGTGCACGGTCGCTGCCATCGGCGCGGCCACGGCAGCGGGCACAAATTGCGGTTCATGCCGCCCGGCGATCGCCCGGCTGCTCGCAACGATCACCCCATCATCCGAGGAGAAGGCGGCGTGAACGACGATTTCCCGCAAGGCAGCGTATGGCTGGTCGGCTCAGGACCGGGCGATCCCGAACTGCTCACTCGCAAGGCCGAGCGCCTGATCGCCCGCGCCGAAACGATCTTCCACGATGCACTGGTCGGCGAAGGCGTGCTCGCGCTTGCTCCACCCACGGCGCAGTTGGTGTATATTGGCAAGCGGGCCGGACGCCACTCGAAGGACCAGACAACCATCGACCGCCTCATCGTCGAAGCTGCGCTGCGCGGCGAACGCGTCGTCCGCTTGAAGGGCGGCGATCCGGCAATCTTCGGACGCGCCACCGAGGAACTCGACGCTTGCCGCGCGGCGGGCATTGCCGTCTCGATCTGCCCCGGCATCACCGCGGCCAGCGCCGCCGCTGCCTCGCTCGGCGCATCGCTCACCCTGCGTGGATTGGCTCGCAAGCTTACGTTTGTCACCGCCCACGCCCGAGCCGGCGAAACTCTCGATCTCGACTGGAGTTCACTCGCAGATCCACAGGCAACGGTGGCCGTCTATATGGGCAAGGCTGCCGCGGAAGCAGTCTCGCGCGGGCTGCTCCGCGCTGGCTTGCCGGGTGAAACGCCGGTCGCGCTGGTGCAAAACGCCAGCCTTCCGATCGAGCAGCGTTTTCATACTCGGCTCGACCTGCTGCCCCTGGCCGCGCGAACGGCACTAGGTGACGGACCAGCGTTGCTGCTCATCGGCCAAGCTCTGGAGAGAACGTCGCGGTGCGCCGAGGCGGCACGAAGGGCACTCGAAGCATGAAAAGATTGCTCGGACGGTTAATTCGACATCTCGATGTTGCAACGTGCCTTCGATGTGGTGCGAATATTCCAAAAAAATTCGGAGTGGGTTGCCCGTTCTGTTCTTGGACACCCTTAGAAACTGTCGAAAGCAAGCCTGTTAACTTTTAATCGGATTCTTCCTTCATGCTCGGCTCAAGCCATCAAAAAGCGCCAGCGTTTGCAGTCTGGAAGTATGAAAGAGTCGCTACACTACTGATCGAATGTCCAGTTTCGGTTTATCCGGAGGTTGGAAGCATTGGTAATCAATGGCTGCTTTGCCCCAGCCCCAGTCTTTCCCGCATCACCCTCTCACGATGAATGAACGACTGGTTTTGACGAGGCCATTCAGCCGCTGGAACGGCAGGAATTGCGGCGATGGCAGATTCAATCATAGATTGCCTGCATTACGATGACCCAGCCGCGCCATCGGCACCATACTCAGCAATCTGCTCAAGCTGCCAATCTCGATAATCCGCTACCTGATAAACCCAGCGCTCTAAGATCTCACGCAGCTCGGCCAGGGCGACAATCACAAGCGGTGGCACATTCCAGCGCAACAGAAGCAACAAGCCAGCCAGCACGATGACGATGTCGGCCTTGGACTGCACGCCCGTTGCCCAGAGCGGATCGTAGATCGCGGCGGCGGAGAATGCCCATGACGGCCGCATTGACCCCTGCCAACGCCCGTTGCGCCAGAATATGGTCGCGGATCGACTCCTGCACTGGAAGCAGCCCCGAGACCAGCAACAGCCCCGGCAGGAAAATGAAGACCAGCGCGATGGCCGCACCGACGAGACCAGCGACGCGGAATCCAGTAAAGGCCGCAAACGTGAAGAGCGGGCCCGGCACCGCCTGCGCGGCGCCGTACCCGGCAAGTAAGGTCGGATCGTCGATCCACTGCGGGACCAGTCGTGCTCGCGAGCGCGGGGTGCGAGGCTACCAATAGAAACGCAAGCCCGCCTAATGCTATGAGCATAGGCTGTGTTTAATTTGTCAGATGCGGAACCACCTTCAGAATTTTAACGGTGCAGCACAAGAACGGTTGATTTAATTCAGAGGCCGACTTCACATTATCTATGTGGGTGCCGTCCCCTCCGCACTTGTTCCATTGCATCTTTGAGATGAGTGTAACGGTACGGCCCAACGTGGAATGTTTCGGTAACTCGCCTCTCGATCTCAGGGGGAAGGGGATCCTCCCGCTGCAAGGCGCCGCCCTCATTCTCCCAGCTGCTATTTGACGTGCCTGATTCTCCATTCTTCGCTGCTGATTCAGGTCTCGGCCCGACTTTATCGATGACGACCTTAAGCAAATCGGCGATATCCTCGAGTGCAAGAACGACGCGTTCTTCGCACGTCGAATCATTGCGCTGCCGCATTAGGTCAGCTTTGGTTGTCATCGCAGTTCCCTTCGAAGCGGAAGTGTTTGCTGCATGGTGGCGCGCGACCTCACGTTCGATGGAGCCAATGAAGTCCTGGATGTAACGTTCGGTCGAAGCGAACTCCTTCTCGTGATCCCCCATGTTTTGGCCGCAAGCAAACCGCTCTTTCATCTGATTAAGGATCTCAGGAACTTCATCCGCGAGATGTCCGATCAGGGCCTGCAGAATACGTTCTTGTGCAAGCACACGCCTTTCGATCACCGTGATTTCACGAGGGGGAGGGAGATGTCTACCGTGGCCTGCTTCCCATGCCCGATCCAGTTCGTCCCTCGCCGCAGAAGACCAGTTTCGACCTTCATCTGCTGCCGATGTAAAAGCTGTAAATGACGAAGGGGGCCAGCCGGGGCCAAATTGTCCGGTCATGATATGCTCCGTGCGAGCGGGAGGCGCTATCTCTCTGCCGGAGGCTGCTCGGATGATGCGGCCGGTCACCTCCATGTGGTGACTATCGTGCTGCATTCAATGGTGAACCTATTTCCTCGCTTTCGTCTTTCCGACTAAGCGTCGCCATTGAGCTCACTGGGTACGCTCTAATTGAAAGCTTTCGCTACTGGAGCGGACCATCATGATGAAGAGTTACTCGAGTGCCCGGTGCATTGTCGGCGACTACGATGGTGGTGTGCAACTGGGCAGCCAAGGATTGGATGATGCTGGTGCCGAGTCCAGGTTTGGAGTTCAGTGCTTTGCCGGCCCCATTGTCCGCGACGGAAAGGTCCCAGTATTCGGGGTTAGATTGCAATTCCACGACGATCTCGCGGCCCTTGCCCGGTGAAGGGAAAGCGTATTTAAGGGCGTTTATTACAAGCTCCGTTACGATCAGGCCGATTGCAACTGAATGGTCAGCGCTCGCGCAACAATCGTCGACTTTGACCTTCAATTGAATAGAGCTTGAGGCTTGGATCATTGAGGCAGAAATGCTCGTGCAGAGGTCGTCTAAATAGATGTTTAGCGAAACACCCTCGGCAGAAGATTGCGTAAGATGTCTCTGCAAACGAGCGATTGCCATGACCCGTTGATGTGCTTCTTGGAGCTTTTGCCTCGCAATGTCTGAATGAACATCCCTCAATCCAACCATGAGCGTACTGGCGATGATCTGAAGGCTATTTCCGATGCGATGATGCATTTCTTGAAGTAAAACCTGCCCGTCTCTGATGCGTTCGTCTTTTTCTTCATCTAGGAGGCGCGCAGCAGTTAAATCTGCTATTCCAACAAGGAGGCAATTTTCCTGCCGAGGACCAAATGTTAGCCGCTGGATGTTGACGATGACGTGATGAACACCGCCGTGAGACGGAATTTCGATCCTGCAAGGAGCAACTGCATTACTGCCCGCCAACGTCTTTTCCAGAGAGTCTATGAGGACCGGCAACGCCCATTCCCCGCGTCCGATCTCAAAAAGAGTGCGACCCACGACGGCAACCGCATCAAGGTTGAACGATCGGCAGAATGAACCGCTCACGGCGCGAATTGTGAAAGAGTTGTCCAACAAGAGGAGTGGCGTCGGAGAAGCCAGGACAATAGCAAAACCGAGCCCGCCAGACGTCATTTCGGCCAAGGGATAAGCGCCTTGCACCATAGAAAATCCTCTCGAGGCAGACGTCTGGTCCGGTAATGACCAGCAATGCAAGAGCAGCTTTGCCAGATCACTCTGCTAGCGGTGTAGGGGTAGCAGGATCGGTCTCCTGTGACGACTCAATAAGGAACTCGCCGCACGGACTGTCAATGCAAGGTGGCTCGTCGGCAGGACGGCGATAGCTCGCCAAGATGCGCAACCGGTTCCACTACTTCAGCTCGTCACCTATGTACGTCCGCGTGGCGGTGCGGGCGCTGGATGTCGGCTCTTAGCGGAACTTGACGTTCGGCGTGTAAGGCGCACCCGGCAGCTAAGTCCCAGCAACGTCGAAGTTGGCTCCCCGCCAACAGCGAGGAGCCAACGGCTCAGATCTCGGTATTTTCGGCGAGGGCAAGAGCATCCTCCACGTCATTCCAAGGTAGCGGACCGTGTTCTCGATCTTGCTATGGCCGAGCAGGCTCTGGACGGCGCGCAGATTGCCCGTCGCCCTGTAGATGATCGATGCCTTCGTTCGGCGCAACGAGTGGGTGCCATATTCACTTTGTATCAGGCCAACCCCCGTTTCCCATTCGTCGACCAGCCGGGCGTACTGGCGGGTGCTGAGGTGACCATTGTGATCAACCCGGCTTGGAAAGACGTAATCGTCCACTGTGCCGCCACGCTGCTCGAGCCAGGCCAGCAGACTGGCCCGGGCATCGGGAAGCAGTTCGAACTGAACTGGACGACCTGTCTTCTGCTGCATCAGGATAGCCCGCGTTCGGATCTGCCCACCGCTAACAATGTCGCCAATTTTCATCTGCACGAGGTCGCAGCCACGGAGCTTTACGCGGTCACAATCGCCGCACGTGGCCAAGCGCACTTTTGAAAGGGAGGCGACCTTAATCCGACGCGGTTGGATCGAGCGGGCGCGCAATCATGATCGCCTGAGCGCCGATGCGATCCTCATGGCGGAACATCCTGATGATTGGATGCAGCGGCACACTGAGTAGCCCCTAGTTTTCTAGACGCCTTCGATCCTAATTTTGAGGACAGGAGGCGATGATGGGGAAGCCCAATTTCAGTGATGAGTTCAAGCGTGATGCGGTGGCCCAGATCACCGAACGCGGATATCCTGTAGCCGAGGTCTCGCAGCGGCTCGGCGTCAGCCAGCACTCGCTGTATGCCTGGAAGCGTAAGCTTGCGAAGGTGGTGTCCGGCGAAGCCAGCAAGGATGCCGAGATCCGCCAGTTGAAGCGCGAGCTGGCCCGGGTGACCGAGGAGCGCGACATCCTAAAAAAAGCCACCGCGTATTTCGCCAGGGATGCAAAGTGAGATACGCGTTCATTGCCGAGCATCGTCACCAGTTCAGGGTTCGGGCGATGTGTCGGTGCCTGCGCATCCAGCCCAGTGGTTTCTATGCATGGCAGAAGAGCCCGCTGAGCCAGCGGGCTCGAGAAGATGCCCGGCAGACCGATCTGATCCGCAAAGCCTGGAACGACAGCGGCAAGGTCTATGGCTACCGCAAGCTGCACGATGACCCTCTGGATCACGGCGAGACCTGCTGCCCCAACCGCGTTGCGCGGTTGACCAGGCTCGCGGGTATCAGGGCCCAGGTTGGCTACAAGCGTCGGCCTGGCAGCTATGGCGGCAAACCTTCCTTGGCGGTCGACAACACTCTGGATCGCCAGTTCGATGTAGCGACGCCAGATCGGGCCTGAGTGACAGACATTACCTACATCCGCACCCTGGAAGGCTTTGCCTATCTGGCGGTCGTGATCGATCTCTACTCGCGCCGCGTGGTAGGCTGGTCGATGCAGAGCCGACTGACCACCGATGTCGTGCTGCAGGCGCTGCACATGGCGGTATGGCGGCGCAAGCCGAAGCAGCGGGTGTTGGTCCATTCGGACCAGGGCTCGCAGTTCACCAGCATGGACTGGGCTGCCTTCATCCGGGCTCACAATCTTGAACACTCGATGAGCCGACGTGGTAACTGCCACGACAACGCTGTGGCCGAGAGCTTCTTCTCGTTGCTCAAGCGTGAGCGCATCCGCCGCTGCACCTACAAAACCCGCGAGGAAGCCCGGCAGGACGTGTTCGATTACGTCGAGATGTTCTACAACCCGGTGCGCAAGCAAGTCAGGAACGGGATGCTGTCGCCCGCCGAGTTCGAACGGCGGCAGATTTTGAAAGCGGAAGGCGTCTAGAAAACTAGGGGCTACTCAGGGCGGCGGCACTGTAGGTCCTCTGCTTTCACAGTTGACGCCCTTCGTGTCAGAGCAGAACGTCCAAGAATGGCGGTCATTGGGCCAAGCCGGTACAAAGCGTTACCCACTTTTCATCGCTGCCTCGGCGGCGTTTAGCTTTTCTTCTAATTCCAAGATGATAGGCTCAAACGCCGCTAGCACTTCACCGTGGTTCGCCAAAATTTCCGGCAGCGGGCGAGAAAGTCTTATGGTGTCGAATGCATCAACGGGGATTGGAAACATGCCGCGAAAAGCGCGCGTGAGATATTTCTCCGTCACTTCCGTCACGAACGCGCCGCTGTAAACGTCTATGTCACCGATGTCGGGCCGCAGCCCCGCATCGATACGTATGCTCTTGGGTATGTCCCAGTACCTGTTCCGGCACGACTCCGTGCGGTCGAAGAGGTCCCGGAGCCGGGCAGACGCAATCGCATCCTTCGATTCGATTGAAAGTTCGGCCAGCGAACTCACTTGCACATTGGTAAGATTGGCGGCCTCAAACGCACCAGACTGAAATCCTACCTCACATAAGATGATGCCTCGATCTACTCCGAGGTCGGCTACAATCTCCCTGAGAGCGATGACATGAAGCTTGTTGACCGGATCTTTCCAGTGCTTGCATTCGACAATCCACTTCACCGAAAATCCGGCTACATCAATCGTCACAAGGACATCGACGTCATGCGAGGTCCGCACCCCCTTCAATGTCACATCTGTGGAGGCGGATAGGCCCAACGAACGAAAAAATTCGGCAGTTTCCTCCTGATAACCTTTCCAGTCGGTTGCCACGAATGATGCTCCTCTCGCGCGTGCACTTATCTCAATAACTTCCGCACTCCCAGCAGACCAGCAGCTTCAGGGGGGGCGACTGCCGCGATGGAATATGTACGATGCTGCTGAAAAAGGGACTGACGTCCCAAGGGTGCCCTGCACAAGGGTGGCAGCCTAATCCCACATCTAAGTCATTGAAAAATGGTGAGCGCACTAGGGCTCGAACCTACGACCCGCTGATTGAGAGACCCCATTCCTAATTTATAGGCTGATGCCCCAGTGATGCCCCGGCGGTCAGGGCAACCGGCGCGATGCGCCAATTTAACGTCTAAGTCATTGAAAAGGTGGTGAGCCCTGCTGGATTCGAACCAGCGACCTACTGATTAAAAGTCAGTTGCTCTACCGACTGAGCTAAGGGCCCGCGCGTGTCTCGCGCCGTCAAGGCGCGCGGCGTCGTGCGGCACTAGGGGCGCGGGACTTGCGGGTCAAGCGGGCGGAGAGGTGTTTAAGGGCAAGACCGGTGGCGGGATCGCGCCAGTTGCAGGCGATGCGGGCGGCGGGCCGCACCACGAAGTCGCGCTCGCGAAAGGCGGGATGCGGGATGGTCAGCGCCTTGTCCGCCCACGCGCCGCCGCTCCACAGCACGATGTCGAGGTCCAGCGTGCGCGCGCTCCAGCGCTGTCCCCGGCGCATGCGGCCGAAATCGCGCTCGATTTGCTGCAGCAGCGCGAGCAGCGCGCGGGGGCCCAGCGTCGCTTCGACCACCGCCGCGCCATTGGCATATTGCCGGCGCGAAGGCCCGAGCGGCGCGCTGGCGAGCACCGGCGATGCGGCCACCACCGCGATCCCCGCCTCGCCCAACGCCCCCAGCGCCGCGCGCAGCACGGCACGCGGGGCGCCGTGGCGCGCATGGCGCACGTTCGAGCCGAGCGCGATCAGGTAGCGCTGGCGCTCCAGCGTCAGATATCCTCGGCGAGCCGGCCGTAGAGCTGGGGGCGGCGGTCGCGGAAGAAGCCCATGCCGGCGCGGTGCTTGGCCGCTTCGGCAAGATCGATCGTCGCGACAAGCGTCCCGGTTTCCTCGGCGCCGTATTCGGCCAGGAAATCGCCCCACTGGTTGGCGATGAAGCTGTGGCCGTAGAAGCGCTGGTCGTTCTCTTCGGTGCCGATGCGGTTGGCGGCGATCACCGGCATGCAGTTCGAAGCGGCATGGCCCAGCATAGCCCGGCGCCAGATGCGGCTGGTATCGAAGCTCGCGTCATAGGGTTCGGAGCCGATCGCGGTGGGATAGAACAGCAGCTCCGCCCCCATCAGCGCCATGGCGCGCGCGCATTCGGGATACCACTGGTCCCAGCACACGCCCACGCCGATACGGGTGCCGAACACGTCCCACACCTTGAACCCGGTGTTGCCGGGGCGGAAATAGAACTTCTCCTCGTAGCCCGGCCCGTCAGGGATGTGGCTCTTGCGATAGACGCCCATGACCTCGCCATCCGGGCCGATCATCGCCAGGGTGTTGTAGTAATGGTGGCCGTCGCGCTCGAAGAAGCTGGTTGGGATGGCGATGCCCAGCGCCTTGGCGAGCTTGCGCATTTCCTTGACCGAGGGATCCTCGTCGAGCGGATGGGCGAGCGCGAACAGCGCCTCGTCTTCATGCTTGCAGAAATACGGCCCGGCGAACAGCTCGGGCGGCAGCACCACGTGCGCCCCCTTTGCCGCAGCCTGTTCGACCAGCGCGGCGACGGCGGCGATGTTGGTCTGCTCGTCGGCATGGAGCGCGAGCTGGAGGGCGGCGACGGTGATGCTGGTCATGGGCCCGGACCTAAGCGTCCGGGGCCACGAATTCAATCTTCGCGCTCAGTCCCGCTTGCGGAACAGCAGCGTCATGCGGTCGCTCTCGCCGATGGCTTGCAGCCGCGCCCTGGTCGCATCGTCCTTTGCCCCATCGAGCGAGGGCGGCAGCGTCCACACGCCGTCGGGCCAGTTGGCGGGGTCCTTCGGATTGGCGTTGGCCTCGCTGCGGCCCACGAAGGCGAAGCCGTGCGCTTCCATCACCTTGATCACGTCGGCTTCGCGCAAGTAGCCCTTGCTGCCATCGACGTAGGCATCCGGCGCATCGGCCTTGGCGCGGTGCTGCTCGATCCCGATCATGCCGCCGGGCTTGAGCAGGTCGCGCATCGTCGCAAGCTCGCTGTCGGCGGTCTTCGACCGCAGCAGGTTGTGCATCGCGCGCATCAGCAGGATGCGGTCGAACGTGCCCTTTTCGCCCGCCGGAACCGCGCCCAGCGAGAAGGCGCCGAACCTTTCGGCGGGTTGCGCCGCCCATCCCGCCACCTGCGCCGGGAACTTCGCCACGGCCGCCTGCATGCCCGCCTGCCGCTCTGCACTGGCGCCGCTGGCATCGCCGAACAGCCCCACGAGCTTGCCCTTGGGCGCAAGATAGATGCCGAGCAGGCGCGAATACCAGCCGCCGCCGGGAGCATATTCGCCCACCTTCATCGCCGGCCCCACGCGGAAGAAGGCGAGCGTCTGGTCGGGCTTGCGATAGACGTCGCGCGCGGCATCGTCCTTGCGCAGCGGATCGGCCACGGCGGCGGCCAGCGCGGGATCGATCGCCGCGCCGGCCTTCGGCGTGCCATCGGCCAGCGCAGGGGCGGAAAGGCTGCCGGCGGCAACGGCGACAAGCAGGGCAAGGCTCAAACGGCGCATCACGGGGATTCTCCTTGGGGACCGATGACAAGCACGGGATCGATGCCTATCTTCGGGCCAATTCAGGAGAATAAAGCGCATGAGCGAACAAGCAACGGCCGTCCTTGCAGGCGGCTGCTTCTGGTGCACCGAGGCGGTTTTCCGCGACGTGATCGGCGTCAGCAATGTCGAGAGCGGGTATATCGGCGGCACCAAGGCCGATCCCACCTACAAGGAAGTCTGTTCGGGCAACACCGGCCATGCCGAGGCGATCCGCGTCACCTACGATCCGGACACGATCAGCTATGCCCAGTTGCTCGACATCTTCTTTGCCACGCACGATCCGACGCAGCTCAACCGCCAGGGCAACGACATTGGCACGCAGTACCGTTCGGCGATCTTCCCGCTGGACGACGAACAGCGCAGCGAGGCGCAGGCCGGGATCGAACGCGCACAGGCCGAACGCGACGGCACGATCGTGACCACGATCGAAGGCCCCGCAACGTGGTACCCGGCCGAGGACTATCACCAGGAATATTGGGAAGGCGAAGGCCAGCGCAATCCCTACTGCCTGGCGGTGATCCCGCCCAAGCTGATGAAGCTGCGCAAGAGCTTCGCCAACAAGGTCAAGGCCTGATCACATGGGCCTGATCAAAAGGGCCTAAAGCATATCGCCGTGCGCGGGTGTCCGGCTCAGGCAGCCTTGACCCAGCGCGCGGCGAAGAACCCGTCGATCCCGCCTGCCGCTGCGAGCATGCCGGGATCGGCGCGGAACCAGCCCTCGGCGGTCGGCGCAAGGGCCTGCGGCAGTTCGTCGGCGCGGATCGGCACAGGGCGCAGCGCCCTTACCCAGTCGGCCTGGCGCTCGCCTTCGTTCGGCTCCAGCGCGCAGACGGCATAGACCAGCGTGCCACCGGGCTTCAGCGCGCCAGCCGCGCGTTCGAGCAGGTTGCGCTGCAGTTCTTCCAGACCTGCAAAATCGGGCTGGCGCAGCAGCACGTCGGGGTGGCGGCGGCAGGTGCCGGTGGCCGAACACGGTGCATCGAGCAGCACCGCATCGTAGATCTCTTCCGGGCGCCACTGCATCGCGTCGGCGGTCACGATCTCGACCTCGGCGTCCAGCCCCACGCGCTTGAGGTTGGCGGCCAGCCGTTCGAGCCGGCGCCCCGACTTGTCGAGCGCGGTGACCTTCCAGCCGGCGGCGGCAAGCTGCATCGTCTTGCCCCCCGGCGCGGCGCACAGGTCGAGCACGCGGCGGCCCTCGCCCGCCCCCAGCAGCCGCGCGGGCACGCTGGCCGCCAGGTCCTGCACCCACCACGCGCCTTCTGCAAAGCCGTCGATCCCTTCGACCGCGCCGGCGCGCGCCAGCCGTACGTGGCCGGGCATCAGCGAGGTTCCGCCCAGTCGTTCGGTCCATTGCGCGGTCTGCGCCGGATCGCGCAGGGTGAGGTCGAGCGGCGGCGGCACGGCAAGTCCGGCGGCAATCGCCTCGACCCGGTCGGGCCAGGCCTGCTGCCAGCGCGCGGCCACCGCTTCGGGCAGGCTCGGCGCTTCGGGCAGCCCTTCCCCGCCCTTGAGCACGGCCGAAAACACCCCGTGCGCCAGCCGGCGCGGCCCACCCATAAGCAGCGGCAGGCCAGTGGCGATCACCGCGTGCGGCGGCAGGCCCAGCCGCAGCGCCTGCGCCAGCATGATCCGCAGCACGCTGCGCGCCTTGGCATCATCGGGCAGAATCTGGCGGGTGGCGCCATCGATCAGCGCGTCGAGATCGGCCAGCCAGCGCAGCGCTTCCTGCGCGATGGCGGTGGCAAGCGCGCGATCGTCGCCGCGTTCGATGGCGCGCAGGATCGGCGGCGCGCTCTGGTCGAGCGGCTCGCCCCGGCGCAGCACGGCATCGAGCATGCGCAGGGCGGCGCGGCGCGCCTCGACGCCGGGAATGTCTTCGGGGGAGCGAGCGTTCATCGCCCGCCTATCGGCCCCTCTGCCCCAAATGGCAATTGCATCCGCCGGCAAGAGGCACCATCTCGCACGGCATGGACAAGCAAACGCCCCCCGCTGCGACGCCGCGCATGACGCAGCGTCCCGCAGGCTTCGCCAAGCCGGAGCACTGGACCAACGAGCCCGCGCCCATGCCCAAGGCGGTAACGCCGGGCGAGGATCCGGACGGGATCGACCCCACCCGCTTCGGCGACTGGGAAAAGAACGGCATCGCGATCGACTTCTGAAATTACGGCGGCAGGGCTACCAATGCTTCGCCCTGCCCCGCCCCAGCGTGCCCGACCCCGCCTGCGTCTTCTCAGCCCTCGATCACGCCGCTGGCCGGGTGATGCCGGTCGAGATGCTTGCGGATGATCTTCAGGTTTCGGCTGTTCGAACGGAACAGCACGTCGAACGCATCGCCCACCACCGGCACCGCACCGACGGCGGTATCGAAGGCGACATTCGCGCTCATCTGCCACAGCCGCCAGCGCGGCAGGCCCAGGTTGCGCGCTTCCCACACCAGCCAGAAGCCCAGCGCCGCCGTCACCAGATCGCCCACCACCGGGATCAGCCCCGCGATGGCATCGAGCCCGATCGCGCGCTTGAGGCCGGGGACCTGCACGGCACGCTCGAGCACGAACTCCAGCGCCTCGATCCGCGCCCGCACCGAAGCGGGATCGCGGCCAAGGCCGGGCATGTCGGGGAGATAGCGACGCGGGCGTGAGGCAGGCGTCGCGGAAGCGGAAGCGTTCATGCCCCCTATTTGGGAACGGCGGCGAACGGCGGCAAGGGATGCCACCCCCAAGGGTTGAGCGCGAAACCGGTGACTCCGCTGCGCACCAGCGACCAGCGCAGCGGCCGCGCGATGGGGATGAAGCCGTTGGCGGCGGTCATCTCCGCCTCCGCCTCGCCCAGCAGCGCGGCGCGCTGGCGCGGATCGACCGCCTTGCGCGCTTCGTCCAGCCGCGCATCGCCGGTGGGATTGCACGCCGCCTTCTGGATCGCGCAGGTCAGCTGGTTGAGGAACCACGTCGCCCGGCCATAGCGCGCGGCGGTATCGACCAGCCGCAAGTCGGCCTTGCTGCCTTCGCCTACGCGCACCAGCCCGATGCCGATCGCGGCGAAATCGGTGGTCAGCCGCGCCAACACGATCTGCGATCCGGGGCCATCGGGCATCGCCACGCGCAGCACCGGCGCGGGATTGCCCGCCGCCTTCCAGCGCGTGACGCGTTCGAGCGCGGCGGCGCGCCTCGCCGCCATGTCCATCGCCACCCAGCGTTCGCCCACCGTGCCCAGATCGCCTTCCACGTCGGGCGAAACGATCCGCGTGGTCGGCTGCCAGCCGCCGACGTTGAATTCGCCCAGCAGCGTCGCCCGGTCGATCGCCAGCGCCAGCGCCTCGCGGTTGGGCGCATCGGCCAGGAACCCGTCGGCGCGGTCGACCATCAGCCCGAACATGCCGATCACCGGATCGATCTGGACGTTGCCCCGCGTCAGCCCGCCGACACCGGCGAGCGGCAGCGTGTCGATCCGCCCGCCCAGCACCGCATCGACATAGCCGTCGTTGAAGCGCTCGACCGCGCGCGCCGCGTCCTCGACCTCGAGATGCAGCGGCCGGCTGCGCGCGGCAAAGTCCTCCTGCGGCGGCAGCCCGCGCCGGGTCGGCGGGATCAGCGCAAGCACCGCCGTCCGGCCATCGCGCCGCAGCCCCATCGGCCCGCTGCCGCGCTTTTCATACGGCAGGCCAAGCTCTGGCTGGGCGAGCAGGGTCAGCAGGTCGGGCATCGGCGCCACGAGGTCGACCTCGATCACCCGCGCCGCCATCACCCGGACTTCGTCGATCGGGGCAAGGTCCAGCCCCAGCGCCGTGCCGCGCAGCGCGGCGATCGCCTTGCGCAGCGCGGCGGCGGTGGTGTCGGCGGTGATCGGCGATCCGTCGGGCCAGATCCCGTCACGCAGGCGGAAGATGTAGCTCTGCCCGTCGTCGGTCACGATCCAGCGTTCCGCGATGGCGGGCACCACGCGGCCTTCCGCATCGAAACCGACCAGCCCTTCGACCGTGGCCGCGCGCAGCACTTGCGCGGCGGGCGACAAGCGCACGCCCGATGTCTGGAACGCACCTTCATCCCCCACCAGCGCCACCGGGAACGGCCCGTGCCGCG
This sequence comes from Novosphingobium olei, assembly GCF_037076535.1. NCBI lineage: Bacteria > Pseudomonadati > Pseudomonadota > Alphaproteobacteria > Sphingomonadales > Sphingomonadaceae > Novosphingobium > Novosphingobium olei. Next base: position 273,039 of record NZ_AP029021.1, on the reverse strand, counting down.
CACGCCCGCAGCCGCTGGCAAGCAGCGCCAGCGCGCCGACGAGCGCGCCGGTCAGGCCAAGGCGTAGCGCTGCGGTGGATCGCAGGGAAACGGTCATTGCACCGGTGCTAGGCGGCGCGGACGAATTCCGCAACGCCACGGTTGCCTAGGAGAAGCGCAGAATCGAGCGTGGCGCGCGCCGCCCCGGTCAGATCTTACGCCGTCAGATCTTACGCCGTCAGATCTTGCGCAGGCGGGTCTGGTCGATGGCGGGCAGCGGCGGCTTGACGAAGCGCGGGGTGCTGTCGCCCGCCGCGGTCACGGGATCGCGGGCCAGGCGCGGGTTGATCGGTTCGACAAAGGCGATGCCGAAGCGGTTGTCCTGGATCCAGGCGATCGTGCCGCGCACCCAGCCGATGTTGCGCAGCGACACTTCGACTTCGTTGCCGCGTGCCACCTTGATGCTGCCTTCGGCCATCACGCCCCCGGCCGACAGGTTGCGCACGCGCACCTTGTGTTCCCCATCGGTGCCGACCAGGCGCAGGTCGGCCATGAGGAACATGCTGTCTCGCCCGAGCTGGCGATGATCGATATCGTCCATGGCCTGCATCTGTTGCATTCGCGTCACCTGGTTGGAAGCACGGACCGGGTGTTAACCCGAAAATCCGCGCCTTTCACCCGTTTCTGCCGCCAAATCGCGCAGTAATCGCAAATGAACGTGCCTAATGATCGCTTAACAGCCCGCCTGTCTCGTAACGAGACAGAAAGTCACATGTCGCGCGAGATCTTCTCGCGACGCTCGTGCGCTTCCTGCGCTTCGACCGTCATCGTCGCGATCGGGCGGGCGATCAGGCGGCCCAGGCCGATCGGCTCGCCGGTCACCTCGCAGAAGCCGTATTCGCCCTCGTCGATGCGGCGCATGGCCGAATCGATCTTGGCGATCAGCTTGCGCTGGCGGTCGCGGGTGCGCAGTTCGATGCCCCAGTCGGTCTCGCTCGATGCGCGATCGTTCAGATCGGGTTCGCGCAAGGGGCCATCCTGCAACGCGGTCAGCGTGGTTTCCGAAGCCGAGAGGATCGACTTCTTCCACTGCAGCAACAGCCGGCGGAAGTAATCCAGCTGCTGCTCGGACATGTATTCTTCGTCATCGCTCGGCACATAATCGCTCGGCATGGCCCGGCGGGCTTTTGCCAGAACGTCGATCTCGTCACTCAGTACGCCAGCCATTCGGCCCTCCGCATGGCCCGAAACCCATCAGGTTGCGGGCTGAAAAACGACGACCCCGAGACTTCCAGCACCGCAAGCCGACGCGGCGCAAGCTTCTGGTTTGGCCGCGCCTATAAGGGCCACCCCGAATCGCCACAAGTCCTTTAGACACAGCCCAATTGCCTTGCGATGAAGGATCGCCTGCCAGCGTAGAAACACGGTTAGCGATACTCCGCGCCGGACTCCGCAACCGCAATCTTGCCGGCGTTAACGCTTTGTTGACCAAACATGGTGACTTTTGCCCATGCCGGGGCCGTGGGGGCACCCGCTGAAGTTACAGGGTTTGGGGAACATGAACATGAATTCTGTCACCGGCCTTTCGGCCACGCCAGTATCGCCGATCAGCTCCATTGCTGCGGGCGACGCGCACGACGATCTCGTCGCCAGCTGCCTTGCCGCCGCGCAAGGCGGGGACATCTCGGCCTATTTCGATCTCGGCGTCGCCTATTCCACCGGCAGCCACGGCGCGCCGTGCGATCTGGTCGAAGCGCACAAGTGGTTCAACCTCGCCGCCGTCGCCGGCCATGACGAAGCCGCGCAGTGCCGCGCCGACGTCGCCGACGAGATGACCGCGCGCGAAATCGCCGAAGCGCAGCGCCGCGCCCGCGAATGGCTGCGCCTGACCGTCCGCCGCGCCGCCTGAGTCAGGCTCCGGCCGGAAGCGCCTCGCCTGCGGTCGAACTGTCGCGCGGGCGGACATAGACCCGCGCCACGATCGGGAAGCTCTGCGCCACCTCGCGCTCTATCTCCAGCACGATCCGTTCGACATCGCGGGCCAGCATCGCATCCTCGAAATCGGCGCTGATGATCACGGTGACCATCGTCGGCGCGCTGTGCAGGGTCAGCACTTCGTGCACCCGCACCACGCCCGCATGCGCCGCCGCCTTGCGCCGGATCGCCTCGACCAGCACGGGATCGGCGCTTTCGCCGATCAGCAGCCCCTTGGCTTCGTACAGCAGCACGATCGCCAGCACGCCCAGCACAAGCCCGATCACCACCGAGGCCAGCCCGTCCCAGAACGGATTGCCCGTGACCAGGCTCAGCGTCAGCCCCAGCGCGGCGGCGACAAGGCCGATCAGCGCACCCGAATTTTCCAGCAGCAGCACCAGCGTCGGCGCGTCCTTGGTCTTGCGGATTTCCGCCCAGATCGATCCCCGGCGCGACGAATTGAAGTCCTTCAGCGCGGCGATCGTCGACCACCCTTCCAGCGCGAAGGCGATGCCCAGCACGGCGAAGGCGATCAGCGGGTTGGTCGCCGGTTCGGGCTCGATGATGTGCAGCACGCCTTCGTAGACCGAAACGCCCGCGCCCAGCGCGAAGACCAGGATCGCCACGATGAACGACCAGAAGTACAGCTCGCGGCCATAGCCGAACGGATGCGCCGCATCGGCGGGCTTGGTCGACCGCTTGCGGCCATAGAGCAGCAGCACCTGGTTGGTCGAATCGACCAGGCTGTGCACCCCTTCGGTCAGCATCGCCGAAGATCCGGTCACCGCCGCCGCGCCGAACTTGGCCACTGCGATGCCGACATTGGCGCCCAGCGCGATCAGGATTGTCTTGGTGGAACCGCCTGCCATCTGAACTCCTGCCTGAACTCTCGCGGCCCTTGCGTCACAACCATCCGATCCGGCGGAAGCGCACGTAAAGCCCCCCGCAGATCGAGATGATCGCGGCCCAGACCACGAAGTAGCCGTAGTGCCACTTGAGTTCCGGGATGTAGTCGAAATTCATGCCATAGATGCCCGCGATGGCCGTCGGCACGGCCAGGATCGCGGCCCAGGCGGCCAGCTGCCGGGTCATTTCGCCCTGCCGGTGCTGTTCGAGCAGGCTGGCCGTCTCGACGATGGCGGCCAGCGTTTCCTTCAGGCCGCGCATCCGCGCCATCACCCGCCGCACGTGGTCGAGCACGTCGCGGAACCAGATCCGCGCCGAAGGATCGATCGTCGGCAGGTCGGCCTGGACCAGCCGTTCGACCATTTCCTCCATCGGCCCGATCACCCGCTCGAACCGGCGCAGCTGGCGGCGCAGGCGGAAGATGCGGCGGATCACCGCCTGTTCGGGGAAGACGTCGATCGCCGATTCCTCCATCCCCTGCGCCACGTCCTCCAGCCGGTCCATGATCGGCAGGTAGCCATCGGCGATGAAGTCCAGCACGGCGTGCAGGACATAGTCCGCGCCTTCGGCCAGCCGCTCTGCATCGGCTTCCAGCTCGCGCCGCAGTTCGCGGTGCGCGCGCGATGAACCGAACCGCACCGAAATGATGAAGTCCGTGCCCAGGAAGAACGCCGTCTGGCCATAGACGATGCTTTCCCCGTCCTCGCCCAGCGATGCCGTGCGCGCGACGACGAACAGCTGCTTGCCGTAGATGTCTACCTTGGGCATCTGCCGGGGGTTGAGCGCGTCTTCCACCGCCAGCGGGTGCAGCCCGTACTGCCGCCGCACCAGCTCCATTTCCGCCGCATCGGGTTCGCACAGGCCGATCCAGTCGAAGCAGCCCGCCGGGCATTCGCGCCGCTGGCCATCCAGTTCGATGGCGATTTCGTGCGCCTTTCCGGCGGAATAGCGGCGTGCGGCAACGATCATGCCGGCCTGTCTGTCCCGCCGGGCAACAAAACGCAATTCCCCGCTGGAAATTGCCACCAGACGCGCTAACATCGGTGTAAATAACGATCGGGAGAAAGACCATGGGCCTCGAGACGAAGCTCGAAAGCGCGCAACCTGATGTCGACGTCGCCATTGTCGGCGCGGGCATTTCCGGGATCGGCATGGCCGCACACATGAAGATGCTGTGCCCGGACCGTTCCTATGCGATCTTCGAACGGCGCGATGCCATCGGCGGCACCTGGGACCTGTTCCGATATCCCGGCGTGCGGTCGGACAGCGACATGCACACGCTGGGCTTCGTGTTCGAACCGTGGCGCCATGAAAAGTCGATCGCCGACGGCCCCTCGATCCTCGAATACCTCAACCGCATCGCCGATGAACGCGGCATCCGCCCGCACATCCGTTTCGGCACCAAGGTCGTCTCGGCCGACTGGGACAGCGCCGCGGGCCTGTGGCAGCTGGTTAGCGAGGACGACAACGGCGCCCGCACCCGCTCCACCGCGCGCTTCCTCTACCTCGGCTCGGGCTACTACGACTACGACCAGCCCTACGAAGCGGAGATCCCCGGCAAGGCGGACTTTGCCGGCACGATCGTCCACCCGCAGTTCTGGCCGCGCGATCTCGACTATGCGGGCAAGCGCGTCGTCGTGATCGGCTCGGGCGCCACCGCCGTCACCATCGTGCCCGCCATGGCGCAGACCGCGGGCCACGTGACCATGCTCCAGCGCACGCCGACATGGTACGCCTCGCGCCCGGCGCGCGATGCCTTTGCCAACACCTTGCGCAAGTTCCTGCCCGAAAAGGTCGCCTATGCGATCACCCGGTTCAAGAACATCCGCCTGCAGAACTTCTTCTACAACCGCGCCCGCACCCGGCCCGACAAGGTGAAGGACTTCCTGACCCAGCGGCTGAAGGAGATGCTGGGCGACAAGTACGATGCCAAGGCCTTCACCCCGCCCTACAACCCGTGGGAACAGCGGCTGTGCCTGGTGCCCGATGCCGACATGTTCGAAGCGATCAAGGCCGGGCGCGCCGAAGTGGTGACCGACCGCATCGCCAGGATCGACGCCACCGGCATCCAGCTCGAATCGGGCAAGCACCTCGATGCCGACGTCATCGTCACCGCCACCGGCCTCAAGCTCGCGATGGCGGGCAAGATCGCGCTGGCCAGTGATGGCGTGCCGGTCGATCTGTCGGATCACTACTACTACAAGGCGGTGATGTTCTCGAACCTGCCCAACCTCGCGGCGGTGTTCGGCTATCTCAACGCCTCGTGGACGCTGCGCGCGGATCTCAACGCCGAATATGTGTGCAAGCTGCTCAACCGGATGAAGGACACCGGGCGGCAGGTGGCAACGCCCGTGCTGCCCGACGATTCCGGGCTCGAATTCGACGACGTGTTCGATTTTTCCTCGGGCTATCTCCAGCGCGGCAAGCATCTTCAGCCCAAGAGCGCGACCGACATGCGCTGGCGGCTCAGCCAGGACTACGTGCGCGACCGCAAGTTCATGAAGAGCGATCCGGTCGAAGATGGCGTGCTGCAGCTGACGCGGGCAAAAGGCGTGCCGGTGGCGGTCGATCCGCTGCATGTCGCGGCGGAATAGGGGCGCCCTGCCGATCGGCTTGCGGGGCATCTTCGTGACAGCCCCGCAAGCGCCCTCCGGCCCCTCTTGCCAGCGGCGGCCTTTGCGGTAACGGTGCCCGGCGATGACAGACACCGCCCGCATCTGGACCGCCGCGCTGATCGTGATCGGGGACGAAATCCTCTCCGGCCGCACGCAGGACAAGAACATCGCGCAGATCGCCACCTGGCTCGGCGTGCAGGGCATCCGCCTGCGCGAAGTCCGCGTCGTGGCCGACGACATGGACGCGATCGCCGAAGCGGTGAACACCCTGCGCGCGCGCAACGATTACCTGTTCACCACCGGCGGCATCGGCCCCACGCATGACGACATCACCGTCGATGCCATCGCCGCCGCGGTGGGCGTGCCGGTGATCGTCCACCCGCAGGCGCGCGCCATTCTCGAACGCTATTACGAAACGCGCGGCGGCCTTACCGATGCGCGGCTGCGAATGGCCCGCGTGCCCGAAGGCGCCGATCTGATCGTCAACCGCATGTCGGGCGCGCCGGGCATCAAGTTCGGCAACATCTACATCATGGCCGGCGTACCTTCGATCACGGCGGGGATGCTCGATGGCCTGACCGGAACGCTCGAAGGCGGGCTGCCGCTGCTGTCCACCACGGTCGGCTGCTGGGTCGCCGAAAGCGAGATCGCCGACCTCCTCGCGCAGACCGAGCGCGCCTATGAAGGTGTGCAGATCGGCAGCTATCCCTTCTTCCGCGAAGGGCGCACGGGCGCGAACTTCGTGATCCGCTCGACCGACCAGGCCCAGCTCGATGCCTGCGCCGCCGCGCTGTCCGATGCGCTGGCCGGCATGGGCCGCGAACCCTTCGCCGGGGGCATCTGAGCGAGCGCGACATGGTCCTGCGGCCATCGCTCGCGGTCATTGCCGTCGCCGCCTCCAGCACGGGACTTGCCGGTTGCGCCCCGGCCCAGCTGCACCGCTTCCAGCAGACGCTGCGCGCGCGCGACAGCGCCACCGCGGCGCTCACCGAATGGTGCCGCGCCGAAGGGATCGCCCCGCAAGGCGAAATCCGCGCGCTGGTCGATCGCGCCGCGTTTGAGGAACCCGATGGCGAAACGCGCGCCCTGCTCGGCCTCGCCCCCGGCCAGCGCGTGGGCTTTCGCCACGTGCGCCTCGCCTGCGATGGGGTTGTGCTGTCCGAGGCGAAGAACTGGTACGTGCCCGATGCGCTCACGCCAGAAATGAACCGCATCCTCGAAACCACCGACGCGCCGTTCGGCAAAGTCGTGGCCAGCCTTGGCTTCCACCGCGAACGCCTCTCCGAAAATGCAGGTGGCTGGCCCGGCTGCCCCAAGGATACCGTCCTTTCGCATCGCGGGCTCTTGCGCCGTGCCGATGGCACCGCCATCAGCCTGGTTATCGAGTGTTATACAAAAGCCAATTTCAAGAAGGGATAGAGGGATGAGCGAACTGGTCACCATCGAAAAGCGCGACGCGGTCGCGATCGTCACGCTCAACCGGCCCGAAGCGATGAACGCGCTGTCCCGCGGCCTGCGCGATGCGCTGGCCAAGGCGATGGACCAGGTCGCCAGCGATGACGACGTTTCGGTCGTGATCCTGACCGGCGCGGGCGAACGCGCGTTCTGCGCCGGGCTCGATCTCAAGGAACTGTCCACCGGCAACGGCCTGTCCGCCGTCGCCCCCACCGGCGATGAACCCGCCGATCCGGTCTACGCCATCGAACATTGCCCCAAGCCGGTGATCGGCGCGATCAACGGGGTTGCCGTCACCGGCGGCTTCGAAGTCGCCATCGCCTGCGACGTGCTGATCGCCAGCGACAGGGCGCGCTTTGCCGATACCCACGCCCGTGTCGGCATCCTGCCCGGCTGGGGCCTGTCGCAGAAGCTGCCGCGTCTGATCGGCATCGCCCGCTACAAGGAAATGGCCTTCACCGGCAACTTCATCGACGCGGCAAAGGCGCTCGAATGGGGCCTCGTCAACCGCGTCGTGCCCGCCGCCGACCTGCTCGATACCGCGCTCGCCCTCGCCGCCGAAATGGCCACGATCCCGGCCAGGACGCTGTCGGCCTACAAGGCGCAGATCGATGGCGGCAACGCGCTCGCCTATGGCGAAGGCCGCACCCACGAAAAGAGCGCCAGCCGCGCCTTCTCCGCCTCGCTCACCGCAGAGGACATCGCCGGCCGCGTCGCCGGCGTGCAGGCGCGCGGGCGCACCCAGGCCGGGTAAGGGCGCGCACCGGCAATGCGCGTTCTCGTCACCGGATCGTCGGGCTGGCTCGGCCGCCACCTTGCCGCGCGGTTGCGGCAGGACGGGCACCGGGTCACCGGGCTCGATCTTGCCGCAGGGCCAGAAACGCAGGTGGTCGGCTCGGTGGCCGATCGCCGCGCGGTCGAACGCGCCTTTGCCTTCGGGGCGGACGCGGTGGTCCACGCCGCCGGCCTGCACCAGCCCGATCTCGTGCGCACGCGGCTGCAGAACTTCGTCGACATCAACGTCTCGGGCACGCTCGCCCTGCTGGAGGCGGCGAAGGCGGCGCAATGCAGCGCCTTCGTCATGACCTCGACCACCTCGCTGATGATCGACCGCGCCATCCGCGAGGAACGGGGCGAGGCCGCCGCCTGGCTCGACGAAAGCCACGCCCCGCTCAACCCGCGCAACATCTACGGCACCACCAAGCTCGCCGCCGAAGGGCTCGTCCGCCTGTTCGCGCAGGAACACGGCCTGCCCGGCGTGGTCCTGCGCACCAGCCGCTTCTTTCCCGAAGACGACGATCGCCCCACCGCGCTGCTCAGCGGCCCCAACATCAAGGCCAACGAATTCCTCAACCGCCGCCTGAGCGTGGAGGACGCGGTCGAAGCCCACCTCGCCGCGCTGTCCCACGCCCAGCAGATCGGCTTCGGCCTGTTCATCGCCTCGGCCCCGCCGCCGTTCACGCGTGACGAAGTGGCCGACCTGAAACGCGACGCCCGCGCCGTCATCGCCCGCCACTTCCCCGACGCGGCCGAGCTTTACGCGAAGCGCGGCTGGCAGCTGCCGCGCAGCATCGGCCGGGTCTACGATCCCTCGCTTGCCGAAACGACGATCGGCTGGCGGGCGAAGACCGACTTCGCCGCCGTGCTCGAAGCCTTGCGAACCGACGCACCGCTGCCGTTCGTGCACGATGCGTCGTACGTTTCGCCCAAGGACCGCTAATACCCGGACTTACGGCGCCGGGGTGACCGGCACCACCGGCAGCCACACCGCGCTCGCCCCCTCGCCGCCGCGCTCGATCGAGATCGTCGCCGCCTTGTAGTCTTCCTTCTTCGCCAGGAAGATGTTGGGCACGAACGTCTGCGGATTGCGGTCATAGAGCGGGAACAGCGAAGACTGCACCTGCACCATGATGCGGTGGCCCGGCTGGAACACGTGGTTCACCGTCGGCAGGCGGAAGCGATAGCGCTGCACCTGCCCCGCCGGGATCGCGGTCGGGTTGCTGAAGCTGTCGCGATAGCGCCCGCGGAAGATGTCGAGCGCGATCGGCAGTTCATAGCCGCCCATCTTGGGGTCGGAAGCCACCTCGTCCGGATAGACGTCGATCACCTTGACCACGAAGTCGCCATCGGTCCCGGTGGTCTTGGCGAACAGGTCGGCGATCGGCGCGCCGCTCACCCGCACCGGTGCGTTGAGCACACCCGTCTGGTAGGTCAGCACGTCGGGACGGCCATCGGCGTGGCGCTGGTCGCTCACCAGCCAGTCGCCCCAGCGGCCATCGCCGAAGTTCACCGGGCGCGGCAGGTGCGGCACCGGCTTGGCCGGATCGGAGACATACGAATCCTCGCCGGCCGCCGCCTTGTCGAACGACAGGCCGCCGTTCGCGCCGAGGTAGATCGGCGTCAGCCCCGCCTTGCACCCGCTTTCGCAGGCGAGCGGCCAGTCGGCCAGCTTGTCCCAGTGGTTCTCGCCGGTGTTGTAGATCGCCACCTGCGGCAGGTTCGCCGGCGGCCCGTCCTTGAGGTACTGGTTGAACAGCGGCAGCACCATATCCTCGCGGAACTGCTGCGCGGTGTCGCCATTCCACTGGAACGGCCCCAGCGAGCGGCCATCGCGGTTGACCTGGCTATGCCGCCACGGCCCCATCACCAGGAAGTTGTTGCCGAGCTTGCCCTTGGCCTTGAGCGCCTCCCACGAATGGATCGCGCCATACATGTCCTCCTGGTCCCACAGCCCCTGCTCCCAGATCGTGGGCACGTTCGAAGGGTTCGCCGCCAGCAGCTTGTCGAGCGCCTGGCCTTGCCAGAACCCGTCATAGGCCACGTGCTGGACCATCTTCTTCCACGCCGGCAGCTGGTCGAAGCCCGACTTCTTCGCCCACTCGTTCGCCCCGCCCAGCCGGCGGAACTCCTCGTAGTTGTCGTAGATGCCGGTCGCCGGCTCCTTGCCATCGCCCTTGTAGCCGGTCTGCGATCCGATCCAGCCGATGTTGGCCAGGCGGAACGCGCCATGGTGGAACCAGTCATCGCCCATCCAGCCATCGATCATCGGGCTTTCGGGCGCGGCCACCTTCAGCGCGGGATGCGGATCGAGCAGCGCCATCACCACGGTGAAGCCTTCGTAGCTCGATCCGATCATGCCCACCTTGCCGTTGCTTTCGGGCAGGTTGGCCTTCTTCACCAGCCAGTCGATCGTGTCCCAGGCGTCGGTCACGTGGTCGACCTTGGTGGGGTTGAGCGGGCCGCGCACGGGCCGGGTGACGATGTAATCGCCTTCCGAGCCGTACTTGCCGCGGATGTCCTGGTACACGCGGATGTAGCCCGCCTTGACGAAGCCCTCGTCCGCCAGCGGCAGGGTCGAGATCATGTTCGGGCTGTCCGCGCGCGATGCCCGCCCCCGCGCGTTGTACGGCGTGCGCGTCAGCACGATCGGCGCATTGGTTGCGCCCTTGGGGATCACGATCACGGTGTAGAGCTTCGTCCCGTCGCGCATCGGGATCATCACTTCGCGCTTGATGAAGTCGCGCGCGTCGATCGGCGGGGTGAACTTGGCCGGAATGTCGCCAGCGGGCGCGGCATTGGCGGCGGCGGCGATGTCATTGGGGCTGGAGACCACCTGCGCGGCCAGCGGGCCGGCGCCGGCAATCGCGGAAACGAATACGGGAGCAACGATCAACGCGGCAAGACGCGCGGATTTCAAACGCATGGACGACCCTTCATCTGGTTACATCGGGAACCATAGAGCGCCCCGTGCGAGAGCGCCAGCACCCGAAAGCACCGGAACCGCAGGCGATGTTCCCGCATTGGCGGCGGACTGCATAGAAGGAGATCACGTCATGGCCCGAACGGGCAAGCTCGCCGCGCTGGGCGGTATCGCCGTCGTCGCAGGCGCCCTCGCGGCATGGCGGGCAAAGCTGCGCCATCCGGTCGGCAACCCGGCCGTGCCAGACCCTGCACGCAACGTCGACGTCGAACGCTATCTCGGCCGCTGGTACGAAATCGCGCGCTATGAACAGGCCTTCGAAAAGGACTGCGAAGGCGCCACGGCCGATTACGCGCTGCGCGCCGATGGCCGGATCGACGTCGTCAACCGCGCCCGCCGCGCGGACGGCAAGTGGGTCACCACCAAGGGCGTCGCGCGCATCGTCGACAAGGGCACCAACGCCAAGCTCAAGGTGCGCTTCTTCGGCCCGATCACCGGCGATTACTGGATCCTCGATCACGGCAAGGAATATGGCTGGGCGATCGTGGGCGAAGGCTCGGGCCGCTATCTCTGGCTGCTGATGCGCGAACAGGTGCCGGGCGAAGCCAAAGTCGAAAAGCTGATCGAACGCGCCGCCGCGCTCGGCTACGACACCACGCTGCTGCGCCGCACCGCGCAGCCCTGATCTACTACGCGTTCCTCGGCCGCGCGCGCCGCCGCCGCTTGCGCGCTGGCGCGGCACCATCGGCCGCGGCCGGCGCCACCGCCCATTCGGTCCCCGCTGCGGCATAGGCTTCCAGCTCGCGCCAGTGCCGGTCCCACCCGGGCCCGCGCCGCTCGGGCGGCACCTCGGCCTCGACCATCGCCCGCGCGCGCGTCACCGGATTGGCAGGAACGTCATCTTCGGAAGGATCGGACACACGGCACTCCTGCTGGCCGCCGTCGATGCCCCGCACCACGCCGCAGGGCAACCCGTCCCCGTGCGGAAACATGGGGATTTGTCTTTCGCACGGGGCGTGGCCTCAAGAAGAAGAACAGTCCTTCGACAAGCTCAGGACAGACGGGGTTAGGGTGCCCCCTTAAACGTCATCCCAGCGAAGGCTGGGATCGCTGGCCGCCAAGCGCCTCCCAACCGTCCTGCAAACCGCCAGCGATGCCAGCCTACGCTGGCATGACGAGCCCGGAAGCAGACCACACCCCCACAACGCCCGCCCTGAGCCTGTCGAAGGGCCGCCCTTGTTCTTCCAAGCGCAACAGCCAGACAGCACGCAACACCCATCCCACAGCGCTTGGCCAGCGCCGGAAGACGTCCCGGGAGCGCGAGGGGGTGACCCCCTCGCATCTATCCTGCTCTCTGGCCTTCCCACTCCAACCTTGACAAAACGTACCATATAGGTTATAGGCCAGCCCACGGACCGGGAGCGGCATGGCCGGCTTGCTCTTCGCTCCTTCGGGCCAATCTCCACGATGGGAAAGGCCCGACGCGACCGGCGCGGGTCGGCGCTGCGGGAGCCGCATCCCTTTCGGGGGATACGGCAGCGAGGGCGTTAAGCCCCAAGTCCCTCAGGGCAACCCAAGCCACTGCAACGGACGGGCGGATGTGGTGCGGTGGTTCAACCGCGTGTATGCGCTCTTGCGAGTCCGGTTCCAGTCCGGTCCGGCCCCTTCATGCGGCCGCGACCAATCCCGGAACTTATCCTCGCGGGACTTATCGCTACGGACCGGGCCGCCTTGCGAGCCGCCGCCCGGGTTTCGAGCCCCCGTCCGAATTCAGGCTGAGCCGATCCGGGATAGCCAACGCCCCGCCGGCCACTCGCCACAGCGTTCCTCTTGCCCTCCTCGCGCACGCGCCACGCATGGCGCCCGCGCCGGTCGCGCAGGTCCGTACCACTTCCCAACGGCGTTATCGTCCGGGCTCGCCGCCGGATATGGGGGTGTGGGTTACAGTCCCAGCGCCGCGCGGTCGGCGATCACCGCCGCCAGTTCGGCCCGCGCTGCCGCTTCGCGCAACCGCGCATCGAGCGTGCGCAGCGCGGCATCGGCGGCGCTTTCCTCGCGCAGGTTTACCAGCAGGAAATCGCTCGCGCCCAGATCGAAGCGGCGGCGTTCGGCTTCGGCCATGCGGCGGGCAAGGTCCGCCTCGTCGCCCGCCAGCCGCACCAGCTGCGCGGCGCCGCGCACCTGCGTCTGCAGGTTGGCGATGTCAACGCCGATCTGGTCTTCCAGCAGCCGCTGGCGGTGCGACAGCGCGTCGCGTTCGGCCTCGACTTCGGCGATGCGCCCGCGCGCGGCGCGCTGTTCGAGCGGCATCGAGAACTTGAGGCCAACCAGCGCCTCGGCCGGACGGCGGGTGGGACTGCCCGCGCCGAAGTCCTTCGACGCTTCGGCCTTGATGTCGAGCCGGGGTCGCAGGTCGTTCTCGGCCAGCGCGGCGCGCGTTTCGATTTGGGCGATGCGCGCGACCAGCGCCTTCAGGTCGGGGCGTTCGGACAAGTGCAGGTCCACGTCGCCCAGCCGCGGGCGCACGCCATCAGGCATCGTGTCGGGCAGGCGGTCGGCGGTGGGCGCCACCCGCTGGCCCAGATCGTCGCGCAGGAACATCGACAGCGCGTTGGCATAGAGCTGCAGTTCCTGTTCGCTGCGCACCACCAGCGCCTGGCGCCGGACGATGTTCTGGCGGTTCTCCACCGCCAGGATCGAAGGCCGCGCCCCCAGCTGCACCTGCCGTTCGATCGAGGCCTGGCGATTGCGCGCAAGGTCGGCGAGCTCGCGATAGAGCTTGAGCCGGAGCCCCGCCCCGACCCACTGCTGGTAGGCATCGATCGCGCGGCGCTGCACGCCGATGGCCACGACCTCGCGCTCGAAGGCGGCAATCTCGATATCGCTTTGCGCCAGCGTCCGCTTGCCCCGGCGTTCGTCGATCAGCCGGTCGCGCAGCAGCGAAAACACCGCGCCCGCGCGCACTTCGCCAAGGCCCAGCGTCACCGACTTGCCGTCATAGACCGGGAAGTCCCCGGCCGACAGGCGGTAGCCGGCATAGACGTTGCCGCCATTGTTCTGCAGCGGCCGGGTGGCGCGCACATCGGCATAGGTGCCGTCGTAGTAGCCCAGCACGCGGCTTTGCGCGTCGGCCTCGAACACCAGGTCGAAGGCCCCTTGCGCGCCCAACAGCTTGGCATCGGCCTGCCGTTCGCGGGCGATCGCTTCAAGGATCTGCGGCTGATGCCGCGCCGAGGAAGCGAGCACTTCGCCCAGCGTCAGCGCCGGTGCGGCCAGCGCGGGGCCCGCCACCAGCAGGGCGAGCGCCATGAGAACGCGACGGAACAGGGCGGCGATCATTTCGCTTCCTCGTCTTCCTTGCCCGCGTCGCTCTTCTTTTCCTTCACCTTGTCTACCAGCCCTTTGCCCGCACCCTTGCGCGGTCCGGTGTCGACCGGGGTTGGGAATTCCAACGGGAAGTCGTTCAGCTGGCGCCACAGTTCGTAGCCCACGCTGACCGTTTCCATCTGGATCCAGCCGCGCACCTTCGAGCCGAGGCGGACGTAGTTGTCGTCGGGCCAGCGCGGCTTGCCCGGCATCGGCTCGACCAGCACGCGGAACAGGCCGGTGCCTTGCGCCGAAGGGTCGATCGCCCGCACGCGCCCGTCGAACATGCCCTGCGCCACCGAAGGCCAGCCGCTGAACTGGATCGCGGGCCAGCCTTCGAAGTGCAGCCGCACCGGCTGGCCTGCGCGCACCAGCGCCACGTCGCGGCCGTCGACCATCAGTTCGACCACGCGGGGCGAATCCTCGGGCGCCAGCGTCGCCAGCCAGTCGCCTGCGCTGACCAGCGTGGCGCCGGCGGCGGTGTTGAGCGACTGGATCCGCCCATCGCGCGGCGCGCGGACCAGCTGCGCGGAGGAGCGGTTGAGCGCGATGTCGGCCTTGGCCAGCTTGGCGCGCGCCTCGGCCAGCTTGGCGGCGTGTTCGGCCACCTTGATCTGCGCGGCTTCGTAATCGCGCCGCGCGGCAAGGCCATCGGCGAACAGCTGTCCGGTGCGGCCGACGTCGATCCGCGCGGTCGCCATCGCCTGCTCGCTCGCCGCGATCTGGGCCGCGACCTGCGCGCGTTCGGCGGCGAGGCGGGCGATCAGGTCGGGATCGTTGTCGGCGATGCGGGCGATCGGATCGCCTTTCTTCACCAGCTGCCCATCGACCACGTACCAGCGTTCGACCCGGCCAGGCACCAGCGCGGTGACCTGCTGGACGCGGTCCTGCGGATCGAGCGCGACGACCTGGCCCCGCCCCGGCGCGGTCTGCACCCATGGCACGAAGATCAGGGCCAGCAGCACGAGCGGCAAGGCAATGCCGATCATCCAGCCGATCGCGACGACCAGCCGCGGCGGGCGGATCGCGGCGAGGGTGTGGAAGCGGTCGAAGTTGTCGGGACGGGTCGCCATCGCTCAGCCCTCCCGTCCGGTGTCGCGCGCAGGCGGCAGCACCCGGTCGAGGCTTTCGCCCCGCGCCTGCTCGGTTTCGCCCAGCCACAGCCAGGCATCGCGCGCCAGCCCTTCGGGCCGCGCGGTGAACTGCAGCACGGTGGTGCCATGCGCGCGCAGTTCGGCCAGCACGCGATCGATGTGCTCTGGCGGCAGCAGGTCGTAAAGCGGCGAGAGCACCAGCACGCGCGGGCGCGCCAGGATCGCGCCGGCGAGTTTCAGGGCCATCGTTTCGCCCACCGAGAGCGGCCAGCCCGAGCTTGACAGCGGCGTGTCCAATCCCGCCGGCAGCGCGCCGACGCGGCGTTCGAGGCCGACCAGCGCCAGCGCTTCGAGGATGGCCGCGCTGCGCCCGGCGGCGGCGAGGCCGAGGTATTCGCGGCAGGTCATTTCGACGATGGTCGGGCGATCGAGCACGATCACGTCCGAGCGCAGGCGATACATGTCGAACGTGCCGAGATCGGCGCCGCCGACGGTGACGAAGCCGCGCTCGGGCGCCTGCAGCCGCTTGAGCAGGGTGACGATGCCGCGTTCGACCCCGGGCGCGGCGACCACGCCGACCTGTTCGCCGCTGGCGATGCGGAAGTCGAAGCGATGCGCGCCGAGCTGCACCCCGTCGAGCCGGATGTCCCCGTTGCCAAGGCCCGGTGCGTCGGTTTCGGGCGGCACTTCCTGTGGCACGTCCCAGAACAGCGACAGTTCCTCCAGCCCGGCGGCAAGGTCGTAGAACACCTCGAGGTAGGAGCCGAGCTGGGCGATGCCGTAGAACACGCCCGAGAGGATCAGCTCGGCGGCGACGAGCTGGCCGATCGAGAGTTCACCCTGCAGGATCAGCCAGCCGCCCATTGCCAGCAGCCCTGCGCTGGCGGTGGCATAGAGCGCGAGCAGCGCGATGGTCTGGCCGAAGGTGAAGTGGAAATGGCGGCGGTGCGCGGCGACATAGGTGGCGGTGACGTCCTCCGACTTGTCGATCGCGAAGCGCATGTGGCGGCTGGACTTGTAGAAGCCGTTCGAACCGCCGACGCTTTCGAGCCAGTGCGCGGCGGCGTGCTTGGCGTGGCTCTTGGCCACCGCGCTCGACAGCGAGCCTGCCAGCCAGATCCGCCAGATCGCGACGACGAGCAGCACCAGCAGCGCGTTGAAGGCGAGGAAGAACGGGTGGTAGAAGCTGGTGACGACCAGCCCGACCAGGCTTTGCAGCACGATGGTGAAGCCGCCGATGACCAGGCTGGTCAGCGCCTTCTGCACGGTGCCGAGGTCGAAGAAGCGGTTGAACAGATCGCCGCGCCGGGCATCGACGAAGAACGGGTTCTGCGCATGGACGGCGCGCAAGGTGATTTCGGCGACCATGCGGGCGAAGAAGCGGCGTTCGAAGCGGGCCATGAGCATCACGCGCAAGGCCATCAGCAGCCCGGCGATGCCCAGCAGCGCGAACAGAAGCAGCGAGAGCGTGAACAGCGGAGCGGGCAGCGCGGTGTTGGCGACCGAGTTGATCAGCAGCTGGACCGAGATCGGCGTTGCCAGCGACAGCAACGAGATCGCCGCGCCATACAGCAGGGCGAGGCGGATGAAGCCGCGATCGGGCGCAAGCACGCGCGCGCTCCACCGAGCGTAGTCGCGCATCGTCGGCTGGTGACGCTGTCCGGAATCGGTTGCCGCTACGGCCATCGTGAAATTCGAACCCTCCTTCGCAGTTGCAGCACGAAAAGTGGCAATTCAACGACATAGCTTCAATTGGGCACTGGCTATTATTGCGATAGGTTTAACCTATCGTTCGGCAATGCTCCGCAATGTCTCGGCCAAGAGCAGCAGGTCGGCCGACGGACCCGCCCCGCCCCGCCAGACGAGGCCGATGTCGCGATAGGGGCGCCCGCCGACGAAGGGGCGGACGATCACGTCGCCATCGTCGCGGATTTCCTGCCGGCAATAGAGTTCGGGCAGCAGGGCGAGGCCCATGCCCATGCCGGCCATCTGCCGCACCGCATCAAGGCTGGTGCCTTCGTAATCGCGCAGCACCTGCGCCCCGCCGCGTTCGGCGAGCGCGGCGACCTGCGTGCTCATGCGGTAGGCCGGCTGCATGGTCAGCAGGCCGCGCCCGGCGAGGTGTTCGGGACGGATCGCGGCGACGCTGCGCAGGGGATCGTCGGCGGCCATCGCCAGAAACATAGGTTCACGAAACAGGCGTTCGACGTGGAATCGCGCATCGTCGACCGGAAGCTGGACCAGCAGCACGTCGTGCAGGCCATCGCCCAGCTGTTCGGCCAGCACATCGGGCAGGCCTTCGCGCACGTAGACCTTGAGCCGTGGGTGGGTCTTGTGCAGCCGGGCGACCAGCTGGGGCAGGATATAGGGCCCGAGCGTGGGCGAAACGCCGAGGCGGATCGTGCCGCCGAGTTCGCCATCGCGGTGGCGCAGGGCAAGCGCGGCGAACCCTTCCGCTTCGGCCAGAATGCGCCGGGCGAGCGCCACCGCTTCACGCCCGAGCGGCGTGAGGAAGGCCCGGCCCCCGCGTTCGACCACGCGGCCGCCGAGCTGGTCTTCCACTTGCGCGATAGCCTGGCTGAACGAGGGCTGCGACACGCCGACCTGCCCGGCGGCGCGGGTGAAACTGCCGCAATCGGCCAGCGCGACGAGGTAGCGCAACTGGCGCAGGGTCGGCTGGGCGGCGGGATCGCTCACGCCCCGCGCTCCAGCGCGGCGATGATGTGCTGGGCCAGGCGATGCGCGGTGTCCGACAGGCCCGGCGCTTCGATCAGCGCGATTTCGGTATCGTAGAGCGGCGGCAATCCGCTTTCCTCCCCCAGCGCGGTCAAGCCTTGCGGCACCATTTCGAACGGCAGCACGGTGATCCCCAGCCCCGCCTTCACCGCCGAGAGCGAACCGGCGAGGCTGGTGGAGGTATAGGCGACGCGCCACGGCTTGCCCATGGCGTCGAGCGCTTCGCTCGCGCGCTTGCGATAGACGCAGGGTTCGGGCGAGACGACGAGCGGGATCCGGGCAAGATCGGCGACCGCCTGCCGATCGCGGCCCACCCAGACGAGCGGTTCGCGCCACACCTTCACGCCGGGCTGGCGCTTCTGTTCGGGCTGGCGCTTGACGAGGGCGAGATCGAAGCCGCCGGCATGGAAGCGTTCGATGAGGTTGAGCGTCAGATCGCAGGTGACTTCGAGTTCGACCAGCGGGTGCGCTTCGGCAAAGGCGGCGAGCACGGCGGGCAGGTGTGCGGTTGCGAAATCCTCCGGCACGCCGAGGCGGACCTGCCCCGCCACTTCGGGTTCGAACATTTCGGCGACGGTGGCATCGTTCAGCCGCAGGATCTGGCGGGCGGGCCCGATGAGTCGTTCGCCTTCGGGCGTGATGGCCAGGAAGCGGGGGCTGCGATCGAACAGGGTGCGGCCCAGCTGATCCTCCAGCCGTTTCAGCTGCAACGAGATGGCCGATTGCGTGCGGCCCAGTCGCTGCCCCGCGCGAGTGAGGCTGCCGGTATCGGCAATCGTGACAAAACAACGCAGTAGATCGATGTCGAGGTTGCGGAGCGCCATACCCGACTCCCTATCATTTACGTTTGCAATTTTCAAGATTTCACAAATTCGTTTCACTCATGCTGCAGCTGCTGCCAGTTCCCGCTTCCGCAAGGAGGTGAACGATGGCGACGACATTCGATATGGTGCAGACCGAAGCGGCACAGGCAAAGCGCCCGTTGCGCGTGACGGCCCCGGTTCTGGCGCTTTCGGCCATGGCGCTGGGCCTTGGCGCGACGGCGATTGCCGGACTGCTGCGCGTGACCGCTGCGGGCGTTGCGCTGGGCGGGCTTGCCGCGCTGCTCACCGGACTCGTGCTCGTGTTCGCCCAGCGCCACCTGCGCGCCGACCCGCGCCGCCTGGCCCATGCGCGGCTGGCGACCGGGCTGGCCTTTGCGACCGTGCTGGTCGGCCTGGCCGAAAACGTCGTGCTGCTGGCCGCGGGATGGATCGCCGCCGGCCGGCTGATGACCGGCCTTGTCCGCCATGCGGGCGACTGGGCCGAAGCGCGCGCCGCCGCCGCCCGTGCCGGCACCGCCTTCCTGATCGGCGACATCGCGCTGGTGGGGGCGCTGGTCACGCTGGCCGTTTCGGCGAAGTCCGCCTCGATCGCCGCGATCGCGGCCGCCGTGCCCACGCTTTCCCCGCTGGCACTGACGCTGGCCGCCGTGCTGCTGGTGATCGCGGCTGCCGCACGCTGTGCCACGCCGCCGTTCTCGTCCTGGCTGCTCTCCTCGATTGCCGCGCCGACGCCGGTGTCCGCGCTGATGCACGCAGGCTTCGTCAATGCCGGCGGCTTCCTTGTCATCCACTTCGCCCCGGTGCTGGAAGCGGTGCCGGCGGCGCGCTTTGCCCTGCTGGCCATCGGTGTGACGGGTGCGCTCTATGGCTCGGCGCTGATGCTGGTCCGCGCCGACGTGAAGGGTGCGCTGGCCGCATCGACGGTGGCGCAGATGGGCTTCATGCTGCTGACCTGCGCGCTGGGCGGCTATGCCGCGGCGTTGTGGCACATGGTGGCGCACGGCGCGTTCAAGGCCTGGCTGTTCCTGGGCGCATCGGGCGCGATCCGGCGCAGTGCCGCGGGCGCCGGTGACAAGGCGCTGCCCGCCCCGGTGCCCGCGCTGATCGCGCTGGCGGCGCTGGGCGCAGGCGCGCTGATCATGGAAACCGCCATCGCGCAGACCACGCTGTTGCCGCTGGGCCTTGCCGCGACGGCGCTGCTGGTGGCGCTGGCCATGGCCGCGCGCGGGCTGCGCTTCGAAACGGCGCGGATCACGCTGCTGGCGCTGCCCGCGCTGCTGGTTGCGGTCAATGCCGCCGCGCTTGCGCTGATGGAAGCGGTGCAGGCGAACGCCGCGGTGCCGCTGCTGCCAACTTGGGCGCAGCTTGCCCTGCTCTCGCTGTTCCTGGCCGGGTGGCTGGTGCAGCAGGATCTTGCCGCCGGACGCCGCCGCCTGCCCGCCGGGCTCCACGCCCGCCTGCTGCATGCCGGCGCGCTGCCCACCCCCGCCAACTGACCCTGCCTCTTCACGCAAAGGACTGATCGATGGCTACGCTTGCCTTCAACCCGATGCTCGACACCGGCGCCCAGGCCGACCTTGCGGCCCACGTGGACGAGGCCGCCCGGGCCATCGCCCCGCTGTGGCCGCTGGAAAGCGCGATCGCGGTGAACCCGCTGTCGGGCTTCGAACACATGCCCTTCGAAGCGGCGCTGCGCGAAGGGGCCGAGCTGTTCGGCGCGCGCACCACGCTGCCGCTGGCGCAGTGGCGCACGCTCCACGCCGAAGGCCGGATCGACGACATCGCGCTGCGCAAGGCGATCGTGGCGACACTGGGCGGTCTGGACCCTGCCTTCATCTTGTTCGGCCCGGATCTCAACGCCTTTGCCCTGCTGCGCGCACGGCTGGTCGACCTGCCGCTGGCCGCCACGCCCGCCCCGGCGCGCCGCCCGCTGACCCCGGCCATCGCCCTGCTCGCCCGCTGGATCGGCTGCTTCCTCGACCGCGCGGCGCCACCGCTGGCGGGGCGCGAAGACGGCCTCTATCGCTGCCTGCTCGCCGCACTGCGGGCAGACCCTGCACTGCGCGCGCTGGCGGTGCGCGAACGGCTGCGGGTGCTGGACCTTGCGCCCGAGACGCCGCTCGCCACGCTGGGCCTGATCCTCGACCGGCAGGCGATCGCGCCGGCCGCGGCGGCGGACCACGTGCGGCGCCTGTTCGCGCGGCTGCCCGGCTGGGCGGCGCACTTGCGCTGGCGGACGGCCCATGCCGAGCCGCACCAGATCGGCGGCGCGCAGGCCGAGATGATCGACCTTGCCGCGCTAATCGCGCTGGTCGGCTTCGTCTGCGGCGAGGACCAGAGCGCGCCGGCGGCCCCTGCGGCGGACCACGACGAGGCGGCGGTGGCGCGCGATCTGCTGACGCACTGGAACCTTGCCGCCGATGCGCCCGCCGGCTGGGACGAACCTGCGCGCCAGAGCTTCGCCCGGATCGTCGGCATGGACGAGACCGCGCTGGGCCTCGTCTTCCAGCAGGCCGCCGAGCGCGGGGTGATCGACAGCCTGGGCCACGC
This sequence comes from Novosphingobium olei, assembly GCF_037076535.1. Classification (NCBI taxonomy): domain Bacteria; kingdom Pseudomonadati; phylum Pseudomonadota; class Alphaproteobacteria; order Sphingomonadales; family Sphingomonadaceae; genus Novosphingobium; species Novosphingobium olei. Next base: position 251,840 of record NZ_AP029021.1, on the reverse strand, counting down.
GCTGGAGGCGCGCTCTGCCGCGTGTGCCGCGAATGCCGACACGGCGCGGGCGGCGGCGCAGCTGGTGTTCTGCATCGACGTGCGCTCCGAACCGATGCGCCGCGCGATCGAGGCGGCGGGCAGCGAAGAGGGCGGCTTCGAAACCTATGGCTACGCCGGGTTCTTCGGCCTGCCCATCGCGCTGCAGCCGGTGCTGGGCCCCGCCCCGCGCAAGCAGCTGCCGGTGCTGCTTTCGCCCGCGCACCACGTGGCCGAAGCGCCGCTGCCGGGTCGCACGAGCGAGGCCGAGGACGTGGTTACGCGGCAGGCCTGCGCCCACCGCGCGCAAGGCATGCTCGATGCGACCAAGAGCGGCGCGACCGGGTTCGCCGCCGCCGAAGCGCTGGGCCCGCTGGCGGCAGTGGCGCTGCTGGCGCGGACGCTGGCGCCGCGCCTTGCCGAACGGCTGGCGCGCGGGGTGCTGGGCCATGCGCACGAAGTGCTGGCGCCGCTGGCCTCGAACGACGACGAAAGCGCCATCCCGCTGGCCGACAAGGTTGGCTACGCGCGCGGCATGTTCAAGCTGACCGGGCTGCCGGCGGCAACCGCGCGGCTGGTGGTGCTGGTCGGCCATGGCGGATCGACCACCAACAACGCCTTTGCCGCCAGCCTCGACTGTGGGGCCTGCGGCGGGCATCCGGGCGGGCCGAACGCGCGGCTGATGGCGGCGATCCTGAACGATCCGGCGGTGCGGCGCGGCCTTGCCGAGGATGGCCTCACCCTGCCCGAGGACACCGTGTTCCTAGCCGCGCAGCACGACACCACGCGGGACGAGATCACCCTGTTCGACCGCGATGCCGTGCCGCAGAGCCACCGGGGCGATCTTGCCGCGCTGGAAGGAACGCTGCGCGCGGCCGGGCGGGCGGCGCTCGATGCGCGCGCGGGCAAGCTGGCGCGGCCGGCCGACGACCTGCTGGCGGGCGCGGCGCACTGGGGCGAAGTGCGGCCCGAATGGGGCCTTTCGGGCAATGCCGCCTTCATCGTGGGGCCGCGCCGGCTGACCGCGCCGCTGGACCTTGATGGCGCGGCGTTCCTCCACAGCTACGACTGGCAGGCGGACAAGGACGGCAGCGCGCTGACCGCGATCCTGACCGCGCCGATGATCGTGGCGCAGTGGATCAACTGCCAGTACCTGTTTTCGACCATCGACAACGCCGTCTATGGCGCGGGCGACAAGGTGACGCAGAACGTGATCGGCGGCTTCGGCGTGGTGCAGGGGAACGGCGGCGACTTGTGCACCGGCCTGCCGCGCCAGTCGCTGTTCCGCGACGATGGCACCCCGTTCCACGTGCCGCGCCGCCTGACCGTGTTCGTCGAGGCGCCGCTGCGCCGGGTGGAGGAAATCGTCTTCGCCCACGACAACCTGGTCCAGCTGGTCGAAAACGGCTGGATCAACCTGGTCGTGATCGATCCCTGGAAGCACCGCGCGCACCACTGGCAGCGCGAACGTTGGGTGCCGCGCGTCTGCTGAACGGCGGCGCTGCCAGTGTGAGAAGGTGGACGGGCGTGAAAAGGTGGACGGGCCTCAACCGTGGGGCTCGTCCACCCAGTCTTGACGCAGCGATCGCCCCGCCAGCGCCATCAGCGCCGAGGCCACGACCAGCAGCCCCAGTGCGAACAGCATCGACATGCGCAGCGCCTCTTCAGCGTAGTGCGGCTTCAGCGCCGTCGACAGCGCGCCCAGCGCATAGATGCCGCCGCCAAGGCCGATCAGGTTGTTGATCAGCAGGAACAGCGAACTCGCCAGCGAACGGGCGGGCGGTTCGACCAGGTGCTGGATCGCGTTCAGCACCGGCCCCAGCCAGACATAGGCAAAGGCCTGCGGGATCAGGAACAGGAAGAAGGCGATCCACACGTCGTCGTTGAGAATCCCGGCCACGTAGAGCGGCACTGCGGCGATGAACGAGATCGCCGGAACCCAGCCGAACCAGGCGCGGTCACGCTGGCCGAGGCGGTCGGCGACGCGCCCGCCCAGCACCATGCCGCTGACGCTGCCCAGCAGGAGCAGCCCGCCGATGAAGTACGAGGCTTGGATCAGGTCCAGCCCGTAGGAGCGCTGGAGCAGGCTGGGCAGCCAGAATCCGACGCCGTAGCCGAGCATGGAGCTGGCCGTGGCGCCGAACGTCAGCAGCCAGAACGAGGGCTTGGCGAAAACGATGCGCGCGACGGCGCCGAGGCGCGGCGGCGCGGCGATGGCCTGCCCCGCCGGCCGGGGCCGGTCGCGCACCAGCAGGCGGAAGATCGGCGCCAGCAGCACGCCCGCCCCGCCGACGACGAGGAAGGCCACGCGCCAGTCGATCGTCGCGGCGATGTACCCGCCCGCCAGCACGCCGATGGCCGAGCCGAGCGGAATGCCGAGCGCATAGATCGACAGCGCCGAGGCGCGCTTTTCGCTGGGGAAGTAATCGCCGATCAGCGCGTAGGACGGCGCCACGCCGCCCGCTTCGCCCACGCCCACGCCCACGCGCGCGGCGAACAGCTGCCAGAAGCCTTGCGCCATGCCGCAAAGCCCGGTGAACACGCTCCACACCACCAGCGCGCCGGTGATCACCCAGGTGCGGCTGACGCGGTCCGCCACAAGCGCGAGCGGGACGGCCAGCGTGGAATAGAGCAGCGCGAAGGCCATGCCGCCGAGCAGACCCATGCGCGCATCGTTGATGCCGAGTTCGGCCTGGATCGGCGCTGCCAGGATCGAAAGGATCTGCCGGTCGACGAAGTTGAGGACATAGACCACGAGCAACATCCCAAGGACGAGCGCGGGGCGGGCGGGCAGTGCAGCAGTGGTCGTACTGGCTTGCGGCGGGCTTGCGGGGGCATGCATCAGGTCACGGTTCTCCCAAGGTGGCGCTCGATCGCGTCGAGTGCTTCTTTTTCATCGAGAATCGGAGCGTGACCCACGCGCGGCACTTCGGCAAGCGCGAACGGCCCTGCATGGCGCGCGCGCATTGCCGCGACCGTCTCGCGCGAAAGCAGATCGGACAGCTCGCCGCGCACCACCAGCACCGGAAGCCCACCGAGCGCATCCCACAGCGGCCACAGGTCCGGCGGCACCGTCGCGGGCGCATCGCCGCCGATGCTGCGCGCAATGGCCGGGTCATAGGCGAAGGCCACGCCCTCATCGCCTGCGCGGCACGTCCGCCGCGCGAAGGCCAGCCAGTCCGCGTGATCGTAATCGGGAAAGGCCGCGCGGTTGATCGCGGCACAAGTCCGCGCCGCCGCGTCCCAATCGGCCATCGCGCCCGATGGCCCGACATAGCCCTGGATCCGCGCGATCCCTTCGGCGTCCAGCACCGGCCCCACGTCGTTGAGCACCAACGTGGGAAACCGATCCGGCTGCGCGGCGGCCATCATCATCGCCATCAACCCGCCCATCGACGTGCCGATCAACCCCGCGCGCTCGACGCCAAGCTCGGCCAGCAGCGCCATCATGTCCGCCACATAGACATCGGGGCGATAGTTGTCCGGTTCAGGATCGGGATCGGACAGCCCCCGCCCGCGCTGGTCGGGCACGATCAGGCGATACCGGCGCGCAAGATGCGCCGCCAGTGGCTCGAAATCCGCCGCATTGCGCGTCAGCCCGTGCATCAGCAGCAGCGGCATCGCCGCGCCGCCCGACACCGGACCGGGATAGATCCGCGCGGCCAGCCCCAGCCGCCCGCACGCGCTGCGCGTGCGGTGGACGCAATAGTCCATCATCGTCTCCTGTCCTCCCGCAAGGCCTCTCCCCTCCCGCAAGCGGGAGGGCCATGCCCTTCCAGCCTTCCCGCCTGCGGGAGTGGTTGGGGCGGGCAGGCGGCCGGAGGGAGGGGGAGCCGCCTGCCCTGGGGCAGATCGTCAGAACTTCAGCGTAGCCGTCACGAACACCTGGCGCGGGTTGCCATAGAACGCGGTCAGCGTGCCTTCCTTGCCCAGCGTCGGGATCAGCGAACCGTCGGGCTTCTTCAGGATCTCGCCGGTTTCCGGATTGGCGGCGATGAAGGTGTAGCCGGAAGTCTTGTAATGCTTGTCGAGCAGGTTCTTGCCGTGCACGCCAAGGCTCCAGCGGCCGCCCGGCGCGGTATAGACCACGCTGGCATCCCACAGCCCGTAACCCTTCTGGTCGATATAGGGATTGGGCACTTCGAACTGGTAGGTCTTCGACCGATAGGACCACGTGGTCGAAAGCGAAAGGTCGCCCTCGCCCAGCGGCGTCGCATAGGCCAGCGTGGCATTGCCGGTGAACTCGGGCGTATTCTGCACCTTGCGGTACTGGGCCACGTCCGTCGGCCCCTTCCCGGCGATCTGCGTCACGTATTCGCGGTACTTGGCATCGATGTAGCCGAGCGATCCCGACAGGCGCAGCGTATCGCCCGCGCCGATCAGGTCGCGCCCCAGCCGCGCGTTGGCCTCAAGTTCCAGCCCCTGCAACCGCGCCTTGCCCGCGTTGGTGATGATCCCGCAGAAAGTGGGCACGCCGCCCACCGTGCAGCCCGCCGAGCCGGGGATCTGCACGTCCTTGTAGTCCATGCGGAACGCGGCCACGGCCACGAACAGCGCGCCGTTCCAAAGGTTGCCCTTGTAGCCCACTTCGTAGCTGTCGACCGATTCGGGGCGGAAGCTCAGGTAACGGGCGACCTCGGCGTCGGACCGCACGCCGTCGCCATTGGTGTCGGGCGCGTTCACGCCCACGCCGCGCGGGTCGAACCCGCCGCCCTTGAAGCCCTGGCTGAAGCTTGCATAGAGGTTGTGGTCGGGCGTCGGCTTGAAGCTCAGCGACACGCGCGGGGTGAACTTGGTATAACTCGCGCGGCCGGTGAAGTTGGTGCTGGCCAAGCCGAACGGCACGCCAAGCCCGCCAAACACGGGCGAGCCGCCACCAAGATAGTTCTGCCGCAGGATCTTCGCCTTGCGCTCGTCCCAGGTATAGCGCCCGCCCAGCGTCAGGCTCAGCTGCCTGGTGAAGTCCACGTTCACTTCGCCGAACACCGCCCAGGTGTCGGTATCGACGTTCGCCTCGGTAAAGGCGGTCAGCCCGGGGACCGTGGTGAACAGTCGCACGTCGAACTGCGTGTCGGCCTTGGCGGTCAGGTAATAGCCACCCACGATCGCGTTGATCGCACCGCCGTTGTCCCACAGCAGCTGCACTTCCTGGCTTACCTGCTCGTTGCGGTAGAAGGCCGGAACGTCAAGGTCGACCGCAGGCAGCGCGTCGAAGTCGATCGGGGATGCGCTGTCGTCCTTGCGCCAGGCACTGATCGAGCGCAGCGTCAGCGCATCGGTCAGTTCGGCCGTCACGTTCATCGACAGGCCATAGGCTTTGACGTCCTGCTTGGGGTCGTTGAGGCGACCCTCGCTGTCGAACACGTCCTTCAGCACCGGCGCGCCCGAAAGCTGGCCCGGGATCAGCCGGTGCCCGCCGCGCGGGTTGCTCTTGTCGCGGGTATAGTCGCCCGAAATGCGCACGAGCACCGGCTGGCCATAGCCGCCGATCTCCACCGTGCCGCGCCCGGCCCACACGTCCTTGTTGTAGTTGTCGAGGCCGGTCGTCAGGTTCTTGCCGAAGCCCCCGCGCGAAAGCCGCGCCACCGATCCGCCCACGCGGATCAGGTCGGACACCGGCGCGGAAACGGTCAGCACGCCCTCGGCCTGGTCATAGGTGCCATACGTGCCGCGCAGCTTGAGCGAGAAGTCCTGCGGCAGCTGCTTGGTCACGTACTTGACCGCGCCGCCGATGGTATTGCGACCATAGAGTGTGCCCTGCGGCCCGCGCAGAACTTCCACGCGCTCCACCTCGTAGATATCGAGCACGGCGGCCTGCGGGCGATTGAGGTACACGTCGTCGAGGTAGATGCCCACGCCCTGCTCGAAGCCCGAAACCGGGTCCTGCTGGCCAATGCCGCGAATGAAGGCCGAAAGCGTGGAGTTCGTGCCCCGCGACACTTCCAGCGTCACGTTTGGCGCGCTCTGCGCCACGTCGGTAATGTCGAGCGCGCCGGTCTTGGCCAGCTGGTCGCCGCTCAGCGTCGTGACCGCGATCGGCACGTCGACCAGCCGCTCCTCGCGTCGCCGGGCGGTAACGATGATGCCGCCTTCGTCCGCCAGATCGGCGGCGCTGGCGGTGGTCGCCTGCTTGTCCTGCGCCACGGCAGGCGCGGCGCAGATCAGCGAGGCAAGAACGAACGGACACGTTTGAAGCGCACGCAGGCGGGCCTTGGACATCGAAACTCTCCCCTGTAAAAATCCTCGCCGCCACCTTTATTGAATGTTGAACCATGTTTCAACTTCTACCGATTGCCACGTCCATCGATCGTGTCTAGCTGTTGCGTGATGAGCACAGCCACCCCAGCCCCGCCCGCCGCCGCCGACAAGGTTCCGCGCACGGAGCGCGGTCGCCAGACGCTCCGCAAGCTATTGAATGCGGCGGAAATAGAGTTTGGGGAAAAGGGCTTCCACGAAGCCTCGATCAACGGGATCACCACGCGCGCGGGCACCGCGCTGGGCAGTTTCTACACCTACTTCGATTCGAAGGAGGCGATCTTTCGCGCGCTCGTCGGCGATCTAAGCGCCCGCGTGCGCGAAGCCGCCCGCCAGCGGCAGGAGGAGCCGCGCCCCGCGCTGGAACAGGAGAGGGTCGCGCTCACCGGCTTCCTGCGCTTCGCCGCCACGCACAAGGAAATCTACCAGATCATCGACGAGGCCAAGTTCGTCGATCCCGAAAGCTATCGCGAACACTACCGATCGACCGCGCGCCGCATCCTCGACCGGCTCGAAGCCGGCATCGCGCGCGGCGAATTGCGCGAAGATCTGGAAGAAGCCCACGCCTGGGCGATCATGGGCATGAACGTGTTTCTGGGCATGCGCTACGCCGTGTGGGACGACGAAGACCCCGACCGCGTCGCCGCGGTTGCCGCCGATATCCTCGGGCGCGGCATCGCCAAGGCCTGAAAGGAAAGGGGCCGGTTGCAGCAACCGGCCCCCCGTCTGCTGCCGGAGAGGACGGCAGCAGCCATGCGATCACGCGTCAGAACTTGAACGATGCTTCGAGGAACAGCTGCCGGCCCCGGTTCATCGTCAGGACCTTGTCGTCGCCCGCGGGCAGCGAAGCGGTGGCAGCGCTTGCCGGGGTAAGGAAAGGCCTGCCCCCCGCCGTGTTGACCCACAGCTTGTTGGTGAGATTGGTGCCCACCAGCGCCAGCTTCCACCGCCCGCCCGGCGCGCCGATCGAGATCGAGCCGTCGAGCGTGACGTAGCCGTCCTGCTTGTAATCGTCGTTCGAATCCTGCGCGGCGAGGTAGCTGCTGGTGAAGGTGAAGTTGCCGCTGAGCCCCAGTTCGAGTGCATCGCTGACCGGCGCGGCATAGTCGAAGGCGAAGTTGCCCGCCCAGTGCGGCGCGCGCGGCGCATCGCGGCCCTTCAGATCCTGGCCCAGCCCGCTGAGGAAGGTCTTGGTGAACTTCGCGCGGGTGTAGGCAAGGTTGGCCGACAGCGCGAGCCCTTCGACCGGGGTGCGCCACGACCAGTTGACTTCGGCCCCCTTGGTGGTGACCTCGCCCGCGTTGAGCGTGATGAACTGGATCGCCACCGCGTCGAAGTTCTGCACCTGCAGATCCTTGAACACGTAGTAGAAGGCCGAGGCGTTCAGCGTCATCGTGCGGTTGTCGAGCTGCGACTTGATGCCGATTTCGCCGCCCTTGGCGGTTTCCGACTTGTACTTGAGCGAGGATTCGGCCGCCGCTTTCACCGCCGGATCGCTGCTGTTGAGGTTGAGCAGGCCGAGCGTGGGCAAGGCGCTGTTGTCGATGCCGCCCGACTTGAAGCCGGTCTTGTACGAGGCATAGACGTTGACGTCGGGGTTGATCTTGTAGCGCAGGCTGACTTCGGGCGAGAAGTTGTCGTCGTCGAAGCGGATCGGCCCGGCGCGGAACCCGCTGGGCACGAAGGCCGCGGCAAGGAAGGCGTGCGTATAGGGCACGTCGATGATCTGGTTGCGCTTTTCCTTGGTGTAGCGCAGGCCGCCCGACAGCTCGAGCTGGTCGGTGATGTCGAAGTTGGCGCTGGCGAAGACCGACCAGGCATCGCCCTTGGTGACGATCCGCTTGCGATAGTCCGAAGTGAAGCCGGTGACCGGATCGGGTGCGATGAACGAGATCGGCAGGATCTGCTGCGCGGTGTCGAACACCGAACGGCGATGTTCATAGAACGCGCCGACCATGAAGTTGAACGGGCCATCCAGCTTGCTGGCAAGGCGCAGTTCCTGCGTGAACTGCTGCGTCTGGTTGAGCGGCGTGCCGGTGCCGACGCCCAGCTGCACGCCCGCGCCGTTCGACGCGGCGAGCGCCGGGGCAATCGCCGAGAGCGGCACGCCCGGGATGAGCGAGAAGGCAGGCCCGAGCCCGGCATAGGAGTAGTTGTCGACATCGAACGCGTTCAGATCGACGTAGCCGGTGACCGAGGTGAGCGTGAACTTGTCGCCGAGCTTCAGATCCATGCTGAGGCGGCTGAACCAGAGGTCGCTTTTGGAATAAGGCGCCACGCTGGTGATCGGCGCGCCCGACGTGGGCAGCTTGGCGGCGAGCGCCGGGGCGATGTCCGGGTAGTAGGGCTGGCCGTTGATCTTGCAGTCATAGCCCGCCGGGATCGCCACCGCGCCGCCCAGCAGATAGACTTCGTCCGCGCGACCGTTCTTGCCGCAGTAGACATCGCCCGGCCCGTTGGCGCCATCGCCGCGCGAATTGTTGTACTGCACCTTCAGATTGGCGCGGAAGGCGTCAGAGGGTTCCCACGCCGCAGTGACGCGGCCGACGAAATCGCGCAGGCCGCGATACTTGCCGTTCGCATAGACCGGCCCCGGCTGCAGCGTGATGTAGCGGGTGGCATCGTTGTACTGCGCGGCAACGCGGATGCCGAGCGTATCGGTGACAGGGCCCGAGACATAGCCGTTGACGAGGTAGCCGTGCTCCTCGAATTCGTAGCCGGCCTTGCCGCCCGCCTGCCAGGTGGAGGTGGGGTTGGCGGACTTGAGCGAAAGCACCCCGGCCGACGCGCTCTTGCCGAAGAACAGCGACTGCGGCCCTTTCAGCACTTCGATCTGCGCGGTGTCGAAGAAGCCCGACTGGACGATGCGCATCGTGCTGATCTGTACGCCGTCGAAATCGATCGCCACGGCGGAATCGAACGCCGCCGAAATGTTCGACGAGCCGACGCCGCGCAGCGAGATCTGCCCGCCCGAACCCGAGCCGCCGACCTGCACGTTGAGCGTGGGGACCCGGCTGACCACGTCGGCCACCTTGGTCACGTTGTACTTTTCAAGCGTGGCGCCGCCGAGCGCGGTGACGGTCAGCGGCACTTCCTGAAGGGTTTCGTCCTTCTTGCGCGCGGTGACGATGATCTCCTCCATCGAAGGAGAGGCAGCGTCCGCAGCGGGTGGAGCAGCCTCCTCCGCCATCGCCGGCGCGGCAAGGCCGGCGATGGTCGCCAGCGCCAGCGCGCTTGCGGAAAGTCGCAAGGGGGAACCTGGCCGGGTCGTCTTCATGCTTCCTCTCCCTTCTTGGCGCCGCCTGTCTGCAGGTCGGCGGACGGCATGCGGGTCAGGACTTGGGGACCGCCCGCACATGAAGCGCGGCGAGCCCGCGCAACAACTTGTTCGGAACATGGGCAAAATCGTTGGCACCGGCGGGCAGCTCGAACCGGTCGCAGCGGGCCAGCAGCTGCTCGAACGCCACCGCCAGTTCCTTGCGCGCCAGCATGTTGCCAACACACATGTGGATGCCGCGCCCGAAGGCGAGGTGGACGCGCGCGTTCTTGCGTTCGACGTCGAAACGGTCGGGATCGGGGAACACCGCCGGATCGCGGTTGGCTGCGGCGAAGCGCAGCATCAGCATCTCGCCCCTGGTCACCGGCACGCCGCCAAGCTCGGTATCGCGCGTGGCGATGCGCCAAAGCCCGCCGACCGGCGAAAGCAGGCGCAGCATCTCCTCCACCATGTTGGGGATCAGCGCCGGATTGGCGCGCACCTTGGCCAGCTGGTCGGGATGGCGGATCAGCAGCAGCAGGCCCCCGGCCAGCGTCGACGTCGTCGTCTCGTTGCCCGCAACCATCAGTTGCTGCAGCACCGACATGATCTCTGCATCGTCGAGCGGGGCTTCGCCTTCGCTGCGCGCGTTGACGATGGCGGACAGCAGATCGTCCGGGCCCCGCTCCCCGCCCTGGCCATCCCTGCGCCGCGCATCGATCTGCGCCTTGGCGAAGTGCTGGTATTCGACGATCATCCGCGTCGCCTCCACTTCGCGCTCGCGGCTGGCCATCCCGCCAAGGCGATCGGCAAAGGCATCCGACCAGCGCTTTACCAGCGCGACATCGTTTTCCATGCCGATCTGCCCGGCGATCACCGCCACCGGCAGCGGCACGGCGAAATCGTGCACGAACTCCACCGTGCCGCGTTCGAGCATCGTGTCGATCAGGCCGTCGACGATCTGGCGGATCGAGCCTTCGAGCGCGTTCACCCGGGGCATCGAGAAGGCGAGATTGACCAGCTTGCGAAAGCGCGTGTGGCGCGGCGGATCGGCCGTCAGCATGGTATCGACCGTGGGCCAGCCTTCGGCCTCGATCGCGGCGATTTCGGGATCGGCCACCTGGTTGCCGCGCATCAGCGCGCCGAAATCGCTGGAGAAATCTTGCGGGCGTCCGGCCGCTTCGGACACCAGCGCGTGCGACAGGACCATCTGCACGGTGCCGCCGGCAATCCGCACCACCGGGCCGCGCGCCAGGGCTTCGCGATACCAGTCGAACGGATCTTCGATCACCGCAGGATCGAAGAACTCCGGCAGCGACGTCGTTGCGTCGATCATTGTCCTCTCCTCCTGACGGAGTGAACCATTTTCTAGCACGTTATGCAATATGTATCGGCGGGCTGGAATTGGAGGCAAGAGCAGTTCAAACGCCTTGCCCGCCCGACCTTAACGCACGGTATTTCTGGACTTTTATGACGCGATACGGTCGCGCCGCGCCGGCGGCAGGAAACGACTATCGAATTTGGGAGGGCGCGTCAGATCACCAAAGCTATCTGAAATCTAACGCGCATCCGAACCGGGGCTCAGGCGTCGAGGTCCGCCATCCGGGCAAGGTGATACTGCGCCGTGCCGAACTGCTGCTGCAGCACGAAGGCGCGCTTGAAGTAGTGCGACACGTCGATCTCGTCGGTGGTGCCGATGCCGCCGTGAAGCTGCACGGCGCCTTCGGCGACAAGCCGCAGCGCATCGGCGACGTAGGCCTTCGCGGCGGCGACCAAGCGGGTGCGATCCTGCCCGTTGCCACCCGTGGCGCCGTCGATCGCCAGGGCAGCCATCACCGCCATCGACCGTGACCGCTCGATCGCCACGGCCATGTCGGCCATGCGATGTTGCAGCACTTGGAACGTGGCGATCGGCCGCCCGAACTGTTCGCGCTGCTTCGTATAGGCCACCGTCCGGTCGAGCAGCACCGTCATCACGCCGATCGCTTCGGCGCATTGCGCGGCGAGCGCGGCGTCGAGCGCCCGATCGATCGCGGTGCGCGCGCCTGCGCCAATTTGCAGCGCCTTTGCCGGGGTATCGGCGAACGTCACGTCCGCCGCGGGTCGCCCGTCCACCAGCCGGTAATCGCGCCGTTCCAGCCCGTTTGCCGTAGCTTCCACCAGGTACAGGCCAGCCTCGCCCGCCCCGTCGCGCGCCGAAACGATCAGGTGCGAGGCAAAGGGCGCGGCCACCACGGCGGTCTTTTCGCCGTTCAGCGCCCCATCGTGGAAGCGGCAGGCGATGCGGTGCGGATTGCTGCGCGCCGCGCGTTCGAACAGCGCCGGCGCCACGATCAGGCTGCCGTCGATCATCCCCGTGCGCACGTTGTCGACATCGACAACATCGCGCAGCAGCCCGCCGGCCAGCACCACGCATTCGAGCCAGGGTTCGAGCGCGTTGGCGCGGCCCATCTCTTCGGCGATGACCATGACATCGACCGCGCCGCCGCCCAGTCCACCGTGTTCCTCGCGCTCGGCGGCGGCGAACAGGCCGAGCTCGCCGGCCAGCATCGTCCACACATCGCGCCGCCAGCCTTCGGCTTCGAGCGCAGCCTTGCGGTCATCAAAGGCGTAGAGCCTTGCCAGGGTGCCCGCGAGCGCTTCGCGCAGCAGGACCTGCTCTTCGGACAATTGGAAGTCCACACCCGCTCCCCGGATCGCAATTGCACTTACTTTATGCAACTTGGTATAGAATTCAAGCGAGGTGCACTTCGGGGCGGCCGGCACTGCATCCACAATGCCGGGGATTGCCCGTCAGCCACTTCGTAACGGAGAGGTTCAGCGCTCCAGCACCACGCAGCCCGAAAGGCCGGGCGCGCCATAGACCTGGCTGTAGGCGATCCGCGCGCCTTCGACCTGGCGGCCGTTGGCGCGGTCGCGCAATTGCTGGACGTTCTCATAGACCTGGCGCAGCCCGGAGGCGCCGATCGGCTCGCCACAGGCAAGGCAGCCGCCGTCGGTGTTGACCGGCATGCGCCCGCCCAGCCGCGTTTCGCCATCGGCGATCAGGCGTTCCTGTTCGCCATCGCTGCAGAAACCGTTTTCGGCCATGTGCATGATCTCGGCCCCGCTTTCGGTATCCTGCAGCTGCGCCACGTCGACGTCCTGCGGGCCGATCCCGGCCATCTCCCAGGTGGCGGCCGAAGCCAGTTCGACCGCCGACTTGCCGCGTTCGATTTCCAGCGCAGGGGCGAACACCTCGAAGCTTCCGACCGGGCGCGTGCGGATCGCCGCGCCGCGCACCTTGGGGCCCGAAAGGCCCAGTTCGCGCGCCTTCTTCTCGCTGGCGACGATCAGCGCGACGCCGCCTTCGGCGGGCGAGCAGAACATGAACTTGGTCAGCGGATCCGACACCATCGGCGCGTTGAGGATGGTTTCGAGATCGACCGGGCTGCGCCGCCACGCGTGGGGCGCATGAACCGCGTTGTCGAACGCCTTTTCGGCGACGAGGCCCAGCGTGCGCTGGCTGATGCCGTGCAGCGCCATGTAGCGCGTGATCTTGTTGGCGAAGAACTGCGTCGTCAGCATCATGCCGGTTTCGCCGTACCAGCGCGGCAGGCCCGACGCTTCGGGATCGGCGTTGAACGCGCCGCGCGGATGCTTGTCGAAGCCCACGACCACGCCGATGTCGAATTCGCCCGACTTGATCGCGGCATAGCCCGAAAGCAGCGCCGATCCGCCGGTTGCGCAGCCGTTGTTGACGTTGATGAACGGAATGCCGGTCAGGCCCAGGCGCGGCAGCACGGCATCGGCCGATCCGGCCGCGGAGGAGCCGCCAAAGGCAAACTCCATGTCGCTCCATTCCAGGCCCGCATCGGCCAGCGCTTCGCGGATGGCAAAGACGCCCTGTTCCAGGCCCGTGCGGCCGTCGGTGCGCCCGAACGGATGGATGCCGGCGCCGACGATGACGATGTCGCTCATGAATTGTCCCCTTCGTTCGCCTGTTCGTGGCGGTGGGCTTCGTCTGCCGGGCAGAACGCGTAGGTCAGCACCGCTTCGCCGGCATCGGTGGTGCGATAGGCTTCGGTCGTCACCCGCATCGGCTGGCCGATGCGCAGCGCGCCAAGATCGTTGGCGACGATGCGCCCTTCGACGATCAGTTGCCCCGGCAGTTCGACATAGCCGACGCCATAGGGCTTGAAGTTCACCTCATCGCCATCGCCGTTGAACGGCGACTTCGGCTTGAAGCGCTGGATGGTGTACGACCACAGCGTGCCTTCGCGCGCCAGTTCGACTACGTCGTAATCATCGGCATCGGCCCCTTGCGGACAGGGGAACACGAGCTTGCCGCTCTGCCGCGACCGCCCCGCAAGCAGGCGGGCATCCGCGCCGCTGCCCCGGAACAGGTTCTCTGCAACCGCAATGGCCATTCGTCGTCTCTCCCGAAGTCAGAGCCCGAGGCTCTTGGCAATGATGCCGCGCTGGATCTCGCTCGATCCGCCGAAGATCGTGGCGGCGCGGGTGTTGAGGTAGCGCGCCGTGGGCGTCAGCGCGTGCTCGCCGCCGATCGGCGCTTCGTTGGCGTGGAGCCCCAGCGCATGGCGCTGGTCGGCCAGCGCATCGCTGCCCAGAGCCTCGGACGTGAGTTGCGCCAGTTTCTGCAGCATTTCGCTGACCGACAGCTTGAGGATCGAGGCGGTGGCGCCGTTGGTCACGGCGCCGGCGGCCAGGCTGGCGATCTGGCGGCGCTCGGTCCAGTCGATCGCCATCACTTCGGTTTCGAGCCGCATCACGCGTTCGCGAAAGCGCGGATCGTCCCACAGCGGCGCGCCGTCTTCGCCGGGCTGTTCCTTGGCCACCTGCTTCAGCCTTGCCAGCTGGGCGTTGAGCCGCCCCGCCGAGGAACCGCCGCCGCGCTCGAAGGTCAGCAGGTACTTGGCGATCTCCCAGCCCTGGTTCTCCTCCCCGACGAGGTATTCGGCCGGCACGCGCACGTTGTCGAGGAACACCTGGTTGACTTCGTGTTCGCCCGACATCGACAGGATCGGCGTGATGGTGATGCCGGGCAGGTCGAGCGGGGCGAGCAGGAAGCTGATGCCCGCCTGCTTCGGCCCTTCGGCGCGGGTGCGCACCAGCAGGAAGATCCAGTTCGCCTCGTGCGCGTGGGTGGTCCAGATCTTGGAGCCGTTGACCACGTAGTGATCGCCATCGCGCACCGCACGGGTGCGCAGCGAGGCGAGGTCGGAGCCCGAACCGGGTTCGGAAAAGCCCTGGCACCAGTAGTGTTCGCCCGACAGCATCTTCGGCAGGAAGAACGCTTTCTGCGCCTCTGAGCCAAAGGCCATGATCACCGGGCCGCACAGCGCGATGCCCATGGCTGGCAGCGAAGGCGTGCCGGCAAGGCCGCATTCGCGCTCGTAGATGTAGCGCTGCATCGGCGTCCAGCCGGGGCCGCCGTGTTCGCGCGGCCAGGTCGGGGCGATCCAGCCCTTTTCGTGAAGGATGCGGTGCCAGGTGCGCGCCAGTTCGCCCTCGGCAAAGACACCCGCCTGCCGGGCGGCGCCTTCGCGCAGGTCGGGGGTGAACTTTTCGGCGAGGAAGGCGCGCACTTCGCTTTCGAAGGCGAGATCGTCGGCGGTGGGGGTCATGTCCATACGGATCGGCTCGAAACTGTTGCAGCGGCGGAATCGCAATCGGCACTTGCCTTGCCGTTGCAACCGATACACTACATTTTGCATCGCGCATCAACTTTTTACGGAGACCGCCCTTGCGCTGGACCATTGCCGCCCGTCCCATCGCCCGCGAACTCGTTCCCGAAGACTTTGAAAAGGACGCCAATCCGGCAGGTTCGCCGGCGCTGCAGGAAGGCGAACTGCGGGTCGCCGTGCTGATGCTGTCGTGCGATCCTGCCCAAAAGGGATGGATGGAGAACGTGGCCGGTTACGCCGAACCGACCGAGATCGGCCAGACCATGCCCGCGCTGGGCGTTGGCCGCGTGCTGGAAAGCGCCGCGCCCGGCTATGCCCCCGGCGATCTGGTGCAGGGCCTGCTGGGCTGGGCCACGGAGATGGTCGTCGCGGCCGAAGCGATGCGCAAGGTGCGCGACGAGCCCGATGCGCCGCGCCTTGCGCTCGGCCTGCTCGGATCGAGCGGGCTTACCGCCTATTTCGGGCTGACCCGGATCGGCGTGCCGCAAGCGGGCGATACGCTGGTGGTGACGGGGGCCGCGGGCGGCGTCGGATCGATCGTGGGGCAGATCGGCAAGATCGCCGGGTGCCGCGTGATCGGCATCGCCGGCGGGCCGGACAAGTGCCGCTGGCTGACCGAGGAGCTGGGGTTCGACCATGCGATCGACTACAAGGCCGAAAAGGTGAAGGCCCGCGTGCGGGAGCTCGCCCCCGACGGCATCGACGTGCTGTGGGACAATGTCGGCGGGCAGATGCTGGAGGACCTGCTCGCCCGCATCGCGCGCAAGGCCCGCGTGGTGATCTGCGGCGGCATCGCCCGCTACCCGCAGCAGGGCCGCCCGCCCGGCCCGGCAAGCTACTTCAACATCGTGTTCAAAAGCGCGCGGATGGAGGGCTTCCTGCTCGGCGATTTTGCCGAAGACCACGACATCGGCCGCGACCGCCTGCGCAAGTGGCTGGCAGAAGGGCGAATTGTCCAGCGCGATGAAGTCGTGGATGGACTGGAGAACGCCCCCCAGACGCTGCTGCGGCTGTTTCGCGGAGAGAACCGGGGCAAGCTGCTGATCAAGGTTGCACAGTGAGATGAAGCACGCATGATCGAGGTGGATTTCGTGACGTCCGACGGCACCCGCGAGCGCCTCTACGGACGCGAGGGGTACACGCTGATGGAAGTGGCGGTGCGGGCCGGAATCCCCGGCATCCGCGCCGAATGCGGCGGGGCCTGTGCCTGCGCCACCTGCCACGTATCGGTGGCGCCCGAATGGGCCGAACGCGTGGGCCCGCCGCACCTTGCCGAGGACATGCTGCTCGATTCGCTCGATCGCACGCCGACCTCGCGCCTCGCCTGCCAGGTCAAGCTGAAGGCCGCGCTCAACGGGCTGGAAGTCAGCGTCCCCGAATAGCGTTTGCGATCCCGCCTTCCCCGCGCCGGGCGAGGGAGGCGGGGCCCTTCGATCAGTTGCCCTGCGCCTGCATCGCGGCCATCACCGAAGCGGCGATTTCGTCCTTCCACGGGTTGCGGCGCAGCGTCAGCCCGCCGTTCACCTGCAGGTTCTGCCCGGTCATGAAGCATTCGTCGGACGAGAGCCAGACGACCGCCGCCGCGATATCGTCCGACGTGCCGACACGGCCCAGCGGATAGGACGGCAGGAACGCCTCCCACAGCCCCGGGGTCTTGCCTTCGGCCGCGGTCATCGGCGTTTCGGTAAGGCCCGGCGAGATCGAGTTGGCGCGGATGCCCTGCCCGCCGAATTCGTTGGCGATGCAGCGGATCACGTGGTCGGTGCCCGCCTTGGTCCCCATGTAGGCGGCGTGATCGTTGAGCATGATCGTGGCCGTGGCCGACGAGATCTGGATGATCGAGCCGCCATCCTTCATCGCCTCGATCATCGCCTGGAAGAACATGTACGGACCCTTGAACTGCAGGTCCGAAATGCGCTGGATTTCATCCTCGGTGGTTTCGAGGAAGGGCTTGAGCAAGCCCCAGCCGGTGGCGTTCACCGCGATGTCCACCCCGCCCATCTGTTCGACGGCGGCGGCGGCCAGCGCCTGGTTGTCGTCCTTCCTGGTGATGTCGCACAGCGCCATGAAGCCCTTGCCGGGGTGCGCGGCGACGAACTGGTCGAGGTATTCCGCCTTGCGCCCGGCCACCATCACCTTGGCCCCTTCGGCCACCAGCCGCCGGGCGATGACCTGGCCCATGTTGTCCTTGCCCGCCGCGCCGAGCACGATCGCCCGCTTGCCTTCCAGCCGCATTCGCCTTCTCCCTTTGACCTAACCGCCGATCGTGCGGTCCGACGGCCAGAACGGCCGCCGCAATTCGCGCTTGTTGACCTTGCCCATGGCATTGCGACCGACCGTTTCGACAAGGTCGATGCTGCGGGGCCGCTTGTATCCGGCAAGCTTTTCGCGGGCGAAGGCGACAAGATCGTCGACCGTCACGGCCGCGCCTGCGCGCGGGACGACCAGCGCCTTCACCTCTTCGCCCATGTCGGCATTGGGCACGCCGATCACGGCGACATCCTCGACCGCGGGGTGCGTGATCAGCACCTGCTCGATCTCTGCAGGGTAGATGTTCACCCCGCCCGAAACGATCATGTCCGATGACCGGTCGGTGATGAAGACATAGCCTTCATCGTCGACATAGCCGATCTCGCCCAGCGTGAAGACGCCCGGTTCGATGTGCGCGGCGGCGGTCTTTTCGGGATCGTTGTGATAGACGATGCCGCGCCCGGTGGGATCGCGGAAATAGAGCTGCCCGGCCTGGTTGGGCCCAAGCCGCGTGCCGTCTTCGGCCACCACCACCATTTCCAGCGGCGGCACCGCCTTGCCCACCGAGCCGGGCTTGCGCAGCCATTCCTCGGACGTGATCATGTTGGTCGTGCCCGCCTCGGTCGCGCCATAGGCATCGACGAACACCGGCCCCCACCATTCGATCATCGCGCGCTTGACCTCCACCGGGCAGGCAGCGCCGGTGTGCGGGACCGAACGCAGGCTCGACAGGTCATAGCGGGTGCGCACCTCTTGCGGCAGCGCGAGCAGGCGCTGGAAGTGCGTCGGTACCATCACCGATGTCGCCACCTTGTGCCGTTCGATCGCCACGAGGATCTGTTCGGCATCGAACCGGGGCAGGATCACCAGCGGGCGCCCGCCGCCAAGCTGGCGCACCGATCCCAGCGGCCCGGTGTGGTAGTTGGGCCCGACCAGCAGCACCGGCCCGGGATAACCCTCGTCGGTGTGGGCGAGAGCCACCTGTTCGCGCAGCGCGCGGAACAGGCCGGTCACGTCAGCTTCGCGCGGGAACATGCTGGGCGGGGTTTCCGCGCCCTTGGGCCGGCCCGTGGTGCCCGAGGTATAGTGCATGTAGGGCAGCGGCGGCATGTCCTCTGGCGGCGGCGCCTCGCTGGCACCGGCCAGCCAGCCGTCCCAGTCGGTGACGCCGTCGATCCCTTCGCAATCCCAGCCGATGACCAGATCGATCCCCGCCGCGCGCGCCGCCTCTACGCCGACCGCTGCCGTCTGCGGCCCGACGAACAGCGCCCGTGCGCCGCTGTCCTTCAGGATGTAGGCGAGTTCCTCTGCGGTCAGGTGGAAGTTCGCCGGCACGCCCGAAACGCCCGCATGCAGCATGGCGAGGTAGGCCAGCGCGCATTCGGTCGAATTTTGCGCGAACACGGCGGCGCGCGGCGGATCGCCAAGATCGGTGGCGAGCAGCGCGTTGGTGGCGCGGTTGATCAGGCGGTCGAGTTCGGCCCAGCTGACGGTCAGGCGACCATCGGTGACGGCCATGGCATCAGGCGTGGCCCGGGCGCGTTCGGCGGCAACAAGCGACATCGGTACTCCCAGGAACGTTGGTCTTGTCGATCGACCGGATATCGCGCGCCGACGCATCGAAGGGATCGAGGCATCGGCGTGCGGCAAGGATAGGCGCGCGTGCCCCCTTGAGGCACTCACACTTGGATCAGGTGGCGCACCTGGATCGGGCAGGCAGAGCGTCGGAACCGGGCGGCCTCAGACCGCCGCCGCGTCCTTCGCCCGGCCTTCGGCCAGCATCGCATCGATCATCTGGTGCATCTTGCGGATGCGCAGTTCCGAATAGCGGCCCAGGTGACAGACCCCGGTGCCCGATGCTTCCATGCCGGTCTGCACGTGCGGCAGGTTCGCCATGTCCTGTTCGAACACCGCGGCAAGGCCCGCCGACATGCCGGCCTTCGGCCCGTATTCGACCATGCTTTCGTCCAGCCCGATCTCGAACACCCGCGCGGGCTTGGGCCGGGGCTGCCCCTTGGGCACGCGCTTCAGCATGTAGATGTCCATGATCGAGGTGGTGTGATCGTGCCCGTTGGGCCGCCAGCGATAGACCAGGTTCGGCATGTGCCCGGCCCAGAAGCTCATGTGCGGCCACACGTTGTAGAGCAGCGCGTCGACCATCTCGGCATCGGAGGCTGCGCTGTAATCGTGGCCGTCCTCGCCGCCGAGCGACTTGCGCGTGAATTCGGCCATGAACGTGCGCGCGGTCTCGCCATCGGGCACGCTGAGCGCCGCATCCGCCTTGCCCGCAAGCGAGCGCGAGCCGACGCCGAGCACCGCCTGCACCACTTCGTCCTGGCTGACTTCGCGGTCCATGTAGGGGCTGGGCACCATCTGCGCCGAAAATTGCCGCGTCACGTGTTCGCTCAGGATGTCGTACTGGCTGTTCACGTCGGCCAGATAGGGCAGCAGCTGCGGGTGCGTGGTGATCGCGTGGTGGCTTTCCATGAAGGCTTCCGCCGCTGCCTTCCAGTTGCACGGCACGATCTTCTGCACGTGGAAATGGATGTAGCGATCGTCGTGGGCATATCCTTCGAAATGCTCGGGCATGGGCGAAAGCACGCTGGCGAGCGGGGCTGCGTCCTTGTCCATGTTGAGGAAGACATAGCCACCCCAGGTCTCGATCTTTGCCTGCGGCAGCGAAACGTCCCGATCCTGCCACTGCGGGAAGTCCCACGAAATCGGGTTGTCCTTGAAGCTGCCGTCGGTGTTCCAGGCGATGCCGTGGTAGGGGCAGCGGAACTCGTTCTTGCAGCCGCCGAACGTTGCCAGCTTGCGCCCGCGGTGAAGGCAGGAATTGTAGAAGGCCCGGATCGCGCCATCGTCCTGCCGCACGATCAGGAAGGACTTGCCCGCGATTTCATAGACGTAGGTATCGCCTGGATTGGGGATTTCCTCCTCGCGGCAGGCCATCTGCCAGATGCGCGGCCACAGGTACTTTTCCTCGGCCCGGGCGAAAGCGGGATCGAGGTAGCGCTGCACGTCGACGCCATCGGTGCCGATATCGGGCACCGGCCCTTCGCGCAGGTGTTCGGGAATCGGCCGGGTGTCGCGCTCGAGGATCTCCTCGTAGGTTTCCGCCGGATGGCGATCGGGGCGGAAACTGCGGGCTTCGACGTTCATGATTGTGACCTCCGGCGCTGGCCGCGCGCGTGCGTTGCATCCTCTTCGCCCAAGAAACTAACACATCATGCAAACTTGTGAAGTCCGCACGCGAAGCTTTTGTGTATCAAAGTGCAAGGCGGCTTGAGACGCAGGCGATTCGCGGCCAAGTGGATGGCTTTCGCGGCGCGCGACTTTGAAGGGGACAGGGCAATGGCCGATACCGACGGCGAACTGGTGCTGGTCGATTTCCCGGCGGACGGGGTGCGGCGGCTGACGCTGAACCGGCCCGAAAAGCGCAACGCCCTGTCCAACCCGCTGCGCGCTCGGCTGTTCGAACTGCTGGAACAGGGCGATGGCGACGATGCGGTGCGCGTCACCATCCTGCGCGGCGCGGGTCCTTGCTTTTCGGCCGGCTACGACCTTTCGGGCGGCACGGCGGCGCCCTATCCCTTCCACACCGCGCCCGGCGCCGGCCACTGGGCGCGCCACGTGGTCGAAGGCGCGTTCCGCATCTGGGACCTGGCCAAGCCGGTGATCGCGCAGGTCCATGGCTGGTGCCTTGCCGGCGGGTCCGAACTCGCCACCGCCTGCGACCTCGTCTACGTGGCCGAGGACGCCAGGATCGGCTACCCGCCGGTGCGCAACATGAGCCCGCCCGACAACCAGTTCCACGCCTGGATGTGCGGCCTGCGCGGCGCGATGGAAATGATGCTGACCGGCAACGCGATCGACGGGCACGAAGCGGTGCGGCTGGGCTTTGCCAACCGCGCCTATCCCGCCGACCAGCTCGACGCCGCCGTGGTGGCGATGGCGCAGCAGGTGGCGCAAGTGCCCAGCGACGTGCAGGCGATCAACAAGCGCTCGGTCCACCGCGCGATGGAGATCATGGGCCTGCGCGCCGCGATCCGCGCCGGCACTGAAATGCAGGCGCTCGCCCTCACCACCCAGACCAGCCAGCAAGCCTTCGCCGACGTGCGCGAAGGCCTCACCCGCGCCCTCAGCGCCCGCGACGCCGCCTTCGGCGACTACCGCGAAGGCGAGGCGAAGGAGTAGGGTTGCGAGGGTAGCGCCCGGCTGCACAGGCGGAAAGCGGACGAACCTCTCTACGTCATGCCAGCGAAAGCTGGCATCGCTCCCGGTCTACAGTGCGATGCCGTCCCGCATCTGTACGTCGTTGCGGCATTCTTCTGCCACGCTGACGATCTGCTTGTCGGCGATCGATCCCAGCCTCGCTGGGATGACGTTAGTTGAGTGGGAAGCTGACTCTTCCCTATTCGTCATGCCAGCGAAAGCTGGCATCGCTTTCGGCAAAGCGCTCGATCAGATCAGATATTCCAAAAGGTCGTCCCAGCCCGGATTGGCTTGTTCGATCAGCCGGATTTTCCATTCCCGCTTCCATGCCTTCAGCGCCTTCTCACGCGATGGCATCCTCGATTGAAACATGTCGTTCGGCCAGCACTAGACGGCTGATCCCGTACTTGCGACAGAAAGCCGATCCCGCGCCTTGCCTGTGCTGCGCCATACGCGCAGCCAGATTGCTGGTTACGCCAATGTAAAGCACACCGCCCGGCTTGTTGGTCAGAATGTAGATCCAGCCGCCATGCTCCATCATCCGACCATCGCATCGCGACGAGAGCGATGCCAGCCTTCGCTGGCATGACGGTTGGGAGTCAAACGTCCGCAATTGGGGTTACGAGACCCTAGACCTCACCCACCCCCCCCAAGCCTATCCCTTCCCCGCTCCCGCCAGCGGGCGCAGCAGGTTGTAGACGCCGGTCATCGTCATCAGCGTCGTCTCGCCGCGCAGCAGGCGCCCGCTGGTGTGCGCGATCCTGGCGCCCAGCCGGTCGATCCGCACCTCGCTGGTCAGCCAGTCGCCGAGCTTGGCCGGGGCGAGGTAGTTGACCGCCATCGACACGGTGGTGATCGGCAGGCCGCCTTCTTCGAGCAGGAACACCTGGTAGCTCAGCGCCACGTCGGCGAAGGTTGCCAGCACCCCGCCGTGCGCCGCCGAGACATAGTTCACGTGGGGGGCGGTCACCCGCATGGCGAGGCCGCGCACCCCATCCGCCTCGGGCACGAAGTAGGGGCCGCTCTGGTCCAGGAACGGCGTGCCGAACCGCACCCGCTTCCACCCCGCCTCGGGCTGCGCCGCACCGTCCGTCATCAGGCCCTCACGATATTGATACGATGATCAATATCTGCAGGAAGGCTGGATGCAGCGCAAGCCCGATGGGTGCGAAGGTTCAGCGCTGCGCGGCGACCTTGCCCCGGTCCGCCGTGCGGGCCTGCAGGAATTCGGACCCTGCGCGCCATTGCGGCCAGCGCGTCGAATTGGCGAGATCGCGTCCCACCCGGTAGGCCAGCGTCGCATCCTGCGCGGCGCTCGCGAAGTTCATGTTCTTGCTCCATGCATCGCAGGTCTGGTGATAGCAGCGCATGTAGGCTTCCAGCCACGCCTGCCCCGCCGCGCGCCCGCCATCGACCAGATCGGGTGCGCCGCTGATCGCCATCAGCAAAAGCGTGGGCACGCCGCGCTTGGCGAGCGGGAAGTGGTCGGCGCGATAGAACAGGCCGCGTTCGGGCAGCGCTTCGGGCGTGACGATGCGTCCCTGCGCGCGGGCGGCGGCGGCAAGGTCGTCCTCCAGGCTGTTCTGCCCCTGCCCCACCAGCATCACGTCGCGCGATGGGCCGCCGGTCTGCAGGATGTCGAGCGTGATGTTGGCGACCGTGTCAGCCGCGCGATAGACCGGCTTGGTGGCATAAGTCTCCGATCCCAGCAGACCGCGCTCCTCGCCCGACCAGAAGGCGAAGACCACGCTGCGCGCCGGCGCCGGCCCGCGGCGGAAGGCGCGCGCGATGTCGAGCAGGCCGGCAACGCCCAGCCCGTCGTCGTTCGCGCCAGGCCGGATCGTGCGCCCCTGCGCATCGGGCGCGCCTTGGCCATAGGCATCCCAGTGCGCGCCATACATCACCACTTCCTTCGGGCGCTTTGCGCCATCGAGCTTGGCGAGCACGTTGCGGCTCATCAGCGCCTCGTGCGTCACCGGCAGGTCGGCGGAGAAGGTGAGGCCAAGGTCGACGGGGCGGAAATCCGCCGAACGCGCCGCCTTGCGCAGCGCGGCAAGGTCCTGCCCTGCCGCCGCGAACAGACGCCGCGCGGCATCTTCCTGCAGCCAGCCCTGCAGCGCAACGCGCGGCGGCGCGGCGGCGATGTCGTAGTTCTCGCCGCCCGGCGCGGTCACCGTGTTCCAGCCATAGCCCGCACCCGGCGTATCGTGCACGATCAGCGCGCCGATAGCGCCGCGCCGTGCCGCTTCCTCGAACTTGTAGGTCCAGCGCCCGTAATAGGTCATGCGCTTGCCGCCGAACTGGCCTGCGACCGGCTCGCCCGCAGCGGCTTCGAAATCCGGATCGTTGATCAGGAACACGGCAACCTTGCCCTTCAGGTCCACGCCCTTGAAATCGTCCCATTTCCGCTCTGGCGCCGACACGCCATAGCCGACGAAGACCAGCGGGGCGGCGGCGATCTGCACCCGGTCGACCGGGCGCACCGTGCTGACATAGATGTCGCGCAGCTGCACCAGCGGGATGGCCTGCCCCCGCCCGTTCGCGGCCATCGTGCCGTCCTTGCCCAACTGCGTGCGCACCAACGGCACCGCCTGAGTCCACGAACCATCGGGGCCGCCGGGCTTGAGGCCGATCGCCTTCAGCTGGCGCACCAACCAGTCGATCGTCTTGTCCTCCCCCGCCGTGCCGGGCGCGCGGCCCTCGAATTCGTCGGAGGCGAGCACCTTGACGTCGGCCGACAGGCGCTCGGCCGAAATCGGCAAGGGTGCCTTGGGCCGCGCTGCCTGCGGCTTGGCCGATGCGGTGGCAGGAAGGGCGATGCCGATGGCCAGCGACACGGCCAGAGCGGTGGGAAGTTTTCTTTTCATACCCGCTGTCTAGCCGAACGGGGCAGGCAATCCATCCCCCTCCTGGCCATGCGGGCAGCGCGTCTGGCCCGTCCAGCGTGGGCCAAATAGCAATCGGGCCATCGGGGTTGCGCTTGCCGACGGCTTTCCCTAGGGCGTCGTCACGTCGGGGAGTAGCGCAGCCTGGTAGCGCATCTGGTTTGGGACCAGAGGGTCGTAGGTTCGAATCCTATCTCCCCGACCATCCTTCATCGCTGGAAGATCGCCGGGCTAAGCGCTTGGCTCGGTCCCCGAGCCGAAGTCAGCCTGACCGACTCACACCCAATCATCCGGCGGCGAGCCCGGACGATAACGCCGTGGGGAAGTGTACGGACCTGCGCGACCGGCGCGGGCGCCATGCGTGGCGCTGCGCGTGGAGGGCAAGAGGAACGCTGTGGCGAGTGGCCGGCGGGGCGTTGGCTATCCCGGATCGGCTCAGCCTGAATTCGGACGGGGGCTCGAAACCCGGGCGGCGGCTCGCAAGGCGGCCCGGTCCGTAGCGATAAGTCCCTGAAGGATCAGCCCGGACGGCTTCGATCGGCGTGGAAGCGGATCTTCGGCAGGTCATGGGGCACTGTGACTTCAGGGAGGCGCATGCACGCGGTTGAACCACCGCACCACATCCGCCCGTCCGTTGCAGTGGCTTGGGTGTGCCCGGGACTGGGGCTTAACGCCCTCGCTGACCGCTTCCGAGGAAGCGGCCTCCCGCAGCGCCGACCCGCGCCGGTCGCGTCGGGCCTTTCCCAGCGTGGAGATTGGCCCGAAGGAGCGAAGAGCAAGCCGGCCATGCCGCTCCCGGTCCGTGGGCTGGCCTATAACCTATATGGTACGTTTTGTCAAGATTGGGTTAGAACAGGATAGATGCGAGGGGGTGACCCCCTCGCGCTCCCGGGACGTCTTCCGGCGCATTTGTTGTGTTGGGGGGTGGGTGTTGCGCCCTGTCTCGCTGTTGCGCTTGGGAGAACAAGGGCAGCCCTTCGACAGGCTCAGGGCGGGCGGTGTGGGGGCGTGGGGTGTTCGTTCCTCAGACGTCATGCCAGCGTAGGCTGGCATCGCTGGCGGTTTGCGGAACGGTGGCGCGCTAGGCGGCCAGCGATCCCAGCCTTCGCTGGGATGACGTTTTGTGCGCTCCCACACCCCGCCCATCCTGAGCTTGTCGAAAGATCGCTTTTGCGTTTTCGGGCGCACGTTTCGCCTTGCCCACTCCCCTGCCTTCAAGGGACAGCCTGCCAGCCGCGCGATATTCAGATCTGGGAGAGTGTGGAGGCCCGAGCCGGAATCGAACCGGCGTAAACGGATTTGCAGTCCGGTGCGTAACCACTCCGCCATCGGGCCCCGATGCGCATCAGCGTGGAAGGGGGCGGTTAGCGGAGGTGGCGGCGCGCCGCAACGGGATTCTTCGTCCTAGGCAAGGGCGAATGAGAGTTGGCGGGTGGCGGGGTCCGACTTTTCGAGCCGGACCGGAAAAGTCTGGCCGGGGCGGGCATCGGCGGCCTTGACCCGCGCGATGACGGGAAGGCCTTCGAGCTGGATCCGCGCGCTTGCGCCTTCGGCATCGGTGACGATCGCGCCGAACACCTCACCTTCGCGGCCGTGAAGCATGACCGTTTCCGCAAGGTCCACCACGGCGCGCTCGATCCGGCCGGCGATGGCATCGGCGCGCGCCATCACGTCAGGCAGGCGGTCGAAAGCCTGGGTCACTGCGTCGGGCACCTGTGCCCCCTGCGCCAGGGCCAGCGCGGCGCGGATGACGTAGCGATCGGCCAAGCGGCGCAGCGGGGCGGTGGCGTGGACATACGGCGCGGCGATGGCGGCGTGCCAGGGTTCGGCCCCGGCATGCCAGGGCGCATAGCCCGCCCCGCTGCCGGCGCGCCGGACCGCCAGCATGAAGCCTGCCTGCGCCGGATCGCGTGCATCGAGGGTGCGTTCGAAATCCTTGAGATCGACTGCCGCGGGCCAGTTCAGGCCCAGCGCATGGGCGCTTTGGCGCAGTCGCGCGACAGCCCTTTCATCGGGCCCGGCCATGACCCGGAACAGGCCGGTGCGATGGTCGAGCAGGAAGCGCGCGACGGCGAGGTTGGTGGCGAGCGAAAGCGCGGCATTGGCGGTTTCGCTCGCCAGCATCGGCCGGAACGACAGCGCGAACCGCTCGCCGGCAAGACGCTCGACTTCCTGCTGCGGCGGATCGACGCGCGCGGCCCCGCGCCGCGCTTCGGCCGCGGCGATCCGTGACGCAAGATCGGCGAAGGGTTCGGGCAGGTCCGCGCTTGCCACGCTGTCGTAGGCCAGCTTGGCGCGGCTGTGGACCACGGCCCGCTCAACGCCTTCGAGCCGGGCTTCGCCTTCGGGATCGACCCGCACGACAAAGACAATGGCAGGGCGCGGCCCATCGGGCAGCAGGCTGGCGCGGTTTTCGGCGAGCACCGGCGGGTAGAGCCCGGCCTTGCCATCGGGCAGGTACAGCGTTTCGCCGCGATGCCAGGCTTCGACATCGACCGGATCGCCATCTTCGACGAACCACGCGACATCGGCGATGGCATAGCGCAGCAGCAGATCAGGCCCCGTCCGCTCGATCAGGAAGGCCTGGTCGAGATCGGTGGAGCTGGCCGGATCGAGCGTGACGAACGGCAGGTCGGTGCGATCGACATGCTGCGTGGGCGCGCGGTTGGCGGCGCGCTCGGCCGCCGCCAGCACCTGCGGCGGGAACGCGCGGGGCACCGCGAATTCGCTGCGGATCGCATCGAGGCCCTGCTTCAGGATACCCTGCGGATCGTGCAGGGCCTTCATCGGCGGATTTCCGTCACGTCAGGATCGACTTGCTTCAGGGATCGACGAATTCGGGCGCGCGCTTTTCCATGCCGGCGCGCACCGATTCGAGCTGGTTCTTGGAATACATCAGTTCCTGCTGCGCGACGCTTTCGGCGATCAGGACCTGGTCGACCGACATGTCGGGCGCGCGGTTGCACAGCGACTTGGACCCGCGCACCGCCGAGGGGCTCTTGCCGGCAATCTCGCGCGCGAGGGCGAAGGCCTTCTCCAGCGGATTTTCGTCGACGTGGGTGGCAAAGCCCAGGGCGTGGGCCTCGGCCCCGGTGAATTCGCGGTGGGTGTAGATCAGTTCGCGCAGCACGTCGTCGCGCACGTTGCCCTTCCACAGCGCGAAGCCGGCCATGTCGGGGACGAGGCCCCATTTGACCTCCATCACTGCCATGCGCGTGGCGGGATGGACGATGCGGATGTCAGGCCCGCTCGCCACCTGCAGGCCACCGCCGAAGGCCACGCCGTGCACCGCCGCGATCACCGGCATCGGCAGCTTGCGCCACACCATCGCCGCCTGCTGCGGCCGGTTGGCATTGCCATGCGTGCGGTTGAGCAGCGAGTTTTCGCCTTCCCAGCGGCTGGTGTTGCCAAGGCTGGACAAGTCGATGCCGGCGCAGAACGCGCGCCCCGCGCCCGACAGGACGACTGCCCTTACCCCGCGTTCATCGTGGAGATGCTGGCCGGCGGCGACGATCGCTTCGAACATGGCATCGTCGAGCGCGTTCATCTTGTCGGCCCGATCGAGCAGGACGTGGGCGACGTGATCCTCGATCGTGAGCGAGACGCGATCATTGAAACGCATGGGTGTTCTCTCCCGGGAATGGCTTTGCGCCATCGTTGCCGATCCTTACGCTAACGTAAAGGGCGAGCGGGAGGAATGGGCCGGAAGCGCGAGGCTTCCGGCCGTGTTTTCCTTGGCCTCAGGCGGCCGAGGTGTTGACGCCCATCGACTGCAGGTAGCGCTTGATGTTGCGCGCGGCCTGGCGAAGGCGCTGTTCGTTTTCGACCATGGCGATGCGCACGAAGCCTTCGCCATCCTCGCCATAGCCGACGCCCGGTGCGACCGCGACTTCGGCATGGGTGAGCAGCTGCTTGGAAAATTCGAGGCTGCCCAGGTGCTTGAGCGCGGGCGGCAGCGGCGCCCAGGCGAACATCGAGGCGGGCGGGCTGGGGATTTCCCAACCGGCGCGGCCGAAAGCCTCGACCATCACGTCGCGGCGCTTCTGGTAGAGTTCGCGATTGCGGGTGACGATGTCCTGCGGCCCGTTGAGCGCGGCGCAGGCCGCCGCCTGGATGGGCGTGAAGGCGCCGTAATCGAGATAGGACTTCACCCGCTTGAGCGCGGCGATCAGCTTGGGGTTGCCGACCGCGAAGCCGACGCGCCAGCCTGCCATCGAGAAGGTCTTGGACATCGAGGTGAATTCGACCGCCACGTCCTTCGCGCCCGGCACTTCCAGGATCGAGCGGGTGGGCTTGCCGTCGAAATAGAGCTCGGAATAGGCAAGGTCGGACAGGATCCAGACCTTGTTCTCCCTGGCCCAGGCGACCAGCCGTTCGTAAAAGGCGAGATCGACGGTTTCGGCAGTGGGGTTCGAAGGATAGTTGACGATCAGCACCGAGGGGCGCGGCACCGAGTACTTCATCGCGCGATCGAGCGAATCCCAGTAGCGATCGTCCGGAGTCGTCGGCACCGAACGGATCGTCGCGCCGGCGATGATGAAGCCGAAGGTGTGAATCGGGTAGCTGGGGTTGGGCGCCAGCACGACATCGCCCGGCGCGGTGATCGCGGTGGCGAGGCTGGCAAGGCCCTCCTTCGAACCCATCGTCATCACGACTTCGGTTTCGGGATCGAGTTCGACGTTGAAGCGGCGGCCATAGTAATTGGCCTGCGCGCGGCGGATGCCGGGGATGCCCGACGAGGCCGAATAGCCGTGCGCGCTGGGCTTCTGCGCAACTTCGCACAGCTTGTCGATGA
Organism: Novosphingobium olei; assembly: GCF_037076535.1. NCBI lineage: Bacteria > Pseudomonadati > Pseudomonadota > Alphaproteobacteria > Sphingomonadales > Sphingomonadaceae > Novosphingobium > Novosphingobium olei. The sequence continues at coordinate 222,479 of NZ_AP029021.1, read as the reverse complement.
TGTGCTGGGGCGGCGGCAGGTCCGGGTTGCCCATGCCGAGGTCGATGATATCCCGACCGGCGGCGCGTGCTGCGGCCCGCATGCCGTTCACTTCGGCGATGACGTAAGGCGGCAGGCGCTTCATGCGGTAGAATTCTTCGTCCACGACAGGTTACTCGTTGTTGCGCGGCAGGATCGCCGCAGCACCGCCTTACGGCAATCAACCGGTCAAGGGAACCTTGAGGGTAACAACCGGGCGCAAGGCGTGTATAGATCGGGCGACGCGGCCCCGCGCCGCACGGCGACGTAACGGACAAGCACCGATGACTTCGAACTCTGCCACCCCGCCCGCAGGTCAGGACAGCGCAGTGATCGAGGACCTTTTCCGCCAGCAGGGCGACGCGCTGCGCGCGATGTTCGCCCCGCTGATGCCGACGGAGCACAGCCAGTTGCCGGACCCGGCCGATCTGCAGCTCTGGGCCATGTCGGCGGCCAAGCTGCAGAAGATGTGGCTCGACTTCGGGGCCGAACGGGCCGGCGCGATCGAGCCGGCGCTGGCCAAGCTGGGCGATGCCGAACGCTGGTCGAACCTTGTCAGCCAGTGGTGGACGGCGATGCCGCTGGCCGCCGCCGAAGTGCAGGCAAAGCTGTGGGACGACAGCGTGGCGATGTGGACCAAGGTCCTGTCGCAATATGCCGGCGGCAAGCCCAAGGCCGAGGTGGAACTGCCGCGCAAGGACCGCCGCTTTGCCGATCCGCGCTGGCGCGACCAGCCGGTGTTCGCGCTGCTGCACCAGACTTACCTGCTGCTGGCCGAACGCATCAACGCGCTCGCCGAGGAGACGCAGGGCCTGCCGCCCGAAAGGAAGGCGCAGCTGCGCTTCCTGACCCGCGTGATTACCGACGCGATGAGCCCGGCCAACTTCCCTACGACCAACCCCGTGGTGATCGAGCGCACGCTCGAAATGAAGGGCGAGAACCTGGTCAAGGGGGTGGAGCACCTGCTTGCCGACTTGCGCAAGGGGCAGCTTACCCACACCGATCCGCACGCGTTCGAGCTGGGCCGCAACATCGGTGCGACGCCCGGCAAGGTGGTGCACGAAACGCCGCTGTTCCAGCTGATCCAGTATTCGCCCACGACGGAAACCGTGATCGAGACACCGCTGGTGATCTTCCCGCCGTGGATCAACCGGTTCTACATCCTGGACCTCAACCCCAGGAACAGCTTCATCCGCTGGGCGGTGGCGCAGGGGCTGACCGTGTTCGTCGTATCGTGGAAGTCAGCCGATGCGAGCATCGCCGACGTGACGTGGGACGACTACATCCGCGCGCAGATCGAAGCGATCGACACCGTGCGCGACCGCCTGGGCGTGGCAGGCGTGCACACCATCGGATATTGCGTGGCGGGGACCACGCTGGCCGCCACGCTGGCGCTGCTGGCGCGGCGGGGCGAGGCGGACAAGGTTGCCACGGCCACCTTTTTCACCGCGCAGGTGGATTTCGAGAAGGCGGGCGATCTCAAGAACTTCATCGACGAAGGCCAGCTCAAGTTGCTGGAGAGCCTGGCCACCGACGGCGTGCTCGACGGGCGCTACATGGCGGCGACGTTCAACCTGCTGCGCAGTCCGGACCTGATCTGGAACTATGTCGTCAACAACTACCTGCTGGGGCAGGACTATCCGGCGTTCGACCTGCTGCACTGGAACGGCGATACCACCAACCTGCCGTTCAAGTGGCAGAAGGCGTACCTGGAAGACCTCTATCGCGACAACCGGCTGGTCGTGCCCGACGCGATGATCGTCGATGGCACGCCGATCGACCTGCGCCAGATTGCGACGCCATGCTATATCCAGGCGGGGCGCGAGGATCACATCGCGCCGGCCGAAAGCGTGTGGAAGCTGACGCGGCATCTGGCCGGCCCGTGGAAGTTCGTGCTGGCGGGTTCGGGCCATATCGCCGGCGTGGTCAACCCGCCCGAAGCCGGCAAGTACCAGTACTGGCTGAACGACGCCGACCCCGCGACGCTGGCGGCGTTCATCGAAGGCGCGCGCGAGATCAAGGGCAGCTGGTGGCCCGACTGGATCGACTGGATCAAGTCGAGCAGCGCGAAGACCGTGCCCGCACGCGGCAAGCGCGCGCCCGGCGGCAAGGGCGACCGGGTGATCGAGGATGCGCCCGGGCGCTATGTGAAAACCCGGTGACACCGACGCAAGCCGGATCCCAGCGAAGGTTCGGTTTCGGATGAAACAGTTGCTGCACCGCAGCAAATCTCACTTGACTTAGCACCCGCAGCACCTATTTTGTGCAGTGCAGCAAAGGCTGGATCCGTTCCTGTCGGCGCTGCTCGTTGCAGGAGTTGCCAGTCATGGCCGACGAAGTGAAGCAGGACGCACCTTCCGTTGAAGTGCCGACGGATGCCGTTGCAGAGGCAGCCGCCGTGTCCGAATCCAGCGTTGTCGATGCCATGCCGCCAGTGCCTGCGCCGACCAAGGCCGCCCCTGCCAAGCGCGGGCCCGGCAAGGTTGGCGCTGCGCCGGCGAAGCGTGCGAAGCCGAAGGCGCCCGCGGCCATCGTGGCCGCAGCACCGGTTCCGGCCGCGCCGGTGGTTTCCGAAATTCCGGAAGCCCCGATCCCTGTGATGAAAAGCGTCAAGCCTGCCGCCGCTTCGCGCAAGACGAAGTCGCCGGCGCCGAGGAAGGAACAGTTCAAGATGACCACCCCCACCGAATTCACCGAAAAGTTCCAGTCTTCGTTCAAGGACGCCAGCGAGAAGGCCAAGGCCGCGTTCGGCGACATGGGCGCGTTCGCCAAGGGCAACGTCGAAGCCATGGTCGAATCGAGCAAGATCCTCGCCACCGGCCTCCAGGAAATGGGCAAGGGCTACGTCACCGAAAGCAAGTCGGCGATGGAAACCCTGACCGCCGAGCTCAAGGACCTGACCACGGTCAAGTCGCCCACCGAGTTCTTCGAAAAGCAGACCGCCCTGCTGCGCAAGCAGTTCGACGCGGCCGTCGCGGTGAGCTCGAAGAACAGCGAAGCCATGCTGAAGCTGGCCAACGAAGCGTTCCAGCCGATTTCGACCCGCGTCAGCCTCGCGGTCGAAAAGATGAAGCAGGCCGCCTGACACCAACTTCGGCGGCGCGTTCAAATCGGCGTGCACACGCCGCCAGTGGCCTGCAGACGACGGGCCGGAAGGGTTCGCCCTTCCGGCCCGTTTGTCATTCTGCAAGGACTTTGGGTCAGGTCGGCTCAGCCCCTCTTGTACCAAGGGGCGTGCAATGCGATATTTGCGGTCACATCATGGCAGACTTCGAAATCCTGACCCCCGCCGCGTTGCAGGCGGAAGGCGCCATCGGCGTAGAGTTGCCGATCATGGCGGGTGATGACGATTCGCCCGGCGGCCCCGGCGGCGGTGATCTTGTCGGAATAGCCACCAAGACCCGTGCGCGGCCCAAGAAGCCGAGCATGTTCAAGGTCTTGATGCTGAACGACGATTACACCCCGATGGAATTCGTGGTGATGGTGCTCAAGCGTTTCTTCCACATGGACCTGGAGCAGGCGACTCGCGTCATGCTCCACGTCCACCAGAAGGGCGTCGGCGTCTGTGGTATTTTCCCTTATGAAATTGCCGAGACCAAGGTGAATCAGGTGATGGATTTCGCGCGGCAGAACCAGCACCCGCTGCAGTGCACGCTCGAAAAGGCCTGATCCGCCAGCCGGACCTTCGTCAGGCGAGATGAGGCGTTGCGGATCGCTGGTGCGCCAGCGCGCGAAGCAAAGCGGCGCACACGGCCATGCTCACCGACCCCGCGCCCTGTGACGACGCCGAATGCCCCCCGGCCAGCACGACCGTGGCGGAATGGAGCCCCGCATCGTCCCGGCTGGCGCAATATTGGCAGTCCACCGGCAGAAGCGCGAAAGCCGCGCTTTCGTAAGCACCGGAATCGGCCAGCAGACTGATCCACATGCCTTGGCGCGATGCGCCCTGCTCTCCCCCTGCACCGCCCGGCGATTCTATCCCCATGACCTGCAGCACGCGCGCCAGTCCCCAGCGCTGCCGGTCGGCTGCCAGCGATTCGCACTGGTCGGCAAGGTCAGAGAGTTTGGCCGGGGGAAGGGTCAATCGTATGGCCTGCCCGGCGACACCTGCCGGCAGGATGTATTCCCGATCGATCACGTCGACCCTCGCGGCCAGAGCGTGACGGAACAAACGCGCGGTCCGATCATATCTGCTGGAATATTGGCCATTTGCCGAGCCCACTAACACTCGTTCAGGGAAGTTCAATAACTTTCGTTATGATCCCCCGGGCAGTCGGGGTGAGCCTCGCCGTTTTTGTCCTTCCGCAGCCGGGGCGGACGGGCTAGTCCCCCTCGGTCATCCATGGCCCCGCTGCCTGCAGTCGAGAGCGATCGAAGCGCCCGTGAAGTTTCTTACTGCCACCGACAAGTACATCGCCCGGCTGGTCATCACGCCGATGCTGGCGGTCTTCGTGATCGCGGCGTCGCTGCTCGTGCTCGACAAGATGCTCAAGCTGTTCGACTTCGTCGCGACGCAGGGCGGCCCGGTGACGGTCGTGTTCAAGATGCTGGCCAACCTGCTGCCCGAATACGCGAGCCTTGCGATCCCGCTGGGGCTGATGCTGGGCATCCTGTTCGCCTTCCGCAAGCTTGCCACGTCGTCCGAGCTCGACGTGATGCGCGCGGTCGGCCTGTCGTACACCCGGCTGCTGCGCGTGCCCTATATCTTCGCGATCGCGCTGGCTGCTCTGAACCTGCTGATCGTCAGCTACCTGCAGCCGCTGTCGCGCTATTATTACGAGCAGCTCAACTACGAGCTGCGCTCGGGCGCGCTGGGCGCGTCGATCAAGGTGGGCGAGTTCAACTCGCTGCAAGACCGCACCGCGCTGCGCGTGGAATCGAGCCGCGACGAGGGGCGCGACCTGCAGGGCATCTTCGCCCGCATCGCCACCGGCGAGGGCCAGGTGCTGGTCATCTCGGCGCGAGAGGGACAGTTCTTCGCCAACAAGGAGAATCCGGACACGGTGATCCTGCGGCTGACCGACGGGCAGATCGTGCAGGACGGCCCGGGCGTGCCCAGCCCCCGCGTGCTGAGCTTTGCGAGCCACGACCTGCCGATCGATCTTCCCAAGATCGAGCAGTTCCGCCAGCGCGGCGACAAGGAGCGAGAGTACTTCCTGCCCGAATTGCTCAAGATGGGGTGGTCGGACCAGTCGAGCGCGCTCGCCAAGGCGCAGAGCTGGGCGAGCTTCAACTATCGCATCACCGAAGTGGTGATGATGTTCCTGCTGCCACTGCTGGCGGTGGCGCTGGCGGTGCCGCCCAAGCGATCGAGCTCGGCCCTGGGCGTATTCCTGTCGATCGTGATGGTGGTCGCCTATCACAAGGTGAACCAGTACGGTCAGGACGTATCGAGCCTGGGCAAGATCGACCCGATGCTGGCGCTGTGGGGGCCGTTCGTGCTTTTCGCCGCGCTGATCATGTGGATGTACTGGCGCATCGCCTATGTCCCCGGCGGCCAGCCGATCGGCGCGCTGGAAACGGGCTTTGCCAAGATCAGCAAGCGCGTGGCGAAGGTGTTCGCATCGCGCCACCAGCGCCCCGCGGACGCACCAGAAGAGGGTGAAGCCGGTGCAGCTTGAATTCTTCCCGTCGCGCACGGTCACGCTCTACATCGCCAAGATGTTCGCCACGCGCATCGTGGCGGTGCTGCTGATGCTGGTGCTGGTCCTGCAGATGCTCGACCTGTTGAGCGAAAGCGGCGACATCCTTGCCGCACCGGGCAACGGGCAGGCGCAATTGCTGACCTATGTCAGCCTGCGCATGCCCCAGCTGATCAGCCGCTTCCTGCCCTATTCGGTGCTGCTGTCGACGATCATCACGCTGATGACGCTGAACCAGAACAGCGAAGTGGTGGCGATGAAGGCCGCGGGGCTTTCGGCCCACCAGATCCTGGCGCCGCTGTTCCTGGTCGCGGCCGTGGTATCGGTGGTGACATTCGGCTTCAACGAGCGGGTGGTGACGCGCTCGAATGCCACGCTGAAGGCCTGGGAGGCGGTGAAATACGGCCCGATCCCGCGCGACAGCGATGTGAAGGCCAACGTCTGGCTGCAGGACGGGCAGAACATCCTGTTCGCCAAGTCCGTCGAAGGGCGCGGCGATGCGACGCGGATGGTCGACGTCAGCTGGTATCGGCGCGATCCCACCGGCATGGTCACCGAGATCGTCCGCTCCACCCAGGCGACCTATGCGCGCCCCGGCTGGCGCTTCGCCGATCCCACCTCGTTCGACGTGCAGAGCGCGCGCCGGACCACGTCGCAAGGCACGCAGGTTTATGCGCGGCAAGTCGAACCATCGCAGATCATCCTGCGCAAGGCCGACGCCGATGCCGAATCGCTGCCGCGCCTGTCCGGATCGATCCAGGCGATCCGCGATGCCGGATACCGGACCACCGAGCTGGAAGGCAAATGGTGGCACAAGATCTCGGGGCCGCTTTCGGCGCTGCTGATGCCACTGCTGGGCGCGGTCGCCGCCTTTGGCCTTGCCCGTTCGGGCCAGCTGTTCGTCCGCGCCGTCATCGGCATGGCGCTGGGCTTTGCCTATTTCGTGGTCGACAATGCCGCGCTCGCGATGGGCAACTTCGGTGGCTACCCGCCGATGCTTGCAGCCTGGGCGCCGTTCCTGCTGTTCCTGCTGATCGGCGAGACCGTACTGGTGCGCACCGAGGAATAGACGGTCAGGCGCCGCGCCGCATCGAGCTGCGCGCGAGCCGGGCGAGCATCGGGAAAAGGCCGGGATAGTTGGCCCCTTCGTAGGTGGACGACACGCCGAGGTGCGCGCGAATGCGGCGATGGCATTCGGCCAGCGAATGATAGGGCATCGAGGGCAGCAGGTGGTGCAGCGCGTGATAGCGCAGGCCCACCGGCGCCCAGAGCGCGGTGAACATCGCGGGCGGCGGCACGTTGACCGAATCGAGGTACTGCCCGGTCACCGACATCACCTCGCCCTCGTTCTCCCACAGGTGTGCGACGAGCGTGCGGATCTGGTTGAGCAGCGCTGTGGCCGACAGCACGCCGATCGCGACCAGCAGCGGCCGCCAGCCGTGCGTTGCCGACCAGCCGAGCACGAACCACGACCACGCAGTCGCGCCCAGTTCCTGCCAGAACACCATACGCGCGAAATCGCCCTCGGGCTTGCGGCGGCGATACTGCGGGTTGATCGAAAGGGCCGAGGCCCGTTCCCACACCAGGGTGCGCAGCGGCGGGACCAGCGCGCCCAGCGGCACGAGGATCGCCGAGCGGATCAGCAGGCCGATCGGAAGCAGCAGGGCCGTCAGCGCGAACACCGGCAGCGTCCACGGCTTCATCAGCGCCAGCGGCAGGTATTCGGGATCTTCCGCCGTTCCATAGCGCGTGCGCGCGTGATGCAGGGTGTGGACGCCTTCGTACATGAACGAAGGGATCAGCACCGGAATGCCCACCAACACGTTCCAGCCGAAGCGGAAGCCCGGCAGCGCATCGCGGTGGATGTGGGTCAGTTCGTGGATGAACAGCAGCGCGCGGTAGAGCGCAACCGCCGACAGCGCGCCGAGCAGGATCGTCACCACCGGCTGTGTCGTCGCGATCGCGCCATAGAGCGCAAGATAGCCGACGGCGGCAGAGGCCAGCATGTCGGGCCAGTAGATTTCGGGCCGCGCCTTCGCGATATCCCGCGTCAGATCGGCCGCGGCGCGCAGCATCGCCTTGTCTTCGGGCATGCCCGCAAGGTTGCGCTTGTGCACCTTTGCATCGGGCGCGGACGGAGCGCGGTCCAGGGTATCGGAGGCAATCATCGGTTTCGTTCCAGTCTGACCCGGGGCCGTTCTGGGGCCGGCCTTCTTGGCTTGCCGCCACGAATGTGGGGGTGCGGCTTGACAAGGCGGCGCACCCGGTCGCACTTCGCCCGGGACCCGCCCCCTAGAAGCAAACAAAGGCAACATCGTGGCACAGGCCGAAGTAGTGATCACTCCCGTCACCGGCAAGGCCGACCGCAATGCGTTCGTGGACTTGGCCTATCGCTTGAACGCCAGCGACCCGGCCTGGGTGCCGCCGCTGCGCATGGATGCGCTTGAGCTGGTGACGCCGGGCAAGAACCCGTTCTTCGACCACGCCGATGTCCAGCTGTTCCTGGCGCGGCGCAATGGCGCGGTGGTGGGGCGCATTTCGGCGCACATCGACCACCTTGCGATCGCGATGGACCCGGCGCAGGGCATGGGTCCGGGTGTTGGCAACTGGGGCCTGCTGGAAGCCGAGGACGAGAGCGTTGCCCACGCGCTGATCGCCAAGGCCGAGGCGTGGCTGCGCGACAAGGGCATGCACCGCGTGCTTGCCCCGCTGTCGATGTCGATCTGGGAGGAGCCGGGCCAGTTGACCAAGGGCTTCGACCAATCGCCTACGATCATGATGGGCCACCAGCCCAAGCGGTACGACGATTACATCAAGGCCGCCGGATATACCCCGGCCAAGACGCTCAAGACTTATGAGCTGGACATCACCCAGGAGTTCCCGCCGCTGATCCAGCGGATCGTCTCCTCGGGCGAGAAGAACGCCAAGATCCGCATCCGCAACGTGGATCGCAGCAAGTTCGACCAGGAAGCGGCGCTGATCCTGGACATCCTGAACGATGCCTGGTCGGACAACTGGGGCTTCGTTCCCTTCACCGATCGCGAGATCGCCTACGCCGGCAAGAAGTTCAAGCCGATCGTGCGCGAGGACCTGATCATGGTGGCCGAATACGAGGGCGAGCCCGTCGCCTTCATGATGACGCTTCCCGACCTGAACGAGATGATCAAGCCGATGAACGGGAAGTTGTTCCCCTTCAACTGGGCCAAGCTTCTGCTGTGGCTGCGCAACCCCAAGCCCCGCACGATGCGCGTGCCGCTGATGGGGGTGCGCAAGAAGCTTCAGGCATCGCGCCTGGCAAGCCAGCTCGCGTTCATGATGATCGAGTACATCCGGCGCAATTCCGTGACGCGCTACGGCTCAACGCGCGGCGAGATCGGCTGGATCCTGGAAGACAACCAGGGGATGGTGGCGATCGCCGATGCGATAAACAGCCACGTGAACAAGGAATACGAAATTTACGGCAAGTCGTTGACCGGCTGACCCTTCGGCCGGGAACACGGGTCCGGTCACCGTCGTTCGCTTTCGATGCAGGGGTGGCCTGCGTCTGATGGGGTCATGGCATGACGAGCAAGCGTATGGTCCGAGGGAACCGGGTGCTGCCGGGGCGCGCCCTGATCGTGGAAGACGACGCGCTGGTCGCCATGGACATTGCCGAAGCGCTGGCCGACAGCGGCGCGGAACAAGTTGTCGTCTGCGGATCGATCGCCGCGGCGCTGCACGAGATGGAAAAGGTCTGCCCCGACCTGCTCGTCCTGGACGTCCGCCTGGCGGATCGCGACGATGGCTGGTCGCTGGCCGAGCTTGCCAACCAGCTCAACCCGGTTCCGCCCTTCATCGTCTTCTCGACGGGCAGTCCGGCAAGCATTCCTCCGGAAACGGCGGCGCTCGGCCATGTTCTGGTCAAGCCGTTTCCGCCCGAGGCCTTGGTGCGGCTGGTCAGCGAACGGCGCCCGGCGGCAGGCCTGCTCGCCAAGCTGCGGAGCGGCGCGCCCCGCTGATCCTTCATGCCGGATTCCGGCCCGCGTGACCCAATCTGTCGACGGACGTAAAAAAAAGGCCTCCCCCGGACTGAACCGGCGGAGGCCTTTCGGGATCGTATCACCGGCCGCTTGGACGGGAGGGGGGGTCTCGGCGGTGACATGCCCTTAACGAGGGCCCAAAGGAATGGTTCCGCCGATCAAATCTTTTTTCGAAAATTTTTTGAAGGGCGCTGCAACCTCAGATGTAGGGGCGAGGGATATAGGGATCGCCGTCCATCTGGGCGAAGCTGCGGGCGGCCTCCATGTCGTGCACGGATATGGTCGAGAGCGTCCAGTCGACGAGCTTGAGACGCCGCAAGGCCTGTAGCGAGCGGTTGGTGTGGACCAGCGATAGGCCGAGCATGTCGGCAATCTGGCTCTGCGTCACGGTCAGGCGCAAGGTGCCTTCGCGCGAAACGCCGGTCGCTGCGCCGCGCTGCACCAGGAACACCGCGAGGTAGGCGAGCCGTTCCTGCGCGTTGCGCTGCCCAAGCGAGACGAGGTGATCTTCGAGCGCCGCCTCTTCCCGGGCAGCCATCCAGGTCAGATCGAACGACAGCTTCGGATGGCTGACGGCCAGATCGAAGAAGCGATCGCGCGGAAACACGCAAAGCCTGACGTCGGTCATGGCCTCGACGCTGTGCGTCAGTTCGGCCTCGAACGCGGCCTGCAATCCTACCAGATCGCCCGGGAACAGGAAGTTGACGATCTGGCGCCGTCCGTCCTCAAGCAGGCGGTACCGGATCAGCACGCCTTCCAGCACCGTGAACAGCCGGGTTGCACGCACCCCTTGCCGCAGCACCTGTTCGCCGCGGACATAGCGGGCCTCGCTTGACTTGAACGCCTCGATCCACGCGCGCTGGCCTTCGTCGGGTGCCGAAAGGCCCCGGCAATGGATGAGCGGGCACTCCTTGCACGGAACGCGATCGGCGGAGGCAGGCTGCTGGCGCGATGCAATCGTCAGGGATTTGGGGTCGTCGGAATCGGCCATTCTCATATCCGTGTGGCTTGGCGCATCTCGGGTGGCCGAGAACACATGGATGTGACCCCGGAACCTTCGGCGCGATGTCAAATGACACTGCCCGGTTTCGGGTTCCCGGCTAGGCGCGTCCCGTAACAAGGGGAAAGCGATGCAGGGGCCTGGCGCCGAAGGTAACGAAGGCGCAAAGCCGGCCCTGTCACGGATCCTGGTCGTCGAGGAAAGCATTCTCGTCGCGATGGAAATCGAGGAGGAACTGGCCGCACGCGGCTTTACCGTCGAGTTGGCAGGAAGCCTGCTCGCAGCCGAGGAGCGGATGCGCCGCCGCACTTTTGCCGCCGCCCTGCTCGACTGCCACCTTCCCGATGGCCACGTGCTCGAAATCGCGCTTCGGCTGGCCGATGCGGGGTGCCCGGTTGCCATTGTCACCGGCTCGCAAGCCGATTCCCTTCCCGACGGGTTCGGGAAGTTCCCGCGCTTCCAGAAGCCGATTCCCGCCCGGACCCTTGCGAAATGGGTGATGGACACGCTTGCTCCGTGCTGACCATACGGTTGGGGCGGATCAGTGCTGGCCCGGGAACCTTTTTACGCATAAAGGCGTTGCGGCCTGCATCGAGTATCCGGGAAGGGGTATCAATGTCGCTGGGTGCCAAAGTCGCTGCCAATCTGCCGTATCTCCGTCGTTATGCCCGTGCCCTGACCGGCAGCCAGGCAACCGGCGATGCCTTTGTTCGCGCCACGCTTGAAGCCGCGCTGGCTGACGAGGCGCTCCGTTCACAGATCGGCGAAGGCCGCGTCGCACTGTACCGCGCCTTCAATGCGGTCTGGTCCAGCGCGTTCGTCGACACGAACGATTATTCCGGTTCGGCCAACGCCGGCCTTCATGAAGCGGCGGCACAGGAACGCCTGTCGCAGATCACCCCGCTCAACCGGCAGGCGCTGCTGTTGACCACGCTCGAGGATTTCTCGATCTTCGAAGCCGCGGCGATCATGGATCGCAGCGAGGACGAGGTCGAGGATCTGGTGCAGGAAGCGATCGAGGAAATCGATCGCGAGAGCGCCACGTCGGTGCTGATCATCGAGGACGAGCCGCTGATCTCGATGCAGCTGGAAGATCTCGTCCGCTCGCTTGGCCACGACGTTTGCGGCATGGCCGCGACCCGGACCCAGGCGCGCGAGATCGTTGCCCAGGAAACGCCGGGGCTGGTCCTTGCCGATATCCAGCTCGCCGACGGCAGCTCGGGTCTCGATGCGGTCGACGACATCCTCAAGATCACCGACGTGCCGGTGATCTTCATCACCGCCTACCCCGAACGCCTGCTGACGGGCGATCGTCCGGAGCCGACCTACCTCATCACCAAGCCGTTCCAGGAATCGACGGTACGCGCCGCGATCAGCCAGGCGCTGTTCTTCGGATCGAGCCGCCCGCTTATCTGAATGGGGTGACCCGAATTCCAAAAGGGCCGCTACCCACCGGTAGCGGCCCTTTTTGCGTATCAGGTCCGCTTGGCTTCGCGGATCGCGAAGTCGCCGCGGCGGCGCACGGGAATGACCAGCGAACAGCGCACCCCTTCGCGTTCGAACAGCAGTTCGACCGGGTTGCGCAATTCATGGGCGACGATCTTTTCGATGAGGTCGGTGCCGAAGCCGCGCTTGCGACGTGCGGCCGGGTCCAGCTCGGGCCCGCCACGTTCGCGCCAGTCGATCCTTGCCCGGTCTTCGCCCACCAGTTCCCAGCCCACCTGCACGCGCCCTTCGGGCGTGCTCAGCGCACCGTACTTCGCCGCGTTCGTGGCGAGTTCATGGATGGCAAGGCCAAGCGACAGCGCATCGTTGGGCGCAAGCTCGACATCGGGCCCGCTCATCGTGACGTGCGCCTCTGCCCCTTGCGCATAGGGCGCCAGTTCCGCCTCCAGCACCAGCCGCACCGGGGTCGTGCCCCATTCAGACTGGGTCAGCAGATCGTGCGTTGCCGACAGCGCGCGAATGCGACCTTCAAGGCTTGTGGCGAAGTCATCCAGGCTGGTCGCGCGGCGGCGCGTCAATGCGATGATCGACAGGACGTTGGCGAGCGTGTTCTTGACGCGGTGGTTGAGCTCGCGCGTCAGCGAGTTGCGGATCGACGACTGCTGCTCGAACCACGCCAGCGCGATGCGATCTTCCACGGCCTGCTGCGTCAGCAATCGGGCCAGCACCAGCAGCAGCGTTGCCACGAGCAGCCCGAACAGCAGGGTCATGACCGACATGACGCTGAGCAGGTTGGAGGCTGGCGCCTCCACCTCAATCAGCCAGCGGCGACCGGCAAGATCGACAGTGCGGCGCACCGTCCGACCGGATCTTTCCTCGAGCTTGAGTTCGGCGAGCAGGTTGCCCGGCTTCTCGACCTCGTCGTAGATCCTGATCCCGACAGGTCCGATGCGATCGGTGTTGATCGCCGATTGCAGGAACTGCTGGCCGTTGAACGGGCTGTAGACGAAGCCGCGCAAGCTGCGCGCTTCGCCGCGGTCCATGCCATAGACCGGCATATAGATGAGAAAACCGGGCGGGCCGTCGCGATTGCCTTCCTGGCGCAGGATTACGCGCCCTGAGGCGACCGGCCGATTTTCGCGCATCGCCGCATCCATCGCCGCGCGACGGACGCGTTCCGAGTACATGTCGTAGCCAACGGCGCGACGGTTGCGCGCGGAATCGGGCTCGAGGTACATGATCGGGACGACGAAGGGCTGATCGGCCGCCGGCGCGGGCTGGATGCGGAAGTCGGGATTGCCGCCGCGACGCATGACGCTTTCGACGACCGGAACGTCATCGCGCGATACCCGCATGGCCCAACCTATGCCGTCCGAGCCGACATAGTTCCCGTCAAGCTGCAACTGGTGGATGAACGTCCTGAACAGCGGAGCTTCGACCATCTGCTGCGTGGCGAACAGCGCGGCACCCGAGCGCAGGTAGGCGGCATTTGCATTGGCGCGGCGTTCGACGCCCGAGCCGACCGCTTGCGCCGTCTGGGTCAGCTGCGCGATCTCGCGCTGGGTTTCGGCGCGCTCGATCGCGAAAACGCTCAGGACCGTTACGGCCATAGTCAGGCCGAAAATCCCCACCGGCACGGCGCGGGGGAACCGTTCGTACCATCGTGGCGACAAATTTTTCTGGGAGAGCAGCTTCTCCACGACGCCGAATTGACCCTCCTGCCGCGACAGGACAAGCCCGGCGCACCCGATGTACCACGTACCGCTATGACATGACGCCATATTTCGCGCCAGATGCAGGCACGAAAGCATTTTAGGGAACCATTTGGGCGGATTTTCGTTCCTCGCTTGGTACCCATGTCACGGTGGATTGGGACGTTGATGTCGGGTTATCGTGAAGCCGCTACGCAGAGCGTGGCGCTTTCTTTGTTAAAACACCCTAGGGGGGAAGCTTTGCCGGATCGAAAGCCGAAAGAGACGAAGCCAATGAAGACGACCGGTGCCCAGCACCGTGGAGGCGCAAAGGCCAAGTCGCCCGAATGGGCGACGGGGTTGAGGCGGCTGTACGATTCGGTGGTTGAAGAACCGCTACCGGACAGTTTTGCGCGCCTGCTCGATCAGCTGGACGACGATACGCATGGCTGACGCCCCCAGCAGACCCCAGCGCGAAAGCGCCCCGCAGTCCATCGCCCGACCCGAGAAACCGCGCACGGCGGGCCCCGAGTTCAAGCGCGAGTTGACTGGCGTCATCCCTCACCTGCGCGCTTTTGCCCGGGGGCTCTGCGGCCGCCCCGATCTTGCCGACGATCTCGTTCAGGAAACGCTGCTCAAGGCTTGGGCGGCGCAGGACCGGTTCGAGCCGGGCACGTCGATGCGCGCGTGGACATTCGTGATCCTGCGCAATGCCTATCTTACCGACATGCGCCGCAACCGCTTCCGTGCGGAATACGACGAGACGGTGGCGGAGCGTATCCTGGTTGCGCCAGCTGGCCAGGAAGGACCGCTTCACCTGTCCGACATGCACCGCGCATTGCTGACGTTGCCCCCGGAACGTCGCGAAGCGCTCCTGCTCGTCGGCGCGGGCGGCTTCAGCTACGAGGAAGCGGCGCAGATCTGCCAGTGTGCGGTCGGCACGATCAAGAGCCGCGTCGGGCGCGCCCGCGCCGCGCTTGCGCAGATGATCGAGAACGGCCAACTGCCCCGTCGCAGCACGGGCGATGCCGTTGCCCACGACGCGATCATGGGCGAACTGGACCACACCGTTCAGTCGGGATCCTGACGATCGGACGCACTTTCGAAGGTATTGCTTCGCGCCACCCTGCTGGTGCAGGGTGGCGTCGCCTGTCCTGCTGAAAGTCGAACGACGTCGTGGATCCTGCCGAGCCTACCAGTCTTCCAAGCACGACCCCCGACGAGGGCCAGCCCGACGAGCGCAACCGGCTGTTGTCCGCGATCCTGCTGGTACTGGGGCTAGGCCTGTTCCTGGCCCTTCCCTTCGTGCTTTCGATCGGATCGGTCGTTTTTCTTCCCCCCGTTACAGCGATGATCTTCACGATCGTGCTGTCGCCGCTGGCCGACCGGCTCGTGCGCGTGGGCATGCCCAACATGCTGGCCTCGTTCTTCGCGATCCTGGCGATGATCTCGGTCATCGTCATGGCGCTTTCGCTGATCCTGCAGCCCGCGTTCGTCATGGTCGACCAGGTACCGTCAATGGCCCGCCAGGTCGTCCAGCGGTTCGCGCAGCTGCGCGGCGAATTTGCATGGATCAGCGACCTCAACGGACAGCTCGCGCGCCTTTCCGGCCGCACCGCGCGCGAGGTTGTACTGGCGACGCCTTCGGTCATCGAGCAGGTCGCTTTCGCCACGCCGAGCGTCGTGCTCGAAACGCTGCTGACCCTGCTGATGACGTTCTTCATGATCGAATCCCGTATCCGCATGAAGCGGCGGCTGCTGCTTGATCGCCAGCACTTCGGAGCGTCGGTGCGGATTGCACGGATCATGCGCGCGGTGCAGGACCGGGTCGCCAACTACATCCTGACCGTGGCGCAGGTTAATTTCGCGGTCGGCTGCATCGTGGCAGGCGGCGCCTGGGCCTGGGGCCTTGCCGCGCCGATCATGTGGGGCGGCCTGGCCTTCGTGCTCAACTTCCTGCCCTATCTGGGACCACTCACGATGATGGGCTTGCTTGCACTGGTCGGGCTCGGCACCGCCAGTTCGATTGCCCTTGGCCTTGTACCGATGCTGCTGTTCCTGGGGCTTCACGCCATCGAGGCGAACATTGTCACGCCATCGATCCTGGGTGCGCGCTTTACGCTCAACCCGGTCTCGATCCTTATCGCGATCAGTTATTTCTCGTGGATCTGGGGCGTTCTGGGGGCACTGCTGTCCGTGCCGATCCTGCTGACCCTGTCGGCACTGCTCGAACATCTCGGCCGGCCCAATATCGTCGGGTTCCTGTTCGGCGAGCCGCTGTTCGAGCCGCCGCTACCCCTGCCCTCGGCCGAGGGCGAACCCGGTCCTGACAGCACGATGCCGCAGGACCGGGCTACGACCGTTCAGGCCGGGTAGGCCCAGACCGAACCGCGCGCGAGGTTCTCGGCCGCGAAGGCCCAGTTGAGGCGCGTGTCGATCACCTGCTTGAGATAGTCGGGACGCAGGTTCTTGTAATCGATGTAGTAAGCGTGTTCCCACAGGTCGATCACGAGCAGCGGGTTGCCCGAAAGGTCGCTGTAGGTGGCCGCATCGTGGGTCTGTTCGACCGACAGCTTGCCGTCCTTGGCGACCAGCCACACCCAGCCCGAGGCGAAGTGCGCGGTGCCCTGTGCGGCGAGTTCGGCCTTCAGCTTGTCGAGCGAACCGAAAGAGGCATCGATCGCGGCGGCGAGATCGCCTTCCGGTGCCGAGGCTTCAGCCGTCAGGCTGTGCCAGTAGAAGCCATGGTTCCAGGTCTGCGCCGAGTTGTTGAACAGGCCCTTGTCACCCTTGCTCTGCGCGGCCGCGACGATGTCCTCAAGGCTCTTGTCAGCAAGATCGGTGCCTTCGATCGCGGCGTTGGTCTTGTCGACGTAAGCCTTGTGATGCTTGCCATGGTGGGTCTGCAGGGTGGTCGCGGACACCGCCGGCTCGAGCGCGGTATCGGCATAGGGCAGCGGCAGCAGGGAAATGGCCATGTCAGCTCCGTATCGTGAAAGTTGCTTCGCGGACCAACGCCCCAGAAAGGCATCGGTTGCGGCCAGCGCCTAAGCGCTGCACCGCAGCGGTCCAGCGAGAATTTTGAATAGGGATCAAAGGAAATAGCGATTATTGCAGCGCGGCACGGCCTGCCGCGTCAGCCTTTCGGCTCATCGCCTTTGGCAGGAGCAGCCAGCCCGCGATCGACCGCAGCGGTGACCGCGACATCCATCGTCACGTTGCCCAGCGTGCGCATCAGGTCGGGCAGCACTTCGACCGCGACGAGGAGCGCCAGCGGCCCCACCGGCACACCCATCGCAATAGCGATGGGACCGACGGAGGCTACATAGCTGATCGTGCCGGGCAAGCTGACCGAACTCAGCGACACGAGCACGGCCATGATCCAGCCCGAGAAGATCATCGCCGGGCTCAAAGGCACGCCGTACCAGCGGGCAACGTAGACCACCACGGCAAGGTTCATCGCCGGGCTGGTCGCGCGGAACAGCGCCACGGCTAGCGGCATGACGAATTCAGAAGTGGAATCGCGCACGTCGAGCTTGCGGCACGCGCCCAGCATCGCCGGCAGCGAGGCAAGCGAGGACTGGGTCGACAATGCGAAGACCTGGACCGGCACCATGGCGCGGGCGAAGCGCCCGAGCGGCTTCCGCGCGAGCAACGCGGCGAGAGGATAGCCCGCCAGCCAGACGACCGAGCCGGTCAGGACCACGACCAGCACATAGTGCGCCAGCGCGCCGATCGCCGCCGCGCCGGTCTTGGCCGAGACGGTGAGGCTGAGCGCGAGAACACCGACCGGCGCCACGGCGAGCACCCAGCCGATCACCACCAGCATCGCCGCCGCGATCGCCGCGAAGAAGGTGGCGATCAGGTCCCGCTGCCGAGGCTCGAGCCGCGTGCTGGCAATGGCGAAGACCGACATGAACAGGATCATCGGCAACATGCGATCGTTCGCCGCGGCATCGAGCACGTTGGTCGGGATGATCGACTTGAGGTAGTCCGCCATCCCCGGAACCGGCCCTGAGGGCGCTCCGCCCAGGCTGCTGCGCAGCGCATCGCCGGCGTTGCCCGGGATCGGCAGCAAGTCGAGGATCAGCGGCGTCACCGTGAGCGACATTGCCGCGCTGAAGCCGAGTACGAGCAGGAACAGCCCAAGGCTGCGGCGGGCGAGCGCGCCGGCGCTGGCCGTCGCCATCGTCTGCACCACACCGGTGAACAGCAGCGCGGCGACGAGCGGAACGATCGTTGCCTGCAACGCGCGCAGCCACAGATCGCCGACCGGCTCCGAAACCGCCAGCACCGCCGGAAGAGCGCCCGGCGCCGCGAAGGCAAGGCCAAGCCCCCCGAGAAGGCCGGCCGCAAGGGCCGCGAATGTCCAGATTGCCGAGACCTGGGCAATCGGGGGCAGCGAGATGGACGACTTTTCAGGGTGCGGTAAGCTCATCTTGAGATGACATTAGCTATGCGCCGCGACATAGCAACTTCGCGTGCCATCAAGGACGCGCCAGCACGGGACTATTATTGCGATGGGACGCAAGTTCTTCGGCACCGACGGCATTCGCGGACGCACCAATGCCGGCGTGATGACCGCAGCCACGGCGATGAAGGTCGGCCAGGCGGCCGGCACCTATTTCCTGCGCGGTTCGCACCGCCATCGCGTTGTCATCGGCAAGGATACCCGCCTTTCCGGATACATGCTGGAAAACGCAATGACCGCGGGCTTCACCAGCGTGGGCATGGACGTGGTGCTGCTGGGCCCCATGCCCACCCCGGCGGTGGCGCTGCTGACCCGTGAAATGCGCGCAGACGTCGGCGTGATGATCTCGGCCAGCCACAACCCGTTCGAGGACAATGGCATCAAGCTGTTCGGCCCCGATGGCTTCAAGCTTTCGGACGAAGACGAAACGGCGATCGAAGCCATGCTCGAGCAGGAACTGCCGCTCGCCGCGAGCGCGGAAGTGGGCCGCGCCCGTCGCATCGAGGACGCACGCGGGCGCTATATCCACGCGGTCAAGGGCAGCCTGCCGCACAACGTCCGGCTCGATGGCCTGCGCATCGTGGTTGATTGCGCCAATGGTGCCGCCTATCACGTGGCACCATCGGCGCTTTGGGAACTGGGCGCCGAGGTGATTGCCATCGGTGTCGAGCCCAATGGCAAGAACATCAATGCAGGCGTCGGTTCGACCCATCTCGATGCGATCAAGGCCAAGGTCCGCGAAGTGCGCGCCGACATCGGCATTGCGCTGGATGGCGATGCCGACCGCCTGATCGTGGTCGATGAAAAGGGCCAGACGGTCGACGGCGACCAGATCATGGCGCTGATCGGCACCCGGCTTGCCGACGCGGGCGCACTGCGCGGCGGCGGGGTGGTGGCGACGGTGATGTCGAACCTGGGCCTCGAACGCTATCTCAACTCCAGGGGCCTCGACCTCGTCCGCACGGCAGTCGGCGATCGCCACGTGCTCGAAAAGATGCGTGAGGGCGGGTTCAACGTGGGCGGCGAACAGTCCGGCCACATGATCCTGACCGACCATGGCACCACAGGGGATGGCACGGTGGCGGCGCTGCAGGTGCTGGCCGCGCTTGTCGCCAGCGGCAAGCCGGCGAGCGAAACCCTGCACCTGTTCGACCCGGTACCGCAGCTGCTCAAGAACGTGCGCTTTGCCGGCGGGAAGCCGCTGGATAACGAGGACGTCCAGAAGGTCATCGCCGATGCAGAGGCGCAGCTCGCCGGGCGCGGGCGGCTGGTCATCCGTCCGTCGGGCACCGAGCCCGTGATCCGCGTGATGGCCGAAGGCGACGATGCCGCCGAAGTCGAGACCGTCGTCGACCGGATCTGCAGTGCAGTGCGCAAGGCCGCTGGTTGAAACGGAACCGGAGCACGCTAGAGAAGGCGGGCGCGCACGCGATCACCATCGGAAGCGCGCACCAGGAGACCTGAGCATGCTCGAGATGCGCCCCGATTGCGAACGTTGCGGCACCGACCTGCCGGCCGAAGCGCCCGGCGCGTTCATCTGCAGCTTCGAATGCACGTTCTGCGCCGAATGCAGCGAAGACCTCGACGATCGCTGCCCCAACTGCGGCGGCGAGCTGACAGACCGTCCGACGCGGGCGAAGGCGCTGCATGCCAAGAACCCGCCTTCGGATGAACGGCGCTTCAAGGGCGCGGCGTGACACCGCCGCGCATCCTCTCGATTGCCGGCTCCGACAGTTCCGGCGGCGCCGGGATTCAGGCCGACATCAAGACGATCACCATGCTCGGCGGATACGCGATGACCGCGATCACCGCCCTCACCGCGCAGAACACAACCGGTGTCACGCATGTTGCCGCAACCGAGCCGGCACTGGTTGCCGCGCAGATCGACGCGTGCCTCGACGATATTGGCGCCGATGCGATCAAGATCGGCATGCTCGGTTCGCCCGAGATCGCGCATCTCGTGGTGGACAGGCTGGAGGGCCTTGGCGTGCCGATCGTTTTCGATCCGGTGATGGTGGCCACCAGCGGTTCGATCCTTGCCGATCCGGCAACGATCGCGGCATTCGAACGCCTGATGACGATCGCCACCCTGACCACGCCGAACGTGCCCGAACTTGCCGCATTGGGCGGGGACGAAGCGATGGCTGGGCGCGCCGTCGCCTATCTGGCCAAGGGGGGCGATGCCGACGGCGCGGTAGTGATCGACCGCCTCGTCGTGCCCGGCGCGGGCGAACGGCGCTGGGGAGCGCCTCGCATCGCGACCAGCAGCACGCATGGCACGGGCTGCACCCTGTCCAGCGCGATTGCCACCCTGCTCGGCATGGGGCTGCCGCTCGACGAAGCGGTGGAAGACGCGCGCGAGTTCGTCCGCGCCGCACTATTGGCGGCACCAGGCCTCGGCAAAGGCCACGGGCCGCTGGGACATCAGGCCGTACGGTAAGCCGTCAGGCGAGCGCGAATTCAGGCTGCCGGCGTCGCACCGGCGCACTCTCCGTCACGAAGAGCGCTGCACAAAGCCCCAGCACTTGTGAGCCGACCAGGTACCAGGCAAGCGACATCGCCGTACCCGTGGCGTGCATCAGCCAGGTGATGAACAGTTGCGTGCCCCCGCCGAACAGCGTCACCGGCAAGGCATAGATCAGCGCAAACCAGTGGACCCGACGCGTCGGGGCGATCGTTTCGCTGATCGCGGCATAGATCGATGCGCCTGTCAGCACGCGCAAGGCGGCCAGGATCCCGGTCACCATCGTCAACGAGACGATCGACGGCTGCGCGACAAGCCAAGAATAGAGCGGGAGGATCACGATGATGAGGGCCGCATGCGGCAGGATCAGAAGCGGCCGGCGCCCGAAACGGTCACTGAGCATGCCGCCCGCGACGCCGGCCAAGGCGGCGATGACGTTGCCGATCAATTGCGCAAGCATGGCGGCGGATGAAGAGAGATGCAGCTGGTTTTGCCCGAAGGTCGTGGTGTAGTTGCTGACATAGGTGAACATGGTGCCGGCGGTGATCATCCCCGCCCCGGCGAGGGCAATGCGCAATTCGCCGCGCGAAGGACGGGCGGATGCGTCCTGCTTGTCCAATGGCTTCGTTGATGCGGTGCTGGGGGCGGTTTCGGGCAGCATGCGACGCAGGACAAGCGCATAGGGCACGACCGCCGCTCCGATCAGCAGCGCGACGCGCCAGCCCCAGATGGTCAGCTGCTCCGGGCTCAGCAGGCTCGAAAGGAGCAGGCCGACGAGCGCGCCAACGCTGGTCGAGGCAAACTG
This sequence comes from Novosphingobium olei, assembly GCF_037076535.1. Classification (NCBI taxonomy): domain Bacteria; kingdom Pseudomonadati; phylum Pseudomonadota; class Alphaproteobacteria; order Sphingomonadales; family Sphingomonadaceae; genus Novosphingobium; species Novosphingobium olei. The sequence continues at coordinate 200,923 of NZ_AP029021.1, read as the reverse complement.
GCAGACGCCCTGCAGGCTGGCACTGGTCGCCCGCCGCATCGGATGGGCCACTTCGACCAGATAGACCGTCGCCGAGGACACCTCCCCGCCAAGGGCGAAGCCCTGCACCAGCCGGGCAAAGACGACGATGATCGGCGCCGCGATTCCGATGGTGGCATAGGACGGGGTCAGGGCCATCGTTGTGACGGCGAGACCCATCAACACCATCGACAGCAGCATCACAGGCTTTCGACCGATGCGATCTCCGAGTCGGCCCAGGACATGCGCTCCGACCGGCCGACCGAGGAAGCCGACACCGAACGTGGCGAGCGAACCCATCAGGCTCGTGTAGCGGTCATGCGAGGGGAAGAAGCAATTTCCGATCTGGATGGCAAAGTAAGAAAAGGTCATGAAATCATAGAATTCAAGCCCGCATCCGATCGTCGCAGCGATGGCGGCTTTTCTAGCGTGAACCGGATCTTGCGCAATATTCGCAGTCATCCCGACTTCCTCGAACCGCCATCCGGTCGTTCGAGGAAATTATCAAACTTCCCACGAGTCAATAACGCCGAGCTACCCTTTTAAGGGTGCTGCGAGGTAACATCCTGTGGTGGATTGCTTTTCTTTTCTCGACGTTTTCGTCGAGCCGCCAGCGGTGGCGGAGCCGGTCACCTTCAGGGCGCTCGTCGGCCGTCATGTGCTCGCCTCGCTATGGCCGATCGAGCGCGAAGTAGACACTGTCGCACCATTCATCGCCCACCAGCCATGTCCGCGCCTGGCGATGCGTTTCCCGAAAGCCGAGCCGTTGGAGCAGGCGGATCGAGGCCGCGTTGCGCGGATCGACGTCAGCAAGAATCCGCTCCAGCCGGTGATGGGTGAACGCGCGCGCGATCAGCGCCCCGACCGCCTCCGACGCAAGGCCCAGGCCCCAGACCGATGGATCGAACAGGTAGCCGAGATGGGGAAAGCGGTAGAATCCCGCCTTCCCGACCAGGACACCGTCCTTTTCGACAACGAAGTCCTCCCCTTCGTGAGGGGGGATGGTGATCATGTTGTCGAGCCACTCGGCCGTGACATCGGCCGTTTCGTGCGGCGGCGTGGACCAGTAGGCCATCGCGCGCGGCTGCCGCATTATTGCGTGCAGCGCATCGCGATCCGAGGCGCGGGCAGGACGAAGCAGCAGCCGCTCGGTGCGGATCGTGGTCATGTCCCGCGCCTCATACGGACGGTCAGTCGCAGTCCAGCGCGTAGAATTCGACGATGTGCTTCCACGCGTCTTCGGCCGTCTCGACCATGCGGAACAGCGCGAGATCCTCGAAATTGATCACGCCTTCCTCTGCAATGGCGCGGAAGTCGATCACGCGGTTCCAGTAGTCCGCGCCAAAGAGCAGGATCGGGATCGGCTTCATTTTCCCGGTCTGGATCAGCGTCAGAAGCTCGAAGAACTCGTCGAAGGTGCCAAAGCCGCCGGGAAACACCGCAACGGCGCGGGCGCGCAGCAGGAAGTGCATCTTGCGCAGCGCGAAATAGTGGAACTGGAACGAGAGGTGCGGCGTGACGTACGGGTTGGGCGCCTGTTCGTGTGGCAGCACGATGTTGAGCCCGATCGATTCGGCCCCCGCCTCCTCGGCCCCGCGATTGGCCGCCTCCATGATCGACGGTCCGCCGCCCGAGCAGACCACGAACTGCCGCTTTCCTTGTTCGACCACGGCGCAACGCGAGGCCGTGAAGGCAAGTCGGCGGGCCTCCTCGTAATACTTCGACTTGGCGACCAGCCGTTCGACGACCGCCTTCTTTTCCGGCGTGGTGGCCGTCGCCAGCGCGGCCTCTGCCATCTCGGGCGAAGGGATGCGCGCCGAACCATACATCACCAGGGTCGAACCGATGCCCGCTTCGTCGAGCAGCATATCGGGCTTCAGCAGTTCAAGCTGGAAGCGCACCGGGCGGAGCTCTTCGCGTAGAAGAAAGTCGGTGTCGCGAAATGCCAGCCGGTAGGCCGGGTCCTGCTGCTGCGGGGTGGTACGTGGCTGGGATTCGACGAAGCCTGCTTCCTGCTCGGCCTTGTAGAACTTCGCGCGAGTCAGCTCGCGGTTGGCGGCGTCATCGCGCTCTGGGGGAGTGTTGCTCATGGCCCATGTCTGTCGCTTCGTGGATGCAGAAGTGCAATCGTTTCCTCCGGTCCGGACACGTTTCGCAAACCATTGTGCAGCGCATTAACGCTTTTTCGCAAATGCGAAGTGGCTGGAGGATAACGAAACCTTACCAGCGCGATACGGGAATTATCCGGATCTTAAGCATCCTGCTTAACCCGGTCCTAATAACGTTCCGCAACCTGGAGTTGGTCAGATCCCGGTGGACCACCACGAAAGGGATCCCGATGCCTGCCTACAAGAACCTGAGCACTTCGATCGCATTCGCCATCGCGCTTCCCGCGCTTTCCTTGGCCGTCCCCGCCGCCGCAAAGGAAACGCGCTCTGCCACGAGCCTGCCGAAGGTGAGCCTTGTCGCCTATGGCGCCAGCAACGGGCGTCCTGCGAGCAGCCTTCCCGGTGACGTCGGCCCGAAAAAAGGCTGGCCGGTAAACCATGGCATCGAAAACGCCTGGGAACATGCCAACGAACATTCCGCGCACCACCGCAACTGCAGCGATGGCTGATGAACAACGGGCCGGCACCAGCGCCCCGCTGGCCGGCCCGAAAGGCACGGCGCACGTCGCCGCCGACGCGTTTCGCTTGAGGAATTTCAGGAAGATGGATGCCCCGCGAGGATTCGAACCTCGATAGACGGAATCAGAATCCGTAGTCTTACCTTTAGACGACGGGGCAACGAGAGGCGCGCACTTAGGCGCGGCTCAAGATCGTGTCAAGCCGCCCCAACAGCCTTTGCGGCAGGGTGCCTTGTGCCGGACACGCGGCATCGCTACCATGATGGTCAAGTACCCGTCGCGGATCAGCGCACGGGAGAACATAAAGCGATTTGACAATCATGGCGGACTTCGATCCGCCGGCGAAGAAGCGGCGGGGGCAGCGCAGCGGCAGAAGAAAAGGCAAGAAGCCATCTTTGCCCAAGGCTGCGTCCCCTGAGGCGACCCGTAGTTCCGGGCCGTCCAGCCAGCCGAAGAGCGCCGGCGCAGGCAAGGGCCTCCCGCCTCCCCATGGCGGGACCGAAAGCGGACAAGATGCGGCCGCCCGCACGGTAGCATCGATCGGCGATGCTGCCCGCGCGCACGGCTGGACCAAGCCGATCCCCTATCACCGCCAAGCCTATGCCGCGATCGACCTTGGCACCAACAACTGCCGTCTGCTGATCGCGCGTCCTTCGGGTGACCATTTCGTGGTGATCGATGCCTTCAGCCGCGTCGTGCGCCTTGGCGAAGGCCTCGCGCAGTCCGGCCGCCTTTCCGATGCGGCGATGGACCGCGCGTTGGCGGCCCTTCACGTCTGCGCGGAAAAGCTGAAGAAGCGCAATGTGCATCTGGCGCGCTCGGTCGCGACGGAGGCCTGCCGGCGCGCCTCGAACGGGGCTGCCTTCATCGAGCGGGTCTACGAAGAAACCGGCATCCGGCTCAACATCATCACGGCGCAGGAAGAAGCCCGGCTTGCCGTGCTCGGCTGCCACATCCTGCTGGAACACGGCGATGGCCCGGCGATGATCTTCGACATCGGCGGCGGATCCACGGAAATGGTGCTGGTCGACACGCGCGAGGCGGTGCCGCGCATTCTCGATTGGCAATCGGTCCCGTGGGGCGTGGTCTCGCTGACCGAAGGCGTGGGGCCCATCGAGGACAGTCCCGAAGCGCGCGCCGCAGCCTATGCGGAAATGCGGCGGCGGGTCGACGAAGGCTTCGCCACGTTTTCCGAGCGCGTGGCCGACGAACGGGAACGCGCGGTGAAGCGCGGCGCGATCCGGCTGCTGGGCACCAGCGGCACGGTGACCACGCTCGCCAGCCTGCACCTTCAACTGCCGCAATACGATCGCCGCGCGGTCGATGGCCTGATCGTGCCGACGCAATCGATGCGGGCGATCAGCCAGTCGCTTTCGCGCATGTCACCGGCCGAACGGGTTGCCGTGCCCTGCATCGGGCGCGAACGCGCCGATCTGGTGGTCGCGGGCTGCGCTATCCTGGAATCGATCTTCGACATCTGGCCTGCGGACCGCCTCGGCATTGCCGATCGCGGCATCCGCGAAGGCATCCTGCGCAGCCTGATGGCCGCAGGCAACGACGCCGAACGCAGCCGCGAAGCGCTGCGCAATCTCAAGAAAGGCGCGCGCGCATGAGCCGTTCCGGACGTGACCCGCGCGAGCGGTTGAAGACAGGCAAGGGCCGCACCCAATCCTCTGTCCGCTGGCTTTCCCGCCAGCTGAACGACCCGTATGTCAAGCAGGCCAAGGCCGAAGGCTGGCGCAGCCGCGCCGCTTTCAAGCTGATCGAACTCGACGAGAAGTTCGGCCTGCTCAAAGGTGCCAAGCGCGTGGTCGATCTGGGGATCGCGCCCGGCGGGTGGAGCCAGGTGGTGCGCAAGAAGGCCCCGCAGGCGGCCGTCGTCGGCATCGACCTGCTGCCCACCGATCCGATCGATGGAGTGACAATCTTCGAGATGGACTTCATGGCGGACGAGGCGCCCGCCGCGCTGGAAGGCGCGCTCGACGGGCCGCCCGACCTCGTGATCTCGGACATGGCGGCCAATACCGTGGGTCACAAGCAGACCGACCACTTGCGCACGATGGGACTGGTGGAGACGGCCGTCGACTTCGCCATCACCACGCTCGCGCCTGGCGGTGCCTTCGTCGCCAAGGTGTTTGCCGGCGGCACGGACGGCGACCTGCTGCAGATCCTCAAGAAGAATTTCCGCACCGTGAAGCATGCCAAGCCGCCCGCGAGCCGCAAGGATTCGTCCGAGTGGTACGTCATCGCGCAAGGCTTCAAGGGCCGTTCTGCCCCGGCAGCCGAAGCGGCCGACGAGGATGACTGACATTTCCACAGGCGGGGTTTTGCGCGAATCGGCGCAGGCGTCCTAAAGGCCCCGCTTCCAGTTTCCCTCAGCCTTTCCCGGAGTATCCCGATGGCCGAATCCGCCGACGACCGCCTGCGCCTTCTGATCGAGCGCATCGAGCGCCTCGAAGAAGAGAAGAAGGGCATCGGCGACGACATCAAGGACGTCTACAACGAGGCCAAGGCCACCGGTTACGACGCCAAGATCATGCGCCAGATCGTCCGCCTGCGGAAGATGAAGCCCGACGACCGCCGCGAGATGGAAGCCGTGCTCGAAACCTACAAGAACGCGCTCGGCATCGACTGAGCCCGTTCCGTCGCAGCCCCCGGCTGGCGACGGAACCGCCCCTTCCGGCCTCGGTTGGCCTCTCGTCCCTTACTGCGAGAGCCAGCCGATGTCCGAACAAGCCACCCTTTCCGCCGATGTCCGCCCGCCGATCAACGAAGACGGGCTGCCTGGACATGAATCCACGCTGGAGCCCAAGCCGGAATGGCAGCCGCGCTTTCCCGGCTCGGGGCGGCTGAAGGGCAAGGTCGCGATTGTCACCGGCGCCGATAGCGGGATCGGTCGCGCCGTGGCCGTGCTGTTTGCGCGCGAAGGGGCCAAGGTCGCCATCGCCTACCTCAGCGAAGATGACGATGCGGCCAAAACGCGGACCCTGTGCGAAGCCGAGGGCGGCGAGGCGCTGACTTTTGCCGGAGACCTGGGCGATCCCGAAGTGGGCCAGGCACTGGTCGATCTGGTCATCGAAACCTGGGGCCAGCTGGACGTTCTGGTCAACAATGCGGGCGAGCAGCATCCCGACAAGGACATCCGCGACATTACAGCGGCGCAGCTGCAACGCACCTTCCAGACCAACATCTTCTCGATGTTCTACCTTGTGCAGGCGGCGCGTGAGCACCTGAAGGCCGGGGCGGCGATCGTCAACTGCACCTCGGTCACGATGTACCAGGGCGAAGCCGAACTGCTCGACTATTCCAGCACCAAGGGAGCAATCACTGCCTTCACGCGATCGCTGTCGGAAAACCTGATCGGCCATGGCATCCGGGTGAACGCGGTTGCCCCGGGGCCGATCTGGACGCCTTTGAACCCGAGTGGCGGGGCAAGCCCCGAAAAGCTCGAACACTTCGGCGAAAAGACGCCGATTGGCCGGCCGGGCCAACCCAACGAGGTCGCGCCGGCCTTCCTGTTCCTCGCCTGCGAGGATTCGTCCTACATGTCGGGCCAGGTGCTCCATCCCAATGGCGGAACCATCGTCAACGGCTGAGCGCTGGCAGCCTTTACCTACGCGACCAGCACGGTAGTCTCCGCTGCAACTACAGGGGAGATTACCGTCGATGCGCCGCGTCCTTGCCGCCACCTTGCTGGCCACCAGCCTTTCACCCGTCGTCGCGCAGGCGGCGGACATCACCTACATCCACGCCGGCCATCTGCTAGACCAGCCAGGAAAAACGCCGCGCGGCGCATCGACCGTGATCGTCACCGATGGCAAGGTAACCGAAATCCGCGATGGCAGCGTGCCGGCACCGGCAGGCGCCAAGGTTGTCGAGCTTGGCGACAAGTTCGTTTTACCGGGCCTGACCGATCTTCACGTCCACCTGTTCAGCGATGGCGATCCGATGAAGGCGCGGCTCGAAGCGACCACGCGCGACCGCGAGGACGGCGCCTTCATCGCCGCCGAGCACGCCAAGGAAACGCTCGAAGCAGGCTTCACCACGGTGCGCGATCTGGGCGGTCCGCCACGCGGCATTCGCGCGCTGCGCGATGCGACCGCGCGCGGCGACATCGAGGGGCCCACGATCGTCAATGCGGGCGAAATGATCTCGGTCTCGGGCGGCCACGGCGACAATAACGGTCTTAACGAAGAGAGCTTCGACGCCTTCCACCCCCGCGATTACAACAACGTGTGCAATGGTGCGGACGATTGTCGCCGGGCCGTGCGCGAACAGATCCGCCTTGGCGCGCAGGTCATCAAGTTTGCCGCGACGGGTGGCGTGCTGTCGAACGTCGCCGGTGGGCTTGGCCAGCAGATGACCAGCGAGGAGATGAGGGCGGTGATCGAAACCGCGCACAGCTTCGGCCGCAAGGTTGCGGCGCACAGCCATGCCGCGGCTGGCACGGCGGCCGCTGTGGCGCAGGGCGTGGATTCGATCGAGCACGGCACCTTCCTTGATGAGCCGACCGTCAAGGCAATGGTCGCGCATGGCACATGGCTGGTGCCGACGATGATGGCGCCGGTTGCCGCCCTGGCCCAGGCGCGAGCCGGTGCCTTGCCGCCGGCCTCGATCGCGAAGGCCGAACAGGCCGCGGCGGCGATGAAAGCCAGCCATCGACTTGCCATCCGCTCGGGCGTGAAGATCGCCTTCGGCACCGACACCGGCGTATCGAAGCACGGCCTGAACGCGCAGGAATTCGCGCTTATGGTCGAGGCGGGCATGACCCCGATGCAGGCGATCGTCGCAGCGACCACGAACGCCGCGGAATTGTTGGGGCGGACCGACACGGTCGGACGGATCGCGCCGGGCATGCCGGCCGATATCATCGCGGTGGGCGGCGACCCTCTGAACGACGTGTCGCGGCTGGAGCACGTCGATTTCGTGATGAAGGGCGGCAAGGTGATCAAGGCCGGGTCATGACCCTCGCGATCCACGATGCCTCGGCCGCCGATGCCGCTGCTTGCGCCGCGATCTACCGCCCCCATGTCGAACAAAGCTGGGCGAGCTTCGAACTGGACGCGCCCGATGCGGTTGAGATGGCCGAACGGATCACCAGCTACGGGACCAGCCATGCATGGCTGGTCGCCACGCAGGACGGCGCGGTGGCGGGGTATGCCTATGGCAGTGCACACCGCGCCCGGGCCGCCTATGCTTCGTCCTGCGACGTAGCGGTTTACGTCGCAGCGGATCGCGCAGGGCAAGGCGTGGGTCGCGACCTCTATGCGGAACTGCTGCCGCGGCTGAGCCGTCGCGGCTTTCATGCAGCCTTCGCCGGCATTGCCCTGCCCAACGCGGCGAGTATCGCGCTGCATGAAGGTGCTGGCTTCACCCTGGTCGGTGTCTACCGCGAAGTCGGCTGGAAGCTGGGTGCGTGGCGCGACGTCGGCTGGTGGCAGCGCCTGCTATAGAATCGACAACATGGCGGCGAGGCCGAGTGCCAGCGCGTTGGAGGTCATGTGCAGCAGGATCGACGCTGGCAGGCCCAGCCTCATCCGCACGAACCCGGTGGTCAGCCCGGTCCACAGTTGCGGCAGCACCAGCGCGAGCGCGGGAACGCTGAACCGCGGATAGTTGGCAAGGTGAGACAGCGCGAAGATCCCGGCGCTGGCGTAGAAGAAAAGCGGCAAGGCACGGTCGAACAGTGCGAGCGGCGGGCGGCGGCGCAGCGCGAACCAGCCCGCAGGCGTGGCCACGAGCAGGACGAGAACCCCCACGCTCGTGAGCAGCGGCGCGGCCCCGATCGTTGCGGCGATCCCCAACGTGACAAGCGCCGCAAGGCAGCCGAGCAGCCACAAGGCGCGCGGCCTGCCTGTCAGCCAGCCCCGGAATATCGCTTCCTCCAGCACGGGCGCCACCAGCACGACCAAGGGCGCCATGACTTGCGGCGCCAGCTTGCCATAGGCATCGGGAGCGGGCAGCGCGAAAGCCGCCTGCCAGGCCTTCAGGAAGGGCAGCAGCACCAACAGCAGGACGATCAGATGCAGGGCCGCCATGCCGAGCCACAGGCGCCCCGCCCCGGCTGCGCGCAGGCCCGACGGCGTCAGCTGCACGGGACGGCGCAAATAGTTGCGAAAGGCTGCAAAAGCGTCGGGGGTCAGGCCGTTCATGATGCCGGTATGGCGGTCTACGCGTTAATACCGGCCTAGCACGCGGGACTTGCGGCCAAAGTTTGGCCGCCAAAGATTGCCCGCATCCGCCGAAACGGCTAGGGCCGCCCCAGATTCACTCCATCAAGAGCCGCAAGAAGCACGACCATGGCAGGCCATTCCAAATTCAAGAACATCATGCATCGCAAGGGCGCGCAGGACAAGAAGCGCTCCGCGATGTTCTCCAAGCTCAGCCGCGAAATCACCGTGGCGGCGAAGATGGGCATGCCCGATCCGGACATGAACCCGCGTCTGCGCGCTGCGATCAACGCGGCCAAGGCGCAGTCGATGCCCAAGGACAACATCGCCCGCGCGATCGACAAGGCGAGCAAGGGCGAAGGCGATAACTATGAAGAAGTGCGCTACGAAGGCTACGGCCCGGGCGGCGTCGCGATCATCGTCGAAGCGCTGACCGACAACCGCAACCGCACCGCGACCAACGTGCGCACCGCGTTCGCCAAGAACGGCGGCAACCTTGGCGCCAGCGGCGCGGTGAGCCACGGCTTCGAACGGCTCGGCCTGATCGAATACCCGGGCAAGGCGGGTGACGAGGAGAAGGTCCTCGAAGCCGCGATCGAAGCGGGCGCCGAAGACGTCGAGAGCGATCCGGGCGATGGCGACGAAAACCCCGGCAGCCACCAGATCTGGGTCGCGGTCGAATCGCTGCACGAAGTCGCGCGCGAACTGGAAAAGACCCTGGGCGAGGCCGAAGGCGTCAAGCTCGCGTGGAAGCCCAGCATGAAGACCTCGGTCGATGCGGACAACGCCGCGACCCTGCTCAAGCTGATCGACGTGCTCGAGGACGACGACGACGTCCAGACAGTCTGGGGGAACTATGACATTCCCGACGACGTGATGGAAACGCTGGGCTGATCGACATGTGGCAACTGGCCGCGAAGGCGCTGCTCTCGGGCGTGCTGATCGCGGCCATCGCCGAAATCGGCAAGCGCCTGCCCGCACTGGGCGCGCTCGTCGCTTCGCTGCCGCTGGTTTCGGTGCTGGGCATGATCTTCCTGTGGCATGCCCGGCCCGACGCCGAAAACATGGCCGTCCATGCCGAGGCGACCTTCTGGTACGTCCAGCCCAGCCTGCCGATGTTCCTCCTGATCCCGGCTCTGTTGCGCCATGGCACGCCGTTCTGGCTGGCGCTCGCCGCCGGGTGCATGCTGACCATCGCGCTCTACCTTGGCATGATGCATTTCGGGCCGCGCTTCGGCCTGAAGCTGTGATGCGCGCGCCGCGATGATCATCCTGGGAATCGACCCCGGCCTTACCTGCACCGGCTGGGGCATCGTGTCCAAGGCCGGCAGCCGATTGAGCCATGTCGCCAACGGCCAGATCCGCACCGACGCCAAGGCGAGCATGGCCGAGCGCCTGGTCGAACTCGACGCCGCGCTCGCCACCGTGATCGACCTCTACAAGCCTGACAGCGGCGCGGTGGAGGAAGTCTTCGTCAACGTGAACCCGCAGTCGACGTTGAAGCTCGGCCAGGCGCGAGGCGTCGCGATGCTGTCGGTCGCGCGCGCCGGCATCCCGGTCGCGGAATACCCGACCAAGGTGATCAAGAAGGCGCTCGTCGGTACCGGTGGCGCCGAAAAGCAGCAGATCCAGCACATGCTCAAGGTGCTGCTGCCCGGCGTGAAGCTCGCGGGCGAGGATGCGTCGGACGCGCTGGCCGTGGCGATCACGCATGCGAACATGCTCGGCAGCCATCGCTGACCTGTCCAATCCGTAGGGTTGCGGTCATCGCGGCGCCAGACGAGGCGCGACACACTCGCGCGCATGGAAGTCGAAGTCTCTGCCGAAGCCAAGGACAAGCGCCTGAACCGCGCGGTTGCGATCACCGTGGTGGCGCTGTCGGTGTTCACCGGCGTCTGCGGCATCAAGGACGGCAACATCGTCCAGGCGATGGAGGCCGCGCAATCGAAGTCGGTCGACCTCTGGAACGAATATCAGGCGACCCGGACGAAGCAGCACCTGGTGGAAACGTCGCGGGCGCAACTCGCGGCGCTCGCCCCGGCGGGAAAGGCGAACGCCGCGCTGGCAATCTTCGATCGCGACAGCGCGCGCTATCGTAGCGAGGCTCCGGCGCTTGCCTTGCAAGCCAAGGCGCAAGCCGATCTCTATGACGCGCTGAACGTCCACGACGACCAGTTCGACGCAAGCGAGGCAGCCATCTCCACCGCGATCTCGATGGCCGCAGTGGCTGCGCTGGTGGAAAGCGCCACCGTACTGGCGGCTGCGTGGGCGATCGGTGCCTTCGGCGTGTTCATGGGCCTGTGCGGCTTCCTGGGGCTCGGCTTTCACCCCGACGTGCTGAGCAATCTGCTCGGCTAGACCGTCACAGGTTGTTCGCCTCGAGCATGGCCTGGTAGCTCCAGCGCGGTGCCGGGGCGCAGGCGCCCGGCCTTTGCCACAGGCAGAATTCGCTGTCGGCAAATGCTCCGCAGGCGATCCTGGCAAAGCGCGGATCGGATGGCGGGCGCTCCAGCAACAGCGCGTTGGCGCCATTGGCGAACCCTGCCGGCAGCGGTGAAAGCGGCTCGGGCGCAAGCAGGATCGGAACGGGCCTTGCAAGCAGCGCGGGGACAAGGTGCGCGCGATTTTCGTAGGCAAGCCCGATCGCGCAGACCGCCGGATCGCTCGCTGCGCGGTTGGCAAGCTGCGGCACGGCCCCGCCGATCCTTCCGGCGAGAACCCCGCCGTTCGCCCGCGCGGCAATGCCGCTGGCGCTGGCCCATCCGGCAATGATCAGGGCCAGCGCCAGCGGCGTCATCGCCGCGCCGCGCCGGCTCTGCAGGCGCAGGACCGCTTCCACCGAGCCGATCGCGGCAAGCACCAGCAGCGCCAGCACCGAGATCCAGATGAACCGATATTCCTTGTGCGCGATCAGGCTGTGCGCCGCGATGTTGACGATCGCCGCCCAGAACAGCGGACGGTAGCGCCACCCAGCCATCCACGCTGCCACCAGCACGATCGGCAGCAGTGGCCAGAAATGCCGGGCCAGTTCGGTGACATATTGCAGCGGCGGCGCTGTTCCGAACTCGCTGGCGCGGTTCTGGCCGACGTTCATCGTCAGGTTGGTCCAGATCCATTGGAAGGGCACCAGTCCGGCCGCAAGATCGCTCGCCGCGCCGACTGCGCCCGCCGCCATTGCGCCGAGCGCGAAGGCCCGCCAGCGCGCCAGATCGAGGCGCAGTGCTGCACCCGCCAGCACCGCGGCGAACAGGCCGAACTGGAAGCGCACCAGCACGCCAAGCCCGGCGGCAAGGCCTGCCACAAACAACGCGCGCGCAGACGCCCTTGCGTCCAGCAGCGGCGCGGCGGAAAGCAGCAGCAGCACCGTTGCCAGCGTCTCGGAAAGGACGAGGTTGGCGTAGAGCACGCTTTCCCACCATACCGCCGCCACGAACAGCGCCACCAGCGCCTGTGCCCGTCCCGCAAGCCCGCCCAGCTTCCACGCCGCCGGAAGGGCGAGACAGGCCAGGGCCAGGAACAGAGAGCGCGCCAGTTCAAGGCCCAGCAGCGTGCCCGGCGCGAGTGCATGGCCCAGCGCGAACGGGATCGACAGCACTTGCGGGATCAGCGCGTTGCGCAACCCGAAGCGCCATTCCCACGGGCGGATGCCATGCCCTGTGGCCAGCCGGTTGCCCTGTTCAAGGTACTGCATGAATTCGTCGGCATAGCGCAGATCGAACAGCGAGAAGGTGGCGAGGCGCAGTCCGAGGCCCAGCAGCACCACGCCCAAGATCGCGGCCATCCAGCCGGCGCCGAGCCGCGATGCCTGCACTGTTTGGTGATCCCCCATCATCCCGCAGCGATAGGCGATGGCTTTGCGCCTGTCATCCGGGGGGATCATCCCTGCAGGTCACTCGCGCGCGAACCGCTCTTGCCGCCGCGCGCGCTGCCGTGCATAGGAACAAAGCATGATCGCAAAGCTTACCGGCATTCTCGACGATACGGGCCCGGACTGGGCCGTAATCGACGTGAACGGCGTCGGCTATCTCGTGCACTGCTCGGCCAAGACGCTCACGCATCTGGGCATCGCGGGCGACAAGGTCGTCGTCCATACAGAGATGCAGGTGTCCGAAACCGACCAGCGCCTGATCGGCTTTGCCAGTGCGGGCGAGCGCGCATGGTTCCGCCTGCTTACCGCCGTGCAGGGCGTCGGCTCCAAGGTGGCGCTGGCGATCCTCTCGGCGCTCTCGGTCGAGGAACTGCAGCGCGCTTGCGCCAACGGCGACAGCGCCATGGTCGCACGCGCCAACGGCGTGGGACCGAAGCTCGCCAGCCGCATCGTCAATGAACTGAAGGACAAGGCCGGCGGGCTTGCTGGCCTGTCCGGTCCGGTGGGTGCGGGCGGCGATATCGGCCTGGCCGTGCCCGCAGGATCGGCCAGCGCGGATGCGGTTTCGGCGCTACAAAACCTCGGCTTCAAGCCCGCCGTGGCCACCACCGCTGTGGCGCGCGCGGTGGAGGAACTGGGCGAGGATGCTGGCCTCAACGACCTCGTGCGCGTGGCGCTGAAGAGGGCGACCGGCTGACATGACGACCGACAATCCCCTCCTTTCCGCCCAGCGCCAAGTCGAAGATCCCGATGCCGCGCTGCGTCCCAAGTCGCTCGACGACTTTACCGGGCAAGCCGCCGCCAAGGACAACCTGCGCGTGTTCATCGAAAGCGCGAAGCAGCGGCGCGAAGCGATGGATCATGTCCTTTTCTTCGGTCCGCCGGGCCTCGGCAAGACGACGCTCGCCCAGATCATCGCCCGCGAACTCGGGGTCAATTTCCGCGCCACCAGCGGCCCGGTGATTGCCAAGGCCGGTGACCTTGCCGCGCTGCTGACCAATCTCGAACATGGCGATGTCCTGTTCATCGACGAGATCCACCGCCTCAATCCCGTGGTCGAGGAAGTGCTCTATCCCGCGATGGAGGATCGCGCGCTCGACCTGATCATCGGCGAAGGACCTTCGGCGCGTTCGGTGCGGATCGACCTGCCGCCTTTTACCCTGATCGGCGCCACGACGCGGCAAGGCCTGCTTCAGACGCCCTTGCGCGATCGCTTCGGCATTCCCGTCCGCCTGCAGTTCTACAGCGTGCCCGAGCTTGAGCGCGTGGTCAGCCGGGGCGCGGGGCTCATGGGCATCGGCATCGACAAGGGGGGCGCGACCGAGATTGCGCGCCGCGCCCGTGGCACCCCGCGCGTGGCCGGGCGCCTGCTGCGCCGCGTGCGCGATTTCGCGCAGGTTGCGGGTGCCGAGACGATCACGCGTGCCATTGCCGACGATGCGCTGACCCGGCTCGAAGTGGATTCACTCGGCCTCGATCTGCAGGATCGCCGCTACCTCACCATGATCGCCGACATCTACAAGGGTGGCCCGGTGGGCGTCGAAACGCTCGCCGCCGGGCTTTCCGAACCGCGCGACACGATCGAGGAAGTGATCGAGCCCTACCTCATCCAGCTCGGCCTTGTCGCGCGGACCGCACGCGGCCGGTGCCTGAACGATCGCGGCTGGCAGCACCTTGGCCTTGCGCCGCCGTCCGGACAAGTGCCCGGCCAATTACCCGGATTGTTCGACGGCGGCGAGTAGTCGGGATTCCTTACAACCGGAAACAAACAAGTTCCATCGCGGGACAGAGTTAAGTTATGCCTGCGCAAAGGGGGCGAAAGACCCCCTCGGACCGCAGCTATTCTGGTTAACAGCCTTGCCCGAATCCCGGCGGTTTGCATTTGTTCAGTACCTCGGTAGGCGGGCGCGGACCGGACGCCCGATACTTTGCAGCGAAAGCGTGTAGCATGTCTGTTCGGATGGCATTGGCGAAGCTGGCGGCCTGCGCGGCCGGTGGGGCTGTCCTTGGCGGCGGCGCGGTCCACGTTGCAGAGGCGCCCTCGGCGTCCGAGATCCACCATATCAAGCCGATCAAGACCAAGAAGATCGCAACCCGCAAGAAGGCGCGTCGCCTTGCCCCGCGCCGGATCCACCGTCCGCGCAAGCTGGTGAAGTCGATCGCGGTCAAGCCCGACCCGGTCCAGACCGCGATGGTCCCCGTCCCCTACATGGCCCCGCTTCCGCCCGCCGCGGTTGGCGGTAGCGGTGGCGGACAGGTCCCGATCGTAATCGGCGGCAGTTCTGGCGGCGGCTTTGGCGGCGGTTTCTTCGGCGGATTCTTCGGCGCGAGCGGCGGTGGCGGCAGCGTCGTCGTGTCGTCGACCAGCACCGGCTCCACGTCCAGCTCTACCTCTGGCGGTTCGACCTCCAGCTCTACTTCGGGCGGATCGACATCGAGCTCTACCTCGAGCTCGACGTCAGGTTCCTCCTCGACGTCCAGCTCGAGCTCCAGCTCCGGCGGCGCCACTTCCACCTCGACCTCGTCGGGCAACATGAGCACGACCACTTCGACGTCTTCCGGTGCGACCAGCACGTCGACCTCGTCGGGTGCAACATCGACCTCGTCGGGCGCCACGTCGACATCATCCGGCGCAACGTCCACCTCCTCGGGGAACATGGGCAGCACTTCGACATCGTCGAGCACCAGCAGCAGCACCAGTTCGTCCACGTCGTCCAGCACGAGTTCGGGTGCCAGCACCAGCACCAGCTCCGGCGTCACGCCGCCTCCACCTCCGCCTCCCCCGCCGCCCACCAGCAGCGGCACCGAAGTTCCCGAACCTTCGATGGTGATCCTGTTCGGCCTTGCCGCCGCGGCTCTCGTCGGTCGTCGCCGCCTTGCCGTGCGGGCGGCCTATCGATCGGCCTGACACCAAAAGTTCCTGCCCTCCTCCAGTGGGCATATTCGGAAAGGGCGGCTTCGGGGGGAGCCGCCCTTTCTTGTTTGCGCGCTCTCCACCCTGATCGAAGCGAGCACGAGACGCCCGAAATCGGCATTGGACCAGCCGCAAAAGAAAAAGGGCGGCCCGTTGCCGGACCGCCCCCTTTGCCTTTCTCTGGCGCTGCCGGTCAGGCGGCGAGCTTGCGCAGCACGTAGTGCAGGATGCCGCCGTTCATGAAGTATTCGACTTCGTTCGCGGTATCGATGCGGCACAGCGCGGTGAAGGTGAACTTCGAGCCATCCTTGCGGGTGACTTCGACTTCCACGTCCTGGCGCGGCTTCAGGTTGGCCACGCCCTTGATGGTATAGGTGTCGTCACCGGTAAGGCCCTGCGAGGTGCGGCTTTCGCCGTCCTTGAACTGCAGCGGCAGCACGCCCATGCCGACCAGGTTCGAGCGGTGGATGCGCTCGAAGCTCTCGACGATCACGGCGCGAACGCCGAGCAGGTTGGTGCCCTTGGCCGCCCAGTCGCGCGAAGAGCCGGTGCCGTATTCCTTGCCCGCGATCACGACCGTCGGCGTGCCGTCGGCCTTGTGCTTCATGGCAACGTCGTAAACCGCACCGACTTCGTCGCCATAGCGCGAGAAGCCGCCTTCGATGCCTGGAACCATCTCGTTCTTGATGCGGATGTTGGCGAAGGTGCCACGCATCATCACTTCGTGGTGGCCGCGGCGCGCGCCGTAGGAGTTGAAGTCCG
The DNA here is from genome assembly GCF_037076535.1 of Novosphingobium olei. Lineage (NCBI taxonomy): Bacteria > Pseudomonadati > Pseudomonadota > Alphaproteobacteria > Sphingomonadales > Sphingomonadaceae > Novosphingobium > Novosphingobium olei. The sequence goes on along the minus strand of NZ_AP029021.1, from coordinate 184,565 downwards.
CCTTGGCGACCTGGTGCTCCATCAGCCACTGGCCGGCGGGGCTGTCGGCCTTGATCGAACCAGCCGGCGAGATGTGGTCGGTGGTGATCGAATCGCCGAGGATCAGCAGGGGCTTCGCCTCGATGATGTCGCTGACCGGTGCCGGGGTCATCGTCATGCCCTCGAAGTACGGCGGGTTGGCGACGTAGGTCGAACCGGCGCGCCACGAGTAGGTCTCCGAACCCGTGACGTCGATCGCCTGCCAGTGCGCGTCACCCTTGTAGACGTCGGCATAGCGGGCCTGGAACATGGCGCGGTCCATGCAGCCGGCCATCGTGGTGTAGACTTCCTCGTTGGTCGGCCAGATGTCCTTGAGGAACACGTCCTTGCCGTCCTTGCCCTTGCCGATCGGGGTCGAGACGAAGTCTTCGATCACCGTGCCCTTGAGCGCGTAGGCGACGACCAGCGGCGGGCTGGCAAGGAAGTTGGCGCGAACGTCGGGCGAAACGCGCCCTTCGAAGTTGCGGTTGCCCGAGATCACCGCCGCGGCGACAAGGCCGTTCTCGTTGATCGCCTTGCTGATCGGTTCGGCCAGCGGCCCCGAATTGCCGATGCAGGTGGTGCAGCCATAGCCGACGAGGTTGAAGCCAACCGCGTCGAGGTGTTCCTGCAGGCCCGCCTTGTTGAGGTAGTCGGTCACCACCTGCGATCCCGGCGCCAGCGAGGTCTTGACCCAGGGCTTGGGCTTGAGGCCCAGCTCGTTGGCCTTCTTGGCAACGAGGCCCGCGGCAACCAGCACGCCCGGGTTCGAGGTGTTGGTGCAGCTGGTGATCGCGGCGATGGTCACGTCGCCGTCACCGATGTCGAAGTCCTTGCCTTCCACCGGAACGCGCTGCTGCGCCTTCTTGTAGGTGTTGGCCATGTCGGCGTTGAACACGTCGTCGACTTCGGGAAGCGACACGCGGTCCTGCGGGCGCTTGGGGCCGGCCAGCGACGGCACTACGGTCGACAGGTCGAGTTCCAGCGTCGAGGAGAAGATCGGCTCGACCGAGGGGTCAATCCAGAAGCCCTGCTCCTTGGCATAGGCTTCGACGAGCGCGATCTGCGATTCCTCGCGGCCGGTCAGGCGCATGTAGTCGAGCGTCTTGTCGTCGATGCCGAAGAAGCCGCAGGTCGCGCCATATTCGGGCGCCATGTTGGCCAGCGTGGCGCGGTCGGCCAGCGTCAGCGCGGCAAGGCCCGGACCGTAGTATTCGACGAAGCGGCCGACGACGCCGTGCTTGCGCAGCAGGTTGGTGCAGGTCAGCACGAGGTCGGTGGCGGTAACGCCTTCGTTGAGCTGGCCAATGAACTTGAAGCCGACCACTTCGGGGATCAGCATCGAAACGGGCTGGCCGAGCATCGCCGCTTCGGCCTCGATCCCGCCGACGCCCCAGCCGAGCACGCCAAGACCGTTGACCATGGTGGTGTGGCTGTCGGTGCCGACGCAGGTGTCGGGATAGGCGACCGCCTGGCCGTTCTGGTCCACGCTGGTCCACACCGCCTGGGCGATGTTTTCAAGGTTCACCTGGTGGCAGATGCCTGTGCCCGGCGGCACGGCGTAGAAGTTGTTGAGCGACTTGGAGCCCCACTTGAGGAAGTCGTAGCGCTCCATGTTGCGCTGGTATTCGATCTCCATGTTCTCTTCGAACGCCTTGGGATGACCGAATTCGTCCACCATAACGGAGTGGTCGATGACAAGGTTGACGGGGACCAGCGGATTGATCTTGCTGGTGTCGCCGCCAAGGTTCGCGATCGCATCGCGCATCGCGGCCAGGTCGACCACGCAGGGCACGCCGGTGAAGTCCTGCAGCAGCACGCGCGCGGGGCGGTACTGGATTTCCTGGCTCGATTCGCTGGGGTTCTTCTGCCAGTCGACAATCGCCTTCACGTCGTCGGTCGAAACGGTGAAGCCGCCGTCCTCGAAGCGCAGCAGGTTCTCGAGCAGGACCTTCATCGAGAAGGGCAGGCGCGAAACGTCGCCGAACTTGGCGGCCGCCTTCTTCAGCGAATAGTAGGCGAAGTCCTTGCCGCCCACGGAAAGCGTGGAGCGGGTGCCGAGCGTGTCCTGTCCGACTTGGGTCATGGCGAGTCGTTGTCCCTCGTTGTGGATGGCATTCCTGCCGTCCGCTGGGGAACGGCCACCTGCAGCGAGGCAGCGCGAACGGCGGACAGGGCAGCCGGAAAACGAGGAGCGCCCTGCGCGCTTAGCGCGCTTGCGTCAAGGGGCGGAAAATGCCGGAATTGCGCCTTTGCACGGCGAAAACGAAGATGCTGCAAATCATTAGCAACAAGCACCCCGGAAAGGGGGCTCCGTGCCTTCTTGCAGGTCACTTGAGCAGAACTCGTGCATGCGTAGCGATCTTGTATTTATCTGTAACGGATTTGTCGTATCATGCGGCTCCGGCCTTACCCTGACCGGAGAGGATAGGCCCATTGAAAGGGCAAGACATGACCGGAAACATTGGTCGACACCGCCGCCCGCACGCTGGCGAGAACAGCCCGCCATCGCGCGCGCCGGCTTCGGGCGACAACACCCTGCAAGCCATTCTGGCCGCGATGACGGCGGCCCTGATTTCGGGCGGATTGTGGGCGCTGCTGCACAGCCAGCTGCCCTACTGAGCCCACCCGTCCGGCTCCGCTGATCCGATCATCAGACCGGTTCGATGTGCACGGCCTGACGGCGCGTGGCGAACAGGCACCCAGCCACGATCAGCGTGACACCGGCGAGCGTGCGCAGCGTGACCGGTTCGGCAAAGGCGATCCACCCGACCAGCGCTGCCCAGATGAACGCGGTGTATTCCAGCGGCACCAGCACTTGCGCCTCGGCTCGTGCATAGGCCCAGCCCAGCAGCATCAGCGAAGCCATCGCCAGCACGGCCGCCGCCGCGATCACACCCCAGATGGCCAGCGAAGGCCAGGGCGCGAGGAATGCCGCGCCCGGCGCCAGGAACAGGAACCCGAACGCCGCCTGGAAGAACGCGATTTCCTCGGGCGCGGCCATCTGCGCCTGCCGCCGCTGCAGCACCAGGTTCCAGGCGTAGAGCACCGCCGAGGCGAGGATCGCCACCAGCCCGACCACGCCATCGTGCGTGTAGTTGCCACCGAACTTGCCCGCAGCGATCACGCCGACCCCGGCCAATGCCAGCACCGACCCGCCGACCGCCCGGCGACTGACCGTTTCCCCCAGCAGCAGCGCCGCAAGATAGAGCGCGATCAGCGGGGCGATGAACGACAGCGCCATCGCCTCGGCCATCGGCGTGCGCACCAGGCCATAGAAGAACGTCACCGCCATCACCACCGCGACGAAGCCGCGCAGGACATGGACCTTCATCACCGCGCGCGTCGGCCAGCCGGTGGTGCCGGCCCGCCGCCGCTGGTGCCACCGCAGCGGCGCCATGATCGCTGATCCCACCAGCCCGCGCCAGAACATCGCGCCGTAGGGTCCGACCGCAATCGAGGCGGCCTTCATCACGCCGTCCATCGCGCCGAACAGCGACAATCCCAGCAATGTCACCAGGATCGGCAGGAAATGGACATGGCGGCGCATCGCAGGGGCTTAGCGGTGCGGACTGCGACGAGAAAGTGCCGGATGAAACTTGTGCACCAACCCGGAACCTGCGCACGTGCACAACGATTCAGGATGCAGACAGGCGCGCTGCTTGATTGCGGCAGAGGCATCAGGCAGGACTCGCCGGGCGACTGCCACCGGCGGCCAGAAAGAGGGCCGCGTCTTGCTCCGGGCCAGGACAACAGGGAAACTGAACATGCGCTTTTTCGATCGAACCTGCCTCTCCAGCCTTCTGGGTGCGAGTCTCGTCGCAGGTTCGCTCGCCGCGACGCCGGTTCTGGCGCGCCAGCCCGAAGGCCCGGTGGACCTGACCGCGCAGGCCCAACCGGCGAAGCCCGCGCCCGCCAAGCCCGCGCCCACAAAGCCTGCCCCGGCCACGCCCGCGCCTTCCGCCGCCGCGCCTTCTCCGCTGGCGGTTCCGTCGACCTCCGCCACGCCTGTGGTCGAAGAGCCTGACACACTGCCGGTCGCGCACTGGACGCTGGCCGATGCGCAAAGCCTGCTCGCCACCATTCGCGGCATCGGCGCCGAAGGCCTGTTCGCCCGCGATTACGAGCCGGCCAACCTCGCCGCGGCGATCAAGGTCGGCGAAGGCGATGCGCTCGACCAGCTCGCCAGCCGCCTGTTCGTGTGGCTCGCCGAGGACCTGCGCGACGGGCGCACCCCGATGACCGCGCGCGTGCAGTGGTTCGCGGTCGATCCCGATCAGGACAACCACCCGAATTCCCAGCTTCTGGCGCAGGCGACCGAGACGCATGACATCAAGGGCGTGCTTGCCGGCCTTTCGCCCAAGCATCCCGATTATGCCCTGCTCAAGGACATGCTGTCCAAGACCAAGGACCCCAAGCAGATCGCGATGATCCGCGCCAACATGGATCGCTGGCGCTGGCTGGGTCAGGATCTGGGCCTGCAGTACCTGATCATCAACGTGCCCGAGCAGGAGCTGCGGCTCACGGTCAACAACCAGATCATCCGCACCTACCGCGCGATCGTCGGCAAGCCGGGCCGGACCGCCACCCCGCAGCTTGCCGAGCAGGTCAAGAACGTGGTGTTCAACCCAACGTGGACCGTCCCGCAGTCGATCGTCGTCGGCGAAGGGCTTGGCGCGCGGCTGATCGGCAATCCCCGTCAGGCGGCGCGCGAAGGCTATGTCGCCACCAAGAACGCCGACGGCACGATCACCGTCGTCCAGCAGCCGGGCGAAAACAACGCGCTCGGCCGGGTGAAGCTCGACATGCCCAACGAGCACGCGATCTACATCCACGATACGCCGAGCCGCCAGCTGTTCGCCCAGCCGCAGCGCGCGCTGAGCCACGGCTGCATCCGCGCCGAACGCGCGACCGAGCTCGCCATGACCATGGCGATCCTCGGCGCCGACCTGCCGCCCGAAACCGCGGTCGAATACAACTTGTCGGGCAAGTACACCAAGGTGCCGATGACCAAGCCCTGGGCGGTCTACATCACTTACTTCACCGTCGCGCGCGACGTGAACGGCGTGATGCGCAGCTTCGCCGATCTTTACGGCCGCGACCCGGCGGTCATCGCCAGCTTCGCCAAGCCGCGTGAACTGCACACCAGCCAGCGAAAGAGCAACGAAGCCGTGATCAAGCTGGACAATCCGCTCTGAGCGGTGCCGCTCTAAGCTGGGCGAGCAATGGCGTGGGCGCGCGGGGAAATCCGCGCGCTCAGTAAATCCCCAGCCGGTCGGCAAAGATCAGGCGTCCGCCCGACAGGTGCCACAGCGCCTCGTTGAAGTCGGCATCGCCCATGGCGAAGCAGCCATCGCTGCGGCCGAGCTTGCCCCACTTCTCGATCGCCGAGGCGTTGGCGTACCACGCCGGGTGCAGCACGATCGCGCGGTTGAGCACGTTCGAATTGTCGGCATCCATCCCGCCCAGCCGGATTGAGGTGCCGTACTTTCCGTAATACCATTCGTAGGTGATGTAAGCCCCGCGCGACGTCGCAAGGCTGTTGGGCTCGTTCGAGAACCACTTGAGCATCCCGTCGTGCTCCGGGTCCGACCCCTTGCCATGGGCGACGAGGAACGAACGCACCTCACCCTTTTCAAGGTCCGCGAAATGGAAGCGCGGCATGCTGGAAGGCAGGCCGAAATCGGCCACGCCGACCAGATCGGTTCGCCACAGCGAGCCGCGGTATTGCTCCAGCCGATCCTTGGCGACGCCCAGGATGCGCCGGTCGCGCTCGCTGGCGGTTGCGGCCTGCGCGAACACGCGCGTGGGCAGCGCCGCTGCCAGCGCGGCAAGCCCTGCGCCTTTCAACACGTCTCGTCTGTCGCGCTTCATCGCCCCGTCCATAGCAGTGCCGATCCTGCCGCAGCCTGAACGCGCGGCCTAGGCCTTTTCTGCAAGGGTTGCCGCACCTGCGCCCAGTTGCGCCAGCGCCGCCCCGTCGACGCGCATCACGGTCCATTCGTCCATGAAGCGCGCGCCCAAGGCCTTGTAGAAGCCGATCGACGGCTCGTTCCAGTCGAGCACCGACCATTCGAGCCGCGCGCAGTCGCGCTCCACCGCCAGCGCGGCAAGGTGCGAAAGCAGCGCCTTGCCAAGGCCGCTGCCGCGCGCCTCGGGCCGCACGAACAGGTCTTCGAGATAGATCCCCGGCTTGCCTTCGAAGGTCGAGAAATTGTGGAAGAACAGGGCAAAGCCCTGCGCCACCCCGTCGATCTCGCCGATCACCACTTCGGCAAAGGGCCGCGCGCCGAACAGCTTTTCGGCCAGAACCGCCTCGTCGAAGCGCACTTCACCGGCCAGCTTTTCATACTCGGCCAGCGCGCGGATCAGTTCGGCGATTAGGCCGGTGTCGCCGCGCGTTGCCGTCCGTATCGAAAGCGTCATCGTGTCTTCCCCGTCTGCATCATCGTTTTCAGGCGCGGCCACAGCATGCCCAGCGCAAGCCCCGCCATGACCAGCGCGAAGGCCACCAGCTTCCAGGTCTGCAGCGCCTCACCCAGCACCAGCGCCGATGCGCCAAGCCCGAACACCGGCACCAGCAGCGCCAGCGGCGCGACTTGCGCGGCCGGATGCCTGCCCAGCAGCCAGCCCCACGCGGCGTAGCCGAACATCGTGTTGCCGACCGATTGCCACAGCACCGCGCCCCAGGTCCAGCCATCGGCCGCCGCGATCCCGCGCGCCATCGCCGCCGGCCCTTCGAGCAGAAGCGCAAAGCCGAGCAGCGGCGGCACCGCGAACAGCGCCGACCAGACGACATAGGAAAGCATGTTGAGTTTCGGGTCATGCTGGCCGGCCGCCCTTGCCACCATGTTGCCGCCCGACCAGCTCAACGCCGCGGCCAGCACCAGCACCAGCCCCAGCGGCGTCGCGCTGCCGTCGGTGTGGGTCAGGATCACCGCAAGGCCCGCCGTCGCCAGCAGCAGCGCCGCCACTTGCGCCAGCGCAACGCGTTCGCCGGTCAGCCGCATCGACAGGCCGATCGTGAAGAACACCTGCACCTGCACCACCAGGCTGGCGAGCCCCGGCGTGATCTGCCCGCGCATCGCCGTGAACAGCAGCCCGAACTGCCCCGCGCCGATCAGCACGCCATAGAACGCCAGGTTGCGCCACGGCACCTTCGGCCGCGGCAGTACCAGCGCGAGCGGGAAGAACACCAGCACGAAGCGAAGCATCGCCAGCGTCAGCGGCGGCAGATGCGCGAGCGCCAGCTTGATGACGACGAAGTTCGTCCCCCACACCGCCATGACGGCAAGCGCGAGCAGCAGGTGAAGAGCGGGAAGGCCGTGGCGTGAAGGGGTCAAGGGCAGGTCCGGTTGGCCCCCGGCGAAATCCGGCAAAGGCCTACATCGCCGCGTGGCGGGCCATCGTCGCTGCGTCAAGCCGCAGGAAGCGCGCGGCGTTATTGTAGAAGATGTCGCGCTTCTGCGCCCTGGTCAGGAACGGCGCACTTTCGACCGCCTCGATCGCCTTGCCGATCGCTTCTGGCCAGACCATCTGGTCCGAACCGAACATGATCCGCTTGGCAAAGCCCGCGTCGACCAGTGCCTTGAGATAGGCGTGGAAGGTGGCGCGCGGCTGCGTCCAGTCGATCACCCCCAGATCCACATAGACCTGCGGATGGCTGTAGAGCAGCGCGATCATGTCATCGCGCATGGGAAAGCCCGCGTGCATCACGTTCAGCCGCAGCTTGGGGTGGCGCAGCAGCACCTCCTCCAGCAGCAGCGGGCTCGACAGCCGCGCACGGTAGCCCGAGCCGGGAAGGTAGCCGACGCCCGGCGGCCCAGGGCCCACGTGGATCGATACCGGCAGGTCTTCCTTTTCGGCGAAGGCCCAGATCCTCTCCGCGCGCGGATCGTCCGGCGCGACGCCATCGTACTGCAGGCCAAGCTCGCCGATCGCCATGGCCTCGCCCTGCGCATGAAGCGCGGCGAATTCCTGCTCGAAGCCAGCGGCCAGCGGCCAGTCGGGGATGAGGCTGGGGATCAGCCGCGCGGGCGCGGCCTTGCGCCACCGGTCGACAACCGCCTTGGGACCGGAGACGAGCCCGATGACATTGTACTTTTCAAGCTGCGAGATCGAGCGCGTCATCACCTCGTCGTCGGTCTTCGGCGAAACGATGGGATCGCTGCACCCCGCCCCCTGGAACAGCGTGCCGAAGTTCTCCATCGGGGCGTGCGCCGGGTCCCACACCGGCATGGTGATGGGGCTGCACAGCGCCAGCGGCGGCGGGCCCTGCTGGTCCGCCGCCAGCGCGTGCAGGTGCATGTCGATGATCGGCTCGCGCGCCTCGGCCCGGCCTGCCAGCACTGCCACCAGCGCCAGCACGGCCGCCCCGGCGCGCAGCATCACTCCGCCGCCTCGGTCACTGCGTCGGACGCGGCCTCGATCTCGGCGGCCTTGGCCTCCACCAGCGCGACGATGTGGTCGAGCATCTCTTCGGACTGCACATGGTGGTCGGTCACGCCCGACAGGTAGACCATGTGCTTGCCGTTGCCGCCGCCGGTCACGCCGATATCGGTCTCGCGCGCTTCGCCCGGACCATTGACCACGCAGCCCAGCACCGACAGCGAGATCGGCGTCTTGATATGGGTCAGCCGCTTTTCCAGCGCTTCCACCGTGCGGATCACGTCGAAGCCCTGCCGCGCGCAGCTGGGGCACGAAACCACGCGCACGCCGCGGGTGCGCAGCCCCAGTGCCTTGAGGATCTCGAAGCCGACGCGCACTTCCTCTTCCGGCTCGGCCGAAAGCGAAACGCGCAGCGTGTCGCCGATGCCCGCCCACAGCAGGTTGCCGATCCCGATCGAGGACTTGACCGTGCCGCCGATCAGCCCGCCCGCCTCGGTGATGCCAAGGTGCAGCGGACAGTCTACCGCTTCGGCAAGCCCCATGTAGGCGCTCACGGCCAGGAACACGTCGCTGGCCTTCACCGCCACCTTGTATTCGTGGAAATCGTGGTCCTGCAGCAGCTTGATGTGATCGAGCGCAGATTCCACCAGCGCCTCGGGGCACGGCTCGCCGTACTTTTCCAGCAGATCCTTCTCTAGGCTGCCGGCGTTCACGCCGATGCGAATGGCGCAGCCGTTGGCCTTGGCCGCGCGCACCACTTCGGCCACGCGCTCGTTCGAACCGATGTTGCCCGGATTGATGCGCAGGCACGCCGCGCCCGCATCGGCGGCTTCCAGCGCGCGCTTGTAGTGGAAGTGGATGTCGGCAACCAGCGGCACGCGGGCCGCCTTGACGATCTTGCCGAACGCAGCGGTGCTCTCCACGTCGGGGCACGAAACGCGGATGATGTCGGCGCCCGCCTCCTCGCAGCGACGGATCTGGTCGATCGTCGCGACCGCATCGCTGGTGGGCGTGTTGGTCATGGTCTGGACGGTAATCGGGGCATCGCCGCCGACGGGGACCGAACCGACCATGATCTGGCGGCTCTTGCGACGCTCTATCGTGCGCCAGGGACGGATCGAAGACATGGGCTGGTCCTATACCTGCGCCGCGTCGGCAAGGCTACCGCCAGCGCCATCAATCTTGGATGTCATCTTTCGGGCATAGAGAAACTCGGGATCGCAATGATTGCCGACCCAGAATTCGATGTCCGCGATCTTGGCAAAGCCATAGCGGTGGTAGAACCGCTGCGCCTCGACGTTTTCGCTGTAGACGGTCAGCTGCACTTCGTCCGCGCCTTCCAGCGCCGCCTGCGCCAGGGCCCAGTCCATCAGCCGCTTGCCCAGCCCGCCCCCGATCCGCGCCGGGTCGGTGTAGAGCTGCTTCAGTTCCAGCGGACGAGCCGCATCGCTGTACCCTTCCGACAGCGTGCTGCTCAGCACCAGCTTGCAGAACGCGATCAGTGCGCCGTCTTCCTCGATCACTGCGATGCGCATGCCGTGATCGGCGATCTCGGAAGCGACCTTGGCGTCACTGTGCGCCTGGCCCAGGAAAGTCGCGAAATCCTCGGGCTTGTAGAGGTGGACGAACTTGGCGGTCACCGCGCGCCGGCCAAGGTCGGCGAGCGCAGTGGCATCGGCTGGAGAAGCGAGACGGAGAATCATGGCTCCCGTCTAGCTCTCCTGCCGATCGCTTGCCAGCGCAACGGTCGCTATGCGGCGCTTACTGCGCCGCCGCGACCTTCACCTTCTTGTACGGCACGAACTTGTCCAGCCCGACGAAACCCCGCCAGAAGCCGCCCACGCGGTCGCGCAGCTGAACGGTGTCGACGCTGCACAGCTGCGATCCGGTCAGTCGCGTGACGAGGATGTCATCGTCGTCGAGCGATTCGGCGCCCGTCTTCGGCCGCTGCACGTAAAGCGTGCTGCCCGTGTCATAGACGATCGCGGTCTTGTTGATCACGCGGGCCGAGGAAACCGCCGGGTTATAGATGCAGTCGACCGGCTCGCCCGCGACCCGCCCCTCGAGCAGCTTGGCAAGCTGCTGCTCGCCGGTCAGCCGGGGTTTCGCCTCGGCCGAAACGCCGCCTGCCAGAACCATTGCGCCTGCCGCAAGGGCAAGCCCCATATTGCGTGCTGTCTTCGCCATGATTCGCGTTTCCTTCTGCGTTCGATCTTCGATCGATATTGCCTTGCGCCTGAACGGGTGCTGACCGGCAGGATGATCACCGCGCCCTGCCTCATGGTGCCTCGCCACGGGCGAGCGCCGCCCATTCGTCGTCGGCCGGCTGCGTATCGAAGGCGATTGCGCCGGCCGGCAGCGCGATCCATGGCTGCTTGTCGCGCACCCACACATGGAAGGCAGGGACCAGCCCCGCACTGTCGTCTCGCGTGCCCGCGCGGATCGTCGGCCACTCCGGGCGGCGTTCGTTCACGGTGTAGAGCCGCGTCAGGCAGAACGGGCAGGCATGGTGCGTCACCCGCGCTCCGCTCACCGCCAGCACCGTGCCCGAGATCGTCTCGCCATCGACGACAAGATCGGACGCGGCGACCTGCTGGTTCAACGCAAAGGCCGATCCCTGCCGGGACTGGCAGCCGGTGCAGTGGCAGGCATAGGGGCGCAAGCCGACGTCGATGGCGGTATAGCGCACCGCGCCGCAGCCGCATCCGCCGGTGATGACCTGCCCCTGCGCCACGGCATCCTCCTCCACCCCTGCCCGATCAGGCGGTGCCGCCCACGGTCAGCCCTTCGACCAGCAGCGTCGGCTGCCCCACGCCCGCCGGCACCGACTGCCCGCCCTTGCCGCAGATGCCGACGCCTTCGTCCAGCGCCATGTCGTTGCCGATCCCAGTCACGCGGGTCAGCACGGTCGGCCCGTCGCCGATCAGCGTCGCGCCCTTGATCGGCGCGCCGAGCTTGCCGTTCTCCACGCGGTAGGCCTCGGTGCAGGAAAACACGAACTTGCCGCTGGTGATGTCCACCTGCCCGCCGCCGAAGCTCTTGGCATAGATGCCGTTCTTCACGCGGGACAGCAGCTCGGCCGGATCGTCGTTGCCGCCGCGCATGAAGGTGTTGGTCATCCGCGGCATCGGCGCGTGGGCATAGCTTTCGCGGCGACCGTTGCCGGTCGGCTCCACGCCCATCAGCCGCGCGTTAAGCCGATCCTGGATATAGCCTTTCAGGATGCCGTCCTCGATCAGGATGTTCTCCTGCGTCGGCGTGCCTTCGTCGTCGATCGAGAGCGAGCCGCGCCGCCCCTGCCCGTTCACGCCGAGCAGCGACCCGTCGTCGATCACGGTCACGCCCGGCGCGGCCACGCGCTGGCCGATGCGGCCCGAAAACGCGCTGGTGCCCTTGCGGTTGAAATCGCCTTCCAGCCCGTGGCCCACCGCTTCGTGCAGCAGCACGCCGGGCCAGCCGGGACCGACCAGCACGGTCATCTCGCCCGCCGGGGCCGCCACCGATTCCAGGTTCACCAGCGCCTGCGCCAGCGCGCTGTCGATGGCCCGGTTCCACGTCTCGGGCGCGAACAGGTCGTCGTAAAGCCGCCGCCCGCCGATCCCGAACGTGCCCGTCTCGCGCCGCCCGTTGTGCTCGGCCACGATCGACACGTTCAATCGCACCAGCGGCCGCACGTCGTGCGCGACGAAACCGTCGGCGCGCACGATCTCCACCACCGACCAGCTCGCCGAAAGCGAGGCCGACACTTGCGCCACGCGCGGATCGCGAGCCCGCGCGGCGGCATCGATGGTCTCGAGCAGGCGGACCTTGGCCTCGAACGGCACGGCATCGAGCGGCGAGGCATCGGTATAGAGATGGCGGTTGTGCCCGCGGGGCGGCGGCGCCGCCTGCCCCTTGGCCGGATCGAGCAGCGCCAGCGTCTCGCCCGCCCGCGCGATGGCGGCCGCGGAAATCTCGTTGGCATGGGCAAAGCCGGTCATCTCGCCCGAAACGCCGCGCAGGCCGAAGCCCGCGTCGCGCGAATAGTCTGCGGTCTTGAGCCGCCCGTCATCGAAGCCGAAGCTTTCGGACGCGATGAACTGGAGATAGAGCTCGCCGTCGTCGCACGCCTTGAGCGTGTCGCGCGCAAGGCGCAGCGCATCGTCGGGGGTGAGCAGGCCAGGGCGATAGAGCAGCGAGCGGGTATCCATCGCCCCGATATAGGCGCGTTCGCTGTCCCTTGCTACTGCACCCGCGTCACTACGGGCGCAGGCTCACGCCGAACGCTTATTCCGGATTGATGTCGCCGGGCGAAACTTCGTGGATGCCGGCCTCGGCCGGGCCGCCCTTCAGCACGAAGCGGCGGTCGCAGTAACCGCACTCGGCAAAGCCCTTCTCGTCGATTTCCATGTAGACGCGCGGGTGGCCCAGCGCGCTGCCGCCGCGAATGTCGGTCGCGCCATCGCACCATACGCGGGTGGAGTCGGTGAAGATCGTCTCGGGAGCCTTGATCATGGCCTCGCGCGCTAGCAAAACCGCGTGCAGGCGACAAGCGGGCCCGTGATGCTAGGCCGTCACCCTAGTTGCCCCTTTACCTTGTCCTTTCGCGCAGGCAGGGAGAACGCCATGACCACCCCGCCCGCCATCCAGATCCGCGATCTCGTCAAGCGTTACGCCCCCACCGGCAAGGCCCCGGGCAAGCTCGCGCTCGACGGGGTCAGCTTCGATGTGCCGCAAGGCCAGATCTTCGGCCTGCTCGGCCCCAACGGCGCAGGCAAGTCCACGCTGATCAACACGCTCGCCGGGCTCGTGATGAAATCATCGGGCCATGTCGAGATCTGGGGGCACGACATCGATCGCCACTCGCGCAACGCGAAGGCCTCGATCGGCATCGTGCCGCAGGAAATCGTGTTCGACCCCTTCTTCACGCCCGTGGAAGTGCTCGACATCCAGGCCGGGCTCTATGGCGTGCCCAAGGCGCAGCGCCGCTCGATGGACCTGCTGCGCGCTGTGCATCTTACCGACAAGGCCGATGCTTATGCCCGCTCGCTTTCGGGGGGCATGAAGCGCCGTCTGCTGGTGGCCAAGGCGATGGTCCACAGCCCGCCGGTGCTGGTGCTCGACGAGCCGACCGCCGGCGTGGACGTCGAACTGCGCCGCCAGTTGTGGGAACTCGTGGTCAAGCTGAACCGCGAGGAAGGCGTCACCGTCGTCCTTACCACGCACTACCTCGAAGAGGCCGAGGAACTGTGCGACCGCATCGCGATCATCAACCACGGCAAGCTGATCACCAACAAGCCGACGCGCGAACTGGTCGATATGGCGCGCGAAAAGATCGTCGTTCTGACGGTCGATCGGGACGTTTCCGCTGCACCGCAACATCCTGCGTTCCTGAAAAGCACGGTCGCTGGCGAGCGCACGGTCGAAATCACCTACGACAAGGACCGGATGAACGCCGGGCAGGTCCTCGCGCTTGTGCAGGACCAGGGCTACGCGATTGCCGACGTGTCCACGCGCGAAGCGGATCTCGAGGATGTGTTCGTTCGCCTCACCACCGCCGGGTGATCGGCCAAGTTACTGAACGGGGCTGACTTCTTCCTTGTCGGCGCGCCAGCCGCCGCGCGGGCGGCGGCGAATGCCCGCGCCGCAGTGGCGGCAGTGCGAGACATACGACAGCCCATCCCACGAGATCCGATCCCGCTGGGGCCGATGCCGGTTGAAAAGGCAAAGCAGTCTACCGAACATTGCTTTTCAAAACCTGCGCTGGAGTCGGCATACCTTACCCCGGATGCTGCGACTGCGAAATGAAAAATACGTAATGTCCGCAGTTTATTGATTTTCGGACATTAAGCATGTTGCCCCTGTGAACCGTCTTTTCAAACTGCGGCCACGGGCGCAAAGGGCAGGTCCTGCCCATCTGCTAGCGGAGCCGCGCGGTTTTGACCCAACATGACGTCCTGATCATCGGCTCCGGCGCCGCCGGCCTTACAGCAGCCCTTGTCCTCGCCGAACGCTGCAAAGTGCTCGTGCTGGCCAAGGGGGCGCTCGATGGCGGCTCGACCAACTGGGCCCAGGGCGGCATCGCCGCCGTGCTCGACGAAGGCGATACTTTCGACAACCACATTCGCGACACGATGATCGCCGGCGCCGGGCTCAACCGCCGCGAAACGGTCGAATTCGTCGTCGAACACGCCCCGCAGGCGATTGCCCGCCTCGCCGAACTCGGCGTGCCCTTCAACGCCGAACAGGGCAGCCTGCACCTTACCCGCGAAGGGGGCCATTCGCACCGCCGCATCGTCCACGTCGACGATGCCACCGGCGCTGCCGTGCAGAAGGCGCTGCTCAAGGCGGCGACCGATCATCCCAACATCACCCTGCTGCCGGGCCATGCCTGCATCGACCTGATCACCGGCCGCCACGAAGCCGCGCGCTATTCGGGCTCGGGCCGCGTGTGGGGCGTCTACGCGCTCGACGAAAGCACCGGCCGGGTCGAAGCCTACACCGCGCGCGCCACGATCCTGGCGACCGGCGGCGCGGGCCGCGTCTATCAGTTCAGCACCGCCCCGCGCGGCGCCACCGGCGATGGCATCGCCATGGCCTGGCGGGCGGGCGCGCGCATCTCCAACATGGAGATGATGCAGTTCCACCCGACCTGCCTCTACAACCTCGACGTCAAGAACTTCCTCATCACCGAGGCGGTGCGCGGCGAAGGCGGGCGGCTGGTCAATCCGCGCACCGGCAAGCGCTTCATGACCTTCTACGATCCCGAACGGCTCGAACTCGCCCCGCGCGATGTCGTCGCCCGCGCGATCGATTCCGAAATCAAGAAGTTCGGGCTCGACTACGTTCACCTCGACATCAGCCACATGCCGGCCGATTTCGTGCGTGGCCACTTCCCCAACATCTACGAACGCCTGCTCGGCCTTGGCATCGACATGACGCGCCAGCCGATCCCGGTGGTGCCCGCCCAGCACTACACCTGCGGCGGCATCCTCATCGATCTCGCCGGCCGCACCGACCTGCCCGGCCTATATGCCGCGGGCGAATGCACCGAAAGCGGGCTGCACGGCGCCAACCGCCTCGCATCGAATTCGCTGCTCGAATGCTTCGTGTTCGGCGATGCCGCCGCGCGCGACATCCTGGCGCGCTGGGACAGCTTCGATGCGCCGCCCGCCGTGCGGCCGTGGGATGAAAGCCGCGTGACCGATTCCGACGAGGAAGTCGTCATCAAGCAGAACTGGACCGAAATCCGCCGCTTCATGTGGAACTACGTGGGCATCGTGCGCACCAACAAGCGGCTCGAACGCGCCGCGCATCGCATCAAGCTGCTGTTCGACGAAGTGAACGACTACTACGGCCACTTCCGCGTCTCGACCGACCTGATCGAGCTGCGCAACCTGCTGCAGAGCGCCGAACTCATCGTCCGCTCGGCCCGCGCGCGGCACGAAAGCCGGGGCCTGCACTACAATCTCGATTATCCGGAAACGGCCGAAAAGCCCGTCGACACCGTGCTGGTGCCCTGATCGCGCCCTAGGAGGGGTTCAGGTGTTGGCGTGGCGATGTCCCGCCAGCGTGCGCGCCGCGCTGCGCAGCGTGGTGTCCTCGGCAAAGGTGCCGCCGGCGGATTCGCAGATGAACAGTTCGATCCGCTCGCGCAGCCCCGGCGTCTCGGGCTCGAGCAGGTATTGCACCGCATCGGCCAGCCGTCCCACGTCGGCAAAGGTCGCCCGCTTGCGCGTTTCCTCGACCATGCCGCGCCAGCGCGCCTCGTCCTCGGCCATGGCGCACATCGCGCGGGTGATCGCCTCGATGCTGCTCGCCTCGACCACGTAGCCGTTGACGAGATTGCGCACCAGCGCATCGCTCGCGCCCACCGCGCTCGAAACGATCGCGGGCAGCCCCAGGCTCGCCGCCTCGTTGACGACCAGCCCCCACTGCTCGATGTGGCTGACCAGCACCAGCGCCAGCGCGCCGCTCATCCGCCGGGCCACCTCCTCGCTGCCGAGGAAGCCGGTGAAATCGACCAGCCCCACGATGTCGAGTTCGGCGATCAGCGCGCGCAGCTGGCTTTCCTTCGGCCCCGCGCCGATCAGCACCAGCCGCCGCACCGGCGCCTTGGTCCGCGCGACATAGCCGGCATAGGCGCGCACCAGCGACGTCAGGTTCTTCTTGGGCACGAAGCGACCGGCAAACACGAACGGGCGGTCCTCGTAGGCAACCTGCGCCGTCTCCACCAGCGCGCCGGCCTGCCGCTCGACCCGCTCGCAGCTGACCACGTCGTAGCCCGGCACCACCGCCTGCCGCGCGATGCCCAGCGACCGGACATAGTGCAGCGCCCGCCCGCCCGAAACGATCGCCGCCGAATAGGGCAGCAGGATCAGGCGCTTGAGCACTTCGACCACGACATTGCGCTGGGCATCGTCATGCTTGGAATCGGTCATCATCACCACGCGGCGGCCGAACAGGCGCAGCAGCCAGGACGTCACGATCACGTAAGGGTCGCTGTAGGGAATGCCGATGAACACCGTCTGGCATCCCCACAGGGCTCCCAGCAGCGCCCTGGTGCGCTTGAAGAACGACAGCGATTCCAGCTCTGCGCCGGGGAACAGCGTCTGCTTGCGGGCAAAGCCCAGGGGCCGCGAGGCGGGCCAGGAATAGGTCTGCGACCCCGTCGCCACTTCGACCGCGAGCACGTCGTAGCGCTCGCCGAGACGCTGCCCGATCGCGTCGCAGCGGTCGCAGTGATAGTCCGCGAACTGGCTCCAGACGATGCCGAAGCGCGCCTTACGTGGCATCATTGGTTTCACCATACCGCACCGCAGCAGACATAGCTTTGCAGCCTAAAATGGGAAGTCCGCGAAAGTTATATGAGAATTAATTTTCGTTCATGACAGTTTGCTGCCAACTGTTGGCACGGCTGGTCGCACGTTACTGGAATCTTAGGAGACACTTCGCTCCAAAATAAGACGCAACAATTGCCTTATCCGGACCGAAGCGGATAATTTCCTTATCGAATGTTCTGCGATAAACTTGACTATAGTTTAGATTGAACTCGGCCTCGGCAACTTGGTCATTGCCATGTCGATCATGCCGACCGGCGATGAACCTCGGCTTGCCGGTCTTCGTGCGCCAGCGCGTGGACGCCACGCACCCGCTTGGCACGCCACCATGCAGACAAGGCCCCCGCCGCCCCCGGGGCAGGCGCCCCTTGGTCTCAGAGATGCCGGCCGAGGAAGATCAGCACCACCGCCCCGATCACCGAAGCGAGGCAGCCGGCGCGGCTCACGCCATCGCCGAACGTGCTCTTGTCGCGCCAGCTGGCGAACAGCCCCGCCACCAGCGAACCGCCGATGCCGAGCAGGATCGTCTTGAGCAGCCCCATCTCGACCGCGCCGGGATAGACGAACCGGGCGAGCGCGCCGACGACAAGGCCGGTCACGAGTATCGACAGGATATTGAGCATCTGCGCTTGCACCTTCTGCAGGGCGTCCAGGCCCGAGCCGTCCCATAACGATTTTCCACAGGTCCCGTGCCGGGCGCAAATTTATTTTACGTAATCCACATCCCCCCTTGAACAGGGCCTCGCCCCACGCGTCGCTGCACTGCACAATGGCTGTCACTGCGATGAAACGAATCGTAACTGCGACGAAACGAATCGCCCTTCAGGCCATCCCCCCCTTGTGTCTCAAGATGGTTGAGGCACTATGGATAGTGGTTGAACCGGTGGGGGACCTCTAGACCTTGTTTGAAGCGGACGGGCACTGTAAAGTGCGCGGCAGCCCTCTGCGCCCTCCGCGCGACAAGTCGCAGGTCCCCCGCCGGATACCTATATCGGTTGGGCAACCCGGAACTCTCGTTCCAGTTATGTTCCAATCGGTGTAGGATCGGGCCAGCCCCGATTCGACCGGGCCAGTCAGAAGCGCTTGCGGTTCGCCGCTTCGCCTTCGGGACAGCAGGATCATGAAAACGGCCTCGCGCTCTCGCGCCGGGCCCGCGAAGCGGGGGTTGCAGGTGGATTTCAGGACTGGGGACGGCTCCGTGACGACACAGGATGAACTGGGTTTCGATAGCGGCACGGATGGCGGCACCGCCACGCTCGCGCCCGAAGCCCCGAACGAGGCGCAGGCAATCGGCATGGGTACCAAGGATCAGGGCAGCGATACCCTGCTCGCAGGCATGACGGCGGCCATGGCGGCCACCGTTGCCGCGGCGGCGGCCCCTGCGGCCAAGGTCGATTCCAAGACCGTCCAGCCGCGCCGCTTCTCGATCGCCACCGATGCCTCTCGCGATGCGCTGCTGACCGCGTTCGGCAAGGACACGCTCGACGACCGCTACCTGCTGCCCGGTGAAAAGTACCAGGACCTGTTCGCCCGCGTCGCCGATGCCTATGCCGACGATCAGGGCCACGCCCAGCGGCTCTACGACTACATCTCGAAGCTGTGGTTCATGCCGGCAACGCCCGTCCTCTCGAACGGCGGCACGGGCCGTGGCCTGCCCATCTCGTGCTACCTGAACTCGGTCGAAGACAGCCTCGAAGGCATCGTCGGCACCTGGAACGAAAACGTCTGGCTCGCCTCGCGCGGCGGCGGCATCGGCACCTACTGGGGCCAGGTGCGCGGCATCGGCGAATCCGTCGGCCTCAACGGCAAGACCAGCGGCATCATCCCCTTCGTGCGCGTGATGGACAGCCTCACCCTCGCGATCAGCCAGGGTTCGCTGCGCCGTGGTTCGGCGGCGTGCTACCTCGACGTGTCGCACCCGGAAATCGAGGAGTTCCTCGAAATCCGCAAGCCTTCGGGCGATTTCAACCGCAAGGCGCTGAACCTGCACCACGGCGTGCTGCTGACCGACGAATTCATGGAAGCCGTCCGCGATGGCGCCGAATTCGCGCTGCGCAGCCCCAAGGACGGCTCTGTGCGCGGCAAGGTCGATGCGCGCAGCCTGTTCCAGAAGCTGGTCGAAACCCGCCTCGCCACGGGCGAGCCCTACATCGTGTTCAACGACACGGTGAACCGCACGATGCCCAAGCATCACCGCGATCTGGGCCTCAAGGTCTCGACCTCGAACCTGTGCTCGGAAATCACCCTGCCTACGGGGCGCGACCACTTGGGCAACGATCGCACTGCGGTGTGCTGCCTCTCGTCGCTCAACCTCGAAACCTGGGACGAATGGAACGGCGACAAGCAGTTCATCGAAGACGTCCTGCGCTTCCTCGACAACGTCCTGCAGGACTACATCGACCGGGCCCCCGAAGAGATGGCCCGCGCCCGCTATTCCGCGATGCGCGAACGCAGCGTCGGCATGGGCGTGATGGGCTTCCACTCGTTCCTGCAGAAGAAGGGCATCGCTTTCGAGAGCGCCATGGCCAAGGCCTGGAACCTCAAGATGTTCAAGCACATCGCCGCCAAGGCCGATGAAGCGTCGCTGCTGCTGGCGCAGGAACGCGGCCCCTGCCCGGATGCGGCCGACATGGGCGTGATGCAGCGCTTCTCGTGCAAGATGGCGATCGCGCCCACCGCGTCGATCTCGATCATTTGCGGCGGCACCAGCGCCTGCATCGAACCGATCCCGGCCAACATCTACACGCACAAGACGCTGTCCGGCTCGTTCGTGGTCAAGAACGAGTACCTCGAAAAGCTGCTGCAGGAAAAGTCGAAGGATTCCACCAACGTGTGGAACTCGATCCTCGAACGCGGCGGCTCGGTCCAGCACCTCGACTTCCTCAGCCCGGAA
This sequence comes from Novosphingobium olei, assembly GCF_037076535.1. Classification (NCBI taxonomy): domain Bacteria; kingdom Pseudomonadati; phylum Pseudomonadota; class Alphaproteobacteria; order Sphingomonadales; family Sphingomonadaceae; genus Novosphingobium; species Novosphingobium olei. Next base: position 164,447 of record NZ_AP029021.1, on the reverse strand, counting down.
GAAAAGGCGATCTACAAGACCAGCTTCGAAATCGATCAGCGCTGGCTGCTCGAATTCGCGGCCGACCGCACCCCGTTCATCGACCAGGCGCAGTCGCTCAACCTCTACATCCCGGCAGACGTCGACAAGTGGGACCTGCTGATGCTCCACTTCCAGGCGTGGGAAAAGGGCATCAAGTCGCTCTACTACCTCCGCTCGAAGTCGGTCCAGCGCGCAGGGTTCGCCGGTGGCGTCGAAGCCGACAACACCGCCGAAGCGCCCAAGATCGAACTCAGCGCCGGCCCGACCGACTACGAGGAATGCCTCGCCTGCCAGTGAGTTAGGCTTGTAGCTGTGGAAAAGTGACCACTTGCGATAGCCGTCGATTCGTCGGCGGCTGTCGCAAGAGATATTTAGGTGTTTGCTTCGATTCGATTGAAGAGAAGCAAAAAGGGGAAGGCAGTCTTTCGACAACCTTCCCCGGCAAGCTGAACGACGGTGTCGACGAGCAGCCCGCTTGGCAGCTCCTGACTCGCACGGACCGTCGTTTTGGTCAACCTGATCCGATTGGATTCAGGGCGGAAGGTACTGTGGATAAGCTGTGAATTGCCTGAGGAGGCAGCAGCGCATTCATCTTCCAGACCTCGGCTTGCAAGAGTGCTCGAAGCGCATCTGCGCTCCGGGCGTGAATGCAACCGGTGCCCGCCATTCGGCAGCACCAACGACGGAGTAGAAAAGATGAATTACTATAATACGCGGAAGCCGCTCGGCACCACCGCACGCACCGGCGAAACCTGCCCTGAATCCGGGGACTGGAAGTCGCTCGATACCCCGTCCACAACTGCTCCCATCGCAAAGGGCAATCGCATGCCTCCGCATAATGGCAAGGCGGTCACGTGGAAGCTGTTCCGCTACGCTTAACTGCCTTTGGGGGGCTGATTTCAGCCCCCCAAAGATTTGCTTCCTGCCATCACCAACCTCATTTTCAACCGATCTAACTTTCCCTGTGGAGTAACTAAGGTCCGCGCTCGCGCCTTATGAAATTTCAGTTAATGCTCACAATGTGCGCATTCGCTGCCCCTTCAATGTCCTGCGGCCTTTCCAGCACGTTGCGGCCATCGGCTTCGGCGCATGACGGAAAGTCCTGCGACCGGGCGGCACGCCGTCGCCCTCGCACCGCCCGCATCGCCAGCGTTCCGGTCCGACATCAACGTCCTGCGCGCGATGGCCATCGTCGCGGTGATGGGCTTCCACTACCGTCTTGCCGGCTTTCCCGGCGGCTTTGCCGGGGTCGACGTGTTCTTCGTCGTCTCGGGCTTCCTGATGACCGGCATCGTCGTCTCGCGGCTCGAAGCGGCGCGGTTCTCGCTCCTCGATTTCTACGTCAACCGCACCTTGCGCATCGTGCCGGCGCTGGTCGTGCTGCTCGCCGTCCTGCTCGGCGTGGGGTGGTTCCGGCTGATCCCCGCCGATTACCAGATCCTCGGCAAGAACGCGGCGATGGCGGCGCTGTTTGCCAGCAACCTGCGCGCGCACGTCGATTATTTCGGGGCCGACATCGGGCAGGAATGGCTGCTCCACACCTGGTCGCTCAGCCTCGAATGGCAGTTCTACCTGCTCTATCCGGTCGTGCTGCTGGCGGTGTGGAAGCTGGGCCTGCGCCGCTGGATCCCCGCATTGCTGGCGCTGGGCGCGCTGGCATCCTTCGCCATCTCGCTGTGGCTGCTGCGCCACCTGCCGATCGCCGCGTTCTACCTGCTGCCCTCGCGCGCGTGGGAGCTGCTGGCGGGCGGCCTTGTCTGGTACGCGCCGGAATTGGCCGCGCCCCGCGCCCGCATCCTGCGGCTGGCGGGCGCTGCGCTGCTCGCGCTGACGCTGGCGCTGGCCGACGATCGCGCCTGGCCGGGCGTGCTCGCGCTGCTGCCCACGCTCGGCACCGCGCTGATCCTCGCCGCCGGTCCCGCCCGCCTGCCCGATCCGGTCGAACGCGCGACCGGCTGGCTCGGCCTTGCCTCCTATTCGATCTACCTCTGGCACTGGCCGCTGGCGCTGTGGGTCAATGCCAGCCACCCCGCCGACCTGCGCTGGAGCGCGGCCGCCATCGCGCTTTCGGCGGCGCTCGGCCTTGCCTCGTACCACATCATCGAACAGGCGCCGCGCCGGTTTCGCGCGCGGCGGCGCGGTGCGCTGGCGCTGGTGGCGGCGCTCGCGCTGGTGGCCGCTGCTGGCTGGGCGATTGCCCGCAGCGAAGGCCTGCCGAACCGCTTCGGCCCCGCCATCGCCCAGGTCGAAAGCGATGCCCGCACCCTGCCATCGTTCCCGCCGCGCTGCTTCGCGCTGCCTGGCGAAGCGCCGTCGCTGTGCCGCTTCGGCAAGGGCGCACCACAGCTGATCCTTGTGGGAGACAGCCACGCCGCCGCCGCTTTCCCCGCGTTCGAGGCTGCCGCGGGGCCGGACCGCGCCTTCCAGTTCGGCGCCTACGTCGGGTGCATGCCGGTGTTCGGCGGGCGCACTGCCGTCGTGCCCAGCCGCTGCGGCGAATTCGCCACGCGCGTGCTGCCCTCGCTCGCCCGGCCGCGCACCATGCCCGTGGTGCTGATCGCCAGCTGGCAGTCCTATTTCGACGTCGTCTACGGCCCGTTCGGACGCGAGGAGGCCGCCGGCGATGCCGCCAGCGTGGTGCGCAACTTCCGGGACACCGCCTGCAAGCTGGCGCAGGCCGGCCCGACGTATGCGCTGCTGCCCGTGCCCGGTTTTGCCGAGCCGGTCCCGCTCGCGCTCGAACGCCGCCTGCGCGATGGCGTGGCGGGGGAGATCACCACGCCGCTCGCCCTGCACGAGCGCGCCAATGCCCAGGCCGATGCCATGCTGCGCGATGCATCGCGGCGCTGCGGACTGCGCCTGCTCGATCCCGCGCCCTTGCTGTGCCGGGGCGGGCAGTGCCTCGGCTCGCTGCAGGGCCGCGCGTTCTACCGCGATACCGAGCACCTCAGCGTGGTCGGCGCGCGCCGCCTCGCCCCGCTTGCCGCGCATGTGTTCGATCGGGGCGCCACGCGCTGACGGGATCACCTGCCAGGCTGCGACGTTACCGCCTGCGACATTTCGCGGCTTGCACTTTCCTGCGACAACGCGCGACAATCCCGCCGCTTGCCTGATCCCGGCAAGCACTTATAGACCTGCGATCAATTCGCAATATCAAAGGGGATCTCTTCATGCGCAAGTGGCACCGCTGGCTTTCGGTGTTCTTTTCGGTGTTCCTGCTGTGGATCGCGGTCACCGGCGTGCTCAGCCAGGTCGTCCCGCTGCTGGGCCGTGCCGATGGCGATGGCCCCAAGGCCGCGCAAGTGCAGGCCAAGCCCGCCTTCACCTGCCCGCCCGACTACATGTGCCGGCCCAAGCCCAAGCAGGGCGATCCGCGCGCGCTGGTCGGCCTGCTGCACCACCTCCATTCGGGCGAAAGCTTTGGGCCGCTGGGCGTGGTGATCGCCACGCTGTCGGGCTTCGCGATGGTGTTCTTCAGCTTCTCGGGGCTGTGGATGTACGTGCAGATGTGGCGCAACCGCGCCAAGCGCAGCCTCAAGCCCGGCTGGTTCTGGAAGTAAGGCCTGGGCGACAAGGCTCGCCCCCCTCCCGGTCTCCCACGACAGCATCCTGAATGGGAGGCCGGGCGGGGGAGCGGGCCGGTGCCGCGCCGTCAGGGCGATCGGACAAAGAAAAACGCCCCGCCGTGCAGACGGGGCGCCTTCCGGCCTTGCCATTTACGACGTGGCGGGGCCTGGCTCCGAAGGGGACGGAGCTTTCGCAAGCGGGCGCATTGCCCTTATCCCTTGTCTTCCCTTACTTTTCCTCTTCCATGCCATAGGCGACATCGCCATTGGCCGACAGGCGCACCTTGTCACCCTCTACCCCGGCGACGAGGCCGAGCGAGATGTAGTGGTGGTGCCCTTCATGGCTGCCGCTGCCGCTGTCCTTCTTGGTCAGCTTGATGCGGTGGCCATCGACATGGTCGACCGTGCCGACGTGCACGCCATCGGCGCCGATCACTTCCATGTGCTCGCGGATCTGCTGGGCGACCTGCGTGTTGCCCGCGCCGTCACCGGCGCCGCCGCCCATCTGCGAACGGTCGTTGTTCTGGAACTGGCTCTGCTGGCCAGAACCGGCGCCATCGCCCATCTGGCCCGCTCCGCCCTGCTGCTGCTCGGCCTGGGCGCTGCCTTCGCGGCCGCTACCATAGCCCATCTGGTCGCCCTGCTGGCCCGACTGGCCCTGCTGCTGGTCCATCTGGCCGCCCTGCCCGCCGCGCTGACCATCGCCATTCCAGCGCTGGTCGCCCGAAGGCTGCTGCGCGCCATTTCCGGCGGCGGTGACATTGCGCGAATCGTTGGGTTCATATTCACCCATGGCGAATCTCCTCTCAGGGGTATTGGTGGGTGCTTCCCGCATCCGGCTTGATCGTCGGACCGAGCGAGCGTCTGCCCCATCAATGCCGCGGAAAACCGGGCGTTCCCTGCCCAGCGGGGCACACCCCCGCGCTGCGCCCGCCCGCGCCCTGGCTGCGACGAAACGAGTGGCCCGCCCCCGCCCCTCGCCGGCCCTGCCAGCGCCCTCCATCACGGCGGTGGAAAACCCGGCCCATGCCCGCCGGGGAAGTGTCGAAACGCTTCCGTCAGGTGCCTTCGTACCCTACATTGGAGGGCCAGATTCACGAGGACCCGTCCGATGCCCCTTCTCGAAGCCCGCAAGACCTACAAGCCCTTCGAATATCCGTGGGCCTATGAATTCTGGAAGCGCCAGCAGCAGATCCACTGGATGCCGGAAGAAGTGCCGCTGGGCGAGGATTGCCGCGACTGGGCGCAGAAGATCAGCGAGCATGAACGCAACCTGCTGACGCAGATCTTCCGCTTCTTCACCCAGGCCGACGTCGAGGTGCAGGATTGCTACCACGAAAAGTACGGCCGCGTGTTCAAGCCGACCGAGGTCAAGATGATGCTCGCCGCCTTCTCCAACATGGAGACGGTGCACATCGCCGCCTATTCGCACCTGCTTGACACCATCGGCATGCCCGAAAGCGAATACGGCATGTTCCTCGAATACGAGGAGATGAAGGCCAAGCACGATTACCTGCAGCTGTTCGGCGTCGAAACGGACGAGGACATCGCCCGCACCCTCGCCATGTTCGGCGGCTTCACCGAAGGGCTGCAGCTCTTCGCCAGCTTCGCCATGCTGATGAACTTCCCCCGCTTCAACAAGATGAAGGGCATGGGCCAGATCGTCAGCTGGTCGGTGCGCGATGAATCGCTCCACTGCGAAGGCATCACCCGCCTGTTCCACGCCTTCGTGCAGGAACGCGGCTGCCTGACCAAGGCGGTGAAGGAAGACATCATCGATTGCTGCCAGAAGACCGTGCGGCTCGAAGACGCCTTCATCGACCTCGCCTTCGAACAGGGCCCCGTCCCGGGCATGAGCCCGAAGGAAATCAAGCGCTACATCCGCTACATCGCCGACTGGCGCCTGGGCCAGCTGGGCTTCCAGCCGATCTACATGATCGAGGACCACCCCCTGCCCTGGCTCGCCCCGCTGCTGAACGGCGTGGAACACGCCAACTTCTTCGAAACCCGCGCCACCGAATATTCCAAGGCCGCCACCCGCGGCAACTGGAACGACGTCTGGTCGAGCTTCGACAGCCGCCGCAAGGCCAAGATCGCCGCCAACGAACCCACCACCGAAGAAGCCGACGTCGACATGTTCGGCGCCGCCGGCATCGCGGCCGAATAACCACTACCCCGCGCGCCCTGCCCGCGCCCCTCTACCGCGTCACCCCGGACTTGATCCGGGGTCCCGCTTCTTGAGGTTGAGAAAAGGCAGAAGAAAAAGGGATTGAGGCGAGGGGGTTACCCCCTCGCGCTCCCAATAGTTAGAATTGCTCAACCGTTAGCCTGGAGTAGGTCGTCTGGTCCCGTGGTTCAGCTCACCAAATGGCGTTATGCTTTCCGCGCTTTCCGGTCATGCTGGTTTAATAATCGGCATCGTCGGATTCGCGGTTACCATTTATCAAATTAGAGCTGTGAAAACTGCCACTGAGGCCGCACAGGCAGCAATACATGACCTGAAAATACGCATCCGTCATTACGATATAATTCAGGACTGCACCAATGCCGAATCCTTTCTGAAAGAATTGAAGGTATCATTAGACGCAAACAACATGCGGGATTGCATACGCTTCTTGGATGATATTGCTACAGCGTTGATTAATGTTTCTGAAAGATGGGATGATCTCGAAAATGACAGGTTAATAGTAGAGGACTGTATTGGCAGAGTGCAAATGCTCTCCCACGCATGCGCCAAGAATCAAGGCATAGAATCTACACCTAAGACCCTCGACAGCATCAGAGACATCCATAGGACGTTAGTCAAAATCAGGATGAAAATTCAGAAGGAGCAATAGTATGCCCACCACGATGGAAAGGCTCCAATCCTTGGTGGAGGGGCTTTATATCGCGACTAATGAAGGCAGAATTAAATGGACAAAGGACGAAAATCTGGATGGTTACTATTGCGATGTAAATTTTAATAGAGTGGAAATTGTCAGCGAGCCAACTCAACGTGGCGAGAGTGACATTAGAATTACTGTTTATAATTCCTCTGGAGATGCAGTAGATAGCTTTACAGATACATTTTTCGGTAACGAAAAGCCAAGATTTATTTCTGTAGCCCATTACTACACAGCAATGTCAACTATGCTAGATAGCGCCAAGAGAAGCTCATCAGGTGCAGACAAAGTGTTAGACGACATCATAGAGGCGCTTGGCGGACCTAAGGTTGGTGACGACGATATTCCTTTCTAATCAAGTCTAAGTCTCATATTTAATTATGCTCAGAAATTTACCTGAGTCTCGAAACGATGATTTCAGCGCGAGGGGGTGTCCCCCTCGCACCTGTCATTCCTTCTTCCCCCTTCCCATCCCATCTTGACAAAACGTACCATATAGGTTATACACCCGCCCACGGACCGGGAGCGGCATGGCCGGCTTGCTCTTCGCTCCTTCGGGCCAATCTCCACGCTGGGAAAGGCCCGACGCGACCGGCGCGGGTCGGCGCTGCGGGAGCCGCATCCCTTTCGGGGGATACGGCAGAGAGGGCGTTAAGCCCCAAGTCCCGGGCACACCCAACGCCACTGCAACGGACGGGCGGATGTGGTGCGGTGGTTCAACCGCGTGTATGCGCTCTTGCGAGTCCGGTTCCAGTCCGGTCCGGCCCCTTCATGCGGCCGCGACCAATCCCGGAACTTATCCTCGCGGGACTTATCGCTACGGACCGGGCCGCCTTGCGAGCCGCCGCCCGGGTTTCGAGCCCCCGTCTGAATTCAGGCTGAGCCGATCCGGGATAGCCAACGCCCCGCCGGCCACTCGCCACAGCGTTCCTCATGCCCTCCACGCGCAGCGCCACGCATGGCGCCCGCGCCGGTCGCGCAGGTCCGTACCTTCCCCACGGCGTTATCGTCCGGGCTCGCCGCCGGATGCGCCCTCATGCGCTGGCAATCCTTGCATCGCGCGCGGGCCGGCGGCATAGCCCGGCCCCATGCACGATATCCGCCTGATCCGCGAAAATCCGGAAAGCTTCGACGCCCAGCTCGCCCGCCGTGGGGTCATCCCTCATGGCCACAAGATCCTCGGCCTAGATGCGACTGTTCGCGCTCTTCAAACCGAGAAGGACAACCTTCTTGCCGAGCGGAACGTCATATCGAAGTCCATCGGACGCCTTATCGCCGACGGAAATCACGACGCTGCCAATAGCGCTAAGGCCACCGTAGAGGCTCTGAAGAAGAGCCTACCGGTCCTCGAAGCACGGGAAAGCGAGGCTGCATCCGACCTCCGCGAAATTCTGCAAGCGCTACCCAACCTCCCCGCCGCCGAAGTGCCCGAAGGCGAGGACGAGGACGGCAACGTCGAAGTCAGCCGCTGGGGCACCCCGCGTGATTTCGCCTTTGCCGCCCGCGAGCACGCCGACATCGGCCCAGCCCTGGGCCTCGATTTCGAGACCGGCGCGCTGATCTCGGGCGCGCGCTTCACATTCCTGAGAGGCCAGATGGCCCGCCTCCACCGCGCGCTGGCGCAGTTCATGCTCGACCAGCAGACGGCAGAGAACGGCTACACCGAATGCCTGCCCCCGCTGCTGGTGAAGGACGAGGCCGTGTTCGGCACGGGGCAGCTGCCCAAGTTCGCCGAGGACCTGTTCAAGACCACCGACGGCCGCTGGCTGATCCCCACCGCCGAGGTTTCGCTCACCAATGCGGTGCAGGGCCAGATCCTTGACCATGCCGCCCTGCCCCTGCGCATGACCGCGCTCACCCCCTGCTTCCGTTCCGAAGCGGGCTCGGCGGGGCGCGATACGCGCGGCTTCATCCGCCAGCACCAGTTCGAAAAGGTCGAGCTGGTCTCGATCTGCCGCCCGGAAGACTCCGAAGCCGAACACGAACGCATGACGCAGTGCGCCGAAGGCGTGCTGCAGGCATTGGGCCTGCCCTATCGCAAGATGCTGCTCTGCGCCGGCGACATGGGCTTCACCGCGCGCAAGACCTATGACCTCGAAGTCTGGCTGCCGGGCCAGGGCGCCTATCGCGAGATTTCGTCGTGCTCCAACTGCGGCGATTTCCAGGCCCGCCGCATGAACGCGCGCTATCGGCCAGAGGGCGCGAAAGGCACCGAGTTCGTCCACACGCTCAACGGTTCGGGCCTCGCCGTCGGCCGCACGCTGGTGGCGGTGCTGGAAAACTACCAGCAGGAGGACGGCTCGGTCGACGTGCCGCAAGCCCTGCTGCCCTATACCGGCGGCCTCACCCGGCTGGTCCCGCTGCCGTGATCAGGCGCGCCGCTCTGCTTCTGGCACTGGCGGCGCCCCTTTCCCCGCAGCCCGTGCTCGCCGCCCCGGGCGAAGCGCCCATCGTCGCGTGGCAATATGTCGTGCGCGCCGGCGATACCTTCGCCACCATCGCCCGCCGCATGGGCGTGACGCAGAAGGACCTCGCCGCCGCCAACGCGCTGCCCTATCCCTGGACGGTCACGCCCGGGCAAGTGCTGCGCCGCCCCGATCCGCCCGGCGCGATCCGCCCGCCGGTCCAGTCCACGACCCAGCCGACGCCGGTAGCGACGCCAACCGCCACGCCATCACCAAAACCCAAACCCAGCCCGAGCCCGAAACCCCCGCGCCGTCCGGCCCCGCCGCCGCGCCCGATGCCCTCGCCCCGCCCGGTGCCCGAACCGATCCCCGCCCACGCGCGCGAGGCAGACGCCCCGCGTCTCGCCTGGCCGACCTCGGGCGCGGTCGTCGGCCGCTATGGCGTGCCGGTCAAAGGCCGCCCCAACAACGGTATGGACCTTGCCGCCTTCGCCGGGATGACCGTCCACGCCGCCGCCGCCGGGCGGGTGGTGTTCGCCGGGACCGAGCCCGAACGCTTCGGCCAGCTGATCGTGATCGACCACGGCAACGGCTGGGCCACCGCCTATGCCTACCTCGGCGCGATCAGCGTGCGCGAAGGGCAGCAGGTCACCGCGCGCCAGACCATCGCGCGCATCGGCAAGAGCGGCGAGGCGGCCGCGCCCACGCTCCATTTCGAAGTGCGCCGCAACAACGTGCCGCGCGATCCTTATGCCTACCTTCCGGTCAGGCTTTGAACAGGAAGAACGTCAGCCCCATCGCCAGATAGGCGGTGATCCAGAAGCCCGCATCGATCAGCGCCAGCCGCGTCGAAATGCGCTGGTGGGTATAGCTGATCCACAGCGACGGCACCACGAACGCCCCGGCCAGCCCGCCCGACATCATGAAATAGAGCCAGGGCTTCACGCCCAGCGTTTCCTGCCCCACGCGCGCGAACATGTGGCCCATCATGCTCGACGAAACGAGCAGCAGCACTGCGGTCAACGCCACGGTCCGCCCCGGCGCCGCGCGCACGCCAAGGCCGCCGGGGCCGACTTCGGCAAGGCGCGCCCGGCCGAACAGCGGGCCGTACCACACTGCCGAAACCACCAGAGCAACCACGACGGCGGCCAGCACCGCCAGCCAGTTCACAGGACCCATTGCGTGTTCTTCCCTTGCCCCGACTTCTTGGCGCCCCGCCCCGTTAACTTTTCGCCGTGAGTGCCTAACCCTTGCGGTCTGGCTTGGCAAATCAGGGCCAGCTCAATTCAACGACGTGACCTTTCGCTCCGCCGATCCAAGCTCTTGAAAAGTCGTCGATCGCGCCCGCGATGGCACGATGCGTCGCCTCGTCCAGCGGCGGCACGGGCACGAAGCTGGTCTCGCAACCGACCTGCGCCATGGCCAGCACGTCGTCGAGACTACCGCCACCGCTCCACAGCAACGCCTCGTAAGCCTCGACCATCCGCTCGGCCTGCAGCAGCTCGACGATTTCGGCATCGGGCACGGTGGCCCGGCCAACGCTGGCATGGCCTCCCGCCTTGGCCAGTTCGACCAGCGCCTCCGGGTGCCGCCCTTGCGCGACAAGGCCCCAGAAACCACGCGTCAGGCCCAGCGCGCGCTCCACGAACAGGTGCACCGCATCGTGCGGCACCGGTCCCTTGTGCGGGAAGCGGGTGGCGACTTGCGAGCCATCCGCCCGCACGATGCGGATGTGATCCTCGGCCGATCCCTTGGCGATGGTGATGCGCAGCATGGGGCCGCGCTATAGCGGTTGGTGACGGCGCGGCCAAATGGCGCTATGGGCCGCCGCCATAATGGCTTCCAACACTCCTGTCGCGATTCCCGACCAGCCGAAAGTCGGCATGGTCAGCCTCGGCTGCCCCAAGGCGCTGGTCGATTCCGAACGCATCCTCACGCGTCTGCGCGCCGATGGCTATGCCATGAGCGCGGACTATGCCGGCGCCGACGTGGTGCTGGTCAACACTTGCGGCTTCCTCGATTCGGCCAAGGAGGAAAGCCTTGCCGCGATTGGTGAGGCCATCGCCGAAAACGGCCGGGTGATCGTCACCGGCTGCATGGGCAACGAAGCCGAGGTGATCCGCGCGAAGTTCCCGCAGGTCCTCGCCGTCACCGGCGCGCACCAGTACGAAGACGTGGTCGAAGCGGTGCACGAAGCCGCCCCGCCCAGCATGGGGCCGTACATCGACCTGATCCCGCAGGCCGAGCCGGGCGATGTGAAGCTCACTCCCCGCCACTACAGCTACCTGAAGATTTCAGAGGGGTGCAACCACGCCTGCGCCTTCTGCATCATCCCGTCCTTGCGCGGAAAGCTCGCCAGCCGGCGCATCGATGCCGTGCTGCGCGAAGCCGAAAAGCTGGTCGCGGCGGGCACGCGCGAACTGCTGGTGATCAGCCAGGACACATCGGCCTATGGCGTCGACGTGCGCCATGAGGAACGCCTATGGAAGGGCGAGCCGGTCCGCACCCACATGACCGACCTGGCGCGCGAACTCGGCAAGCTGCGCACCCCCGATGGGCAAACGCCGTGGGTGCGGCTGCACTATGTCTATCCCTACCCGCACGTCGACGCGGTGATCCCGCTGATGGCGCAAGGGCTCGTCACGCCCTACCTCGACATCCCGTTCCAGCACGCCAGCCCGAACGTGCTGCGCGCCATGAAGCGCCCGGCGAACGAGGCCAAGGTGCTCGAACGCATCAAGGCCTGGCGAGCAGTGTGCCCCGACCTTGCCATCCGTTCGAGCTTCGTCGTCGGCTTCCCCGGTGAGACCGAGGCGGACTTCCAGTACCTGCTCGACTGGCTCGACGAAGCGCAGTTGGATCGCGTCGGTGCCTTCCGCTTCGAACCCGTCGAAGGCGCCGCCGCCAACGACCTGCCCGATCCGGTGCCCGAAGAGGTCAAGGAAGACCGCTTCCGCCGCATCATGGAAAAGACCGAGGCGATCAGCGCCGCGCGCCTCGCCGCCAAGGTCGGCCGCACGATCCGCGTGATCGTCGACGAAGTGGGCGAACCGGACGAAGACGGCGACATCGGCGCCACCGCGCGCAGCCAGGCCGACGCGCCCGAGATCGACGGCGCGGTGTACTTGCGCAACGTGCCCGCCACGCTGCAGCCGGGCGACTTCGCCGACGTGCTGATCGAGGAAGCCGACGCGCACGACCTGTTCGGGGTGATTGCGTAAGGGGCCCCGAGCAGGCCCTTCCCCTTTCCCCGCTTGTGCTGAGCCTGTCGAAGCACTGTCCTTCTTCTGAGCCGGGGCGCGGCACTCGCGAAGAAAGAACGGCCCTTCGACAAGCTCAGGGACACGGGGAGGGAGGATTGTCCCGTTCAGTCGCGCAGCGCTTGGTTCGGCACCCATCGCGCGCGGGTCCTGATGGACAAGTCCCAAGCGGGACCCCGGGTCAAGCCCGGGGTGACCAGGAGAGGTAGGGGTTGCCGTCACCCCGGGCCTGACCCGGGGTCCCGCTGTCTTCCCCTACCCCTTCCTGAACGGCGTCCGCTCGCCCAGCCATAGCTGGTCCTGCGCCACGCCCGCGCGTTCGCGCTCGAGGAAGTCTGCCACCGCGCGGCGGAAGCCCTTGTCGGCGATCCAGTGGGCGGACCAGGTCTGCACCGGGGCATAGCCGCGCGCCAGCTTGTGCTGGCCTTGCGCGCCGGCTTCCACGCGGTCCAGACCGAGCGCGATCGCGGCATCGATCGCCTGGTAGTAGCACAGTTCGAAGTGCAGGAACGGCTTGTCGATCACCGCGCCCCAGTAGCGGCCGTAGAGCGCGTGGGTGCCGATGAAGTTCAGCGCGCCCGCCACCGACTGGTCGTCGATGAAAGCCAGCACCAGCAGCACCTTGTCGGCCATGCGCTCACCCATCAGGTCGAACGCCTCGCGCGTCAGGTAGGGCCGGCCCCATTTGCGCGCGCCGGTGTCCTGGTAGAACACCCAGAAGGCGTCCCAGTGCTCGGGCTTGATATCGGCGCCGGTCAGGGCGCGGATATCCACGCCGTCCTGCGCCTTCGCGCGTTCCTTGCGCAGGTTCTTGCGCTTTTCCGACGACAGCGCGGCGAGGAAATCGTCGAAGCTCGCATAGCCGCGATTGTCCCAGTGGAACTGGATGTCCGAACGCAGCAGCCAGCCGGCCTCTTCGAACACCGGCAATTGTTCGGGCGCGATGAAGGTCGCGTGCGCGCTCGACAGCTCGTTCTGGACGCAGAGCTGTTCGGCGACCTTGAGCAGCGGCACGGCAAGGTCGGGGCGCTGGCCGGTCAGCAGGCGCGGGCCCGTCGCAGGCGTGAAGGGCACGCTGATTTGCAGCTTGGGATAGTAGCTGCCCCCCGCGCGGTGCCAGGCATCGGCCCAGCTGTGGTCGAACACATATTCGCCCTGGCTGTGGCTCTTGAGATAGGCGGGAAGCGCGGCGGCGGGGTGGCCGGCCTCGTCCTCGATCACCACCGGCAGGGGGGACCAGCCGGTGCCTTCGCCCACGCTGCCCGATTCTTCCAGCAGGGTGAGGAAGGCGTGGCTGGTGAACGGGTTGCCGTCCGAAAGCGCGTCCCACGCCGCGGCGTCGATTTCGCCGACGCTCTGGTGGATGCGGGCGGTAACGCTCACGCCCGGTCAGCCATCGGCCGGGGCGACCCCTGCGCCTTCGGCGATGGGGGCATCGGCATGTTGCGCCGCGCGCTCGGCCAACTCGGGCGAACGGACCGTCCAGGTGAGCAGCGGAAAGCCGCGGCGGCGCTGGCTGGCGGCGAAGCGGCTGGGCAGATCGCGCACGTCGTAGGCGAGGAAATCGGGCTCGGCATGCCACAGGCTGAAGTGGCGGCGCGCGCGCGCGAACAGGGTGGTGCGGCCTTCCTCGGTGACGACGAGGCCGTGGACGACATGCGGCGAATGGCGCTTGAACCAGCGCGAGACGCGGGGATCGAAGCTCATCACCGCGACTTGCCCGCGATACCCTTCGAGCGTGCGGCGCACGGCAAGGCACAGCGGGATCACATGCATTTCGCGGCGCGACTTGATCTCGATCAGCACGGGCACGCGCCCGGCGACGAGATCGAGCATCTGGCGCAGGCCGGGAATGCAATCGCCATGCTGCGACCCCGTCAGCGCGAAAGTCTGAAGCTGGGCAGCGCTGTGATCGACCACGCGGCCCTGCTGGCCGGTCAGCCGGTCGAGATCGAAATCGTGGAACACCACGGCAAGGCCATCGCCGCTGCGCTGGACATCGCATTCGATGCCAAGGCCCCGCTCTGCCGCAAGGGCAAAGGCAGAAGGCGAGTTTTCGGGCACGCCCGCCCCGTGCAGCCCGCGATGGGCATAGGTCCACCCGCGCAGCCAGCCGACCTTGTCGGCGGGCGGCGCGGGCGCGAACCAGCGATCAGCGAGCGGTAACAGCAAAGACAGCATCGACTTCCACCGCCGCGCCCAGGGGCAGCACCGGCACGCCCACCGCGCTGCGGGCATGCTTGCCGGCATCGCCGAACGCCGCGACCATCAGTTCGGACGCGCCGTTGGCCACCTTGGGCTGATCGGTGAAAGTGCCGGTCGAGCTGATGAAGGCGCCGAGCTTGACCACGCGTTCGACCCGGTCGAGCGAGCCGAGCGCGGCCTTGACCTGCGCCAGCAGCATCAGCGCGCAGGCCTGCGCCGCGGCCTGGCCCTGTTCGAGGCTGACGTCTTCGCCCAGCCGCCCGGTGACGAGCTTGCCATCGATGAAGGGCAGCTGGCCCGAAACGTGGAGCAGGCCGTTGGCTTCGACCGTGGGCACATAGGCGGCCACCGGCGCGGCGGCCTGGGGCAGCGTGTGGCCGAGCGCGGCAAGGCGATCGACGATAGAATCAGTCATCGTTGTCTCCGGAAATGCGTTCCATGATCCACGGCAGCGCGGTTGCCCAGTCGTCGATGCGGGCATGGGCGTGGCCCGCCTTGTGCGCGCAATCGATGTGGGCGGCAATCATGGGTTCGCCGCACAAGTGCAGGCGGGTGACGTGGGGCAGCATTTCGGCGACCGAGCCGTGGTGCTGCGGCAGATCGTCGATGAACAGCGCCTTCGAAGGGTTGTATTCCTCCAGGATCGCCTTGAGCGCCGGCCCCTTGGGCCCCTGATTGGTGAACACGCGCGCATCTATGCCGACATTGCGCAGCTGTTCGGCCCGCGTATCGCGGCGATGATCGTTGAGGTTGGTCAGGATCACCACGTCGGCATGCTGCGCCAGCGCGTTGATGCCTTCGACCGCGCCGGCGATCGCCTGCTGGCGGTGCATCTCGGTATCGAAGAACAGGTTGAGCAGGCGCCAGATCTCCGCCGGTTCGACCAGCCGGCCATCGCGATAGCGCATCGCCTTGCCGAAATCGGCCGAGTTCATCACGAAGTCGATGTCGTGCTGTTCGGCGAGGAAGTCGCGATAGGGGGCGACCATGTGCAGCAGCACTTCATCGCAATCGCTGATGACCAGCGGGCGGTTCATGTCAGGTTCTCCCGTGCGGCGATCAATGCCTGGGGCGAGATGTCGAGTGCCGACGCCGCCGCGACAAGATCTGCCTCGTTATTGGATAGAAAATCGAGAACTGCGCCAAGTATTGCCGGGTCGGACAGCCCGGCGCGCAGCATATCGGGTGTCATTCCGGTCAAGGCAAGCAAACGTTCCGCGCGCTGCTGGTCGCTGAGGATCCAGCCGAGTGCCTGCAATGCTACTGCGTAGGAATCGCTCGGCGATGGATTTAAGCAAATGATTGCCTTATCTCCTGATAGAGCGTAGGGGAGTGGCTCGGGTCTTTCGCAAAACAACAATCGTCTCGAGCAGGTCAGGCACAATCCAGTGACAAAAAGAATCATGGTTGTCGAGGACAACGACCTCAACCGCAAGCTGTTCTGCGACCTGCTCCGCGCCAAGGGGTTCGAGGTCGAGCCGGTGGCGGACGGGCGCGAGGCGATTGAGAAGACACGCGATTTTTCGCCCAATCTGGTGGTCATGGACATCCAGCTGCCCAACGTTTCCGGGCTTTCGCTGATCGAGCAGCTGAAGGGCGATGCGGGCCTGCGCCAGATTCCGGTGCTGGCCGTGACCGCCTATGCCGCCAAGGGCGACGAAGAGCGGATCCGCGAAGCAGGGGCCGAAGGCTATCTTGCCAAGCCGGTTTCGATCGCGCCGTTCCTGAGCGCGGTCACCAGCCTGATCTGAGGAGGAACGGACCGGATCCGGCAGATCCGGTTCGGTGAAGTTTCATCGGCCACGCCGAGCCCCGAAGGGTCGCCTTCCGGATAAATCCAATCCGGATGCTTTGGGTCAGCTCGCGAGACGTTCGGCGATGAACGCGGCCACGGTGCAGCACAGCCCGGCCATGAAGATCTTGTAGGCAAGCGCAAGGTAGCGGTACTTCTTGCGCTGCAGCACCTGCCCGTTCTGGTAGATATCGTGCAGCATCGTGCGGAAGATCGTTTCGTCCGCGCGCAATTGCGCCACCACGTCATCGGTCCAGGCATCTTCGTCCATCTGGGTGAAGGTGCCGAAGAACAGCAGGTTGGGCTTGCCGTGGATGCGGTTCTTGCCCGGATTGCCGACCGAGGGCAGCACCGCGAACACTGCGCACAGGGCCGAGGCGAAAGCGAACAGCGCCAGCACCGCGAGCGGCCAGGGCAGCGACCCGTTCTTCGCCTGCCCCACCGCGATGGTGAACACCAGGAACGTGGCCCCCATCAGGATCGAGGCCTTGGCATCGGCCATCTGGCTGAGCGTCAGGTTGATCTGCTGCGAAGTGCGCACGAGGTGGATCGCGTGGTTGGAAAAGCCCGATGGCGACGGCACCGACGGCGTGGCCAGCACTTGCGGATCGGACGGCTTTGCCCCTTCGGCCATGTGTTTCCCCCAAGGTTTCGTGTGTCTGGCCCGATCGCAGGGATGGCACGGCGCAGCCATCCTTGACAAGCGCATGCCCCTCGGGCTTTCGCCAAGGCCGCTTTTCCGCCGCATTCGTCTGGCAGGCGAGATGGCAAGCAGTTCCGGGCCCAGCCGGCCCAGTGGAGACAAGACAAATGGATCGCGCCGCAACCGCCGAGAAGATCGCCGAAGTGATCGAACCCTTCAACAAGAAGGGCATCGCCATCACCGATGCGACCACCTTTGCCGGCGACCTCGAATGGGACAGCCTGACCGTGATGGACTTCGTCGCGGCGATCGAGGACGAATTCGACATCATCATCAGCATGAACCAGCAGGCCGAGATCGAGACCTATGGCCAGCTGATCGACGCGGTGACCAAGCTGCAGGGCTGAAGGACGATACCCGCATGACCGACCTGTTCAGCAAGTTCGATGGCCTGATCGAACAGCGCCGCGCGCTGCTCGATACCGGCGTGACCGATCCGTTCAACCTGGTGATGGAGCGCGTGCTTTCCCCGACGCAGGCGATCTGCAACGGGCGAGAGACGATCCTGCTCGGCACCTACAACTATATGGGCATGACCTTCGACCCTGACGTGATCGAAGCGGGCAAGAAGGCGCTGGACGAATTCGGATCGGGCACCACCGGCAGCCGCGTGCTGAACGGCACATATGCCGGGCACAAGCTGTGCGAGGATGCGCTGAAGGAGTTCTATGGCATGGACCATGCCATGGTGTTCTCCACCGGATACCAGGCGAACCTTGGCATCATCAGCACGATCGCCGGCAAGGGCGATTACATCGTGCTCGACATCGACAGCCATGCCAGCATCTGGGACGGCTGCAAGATGGGCGATGCCGAAGTGGTGCCGTTCAAGCACAACGACATCGTCGCCATGGAAAAGCGGCTGAAGCGCATCCCCGAAGGCGCGGGCAAGCTGGTGGTGCTGGAAGGCGTCTATTCGATGCTGGGCGACATCGCCCCGCTGAAGGAGATGATCAAGGTTGCCAAGGACAACGGCGCGATGGTGCTGGTGGACGAGGCGCATTCGATGGGCTTCATCGGCCCCAACGGGCGCGGCGTGGCCGAGGAACAGGGCTGCCTGGAGGACGTGGACTTCGTCATCGGCACGTTCTCGAAGTCGGTCGGCACGGTCGGCGGCTTCTGCGTTTCGAACCACCCCAAGTTCGAGATCATGCGGCTGGTCTGCCGCCCCTATGTCTTCACCGCCAGCCTGCCGCCGAGCGTGGTCCACACCGCCGCGACCAGCATCCGCAAGCTGATGCACGCGGGCAACAAGCGCGCGCACCTTTGGGAAAACAGCCGCACGCTGCACAAGGGGCTGAAGGTCAAGGGCTTCCAGCTGGGCACCGACGAGCCGCAGAGCGCGATCATCTCGGTCATCATGCCCGACCTGGAGCGTGGCGCGATGATGTGGGAAGCGCTGCTGCGCGAAGGGCTCTACGTGAACCTGGCGCGCCCGCCGGCAACGCCCGCCAACATGACTCTGCTGCGCTGCTCGCTGTGTGCCGAACATTCGGCCGAACAGGTACAGACGATCATCGGCATGTTCGAACGCGCCGGCAAGGCCGTCGGCATCATCTGATGCGGACAGGTTTCGCCGCGCTGGCGGCAGTTGGAACCCTGGGGGCCCTTCTGGCGGCCGCGCCCGGCGCGCTGGCGCAGACGGTTGCGGGCAGCAGCAGCGCCATGGTCGAGAACCCCTGCGCGCTGCCCCGCAATGCGGGCAACGACTGGGCCGCGCTGTGCAAGTACCAGGCGGCGGACAAGCAGATTTCGGGCCGTCCGCGCGCGGTGTTCATCGGCGATTCGATCACCGAATGGTGGCTGGCGGGCAGCCCCGCGCTGTTCGCCAGCGGCGTGGTCAACCGCGGCATCGCCGGGCAGACCAGCCCGCAGATGCTGGTGCGCTTTACCCAGGACGTGGTCCGCCTGCGCCCGCGCGTGGTCCACATCATGGCCGGCACCAACGACCTGCTGGGCAACACCGGGCCGACCAGCGCCGAGGAATACGTCAACACGATCACCGCGATGACCGACATCGCGCGCGCCAACGGCATCGCCGTGGTGATCGGCAGCGTGCTGCCGACGAGCGGCGCGCCGTGGAAGCCCGAATACCGCCCGGCGGCGCAGATCGAGGCGCTCAACCGCTGGCTGCGCGAATTTGCCAAGGCGCGCGGCTTCGGCTTTGCCGACTATTATGCGGCGATGGTGGGCGAAGGCGGGGCGATGAAGCCGGGCCTTGCATCGGACGGGGTGCACCCGACACCGGCGGGCTATGCCGTAATGGAGCCGATCGCAAAGGCCGCGATCGCCGAGGCGGAAAAGCGCGGTGGCGGCGAAGGCGCGCGGCGATGATCCGGATCGAGCCCGGCGCTTCGTTCAAGAGCAACCTGCAGCAGTTGCCGCCGATCGCAGGCGTGGCGCGGATCGACCTGATCGATGCCCAAGGCGCCGTGGTGGCGACCATTCCCAATGCGCCGGGCAAGCAGGGATCGGTGGCCGTCTACCAGTACCTGCGCCAGGCGTTCGGCCGGCTGGATGCTGAGGCGGCAGCACACGGCCTTGCCGTGTTCGGCGAGATCACCGCCGATGCGCGCGCGCAGCCGGGCGCACATCCCAACATCGACCGGCTGATCGACGTGGCCGACGGGGCACCGGCGCTGGAGATCGCGGTGATCGCCGGCTGATCGGCGCGCCTAATCCTCCGCCTTCTTCTGCGCGGCCATCGCGCGGGCGTAGGCGGGGCGGGCGGCGAGGCGGTCGAAGTAGGCCTGCATTCCCGGCGTCACGAATTCGGCAAGGCCGATCGAAAGCGCGAGCTTGATCGCATAGCCCAGCGAGACGTCGGCCATGGTGAAGCGACCAGCCGCCGCGTAGTCCCCATCCATCATCGTTTCGGCGTTGCGCAGGCGCGAGCCGAACCATTCGGCATAGTCGCGCGCAATTTCCGGCCGGCGCGCCTCTGGCGGGGCGAACACGGCGTAACGCAAGTGGATCGTCTGCGGGAAAGTCAGCGTCGCTTCGCCCATGACGAGGAAATTGAGATAGGCGCCGTAGCCCGGCTCGTCGATCGCCACGGCGAGCGGGCTGGGGCCGTGGCGCGTGGCGAGATAGTGCGGGATCGCGCTGCTTTCGGTGAGCCGTTCGCCGCCATCGAACAGCACCGGGATGGTGCCGAGCGGATTGATGTCCTTCATCCCTTCGTGCCGCGCGCGCGGCGGAAACGGCAGGACATGGAGTTCGTAGGGCAGTTCCATTTCCTCGAGCGCCCAGAGGGCACGGAACGAGCGGGCATCGCGGCAGTGGTAGAGTGTTATCATGGCTGTGAGTTCTACGGCCGACACGCGGCGTGGCAAGCGCGAAGAGCCGACCCGGGCGCCTTCATGCTTTGACATGATCGAGCAAAGCGCCGTCGGCCGCGCTGTGGCAGGCGCCGAGGCACAGGTCCGCTGGGGGGCCGGAACAACCGCCGGGTCGCAAGCAAAGCCGGCGCAGACAAGGGAATGGATCTCATGCGGCGTCGCAGCGCTCTCGCATCCCGTTCGCTCGCGCTAATCGCGCTTCTGGCAGGGCAGACGGCTCTGGCGGAGGATCAGCCGTCCGGGCAGAGCGGGCCCGCAAGTCCGCCAGCCGCCGCGCTGCGCGGCACGCCGCCCGGAGCGCAAGCGCAAGGCTGGCGGCTTACCGTGGGGATCGCGCCGGTGCTGTCGCCGACATGGCAGGGATCGAAGGACATGGCGCTCTCGATCTTTCCGGACATCCGCGTCAACAAGGGCGACACGCTGTTCCTGTCGGTGCGCGACGGCCTGGGCTGGAACGCGATCAACCGCGACGGCTGGAAGGCGGGGCCGCTTGTCAAGATCCGCTTCGGCCGCAACGAGCGCAACGGCGGGTCGCCATTCCAGATCGCGGGCGGAAGCGACGCCTTGCGCGGGATGGGCGACGTGGGCGTGGCGGGCGAAGCGGGCGGCTTCGTTGAAAAGCGCTTCGGGCCGCGCATGGCGTGGCGGACGCGGGCCGAATTGCGACAGGGCTTCGGCGGGCACGAGGGCCTGGTCGGCGACGTGCAGATCGCGCGTACGGGACGCAGCGGGCGGCTGCTCTATTCGGTGGGGCCACGCGCGACTTTTGCGGGGCGGGACTACGTCCAGACGTACTTCGGCGTGGACGAGGCACAGGCGCAGCGCACCGGGCTTGCCGTGTCGCGCCCGGACGGCGGGCTGGTTTCCTATGGCCTTGGCGGCACGCTGACCCGCCCGCTGACGCGCCGCAGCGCGGTGACGGCGCTGGCGGGGATCGACCGGCTGGGCGGCGAGCCTGCCGGTTCCGCGCTGATCCGCGAGCGCGGGCGCCGCACGCAGGTTTCGCTCGGCCTCGCCTACGGCCTGCAGTTCGGGCTGTGAGGCGCGGGATTCAGGCGCCCTAGTTGATCGTGATCACACCGTCGACGGCGCGCCATTCCTGCGGGCCGATCAGGTGCTTGTGCGCGATGCGGATCGAATGGAGCGTCGCTTCGATTTCGCGCCGCCAGTGATCGAGGAAGCGTTCGAGGCGGGGGAAGCGCGGGGCGAGATCTTCCTGCTGGAAGGCGAACATCTGCAGCAGGCTGGGGTGATCGGGCATGTAGTAGTGGATCTGGATGGTGGTGAGGCCGAAGCCTTCCAACTGCCGGGCAAAATCGCCTGAACCGAACTGGCTGCTTCCCATGCCCTCTGCTCCTTTCGCAAGCGAGGGGCCTGGCCGGGACACGCGGTCAGGCCCTGATGAACCTGGATGTCGCGGCACAGGATTGCACAAACCCGATTGGCGTCAAGATCGGGCCATCGCCCTTGTTGCGCAAAGGAATTCTTGACGATTGGCGGCGCGCGAGGCGGCGCGGATCAGCCCTGGCTCAGGGCTGGACCGGCGCGGCGTGTTCGCACCTGGCGTCGGCCTGCTTGCTGCCGCCGCCGCCCAGCATCGAGGCGGCGATGAAGCCGCCCACCACCAGCACCACGAAGCCCACGGTCACGAGGCCGAGGTACTTGTCGATGAAGCGCTTGATCGGTGCACCGAACAGGCGGAACAGCACGCCCACAATCATGAAGCTGATCGAGCGCGAGACGAGGCTGGCGAGGATGAACGGCACCAGCGGCATCGAAATGAAGCCGGCGGTGATCGTCAGCAGCTTGAACGGGATGGGCGTGGCGCCCTTGATGACGATGATTTCGACCCCGTATTCGCGCAAGTAGCACGCCGCCTTGGGGAAGCTTTCGGTGAGGTGCAGCAGCGCGAGGAGCTGCGTGCCGACGCTGTCGTAGAGAAAGTGGCCGATCGCATAGCCGAGCAGGCCGCCCAAGACCGAACCGATCGTGGCGATGGCAGCGAAGCGGACGGCCTTCTTCGGTTCGGCCAGGCACATCAGGCCGAGCAGCGGGTGCGGCGGCACCGGGAAGAAGCTGGCTTCGAGGAAGGCGACCAGCGCAAGCCAGAGTTCGGCCTGCGGATGCGCGGCCTTGGCAATGGTCCAGTCGTAAAGTCGGCGAAGCATTCGTGGCCCGTCCCGTCCGTGCTGCAATGCAGTGCGGCCTTCGCTTAGCCAACCTGCGGACAAAGCGCCAGCAACCGGTTCGATTAACCGATATGGCACTTTGTTCTTGACTTCGGCGGGTCCAATAGGTACATAACAAGAACATCGACACAGGGTGAGTCGTCCTGGACGACCACCCCGCCCGCCCGATTTCACCCGCACCCGCAACACGAGGATGGTTCATGGCCGACCAGGATCGGCGTTCGACCGGCAATCGCCGGACGACGCCCCGTGCCCAAGCGAAACCCAGGCCGGCCAAGCGCGCGAAGCGTGGCACGCGCTGGCAGGAGCCGTTCCTTGCGGCGCTGGCCGAAAGTTCGAACGTGACCGCCGCCGCCGCCGCCGCGAAGGTCGACACCAGCAAGGCGTACAAGGCGCGGCGGCAGGATGCGGACTTTGCCCGGGCGTGGCGCGCCGCCCTGCTCGAAGGATACGAGCACCTGGAAATGGAGCTGCTGCGCCGGATGCGCTTTGGCGAAGGCCGGGACGACGACCGCAAGTTCGACAATGCCAACGCCATGCGGCTGCTGTCGCAACACCGCGAGACGGTGGCGCGCGAAAGGGCGCAGCGCGACAACGACGACGTCGCCACCATCCGCGCCTCGCTCGATGCGCAGATCGCTTCGCTGCGCGACGTGGCGCAGAACCGGCGCAACGCCGAACTCGCCGCCGCAAGGGCCGAAGGCGCGGCGCAGGCGCAGGGCGACAAGGCATGACGGGCACCGCCGACATGGCCGGCGAACCGCTGGACCTGACCGGCCTGCTGAGCTGGGCACCCGACGAGACGCGCAAGACGCTCGGCCGGCTGAGCAAGGCGCAAGTGGCGGAACTGCCCTGGCACTGGGGCTTGCAGGCGCGGCCTTCGCAGTTGCCGCCGCCGGGCGATTGGCGGGTGTGGCTGCTGCTGGCCGGGCGCGGCTTTGGCAAGACGCGCACCGGCGCCGAATGGGTCAACGCCATTGCCGAACGTGATCCCGAGGCGCGGATCGCGCTGGTTTCGGCCAATCTGGGCGAAGCGCGCGCGGTGATGGTCGAGGGCGAAAGCGGGCTGATGCGGGTGAACGCGCCGCAGCGGCGGCCGGTGTTCGAATCCTCGCTGCGGCGGCTGGTCTGGCCGAACGGGGCGCAGGCGACGCTCTATTCGGCGGCGGAGCCGGAATCGCTGCGCGGGCCGCAGCACAGCCACGCCTGGTGCGACGAGATCGCCAAGTGGGACAATGCCTCCGCCCGTGCCGAAGCGGCGTGGGACAACCTGATGATGGGATTGCGGCTGGGCGATGATCCCCGCGTGGTGGCGACGACCACCCCGCGCGCGGCGGCGCTGCTGGCGCGGCTGGTGCGCGAGGCCGACGACGGGCGCACCGCGATCACGCGGGGCAGCACGTACGAAAACGCGCAGAACCTGCCGGCGCGCTTCGTCGAGGCGATGCACCGCAACTATGACGACACGCTGATCGGACGGCAGGAGATCGAGGGCGAGCTGATCGACAACCTGCCCGGCGCGCTGTGGTCGCGCGCGACGATCGAGCGATCGCGCGAGATGGCAGCGCCGCCGGTGACGCGGGTGGTGGTGGGCGTCGACCCGCCGGCCAGCGCCGAGGGCGATGCGTGCGGCATCGTGGTGTGCGGGCTGGGCGCCGACGGCGTGGGCCGCGTGCTGGCCGACGCATCGGTGGAGAACGCGACGCCCGAGCGCTGGGCCCGCGCCACTGCCGAGGCCGCCCGCGCCTGGTCCGCCGACCGGGTGGTGGCCGAAGCCAACCAGGGCGGCGACATGGTGCGCGCGGTGCTGCACGCCGCCAGCCACACCCTGCCGCTGCGGCTGGTGCACGCGAGCCGCGGCAAGAGCGCCCGGGCCGAACCCGTCGCCGCGCTGTACGAGGCGGGCCGCGTGCGGCACGCCGGCATGTTCGCCCGGCTCGAGGACGAGCTGTGCGGGCTGATGCCGGGGGGTGACTACCAGGGGCCGGGCCGATCGCCCGACCGCGCCGACGCCTGTGTCTGGGCGCTGACCGAACTGATGCTCGGCCGGGCGGGCGAACCGAAGATCTGGTTCGACTGAACGACCTTTCCGCGAAAGGCTATCCATGTCCTTCTTCCAGAACCTGGCCGCCGCCTTCAAAGGCGCGGCGGTGACCCCACGCGCGCCCTTGGGCCGCAGCTTCATTTCGCCCTGGGCCGAGGCGTTCGACTGGCGCGGCGATGCGCGCGCTTCGCTGCCCTATCCCGAGGCGAGCCGCGAGGCATACTTGCGCAATCCCGTGGCGCAGCGCGCGGTGCGGCTGGTGGCCGAAGGGATCGGCGGCGCGCCGATCGCGGCTTCGGACCCCGACCTTGCCCGGCTGGTCGGCGCGACCAGCGCGGGGCAGGCGCTGATGGAAACGCTGGCCAGCCAGCTGCTGCTGCACGGCAATGCCTATGTCCAGATCCTGCGCGATGCCGAGGACGAGGTGGCCGAGCTTTATGCCCTGCGGCCCGACCGGGTGAACGTGGTGCCCGATGCCACGGGCTGGCCGTCCGCCTTTGCCTATCGCGTGGGCGAACAGGTGATGACGCTGCCCGCCAGCGACGACTTCGGCCGGCCCAACGTGATCCACATCCGCGGCTTCCACCCGACCGACGATCACTATGGCGCGGGCTGCCTGACCGCCGCCGAAGACGCGGTGGCGGTGCACAACGCGGCATCGCGCTGGAACATCGCGCTGCTGGAAAACGCGGCGCGGCCTTCGGGCGCGATGGTCTATGACCCCGGCGAGCCGGGGGCGACGCTGACCGCCGAGCAGTTCGACCGGATCAAGGCGGAGCTGACCGCCGCCTATGCCGGCGGCGCAAACGCCGGGCGGCCGATGCTGCTGGAAGGCGGGCTGAAATGGCAGCCGATGGCGATGACGCCGTCGGACATGGACTTCGCCACGCTGAAGGCATCGGCGGCGCGCGACATCGCGCTCGCCTTCGGGGTGCCGCCGATGCTGATCGGCCTGCCGGGCGACAGCACATACGCCAACTATCGCGAGGCGAACCGCGCGCTGTGGCGGCTGACGCTGCTGCCGCTGGCGGGCAAGCTGCTGGCGGCGCTGTCCGAAGGGCTTTCGCCCTGGTTCGGGCAGGCGACGCTGGCGGTCGATCTCGACCGCGTGCCCGCGCTCGCCGATGACCGCGAGACGCTGTGGAGCATGGTTTCGGGCGCGGACTTCCTGTCGGGCGCGGAGAAGCGCCGGATCCTGGGTCTTGAAGCGGAGGCGGCACGATGAAGCGCGCGGACATGCTGGCGCGGCTGCTGGCGCAGGCCGAAGCCGAAGGTTCCGAACTGATCACGCTGCGCGCGATCGTGGAGGAATCGAGCGACCTTGGCGCGCTGCGCGTGCTCGAGCGGATGGGCCTTGCCGACAAGACCGCGCACGAGGACCTGGCCGAGCTGCGCGAGCTGCTGCAGGCCTGGCGCGATGCCAAGGCGAGCGCCTGGAAGGCGGCGATCGGCTGGCTGGTGCGCGGCGTGCTGGCGCTGCTGCTGTTCGCCATCGCGGTGCGCTTCGGCTTTGGCGAGATGGTGCAATGACCGCGCGCGCCCCGATCCGGTTCGCAGGCTATGCCGCGGTGTTCGGCAAGCGCGACAGCGGCGGCGACACCATCCTGCCCGGCGCCTTTGCGCAGACGCTGGCCGCGCGCGCGGCGGCGGGCCAGCGGCTGCCACTGTACTGGCAGCACCGCCCCGACCAGCAGATCGGCTGGGTGGAAAGCGCGCAGGAAGACGAGCGCGGCCTGCGGGTGATCGCGCAGGTGACGGCGGCGGATTCTCCCGCGGCCAAGGCGCTGGCGCGCGGCGCGGTGAACGGCCTGTCGTTCGGATACCGCGTCCGCGATGGCCGGTGGCGCCCCGAAGGCCGCGAGCTGCGCGCGATCGACTTGTTCGAAGTGAGCCTCGTCTCCCGCCCGATGCAGCCGCTGGCGCGGGTGCACATGGTCAGCCCGCAGCCAACGGCCGGGTGACCTTCACGAAATTACCGAAGGGCCGCCCGTGGGTGGCCACCCCCAGCAGAAAGGACGTTCAGCCCCATGGACATCGAGAACCACGAAGCGATCGCGGACCTGACCGCCATCGAGACCAAGGCCGACGCGCTGGAAAGCTCGTTCGACCTTGCCGCCCGCCAGGAAGCCCACGACGCGGCGCTGTCGCTGCTGCGCGGCGAAGTGGAGGAAGTGAAGAGCCGGCTGGAGCGCGTCTATCGCACCGGCGCCCGTCCGGCGCTGGCCGGTGGCGACGTGGCATCGGCCAGCCGCAACTTCATCGACGGCTACATCCGCACCGGCCGCGACACCGAATTGAAGTCCATCTCGGGCACGAACCCCGCCGATGGCGGCTATGCCGTGCCGCGCCAGATCGACGAGATGATCGCCAGCCGCCTGGTCAAGATCAGCCCGGTCCGTTCGGTCTCGTCGATCGTGCAGACCAGCACCAGCGGCTTCCGGCGGCTGATCTCGACCGGGGGCACCACCTCTGGCTGGGTCAGCGAAACCGCCTCGCGGCCGGAAACGGCCACGCCGAAGCTCGCTGAAATCGCGCCGCCGATGGGCGAGCTCTATGCCAACCCTTCGGCCACGCAGGCGATGCTCGACGATTCGGCCTTCGACGTCGAAAGCTGGCTTGCCGGTGAAATCGCGGGCGAGTTCGCGCGGGCCGAAGGCGCGGCCTTCATCAACGGCACCGGCACCAGCCAGCCCAAGGGCTTCCTGCAGACCGGATCGAGCACCGCGAACGATGCGACGCGCACCTATGGCACGCTGCAGCACCTGGTTTCGGGCAATGCGACCGGCTTCGACACATCGCCGGATTCGAAGCTGATCGACATGGTCTTCTCGCTGCGCGCGGGCCTGCGCCAGGGCGCGGTGTGGATGATGAATTCGACCACGCTGGCCGCCGTGCGCAAGTTCAAGGCGACCGACGGTTCGTTCCTGTGGCAGCCCGGCATGGTCGACGGCCAGCCGAACCGCCTGCTGGGCTATCCGGTGATCGAGGCCGAGGACATGCCCGACATCGGCGCGGGCGCCTTCCCGATCGCGTTCGGCAACTTCCAGGCCGGCTACCTGATCGCCGAGCGCAGCGCGACCCGCATCCTGCGCGATCCGTACAGCAACAAGCCCTATGTCCAGTTCTATGCGACCCGTCGCATCGGCGGGCAGGTGCTCGACAGCGATGCGATCAAGCTCCTGAAGATCTCCACCTGATCTCCCGAGGGGGCGTTGCGTGTCCCCTTCGCAACGCCCCGACTTCGCCCGCGGCGGTTCCCCCCTTCCCCTTCCGCCGCGGGCGACTTTTCCCCATCCCCATTTCCGGAGACTGCCATGAAGCGGGCAATCGTCGCACCGCCCTCGCTGGCACCGGCCGCGCTGAGTGAACTCAAAGCGTGGCTGGGCATCACCACCGGCCGAGACGACGCGGAGCTGACCGCGCTGCTGATGGCGGCGCTGGACCTGTGCGAGGGCTTTACCGGCACCATGCCGCTTCAGGCGGGCTGCGAGGAAGTGCTGGCCGCCGCGGGCGACTGGCAGACGCTTGGGACCCGGCCCATCCAGGCGATGACCGGGGCCGCCCGGATCGCCCTTACCGGGCAGCGCACCGCGCTTTTGCCAGGCGACTACGAATTCGACATCGGCGCCGATGGCTCCGGCCGGTTCCGGCTGAAGGTGCCAGTGGCGGAGACGCGCATCGCGGTGACCTTCACCGCAGGCCTTGCCGCCACATGGAGCGCGCTGCCGGATCCGCTGCGCCATGGGATCATGCGCCTTGCCGCGCACGAGCACCGCCAGCGTGACGCGCAGAACACCACGCAGCGCCTTGCCCCGCCCGCCGCCGTCGCGGCGCTGTGGCGGCCGTGGCGCAGCATGAGGCTGGCGTGAGCGAGGGTGGCATGAGCGACGCCTTCTCCGCGCTGGAGCAGCGCCTGATCGCCAAGGCGCGGGCGCTGGCCGAGGCACACGCGCTTGCCCGCACGCTGCGCCGCCCGGCCGAGCGCTGGCGCAAGGCGCGGCTGCTGTGGCCCCTGTTCGCAAAGGACTGACCGATGGAAATCGCCTTTCGCGCCGCCATGCTGGCCTGGCTTGCCGCCGATGCGACGCTTGCCGCCTCGCTCAACGCGATCACCGAGGAAGCGCCATCGCGCTCGGCGCTGCCCTGGCTTGCCCTGACCGCCAGCGCGAGCAGCGACTGGAGCACCAAGACCGAAGCCGGGCGCGAAGTGCGCGTGGCCTTCGAACTGAACTATCGCGGGGACGATCCGCTGTCGGAAAGCGCGCTGATCGCCGCTGTCGAACGACGCGTCGAAAGCTTCCCCGCCGACCAGAGCGCCTACGGCTTTCGCGCGGTGAACCTGATGTTCCTGAAAGCGCGCGGCGAACAGCGCGGCGAGGCGCTGCGCGCGCTGGTGCTCGAATATCGTGCGCGGCTGATGGCCGCGTAACCCCTCAACCCAGGAGAACGGACATGGCAGCACAGAAAGGAAGCGCCTTCCTGCTGAAGATCAGCGATGGCGCCCCGACGCCCACCTACAACACCGTGGCGGGCCTGCGCACCACGCAGATGTCGATCAACGGCGAGGCGGTGGTGATCACCAGCAAGGATTCGGGCGGGTGGCGCGAACTGCTGTCGGGCGCGGGCACGCGGTCGGTGAGCGTGAGCGCGGCGGGCATCTTCCTTGGCAGCGCGGCCGAGACGCAGATCCGGGGCAACGCACTGGCCGGCACGATCGCCGACTACGAGCTTTCGTTCGACGGGGGCGAGAAGATGCGCGGCCGGTTCCTTGTCCAGCGGCTCGACTATTCGGGCGATTTCAATGGCGAGCGCAACTACACGATGACGCTCGAAAGCTCGGGCGCGGTGGCGCAGGCATGAGCGCCGTGGCCAACCCCCATCGCGGCGAACTGTCGCTGGTGCTGCAGGGCGTGGAGCACGTGCTGCGCCCGACGTTCAGCGCGCTGGTCGCCGCCGAGCAGGAGCTGGGATCGCTGTTCCACCTCGTCGAACGGGCGAGCGGGGGCGAGCTCAAGCTGGCGGAGCTGGCGACGCTGTTCTGGCACTGTTTGCGCGAGCACGACACGCTCGACCGCGAGGCGTTCGGCGACGCGCTGGTGCAGGCCGGCCTGACCGCATGCGCGCCGGTGCTGCGCGCGCTGCTGGCGCAAGTGCTGAAAGGCGCGGCGTGAGCGACACGGCCGCTGCCCGCGATTTCGGCGACAGCTTCGGCGGAGGCGCGGCGCGCATCGCCGGGCAGGTCGGCCTGCTGCTGGGCTGGTCGCCCGACCGGTTCTGGCAGGCGACACCCGAAGAACTGCGCGCCGTGCTCGGCGCGGCGGGCAGCGGCGGGGCGGGCGGCGATGGAGCTGGCGCGATCGACCGGGCGACGATCAGCGCGATGATGGAGCGCGACCGACATGGATAATCTCGACACCCTCGTCGTCGACGTGCGCGCCAGCACCGACGGCTTTGCCAGCGACGTCGCCAAGATGCGCGACAGTTTCGACGGCATTCTCGTCGAAGGGTTCGCCAAGGGCAGCACCACGCTGGAACGATCGCTGGCGAGCGCGATCCGCAAGGGCAGCCTGGGGTTCGAAGACCTGGGCAAGGTGGCCAACCGCGTGCTCGACACGATCGCCAGCCAGGCGCTGCGCGCAGGCCTGTCCTCGCTCGGCATCGGCGCGGGCACCGACGGCGGCGGTGCGGGCGGAATGGGCGGCCTGACCAGCCTGATCGGCGCGATCTTCGGCCTGCCCGGACGGGCGACGGGCGGCCCCGTGGCACCGGGTCGCCCCTATGTCGTGGGCGAGCGTGGACCTGAGATGTTCGTGCCGACCTCTGCCGGGCGCATCGAGACGGGCGGGACGATGGGCGGCGAGCGCAACGTCAACGTGTCGATCCGCGTGGTCTCGCCCACCGGCACTTCCGGTCCGGAAAGCCTGCGCCGATCGAGCCGCCAGGTGGCGCAGGCGGTGCGCCGCGCGCTGAGCGACAACTGAGAAGGGACGCCCAAGCGATGAGCTTCTGGCTCGCCAAGCAGCGCTCGGTCCAGCAGACCGACGTGATCCAGCGCTTCGACCCGCGCTTCTGGACGGTGGACTTTCCGCGCCCGGCGATGGCGGCGGTGACGACCATCGCACCCGATGCGCTGCGGGTCGACGCGGTGTTCCAGCAAAAGGGCGACCTCGTCGGCCTGATCTGGGAAAGCGAGGACCGCTGGGATCACCCGCTACTGTCCTATGACACCGACCGCGATTACAGCCGCACGACGCTGTCGTTCCGCTGGCGATCGGGTGGGCTGCTGGCGCTGGACGCGGTCAATGGCCCAACCCTGACGATCGAAGGGCGCGATGCGGGCGGAGCGGCGCGGACCTGGTACGTGCGGCTGTGGAACTATGCCACGGGTTCGACGACCGACGCGCAGGTCACCTTGCCGTTCTCGTCGCTCGCCGGCGGGTTCGTGCTGCCGGGCGAGGCCGATCCGGTCCACCCCGCCGATATCGACCGCATGTTCGTTTCGCTGGTGGCGCCGGGCTATGTTGCGGCGAGCACCACCGCGTTCGCGACGCCGCAGATCGGCTGGGCCGAACTGTCGGACATCCGCTGCGACGGGCACCGGCCGATGCTGACGATCGGCGACGTGATGGTGCCGCCGCACAAGCTGGGCATCGCGACGGGTTACGACGACTGCTACAACCAGAGCCCTGCGCGGCTGGTGCGCGCGGTGCAGGGCCTCGGCTACCGTGGCAGCATCAACCACTACATCGGCATGAGCCACTTCTTCTCGCTGAAAGGCGATGGCGCAGGCGGGTTCGTGGTCGATCCGGCCGCAGCGGCGATGAACCCGGCGGCCGACGCGTGGCACCGGGCGTTCCTGATCGAAGCGAAGAGCGCGGGATACACCGTGATCCTGTCGCAATCGTTCGAGGTTCTGGCGCAGCATTGCCCGGCCGCGTGGCAGCAGCGCACAGCAGCCGGTGATCCCGCGTTGACCGGGTGGAGCCCGCCATCGACGCTGCTTTCCCCCGCAAACACGAGCGCGACCGCCTGGCTGCGCAAGGTGGCGCTGGCGCTGGCGGCGTTGCAGCAGGGGGCGGTGCTTCCGGTACGCTACCAGATCGGCGAGCCGTGGTGGTGGGTCACGGCGGACAAGCAGATCTGCCTGTACGACGATGCGGCCAAGGCTGCGCTGGGCGGAAATCCGGTGGCGATCCCGTCACTGTCGGGCACGCTGTCCGCCACGCAGCGCAGCCTGCTCGATGCGGCGGGCGTGATCCTGGCGGCGGCAACCAGCGACCTTGCCAACGCGGTGCGTACGGCGGCGGGAGGCGCGGGCGCGGAAGTGCTGCTTCTCGCCTTCCTGCCAACGGTGCTGGACCCGGCAACGCCCGAGGCGCACCGCGCCAACCTGCCGTCCGGCTGGGCCTACCCTGCGTTCGATGTCCTGCAGCTTGAGGACTACGACTGGCTGGTCGCGGGCAAGGAAGCGCTGCGCGCTGCGGCGCGGGCGGCGGCGGAGGCCAAGCTTGGCTACGCGCGCAGCCGCCAGCACTTCCTGTCGGGCTTCGTGCTGACGCCGGGTGACGACACCCCCTGGCGCCGGATCGACGCCGCGGCGGACGAGGCGATTGGCCTGGGCGTTGCCGAAACCTTCATCTGGGCCCTGCCGCAAGTTGCGCGCGACGGCTTCACCCGGTTGCCAGAGACAAGTGAGGATGCGCCCATGCAGGCCTTTGACGACGTGCTGTTTCCCATCGCGCTCGGACGGGCGGCGACGGTGACGCCCGAGTTTTCGACCAACGTGACGATCACCGCATCGGGCTTCGAGCGCCGCAACAGCCTGTGGTCGAACGCGCGGCTGCGCTTCGACGTCGGCCCCGGCGTGCGGTCGGAAGCGGAGCTGGGGGAACTGATCGCGTTCTTCCGGGCGAGGCGCGGGCAAGCGCGCGGCTTCCGCCTGCGCGATCCCTCCGACTACAGCTCCAACGGGATGACGGGCGTGCCCTCGTCCGCCGATCAGGTGATCGGCATCGGCGATGGCGCGAAATCGCGGTTCGCCCTGATCAAGTCGTATGGTGCGGGCGACGAAACGCAGACGCGGCGCATCACCCGGCCACGGCCCGAGAGCGTGATCGTCAGCGTCAACGGGACCGAACGGCACGACTGGACGCTGGCCGATGGCGGCACGATCGTGTTCGCATCGGCCCCCGCCGCCGCTGCGGTGGTCGCCGCCGGCTACCTGTTCGACGTGCCGGTGCGCTTTGCCGAAGACCAGCTCGAGATCAGCGGCGCGGCCTTTGCCGCCGGCGAAGCGCCGACGGTTCCGCTGGTCGAACTGCGCGAGGATGCCTGAGATGAGCGACCCTGCGCGCGTATGGTTTCGCGAAACGCTGGAAACGGTGGCGGTGTGGTGGCGCATCGAGCGGCTGGACGGGGTGACGCTGGGCTTCACCAGCCACGACCGCGACTTGTGGTTCGGCGCGCTGCTGCACCGCACCGCACCCGGCATGACCCCGTCAGCCATCCGCAAGACCGGCAGCCTGGAACCGGACAGCGCCGAGATCGCGGGCGCGCTGAGCCACGACGCGATCCGCGAAGAGGACCTTGCGGCCGGTCGGTTCGACGGGGCCGCGATCATCCTCGGACTGGTCGACTGGGAGACCTTCGAGCAGCAGGAACTCTATCGCGGCACGATCGGCGCGGTCGGCACCGAAGGCGATGGCTTTTCGGCCGAGCTGCTGTCGTTGAAGACACTGCTCGACCGCGAACTGGTGCCGCGAACGTCGCCGACGTGCCGGGCCGAGTTCTGCGGTACGGGTTGCACGCTTTCGGCCGCGCGGTTTTCCTCGCGCGGGACAATCTTGGGCGCCTCGGCCGATGGCACGGCGATCCGCGTGGCCACGACGGCACCGCTTGCGAACCTCGCCTTCGGACGGGTGCGCATTCTGCAGGGGGCTGCCAGTGGCCTGTGGCGCAGGATCGAAAGCGTGAGCGGCGACTGGCTGCTGCTCGACCGGCGGCTCGAGACCGACATCGCGGCTGGAACCGCGGTGCTGCTGCGCGAGGGGTGCGACCACACGATCGAGACCTGCGGCGCGCGTTTCGGCAATGCGGTGAACTTCCAGGGCGAGCCCTACCTGCCCGGCATCGACCTGCTGGCGCGCTATGCGGTGCCGGGATCGTGAACGCGCGACTGGAGCGCGCGGCGCTGGGCCTTGTCGGCACCCGCTACCGGCTGCACGGGCGCGATCGCGATAGCGGAGTCGACTGCGTGGGCCTCGTCGCGCTGGCCATGCGCGAGGCCGGGTATAGCGCGGTCGCTCCGACGGGCTACGCGCTGCGCCATGCGGATGTTGCGACGCTGACCGGGCTGGCGCGCGCGAACGGCTTTGTCGCGGTAGGAAGCCGGGGCGATCTGGTGCTCGCGATGGCGAACCCGGTCCAGCCGCACCTGCTGATCCGCACGACGCAAGGCTTCGTCCATGCCCATGCGGGCCTGCGCCGCGTGACCTTGTTGCCCGGCGCCCTGCCCTGGCCGGTCGCGGGCGAATGGCAGCTTCCAGAAGAATAGGAACCACGGATGGCAACGCTGCTTCTCACCGCTGTCGGTACGATCCTTGGCGGCCCCATCGGCGGCGCGATCGGCGCGCTGGCGGGCCGGCAGATCGACAATGCGATCGTTGGCGGACGGACGGTCAAGGGGCCGCGCCTCAAGGAACTGAACGTCCAGTCCTCAAGCTATGGCGACGCCCTGCCGCTGCATTTCGGCACGGTGCGCACGGCGGGCACCGTGATCTGGTCCACCGAACTGGTGGAGCATGAGGAGACGAGCGGGGGCGGCAAGGGCAGGCCGAAGGTCAAGACCTATACGTATACTGTGTCGTTCGCCGTGGCGCTGTCGAGCCGCCCGATCGGATCGATCGGACGCGTCTGGGCGGACGGGAACTTGCTGCGAGGCAGCGCGGGCGACCTCAAGGTCGGCGGGACGATGCGCGTCCACACCGGCCACGGCGACCAGGCACCGGACCCGCTTATGGCGCAGGCCGAAGCCGCCGGCCGCTGCCCAGCCCATCGCGGCGTGGCCATCGCGGTCTTCGAGGACCTTGAACTCGCCAACTTCGGCAACCGCATTCCCTCGCTCTCCTTCGAAGTGCTTGCCGATGACGGCTGCACGGTGGCGAAGGTGCTGGAGACGATCCTTCCCGAAGCGGACTGTTCCCGGATCGACCAGGCGTTCGATGGCTTCAGCATCGACCAGGGTGCGGCCGGCGATACGATCACGGCGATCGGCGCCGCCATTCCCCTTTCCGCCTGGGTGGATCGGGGAACGCTGGTGCTGGCGCACGCCGATCGTCCGCCGGCCACGCTGCCGGTTCTGGCGGAACCTTCCGCGACCGAAGAGGACGGCGGCAGGGCGCCGACCAGCGCCGGCTGGTCGAAGCGCCGCGAACCGCTACCCCAGATCGCCAATTGCGCGATCCGCTACTACGATCCGGCGCGCGACTTCCAGCCCGGTTTCCAGCGCGGCAAGGGCAGGAGCGAGCGCGGCGAGCTGCAGGTGATCGACCTGCCCGCCGCGATCGATTCCGACAGTGCGCGCGCCTTCGCCGATGCTGCCGCGCTGCGCCGTTCGCACGCCATGGAGCGGATCACCTATCGCACCGCAGAGATCGATCCGGCACTTCTCTCCGCCCCACTCGTCGAGGTGCCGGTTGCCAGAGGGATCTGGCGGATCGAGGACTGGGAATGGCAGAAGGACGGGGTCCTCCTGAACCTTGCCGCCGTGCCCGCGCTGCAGGGACAGACCACCGCGACGGCGGCGACCACGGATCCCGGCCGCTACAATGCGCCCGCCGACCTCGCCATCACGCCGACGCTGCTCGATGCCTTCGAACTGCCGTGGGATGGCAGCGGCGATGGCAACCAGACGCCGTTGTACGTTGCCGCGTCGAGCAGCGGCGGCGGGTGGAGAGGCGCAGCGCTGTTCGGGCGCAAGACTGGCGGTGCGCCGGGTCTCGTGAGCCTGGGATCGGCCGCTGCGCGCCGCGCGGTCATCGGCCAGACCATCGGGGCGCTGGCCGCGGGATCGCCGATGGTGTTCGACCAGAGCAATTCGGTCGACATCCAGCTTGTTTCCATGGACTTCGCGCTGGCCGATGCGGACGTGCCCGCCCTGCTCGCCAACGCAGCGAACCGCGCGCTGATCGGATCGGAGATCGTCCAGTTCGGCAAGGCTACGCCGCTCGGTGGCGGGCGCTGGCGGATATCCTCGCTGCTGCGCGGGCGCGGCGGCACGGAGTGGGCCATTGCCACCCACGGTGCGGCGGGCGAACCGTTCGTGCTGCTGGACGATCGCCTGACACAGATAGCCGATACGCAGGCCGGCGAGTTCGACGAGATTATCGGAGTGGGCCTCAACGACACGACGCCCGCCGCTGCGACCATCATGGGCACGGGCAGCGCCTTGCAACCGCTCAACCCCGTACATGGGCAGGCCGAGGTTCTTCCCGACGGCGCCGTGCGGCTTTCGTGGGTGCGGCGCGCGCGCGGCGCATGGCGATGGCTGGACCAGGTCGAGGTTCCGTTGAACGAGGAAAGCGAGAGCTGGGACATCGTGCTGGGCACGATCGAAACCCCGTTGGCGCGCTGGGCGGCATCGACATCGACGATAACCATTCCAGCTGCCCAGTTGCCGCCCGGCGGATCGGGATCGGCCACGTTCCTTGTCCGCCAGATCGGCAGGAACTCGATGTCGAGGCCGCTCGCCATTCCGCTTCCCTGAAGCCCATACCCTCCACCCGGAGAAGCCCTATGACCGACACAATCACCTATCCGACCGTCACGCCGCGGCTTGCCCTGCCACTGCTGTTTGCCGGGCAGAGCCAGAAGGAAACGACGGTCAACGAAGCGCTGGTACTGACCGACCTGTTGCTGAACGCATCCGTCGAAGGCACGCTGGCGACCCCGCCGGACGCGCCCGTATCGGGCCAGGCGTGGATCGTGGGAGCGTCGCCGACCGGCGCGTTCGCCGGACATGCCCGTCAGATCGCCGCTTGGACCGATGGCGGCTGGCGCTTCGTCACGCCGTTCCAGGGGATGATCGTGCAGGACCGGGCGCGCAACTGCGCCGCACGATACACTACCGACTGGCAGTACGCCGTCGCTCCTGCACTTCCCACGGGCGGCACGGTCGTGGACAGCCAGGCACGGTCGGCCATTTCCGCGTTGGTAACCCTGCTTGTATCTGCAGGGATTTTTTCGGCAGCCTAGCGGAACCAATCGATGCGTGTGGCATTTGGACGGCACATGAGGGCGTTTTCCACGATGCTTCGCTGCAGAAACAACCACTAGTAGTTGTTTTTGGGCAACAGATTGGATGCCTGCCCGCTTGCATGAATACAATAGAACCGGTAGACATCTGCCACGACGTGGCGTGATTTCGCTAAAAGGGGAAACGATAATGCGGAAACTGGTCCTTGGCTTTGCCTTGGCGTCGACAGCAATGGCGACTCCGGCGCTGGCCCGGAATGATTCCTGGTACGTCGAAGCCGATGGCGGCGCGATGCTGCTGGAGAATTCGGAAGTCAAAGTTGATGGCGTTGCCAACGCCGCAACTCTCGACACGAAGACGGGCTACGACTTCGGCGGGATCGTTGGTTACGACTTCGGCGGTTTCCGCCTTGAGTCGGAAGTGAGCTACCGTCACGCCAAGACGGACTCGCTGGAATACAACGGCACGACCTTCAACCGCGAAGACGGCAACCTGCGTGGCCACGCCCGTGCGCTGAGCTACATGGTCAACGGCCTGCTCGATTTCGGCGATGACGATGGCCTCCAGGGCTTCGTCGGCGGCGGTGTCGGCGTTGCCAACGTCAAGTATCACGTCATCACCCCGGTGAACGTCGGTACCGACGATTCGGACACCAACTTCGCCTGGCAGGTTCTGGCTGGCGTTCGCGCCCCGCTGAACAAGCACTGGGACGTGGGCCTGAAGTACCGTTTCTTCAACGTCAACAACGTGAAGCTGGCCGGCAACGGCCTGATCGCTGGCGTGCCGCTCGAAACCCGCTTCCGCTCGCACTCGCTGCTGGCGACCCTGGCCTACAACTTCGGTGGTGCAGAGCCGATGCCGGAGCCTGCTCCGCCGCCGCCGCCCCCGCCGCCGCCCCCGCCGCCCCCGCCGCCCCCGCCGCCGGCTCCGGTTTGCAACAAGGGTCCGTACATCGTGTTCTTCGACTGGGATAAGTCGGACATCACGCCTGAAGCGGCGACCATTCTCGACAACGCCGTCACGGCTTACGGCAACTGCGCCAACGTTCCGATCATGCTGGCCGGTTACACCGACCGTTCGGGTACGCCGAAGTACAACCTCGGCCTCTCGGCTCGTCGTAACGCTTCGGTCCAGTCGTACCTCACCTCGCACGGCGTGCCGCAGGCTGCGATCACCAGCCAGGCGTTCGGTGAAGCCAACCCGCGCGTTCCGACCGCCGACGGCGTTCGCGAACTGCAGAACCGCCGCGTCGAGATCACTTACGGTCCGGGCTCGGGCATGTAAGCGACCGACAGGTTGTTTTTTGGAAGGGGCTGGAGCAATCCGGCCCCTTCTTCGTTGGTGGCACGACACGACTTCTGCGGGAGGCTCGATTGAACCGGATTGCTCTGCTCACGACCACGGTGGCCGCCCTCGGCCTGTCCGCCTGCGCGACGACGGCGGACACTTCGCGCACGCTCGGCACCGCGGACATGTTCGACGCCAGTGGCAAGTCGATCGGAACCGCCCGGCTGACCGAGCGCGGTGGATCCGTGATGCTGACGCTCGATGCCAGCAACCTTGCACCGGGTGAGCACGGCCTTCATCTGCATGCCGTCGGTAAGTGCGAGGCGCCGGGCTTCACCTCCGCCGGCCCGCACCTGAACCCGACCTCACGCGCTCATGGAATGCACAATCCAGCAGGGGCGCACCTTGGCGACCTTCCCAACCTCATGGTCGGAAGCGCGGGCACCGGAACTGCCACGGCTACGCTGCAGGGCGCTGCCGACACCCTCCTGCCCAGCATCTTCGACCAGGACGGCACGGCGATCGTAGTCCATGCGGGGCCGGACGACTACATGACCGACCCAGCAGGCAACAGCGGCAGCCGCATCGCCTGTGGCGTGTTCAAGCCCGCCTGATCAAGCGCCGCGCGCCTGCTCCTGGCGGTAGCAACTCCGCCAGGCAATCCCCAAGGCGACGAATGCAGGGATCAGCAGCAGAAGCATCGCGCCCAGCCCAACCCGCAAGCTGGCGAATTCGGTCGAGATCCGTCCCGCGCTATAGGGCCCCAGGGCCAGCCCCAGGATAGTCGCGCCGAGGAAGAAGGCTGCGGTTGCCGTGGCGCGCAGCGATGGTGGCACCAGGTTGACCATAGCGCCCGAGGCACCGCCCAGCCCGGCGCTCATCAGGAACCACATGGGGAAGACCGACAGCAGGAACACGGTCGAGGAGCCGGTCAGCAGCGACACAAGATTGGGCACCAGCGAAAGCGCCGAGGCCACGATCACGATCAGGATCCGTCGCGAATTGCTTCCATTCGCACCGACCCGGTCGCCCAGCGCCCCGCCGGTCACCACGCCCAGGGCGCCACCCGCAGCGGCCGACCCGCCGACGACCAGCGCGACGGCCGTGGGCGAAATGGCGTGATACTGCATCGCGAACAGCGGTCCGAACGCGGCGCTTGCGTAGGACACCGCGCTCAGCAAGCCATAGCCGATGTTGAGACCGACAATCGTCGGCGACTTCCAGATGACCTGGTACGCTGCCGGATCCGAAAGCCGCAATGAGCTCGCCCATGATATGATCGCGTAGACCCCGGTTCCGAGCGCGATCCATTGCAGGGGGTCGCCCAGCAGCAGGCTGGCCAAGGTGGCTGCCGCAGCGACGAGTGCCAACGCGATCAGGTTCGACACCAGCGAGGCGCGGCCACGACGCGCCGCGGCAAAAAGCGTGAATGGTGGGACGATTGTGCCTAGATCGGCGACAAAGGCGCGAAGCGCTTGCCGTCCGGACTGGTTGGGATGCGGGGTTCCTTCATATCGCCCGCGAACCGGCTCGCGCAGACTGCGCACCCAGGCCGACAGCAACAGCCCCGGAATGCCGACGGCAAGGAACGCCGCCTGCCAACCAGCCAGGCCGAACGGTCGCTCGCTTATCGGAAAGGCATTGTTCCAGGCGCTGGCGATGGACGTGCCGAGATAGAGCGACACCCCGCCGCCCAGATAAACGCCCGCCGAATAGATCGCGATGGCCGTCGCCCTGCGCCGCGGCGGAAAGTAGTCCGCAAGCAGCGAATAGGCACAGGGCCCTGCCGTTGCTTCGCCCACGCCGACGCCGATGCGGGCCGCGCCCAATTGAACGAACGAACGCGACAGCCCCGAAAGCGCGGTCATTCCCGACCACAGCGCGAGCCCGATCGCCAACAACCGGGTCCTGGCATAGCGATCCGCGAGCTTGCCCAGCGGGATCCCGAACAAGGCATAGAAGACACCGAACGCGGTGCCGTAGAGAAAGCCGAACTGCCCGTCATCGATGGCCAGATCGCGCTTGATGTCGACCGCGAGAATCGTCAGCAGCTGGCGATCGACGAAATTGAGCAGACAGACCAAGACCAGTACGCCCAACGCGTACCAGCTGTACCCTTCGACCCGCGCGCCAATGGCGCCCGGATCCCTAGCAACCTCATCCATATATCGTCCCGTCGTCCAGGCCCGCCTCTTGGAACCCGGCACGACGCAGACGGCAGCTGTCGCATTGACCGCATGCACGGCCATCGGGAAGCGGATCGTAACACGACCAGCTCTCCCCTGCATCAAGCTTAAGCCTTGCCGCTTCACGCGCGATGTCAGCCTTGCGCAAGTGCTGCAGCGGCGCATGGACGGTCACCTTACCCCCCTTCGCGCCATAGCTCGTGGCGACGCGCGCAAGGCCCTCGAAGCCGGCGACGAATTCCGGGCGGCAGTCCGGATAGCCCGAATAGTCGAGCGCGTTGACGCCGATGAACAGGTCGGCCGATCCCGCCGCTTCGGCCCAGGCCAGCGCCAGCGAGAGGAATACGAGGTTGCGCGCCGGCACATAGGTGATCGGGATATCCGGGCCCACGCCGTCCTTGGGCACGTCGATGTCGGCGGTCAGCGCCGATCCGCCGAACTGCCGCAGATCGAGCGGAAGAATGACGTGCCGCTCCACGCCGACCCGGGTGGCGATGCGCTTGGCGGCATCGAGTTCAACGCGATGCCGCTGGTTGTAATCGATGGTGAGCGCCAGAACACGGAAGCCCTGCTCCTTGGCAAGGCCTGCGCAGACCATGGAATCGAGCCCGCCCGACAGGAGGACTACCGCGAGAGGCGCGTCGGCGCCGAGGGAGTTTGCGACCATGCCTGATCGCTAGCCTTCGGGCCGGAACGACGCAATGCCGGGCCGCGCGCCAGCGGCGCCTGTGGCAAGATCAGGCGGTCGGCTTGATCACGAAATCCTTCGAACAAAACGCGCAGTCGACGACGATGTCGCCTGCCTCGTTCGCCATCTCCGCCTGTTCGTCGGCCGGGAAGCGTCCGATCAGTTCGCGGTAGTGTTCCAGCGTGCAGCGGCAGCCGCGCACGATCTTTGCCCCCGGTGCCACGCGCACCTCGCGCTCTTCGTGGAACAGGCGCCACAGCAGGTCTTCCAGGCCAAGCGATGCGTCGGACAGTTCAGCCGGGGTGATCGCCCCGCCCATGATCGAGACGTGTTCCCACTGCGGATGATCCAGCCGCACATGCAAGCGCTCGCGCCCCTCCTCGCCTTCGGGAAGGTGCTGGAGCAACAAGCCACCGGCCGAGGCGTGACCGGGTTCGCAGTTGATGCCAAGCCGGATCAGCGTCGGCACCTGCTCCGATTGCCAGAAATATCGCTCGCAAGCTTCGCGCAGGCTGCCGCCTTCAAGCGGCACGATGCCCTGATAACGCTGGCCCGTCGCGGCAAGGTCGAAGGTGATCGCAAGATAGCCATCGCCGAACAGCGAATGGAGGCTGGGGCTCGGCCCCAGTTCGTCCAGACGGGCACGATCATGACGGACATAGCCGCGCAACTCGCCGTTGCGATAATCGCAGACGAGCAGGTCGACGACACCGTCTTGAGACTGCGCCTGCATGGTGAGCTGGCCTTCGCCATCCTTGAGCAGCGAGCCGAGCAGCGCCGTGACCACCAGCGCTTCGGCCAGCAGGTTGCGGATCGGCAGGGGATAGGCGTGCGCCGACAGGATCGTGTCGAGAACGGGGCCGAGCCGCACCATGCGACCGCGCGTGTCGCGGTCGGGGATCGTGAATTGCAGGATGCGATCGAACCCGGTCCGATCGTCACCCGTTTCCTGCTGCGCCATCGTCAGATCTGTCCAAACACCCAGCGCAGGATCGACTTCTGCGCGTGAATCCGATTTTCTGCTTCGTCCCAGACGGCCGAATGCGGTCCATCGATAACGGCGTCGGTCACTTCCTCGTTCCGGTGCGCCGGCAGGCAGTGCAGGAACACGGCATCCGATCGAGCCTGCGCCATCAGGCGCTCATCGACCTGGTAGGGCGCCATGGCCGCCAGCTTCGCCTCGGCGTGGGCCTGGCCCATCGAGATCCAGGTGTCGGTCACCACCACGTCGGCCCCGCGTACCGCTTCGCCGGCATCGCGGTGCACGCTGATCCGCGCGCCCCCGGCCTCGGCGAGGGCCATGAAGCCGCCGTCCGGCTCATACCCTTCGGGCACGCCGATGCGGACGTTGAACTTCATCAGCCCGGCCGCCTCGACGATCGAGTTCAGCACGTTGTTGCCATCGCCAAGCCACGCGACCTCAAGGCCGGGCAACGCCTTGCCGCGCTCGATCACGGTCAGCAGGTCCGCCGCGATCTGGCAGGGGTGCGACAGGTCGGTCAGGCCGTTGATCACCGGCACGCTGGCATAATGCGCCAGCTCTTCGACCTTGGCATGATCGTCGGTGCGCAGCATGATCGCGTCGGCCATGCGGCTCAGCACGCGCGCCGTATCGGCGATGGTTTCGCCACGGCCGAGCTGGGTTGTCCCCGAATCGAGAATGACCGCGCTGCCACCCAATTGCCGGATGGCGATGTCGAACGACACGCGCGTGCGGGTCGAATTCTTCTCGAACACCATCGCCAGCACATGGTCGGCAAGCGGCGCGTCGGCGTCGACCCGGCCCTTCGGTTGGCCGACACGCGCGCGCTTGCGGTCGATCGCGTCCGCCAGGATCGCGGCAACGCCGTCTCCGCCCGCATCGACGAGGTTGAGGAAGTCGCGCTTGCTCATGTCGCGGGGCTTTCGACGCTGTAGCTGGCGGCGGCGGCCGAAAGCTTGTCCATGAACTCGTCGATCTCGGCATCGCCGATCACCAGCGGGGGCAGGATGCGCACGGTCATGTCGCCCGCCGCCACGGTCAGCAGCTGGTGATTGTCGCGCATGTGCGCCACGAACGGACGCGGTTCGATCTTCATCTTGACGCCGAGCATCAGCCCGCGCCCGCGCACGAGCTCGAACATGTCGGGGTAGTTGCCGATGAACTGTTCGAGCCGGCCGCGCAGGCGCTCGCCCGTGGCGTTGACCTGCGCCAGGAATTCCGGGTTGGCCACCACGTCGAGCACCGCTTCGCCGGCCGCCATCGCCAGCGGGTTGCCGCCATAGGTGCTGCCGTGGGTGCCGATCACCATGCCGCGCGCCGCCTTTTCGGTGGCGAGGCACGCGCCGACGGGGAAGCCGCCGCCGATGCCCTTGGCCGTCGCCATCACGTCGGGCGTCACGCCGTACTGTTCATAGGCGTAAAGCGTGCCGGTGCGCGCGACGCCGCACTGCACCTCGTCGAAGATCAGCACGAGATCGTGCTCGTCGCACAAGGCGCGCAGGCCCTTGAGGAATTCCTCGGACGCATCGCGGATGCCGCCTTCGCCCTGGATCGGTTCGACCAGGAACCCGGCCGTGTTGGGGCCAATCGCTGCCTTGGCGCCTTCGAGATCGTCGAAGTCGACGTACTTGAACCCTTCGAGCAGCGGCAGGAAGCCGTGGTGCATCTTTTCCTGGTTCGACGCGCTGATCGTCGCCAGCGTGCGGCCGTGGAAGGCGTTCTTGAAGGTGATGAGTTCGTACTTGTCGGTATTGCCGACGTGCTGGTGGTAAGCGCGCGCCGTCTTGATCGCGCATTCCACCGCCTCGGCACCCGAGTTGGTGAAGAACACCGTGTCGGCAAACGTCAGGTCGACCAGCCGCTGCGCAAGGTGTTCCCCCTGCGGGCTGCCGTAGAGGTTGGAGACATGCATCAGCGTGGCGGCCTGGCGCTGGATGGCGCCGATCAGGTGCTCGTTCGAATGGCCGAGCAGGTTCACCGCGATGCCGCTGGCGAAGTCGAGATAGCGGGTGCCGTCCTCGGAAATCAGGTGGCAATGTTCGCCTCGCACCGGACGCACGCCGCACCGGGGGTAGACGGGCATCAGCGGGGTGATCGACATCGGCATCTCCTGTTCATTCACGAATCGGCTCCGCGCTCTGGGCGGGCCGCAGATGGAAGGTGGGAATCGCAAACGACAAATGGCGGCCCCGGAAGGGCCGCCATCTGGGCACGTTTAGGCTTTTGCAGGCCCCCGGTCAAACCGACCAAGGGGCGATGCGATCGGGATCAACCCTGGACCGGCACCAGGTTGACCGCCGAGTGCTTGCCTCGTCGATCGACCTCGAGATCGAACTCGAGCTTGTCGCCCTCGTTCAGCTCGCGCAGGCCCGAACGCTCAACCGCGCTGATATGCACGAATGCGTCCGGCTGGCCGTCGTCACGCGTGATGAAGCCGAAGCCCTTCATCGCGTTGAAGAACTTGACCGTGCCGGTGGCCTTCTCGCCCGTCAGCTGGCGCTGCGGGGCAGCCGGCTTGGCCGCCACCGGGATGACGTCGCCCACGACCTGAAGGTCGGCGGCCGAAATCTTCCCGCCGCGATCGACGAGGTTGAATTCGAGCTGCTGCCCTTCGGCCAGACCTTCAAGACCCGCGCGCTCGACCGCGCTGATGTGCACGAACACATCTTCGCCGCCGTCTTCACGCTGGATGAAGCCGAAGCCCTTCTGGCCGTTGAAGAACTTTACGACACCCTTGCCGGTGCCGACCACCTGGGCGGGCATGCCGCCGCCGCGCGGACCGCCGAAGCCACCACCGCCGCCGCCGCGCGGGCCACCGAAGCCGCCGCCACCGCCGCCGCCGAAG
This sequence comes from Novosphingobium olei, assembly GCF_037076535.1. Taxonomy (NCBI): domain Bacteria; kingdom Pseudomonadati; phylum Pseudomonadota; class Alphaproteobacteria; order Sphingomonadales; family Sphingomonadaceae; genus Novosphingobium; species Novosphingobium olei. The sequence continues at coordinate 119,798 of NZ_AP029021.1, read as the reverse complement.
CCGCCGCGATCGCCGCCACCGAAGCCACCACGGTCACCGCCGCCGAAGCCACCACGGCCGCCGCCGCCGCCGAAACCGCCGCGGTCATAACCACCGCCGCCGAAACCGCCGCCACCGCCGTAGGGATCAAAACCTTCGTCGCCGAAACCGTCGCGCTTGTCGCGTCCGCGACCCCGCCGCCCTCTGTCAAAACCCATAAAAACCAATAAACCTTCGTTCGCCCTGCTTTCCCGGCACCGCTGGCCGGACTCGAATGCCGGCGGCACGACAAGGGATTCGCGCCGGATTTCAGCCGGCCCACTCCATTGCACTTTCCACTATAGCCTACAAAAACGCCCAGCGCGAACGGAATCCACCGTTTTCGCCGAAAACGGCGCGAAATACTTTGACATTTGCGACAACGCAGCTCCGCCTTGCCGACGCGGGCTGCATTGGGCACAAGCCCAAGCCATGGATATTCTCGCACTCCTGGCCGATCCCGCCGCCTGGGCCGCCTTCGTCACGCTCGTCCTGCTCGAGATCGTGCTGGGCATCGACAACCTGGTGTTCATCGCCATCCTGTCGAACAAGCTGCCGCCCGAACAGCAGCAGAAGGCGCGGCGCATCGGCCTCCTGCTCGCGCTTGGCCTGCGGCTGGGCCTGCTCACGCTGATCGGCTGGATCGTCACCCTGCAGGCGCCGCTGATCGACCTCGGCATCGCCGGCAAACCCGGGGCGCATGGCGAACCGACGTTCGAAACGGCGTTTTCGGGTCGCGACCTGATCCTGATCGCAGGCGGCCTGTTCCTGCTGTGGAAGGCGACCAAGGAAATTCACCACAACATCGATCCCGAGCCGAGCGGCGAGTTGCTCGACCACAAGGGGCACGGCGGAGCGGGACATGGGGGCAGCGCAGGCCAGGCGGTCGTTGCCAACTTCGGCTCGACCATCGCGCAGATCATCGCGCTCGATCTGGTCTTCTCGATCGATTCGATCCTCACCGCCGTCGGCATGACCGACGAGATCCCGATCATGATCGCCGCGGTCGTCACCACGGTATCGCTGATGATGATCGCGGCCGATCCGCTGGCGAAGTTCATCGAAAAGAACCCCAGCCTCGTCATGCTGGCGCTCTCGTTCCTGGTGATGATCGGGCTCGTGCTGCTGGCAGACGGGTTCGGACTCCACATTCCCAAGGGATACATCTACGCGGCGATGGGCTTCTCGGTATTCGTCGAGCTGCTCAACATCGTCGGCCGCAACCGGCGCGAAAAGCGCCGGCTCGCGGACGCGGCGGCAAGAGGATAAGAATCATGTTCCGCAAGATCGACGACAAGACCTACGCCAGCCCGCAGATCACCGTGGACGACGTGGCGCAGGCCAAGGCGCTCGGCATCGCCCTGATCGTCAACAATCGCCCCGAAGGCGAATCCGACGACCAGACTCCGGGTGCAGAGATCGAAGCCGCGGCCAAGGCTGCCGGCATCGCTTACGTTGCCATTCCGGTCAGCCATGCCGGCTTCTCGCTGCCGCAGGTCGAAGCGCTCGATGCCGCGCTCGCCAGCGCCGGGGATGCGCCCGTGCTTGCCTATTGCCGCTCCGGCACGCGCTCGACGCTGCTGTGGGCGTTGACCCAGGCCAAGCGCGGCATGGCGCCTGATCAGATCGCCGCCAGCGCGGCTGGCGCGGGCTACGACATCGGCCCGATCCGCGCGCAAGTCGACATGCTCGCCGCCAACGGCTGAGCTTAAGAAAGCCGGGGGCGATGTCGGGGGGCATCAATCTGCTGGGGCTTGCGGTGCAGGGCGTGCTTTCGCTCGCCGCGATCCTGGCCATCTGGTGGATCGCGCGGGCGATGAAGCTTGGCGGCGACGTGCGCCTGCGCGACGAGGGCCATGCCCGCGAACTTGCCGAAGAGGCGATCTGCGGGTTCGGTCCGGTCGAGGTCGCGCTCGATCGCGCGCGGATCGGCGCTCTGGTGCGCGGTGCCGACGGACGCGTTCTGCTGCTGCGCCGCCACGGCAGCCATTTCGCCGCACGGCTGATCGCGGATTATCAGGGCATCCGGCTCGATCGGCAGTTCCTCACCATCGCCACGCGCGAACGGCGGTTCGGCGCGGTCACGCTCGATCTCGGCCCGCAGGCGCAGGCCTGGGCCGCAAGCCTGCGCCGCCTTGGAGCCTCGGCATGAAGCCGCTCGACCACCCGATCGAGGTCGTCGTCTTCGCGATCCCGTTCTTCATCCTCGCCATCGTGCTCGAAATGCTCTGGGCGCAGCGCCGCCGCCCCGATGCCTATGAACCGGCCGATACGCTGACCAGCCTGGCGCTCGGGCTGGGCAGCACGATTGCCGGGGCCCTGACCGCCGCGGTCGTCTATGCGGCGGCGACCTGGCTTTATGCGCACCGCATCGCCACCGTGCCGTGGGCATGGTGGGCCTGGATCGCCTGCTTCCTGCTCGACGATTTCAATTACTACTGGGCACATCGCACCGGCCACCGCGTGCGCTGGTTCTGGGCGAGCCACGTCAATCACCATTCCAGCCAGCACTATAATCTGTCGACCGCGCTGCGGCAGACCTGGACAGGGTTCATCGCCTTGTCGTTCGTGTTCCGCATCTGGCCGGCGCTGCTCGGCTTTCCACCGGCGATGATCGTCACCGTCGGCGGGGTGAACCTGATCTATCAGTTCTGGATTCACACCGAGGCGGTGGGCCGGATGCCGCGCTGGTTCGAAGCGGTGTTCAACACACCGTCTCACCACCGCGTGCACCACGCGACCAATCCGCTCTATCTCGATCGCAACTATGCCGGCGTGCTGATCGTGTGGGATCGGCTGTTCCGCACGTATCAGCCAGAGCGCGACGAAGGCGAAGTGCCGGGCCTGGGCCGCATCCGCTATGGCATCGTGCGCCAGTTGGGCAGCTTTCACCTGCTGCATGCCGCCTTCCACGAATGGACCGCGATGTTGCGCGATTTCCTCACCGCGCCGTTCCGGCACAAGCTGTCGTACCTCGTGCGCGAACCCGGCTGGAGCCATGACGGCAGCCGGGAAAGTTCGGATACGATCCGCGCCCGCTGGCGCGAACGGTACGCAGAGGACAACTAACGCGCAGCCTTGCGCCGGCGGGTTTCCCAGCCCTTCTTCGCTGCGGCCGATCGCTTGGCATGGCTTTGCGATGATCCGGCCTTTTCGCCGCCGCGCTTCGACGGGCTGTGGTCGCTCTTGCGCCCCCGGCCCGAACCGGACTTCTTGCCGCCACCGTCCTGCTTGTTGACGGTCGCCCAGGCGCGACGCTCGGCCTCGTCCTTGCTCACGCCCCGATCTTCGTAGCCTTCCTCGATATGTTCGGCCTGGCGCTTCTGCTTACCGGTATAGGCGTCCTTGTCTCCGCGCGGCATGGCTCCTGCTCCTTCAGCTGGTCTGCCGAAAAAGCGCTCGGGGTTGCCCGGCGGTTCCCGCCTCAACCGCGTGAAAGGGCGGCAAAGCGCGCGGCGGCGATGAAGGCCCCGCGCCGCAGATCGCGCCGTGCCATGGCCTCCTCGTCCTTGCCCCACAGCTCGGCCTGCCAATCCTCTTCAAGGTTGGCCGCATTCCACAGCGTGTCGAGATCGGCATCGGGCAGGATCGCCTCGATCCCCAGCACCAGCGATGCGGCAAGGCTGGTGGTGTTGCGCAAGGCAGCCAGCGCGAAGGCGTCCAGCCCTTCGAGCACCGCCTGCAACGCAGCCAGCGTTTCGCCCGCCTGCGGCTTGTGCATGATCCCGGCCACGCGCTGGAAGCGTACGCCGTGGCGCGCTTCGGCAGCGGCGAGCAGCGGCTCCCACACCTCGCGCTGGCGCGCGGCGAGCGGCTCGTCCGGTTCGGCGCGATAGCACAGCGTGTCGGTCTCGCCGTAAGGCAGCAATTCCATGATCGCTCGCGCGCGGTCCGGCGCCACGACATCGAGCGCATAGTCCGCCATGTCGCGGAACACGAAGCGCGCCGGCTCGATCTCCTCGCTCTGCCCGTCCCATTCGGCGGCCATCGCCTCGGCCAGGGCAGCGCTCGGCACGATCTGCGGCTGGCCGGCCACGGTGCGGATGCCCCGCCCATCGAGCGTGACGCGGTAGCCTTCGCCTTCCCGGGCGACGGCGACTTGCTTGTAGAAACGCTTCATCAGTCCTTGCTTTTCCAGCGGCGCGCCAGCAGCGGCGGCACGAAGAAGAAGTCGACCATGCCCACCAGCAGCAGTGGAAAGCCCGCAGCGGGCGGCACGGCCTTCAGCCAGGCGACATTGCCCGAAGACACCAGCACGCCGGCCAGCGCGATCAGCGCGCCTGACAGACGCACCGCCTGCAGCACGGCAAAGCGCGCGATGGCCGGATCCCGCTCGCTCATTCCATCCCCCGCAGCAGCGCGCGCAGCTCCGTCATCGATGTCGCGACCGCCTCGGCCCCTGCCTCGAACAGGTCTTCCGGCTCGTGGTAGCCCCAGTCGACGCCGAAGGCGCGGACGCGAGCGTTGACGGCCATCTCCATGTCGTAGGCAGTATCGCCGATCATTGCGGTCAGGGCGCGATCGGCGCCGGTATCGGCAAGGCAGGCCTCGATCATGCTCGGATCGGGCTTGGAGGGGTGCCGGTCGGCGGTCTGCAGCGTCAGGAAATGGCCGGTCAGGCCATGCGTCTGCAAACAGTGCACCAGCCCCCGGTCGCTCTTGCCCGTGGCGACGCCCAGCAGCCAGCCATCCGCGACAAGCTCCTCGATCAGCGCGGCGATCCCTTCGTACAGCGGCTCGGCCAGCGATCCCGCCTCGCGCCGGGCACGGAACGCATTCTTGTACGCCTGCGTCAGCGCGGCGTGATCCTCGTGCGCGCCATTGGGGTGCAGCCGCCGCATCGCCTCGTGCAGCGAAAGGCCCACCACCCGGCGCGTCGCCTGCCGCGCCGGCGGCTCCAGCCCGTTCGCCAGGAAAGCGGCATCCATCGACGCGCAGATATCGGCCTGGCTGTCGACGAGCGTCCCGTCGCAGTCGAAGATCGCCAGCCGCAGGCTCATGGCACCAGCCGCCGCATCAGCTGCGCGATGGCGGGCGAACCCTCAGCCTCGAGCCCGGCGGCCACCCGCTCGCGCTCCTCGGGCGCCTTGTTCTGCGAAAGCTTGAACGTCGGGCGCCAGGCCAGCACTTCCATCTCGAACCCGACGATCGCGTCCATCATCCGCGACAGCGCAGCCTCGGGCATCTTGTCCATCGTCCACGGCGCGCCATCGGTAAGCCGCGCCTCATGCCGGGCCGACAGCGCCTCCAGCAGCGCGCGCAAGCCTTCGCGCTCCATCCGCCGCACCCGCCCTTCCAGTTCAAGCGCGACGTAGTTCCACGTCGGCACCTGCGCCGGGTCGGCATACCAGCGCGGGCTGACATAGCCGTCGGGGCCGTTGACCACGATCAGCGCGGTGGCGCTCTCGATCGCGCGCGTCAGGGCATTGCCGCGCGCCAGGTGGAACTGCACCGCCCCGTCCCCGGTCGAAAGCAGCGGGGTGTGCGCCACCCGCGGTCCATCGGGCGTGGCGGCGAAGATCATGCCGAAGCCGATCTCCTCCACCAGCGCCTCGTGCAGAGCACGATCGTCGTTCCGGAACGCGGGGTTGGGATGCATCAGCGCTTGGGACCTGCGGGCTTCCTTGGCGCGGGTGCCCTGCCCGCCGCAGGCTTGCCAGCCCCGGGCTTGCGTGCGGCCGGCTTGCCATCGGCCGCCTTCTTGCCCGCCGGAGCGCCGCCAGCGCGCTTGCCGGTGGGCTTGCGGGCGATGCCGCCGCCGCCATCGGCGCGCTTGCGCCGCTCGCCCCGGCGTTCCTTGCGGTATTCCTTGGCATGCGCCTTGGCCGCGCGCTTGGCGACGTCCTTCTCGCTCACCAGCTTGGCCGGTTCGAGCGGGATGTCGCCCTCTTCCTCGTGGAAGCCCAGGCTCACCATGCTCGCCGCGAAGTGGTCGGGCAGCGGCGCGGTCACGTCGATCAGGTCGCCTTCGGGATGCTCGATCCGCAGGCGCCGCGCATGAAGGTGCATCTTGCGGCTGATCGTGCCGGTCAGGAACGCGCCCTGCCCGCCGTACTTGCCATCGCCCACGATCGGATGCCCGATCGCCGCCATGTGCACGCGCAGTTGGTGGGTGCGGCCGGTCAGCGGCTGAAGCTCGACCCAGGCGGCGCGGTTGCCCGCCCGGCTGATCACGCGATAGCGGCTGCGCGCGGCCTGACCTTCGCCGCTTTCGTCGACCATCATCTTCTCGCCGCCGGTGCCCGGCTGCTTGGCGAGCGGCAGTTCGATCAGCCCGTCCTTCACATCGGGCACGCCCATCACCAGCGCCCAGTAGATCTTGCGCGCGGACCGGCCTGAAAAACGCTTGGAGAAAAACGCCGCGCTGCCTGGCGTGCGCGCGATCAGCAGCACGCCCGAGGTATCCTTGTCGAGCCGGTGGACGAGCCGCGGCCGCGGCTCGTCCTCGCCGACATAGGCATCGAGCAGGCCATCGACGTGCTCGTAGGTGCCGCTGCCGCCTTGCGTTGCAAGGCCCGGCGGCTTGTTGAGCACGATCGCCGCGCGATCCTTTTCCAGCACCATCGATTCGGCGAGCGCGATCTGCTCCTCGGTCAAGGGCTTGCGCTTGCGCGGCCCCTTGCTCGCAGGTGTCGTCCCGCCCGGCGGCACGCGCAGCACCTGCCCCGCCTCGAGCCGGGTGTCGACATCGGCGCGCTTGCCGTCGAGCCGGATCTGCCCGGTGCGCGCCCAGCGCGAAACGGTGGCAAAGCCCACCTGCGGCAGGTGCCGCTTGAACCAGCGGTCGAGCCGGGCCCCGGCATCGTCCTTCTGGATGGTGAACTGGCGGACTTCGCTATCGTCCTTCTGGTTGTAGGACTTTGGCTCGTAAGGCTTGTTCATGCCACGCCCCCCCGCATCGCGATCAGGCCCAGGAACAGTCCGGCCAACCCCGCAAGCACCGATCCCACGGCATACGTCGCGGCAAGGCCGATGGCCCCGCGCTCGATCAGCAGCGCGGTTTCCAGGCTGAACGAGGAGAACGTGGTGAAGCCGCCGAGCACGCCCACGGCCAGCAGCAGGCGCCACGCCTCGCCCCCGTTCGCCCGCGTCAGCCAGCCAGCCAGCAGGCCCATCGCGAGCGAGCCCGAAACGTTGATCAGGAAGGTACCCCAGGGAAAAGCCGCGGCCGGCCCGACAAGGGCGGTGACCAGGCGGCCAACATGAAAGCGCAGGAGAGCACCGGTGCCGCCGCCCAAGGCGACAAGTCCGCTGGCCTGCCAGGAAGAAGTCGATATCATTGGCCCGCCCTTAGCCGCTCAAGCCGCCAAATGCACGACTTAGCTTGGCCCGTGGCACGACTTTGCTTGCCTTGAGCAAAGGGAATCGCTATCGGCGCGCCGGTTCGAGCCGCATCCGTTCGGATTCGGCCCGTTTTGTGTTTCCCGGATTTATGGGTGATTCCCGCGCTTGATGACCAGCGGGCTCTCGCTCGAAACTGATTGAGGTATAGCGGTTTATGCAGATTCTCGTTCGCGATAACAACGTCGACCAAGCCCTCCGCGCGCTCAAGAAGAAGCTGCAGCGGGAAGGCGTTTATCGCGAAATGAAGCTGCGTCGCCACTACGAGAAGCCCTCGGAAAAGCGCGCTCGTGAAAAGGCTGCCGCCGTTCGCCGCGCCCGCAAGCTCGAGCGCAAGCGCGCCGAGCGCGACGGCGCGAAGTAAGGCGGAACGGGGCGATCGCGGGGAGAGGCGAACCTCTCCCTTCTCGCCTCTTGCCGAGCGGCCCTTGCTGGGCCAAGAGGGCGCCGTCGAAAGCGGCGCCCTTCGCGTGTCCGGCCTGATGCGCCGGCGAATCGGAGCGGCTCGCCGCACCTGTTTCGGGGACACCCAGAGGGGAAGAAATGTCGGAAATCACCCGCGTTCCGCTGCAGCCCGTGGCCAAGGGCTCGGTCACCAAGATCTGGCTCGGCGTCATTCTCGCCGTGGTCGTTGCAGCCGCGCTGGCCTTTGCCGCGCGCTACCATGGTCTGGTTGTCGATACGCTCAAGGCCGGCCAGGGCGCCTCGCCGACCACCGCCGACGTCGTGCTGGTGAACTATGTCGGCCGCCTGGCGAACGGCAAGGAATTCGATCGCGGTGAAAAGGCGGTCATGCCGGTCGAAGGCGTGATCCCCGGCTTTGCCAAGGGCCTCCAGCAGATGCAGCGCGGCGGCAAGTACCGCCTCGAGATCCCTGCCTCGATGGCCTATGGCGCCAACGAACAGAAGAGCCAGGCCACCGGCGAAGTGGTGATCCCGGCGAACAGCGACCTCGTGTTCGATGTCGAACTGCTCGATTTCAAGAGCGCTGCCGAAATCGAACGCCAGCGCCAGATGATCCAGCAGATGCAGCAGCAGATGGGCGGCCAGATGCCCGGTCAGGTTCCTGGTCAGGTTCCGGGCGGCGCGGCTCCCGGCGCTCCGCGCCCCTGATCGCCCCGGTCATGGCGGGCCGGCGCTTCGGCGTCGTCCGCCCACGGCCCGAAAGGCGGTTCCTGCCCGCTCGCTGAAGTTGCCCGCTTCTTGAAGATCGCCGCGCGCCTGTGCTAGCGCGCGGCGTTCTCTTTTTCCGGCTTTCGAAAGCTATTTCCATGTCCGTAGACACCGCGACCGTGGCGAAGATCGCCTCGCTGGCCCGCATCAAGGTCGATGAAGCCGCGATCGAGGCGATGGTGCCCGAACTCAACGGCATCCTCGCCTGGGTCGAACAACTCGGCGAGGTCGATGTGACCGGCGTCGAACCGATGACCGCCGTCATCCCCAACACGCTGCGCCTGCGCGACGACGTGGTGAACGCCGACCCGCTGACCGGTGGCGACATCCGCGACAAGGTGCTCGCCAATGCCCCCGCCGCCGAACACGGCTTCTTCGGCGTGCCCAAGGTGATCGAATAATCATGACCGACCTGACCGATCTCGGCGTTGCCGCCATCCGCGACGGCGTCGCCGCCGGCACCTTCACCGCCACCGAAGTGGCGACCGCCTTCAACGCCGCCGTGGCGCAGGCGCAGGACGCGTTGAACGCTTTCATCGTCACCACGCCTGATGTCGCGCTCGCCGCCGCCGCGAAGGTCGATGCCGACCGCGCCGCCGGCAAGCCGCTCGGCAAGATGGCCGGCGTGCCGATCGGCATGAAGGATCTGTTCGCCACGCAGGGCGTGCAGACCACCGCCGCGTCGAAGATTCTCGAAGGCTTCAAGCCCGAATACGAATCGACCGTCAGCCAGAAGCTGTGGGACGCGGGCGCCGGCATGCTCGGCAAGCTCAACCTCGATCAGTTCGCCATGGGCTCGTCGAACGAAACCAGCGCCTTCGGCAACGTCGTGTCGCCGTGGCGTCGCCCGAACGACACCGCGCCGCTCGCACCCGGCGGCTCGTCGGGCGGGTCCTCGGCCGCGGTCGCCGCGCGCCTCGCGCCTGCCGCCACCGGCACCGATACCGGCGGCTCGATCCGCCAGCCCGCCGCCTTCACCGGCATTTCGGGCATCAAGCCCACTTACGGCCGCTGCTCGCGCTGGGGCGTGGTCGCTTTCGCTTCCTCGCTCGACCAGGCGGGGCCGATGGCGCGCGACGTGACAGACTGCGCGATCATGCTCGAAGCCATGGCCGGGTTCGATCCCAAGGATTCGACCAGCCTCGACCTGCCCGTGCCCGACTGGAGCGCCGCGCTCTCGTCGGACCTGCGCGGCAAGAAGGTGGGCATTCCGCGCGAATACCGCCTCGATGGCATGGACGCCGATGTCGCCCGCGTGTGGGACGAAGGCATCGCCTGGCTCAAGGATGCCGGCGCCGAGGTCATCGACATCTCGCTGCCGCACACCAAGTACGCGCTGCCCACCTACTACATCATCGCGCCTGCCGAAGCGTCGTCCAACCTCGCCCGCTATGATGGCGTGCGCTATGGCCTGCGCGATCTGCCGCAGGGCGCCGGTCTTCAGGACATGTACGCCGCCACCCGCGCCGCCGGCTTCGGTGACGAGGTCAAGCGCCGCATCCTGATCGGCACCTACGTGCTCTCGGCCGGCTTCTACGATGCCTACTACACCCAGGCGCAGAAGGTGCGCACACTGATCGCCCGCGATTTCTCGCAGGCGTTCGAACAGGTGGACGTGATCCTTGCGCCGACCGCGCCGACCGCCGCCTTCGCGCTCGGCGAAAACAGCGACGATCCGCTGGCGATGTACCTCAACGACGTGTTCTCGGTGCCCGCCAGCCTCGCCGGACTGCCCGCCATGTCGGTCCCCGCCGGGCTCGATCGCAATGGCCTGCCGCTTGGCCTGCAGGTCATCGGCAAGGCTTTCGACGAACAGGGCGTGCTCAACGCGGGCCTCGCGATCGAGCAGCGCGCGGCATTCACTGCTCGGCCTGCCCGCTGGTGGTGATAAAAAATCCCCGGATTTGAAAGAGCTAATCAACCGATATGTCTGGAATAATAACTTAAGATATATATATTTCGCCCCAACTCGTAGATGGGGTGACCATGGTTGCGCACGAATGGATGGACCGGCCGGCCTTTGACCAGCCGGTCGCGGGATTGCCGCCTCCGATCCGTGCCAGCCATGTCGCTGGAGCAGAGCCGGGGCGCTTGATCCGGCTGTGGCGCCGGCTCTGCGCATCGGTTGCGCTCAACCTCAAGGATGCCCGGCAGCTGGGACCGGCGGTCCTGCTGCGCCACTTCGCCCGCCTGTCCGGCACGCCGCAGCACGCGGTGCAGATCCGCGGGCACGGGCGCTTCGAGATCCGCCGCCACGAAAGCGACCTTTCGGTCCTGCGCGAAGTGTTCGGCGAAGGCGCCTATGCCCTCGACCGCCACCCCCACCTCGCCGCCCGGCTCGAGCGCCGCTACCGCACGATCCTTGCCGCCGGTCGTCGCCCGGTCGTGCTCGATTGCGGCGCCAACATCGGCGCGGCGACCGTCGCGCTGGCCGAACTGTGGCCACGCGCCGCGTTCGTGGCGGTCGAGCCCGATCCCGGCAACGCGGCGATGGCGCGCCGCAACCTGATCGGCACGCCCAACGCCCACGTGCTGGAAGCCGCCATCGGCAGCGTGCCCGGTCACGCCGCGCTGCTCAACGATGGCGACGGCTTCGCCTGGGGCGTGCGCACCACCCGCGCCGCCAGCGGGGTGCCGATCATCACCGTGCGGCAGGCGCTGGAAGCGGTGCAGGACGGCGAACCCTTCGTCTGCAAGATCGATATCGAAGGCTTCGAGGAAGATCTCTTCGCCCGCGACACCGGCTGGATCGACCAGTTCGAGATCATCATGGTCGAACCGCACGACTGGCTGTTCCCCGGCAGGCGCAGCTCGCGCCACCTGCAGCGCGCCATGGCCGACCGGGGCATGGAGATGATCGTCCAGGGCCACAGCCTGTTCTACCTGCGCCCCTGAACGCCGCCGTGCGACTTGCCCCTTTTCAGCGGGCGCGCGGGGCCCTATCGGGCTAGGGTTCTCGCTTGGCGGCCAAGCCTCGGCCCAGCGCGTCACGGCAAAGTCGGATGGCCGAGCTCAGGCGATCCCAGCGATAGTCGCCTGCACCGCAGCATCAAGCGCATCCACCCTTGGCGCCAGATCCGCAAAGCTTTCGGGAAAATCCCGAGCAATGCACGCTGCGCGCCAGCGCCAGTCGTGCTGGCGCAGGCATTCAGAATAATTGCGCCGACTGATCGCATCTAGGCGGTCCACGTCGCCGAGCAGGTTGCGCAAGGCGGCCAGCGCTTCGGTCGGGTCGTCGGGCAGTTCGATGGTGGCGTCGGGCCAGTTGAGAAGTTCGTCGGTTTCGGCCGCCTGCGGGCGCCGCCCTGCCACGATGCAGCCGGCTGCCAGCGATTCGAACCATCTTTGCCCGACGAAGGAGCAGGGGAAGCGCTGGTCGGGATCACACGATTCCGGCGAATAGGCGAGCGCGACGCGCGTATGGCGCAGCATCTGCCAGAAATGGTCGCGGTGCCGGACGGGGTCGCTCACTTGGCGAATCTGGACATGCCCGGTGTAATGGAAGAAGCTGTCGCCTGCGCGGTTGAGACTGTCGGACAGGACGGCAGTTAGGGCCGATGGTTGCCTGCCGTAGCCGTTGATCGTGATATACCGGGCAGCCATGTTCGCACAGGCACCGAAGCGAATGGCATCGACGCCTATCGGCAGGTAGGCCATGTTCAACCCATAGCTGGCGGCTTGTTGCGCGATCAGGGCTTGAAAAGGGCAATATATCCTGTTGAACCGGCGAAGATTGCTCACGAACCGTGTTTTGCGCTTTATGATGTCCGGCAGCCCTTCCAACCTACCCGAAAAGTAGGAATCGAACACGAAGCCGGTGACGATCGCATCCGGTCCGATGAGATGCTTGACGCTTTTCAGCATGTCCGAAAGTTGGCGAAAACTGATGGCCGCAATGAACCAGAACCGGGCGTTTTCGGGCCGGTGGGGCGCCTGTGGATCAACGATCTCGAGATTTAGGAATTCTCGCGACGCATGCGCACATTCCAACGCGCATGTCATCGCCGGAGCGACGGGCCTATCGGGCGACGGAATGAGGACAGCACCATTATAGGGCATGCGGTACCTTTTCACAAAACGGGGAGACGCGATTCGCCTTTCTCGAAACCTGGAATGTACAGGTGCGCTGCAGTGCAACAAATGGACCAAATCGCTATTCCACAATGACGCTTGGCTAGCTAATGGGTCACCCACGAGGACATCGAATTATGAGCACTCATCGTATCCAAGGCGCCACCGGCGAATGGGAGGTCGTGATCGGCCTCGAAGTCCATGCGCAGGTCACTTCCAACGCCAAGCTCTTTTCGGGCGCGGCGACCGCGTTCGGGGCCGAGCCCAATGCGCAAGTGAGCCTGGTCGACGCGGCGATGCCGGGCATGCTGCCCGTGCCCAACCGCGAGTGCATCCGCCAGGCGGTGCGCACCGGCATGGCGATCGACGCGCAGATCAACAAGTGGTCGCGCTTCGACCGCAAGAACTACTTTTACGCGGACCTGCCGCAGGGCTACCAGATCAGCCAGCTCTACCACCCGCTGGTGGGCGAAGGCGCGCTGGAGATCCAGCTCGACGACAAGGACCCGACCTCGACCAAGACCATCGGCATCGAGCGCATCCACGTCGAACAGGATGCGGGCAAGCTGATGCACGACCAGCATCCGACGATGTCCTACGTCGACCTCAACCGGTCGGGCGTGGCGCTGATGGAGATCGTCAGCCGCCCCGACATGCGCAGCCCGGCCGAAGCGGGCGCGTACCTTGCCAAGCTGCGCCAGATCCTGCGCTATGTCGGATCGTGCGACGGCAACATGGACCAGGGCTCGATGCGCGCCGACGTCAACGTGTCGGTTCGCAAGCCCGGTGCCGAGTTCGGCACCCGGACCGAAACCAAGAACGTCAATTCGGTCCGCTTCGTGATGGCGGTGGTCGAACAGGAGGCCAAGCGCCAGGTCGCGCTGATCGAGGATGGCGGGAAGGTGGTGCAGGAAACCCGCCTCTACGATCCCGACCGGAACGAGACGCGTTCGATGCGCAGCAAGGAAGATGCGCACGATTACCGCTACTTCCCCGATCCCGACCTGCTGCCGCTGGTGCTGGACGATGCGTTCCTGGAAGAATGCCGCGCCAGCCTGCCCGAGCTGCCCGACGCCAAGCGCCAGCGCTATGAAGCCGGGCTGGGCCTGTCGCCCTACAACGCCGCTGCATTGACCGCCGACGTCGAGACCGCGCGCCAGTTCGAGGCGCTGCTGGCCTCGGTCGCCAAGGCCGCGGGCAAGAGTGAAGCCGACGTTGCCAAGCGCGTTGCCAACTGGCTGCTGTCCGAACGGCCGGGCATCCTCAACGCCCAGAACATCCCGACCGACAGCCCCAAGAATTCGATCGAGGCGAACACCGCGATCGTGGTGGCGACCGAAGCGGGCACGATTTCCGGCAGCAAGGCGAAGGAAATCTTCGAGCGCCACCTGACCAGCGACATCGATCTTGCCGCCGAGATCGACAGCAACAAGCAGACCACCGACACCGGCGCGATCGAGGCCGCAGTCGATGCCGTGCTGGCCGCGAATGCCGACAAGGTGGAGCAGTACAAGGGCGGCAAGGAAGCGCTGTTCGGCTTCTTCGTCGGGCAGACGATGAAGGCCATGCAGGGCAAGGGCAACCCGCAGGCGGTCAACCAGGTGCTGAAGGCGAAGCTCGGCTGAGGCGCTTCGGGAGGGCCTGAATGGGATCTTCTAAATCGGCCAAGTTGACGAAGTTGACAGACTTCTAAAGCAAAACTCGTCCGGTGCGGCACCACGCCGCGCCGGCGCCGCCTGCGCGACGCGCAGAACAAGCCAGCGCGCTGGTTCTGTTCGATTTTTGCAAAGGGTGCCATCGGCCGGACCCTAGGCGAGGCAGGCCTTGTAGGAAAGTTTCGCAGTGTGCTGCCCTGTTGTGCACACAACTTGCATGCACAACACCTCGACAATAGTCCATCTGCATAATCCCGATTGCGAGCGGATTCGCGATGTGCTTCACCGCGCGTCGGGAAGTTGCGGGGGCAATTCTATGCATCGATGGAAAGTCGCGCGGGCGCTGCTGGTGGCGTGTGCGCTGGGAACGGTCACGCTGGCGACGAGCGAAAGCGCAGGTGCGGCCGAGCCGCTGGCGATCCCTTCGCCCGAGGGGCTGACGATGCCCAAGCTGGAATTCACGCCGACACCGGTGGATGAAGGCGATTACGACAAGTATTTCTATTTCCACCGCGCGAACACGACGTTCGCGCAAGCTTATGCCGATATCAAGGAATGCGACGCGCTGGCCAGCGGCAGCAGCATCTATCTGGGCGGCAACGAAGGCGTGATGAACAACGCGGTGATGCAGTACGGCATGGCCGGGGCCATCGGAGGGGCGATCGGCAGCGCCATGGCCGACGCGATTTTCGGTTCGGCCGCGCGCCGCGCGCAACGCCGCGCCAACTTGCGCAACTGCATGCACTTCAAGGACTACCAGCGCTTCGGCCTTAGCCACGACCTGTGGTCGGAATTCAACTTCGAGGAAGGCAACGGCCGCAAGAAGGAGGGCGTGCGCAACGATGCGCTGGCGCTGCAGGCGCTGGTCGCGTCCGGCCCCGAGCCCAGGACCAAGGAGCTGGGGCTGTGACGATGCGCCACTTGATGACGACCGCCGTCGCCCTTTGCGCGCTGGCACAAGCGCCAAGCGCCCTTGCCGCCGGTGACAAGAGCGGCCCATTCACCGGCCCCGCCGCCGCGATCGACGAGCGCGCCGTGCTGGCGGGCAAGGAGAAGCTTGACCCCACGGCCGGTTACATCCTGGTTTCGGGTCCCGCCCGGCAGTTCGGCATGTTCCTGCGCGTGCCCGACGATGCCGTGCGTGCCGAGTGGGAGGCCGATCGGCAAAAGGCCTTCGCCAAGGAGCACAAGCGGTACGAAAGCGCGCTGGCATCGTGGAAGGCCGACGTCGAAATCGCCAAACAGACCAAGTCAACGCCGCCCGCCCAGCCGGTAGAACCGACGCTGGAGACATTCGAACATGCCCCGATCGAATTGCACGACGTGGCAACGTTCGGGCCAATGTTCATCTATTCCAAGGGCACGACCTTCACCTATCTCGAGAAGGTCCGCCCGGGCACTTATGTCTGGTATGGCAACGTGATGGGCGGCAACGGCATCCCTGTGTCGGGCACCTGCATGTGCATGGGCACGGTGCGCTTCGAGGTGAAGCCCGGCGTGGTCACCGATCTTGGCAACGCCTTGCAGGTGTTGCCGCAGTGGTCTGCCGAAATGGACGTGGCGCGGCTGGATCTGAAGGCTGCGAACGACAAGCGCGTGGCTGAGGGCAAGGAACCCTATCCGCAGTTTTCCGCCGGAAATCTGCAGACCGGCCTGCCCGCGTCGCTGAAGGACTGGCCTTCGGTTCAGGCGGAGTTCCACGCCAGCCCCAAGATCAACAACTACTACGCCATCTTCATCTCGCGCCTGCCCCCGGTACCCGGCGTGCTGAGCTATCACCGCGACGTGGTGGTGGACGAGCGCACCGGGCTGGAAGTCGAAAGCCCGACGCTGGTCAGCCGGCAGAAGCCGAAGCTGTAGCGGCCCGCCGAACGGCGGCGCTGTCCCCTCACGTGGGTTGAGTTGCCGCCGTTTTCGAAGTGTTTCGACGCCCGGGAGAATTCAGCCCGTTGCGCTTCGGGCGCGGTGGTGGTGCCATCGCCGCTCGCGATGGGGGACGGGCGATGGGCAAGCGGGAACGGTTGGTGCTGGGCGGCGCAATGGCTGCGATCTGCATAGCCGGGGCATCAGGGGCCAAGCCGGCGGCGCATCGGCCAAGGCCCGTTCCCTCGGCCGTAGCCGCCGTGCCTTCCGCCAGCGTTGCGCCCACCCTGCCCCCGCTGGCGCATGTCTCGTTGCTCGTCGATCTGCCGCGCAGCGCGAAAGCCGGGGCGCGGGCGGCGGGGATGTTGTGTTTGCCCAATGGCGCGGTGCGGGTGGTGGATCTGGTCGGCGGAGATCAGGCGCTGGAGGCAACGGTCCGGGCGGCGCTGGCGCGCGCGGGCGAGGCCCGACTGCGCGGGCGGGGCGAGATCGAGATCCACCTGACGGAGGTTTCGGTGAAGCTCTGCGCGCGCAAGTGGGGCGCCTTCGGCATTGGCGGCGACCCTGGCGCGCTGTCGGGCGAGGCGCGCTACGCCTTTCGCTGGCGGCGCGACGGCGCTGGCCCGGCGATGCTGGTGGAGATCGCGTTCGGGATCGACCGCCATGCGCCGATGACGGCCGGCGAGATCACCGGCCGCGCGCTGGACCTGCTGTTCGACCGGATCATTCCGGCAGCTTGAAGTCCTCGATCGGCAGGCCGAGCCCGGCAAGCTGCGGGCGGATCGACCTGGCATCGCCGACCACGACCCAGGTGAGCGCGGCGGGATCGACCTTGCCCCGGATCGCCGCGTCGAGATCGGCGGCAGTCAACGTGCGGTAGCGTTCGGGCAGACGGGCGTAGAAATCGTCCGGGCGGCCGAGCGAGACGATCTTGGCCATCGCATCGAGCAGCGCGGGGCTGGTTTCGAGCATGCCGGGCAGCTTGCGCGCATTGCTGGCGCTCGCAAGGTCAAGCTCGGCCGGAGTGGTGCCGCGTTTCTGCAGGTAATCGGCAAGATCGCTGCGCATGGCCGCCAGCGCCGGGCCGGCCTTGTCCGCCTGAACCGGGGCGACGAGCAGGAAGGCGCGGCGGTCCAGCCGTTCGTTGAGCACGCTGTAGACGCCGTAGGACCAGCCCTTGGTTTCGCGCAGATCGGTATTGAGGCGCGAGAGGAAATCGCCGCCGATGACGTCGTTGGCGGTTTCCAGCGGGACGGCATCGTCCTTGCCGGTAAGCGCGATGGGTTCGCCCGCCACGATCGTCGCCTGCGGCATGCCGGGGCGATCGATCAGCAGGATGCGCGGGCGCGGGGCAGGCAGCGTTGCCGGAAACGCCTTGGCAGGCGCGGGATCGGCGGGCGCGGCCCAGTTGCCGAAGCTCGCTTCGAGCAGGCGGGTGACCTCGGCCAGCGTGGTATCGCCGACGACGTAGATCCGCGCGCGATCGGGGCGGAACCACTTGCGGTGGAAGGCGGCGAGATCGTCGCGCGTGAGTTTGCCGACCACGGCGCTGTCACCAAGGCCCGAAGGGGCGCGGCCATAGGGATGGTCGGCCCCGTAGATCGCAGGGTAGAGCACGCGGGTGGCAAGCGCCTGCGGGTTGCTGCGTTCGGCGGCGATGGCGGCCAGCTGCTGGGCGCGGACGCGTTCCAGCTCAGCAGGGGCGAGCGCCGGGCGGCGGATGTAA
Source organism: Novosphingobium olei (assembly GCF_037076535.1). Taxonomy (NCBI): domain Bacteria; kingdom Pseudomonadati; phylum Pseudomonadota; class Alphaproteobacteria; order Sphingomonadales; family Sphingomonadaceae; genus Novosphingobium; species Novosphingobium olei. The sequence goes on along the minus strand of NZ_AP029021.1, from coordinate 101,951 downwards.
TCGGCCAGCAGATCGAGCGAAGGCGCGAGATTGGCGGCCATCGCGTCGAGCTGGAACGAGGTGGCATCCGCGCTGGCCGAGGCGGCGATCTGCGCACCCAGCCGTTCGCGCTGGCGGGCAAGTTCGGTCGAGGAGCGGGTGGTGGTGCCTTCGTCCATCACCTGCAGCAGCAGCGCGCCGGTGCCGAGCGCGTCGACCGCATCGGCGGCGTAGCCCGCATCGAAGCTGACCCGGACCGAGACGGCCGGCACGGCGGCGCGGCGGGCGAAGATCACCTGCATCCCGTTCGACAGGGTGGTGCGTTCGAGCGCGGGGAACGCCAGCGCATCGACCGCGCCGGCGGGGGGCAGCCTGGTGCGATCGGACGGGTCGGCAAAGGCGGCGACCCTGGGTGCAGGCTCGCTCTTGCGGGCGGCCTTGGGCAGTGGTGGCAGGCCATCGCCGCCGCGCTGTTCGCCGCCGCCTTCGCGAGCGCCCGGCGCGACGGTCAGCGCGAAGGCCGGCCGGGTCAGCCAGCGGCGCATGGCATCGCGCACGTCGGCCGGGGTGAGCGCGGCGGCGCGCTTCAATTCGGCTTCGATATAGGCCGGATCGTTCGAATAGAGCAGCCCTTCGGCGAGCGCCTGCGACTTGCCGCCTTCCCCGCCGACCGATTCAAGCGCGCGAATCTGGCCGCTGGCGATGACGGTGAGCGCGCGGGTCATCTCGTCGGCCGTGGGGCCTTCGCTGGCAAGCCGCGCCAGTTCGGCATCGAGCGCTGCGGCGGTGGCGGCGGCGTCTCCACCGGGCTTGACGTCTGCCTGGATCGAGAACTGGCCGCCCTGCGCAAAGATCTGCGCGCCCGCGCTGACCGCCACGGCGAGCTGCTTTTCGCGCACCAGCGCATCGTCGAGCCGCGAGCTGGACAGGCCGCCGAGGATCACGCCCGCAACCTGCAGCGGCAGGTAATCGGGCTGGTCATACCCGGGAATCGCCCACATGCGGTAAATGCGCGTGGTGGCGACCTGATCATGGATAGTGCGCGTGACGGGTGCAGGCAGCGTCGGCACCGGGGCATCGACGGCGCGCACCTTCGGCCCGGCCGGGATCGGGCCGAACCACTTGTCGGCCTTGGCCTTTGCGGTGGCGAGGTCGATGTCGCCCGACAGCACCAGCACGGCGTTGTTCGGCGCATAGTGATCGGCGAACCAGCCCTTCACGTCGGCGAGCGAGGCCGCGTCGAGATCGGCCATCGAGCCGATCGTGGAATGGCGGTAGGGGTGCCCGGCGGGATAGAGCGTTTCGAGCATCTCGTAATCGACGAGGCCATAGGGATCGTTGTCGCGCTGGCGCTTTTCGTTCTGCACCACGGCGCGCTGGGCATCGACGCGCTTCTGCGTCATCGCCTGGAGCAGGTAGCCCATGCGATCGCTTTCCATCATCAGCGCGCGATCGAGTGCCGGCGTGGGCACGGTTTCGTAATAGTTGGTGCGATCGAACCAGGTGGTGCCGTTCATGTCGGTGGCGCCGGCCTGGCTCAACGGCTGGAAGAAATCGCCGGGCACGTGCTTGGTGCCATAGAACATCAGGTGTTCGAACAAGTGGGCAAAGCCGGTCTTGCCCTGCGGTTCGTGCTTGGAACCGACGCCGTACCACACCGCGACGCCGACGACGGGCGCCTTGCGGTCCGTATGGACGAGGACGGTGAGCCCGTTGGCGAGGGTGAAGCGTTCGTAAGGCAGCTTCACCGCGGAAACGAGATCGGCCAGCGGGGCGGGTTGTGGCGCGGGTGCAGCAGCCAGTGCGGGTGCGGCTGCCGCCTGCGGCGGCGCGGAGGGCGCGGCAGCACAGGCGGTAAGCGACAGGGCGAGGAGCGAAACGGCGATGGGGGCAATGCGCATGGGCGCCGATGCTAACGGCGGCGCGCACGAAAACCAATGAACCATCGGCAATTTTCGACCGGCGACATTGCGCTGCGGGCGTGCTCGACCCATTTTTGATCCAGATCCTTGTGTTGCCAAAAAGACACACTACCTCTGGGCGGATCAGGAGGACAAGACCCCCATGAACCTCGAGAAGTTTACCGACCGCGCCAAGGGTTTCCTGCAGGCGGCACAGACCGTGGCGATCCGCATGAACCACCAGCGGATCACGCCCGACCATATCCTGAAGGCCCTGCTGGAAGACGGCGAGGGCATGGCGAGCGGGCTGATCGCCCGTGCCGGCGGCAATGCCGCGTTCGCGCAGAGCGAGGTCGACAAGGCGCTGGCGAAGATGCCGGCCGTCTCCGGCTCGGGCGCGCAACAAACGCCGGGGCTCGACAACGATGCCGTGCGCGTGCTGGACCAGGCCGAACAGGTCGCGACCAAGAGCGGCGACAGCTTCGTCACCGTCGAACGCATGCTCGTGGCGCTGGCGCTGGCCACCACCACGACCGCGGGACAGGCGCTGAAGGCCGCGAACGTCACCCCGCAGGCGCTGGAGGCAGCGATCACCGCGTTGCGCGGCGGGCGCACGGCGGACAGCGCGAGCGCCGAGAACGCCTATGAGGCGATGAAGAAGTACGCGCGCGACCTGACCGAGGCGGCGCGCGACGGCAAGCTCGACCCCGTGATCGGCCGCGACGAGGAAATCCGCCGCACCGTGCAGATCCTGGCCCGCCGCACCAAGAACAACCCGGCGCTGATCGGTGAACCCGGCGTGGGCAAGACCGCGATCGCGGAGGGCCTCGCGCTGCGCATCGCCAACGGCGACGTGCCCGACAGCCTGAAAGACCGCCGCCTGATGGCGCTCGACATGGGCGCGCTGATCGCGGGTGCGAAGTATCGCGGCGAGTTCGAGGAACGCCTGAAGGCCGTGCTCGACGAGGTGAAGGGCGCCGAGGGCGAGATCATCCTGTTCATCGACGAGATGCACACCCTGATCGGGGCGGGCAAGGGCGAAGGCGCGATGGACGCCGGCAACCTGCTGAAGCCCGCCCTCGCCCGTGGCGAACTGCACTGCATCGGCGCGACGACCCTGGATGAATACCAGAAGTACGTCGAAAAGGACCCCGCGCTGCAGCGGCGGTTCCAGCCGGTGTTCGTGGGCGAGCCGACCGTGGAGGACACGATCAGCATCCTGCGCGGGATCAAGGACAAGTACGAGCTGCACCACGGCGTGCGCATCGCCGATGGCGCGATCGTGGCGGCGGCGACGCTGTCCAACCGCTATATCTCGGACCGCTTCCTGCCCGACAAGGCGATCGACCTGATGGACGAGGCAGCCAGCCGCATCCGCATGGAAGTGGAAAGCAAGCCCGAGGAGATCGAGAAGCTCGACCGCCGCATCATCCAGATGAAGATCGAGGAGATGGCGCTGGGCAAGGAGACCGACACCGCATCCAAGGACCGCCTGACCGCGCTGCGCGAGGAACTGGCGAACCTTGAGCAGCAGTCGGCCGAACTGACCACCCGCTGGCAGAACGAGCGCGACAAGATCGCCGCCGAAGGCAAGGTGAAAGAGCAGCTCGACGCCGCGCGCGTGGAGCTGGAGGTGGCGCAGCGCAATGGCGACCTGGCGAAGGCCGGGGAGCTTGCCTATGGCCGCATTCCCGAGCTGGAGCGCCAGCTGGCCGAGGCCCAGGGCGTGAGCCAGAACGCAATGCTGCGCGAGGAGGTGACCGCCGAGGACATCGCCGCCGTGGTCAGCAAGTGGACCGGCGTGCCCGTCGACCGGATGATGGAAGGCGAGCGCGAGAAGCTGCTCAAAATGGAAGAAGTGCTGGGCCAGCGCGTGATCGGGCAGAGGGACGCGGTGATCGCCGTGTCCAAGGCCGTTCGCCGTGCGCGCGCCGGCCTTCAGGACCCGAACCGGCCACTGGGCAGCTTCCTGTTCCTGGGCCCCACGGGCGTGGGCAAGACCGAACTGACCAAGGCTCTGGCAGGCTTCCTGTTCGACGACGACAACGCGATGGTGCGCATCGACATGAGCGAGTTCATGGAAAAGCACGCCGTGTCGCGCCTGATCGGTGCGCCTCCGGGCTATGTCGGCTATGACGAAGGCGGCGTTCTGACCGAGGCGGTGCGGCGCCGGCCTTATCAGGTCGTGCTGTTCGACGAGGTGGAGAAGGCGCACCAGGACGTGTTCAACGTGCTGTTGCAGGTACTCGACGACGGCCGCCTGACTGATGGCCAGGGCCGCGTGGTGGACTTTACCAACACGCTGATCATCCTGACCAGCAACCTTGGCAGCCAGTACCTTGCCAACCTGGAGGAAGGGCAGGACGTAGAGACGGTCGAGCCGCAGGTTATGGACGTGGTGCGCGGGCATTTCCGCCCCGAATTCCTGAACCGGCTGGACGAGATCATCCTGTTCCACCGTCTGGGCCAGGACCACATGGCGCCGATCGTCGAGATCCAGGTGGCGCGCGTCGCCAAGCTGCTGAAGGATCGCAAGATCGTGCTCGACCTGACCGATGCCGCCAAGCGGTGGCTGGGACGCGTCGGTTACGATCCGGTGTACGGTGCGCGTCCGTTGAAGCGGGCGGTGCAGCGCTACCTGCAGGATCCGCTGGCCGAAAAGCTGCTCGCCGGCGAGATCGCCGACGGCAGCACGGTGACGATCGACGAAGGCGATGGCGCGCTGACGTTCGTTGTCGGCTGACGCCGGCCGACAGGCCATGACGGGCGCTTCGGACCATGTCCGGGGCGCCCGTCTTTTTGCGGTGCAGCACGCATCCCATGGCGGGGTCTTGACGTAGCTTCCGCAACTGCGAAAAGCAGCGACATGTCAGAGCGCGCCGTTTCACCCGCCGTGGTGATCTACGACAACTATCCCGGAAACGACGGGCACCGGGGCGAATATTACGCGCTGATGGCGCGTCTGATCGGCAGCACGCGCACGTCGTCGCTGTGGCGCGCGCTGTGGGCACGCCAGCCGGTGCTGGACGGCGCGATCGAGGCATCGGTCGGATCGTATATCCTGCTTTGCGTGGTGCGGGCCGCGATGGGACGGCGCACCGCCGGCATCCTGTTCCGCCCGCTGCCTCTGCTGCAAGGCGGACTGCTGCGGCTGCGGGTCAAGCGGATGCTGCTGGGACTGGTCAAGCGCTTGCCGGGGGTTGCCACGCTGACCATCCTGCCTTTCGAGCTGGAGCCCGGATTCGCGCGCTTTGCCAGCGGCTGGATCTACGATCCGCAGTACTGGGACCTGCACTACCCCGACGCGGTCGATGCCGACCGGCCGATCGGGGCCTTTGCGCAGGAGATCCGCGCCGCCGCCGCGAAGCGCCGCGTGGTCGTGGCGGTGGGGCGCCAGGACGAGGCCAAGGGCTTCGACATGTTTTCGCAGCTGTACGCGGCGCGTGCGGACTTGCGCGAGCGCTGGCTCTTCGCGTTTGGCGGGCGGGTGGTCGACCGGCTGGTCGCGCCGTGCCTCGATCCGTTCGTGGCCGCAGGGGGACAGGCGAAGTCCGAATACATCAGCCACGACGAACTGCTCGACCTTTATGCCGCCGCCGACGCGGTGTGGTGCTGCTATGCGCTAGACTACGACCAGGCCTCCGGCGTGTTCGGGCGGGCAATCCAGCTCGGACTGCCGGTAATCGTGCGCAAGGGCTCGTTGCTCGAACGCACGTGCCGGGCAGAGGGACTGGCTTACGTCGCCTATGACGGCGAGGTGGCGAGCTTCGATGGCGATGCCGTGCCGGCGCCGACCGACCCGGTGCTGGCCGCCCGCCGCGCGCGCCAGTGGGGCGAGGAAAGCGTGACGAAGCTGCGCGGGTTCCTCGGCCTCGCATGACCGGCCGCACGCTTCTCGATCTTCTGGCAGTGGCAGGCGCCCTGGGCCTGATCGCACTGCTGGCGGTCGAGATCGGCCTGCGGGTGACGGGGATTGGCGGCTTCCCGCTGTTCGTGCGCGATCAACGTTCGGTCTATCGCATGGCATCGGACCAGCAGGGACGCTTTCGCCGCCGCGCGCGCTGGCGCTATGGCCGGTTCGGCATCCGCACCGACGTGGATGTCGACACGCTTGCCGGCAAGGTCGTGGTGCTGGGCGACAGCGTGGTCGAAGGCGGGCTGCACCTGGATCAGAGCGAGACGCTCGCCGCGGTGCTGGAGCGCGAGACGGGCCAGGCGATCTGCCCGGTTGCCTGCCACGGCTGGGCGCTCGACAACGAACTCGGCGCGCTGACCGCGCTGCCCGGCTGGGCGCAGGCCGCCGCGCTGGTTTGGGTGGTCAACAGCGGCGATTTCGACACGGTGGGCCAAGGCGAAAGCGAGCTCTCGTTCCCCACGCGCCGTCCGCTGTGGCTGGCATTGTGGCTGGCGCGCCGGCACATCTATCGCACCCAGCCGCGCTGGTGGCCGGTGAAGGGCATGCTGTCGCGCCCCGGTCCCTACATGCCCGAGATGCGCGAGGCGGCGCTCGCCCGCTTTGCGCAGGTCGCGCCGCAGATCGCGGGGCCGATCGTGATCGTCGCCCATGCGCAGCGGGGCGAGGATGTGGACGGCGAGCCCTTCTTCCGTCGTCTGGCGCAAGTGCGGCCCGGCACCGGCTTCGTCGCGCCGAGCAGGCTGCCCGGCTGGGGCGATGACTGCTATCTCGATTTCATTCACCCCAATGCGCGTGGCGCGCGGCTGATCGCCGACGCCATCGCCCCGTTCCTGCCTGCGCGCGAGGAAGCCTGATGGACGCGTCTCCCGAACTGACCGCCCTGTTCGAGCGCAAGCTCGACGAACTGCAATTCGGCCCGGGCGACCGGCTGCTGGTGTTCCGCCCGGTCGCCTGCGGCCTGGGCGGGCAATTGAGCGGACGGCTGCTGACGCTGGCGATGGCGCTGGCGCTGGGCCGCAAGGCGGTGTTCCTCGGGCTGACCGATCCGCCCTATGGCCAGACGCTGGCCGCGCTCCACGATGAAGGGCACGACCTGACGGGGCTCGATGCCGCGCCGATCGTCGAGATCGCCGCCGACCAGCCGGACAGGATCGTGGTGCACGATCCCAAGCTGATGTCGGTGCATGGCGCGGAATTCACCGCCACCTTGCTGCAAAAGGCTTCCGCACGGCTTGGCACCAGCATCCCCAGCCGCATCCTGCTCGAAGGACTGGCATTCAACTGGATGAAGGTTGCCCCCAAGGTGGTGGCCTGGAACGAGGCGCAGCGTGTGCGGCTGGGGGTCGATGGCGATACGCTGGGCGTGCATTTCCGGCGCGGCGACAAGGCGGTCGAGACCGCGTTCGTACCGGCGGCGGTGATCAATGCACGCATCGCCGAGATCCATGCCGCCTGGCCTTTCGCCAAGCTTTTCCTGGCAAGCGACAGCCCCAATGCGCCGCAGGAGATCGTCTGCCCGGCCGGTGTCGAGCTGATCTTCGACACGCAGGAGCAGCGGTTCAACAACGCCAACCACAAGATGCTGATGGAGCAGCCCGAACTGGTCGAGCAGGAGACGCTGGTGGCGTTCAAGAACATCCACCTGCTGTCGATCTGCGGCGGCGTGGTGGGGCAGGACAACGCCCACTTCGCGACGATCGCCGCGGCATCGATCCTGGCGCGCGGCACGCCGCCCGAACGGATCGCGCTGATCAGCGGGCGGATCGCGGAGGAGAACAACCCGATGCTGGCGCGCTACTTCCGCGTCAAGGCCATGGCGCGGGCCATTGCGCGACGGCTGCTGCCGCACATGACGGCCAGCGCGCGGATGGAGCGGGCGATGCGCCGCGCGCGCTGACGCTGCTGTGGAGATTCAGCCACAGGTTGGCAGCAAGCGACGGGATGAGGACATTCCCGTGCTTGGGCGTACTGGAAATGTAACCACCATTTGCTTATGTCGAGGAACGAACCGGCGTCCCGACCATCTCGCTTAGACGAGTCGATCGGAAAACACCGGGCGAATGAGGGCCAAGGTAAGACAGATGCGCAAGCAGGCGGACAAGCGAGTGAAAGGGGCTGAAAAGCACCGCTTTCTTCGTGCGCCCCTGATCGGCGCGGGTCTTTTCGCGGTCGCGCTCTTCGCCGTTCCGGCCGTCGGCAGCACGCTGGTCAGCAAGATCGACTCGACGCCTGTCAGCCTGGCGGCCCGTGGTGGCCTCGGTTCGTTCACGCCGGCCTCGGTCGATCCACGGCTTGCCGCGCAGTTCGGCCTGCCCACGCATGGCAAGCTGTTCCGCTTCACCCCCGCCGGATCGGAAACCCGTCCGAACCGCGCGGTGACCGTCGCGATCCGCATCGATGGCGCGGATGCCCGTGCGATCTCGGTCCGCGGCACTCTGCCCGCTTCGGCAACCGTACCCGGCTTTGCCGCCGTGCGCATTGCGCCCACGGTCTACAACCTTGGCGCGGCGCGCGGGTACCAGAGCTTTGCGGCGGGCAGCGGCACGGTGCTGCCGCGCGAGATCCAGCGCCTCGACATTCCCGATCTGCGCAGCTTCACGCCGGCCGGCTCGACCACTGCGGTCAATCCCGGTCGCCTCGCGCCGCGCATCCAGATCGACGAGAAGGAACGCACCGGCCGCGCGCCACGCACGCTGGAAACGCAGGGCGACTACCAGCTCGACCTGGGTGGCAGCTATCGCTTGACGCGCAACTTCAACGCGATCGCGGGCATCCGCTATTCGTCCGAGCGTGACCGCCTGCGCCCGCTGACCGACGGCAAGCAGGACAACCAGGCCGTCTACGTCGGAACCCAGTTCCGCTTCTGATCCGACGCCGCCACGCATGGCGCGGCGGCACCGAATCTCACCGCCGCAATTTATCGAGCAGCCGCATCGCGATTCGCCTTGCAGCGCTTGGCTTGCGCGGTGGCTTTGCCGAAACCGCGATCACATCATCCGTCATCGCCGCTGCCTGCAGCCCGACCAGCGCGGCGGAGCGGGCCAGATCGTCGAGCGAGAAGCGCCAGCGGGGCGACATGTCGTCGGATGCGACCCAGCCGAGCCCGACCCGGTCGACCAGCCACTGCCCATCGGGCTTGAGCACATCGGCATAGAACCGAAGCATCGCCATGTAGTGATCGAGGCAGCAGGCGAATGTGGTCGGGTTATTGTCGACGATGAAGTCGAACTGCCCCCATTCCAGGCCGTCTGCCCCCAGGTACTTGTTGTGCAGCCGGACGTCGTAGCGCGGTATCGCAAGGCTGCGGCCATGGGTCACTTCTTCGCGGGTGATGGTGGTGCCGACGACTTCGGCGCCGCGCGCGCAGAAGCGCTTGGCCAGAAGCGAATTGCCCGCGCCTACGTGGAGGATGCGTTTACCGCGCATGGGAAAGCCATCGAGGTAGCGTTCGATGCGCAGCTGGTCCTCGGTCGTCGGGTGAAGCGACCAGACGTGCCATTCGTCCAGCACGACGACACCGGGTTGATCCGTCGCGCCGCAGGATGGGAGCAGGTCTTCGAACAAGTCTGCCGCGCGGCGGCCTGGCGGCTGATCCATGTCACTCCCCGCGATCCTGCAGACCGCAATTCCGAAGGCTAGACCATGCTGCAGCGCAGCGTCAATCGGGGCGGATACCCGGCACCTAACACTTGTCGCAGGACAGTCATGCTTCTACCCTAACCGCGAGAGGGCGACGGCGGGAGTATCTGGATGACAAGAGTAGCAATCGTTACGGGCGGGACACGCGGTATCGGCGAGGCGATCAGCCTAGCCCTGCAGGCCGAAGGCCGCACCGTGGTGGCCAACTACGCCGGCAACGAGGAAAAGGCGCGCGCCTTCACCGAAGCCACCGGGATCAAGACCTACAAGTGGGACGTGGGCGACCATGAAGCGACGCTGGAAGGCTGCGCGCGCGTTGCCGCCGAAGTCGGCCCGATCGACATCGTGGTGAACAACGCCGGCATCACCCGCGACGGCGTGCTGCACAAGATGAGCTTCGATGACTGGAACGAAGTGATGCGCATCAACCTTGGCGGCTGCTTCAACATGGCAAAGGCGACTTTCCCCGGCATGCGCGAGCGCGGCTGGGGACGCATCGTCAACATCGGTTCGATCAACGGGCAGGCAGGCCAGTATGGCCAGGTCAACTACGCCGCAGCAAAGTCCGGCATCCACGGCTTCACCAAGGCGCTGGCGCAGGAAGGCGCCAAGTTCGGCGTCACTGTCAACGCCATCGCGCCGGGCTATATCGACACCGACATGGTCGCCGCCGTTCCGCCCCCGGTGCTCGAGAAGATCGTCGCCAAGATCCCCTGCGGCCGCCTGGGCCAGGCGAGCGAGATCGCGCGCGGCGTGTCGTTCCTGACATCGGAGGAAGGTGGCTTCGTGACGGGTTCGACCATGAGCATCAACGGCGGCCAGCACATGTACTGATCCGCCACCGGGACGACAGACAGGTCCGCCCCAAACATTGCGGCGGACCTGCCTTTCGGATCAGGCGATGTAGATCCCCGATACTTTCCAGACTCCATCCTCATGCACCAGCGTCAGCAGTTCGGAGCCTTCGGGCTTGTTGGCGTAACGGGCGCGGAACTTCACCACCACATTGCCATCGGGCGGCGCCGGCGTTTCCTCTGCCGAGAGCAGCACGCGGCTGCTGGCCGGGCCGAACTTGCCGTGGACGCCAAGCGCGGCCTGCGTCCAGCCGTCGAGCGTGTTGCTGGTGCGGAAGGCCCGCGTGGTGAGATCGTAGCTTGCCTTCCAGTCGCGCGCATCGACCAGTTCGAGCCACTGGCGCGCGGCGGCGACGGCTTCGGTTTCGGCGACGGTAAGCGGCGCTGCATCAGCCGCGGGCACCGACGACGGCGCGACCGGACCGGCACCGCCGGCGGCCGCAAGAGCTGCGGCAAGGGTCAGGCTCAATAACATGGCAATGCCTCCTGCAATCCAGCCAGGCCGGCCCCGATGGCCGCTCTGTTGGGCTGGTAGATCAAACGGTTGCTCCTGATCCTGCACGGCCGCATCCCGCAAAGCCTTGTCCCCAAGCGATTGGGGGGTCTGTCCTTCGATCTCGTGCAGCAGGCGCGCCGCTTCGCGACTGCTCGACACGGCGAGCTTGCGGCGCGCTTCGCGCAGGCGTTCGTTGACGGTGTGGACCGACAGGCCGAAATGGCGCGCCATCGACTTGGCATCGTGGCCGGCCAACAGCAGCCGCAGCGTCTCCTTTTCCTTTTCGCTCAATGCAAGATGGTTGCCGGTCATGCCCCCGGATGTACGATCGGCCCAACTTGCGGGCCACCCCGAATTTCTCGTACCCTGCCCCGATGAGCTCGCCCTATCACCCTCCGGTCAAGCGCTCGGTCGAGATCGCGGGGCACAAGACCTCGATCAGCCTCGAGCCGCTGTTCTGGGACATGCTGCGCAGCGCGGCAGAGGACGAGAGCGTGCCGATCAACGCACTGGTCGCGCGGATCGACGTCGAACGAATTCAAGCGGATACGCCCCCCGGCCTCGCCAGCGCGGTGCGGCTGTGGCTGGTGGCGCGGCTGCAGGGTGCGGCGCATGCCGAATGACGGCGCGCCGCTTGCCGAGCTGACGTTCACGGCGGTGCTGATCGCGTGGCGCGGCCCCGCCCCGTATGTGTTTGCGCCCATCCCGCCCGAATGCGTCGGCGAAGTAGCCCACGCCGCGCGCAGCGCAAGCTATGGCTGGGGCTGCGTTCCAGTGGCGGCAACAATCGGGACGACGCAGTTCACGACATCCCTGATGCCGCGCGATGGTGGATACCTGGTGCCGATCAAGCGCGCGGTGCAGCTGTCGGAGGGCGCGACCGTGGGCGCACGCGTGCACGTGCGCCTGACGATCGCCTGAGCCTCAGTCCCCGCCGACGCGCTCGACATCGGCGCCGAGCAGGGCAAACTTCTCCTCCAGCCGTTCATAGCCACGGTCGAGGTGGTAAAGGCGGTGGACCTGCGTTTCACCCTCTGCAGCAAGGCCGGCGATGACCAGGCTCATCGACGCGCGCAGGTCGGTCGCCATGACTTCGGCGCCGTGCATCCGATCCACGCCATGAACGATGGCGGTGCGGCCCTTGGTTTCGATCCGCGCGCCCATGCGGTTCAGTTCGGGCACGTGCATGTAGCGGTTTTCGAAGATCGTCTCGGTCAGGACGCTCGAGCCCTTGGCAAGGCAGAGCATCGCCATGAGCTGGGCCTGCATGTCGGTCGCAAAGCCCGGATAGGGCGCGGTCGAGAGCGTAACGGGCCGCAGTTCGCCATCGGCGGCCACGTGGAGGCCGGCCTTGGTTTCCTCGACATGCACGCCGGCATCGCGCAGCGCCTGGATCGTGGCTTCCATCTCGCTGGCGCGGGCGCCGGCGAGGGTCACTTCGCCGCCGGTGATCGCCGCGGCGCAGGCATAGGAGCCGGCCTCGATGCGATCGGGCATGACCATGTAGGTCGCGCCGTGCAGGCGATTGACCCCGTGGATGGTGATGTCCGAAGTGCCGATGCCTTCGATCTGGGCACCCATGGCGACAAGCAGGTTGCACAAGTCAACGATCTCGGGCTCGCGCGCGGCGTTGTGGAGCGTGCTGGTGCCGTTGGCGAGCACGGCCGCCATCAGCGCGTTCTCGGTCGCGCCGACCGAGACCACCGGGAAGCTGTAGCGCCCGCCGGGAAGGCCGCCATCGGGCGCGACCGCGCGGACGTAACCGGCGGCAAGTTCGATCTTCGCGCCGAACGCTTCGAGCGCCTTGAGGTGGAGATCGATCGGGCGGTTGCCGATGGCGCATCCGCCGGGCAGCGACACGGTCGCTTCGCCCGCGCGTGCGAGGAGCGGGCCGAGCACGAGGATCGACGCGCGCATCTTGCGAACCAGATCGTAGGGCGCGACCGTCGAGGTGAGGCGCGTGGCCTGCAGCGTCATGACCCGGCCGAAGTCTTCGGGCCGCGCGCCGGCAATCGAGGTCGAGATGCCGAACTGGTTCATCAGGTGCTGGAAACCATCGATGTCGGCCAGCCGGGGCAAGTTGCGCAAAGTGACCGGCTCGTCGGTCAGAAGGGCACAGGGCAGCAGGGTCAGCGCCGCGTTCTTGGCACCAGAGACGGGAACAGTTCCGGAAAGGCGCTTGCCGCCGCGAATGATGATCTTGTCCATCGCAGCCCCTTAGCGAGTTTGCCGCAATCGCGCAAAAGGCGATGCGCTTGGCGCTGTGAATGGAAAAGCGGACTTGCCTGTCCGAAACGGACCGTCTTAACTGCACTGCAACATAAACAGGGAATTGAAGCCGGCATGACGAGCGCGACCACCCGCAAACCAATCCGCAAGGCCGTCTTCCCCGTTGCGGGCCTGGGCACCCGGTTCCTGCCCGCCACCAAGGCCATCCCGAAGGAGATGCTGCCGATCATCGATCGACCGCTGATCCAGTACGCGGTCGATGAAGCCAGGGAGGCGGGGATCGAGCAACTGATCTTCGTGACCGGGCGTGGCAAAACCGCGATCGTCGAACACTTCGACACCGCCTACGAGCTGGAAAGCACGATGTCGGGCCGGAACAAGGACTTGTCCGTGCTCGACCCCACCCGCATCCAGCCCGGCAACCTGGTCACCGTGCGCCAGCAGGTGCCGATGGGACTTGGCCACGCGGTGTGGTGCGCCCGCGCGGTGGTGGGTGACGAGCCTTTTGCGATCTTCCTGCCCGACGAGATGATGGTCGGCAGCCCCGGTTGCATGAAGCAGATGGTCGACGCCTACAACGAGGTCGGCGGCAACCTGATCTCGGTGCTCGAGGTGCCGGAAGAGGAAGTTTCGAGCTACGGGGTGATCGCACCGGGCGCGCGCAAGTCGGACACGCTGACCGAAGTTACCGCTCTGGTGGAAAAGCCCAAGCGCGAGGATGCGCCGTCGAACCTGATCATCTCGGGCCGCTACATTCTCCAGCCCGAAGTGATGCGCACGCTCGAAAGCCAGGGCAAGGGCGCCGGCGGCGAAATCCAGCTGACCGACGCGATGGCGAAGATGATCGGCGAGCAGCCGTTCCACGCGGTGACGTTCGCCGGGCGCCGTTTCGATTGTGGCAGCAAGACCGGCTTCGTCGAGGCAACCATAGCGCTGGCGCTCGAACGCCCGGACATGGCCGACGACGTCCGCGCGATCATGCGCCGCTTGCTCGGGGACTAACGGTTCGGCCAGAGCGCCCGCACGGGTGCGTCAGGCGATGCCGCTGAGACTGCGATAGGCGTCTGCCCAGCGCTGGGCGACGGTCTCGGCCGAGAAATGGCTGCGGGCCAACCCGCTCGCCGCTTCGGACATTGCGTGCCATGCCCCTTCGTCAAGCGAAAGCGCCTGCGACAGCGTACTGGCGATGCCGGCGGCATCGTATCCGCACGGCAGGGCAGCGCCCGCGGCAAAGCCTTCGGGCAGGTTGCACTCATCGGTCATGACGGTCGGGACGCCGGCGGCCCAGGCCTCGAGAATCGCCATCGGCAGGCCTTCGCTCAGCGATGGCAGCACGACAAATCGCGAGCGCGCCACCAGCGCGTCCTTTTCCGCGCCGAATATGGAGCCGATAAAGGAAATGGTCGGGTCTGTCGCAATCGCGGCCTTCAGCGCCGCGACATCCGCGGCATCGCCCCAACCCGCCAGGGTCAGGCGCGCATCGGCCTGCTTGGGAAGGTTGCGCCAGGCTTCGACCAGCGGAAGCAGGTTCTTCTTGGAATGGATGCGCCCGATATAGGTCACCTGCGGCGCGGAACACCCCTGCGACAGCGCCGTCGGAACAGGGCCCGCATTGGGAATGACGAGTGACCGCCGGCTTGCGGTTTCGCGCTCGATGTCACTGGCTTCGCGCGCCGTCAGCGCATGAAAGGCCGTCGCCGCACGCCAGCTTCGACGCTCGTAGCCCAGCCGCGCCAGCGCCTTTTTCCAGCGCCCGCGCCCTGTGATCCAGGGATCGAGCATGCCGTGGGGCGAGATCAGGTACGGTTTGCCGGTCGTCTTGGCCCAACGCGCGCCCGCCGAGGATGGGTACATCCAGATACCGTGAAGGTGCAGCAGGTCTAGGTTCGCATCGATCATGCTCTGCGCGAGATCCGGTGCAAAGCCCACGACGCCGGGCCCGACCGTCGGACTGAGCGACAGCCTTCCCGGCGAAAAGCGGGAACTGTCCTCGGCCACATGGCGATCGTCGAGCGCGAACACGCGCGCTTCCCCGCCGAGCCCCTGGATCATGTCAGCCTGACGGACGACAGCCTCGAACACTCCGCCACCTGCACGTGATGCCCAGGGGGTGAGCAGCCCGATCCGCATGCCCTTGAGCGGAACGTTCATCGATTGGGCGAATGCTGCAACTGCGCAAGCGAGGCACGCCGCCGCGCAACCGCAGGTGGCACGTTTGGCCTCGACTCGCCACGCGCGGGCTCGACCGGCCCCGGCGTGCTGACGACGTGGACCAATCCCATACCGAGCTCGCGCAGATATCGGGCGCGCGCGCCGATGAACAGTCCGGTTCCCACCCCGTACCAGAGCGACCAGCCCCGGCTGTTGAAAATCGAAGAGAAGAAGTTTGCGACGATGCATCCGATGATGATCGAGCTGCCCCACGCCGCCAGGAACAGCAGGTCCGACCCGTCGAACTTGCTTCTCGCGAGCCGGATCAAAAGCATGACGGCGTTGAAGAATTGCCAGAATTGAACTGCCAGCAGCGTACCGCCGCCTGCAATCCCGGCAATGAACAGCAGACTGAGGTGCTGGCTGTGCCCGAAGCCGATCGAGTTTTCCGAACCGCCGCCTACCTCGCGCGGGTAGTAATAGGTCGTCACGGCGGCAAAGCCATTCCCGGAAACCAACGTCTGGGTCGTTTCCTCGAAGTGCTTGATCATGAAATCCCACTCGGACTGGCGGGTGTAGAGCGTGTAATCCTCGCCGCTGCTGGTGCGCTGGGTATAGAGGCGATCTGTCCAGCGCGTGACGCCCTCGCCGCCGTAGACAAGGAAGCCTACGCCAAAGATGCTGACAACGACGATTGCCGCAATCAGGCGCGGGCCAATCAGACGATTCGCGCCGGCTGCGAGCGGCGCCAGCTGCACTGCTGCCGACATAAGATATGTGCGCGTGATCGACAGAAAGAGCAGGACGAATGCCGAGCCCATTGCGCCGATCTCGGTCAAGGTGAGCCCGAAGAGCGCCATGCATTCGAGATAGCCGATAGCCGGAATTGTCGCCCCGCCCAGGATCTGGAAACGGACAGTCTCGAAATCGATCGGGCCATTGACCAATCGCTGAACCACGAAACCCGAGATCACGTACGCGAGCGCGGCAACTGCCAGCAGCCGTCGCAGCGCTGCCGGGTCGCAGGTCATCACCACGCGGGTCGTCGCGTAGGCCGTCGCCATATAGAGCACGGCAGGCAGCGCAATCCTGCCCAAGTCGCTTGGCTGCTGACCGTTCAGCAGACCGCTGACGGATCCCACTGCCACGAAAACAGTTACTGCCAGTAGAAAGGGCATCAATCCGGGCATCGCATACCTTCTGGTGGTGTCGACTGTTGAGTAGCGCTGAGGATTGACCCGGGATTATCACTGAGAATTGACCCGGGTGGGTGTGGGTTATGTGCTGCCCAAGAGGGGCACGGTCAAGAGTCGGGTTTATCCCTTTCTGGATTTGGGTGCGGCGGAGCTGGCCCTGAAGCGGAAGCTGTCATTGCCTGTCTCGAGGATGTGGCAATGATGGGTGAGGCGATCGAGCAAAGCTGTGGTCATCTTGGCATCGCCGAAGACGCCAGACCATTCGCTGAAGCTGAGGTTGGTTGTGATCACGACGCTGGTGCGCTCGTAGAGTTTGCTGAGCAGATGGAATAGCAGGGCGCCGCCTGACGGGCTGAACGGCAGATATCCCAGTTCATCCAGGATGATGAGATCGAGCTTGAGCAGCCGCTCGGCAATCTGGCCAGCCCTGTTGGCCGCCTTTTCCTGTTCAAGCGCATTGACCAGATCGACAGTGGCAAAGAAGCGCACTTTCCTGCGATGGTGCTCGACGGCCTGGACGCCAAGAGCGGTGGCCATGTGGCTCTTGCCGGTGCCAGGGCCGCCAATCAGCACAACATTGTCGGCACTGTCCATGAAGTCGCCGCGGTGGAGCTGACGTACCAATGCCTCATTGACCTCGCTGGCGGCAAAATCGAATCCGGCCAGGTCCTTGTATGCCGGGAAGCGAGCAGCCTTGATCTGATAGGCGATCGAGCGGACCTCGCGCTCGGCCATTTCTGCCTTGAGCAACTGGGACAGTGTCGGCACGGTCGCCTCGAACGCCGGGGCCCCTTGCTCGATCAGGTCGCTAACGGCTTGGGCCATGCCATACATCTTGAGGCCGCGGAGCATTACGACCACAGCAGCGCTGGCAGGATCATGACGCATGGCGCAACTCCCTCAGCGTGTCGTAGCGGCCAACATCGGCTTTGGGCTCCTTGCCGAGGCGCAAGGCTTGTGGAGCATCGATCGGGGGAGCCGGTGGTGCCTTCCCATCGATCAGGCGATGCAGGATATTGAGAACATGGGTTTTGGTTGCGACCCCGTCCTCGAGGGCAAGTTCAACAGCGCGCAGGACAGCCTGTTCGTCATGGTGCAGGACAAGGGACAGGATCTCGACCATTTCCTTGTCTCCGCCAGGCCGCTTGAGCAGCCTTACCTGTAGTTGCCGGAAGGCTTCGGGCATCTCCAGGAATGGGGCGCCATTGCGCAAGGCCCCCGGCTTGCGCTGAACAACGGCCAGATAGTGCCGCCAGTCATAGATCGTACGCCCGGACCTATGATGGGACCGATCAATGATCCGCTCGTGTTCACACAGGACCTGCCCTTCCGCGACAATGACGAGCCGTTCGGGGTACACACGCAGACTGACGGGCCGATTGGCGAAGGAGGCTGGCACGCTGTAACGATTGCGTTCGAAGGCAATCAGGCAAGTGGGTGACACACGCTTGGTTTGCTCGACGAAGCCATCAAAGGGTCGCCCCATGGGCATCAGGCTGGCCACCTCCTCGGCGTGTACATCTGCGATGGTGCCGGGCAGGCCGCCGTGATGGATGTTGGCCCACTGTGCGATGCATTGCTCTTCAAGCCAGACATTGAGTGTTGCGAGATCCGGGAAGTGAGGCATTGGCTGCCACAAGCGGTGGCGAGCGTCCTGGACGTTCTTCTCGACCTGCCCCTTCTCCCAGCCTGAGGCTGGATTGCAGAAATCCGTCTCGAACAGATAGTGGCTGGCAAGCGCGGCAAAGCGTGCGTTCACCTGTCGGGCCTTGCCGCGGCCAATCTTGTCGACTGCGGTTTTCATGTTGTCGAAGATCCCGCGCTGCGGCACGCCACCCAAAACTCGGAACGCCTGCGTCAGCGCATCGAACAACATCTCGTGGGTCTGCAGCAGATAAGCCCGAACGATGTACGCTCGGCTATGCGACAGCTTGGTATGAGCCACTTGCAGCTTGACCTGCTTGCCACCCAGAACCGCATAGTCCTCGCTCCAGTCGAACTGGAAGGCCTCACCGGGCTGAAATACCAGCGGCACGAATGTCCCGCGTCCGCTGGTCTGTTGCTCATATTGGCGCCCACGCTTCCATTCCCGCGCAAACGCCGCCACTCGAGCATATGAGCCGTCAAAGCCGAGTGCGACGAGATCGGCGTAAAGCTGCTTGGCCGTCCGCTTCTGTTTGCGCGACTTGCCAGCCTCCACCCGCAGCCACCCCGTCAACTTCTCAGCAAAGGGGTCCAGCTTGCTCGGTCTATCAGGAACCCTGAATACCGGCTCCACCGCCTCGGCGCGAAGATATTTGCGGATCGTGTTGCGCGATAACCCCGTTCGCCGCTTGATCTCGCGAATGGATATGCCTTGCCGAAAGTGCCAGCGGCGGATCACACTGAGTAGGTCCATGTCGATCACTCCGATGCCTCCCGACTGTCAGCCGGAGGCGAGGAAAGCATGGGTCAATTCTCAGTGATAATTTCTGGCCCTCCCGGGTCAATTCTCAGCGCTACTCAACAGTACATAGCGCCAATACGGACGCAGGATGCGCATAAGACCGCGCTGCCTCAGCAAATCATGGGATCGCGCCGATGCGGTTTCCATCTCCGCGCTGATGCTATCTAAAGACAATGTTTATGTCCGATCTAAAGATAACATAAAGATCAATACTAGTTAAAGTTTGGACCCAAGTCTCACCGTGTTGCACGCTTACACGTGCTTTCGCAATTGCGAAGAGGTTGCCATGCCTATAACGCTTCCGCGATGCGACGAGGCGACATGGATCCTTCATCATGAGGCAGGTCAGTCCCGTCGAAAGCCTCTCCGTCTCACTCGTGATTACTACTTATAATCACGCCCATTTTCTGCCCGACGCGCTCGACAGCGCGATGGCGCAGACCATGCTTCCTGCGGAGATCATCGTCGTCGATGATGGCTCTTCGGACGACCCGGCATCAGTCGTTGCGCGATATCCATCTGCCAGGCTGCTGCGCACCGCCAACCAAGGGCTTGCAGCGGCACGCAACGTCGGCCTCGAAGCTGCCCGCTCCCGGTTCATCGTCTTTCTCGATGCCGATGACGTCCTCTTGGAAAATGCCCTTGCCGATGGCGTGGCCTGCCACCTGGCGAATCCCGGCGCGGCGATGGTCTGCGGAGGCTTCCGTTTCGCCAATGCGGCACTCGAACCGCAAGGTGACGAAGTCTTTCCCCGGCTTGGCCCCCTCAGCCGGCACGCGCTTTTACGCGGCAATCAGATCGGCATGCATGCGACCGTGCTCTATGACGCCGCCCTTTTGCGAGCGGCCGGCGGCTTTGATCCTGGCCTTCGGCGCTGCGAGGACTACGAGCTCTACCTGCGGTTGAGCCGAACGCAGCGCATTGCCTGCCATCGCGGCATCGTTGCGCTTTACCGGATGCATGGTGCGAACATGTCGCTCGATGCCGTCGAAATGCTGGGATGGAACCGCAAAGTTCTTGAACGGCACAAGCCGGATGCGGCAGAAGTGGAAGCCCGGCGCGCCTGGAACGAAGGCATGCGCTCGCAACTGGGCGCCTTCGCCAACATCGTCTGGGCCAAGCAGAGGGCTCCGTCGAATTCCCGGTGGCGCCAGCGGAGACGAATGATGTCGCAAGCCCCGCTGACCACGTCGATGGCCGCGCTGCGACAGCTTGCCGTCCGGTGCCTTCCGCGCTCGCTCGCCGCTCGCCTGCGTGCCATCCGCCATCGTGCGCTTCTGGCAGACACCGGCCGTATCGATTTCGGCGATCTCGCCCGTGTCCGTCCCGTCAGCCAGGGTTACGGCTTCAGCCGCGGCACCCCGGTGGATCGCTTCTACATCGAACGCTTTCTCCAGCGCCACGCCGCCGAAATCCGGGGCCGCGCGCTCGAAGTGGCGGATCCCAAGTACTGCCGC
This sequence comes from Novosphingobium olei, assembly GCF_037076535.1. Taxonomy (NCBI): domain Bacteria; kingdom Pseudomonadati; phylum Pseudomonadota; class Alphaproteobacteria; order Sphingomonadales; family Sphingomonadaceae; genus Novosphingobium; species Novosphingobium olei. The sequence goes on along the minus strand of NZ_AP029021.1, from coordinate 81,687 downwards.
CGCTTCGGAACGGGCGTGACGCAACAGGACGTGCTGAACGCGGCCCCCTCGCCCGAAGCGACGCTGGTGGGTGACCTGGGCACGCCCGGGGTCCTGCCCGACAACGCATTCGACTGCATGGTGATCACCCAGACGCTGCAGTACGTCTTCGACCTGCGCTCAGCCCTTGCGCAGATCCACCGCGCCCTCAAGCCCGGCGGCACGATCCTGGCAACAGTCCCGGCGATCTCGCCGGTCGATCACGCCGACTGGCAATGGTACTGGCTGTTTACCGGCCATTCTGTGCGCAAGCTGTTCGAAGACGCATTCGGCACCGGCAATGTCGACATCGACATCTGCGGCAACGCCTTTGCCGCGACCTGCTTCGTGCAAGGCATCGCGCAAGAGGATATCGGCGCCGCCTGGCTTGAGCCGAACGACCCCATGTTCCCGGTCTGCATCACGGTGAAGGCCACGAAGGCCGCACGATGCCCCCCCTCAATAGGGGGTAAACAGGGTCAGGACTTCTTAGGCACGCTGAAGGTGCCGCTGACCCGTCCGCCGTTACCCGAGCCCGAAACACCCGCGCCGCTGCGGCCATCCACGCTGGAGATGCCGGTGTTGAGGTCGATCACCAGACGTCCGCCGTTGAGCGTGTCGCCCGAACGACGCAGCGCCACGTTGCCGACCATGGTGATGATCTTGCGGTTGAAGTCATAGACCGCCGCATCGCCGCTCGCGCGCTCGTCGCGACGCGTGACGACGACGCCGCCGGTAGCATCGATCCGCTGGATCTTTAGATCGCCCGAATCGGTATAGGCGACGGTCGTCCGCGCGGCCTTCAGGCGCAGCTCGTCCTGGGTGATGTCGACATTGCCGGTCAGCACCACGCGCTTCTGCTTGTCCTGCAACTCGATCCGGTCGGCCGCATAGTCCACCGGCGCGTTGCTGTTGTGCGAGGCGATCGCCTGCGCCGACAGATGCCGCGCACCGGCGAAAACCAGCGACGCCCCGGCAAACCCGATCGCGACGAGGCGGAGGGATCGAGGGGAGGCTATTTTCTCGAAGTTCGCGTTTGTGCTCATTGCGATGTTGGACTTTTCATCTTGCCCGGCTCCATCCGCAGCCGCGCATTGCCGTCGAGCGTGACGGTGCGCTCTTCGAGATCGGCGCTTATCCTGTCGGCGGTGAATGTGCCAGCCGGAATCCGGCCCTCGACCCGCCCGCGGCTGACCATGCGCTTGGTGTTGATGTCGATGTCGCTGCCTTCGGTGACCATGCGATAGCCGTCCGAGGTCTGGAAGTTCACGGGCCCATCGACGGCGATCGTCTGGCGGGCGAAGTTGTATCCGCCATTGTTCGCGGTGAGGATGGCGGGGCCGTTGTCGAGCATGACCCGGGCGGTTACGTCGTGCATCTGGACGACGTTGTCGCGCGCCGAATGCTGCACTGCATTGCCCGCGGTGACCGAGAAATTGCGGCCCTTGTTGTCCTGCCCGCGATACATCGCGCTGATGACCTTCAGCCGGTCCTGCACCATCGCAACCTTGTTGCGATCGAGCAAGAAGCTGATTTCGCCACGCGGAGAGAGCGGGGCGAGGATCATCACCGCCAGCAGGGCACCGATCAGAATGGGCAGCCCGCGCGAAGCCAGCCGCACGAGCTTGTCGTGCAAGCCGCCCGGCGCCGCGAACAGGCGGCGGCGCGAACGGACCTGGTCAGCCTGAACGGTCATCGCCGGTCCCTGCCCACGATCACTCGTGGCTGAAGATGTCGCGGTCGGCCCACCCGGCGATATCGAGCAGCGCGCGCGTCGGAAGAAAATCGAAGCACGCCTGGGCAATCGCGGTACGGCCTTCGCGTTCCAGACGTTCCACCAGGATCGCGTGCATCGCGTGGAGATAGCGCACGTCCGAGGCGGCATATTCCTGCTGCGGATCGCTCAGCACCGGCCCGCCCCAGTCGCTCGACTGCTGCTGTTTGGAAATCTCCTTGCCGAGCAGTTCGCGCACCAAGTCCTTGAGGCCATGCCGGTCGGTGTAGGTACGCACGAGCTTGCTGGCGATCTTGGTGCAGAACACCGGCGTGGCCATGACCCCGAGATAATGCTGGATCGCCGCGAGATCGAACCGCGCGAAATGGAACAGCTTGATGCGCGCGGGATCCGCCAGCACGGCCTTCAGGTTGGGGGCATCGTAGCTGCTGCCGACGCGGAAGCGGACGAGATGTTCGTCGCCCCGGCCGTCGGAAATCTGCACCACGCAAAGGCGATCACGCGTGGTGATCAGCCCCATCGTCTCGGTATCGACAGCGACCACGCCGGGGGCGAGGCAATCGGCGGGAAGGTCTTCTTCGTGGAGATAAACGGCCATCACCGGCACTTAAGCCGAAGCGTCCGCGTCGGCAAGGTATCCCGCGCCGACCTATCCCGCTTGCTGGACGAGGATCAAGGGCGGCCGACGCTCGAATAGGTGAAGCCGGCTGCCCGCACTTCGGCCGGGTTGAACACGTTGCGCAAGTCGACCAGCACCTTGCCCCGGGCAAGCTGGCCGACGCGATCGAGATCGATCCCGCGGAAAGCATCCCATTCGGTCACCAACACCACCGCATCGGCGCCCGCGACGGCATCGTAGGTGCCCTTCGCCATGGTTACGTTGGGCAGCATGGGCGCGGCGATTTCCATGCCTTCCGGATCATACGCCACGACATCCGCGCCCGCGTCCTGCAGCGCTTGGACAATGGCGATCGAGGGCGCATCGCGCATGTCGTCGGTGTTCGGCTTGAAGGTCAGGCCCAGCAGCGCGATGCGCTTGCCGCGCGCATCCCCGCCCAAGGCCTCGATTACCTTGCGCCCCATCGCGCGCTTGCGCGAATCGTTCACGTGAACGACCGCTTCCACGATCCGCACCGGGCTGTTGTAGTCCTCGGCGGTCTTCAGCAGCGCCAGCGTGTCCTTGGGGAAGCACGAGCCGCCATACCCGGGGCCCGCGTGCAGGAACTTCGACCCGATGCGCCCGTCAAGGCCGATGCCGCGCGCCACGTCCTGCACATCGCCGCCGACCTTTTCGCAAAGGTCAGCCATCTCGTTGATGAAAGTGATCTTCGTGGCCAGGAACGCGTTGGCGGCGTACTTGATCAGTTCCGAACTGCGGCGGCTGGTGAACAGGATCGGCGCCTTGTTGAGGAACAGGGGGCGATAGACTTCGCTCATCACGCTACGCGCCCATTCGTCCTCGGCCCCGATGACGATGCGGTCCGGCCGCTTGAAATCGCCGATGGCCGCGCCTTCGCGCAGGAATTCGGGGTTGGACACGACTGCGAACTGCGTGGCTGTGCCCGAATCGCGAATGATCCGTTCCACTTCGTCCCCGGTGCCGACAGGCACCGTCGACTTGGTCACGACCACAGCCGGAGTCTTGAGATTTTCGGCGACTTCCTGCGCAACGGCATAGACATAGGTCAGATCGGCATGGCCATCGCCACGCCGCGATGGCGTGCCCACGGCGATGAAGATCGCCTGCGCGCCGTCGATCGCACTCGACAGGTCGGTCGAAAAGGACAGGCGGCCGGCCTTGACGTTCGAGGCGACGAGCTCGGCAAGGCCCGGCTCGTAGATCGGCATGATGCCCTGATGGAGACGCTCGATCTTGCCCGCGTCCTTGTCGATGCAAACCACGTCGTGGCCGAAGTCGGCAAGGCAAGCCCCGGATACGAGGCCGACATAGCCCGACCCAACCATCGCGATCTTCATTCGCAGTTCCTCGGCAGATGCTGTGCGGCCCGGGGCCGCGACAAAGTCTCTTCGCAGTGCAGCATTAGGGATTGTTCCGGAGGGGAGCAACCCTGCAAGGTTGCGCCCTGGCGCTGAGGAGCGCTACCGCGGGGGCGATGGCTGCAACATCCCTTCCCGAAAGCTGGCGTGAAAGTCTCGCCCCGATCCTCGAAACGCCCGCGCTGCGCCGCCTGGGCGGGTTTCTCTCTGCGGAGGAAAAAGCCGGAAAGACAATCTTTCCCCCGCGCGGCGAACGGCTTTCAGCGCTGGAACTAACGCCGCTGGACGCGGTGAAGGTCGTCATCCTGGGGCAGGATCCCTACCACGGGCCGGGCCAGGCTCATGGTCTGGCCTTCTCCGTCCGTCCGGGGGTCAAAGTGCCGCCGAGCCTCGTCAATATCCACAAGGAACTGGAAACCGACCTCGGCCTGCCCCGCCCCGGCCACGGCAACCTGGAAGCATGGGCGCGACAGGGCGTGCTGCTGCTCAACAATGCCCTGACGGTAGAAGCGGGCAATGCAGGATCGCACCAGCAGCGCGGCTGGGAGGAGTTTACCGACGCCGCGGTCGCCGCCGTGGCGCGACGCGACGTCCCCAGCGTGTTCATGCTGTGGGGCAACCACGCGCAGAAAAAGGCAGCGCGGATCCCTGAACTTTCGCAAGGGTGCCATCTCGTGCTGAAGGCCCCGCACCCCAGCCCGCTGTCGGCGCATTCCGGCTGGTTCGGATCGCGCCACTTCAGCCAGGCGAACGCATTTCTGGAAGCGCACGGGCGCGGCGCGATCGACTGGCGCGCCTGACGGGCAATCAGCCCAACGAAGCGATCCACCCCGGAAGCTCCGACAGCGATTGCAGCCGCGCATAGCGCGGCGCCCCTTCGGGTTCTTCGCGATGTTCGTGGACCCAGGCGCCTTCCTGCGGAATGAAGGCGGCATAGGCACCAGCAGCGAGCGCCGGGAGAACGTCGGACCGCATCGAATCGCCGGCCATCACCGCCTGATCGGGCTCCACCCCGTACTTTGCGAACAATCGAGAGAATGTCTCGCTGCGCTTGTCGCTGACGATCTCTACCCCGCTGAACAGATCCCCGAGACCCGAGGCCGCGAGCTTGCTTTCCTGGTGGAGCAGATCGCCCTTCGTCACCAGCACGAGCGGGGCGATGGCTGCGAGTTCGGCCAGCGTTTCGCTCACGCCGTCGAACAGCTCGACCGGGTGTGCCAGCAGGGCCCTTCCCGCCGCAAGGATTTCGGAGATCACGCCTTGCGGCACCGGATCGCCCACCAGTTCGAGCGCGGTTTCGATCATCGAAAGGGTGAAGCCCTTGGCACCATAGCCATAGAGCGGCAGGTTGCGCTCCTCGCACGCGACAAGGCGGGCGCTGGCGACGTGGGCATCGGCAAAGGGCTGAAGCATCTGCATCAGCGCCGTTTCAGCCACCCTGAAATGGCGCATGTTGTGCCAGAGCGTATCGTCGGCATCGAGGCAGATCAGGCGGATGGTCATGGCCGCCGCTTAGCGCGGACCGCTCGACATGCGCCAGCCCCATGCAAAAAGGGCGCCCCGTGCGGGACGCCCTTTTGCTTGATCGACAGACGAGCGCTCAGCGCGGCAGTTCGCTCACGCCCATCAGCGCTTCGTCGACGGCGCGCGCGCACTGGCGGCCTTCGCGGATCGCCCAGACGACAAGGCTCTGGCCCCGGCGCATGTCGCCGCAGGCGAAGACGTTGTCGACGCTGGTCTTGTAGTCGACGACGTTGCCCTTGACGTTGCCGCGCGCATCGAGCTCAACCCCCGCCTGTTCGAGCAGGCCCTGCTTGCGCGGGCCGACGAAGCCCATGGCGAGCAGGATCAGGTCCGCCTTGATGGTGAACTCGCTGCCTGCAACTTCCTGCATCTTGCCATCGACCCATTCGACGCGGACGCATTCGAGGCCGGAGACGTCGTTTTCGCCGACCACCCGCTTGGTCAGCACGGCGAATTCGCGTTCGCAGCCTTCCTCGTGGCTCGACGAAGTGCGCAGCTTGAGCGGCCAGTTCGGCCAGCTGAGCGCCTTGTCTTCCTTTTCGGGCGGCTTGGGCATGATCTCGAGCTGGGTGACCGAGAGCGCGCCCTGGCGGTTCGAGGTGCCGACACAGTCCGAACCGGTGTCGCCACCGCCGATGACCACGACATGCTTGCCGGTGGCGAAGAGCGAGCCGCGCGGAGCGGCGCGCAGTTCGTCATCGCCCGCGTTGCGCTTGTTCTGCTGGGTCAGGAATTCCATCGCCATGCGCACGCTGGGAAGTTCTGCGCCGGGGATGGTGAGCCCGCGCGGATCTTCCGCACCGCCCGCCAGCACCACTGCATCGAAGTTTTCCTGCAACGAGGCGAACGAGACCGTGACGCCAACCTCTACGCTGGTGCGGAACTGGACGCCTTCGGCCTCCATCTGCATCGCGCGGCGGTTGATCAGCTGCTTCTCCATCTTGAAGTCGGGGATGCCGTAGCGCAGCAGCCCGCCGACGCGGTCGTTCTTCTCGAACACCGTCACCGAATGGCCGGCGCGCGCCAGCTGCTGCGCGGCGGCAAGGCCTGCCGGGCCCGAGCCGACCACGGCCACCGACTTGCCCGTCTTCTTCGCCGGAACCTGCGGCGCGATCCAGCCTTCCTTCCAGCCCTTGTCGACGATCGCGCATTCGATCGACTTGATGGTCACCGGCTGGTCGACGATGTTGAGCGTGCACGCCGCCTCGCACGGGGCGGGGCAGATGCGGCCGGTGAATTCCGGGAAGTTGTTGGTCGAATGGAGATTGTCCAGCGCCTCGCGCCAGTCGTTCTCGTAGACCAGATGGTTCCAGTCCGGGATCTGGTTGTTCACCGGACAGCCGTTGTGGCAGTACGGAATGCCGCAGTTCATGCAGCGCGAGGCCTGGCCCTTGAGCCCTGCCTCATCGTGCGGAACGATGAACTCGCGGTAGTGCTTCAGACGCTCGGAGGGAGCGTCATAGGTGCGATCCTTGCGATCGATCTCGAGAAAGCCGGTTGCCTTGCCCATTGTAATCTAACCCTTATTCCGCCGCGACCGACGCGGCAGCGAGGCGCTCGGCCTCCATCTGGCGAAGCGCGCGCGCATAGTCGCGCGGCATGACCTTGACGAAACGCGGCAGTTCCTCGGCCCAATTGTCGAGGATGGCGCGCGCCCGCTTGCTGCCGGTGTGGAGCAGGTGGCGTTCCACCAGCACGCGCAGGCGCTCGGCATCGTGACGCAGCATGTCGCCCATGCCGTAGTCGTTGACGTCGACCCCGCGTTGCTGCGGACGGCCCGTGCCGTCGTCCTCGTCGCGCTCGGCCGAAATCGGCAGGAGGTCGACCATGGCGCCGTTGACGAGCTGCGCGAAGTTGCCGTCCACGTCGTAAACGTAGGCGACGCCGCCCGACATGCCGGCCGCGAAGTTGCGCCCGGTACGACCCAGAACGGCGACGACGCCGCCGGTCATGTACTCGCAGCCGTGGTCACCGGTGCCTTCGACCACCGCGATCGCGCCCGAATTACGCACCGCGAAGCGTTCGCCGGCAACGCCGTTGAAGTACGCCTCGCCCGCGATCGCGCCATAGAGCACGGTGTTGCCGACGATGATGTTGTCGGTCGCCTCGCGCTCGACGTGTGCCGGCGGGCGCACGATCACGCGGCCGCCCGACAGGCCCTTGCCGACATAATCGTTGGCATCACCAACCAGGTCCACCGTCACGCCGTGCGCCAGGAACGCGCCGAACGACTGGCCCGCCACGCCCTTGAACGAGATAGCGATGGTGTTGTCCGGCAGGCCGCGATGGCCATAGCGACGCGCGACCTCGCCCGAGAGCATGGCGCCCACGGTGCGGTTGACGTTGATGACGTTGCGCTCGATGCGCACCGCCTCGCCGTTTTCGAGCGCAGGCTTGGCCGCCGCGATCAAGTCGTTGTCCAGCGCCGCTTCGAGGCCGTGGTCCTGCTTGCCGCTCCAGTTGAGCGTCGTGCCGGCCACCGGCTCGACCTTGTGCAACAGCTTCGACAGATCGATGCCCTGCGCCTTCCAGTGCTTGACCGCCTTCTTGACGTCGAGCCGGTCAACCCGACCGACCATCTCGGCGATCGTGCGGAAGCCCATCTCGGCCATGATCGCCCGCAGCTCTTCGGCGACGAAGAAGAAGTAGTTGATCACGTGTTCAGGCTGGCCGGTGAAGCGGGCGCGCAGGACGGGGTCCTGGGTCGCGACGCCCACAGGGCAGGTGTTGAGATGGCACTTGCGCATCATGATGCAGCCGGCCGCGATGAGCGGCGCGGTGGCAAAGCCGAACTCGTCGGCGCCGAGCAGCGCGGCGACTGCGACGTCACGGCCCGTGCGCAGGCCGCCATCGGCCTGCACGCAGATGCGCGAACGCAGGTTGTTGAGCAGCAGGGTCTGCTGGGTTTCGGCAAGGCCGATTTCCCACGGGGAGCCCGCGTGCGTCAGCGAAGTCAGCGGCGATGCGCCGGTGCCGCCTTCGTAGCCCGAGATCGTGACGTGGTCGGCGCGCGCCTTGGAAACGCCCGCAGCCACGGTGCCCACGCCCACTTCGGACACAAGCTTGACCGAGATGCGCGCTGCCGTGTTCACGTTCTTGAGATCGTGAATGAGCTGCGCGAGGTCCTCGATCGAGTAGATGTCGTGGTGCGGCGGCGGGCTGATCAGGCCGACGCCAGGGGTCGAGTGACGGGTCTTGCCGATGGTCTTGTCGACCTTGTCACCCGGCAGCTGGCCGCCTTCGCCGGGCTTTGCGCCCTGCGCCATCTTGATCTGCACGTCGTCGGCATTGACGAGGTATTCTGCGGTGACGCCGAAGCGGCCCGAGGCGACCTGCTTGATGGCCGAGCGCATCGAATCGCCATTCGCCAGCGGCTTGAAGCGCGCCGGATCTTCGCCGCCTTCGCCGGTGTTCGACTTGCCGCCGATGCGGTTCATCGCCAGCGCCAGCGTGGTGTGCGCTTCCCAGCTGATAGAGCCGTAGCTCATCGCGCCGGTGGCGAAGCGCTTGACGATCTCGCTCGCCGGCTCGACCTCGTCGATCGAGATCGGCTGGTCCGCCTTCTTGAGCTCCATCAGTCCGCGGATGGTCAGCATCCGCTCCGACTGCTCGTTGATGCTTTCGGCGAATTCCTTGTACTTTTCAGGAATGTTGCCGCGCACCGCGTGCTGCAGGTTGGCGATGTTGCCGGCGGTCCAGGCGTGCTCCTCGCCGCGCAAGCGCAGCTGGTACATGCCGCCCACGTCGAGCATCTTCCGGTAGATCGGGTTGTCGCCATAAGCCGCCGCGTGGCGACGCACGGTCTCTTCCGCGATCTCGGCCAGGCCAACGCCCTCGATTGTTGTGGCCGTGCCAGTGAAGTACTTCTCGATGAAAGCGCTCGACAGGCCCACCGCGTCGAAGATCTGCGCGCCGCAGTACGACTGGTAGGTCGAGATGCCCATCTTGGACATGACCTTGAGGATGCCCTTGCCGATCGCCTTGATGTAGTTCTTCTGCACATCCTTGGTCGAAAGCGGCAGCTCCTTGTCGACGCGGATCGCTTCGAGCGTTTCAAAGGCGAGGTAGGGGTTGATCGCTTCGGCGCCGTACCCTGCAAGCACGCAGAAGTGGTGCACTTCGCGCGCTTCGCCGGTTTCCACGACGAGGCCGGTCTGCATGCGCAGGCCCTGACGGACAAGGTGGTGGTGCACCGCCGCCGTCGCCAGCAGCGCGGGCATCGGGATGCGGCTTTCGCACTGCGAGCGATCGGACAGGATCAGGATGTTCTTGTCCGCCAGCACGGCTTCGGTCGCCGCCCAGCACATTTCCTTGACCGCCTGCTCGAGACCGGCGGCCCCGGTCGCGGCGTCCCAGGTCGTGTCGATCGTCGCCGTGCGGAACGCACCATCCAGCGCGGCCTCGACCGAGCGGATCTTGGCGATGTCCTCGTTGGTCAGGATCGGCTGGTCGACTTCCAGCCGCTTGTGCGTGCCGGCATCGTGGCCAAGCAGGTTCGGGCGCGGCCCGATCATGCTGACCAGCGACATCACCAGCTCTTCGCGGATCGGGTCGATCGGCGGGTTGGTGACCTGTGCGAAGTTCTGCTTGAAGTAATCGTAGAGCAGGCGCGAGCGCTTCGACAGCACCGCGATGGGCGTGTCGGTGCCCATCGAGCCGATCGGATCGTCGCCGTTGATCGCCATCGGTTCGAGGAACTTGGTGACGTCTTCCTGCGTGTAGCCGAAGGCCTGCTGGCGATCGAGCAGCGAGGTGCTTTCGACCGGCAGCGCGGCGAGCTCGGGCTCGACGACCTCAAGCTCCTTGAGCTTGTACTGTGCGGCTTCCAGCCATTCCTCGTAAGGCTCGGCGTTCGCCAGCTCGGCCTTGATTTCCTCGTCCTCGACGATGCGGCCCTTTTCCATGTCGATCAGCAACATGCGACCCGGCTGGAGGCGCCACTTGCGGACGATATCCTCTTCGCGGAACGGCAGCACACCGCTTTCCGACGCCATGCAGATCAGGTCGTCGCGGGTGATCGAGAAGCGCGCGGGGCGCAGGCCGTTGCGATCGAGCGTGGCGCCGATCTGGCGCCCGTCGGTGAAGGCCACGGCGGCCGGGCCGTCCCAAGGCTCCATCAGCGCGGCGTGATATTCGTAGAACGCACGGCGCGACGGCGTCATCAGCGGGTTGCCGGCCCACGCTTCCGGGATCAGCATCATCACCGCGTGGGCGAGCGAGTAACCGCCCGCGAGGAGCAGTTCGAGCGCGTTGTCGAGGCTGGCGGTATCCGACTGGCCATGCGGGATCAGCGGCCACATCTTGTCGAGATCGGGGCCGAGCAGCTCCGATTCCATCGTGCGGCGGCGCGCGTTCATCCAGTTCACGTTGCCGCGAACAGTGTTGATCTCGCCATTGTGGGCAACGAAGCGGAACGGGTGCGCCAGCTTCCAGCTCGGGAAGGTATTGGTCGAGAAGCGCTGGTGGACAAGGCCCAGCGCCGACACGCAGTCCGGATCGCGCAGGTCGTCGTAGAAACCGCCGACCTGGGTCGCCAGCAGCAGGCCCTTGTAGACGATCGTGCGCGACGAGAAGCTCGGCATGTAGAGCTGGGTCACGCCCGGCAGGTCATACTTTTCGGCCATCGCCGCGAGCGGGTTCTGGGTCTGCTTGCGGATCGCCAGCAGCTTGCGTTCGAACGCGTCCTGATCGGGCGTGCCCGCCCCGCGCTTGATCACGCACTGGCGGATCACCGGCATCTGTTCGATGACGGTTTTGCCGAGGCCGTCGATGGTGGTCGGCACATCGCGCCAGCCGATCAGTTCCTGGCCTTCCTTGGCGATGAACTTCTCGAAGAATTCGGTGACGAAGGTGCGGCTGGCCTCGTCCTGCGGCAAGAAGCACATGGCCACGGCATAGTCGCCCGGCGCCGGCAGATCCTTGCCTTCGGCTGCGGCCCACTTGCGGAACAGCGCATCGGGCAGCTGGATCAGGATGCCTGCGCCATCGCCCAGCAGCGGATCGGCGCCCACCGCACCGCGGTGGTCGAGATTTCGCAGAATCTCGAGAGCCTGATTAATGATCGCGTGGCTTTTGACGCCTTTGATATGGGCAATGAAGCCCACACCACATGCATCATGCTCGTTACGCGGATCATAAAGGCCCTGAACCGGCGGAAATCCCATCTCGAAGGTGTTCCTACATCCATAAAGTGGAAACGGCGCGCGAATCACGCCCTTGCGAAAAGAGCGAAAGTTGCGCGAATTTCCCCCATGACTGCAGGAAAGTTATTTTGCAACCGCGAGAGGCAATTCCCGGCCTTAAGGGTGGCCGCAAATACGGATGCGGCGCTTCAGACGGTGGAAATCGGTATCCTTCGCCGGATCAGGGTCAGCCCCGGGCCGTCATCCGCTGGAGCGTGGCCAGCGCCGCGCGCAGAGCGCGCTCGGTCTCTTCGGCACCAGATGGCTCCGTGGGAGCTTGCGCAGCCACATGCGCTTCGTCCTCACCCGCCGCGCGCGGGCCCTGGCCCGGAAACACGACCACGGGCCGGACTTCCGCTTCATCAGCCGGTGCGGGCGGGACGATGAATTCTTGGCGCGGCGCGGCACTGCTACGGGCCGCAAGCGAAGATACGAAAGGCGGACGATCTAAGGGGGAGACGCTCGAAGCGTGCGACGAAGGTGCAGCGTTTACCGGGGGCACGGACAGGAAGCGCGGGACGACCACGTCGGCTTCGGCACTTTCGCCCGCTTCGTCCCAATTCGGTTCGAGCGCGCGCATCGCAGCGGGCTGGCGCACCATGGTCGTGTCGCGGTCGGATTCGCCAGGATCACGCGGTCCGTGCTCGGGCGCACCGAACAGGCGCGGAGGCCGCATGGTGGACACAGGATGCGCCGGCGGTTGTACGGGGCCGCTTGCGTCCTCGGAGACGGCGGCGGCGGCGGATGGTTCTTCGGAAACCTGTTCTTCGAAAACCTGAGGAGCCTCGACGACGGTCTCAGCCGCTGCCTCGGCGGGAGCGGGATCCGGCGAGACGAACACCTGGCGCTCGGCAACCGGCTCGGGCGGCGTCTCATCGACGAGCGGCACCGGTGCCGTGACCTGAACGGGCGCAACCGGAGCGGGCGCAACGGCCATTGCGTGGGCATGGGGTCCCTTGCGCCGATCACCCTCGATGGCAAGGGCGAGGCGCTCGATCAGCTGGACCAGGCCGAGCGATTCGAGCGGAGCGACGGCCAGCGCGGGCGCGACCGGGCGCGGCGTGACGGGCGGCATCGCAAAGACCGACGCGCGGTGGCCAATGGGCTCGGGCGCGATCTGTGCGGCGGGTTCTTCAGCTTCCAGTACAGGCTGAGACACAGGTTCTGGCGCAACTTCAGGTGCGTGATCGAGCGGTTCGGCCGTCTCGGCAACCTCGGACCATTCGGGCACATCCGCCTCGACGGGCGCGTCCTCCGTCTGATCGACCGCTTCGAAAGGCTCGACCTCGGTCCAGTCGGCTTCGAGAATGTCATGATCGGCCGACGGAGCAGGGTGTTCGGCCATCCAGGGTTCCGGGTTACCGGCCACGTCCAGCACCTCGTCGGCCTCCGCTTCGGCGGCTTCGGCGTAAGGGGGCTCGAATGCGAGCGCCTCGCTGAGGTCGAAGGGCTTGCGCGGCGGTGCATCGGGGTGGGCGTCGAACGCGCGGACAGCCGGCGGTTCATTGCTTTCGAAGGCTTCGTCCTCGACGACTTCGGGCACGTCGTGGAAACTGGCGCTCGCGGTGCGGCGGCGGACCACAGGTTCACTGCGAGGACGCAGGCGCAGCCCGACGAACACGCCGACGATCAGCCCCCCCGCCGCCATCGCCATCGCGATCAGCAGGCGCGCCGTCAGGCCGAGCGGCGGTGCCGCGGCAGGAACGACCGACGCGACGTTGGCGGCAGTCAGAGCCCGCTCGAACAGCGAGGATGGCACCGCAAAACTGCCCAGCCCGAACAGGGCGGCCAGCCATAGCGCCACGAGCGCGGGAAACAGGCGGTGGGCCGTTACCGGCTGTCGGGCCGATCGGGAAGGCGCGCGGTCTGCTGGCTGGCTTCGGCTCATGATGTCCTGACGTCTCAACTCTGGATCGATTCGCGTGCGGCCGGATGGTGTCCTCAGGCGGACAATCCTGCAGCATCAGGCGTCTGGCCTAAAGCGTTTTGGTAAACGCGATGATAACGCGCCACGTTGGAACTCCAGTCGTGATCCTTGCGGACGAACGCGCGCGCCGTCTCGCGCCGGGCCGGCCAGATGTCGCGCCGCCCCAGCAGATCGATCAGCGCGGCCGCCAGCGCCTGCGGATCATCGGGCGCAAACAGCGTGCCAGTGACATCGTGCGCGATCAGTTCGCGGTGCCCGCCGACGTCGCTTGCGGCGACAAGCTTGCCCTGCGCCATCGCTTCCAGCGGCTTGAGAGGGGTTACCAGTTCGGTAAGGCGCATCGCCTTGCGCGGATAGCAGACCACGTCGACGAGCGCGTAGTAGCGCTCGACTTCGTGGTGGGGTACGCGATCGACGAAGCGGATGGCATGGGCGGCGCTCGATGCCGCAGCCTGTGCGCGAACCGCGGCCGCCGCCGGTCCGCCGCCGACCAACAGCAATCGCGCGGCGGGCAGCGCGGAAACGATGGCGGGCATGGCCGCCACCAGATCGTCGAGCCCCTCGTAGGGGTAGAAGCTGCCGAGAAAGCCGATCACCGGCCCCTCGCCCAGTCCCAGTTGTTCTGCCAGCGCGGGATCGCGCGGCGGGGGATCGCCGAACAGTTCGAGATCGACTCCGTTGGGCATGATCGACAGCTTGCCCGGCGCCACGCCGCGCGTGATCAGGTCGGCGCGCAGTCCTTCGCAGATCGTCACCACGGCATCGGCGCGCGCGATCGCGCGATTCTCCAGCGCCCGCGTGAGGCGATATTTCGCCGACCCTTCGCGCCCCGTCAGGTTGCCGACGGCAGCATCCTCCCAGAACGCGCGGATTTCGTAGACCAGCGGAATGCCGAGGCGCCGCGCGGCCTGCGCGGCGGCGAGACCGCACAGCGCCGGCGAATGCGCATGGAGCACGTCCGGCCGGAAACCCTGCGCCACTTCGACGATCCGGGCTTCGAGCGCGCGCACCTCTCCCCATTCGCGCAGCAGCGGCAGTCCTTGCGGAAGGCCGGCCGTGCGGTGGAAACGGATGCCGTCGGCCGCTTCCACCGCGTCTGGCTGCGCCGCGCGCGTCTCGACATTGTGGCGTTGCCCGGTTACCCCTTCGACCTCGAACCCCAGGCGCTGCTGCGCCTTCAGGATCGCACGGGTGCGGAAGGTGTACCCGCTCTGCAGCGGCAGGCTGTGGTCGAGGACGTGGAGCACGCGGGTCATGCAGGATCCGATGCCAAGAAAAGCCTTAATAGGCCGTCAACCTCGTCGGCTTATGCGCAATCGGGCAACCAAGCCACAAGGGCCGAGACGATGATCGACATTTTCACGGTCCTGCTGCCCCACGCCCTGATGGCGCTGGCGGTATGGCGCCTGCTTCACCGCGATGACCTGGACGAAGACCCGGCATTGCCGCGCCAGACCATCGCATGGCGGCGTTCGCACCGGCCGGGCAAGAGCGAGCGCTGAGCGGGCGGTGCTCAACCTCTTCCTCACCGCGTTCGTCACCGCGTTCCTGCTCGCAGGGGTGCGCCGCCCGTTCCTGTTCGTGCTGGCCTACGCCTACATCGACATCGTGGCGCCGCAGAAGGTGACCTGGGGCTTTCTGCAGAGCGTCCCCGTATCGCTGATCGCGTTCTGCTGTGCCTTCGGTGCGTGGATGGTGGCCGAGGACAAGAACGGCATCCGCCTGTCCCCGCGCCAGTTCGTGCTGCTGCTGCTGCTGATCTATTGCGGGCTCACCACGCGCACCGCCGATTTCCCGGTCGAGGCCGCTGAAAAGTGGGGCTGGGTGTGGAAGGCGCTGATCTTCGCGCTGTTCCTGCCGCTGACGCTGCGGACGCGCTTGCGGATCGAGGCGCTGGCGCTGGTCATGGTGCTGTCGGTGTCGGTGATCGTGATCGGCGGCGGCATCAAGACGCTCGCCTCGGGCGGCGGCTATGGCGAACTGAAGCTGCTGGTGAACGACAATACCGGCCTTTACGAAGGCTCGATCATTTCCACCGTGGCCATCTGCGTGATCCCGCTCGCGATCTGGCTGGCGCGGCACGGGACGATCTTCAGGCCCAACTGGATGGTCTGGGCCTATGCCATCGGCCTGTGCTTTGCCTGCGTGTTGATGCCCGTGGGGACGCAGGCGCGCACCGGCCTTGTCTGCTTCGGCGTGCTGCTGGTGATGATGCTGCGGAGCACCAAGCGGCGGCTGCTCTACGTCTCTCTGCTGGGTGCCGGCGCGATGATCGCGCTTCCGCTGCTGCCGTCGAGCTTCAACGAGCGGATGAGCACGATCAAGAACCACAAGGCGGACCAGTCGGCATCGACGCGCGTGGCGGTATGGCAGTGGACGATCGAGTTCGCCAAGGATCACCCGTTCGGCGGCGGCTTCGATGCCTTCCGCCAGAACACGGTGTCCTACGATACCGAAAAGGCCGACTACGCCGGCGACAACAACGCAGTGATCGAGACCGAGCGGATCGAGGAACGCGGCCGAGCCTATCATTCCAGCTATTTCGAGATGCTGGGCGAACAGGGCTATCCGGGCCTGGCGCTGTGGCTGCTGCTGCACGTGATGGGCGTGATCCACATGGAGATCATCCGCCGCCAGTACGCCAAGAACCCACCCGAAGGCTTTGCCTGGGTCACGCCGCTGGCCGATGCGCTGCAGCAGGCGCAGATCGTCTACCTTGTCGGCGGCGCCTTCGTCGGCATCGCGTTCCAGCCGTTCTGCTACATGCTGGTGGGACTGCAATGCGGCCTTTCGGCCTATATCGGCCGGATCCGCCGCTCGGCTCCATCGCCCTTCCGCTCGGCGCGCAAGCCGGAAATCGCCGCACCTTAACCAAGCAATTAAGCGAGGGCTTGCCCACGCTGCGCCGACCCGCCATTGTCGTCCGCAAACCAGAATTGATGGGAGAGCGAGATGACCAGGTTCATTCCGGCCGCAGAGATCAAGGGCCTCGTCGGGCAAGTGGTCGGCAGCTCCAGCTGGGTCGAAGTGACGCAGGAGCGGATCAACCAGTTCGCCGAAGCGACCGGTGACTTCCAGTTCATCCACATCGACCCGGAACGCGCAAAGGACACTCCCTTCGGCGGCACGATCGCGCACGGCTTCCTGACGCTGTCGCTGATCCCGCTGCTGACGATGGAAAGCGATTGCCCGCGCCCGGAAGGCGTGAAGATGGGCGTCAACTATGGTGGCAACAAGACGCGCTTCCTCTCCCCCGTCCGTTCGGGCAAGCGGATCCGCGGCGTATTCAAGCTGCTGGAGCTGGACGAGAAACGCCCCGGCCAGTGGCAGCAGACAATGGAAATCACGGTCGAGATCGAAGGGCAGGACAAGCCCGCCCTGATCTGCGAGTGGATCACCCAGTTCTTCGTTTGAAAACTATGTGATGCGATAGAAGAACCGCTGATTGCGATAGCCAGGCAGGTTGTCTAACACTTGCTGAAAATGACCATCAGGAGCGGTCGTGTGGCTAAAATTGTGCGTCACCCCAATGTTGCCGACTACATCCTTGAGATGTCGCTCGATGAAATCGCACAGCGTCCTTCCGGCTTGATGGACTTGTTCGAGGATGGAAAACTCGTTGTCGTCAAGAATTATCGACTGCCGTTTGACTTCAGCGCAATGGAAGCGTTGGACGATAGAACTGACTCTATTGATGATCAAAAGATTCGCCGCAAGCTGAAGAAGCTGGAAGCAACGACCTTCTTTTCGGGAAAAGATCCTGAGAAGATAATTGATGAGAAGGGCGATGTTGAGTCGCTTCGCTTTGACACCCCCTTGCGACAAGCACTTTTCGCGTCGTTCTGCCGTTCAGACCCAAAGGTGTTCGCAAACGCATCCAATGCATTGCGCACAGCGCATGATGAATTGACGCGTATTTTTAAATTGTGCTTCCCCACTTACGAGACCACCCGACTTATATCCAGCTTACGCTTGACCGAAACGGTCTTCGAGAACCTTCATTGGGATAATCACTCGATCGATGATGATTTTCATCAAGCGCGAATTTTCTGCAACTTGGACAGACGCAAGCGAATTTGGAATGTCGGAGACCGCTGCATTGACTTCATGGAAGCAAATTACGCGAAGTATGACTTGGCACAATTTGCGGGACGCGATCCAAACGAGATGTTGAGCTATATTGCTGGCGACATTCTGGGTGGGACGCGGGACATCTGGAAGGATGACCGCCCGAGGCACCATGTGGCGTTCGAGCCAGGTGAAGTGTGGCTGGGTGAATCTCGCATGATCTCGCACCAGATTTGGTATGGTCAGCGAGCAATGGTCTATATGTGGTTTGTCAACGTCAACAGCATGCACGACAAGTCGCGGCGCTTCAACGCACGCGTAGAGGATTTGCATGCGCGCATGGCAGCCAACCTGCCTTCCTCCAGCTCGCATGAATCAATTGCAGCCGCATGAGAGTTCTCAGCAGATCTGACGACAGCTTCGGCTGTTGCGGAAAATAAGGATCGCCAGCTGCTCGCCTCTGACGATTGGAGGCGAGGCGAAAGCGGGACAGGTCAAGCTCTGCCCCGCTTTAGTTTGATCAGGCGACGACGGTCAGCTTGCGCGCCTTGGCCTTCTTTTCGAACTTGGCGATCCATTCGTCGACCACCGGCGCGATTCGGCTGCGCCAGCGCGTGCCGTTGAAGATGCCGTAGTGCCCGACTTCGGGCGCGAGGTGATACTGCTTCATCGCCTCGGGCAGGTTGGGCGTGACCTTCAGCGCGGCCTTTGTCTGGCCGATGCCCGAAATGTCGTCCTTTTCGCCTTCGATGCACAGGATGGCGGTATCCTTGATCGCGCCGAGATCGACAGGCGTGCCGCGGTGAACAAACTCGCCCTTGGGCAGCAGGTGCTGCTGGAACACCACGTCGACCGTCTGGAGATAGAACTCGGCGGGAAGATCGCAGACGGCGCGGTACTCGTCGTAGAACGCCTTGGTCGCCTCGGCGCTTTCATCGGCGCCTTGCACCATGTGCTGGAACAGCTTGTAGTGGCTCATCATGTGGCTGCCGAGGTTCATCGACATGAAGCTGGTGAGCTGGACGAAGCCCGGATAGACGCGGCGCCCCTCGCCCGGGTAGTTGCTCGGCACTTCGGTGATGACGTTGTGCTTGAACCAGACGTAAGGCTTGGTGATCGCGTGATCGTTGACCGCGGTCGGGCTTTCACGCGTATCGATCGGGCCGCCCATCATCGTCAGCGTGACCGGGCGACAGGGATGCTCGGCTGCCGCCATGACAGCGGTTGCCGCGAACATCGGCACCGACGGCTGGCAAACGGCCATCGCATGCGCGCCAGGGCCGATGTGTTCGAGGAATTCGATCAGGTAGTCGATGTAGTCGTCGAGATCGAAGCTGCCGTCGGCCAGCGGCACGAACTTCGCATCGGCCCAATCGGTGATGTAGACCACGCAACGTTCGAGCATGCGCTCGACCGTGCCACGGAGCAGCGTGGCGAAGTGCCCGCTCATCGGCGCCACGATCAGCAGGCGGGGCGCATCGGCGGGCAGCCCGGCGTGGGTGAACTTCTTGAGCTTGCCGAACGGCTTCTGCAGTTCGGTGGATTCGCTGACGGCATGGATCCCGCCATCGACCTGAATGGTCTTGATCCCGAACGCGGGCTTGCCGCGCGGGGCGGTGGCATGGGCGAACACGTCCAGCGCGGATGCCATCATCTGCGTGGCGCCAAGGCCGGCAAACGGCGAGCGCGGATCATTGAGCACGTCGGCAGTCATCGACGCCCAGGCGCTGCCTGCGTTGAGCAGCGAGCGCTGGATTTCATAGGCCTTGTAGAGCACCTGCGGCACCTTTCGTCTTCCGCCCTGCGGGGCGGACGGGATTCGATTGCCGCATAAATGCGCCCTTTTCGCGCATTGTGCAATGCAGCAGAAAGATGAGGGAGCCGGCTGCCTCTCGGTTCCCCTTTCCGCAGCGCACCGCATCGGCTAGTCGAGCGCGATGGACGAGGTTTCCCCTAGCGAACCGCAGGCGCCCGCGCGGCGCAGCCTGACTCCGTTGCGCATGGTGTGGCGCCAGGCGCTCAACTACCCGACGCAGGTCCTGCTCGCGCTGGCCGCGCTGCTGGTCACCTCGGGATCGACTATCGCCATCCCGGCAAGCTTCAAGGCGATCATCGACAGGGCCTTCGGCCCCGGTGCCAATGCGGCGACGATCAACAGTTCGTTCCGGCTGCTGATGCTGATCGTGGTCATGCTGGGGATCGGTACCGCCGTGCGCTTCTACTTCGTATCGTGGATCGGCGAGCGGGTGGTGGCGGACCTGCGGCTCAACGTCCAGAAGAACCTGCTGCGCCTGCCGCCGTCATTCTTCGAAACGAACAGCCCCAAGGAAATCTCGTCGCGGATGACATCGGACACCGCGATCATCGAACAGATCGTGGGCACCAGCGTGTCGGTCGCGCTGCGCAATATCCTGACCGCGATCGGCGGGGTGATCTACCTCTTCGCACTTGCACCGGGCCTGACCGCCGGCCTTTTGGTGGGCATTCCGGTTGTGATCGGGCCGATCGTGTTCTTCGGCGCGCGCCTGCGCAAGGCCTCGCGATCGAGCCAGGACCGCGTGGCGGACATCGGCGTGATGATTTCCGAAGTGCTGGGTGCCATGCGCGTGGTCCAGGCCTTTGGCCAGGAAGCGCGTGAGGCGCAGCGCTTCAGCGGCGCGGTCGAGCGCACCTTCGCCGCGGCGCAGCGGCGGATCCGCATCCGCGCGGTGATGACCGCCATCGTGATCTTCATGATCTTCGGCGCGCTGACGACGCTGATGTGGCGCGGCGCGCTTGCCGTCGCTGCGGGTCAGATCAGCGGCGGCACCATTGCCGCCTTCGTGCTGACCGGCGGGATCGTTGCCGGGGCGTTCGGCGCACTCACCGAAGTCTACGGCGACCTGGTGCGCGGGGCGGGCGCTGCGAGCCGTCTCAACGAACTGCTGCTCGAGCAGCCCGACATCGCGCCGCCGGCACGCCCGATCACCCTGCCGCAGCCACCGCGCGGCCAGATCGCGTTCCAGAACGTGAGCTTCCGCTATCCCAGCCGACCCGAGGTCTCGGCGCTCGAGGATTTCTCGCTGACCGTCGAACCGGGCGAGACTGTTGCCATCGTGGGCCCCTCCGGTGCGGGGAAATCGACCCTGTTTCAGCTCGCCGAGCGGTTCTACGATCCGCAGGGCGGCACGGTGCGCATCGATGGCGTGCCGCTGGCGCAGGCCGATCCTGCCGAAATCCGCGCCCGCATCGCGCTGGTGCCGCAGGAAGGCGTGCTGTTTGCCGCCTCGGCGCGCGACAACCTGCGCTATGGCAACTGGAATGCCAGCGACGACGAGATCTGGCGCGCGGCGCGCGATGCGAACGCCGAGGATTTCCTGCGCGCCTTGCCCGAGGGGCTCGACACGTTCCTTGGTGAAGACGGCGCGCGCCTGTCCGGCGGCCAGCGCCAGCGCATCGCCATCGCCCGCGCGCTTTTGCGCGACGCGCCGATCCTGCTGCTCGACGAGGCCACCAGCGCGCTGGATGCCGAAAGCGAGCGTTTGGTCCAGCAGGCGCTCGAACGCCTGATGCGCGAACGCACGACGCTGGTCATCGCCCACCGCTTCGCCACGGTGCGCCAGGCCGATCGGATCATCGTGATGGACCAGGGCCGGATCGCCGAACAGGGCACGCACGCCAGCCTGTCCGCACTCGACGGGCTCTATGCGCGGCTGGCGCGGCTGCAGTTCGAAGGCGCGGACGCCTGATCGACCAACGGCATACCCTGGTCGATCAACGACAAGGCGCGGCGGCCTTGCCTTTCAAGGAGGGGCTGTTCACTGCCTAGCAAGGCGTTAAGGACGATCCGGTCGCAGATGTAACCGGATGGAACGCATTCAGATGCCAAGGCAAACCGCATTTCTCGTCGCCGCGTCGGCGCTTTCGCTTTTCGCCCCCGCCCTCCATGCCCAACCCACGGCCGCCCCGGCTGCCAGTGCGACGGCTACTCCGCCCGCGCCGATGACGGCGCCGCTGATGAGCCGGGATTTTCCAGGGGCTGGTATCCAGCTGCAATACGTCGACAAGAGCGTGAAGCCGGGCGACGACTTCAACGCCTATGTGAACGGCAAGTGGCAGAACGCCTTCGTGATGCCGGCGGACAAGACGCGTTACGGCTCGTTCAACGTGCTCGACGATCTTTCGCAGGAACGGCTCAAGGGCATTCTTGACGAGTTGGTCGCGAAGAAGCCAGACCCGGCGACGCCCGAAGGCAAGATCGCTGCGGCCTATTCGGCCTATCTCGACACTGCCGCGATCGATGCCGCCGGCCTCGCGCCGGCCAAGCCCTGGCTGGACAAGATCGCTGCCGCGAAGACGCCCGACGATCTTGCCAAACTGTTCGCGCAGCCCGGCCTTGCCTCGCCGATCAGCTTCAGCGTGACGGCGGACGAGAAGGACAGCGACCACTACATCCTCTACCTCGGCACCGGCAGCCTGGGCCTGCCCGACCGCGACTTCTACCTTGTCGACAATCCGCGCAACCTGGTCGTCCGGCAGAAGTACATGGAATGGCTCCGCTTCGCGCTGGGCCAGGCGGGCTATGCCGATCCGGCTAAGACGGCCGACGCGGTCTATGCGCTCGAAAAGAAGATGGCGCTCGCCCACTGGGATCGCGCGCTTTCGCGCAATCCTTCGCTGACCTACACCAAGCTGTCTCGCGCCGACTTCGCCAAGGCGCTGCCCGGCCTGCCGGTTGACACCATGCTCACCGAGATGGGACTCGACAAGGCGCAGGCCGCGGTCGTCGCCCAGATGCCGCCTTCGGCTGAAAAGCTCGCCGCCGCCAAGTACACGCCCGAAATGGCTGCCAAGCTGGGCGGCGGCGTTCCGGCGCTAGCGGAACTGGTCCGCAGCGAGCCGGTCGACGTGTGGAAGGCCTGGCTCGATACCCAGTTCTTCTCCTCGTACGCCGGGGTGCTGCCCAAGCCGATCGACGATGCCCGCTTCGCCTTCTACGGCACGGTGCTGGCCGGGCAGAAGGTACAGCTGCCGCGCTGGAAGCGTGCCATCCGCGCGGTCGAGGGTCAGGTCGGCGAACAGCTCGGCAAGCTCTACGCCGAACGCTACTTCCCGCCCGAGAACAAGGTCGCGATGGACCAGCTCGTTGCCAACTTGCGCAAGGCGATGGCGGCCAACCTGGTCGATCTCAAGTGGATGGGCCCCGACACGCGCAAGGAAGCCCAAGCCAAGCTCGATGCCTTTACCCCCAAGATCGGCATGCCGGCCAAGTACAAGGACTATGCCGGGCTGACGCTGTCGGGCGCGACGCCGCTCGCCAACGTGATCGCCGCGCAGGACTGGGAAAGCCGTTTCGAGGCGGCGCGCCTGGGCCAGGAAGTCGATCGCAGCGAGTGGGGCATGCTGCCCGAAACGATCAACGCCTATTACAACCCCACCTACAACGAGATCGTGTTCCCGGCCGCGATCCTGCAGCCGCCGTTCTTCAACCTCCACGCCGATCCCGCGGTCAACTACGGCGCGATCGGGGCGGTGATCGGGCACGAAATGGGCCACGGTTTCGACGACCAAGGCGCGGCCTATGATGGCAAGGGCAACATGCGCGACTGGTGGACCGACAAGGACCGCGCCGCGTTCGAGGCGCTGACCGCGCGCCTTGGCAAGCAGTACGATGCCTATTGCCCGTTCGATGAGAAGAGCCCCGGCGGCAAGGCCTGCGTCAATGGTCAGCTGACCATGGGCGAGAACATCGGCGACCTTGGCGGCCTGTCGGTCGCCTATCGCGCCTACAAGCTCTCGCTTGGAGGCAAGCCCGCCCCGGTGATCGACGGGCTGACCGGCGACCAGCGCTTCTTCATGGCCTTCGCGCAGGTGTGGCGTCAGGCGATCCGCGACGAAACCGCGCGCCAGTACCTGGTGGTCGATCCGCACTCGCCGGCGCAGTACCGGATCAACGGCATCGTCCGGAACTTCGACGAATGGTACAAGGCCTTTGGCGTCAAGCCGGGCGACAAGCTGTACCTGCCGCCCGCCGAGCGCGTGCGCATCTGGTAAGGTGAAAGAAATTTAAGGGCGGCGGCCTGCGCTGCCGCCCTTGACACCTTGCTGCACTGCGGCAACTCCATGCCGCCATGGACAGCACCACCATCACCGCGGTTCTTCTCGGCATCGTCGAGGGCCTCACCGAGTTCCTGCCCGTCTCGTCGACCGGCCACCTGATCCTCGCGACCGAGCTGTTCGGATATGACGCGGCGCAATGGGCGCTGTTCAACGTGGTAATCCAGCTGGGCGCGATCCTGGCCGTGGTAGTGCAGTACTGGCGCACGTTCTGGGCCGTGGGCATGGGCCTTGTCCGGCTGGAGCCCCTGTCCCTGCGCTTCGTGCGCAACCTGCTTGCGGCGTTCATGCCGGCAGCGGTGATCGGCCTGATCTTCAAGCACCAGATCGAGGGCCTGCTCGGCAGCCCGCTTGTGGTCTGCGGCGCGCTGATCGTCGGCGGCATCGGCATCCTGATCGTCGAGCGCTTTGCCAAGGGCGGCGAGCCTTCGGGTATCGGCCAGCTGCCCTTGCGCCAGGCGATCGGCGTCGGTTTCGTTCAGTGCCTTGCCATGATCCCGGGCATGAGCCGTTCGGGCGCGACGATCATGGGCGCGCTCGCGATGGGCATCGAGCGCCGCACGGCCGCCGAATTCTCGTTCTTCCTTGCCATCCCGACGATGCTGGGCGCGAGCACGATCGAGTTGCTGGGCCAGCGTCACGCGCTTGCCGCCGGCACCACCGGTGTTGGCTGGAACGAGATCGCGATCGGCGCCTTCGTGTCGTTCGTCGTCGCACTGGGCGTGATCAAGCTGTTCGTCGCCTATGTCAGCCGCAAGGGGTTCACGCCATTTGCCTGGTACCGCATCTTGGTGGGTCTCGCCGCAGGTGCCTGGCTGCTCAACGCCTGAGTCCCGCCCAAGTAGACTTCAAGTAGCGACAAGCATCAATCACAACGGTTCGTCGCACCTTCGGAACCAAAGGCCGTCATCCCGGTTTTGCGGGAAAGACAGCATTTCGAAGGGATTATCACCATGGGCCTTATCATTCTTCTCGTCGTCGGCGGCATCCTCGGCTGGCTGGCCAGCATCGTCATGCGCACTGATGCGCAGCAGGGCATCTTCCTGAACATCGTCGTCGGCATTGTGGGCGCGCTGCTCGGCGGCTTCCTGCTTGCGCCGCTGATCGGTGGCGGTTCGATCACCGACGGCATCTCGGCCGGTAGCCTGATCGTTTCGTTCCTCGGCGCCGTGATCCTGCTCGCGATCGTGAACCTGGTCCGTCGCGGCGCGGTTCGCTGAGCCACCACTCCTGATCAACCACAAAAGGGCGGCCCTGAAGTGGCCGCCCTTCTTCAAGAAGGGGACAATGCCATGAAGAGCTTCATCAAGGGCGCGATGATCGCGTCGGTTGCCGCGATGGGCCTCAGCCTCGCCGCCTGCGATTCCAAGCAGGAAAACGCCGCAGAGGACAAGGCCGACGCCGTGCGCGAATCGGCTGACGCCACTGCCGATGCGATCGACGCGCAGGCTGATGCGACCACCGGCGCTGCCGAGGACGCGCTCGAGAACAAGGCCGACGCCGTCCGCAACGCGGGCGAAAAGAAGGCCGACAAGATGGAAGACCAGGCCGACAAGATGGACAAGACCCCGGGCTGATCCCGGGACAACTGTCTTTCGGCAAGCAGGCGGCGTCCGGGCAACCGGGCGCCGTTTTCGCGTTCAGACCGGACGCGCGCCCGACGCTCTCCCGCCGCGCAGGTGATATTCGAGCGTGCCGCGCGTGTGGACGTTGTCGATATCGATCACCGCCGTATTGGCATAGGTAAAGCCCGGGCCCAGTCCGCGATACAGCCGGTCGAAGTCGCGCTCGACGGTCTGGTGATACAGATCGGCAAGGCTTTCGATCACGAAATAGGTCGGCTGCAGATCGTCGATCACGTAATCGGTGCGCATCACGCGATCGACGTTGAGGTAGATGCGGTTGGGCGACTGAGCCTCGAGCGCGAAGACCACCTCGCTGGGGCCCGAAAGAATGCCCGCGCCATAGGCGCGAAGCCCGCCCGCTTCTTCCACCAGGCCGAATTCGACCGTGTACCAGTATAGCGCGCCGAGCGCCTTCAGCCGGTTATGGCGCATCGCCTTCCACCCGGCGCGACCATAGGCCTGCATGTAGTCGGCAAAAGTCGGATCGGTCAGCATGGGCACGTGGCCGAACACGTCGTGGAACACGTCCGGCTCTTCGATGTAGTCGAAATTTGCGCGGCTGCGGATGAAGTTGCCGGCCGGAAAGCGTCGGTTGGCAAGGTGCCAGAAGAACACGTGGTCGGGAATCAGCATCGGCACCGGCACCACGCTCCATCCGGTGAGCGCGCCCAGTTCCGCGGACAGGCGGCCGAAATCGGGCACGCCGCCGCGACCGAGGTCGAGCTTGTCCAAGCCGGCCATGAACGCGCTCGCCGCGCGTCCGGGCAGGACCTTCATCTGCCGCGCAAACAGATCGTCCCACACCGCGTTCTCGTCTGCGCCATAGGCATGCTGCGCAGGCTCGATCCAGTCCGCGGCGACATGGGCGGGCCGCTTGAGCGGCGCGGTGAACACATCGGGCGAAGGATCGGGCAACTGCGTGAAGCCCGCGTCGAGGCTAACGTCGATGCCAGCTTCAGGGCCAGCATTGCGGGCGGAGTCGATGGCATCCAAACCGGTTTCCATCGCAACTTTTTACACCGGAACGCGATTGGTGCAAACAGGGCTTCCCGTATCGCGAAGGGCTGTCATGACCGAACTGAAGCGCAAGGACTATGAGGACGTTCTCGAAAACCTTCAGGAGGAACTGTCCGCCATGGCGCGCTGGGCGCAAGGGACGGGCGCGCGGATCGCGATCCTGCTGGAAGGGCGCGATACCGCGGGCAAGACCGGCGTGATCAACGCGCTGTCGGCCAAGCTCAATCCACGGCAGGTGCGCACCGTCGCGCTCGCCAAGCCGACGGAGCGCGAACAGGGGCAATGGTATTTCCAGCGCTACGTGCCCCACCTGCCCGCCGCGGGCGAGATCGTGCTGTTCGACCGTTCCTGGTACAACCGCGCCGGGGTCGAGCGCGTGATGGGGTACGCAAGCGAGGAGCAGGTGCGCGCATTCCTGTCGCAGGCACCAGTTTTCGAGAAGCTGCTGACCGAGGACGGCCTGCTGCTGTTCAAATACTGGCTCTGCTGCGACCAGGAAGAGCAGGAGGAGCGCTTTGCCGAGCGGCGCGACGATCCGATGAAGCGCTGGAAGCTCTCCCCGGTCGACCTGGAAGCGCGCAAGCACTACGACGACTATACCAAGGCGCGCGAAGCGATGCTGGCGGCGACGCACACGCCCCATGCGCCGTGGACGCTGGTGGACTTCAACGACCAGCGGCGCGGCCGCCTGACGTTGATCCGCGACCTGCTGGATCGTCTGCCCGACACGCAGCTACCAATACAGCCGCTAGAGCTTGCGCCGCTGGAGAAGGCGCCGAGCAAGGAACGGTTCGGCCTGATCGAGCCGCTTCGCCCCTATCCCGCCCCTTGACTTTCCCCCGATTCTCCCCCAACGCCCGCGCCCTGTGAAGGCGGCGTGGCGACGCGCCGCCGCTTTCGTTTCAGGATTTCGAGCAATGGCAAAGCCCACCACCGTCAAGATCCGTCTGGTCTCGACCGCCGACACCGGCTTCTTCTACGTGACCAAGAAGAACCCGCGCAACACGACCGAGAAGATGACCTTCCGCAAGTACGACCCGGTCGTGCGCAAGCACGTCGAGTTCAAGGAAGCCAAGATCAAGTAAGGCGCGCCGGGGGACAGCCGACTGCGCATTCACTGCGCGCGCGCCCCGCACCTTTCCCGCACGCCCCGGGGTCCACTGTTCAGGAACCTTGGGGTTAAGGGGGAGTTCAACGCCGGCACTGCAAGGAGCGGCGATGAACACGATCCTGAAATCCCTTCGCACGCTGGCGTTCGCCGGCACGGCCCTGGCCCTTTCGGCCACGGGCCTTTCTGCGTTGTCCACCCCTGCGCTGGCGCAAGCCGCGCGTAGCCCGCAGATCGACCAGGCGGTCGGCGCCCTGCGCGCGATCGGCACGATGCGTGCCGACTTCGTCCAGACCGACCGCGGCGGCCAGAGCATTTCGGGCACGATGACGCTCAAGCGTCCCGGCCGCATCCGCTTCCAGTACCAGAAGGGCGTGCCGTTCCTGATCGTGTCGGACGGCAGCGCGCTGACCATGATCGACTACGAGGTCCGTCAGGTCCAGCGCTGGCCGATCCGCAACAGCCCGCTGGGCGCCCTGCTCGATCCGAACAAGGACGTGGCCCGGTTCGCCACGCTTAACCCCACGTCGCATCCCGATGTGCTGAGCGTGACGGTGAAGGATCCCAAGCATCCCGAATACGGCACGATTACGCTGGTGATGACCCGCAATGCGGGCGCGCCGGGCGGATGGCAGCTTGATTCGTGGATCGCGCTCGATTCACAGGCCAAGCGGACCACCGTGCGCCTTTCGAACCAGCAGTACGGCATCGCCGTGCCGGACAGCACCTTCCGCTGGAACGATCCCCGCCCGCAAGTTCGCCACTGATTCCGGCGATTCGTCGCGATCGCGGGGTGGGTTGCCGCTGATCTGCGACAACTTGCGAATTTCCTGACGTTTGCGTTCATCCCCCAGCAAGCGGGGCCCGCCTAGAAAGGTCCTCGACAAGACGGTCGAGGCGGGTTTCCCCCCTGTTGCCTGGCCTCCATCCAGCCGCTTGTCACCGCGTGACGAACGCACATGGAACCCTCGTCCCAATGCCCCCGGGACGAGGGTTTTCCTTTTGGGGCGCGATACCGTTCCGATTTGACGCGCGCCGAGCATCCCCCCTAAAGCCGCGCGCATGATCTCCATCGCCACCTGGAACATCAATTCGGTCCGCCTGCGCGCCGATCAGGTCGAACGCTTCCTGACTCAGGAAGCGCCCGACGTCCTCTGCCTGCAGGAAATCAAGACCGCCGAATCGCTCTTTCCGCACGATGTGTTCGAAAGGCTCGGCTACACGCATCGCGCGGTGCACGGGCAGAAGGGCTACCACGGCGTCGCCACGGTCAGCCGCATCCCCTTTCGCGAGATCGGCCGGCACGACTGGCAGGACAATGGCGAGGCGCGGCACGTCGGCGTAGAGCTGACCGGGCCGGGCCAGGGCCTGATCCTCGAGAATGTCTACATCCCGGCGGGCGGCGACATCCCGGACCGCACGGTGAATGCCAAGTTCGGGCAGAAGCTCGATTTCCTCGAACGCATGACCCGCTGGGCCGACAAGCTCGACAAGCCGACGCTGATCGTCGGCGATTTCAACATCGCGCCGCTGGAAAGCGACGTCTACGACCACAAGGCGCTGCTCAAGGTCGTCAGCCACACTCCGCTGGAAGTCGAGACGCTGCAGCGCTTCGCCGATGCGCACGGCTGGGTCGATCTCGGCCGCAAGCATATCCCGGCGCCGGAGCGAAACTATTCGTGGTGGTCGTACCGTTCGTACTGGCGGCAGAAGGACCAGGGCCGGCGGCTGGACCACATGTGGGCCTCGCCGGACGTGGCGGCACAGTCGCTTTCGCATCGCTTCGTCGAGGAGACGCGCCGCTGGGACCAGCCTTCGGATCACGTGCCGCTGGTGACGGAGCTGTCGCTTTGAACGATGCGCGCGCCGTTGCCCGCGCGCTGGATGCGCTGCGCCACGGCTGGGCCATCCGTGTCCACGGCGATGGCGGAGCGCTCGATCTGCTGCCGGCCGAGACGGGATTTGCGCAACCCGGGCTTTACGCGGCACGGCTGCTGATCTCCGCCGCGCGCGCGGCGACGCTCAAGCTCGCCAACCAGCGTGACGCGGCCGTGCCCGAAGCACCGGTGATCATCCACGGCGCGGAACCCTTCAGCCTCAACACCGCGCGGGCGCTTGCCGATCCGGCGCGCGATCTGGCCAACCCCTTGCGCGGCCCCTTCCGTGCCGAGGCCATGGAGGCCCGCGAGGCCGCCGTCGCCGCGATGGAAATGGCGCGGCTTGCGGGCATCCTGCCCGCATTCCTTATTGCCAGCGGCGCGGAAATCGCGGCGGAAGTCTCCGCGTCCGATCTTGCCGGGTTCAAGGATCCGCTCAACCTTACCATCCAGGCTCGGGCACGGCTTCCGGTCGATGCCTGCGAGGAAGCCCAGATCGTCGCCTTCCGCGCGCGCGACGACTTGCGCGAACACGTGGCGCTGGTGATCGGCGAACAGCGCGGCGACCGCGCGCCGCTCGTGCGACTGCACAGCGAATGCCTGACCGGAGACATCCTTGGCAGCCTGAAGTGCGACTGCGGCCCGCAGCTCGATGCAGCGCTGCGCGCGATGGCCGCCGAAGCGCGCGACAACGAAGGCTGGGGCGTGCTGCTCTACCTGCGGCAGGAAGGGCGCGGGATCGGTCTGATCAACAAGCTGCGCGCCTATGAGCTGCAGGACCAGGGCTTCGACACGGTCGACGCCAACGAGCGGCTGGGCCTGCCGAGCGAAGCGCGCGACTTCCCGGTCGCGGCGCGCATGCTGGAACTACTAGGCGTCGAGCGCGTCCGGCTGATGACCAACAACCCGGCCAAGGTGGCAGCCCTGCAGGCCGTCGGCGTCGACGTGATCGAGCGCGTGGCACACCAGTTGCCCGCCAATCCCCATAACGCACGCTATCTCGCGACCAAGCGCGACCGGACCGGCCACATCCTGAAGTGAGGGAAAGGCGCAAGGAAAGCGCCCCTCCCCAAGGCCCGCTCAGAACGCGCGGAACAGCATCAGTCCGCACAGCACGATCATCGCGCTGGCAAAGGCCAGACCCTTGCCCAGGTCAGCCAGCGTGAAGCGGTCGACATGCTGCTGGCGGAACAGGCGATAGCCGCGCGCGATGTCCGGGTTGCTGGCCACCATTCCGATGTCCAGCGAGCTTGCCTCCTTGCGGAACCAGTTGACCAGCAGCGTGTGTTCCGTGGGGGTGACATCGGGGTAAGCGGCCAGCAGCGCCTCGACATGGGCGCGCCGGGCAAGCGCGATCGCGCTCGAATTCAGTTCGTTCATCGGTCTCGTATCCTGAAAGACGTCCATGGGGCACCCCGCGAAGGGGGCAGTCAGGGTCGTTCAGGGGCGAGGCGGTGCGCGGGGTTCGAGCCTTTGCGGAAAGGCTGGATCAAGACGCGGGGGGGCGGTCTGCCGGGGCTTGGGACGCCAGGTCGCGACGAGCAGGAGAGAAAGCGGAACAACCGGTGCCGCGACAGGCGGCGGGGGCGCCGGCAACGGGGCTACGGCAGCCTCTGCCACCCGCCGCGCAGGCGCTACCGCAACCTCGACCGTGTCGGCACTGAAAGCAGAGCCTGACCGAAGCGACAATCCACCGCCCATCGGCGCCAGCGCCTGCAGCGCAACGACGAGGACCAGCAGGATGGCCCACAGGCGGAAGGGACGATGACGGGTCACACGGTCAATCTAGGCACGAAGCCACCAAAGGCCAAGCCAATCAGCGCTTTTCAAACGCCTTGAGCCCCGGCCCCAGGGTATTGGCGCCAAGCTTGGTCGCATCACCGGTCCAGTCTGCGAAAAACACGGTGTTGCGATCCACACCGGGGGCGAGGCGCGCGACGTTGTCCTTGATCGTCAGCCCGGCGGCGGAATGGTTATGCCCTTCGGCGCCGTTGGCGATGAAGGCGCTGTAGTTTTCCTTGTCCTTGCCCTGCACGAACCAGTTGCCGGTAATGAGGCCGGTCGCGCCGACCGACAGGTCGATCATGTAGTTGGTCGTCTTGCCCCGGCTGTCGTCGAAGCTCGAATCGACCACCTCGATCCGCGCCGCATGGCTCTTGACGTAGTGGCCCCCGCGGCCTTCCTCGAAGCGGCTGCGGCGGATCACGACATTGCCGTAATTGGCGAAATAGACCGAGTGCGCGCACGACAGGCCCCGGTCGCAGCGGCCAAGGCGCGAAAACGTGGACTTTTCGATCAGCACGGTGCCCGTGGGGTCCTCGGCAGAGAGAATGCCCTCCTCGCTGTCGCGGAACCACGCCTGCCGCACGGTAAGGTTGCCGTGTTCGAGCCGGATGCCCGCGCCATTGCCTTCGGGCACGCGCAGGTTCTGGAAGGTCACGCCTTCGACGCGCATCGAACGCCCGCGCATGACCAGCGCCGCCTTGCCTTCGCAGGTCTGCCCGTCGAAGGCGACCTTGCCCGGGACTTCGGCGATGTACGCAACGTCGCCGGTGGTCTGCACCGCGCAATCCCGCCAGGCGCCCGGCGCGATCGAGATGGTGCCCGACCCTTCGCCGACGGCATTGACCGCCTGCTGCAGCGTTCCAAAGCGCTGGCCGCTTTCGACGAGGGTGTAGGGCGTCATCCCGGCCTGCGCGAAGACCGCGCCCGCCGGGATCGCCAGAAGCATGGCGACACCAAGGAGCATCAGCTGCACGCGCGCGGCGCGGTGGCGGCTCATCCGGGATTCGATCTGGCTCAGCATGGCAAGTATCCGGTGCATTGCCCCGGGGTATCGCCAAATGGTCGAACCGTCATCCCGGTTCCCGCGCCCGACCGCGCGCTGCACCGTTACGGGACAACCTGCTGGCGTGGCTCAGAACTGGGCCTGGATACCGTCGATCACGAACTGCGCCGCAAGCGCTGCCAGCAGAACGCCCAGCAGGCGCGTCACCACCGCCTCCACCTGCGCGCCGAGCACGCGGATGATCGGGCGCGCGGCCACCAGCGCCAGGAAGCTCAGCACCATGACCAGCGCCAGCGCGGCGAGGATCACGCCGGTTTCCTCGATGCCCTTGGCGCGCGCGGTCAGCAGCATGACCGAGGCGATGGAGCCGGGCCCGGCCAGCATCGGCATGGCCATCGGAAACACCGACACGTCCTCGACATGGGGCTGGGCGGTGCGCACCTTCTCGGCCCGCTCCTCACGGCGTTCGGTGCGCTTTTCGAACACCATGTCGAGCGCGATCAGGAACAGCATGATGCCGCCCGCGATGCGGAAGCTGTCGAGCTCGATATGCAGCGCGCCGAGCAGATCCTCTCCAAACAGCGCGAACACGAGCAGGATGCCCGTGGCGATCAGGCAGGCGCGCAGGGCCATCGAGAACGCCTGGCGCGCGCTCGCATTGGCGGTGAGCCCGGCATAGATCGGGGCGCAGCCGGGTGGATCGATCACCACGAACAACGTGACGAAGGCCGAGACGAACAGCTGGAGCATCGCGTCAGCCCGCCGCCTTGGCCGCATCGGCATGGGTCTGGATGACCGGCGTCATCGCCCCATCCTTCCACAACCACACGGTGAAGTCGCACGCGCCGTCCGGCAGCACGACGGACCGCCAGGCGAGCGTACCATCGCGCGACCGGCCGTCCTTGGCATCCGCGCCAGCAGGCGCCGACAGCGCGGGGATCGGGCCGGCCAGCGGCGGCAGGGGCACATCCTTGCCATCGCCCGGCGGCGGACGCTTGCCGCGCGGCGGACCCTCGCCACCGGGCATGGCGCCAGCGCCCGGCGGAGCAGACCGCGCGGGGCAGTCGGCAATGCGGCCTTCAAGGAAATCGGGCGCCTCCACCGGCTTCGCAGTGGCGCTGCCCTGGTCGAGCGACCACTTGTAGTCGCCCTTCTTCTGCTGCTGCCAGATGGTGGTGTACCAGCCACTGGCGGTGTTCGACTGCCACGCGCCGCGCGTCACCCCCGCGCTGCCGTCGCAGCTGATCCAGGCGCCGTGCGGCTGCCACTTGAGCGCGGCGCCATCGTCGTTGCGCTTGAGCCATTCGGCGACAGGAACGCGCTGCGGCCCGAACATCTCGGCCTCCTTGGTCGCAGTTTCTGCGAAGGCCTTCGCCTTGCCCTTGTCCTGCGCAAGGCGCGAAAAGGCGATGTCCGCCGCGATCAGCGCGCTCGGATTGGCAAGCGGCCGCATCATCCCGCGCGGAGGGCGCTGCGCATCGGCGGGACCGGCAACGGCAAGGACGAGCAGGAGGGCCGGAATGGCGAGCGGGATCAGGCGCTTCATGGCCTGGAACCTAACCGAAAGGAACCGCGCTGCCCACCCCTGCTTCGCCGGCGCCAGCGCCCTTCTGCGGCTCAGATCGCGTCGGCGGCGAGTTCGATGCCTTCGTGGCGATAGGCCGCGACGAGCGCGTTGCGCAGCAGGACGGCGATGGTCATCGGCCCCACGCCGCCCGGCACCGGCGTGATCGCGCCGGCGACTTCGGCAACGCCGTGATAATCGACATCGCCGACCAGGCGGGTCTTGCCTTCCTCGGCCGCCGGAACGCGGTTGATGCCTACGTCGATTACGGTGGCGCCGGGCTTGATCCAGTCAGCCTTCACCATCTCGGGCCGGCCCACCGCCGCCACGACAATATCGGCGCGGCGCACGACGCTGGACAGGTCCTTGGTCCGGCTGTGCGCGATCGTCACCGTGCAGCTTTCGGCGAGCAGCAGCTGCGCCATCGGCTTGCCGACGATGTTCGAACGGCCGATGACCACGGCATCGAGCCCGGAGAGATCGCCCAGCTTGTCCTTGAGCAGCATCAGGCAGCCGAGCGGCGTGCACGGCACGTAGCCGGGCTGGCCCACCGCAAGGCGTCCGGCGTTGATCACGTGGAAGCCATCGACATCCTTGTCCGGCGCGATCGCCGCGATCACCTTCTGCTCGTCGATGTGCGGCGGCAGCGGCAGCTGCACGAGAATGCCATCGACCGCGGCATCGGCATTGAGCTGTTCGACGAGCGCCAGCAGGTCGGCCTCGGCGGTGTCTGCCGGCAGCTTGTGCTCGAAGCTCGCCATGCCGGCCTCGAGCGTGCTCTTGCCCTTGGAACGGACATAGACCTGGCTTGCGGGATCCTCACCCACCAGCACCACGGCGAGGCCTGCCTTGCGGCCGGCCTTCTGCTCGAACGCACGGGCAAGCTCGCCGACGCGGGCGCGCAGGGTGGCCGCAAAAGCCTTTCCGTCGATGACGGCAGCGGTCATGGATTTCGTTCCTGTATCAGTAGCCCGACGCGGCGATGCCACGGAGCAGGATCGACAGCAGGTTCAGCAGGACGATCAGCACCATCGGCGAGAAGTCGATCTGCCCGGTATCGGGCATCATGCGGCGGATGGGGGCGAGCAGCGGTTCGAGAATAGCGTTGAGCGCCTTCCAGATCGCCGCAACCGCGTTGTTCTGCATGTTGACGACGTTGAAGGCGATCAGCAGGCCGAGCACGAACTGCACGATCACCACCATGCTGACGATGTTGACCAGATAATCGATCATCTGGACGAGAGTGTAGAGCAGCATGCGCAAGGCGTCCTTTCACGCAGGGCGAATGCCGCGCCCCTTAGAGCATTTTCGCACGTCGTGGAAACACCCGCCCTTTGGGAAAATACGGATGAGTTGAAATCCGGAAGCGCTCAGGGCGCCAGCGTGGTGCTTTCGATGTGCCAGCGCAGCTGTTCCTCGCTCGCCCCGTCGACATCGTTGACCCGGCGCAGCACGACATTGCCGCGCACGGTGCGGGGTCCGTCGATGATCCGCACGGGCGCGGTGTAGTAGAGCGATCCGGCAGCGCCTTCCTGCTCGCCCTTGCCGATCGTCACGCGCGGATCGAGCAGGCTGGCCCACTTGGCCGCGAAGGCCTTGTCGGAAAGGCCGCTGCCCTTGCCGTGATCGCCCCAGTAGGCGCGCGCCGTCGCCCAGTCGCGCGTCTCGACGGCCTTGGCCCAGGCCGAAAGCACTTCGGCCGGATCGCGCGAGGCCGAAGGCTGCCCCGGGGCGGCGATCTCGGCGGTGGGCGTGGCCGAAGGGACGGGCGCGGCCGCGTCGGCGGCGCTTGCCGGCATTGTCGGCGGGGCCGCCATGCTCGCCGCGATGTCAGGCGCATCGGTCGGTGACGGTTCGTGCACCGGGCGATCGCAGCCCGACAGGTTGATGGCGAGCGCGGACGCGAGGACGGCGGCTAGGGTTGCGCGGATCATGCGCCAGCGACGAGCAGCGCGGGGATTGGTTCCCGCCTGCCGCCGCGCCGCGATCACGCGCGGATCAGCGTGCCCGCGCCGCGCGAGGTGAAGATTTCGAGCAGCATCGCGTGCGGCACCCGGCCATCGAGCACCACGGCGGCTTCGCAGCCGGCTTCCACCGCGTGGACGCAGGTTTCAAGCTTGGGGATCATGCCGCCCTGGATCGTGCCGTCTTCGGCCAGCGTGGCAATGTCGGCCGGGCTGAGGTCGGTGAGCAGGTTCTTGTCCTTGTCGAGCACGCCGGGAACGTCGGTCAGCAGAAACAGCCGCGATGCCCCCAGCGCGGCGGCAATCGCGCCGGCCATCGTGTCGGCGTTGATGTTGTAGGTTTCGCCATCCGGGCCAACGCCGATCGGCGCGATCACCGGGATCATGCCCGCAGCGCACACGGTGTCGATCACCGTGGTGTCGATCCGGTCCGGTTCGCCCACGAAGCCCAAGTCGACGACGAGCGGTTCGCCTTCTTCTTCAATCGCCTTGGGCGCTTTGGACTGGACCTTGCGCGCCAGCACCATGCCGCCGTCCTTGCCCGAAATGCCGATCGCCTTGCCGCCGGCCCGGCTGATCCAGCTGACCAGTTCCTTGTTGATCGCGCCGGCCAGGACCATCTCGGCCACTTCGGCGGTCTGCTTGTCGGTCACGCGCAGGCCGTTGACGAACTGCGATTCGATGCCGAGTGCCTTGAGCATCCGGCCGATCTGCGGCCCGCCACCGTGCACCACCACCGGATTGATGCCGCAGGCCTTCAGCAGGACGATGTCCTGCGCGAAGTCCTCGGCAAGCTCGGGATCGCCCATCGCGTGGCCGCCGTACTTCACCACGAAGGTGCGCCCGGCGTATCGCTGCAGGTAGGGCAGCGCTTCGATAAGCGTTTCCGCCTTGTCGAGCATGGACTGGCGATAGGCGTCGGTCTGGTCGATGTTCGTGGCCATAATGGCCCGCGCCCTTACGCCCTCTGCGGCGAAATCAAAGCGGAATCGTGATTCAGGATGCGCGATCGAGCCGTCGGGCAAGGCGGACGAACAGCCAGATCAGCGGTGGCACCATCACCGTGGAAAGCACCAGCTTGGCAATGATCTGCCCCTCCATCATCGCCCCCAGCGGCAGCGGCTGGCCCGAGGCATCGGCCACGCCCCAGAACGAGATGGTGATGAAGATCAGCGTGTCGACGACCTGGCTCAACATGCTGGCGATCCAGGCGCGCACCATCAGCAGGTTCCCCTGCCCGCCGGCCAGCCGGGAAAAGACATAGACGTTGAGCGTCTGCGACGTGCCATAGGAGATGAGGCCCG
The DNA here is from genome assembly GCF_037076535.1 of Novosphingobium olei. NCBI lineage: Bacteria > Pseudomonadati > Pseudomonadota > Alphaproteobacteria > Sphingomonadales > Sphingomonadaceae > Novosphingobium > Novosphingobium olei. The sequence continues at coordinate 44,892 of NZ_AP029021.1, read as the reverse complement.
CAAACTGCATCCGCGCGCCCTGCCCGAGCAGCCGGGCAAACGCGTCCTGATCGCTCCAGAACGGCGCCGGCGGAACGACGCGGATGACGAACGTCAGCAGGCACATCGACAGGATCAGCGGCACGAAGCCGAAGCGCACCAGCCGGTTGGCGGTATCCTGTCCGAACAGTTCGGCAACCGCGCTCGCCAGCACAACGAGCAGCAGGAACGCGAAGATACCCGATTCAACCGCGAGGTCTCCCAGCAGCGGCCAGTGGCCGAGCGAGGCGATCTTGGTGCCGAGCACGCCCGCCAGCACGACGAGCCCGCCGTACAGCAGCGCGAACGCGAAAAGCGAGCGGGGCACGCCCGAAGCAACAGCGGGCGAAGCGGCAGCGAGGCCTGAAACGTTGTCCTTCATCGCTGCCCGATACCCATGTTTTGACCCTCTGCCAAATCCCGTTTAGGACCGGGTGAAACCAGTTTCCCTTTTTGCTTCGGAGCTTCCGTCCCGCCGATGCGCGTGATCCTCAGCCTCGCCGGGATGGTCCTCATCCTGCTCATCGCCGTTGTCCTGTCCTCCAACCGCCGCGCCATCCGGCTGCGGGTGGTGGCGCCCGCCTTTGCCCTGCAGGCAGGGCTTGCCGCGCTGGTGCTCTATTTCCCGCCGGGCAATGCCGCGTTGCAGGGTGCGGCGCATGGCGTCGAAAGCCTGCTCGGCTTCGCCCGCGCCGGGGTGCAGTTCCTGTTCGGCCCGCTCGCCGCGCCCGAAATCGGCGGTCACAGCTTCGCCATCTCGGCACTGCCGACGATCGTGTTCTTCGCGGCGCTGATCTCGATCCTCTACTACATCGGCGTGATGCAGCTGGTGATCCGCTGGATCGGCGGCGCGCTGGAGAAGATCACCGGGATCAGCAAGGTTGAAGCGCTGTGCGCGGCCTCGAACATCTTCGTCGGGCAGAGCGAGGCGCCGCTGGTGATCCGGCCCTATCTGGCAGGACTCGCCCCTTCGCAGCTGTTCTGCGTGATGACGGTGGGCATGGCGGGTGTCGCCGGAACGATCCTTGCCGCCTATGCCGCGATGGGCATCCGCATCGACTACCTCGTCGCGGCGGCCTTCATGTCCGCGCCGGGCGGCGTGCTGATGGCCAAGATCGTCATGCCCGACGAACCGCCCGCCCCCGCCGCCATCGCCGATGGCAACCTGCCCGATCCCCACCCGATCGCCCCGCAAGCCCTTCCCGGCGCGGTCGAGCCCGAGGAAGAGCGCCCCGCCAACATCATCATGGCCGCGAGCCAAGGCGCGCAGACCGGCGTGCGGCTGGCCGTGGCGGTGGGCGCGATGGTGCTCGCCTTCGTCGCGCTGGTCGCGCTTGCCAACGGCATGTTCGGCTGGATCGGCGGCTGGTTCGGTCATCCGGAACTCTCGTTCCAGCAGGTGCTCGGCTATGTCTTCGCGCCGGTGTTCCTGCTGCTCGGCGCGCCCGACTGGTCGCAAGCGATGCAGGCCGGCGGCCTGTTCGGCAGCAAGCTGGTGCTCAACGAATTCGTCGCCTTCATCGATCTCGGCAACGCGCAAGGGCTGTCGCCGCATACCGTCGCCATCGTCACGTTCGCGCTGTGCGGCTTTGCCAACTTCAGCTCGATCGCGATCCAGATGGCGGTGACCGGCGGCCTTGCGCCGAACCAGCGCCCGGTGATCGCCCGCCTCGGCATGCGCGCGCTGATCGCGGGCGCGCTGTCCAACCTGATGAGCGCCGCGCTCGCCGGGATATTCCTCAGCGTCTAGCCAGTCTCAAGGCCCCGGGAATGCGGCGAGGATGGTGTCGGTAACGCCAAGCCACCAGTCGGTGAAGTAAAGCGGCGTGATGACGATCTCGGCCGCAACGATCACCGTGATGCCGATGGCGGTCACCGGCTGGAGCCTGCCCTTCACGCGCCAGTCCATGACCGCCAGCAGTACCAGCAGGACATCGGTCATCAGGAAGCGGCGGATGAAGAACCCCATGCCGTGATACGCCATGTACGGCTTGAGCAAGGGACCGGTCACTCGCGACCATGCCGCGCCGAACAAAAGGGCGGTGCCGAGAAAGATCAGACGGCGGTGCAGTTCGGCGTCACGTCGCAGGACAAGGCCGGCGATCGTGAAGACGAGGAACAGACCCAGCGAGAAGATCGGTATGATCAGGAACCGCTGTTGGCCGGGTGCGTGGATGGCGGCGAACTTCTCGCTATAGGTTTCGGCAAAGACGCTGCTGATCGCCATAGCCGGGATCAATGCCGCGCCGAACGCGCCCAACCGCCGGTGCAGCCCGATCTGGCCTTGCCGCACGAACAGCACCTGCGTGGTGATAAGCGCGACCCAGCCGAGGAACAGCCCGGCGTGGATCTGCAGCGCGAGCGGTGCGGGATAATCGGCTTGGCCTTGGAAACGCAGCCAGCTTGGCGGCGCAAATCCGAGCAGGACGCCGATCACCCCCAGGATAACGAAAGCCAGAAAGTAGTCGCGCTCGGCCCGAAGGGCACGGCGAGGCAGGATAGCGGTGTGCATGGCGATTCCCCCCGAAATCGCACGCGAGTGTCGGTCACATCGCCTGTCCCGTCAACCGCGGCCCAAAAAGGGCGTCAGGCGCGATCCGGCGTCGGCATCGGCAGCCGGGCCGCGGCCGAGCGCACCATCAGCGGCACGCCCCACAGCACGAACGGAGCGATCATGAAGCCCCAGTAGCCGTTGTCCTCGCGCCCGAAGACGGTCAGCGCAGCGATGAAGCCGGCGCTGCCGACAGCGGCGATGCGCTCGCGCGTTTCTCCCCAGCGCAGCATGGCCAGCAGCGAGGCGGCCACCACGCCGAGCAGCAGCCAGCCGGGAAGCGGATAGAGCGCAAGGTTGCGGCGCAGCGCGTCGATCACCAGCGTCAGCCCCTGGAACCGGACCCAGCCGGGGGAGGCGACGTCGGCGGCGGTCACCTGCGCGGCGGCGAAGTGGGCATGGACCAGCCAAAGCCCGCCCGCTGCCGCGATCGCGCCGCTGGCAAGGCCGGCCAGCCGCCAGTCGCGCCGCCACAGCGCCACCAGCACCATCGCCGCAAGCCAGGCGAGCGCAGTTTCGCGGATCAGCACCGCGAGGAAGGCGAGGCCGACCATCAGCGCAGGCTTTCGCGACGCGCACAGCGACAGCAACAGCAGCAACACGCTCCATTGTTCGTGGAGATAGGCGGCACCAGGGAAGAAGGCACCGAACAGCCCGGTCAGCGTCAGCGCGATTGTCGCCAGCGCATCGGGCGCCGGTCGATCGGCCAGGGTGCGGCGCAGGACGACGAGCGTCGCAAACAGCAGCAGCACGAGCGCCCCGGTGCGGGCCGGCGTCGAAGGCAGCAGCGCGAGCGCATAGGCCAGCGTCGGCGGCCGCACCGCCAGCGCCGGACGCACCGGGTAGCTGCGCGCACGCTGTTCGGTGATCGTGGCGGGATAGAAGCGCTCGCCGTGGCGCACCCGTTCGGTGACGGCGCGATAGAGTTCCTGGTCGACCAGCACGCCGTTCGTGGCAGGGGGCGCCGCGCTGGCCGGAACCGCAAGGGCCGCAAACAGGGCCAGCAGGATCAGGCGCAGCGCACGCACGGTCAGATGTCCCGCTTCAGTTCGTACAGCAGCTCGAGCGCCGCGCGCGGGGAAAGCGAATCGATGTCGACCGCGTCGAGCTTCTCCCGCAGGGCATCGACCTTTTCCTCGGCCGCCTCGATCGCGGCGGCGAACAGGGGCAGCTCACCCAGCCCTGCGGCCAGCCCGCCGGTCGCCGCACGCCCTTTCTCCAGCTTGTCGAGCACTGCCTTGGCCCGCTTGACCACGGGCGCGGGCACCCCGGCCAGCCGCGCCACGGCAAGGCCGTAGCTCTTGTCGGCAGGCCCTTCCGCCAGTTCGTGCAGCAGGACCAGATCGCCCTTCCATTCGCGCGCCCGCACGTGGTGGAGCGACAGCGCCGGGCAGGTTTCTGCGAGCCGCGCGAGTTCGTGGTAGTGCGTGGCGAACAGGCAGCGGCTGCGGTTCACCTCGTGCACCGCCTCGGCCACGGCCCAGGCGAGCGCGAGGCCGTCGTAGGTCGACGTGCCGCGCCCCACTTCATCGAGAATCACGAAGCTGCGCTCGGTCGCCTGCGCCAGAATCGCCGCCGTCTCGACCATCTCGACCATGAAGGTCGAGCGCCCGCGCGCGAGGTTGTCCGCCGCGCCGACCCGGCTGAACAGGCGGTCGACCAGGCCCACCGTCGCGCTCGTCGCCGGGACGAAGCCGCCCGCCTGCGCCAGCAGCACGATCAGCGCGTTCTGGCGCAGGAAGGTGGACTTGCCGCCCATGTTGGGCCCGCCGATCAGCCACAGCCGGTCATGGCTGGACAACGCACAGTCGTTGGCCACGAAACGCTCGCCCTTGGCGGCCAGCGCGGCTTCCACCACCGGGTGCCGCCCGCCGACGATATCGAGGCAGGGTTCATCGACCACCCGGGGCAGGCTCCAGCCCCCTTCGGCCGCGCGTTCCGCCTGCCCTGCGGCAACGTCGAGCCGGGCAAGCGCCGCAGCGGTCGCCGCAATCGCTTCGCGCCGGGCGACGGCTTGGCCCACCAGATCCTCGAAATGCGCCTCCTCGGCGGCGAGCGCGTGGCCGCCCGATTCGGCGATGCGGCTTGCTTCCTCGTGCAGGGCGAGCGCGTTGAAGCGCACGGCCCCCGCCATCGTCTGGCGGTGGGTGAAGCCCGAATCGGGCTGCATCAGCCGGTCGGCGTGCCTGGCCGGCACTTCGATGAAATAGCCAAGCACGCCGTTATGCCGGATCTTGAGCGCCGCGACGCCGGTTTCGTCGCGGTACTTCGCCTCCAGCGCGGCGATCGCGCGGCGCGAATTACCCGCCGAGCGGCGCAGTTCGTCCAGTGCGGCGTCATATCCTTCGGCGATGAAGCCGCCCTGCCCCCGCTCGGTCGGCGGCGCGGGAACGAGCGCGCGAGCGAACAGATCGACCAGCGCGCCGTGGCCACCCAGCGATGGCAGCAGCCCATCGGCCAGTACGGGGCGATCGGCGCGGGCGAACAGCAGGTCGCGCAGGCGCAGCGCTTCGGACAGGCCATCGCGCAACTGGCCGAGATCACGCGGGCTTCCGCGCCCCGCCACCACACGGCCGAGCGCGCGGCCAACATCGGGCGCCGCGCGCAGTATCGCGCGCACGTCGCCGCGCAGCAGCGGATCGTCGTGGAACCAGCTGACCAGTTCGAGCCGTTCGCGAATCGCCGCAGGATCGGTCAGCGGCGCTGAAAGGTCCTCGGCCAGCAGGCGCGCGCCCGCCCCGGTAACGCAGCGGTCGATCGCCTCGACCAGACTGCCGCGCCGCCCGCCGGTGGTGCTCGACAGAATTTCGAGGCTCGCCCGCGTCGCCTCGTCCATCGCCATGTGGCCGCCCGCCTCGCGCACCACCGGCGGCAGCAGGAACGGCAGCTTGCCCCGCCCCGCATGGTCGAGATAGTCGACGAGACCACAGGCCGCGGCCAGCATGGCGCGGGTGAAGCGTCCGAAGCCATCGAGCGTGGCGACGGCGTGCAGGTCTTTCAGCCGGCTTTCACCGCGCGCGGAATCGAAGCTGCGGGCCGGGCGCGGCACCATCTCGAACGGCGCGTCTGCCCAGTCTTCGGGCGCCACTACTTCGCTGGCGCCAAGGCGGGCCAGCGCGGCACCCATCGCTTCGGGCGCGCACTCTTCCAGCTCCATGCGCCCGGTCGAGATATCGCAGGCGGCAATGCCGATGCCATCGCGCACCGGACAGATCGCGGCGAGCACGTTGGCGCGGCGCGGTTCGAGCAGCGCTTCTTCGGTCAGCGTGCCGGCGGTGACGAAGCGGACGATGTCGCGCGCGACCAGCGCCTTCGATCCGCCGCGCTTCTTGGCTTCCTCGGGGCTTTCGGTCTGTTCGGCAATGGCGACGCGGCATCCGGCCTTGATCAGCCGCGCGAGGTAGCCCTCGGCCGAATGGACCGGCACGCCGCACATCGGGATCGGCGCGCCGCCGTGTTCGCCCCGGCTGGTCAGCGCGATGTCGAGCACCTGCGCGGCGGTCTTCGCATCGTCGAAGAACAGCTCGAAGAAGTCGCCCATGCGGTAGAACAGCAGGCAGTCGGCAGCCTGCTCTTTAAGCGCAAGATATTGCGCCATCATCGGAGTTGGGGCATGAGGGGTCACGACGCTGGTGGCTAGACCAGACGCGCCCGTTTCTCAAACCACCGACGCCGGATATCGACAAGTTCCGGCCAGCGCACAGAGGCCCGCGCAAGCGTTGATGCAAGTCCGCGACAAAACCTTCTCGTCGGTGATACGTGCCCTGTGGGACCGCGCCGGCACCCTGCCCTGGCTCAGTGGTCCGGGAATCGTGTTGCTCGTGCTCGCGATCTGCCTGCCCTTCGCGCTGGTCGAAGTGCCGCCGCTGATCGACGTGCCCGGCCACATGGGCGCCGCCGCGATCGAGGCTGCCGGCCCCAACAGCCCGCTGGAAAAGTACTTCAGCTGGAAGTGGGTGTTCACGCTCAACATCGGCGGCGGCGTGCTGATGAAGGTGCTGGGCGCGCAGTTCGGCATTCTGGCCGCCGGCTGGTGGAGCACGGTGCTGGCAACCGGCCTGTTCGCGGGCGGCGGGCTCGCCACGATCCGCATGCTCAACCCCAAGGGCGGGCATGGCGCGGCCTGGGCGCTGATGTTCGTGTTCAGCTTCCCGCTGCTGACGGGCTTCCTCAATTACATCCTGGCCACCGGCCTTTCCTTGAGCGCCTTTGCCGCTGCGGTGTGGCTCGAAAAGCAGCCGCGCAACCGCGCGATTTTGCTGATCGTGGCGCAGCCGGTGGCGATGCTGTGCCACGCGATCGGCGGCATGCTGCTGGCGCTGCTGGTCGCCGCCAATGCCTTCGGGCGAGAGATCGACCGCCTGCCCGCCGGCTGGTGGAAGCCCGCCAACGCGCGCCAGCTTGCAAAAGAGCTGGACTGGAAGGCGATCGCCCTGCGCCTGTGGATCCTGTGCTGGCCGCTGCTCGCCACGGTCATCACCATCGTGCTGTGGAAGTACCTGTCGCCCGAGCCGGTGCGCAGTCTCAACCGCTGGCGCTGGGACCAGAAGGCTTGGTACCTCGTGCTCACGCTGCGCGACCAGTCGCTGCTGCTCGATGGCGCCACGACGTTCCTGTGCTTCGTGCTGATCGCGTTCGGCTGGGCCTTCGGCGCGCGCTGGAAGTGGCAGCTGGGCCTGCCCGGCCTGCTGGTGTTCCTGCTGTTCATCGCCATCCCGAGCGACATCAACGGCAGCGCCTTCGTCGACGTGCGCCTGCTCCCGGTCGCGGCCATGCTCGCGCTCGGGCTGCAGGACTGGAGCCAGGCGGGCGACAAGCGCGCGCGCATCGTGGCCACCGCCGGCATGCTGCTGCTGGCCGTCCGCCTTGTGGTGACGGGCGCAAGCTTTGCCGACTACGCCGACGATTATCGCAAGCAGCTGGCCGCGCTGCACCATGTCGAGCCAGGCAGCCGCGTGCTCGCCTTCGTCGAACATTCCTGCCTCGAGGAATCGTGGCGCAACACCCGGCGCGACCATCTCGCCAGCCTGTCGAGCCTCTATCGCCAGGCCTGGGTCAACGACAACTGGGCGGTGCCAGGCCTGCACATGGTGATCCCGCGCTTCCGCCCGGGCCGCAATTTCGCCGCAGATCCGTCGGAATTCGTCTGGTCGCCGCGCTGCGCCGGGCGGCGGATGCGCACGGTCGATTACGCGCTGAGCAAGGCGCCGATCGAGCGTGTGGACTATGTCTGGCTGATCGACACCGGCCTGCCCAGCAATCCCGACCCGCGCCTCCAGCTCGTCTGGCAGGAAGGGCGCAGCCTGCTGTTCCAGGTCCGCCGCCTGAGCATCCCCAACTGGAAGCCGCAGGACTTCTGATTTTTCGAGTTGCAATTACCGCAACCCAGCTATCGATAAATGCGTAACGTCGCCGCCTTGACGTAGCGGTTCAGGTCGGACAGGGCGCGAGCGTTACGCCGCCAGACACCAAGGGGAGGACACATGTCCGAGGAAAGCAACGTCCGCTTCACCGAGCGCGAGGCGCTTTTCTACCACAACACGATCCGCCCCGGTAAGATCGAGATCATCGCCAGCAAGCCGATGGCGACGCAGCGCGATCTCAGCCTCGCTTATTCCCCCGGCGTCGCGGTTCCGGTCCGGGCCATCGCCGACGATCCGGCAACCGCCTATGATTACACTGCCAAGGGCAACCTCGTCGCGGTGATCTCGAACGGCACCGCCATCCTCGGCATGGGCAACCTCGGCGCGCTGGCCTCCAAGCCGGTGATGGAAGGCAAGGCGGTGCTGTTCAAGCGCTTCGCCGACGTCGATTCGATCGACATCGAACTCGCCACCGAAGATCCGCAGGCGTTCATCGACGCGGTGGCGCTGATGGAGCCGAGCTTCGGGGGCATCAACCTTGAAGACATCAAGGCGCCCGAATGCTTCATCATCGAACAGGCGCTCAAGGAACGCCTCAAGATTCCGGTGATGCACGATGACCAGCACGGCACCGCGATCATCTCGGCCGCCGGCCTGCTCAATGCCTGCCACCTGACCGGCCGCAAGCTGGAGGACGTCAAGGTCGTGGTCAATGGCGCGGGCGCCGCGGCCATCGCCTGCACCGCGCTGATCAAGGCGATGGGCGTGCGCCATGACAACGTGATCATGTGCGATACCAAGGGCGTGATCTATCGCGGCCGCGAAAACGTCGATCAGTTCAAGTCGGCCCATGCCGTCACCACCGACAAGCGCACGCTCGCCGAAGCGCTCGAAGGTGCCGACATCTTCCTCGGCCTGTCGGTCAAGGGCGCGGTGACGCAGGACATGGTGCGTTCGATGGCCCCGCAGCCGATCATCTTTGCGATGGCCAACCCCGATCCCGAAATCACCCCGCCCGAAGCCAAGGCGGTGCGCCCCGACGCGATTGTCGCCACGGGCCGTTCGGACTATCCCAACCAGGTCAACAACGTCCTGGGCTTCCCCTTCATCTTCCGCGGCGCGCTCGACGTGCAGGCGACCGCGATCAACGAAGAGATGAAGATCGCCGCCGCCACCGCGATCGCCGAACTGGCGCGCGAGCCGGTGCCCGAGGAAGTGGCCGCCGCCTATGGCCGCAACCACACTTTCGGGCTCGACTACATCATCCCCGCGCCGTTCGATCCGCGCCTGATGGAGATCGTGTCGTCCGCCGTCGCCCGCGCGGCGATGGAAACCGGCGTGGCGCAGAAGCCGATCGAGGACTTCGACGCCTATCGCCAGGGCCTCAAGGCGCGCCTCAACCCCACCACCGCCGCGCTCGCCAACGTCTACTCGCTGGTGCGCGAAAACCCCAAGCGGGTGGTGTTCGCCGAAGCCGAGAACGAAGTGGTGCTCCGCGCCGCGATCCAGTTCCGTGATTTCGGCTATGGCACGCCGGTGCTGGTCGGCCGCACCCAGCCGGTGCTGGACAAGCTCAACGAACTGGGCGTTGCCGATCCCGAAAGCTACGAGATCCACAACTCGAACGTTTCGCCGCTGGTGCCCGAAATGGTCGAGTTCCTCTACCAGCGCCTGCAGCGCCGTGGCTTCCTGGAACGTGACGTCAAGCGCATGGTCAACCAGGATCGCAACGTCTTCGCCTCGCTGCTCGTCGCGCTGGGCCATGGCGATGCGATGATCTCGGGCATGACGCGCACCTTCTCGCAGACGATGAAGGAAGTGCGCCAGGTGCTCGATCCCAAGCCGGGCCACCTGCCGTTCGGCATCCACATGATGGTGGCCAAGAACTACACCGTGTTCCTGGCCGACACGACCGTCAACGAACGCCCCTCGGCCGAAGACCTGGCCCATATCGCCACCGAAACCGCCGCGGTCGCCAAGCGCATGGGCCACGATCCGCGCGTTGCGTTCCTGTCGTTCTCCACTTTCGGCAACCCTTCGGGCCGCTGGCTCGACAGCATCCGCGGCGCGGTCTCCATCCTCGATGCGCAGAACCCCGGCTTCGAATACGAAGGCGAAATGGCGCCCGACGCCGCGCTCAACCCCAAGGTCATGGCCAACTACCCGTTCAGCCGCCTGTCGGGGCCGGCCAACGTGCTGATCATGCCCGGGCTGCAGTCGGCCAACATCTCGGCCAAGCTGCTGCGCGAACTTGCCGGCAACGCGGTGATCGGGCCGATGCTGCTGGGCATGGAAAAGCCCGTGCAGATCGCGCCGATGACCTCGATCGCGCCCGACATCCTGACGCTGGCCGTGCTCGCCGCGGCGGGCATCGCGGGCTGACGATGGATCGCGGGGGGACGAAAGGCCTTGTGCCCGTCCCCACGGCCTTGGCATAGCGGCCGGCATGCCCGCGCACGCCATGCCTGCCGCCGCCGGATGGACCGGCCTCGTGCTCTCCGCGCTGGCGATGACCGCGATCGTCGCGGTGCGCTACGTCATGACCAGCGGCCTGTTCGCGGCGATCACCGGCCGGGTGCGGCCGGGCCATTACCGGGGCCTCGACAAGCAGATGCGCAGCGAGATCGGCTGGAGCCTCGTCTCCTGCCTGATCTATGGCCTGCCCGCAGGCGTTGTCGCCTGGGGCTGGCAGCAGCACGGCTGGACGAAGATCTACACCGATCCGCGCGCCTATCCGCTGTGGTGGCTGCCACTGTCGCTGCTGGTCTACCTGTTCCTGCACGATAGCTGGTTCTACTGGACGCACCGCTGGATGCACCGCCCGGCGGTGTTCCGCGCCATCCATGCGATCCACCACGCCAGCCGCCCGCCCACGGCCTGGGCGGCGATGAATTTCCACCCGGTCGAAGCGGCCATCGTCGGCCTGCTCATCCCTGCCCTCGTCTTCGTGATCCCGATCCACGTCGGCATGCTTGGCCTCGTGCTGCTGGTGATGACGGTGATGGGCGTGACCAATCACATGGGGTGGGAGATGTTTCCGCACTGGCTCGTTCATTCCAGAGCAGGACAATGGCTGATAACGGCGAGCCACCATCACCGTCATCACGAACTCTATCGCTGCAATTACGGGCTGTACTTCCGCTTCTGGGATCGCCTGTGCGGCACCGACAAGGGGCTTAGCGCGCCATGAACCGAATGCCTTTCGCGCCCGTCCTGCTGCTGGGCGCAGCGCTGCCCCTGCTGCTGGGCACGGCCCTGCCCACGCCGACCTCGGTGCTGGTCGAAGTCGACGGCCTGCGCTCGACCCGCGGGCTCGTCCAGGCCTGCCTTACCGCCGATCCGGTCACCTTCCCCGATTGCCAGAAGGACCCGGCCGCGCAGCACCTGACCGTACCTGCGCACGATGGGGAAACCCTGACCTTCCACGACGTTATGCCGGGGCGCTATGCAGTCGCGCTGTTCCACGATGAAAACGGCAACGGACGGATGGACAAGATGATGATGGTCCCCAAGGAAGGCTACGGCTTTTCGCGCGATGCCCCGGTGCGCTTCGGCCCGCCGACCTTCCGTGCGGCCGCCTTCACCGTGGGGACGACGCAGCTGCGCACCGCGGTGAAGGTGCGTTACCTGCTGTGAACGCGCCAGCGGAACGCCGCGCAGGAAGTGCGCTTGCGCCGTTCCAGTATCCCGCCTTCCGGTCGATCTGGACGGCCAACCTGTTCTCCAACATCGGCTCGATGATCCAGTCGGTCGCCGCCGCATGGCTGATGACCGACCTGACGCAGAGCCACGTGCTCGTCGCGCTGATCCAGGCTTCGGCCACGATCCCTATCCTCCTGCTGGGCGTGCTTGCCGGTGCCATTGCCGACAACTTCGACCGGCGCCGCGTGATGCTGCTCGCGCAGACGGGCATGCTGCTGGTCTCGGCGGTGCTCGCCGCGCTGGCGTATGCGGGGTGGATCAATCCCTACGTCCTGCTGGCGCTGACGCTGATGGTCGGCATGGGCACCGCACTCAACGGCCCCGCCTGGCAGGCCTCGGTGCGGCTGCAGGTGGGGCGCGAGGATCTGCCGCAGGCGATTTCGCTCAATTCCATCTCGTTCAACCTGGCGCGCAGCGTAGGGCCTGCGCTCGGCGGAATGCTGCTGTCGATCTGGAGCGTCAGCCTGGCCTTCGCGCTCAACGCGATCAGCTACATCGGCATGATCGTGGTGCTGATGCGCTGGAAGCCGGGCGCGCCGCCGCCGCAGCGCCAGCCGATCCTTGCCTCGATCCGCGTCGGCGTGGTGTTCTGCTGGAGCTCGGCGCCGATCCGCAAGGTGTTGTTGCGCGGGCTGTGCTTCGGCCTTGGCGTTGCCGGATTCCAGGCGCTGATGCCCACGGTGGTGCGCGGCATGCTGCACGGGACGGAGATCGACTATGGCCTGATGCTGGGCGCGTTCGGGATCGGCTCGATCGTCACCGCACTGTGGGTCAGCAAGGCGCGCCGCCGATTCGGCAGCGAAAACGTCGTCACCGTCGCCACGATCGCCTTTGCCCTGGCGCTGCTGTCGATTTCAGCCGCGCAGAACCTGCCGCACGCGATGGCATCGGCCTTCCTCGGCGGCGCGGGCTTCGTCTCGGCGATGACCAGCCTGAACGTCGCGATGCAGCTGCGCTCGCCCGAAGCGATCCTCGGCCGCTGCCTGTCGATCTATCAGGCCGTCACGTTCGGCGGCATGGCCTTCGGCGCGTGGCTGTGGGGCAGCCTGGCCGACATGGCGGGCCAGCCCTTCGCGCTGCGCACTGCCGCCGCCTGGACCGCGGCGACTCTTGCGCTGCGCATCCTCGCCCCTATGCCGACCCGCGAAGAAGGACGGATCGATTCGGTGGAGGAACCGCAAGGCCATGCCAAGCTCGCCAGCAACTGAAGCCGCCAGCGCCGATGCGCGCCCCTTGCGCTCGCTGCTCTACATGCCAGCCAGCAACCGCCGCGCCATCGACAAGGCGCGCGCGCTCGATTGCGATGCGGTCGCGCTCGATCTGGAAGACGCCGTCGCGCCCGAGATGAAGGAAGAGGCGCGCGCCATCCTGATCGAGGAGCTGGCCACGGGCGGCTTCGGCCACCGCCGCATGGTCGGCCGGATCAATGCGCTGGCAACGCCGTGGGGGCATGATGACCTCACGGCCCTCGCCGCCGCACCGCTCGACGCCCTGCTCGCGCCCAAGGTCGACGATGCGCAAGACGTGGCCGCGCTGTCGCAGGCGATGGATCAGGCGGGCTATGGCGCCAATGTCGCGTTGTGGGTGATGATCGAAACCCCGCGCGCGATCCTTGCGCTCGAACGAATCGCCGCCTGCGCCGCCACCACCCGGCTTGCGGGCTTCGTCCTCGGCCTCAACGATCTGGCCAAGGAAACCGGCATGGCGCAGGCGCCCGGCCGCGCGGTGTTCGTGCCGGTGCTGAGCCAGGCGGTGATGGCCGCGCGCGCCAACGGGCTCGTCCTGCTCGATGGCGTGTGCAACGCGATCGACGATCCGGCGCGACTCGAAGCCGAATGCACCCAGGCGCGCGATTTCGGCATGGACGGCAAGACGCTGATCCACCCCAGCCAGATCGACACCGCCAACGCCGTGTTCGCTCCGTCCGAAGAAGAACTGGCCGAGGCGCGCGCCATCGTCGCTGCCTTCGATGCGCCGGAAAACGCCGGGAAAGGCGCGCTTCGCGTCAACGGCAAGATGGCCGAGCTGCTCCACCGCGACATCGCCAGCAAGCTGATCGCCAAGGCCGAAGCGATCGCGGCGCGCTGAAACGGACTGTCCAAGCAGAAGTCGCGGCGCAACTTAAACACTCCTTTACCACGTTGCGCCACAAGAGTGCCTGACTGGATCAGGGACACCTTCGCATGGATACCTATCGCGGCTTCGACAGCGACCGCAGCGACCTAGACCTCGCGGACGACGATCACCCGATCGAGCCGCCGCCGCTTGCCGTGGGGCAGGACGAGCGCCGCATGCAGGTGCGCGCCTACAACTTCTGGGCGAGCCTGCTGGGCAGTGGTCCCTATCCGTCGGTGGCGACGCTGCTCGATGGCAAGCTGCCCGATTTTGCTGCCAATTCGGTGCTGTTGCGCTTCGATCGCGGCATGGACGATCCGGCGATCGCCTATCTCGGGCGCGCGCTGGCCGAAGAATGCGGCACCCACGCCTCGCTCAAGCGGCTGAGCGACGTCCCCGGCCGGTCGCTGCTCTCGCGCATTACCGATCACTATCTCCAGATCATCGCCAACCAGGCCCCGATCGGGTTCGAGGCCGAATTCGTCAACCAGCGCGGCTCGACCATCCTCTATCGCGGCATCCTGCTGCCCTTCACCTCGAACGGCACCTCGATCGATTACATCTACGGCGCGATCAACTGGAAGGAAGTGGCCGACCAGGCCACGACCGACGAACTCCTGCTCGAAATCGGACAGGCGCTCGACCCCACGCCCAAGCCTAAGCCCAAACGGGCGAGCCAGATGCTGGCCGACTGGGCCGATGGCCCCTCCATGCTCGATGCCATGGATGACGCCCCGGCCAACGGGATGATCGATGCAGGCCCGCTCGACCTGGCCGATTTCGGCGCGGAGATTCTCGCCTTTCCAGACCCCGCCGATGCGCTGTCGCTGCCCGGCACGGATCTTCCCGGGCCGGCATTCGGCGCCGATGCGGCCGCGCCTGCGCCTGTCTCGCTCGCCGACTGGCTCGCCGTCGCTCGCGAAATGGCAACGCTTGCCAATTCGAGCGAGGATCGCACCCGCAACGCGCTCTACACCGCGATCGGGCGCGCGTGGGACTTCGCGCTCGCCGCGCAGGCAAGCCCTGCGGACTATCGCCGCATGGTCGAAGAAGCCGGCCTGACCATGCAGGAACGCGCGCCGCTGACCCCGCTGGTCAAGCTCGTGTTCGGCGCGGATTACGACAAGACGCGGATCACCGAATATGCCACCGCGCTCGGCCATGCCCAGCGCCTTGGCCTGGGGCGCGGCGAACTCGGGCGGTTCCTGTCCGAAGCGCCCGGCGGCCTCAAGGGCGTGGTCGCGCTCGAACGCCGCCTGCGGCGCGACGAGATCGGCCGCGACCGGCGCGATCCGCACGCCCTGCTCGCCGAGGAACTGCGCGCGCTACCGACCGAAACGCTGGCCGATCTGCCCGGCGACGGCGCTGAATTCGCGCTGGTGATGGTGCGTCGCCTGCCCGACGGCTCAATCGCGCTGGTCGGCGAAGTGCCCGAAGACCACGCCCTGTTCGAAAGGGCAGCCCGCCGTCTCGTCGGCTGATCCGGACGGACAAGCGCCTGTTCCAACCGGCAATGGCCTGTCAGGCGGCGTGGACAAATTCCACAGCGCCACGGCTGGAGGCAAAAAGTGCCAGCGCGAGGAGGCGAGGCGGAGCAATATCGGGAATATTGCGAGCCGAGCCGACGCTGCGATGGCGCTTTTTGGTCCAGCCCCTTCGGGGTTGCCCTGTAAGAGGCCCCTGCGGCGTCGCTCAGCCTTGATGGAGGCCCGCTCCACCTGCGGCCTCGCTCCTTGCCGGGGCCTCTTACAGGGTAACCGTGGCGTTGCGGAATTTGTCCACGCCGCCTAACTCCGCATCATGGCGGCAGGCAGCAGGCAGGAACGGCGGCGCGTGGGCATTTCGCAGGTCGGCTGGCTTCAGAACGGCTGGCCCCAGATCGGGTGGCTGGGCTGGACGGCCGTGGCGCTGCTGGCGCTGGCACTCACCGGCTTCGTCGCGCTGCGCCATGCGATGGAAACCAACGCGGTGGCGGTGCTCGACAGCGCCGACCGGCTGCTGCGCGGCGGGGACGGCGGCATCCGCTTGGTCGCGGCAGAGCGCTATGGCGCGCAAGACAACCAGAAGGTCGAAATGTTCGTGCCCACAGCCGCGCAGGGCCCGCTGCCGATCGTGGTGTTCATCCCGGGCGGCGCGTGGCGCACCGGCGATCCGCACGACTACCGCTTCATCGCCCGCGCGCTGGCGCCCAAGGGCTATGCCGTCGTCCTCGCCGGATATCGCCTTGGCGCCAACGGCCGTTACCCCGCCATGCTGGAAGATGGCGCGGCCGCGCTGCGCTGGGTCAGCGACCATGCCCGCGCCCACGGCGGCGATCCGGCGCGAATCGTGCTGATGGGCCATTCCGCCGGGGCCTACAACGCCGCGATGCTCGCGCTCGACCGGCGCTGGCTGGCGCACCAGCGGCTTTCGGCCGATGCCCTGCGCGGCGTGGTCGGGCTGTCGGGCCCGTACGATTTCTACCCCTTCGACGATTCGGCCACGATCGATGCTTTCGGCCATGCCGCCAATCCGGAAGACACCCAGCCCATCGCCCATGTGCGTGGCGATGCGCCGCCGATGCTGCTGGTCCACGGCAGCGCCGACACGCGGGTGCGCCCGCGCAATTCGGTCGCGCTCGCCCGCGCGCTGACGGCAGTGGGAGCGCCGACCCATGCCGTGCTGCTCAAGGACGTCAGCCACGAAGGCATGATCATGGCCTTTGCCCGCCCGTTCACCCGCGATGCCCGCCCGCTCGATGCCGTCACCGCCTTTCTCGACAAGGTCACCGCACCTGCCGCTTCACCTGCGGTTCAGGCGGCGGGTCGATAGCGTGGCGGCCGTGAAGCCCTCGCTCCTGTCCCGTCTTGCCGCCGTGCTGGCGGTGGTCGCGCTGACGATCCAGCCGGTCGCCGCGCAATCGGTGCTGCGCGATGCCGAAACCGAAGCGCTGTTTCGCGACATGTCGGCCCCGATCATCGCCGCTGCCGGGCTCGATCCCAAGAATGTCGACATCGTCCTGCTCAACGATGGCACGATCAACGCCTTCGTCGCCGGCGGGCAGGCGGTCTATATCCATTCAGGGCTGATCGGCGCGGCCGACCATGTCAGCGAAGTGCAGGGCGTGATCGCGCACGAACTGGGCCACATCACCGGCGGCCACGTGATCAGCGATGCCGGGGTGAAGCCTGCCACCAACATCACCCTGCTCAGCCTGCTGCTGGGCGCGGCAGCCGCCGTGGCGGGCGCGGGCGATGCCGGCATGGGCATCTTCATGGCGGGGCAACAGGCCGCGCTCGGCAAGTACCTCGCCTTCAGCCGCTCGCAGGAATCGAGCGCGGACGCCGCCGGCGCGCAGTACCTGTCCAAGGCGGGCATTTCCGGCCGCGGCTCGCTCGATTTCTTCAAGAAGCTGCAGAACCAGGAATTCCGCTACGGCTTCAAGCGCGATGCCGATGCCGAATTCTACAGCACCCACCCGATGACGTCGGACCGCCTGACCACGCTGCAGGACACCTACGAAAAGGACCCGGCGTGGAACAAGCCCGAGGACGCCGCGCTGCAGGCCCGCTTCCTCAGGGTCAAGGCCAAGCTCTATGGCTACCTTGCCGAACCGGCCTCGACGCTTGCCGCCTATCCCGAATACCTGACCGATGGCCCGGCGCACTACGCCCGCGCCTATGCCTTCCACAAGGAAGCGTTCCTCGACAAGGCGCTGGCTGAAACCGACGCGCTGCTGCAACAGACGCCGAACGATCCCTATGCGCTCGAACTCAAGGGCCAGATCCTGCTCGAATCGGGCAAGCCGGCCGATGCGCTCGATCCCCTGCGCCGCGCGACGCAGCTCAGCGACAATGCGCCGCTGATCGCCACGACCTTCGGCCACGCCCTGCTAGCGACCGAGGACAAGGCCAATTTTGCCGAGGCGGAGAAGGTGCTGCGCAACGCGGTCGCGCGCGATCGCGAAAATCCCTTCGCGTGGTACCAACTGGGCGTCGTCTACGAAGCGCGCGGCGATACCGCCCGCGCCCGCCTTGCCAGCGCCGAACAGCAGCTGATGGAACTGCAACTGCCCGAAGCGGTGCGCAGCGCCGAAGCCGCGGAGATGGGGCTGCCCAAGGGATCGCCCGACTGGCTGCGCGCACAGGATATTGCCATGTCCGCCCGCGCGATGATTGAGCGGCAGCGCAAGAAGAAGTAGCGCTGGCAGCGATGACGTCCCCCGCCCTTCGCTCGACCCTGCTTTTCGCGCTCCCCGCGCTGCTCATCGGCCTTGGCGCCGGCTGGTGGCTGCAGGGGCGCTCCGCGCTTGGCGCCGGCGACCGCGCGGCGATGGAAAGCGTCGTGCACGACTACATCCTCGATCACCCGGAAATCCTGCCCGAAGCGATGGACCGGCTGCAGGCGCGCGAGAACCAGGCGCGTATCGCGCCGATGCGCGGCGCGCTCGAAACCCCCTTCCCCGGCGCGGTGCTCGGCAATCCGCAGGGCAAGGTGACGCTGGTCGAATTCACTGATTTCGCCTGCACCTATTGCCGCAAGAGCGTGGCCGACGTCGCCGCGCTGATCCGCGCCAATCCGGACTTGCGCGTGGTGGTGCGCGAACTGCCGATCATCGCGCCCGAAAGCGAACCTGCCGCGCGCATGGGCCTCGCCGCCGCGGCGCAGGGCAAGTACGCCGCCTTCCACCAGGCCATGTTCTCAGGCGCCCGGCCGAGCAGCGAAAGCATCGCCGCCGCAGCCAGGGCCGCCGGCGTGGATCTTGCCGCCGCGCAGACCTTCGCCGCGCGAGGCGACGTGCAGCAGGAGCTTGAGCGCAATCTGGGCTTCGCCCGGCAGCTTGGCATCAACGGCACCCCGGCGTGGCTGATCGGCAAGGACATGATCGCCGGCGCGGTCGGGCCGGAACGGCTGCAGCAGGCGATCGATGCCGCGCGCAAGGGCTGAACGCGCGCCCAAAGCCATGCGAGCCACCTTGCTCGCCGCGCTGACGCTGGCCGGCGGGCCGGCATTCGCCAAGCCGCTCGATGATCTGCAGCGCGCCGATGCGCTGGTGCAGACGGTGGGCTGGAAGCTTTCGCACGCCAACGCGCATTTCTGCACCCGCGCCGCGCCGGGCATCGGGTTGATCTTGCAGGATGCGCAGACGTTCGACGACCCGGCCGGCGCGCGCGCGGCCTATGGCCTGACCGGCGATATCGCCATCGCCGCGGTCGCCGCCAGTGGCCCCGCCGCACGGGCCGGGCTCGATGCGAACGACACAATCGTCGCCATCGCGGGCACGCCCGTCACCACCGTGCCGATGGCGCGCAAGGATCGCTGGGCCCGCGTGCTGGCGCTGCAGACCACGCTCGAAACCACCGTGGCAAACAAGGGCGAAGTGGCGCTGACGCTGGCCGGCGGGCGAACCGTCACCGTCCATGGCGAACCGGCCTGCCGCGTGCGCTTCATGCTCGACGATGGTGGCGGCAACGCCAGTTCCGGGCGCGACGACGTGCGCATCGGGCGTGGCCTGTTCGACGATGCACATGGCGACGAAACGCTGGTGGCCGCGCTCGCCGCGCACGAACTCGCCCACGCCGCGCTCGATCACCAGAGCGTGCTCGAAGCCAACGATTCGGTCGCGGTGGTGCGCAAGACCGAGCGCGAGGCCGATCGCCTTGCCGTCTGGCTGCTCGCCAACGCGGGCTATCCGCCGGAAGCGGAGGCCCGTCTTGCCCGCACCGTGCTGTCGCGCAAGCAATTCATCTTCGTATCGGCCACGCACGGCGGCTGGCGCACTCGCGCGGCCGATATCGAAAGCGAGATCGCCGTGCTGAACGCCGCGCCGGACCGCAATTGGCCGCTGCGCTTCCGCCGCGAGATCACGCCCTAAGACGACACCTCAGGCCGCCACCGCCGAGGTCGGCTGGCGCTTCAGCGGCTTTGCCATCACCCGTCGCAGCATCGGTTCGAAGAACGACAGCGGCAGCGTGTCGTAGTCCGGATCGAACGCCGACTGGTCGTACTTCTCGCAGAATTCGGCGCAGGCGGCATAGTGCGGATCGTCGCGGTACCGGTCGCGCATGTTGCGATCCATGCCCAGGAAGTGGAAATAGTAATAGCCCTGGAACGCGCCGTGATTCTGGCAGATCCAGTGCTCCTCCTCGGTCACGAAAGGCTTGACGATCGCCGCCGCCACCTCCGGGTGGTTGTAGGTGCCAAGCGTGTCGCCGATGTCGTGCAGCAGCGCCATGATCACATAGGTTTCGCCCCGGCCATCGCGGTGCGCGCGCGTCGCGCATTGCAGGCTGTGCGTCAGCCGGTCGACCGGAAAGCCGCCGAAATCGCCGTCGAGCAGCCGCAAGTGCGTCAGCACGCGATCCGCCAGGGTGCTGGCAAAGGCGTTGTAATCGCGCGAAATGATCGCCCAGTCCTCGGCCGTGCCTTCCATCATCGAACGGAACACGGCGCGGTCTTCTACCTCTGCGTGCGAATCGTGGCTCATGGCCCCTCTCCTCGATCGTTGTCGTTGTTGCGCAGAGCCTGACGCTTCCCAGGGCTTTGCGCAATGGACCGCTTGGGGCTACAACCCTGCCGATGGCCGTGCTGCCGCTGACTCCCGCGCCGTTCTTCGGCAACAAGAACCGCGCTTTCTGGCGCCTTCAGTTCCTCGGCTGGGGCGGCGCGCTGGCGCTGCGCGCGTTGTCGAGCATCGCCAACGCCCAGCCATGGTCGTTCCTGATCATCGTGCTGATCGCCACGATCACCGGCTTTTCGATCTCGCTGATCCTGTCGGTGATCTATCGCGCGCTGATCAACCGGCGGCCGCTGATCACCTGGGGCGTCACCGCCTTCGTCCTCGCCATCGCGGTGGGCTTGTACGCCTTCATCGATTCGTGGGTGATCAGCCTCTATCGCACCAACAGCGATGCGGGGTTCGCGCAGCTGTTCCTGGGCGTGTTCTACCTTGACCTGACGCTGCTCGGCGCGTGGTCGGCGCTCTATTATGCGATCAACTTCTACATCCAGGTCGAAGAACAGAACGACCAGCTGATGCGGCTGGAAAACCAGGCGACCAGCGCGCAGCTCGCCATGCTGCGCTACCAGCTCAATCCGCACTTCCTGTTCAACACGCTCAATTCGATCTCCACGCTGGTGCTGCTCAAGCAGACCGAGCCCGCCAACGCGATGCTCAGCCGGCTGTCCTCGTTCCTGCGCTACACGCTGGTCAACGAACCCACCGCGCGGGTCACCGTCGCGCAGGAGATCGAGACGCTGAAGCTCTATCTCGATATTGAGCGGATGCGCTTCGAAGAACGGCTGCGCACCGAATTCCGCATCGACGACGATACCCGCGCCGGGCTGATGCCTTCGCTGCTGCTGCAGCCGCTGGTCGAAAACGCGATCAAGTATGCGGTCAGCCCGATGGAATATGGTGCTGAAATAACGATTTCGACGCAACTCGTCGGCTCGATGCTTCGCGTTACCGTGTCCGATACGGGGCCGGGGTTGCCAGCGGGCACCGACCCGTCGAAGTTGTTCGGCGTGACCAGCGACAGCAGCGACACAATCTCGTCGGGACATGTCTCGACCGGCGTCGGCCTTGCGAACATCCGCGACCGGCTGGCGCAGGCCTACGGGGAAAACCAGCGCTTCGACATCGGCAACCGGCCCGAGGGCGGTTTCGTGGTGACCATCGAACTTCCGTTCGAGGCCCGCGAACCCGCTCCCTTGCCGGTTGGCACGCGATCGGCTGCTTCGTCGGGCGCGCCGCGGCTCGCTGTAAATTGACCATGTTCGGGAACCTCGAGCCCGGCACGCATTTCTGTCGCGGTTGCTCTAGACATAACAAGGGTAGCGCATGACCATCCGTACGATCCTCGTCGATGACGAGAAGCTCGCCATCCAGGGCCTTCAGCTTCGGCTTCAGGCCTTCCCCGACGTGGAGGTGATCGACACCTGCTCGAACGGGCGCGAGGCCATTCGCAAGATCAAGACCGAAAAGCCCGACCTCGTGTTCTGCGACATCCAGATGCCCGGCTTCGACGGTTTCTCGGTGGTCAAGGGCGTGATGGAGATCGATCCGCCCCTGTTCGTGTTCGTGACCGCCTTTTCCGAACACGCGATCAAGGCGTTCGAAGCCAACGCCGTCGACTACCTGCTCAAGCCGGTGGAGGAAGACCGCCTCGCCGACGCGCTCGATCGCGCGCGCACCCGCCTTGCCGAAAAGCGCGGGCTGGAAGAAGCGGAAAAGCTCAAGAACGTGCTCGCCGAAGTGGCCCCCGATGCGATGCCCGAAATGGTCGATGATGGCGAACCTGCCGCCGGCCGCTTCGAAAAGCTGATCAACATCAAGGATCGCGGCCAGATCTTCCGGGTCGATGTCGATTCGATCGAACGGATCGAGGCGGCGGGCGACTACATGTGCATCTACACCGGCGACAATTCGCTGATCCTGCGCGAAACGATGAAGGATCTCGAACGCCGGCTCGATCCGCGCGTATTCCAGCGCGTCCACCGCTCGAAGATCGTCAACCTTGATCAGGTGCGCCAGGTCCGCCCGCACACCAACGGCGAATGCTTCCTCGTGCTGGAAAGCGGCGCGGAAGTGAAGGTCAGCCGCTCCTACCGCGACGTGGTGGCGCGCTTCGTCCACTGATCGCTGAACGCTAAATCCCGCTCGTGTCGAGCGAAGTCGAGACACCGCGCACCGTGCGGCGACTCCCGCTCGACACGGTGCGCCGGGGTGGTATGGCGCAGGCCATGAGCAGCTTTACCCTCACCGGTTTCGATCTCGACGCCTTCGTCGCCGCCACGCTTGCCGAAGACCTCGGCCACGGCCTGCCCGGCGGCGGCGTCGACGTCACCAGCGACAGCGTGATCCCGGCCGACGCGCGCTTTTCGGGCGTGATGGACAGCCGCGATGCGATTGCGGTCTGCGGGCTGCCGATCGCGGCGGCCTTCTTCCGCGCGCTCGATCCCGACATGACGATCGACATCCTTGTCGAGGAAGGCGCGCAGGTTCCGGCGGGCAGCGAGCTGATGCGGCTGGAAGGCAACGCCCGCGCCATGCTCACCGCCGAACGCTCCGCGCTCAACACGGTGCAGCACCTCTCGGGCGTCGCCACGCTCACCCGCACCTATGTCACCGCCATGGGCGAAACCAAGGCGAAGCTGCTCGATACGCGCAAGACCATCCCCGGCCTGCGCCACCTCGAAAAGTATGCCGTGCGCACCGGCGGCGGCCACAACCACCGCATGGGGCTGTGGGACGCGGCGATGATCAAGGACAACCACGTCCTCGTCGCCGGCGGCGTTGCCGAAGCGGTGCGCCGCGCGCTGGCGGCGGGTGTGAAGGACGTGATCTGCGAGGTCGACCGCATCGACCAGATCGAGCCCGCGCTCACCGCCGGGGCCACCCGCCTGCTGCTCGACAACATGGGCCCCGACCTCTTGCGCGAAGCGCTCGCCGTCGTCGCCGGGCGCGTGCCGTGCGAGGCGAGCGGCGGGGTCCGGCTCGACACCATCGCCGCCATCGCCGCCACCGGTGTCGACTACGTTTCGGTCGGCCGCCTCACCCAGTCGGCGCCCGCCGCCGACATCGGGCTCGATTTCACCCCGCTTGGAGCAACCGCAGGAGCAGCCGCATGAACCGCCCCGTTTCGGTCACCTGGTTCGAGCGCCTGTTCCTTGCCGCGCAGGCGCTGCGCCTTGGCAACGTGGCCGCCTTCATGGGCGCGCTCGCCGCCTTCACCCAGGCCGCCCCGCCCACGATCATGACCGGTGCCTTTGCCAATGCCGCCGTCTCGACCGGGCTTGCCCTCGTCGTCTCGCGCGGGCGGATGGGGCTGGCGCGCTGGTTCGTCGTCGCGCTCGCCGTGCTCGACTTGATCGGCATTGCCGGCATCCCCGCACTGGCCAAGGCGATCAGCCCGGTCTTCGCGCTGCTGAGCCTTGCCGCGCTGTCGATCGAGGTGGCAGCGCTCGTCTTCCTGTTCCGGCGCGAAACCGGCGAATGGCTGGCCAAGCGCTGATGCCCGTGCGCCGCGCCCGTCTGGTGGCGCTGGCGCTCGCTGTCACCGCCACTTCGGCCGCCGCCCGGGCCGAAGCGCCCTCGTGCCGCCTGCCCCCGGCCTTTGCCCAACCGCCCGCGCCCGCGCCCGATGGCCCGATGCGGCGCACCGCCATCGCGGGCTATACGCTGGCGCTCAGCTGGTCGCCCGAATTCTGCCGCACGCGCCGCACCGGTGGCGGCGAATCGATGCAGTGCGGCACGATGGGGCGCTTCGGCTTCGTCCTCCACGGCCTGTGGCCCGAGGCGCGCGGCGGCGGCTGGCCGCAATGGTGCCCCGCGCGCACCATGCCCGATGTCGCCACGCTGCGCCGCCATCTGTGCATGACGCCCAGCCCCGACCTGCTGACCCACGAATGGGCCAAGCACGGCGCTTGCATGAGCGCCACCCCGGCGGTCTATTTCGGCGAGGCGGAGAAAGCCTGGGCGCGCGTCCGCCTGCCCGACATGGCGGCGCTCGCCCGCCGGCCCACGCTCGATGCCGGCACCTTGCGCCGCGCCTTCGTCGCCGCCAATCCGGGCCTGCCGATGCGCGGCATCCGCCTGTTGCTGGGGCGCGAGGGGCAGTTGAAGGAAGTCCACCTCTGCCTGGGCCGCAGCAAGGCCTACGTCGCGTGTCCCAGGGGCCGCGACGGACCGGGCAACGATGCGCCCGTGTCTATCGCCGCGCCCTGAAGAAATCCTGCAGCAGGGCCGCCGCCGCGCCCTCGCCCATGCCGGAATAGACTTCGGGCCGGTGCAGGCAGGTCGGCTGGTCGAAGATCCGCCCGCCGTGCTCCACCGCGCCGCCCTTCGGGTCCGACGCGGCGTAGTACACCCGCGCGATCCGCGCATGGACGATGGCGCCGGCACACATCGCGCAGGGCTCCAGCGTCACCCACAGGTCGCAGCCTTCGAGCCGTTCCTGGCCCAGCGTGGCGGCGGCGGCGCGAATCGCCAGCACTTCGGCATGGGCGGTGGGATCGCACGTGCCGCGCGGCGCATTGCGGGCGCGGGCGATGATCGCGCCGTCCTTGACGATCACCGCGCCGATCGGCACTTCGCCTTCATCGGCGGCGCAGCGCGCCTGTTCCAGCGCGGCCTGCATGGGTACGGGAAGCGGCCAGCGGGTCATGCTGCGGGCCTACCGGCACCGCTTGCCCCGTGCAACGCAATCTGCGCCCGCGAATCCTTGACTTCGCGCCCTGAATCGATAAAGGCCGCGCCTTCCCGATAGGTTTATCGAACACACGAAGCGAGTTTTGACCATGTCGCGTATCTGCGAACTGACCGGTAAGGGCCGCCAAGTCGGTCACAACGTGAGCCACGCCAACAACAAGACCAAGCGTCTGTTCCTGCCCAACCTGCAGAACGTCACGCTGATGAGCGAGAAGCTGGACCGCAGCTTCAAGTTCCGCGTCTCGACCCATGGCCTGCGCTCGGTGGAGCACAACGGCGGCCTCGACAACTGGCTGCTCAAGCAGTCGGACACGAAGCTTTCCCCGCGCGCGCTCAAGGTGAAGCGCGAGCTGGTCAAGGCGGTCGCCACCGCCGCCTGATCCGGGACAACGGGCCGGCGCGCACGGGCGCAGCCGGCCTTTCCCGAACGGTCCCAGGGGTGGCTCAGCCCACCCGGGGATCGCTCCGACCGGCGGCTTCCCCCGCCTTTCGGACATGCAGCTTGAGCAGGATCGTTCGCTGCAGCCAGACCATCGTGTTGCTGTCCGAAACCAGCCATATCGTGGCTGATCCATCGCGTTCGGGCCGCACCGCCATCCCTTCGTAGTTTTCCCGCACCCGCGAATCGCCGATCCGCGCGATTTCCTGCGTGCGCACTTCGGCCCCGGCGCGGATGTCCCCGGGGTCGGCGGTGACGATCACGCTGTAGAAGCCGGTGACGGTGAACTTGCGGCCCAGCACCAGCACCCGCCCATCGGGCAACTGCGCCAGCTCGGTCGGGCGGAAACCTTCGGGCATGTCGAGCACGAAGCGCGCCGGACGTTCACCCGGCTGCGGAATGCCGCGGAAGACGAAGCCGGGATAGCGGCTGCGGTCGTACCAGTGCTGGCGCATCTCGGCGATCAGCACCAGCCGCCCGTCGGCCAGCTGGCGCATTGCTTCGGGCCCCTGGTTGAAGCCCCATTCGCGCAACTCGCGCACCCGGATTTCATGGAAGCGCGTCATGTCGGGATCGAACACCGCCAGGCGATCGGTGCCTTCGCGCCCCACCAGCAGCTGCCCCGTGCCGGCAATCGCGCTGACCGATTCGGCGTCGGTCGAAATGTGCAGGTCTGGCCAGGTGACCGGGAACGGCATCCCCACGGCGACCGGCCCCGTACCGCGATCGGGCGTCTGCATCACCAGATAGCTGTTGCGGTCCCCCAGCGCGAACAGGCGGCCATCGGGCAGGAAGGTCAGCGCCGAATAGTTGCCGAACAAGGGGAACCCGCCCCGCATCGCCCAGGCACCGACGATCTGCACGTCCGGGCCGACCGCGATCGGGCCCGATGCCCCCAGCAGATCGGTGAGCCCCAGCGCGCCCTGCGGCTCGAGCCGGGGCTGGCGCAGCGGATCGCGATCGCGGATGACGCCCGCCACCAGCAGGAGCACCAGCAGCGGCAACAGCAGGAACAGCTTGATGAGGCGCATCGCGGGGCGCCTCATGGCACGGCGCCGCGCGCGGCGATAGCGTTGCCGGGGGGCGGCAACCTAAAAGGGCTACGCCGCCCGACGATGCAGGCCTGGCCGAAGCGTCAGCCCGGCCGGAACTTCATCGCATCGCCGTTCATGCAATACCGCAGCCCGGTCGGCTTCGGGCCATCGTCGAACACGTGGCCCAGGTGCCCGCCGCAGCGGGTGCAGTGCACTTCGGTTCGGTTCATGCCGAAGCTGCGATCGGTGGTCGTCGCCACCGCGCGGTCGAGCGGCTTCCAGAAGCTGGGCCAGCCGGTGCCGCTGTCGAACTTGGTGGCAGAGGAGAACAGCGCATTGCCGTCCGCCGCGCAGACGAACGTGCCCTTGCGGTGTTCGTTGAGCAGGGGCGAAGTGAATGGCCGCTCCGTGCCGGCCTGGCGCAGGATGTAGTATTGTTCCGGGGTGAGCCGCTTCTTCCATTCGGCATCGCTGAAGCGCACCGGGAAGTTACCCTGCGCCACCGGCGTCGCACCGCAGGCACTGGCCAGCGCCAGCGTCGAAACCGCGGCGATCCCGCCAAGGATCTGGCGGCGGCTGGCGGGAGCGGACAAGGGCGCGTGGGGCATCGCAGCTTTCCTGATGTTCGGCCTGAGGTCTGGCCTGGTGGCCCGGCCGGATATGGGAAACGCTTGCCGGGAAGCAATGGAACCTTGCCGGAGACGGGCTAGGGGGGGGCTGGGTGCCCGCCTCCGGCGGTTCGATCCGGCTGTGGTGGGGGAGGGATAAACCGCCGCCGGACCCCGTCTGGCTAGCGATTCGTCCCTGAACGCGCGATGACCGGGATCACGCGCGCGTTCAGGGCCGCTTTGTTCAGTACCGTTCGACTTCGACTTCCAGCTTGCGGAAGCCGTGGACGAAGTTCGCGCGCACCCGCTTGACCTCGCCCGTCACGTGCACCCGCATGCGGCGTTCGCGCATTTCCTCGAGCAGCACGCGCAGCTGCAGTTCGGCAAGGCGCGCGCCCACGCAGCGGTGGATGCCATAGCCGAACGACAGGTGCCGCCGGGCGTTCTCGCGCTCCACCAGCAGCTTGTCGGCATTGGGGAACACCGCTTCGTCGCGGTTGGCCGAAAGGTACCACATCACCAGCTTGTCGCCGGCCTTGATCTCGTTGCCGAACAGCTCGGCATCGGCGGTGGCGGTGCGGCGCATGTGGGCAAGCGGCGTCACGAAGCGGATGCATTCCTGCACCGCGTTGGGGATCACCGATCCATCGGCTTCCAGGATCGCGCGCTGGTCCGGGAAGGTGTGCAGCGCGTGGACGATCCCCGACATGGTGTTGCGCGTGGTATCGTTGCCGCCCACGATCAGCAGCACCAGGTTGCCCATGAACTCCTGCGGGCTCATGTGGCTCATCGCCTCGGAATGGATCATCATCGAGATGAGGTCGGGCGTGGGCGCCGCCCCCATCCGCTCCATCCACAGGCGCTGGAAATAGTGCGCCATCTCCATCAGGATCGCGTGGCGGTCGTCGGCCAGATCGCGCGCCAGCGTCAGCTCGACATCGCCCGCCCAGTCCGACCAGAACGTCAGCAGGCGGCGGTCTTCCCACGGGAAGCCGAACAGGATCGCGAGCATGCCCGTGGTCAGCTCGATCGAAACCTTGTCGACCCAGTCGAACTTTTCGCCGACAGGCAGCGAATCGAGCACGGTGGCGGTGCGGCGGCGGATTTCCGCCTCCATCTCCACGATCTTGGCGGGCGTGAAGGCGGGCGCCACGGTGCGGCGCTGGCCGGTGTGCTCGGGCCGGTCCATCGCGATGAACATCGGCAGCTGCCGTTCGGCGAGCACTTCGGGATCGATGTCGGCCGGCGGATCGCCGATGGTGATGCCGCCATGGCGCCACGACGAGGAGAACAGCTCGGGCAGCGCCTCGACATGGCTGATCGCCTGGTGGCTCGCCACGTTCCAGTAATCGCCATAGGGCGTGCCGGTCACCTTGTTGACGGGCGCCTTCTCGCGCATTTCGCGGAAGATCGGGCCCCAGGTGTCGTTGACGTAGATGTCGGAGCGGCTGACGTCCCACGGGTGGGTGTGCGTCGGCAGCGCCTGCGGATTGCTGCGCAGCCATTCCTCGAACGCTTCGTTGGCGGTGGGCGAACGGCGATAGGTGAAAGCAGGTGCCTCGGGCGCGAGTTGCGTGGCCATGCGGATCCTCTCATGCGCGGCGACTCGCCCGTCCGACGGCCGCCTTGTGCGCGTACTATCCGCGCAACCTACACGAGTGTCAATTAGGCCGGTTTTCGCAACATCGCGAAGATCGAACGCCGCGCCGGACGCCCACCCGCCCCCGATTTCAGCACGGTGCGGCGGAACAGCTGCGCGCCCATCCGCACGATCAGCAGCACCCACGCGGCCTGCCAACCGAGCGCCAGCAGATGCGGCCACAGCGCCGGCTTCTGCGCGGCCTGCGCGATCATCGCGAAGGGCGAGCTGACGGGGAACAGGATGGCCGCCCATTCGATCCAGGTGCCCGGCCGCGCCAGCGCGAAGCTGGCGAAGAAGAACACCATCAGCTGCATCATCGTCACCGGCATCGACAGCGTCTGCACTTCGCGCACGGTCGTCGCCATGCCGCCGATCGACAGGAACAGCGACCCCAGCAGCAGATAGGCCATGGCGAAGTAGAAGAAGCCCAGCACCAGGAACACCGGCCAGCCGACCGCCGGCGTCGCCAGTTCGGGCATCGATCGCATGCCGGCCATCACCAGCGCGCCATAGGCCGTGCCCCACACGGCGATGCCGACAAGGCTGACCGCCAGCATGGCGAACAGCTTGCCCAGGAACAGTGCGTCCATCGGGATGGCCGCGGCCAGCACCTCGATGATCTTGTTGCCCTTTTCCTCCACCAGGTTGGACAGCACCATGCCCGCCAGCAGCATGGTCAGCAGGAACAGCAGCACCTGCCCGCCCTGCGCGGTGGCGATGCGGCCGTTGCGCTGGCTTGCGACGGTCGTTTGCACCACGTCGCCGCGCACTTCTGGAAAGGCGGTGGGGCTCGCCGTGCGGGCGCGTGCGGCGAAGGTAGAGATCATGCCCTGCCAATCGCCGATGCGCCCCTGCGGGCCGGTCAGCACCGGCGCATCGAGCGTGCCGGTGACCACGGCGGCAACGCCGCTGCCCTTGGCGAGTTCGGCGCGCGCATCGAACGTCTCGCCATCGCGCAGGCGGTCCAGCACCACGAAATCGGGCACCTGCCCCGCCATCCGGTCGGCCATGGCGTTGCGCGCCCGAACCAGCCGGTCACCCTGGTGCGCGGGCATGGCAACGCCGATCGACGGATTGTCGAGATCGCGCTGCACTTGCGCACCGATCGACCCCGCCATCGCGCCGATCACCAGCGGGAACAGCGGCCCCAGCAGGAAGAAGATGAAGGTCTTGGAAAAGATCACCGCGACGAAATCGCGCCGGGCGACGACGAAGGCCGCGCGCAGTTTTTCAGGCAGCATCAGCGGCGCCCTCCTTTCACTTGCGCCCCTTGCGCCGCGTCGGCCACGCTTTCCTCCAGCGCCCTGGCCGCCGCTTCGCCCGCGATGGCGACGAAGGCATCGTGCAGGCCGGCCCGCTCGATCGACAGGCTGAGGATCCCCGCCTCCCCTTCGATCAGCGCGCGCAGCAGCGGCTCGATCCCGCTTTCGGGCAGGGTGAAGTACCAGAACGCGCCTTCGTGCCGCGCATCGGCGGGCAGTGCGGCGCGCCACGGCCCATCTGCAACACGCGTTTCCAGCCGCACCTGCGGGCGCAGCCGATCGCGTGCGGCGTCCACGGGCCCGGCAAAGGGCACCTTGCCCCCGGCGATGATCGCCACCTGGTCGCACAGCCGCTCGGCATGGGCGATCACGTGGGTCGAAAAGATCACCGTGGTGCCACGCGCGGCCAGATCGCGGATCGTGCGTTCGAGCTTGCCCTGGTTGAGCGCGTCGAGGCCCGAAAACGGTTCGTCGAACACCACCAGATCCGGCTGGTGGACCAGCGTGCCGAGCAGCTGCACCTGCTGCGCCATGCCCTTGGACAGCTGGCGGATCTGGCGGTCGGCGGCATAGCCAAGGCCATGCGCTTCGAGCAGTTCGCGCCCCTTGCGCCGCCCTTCGGCCAGCGGCACCCCGCGCAGCGCGGCGAGGAAGGCGATGGCGTCGGTCGCCTTCATCGCCGGGTACAGCCCGCGCTCTTCGGGCAGGTAGCCGATGCGCCGGGCAACCTCGGTCGGCCGGTCGGAGCCGAGCACGCGGCGGGTGCCCGAATCGGGATCGATGATTCCCAGCAGCATGCGCAGCGTGGTGGTCTTGCCCGCGCCGTTGGGGCCGAGAATGCCGTAGATCGCGCCCTTGGGAACGCTGATGTCGACCCCGTCGACCGCGGTGAAATCGTCGAACCGCTTGACCAGCGCGCGCGCTTCGATGGCCAGTTCCGCTCCGCAAGCGTCAACAGCGGCAGCATCGCCATGATTGCCCGACACCGCCCATTCCCCTAGCTGGATCTTCATGACTGCGAGGCGTTAACCCTAGGCGATGAACGAGCGGGACAGCAAGTTTGGTTAACGCGCACGCAGCACTTGCCCAAAGGATCAGGGCCGAGGCCGAGGCTTTGGGCTTTGCCGCCTGCGGCATTGCGCCCGCCGCCGACGATCCGGTGCGCGGCGAACGGCTGGAACAGTGGCTGGGCGAAGGCGCCCACGGCACCATGGAGTGGATGGAAACCCGCCTGCACCACCGGCGCGGGCCGCAGTCGCTCTGGCCCGAAGCGAAAAGCGTGATCGCGCTGGGCATGAGCTATGCCCCCGCGCACGATCCGCTGGCGCTGGCGGACGTGCCGGACCGGGGCCGCATCTCGGTCTATGCGCAAGGGGCCGACTATCACGACGTGGTCAAGCGCGCGCTCAAGGCGCTGGCACGCTGGCTGGTGGCGCAAGTGCCGGGGGCGGAGGTCAAGGTCTTCGTCGATACCGCCCCGGTGATGGAAAAGCCGCTGGGACAGGCGGCGGGCCTTGGCTGGCAGGGCAAGCACACCAACATGGTCAGCCGCACCCACGGCAGCTGGCTGTTCCTGGGCGCGGTGTTCACCACGATCGACCTGCCGTTCGACACCCCCCACGCGGACCGCTGCGGATCGTGCCGCGCCTGCCAGGATGCCTGCCCCACGCAGGCCTTCCCCGCGCCCTACCGCCTCGATGCGCGGCGCTGCGTTTCCTACCTCACCATCGAGCACAAGGGCCCGGTGCCCGAAACCTTACGCGCCGGGCTCGGCAACCGCATCTACGGCTGCGACGATTGCCTGGCGGTCTGCCCGTGGAACTCGTTCGCAAAGGCGGCGCAGGCCAACCGCGCCTACCTCCCCCGCGCCGAACTCGTGGCGCCCAAGCTGGCCGAACTGCTCGCGCTCGACGATGCGACCTTCCGCCGGGTGTTCGCCGGCTCCCCGATCAAGCGCATCGGCCGCGACCGGATGGTGCGCAACTGCCTATATGCCGCCGGCAACAGCGGCGATGTGGCGCTGGCAGGCCCCGTTACCGCCCTGCTCAACGACCCCGACCCCGCGGTGGCCGAAGCCGCCCGCTGGGCGCTCGCGCGGCTCGCATTACCCCAACCCCGCCTGCCCTGAGCTTGTCGAAGGGCTGTCCTTCCCCTTGCAACGCAGCGCAACCCGCGACGAACAAGAGCGGTCCTTCGACAAGCTCAAGGACGGACGGAACTGTGAGATCAGAGCGAGGATCTAGACAAGTTCCTTGAGCGGCACGGCGGCATCGGCGAGCTTCTCGGGCGCGATGGCGGCGCGCGTTTCGACCAGCTTCTTGCCCTGCACATAGTCCTTGACCATGTTCACGCAGTCGAGCGCGATCACCTTGCCGCCCTTGAGGTAGATCACCGAAAACGAGCGCGTTGCCGGATCGCCGCGCAGCACCGTGGCATCGTGCCCGGTCGACAGGCCCACGGTCTGCAGGCGCAGGTCATACTGGTTGGACCAGAACCACGGGGTTGCCTTGTACGGCACCGGATTGCCGCAGATCGCCTTGGCCGCGGTCGTCCCCTGGTCGTTGGCGTTCTGCACCGATTCGAGGCGGATCACCGCGCCATCGGCGAAATCGTTGGCATGGGCCGCGCAATCGCCGATCGCGTAGACGTCGGGCAGCGAGGTGCGGCAGTATTCGTCCACATCCACGCCATTGCCACCCGCCGCGCCCGCGCTGAGCAGCGGGCCGACCGAGGGGATGATGCCGATGCCGACGATCACGATCTCGGCCGGCAGGACGCTGCCATCGGCCAGCTTCACGCCGGTCACCTTGGCGCCGTCGCCCTCGATGCAGTCGACCGCGACCTCGGTGCGCAGATCGACGCCGTGGGCGCGGTGTTCGTCCTGGTAGAAGGTCGACAGCGCTTCGCCCGCGACGCGCGCCAGCACGCGCGGCAGCGCTTCGAGCAGGGTCACGTGCACGCCGAACTTGGTCAGCACCGCCGCCGCTTCCAGCCCGATGTAGCCGCCGCCGATCACCACCGCGGTCTTCGCGCCGGCATCGAGCTGGCCCATCAGCGTATCGACATCGGCGCGCGTGCGCACGGCGTGGACGCCGGCAAGATCGGCCCCGGCGCACGACAGGCGGCGCGGATCGCCGCCCGCTGCCCAGATCAGCGAGCCGTATTCGACGCTCGATCCATCGGCGAGGGTCAGGACCTTGGCCACGGCATCGACCTTGGTCACTTCGCGGCCCAGGGCCATGGTGACCTGCTTGTCTTCCCAGAACTGCGCCGGGCGGATCAGGATGCGGTCGAAGGTCTTGTCGCGGGCCAGGTATTCCTTGGACAGCGGCGGGCGTTCATAGGGCAGCTCGGGTTCGCGCCCCAGCACCAGGATCGAGCCTTCGAACCCGTTCTGCCGCAAGGCGATCGCCGCCTGCGCCCCGCCGTGCCCGGCCCCGACAATGACAACGTCCGCCTTATCCATGCCACGATCCTCCACGTTTGGTGGCCGAATTGGCAGAAAAGACGGACGCGTCAACTAATCGTGGTCAAAAAGTCGGATTGGGCCAAACTCAGCGCATCAGCAGCGTGCGCGCCTGGCTGGCGATCTGGGCGAGCATGGCGGGCGCGGGCACCGGATTCGCCTGCGCCCGGGTGATCAGCGCGCGGAACTGGCGCACCGGCACTTCGTGCGCGGCGAACCAGCGCGCGACGCCGCCATCGGGATCGCCGCCGCCGTTGCGGGCAAGGAAGTCCAAGCGCATCTGCTGGAAATCGCGCGCAAGGCCCGAAACCAGCAGCCGTTCCCACGTGTCCGACGGGTTGGACCGGCTGGCCGCCTGCTGCGCCCAGTCGAGCCCCAGCCCCGCGCCCAGATCGGCAAACGCGCCCGTAAGCCGCGCCGCATCGACGTTCAGCTCGCCCGCAAGGTGGGCCAGCCCGATCGCGCCGTCGAGATCGAACAGGTGCGCCACGCGATCGACGATCGCATCGGGCACGCCCTGGGCCGCAAGGTCCTGCCGCATCCGCGCCGCCTGCGCCTGCGCTTCGCCGCGCAGCAGTTCGGCCGCGGTGTGCGACAGCAGGCCGACGCCGCCGGCCAGATCCTCGATCAGCGCATCGGGCGAAAGCGTGCCGCGCCCGGCGCGCAGCACATCGGCTACATGGCCGCGCAGGCCCCGCGCCACGCGTTCGAACATGGCGATGCGCTGGTCTTCGGCCATCGCCGTGTCATCGAGCAGGCTCCATGTTTCGGGCAGGTCGAGCAGCCGTTCGGCGGCGACGAAGGCGGCTGCGACTTGCGCCAGCGTGCAGCCTTCCTCTTCCATCAGTTCGAAAGGATGGACCGGGCCCATGCGGTTGATGATGCGGTTGGCGAGCTTGGTCGCGATGATTTCGCGGCGCAGGCGGTGGTGGACGATCTCGGTTTCGAAGCGTTCCTGCATCTGCGGCGGGAACGCGGCGACAAGTTCGACTTCCATTACCGGATCGTCGACCACGGGGCTGTCTTCCAGCGCGCGCTGCAGCACCAGCTTGGCGCTCGACAGCAGCACGGCGAGTTCCGGGCGGGTGAGGCCCAGCCCGGCGCCCGCACGGCGCGCATAGTCCTCGGCGCTGGCGAGGCCCTCGGTCTTGCGGTCGAGATCGCCGCCTTCCTCGAGCACGTCGATCACCCGCGACTGCGCCGGCACCGCGCCCGCGCCGCCGCGTTCGGCAATCGACAGGGCGAGCGCCTGCAGCCGGTTGTCTTCCAGCACCAGGTGCGCGACCGCGTCGGTCATCTCGGTCAGCAGCGCGACGCGGCCGTCCTCGTCGAGGTGGCCCGCGCGCTTGGCCGCAGCGAGCGCGATCTTGATGTTGACCTCGTTGTCCGAACAATCGACGCCGGCCGAATTGTCGATGAAGTCGGTGTTGATGCGCCCGCCGTGGAGCGCGAATTCGATGCGCGCGGCCTGCGTGGTGCCAAGGTTGGCGCCTTCGCCGATCACCTTGGCGCGCACTTCGTTGGCGGCGACGCGGACAGTGTCGTTGGCGGGATCGCCCACCTCGACGTTGTTCTGGTGGCTTGCCCGCACATACGTGCCGATGCCGCCGAACCACAGCAGGTCCACCGGGCTCTGCAGGGTGAGCGAGATCAGCGTGTCGGGGTCGATCTCGTCGAGCGCAACGCCGAGCAGCGCCTGGACCTGCGGCGAGAGCGGAATTGCCTTCATCGTGCGCGGGAACACGCCGCCGCCTTCGGAAATCAGGCTCTTGTCGTAATCGTCCCAGCTCGACCGCGGCAGCGCGAACATGCGCGCGCGTTCCGCCCAGCTTGCCGCCGGATCGGGATCGGGATCGAGGAACACGTGACGGTGGTCGAAGGCGGCGACCAGCTTTATCGACTGGCTGAGCAGCATGCCGTTGCCGAACACGTCGCCCGACATGTCGCCGCAGCCCGCCACGCGCACCGGTTCGGACTGCACGTCGACGCCCATTTCCAGGAAGTGGCGCCGCACCGACAGCCACGCGCCCTTGGCGGTGATGCCCATCGCCTTGTGGTCATAGCCCTTCGAGCCGCCGCTGGCGAAAGCATCGTCGAGCCAGAAATCGCGTTCGGCGGCGATGGCGTTGGCAACGTCGGAGAAGGTCGCCGTGCCCTTGTCGGCGGCGACGACGAAGTACGGATCCTCGCCATCGCGGATGACCACGCCGGCCGGATGGACCACCTTGTTTTCGACGATGTTGTCGGTGATCGACAGCAGCGTGCGGATGAACACCTGGTAGCTGGCCTTGCCTTCGGCCAGCCAGCCTTCGCGGTCGGCCGCAGGATCGGGCAGCTGCTTGGGATAGAACCCGCCCTTGGCCCCGGTCGGCACGATCACCGCGTTCTTCACGCGCTGCGCCTTCATCAGGCCAAGGATTTCGGTGCGGAAGTCGTCGCGCCGGTCCGACCAGCGCAGGCCGCCGCGCGCCACGGGCCCGGCGCGCAGGTGGATGCCTTCGACGCGTGGCGAATAGACGAAGATCTCGCGCCACGGCACCGGCCGGGGCAGGCCGGGGACCAGCGACGAATCGATCTTGAAGGCCAGCGCTTCCTCCGCTGCCGGGGCAAAGGCATTGGTGCGCAGCACCGCTTCGACCACGGCGCGGAAGGCGCGCAGCAGGCGGTCGTCGTTGATCGCGGCCACGCCCGCAAGCCCGGCACGGATCGCCTCGGCCGCATCGCCTTCGGCCTTGGCGCGGTCGCCGGAGAACTTCGGATCATGCCGCGCGGCGAACAGCGCGACGAGCCCGCGCGTGACCGCACCCGCATTGCGCAGCGCATCGACCACGGTCTGGATCGTGAAGGTAAGGCCCGTCTGGCGCAGATAGCGGAACCACGCGCGCAGCCAGTTCGCCTCGGGCGCGGACAGGCCCACCGCCACGATCAGGCGGTTGAACGCATCGTCTTCGGCCTGGCCGTTGAGCACGGCGGCAAGCGATGCCTCGATCGCGCCTGCGCGCGCCAGCAGGTCGTCCGGGTTGCTGCCCACGGGCGTGCCGACGAGGAAATCGTGAATGAAGCCCAGCCGCCCCTTGTCGAGCGCGGTGGGCACTTCTTCCAGCACGCGGAAGCCGAAGTTTTCCAGCACCGGCACCGCGTCCGACAGGACGATGGCGCCTTCGCGCTGGTAGAGCTTCAGGCGCAGCCCTTCCTCACCGGCCAGACGGTGGAGGCGCGCGGCGCGGCGCGGGGCGTTGGTGCCGTTGAGGCCGCGCAGCACGCGGATGTCGTCCGCCGCCTCGCTCGCGCCTTGCGCGGCGCGATAGCCGACCGGAAACGCCTCGGCATAGCGGGTGGCGAGCGCGGCGGCGCGCGAAGGCTCCTCGGTGCGGGCAAGCTCGGCCTCGACCGCGCCGGCCCAGCCGCGCACCATCGCCTGCAACGCCGCATCCAGCGCGGCTTCGTCGGGCACGTCCTGCCCGTCGCGGATGTCGAGCACGAAGCGCATCATGGCGAGCGTGCTGCCTTCGACCTGCAGGCTCCAGTCGAGCACCTGCGCGCCGGTTTCGGCCTCGAGCATCGCCTTCACCTGCAGGCGCACCTCGGTCGACTGCACGTCGCGCGGCAGCCACACGAAGGCGAAGAGATGGCGGGCGAGCGGGGCGCGGACCAGCGCGAGGCGCGGCCGCGGGCGGTCGACCAGGCTCATCATCGTGGTGGCGATGCGTTCCAGATCGTGGTCGTCGAAGCCGATCAGCAGGTCGTGCGGCAGCGCGGTCAGCGCATGGACCAGCGCCTTGCCCGCATGGCCCTGCGGCGCGAAGTCGAACTTGTCCATCAGGTCGGCAAGCTGGGTGCGCATGCGCGGGATGCGATCGGGCGCGGCGGCCAGCGCCGCGCTGGTCCACACCCCGGCGTGGATCGAGATCGCCACCACCTGACCCTGTTCGATCACCGGCACGATGAACAGGTCGAGCGGCACGCGGCGGTGGACGCGCGCGATGCGGTTGGCCTTGACGATCAGCGGCGCACGGCCGGCTCCATCGGCACCCACGTGGTCGAACCAGGCGAAGGCGCGTTCGTAGGATGCAGCGGCGAGCAGCGTCTGGTCGCTGGCGCGGCAGATGCCGAGCTTGTCCCCTTCGCTGCCATCGCGGCGGCGGGTGACGTGGCCCAGCTGCGTCAGCATGCCATCGGCCAGCCAGCGCAGCAGCGCGGCGCCTTCGGGATCGGCCAGGCGGCGCGCATCTTCCTGCATCGCTGCCTGCATCCGCGGCCAGTCGGCCACGGCGGCGTGAACGTCGTCGAGCGTGGCGGCGAGCGCGCTGGTCAGGTCGCGCCGGGCCTTGGCATCGGCGCGTTCGGTTTCGAGATAGACGATCGATTCGCGGCTTTCGCCCGGCGCATCGCCATCGGGCAGCGCCACCAGGTGGCCATCGCCATCGCGCCGGACGGCCACCACCGGGTGGACCAGCCGGTCGATCGACAGGCCCTGCGCGGCAATCGTCGCGGTGATCGAATCGACCAGGAACGGCATGTCGTCGTTGACCACCGCGATGCGCAGGTAGCGCGCGCTGGTTTCGCTGCCGCCCACGCTTTCGATCGCCATCGATGCTTCGCTGCCGCGCCGGCGGTGCGCGGCGATCATCGCGAAGCGCGCCGCTTCGGCCAGGCGCTGGCTGTCGAAATCGGCCTTTTCGGCGGGGAGGAGCGAAGCGGCGAAGCGGCTGGCAAGCGTCGTCGCCAGCGCGCCAGACGGATCGATGCCCGTGGCTGGGGCGGCGGTGGGGTCGATGGAACTCGTGGCCATGGCGTTCTTCCCGCTGGACCGGCGCGATGCGATGTCGCGTCGTTATAATTTTATGTCATTGCACTGTTGCAATCGTACGCGTGATATTCTTTTCGTTACGCGACTTCAAGATGCTCGTCGCCCGTGAATCCACGCTAGGCTTGGCCGCGTTAACAGCGTGCGGGCGAGTCCGTTCCGCGCGAATGCTTAGTCGCGCAGCCAAGCCTTCAAGCGGGGACAGGACCCGAGACCGCTTCCATCGTCAGTTCGAGCGAGCGGCGGCGCAGCGCCGGATCGAATGTCGAACCCGAAACGATCAGTTCGTCCGCGCCGGTGCGCGCCTGGAACGCTTCGAGCCGTTCGCGCACGGTGCGCGGGCTGCCGATCGCCGAAACCTGGCGCATGTGGGCCAGCATGGCTTCGGCCTGCGGCGGCAGCGTATCGCGATAGCCCGGCACCGGCGGCGGCAGCTTGCCCGGATTGCCGCTGCGCAGCCGCACGAAGCTCTGGTCCATCGACGAGGCGAGCAGCACCGCTTCCTCGTCGGTGGGCGCGGCGATCACGTTGATCGCGGCGGCGCAGTAAGGCTTGTCGAGCGTGGCCGACGGGGTGAACCGTTCGCGATACATCTTGAGCGCGGCATCGAGGTGATCGGGCGCGAAGTGCGAGGCGAAGGCATAGGGCAGCCCCAGCATCGCCGCGAGTTGCGCGCCGAACAGGCTCGATCCCAGGATCCACATCTGCGGCGCAGAGCCCAGCCCCGGCGTTGCCTGCAGATGCAGGCGGCTGTCGCCGGCGAACTGCAGCTGGAGTTCGAACACGTCGTCGGCGAAATGCTCGGCCGCGCGGTTCACGTCCTTGCGCAGCGCCTGGACGATGCGCTGGTCGGCACCGGGCGCGCGGCCCAGCCCCAGGTCGATGCGGCCGGGGAACAGCGCGTCCAGCGTGCCGAACTGTTCGGCGATCACCAGCGGGTTGTGGTTGGGCAGCATGATGCCGCCCGCGCCGATGCGGATGGTCTTGGTGGCGTGCCCGACGTGCGCCAGCGTGACCGCGACCGCGGCGCTGGCGATGCCTTCCATGCCGTGATGTTCGGCCACCCAGTAGCGGTTGTAGCCGCAGGCTTCGGCGGTCTGCGCCAGCGCCGCCGCATCGGCGAGCGCCTGGCCGACCGTGCCGCCCTCGACCACGGGGACCAGATCGAGGACGGATAGCTTCATGGCGTGGCCTTCTTTTCCGCTGCGGGGCCACCCGGTGCGGGGGCCGATGCCGTTGCAGAGGATGTGGGAACAGGGCCGAGTTGTTCAAGATAGCCGCGCGCGGTCTTTGCCTCCGGGCTGTTCGGCGCGGCCTTGATCACCGAATCCCACGATTTCATCGCGGCGACGTCGCGCCCCGCCAGCACGGCGATGACCCCGGCTTCGAGCCCGATGGCGGGATCGCGCGGATCCTTGGCGGCGGCCACCTCGATATCGCGCTGGGCCCGATCGAGATCGCCACCCCGGCGGGCGAGCGTTGCCGACAGCAGCCAGCCTTCGGCGTCCTCGGGCGCAAGGCGATGCGCTTCATCGAGCGCGCCACCGGCTTCGGCCATCCGCCCGGCGGCCACCAGCGCGCGGGCGCGATCGGTCTGGAGCGAGGCGCGCGCGGCGTTGTCGCCCACGCCTTTCAACGCCAGCGCCTGGTCGAACCAGTCGACCGCCTTGTCGGCATGCCCGCCTGCCAGCGCGGCGTTCCCGGCCATGCCGAGCAGCTGGAACGACGATGCCGCCTGTTCGGGCGGGATCGTCGCCACGGCGGCGGCAAAGGCCCCTTCGGCCCCGGCATAGTCGCCGCTTTCGTTGAGCAGCAGCCCCAGGCACTGGTTGGCGCGGGTGCGTTCGAAATCGGTCTTGGCACCATCGCGCCACAGCCGCGCCGAAGCGAGCCCGGCGGTCAGGTCCTGTCGCCCGGTGGCGAGGCAGGCGGCAAGACGGTCTGGCATCTGCTTCTTCTCCTCGGACGCGGCGCCATCGGTGCCCGGCGCGGTTTCGACCACGCGGCGGCGGCGCGGGATCGGCAGGGGCGATGCCTGCTGCGGCGAAGGATTGGGGCCGACCTGCAGATGGGCGGGCTGGGTCAGCGGAACAGGCGTCGCCATCGCGGCGAGAAGGGGCAGGGTCAGGATCATCGGCGTGTCAGCATCCTTCATGCGCCGCGGGCGGAGAGCATTTCAGCCCCCGTCCGCGGGCAAGGCATCGAGGGTGCGCAGCAGCAGGGCGATGTCCTGCTCGCGCGACAGGCGGTGGTCGCCGTCCTTGATCAGGTGGACCTGCACATCGGCTGAACGCAGGGCGGCGGCATGGCGCAGCGAAACGTCCCACGGCACGTCCGGATCGGCCTGGCCGTGGATCAGGCGCACCGGGCCATCGAACGGGATCGTGTCCCCCAGCTGGCGCTGCGCCTCTCCATCCTGCCAGAACGTGGCGTGGGTCGGCGTGGGTTCGGGGCCATAGGGATTGTCTTCGAAGATCGTGCGCCCGGCGGCGAGTTGCGCCTTCTGCGCCTCGCTGAAGCCCCAGTCGGTGAAGTCGGGCGCGGCGGCAATGCCGACGAGCGCGGCGGTCCTGTCCGGAATGGCGCGGGCGACGAGCAGCATCAGCCAGCCGCCCATCGACGATCCGCACAGCACCGCGCGGGCAATGCCCCTGGCCGCGATCAGGTCGACCACCTCGTCGCGCCAGCGCGACAGCGTGCCGTCGGCAAAATCGCCTTCGGACAGGCCGCAGCCCGAATAATCGAGCAGCAGGCAGGCGCGCCCTTGCGCCGCGGCATGGGCGAGCACCGCTTCGGCCTTCGATCCCGCCATGTCGGACATGTAGCCGGGCAGGAACACCAGCGCCGGCTCCGCGCCGGAAAGGAAGCGGTGGGCAAGGCGCAGGCCGTCAGGGCCGGTATGGTGGGCGACGGGGGCAATGGCATCGGCGGTCATGACCGCTTGCCTATCGGCTTTGGCGGGACAACGCTATGTTTACGCCAAGCTGCGAGACACTACCCTTGTGAACCCTTCGCCCCCTGCCCTGCTCCAGCGCTTGCTGCTCCACCGGCGCTTCATCGCCTTGGCGTTCGCGCTGCTCGTGCTGCTGCGGCTGGGCGCGATCGCGCTGGCGGTGACGCCGACCTCGGACGCCGATTTCTACTATTCGCGCGCGGCGAGCCTTGCCGCCGGGCTCGGCTATCTTGCCAATGATGGCCATGCCACCGCCTATTGGCCGCCGGGCTGGCCGATGGCGCTGTCGGTCGCCTTCCGCCTGCTCGGCACCTCGATCTGGACGGTGGGGCTTGCCAACCTTGCCGCCGCAGCGCTGTCGGGCTGGCTGCTGCTCGATCTCGCACGGCAGGTGACCGGATCGGAAAGCGCCGCTCGCCTCGCGCTGCTGGGCTATGCGGTCTACCCCAACGCGGTGCTCTACACCCCGCTCGCGCTGACCGAGGTGTTCTACACCCTGCTGCTGCTGGCGAGTTGCTGGCTGCTGGCGCGGCCCGGGGCCTGGCGCACGCTGGCGGGCGGGCTGGTGCTGGGGATGGCCACGCTGGTCAAGGCGCAGACGCTGATCGTGGTGCCGCTGGTCCTGGGCATCGCGCTGCTGCGCGAACGGCCGATCCTGCCCCGGCTGCCGCGCGCGCTGGGGCGCGGGCTTGCCGTGCTGGCACTGGCGGGGGCGGTGGTGCTGCCCTGGTCGATGCGCAACGAGCGCGAGCTGGGGCGCTTCGTCGCGGTGTCGACCAACGGCGGGATCACCCTGCTGACCGGCAACAACGACAGCGCGCGCGGCGGCTTCACCCCCGAAGACCCGGTGGTGCGCGCGCTCGATGCGCGGCGCGACCTGACCGAACTGACCTACGACGACGCGGCGAAGCGGCTCGGCCTCGACTGGATCAGGGCCCACCCGATGCGCTTTGCCGTGCTGATGCCGCTGAAGCTCGCCAAGCTGTGGGTCAGCGACGGCGAAGGCGTCTGGGCCTATGAAACCGGCGCGAAGCACTACGACGCGCGCGCTTTCCTGCTGATCCGCGCCGCCAACCAGGCGCTCTACTGGGCGGTGCTGGCGCTGGCCCTGCTGGCGATTCCGCTGACCCTGCTGGCGCGGCTACGGGCCGGAGGGGGCGCGGGGCTGGGTGCGGTCGACTGGTGGTGCCTGCCCTATGCCATCGCCGCCTACCCGAGCGCGATCGCGATGGTCTTTTCGGGCCAGTCGCGCTTCCACTTCCCCGCCATGCCCTTCCTGTTCATGGCGGCGGCGAGCGCGATGGTGTTCTGGCTGGAGCGGCGACGCGCGGACTGACCGCGAGACATGGAGCCGCATCCGGCGGCGAGCCCGGACGATAACGCCGTTGGGAAGGTACGGACCTGCGCGACCGGCGCGGGCGCCATGCGTGGCGCTTGCGCGTGGAGGGCAAGAGGAACGCTGTGGCGAGTGGCCGGCGGGGCGTTGGCTATCCCGGATCGGCTCAGCCTGAATTCGGACGGGGGCTCGAAACCCGGGCGGCGGCTCGCAAGGCGGCCCGGTCCGTAGCGATAAGTCCCTGAAGGATCAGCCCGGACGGCTTCGATCGGCGTGGAAGCGGATCTTCGGCAGGTCATGGGGCACTGTGACTTCAGGGAGGCGCTGCCACGCGGTTGAACCACCGCACCACATCCGCCCGTCCGTTGCAGTGGCGTTGGGCTGCCCTGAGGGACTTGGGGCTTAACGCCCTCGCTGCCGTATCCCTTGAGAGAGATCCGGCTCCCGCAGCGCCGACCCGCGCCGGTCGCGTCGGAGTATGACCTTTCGGCTGACCCCGAAGGAGCGAAGAGCAAGCCGGCCATGCCGCTCCCGGTCCGTGGGGATGGCGTATAACCTATATGGTACGTTTTGTCAAGGTTTGAGGGGGAAGAGACAGATGCGAGGGGGATACCCCCTCGCGCTCCCGGGACGTCTTCCGGCGCTTAGGTCAGTGCTTTGGGGCTTCGTTGCGTGCTGTCTGGCGGTTGCGCCTGGGAGAACAAGGGCAGCCCTTCGACAGGCTCAGGGCAGGCGGTTTGGCGGGGAGGGGGTGCTCGTTCCTTAAACGTCATGCCAGCGTAGGCTGGCATCGCTGGCGGTTTGCGGGACTGTTGGGCGGCGCTCGGTGGCCAGCGATCCCAGCCTTCGCTGGGATGACGTTTTGTGCGCTCCCACACCCCGTCCGTCCTGAGCTTGTCGAAGGACTGTTCTTTTCTTTGGGCCGCGCGCCGCGCTCGCACACCTCCACCACCCTGCGGGTGGTCCCCCTCACCTGTCAGGGGAGGATCGTGTGGGAGGGCAGTCCCGGCCCCTCCAGCTCAGTCTTCGAGCTGGCGCAGCAGGGTGCGGACGTCGCCGTCCATGTCGGCGTCGCGGGCGCGCAGTTCCTCGATCAGGCGGACGGCGTGGATCACGGTGGAGTGATCGCGACCGCCGAACTTGCGGCCGATCTCGGGATAGGAGCGCGGCGTGAGCACCTTGGCGAGGTACATCGCGACCTGGCGCGGGCGCACGACCGCGCGGGCGCGGCGCTTGCTGGCCATTTCGGTGCGATCGACGCGGTAGAACTGGCAGACGGTGCGCTGGATCTCGTCGATGGTGATGCGGCGGCGGTTGGCCGACAGGATGTCGGTCAGCTGTTCTTCGGCAAGGCTCAGGCTGACCGGCTGGCCGGTGAGCTGGGCATAGGCGATAAGCTTATTGAGACCGCCGACCAGCTCGCGCAC
This sequence comes from Novosphingobium olei, assembly GCF_037076535.1. NCBI lineage: Bacteria > Pseudomonadati > Pseudomonadota > Alphaproteobacteria > Sphingomonadales > Sphingomonadaceae > Novosphingobium > Novosphingobium olei. The sequence continues at coordinate 978 of NZ_AP029021.1, read as the reverse complement.
GTTGCGGTTGATGGTACGGGCCAGGAACTCGATCACGTCGCCCGGCACCTGTGCGTTGCCGAAGCGGGCCAGGCGGTGTTCGAGGATCTTGCGGCGCAGCTCGATGTCCGCCGGCTGGATATCGGCAACCAGGCCCATCGACAGGCGCGAAAGCAGCCGCTGTTCGACGCCATCGAGCGCCTGGGGTGCACGGTCGGCGGCGACGACGAGGCGCTTGCCCGCGCTCATCAGCGCGTCGATCGTGTGGAGGAATTCCTCCTGCGTGCTGGCCTTGCCGATGATGAACTGGATGTCGTCGACCAGCAGCATGTCGAAGCCGCGCAGGCGCGACTTGAACTCGATCATCTCGTTCGAGCGCATCGCCTGGACGAACTCGATCATGAAGCGTTCGGCCGAGCAGTAGAAGATCCGCGCGCCCGGCTTGTTGGCGGCATAGGCGTGGCCGATGGCGTGGAGCAGGTGCGTCTTGCCCTGTCCGGTCGAGCCCTTGAGGTAGAGCGGCGAGAACTGCGGGGTTTCGACCGCGGCCATGCGCTGCGCGGCGTTCACCGCCAGCACGTTGGCCGAGCCCGAGACGAAATCGGCGAAGGTCAGCGAGGGATCGAGCCCGGCGAGCGTCGATTCGGCGATGGCGGGCGCCACGGGCCGCGCAGGCGCCGCCGGTTCGAACGCGGCGGCCACGCGCAGATCGGGCATGGCGCGGCGACGGGGGTGGACCGTGATGCGCACCTGGCGCACTTCCGAACGGGCGATCTTCCAGGCGAGGCTGAGGCGATCGGCAAAGCGATCGGCGACCCAGTTGGCCGAGAATTCGGTCGGCAGGAACAGATCGAGCGTGCCGGTATCCTTGCAGAAGCTGCCAAGCTGGATCGGCTTGATCCACTGGCTGTGCAGCTGCGAACCCAGGTCCTTCTTCAGGCCCTGGCTGATGTCCGCCCAATCGGCCGCCAGATCCAGGGCTTCCTGGTCCTCGATCAT